>VMSW01000007.1 GCA_013791955.1 Propionicimonas sp.
GTCGCCGTCGGTGTCGGTGTTGCCCACTTTGTCTCCGTCGCCGTCGGTGTCGGTGTTGCCCACTTTGTCTCCGTCGCCGTCGGTGTCGGTGTTGCCCACTTTGTCTCCGTCGCCGTCGCCGTCGCCGTCGGTGTCGGTGTCGGTGTTGCCCACTCTGTCGCCAACCGTGCCGACAAGCGCGGACCCGTCTACGAAAGAAGGCCGCGTGATCGGCTCGCATCGGGGACGCTCTGCCCGGTAATGGGAGTCGGCTCGAACCTAGCGGGCTACCCCACTCCGGGGAGGTGCCGACCACGAACGGGCCCTGTTCCGCCGCCTCGGTCCAGGGCCGGGGCCAATGCGAAGGATCGCATCGGCGCCAACTCGCGCAGGCCATGATGGCGTACGCGAGTCGCTTCACACATCGGGCTCTCGGCGCTGCCCGAGCCATGCCCGGCCTGCGCTTCTCCGACTCACCTATAGAGACGTTGGTGGTCGCGATTCATCACGCGCAGCCGCGTGATGAGGAAACAGTCGACCCCAGATGACCAGAAAGGCGCAGGCGAGCCGACAGTCCTCAATCCGCACGCCTCTCGGCTTGGGCTCCGACGGGGTGTTCGCGTGATAGATCGGTGCCATCGACGTCTTGGTTATCGAGGAAGCTGCAGACGGCGTGAGCTGATTCTCAGTAGTGGGCATCTGCAGGCTGACTCGGAGGGGACGGCCCACCGGTCCACGAATCGCCCCTATTGGTGAGCCAGTGTTGACCGATGCCGTCGGGGCCTTGCCCGCGGCGGCCCTTGGTTTCGCGCGTGACCCAAGACGCGCGGAACCAGGGCCCCGTCCGGGGCGGGCGCCGCAGTTCAGCGGTGTGCTAGACGTGTCGCCCGCTGTTGGCCCATGGGGTTGTCGAACCATTGTTGAGGTGGAACCCAGATCGAGTTCAGATCCCATGCCTCGCCCCAAGGGTCTGAGAGTCGCCAGGAGTAAGTCCGGCCCGGGTAGGGCATGTCGACCAGTCCAAGCGCGGCAGCGTACCGATACCTGTGAAGGATGTGACCAGCGGGGTCGAGATCAACGAGGCCAAGCGCAGCGTCCAGCAGCCATCGGCTGAGAATAAACTCGGCGAGGGTCGTTGCGTGAACGGTCCCGCTCTCCCAATCCATCACCATCCGTAGTGCGGTGATGGTGAGGTTGCGTAGGAAGTCCAGGTCGTAGTCGGCGCGGTACCGCGCGGGGAGAGCGCTGAACACGGCAAGCGCGGCCCAGTCGGGCTCAGTGGGGACGTCTCGACTGGACAGAACAGCCGCCTGATCGCTCAGAACCCCGCGCTCCAGCAGCGCGAAGGCCTCATCGAGTGGGGTGTGTCGATTGCGGAGTCCCGCAGCTGCGTTAGTGATCTTGGTCATCCGTCCCCCTGTCTCGGCCAGCGACGACGATGCCGCTCGCCCGCAACTGCTTCGATGGCGTCGTGCCGTGGCCGGACACCGACCTTCCGACCGACGGGCGTCGGTCGCTCGAAGCGTCGTACCTCTTTGGAGAAGACGTCTGTGGGCATCGCCTGTCACGCCGGAGCTGGGCGCCATGGGTAGTGCTGCTGATTAGGGTGGGAGAATTGCGGGCTGGCCTGAAACCAGTCGTGAGGCGCCCCGCGAAGCGCCGGGTCGAACGAGGTGGTCGGGCCGACGAGCCCGAGCTCCTCGGCCATTTCGCCAGCAGTCGGGGGGTCGGCGCCGCCGAGGGATTTGATGAGAAGCCACTGCTTGAGTACCCACTCTGCGAGGAAGGCTTGCGCAGGGCAGCGGGGAGTCATTGGCCCGAAGCTGGCCTGTCCAACGAGCTCGAATCCGACTGCTGCGAGCCGGAAGGTGAACCCGACGTCATATTGGGGGCGGAACCGGCGAGGAAGATCTCCCAGGATGGCGGTGTGGTTCCAGTGTGGTTCGGATTGCCTGCGAGAGGAGCTGACGATGTGTTGAAGGTCCTCCAGGAGCCCGAACTGCAATGAGGTCAGGCATTCAGTGATGTTCGCGCTGTGCGCGGTGCTGGTTTGGTGCGTGGGCGGGTCGTCGGGCGCACCCAGACGATTCTGCGCCGGCACTCCGTATGCAGTTATGCGGTCTTGCATGCCGTGTTACCTCCTGTCTTATTGGTGACGCAGTTCAGGCGTTGCCATCACGCGTGAGCGTGCCGCTGAGGCACGCGGTCGCACTGAGAGGGGCTCGGTGTCGGCGCGGCGGGGCGCCTGGCTGCGGGCTCAGAGGGGCCATTCGGGAAGGTTAGAAAAACCAGCGCCGTTGCGCGTGATGGACCGTGCCTTTCCACGTCTGCTCCGTTAGGAGACGTATGAGATTGGGGGCATACGGCTCGCTTGGGTGAGTCGCCATCGCGCTGGTGTGGCGACACCGGATCTTCCCCCAGATGGGGGGACAGCTGATGCGCACACGCGAGGGCGGCGTCATCGGGAGCGACCTGAAGCTAGAGGCTGAGTGCTTGGCGAAGGTGCGCGGGGGAGATGCGGGTGCATTCACCGAGATCGTCGGGGCCTACCGCAGCGTCGTGTTCGGCTTTGCCGCACATCTCGTCGGGCCGGCCGATGCCGAGGACCTGACCAGCGACGTCTTTGAGCGCCTTCTCGCGGGCCTTCTGAAAGGTGCGGGCCCGACCGGGCCGTTGCGTCCCTACCTCCTACGGATGGTTCGGAATGCCGCGGTGGACGTGTACCGCGGCCGCCGAGAGATCCCGCAGGAGTCAGTAGCAGCCGACAGGTCTCAGTCAGCCGATTTGTATGAACACACGCTGGAGGCCCCCTTGGTTCGGGGGGCGTTTGCATCGATTCCGCAGCGCTGGCAGCAGGTGCTGTGGCTGGTATATGTCGAACAGCACAACCGCGTCGAAGTTGCTGAAGAGCTCGGGATGCGCCCGGGCGCGGTCTCGCAGTTGGCGCTGCGCGCACGTGATGGCTTCCGTGCGGCCTACTTGGCGCAGTATGTGGGCGCGGCCGGGAGTGAGCACCCTGCACATCTGCTCCCGGCGTACTCCCTGCGCAAGGCCAGTAAGGCAGATGCGATCACCGTCGAGCAACACGTGTTGAGTTGTCGGGAATGCCGAGACGCGCTGCTCGAAGTCGGGTCCATCGCTAGGCATCTCGGATCTGCTCTGTTGGTAGCCGTCGGGCCATGGGTATTGACGTTGCCGTGGCGTGCCGCCGCGTCGCTCAGCGAGGACAGACGGCCACCGGGGCTGGCGACCGCGGCGTCGGTCATCGGAGGTATAGCGACGATTTGCGCCACCGTCATCCTGGCATTCGGGGCAGTTCAAATCGACACTGTCGAGAGTGCCCTTCCAGGCGGTCTGCGCGGAACCGAGTCTCCGTTGTCGAACACCGCACCTCACTCCAGTACATCTCCCACGGCCAGGCCATCGACGGAGATGCCCAGCGGGCCGGCTGAGCCGCCTTCAGTTGGCAGTCAGCCGGCCGCTTCAGCGAGGCCGGTTGAGCCAGTGCCGACTCATCAAGTGCCCAGCGCCGCACCCACGCTGTCAGCACCGCCCTCCCCGATCAGCACCGCCCCGGCGCCGTCCGCAACGTCCTCAGGGGGAGGGCATCCGACCCCAACGAGCACGCCCGCCGATGACCCGCCCTTGCCACCGCAGCCGTCTTGGTGGGAGCCGCCGGTGGTGTTGCCGACTTTGGTGCCGGTGCCGTCGTTCACCCCGCCGGCGTCCTTCCCGACGGGTGGGGTGCCGTCGCAGTCTGGGGTGTCTTGGTGGGAGCCGCCGGTGGTGTTGCCGTCCACCGTGCCCTCGCCGACGCCGTGAGGCGACCGGCTGGTCCTTTCGCGTGATCGATCGGCGAGGTGCGCCTGCGGTGAAGTGAGCGCACGAGCTGCGGGAACCGAGTCTTCTGGTCGCCCGCCGGCCCTGATCTGCGCGATCCATGAGGTGCAGCAGCAATTTTTCGCGTGCCTCCGCGTGATCGATCGCGGGAAACGCCGTCCTCTATTACAGAAGTAACACAAGGGTCGTCGATGACCTTCGGCGAGCTAGGGGCAAAGCACCGCAGATGCGGCGCTGTGGAGGGGAAGCTGCAATGAAGCTATTTCGACGGTCGGGCAGGTGGGTTTCGGCGCGAGTGGGCGTGATCGCGGCCCTGAGCGCGGCGCTCACCTTTGGTGCGCTGCCTGCTTACGCGGTGCCGTTGGCGCTGCCCGGGGTGAACCTGCTGAGCGGGCCGGTCCTGCCGGCTGCGGCTGGCGCGTCGGCGGCAGCTGCCGACGAGATCAACGGGGTGGTGTGGCTCGATGTCGATGCCGACGGCACCAATGACTCCACCGAGCCCGGAATGGGGTCGGTGACGGTGCGGCTGCTCGATTCAGGCGGAGCCGAAATCGCCACGACCACGTCTGATGCCAGTGGGCTCTATTCGTTCACCGGTGTGACCACCGGCGGTCCGTGGCGGGTGGAGGTGCAGGCCCCGTCCGGGCACACCATCACTGAGGGCGGCAGTGACAACGAGGTCACGCGCTTCGGTGCGCCGAACGTGGGTCGCTCGGCGTCCATTGCGACGGCCGGAACCAGCGTTGACGCCGCCGTACGGCCGCAGTGGGTCGTGCAGCTGGGCACCTGGGGCGGCGGGCCGTTCACTGGCTCGGCACCATTTGCGACCGACCCGGACTCCAACTGCCCCACCAGCCATGCCCCCGGCGATGACTGCTCCAAGACCGACGACGTGGTACGGGCGCAAGACACAGTGAACTTCCTGTGGGCGGTGTCTGCGTCCAACCCCGAAGGCGGGCTGGCCGGCACGCTCAGCGATGTGGTTGTGGTGCAGACCATCACCCCGGCCGACGGTGCGATCATCAAGGGCGGCTCGCTGCCGGCCAGCTGCAACGGCACTGCCCCGCCCACCTCGCGGGTCACCAACAATGCCGACGGGTCGATCACTTTCGTGTGCAACTTGGGTACGTGGACCGACTCAGGCACTGCCAAGCTGCTGCAGTTCGATGTCGATGTGCAGCCGTCTGCAAACGGCTCCACGTTCACCTCCACTGCGGTCGCCTACGCGACCAACACTGAGATCACCGGCGGCAATGGCACCACCGACCCGCAGTCCACTCCCAACGCTGTGCCGTCCGACAAGGTCACTGAGACCTTCGACATCTCGGCGGCGTTCAAATACGACCTCAACAAGACCGTGCTGCACAGTGGCGGCACCACCTACTTCGACCCGGATGGAACCGGGCCGGAGCCGTCGCTGCGCGGACGCTCCGTGGTCTTCGGGTTCGGGATCTCCACCCCGTCGATGGGGTCGGAGCCCTTGGCTCAGCCGATCACCTTCAAAGAGGACCTCTTCTTTGCCGGACCCGGCGCCGCCTCGGCCACCCCGTTCCCCGGAGGTGACATCGAGCATTACGTCATGAGCTGCGGCACCAACTTCTACCAGTCAGGCGCGCTTCCTAATGGTGCTCTGTACATCTCCGAGGACAGGTCCGCGATCAATTCGGGCACGTGTACCTATGCCCGTGCGGGTGCGGTCACCGACCAGTACGCGATGACCTTGAGCGGCATCAATGACAGCGGAAGTCGCTTCCCGACGAAGTTCTCCAATGGGTCTGGCGACTTGTCGAACGGCCCCTACTTCGTGGCCGCCTACTCGCTTCAGGTCTTCGTCCCGGATCGGGCGATGGACACCTTCGACGGCGTCCTCGGCAACTCCACCGGGGAGGGGTGGATCTACAACCGGGTCGCCGACTTCGAACCCGTCTCGACCTCCGGCCAGCACAACTACGCTGGCGCGGAAGAACCCGGCCTGTGTGATTCCACCCACAACACCTACGCCTCGACCACCCTGGACACCGGCTGCCGCACCATGCCCAACGGCACCGGCTCCAACGACGTCGCCGGCCCCGTCAACCTCAAGATCAGCCCGGCAGGCTTCGGTTACGACACGACTAAGTACTACTGGGACACCAACACCGCCGACGCCTGGCCACTGACGCCGTCGCGGCTGGTGAACGGGCAGACGAGCTGGCACGACGGCTACGGGCTGAAGTCGCCGAACCAGACCATGCTGTCCACCTTCAACCTCAGCGCGGGCGGGGAGACCGCGTTCCGCGACGGCTCGATCTGTGACGTGTTCGACAACACCACCCAGCGATTGACCGACGCCCACACCGTGTATGCGGCCGCCCCGGCCGGCACCTACGCCTGGTTGCGCATTTCCAGCTACCCGGCGGTCACCGGCGGGCAGGCTTCCGACTGGATCTTCGAATACGGGTCCTACGACCTCAGCAGCGACGACCCGCTGTACAAGGGGACCCAGGCCGGCACCATCGACTCCGGCCTCTATCCGGGAACCGACTCCTACAGCGAGGCAACCAAACGGTTCGAAGGAACCTGGACCGCGCAACGCGACGCCGCCAGCAACTGTCACACCAGCGCGCCGAATGGCGGTTGGCACACCAACCCCGCCGACGTGCCGGGCGGGATCGACGCCGTCAACGCCGTCCGGGTGCGCGCCGCGAACCCCGCCGCCGCCTACGGGCTCACCCAATCCACCTCCGTATTGGCCAACAACTACGCGTTCGTGTTGACCGCCCGCGACGACTTCTTCGGCGGTGCCCACGCCGGTGAGCAAGTCCCTGACTCCACGGTGCTGGCCAACTTCGAATCCGGCAAACTCACCCGGTTCGACACCGGACAGGTCATCAACCTGCCGTCCAACTACTGGCCATCACCGGAGAACTCGAACATACGGGGCGACCGGGTCACACTGGTGCGGGCCTACCTCACGCTGAAGAAGAACACGATCAGCGTCGACGGGGTCGGCTCGGGTGCGGCGGCAATCGATCGCACCGGCAACGCCAATGCCGGCGACACCGTGGTGTGGCAGATCCAGCCGGCCGCCAGCGGACTCGACCAGAACTACCTGATCGAAACCCCGAAGGTGGTCGACGTCCTGCCGCAGTACGTGTACTACGACGCGGCGTGCACCGCATCGATCAATGGCGGCACCGTGCCGGACCTGGTCGAGCCGAACACCCCGGCGGCCGGGCAGACCCGACTGACCTGGTTCCTGCCCGATCAGAAGGTTGCCGACACCATGCCCACCTTGCGGGTGTGCACCACCACCGACGCGCTGGCGCCGGGCGGCACCAGCGCGGTCAACACTGCCACGGTGAGCGCCCCCGAGCTGGCGGCCGTCGGCTCGGACACTCACACCGTGGTGCTCGCCCAACCCGGCCAGATCGCGCTGCAGAAGTATGTCGACGCCTCGCTGGATCCGCTCGACGACGACCAGCAGTACCGGCTCGTGGTGCGCAACCTGTCCTCGGTGGTGAGCATGGAGCCGATCAAGGTCATTGACGTGTTCCCCTACAACGGGGATGCGACCAACTCCGCAGGAGTGAACCGCAGCCCGGGCTCGGATTACACCGGCTCGCTGACTCTCACTGGAGTGCCCGCCGTCACCTACACCGACGATCCGGCCTCCGGGGTGGTGCCCGGAACGATGTATTACACCGCTGACGCGCCTGCCAGCGTGGACCAGAACTGGAACACCAACACCTCGCGTTGGTGCACCTACGACGGCACCACCTTCACCGGAGCCAGCGGGACGGGTGCCTGCCCGGCAAGCCTGGCCGCGGTGTCCGCGATCAAGTTCGAAGCAACGGCCAGTCTGCCGACGAACGCAGCGGAGGGCGGCATCCATGATGCGATGACGGTCAACCTGGGTCTGCAAGCCACTGGAAACTCCAATGGTGCGCTGTACGCGAACCGGTTCACCGGCTTCACGCCGACCGTGCGGGTATCGACCGCCGCCGACGCCGACCTGCAACTGCTGCAGTCGAACCGCGTCCAAGTGCAGACCTACCAGTTCGCCGTGGGTGATCTGCTGTTCATCGATGTCAACGATGACGGCCGCTACGACTCTGCGGTAGACGAGCTTGCTCCCAACGGGGTGGGTGTCGAACTGTGGAGCCCCGGTGCCGACGGTCAGATCGGTGGTGGTGACGACACCCGAATCGCGACCACCACGACCTCGTCGGGCACCTACCTGTTCACCGGCCTGAACCAGGGCCAGGTGTATGTGCGGATACCGGCCACAGAGTTCGCGGCCGGCGGGAAGCTGGCGCCGTATCGGGCGTCGACGCACGTCGGTGCCGCGGACGAGAATGACAATGTGTCGCAGGACGGCAGCGCCGATTCTGGTGGTGTGGTCAGCACGATTCACACGCTGAGTTACCACCTGTCTGGTGACATCCCGATCGGCGACGAGCCTTTCGCCGATAACACCCACGGGTTGACATTGCCGCCGTCGCTGACCGATGGATTCACCAACCTGACGGTCGACCTGGCGCTGGTGCCCGATCCGAGCATCGACCTGGAGAAGGAGGTCTGCACCCGTGCCGACAACTCCTGCGACCCGGATGCCGCGATCGGCGAAGGTGGCTGGTCTGTTGACGGCGTTGACGGAGATGGCCCCGACTCGGAGGTGGTCACCCGGCCGTACAAGGCGTCGGCACTGTGGCGGATCGTGGTCACCAACACCGGCGGCGTCATCTTGAACAATGCGGTGGTCACGGACTCGATCGAGGCCGACTGTGCCCGCGACGGTCAAGCCCTCGCCGGTCTGGCATCGATGGACCCCGGAGATCAGGTGAGTTGGACCTGCGAGACCAGTTCGGTCACCGGCGCCCTGCGGAACCAGGCGACGGTCAGTGCAGAGCCTGCCGGTGGTGGAGACTCCGTGACCGACAGCGATACTGCGCTGGTGATCGCCTACCGACCGGTCACCCATCCGGCTATCGACATCATCAAGTACATCAACGGGTTCGATGCCAACACCGCTCCTGGCGTTCAGGTAGCTCCGGGCTCGACGATGGCGGTGACGATGCTTGTGGTCAACACCGGCGACGTGAAGCTGGATCCGGTAGTGGTGACCGACGACAAGATCGCGGCGGCCAACATCAGTTGCCCCAAGACGGCGCTGGCGGTTGGCGAGTCGATGACCTGCACAGCCACCTATCCGGCTCCGGAGGTCGGTGTTCAACACACCAACACGGCCACCGCCGTCGGTACCGATCCCGATGGTGGAACCGTGAGCGCTGATGACCCGGCTCATGCCTGGGCGCAAGCTGTTGTCGACGACGACGATGCCACTGATGACGATGAGGTGCTGGCATACACGGGTGCAGGGGCGTGGGTCGTGTACTCAATGCTCGCCCTGGCGGGGCTGGCTGCCGGCATCGTCTTGGTGGGTGCCGCTCGTCGGCGACGGAACAGCTGATCAAGCACGGTGCTGCTCAGGCTGGGGGTCGAGACTCGTCTCGGCCCCCAGCTCAGTTTGGCGCACGGTTTCGATGCGAAAGACCTGGGTCCACCCTCTTTTGCTGCGGCTGCTCGACAGACAGGTCAGGTAGCGTGAACTGGTCGGCAGGAAGGAGCCCCCAGTGCGTGTGTTGCGCAACGTGCTCGGGCTGCTCGGCGAGTTGTTGATCACCGCTGGTGCCTTTCTGCTGCTGTTCGTGGGCTGGCAGCTTTGGTGGACCGATGTGGTTTCTGACACTGATGCGAGCGCCGTGGTGGCCACGATGGCGGCCAATCCGGACGCCTGGGTGCAGCCCAAGAAGGTGAAGCTCGGTGAGGCCTTCGCGATCGTCCGCGTGCCCAGATTTGGCGCCGACTTCGCCCGTCCGTTGTACGAGGGCACCACCCGCGAAGTGCTGCAGCGCGGGGTCGGGCACTACCTCGAGACTGCGCTGCCTGGCGAGATCGGCAACTTCGCCATGGCTGGTCATCGCACCACCTACGGCAAACCGTTCAACCAGATCGACAAACTCAAACTCGGCGATGTGGTGCTGATCGAAACCAGGGACTACTACTTCGTCTACCGGGTCAGCGCCAGTGAGGTGGTGGCGCCCAGCAAGACCTCAGTGCTGCTGCCGGTGCCCAATGATCGGCAAGCCGCCCCTACCAAAGCGATGTTGACCATGACCAGTTGTCATCCCGAGTTCAGCGCCCGGGAGCGCTTCGTGGTGTATGCGGTGTTGGACGTCAAGTATCCCCACGCTCAGGGAGTGCCAGCCAGCGTGTTGGAGGTGCAGGGCTGATGTCGTTCTATGGCTGGCTGTGGCGGGTGTTGCCCGGCCCGAAAGCGCTGAAAGTGGTGCAGGTTGCCCTGCTACTGATCGCGGTGGTCGCGGTGTTGTTCACCTGGGTGTTTCCGGTGATCGCGCCGCTGATGCCGTTCAACGACACGACGGTGGAATGAGGCCCAGATGACACTGGTCGACTTGGCTCCCGAGCTGCTGCCGCTACTGGTCTTTTTGATTAGCTTCCAGATCGAACCGCGCAAATTCCGTACCGGCATATACCTCACCTGGGCGTTGGGTTGGTTGGTGCTGGTCTTTCTCGGTTTCCTGATCGCGGCCGTCACCAGCATCTGGGACGACCTAAGTGCCGGCTACCTGCTACTGGGCGCTTTGGCGGTGGTGGCGCTCACCATCGCGGGACTCGCGGTGTTCCTGATCGCCGCAGGCATCACCTTGGTGCTGAAAGAGGGCTTCGGGATCCGACGGTTGTTGTCGGTGGTGCTCGGGCTGTTGATGCTCGGTTTCCTGGTGATCTTGGCCATCGCGGTCATCCAGGCGAACACCGGTGCGCTGCTGTGGTTGACCCTGCTGGGGATGCCTGCTGGCTACCTGGGGTTCGGCTTCGCAGCCTTCGTGGTCTATGGCAGCTTCTACCCAGCCTGGATGGCGCGCTACGGACCGCCGGCGGCAGCGGTGGTTGTGCTCGGCTCGGGCCTGATCGACGGACGGGTGCCGCCGCTGCTGGCCGATCGGCTGGGCAAAGGCCGGCAGGTGTTCGAACGGGCGCAGCGCGGCGGACGTCCGGTCAAGCTGGTGACCAGCGGTGGCCAGGGCCGTGATGAGCCGGTGGCCGAAGGCGTAGCCATGCGCGACTTCCTGGTGGCAGCAGGGGTCAGCAAAGACGTGCTGCTGGTTGAGGATCGCTCCCGCAACACCCAACAGAATCTGGCCTACACCGCCAAGCTGTTGGCTGCTGAGCAGGTGGCCGGGCCGGTCGCGGTGGTGACCAGTGACTTCCATGCGCTGCGGGCCGCCTTCCTGATGCGCAAGGCGAGCATCGACGGCTACACGGTCGGCGCCCGCACCGCGCGCTACTTCTGGCCCACCGCGGTGATCAGGGAGTATGTCGCGGTACTACGCGACCACTTCTGGTTTAACGCTGTGTTGCTCGCGCTGAGCTGCCTACCCTTGGGCTTCGCCGTGGTGGGCATCATCTCCGACAAGCTCAGCTAGCCGGCGTAGAAGCCGATCTTGCCCGGCTCGGGTTCGGGCCAGGACAAGTCATAGTCATCCACCCACCCCGGACGCGAGGTGGTCGTTGGCGCCTCGATGGCGAAGCGCAGGAGCCGACGGACGGCGTCCGGCTCACCCTGGGCGATGATCTCCACGCGACCATCTGGCAGGTTGCGCACCCGCCCGGCCAAGCCGAGGGCGCGGGCGGTGTTTTGGGCCCACCAGCGGAAGCCCACGCCCTGCACCCGTCCGGACACAGTCAGGTGTAGGGCGAGCATGTGCACATTGAACTCCAAGCCAGCCGCGCCTGGCCGCTTTTCGGACAGGTTTGTTGTGCGGCCAGGCTCTGCCAGTATTTGCCCCATGAGTGAATCCATCCGCGAAGTTCTCACCTGGGAAGGGTTTGGCAAGGCCTCCCGCGAACTGGCCACCGCCGTGGTCGATTCGGGCTTCCAGCCGGATCTGATCATGTCGATCACCCGGGGTGGCATGCTGCCAGCTGGCACCATCAGCTACGCGATGGGCATCAAGAACCTGCACATCATCAACGTCGAGTTCTATACCGGCGTGGACGCCCGGCTGCCGATGCCGGTGCTGCTGCCGCCGGTGCCAGCAGCGGTGGATCTGTCGCAGAAGAAGGTGCTGGTGATTGACGATGTAGCTGACACCGGCGAAACCCTGCGGATGGTGCGCGACTTTTGCGCCACCCATGTGGCCGAGACTCGCACGGCAGTGCTCTATGAGAAATCGCAGTCGGTGGTGAAGTGCGACTACGTCTGGAAGCGCACCGATGAGTGGATCTCATTTCCCTGGTCGAGCGAGCCGCCATTGGTCGGTGTTTCCACCGATAACTGAGCCGAAAACCCTGGAGAGGCGCGAATCGCCTCCGTACAGCTAAGCTCTGGCTCGATGCAATGCAGCGTTGATGCATCTGGTGTTAGGGGCACCAGGGTTGTTCGGGGGGAAACGTGAGCCAGGCTGGGCGCGCGCATCTAGGGCACGAGCGCGAAACCGAGAGTGATCTGTTGCTGCGCGTGCGTGCCGGCGATATGGAAGCCTTCGGTGAACTAGCCGAACGCAATGAGGGTCCGGCCCTGGCCGTGGCCAAAGGGATTGTTGATCACGCCACCGCCGAAGATGTGGTCGCTGACTCGATTGAACGGCTCCTGGTGCTGCTTAAGCGCGGCGAAGGGCCCACTTACTGCGTCCGGCCCTACTTCCTGCAAATGGTGCGCAATCGGGCCATCGACTACCACCGTCGCACGGTGGAAATCCCGGTGGATGTCGCTGAGTCTCGGCCGGCGCTGACCGCCGTGCCCGACGAGATTGATTCGGCCGTCGTGCGCAGTGCCTTTGAAGCTCTGCCGGAACGGTGGCAGGCGGCGTTGTGGATGGGCGTAGTGGAAAGCCGCAGTCACGCCGAGATCGGCCGGGAGCTGGACGTCGCCGAAGGGGCAGCCAGCCAGTTGCTGCACCGGGCTAGGGAGGGTCTTCGGCAGTCCTACCTGGACGCCCAGGTTGGTACCGCGCCGGACTGCACCGAGCTGAGCGGGTTGGTCGGCAAGTATGTGCGGGAACGCTGCAGCCGCCGAGACGCCCGCAAAGTCGATGCCCACCTGGCGGCTTGCCCGGACTGTCGGGATGCGGTGGCGAAATCGCGGCAGTTGAACTCGCGGATTGGCGCGGTGCTCGCGGTCGGTGTGCTGGGCGGAGTCGGTCTGGAGTTGCTGAAACAACCGGGGACGGCGATGGCTGCTGAGCTGGGGGGCCTGCCCGCCCGCGCCATTCAGAGCGTCAAGGTGGGCGGCAAGGCCCGCCATTTCGCCCTGGCCGCCGCCGGGGTGGTCATCGCCGCCGGTCTAGTGGTGGGGTTGCCCGCAAACGGGGCAGACTTGCTGGCCGATGCGATCTTCGCTGAAGGCTCGGCCGCCCCGACTCCCAGCTTGAGCCTGACGCCAACGCCCACGCCGAGCCTGACCCCAACGCCGACCCCAACCCCATCGGCGACCCCGACCGATCAGCCCACTACGGCCAAGCCGACCACGGCCAAGCCGAGGCCGACCCCGTCGAAGACGCCGTCCCCGACGCCCGTCCCGCCGCCAACGCCCACGCCCACGCCCACGCCGGAGCCCTGCCCTGAGATCGAGTGCCCGATCGATCCGCCGCCGCAGTCGCCCAGCCCGGAGGTGCCGATCGGGGCTCCGCAGTAGGCGGATATCCCGGCGCCGCAAGCATCGGGGAAAATTCTTCGCTGATTCGCGTAAGGAATCGCGTCCCAGCCGCGTATTACATAGTGAGGCGGGCAGCTTGTCACGGTGATGGCGGTCATCGTCGCTGCTTCCTCAAGGTTCGCAGACGTGCGGGAGATCACGTGCGAGCCAATCCGGCGGACCGGTAGTCCGAAAGGGTGGGCCTCCCTGTCGGGGGGCGGTGGGGTCCACCCTTGGTCGGGCGGTGCTGTTTGGGAGATCCGGTACCGGACGACGAAAAGAGCGGCTGGGCGAGGGGTCGGGCGGTGAGTGTCGCCCAGGCCCAGCCGTTTGGCCGCAGCTCCTGAATTTCCTCAAAACGCCCAGACCAACCCAACCTGACTGCGCCCTGGTGCAGCCTGCTGCATCCATGGTCCGGCAGCGATATCCGCAGTCATGCGGAGGTGCGAGGTAGGTAAATCGTAATGAGATTGACCAAAAAGCACGATAACTTTGATCGCGGTGCTGTCCCGGCATGGAGCGGAGCTGCACCTGGAAGGACATCTCATGTCGAGCCAGACGGCTTTCGAGCGGAATCGGCCAGCAGCCTCGCTGGTGGCCGACGCGCTGCGCGACAGCCGACCTGCCGTATTTTGGCTGGACGGATTGGAGCGCCCAGCCCGGCCGACCCTGACCGGCGGCCAGCGCGCCGACCTGGTAGTGGTGGGCGGCGGCTACACCGGATTATGGACTGCGGTGCGCGCCAAGGAGCGCGACCCTGATCGCAGCGTGATCGTGTTGGAGGCCCACGAAGTCGGCTGGGCAGCGTCCGGCCGCAATGGCGGCTTTTGTGATGCCAGCCTCACTCACGGCGAGGAGAACGGTCGACGTCGTTGGCCAGCTGAGCTCGATCAGCTCGACCGGCTGGGTGCCGACAACCTGGATGGCATCGAGCAGACCGTCCAGCGCTACGAGATGGCGGTTGAGTTCGAGCGCACCGGGGAGTTGTCCGTCGCCGTCGAGCCGCATCAGGTCGAGTGGCTGGCCGGAGCTGACGGCTTCCTCGACGCCGAGGCCGTCCGGGCAGAGGTGAACTCGCCCACCTACCTGGCCGGCGCCTGGAGCCGCGAAGGCACCGCCCTGTTGAACCCGGGCCGGATGGCCCTGGAACTGGCGCGGGTGGCTGAGCAGTTGGGCGTCGAGATTTACGAGCACTCAGCCGTCACCGGTATCGAACGGGGCGAGCGGCCGACGGTGCGCACCGAGCGGGGCTGGGTGAACGCCGAGCGGGTGGCGCTGGCCACCAATGTGTTTCCCTCGCTGCTGAAGCGCAACCGGCTGATGACCGTGCCGGTCTACGACTACGCCCTGGTGACCGAGCCGCTCAGCCAGGCCCAGCTGGCCGAAATCGGCTGGCGCGATCGGCAGGGCCTGGCCGATCTGGCCAACCAGTTCCATTACTACCGCCTCACCGCCGATAACCGAATCCTGTTTGGTGGCTACGACGCGATCTACCCTCGCGGTGGTCGCCTCGATTCGGCGCACGAGGAGCGTCCAGCTACCTTCACCCGGCTGGGCGAGCACTTCTTCACCACGTTCCCGCAGCTGGCCGGATTGGGGTTCAGCCACCGCTGGGCTGGGGCGATCGACACCTCCACCCAGTTCTGTGCCTTCTATGGCACCGCCGCCGGTGGCCACCTCGCCTACGCGGCTGGCTTCACCGGCTTGGGTGTGGCGGCCACCCGGTTCGCCGCCGACGTGATGCTCGACCTGCTCGGTGGCTGTCCGACGGAGCGCACCGAGCTGGAGATGGTGCGGCGCCGTCCGCTGCCCTTCCCGCCCGATCCGATCGCCGCGCTGGGTATCGGGGCCACCAAATGGGCCCTGGATCGAGCCGACCACAACCAGGGCAAACGCAACCTGTTGCTGAAGGCCTTGGACGCCGTCGGGCTGGGGTTCGACTCATGAACCCGCCCAGCCAAGCGCTGCTCGCCCAAGCACATGAGGCGCCCATCGAATGCGAAGAATTCCCCGCCGATCAGGTGGTCGCCGGGGCGCCGCGGGCCGGTTGGCTGCCGCTGACCACCATTGATGGCCTCGAGGTGGGATTGTGGGAGATGACGCCAGGGGTGGTCATCGACACTGAAGCCGATGAGGTGTTTTGTATTCTTTCCGGTTCGGGAACGGTGGAGTTCCTGGACCCACCGGCGCTGGCCTTGCCGCTACGCGCTGGGACGCTGGTGCGGCTGCAGGCCGGTTGGCACACCCGTTGGACCATCACTCAGACCATTCGCAAGATCGCTGTAACTCCAGGAGAGGACCCGAAGAAATGACCTTTGTTCCCCACGTGATCGGCGGCCAGGAGGTTACCGGAGACCTCCGCAGTGGTCCGATCTTCAACCCGGCTACCGGCGAACAGATCGCCTCGGTTGGCTTTGCCGATACTGCGCGCGTCGCCGAGGCAGTTGCCGCAGCTACCGCGGCGCTACCGGGTTGGCGGGCGACCGGTCTGATCAAGCGGGCTGATGTCTTCTTCCGGTTGCGCCAGCTGCTGGTGGAGCGCTCCGAGGAGTTGGCCAGCATCGTCACCACCGAGCACGGCAAGGTTTTCGCCGATGCGTTGGGCGAAATCAGCCGCGGCCTGGAAAACGTGGAGTTCGCCGCTGGCCTGGTGCACCTGTTGAAGGGCGAATACTCCGAGCAGGTCTCGCGCGGCGTGGACGTCCATTCGGTCAAGCAGCCGGTGGGGGTGGTGGCTGCCATCACGCCGTTCAACTTCCCGATCATGGTGCCGCTGTGGATGACCGCCTCGGCGATTGCCTGCGGCAACACCGTGGTGCTGAAGCCGAGCGAGAAAGATCCCTCAGCTTCGGTGTTCCTGGCCAAGTTGTTCGCTGAGGCGGGGTTGCCTGCTGGCGTGCTCAACGTCGTCCACGGTGATGCTGAGGCGGTCAACGCGCTGCTGGATGCACCTGAGGTGAAGGCGGTCAGTTTCGTCGGTTCCACCCCGATCGCCAAGGCGATCTACACCCGGGCCACGGCCAACGGCAAGCGAGTGCAGGCCCTCGGCGGGGCGAAGAACCACATGATCGTGATGCCGGACGCCGACCTGGATTCGGCGGCCGATGCTGCCGTCTCAGCGGCTTACGGCGCTGCCGGTGAGCGGTGCATGGCGATCTCGGTGCTGGTGCCGGTGGGGGAGGCAGTGGCCGAGGCGCTGCTGCCCAAGATCGCCGAGCGGGTCGCCAAGCTCAAGATCGGCGTCGGCTCTGACCCGGCCAGTGAAATGGGGCCGCTGATCACCGCCCAGCATCGGGCCAAGGTGGCTGGCTATGTGACCGGCGCGGCTGACGAGGGCGCCGAGGTGGTCATCGACGGCGCCCTGCAGAAGTTCAACGAAGGCGGCTTCTTCATTGGCATCAGCCTGCTCGACAAGGTGCAGCCGGGCATGCGCGTCTACGACGAAGAGATCTTCGGCCCCGTCCTGTCAGTGGTGCGGGTTGCGTCCTATGACGAAGCGGTGAACCTGGTCAACTCCAACCGCTATGCCAACGGCACCGCGATCTTCACTCGCGACGGCCGCACTGCCAAGCAGTTCGAGTTCGACATCGAGGTGGGCATGATCGGGGTGAACGTGCCGATCCCAGTGCCGGTGGGCGCCTTCTCGTTCGGCGGTTGGCGCGATTCGCTGTTCGGCGATTCCCACATCTACGGACCGGAGTCGGTTCACTTCTACACTCGCAGCAAGGTGGTCACCTCGCGCTGGCCCGAGCCGAGCGAGTCGCAAGTTGACCTGGGTTTCCCGAGCAATCACTGACGTGGAGTTGATGTCCGAAATGAGTGAGCAAGTTACCTCCTATGTGGCCCCTGACGGCCAGTCGGCCGTCCTGCCTGATCCGGAAGCCGAAGCGGTGGTGCGGGCGAATGACCGTGGCCACGTCTTTCATTCCTGGAGTGCGCAGGCTGCGATCGACCCGCTGCCGGTAGCCGGTGGCCAAGGCGCGAAGTTTTGGGATTACGCAGGCAAGAGCTACCTGGATTTCGGCTCCCAGCTGGTGAACCTGAACCTGGGTCATCAGCACCCGGACCTGATTGCCGCGATCCATCGCCAGGCCGACCGGCTGGCCACCATCCAGCCCGGTATGGCCAACGATGTGCGCTCCGAGCTGGCCCGGCTGCTGGTGGAGGTCGTCGGCGAGCCGTTCACCAAGGTGTTCTTCACCAACGGCGGGGTCGATGCCAACGACTATGCGGTGCGAATGGCGCGGCATTCCACCGGACGTAACAAGGTGCTTTCGACCTACCGCAGCTACCACGGCGGCATGGGCACCCCGATCAGCCTGACCGGTGACCCGCGGCGCTGGGCGAATGAGAACGCCGCCTCTGGGGTCGTCCACTTCTTCGGGCCCTACCCCTATCGTTCGCCGTTCCACTCCACCAGCCCCGAGCAGGAAACCGCTCGCGCGCTGGAGCATCTGGAAGCGGTGATCGTGCTGGAGGGTGCCAACACCATCGCGGCGATCATCTTGGAGACGATCGTTGGCACCAACGGCATTCTGGTGCCAACGCCGGGCTATCTGGCTGGGGTCCGGGAGCTGTGCGACAAATACGGCATCGTCTACATCGCCGACGAAGTGATGGCTGGCTTTGGCCGCACCGGCGACTGGTTCGCTTTCCAGGGCTACGGGGTGCAACCCGATCTGATCACCTTCGCCAAGGGGGTCAACTCCGGTTACGTGCCGCTCGGTGGGGTGATCATCTCGGCCAAGATCGCCGACTTCTTCAATGACCGGGTCTTCTTCGGCGGCTTGACCTATTCAGGGCATCCGCTGGCCTGCGCGGTGGGCGTCACCACCTTCGAGGTGTTTCGTCGTGACGGCATCCTTGAACACGTCCGGGATTTGAGCCAGCGGGTGGTCGAGCCGCGGCTTAACCAGTGGCTGGCCACCCATCCGTCCGTCGGGGACGTCCGCGGTCGCGGCCTGTTCTGGGCGGTCGAGCTGGTGACCGATCGCGAGACTCGCGAGCCGTTGGTTCCCTTCAACCCGACCGCAGCCCAGAACGCCCCGATGGTGGCGTTTGCGGCGGCCTGTAAAGCTGGCGGCGTGTGGCCGTTCACGCATTACAACCGCACCCACATCGCCCCGCCGCTGGTGATCACCGAGGCCGAGTTGAACCGGGGCCTAGACGTTATCGATGAAGCACTGAAGATCACCGACCAAGCGATTGGAGCATGATGAGCAAGTACGCAGTAATGAACCCCGCGACCGGCGAGACGCTCGCCGAGTACGCCCAGATCAGCGACGCCGAGTTGGCCGCAGCGATTACCCGGGCGAATGCCGCTACTCGGGGCTGGGGCCGCGACACCACCGTTGCGGAGCGCTCAGCCCTGGTGCATCGGATCGGTGATTTGCACACCGAGCGCCGCGATGAGCTGGCCAAGGCGTTGGTGGAAGAGATGGGCAAGCCGCTCGCCCAGGCCTACGGCGAGGTCGACTTCGCGGCCGACATCTACCGCTACCACGCCGAAATCGCCCCGGCCGAACTGGCCGATGAGCCGATCGAACTGCGCGGCGGCGAAGGCTCGGCCGTGATTCGCAACGCCCCGCTCGGCGTCATCCTCGGCGTGATGCCGTGGAACTTCCCCTTCTATCAGGTGGCCCGTTTCGCTGGCCCGAACCTGACCATCGGCAACAGCGTCCTGCTGAAGCCTGCGTCGCAATGCCCCAAGACCGGTGAGCTGACCGCGAAGATCTATGCCGACGCCGGCGCCCCAGCAGGTGCTTTCGAGATGATCTTCGCCAGCATCTCTCAGGTGGCTGACGTCATCGCCGATCCGCGAGTGCAGGGCGTCTCGCTGACCGGTTCTGAGCGGGCCGGGATTGCCGTGGCCGAGCAGGCCAGCCGGCACCTGAAGAAGGTTGTGCTTGAGTTGGGCGGCACCGACCCCTTCATCGTGCTTTCGACCGATGACCTGGACGCCACGGTGGCCGATCTGATTGCTGGCCGCCTCGACAACTCCGGGCAGTCCTGCAATGCCCCCAAGCGGGCGATCGTGATCTCCGAGCTGTACCCGGCGTTCACCGAGAAGCTGGTGGCCGGGTTGGCGAAGGTGAAGGCCGAAGATCCGTTCGCGGAAGGCTGCGAACTGGGTCCGGTCTCTTCGGCTTCGGCTGCGTCCGGTTTGGCCGACCAGGTGGCGCGCGCGGTCGCCGCTGGCGGCAAGTTGTTGCTGGGTGGCACCCACGAGGGCAACTTCTTCGCTCCGACGGTGATCGCTGACATTCCCCGCGACTCCGACATCTACCTCGAGGAGTTCTTCGGGCCGGTTGCCCTGGTCTACGAAGTGGCTGATGAGGCCGAGGCGATCGAGGTGGCGAACCACACCCCCTTCGGTCTGGGTTCCTACCTCTACACCACCGACCCGGCGCAAGCCGAGCGGGTGGCCAATCAGATCGATGCCGGCATGGTGTTCGTCAACTGCGTGCTCGCCGACAGCCCCGAGCTGCCCTTCGGCGGCGTGAAGCGCAGTGGTTTCGGCCGCGAGATGGGCCGCCTGGGTGCGACCGAGTTCGTCAACAAGAAGTTGATCCGCATCGCCTGATTCCCACCTTCTGATCCAGCCGATCACCGGCCGGTAACCCATTGCGGGCTACCGGCCGGTGGCGGTTAGCGTCAGTCGTCGCTGAGAAATCGGTCGAGTAGCTGCCGCAGTTTCTGCGGCAGCGACGGCTCGGACACCTCCAATTCAACTTCGGCTGCGGCGCATTGAATGCCGTAGACGTAGGCATCCGGGTGGGTGGCGGTGCTGGTGGCCAGCTTTGGCAAGGAGCCGGAAGACAACAGCCCCTGCCAAGCTTTCCGATCAGCCTTCGGCAACTCCGCCAATGTGGTTTGACGCTGCTTGGTGAGCCCGGCGAAGCCGCCACTGCGCCGCACTAATACTTCGGCCTTCGGATCAACCGGCGCCGAGGCTGGCGTGGCCTTGGCCGCGCCGGTCACCCCGACCGTTTCCCAGGCCGAACCGACGGCGACGGCCTCGGCCGATGCCTTGCCAAAGCGATCTTCGGCGGCAGCGAGAGTGAGGGTGGCGAAGGTGGCGAAGTCGCAGTCGGGTTTGATCTTGGCGCTGGTTAGGGCGTCGTACCAGATCTGACCGGCCCGCTCCCAGGCGAACCCGCCGATGGTGATGGCGGTCAGGGCGAAGGCCCGATTGGGAATGCCGGAGTTGTAGTGCACCCCGCCGTTGTCTTCTCGGGTCTGAACGAAGTCGCTCATCTTGGCGGGCTGAGGATCCTTGCCCAGCCGGGGATCGTCATAGGCGGTGCCCGGATGCAGCATGTTGCGCAGCGCGGTGCCCTGCACGCCAGGCAGCAGCAGATCGGCGCCGATTAGCCAGTCGGCCTGGTCGGCCCCCTGGTTGGCCTGGTGTTGAGCCACCAGGATGCCGAACACATCGGCCACTGATTCGTTCAAGGCTCCCGGCTGATCGGCGTAGATCAGCGCAGCCGTGCGCTCGATCACCCCGTGGGCCAGTTCGTGGCCGATCACATCGAGGCTGGCGGTGAAGCGGCCGAAGATCTCACCGTCCCCATCACCGAAGACCATTCGAGTGCCGTTCCAGAAAGCGTTCTGGTAGCCCTCGCCGTAGTGGACGGTGCCGAGCAGCCGCAGCCCGGCATTGTCGATCGAGTTGCGGCCATAGACCTTGTTGAACAACTCCCAGGTGGCACCGAAGCCGTCGTAGGCCTCATCAACGGCCTTGTCGCCGGTGGCTGCGGCCCCTTCGGCGCGCACCCCCTTGCCGGGTAGCCGCTCCACCCCGCCAGCATCGGAGATCAAGCGCGATGGGCCAGCAGCGGCAGCCTTGATCGGTGCGGCAATGGTAGGCGCCGGGGCGCTGGTTGAGGCTCGCCGACGACGCTGCCGCTTGTCGCGGGTGAGGGTGGCCAGTGCGGCGGTGGCCTGAGGCTCATCAGTCTCGGCCAAATGCCGCAGCAGGTAGGGCGGCACGATGCCACGGACGGCGGGGAAATGGCTGGGGTGGGCTGTCATAGAGCAAGCATGCCCGCCGCCACTGACACTTTTACGGCTAGTCGGTGATGTCGGCAACCTGGGCCTTGAGGGCCGCGATGGCCGCATCGGCGTCCAGCACCACAGCCGCGCCTGCTTCGCCGGCACCCAGGCTGATTTCGCGTCCGCACATGCTCGAATCGGCGATCACCGGCCAGGCGGTGTGTGCGCCAAAGGGCGTGATAGTGCCGCGTCGGTACCCGGTGGCCTCGAACGCCGTGGCGGCATCAGGCATCGACAGCCGCGCCACTCCGAGTAATGCCCGCAGCTTTGGCCACGAGATCTCCCGGTCACCGGGTACCAATACGAACAGGTAGTCCCCGGCTGCCCGGCGCACTACCAGTGTCTTAACGATGTCGGACGGATCGATCCCTCGTACCCGCGCGGCCTCAGCCAGCGAGTCGACCCGTCCGTGCCGCACGACGCGGTGCGGAACACCAGCAGCGGTGAGCGCGGCCGCTGCCGGTGCCGCCCCGGTCGGGGCAAGCTCAGGTGTGGAGGTATTCAAGCAAGTGGTTGCGTTCGTCGGTGAGCTGGTCGATGCGGTACTTCACCACGTCGCCCAACGAAACGATGGCTACCAGTTGCCCGTCCTCGACTACCGGGATGTGGCGCAGCCTGGAGTAGGTCATGGTGTGGGCGGTCGCGCCCAAGCCGTCCTCGAGGGTGGCGGTGACCACAGGGGTGGTCATCACCTCGGCCACGGTGCGGTTCAGGATCTCGCCACCGTCAGCCGCGAGATGGCGCACCACGTCGCGTTCGCTGACGATCCCGTCCACGCTGCGGCCATCGGAACTGACCACGACCGCACCGATATTGCGGCGGGCCAGCAGCTCGACTAGTTCGGCCACGGTGGCCTGGGCTCTGATGGTCACCACCTCGGCACCCTTGTTGTGAATCACATTTGCGATCTTCATGTTCTGACATTACGGGATTGATGTGCGGTCTTGAAGGAGCTGGTTGGTGCGGTAAATACGCCCCCAATCAGGGGAATGCATTGACCGGGGCGAGGTGCCGTTCTCGTCGGGGCTAAGGCCCCAACATGGCGACTCGCCCAGATTGGGTTGCCACCAGCAGTGAGTCACTGCCCAGCCAGGCCAGTGCGGTAACCGGTTCCATGGCGCCAACCAAGCGGACGTGGGCGGCGTCGGACTCTCCGGCGGTGAGTTGGGTCGCGTCCCAGAGGCGCACAACGCCGGTGGAGTCGGCGACCGCCACCAGCGGTGCTTGGGGATTCCAGGAGAACCGGGTTGAGCCAGCGCGGCCATTCACCTCCAGCATGGCGGGCTGGCGTCCACCCGGACCGCTGCCGGCGAAGTCCCAAATGGTTGGCTGTTCGCCGCCATCGGCGAACAGCCAACGCCCGTCAGGGTGGAATTCCACCTGCGCCACCTTGCTCGGAAAACCTGACATCTCCAGCTCGGCGCCGTCGCGTAGCCGCCAGATGTGGACGCTGGCGTCCTGGTTACCGCTGACCAGCCAACGGGCGTCGCTGCTCGTCGCAATGTCGAGGAGGGAACCCACGTAGTCCAGCGAACGCGCCGGCTTGAGCTTGCCCTTGGTGAACGCCTTAACTCCGCCGTAGGCCGCGACCGCCAGCTCTCGTCCGGCCCGCAGCCAAGCCAGCGCGGTGATGGTGCTGGGCGCCTCGGGGGTTTGCCACAACGCCGTGGCTGAGGCCGGGTTGGTCACGTCGAAGACGACAGCGATGCGGTCGCTGGCCACCGCGAGTTGCCCCGCCACCGACCAGGCCAGGGCCGAGCACCAACCCGACACCGGCAGGCTGATCAGCCCATCCTCGGCTGTCCATAGCTGCGCCCCGCCGGGTCCACCGAGCGCCAGAACCCGGCCGTCAGGCGACCAAGCGGCAGCAAGGAGGCCAGTGGGCACTGCGGCGCTGCCAAGGCGACGGCCATCCCGGGAGATCACCAGGAGGGCGCCGCCAGCGCCAGCAATCGCAATCGCCGAGGCGCTGGCTGCCATCGCGGCGGGAGCATCGCCGGAATCGATGATCCAGGTGGCCGTCTCTCGCAGTTCGTCGACTGCGGTGGCCTGACTCATTTGTTCACCAAGCACGCCCGAAACGAGCTATCAAGTTCGCCGCGATCCAGATTGCGGCCGATGAAGACCATTCGGTTGATCCGCTCGCGGTCGCCCCACTCACGTCCGTCAGAGCCGTCAAAAAGCATGTGGACGCCCTGGAAGACGTATTCGACCGCTGAGCCGGCCGGTGCCAGCACCCCTTTGGAGCGGAAGATGTCGACGCCTTTGGTGGCGAGCAGCTCACCCAGCCAGGTGTTCAACAATTCCACATCCACTTCGCCAGGGATCTCTAGCCCCACCGAGGTGACCGAGGTGTCGTGGCAATGATCGGATTCGGTGAGGAAGGCCGGATCGAACTCCAATACCCGTTCAAGGTCGAACGCGCCGACATCGAGGATCTCGGCCAACTCGATCCCAGCTTGGAGTGCCGGAATCACCGGAGCGATCGCATTGATGCTGCGCACGCGCTTGATCACCGCGATCAGTTCGTCGGGGCTGACCAGGTCGGTCTTGTTCAGCACGATCCGATCGGCGAAGGCCAGTTGCTCGACGGCTTCGTTTTCCACGCCCTCGGGTTTCACCTCATCGAGATGGGCAGTGATGTGGGCGGCATCCACGAGGGTGACGATGGCGTCGAGGCGCAGCTGCTCGGCCAGTTCATCGTCCATGAAGAAGGTCTGAGCCACCGGGGCGGGGTCGGCCAGACCGGTGGTCTCGATGACGATGCGGTCGAAGCGGTCGCGCCGACGCATCAGGGCGCTCAGGATGCGAATCAGATCGCCGCGGACGGTGCAACAGATGCAGCCGTTGTTCATCTCGAAGATCTCTTCTTTGGAATCGAGCACTAGGGCATCGTCGACGCCGACTTCGCCGAACTCGTTCTCGATGACCGCCATCCGCAGCCCGTGCTGTTCGGTAAGGATGCGGTTGAGCAGGGTCGTCTTGCCGGAGCCGAGGAAGCCGGTCAGCACGGTTACCGGGACTCGGGTGTCGGTTGTTGATCTAGCCATGGGTGAGTTCTTGTCCTCGGGGTTCGGGTGGGCTCACCAGCCAATCTAATGATAATGATTCCCACTATGCAAGTGGGCCTAGGCGCTCAGCGCCCGACCAGCGCCCGGGCGAAGAACATCAGATTCGCCGGACGCTCGGCTAGGCGGCGGATGAAATAGCCCCACCAGTCGGTGCCATAGGGCACATACACCCGGACGGTCTGGCCGGCAGCGGCTAGCCGGCGTTGCTCGTCGGAGCGGATGCCGTAGAGAAGCTGGAACTCATAGCTGCCCGGCTCGCGTCCAGCTGCCTCGGCGAGTTCGGGAATCGCGGCGATCAACTCCGGATCATGGGTGGCCAGCAGCGGGGTGCCTTGGCCGTGCAGCAAGACCGTGGCGCAGGCCAGGTAGGACGCCGACACTTCCTCGCGAGTGTGAAAGGCCACCTCGGCTGACTCGGCGTAGGCACCTTTGCACAACCTGATTCGCGACCCGGGGCCGTCCAGCACGGAGACGTCCGAAATGGTGCGGTGCAGATAGGCCTGCAGCACGCCGGCGGTGGTGGGGTAGTCGCGGCGCAGCTCGGCCAGGATGCCCAAGGTGGCATCGGTGGTGGTGTGGTCCTCGGCGTCGATGGTCACGGTGGTGCCAACCGAGGCCGCTGCCGCACAGATGGCCCAGGCGTTGGTCAAGGCGATTCGTGGGCCATCGGGCAGTGCCAAACCAAGGGCGGTCAGCTTCACTGAAACCTCTGCCGACTGGGCCAAGCCAGCCTTGCCCAGGGCGGCCAGCAGGTTCAGGTAGGAATCGCGGATCGCGGCAGCATCGGCGGTGTTGGTGGTGTCTTCGCCCAAATGGTCGATAGTGGCCAATAGCCCGTCCGCGGCCAGGCGACGGACTGCGTCCAGACAGTCAGTCACGGTTTCGCCAGGGACGAAACGAGCCACGACCTTGGCGGTCACTGGGAGCTTGAGCGCGATTTCCCGGGCGCTGCGGCTGCGGGCCAGGCTCAGCAGCGGGCCGCGCAGGGCGGCCGCCAGAATACTCATCGCCTCTCCAGGATGGACTCGACCAGCGCGATCTCAAGGTGATCCAGATCGTCGATCACTGCCTCGGCCAAGGCCAACACGTCCGCGCTCGGTGGGTGGAAATGGGGCGGAATGGCCACCACGGCCAGGCCGGCGGCATGTGCTGAGCGAATGCCATTGGGAGCATCCTCGATGGCCACGCTTCGCCGGGGGTCGGCACCGAGTCGGCGGCACACTTCCAGGTAGATATCGGGGGCCGGTTTGCCCACCCCGCCGATCTCTTCGGTTGAAAGCCGCACTTCGATCAGGTCTTCGATGCCCAGCTGCTCGATGGCAATATCGATCAACACTCGCGGTGAGGAGCTGGCCACACCCAGTCGCCAGCGGCTGCCCATTCGGCGGACGGCTGCTTCCGCGCCTGGCAGCAGCGGGACGCCACGGTCTCGGTAGTGGTCAGCGAGGGTGTCGACGATCCGCGCCGCGGCCTGCTCGGCAGTTCCCGGCAGCCCAACGACCTCAACCAGATAGGCCGCCCATTGTTGGGTGGACATACCCATCATCGCCTGGGTGGCGCCCTCGGGCCAGGCCAAGCCCTCCGCAGCTGCCACCTCGCGGCGCACCTCATCCCATAGGGCCTCGGTATCGGTAAGGGTTCCGTCCATGTCGAACACGACCACGCTCATGGGCGCCATTCTTCCCCAGTGGACCGGTTGGGGCCGACCAACCCGATTAGCATCGGTGTCGTGAGCCAAGCGCAACGCCGACGGGTCAGCCTGCCGCTGGATCTGCATCTGGGGCGGCGTCGTCCCCAGTTGGAGGTGGTGCGCCACACCCTGCGTCCGGCTGGCTTGCCCAAGTTGGACGCGATGATCGCCTCGCCAGCTGACCCAGTTGGGGTGCTGTTCTACTTTCCCGGCTTCAATACTCCGTTGGGGCCGTGGGAGGGGGCCAAATGCCAGTACCTGGCCGAGGTGACCAGCATGCAAGTGGTGCTCACCGAGATCCCCGGCATGAGCCGTTACGGCGCCCCAATTCCGCGACCGGTGCGGGCTGACATGCTGCGCGGCCACGTCGGCTCCTGGGCGGAGCTGAATCTGGCCTACATTTCTACCGCGATGGACGCTGGCCGAATCGTCCACCCCGAGACCATGCAGGTTTTCGGATACTCCACCGGCTGCTCGTTGGCTACCGCCGCGCTACCGGTGCTGGCGCAATGGGGCCCGATCGAGGGGCTGAACCTGGTCGAGCCAGTGGCCATCGGCAAGCGCAATATCGCCTCGCTGTACGCCCACAACGTGGCCGATCTGGGACGTTTCCCCTTCTCGCTGGCCACCAACATTGGCCACGGCTGGGTGATGAAGGCCTATCGCGGTCAGCGGCGGGAGCCGAATGTGAAATACGGCGTGGTCGACCTGTTGGCCATCGGTACCGTCCTGGCCAGCGAGGAGTTGGGCGCCCATCTAGATCAGGTGGAGTTGGCTCGCTGCGCGATTGCCCGGGGCGCGAAGAGTTCGCTTTGTCGTCGCGCAGATTTCGACCTGGTGGATGCTTCGCTGGCCGCCCGTGGCATTCCCGGCCCGACAATCACCGTCGAAGGCCTAGGTCATCAGCTGTGGCATTCATTCCCCACCCTGATCGGCCTGGTAGAGGCGATGCTCACCGACCCGGTTGACTGACGGACCTGTTTGGCGTGTGCTCCTAGGCTCTTGGCAGGGTGGTGCGGGCCGAGCCTCGAAGGGTATTGAAATGGCAGGTCTAGCGAAGTTATTGCGGTTGTTGGTGGCCGTGGGGTTGTTAGCGGTGGCCGGGTGTGCGCCTGGTGCAGGTGTTGGTGGGCCGACGGCGGTGGACGGTCCGGCGAAGAGCGTCACCACACCTCAGCGGGAAGACAAATCGTTTGCCAAAGTGGTGCAGGCCGCAGGCTTTGATTCGGGTACTGCGGCGTTTGCAGTGTTGACGACATCGACAGTGGAGGTGGTCAACGGGCATACCTACATCGTGCGACAGGACTTTCCCAACGGGGCTACCGCCTCGACCGCCATTCACCTCTTTGCGGGCGGGGGTGGCACTCCCGGGCAGTCTCCTCGAGTGAAGCTGACCAGCTTGAGTGAGACGGCGGTGCGGTACACCTTCAGTTACGCCATTGCCACCAAGGATTTGCCGGACGATCTTCGGGCCCAGGTGTTGGCTGGCCTGCCCGGTGGCGCCCCAGCCCAGGCCGAACGCGATGGTGCCGTCGCGGCGCTTGGGGCCCCGGCAGGGGGCTTGGGAGTGCCGGCCCACAGTGAGCCGTCCACGATCAACGTTGTCGTTGACGGGGTGGTTTCGCAGACGGTGGAGAGCGGGATCGACAAGGCGCTGGAGACTGCTGGGTTGGACGAGACCAACGCCGGCACGTCCTGGGACGTGTACAAGGCGGGCAAGAAGGTGTGGGACGCCATCGATGCCAACCAGATGATCGCCGACGCGCTGGCGCGGCTCAAAGCGGCGCGAAAGTGCGCGGAGGATCCGACCAACGAACTGACCCGCAAGCAGTACGAGGAAGATCCCGGCGCCAAAGAGGAGTTGCTTCGCCAGCTGGATGAGATCGCCAGTGAGGTCACCGCCAGCGCGGTGGCCACCTTCGTCGGGTTGTTGACCGATACGGCTGGCGGCCTGGTTAAGGCAGCCCCTTGGTTGGGGTTCATCACCGGTCCGGCGGTCAACTACATCAAGCAAACCCTGGCTTCGGTGATCGAAGACCGCGTGAAGGCAGCCGAGAAGCTGGTACCCAAGTGCACGCGGTACCGGGTCACCGGTGACGGCGACAGCCTGCTGGGAGTGGAGCCGGCCATCATCAACGGGTTCACTACCCCCTTCTCTGTGCAAGGAAGTACCGACAAGCTGCTGATGTCTTGGGCTTTCACCCCCAGTGACCGGACGGGCAGAGCTGGCACCGTCCGCCTTGTAGGGCGCGGCAAAGGGGGCGGGTCGGTCAGAGGCGAGGGCAACTACACCATTACCGAGACAGACACCGGCCGCTTCGAGTTGATGTGGTGGGAGCGCGACTGTTTCAGCCCTTTGCCGCCAGGCATGGATCCATGTCGCAACGTCGGCCACAAGTGGAAGATCACGCCTTTCACCGCCACGTGAGCTACGGGTCCGTCCCCATGAGCTGCGCAGCGGAACCGTCCCCGTGAGCCGCGCGCGGGGACGGTTCCGCTGCACAGTTGGGAGCTAGCGCTTCTCCGCGTGGCCACCGAACTGCTTGCGCATCGCCGAGAGCAGCTTGTGCTCGAACACGTCCGAGCCCTGGCTGGAGAAGCGCGACACCAGCGCTGCGGTCAGCGTGGGCGCCGGGACGCCCAAGTCGATCGCGGCAGCAGCCGTCCAGCGGCCTTCGCCGGAATCAGATACCCGGCCACCGAACTCGTCCAAAGTCGGGTCGGTGACCAGGGCGGACGCGGTCAGGTCGAGCAACCAGGACTGCACCACTGAGCCGCGCCGCCAGACCTCGGCAATCTCGGCCAAATCGAGGTCGTAGGCGTAGTACTCGGGGTGTTCCAGCGGCGCGGTCTCGGCATCGGCGTCGCGCTCGTGCGCCCCTGCGCCAGCATGAGCCAGCAGGTTGAGCCCTTCGGCGTAGGCCGCCATCAAGCCGTATTCGATGCCGTTGTGCACCATCTTCACCAGGTGCCCGGCCCCGACTGGCCCGCAGTGCAGGAAGCCGTGCTCGGCATCGCTTGGCTTCCCGGTGTGACCGGGCGTTCGCGCCGCAGCATCAACTCCGGGTGCCAGCGCCTCCCAGATCGGCCGCAGTCGCTCGTAGTGCTCGCTGGCTCCGCCGATCATCAGCGAATAGCCGCGTTCCAAGCCCCACACGCCACCGGAAGTGCCGACGTCGAGGTAGCCGATGCCACGCTCTGCCAGCACCGCAGCCCGGCTCAGATCGTCGTGGTAGTGGGAGTTGCCGCCGTCGATGATCACGTCCCCGGCGTCGAGGTGGGCGGCCAGGTCGTTGACGGTGTCGGTGGTGATCGCCCCTGCTGGCACCATCACCCACACCGCGCGCGGCCCGTCGAGCTTGGCGGACAGGTCTGCCAGCGACGAGGCGGCGACCGCCCCCTCGGCGACCAGCGCTTGTGCGGCGGCCGGGTTCACGTCATAGACCACGCACTCATGCCCGGCGCGCAGCAAGCGTCGCACCAGGTTGGCCCCCATTCGGCCCAGTCCGATCATTCCCAGTTGCATCGCAGCCTCCGGTCCTCAGCCTTGCGGGGTTTCGGGATTGTGCCAACCGCCCTCGCCGATCAGCCGGTCGGCGGCTTCCGGCCCCCAGCTGCCACGGAAGTAGGGGTGGACGGGGGTGGCATCCCCCAAAATATCGGCCACGACTTTCCAGGCCTCATCGACTGTGTCCGCGCGGGTGAACAAAGTGGTGTCGCCATTGATCGCGTCCCCGAGCAGCCGCTCGTACGGATCCAGGCCGTCGGCGCTGGGCAGATCGTTGAAGGTCAGTTCGACCTTGCGCCCGGTCATCTCCTCACCGGGGGCTTTCACGTTGGCCGACAGCGAGATGGACACATCCGGGCTGAGTTTGAAGTGCAGCGAGTTGGCCGCTGTCGGCCCGCGCTGCCCAAGCTGGACCCCGGTGGGCGGGTTGCACAGTTCCACGTACACCTCCATGCCGGTGCTGGCCAGCCCCTTGCCGGCCCGAATGTAGAAGGGCACTCCCGACCAGCGCCAGGTGTCCACCTGGGCCTTCAGGGCGACGAAGGTCTCAGTGGTCGATTCCGGCTTCACTCCAGTCTCGTTGCGGTAGCCCTCATATTGCCCGCGCACCACGTCGGCGGGACGGATCGGCGGCATCGAGCGCAGCACCTTCACCTTTTCATCACGCAGGCCTTCGTTGCCCCGTCCGGACGGCGGCTCCATGGCGACCATCGCCAACACCTGGAGCATGTGGTTCTGCACCACATCGCGCAGCGCGCCGACCTCTTCGTAGAAGGCGCCGCGGCCCTCCACGCCGAAATCCTCGGCCATGGTGATCTGTACCGACTTCACGTACAGCCGGTTCCACAGGGGCTCGAGAAAGGTGTTGGCGAAGCGGAAATAGCTCAACCCCAAGATGGCCTCTTTGCCGAGGTAGTGGTCGATGCGGAACACCCGGGACTCATCGAATGCTTTATGCAGGGCGGCGTTCAGCTCGCGGGAAGAATCCAGGTCGCGGCCGAACGGCTTCTCCACCACCACCCGTGCACCCTCGGCGCAGCCGGATGCGGCCAGGGAGTCGATCACGGTGGGGAACAGAGAGGGCGGGATAGCCAGATAGTGCAGCGGGTGTTTGGTCGCCCCGAGTTCGGCGCGCAACTTGGTGAAGGTGGCCAGGTCGGCGTAGTCGCCATCCACCTGCCGAATCAGCGAGCTGAGCTTGGCGAACACCTCGTCGTTGAAGCCGCCGTGGTCATCGAGGCTGGCGCGCACCCGTGACAACAGTTGCTCGTGGCTGTCGCCGGAGCGGGAGACCGCGATGATCGGAAAGTCCAGCTGGCCCTTGGCCACTAGGGCGGCAAGTGCGGGAAAGATCTTCTTGTGCGCCAGATTGCCGGTGGCACCGAAGAACACCAGTGCGTCTGAGGTCTCCATTTGCAGGCAGCCTTTCGATCGATGAGATGCCGGTCTTGCCGCAGCCTCAACGCTCGCACGGTTCGAAACAGTCCTCAAGTGGACGGGCTTCGACGGGCTCAGCCAACTGGGGCTTCGACGGGCTCAGTCAACTGGGGCTTGGACCCTTCGACAAGCTCAGGACAGGCGGGCTCAGCCAACTGGATTCGCAGTTCCCTGACCGGCACCCACCAGATCCCTGAGCTTGTCGAAGGGTCGGCCGAAGTAGGGAATACCCCCATCTGTCTCGTAGTTGAGTCTGGTGAACTCAACTTGTGGATTGAGCGTGCTAGGCTCAATCCGAACCAAGATCTAACCGGAGGTAATACCCATGGCACGAGCAGTCGGCATCGACCTCGGCACCACCAACTCTGTCGTCGCCGTCCTCGAAGGCGGCGAACCCACCGTCATCCCAAATGCTGAGGGCTCTCGCACCACCCCTTCGATCGTCGCTTTTGCCAAGGGCGGCGAAGTGCTGGTCGGTGAGGTAGCCAAGCGACAGGCGGTCACCAACATCGATCGCACCATCCGTTCGGTCAAGCGCCACATGGGCACTAACTGGAGCGTCGACATCGATGGCAAGGCCTACACCCCGCAGGAGATCAGCGCGCGAGTGCTGATGAAGCTGAAGCGGGACGCTGAGGCCTACCTGGGCGAGCCGGTCACCAACGCCGTCATCACCGTCCCGGCCTACTTCTCGGACGCCGAACGTCAGGCCACCAAGGAAGCCGGTGAAATCGCCGGTCTGACCGTCGATCGCATCATCAATGAGCCCACCGCGGCCGCCCTGGCCTACGGCCTGGACAAGACCGAAGAGCAGACCATTCTGGTCTTCGACCTCGGCGGCGGCACCTTTGACGTTTCCTTGCTGGAAATCGCCGACGGCGTCTTCGAAGTGAAGGCCACCAAGGGCGACAACCGCCTGGGCGGCGACGACTGGGATCAGCGCATTGTTGACTGGCTGGTCACGGCGTTCAAGAACGGCCACGGCATCGACCTGAGCAAGGACAAGATGGCGCGCCAGCGCCTGCAGGAGGCTGCAGAGCGGGCGAAGATCGAGCTGTCCAGTGCCCAGGAGACCCAGATCAACCTGCCCTACATCACCGCCGGTGCCGATGGCCCGCTGCACCTGGACGAGAAGCTCTCGCGCGCCGAGTTCCAGCGGATGACCCAGGATCTCCTGGATCGCTGCCGCAACCCGTTCAACGCGGTCATCTCTGATGCCAACACTTCGGTGGCCAAGATCGACCACGTCATTCTGGTCGGCGGCTCCACCCGGATGCCGGCTGTGGTCGACCTGGTCAAGGAACTCACCGGTGGCAAGGAGCCCAACAAGGGCGTCAACCCCGACGAGGTCGTGGCGCTGGGCGCCTCCCTGCAGGCTGGCGTGCTGAAGGGCGAGGTGAAGGACGTGCTGCTGCTCGACGTCACCCCGCTGAGCCTTGGCATCGAGACCAAGGGTGGCGTGATGACCAAGATCATCGAGCGCAACACCACCATCCCGACCAAGCGCTCCGAGGTGTTCACCACCGCGGAGGACAGCCAGCCATCGGTGATGATTCAGGTGCACCAGGGCGAGCGTGACTTCGCCAGGGACAACAAGTCCCTGGGCAACTTCGAGTTGACCGGCCTGATGCCTGCCCCGCGCGGGGTCCCGCAGATCGAGGTCACCTTCGACATCGACGCCAACGGCATCGTCCACGTCCACGCCAAGGACCTGGCCACCGGCAAGGAGCAATCCATGACGGTGACCGGCGGTTCGGCACTGGGCAAGGACGACATCGAGCGGATGGTTGCTGAGGCCGAGGCGCACGCCGAGGAGGACAAAGTTCGTCGCGAGGCCGTCGAGATGCGCAACGAGGCGGACGCGTTGGCGTTCCGCACTGAGAAGCTGATCGCCGACAACGCCGAGGTGCTCACCGAGGACGTCAAGACGCCGGTTGAAGAGGCGCTGACCAAGCTGAAGGAAGCCCTGGCTGGCGACGACAACGACGCGGTCAAGACCGCCATGGATGAGCTGAACACCAAGGCAGCCACCATGGGTCAGGCCGTTTACGCTGCCGCGCAGGCCAAGCAGGAGGCCGAGGCTGCCGCCGAAGCTCCCGCCGATGCCGAAGCTCCTAGCGATGATGATGTGGTTGACGCTGAGATCGTGGACGAGGACGGCAAGGACAAGTGAGCGATTCGGACAACGAGTTCGACGAGCCGGTAGACAAGGCCCCTGAGCCTGTCGAAGGGTCTGAAGAGGCGACGGACGCCGGCGATCAGCCGGCGTCCGAGCCCGCCGGCGACGAACTGGATCAGGTGCTGACCGAGATTTTGGCGGCGGCCGAGGTCGAGGCCGAGCCAAAGTCCGAGACTGAGCTGTTGCAGGAACTGGTTGCCGAACGCACTGGCGATCTGCAACGCCTCCACGCCGAATACGCCAACTACAAGAAGCGCGTCGACCGCGATCGTGCGCTCTCGCGCAGCGGCGGGATCGAGGCAGTCGTGCTCGATCTGCTGCCGGTGCTCGACAGCGTCGAAGCGGCCCGCGAGCACGCCGAGCTGGTGGGTGGTTTCAAGCTGGTTGCCGAGGAACTGGAGAAGATCACCGCCAAGTACGGCCTTGAGGTTTTTGGTGAGGTCGGGGAACCGTTCGACCCGCAGATCCATGAAGCCTTGCTGCAGATGCCGATGCCCGGCGAGTTGGACGGGCCAACAGTGGCCGCAGTGATGCAGCATGGCGTCAAGCTGAACGGGCGGGTGATCCGTCCGGCCAGGGTCGGGGTGGCCGACCCGGACAACTCCTAGCTACGGAGGGAGGGCGCGCGATGAGTACCAAGGACTGGCTCGAGAAGGACTACTACAAGGTGCTGGGCGTCTCCTCCGACGCCAAGCCAGAGGAGATCAAGAAGGCCTTCCGCAAGTTGGCGCGCCAATTCCACCCCGATCAGAACACCCAGAACCCTGAGGCCGAGGCGAAATTTAAAGAGGTCTCCGAGGCCAACTCGGTGCTCGGCGATGAGGAGAAGCGCAAGGAATACGACGAAGCCCGACGCCTCTTCGGGGGTGGAGGTTTTCGCTTCCCGCGAGCTGGCCAAGGCGGGGCCAACCCGGAGGACTTCTTCACCACCTTCAACTCTGGCGACCAAGCCAATCTTGGCGACATTTTCGGCGGACTTTTCGGCGGCGGTGCGCAGCGCCGCCCCAGCCGGGGTCCGCGTCGGGGTGCCGATATCGAGGGCGAGGTGACCCTCGATTTCGCCGATGCGCTCGCCGGATCCACGGTTTCACTGCAAACCTCAACTGATGCCGCCTGCGGCACCTGCCGCGGCACCGGCGCCCGTCCGGGCACCCAGCCGACGGTTTGTCGGGCCTGCCAGGGTTCGGGCATGCAGACCTCGACCACTGGCGGCATGTTCGCGGTGAGCGAGCCGTGCCGGGAGTGCCGGGGCCGGGGGATGACGGTGGCCGATCCTTGCCCAGATTGCGCCGGGTCAGGGCGCGCCCGAGCGACTCGCACCATGCAGGTGCGGATCCCGGCCGGAGTCACTGACGGCCAGCGCATCCGGATCAAGGGCAAGGGCGGTGCGGGGGAGAACTCCGGTGCCGCCGGCGACTTGTACGTCCTGGTGCACGTCCGGGCCCACAAGCTGTTTGGCCGCAAGGGCGATCACGTCACTATCAGCGTCCCGGTGACCTTTGCTGAGGCGGCCCTTGGTGCCGAGATATCGGTGCCAACGCTGGACGGTGGCCCGGTGCGGTTGCGGGTGCCAGCTGGCACGCCGAACGGGCGCACCTTCCGGGTGCACGGCCGTGGCGCCAAGGACGGTGACCTGCTGGTGACCGTCGAGGTGCAAGTGCCCAAGCAGTTGAGTGAGGAAGCCAAGACCGCGCTGCTGGCCTACGCAGCGCAGGCGTCCGAGGCTGATCCACGCGCCGAGTTGCTTGGAGGCTGAGTTGAGCGAAAACCTGCCCGACCGCTTCGACCTGGACGCGCCGATCTTTGTGATCTCGGTAGCCGCGCAGTTGGCCGATATGCACCCCCAGACCCTGCGTGGCTATGACCGACTTGGCCTGGTGGTGCCCGGACGGGCTCGGGGACGGGGACGGCGCTACTCGCTGCGCGACGTAGCCAAGCTGCGCCACGTCCAGCACCTCTCCCAGACTGAAGGCATCAATCTGGAAGGCATCCGTCGCATTCTGGCCCTGGAGGCCGAACTCGAAGGGGTGCGCGATCAGCTGTTCCGGCTCACCGAGATTCTCGGACGGCTGCAGGGCACCGAACAGGGTGCTCGGGTGTTCACGGCGGCGCAATCCGGGCAGGTGCACCTGGGTCGGGTGCGGCCGAAAGAGATTCGGGCGATCACCGTCCGCTGAGGATTTGCTGTTCCAGCAAGGCGGTGGTGAGTAGCGCTGGCAGGTCCTAGCCGCTGGTGATGGCCGTGGCTAGTCTGACCGCATGCATGAATTCCCGCACCGCTACCTGGCTGCAGCAACCGGCCGTCCGGCGACTTCTATCGAGACGTCATCGCCTGGCCTGGCCAACATCGAGGCCAACACTCCGCCCGAGTTCGACGGGCCCGGCGGGCTCTGGTCTCCAGAGACCATGCTGACCGGTGCCGTGGCCAACTGCCTGATTCTCACTTGGCGTTCTATCGCCTCGTTCAATTCGGTGGAGTGGCTGGACATCAAGGTGGCTGCCGTCGGGGTGCTTGATCGGGTCGAGCGGGTCACCCGGTTCACTGAGTTCCAACTGAAAGTGACGCTCACGGTGCCGGCAGGTTCCGAGACGGAGAAGGTGGAGAAGCTGATGCACAAAGCTGAGGCGGCCTGCCTGGTCACCAACTCGTTGAACGCTGAGATCAACCTGGAGCTCGAGCTACTCAACCCCTGAAGAAGACGGCCGTTATCCACAACTCGGCCCTGCGCTGAACGATGAGTAGGTGACCTGCCCACACTGCAGGTCGTGAGGACCTCGAAACCCTGGGTGCTGCCCACCGAGCCTGCCAGCGTTGAAGTGTTGCGGGCTGCGGGAGTAACCAAGAAGATGCTGGACACTCAGCTTCGAAATCAGCGGATACTTCGACTCAGGCGCGGAGTCTATGTGGCCGCGAGTCAGTGGCCGGACACGCCCGCGCAACAACACATCTTGGTTGCCCGAGCCGAGGTCGTAGCCAACCCTGGTGGAGTCATCAGCCATCAGTCGGCCGCAATCACCTGGCAGTTGCCGAGCCCGACCTTCGACCCTTGGCACGCGCACCCGGCCAGCATCACCCTCCCCAGCGGCGCTGGGCACGGATCGCAGCGTCGGCAGGCCTGGCACCATGTCCTCCCGTTGCCGGTGTCGCATCTGACCCGGGACCCAGCTGGCTATCCGATCACCACCGTGGCCAGAACCGCGGTAGACCTGGCCGCTGACCTGGAGTTGCCACAGGCCCTCGGCATTTTGGATGCGGCCGCCCGGCAACTCTGCGGTGGTTACCTGGCGAACCCTCGTCGTCGGGATTACCTCAATCCTCGGCTGGTGGCAGCGGCCCGCGCCGAGTTGAGTGCAGTCGCATCTCACCGGCGGATCGCTCGGCTCCTACCGATGATCGAGCGGGCTGATCCAGCTCGGGAGTCGGTGGCGGAGTCTCTTTCGGCCGGGCACTTCCTGCTCGCCGGATTGCCCGAGCCTGACTACCAGTTCGGACTTGAGACCGCGATGGGGGTGGTTTTCCCTGATTGCTACTGGCCTCGAGAGCGCCTCGTGGGGGAGTGCGACGGGGCGGTGAAGTATCGCCAAGCTCTCGGGTACGTGCGTGAGAAGGAGCGCGAGCAAGCTCTGCGAGATGCCGAGTACCCGGTTGTTCGTTGGCTCGCCAAGGAAATCATGCTGACCCCACAGGTGGTGGTCGAGCGCGTGGCCCGGGCATTGGCCCATCGTTAGGGCCGTTATCGAGGGGCGCCGATGCCGGCGGGTCGGGGCACGGATCGTTAGGGTCCTTTTGGAGCCAAAATGGGGGGCGAAAGGGGCCCTAGCGATTGCCACGGGCGAAGAGCGCCCCGCCACTGGGCTCATGAGGGCCCGACTGATTGATGGACGCGGCCAGCCTGGGGTGGGCGGCGTGAGAAGGTCGCAGGCGTGACCGCTTTGTTGGCCGGCTTGGGGCTCGGCTTCTCGTTGATTGTCGCCATCGGCGCCCAGAACGTGTTTGTGCTACGCCAGGGGCTGCGACGAGAGCACGTGGCTTTGGTCGCCGCAATCTGTGCGATTTCGGATGCGGCCCTCATTCTGATCGGCATCTCCGGCATCGGCGCGGCCACTCAGGCATTGCCCTGGCTGGTGCCGGTGATTCGCTGGGCCGGGGCGATCTTCCTGGTCGGCTACGGAGCCCTGGCAGCCAAGCGGGCCATCCGTCCAGACGGAGTTGGGTTGGCAGTTGATGGCGAGGGTGATCCGGCGAAGGCAACTACAGCAGTGTCGGTGGCGCTAACCACGCTGGCCCTCACCTGGCTCAACCCCCACGTGTACCTCGACACAGTGTTTCTGCTGGGCTCTGTTGGGGCCAGCCATGGCCAGGATCGCTGGGTATTCGCAGTTGGCGCGATGGTGGCCAGCGTGATTTGGTTCTTCGGCTTGGCCTACGGCGCTCGCCTGCTCAGCCGCTGGTTGGCCGGGCCGCGCGCTTGGCGTTTCCTGGACGCAGGCATCGCGGTGGTCATGATCACCCTCGGGGTGTCGCTGGTTTGGCCATCGGCCTGACCGCCTGGGCCAGTTAGGGTGCTAGTGGCATCTGCCCGAAGCGAGGAAGAGGAGCGCCTGTGGCCGCGCAAGCGACTGCCGAGCAGCGCAACTGGTTCACCGCGGCCGGTCTGATTTCGATCGCCGCCACGGTGGCCGCGATGCTGGTGTTCGTCCTGAGCCAGCCGTTGGGTCCGGGCATGCTCGGCGATCTTGAGATCTACAAAGGCGCGATCGCTTATGGCTTGAGCGGTCAGCCCCTCTACGACTGGGTCTACCTGCACCCCACCGTGCATGGTCTTGGCTTTACCTATCCGCCCTTCGCTGCGTTGCTGCTCTCCTGGCTGGTACCTCTGGATCTTGGGGCGGCCAAGGTCATCTGGACGGTGCTCACGTTCGTCATCGCGATCGCCTGCATCAACCTGCTGGTTCGCAGCGGGCTGGCCAATGCCCGTCCGGGTGAGCCCCCGAGGGCGGTACAGATCGCCTGGACCGCCGGGCTGGCGATTCCGTTCATGTTCACCTACCCCTTCCTGCACAACTTGATCGTCGGTCAGGTGAGCCTGTTTGTGATCGCGTTGGCGCTGTTTGATCACCAATTGCCGCGCAAATGGCAAGGCGTGCTGGTGGGGCTGGCCGCGGCCATCAAGCTAACCCCGCTGGTGTTCGTGCCGTACTTCCTGATCACCAGGCAGTGGCGCCAGGCCGCGGTGGCCACTGGCACTTTCGCCGGCGCCAGTTTGTTAGCTTTCGCGGTGCTGCCGCAGGCGTCCATCGTCTACTGGACCGAGAAGCTGTGGCAGACCGGACGGGTCGGCCGCACCGAATCGACGGTCAGCAAGTCGTTGCTCAGCTTCCTCACCCGCCTGATGGGTGATGCCACGGCCACCAAAGTCGCTTGGCTGGTGCTGGCGGCAGCCGTGACCGTGGTGGCGTTCTGGTGGGCCCGGCGCAGCTATCAGGCCGGCGACCTGCTCGGCGCCACTTTGATGGTCGGCACTCTGTCAGTGGCCGTGTCACCGATTTCGTGGCCACACCACCAACTGTGGCTGATCCTGGTCGGCTGCTGGTGGGCGCTGCAGCCGGGCCGGTTGCCGAAGGTCCTGGCGGCAATTCTGTTGGTGATCTTCGTGATCTATCCAGCATTCGAGGATTACCCCAGTGTCTCGGGCCTGCTCGCGGTCGGGGTTGAGTTGCCAACGCTGGCGGTGCTGCTGGTGCTCGGCTTCGGGCCGCGATCTGCTGCGAGGTCGCAGTGATTGAGCGAGGAGAGACCGAGCCTGCGGTGACCGAGCTGGCTGCTACCGATTCCAGGTTCCGGGCTGCCGTGTGGACTCTCGCTGCACTGGTGCTGATAGGTGCCTTCGTGAACGAACTCGTCGCGGGAACCCAGCGCTATCAGCTGGACTTCTTCGTCTACCGCAGCTCGATTCAGTCCTGGCTGTCCGGACAGGGTCTGTACAGCTTCAGCATCACCGTCTTCGACGGCCAATTCCCATTTACCTACCCGCCATTCGCAGCGCTAGCGCTGGCCTGGGTAGGGCTCGTCCCGATTCATTGGGGGCAGGCCATCTGGTTAACCGTCCAGTTAGGGGTTGCGCTGGGGCTGGTGTGGTTGGTTGTGCGTCGGGTACTGCCAGGTCGAGTTCCAGCCAGCTGGCTTGGCGATGCCGTCATCTTGATTGCCTGGATGGTGGCCATCCTCAATGCCCCGATCGCCCAGTCGCTGATGCTGGGCCAGGTGAGTTTGGTCATGGTGGCCCTGGTAGTTGTCGATTTCGTGGTGGTTCCCGCCAAGTTCAGGGGAATCCTCACCGGGATCACGGCGGCCGTGAAACTCCTGCCGCTGATCTTCCTGCCTTACTTCCTGGTGACCAGGCAGTGGCGCGCGGCGGCAAACACCGCAGGCGGGTTTGCTGCGGCCACTGGGTTGGCCTTCCTGGTGTTGCCGCAGGAATCGCTGCTCTTCTGGACTCAGATGATCTTCCAGACCGGTCGAGTGGGGGAGGTTTCCTCGCTGCGGAACAAATCGCTATTGGCGCTGTTGAGCCAGTGGGGCTTGAACTCGACCTGGTTGTGGCTGGGCTTGGCGGCGGCGTTCACGGCCTTCGGGTTGTGGCGGGCGGCGCAGCATCATCGACGCGGCGAAGAGTTCGCCGCCATGGTCGTGGTCGGGTTGCTGTCTGGTCTGGTTGCGCCGCTTACTTGGCTGCATCATCTGGTGTGGCTAACGCTCGCCATGATCTACCTTGCCCTGGTGGGCCGGCGTTGGATGCTGGCCGCTGCGGCGATTTGGGTCGCCTTCTGCTTCTTTTCACCGGTAGTTGCCTCGCTGGCTTCTGGGCCGATTTGGCTGATGATCCTCCAGTCAGCGACGACGTTGACATTGGCCGCGTTTGTGCTCACCGGGCTGCCCCGCCCGACTCCGGTCGCTGGTGTTGGACGTGGCGATGGCTGACGCTGCTGAGCTGGCCGCGATTACTGATGCTTCGTTGATCCCCGGACGGGGCTGGACGCGGCGCCTGGAAGCAGTGGTGTTCGACGGAGTGACCCTCGTGCACTACCGCCGTCGGCTTGACCGTCCAGATCGGCCGTGGATCCGAATGGGGGCGGTGAGTGATGCAGCCACTGGGCCGGGCGAGCTCACCTGGATCGGTGGACGGCTGCACTGCCGGGTCCTTGAGGCTGCCGGTGCGCTGACCTATCGACTGACTTCCGACGGCTGGCAGCCCACCTCCGACCGCCCTTGGCAGCCACCGCCACGCCAGCAGCTGTCGCTGACCGCCGAGGTGGCTGACGCAGTGGGGTTGCTGCGGGCTGCGAGCGTATGCGAGCGCACCTGGCCGCAGGCCTTGGTCGATGAGGCCGGCTCGATTTTTGGCTACCAACGTCGCCCCGATGGGCGCTGGCAGCGTTCAAGTTGCCTACGGCTGGCCGATCCGCAGTTCGCCGATGCGACCAACTCCTCGGTGAAGCTGGCCCAGGTCACCGGTGATCGTGATGCCACCGTAACTCCCTGGGGTGAGCGGCTGCCCACCCTGAGCAGGTCCCGGGCCACCGCAGGGATTCGCGGCACCGACCTGGGCGTGCGCTTCGAGCACGAGGGCCGCAGTTTCCTGCTTTTCGGTGACACCCACTGGACGCGGCCCTGGCTGGTGCTGCGCGATTCGATCGCCGAAGTGTTCGACGATGAGCCCCTGCCTACCGTTCGCTTCCACGGGTCACCCCTGCAGCTGCGCGGTGGCGGGGCCACCATGGGTGAGTACGACGTGCCGTTGGACGCCTTCAGCCACCAAGGCGAGCTGTACGGCCTGTTCAGTTCCAATCACAACCAGCACCGACAGACGATGGGCCGCTCGATCCTGGCTCGTTGCGTTGACCCGGGCCTGGCGCCGGACCCGAAGCGGCGGCATCGTCCGATCCGGTTCCAGGCCCTGGCCACCCTCAGTGATTGGCACTTCATCAACGTCTCAGTGCAGCTGCGCCCGGCCGCCGAAGTGCCTGGCTGCGGTCGCGAGGGCGAGGTGTTGCTCCTGTGGGGAACTGGGTCCTATCGCGCCTCCGAAATTCGCCTTGCCATGCTGGACGCCGCTGGCCTGGCCCGCCTTTCTCGACTGAGCGGGCCGGTGGCCACCGCCGAACTCGGCCTGCGGTATTGGGACGGTGGTGGCTGGTCTGATGATGAGTTGGCGGCGGCCCCGTTGTTCCGTCCCGGTGCGTTCGGGGAACTCTCGGTGCGCTGGATTCCGGCGGCTGGCCGCTATGCGCTGCTCACCGCCACCGGCCCGGAAGACCCGGCTGGCAACGCGATCACTCTGCGCTGGGCCGACCAACCGGCAGGGCCCTGGACGTCCCGGCTGCGGCTGCTGGACTGGGTGGCCAAGGGCATGTCGCCAGATCCGTTCACCCGCTTCATCAAGGCCAGCCACGATGATCAGGTAGCTGAGGCGATCTTCCCGGCCCAAGCCAAGGGCAATGGCGCCGCCTATGCCCCCTACCTGTTCGATAGCCGCCTGGAGGCCGACGAGTTGGTGCTGCGCTACACGCTTTCGACCTGGAATCCCTACCAGGTGGTGTTGTTGGAGCACCGGCTGGTGCCCGGGGAGTTCTAGGCGTCGGCGTCCTCCACGACCGGAGATGGGGTCGGGGTCGGCTTGCCGTCGAGTAGCCGGTCCAAAGCCCAGCGGGCCGGACGCACCGCGGCCAGCGTCAGCAAGGCCCAGTAGCCAGCGCCGGGGATCAGCAGCGCCAGGGTCAAAGCCAGTACCAGCAGCAGCACATTGACCACGCTGGCGCGCAATCGCGACACCGGCACCGAATGGCCCGGCGCCCAGGCTTCCGGGTGGCGGCGCAACAGCCAGATCATCGCGGTAAGGAAGGCCGAAGCGGTCAGCATCGTGCCGATGTAGATCGCGTACTGCACCGGATCATGCTTCAGGGAACCCGTCATGGCGGTGGCTACCGGCAATGCCACCATCGCCGCCAGCCAGGCCATGTTTAGCCAGAACAGGCCGCGGGTTTCCCGCTCGACATCGGCGAACAGGCGGTGGTGGGCCCGCCAATACCGCGCGATGATCGCGAAACTGAGGGCGAAGCTGAACAAGGCGTTGGCGTTCTGACTCAGATAGCCAACCGCGCTGAGCCCTTCATCGGCCGCCTGGCCGACCCCGTCCATCAACGGCAGGATGAGCAGCGTCAGCGCGATCGCCACCGCAGCGTCGGAAAAGAAGACCAAGCGTTCGACCGGAGCCATCAGCAATTCGCGGTCGGTGGACACGGGCACTCCTTCAGCAGGCGATGCCAGCGAGGTTAGCAGCGCCCAACCGCAGGTCCGTCCCCGTGAGCTGCGCGCCGGAACCGTCCCCATGCGCTGTAGGCGGGGACGGTTCCCGTGCGCTGCGCATCGGAACCGTCCCCGCGTGCAGGTGGCGGGTCAGGCGGTGGGGTTGAGCAGGTCGTCGAGTTGGGCGGGGTTGAGGTGGTGTTGCTGGGCGTCGGCAGCCAGGCGCAGCTTCGCGGTGAGCTCGACCAGATCGCCGACCTCACCTAAGAGGGCGGCGACGGCTGCTCGGCCGCTGTGGTGGCCTAGGCGCAGGTTTCGTTGGGCGCCGACCATTTCAGGTGGGTAGGGCTCGTAGGTGGTGGGGTCATTGGCGATGGCGGCGACGTGGAGGCCGGATTCGGCGGTGAAGATGTCGGTGCCGATGACCGGGGTGTGGCCCGGGATCGGCCGGTTGATCCATTCGCTGAGCATGGTGGCGGCGCCTTTGCTGGCGCGCAGGTCGTAGTGAGCGCCCTGCTGGACGCTGAGGTAGGCGGCGACCTGCTCGGTGTGGGAAATGCCGGCCCGCTCGCCGAGGCCCAATAGGGCGACATCAGCCCAGGCTGCGCCAGCTTCGAGGGCAGCGATGGCCCCGGCGGTGGCCATGCCAAAGTCATTGTGTAGATGGACGCCGACCTCGCCGGCAAAAGTGGTGCGAACCGCCGAGACCAGCTCTGCCAGCAGACCTGGCGAAAGCACTCCCACGGTGTCGGCGATCCGCACCCGGTCGGCCCCGGCGGCCGAGGCTGCTGCGGTGATGTCGAGGAGGAAGTCGACATCGGTCCGGCTGGCATCTTCGAGTCCTACCGAGACGTAGCTGATCCCCGCCTCGCGGGCGATGGTCACCAGGCGGCCGATTTCGGCCAGCGCCCAGTTGCGATCACGGCCGAGCCGGCTGGCCAGGTGGCGATCGGAGATGGGTAACGCGAAGGAGACTACTTCGGGGTCAAGGGCTGCGGCGGCCTGGATGTCATCGGCCCGGGCCCGGCACCAGATGGCTCGGCGCACCCCGGGGGCGAAGCGAGCGGCGATGGCCATCAGGTCGGTCAGGGGCTCAGCCCCGTAGGCGAGTTCGGTGACGGCATGGCCGAGTTCGATTTCCTCCACCCCGATCCGGGCCAAGGCGGCGATCAGGGCCGCCTTCTGCACGGTGGTCAGATAAGGGACGGGCGCCTGGGCGCCTTCCCGCAAGGTCGTATCGATCAGCCGTCCCATGATGGCGCCCTATCCGCAGCCGGTGCCGGGGCCGGAGCACGAGGTGGCGCAGTCCCGCGGGGGCAGTGCCCGGCGCGGCTCGCGGCCAGCGAACACATCGGTGACCGCCTCGGAAATCAGTCCGTCCGACTCGTGCACGCTCAGCCCGGCGCCCTTGAGCACCATGCTGGGGGTCTCGCCGACCTGATGACAGATGAGGGCTTTGCAGTCGCTCATGATGCCCGCCAGCATCGCCCAGCGACCCGCGCCGCCGCCCGCAGGTGGGGTGCGGCGCTTGTCGATCAGGCGCGGCGTGATTCGGCCATCGATGTTGGTGTTCTCATAGATCAGCAGGAAGTCGGCCCCGCCCAGGTGCTGGTTGACCAGGTAACCCTCCTGGCTACACACCGCGATGTAGGGACGCACCTTCGCCGGCGCTTTTGCGGCCAGCAATCGATCAATGGCCTCGCCGGTGTGCTCGTCGCCGAGAATGCCGACCGCATCAGCTCGACAGCGCTGGCAGTGGGTCATCTGCTCGATGTGCGGCTCGGAGACTCGGCGGGCGACGGTGATTTCTTCGGGCGTTGGCGCCCGCAACTCGCCGAAGGGGGTGCCCTCAACTGGGTAGAGCGGCAGGTTGTTCATCGTGTCGGCACCCAACTCGCCAGCCACCCTGGCCACCTCGCCGATGCCCTCCAGGGTCACCCCTGGCACCAGGATGGTGTTGATCTTCACCGTCACGCCGCGCTCCTTCAGCCCGGCGATTGAGGCCAGCTGGCGCGAAAGGATCAACTCGCCCGCCTCGCGACCCCGATACACCTGACGTCCATCGCGCACCCAGCGGTAGATCTGGCCACCAATTTCCGGATCGACGGTGTTGAGCGTGATGGTGACGTGGCTGACGCCCAACTCGGCGACGGCATCAAGGTGATTGGCCAACTCCAAGCCGTTGCTGGAAACGCACAGCAGCAGGTCGGGGTGACGCTGCTTGACCAACTCAAGGCTGGCCAGCGTCGCCTCAGCATTGGCGAACGGGTCACCAGGACCGGCGATCCCGACCACGGCCAGATTCGGCAGATCAGCTCGCACCGCGTCCACGTAGTTGGCAGCCTGTGCCGGGCTGAGGACGGTGGAGGAGACGCCGGGACGAGACTCCGAGACGCAGTCGAACTTCCGGTTGCAGTAGTTGCACTGCACATTGCATTTGGGCGCCACCGGCAGGTGGACCCGCGCGGTCCGGGCCCGAGCGGCCTCATCGAAGCAGGGATGCTCACTGCGCGCGATCTTGGTCGGGGTCAAAGGTGGGTTGAGGCTCATAGCCAACTCCTCACATGTAGGCGTAACCGACGGCGGATTCGTCCTGGCGGACTTGAATCAAGGTGTTGATGACCCGGTCGAACAGGTCCTGAGTGCCCCGGTAGCCGAGGTGCCGTAACCGCTGCGCGCCGACCCGGTCGTGAATCGGCAGGCCCACCCGAATCAGTGGGATGCCCAACCGGCGGGACGTCGCATAACCCTTGGAGTGACCGATCAGCAGGTCGGGCTTGAGCTCGGCCGCGCGGGCTTCGATCTCGTGGAAGTCACCGTCATCGAGCACCTCGATGTCAGCGGCCCGAGCTGGGGTGAGTTTGGCGATCTCGGTAGTCAGTTGGCCGGAGCGGCCACCGCTGGCCACCAGCAGGGTCTTGATGCCGATTTCGGAAAGGAAGGCGGTCACCCCGACCACCAGATCCTCATCGCCGTACACGATCGCGGTGCGGTCGGCGGCGTACTTGTGGCCATCGATGTAGGCGTCCACCAAGCGGCCGCGTTCGGCGTCCAGCCAGTGGGGCATCGGCTGTCCCGACAACTCGGTGAGTCGGTCGGTGAAGGTATCGACCAGCCGAATCCCGATCGGCAGCGGCATTCGCAGATGCTCCACCCCGAACTGTTCCTGGAGCACCTCGCCGGCCAGGTCGACCCCAGGGGTGACCATGCCGCCCAAGGTGATTGAGGCCAGCGCGTGGCCGGCGCCAGCCACTGCGGTGGCGGTGGTGCCGCCACCGGGCAGCTTCTCGTAGCGGGCAACGGTCACCCCGTCCAGCCGTTCGGAGTAGTCGGGGATCAGCGCATGCGGCAGGCCGTAGCCGGCGACGATCTCGCTGAGGTGGCGCAGGTCGGCGGTGGAGACGATGCCGGGGAAGAGGTTCACCGACTCGGTCTCCTCGCCGACCTCGGCGAGTTCCTTCACCACTGCGGTCACCGCGGCGTGGTAGCCGTCGGCATGAGTGCCGGCGAAGGAGGGTGTGGGCGCGAAGACGAGTTCGGGGGTGGCCTGGCCGGTCTCGGCGCGCAACCCCGTTTCGGGATCCTTGATGCGGGTGATCATCCCCGGGACGTCCTCGCCGATGGTCTCGGTCAGGCAGGTGGACGCCAGCCCGATCATCAGCGGCTTGTAAACCCGGGACACATTGGCCACACCGACGCGCAGGTTTTCCTCGCCGCCGAACACGGTGGCCGCCTCGCCGACTGAGGAGGAGGCGATGTCCATCGGTTCGGAGAAGTGGCTGATCAGGTAGCGCCGAATGTAGGTGGCACAACCCTGCGAGCCGTGCAGGAACGGGACGGTGCCCTCGAAGCCCACATAGGCCAGGCAGGCGCCCAGCGGCATGCACATCCGGCAGGCGTTCGTGGTGGAGGACGACTTGGTTTCCGTCGAGCTTGGCACCTTGGACTGGTCGGCCAGGGCCTTCGGCAGTTCGGTGATGGACACCTCACACCTCCTTGATGGCGGGTTGATGACGGGGTGCGAACTGCCACACCGGGCTGCAGACCGAGGCGCGCACTTCCCGGGCGAAGTTCGCCATGCCGATGAAGCCCTCCAGGGGCAGTTTGCGCTCATGGTTGTGGTCGCAGAACGCGACCCCGAGCTTGTAGGCCAGCGGACGTTCTTTGACGCCGCCGATGAACAGATCGGCCTTGCCCTCGCTGAGGAAGGCCGACAGCTCGGCCGGGTTGGAGTCGTCCACGATCACGGTGCCGGCATCACACAGATCGGTGAGGTACTCATAGTCCTCCGGTGTGCCGGTCTGGGAGCCGGCCAGCACGGTGGTCATGCCCAGCAGTCGCAGCGCCTTGACCAGCGAGATCGCCTTGAAGGCGCCGCCGACGTAGATCGCGGCCCGCTTACCTTCCAGGTCGCGACGGCATTCTTCGACCACCGGCAGGATCTCGGTGATCTCCTCAGCTACCAACGCCCGGGTGCGCTCCAGCATCTCGGGGTCTTTGAAGTGCTCGGCCACTGCATAGAGGGCGCCGGCCATATCGTCGATGCCGAAGTAGGAGACCTTCTTGAACGGAATGCCGTACTTGGCCTGCATCTGCATGGCCAGCTTGGTGGTGGAGCCGGAGCATTGCACCAGGTTCAGCGCCGCCCCGTGGGCCCGCTGAATGTCGGCCACCCGGCCGTCCCCGGTGAGGTTGGCCACCACTTCCACACCCATTCGGCGCAGGTACTCGGTGATGATCCAGATTTCGCCAGCCAGGTTGAAATCTCCCAGCAGGTTCACGGTGTGCTTGCCAACTCCGGCGGTATCGCCGGTGCCGATCAGCGTCATCAGCGCCTCACAGGCTGCGTCATAGCCCTGCTTCTTTGAGCCGGCGAAACCTTCGGACTGCACCGGGATGACCGGGATGCCGTATTTGGCCGAAACCACTCGGCAGATCGCCGAGACGTCATCACCGATCACCCCGACGATGCAGGTGGCATAGACAAAAGCCGCCGCCGGGTGGTGCCGTTCTATGAGTTCATTCAGGCTGTCTTCGAGTTGGCGCTCGCCGCCGAACACGACATGTCGTTCGCGCAGATCGGTGGAAAAGCTGAGCCGGTGGAGCTCCGGGCCGCTGGACAGCGCCCCGCGAATGTCCCAGGTGTAGACCGCACACCCAATCGGACCGTGCACCAGGTGCACCGCGTCCGCGATCGGGTAGAGGACGACCCGGGAGCCGCAGAACGTGCAAGCCCGTTGGCTGACTGACCCGGCCACCGACTGCTTCTCGCAGTCGATGCCGGCTTTTCCATCTCCGCTGCGAATGACCTGGCGCGCTCTGGCGGCGAGCACCTCAGTCATCTCAGAGCACCAACTCGAACTGGTGATCCGGAGCGTCCCGATCGCGCCGATCGAGCAGCGCGTCGGTCATCTTGGTCAGCAGTCGCACCGCACCGGCGTAGCCCAGGGTTGGGATCAACGAGTGCCCAACCCGATCCAGGATCGGCCAGCCAACCCGCACGAACGGGATGTCCTGAGCCTGAGCGATGTACTTGCCGTAGGTGTTGCCCAACAGCAGGTCCACCGGCTCGTTCTTGATCAGCTGATGCAGCGTGAACAGGTCGCCTTCGGACTTGATGTTGGAGCTGGCTGCCTTCGGCCCGAGGATTCGCTCGGCCTCGCTGGTGAACCGCTTGCCGGGAGTGCCAGTGAGGACGTGGACCGGGATCATGCCCAGGTCCCGGACGTACTCGGTCAGCGCCAGCACATGATCGGGATCACCGAAGATGGCCACCTTCTTGCCGTGGAAGTGCTGCTGGGTGTCAACCATCAGGTCGACCAGTTGGCCACGCTCGCGCTCCAGATCAGGCGTGATCACCCCGCCGCGGAACTTCAGGATCTGCATGAACCGGTCAGTAGCCGCGATCCCAATCGGCAGATCCAGAATCTCCCGAGGCACATAGGCCTTCTTCTCTACCTGGATCGCCGCATCACGAGAGGCCCACCAGCCCAGCGCCATGGTTGCCACGCCCCGGCCAAGGTTCTTCAGTTCGTCCACGGTGGTGCCACCGTCGGGGTAGAAGATGTGCTTTCCGGTCTGCGGTGCGTCCATCACCCCGGAGGTGTCGGGGAACATCGTCACCTTGAACCCGGTCGCCTCGGCCAGCCGCCGCAGTTCGCGCATGTCGGACGGATCGACGAACCCCGGCACGATGTTGATCTGGGTGGCGTCAGTGTGGCGGCGCCTGGCTGGCTTCACCTCCTGGGCGAAGTAGGTGGCCATCGCGGTGCACATGTTCGAGAAACCGACCACGTGCGAGCCCACATAACTTGGAGTGTTGGCGTGGATGACGTACTTGCCCTCAGGAATGATGTCCTGACGCTTGGCTTCGCCCACGATCTGGGGAATGTCATCACCGATGGTCTCCGACAGGCAGGTGGTGTGCACTGCCACCACGTCGGGATCGTAGGTAGTGAAGACAGTCTTGAGGCCCTCCATCAGGTTGGGCTGGCCGCCGAACACCGAGGCACCCTCGGTGAACGAACTGCTGGCCGCCATCACCGGCTCTTTGAAGTGCCGGGTCAGGTGGCTGCGGTGGTAGGAGCAGCAGCCCTGGGAGCCGTGGCTGTACGGCAGGCACCGGTGGATGCCAAGAGCGGCATACATCGCGCCGATCGGCTGGCAGGTCTTGGCCGGGTTGATCCGTAGCGCGCTACGTTCGGCGATCTCGGTCGGAGTGTGATTCAGCATTTCAGTGTTCCTCTCAGGCCGGTTTCTTCGCCGCCCACGGCGGGGTGACCAGGCGCCAAACCTGGGCATTCACCATGCGGTCGATCTCGGTGTAGAAGTTGATCGCGCCCTTGAACCCGGCGTACGGGCCGCCGTAGTCGTAGTTGTGCAGCTGCTTGCAGGGGATCCCCATCTTTTCGATGACGTACTTGTCCTTGATGCCCGAGCAGACCAGGGCCGGCTTGTACGCCTCGATGAGCTGTTCCAGCTCGGCGTGGGAGATGTCGTCAACGACGACTGATCCCTTCGTCATTTCCGGCATCATGCCTTCGTAGGTCGCCATCTTCAGCCCACCCGCTTCGAGCTCGGCGATCTCCGCCTCGGTCTTTCGCGGTGCGAAACGCTCCGGATCCGGACCGATGGTGAGTTCTTCGATGGCTCGGGAGTCGGCGTCGATGGTGATGGAATCCAGCACAACGCTGCCCTCGTAGTCATCGCGGTGAGCGAACTCGTAGCCGGCAGCCACCACCGGCATGCCCAGGTCGGCAAACAGCGACTGGTAGTGATGGGCTCGTGAACCGCCCACATACAGCATCACCGGACGGCCATTGGTTCGGGCGCGAATGGCATTACGCACTGGCTCAACTTCAGCCAGCTCCTGAGCAATGACCACCTCGACCCGAGCGATGAGCTCGGGATCGCCGAAGTAGCGGGCGATCTTGCGCATCGCCTTGGCCGTGGCCTGAGCGCCGATGAAGTTCACCTTCATCCACGGGATGCCGAACTTGGATTCCATCATCTCGGCCATGTAGTTGATCGAGCGATGGCACTGCACCAGGTTCAGGTTGGCATCAGCCGAACGAGCCAGTTCGGAGTACTGGGCGTTGCCGCTGAACGTGGAAACCAACTGGATGCCGCAGCGAGCCAGGATCCGTTCCATCTCGAAGGCGTCGCCGCCGATGTTGTACTCGCCCAGCAGGTTCACTCGCCACGGGTTCACCTTCAGTTCGGGCGGCAGCTCTTCGGTGCCGACCACATTGGTGAACAGGCCGTTGTTGGCGATGTGGTGGCCTGCCGACTGGCTGACCCCCTTGTACCCCTCGCAGGAGAAGCCGAAGATGTTGATCCCAAGCTCGGCTTTCATCTGCCGAGCCACCGCGTGGACGTCGTCCCCGATCAAGCCGACCGGGCAGGTGGAGAACACCGCGATCGCCTTGGGATGGAACAGGTCGTAGGCCTCCTGGATGGCCTTGGCCAGCTTCTTCTCGCCGCCGAAGATGATCTCGTTCTCGGTCATATCGGTGGTGAAGGCGTAGTTCAGGAAGTTCTGATCGCCCTCGGGAACATCAGCTTGATTGCGGCGGGTCATCCAGGCGTAGTAGGAGCACCCGACCGGACCATGCACGATGTGCACGATGTCGGTAATCGGGCCCAGCACCACACCCTTGCAACCGGCGTAGCAGCAGCCACGCTGGGTGATGATGCCGGGCGAGGTACGGCTGTTCGCCTCGATCTTGGGAACCTCGATCGGGTCGTTCACCTTGATATGCCGCGACCGCTTGCGCAGCAGGCGTGGCGGGTAGTTCTGAACCAGGTTCCGCACCAACTGGTTTGGTTCAGGTGACCCCATCGGCATAGCCAGGCCAGGGTCTGGACAGGACAGGTCCAGAGCCCCGACCGCTTCCAGATCGATGGCCGCCAGCGCCTTGACCGGGAGGGCCGGCATCTCTTCAGGCTTCTTCATGTCTGCTCCTCAGCAATGCGTGGGGTCAGGCGACGTCGAGCATTCCGTGCTCTAGCAGCAGGGATTCGAGCGCTTCGGTTTCCATCGGCTTGGGGATCACGAACATGTCGTTGTCCTCGATGGCCTTGGCCAGCGTGCGGTACTCGTCGGCCTGGTTGCAGGTCGGATCCCACTCGATGACGGTCTTCTTGTGGATCTCGGCGCGCTGCACGTCGTTGTCCCGGGGCACGAAGTGGATCATCTGGGTGCCGAGCTGCTTAGCGAAGGCGTCGAGCAGCTCGTACTCGTTGTCGACCTTGCGGCTGTTGCAGATGATGCCGCCCAGCCGGACGGTGCCGTTGGTGGCGAACTTCTTGATGCCCTTGCAGATGTTGCTGGCGGCGTACATCGCCATCATTTCCCCCGACGCCACGATGTAGATCTCCTCGGCCTTGCCTTCGCGAATCGGCATGGCGAAGCCACCGCAGACCACGTCGCCCAGGACGTCGTAGAACACGTAGTCGAGCTCTTCTTCGTAGGCGCCGAGACGCTCAAGGAGGTTGATCGAGGTGATGATGCCGCGGCCAGCGCAGCCCACGCCCGGCTCGGGGCCGCCGGACTCAACGCAGTTGGTGTCGCTGAAGCCCTTGGCCAGCACGTCCTCGAGTTCGACGTCCTCGCCCTCGATACGCAGGGTGTCGAGCACGGAGCGCTGAGCCAAGCCGCCGAGCAGCAGCCGGGTTGAGTCGGCCTTGGGGTCGCAGCCGACGACCATGACCTTGCGGCCCATCTCGGCCAGGCCGGCGACGGTGTTCTGAGTGGTGGTGGACTTGCCGATGCCACCCTTGCCGTAGATAGCTACTTTGCGCATGAGAGTTGGAGCCTTCCCGTACTGAGTTGGTGCTGTGGTTCCGCTATGGGACGAGGAGTGACTCCGACGACGTGTGCCGCATCCACCAGGTGGTGGATTGATTGAGAATCAGTCGGACTCAGCCTGCCGATTTCATCGTCGGAGGCGTCCTCGCCGTGTGTTGGTTGAAATACCACCATGGGGAAGTTACGGATGAGTAAACCGAAAAGCGTTCTGTGTTACAGCTTTTTAAATCCATTTTGGGGACGTATTCGTTGCCATTTGAGAATGCCGCCGGCGAGCATGTTTCGCGCGCGCGGACGGGCGCGTACGCGGGGGAGTGCACACGCGAGGGCCGCTTGACTAGCTACTTCGTGCGGCCGGTTCTAGTTGAAACAGCCGCAGCTGCGGAGTTGTGAGGCGAAAAGGGAACGCAGGTGCGGGCCGCGTGGAAAACCTCAGAATTTCAGTTTGTTTCAATCCGATGTCGCGTCTGAAACAGCCCTGATGTTCCGTAGCTGCGGTCCCTACACTCCTGGCATGACGAAACTGCGAATCCGTGATGCAGCCATCTTCCTCGGTGTGAGTGATGACACCGTGCGACGTTGGGTTGATGCGGGCCAGATTCCCCACGAGATCGACGATCACCGACGCAAGGTAATCGACGGACGGTCGTTGGCGGAGTTTGCACAGTCGCTGGCCAGCCCCATGCCCGACCCCTCAGTGGTGTCGCGTTCGGCGCGCAATCGTTTCGTTGGATTGGTCACCAAGGTCACCTCAGACCTGGTGATGTCACAGGTGGAGCTGCAGTGTGGCCCGTTCCGCGTCGTGTCCCTGATGAGTACAGAGGCCGTCCGCGAGCTGGGCCTGGAACCAGGTTCGGTCGCGGTCGCGGTGGTCAAGGCCACCAACGTGATCGTGGAGACCCCACACCCAACCTGAGAGGAAGTAGATGCGCACCAAACTGAGGTCCGCAGTGCTGGCCGTCCTGGTCAGCCTCAGCCTGGCTACCGCTGGCTGCAGCACGGCAGCGACGACCAAGACAGTCACCGTCTTCGCCGCAGCGTCGATGAAAGCCACCTTCACCAAGCTGGCCCAGACCTTTGAGGCCAGCCACCCTGGCGTGAAAGTCACCTTCAACTTCGCCAACGGCGACACTCTCGCCATGCAGATCACCCAAGGCGCGCCGGCTGACGTGTTCGCCACCGCGAGCGAAGCGCACCTGAAGCCGATCACCGACGCGGGGCTCGGCGCGGCGCAGGTGAAGATCTATGCAACCAACCAGTTGCAGATCGCCGTGCCGCCTGCGAACCCGGCGAAGATCGCCACCTTTGCCGACCTGGCCGGGGGCGAAGTGAAGTTCGTGGGTTGTTCGGCGAGCACTGCTTGTGGTGCGGCGACGAAGAAGATCGAAGCTGGTACCGGCGTCACGCTGAAGCCGGTGAGTGAGGAAGAGACAGTCACGGATGTGCTGGCGAAGGTGGTCGCCGGCGAGGCCGATGCCGGCTTGGTCTTCAGGACTGATGTCAGCTCAGCTGGCGACAAGGTGGCCGGCATCGAGTTCCCCGAATCGGCCAAGGCCGTCAACCGCAACACCATCGTCGCGCTGAAAGCCGGACCGCAGGCAGCGCTCGGCCAGGAGTTCGTCGATCTCGTGGTCAGCGCCGAAGGCCAGCAGGTGTTGGCCGCAGCCGGCTTCGGACCAGGGCAGTAGCCGCCAGGCGGGGGCGACCGGGCGGCACCCCGGTCGTCCCTGATCTCTACTGAAAGGGACGCGATGACTTCGCTGACCGCACGGAGCGCGCAGGTCACTTTGGGCCGGGCGCCAGCCGGCGTCCGAGTGCCCCGGGTCTACTCCGGCCTGCCACGTTGGTTGGTGCTGCCGGCGGCGGCTGGGGCGGCTCTGGTGCTGTTCCCGCTAGTAGCCATGGGTGCGCGGGTCGATTGGGCCAAGTTCGGCCAGCTGATCGCCAGTGAAGGCTCCCTGGCTGCGTTGGCTTTGAGCTTGCAGACCTCGGCGACGACCACCGTGGTCTGCCTGGTTCTCGGGGTGCCGATGGCGCTGGTGCTGGCCAGGACTCAGTTCCGCGGTCAGCAACTGTTGCGTTCGCTGGTGCTCCTGCCGTTGGTGCTCCCACCGGTGGTGGGTGGCATCGCCCTGCTCTACACCTTCGGCCGCCAAGGACTGCTCGGCTCCGGCCTTGAGCTACTCGGCATTCAGGTGGCCTTCTCTACGGTTGCGGTGGTGTTGGCCCAGACCTTCGTCGCTCTGCCCTTCCTGGTGCTCTCCCTTGAGGGCACGCTGCGCACCTTCGGTCAGCGCTACGAGCTGGTGGCCGCCACCCTCGGGGCGGGGCCATCGGTGGTGTTGGCCAAGGTCACCCTGCCGCTGGTGTTGCCGGGCTTGGCCTCGGCTGCGGTGTTGTCCTTCGCCCGGGCCTTGGGGGAGTTTGGCGCCACGATCACTTTCGCTGGCAGCCTGCAGGGGGTCACCCGCACCCTGCCGCTGGAGATCTTCCTGCAGCGAGTTGATGATCCCGACGCTGCCATCGCGCTTTCGCTGGTGCTGGTGGTGGTGGCCGTGGTGGTCACTGCGGCGACGTCCCGGATTTCGAACTGGGCGATCAGATGAGCCTCGCCTTTACCGCCGAACTCGCCGAGCGGGGCTTCGAGGCCCAGATAGGGGTACGGCCAGGGGAGCGGGTCGCGGTGCTGGGGCACAACGGCTCAGGCAAGTCGACCCTGCTCAACCTGCTGGCTGGCACGCTGCGTCCGGATTCTGGGAAGGCGGTCTTGAGCGGTCGCACCCTGTTTCATCTTGGTTCGAGGACCAACCGCTGGCTGCCGCCGCATGCGCGGGGCATCTCCCTGCTGGCCCAGGACGCGTTGCTGTTTCCGCACCTGAGCGTGATCGACAATGTGGCCTTCGGCCCGCGAGCCACGGGAGCATCGAAGGCCGAGGCGCATCGCTGCGCCGAGGATTGGTTGGCTGAGGTCGGGGTTGCCGATCTGGCTGGACGGCGTCCCAGCCAACTCTCTGGCGGTCAGGCGCAGCGGGTGGCCATCGCCCGGGCGCTGGCGGCCGACCCGAAGTTGCTGTTGCTGGACGAGCCGATGGCCGCTCTCGATGTGGCGGTGGCCCCGCTGTTGCGCCGGGTATTGCGCCGGGTGCTGGACGGTCGGGCGACCATGATGGTTACCCACGATCTGTTGGACGCGATGCTGCTCTCAGATCGGATCATCGTGATGGAGCAGGGGCGGGTGGCCGAATCCGGACCAACTGAAGAGGTGCTGCGGCACCCGCGCACCCGCTTCACCGCCCGGATCGCCGGTTTGAATCTGATCCGCGGCCACTACCGCGAAGGGGCGGTGCACGACGACACCGGCCTGTCGGTTGCCGGCGCGGTGAAGGATGGCGAATCGCTGGCCGCTGGTGCCCTGGCGGCGGCGGTCTTCGCGCCGTCAGGGGTGTCGATCTTCCTCGAACCGCCAGCCGGTAGTCCGCGCAACAACCTGTCGGTGCGGGTGGCCGAGTTGGAGCCGCTGGGCGATCTGGTGCGGGTGCGCAGCGATGACCATCACGGACACATCCTGGCCGCGGACGTGACCGCGCGGTCGGTGGCCGCACTCGATCTGTATCCCGGCCGCGAGGTGACCTATTCGATCAAGGCCGCAGCCGTGACCCTCTTCCCGCTATGAAGCGGGGTCAACCACGCCGTCCAAGGAGGCAGTAGTGATTCCGCCCAGTGTCGAACTCATCGACCGGCTGCTGCGCGAGGATGTGCCCTACTTCGACCTCACTACCACCTTGCTCGGGCTGCCTGAAGTGCCCGCCCGAATGACCTTCCGGGCGCGGACGCCCGTGGTGGCGGCAGCGACCTCGCTGGCATCGGGACTGTGTGAGCGGGTTGGCTGCCGGATTGAGGCCGCCGCACCGGATGGACGGCTGGTGTCAGCAGATGAAGAGCTGCTGGCGGTCGTTGGTACCCCGGCCCAACTGCATCTGGCGTGGAAGGTGACCGCGAACGTCCTGGAATCGGCGGGTGGGATCGCCACCCGCACCCACCAATTGGTGAGTGCCGCCCGGGCGGTAAGCGATTCGGTTGAGGTCTATGCGACTCGAAAGGTGATCCCCGGCACCAAGGAACTGGCCTTGGCCGCGGTATTGGCTGGCGGCGGCCTGCCGCACCGCCTGGGGCTGGCAGAAACGGTGCTGGTCTTCGCCCAGCACACTGCCTTTCTCGGAGGGGTTGCCGGGCTGGTTGAGCGGCTGCCGAAACTGGTCGAGCGGGCCTGCGAGAAGGTGGTGCTGGTTGAGGTGGAGCGCCTCGACGACGCGCTCGCCGTGGCTGCCGCCGGTGCCGGTGGGGTCCAGTTCGACAAGGTGCCGCCGGCCCAGTTGGCCGACATGGTGGCGGCGCTGCGGGCGGCCGCGCCTGCGGTGCGGGTGATTGCCGCTGGTGGGATCAACGCCACCAATGCCGCTGAATACGCGGCCACCGGGGTGTCCGGCTTAGCCACGTCCTGGATGTACGGCGGCGCCCCGGCTGACATCGCCGTGACTATCGAGCCGAGCTAGGGCTGGGCACCGAAGCCCAGCGACTACGCTGGTCGGGTCAATAACCGGCTGGAGGAATGTTGAGTCGACTGCGGAACTGGGGCAGTGCGGTACTGCTCGCCTTGGCTCCGCTATTGGCGGGGTTCTATGTGGCCGCGGTCGACATCGCCGACGGGTCGCTGGTGCCCTGGGATCCGCGAATGGTCGATTTCGAGGTCTACCGGCGTACCGCGGAGTTGGTACTGGCCGGGGCCGACATCTTCAACGTCGACGGCCTGCCCTGGGTCTACCCGCCGTTCGCGGCCGTGCTAGCCGTGCCGTTGGCGTTACCGCCGTGGCCAGTGATTACCGCGGCATGGATCGTGTTGTGTGTGGCGGCGCTGGCGGCGGTCCTGTTCAGGCTGGGGCTATCGGGGTGGCGGCTGAGCCTTTTGCTCGTGGTGGCGATCCTGTTCATCTCGCCGGTGCGGCAGACGATCGCCTTCGGCCAGCTGGGCATTCTCCTGGTCGCGGCTGCGGTGCTCGACTCGATGCCCGGTCCCAGGTTCTTCCGGCGCCGCATTCTGCCAGAGGGCTGGCTGACCGGGTTGGCCACCGCAGTGAAACTCACGCCAGCGGTGATCGCGGTGCACAACTTCGTCGTCGGCCGACGCCGTCCGGCCTGGGTGGCCTTTGGTGCGTTCGTGGTCGCCACGGCGATCGGTTTCGCCGTCCTTTGGGGGCCATCGCTTTCGTACTGGATGAAGCTGGGCGGCGGTGACTCCGGCACCAACAACGGCATCATCTATGGCGCCAACCAATCGCTGCTGTCCATGTGGGCCCGGCTGGCGCGAAGCTCGTCGATGGGTGGGGTCTGGCTCAGTCTGCTGGTCTTGGCGCTGGGTCTTTGGGCCGCTGCGCTGATGTATCGGCGCGGCCAGGCCCGGCTGGCCCTGGTGTTGGCCGGGGTGGCCGGATTGCTCGCTTCGCCGATCTCCTGGTCGCACCACTATGTGTGGGTGCTGCCGCTGGCGGTGATCTTGTGGCAGGAGCGCTCGTTGCCCGGCTACTTCCGCTGGCCCGGTCTGGGTTATGCGCTGTGGGGGATGGCCGCACCGTTTATGTATCTGCCAATGGGCGGCGACATCGAGTTCACCTACGGCTGGTGGGAGCTGGTGGTTGATGATCTCGGCATTGTGGCTGGCGTTGCCCTGTTGGCTGGCGCCGTTGGCACCGCGCTTGGCCCCTGGGGGCGTCGGGGTGCGCAGGCGGTGGCCCAAGCTGAAGCCGACCTGGTTCAGGCCCAGTTGATCGAGGTGGAAGAACCGGAATAGCCGGGGCGCTAGAATAGTTGAGTCTGGTGAACTCAACTTTGCTGAACACCTTGCTGACAAGGAGAAAGAGCCCTGATGGACACCGAGAAGCTGACTACTCGTAGCCGGGACGCAGTTTCGGCCGCGCTGCGTACCGCTCTCACCAAAGGCAATCCCAATGCCGAACCGGTGCACCTGCTGCACGCCCTATTGCTGGTGCCCGACAACACCGTGGCCCCGCTACTTAACGGCATGGGCGTGGATCCGGCGGTGGTCAATGCCGCCGCTTTGGGTGCGATCACCAAGCTGCCCAGTGCCCAGGGCTCCTCAGTCACTCAACCGCAGCTGTCTGGCGGCTTGGCCCGAGTACTCGCTGACGCTCAGACTCGCGCTGAGCAACTTGGCGACGCCTTCGTGGCCACCGAGCACCTCCTGCTGGGGCTCTCAGCGGTCGAGGGTGAGGCAAAGAAGATCCTCACCGAACTGGGCGCCACCACGCAGAAAATTGCCGACGCGTTCAATGCGGCCCGCGGCGATAAGCGGGTCACGTCCGCCGAGGACGAGGGCAGCGAATCAGCTCTGGACAAGTACTCGGTTGATCTGACCGCCAAAGCCCGCGACGGCAAGCTCGACCCGGTAATCGGGCGGGACGCCGAAATCCGTCGGGTGGTGCAGGTGTTGGCGCGGCGCACCAAGAACAACCCGGTGTTGATTGGCGAACCTGGTGTCGGTAAGACCGCGGTGGTCGAAGGCCTGGCCCAGCGCGTGATCGCTGGCGACGTGCCCGATTCGCTGAAGGGGCGCCGGGTGGTCAGCCTCGATCTGGCTTCCATGGTCGCCGGGGCGAAGTACCGCGGCGAGTTTGAGGAGCGGCTCAAGGCCGTCCTGAATGAGATTCGGGACGCTGAGGGCCAAGTGATCACTTTCATCGACGAACTGCACACCGTCGTCGGGGCCGGTCGTTCCGGCGATTCGGCGATGGATGCGGGCAACATGCTCAAACCCATGCTGGCTCGCGGCGAGCTGCGGATGATCGGCGCCACCACCCTGGACGAATACCGCGAGCGGATTGAGAAGGATCCGGCGCTGGAGCGACGCTTCCAGCAGGTGTTCGTTGGCGAGCCGAGTGTCGAAGACACCATCGCCATCCTGCGCGGGCTGCGGCAGCGCTATGAAGCCCACCACAAGGTGCGGATCACCGATTCGGCGTTGGTGGCTGCCGCGTCGCTGTCCAACCGCTACATCACCAGCCGCCAGCTCCCGGACAAGGCCATCGACCTGATCGACGAAGCTGCCTCGAGGCTGCGGATGGAGATCGATTCCTCCCCGGAAGAGATCGACATGCTGCGCCGCGACATCGACAAGATGACCATGCAGGCTTTCGCCCTGGAGAAGGAATCTGACGCTGGCTCCAAAGATCGCTACGCCCGACTCACCGCCGAACTGGCTGATGCCAAGGAAGAGTTGCGCGGGCTGGAGGCTCGTTGGGAAGCGGAGAAATCCGGGCTGAACCGGGTCGGTGAAATCGCTGAGCGGATCGATGCGCTTCGCATCGACGCCGAACGCGCCCAGCGCGAGGGTGATCTGACCAAAGCCTCGGAGATCCTCTACGGGGAGATCCCCACCCTTGAGGCCGAACTGGCTCAGGCTTCCCAGGCGGAGGTGAACACCACCCCGATGGTCTCCGAAGAGGTTGCTTCGGCCGACATCGCCGAAGTGGTCTCAGCCTGGACCGGCATTCCGGTCGGCAAGATGCTGGCTGGCGAGAGCGAGAAGCTGTTGAGCATGGAGGACGGTCTCGGCTCCCGGTTGATCGGTCAGCGCCAGGCGGTGGTGGCGGTGGCTGATGCCGTCCGCCGATCCCGGGCCGGCATCTCTGACCCCAACCGGCCCACCGGTTCCTTCCTGTTCCTCGGGCCGACCGGGGTTGGCAAGACCGAGTTGGCCAAGGCGCTGGCCGATTTCCTCTTCGACGATGAGCACGCCATGGTGCGCATCGACATGAGCGAATACGGCGAGAAGCACACCGTCTCGCGCCTGGTAGGCGCCCCTCCGGGCTACATCGGCTACGAAGAGGGCGGCCAGCTCACCGAAGCCGTGCGGCGCCGTCCGTACTCGGTGGTGCTGCTGGATGAGGTGGAAAAGGCGCATGCCGACGTGTTCAACGTCCTGCTCCAGGTGCTGGACGACGGCCGGCTGACCGACGGCCAAGGCCGCACGGTCGACTTCCGCAATGTCATTTTGATCCTGACCAGCAACCTGGGTTCGCAGTACCTGGCCGATCAGAGCCTGAGCGCCGACACCAAGAAGCAGGCCGTGATGGGGGTGGTGCGGCAGGCGTTCAAGCCGGAGTTCCTGAACCGGCTGGACGAGATCGTGCTGTTCGATCCGCTCACCACTGAAGATCTGACCCGCATCGTCGACATTCAGCTGAACCGCCTCAATGCCCGGCTGGCCGAGCGGCGGATCCGGGTCGAGGTCAGTCAGGCTGGCAAGGACTGGCTGGCCCAAACCGGGTTTGATCCGGTCTACGGCGCCCGTCCGCTGAAGCGGTTGGTGCAGACCAGCATCGAGGACGCGATGGCCCGCAAGGTGCTGGCTGCCGAAGTTGGCGACGGTGATGTGGTGCATTTCGAGGTGAATGCTGAGGGCACCGGGCTGCAGATCGTCTGAGCTCAGGCTGGCTTGGCCGCAGTGAGGGTGAAGCTGGCCGGTAGCCGCTCGGGGCGCTCGCTGAGCCGCCATTCGCCGCTGTTCTCATCAAAGTCCATGTAGCCGGGCAGGGCCTCCCAGGGCACCGAGTCGTGTTCGGTGAGGCTGGTGAGCTGCAGGCCAGCGTCCAGGACGGCGGTGACGATCTCACCGATGCTGTGGTTCCACTCCATGGTGGTCGGTGAGGTGACCGTCTCCTTGCCGGCATAGGTGAGTTCGTCATGCCACACCAGAGCCTCGCTGCGCTCGTAGTAGGGCAACTCGATAGCCACCGTGGTTTGCCCGGGGCCGGTGATCCAGGGCTGTTGGGCCCGATCGGGGTGCTCATTGGCCACCTCCAGGGCGAAAACGGTGTTCAGCACCGGGTGCCCGTCGCGAATGAACAGCCGGCCGCCGGGCCGCAGCAGCGCGGCGACTGTCTGGGCCCAGCGCTGAATGCTCGGCAGCCAGCAGATGGCCCCGATGCCGGTGTAAACCAGATCGAAGGTGCGTCCCAGTGCAGCCACGGCCGAGTAGGTATCGGACTGGACGTAGTCGATGCTCGCGCCGGCAGTGGCGGCGAGTTTGCGGGCTTCGGCCAGCGAGACCGGGGAGAGGTCGAGCCCAGTGACGCTGGCCGCGCCGAGTCGGGCGAGACTGAGCGTGTCGGTGCCGATGTGGCATTGCAGATGCAGCACCTCAAGCCCGTCGAGGCGGCCCAGGCGGGGCAGGTCGAAACGCACCACATCAGACAGCGCGTTCGGGTCGGCGAGTAGCGCCTCGATGCCGTAGTGCCGGACGTGGATCGGCGCGCGTGAGTCCCAGTTGGCCCGATTGATCTCCAGGTAGTCGTCGCTCATGGGGTAGCTAACTCAGGCCGGAAGCTGGTCGAGGGTCGCGAGCTGACCGCCGTGAACGGTTGCCAGGGCGGCCAGGTAGGCCTGGTTCAGTTGATCAGCGCCTTCGAGTTCGGTAGCCGACAGCTCTGAAAGGGTTAGATCGGCGGCCCAGAACTCACAGTGGGGATGCTCGCGAATACCGTCCAGTACCGCCAATGCGGTGGCTGGGCTTTCGCCGAGGCGGAGCAGGAAACGCAGCAGCGCGGCCTCGGTGATCGGGCAAACCGCGAAGCCTGGCTGGGTGGCCAACCAGCGCCCGGCGCGGTCGTGGTGCTCGTGTTCAGCGATGGTCAGGGCAGCCAGCACTGCGCCGTCCAATAGGACGGTCATCGCTCGGCCATCCCGGTGTTGACCTGGGCGGCCGTCACCTTGCGGCCGAGGGTGAGCACGGGCAGGCCGGTCAGCCGGTCGGTGGTCAGTTTCACCGGGGCGTCGAGCTGAGCCAGGCCGCGGACGGTCAGATCGGCCAACACTGCGGAGAGGGAGACGCCGCGCTGAGCGGCGAGTTCGCGGGCCCGGCGGTGGACCGCCGGCGGTAAATCGACAGTGGTGCGCATACCCGCATCCTAGATGATTCAGCCCAGATGTGGAGGACGGCTCTCAGCTTGGGCGCGATTCCCGCTAGGCTCTCGCCCGACAGCTGGACCCCTCCCAGTACTTGTGTGGAATGAGCCGCTAGATGAGCAAGATCGTGCCCGCACCGGATGATCCGGGGTGTTTCGTCGTGCTCAATGGGGAAACTGAGCAGTCCTTTGTCGACCCAAACGATCCCACCCGGTTGGAGTTCGAGTACGTTCAGCGAATTGCTGAGATTTTGGATGTGACCGTCCTGGCTCGCCCACGATCCGAGCCAGTACGAGTGGTGCACGTTGGTGGCGGTGGCTTCACCGTGCCCCGCTACATCCAGGCCAAACGCCCCGGCACCGCGCAGACGGTCTTCGAGCCTGATGAGCAGCTGATCGAGGACGTCCGCCGCGAGCTTCCGTTGAACGGTCGAACCAGCATTCAGATCCGTCCGACCGACGGGCTCACTGGGATGTCTGCTATGGCCGGTGGCTGGGTGGACGCGCTGATCGTCGACGCCTTCAATGGCGCCCAGGTGCCGGCCGAACTGGCGACCACCGCTTTCTTTGCCGAGGCCCTCCGGCTGCTGCGCACCGAAGGGGTGCTGATCATGAACATCACCGACACCGCGCCCTTTGAATGGTCGAAGCGCTGCCTTGCCGGGCTGGTGCAGTACGCCCCGAATGTTGGGGTGATCGCTGAGGTGCCGGTGTGGAAGGGTCGTCGATTCGGCAACCTGATCGTCGTCGCTGGTGCCGACATTCCCGTTGAGGCGCTGTCTCGCCAGCTTGCCGCAGCCGCCTTTCCGCAGCGGCTGGTGGGCGGGGAGGCGTTGCTGGAGTGGCTGCAACCGGCCCTGCCGTTCACCCGCGCCGACGCGGAACCGTCCCCGGAGCCGAACTGGGGCAAGACCTGGTTCGGGCCCAGGCGCCACAAGGGCGACTCGATCGACGACGACTCGATGGACGGCAGCGACTCCGAGGTGTAATACGGTGGCGCCATGACCGCCCGTGAACAGCTGATTGAGCAGATCTCCGAACTCGCCGTGGTGCGCGGCAAGGTGACTTTGGCCTCCGGGCGAGAGGCCGACTACTACGTCGACCTGCGCCGGGTGACGCTGGACGGGGTGGCCGCGCCGCTGGTCGGTGAGGTGATGACCGAACTGGTTGCCGATCTGAGTTTCGATGCCGTCGGCGGGCTCACCCTCGGCGCTGATCCGGTGGCAGTGGCGATGCTGCACCATGCCGCCCACGCTGGCGGGCGACTCGATGCGTTCGTCGTCCGCAAGGAGGCCAAGGCCCACGGTCTGCAGCGCCGGGTTGAGGGCACCCAGATCGCTGGTCGCAAGGTGCTGGTGGTCGAAGACACCTCCACCACTGGTGGTTCGGTGATGACCGCGCTGGAGGCGGTCCGCGAGGCGGGCGCCGAAGTGGTGGCGGTGGCGGTAATTGTTGATCGCGATACTGGTGCCAAAGAGAAGATCGAGGCGGCCGGGGTGCCTTACCGCTACGCCGTCGGGTTGGCAGACCTCGGCTTGGCCTGAGCCGAGATGGGAGTAGTTGCGCCGCCCCCGCAGTATTGGTCCGCACGTTAGGCTGTGCAGAGTCGGCTGACGCGGCCGGTAACGGGTAAGGGTGATGGGAGCCTTGCATGATGTGGATCTTCTTGATTCTGCTGTTGGTCGTGGGCGGACTGGCGCTATACGCCGTTAGCCTCTACAACGGCTTCGTTCGGTCGCGGAACCTGATTCAGGAGTCCTGGCGCCAGATCGATGTCGAACTCAACCGCCGCTACGACCTGATCCCCAACCTGGTCGAGACGGTGCGCGCCTTCGCCGCGCATGAGCGCAACACCTTGGAGAACGTCACTCGGCTGCGCAACCAGGCAGCCGCGCTGGCCGGCCAGGGCGGCGCCTCCGCTGAGCGGGCCCAGGCTGAAGAGGCCCTGAGTGGTGCGGTTCGTGGCCTGATGGTGAGCGTCGAGGCTTACCCCGACCTGAAGAGCAATGTGAACTTCCTGGAGCTGCAGCGCGAGCTGACCGCGACTGAAGATCGCATCGCCGCCGGGCGCCGCTTCTACAACGCCAACGTGCGCAACTACAACACCCAGGTGGAGTCCTTCCCGTCGGTGCTGATCGCCAACATGTTCAAGTTCGAGAAGGCCACCTACTTCGAAGTCAACGACCAGGTGGTCCGCAGTGCGCCGCACGTCAGCTTCGGTGAGATCAGTGAGCGTCCCGCCGGTCAGGTTGAGCCGACCAACGCCCAGCTGAGTGCTGGCCCGGCCAGCTCGGGCATGCCCGACCCGCAGGCCTACGACCAGGGGACTCCTGGTGCACCGGCTCCGGGTGGCTTCGAAGCCGCCCCGGCTCCGGCCCCCACCTACACCCCGCCGGCCCAGCAGACCTTCCAGCAGCCGCCGGCCGCCCCGCCGGTAGCTCAGCCGCCGGCCGACCCGCCCACCTACGCGCCGCCGACGCAGTAGTCCTTGACGCTAGAACGCCGCCGTCCCGATCTGGGGCGGCGGCGTTCTAGCGTTTGTGGGACGACTCAGCTCTCGGTTGCTTCAGCCTCGGCACTCTCGAGAGTCTCGGCCTTCGTCCGGCGACGATGCAGGTAGGCCTCGATGGCCATCGGCAGCACCGAAACCAGCACGATCACTACCAGTACGGCGTCGATGTTGTTCTTGATGAAGTCGATCCGCCCCAGGAAATAGCCCAGCGAGGTAACACCGGCGGCCCAGATGATTGCGCCGATCCCGGTCCAGGTGATGAAGGTGCGGAAGCTCATCCCCGCAGCACCGGCGACCATGGTCACGAAGGTGCGGACGAAGGGCACGAAGCGGCCGAGCACCAGGGCCTTCGAGCCGTAGCGCTCGAAGAAGGCGTGGGTCTGGTCGAGGTGTCTGGCGGAGAAGATCCGGCCGATGAAGCCAGCTCTGGGCTTGAACAACCAGGGCGAGATGCTCTTGCCGACCCAGTAGCCCACCACGTTGCCCAAGACCGCTGCGACCACCAGCACCAGCATCGCGATGCCAAGCACTGCCGGCTGGCCCAGGTCGCCGAATCGAATAATCGGGGCGTCATTGGCGATGAACATGCCCACCGCGAACAGCAGCGAGTCACCAGGTAGCACCGGGAAGATCGCGCATTCGATGAAGACGATCAGCGCTGCACCCCACAGCGCCCAGTTGCCGAGGGCGGTTAGTAGATACTCCGGATCGAGCCAATCGGGCAGCAACAAGGGCACCAGGAGCAACAAGTTCATAATCAGCAAGCCTACCGTGGCCGCCAGGCCCAGCCTGAGTCAGGGCAATGCGCTGGCGAATACCGGTACCGTGGCGGCCATGCCCAGCCTGAGCGAGGACGAAGTGGTGGCCGTGAGCAGCCCCGGAGTCGGCCCACACCCCCAACCCTGGCCGGACGACCCGCGCTACGACCAGGCGCTGCTCGCCGAAGGGGATCGGCGCAACGTCCCTGATGAATACCGGTATTGGAGCGTTGAGGCGATCGTCGCCGAGCTTGATGCCCGCCGGCTGCCATTGCAGGTGGCGATCCAGAACTGGGAGCACGATTTCAATATCGGCTCGATCGTGCGCACCGCCAACGCCTTCAATGTGGCTCGCGTCCACATCATCGGACGGCGGCGCTGGAACCGGCGCGGTGCGATGGTCACCGACCGCTATCTGCACCTTGTTCACCACGAGAGCACCGAGGCCTTCCTGGCTTGGTTGGCCGAACATGGCGTGACCCCAATTGGGGTAGACAATCTGCCCGGCTCGGTGCCGCTGGAAGCCGCCCAGTTGCCCGAGCAGTGCTGCCTGATCTTCGGCTCTGAAGGCCCAGGGCTGACCGATGAGCTGGTTGCTGGTTGCGCACAACTGGTGGCGATTACCCAGTACGGCTCCACTCGGTCACTGAACGCCGGGGCGGCTGCGGCGATCGCGATGTACCACTGGGCGCTCCAGTGGGCGCCGTCGGCAGGCGGGCTGCAGTCATCCTGAACGGGTCGGCGCTGTCGGTGGCGTCTGCGAGGCTTGCCCGGTGAATGACGACGATCTGGCCAGCAGAGATTTGGCGGCAGCCGCGCTGAGCGTGCTGCGGCGGCTGACCGGAAACCCGACGGCGAGCTTTCATCCGGGCCAATTGGAGGCGATCCAGGCTCTGGTGGCTGACCATCGCCGGGCGCTGGTGGTGCAGCGCACTGGTTGGGGCAAATCGGCGGTCTACTTCATCGCCGCACTGTTGCAGCGGCAGGCTGGTTCGGGGCCAGCGCTGATCGTCTCCCCCTTGCTGGCGTTGATGCGCGACCAAGTAGCGGCAGCTGAGCGGGCTGGTGTGCGGGCCGCGGCCATCAACTCCGCCAACGTCACCGAATGGCGAGAGGTTGAGGCGTTGTTGGACGCCGATGCCGTCGATGTGTTGTTCGTCAGCCCCGAGCGCCTGGTGAATCCGCGTTTTCGGGCTACGCAGCTACCTCGGCTGATCGAGGCCTGCGGGCTGCTGGTGATCGACGAGGCGCACTGCATCTCCGACTGGGGCCACGACTTCCGTCCCGACTACCGCCGGATCCGTGATCTGATCGGCGAACTGCCCGCTGGAGTACCGGTATTGGCCACCACCGCCACCGCCAATGAGCGGGTCGTGGCCGATGTGGCCGAACAGTTGCGCGCCGGTGGCACGGAGGTGTTCACCCTGCGGGGGCCGTTGGCCAGGGAATCCCTGCGCCTTGGCGTGTTGGAGCTGGACACGAACTGGCGGCGGCTGGCCTGGCTGGCTGAGCATCTAGGCGATCTGCCCGGCTCTGGCATCGTGTACTGCCTCACCGTTTCGGCCGCCGAAGACACTGCGGCGTTGCTGGCCAAAGCCGGGCACGACGTCCGCGCCTACACCGGGCGTACTGATCCGGCCGAACGAACCGCGGCCGAAGATGCACTGAAGAACAACGAGGTGAAAGCACTCGTGGCCACCAGCGCCCTGGGCATGGGCTTCGACAAGCCTGACCTTGGCTTCGTGGTGCATGTGGGTGCGCCAAGTTCGCCGGTGGCCTATTACCAGCAGGTGGGCCGAGCTGGGCGGGCTACCGCCAGCGCCGACGTGCTGCTGCTGCCCGGAGCCGAAGACCAGGCGATCTGGCACTGGTTTGCCACCAACGCCATGCCAACCCAGGCCAAGGCTGATGCGGTGCTGGCGGCGTTGGCGGACGCTGGGCGGCCACTGTCAGTTCCGGCCCTGGAAGCCCGAGTCGACCTGAAGCGCACCGGGCTGGAGTTGCTGCTGAAAGTGCTCGCGGTGGACGGGGCAGTAGAGGCTGTCGAGGGCGGCTGGATCGCTACCGGGAACCCGTGGCACTACGACGCCGAGCGCTACGAACGCGTCGCCCTGGCGCGCAGCGAAGAGCAACGCGCGATGCTGGCCTACGAGCAGCTCGACAGTTGCCGGATGCACTTCCTGACCGCCGAGCTGGACGATCCCGAGGCGGCCCCGTGCGGGCGGTGTGACGTGTGCGCCGGGGCCTGGTATCCGACCGAGATCGCTGCGGCAGCGACCCAGACGGCGCGAGAGGCGCTCGACCGGGTGGGCGTCCCGGTGGCGCCGAGGGCTATCTGGCCCCAAGGGCTCGATCGGCTGGGCGTCAGCGCCAACGGGGCGCCGCTGAAGGGCAAACTCGGCGCGGGCGAGGTGTGCGCCGAAGGCCGGGTGCTCGGTCGGCTCAGCGATTTGGGCTGGGGTGGTGCCTTGCGAGAGACCCTCGCGGTAGACACCGAGGGCCGTCCGGTAGATGGGGAGGTGAGCCCAGAGCTGATTCGGGGCTGCTTGCAGGTGCTGCGGGAATGGTCCTGGGCCGAGCGTCCGGTGGGGGTGGTTTCGATCGGGTCGCTCTCCAGGCCACGGCTGGTCGCGTCGTTGGCTTCGGGCATCGCCTCAGCTGGGCGGCTGCCCTACCTGGGCGAGTTGGCCCTGTCGCCGGGAGCTGACAGCCTGCGGGCTTCCACCAACTCGGCATTCCGCGTCCGCGACTTATGGGGACGTTTCGTGGTCACCCCCGATCTTGCTCGGGCGCTGGCCGAGTTGCCGCCCGGGCCAGTGCTGCTGGTTGATGATCTGGTTGATTCCCGCTGGACGATGACCATCGCCGGACGCCAGCTTCGGTCGGCTGGAGCGGCGTCGGTGCTGCCGTTCGCGTTGGCCTCCGTCGCCTAGGATGGCGGCGTGGGCGACGAGTTCGGCATCTACTACCGGCCAGATGTGGCGGCTGGCCGAGTTGGTGCTGCCCGCACCACCCTGCTTTTTCGGATCGGCTCGTTGTTGTTCTCCGGCATTGTGATCGGCGTGCTGTGGCTAGTGTGGCCCGATACTTTCGGTGGCTTGGCGCCGTGGTTCCTTGGGGCGAGCCTGATCAGCGGTGGCGGCATGGCCGTGGTGAGCCTGATCGCCTGGCTGCGGGCCGGTGCCGATGCCAGGGTCGCCGCTCCCGGCCTGGCTATCGGGCTGAACCGGGCCGGGGTCCTGATCGGTCAGCGCTGGCTCACTTGGCCGGAGGTCGGCTCGATGATGGTCAAGCCGGGTGCACTCGGTGCGTCCAGTGCGCTGGTGACTGTTGGCCGGGACAACTCGTCGGTGAAGGTGCCCCTCGAAGTCACCGATGCGATGCCCGCCTCCTTGGATTCGGTGGTCCGGGTGCTCTCCGGCGGACGAGCCTGGGTGGATCTGTCCCGGCTGGACTAGCAGCGTCCACTGGGTGAACCGATGGGTTCCACTGTGGGAATCGATCAGCGCGCTGCCGGTTTCATTTGAGAGACTAGGGGGCGTACCGCTTGGCGGCCGCACTGTGGCGGGCGCTGTCAGAGAAGAGAGAGCTAAGTCGAATGCCTATTGCCAGTCCTGAGAAATATGCCCAGATGCTCGACGCCGCCAAGGCCGGTTCCCACGCCTTCCCGGCGATCAACGTCACCTCCTCGCAGACCCTGAACGCCGCCTTGGCTGGTTTCGCTGAGGCCGGCTCGGACGGCATCGTCCAGGTCAGTTCCGGCGGCGCGGAGTACGCGTCCGGGCCGACCATCAAGAACAAAGTGGCCGGTTCTGTTGCCTTGGCCGAATACGCCCATGTGGTTGCCAAGAACTACCCGATCAACATCGTGGTGCACACCGATCATTGCCAGAAGGACAAGATCGACACCTGGCTCAAGCCGCTGATTGCCATCTCCCAGGAGCGCGTTGATCGTGGCCTAGAGCCACTGTTCCAGTCGCAAATGTGGGACGGCTCTGGCGTGCCGATGGAGGAGAATCTGGCCATCGCCGATGAACTACTGGCGCTGACCAGCAAGGCCCGCCAGATCCTCGAAATCGAGGTCGGTGTTGTTGGCGGCGAGGAAGACGGCGTCGCTGCCGAAATCAACGAGAAGCTCTACACCACTGTGGCCGACGGCCTGCGTACCATCGAGGTGCTCGGCCTGGGCGAGAAGGGCCGCTACATGACGGCCCTCACCTTCGGCAACGTGCACGGTGTGTACAAGCCGGGTGCGGTGAAGCTGCGCCCGGAGGTGCTGAAGGAGATTCAGGACGCAGTCGGGGCCAAATATGGTCGGGACAAGCCCTTTGATCTGGTCTTCCACGGTGGCTCGGGTTCGACTGCCCAGGAGATTTCCGATGCGGTCGACTACGGCGTGATCAAGATGAACATCGACACTGACACGCAGTACGCCTTCACCCGTCCGGTGGCCGACTACATGTTGAAGAACTACGACGGTGTGCTCAAGATCGACGGCGAGGTCGGCAACAAGAAGATTTATGACCCGCGCGCTTGGGGCAAGGTCGCCGAGGCTGGCGTGTCGGCCCGCGTGGTGGAGGCCTGCCAGCGCCTGCGCAGCGCCGGCAAGACCATCGGCTGATTCAACCAGTCCTGCCATGAAGGCCCGGGGGTTACCCCGGGCCTTCTGCTGTCTCGGTGGGGAGACCCGCCGCGCGTCGCAGGGGCGATGGCCGTGAATGTGAGTATTTTGGCGGCGATGGACCGATATCGTGGGCCGATTTTCGATGAAGCGGTGCAAATTCCCGTGGTGGGCCGAGCCGACGCCGCATTGCGCGCAAATGACTGGGCGTCCCTTCAGGCGGCATTTACTGAGGCGACGATGCAGAGTCGTCACAGCATCGTCCGTCGCGCAGGAAGCATGAAAGGCAGCGAAGACTTCTACCGAGGAATCCTGCAGTCCAATCCTCGTGATCTCCTTGCCGCGACCGTGCTTGCCGACCGCTACGTGAGGATGGCCTGGGAGGCTCGGGGGACGGGGAGTTACAGCACCGTGTCCCCGCAGGGCTATGCCACTTTTCAGGGCTATCTTCGTACTGCTGAGCAGATTCTGATCGGGGTGTGTGCGCAACAGCCGCAGTTCGCCCCCGCCTGGGCTGTTCGGCTCTTCACGGCGACGGGCCTCGACTTGGGAGCCGTGGAGATCCTGCGACGCTACCAACGCCTGTCCAGTAGCTCACCGCACGACCTCCATGCCCAGTTCATCACGCTGCAGGACCTCCTCCCGAAATGGGGGGGTACTTGGGAAATGGCGCATGACTTCGTCTGGGAGTGCGCTAATGCGGCACCTACGGGCTCGCCGAATGCCGCCCTCGTGGTGATGTATTACCTGGAGCGGTTGATCTCCGACGACGTGTCCGGGGTTGAGGAGGTGCTTCGTGATCCCCAGGTACGTCATGAGATCGCGGCAGCAGCCCAACGCTCAGTGAAGAATCCCGCATTCGACGCCAAGGCGGACAAGGTGTTTGCGCTGAGCCTGTTTGCCTTGATCTTCTCCCTCCTGGAGGACTGGCCCTCGGCGAAGGACTGTTTCACCCGACTAGGGCCGTACGCCGTTGAGGCCGGATGGGAGTACTTCGGGGAGGACCCGAGCGCGGTCTTCAACGAGGCACGGCAGGAAGCGATGTCGAAGGCATGATCAATCTGGCGCAAGTCGATTCGATCCCGGTGGTCTACACCGAGGAAGGCCCGCCGTTGGCGGGGCTGGTCTTCCGAGTGGGTTCCGCCGACGAGTTGTTGTCGCAGCGGGGGATCACCCACCTGATCGAGCACTTGGCCCTGCATCGGCTGGGCACGACCGACTACCACTTCAACGGCACCACGGCTCCGTACTTCACCAGCTTCTTCACTCGTGGCGACCCGGCGGCGGTGGTGGCCTTCCTGGAGCAGGTGGTCTCCAGCCTCAACGACTTGCCGATCAACAGACTGGACATAGAGAAGGGCGTCCTGCGCACCGAGGAGGACGGGCGATCGATCAGCATGGTCCGCCAGCTGAATCTGTGGCGCCACGGTGCGGTGGGCCGGGGCGCGTCGACGTACGCCGAGCTCGGGCTGAGCGGGGTCCACCCCTATGACTTGACTCGCTGGATATCGCGCTATTTCACTCGTCAGAACGCGGCCCTGTGGTTCTCCGGGATGGAGCCCCCGGCCGGCCTGCGACTCAACCTTCCCTCCGGCGCGCGGGAGCCGATCCGTGAAGCGGTGTCGATGTTGCCGACGACGCCCGCGTTCCATCCGGAGTTTCCGCAGCATCTAGGCCTGCACGGCGTCGTCAAACGATCCACGGCCGCCATGGTCTTCGCTGCCGTCTGGCAGCGAGAGCTGTTCCGTCGAATGCGTCAGGAGAACGGCTACTGCTACACCCCCACGGTCGACTACTCGGTTAGCGATGCCACCCAGGCAGCAATCGTCGCCATCGCCGATATTGCCCCCGAACTGCGAGAAGCGGCGTTGGGAGAGTTCATTGACACCCTCGCATCCCTGCAATGGGGCGAACTGAACCCGTCCGTGCTGGAAGAAGTGAAGACGACGTCTCGATCGGCATTGACCGAAGCCGGCGCCGAGGCGTCGCGGCTGCCGGGGGCAGCCATGGACCTGCTCTTGGGTCGTCCGATCATGCCGATCGAGGCGCTGCGGGCCGAACTGGAGGCGGTGACCCCCGCTGATCTTCACGCCGTCGCGGCGGAAGTAGCGGCGAGCGCCTTGCTGCTCACCCCCGCGGGCCTGACCGCGGATTGGGCGGGGTTTGCGCGCGTGCCGGACACGTCGGAGAAGGCGGTGACCGGACGGCCGTTCGTGCCGATCAACAATCCCGACTACACCCTGGTGATCGGCGTCGATGGAGTATCAGTGGTGAACAAGGCAGGTCCGATGACGGTGCTCTACCAGGACTGCCAAGCGATGCTGACGCGGCCCGACGGTGCTCGCACACTGATCGGCGCCGATGGCGTGATCTGCTCTATCGAGCCCACTCTGTTCACCCTGCCGGAGGGCATGCTGGACACGATCGACCAACATGTTCCGCCGGACCGGGTGGTGCGCCTGTCGGCGCGTTCGCCTGAGCAGATCCCGATGCCGCCGCAGGATCCGACCGGGCAAGCGGGGCCGTCCGATGACAGTCGGTCGGGGACGGAGCCCGGTGACTACGAGGCTCCGTCGCAGCCGGGCGCCCCAGTGTCACGCGGGCTGGGTCCGGTTGCCCGGACGGGGGTGATCCTCGCGATCGTCGTGCTAGGCATTCTGACCGCGATGTTGGTGCTGCTTACGCTGGCCTTGCTCATCCCGGCCCCCGATGCCGACCCTGAGGGGATTGTGTTTGTGCAGGTGTTCTTCTCGGTGCTCGCGGTGGCCTGCGCGGGGGGAATCGTGGGGCTCTCGTTCCTGTTGCGACGCCGCTGAGTTCAGCGAAGCTCGCCCAGCGCGCGATCGACCATGGCGACGAAGAAGTCGACTTCGTCGGCGGTGACCACCAGCGGTGGCTTGATCTTCAGCACGTTGCCGTGATCGCCGGTTGGCTGCATGATCACGCCGAGTTGGCGAAGTCGTTCGCACAGGTCGCGGGTGAGCGCCGCGTCCGGGGTGCGGGCGGCGCGGTCGGACACCAGCTCCAGCCCGAGGTAGAGGCCGTGGCCGTGCACCGTCCCGACGCTGTCGTGCCGCTGGGACAAGGCGGTCAGCCCGGCCTTCAACCGCGCCCCAATCTGGCGGGCATTGGTCTGCAGGCCCTCGTCGCGAATGATGTCGAGCACGGTCAATCCCACGGTGGCTGAAACCGGGCTGCCGCCGGTTGAGGAGAAGAAATAGCCGCCGGCGCGATAGGCCTCGGCGACCGCTTTGGTGGTGATCACCGCGCCGAGCGGATGCCCATTGCCCATCGACTTGGCCACCGCCACGATGTCGGGCACAACCTCTTGCTGCTCGAAGCCCCAGAACCAGTCACCGAGGCGGCCGTAGCCCACCTGCACCTCGTCGGCGATCGCCAGCCCCCCGGCTTCGCGGACGGCGGCGTAGACCTCTCCCAGGTAGCCCTTGGGTAGCACGATGCCGCCAGCATTGCCCGAAATCGACTCGGCAATGAAGCCGGCCGGTGCGTGTCCGGCATCGGCAAGTTCGCGGATTCGCCGAGCGGCGGCGGGTCCATAACCCAGGGAATCGCCGTCGCGGAGGCGTCCACGGTAGGAGTTTGGCGCCTCAACGGTGTGCACCCAGTCGGGCCGGGTGGCTAGGGCATTGGGGTTGTCGGCCACCGAAGTGGAAACCGCATCGGAGGCGTACGTCCAGCCGTGGTAAGCCTCGGCCAGGGCCACGATGTCGCGCCGCCCGGTGGCGGCCATCGCCAGCCGGATCGCCAGGTCGGTAGCCTCCGACCCGGAGTTGACCAGGAAGACCTGATCCAAGCCGTCCGGCAGGGTCTCGGCCAGCGCTTCGGCGAACCGCGGCAGCGCGGCGTAGTGGAAGCGGGAGTTGGTGTTCAGCCGGGCCAGTTGGCTCGCCACCGCCGCGGTGATCCGGGGGTGGGCGTGGCCGACGCTGGTCACGTTGTTGACCATGTCGAGGTAGGCCCGCGCCCCGGTGTCGACCAGTTGGGCCCGCCAGCCGCGCTCGATCTGTGGTGGGTCGGCGTAGTAGTGCTCTTGGACCTCAGCCACATGCGCGGTTCGCTCGGCCAACAGGGCCGCCGGATCCTGGGCTGGGGCGGTGCTGGCCAGCCCCAACAGCGCGGCCGGATCTGCGGTCAGCGCCAACCAGCCCGGAGCCTCGTCAGCTGGCGCCAGCAACGGCACCTCCAGGCCATGAATGACCAGCTGCACCTCGGCGCGTCCATCGAAGGTAGCCAGCGCCGATCCCAACTGCGCACGGGGACGGTTCCCGTGAGCTGCTCGGAGGGACGGTTCCTGTGAGCTGCTCGGAGGAACCGTCCCCGTGAGCTGCTCGGAGGAACCGTCCCCAACGAGGACGAGGTCGAAGGCGGCACCGGAAAGCACCAGGCGGTCACCGAGCACGGTGACCGTCCCGGGCCAGGGGGCCCGCACGACAATCGGGGCGTCGGTCCACAGGGTCACCGAAGTTGCCACCGTCGCCGGGGCCTGCGCACTCAGTGGACGGGACTCGCTTAGCCGTGCCCCGCCCCAGCTGGCGGCCACCACCCCGCCGAGCTCGGCGGCCAGCCGATCAGCCAGGCCGGGCTCGAGCCAGGCGCCGTCGTTGGTAGAAGCCGCGGCGACCCCCAAGTCAAGGCGGGACGGGGACTCAGCCAGCAGGGCGCCACCGCTGACCGCGCCTGGTGCGCTGGCCATTCCCAGTGCGTGCCGAATGATGCCGGTCATCACTGCCGCGGGCCGGCTGGTGGCAGTGGCGAAGATCCGCCATTCCCGCTCCAGCGCCTCTTGGGCGTAGGCGTTGTCGGCGTCCAACTCGGCCTGCTGGCGTCCACTGGCCACCAACACCGCGCCACGCAGCACCACCAGCGGCCAAAGGGCGTCCACTTCTGCCGAACTGAGCGGGCGCAACCCATGGAACCCCCGCACCGCAGCCAGCACGGTTTCGACCAGCGGCCCGCTGTGGTGCAGCAACCCGGACAGGGTGACCGCCAACTCCGCCACCCGCCAGGACCTCGACACGTCGCCAAAGTCGATCACGCCATCGGGCAGGCCGCCGGCGCCGCGCACCAGATTGTCGTCAGTGAGGTCGAAGTGCCCCGCCTGGACGGGCAACTGCTCGGCCAATTCGGCCACCACCGCCCACGCGGCGCGAGCAGCAGCCAGCACCGCCTCCCGCTCAGCAGGATCGCCGATCGCCGGGGCCAGCAGCTCTACCACCTCAGCTGAAGAGCGCAGGTCCCATTGCAGCCGCCGTTCCAGGCCGGGGTGCTCGAAGCCAGCCAATGCCGCACTCACTTGGGCGGCGATCCGGCCCATTTGCGCGGCCACCGCTGGGGAAAGCCACGGCTGATCGACGTAGGTGCCCCCCGGCAGATAGTTCAGCACCCGCGCCACCAATGGCCCCAGCGAGGTTTGCGCCACCGCCCGGACGGCAACCCCCTCCCGCCGCAGCACTGCGGCCACTCGCAACTCGGGAAAGCCGTTGGCGACCAGGTCGGCGGCGGCGTCCTGGGCGAGGGTGTCGCGCTCTGGGAAGGCCGGGTTGGCCAGCTTCAGCACCCCGAACGGCCCGCCCGCCCCAGTAATCAGGAAGTTCTGATCCTGCTGGCTGCCCAGTTCGGTGAGCTGGCCAGCAACACCAAGGCTGGCCAGCACTTCGGCGGCCTCAGGTAGGGAGAGCGCCGGTGCGGGTAGCTCACCGTGGGCGAAAAAGTCGAACGATTGACTGGGCAACGACATGGCGCCAATCCTGTCATCGGCCAGCCATAACGCAACTGAATGCGTCCGGGTAGGTGCTCCGGTAGAATCAGCGAGCAATAGCCCGGAGGCGTCGCCTCGGGCTTGTCGTAGGTAGAGGGGCAGAAGATGCCGGGAATCGTAGTCGTCGGCGCCCAGTGGGGCGATGAGGGCAAGGGCAAAGCCACCGACCAGCTTGGTGATCGCGTTGATTACACCGTCCGCTATTCCGGCGGCAACAACGCTGGCCACACCTTGGTGGTGAACGGCGAGAAGTATGCGCTGCACCTGCTGCCTTCTGGCATCCTCAACGACTCAGTGCCGGTGATCGGCAATGGCGTGGTAGTCGACCTCGACGTGCTGTTCGAAGAGATTGACGGCCTCAACGCCCGCGGCGTGGACACCTCCAAGCTGATCATTAGCGCCAACGCCCACGTCATCACCGAGTACCACAAGGTGATGGACAAGGTCACGGAGCGTTTCCTCGGCAACCGCCGCATCGGCACCACCGGTCGCGGCATTGGCCCGGCCTATTCCGACAAGATCAACCGCCTCGGCATCCGCATCCAGGACCTGTTCGACGAGAACATCTTGCGCCAGAAGGTGGAGGCCGCCCTGGAGCAGAAGAACCACCTGCTGGTGAAGGTTTACAACCGCCGCGCGATCGAGGCCAACGAGATCGTCGAGACACTGCTCGGTCACGCTGAGCGGGTGCGTCCGATGGTCGCCGATGTGACCCGGGTGCTGAACAACGCCTTGGATGCCGATCAGGTGGTGCTGTTCGAGGGCGCCCAGGCACACCACCTGGACGTCGACCACGGCACCTACCCCTACGTCACCAGTTCCAACCCGATCGCGGCCGGTGCCTGCACCGGCTCCGGGGTCGGTCCGATGCGAATCAACCGGGTGATCGGCATCGCCAAGGCCTACACCACCCGGGTGGGCGAGGGGCCGTTCCCGACTGAACTGTTGGACGCCGATGGTGAGAAGCTGCGCACAGACGGTGCCGAGTTCGGCACCACCACTGGACGTAACCGCCGCTGCGGCTGGTTCGATGCGCTGGTGGTTGAGGCCGCCGCGACCGCGAACTCCTTCACCGACATCTTCCTCACCAAGCTCGACATTCTTACCGGCTGGGAGAAGATCCCAGTGTGTGTGGCCTATGAGGTGAATGGCGAGCGCACCGACACGCTGCCGCTGACCCAGACTGACTTCCACCACGCGGTGCCGGTCTATGAATTCTTGGACGGTTGGACCGAAGACATCTCTGGCTGCCGGAGCTTCGAGGAGCTGCCAGCCAACACGCAGGCCTATGTGCGCAGGCTTGAGGAACTGGTGGGTTGCCGGATCTCTGGGATCGGCGTTGGCCCGTCCCGGGAGCAGGCGATCATGCTGCACGAGCTGCTCTGACCTCGCCGCCTCGCCAGTTCTTTTAGTGGGGAATTCCCGGCCGGTCTAGTTGCGACAATTACGTAGTTTCGAAGCGTGATTCGCCCCTGGGGCCTGTTCAATCGATTTTCTGCGGTTGCGCTGTGAGTCTCAGCCTCTAGCTTGGAACTGCGCTCGGGCCAAAGGCTCAGTGCGCCAACGCCGGCTCCAAGGACTCCACCTTGGGCCGTCTTTTTGTTTTCGGTGAGTCCGCGGTCATTTTTCGCGGGCGCCGCAACGTCCAAACAGCTGAGGGGCTCACATGGCAACCCACGACCTCGCGCTGGTCGATGAACGTGATCCGCAGACCAGACGACAACAGACCCGAAATCCGTATTCGCCGGTGATGATTCTGCTCACGCTGATCGCCACCCTCGGCGTCCTGGGCTACAGCGTGTTCCTGCTGAACCCGGCCAGCCGCGGCGACCTGCTGCCGTACTCGATCGTGATCTTTGCCGAATCGGTGCTGGTAGTGCATGCGCTGTTGTCGATGTGGACGATCCTGGCCGGCGCCAAAAGCCCGCGGGACAACGCCTACTACAACACCCGCCGGCACCTCTTCGGCAAGGTCGCTTCGCCGGACCCAGACACCCCGATCCTGCTCGGTGGGCGCGAGGTGAGCGTGGTGGTGTTCATCACCTGTTACGGCGAGCCCGTGGACGTCATCCGACGCACTGCCGAGGCCGCCAGGCAGATCAACGGCCGGCATTCGACCTTCATTCTCGATGACGGGGGCAGTGACGCGGTGCGCGAGATGGCCGCTGATGTTGGGGTCAGCTACCTGCGCAGACTCAGTAGCGGCGGCGCCAAGGCTGGCAATGTCAATCACGCGCTCAGCCAGGTGAAGACCGACTACTTCTGCATCTTCGACGCCGACTTCGTGCCGAGCCGAGACTTCATCACGGAGACGGCTCCCTTCTTCATCGACACCAACGTCGCGTTCGTCCAGACGCCGCAGAGTTATGGGAATTTGCGCAACTTCGTTTCCAGGGGCGCGGGGTATATGCAGACGGTCTTCTACCGCTTCGTCCAACGGGGCCGCAATCACTTCAACGCCGCGTTCTGCGTTGGCACGAATGTGATCTTCCGCCGAGCGGCAGTGGACGACGTCGGCGGCATCTACACCGATTCAAAGTCCGAAGATGTGTGGACCTCAATGCTGCTGCACGAACGCGGATGGCGCAGTGTCTACATTCCCGACATCTTGGCGGTCGGCGATGCCCCCGACACGATCGAGGCCTACACCAAGCAACAGCTGCGCTGGGCTACGGGCGGGTTCGAAATCCTGTTCACGCACAACCCGCTGAGCCCCAAACGCCACCTGACCATGGATCAGCGCCTGATGTACACGGTGACGGCCACTCACTATCTGACCGGGATCGCACCCGGCCTGCTGCTGCTGGTGCCAGCGCTGGAGATCTTCTTGGACTTGCGCCCCATGGTGCTGGGCACCAGCCCGTGGCAGTGGGCTCTGGCCTATGCCGGCTTCTACCTCATGCAGATATTGCTGGCGTCGTTTACCTTCGGGTCGTTCCGTGGCGAAGTGCTGTTGCTGTCAACGGCCAGCTTCCCGATCTACCACCAGGCGTTCATCAATGCCTTCACCGGCAAGGAACAGCAGTGGCATGTCACCGGCACGAACGCCGGCAGGTCCTCCCCGTTCAACTTCATTCGTCCTCAGGTCTACCTCTTCGTCTTCTTGGTGTTGACGTCAGTGGTGGCCATCTGGCGCGACCTCAACAACGCTCAGTTTTCCTTGGCGACAGCCTGGAATTTGACCAATACCGCCGCCCTCGGCGTGTTCATGGTCGTCGCCGTGCGCGAGGCCTTCAGTCGCCAACCCAGCCCGGCCCGAGCCAGCGAGGCGGCCGTGCCCGTTGTGGCTTCGGCTCCCCGACGGCTTGTCGTCGCTGCAAACAGCGGAGAAAGAAGCGCATCATGACTTGGATCAATCGACTTCGACTAGCCCTGGGCGTCCTCGGGGTGATCGTGCTCACTTTCGGCCTGGCCTTGGTGTTCAACCACCGCCAAAACCAGGTGGCCAGCTATCAGGCCGAGGTCGCCGCCGATACCTTCAACGTCGGAGCCGACCATTCAGGCACCGTGATCAAGCAGGCTGTTGAGGCAGGTGACACGGTGACCAAAGGACAGTTGCTCTTTGAAGTGCAAAGCCTCCAGTTGAAGGAAGATCTCGCCAACGGCCTGGAAGTTCAAGACACCCCCGTCTACAAGGTGGACGCCAAGCGCGGCGTCATTGCCTACTTCGCCGTGGCGGACGGACGGGTGGAGGCGCTGAACGCCCAGAAGGGAAACTCGGTGCCAGGCGGCGGCTCACTAGCCACCATCTATGGCGGCGATCGTTTCATTCTCGCCGACTTCCATCTGACACCCCGGGACTACGCCAGGGTCGTGCCGGGAGCTCCGGCACGGGTCACCTTGGCCAATGACCAGGTGATTTCTGCCAATGTGGAGCACGTGGCCGTCGCCAGTAGCGCTGACGGCGCCGTGGCCACCCTGCGGCTGGATTCGAAGGAGTTGCTCTCCTTGGGGAAAAGCACCCTGGCTGAACCGGGAGCCCCCCTGATCGTGACCGTCGAGCTCGCCGACTCCGGGCCCTTGGCGCCGATCACTGATGCCGTCAATGACCTCCTCCAGCAGGTGGGGCTTCGATGAGGTTGGTCGCCGGGGCAATGGCCATGGTGCTGCTGAGTGGGTGCGCCGCCACGACTGGCAGTCCGGCAGCGGTCTCGAAGGCCGAGGTGCTGCCCGACGCTGACGTATCCGCCTTGGTGGCTGCTGTCGAGCATCGCACTCCCAAACCACTGGCCGCGCCACGACTCGCGTCCGGCCTCGTGCCGCCGACCAACCGGTGGTATTCGGGACTGGTCTTTGGGGACAAGCCGCAGCCGGTGTTCCCGCAGCCACTGAGCTTTGGCTTGACCTCCAGCGGCTTCGCCTTCGGGTTGCCGCAGGTGAAAGCCACCGAGAAGGCGGTCTTCGCTGGGTTCGATCCGGCGGTGACGGTGTCGGTGGGGGCGTCCACCGCGGTGGTTACCAGCAACGACCCGTCCGTAGTGGTGCTGGAAAACCGGGACTCAAAGGGCGCTTCAATTGGCCGCACGACAATCGCGCAGGGATGGCCGTTTGTTGCCTGGACGGCCGACCGCGCCACCGAAGTAACCCTTCCGGCTGGATTCCACGCCGCCGGGGACGGGCTGAATGTGGCCACTCTGGGCGGGACGCAGTATGCGTTCCAGGCCAAAGACGCCACCATTTCGGGTACTACGGCACGGGTCTCCTCTGGCGGCTCGCTGGTCTTCTGGGCGGTGCCAACAGGCCAGCAGCCAGGGGCTTTGGCGGCTCTGACCGGAGTGCCCAGTGGCTCAAACCTCAGCTATGAGGTTGCCAATGAGCAGGTGACCACCACACTTACCTACCGTGGGGCGGGCGTGATTGCGCGGCTGCCACAACAGGCCGGGTCGACGTCCTGCGATCTGGGTGGCTATCCGTCGCTGTATGGGCAGCTGTCACTGTGTGCTGGCGAATCGCTCCGTTGGCAGACCAAGCGCACCAAGGCCGTGGCGGGTCTGGACCTGGCCGCGGTGAGCCAGCCAGATCGCGAGACGCTAATCGCCCAATTGAGGCTGGATGCGGCTGCTGTTCCCGCCCTGCCCGCCGACACCTACTACGGCGGGAAAGCCCTGCAGCGCCTGGCGATGCTCTTGATGGTGGCCGATCAGCTGAATCAGCCTGAGTTGGCGGCCAAACTGGCCGCGACCCTCGATGCGCAATTGACCCTGTGGACCCAGCCGCGCGGGTGCGCCGAGCGGGCCGACAAGTGCTTCGTCTATGACCCGGCCGGAAAAGGCCTGGTTGGCCTGACCCCGTCTTTTGGCAGCGATGAATACAACGATCACCACTTCCACTACGGCTACTTCCTCTATGCGGCTGCGGTGCTGGCCGAACATGATCCGGCTGTGGTGGGCAAGTACGCGCCCGTGATGAACCTGCTCGCGGCCGACATCGCCAGTGATGGCGGTAGTCATTTCCCAGTTCGGCGGAATTTTGATCCGTACGCCGGGCACTCGTGGGCCTCAGGCACCGCTCCCTTCGCTGACGGCAACAATCAGGAGTCAGTGTCTGAAGCGGTGAATGCCTACGCTGGATTGAGTCTGTGGGCCCAAGCAATCAACAACACTGCCTTGAGGACTGAGGCGGACTGGATGCTGTCTTTGGAGGCCGCATCCAGCTCAACCGACTGGCTCGCCCCAGAGCTCAGTAGTGCCGGGCTTGAGGGCTATGGCCACAAGATCGTGGCGCTGAACTGGGGGGGGAAGCGCGAATATGGCACCTGGTTCTCTGCTGAGCCTGCCGCCATCTTGGGTATCCTGCTGCTGCCGATGAGCCCGACTTCGACCTACCTTGGCGGCGATCCAGCGCGGATCAAGGCCAATGTGGCCGAGGCTATTCCGGGTGAATACGGCAAGCCCCTGTCTGACTATGTGCTGGCCTATTCGGCATTGGCGGGAGCAGCGGATCGGGATAAGGCGGTGGCTCAGGCCAAAGCCCTACCCAACGATGGGGTCGATGGTGGACTCAGTCGCACCTACCTACTGGCTTGGCTGTACGCGTTGAAGTTCTGAGCCGCAAGGCCAAGCCCTACGCTGGGCCTCATGTTGCTCAGCGATCGTGACATCCGCACCGCAATTGCCGATGGCCGCATTGGTCTTGAGCCCTGGGAGCCGGGCATGGTGCAGCCGTCCAGCGTGGACGTGCGCCTAGATAGCTCCTTCCGGCTGTTCGACAACCACCGCTACGCGTTCATTGATCCGGCCATCGATCAGCCCGAGCTGACCCGCCTGGTTGAGGTGGGTGCCGATGAGCCGTTCATCCTGCATCCGGGTGAGTTCGTGCTGGCCTCCACCTACGAGGTGATCACCCTGGGTGACGACATTGCCGCCCGGCTGGAGGGCAAGTCGTCGTTGGGACGCCTCGGCCTGGTCACCCATGCCACTGCCGGCTTCATTGATCCCGGCTTCTCTGGGCACGTCACGTTGGAGTTGTCGAATGTGGCCACCCTGCCGATCAAGCTTTGGCCCGGCATGAAAATCGGCCAGTTCTGCTTCTTCCAGCTCACGTCCCCGGCCGAGCATCCCTATGGTTCCGGCCCCTACGCCAATCGCTATCAGGGTCAGCGGGGCCCGACGGCGTCCCGCTCCTTTGAGGGCTTCCATCGCACGCCGCTGAGCTGAGCTGAGCCTCCCCCTAGCGCCGATAGGATCTGCTGCGTGACGCAGACGGTGTTGGTCCTCGGTTCAGGTGGACGCGAGCATGCCCTGGCTTGGGCGCTCAGTAAGGACGTCGAAGTGGGCGCGGTACACATCGCTCCCGGCAATCCGGGCACGGCCCTGGTCGGGGTGAACCACCGTGTTGACATCATGGACGGCCGCGCGGTCGCGGCGCTGGCCACCGAGCTGGGCGCGGACCTGGTGGTGGTCGGACCCGAGGCCCCCCTGGTGGCTGGAGTCGCCGATGCCGTCCGGGCGGCCGGAATCCCTGTGTTCGGGCCGAGCGCCGAAGCTGCCCAACTGGAGGGCAGCAAGGCCTTCGCCAAGATGATCATGGAAGCTGCCGGTGTGCCGACCGCTGCTGCGCGGCTGTGCCTCTCAATGGACGAAGTGGTGGCCGCCCTCGACGAGTATGGCGCCCCCTATGTGGTCAAAGACGACGGTCTGGCAGCTGGCAAAGGGGTGATCGTCACCGATGACCGCGACGCCGCCATTCGCCATGCCGCCAGTTGCGGCCGGGTGATCATTGAGGAGTTCCTGGACGGCCCAGAGGTGAGCCTTTTTGCCCTCAGCGACGGGGTGAACGTGTTGGCCTTCGAACCAGCCCAGGATTTCAAGCGGGTTGGAGACGGCGACGCTGGCCCCAACACCGGCGGCATGGGCGCCTACACTCCGCTGCCTTGGGCACCGAGCGGGCTGACTGATGAGGTGGTGGCCACCGTGATTCAGCCCACCATTGATGAGATGCGCCGCCGGGGCACCCCCTTCGTCGGACTGCTGTACGCCGGGCTGGCGCTGACCAAGCGCGGACTGCGGGTGGTGGAGTTCAACGCCCGCTTCGGCGACCCGGAAACCCAGCCCCTGCTGACCCGCCTCAAGACGCCGCTGGGTGGGGCGCTGTACGCCGCAGCCACTGGCAACCTGGCGGCACACCCGCCGCTGGTTTGGGGCAGTGGGGCGGCCGTTGGTGTGGTGATCGCGGCAGCTGGCTATCCGGACGCGCCCCGCAAGGGTGATCCGATCACTGGAGCTGAGGCCGAAGGCGTCTTCCACGCTGGCACCGCGCTGGATTCCGATGGCCAGCTGGTCAGCGCCGGTGGCCGGGTGCTTACCGTCGTGGGCACCGGAGACAGCCTGGCCGAGGCCCGCGCGGCCGCCTACGCCAAGGTGGCCCAGATTGACCTGCCCGGTGGTTTCCACCGCAATGACATCGCCCAATGGGCTGCTGAAACCGAACTTCGTCAAGCTCAGGAATCGGAGAACGAATGATCCCCAATGTGTTGGCCACCCGGTACGCGTCCGCGGCGATGCGCCAGATTTGGTCGCCGGAGGCGAAGATCATCGCCGAGCGTCGGCTCTGGCTGGCGGTGCTGAGCGCCCAGGCCGAACTCGGCGTCGATTTCGGTGGTGATGACCCGGGGACGGTGATTGCTGACTACACCCGGGTTCTCGACCAGGTTGACTTGGCCAGCATCGACGCTCGTGAGCGCATTACTCGGCATGACGTGAAGGCCCGCATCGAGGAGTTCAACGCCCTGGCCGGCCACGAGCACGTCCATAAGGGCATGACCAGCCGCGACCTGACCGAAAACATCGAGCAGCGCCAGCTGTTGTCGTCGCTGGAGTTGGTGCGCGAGCGCATCGTCACCGTGCTGGTGAGCCTCACCAGTCTGGCGGTGCAGTACCGCGACGTGGCCATGGCCGGACGCTCGCATAACGTGGCCGCCCAAACCACCACCCTTGGCAAGCGGTTTGCCACTGCTGCTGATGAGTTGCTGGTGGCCTTTGATCGGGTGGACGAACTGATCAGGCGCTACCCGGCCCGCGGCATCAAGGGCCCAATGGGCACCGCCCAGGACATGCTCGATCTGCTCGGGGGCGATACCGCCAAGTTGGCTGAACTGGAAGCCAAAGTGGCCCAGCACCTCGGCTTTGCCCGAGTCTTCACCGCCACTGGCCAGGTCTATCCGCGCTCGCTCGACTATGACGTGTTGGCCGCCCTGGTGCAGACTGCCGCGGCGCCGTCCAGCCTGGCCACCACGATCCGACTGATGGCCGGTCAGGAGCTGGTCACTGAAGGTTTCAAAGAGGGCCAGGTCGGCTCCTCGGCGATGCCGCACAAGATGAACACCCGCTCGTGTGAGCGCGTCAACGGTTTGATGGTGATCCTGCGCGGGTACGCGTCCATGACGGCCGAGTTGGCCGGCGCGCAGTGGAATGAAGGCGACGTGTTCTGTTCGGTGGTACGCCGGGTGGCGCTGCCCGATGCCGCCTACGCCCTCGATGGCCTGTTCGAGACCTTCCTGACCGTGCTGGACGAGTTCGGCGCCTTCCCGGCGGTGATCGAGGCCGAGCTGCAGCGTTTCCTGCCGTTCCTGACCACCACCAAGGTGCTGATGGCTGCGGTACGCAACGGCGTCGGCCGCGAGACTGCGCACGAGGTGATCAAGGAACACGCCGTCGCCGTGGCGCTCGGCATGCGCGCCGGTAGCGACAACGACCTACTCAACCGGTTGGCCGCCGATGGCCGCCTGGGGCTTAGCCGTGAGCAGCTGGACGCCGCACTGACCGACCCAATCGAACTGACCGGCTCAGCCCGACACCAGGTGGACGTGATCGCTGCCCGGGTGAATGAGCTCGCTGCTCAGTATCCGCAAGGGGCGGCCTACCGTCCCGGTTCGGTGTTGTAGGACCAACCATGGAGACGGGCAAGCCAACCGGTGACTTCACTGCGGTCCGGGTGGCCGCCCTGATCGGCATCGGGCTGGCTTCGGGGTTCTTCGCTGGGCTGTTCGGCATTGGTGGTGGCATCTTGATCGTGCCGGCGTTGGTGGTGTTGCTGAAGCTTGATCATCGAAAGGCCGTCGGCACCTCGCTGTTGGCGATTCTGCCTGCGGCCACCATCTCGGCGGCCGCCTATTGGGTGTCCGGCAGCGTTGATCTGGTGCCCAGCGCGCTGCTTGCTGTGGGTGCGGTCGTCGGGGCCCAGTTCGGCGCCTGGCTGTTGACTCGGATCTCCCGCAAAGCGGCCCAGTGGGTGTTCGTGGTCTTCCTAGCGGTGATGGTCGTTCAGTTGCTCCTAGTGGTGCCCGACCGGGGCGCCCAGCTGCAACTCGACCCGCTTAAGGCTGCTGGCCTGCTCCTGCTCGGGCTGGTGGCGGGCACCCTTTCGGCCGTGTTGGGTATTGGCGGTGGCGGGGTGGTGGTGCCCATTTTGATGGTCTGGTTCGGTCTCGGTGATCTAGCGGCAAAGGGCGCCTCGCTGGTGATGATGCTGCCCGGGGTTATCTCGGGAATCGTGGCGAACGCCCGGCGGGGCAATCTGCAGGTGAAGGCTGGTCTGCTGGTCGGACTCGGCTCGCTGTTCACCGGCCCGCTAGGGGCCTGGGTGGCCCACCTGATCTCGGCGCAACTCGGCGCCTGGTTGTTTGCCGCCTTCCTGGTGTTCATCGGCGCCACCATGGTGCGCGAAGCGCTGCGTCCGGCCGTTTGAGCCAGGCGTGCCACGGGGGCTTGGGTGCGGGTTGTCACCCCCGTGACACGCTCGCGGCTCGGCTGAGAGCCGGAGTTACTGACGCGACATCAGTAACCCGTCAATGGTCACCAACTTGTTGGAGTTGGTGGTGATCACCACGTCGCCGGTAGTGCTCGTCGGCAGCGTCGGCAGATCTATCCGCACCTGCTTCTTGACCTTGGCCGAGGCCAAGCTGTAGGTGCCCAGCACCCTGGAGCCCACCCGCACCGTGACCGAGCCGTAGCCCGGGCCGGTGGTAACCAGCAGGGCGAGCCGGTGCACTCGTGCCTTCTTCGCGGTGAGCTTGATGCCAGCCTTCTTGGCGGTCAGCACGGTCTTGGCGAAGGATTTGGTCGACTTGACCTTCTTCCACGTGCCGGCGCGAGTGAGCTTGCGGTCATCGGTTGGGGTTGAGGTGCAGGTCTCCGCAGTCCAGGCAGACACCTGGCCTTTGGCGTCTCGGGAGCGGGAGGCGAAGCAGTACGAAGAGCCTGCCTTCGCGGTGAGTTTCGCCGTCCTCGCAGTGGTCTTGGACTTCCAGGTCTGCCAGGCTCCGTAGCTGCCGTTCCAGGCGGCGCGGCGGTAGCGGACGTCGTAGTTGGCGACCTTCGCCGAACCGGCCGTGCCACTCCAGGAGACCGGAACCGACAGGCCGGTGCGCAGTGCTGGCTGGCCAGCGATCTTCGCCGTGGGGGGCGTGGCCGGGGGTGTCGGGGTGCCAGGGTTGCCGCCGGATCCGCTGGACGCCGTGGTGAAGCTCTGGTCGGCTCCGGTGTAGGTGGCACCGCCGCTGGTGACGAACCGGAAGCGCCAGTGGTAGGTGGTGCCGGGCTTCAGGTTGGAGGTTCCGTTGGCGGACTTCCAGTCGGTGTAGGGCTGCCAGTTGGGGCCGCCTTCGGGAATCGCCACCGGGTCGGAGAACAGGCCGTAGCTGGTGTTCGTCCCGAGGTCGAAGTAGCCGGTGCCAGCCAGCCCGTCGGTGTAGATATTGGCCTTGGAGACGGCCGCGTTGCTGGTGATGCCGGTGGTGGACGGGTTCGGGTAGGTGGTCTTCAACGACTTGGAGAAGACGTAGACGTCCTGGCCCAGCGGCAGCGTCGGGTTGCCGAAGCCATCGGCCACGATCAGATAGGCGCCAAATAGCGACATCGTCAATGGACGGTCAGTGACCACCGGGATCTGCCATTCCCAGGTGCCACCCTGCGGTAGCGGCCACAGCCCGCCTCGCGCAGTGTCGGAGGACGGAATCCGCAGCGAGCCGGAGTTGATGCCCGGCGATAGGGTCTGCGGACAGCCGGAATCGGCGACGCCATTGCCAAAGCAGGTGATCTTGTGGGTGGAGTCGGTGGCAATCCGGGTGTGCGGAGGCAGCACCAGTTCTGGGAGCACTCGCTGGCCCGCGCAGGGGTTGCCAAGACCGGCGGCGTAGATATGAATCCAGTAGGTCTCACCCGGGCTGGGGCTGCCGTTGTCCGGATCGGCGAGGTAGCCAACATAGGCACCAACCCCGTTCTCTGCGTTGCCGTTGACGCAGTTGGCAATCCAGGTTTCCTGGATGCTTCCGTCGGCCCACACTGCGGCCGCCTGGGCGGGAGCGGCCGCCGAAATCGCCGCGGCCCCAGCCATAGCTGTGGCCACCAACAATGCAGCTAACTTGCGCATTAATCACCCTCCGAGTCTGGTTTCCAGGTAGGCGACTTCGCGTTTGGGACGCCCACGAGAATCGATCCTCAGTTGGCGGCGTTCGCCCCCGTCTGGTGATCAAAGGCTTTTTATTCGCCTGGCTCAGAATCAGCCCACGGGAGTAGGGAGAACGGTGTTCGCTACTACTCCAGTCAGAGGGTGCCGGGACCCGCAGGCGGGCGCGGCTTGCGTAGCGTGGTCCAACGGATGGCGGGCACGGCGGCTAGCAGGCCGATCGTCAGCAAGGTCGCCACCAACAGTGCAGTCATGCCGCCCATGGACTTACCCTTTCTGTGGTCGCGCGGGCACGCCCAATTGGCGCCGCCCCCGGCCGAAATGCTCGCGGTAGTTCGCCTCCCGTCCGGTGTGGATAAAGGAGTTTTTATCGTCGTTCGAGCTGATTCGGGCCGCCCGACCGGCGCCCGCGCCAGTAGGGTCGGGAACATGTTCGAGTCGGTGGTGCGCCGGTTGCGCGGGTCGGTGGCGGCCTCGGGTTCGGAGTTCCGTGACCAACTGATCACCGCCGCCGCCATGGTGACTGCGCCCGTCGGCTGGGCTTCGGCGGTAATCAATGCGGTGCTGGGGAGTCCGGCCTGGACGGTGGTGCTCAACGCGGTGGCCGGGTTCGCGGTCCTGGGTTTTTGGCTCTATGCCCGCGCCACCGGCCGCTACCGCTTCGCCTATCTGCTGGCCATCACTTCGTTGTTCGGGGTGCTGTTTCCGGCGATGTTCTTTGCTAGCGGCGGTTTCGCCAGTGGTGTCCCGGTATTTTTCATGTTCGCCATCGCCTTCTCGGCGATCATTTTGGACGGAGTCGCGCTGCGGGTCCTGGTGCCACTGGAGGCGCTGGTCTTCACCGCCACGATGTTGGTGGCGTACTACTTTCCGCAACTCGTGACGCCGCCAGCATCGGTGTTCAGTGGCGTGATGGATATCGTTTACTCAGTGCTGGCGACTGGGCTGGCGATGGTGGTGGCCCTGCGGTTGTTCATCGGCATCTATGAGCGCAACAAGACCCAGTTGACTGAGCGCAACGATGAGTTGGCCAGAGTCGATAGCGTCAAGACTGACTTCTTGGCGATGGTGGCCCACGAACTCAAGAACCCGCTCACTGTCATCGGTGCCCATGCTGCCGAATCGGCTCGCAGATTGGCCGCAACGCCGGACGCGGACCAAAGTGAGGCGAGCAATCTGGCGGTGATTGAGGCCGAGACTGACCGACTGGGCCGACTGGTGTCGCAACTACTGGATCTGGGCCGCATCAAAGACGGCAAGCTCGAACTCAGCCTGGCCGAGCACAATCTCGACACGATCATTCAGCAGTCGTTGCAGGTCTACCGTCCGTTGTGGAGCCAGTACGGCAACACCATTCGAGTGCCGAGGGGCAGCGCGGCTCCGTTGGTCATGGTTGACCGCGAGCGAGTGGTGCAGGTGCTGATCAATCTGCTTTCAAATGCCGCCCGCTACACCAGGGACGGGCTGATCACGGTGGGGGTGACGGTGGTGGGCGACTTCGCCGAGCTTCAGGTCAGCGACACCGGGGCCGGGATTGAGCCGGGGCTGTTGGAGCATCTTGGCGAGCGTCCAGTACGCGGGCTAGGTGAGGGGGTGCACTCGGCGCGGGACGCCGGACTGGGCGTCGGGCTGATGATCACCAAGCACATCGTCACCTCCCATGGTGGTGAACTCCACCTGCAATCCCAGGTGGGCGTCGGTACCACCGTGCGCTGCACCTTCCCGCTGGCCGGGCCGGCGCCGACGGATTAGTCGATCAGGTTGGCCGGCGGGTCGAACCGCACCTGGCGGAACACGTAGCGCTTGCCGGAGGTGAACTCCAGCTCGAAGGGACTCGCCTCGTCCAGGCAGAGTTTGCGCCGCAGTGACGAGACGGTCTGACGCACGGTGTTGGTTGCAGTGATCGATTTCGCCCGCCATACCGAGGTCAGCAGCTCCTCTTGGGTGGCGCCGACGCCAATGTTGGTGGCGAAGAACCCGAGCAGCTGGAGTTCCATCTTGGTGAGGTCGATCTCCCGACCCTCCAGCAGTACCTGACCGGTGAGGAAGTCCAGGTGCAGCGGGGGTACATCGATTCGGGCCGCGCGTGGTGAAGCTGTGCGGCGCAGCTGGGAGTTGATTCGGGCGGTGAGGACGTCGAGGTTGAACGGCTTGGCCATGTAGTCGTCGCCGCCAGCGTCCAGGCCCCGCACCACCGCACCGTCCTGGCCGAGTGCGGTGAGGTAAATGATCGCCGCGGACGTGATCGGCCGCAGCTTGGCGCAAAGCTCGTAGCCCGAGCCGTCGGGGAGTAGCACATCGAGGAGCACCACATCGGGCTGGTGCTCCCAGACCGCGGCCAACCCACCGGAAACCGTCGCCGCCTGAATCACTTCGAAGCCTTGCTCGCCGAGATGACGGGCCACCGCCTGACGCAGCGGAGCTTCGTCCTCGACGATCAGGACGATCGGGGCTCTGGCGCTGTCCGGCTTCACCTGCGCTACCTCTCGTGACGGGTGGGGTCACCAGAGTAGTGGGGGTAAGAAGTGCGCACCGCCGTCCGTCCGGGCCGGTGGGTGCACCGGCCCGGACGGGGGGAGGCTCACCCCAGGCTGTTCACCTCAACTGCGGTGGGGCTGTCCAGGTTGGCGCCGTTGCCCAGCTGGCCGTTGGCCCCGGTTCCCCAGCACTTGACCACATTGCCGGCAGTGCGAGCGCAGCTGTGGCCAGCGCCAGTGGTGATGGCGGTGACCCCACTGGTCAGGCCGGACACCTGCGCCGGTGTCAGGCGGTCGGTGTAGTAGCCGGTGCCGAGTTGACCGCTGGAGTTGTCGCCCCAGCACTTGGCCGAACCGACGGTGGTTACCGCACAGGTGTGCGCATGGGCGCTGCTGACTGCCAGGCCGCTGATGGAGAGCCCGGCCGCTGTGACCAGCGTTGGCCGGTCGGTGGTGGAATTGTCGCCAAGTTGGCCCGATGAGTTGCTGCCCCAGCAATTCACGGCGTTACCTGTGGTAACCACGCAGGTGTGACTGGTACCCGAAGAAACCGTCGCTCCTCCTGTGGAAAGCCCTTGCACCTCGACCGGCAGGGCCTGGTCGTCGAGGTTGGCGTTGCCGAGTTCACCTTTGCTGTTGTTGCCCCAACACTTGACCGAGCCGGAGTTTTGGACGACGCAGACATGGTTGCCGCCAGCCGAGAGCGACTTCACACCGCTCAGGTAGTGCACCCAAGTGGCGGTGCGGCGATCTTCGGTCGTGCCGTCGCCGATCTGGCCTTGGGAGTTGTCACCCCAGCAGAACGGAGTGTCGAGGGTGCTCAGGGCGCAGGTGTTCTGTGCGCCAGCGTCGATTGCGGTCACGTAGATGAGACCGCTCACCCGCGTCGGGTAGAGCCGGTAGTCGAGCGTGCCGTCGCCGAGCTGGCCCTGAGTGTTGGCGCCCCAGCAGTAGACCAAGCCGTCGCTGGTGAGCGCGCAGGTGTGCGCGTTGCCGGCCGTGACTGCGACCACCTGGCTGGTCAGGCCGTACACCTGCGTGGGGGTGTTGCGCTGGATATCGGTGCCATCCCCCAACTGCGCGGAGCTGTTGGCCCCCCAGCACTTCAGCGCGCCGGAACTGTTGATCGCGCAGGTGTGCGCCCAGCCGGCCGCGATCAGGCGGTCGCGGCTGCCCACCCTGAGGTCGAGGGACTTGCTGGCGGTTCGTCCCAGCTTGTCGGTCACCTTGACGATCACCTGGTATTTGCCCGGGCTATCGGCGGCACCGGTGATCTTGCCCGTGGTGGCTCCGATGCTCAGCCCGGCTGGCAGCCCGGTGGCCGACCAAGTCAGGGGAGCTGCCCCATTCGAGGCGGTCATTTGAACCGCATACTGAAGTGTGACTGTGGTCAGCGGCAATGCTTTCGAGGTAATCGCCGGGGCTGGTGGCGGGGTCGGCGGAGCGACGGTATTGAAGGTCTTGGTCTTGGTGGTCACCTTGGCGTATTTCTTCTTCTTGATCTTCACCTTCTTGGCGACCACCCGCACCGAGAGCTTGCTGGCTGAAGTCTTGACGGTGAAGCTGTAGGCGCCCGTCTTGTTGGTTTTGCCTGAGGCGAGCGTCTTCCACTTTGACCCCGACTTGTATTGGGCCACGACCGGCCGCACCACCTTGGTGGGCATCTTTCCGGTCAGTTTGAAGGCGACGCCCCGGGTGGGCACCGCTGGTGCCACCTTGATCAGCGACGGCTTCTTAGTTTTGGCCTCAGCCAACGCTGGCGCACCGGCAAACAAGCCGATCGCTAATAGTCCCGCAGTTACCAGTGCAGCCAACCTGCGCATGGTCATCCCCCTCTGTGATCCCCGTGGGCGATCAGCCGATGCGCCCCCCGAGGACAGATACTCAACCTTTTTGGGGTATCGCGGGCCTTCGATAATGAATCCATTAACAACACCGGCGGTAACAAATCTCTTATCGAGGTCGGCGGAGGCCTCGCAGAAGTAGGGTCTGGCCATGGTCGATTCCGAGGGCGTTCTCAGCCTGCCGAGACTGCGTGGCGTGCTGTGGCCGCCAAATCTGGACTTCCGTCAGCAGTTGGTTACCGCTGCGGGCATCGTCGGGGTGGCGATTTGCTGGATCTCGGCCGCCGCCAATGCCGCGCAAGGCAGCAACCTGGCGACGGTGCTGCTCAATGTGGCCTCTGGGTTCGCCACCATCGGTCTGCTTTGGTTCGCCCGCACCACCGGGCGCTACCAACTCACCTACGTGATCACCGTGGTCGGGCTGTTCATGGTGGTGTTTCCCTGGTTCTTCTTCGCTGGCGGCGGCTACTACAGCGGGATGCCGGCCTTCTTCGTATTTGCGATCGTGTTCTCGGCGTTCATCCTCGATCGCGTGGCCCTGTGGGTGCTGTTGCCACTGGAGATTGGCATCTTCGTTGGCTGCATTGCGGTGGCCTATTACCGTCCCGAGCTGGTGTCGGCATTGCCGTCCCCAATGATGGTGATGACCGATGTCATCTACTGCGTGGTGGCTAGCGGCTTGGCGCTGACCGCGGCACTGCGACTGCTGATTCGCATTTATGAGTCGATCAAGGCGCAACTGATCGCTCAAAACGCGGAGCTAGCTCAGGTGGATCAGGCGAAGTCGGAGTTGCTGGCGATGGTTGCCCACGAACTCAACACCCCACTCACGGTGATCCGCACCCACGCCGAAGAGGCGACTCGACGACTGGGTGGGGCGACCAGCGGGCTCGACCAGGTGACCCACGATCTGGGGGTGATCGAATCTGAGACCGACCGGTTGGCTCGGATCGTTGCCCAACTGCTGGATCTGGCCCGGATCAGGGACGGACGGCTACAGCTGAGCACCCGGCCGGAGAACCTGGGTGCACTGGTTCAGGAGACGCTGCGGGTCTATGGACCGTTGTGGAGCCAAGGGGGCAACGTTTTGGCCCTGGAGCGGGGGAGTGCGGCCCCGGTTGCGCTGATCGATCGGGAGCGGATTGTGCAGGTGTTGGTGAACCTGCTCACTAACGCAGCTCGACACACCTGCCACGGTGAGATCACGGTGGCGGTGCGCGAAATGGACGGCTTCGCCGAAGTGCAGGTGAGTGACACCGGCGAGGGGATTGAACCGGAGCTGTTGGCGCAGTTGGGCGAGCGCCCGGTGCAGGGCCGCCGCGAAGGCGTCCGCTCAGCTCGGGACGCTGGACTGGGCTTGGGGCTGATGATCTCCACTCACATCGTCGCCGCCCATGGCGGTGAGCTGCAGGTGGGCTCCCGTCCCGGCGCTGGGGTGACCGTGCAGTTTACGGTTCCGCTCGCTGCCCGGTAGTGGGAAAGCGCACCTGCTGGAACACGTAGCGTTTGTCGGGGGTGTGCACCAGTTCGAAGGGGCTGGCCGCGTCGAGGCCCAGTTTGCGCCGAAGTGAGGAGACGTGTTGACGGACGGTGTTGGTGGGGACGCCGGAGTTGTCTCCCCAAACTGAGGAGAGCAACTCTTCCTGGGTGGCCCCGATTCCGGCGTGAGCGGCGAAGTAGCCCAGCAGTTGCAGTTCGATTTTGGACAGCTTGATCTGGCGACCTTCCAAACTCACCCGACCAGACACGAAATCCAGGTGGAGTGGCGGCAGGTCGATCCGGGCGGCCCGCGGTGCGCCGATTCGGCGCAGCTGGGCATTGATTCGGGCGGTGAGCACCTCAAGACTGAACGGCTTTGAGATGTAGTCATCACCCCCGGCCTCCAGCCCTCGAACCACCGACCGGTCCTGCCCCAGTGCGGTCAGGTAGATGATCGGTGCGGTGGTGGCGGCGCGCAGTTCAGCACACAGCTCGTAGCCGGAGCCGTCGGGCAGTAGGACGTCCAGCAGCATCAGGTCGGGCTGGTGTTCCCACGTTGCGGCGCGGGCTTGGCTGATGGTGGCGGCCGTGACCACGGTGAAGCCCTGGCCGACCAAGTGGCGCTCAACTGCCTCGCGCAGCGCGGCCTCGTCCTCGACCAGCAGGATGATCGGGGTTCGACCCGAGCCAATTGTCACGTAGCGAAGATAGCCGACCGCGGCGGTATCGATAGGCTTTGCGGCATGCCTGAACTCCCCCTTCTGCACGCCGGCAAGGTGCGCCGACTCTACGCCTGGCCCGATGACCGCATTCTGATGGTGGCCTCCGATGCGATCTCGGCATTCGACTTCGTTCTCGACACCCCGATTCCGGAGAAGGGGGTGGTGCTGACGCAGTTGTCGCAGTGGTGGTTCTCGCAGATCGACTTCCCCAACCATGTGGTCTCCGCCGAGGTTCCAGCTGAGTTCGCTGGTCGCGGGGTGATCGTGGAGAGCCTGGCGATGGTGCCGGTGGAGTGCGTGGCCCGTGGCTACCTGACCGGCTCGGGCTGGGTTGAATACCAGGCCTCGCGAACCGTGTGCGGCATCGAGTTGCCTGAAGGTTTGGTGGACGGCAGCAAGTTGCCCGAGCCGATCTTCACCCCGGCGATCAAGGCTCCGATGGGTGAGCATGACGAGAACGTCGACTACGCCACCATCGTCGAACTGCACGGTGTCGACTTGGCTTCTCGGCTACGCGAAGCCACTTTGAAGATTTATGCCCAGGCCGCCGAGATGGCTGCCGAGCGTGGCATCATTTTGGCCGACACCAAGTTCGAATTCGGCCTGCGGGCCGATGGCACCCTGGTGCTGGCTGATGAGGTGCTGACCCCAGATTCGTCCCGCTTCTGGGACGCCGAGACCTGGCAGCCGGGCAAGAGCTTGCCCAGCTTCGACAAGCAGTACGTGCGTGACTGGTTGGCCAAGGAATCCGGCTGGGACAAGGGTGCTGACACGCCGCCGCCAGCATTGCCGGAGGCGGTCGTCCAGGCGACCCGCGAGCGCTACTTTGAGGCCTATCGTCGCCTCGTGGGCACCGAACTCGTGATCGGTTGAGCTAGCTTCAGAGTTTGCGCTGGCTCCAGGCGAACGCCAGGTTGACCCCGACGATGCCGATCCAGGCCACGACCAAGCCGGCCAGTCCAGCGGTGCCGCCAGCAATGGCGCTAAGCGGAATGCCGATGCCGAGTGAGGTAATCGCCAGCGCCAATCCGCCCCTGCTCAGCGGTGAAGTCGCCACCGGCTGCGGAAGTGCGGGGGGCGGCGTCGGGACTGGCAGGTTGGCGGGGGCTGAAGCCGCTGGCGATGTTGGCGGTTGAGCCCACAGTTCGTCGTTAGTCGGCTCTTTGAAACTGCTCATGGGGCCAGGCTACTAGCCCTCAGTTCGGCCTGAATGCTGCGATCGCATCCTTGATAAGGACCATCAGGTGCAATGAGTCGGTGGGGGAATCTCGGAATCCGTTGGCCAGATAGAAGGCGCGGGCCTCTTCGTGGAGGGCGTGGACCACCATGGCGCGCACGCCGATCTGGTCCGCTGCCGCGATGGTTCGCAGCAGCGCATCCTGCAACAGGCTGGTGCCAACTCCACGTCCTTGATGGCTGCGATCAACGGCGAGGCGACCAAGCAGCACTACGGGCACGGGTGAGGGCATGTTTCGCCGGACCCTGCCGGTAGCAGCCGCAGGCTGAATGCTGGCAGTGCTGAGGGTGTAGTACCCGGCTATCGAGCCAGTGAACATGGTCACGAAACAGCGGGCACCGCCACCGAAGTGGTTGTTCAGTGCGTGGCGGCGAAGGTACTCGTCCAGCGATGGCTCGCCGCATTGGAAGGCGCCAACCTGATCGGATTCGGTCAAGGGGCGCGGAGCTCGGTAGCCAGCCTCAGGCATCGAAGACCGAGGGGCGGTTCAACAGGCGTGACAGCGCAGGGTTCGACCGCACCGGCTCGTCGAGCATCACCGTGAAGGACGCCCATGCCCGGTCGCTCAGGATGAATACGCGCCGATCAGCGAGCACCTGCTTGGCCTGGTGCACGGCGGCTTGCACCGTGAACTCGGTGAGCGTCTGACCCTGCTCATCGGCAGCTTGTCGGATGAGCGCTTCGTCGGCTGGGGTCACTCGGACGGCCAGTCGCGCGGACTTCAAATCGGACATGAAGCGAGTGTACGCCTATTGGGCACACAAGCGGAGGCCCGGCTGGCGCTTTCTGGTCCAAGGTGCCCGGCCGGGGTAGCGTGGGCTGCTACTGCTTTGGAGGAACATGATCACGAAACTGCCAAAGGCAATGGTGGTGTTGGTGGCGGTGGCCGCCTTGGGGCTGACGGCCTGCGCCCCGGCGGTGCCGGTCGTGACACCGACTGCGCCTGCCACTCCGACCGCCACCGGCAAAGCTAGCGCCGACGCTACGGGGGCGGTCAGCCAGGAGACCACCTTCGCGGTGATTGGTGACTACGGCATGAAAAACAGCCATGAAGCAGCGGTTGCCCGCTTGGTCGCGAAGTGGAAGCCTGCCTACATCATCGCCACCGGTGATGACTACTACCGCCCGGCCGGCGGCACCGGGAGCAAGCGATACGACCGATCGACCGGCGCCTACTACTGCAAGTGGTTGGCCGATGTGACCACTACCGGCACCAAATGCCCAACGGGGAAAGCTGAGGTCAACGCCTTCTTCCCTGCGTTAGGCAACCACGACTACAGCGATGCCAAGCCGGGGCCATCGACCTATCTGCGCTACTTCCGGCTACCTGGTGCCGGGTTAGTCAACAGTTCCGGAAATGAGCGGTACTACGACTACGTCCAAGGGCCGGTGCACTTCTTCGTCCTCAACTCCAACTCCCAGGAACCAGACGGCACCAGCAGCACTTCGCGGCAGGCGGCGTGGCTGAAAGCCCAGCTCGCCAAATCAACGTCGGCGTGGAATGTCGTCTACGACCACCATCCGCCCTATTCCTCCGACCGCGATCACGGCTCGACCAAGAAGATGCGCTGGCCGTTTGCGAAGTGGGGCGCCGACGTGGTCCTCTCGGGGCACTCCCACACCTACGAGCGGGTGCTACGCGGTGGCGTGGTCTACTTCGTCAACGGGCTCGGCGGTGCGGCGCGCTACTCGTTTGGCAAGAAACTGCGCGGCAGCGCCGTCCGGTATGCGGCCAACTGGGGCGCGCAGAAGGTCACGGTAACGGAGACGAAGCTGCGCTTCGACTTCTACTCCGTCTCGGGCAAGCGAATCGACAGCTACACCTTGAAGCGCTGACTCCGCAGCGCTCAGCCCACCCAGACTCTGGCATTACGGAACATCCGCAGCCACGGGCTCGGCTCGCCCACCGGCGCTGAGGTCCAGGAAAGCTGCGCATTTCGATGGACGCGCTCGGGGTGCGGCATCATCGCGGTGAAGCGGCCGTCGCCGGTGGTGACGGCGGTGAGGCCGTCCGGGGAACCGTTCGGGTTGGCCGGGTAGGTGGTTGCCGGGTTGCCAGCGGCGTCAATGAAGCGCACTGAGCGCACCACGGCGGACTGATCGCCGCGGACGGAGAAGTCGGCGAAGCCCTCACCGTGAGCGACCGCCACCGGGAGCCGACTGCCAGCCATGCCGGCGAAGAAGATCGACGGTGACTCCAGCACCTCCACCTGGGAAAGCCGGCCCTCGAACTGCTCAGACCGGTTGCGGGTGAATCGTGGCCAGGATTCGGCGCCGGGAATGATGTCGGCCAGCGCAGCGAACATCTGGCAGCCGTTGCAGATGCCCAAGCCGAAAGTGTCTTCGCGGGCGAAGAACGCCGAGAAGGATTCGGTCAGTGCTGGGTTGAAAAGGATCGAGCGCGCCCAACCTTCACCGGCGCCGAGGGTGTCGCCGTAGGAGAAGCCGCCGCCAGCCACCAAGCCGACCGCGTCGCCCAGTTCGAAGCGGCCCGATTGCAGGTCGGTCATGTGCACGTCGTAGGCCTCAAAGCCAGCCTGGGCGAAGGCGTAGGCCGTCTCGACGTGGCTGTTGACGCCCTGCTCGCGCAGGATCGCGACCTTCGGTCGAGCCCCGCTGGAAAGGTAGGGCGCGGCAATGTCATGGGTCGGTTCGAAAGTGGGGGCGACCACCAAGCCGGGGGTGTCCGCACCGAAGGCGGCATGTTCTTCGTCGGCGCATTCTGGGTTGTCGCGCAGGGCGGCGATTCGCCAGGAGACCTCATCCCAGGCCTGGGCCAGGTCACGCAGGTCTTCGTCCAGCAGCCCGGCAATCCGAACCCGGCGGCCTTCAATCGTCCGCCCGACCACTGAGCTGAGCTCGCCCAAACCGTGGGCGGCCAGCACCGCCAGGACGCGCTCGGCGTCGGCGTCAGCCACCCCGAGGACGACGCCAAGCTCCTCAGCGAACAACGCCTGGATGCTCGCCGCGTCCAGCTCTATTCCGGTGGCCCCAGCGAAAGCCATCTCGGTTGCTGCGGCCCAAAGACCGCCGTCGGAGCGGTCGTGGTAGGCGGTGACCAGGTGTTCGGCGCGCAGTTGGCTGAGCGCTCCAGCTAGGGCCACCAGCCTGCTCGGGTCGTCCAGGTCGGGCACCACATCACCGAACTGGTTGGTCACCTGGGCCAACATCGAGCCGCCGAGCCGGTTCAGCCCAGCGCCCAAATCAACCAACACCAGCGTCGAACCGGTGGCCAGCTGGGGTGTCCAGGTGTCGGCCACGGAATCCAGGGACGCGAAAGCTGAGACCACCAGCGAAACCGGTGAAGTCACCTGCTTGGCGACGCCAGTCGCATCGGTCCAGCGGGTGCGCATCGAAAGGGAGTCTTTGCCCACCGGTACCGAGATGCCCAGCGCTGGACAAAGCTCCATCGCCACGGCAGCGACCGTGTCATAAAGGGCGGCATCTTCGCCGGGCTCGCCGCAGGCGGCCATCCAGTTGCACGACAGCTTCACCCCGTTCAGCGTGACCGGCGCGGCCAGCAGGTTCGTGATCGCTTCGCCAACCGCCATCCGTCCCGAGGCCGGTGCGTCCACGCTGGCCAGCGGCATCCGCTCGCCAGAGGCCATTGCCTGCCCGGCCAGTCCGGTGTAATCGCTCAGGGTCACCGCCACGTCGGCCACTGGCACCTGCCAGGGCCCGACCATTTGGTCGCGGTGATTCAGGCCGCCCACCGACCGATCACCGATGGTGATCAGGAACCGCTTGGACGCCACGCTCGGATGCCGCAGCACGGCGTAGGCGGCCTCGCGGACGTCCAGGTCGTCCAGGTTCAGCGGCGGCGCACTCCAAGTGACGTGGCTGACCTCACGGCACATTTTCGGCGGTTTGCCGAGCAGCACTTCCATTGGCATATCGATTGGCCGGTCATCGGTCATGCCGTCGACGCTGGTTGGTGCCAGCACCAACTGGCCATCGTCTTGGGCGACACCGACCACGGCGAAGGGGCAGCGCTCGCGCTCGCACAGGGCAGCGAAGCGGGGCAGCGATTCTGGGGCGATGGCCAGCACGTAGCGCTCCTGGCTCTCGTTGCACCAGATCTCCTTTGGGGCCAGGCCGGATTCCTCCACTGGCACCGCCGATAGGTCGAAGCGGGCGCCGAGGCCAGCACCGTCCACCAACTCGGGGAAGGCGTTGGAGAGCCCACCGGCACCCACATCATGGATGGACAGAATCGGGTTGTCTTCGCCGGAGTTGCAGCAGTGGTTGATGACCTCTTGGGCGCGGCGCTGGATCTCGGGGTTGCCGCGCTGGACCGAATCGAAGTCGAGTTCGGCCGCGTTCGCCCCCGATGCCATGGACGAGGCTGCGCCGCCGCCCATACCGATGCGCATGCCCGGGCCACCGAGCTGAATCAGCAGGGTGCCGGCCGGGTAGGCGATCTTGTGGGTTTGGCTAGCGCTGATGGCACCCAGGCCGCCAGCGCTCATGATCGGCTTGTGGTAGCCGCGGCGCACCCCGGCCACGGTCTGTTCGTAGACCCGGAAGAAGCCGCCCAGGCCCGGGCGGCCGAACTCGTTGTTGAAGGCGGCAGCGCCGAGCGGGCCGGTGGTCATGATTTCCAGCGGGGCAGCGATGTGGGCTGGGGCGCCGTAGGTCTCGCGTTCCCACGGCTCGTCGGTGCCGGGCAGGTGCAGATTGGAAACCGCGAAACCGGTCAGGCCAGCTTTAGGGGCCGAACCTCGCCCGGTGGCACCCTCGTCGCGGATCTCGCCGCCAGCTCCGGTGGCGGCGCCGGGGAAGGGGCTGATGGCGGTGGGGTGGTTGTGGGTTTCCACCTTCATCAGGACGTGGGCCACCTCAGGGCGGGCGGTGTAGCGACTGGGGCCGTCCGCGGATTCGGGGGCCCAGCGGGTGATTTCGCCGCCCTCCATGATTGAGGAGTTGTCGGAGTAGGCCACCACGGTGCCAGCTCCGGAGACGGCCTCGGTGTAGCGGATCATCGCGAACAATGAGGAGTCTTTGGCTTCGCCGTCGACGACGAACTCGGCGTTGAAGATCTTGTGCCGACAGTGTTCGGAGTTGGCTTGGGCGAACATCATCAGTTCGGTGTCGGTGGGGTTGCGGTCGAGCCCGGTGAAGGCGTCGACTAGGTAGTCGATTTCGTCGTCCGATAGCGCTAGGCCGAAGCTGATGTTGGCCTCAGTAATCGCCTCCCGGCCGCGACCGAGGACGTCGACGTGGGCCATCGGTTCGGCGACGCGCTCGTTGAACAGTGCCGCTGAGGCCGGGACTGTGGCGAAGACCGACTCGGTCATCCGGTCGTGCAGCGCGGTGGCGCAGGCGTCCCACTCTGCTTCGGTCAGCGGTGCGGCGCTGGCCAGGGTGTATTCGGTGACCCGCTCGACTCGCCGAATCGGCACCCCGCAGCTGTGGGCGATGTCAGTGGCCTTGGACGCCCACGGCGACAGAGTGCCCAAGCGGGGGGCGACGATGATGGTGGCGGTGGTTGCCCCAGTGGCTGCCGCGCCGGCCGCTGGGCCGTAGGTGAGTAGGCGGTCGACGGTTTCGGTGGTGGCCGCGTCGAGCTGATCGGAGCTGGCCACCCAATGCCAATACCGGGCCGAGACGGCGCTGACGCCGGGCACTGCGGCGCTGAGTCGTTTTGTCAGCGCGGTGGTGCGGAACGGCGATAGGGCATTGCCGCCCCCAAAACTGGTCAGTACGAACGCGTGCGACGCAGGCAAGGGGAGCCTTTCGAATCAGCTGGGATGGGCAGCGCCACAAGGTTATCGCGGTGCGGCTTGCCCTTCGGCCCGTAGCCCAGGGTTGGGCTAGGCGTGGACGGCGACTGCGTGCTCTCGGATTTCGTCGAGAATCACCACGATTCCGTCGACCTCGGGGTCGCTGAAGAGGTATTCCGGTCCGGTCGGTGCCTGGTCGGTGAAAGGAGACTCGTAGAGCCGCGCGGGAGCCATCGTGCCGGTGGCCGTCAGGTGCGCGATGATCAAATTCAGGAAGTCGAGTTGTCGGGCGGTGTAGTTCGCGTTGTGGAGGTAGCCCGCAAACGCTTCGGCGGCAGCGGCTCTATCCAGCCCCACCAATGAGCGGACGAACAGGCCGAGGCCATGGGACTGCTGGGCGGCGAGCTGCACCTCTTCCCGGCTGCCTACCCCGGCTTCCACCAGAAGGTTCTCCAGAGAGGTCAGATCAACTCGGGTGAGTTGCTTGTTGCGACGAAGCTTCTGGAGGGCGATCAGGTCGTCATGTTTGGCGAGCCAGTCACGGGCTTTGGCCCGGAACCGCTCCACGTTGATGCCGATGCTGACTCCGGGTAGCACGACCCCAACGACTTCGCCCAACTCGTCGGTGAAGTCGGCATAGACGACGTGCCTGTCGGCCTTGTCGGCGAATCGAACCAAACCGCGGAGCTGGAGCCGCGCCGATTCCAGCATCATGAGCGGGAGGTCTACCCACCATTCGTCGGTATCGAGCTGTGCGAGCAGCGCCGACTGGGCGGCGACCGCCGGAATCGTGGTTTTAGTGAGCAGGTTGGCGACGATCACCTGCACCTTGACCCGTAGCCGGTCGATGGTTGGCTGGTCGTCGTTGAGCGTGGCCAGTTGGAGTTGGAGCACCAGCAGGTCGAAACGCTTGGCGAGCTCGTCGTCGTCACGGACCGCCGAGGGCAGGTCGGCCAGGAACTCGGCGACCTCAGCGGCACTCTCGGGGGTTAACTGCTTCCAGTGTTCGGGAGCCGACCACTTCTCGACCCACTCACGCCTGGCCCGCACCAGGAAGTTCTGTTGCGGCATGCCCAACACAATGCGGTGGAGATCGGCGGTCACGGAATCTCGCAGGGCTGGCTCTGTCTGGTCGGCGTCCAAGCTCGCAACTAGAGCTAGCCGGGCCTCGAATAGTCGTTGGGACAGCGGTTTGCTCACCGACCCTTCGACGCCAGCGTCTGGTTGAGAGAAGTACTCGAGGTTTCCGCAGAAGTCGAAGACGAAGAAGTCGGTCTTATCGGCGTCGGGGCCGAACAACTCCGGACGGAGTCGCGTGCCGCGTCCGATCATCTGCCAGAACTTGGTGCGGGAGTAAACGGGCTTGAAGAACACCAGATTGCATACCTCGGGAATGTCGATGCCGGTGTCGAGCATGTCCACCGAGATTGCGATGTCAGGTTGCTTGGTTGGTGTGCTGAAGTCGTCGATCAGTGATTGGGCGTAGCTGATGGCGTGGGTGATCACTCGGGCGCTCTGCCCGCCGAGCCAGGGGTAGTTCGCGTCGAAGCGCTCGCTGATGAACCTGGCGTGATCCTGATTGCGTGCGAAGACGATGGTCTTGCCGATGCGATCGCCGCCATCAACCCGGTAGCCGCGGGTCATCAGGACCTCGAGCACCTTGTCGACGGTGTCGGCGTTGAACAGGTAGGAGTTCAGGGCGGCAGCATCGATGGCGTCAGGGATGACCCCATCTTCGTTCCATTCGGCAGCGTCCCAGGCGTCCTTTTCGGCCTCAGTTAGTTCGTTGTAGTGGACGCCGCGGGTCAGGAACTTCAGCGGAACCGAGACAGCCTGCGGTGGCACCAAGTAGCCCTCTTTGACCGCGTCCTCCAGGGAGTAGCTATCGGTGGGAACGCCGTCTTCGAGCCCGAACAGGGAGTAGGTGTTGTGGTCCACCTCGTCCTTCGGGGTGGCGGTTAGGCCGATCAGCAGGGAGTCGAACCACTCGAAGATTCCGCGGTACTTGGCGTAGATGCTGCGGTGGGCTTCATCAATGATCACCAGGTCGAAGTAGCCGGGGCCAAAGACCCGCTGCCCCGATTCGTCGAGGTTGTCGATCAGCCCGGTCATGGTGGGGTAGGTGGAGACGAAGACTCGGCCGTCGGTGATTTTGTCGGTGACGAGGTTCACGGTGGTGGCGTTGGGAAGGTGGGCCTTGAAAGCGCCCACTGCCTGGTTTACCAGTGCGACTCGATCGGCGAGGAAGAGCACCCGCTTCACCCAGCCAGCCTTCATTAGCTGCTCGACCAGGGCGATTGCGGTGCGGGTCTTGCCTGAGCCGGTGGCCATCACCAGCAGAGCGCGACGGCGCCTGGCGGTGTATTCCTCGCCAACCCGGCGGATGGCGTGCTGCTGGTAGTGGCGTCCGGCGATCTCATGATTGATCGGGAAGCCAGCCAGCGCCTGGCGGGTGCTTCTGCGAAACACCATGAGCTCGAGTTGGTCTCGGGTGTGATACCCCAGCACGATCCTGGGTGGGTAGCCGGCCGCGTCGTCCCATAGCCAAAGCTGGTGACCGTTGGTGAAGTAGATCACCGGACGGCGCCCGGTCATTTGCTCCAGGCAGTCGGCGTAGAGCTTGGCTTGCTGCTGGCCCGCGCCAGCATCTTTCGAGCTGCGCTTCGCCTCGACCACCGCGAGGGGCAGGCCGTCGGCGCCCCACAAGACGTAATCGGCGTAGCCGCTTCCGTCGCCGGCGGGCATGCCGACGACTGGGTATTCGCGGACGTGTTCGTCGTCGGGTTCCCAACCGGCCTCGCGCAGATCGAGGTCGATCAGATCGGTACGAGTCTGGGCTTCGGTGTAGTCGTGGGTGTCGACGAGGACGGTCTTGGTGGCCTGGGCGGCCGCGACCTGAGCGCGGAGTTCGTCTAGCTGGGCCTGCAGGTTGGCGTTGGCGGCGCGGGCCTCGGCGATCTCAGCGTCCTTGGCGGCAAAGTCAGCTAGCAGACGAGCGAGCTCTTCCGGGTTGGCCTGGCGTTCGGCAGCCGCAGGGACCGGTACTAGCGATCGGTCGAACCGAGCGGTTTTGGGGGTCTTGTCTGGGGTGGCGGAGAATCGGAAGTAGGCCCAAACGGCCAGGTAGTAGAGCTCTTCGAGCGCGCGCAGGGCGGTCTCTTCGCCGATCGGCCGTTGCTGGTGGACGGCCGCGTTGCCAGCCTTGCGAATCAGCGTGGCTTTTTGCACGAATACGGGCCCAGTGGTGCGCTGGAATCCTGCGTCGCCGATGAGTGCTGCCAGGTCGTCCCGGTAGGGCAGGGTTAGCTCGCGGAGGTCGTAGAGCTTGTTGACCAGTAGTTCCAGGGCGCGCCGGGCGTAGAACACCGAGGTGCGGGGGTCAGAGTGACCGTACGACTCCGCCCGCGCGCAGTCGGCGGCCACATCGGGCCATTCCGCGCTGGCGAAGGCGAAGTTGCTGCTCACGCGGTTCAGTATTCCGGCTCAAGCCGACATTGATGCCTAGGGTGGGGAAATGTCCCGGTCCAGATTCCACTGAGCTTCGTCGAAAGCGGTGTGGTTTGGGTCCTTTCCGTATCGGATGGTGCCGTTGGGGCCGACCCGGTAGTGGTGGCCGGCCGGGGATTGCCAGTGGAAAACGCCCGCAGTTGGTTGTTTGAGGTGCCAATCGCCGTGGGTTTTGGCCCGGTGCGCTTTGCGGGCCAGCGGCCCAAGGTTGTTGGCCCTGGTCTGTTTGGGTTTGCCTTCTTTGAAGGGTTTGGTGTGGTCGAGGTCCTTGTTGCGGGCTGGGCGCGCTGAGAAGGGGAACACTTCGACGCGGTCGCGCAGGATGACCTGTTTGCGGATCCGGGCCGGGATTTCGTAGCGGTCGACAGCCAGCTTCTTGAAGGGTTGCACCACGGGGGTGAGCCGCACCTGGGTGTTACCCAGCAGGAGTTTGAGCATGGCGGCCGGGATCGCCCCGACGCCCTCAACCCGGGCGGTGCCGCGGCCGGTGAGCAGGGTTTCTTCGGCGACATGAACATAGACGGTTGCTTTGGGTAGGAGGCGTCGATCAGTGGAGCGCACTTTGCCCTTCGACAAGCTCAGGGAACTTGCCCGATTCCCTGAGCCCACCCAGTTCCCTGAGCCCGTCGAAGGGTCACTCGCGCCAATGCTTTCGAGCAGCAGGAGTTGGGCTCGGGCTGGGGTGGCGAGGATGCCGACAGCTTTCGCGCGGCGGATCTCTTTGGGGTCCAGGTCGCCTTGGGCGCCGAGGACGTCGGCGATGCGATCAACAGCGGCGTCGAAGAAGATCGCATCAGCGGTATCAACCCGGGCTGTCAGGAAACCCACCATCGGGTCGTCGGTGGGGTGTTTGCGCACGTAGCGCTGGGCTCGGGCCTGCTCGGCCAAAGCGGTGACCTTGTCGGCAGCAATACCTGCGATTAGACCACGGGCCAGTTTGAGGACCCGCGCCCAGGGCAGGGTGGCAATCTTGGGCGCCAATTCGGCATCCAACGCCAAGGATTCTTCAAGCGACAGGTCGTAGCGGGCCACCTCGACCGCGAGTTGGCAAGCCCGAAACACCGGCAGGTGGCCTTTGGTGACTTGGAACCACAGGTGTGGATGGCGAGCCTTCAGGTTCACCACGTCGCGGATCAGCCAGGTCGCGGCCGCTACCGAAATGCCCTTCAACGCCGCGACTTCTAGGGGCACGAACTCATCAACCAGCGCAGTACCGTCCGCCCCGATCCGGACTGGACGCGTACCAATCACATCAAACTGAGCATCTTCGGGCCAAGCATTTTCGGCAGCCAGATCAGCAATCGCGACCGCCTCATCGATCTCGGCCTGAGTGCGAGCATCGATGGCGGCGCGCAACCGTTGCGCTGCACTAACCCCCGATGCGTCGAACATGTGTTCTATTATAGGTGAGCCGACTGACACTCACAACCGGCCCGGGACCTAAACCAGTGGCTCAGGCAAGCGGGTGTTTCGGAGGCGGTCTTGGGCTTGGTTCTTCGGTTCCAGCCCTACGATGAGCCTGGGAGGGTACACATGGTAGATATCTATAACGACGCGTTGCTGAACGTTGCAGACGCGGCGACCTATATAGCCATGCCCGCCTCGACGCTGGGTTCGTGGCGCAAACATGAAGCCATTCATTCGATTGCACCGGCAGGGCACGGTCTGCCCAACCTTCCCTTCGTGGCTGTGGTGGAGGCCTTCGTATTGCGGTCCCTGACCGAGGCCGGCTTCCCCGCCAAGCGGGTTCGCGAAGCCGCTGTGGGTGCCCAGAAGTACTTCGACGACCCTTACGGCTTGGCCCGGCCTGGGATCGGCCACGACAACGTGGAGATCTTCATCAAGGCCGGTGGTGATGAGTTGTTGCGAGCCCGCGACCGGCAGCAGGCCATCACCGAAACGGTGACCAACTTCCACGATTTCATCAAGTGGGACGGTCAAGACCCGACTCAGTTGCGGCTACGCCAGTTCGGCGGCTCGGTCATTCTCGACCCGCGGTTCGGGTGGGGGCGGCCGGTGATCGAAGGCCTGAACGTGCCGCTGAACGCGATCCTCGAGTTGTGGCACGCGAGGGAGTCGATGCAGGCCATCGCTGAGGAGTTCGAGATGGAGCGGGATGTGGTGGAGCGGCTGATTCAGGACTATGACCGATCCGCCCAGCGAGCCGCAGCCTAGGTTCTTCGCCGACCGCTGCCTGGGTAAAGGCAGCGTCACCAAGCTGCGCGCACTGGGCTGGAGCATCGTGCGAATCGCGGACGTGTTTCCCGACGATGCGCAGGATGTCACCGATGAGGAGTGGATCGCTCACGGCTCCAGCGAGGGTTTGGCGTTACTGACCAAGGACAAGGCGATTCGATACCAGCCATCGTTTAGAGAGGCAGGCACGCCGGTGTTCGCTCTTTCCGGCGGCTCGATCGGGCTGGACGAGATGGTCGAACGATTCGAGGCTGGGCGCCGGAAGATTTGGGCTGCCGCGACGGCGCACGAGCGGCAGTTCTGGATGGTCTACGCCGGTGGACGCGTGGAGCGAAAGGCCTAGAAGTCGTAGCCGTTTTGACGTAGCAGCCGGATGAGACGTAACGCAGAGATCACCAGGCCGGCACCCGATATCGCGCGGCCCTCCGCCGCCTTACGGCACGTCGCCTTCTCCATCTCGGTCATCGAGTCCCATTCCTGTGACTTGTCTTCGTCTGCGTGCCATAGGCGGCTGTTGAGGTAGAGGTTGGCCAGTTCGAGGTCGGAGGTCATCGAAGTCAGATCGATCTCGGAAGTTATGGTTGGCGGTCCAACGTGTAAGGACAGCAAGCTGCCGTCGGGGAGGCCTGGCGGAGCAGCATTCGGGAACTTCTGCACCAAGAAACGCGGTTTGCTCTTCCACTCTCGATAGAGCTGGCCGAGAAGCTTGGTGGCTTCGCGAAGCCCGGGGTGCTCACGGCCGATTGCGGCGGCCACCTTGGTGAGGTGGAGCGGTTCATCTTCGACAAACACCAGGGTGCGCTCACGGGTGGCGAGTAGTTCCCACAAGTCGGGATCGTCGGGCGTGACCGTGACCAGACCACCGATGGTCGTGCCGGTGTCCAGGTCAGCTTCAAGGGTGAAATTCATGAAGCCGGGGCTGCTCCCGGTGAGTCGATGGGCTTCAACCTGTTCCGCGAGCTCGACGAACCTACGCACCCGATTCTTCAACTCCGGGGTGGATTCCCCCGTCCGGTCGGTGATCCGGACGGGGATGGGGCTCGCGGGGGTGCTCATAGATGCACAGTCAGAGCTGGCCGGAGAAGGCGCGGGATTGCAGGGACGCGAAAAGCTCGTCGAGAGTGTCGAGGGAGCGCTGGGCGGCGGTGCGCTCGGCATTGATCGCGGCGACGCGGGTGGCGAACTCTTTCTGGAGGGGGAGTGGTGGGACCGCCAGAGGCAGTTGCTTCAGCTTCTCACCAGTCAGGTGCGCGATGGTGGCGGATGTCACGTAGTCGCTTAGTGCCCCGCTATGGGCGAGGTGCCACATTTGGTGAGCAATGAACTCCGGATGCGCAAGGCGGGTGTTGGGGCGCGCCCGGTGCAACGCCTTCTGGTAATAGCACTCGGCGATCTGGCCACGCCACACCGCGCACCGGCCCGGTTCACCGCCCTCGCAAATGAGCAAATCCCAGGGCTGAAGTTGCAGAAGAGCACGGGACTTGGCATCGAAGTCCATCGAAAGGACATCATCCAGATCAAATCGGAACCACTGCACGTTAGCGTTGCGGAGGTACGGACGTTGGTGTTCTCCCGTCTGCTGCTTGGCGTCGAGCATTTTTCCTAGGCGGGTCTCGCAGACATCGCCGAACTTGTGGATGGGCCATTGTGTGAGTTCGCCGAACATGTCGTGGAAGACCGACTTGGTGAGGTCATCGAGGAGGGCCAGAGTGTGGCGGCGCTTGGTGCGGAGGGCGTCGGCATTGTCAAGGATGGCTGCGATGCGACGTTGCTCGGGGAGGGGCGGGAGGGGTATCTCGAATGCCTCAAGCACCCTCGGGCTGAGACGGGGGAGGTTCGCACCAGTCGCCTGGGATGCTGCCAACCCAATCACCGTGGGCTGTCGCAGATAGTGAACGAGATAGTTCCGATCAAGCCCCTCGCCCGGGCGGATGGGGAGGATGTCGGTGCTGCACACTCCCGAGAAGGGTGGACGGGCGATCTTGCCCAGGTAGGGTCGCAGCTTGCCGAAAAGAACATGTTCAGTGGTGAACGAAAACTTGGTGCTGGTGAGCTCCGCGGTACCGACCGTGCCGCATCCGACGATTCGCCCACCGCGTTCGATGTGTTCGAGCCCCAAATAGGGGGTGTCCGGGTCGAGTGCGCGCGGGTCGACACCAGCCCGCTCGACGTGCGCAACCTCGCCGAGCGCCACCATCTTCATCCCAACAACGCTTTCAACTCAGCAAGCCCGGCGCCGATCTCCGACTCGAGTGCCTCCAACTCGGCGACGATCTCGCCGGGCGCTTGATGGTCGACGTCCTCATGTACGACCTCCTTGTAGCGGTTGAGGCTCAGGTCGTAGCCCTGGGCGGCGATCTCGTCCTTGGGAACGCAGAAGCTTTGGTCAGTGCGGGCGCGGGTGAGTTCGGGCCAGGGTGACCCTTCGACGGGCTCAGGGAACTGTGACGCGGGCTCAGCGAGTTTCGATTGCCAGCGCCTCAGAAGGTCGGGTAGATCGTTGGCTTCGATTGGGTTGCGCTTATCGTCGAGGGAGAAGCCGTCGGCCTGGACGTCGTAGAACCAGACGTGTTTGGTGTCGCCAGGGGAGTTGGTCTTGGTGAACAGCAGGATCGCGGTCGACACTCCGGCGTAGGGGCGAAACACCCCGGAGGGCAGTTTGATGACGGCGTCCAGCCGTTGATCTTCCACCAGCGTTCGGCGCAGGTCTTTGTGGGCTTTGGATGAACCGAAGAGCACACCGTCGGGCACAATCACCGCTGCGCGTCCGCCAGCTTTGAGCATGCGGATGAAGTGAGCCAGGAACAGCAGCTCGGTCTTGCGGGTCTTGACGGTCCTCTGCAGGGCCTTCGAGGTGGACTCGAAGTCGAGCGATCCGGCAAAGGGTGGGTTCGCCAACACCAAGGTGAAACGCTCCACGTCCACGTCCCCGGCCGCAGACAAGGAATCGCGATACCGAATGTCGGCACCCTCCACCCCGTGGAGCACCAGGTTCATCGCGCCGATCCGCAGCATGATCGAATCGAAGTCATAGCCATGGAACATCGAGTGGTGAAAATGCTTGCGCTGCACCGCATCGGTCAGCACATCGGGGTGGGCCTCACGCAGCTGCTCGGCGGCCGCGACAAGGAAGCCGCCGGTGCCACACGCCGGATCGCAGATCTCATCGCGAGGGCCGGGTGCCATCAGCTCGACCATCAACTTGATGATGTGCCGAGGGGTGCGGAACTGGCCGTTTTGCCCGGCACTGGCGATCTTGGAGAGCATGTACTCGTACAGGTCGCCGTTGGTGTCGCGGTCATCCATTGGTAGCGCGCCGATCAGGTCCACCACGCGAGCCAGCAGCTGCGGGGTCGGAATGGTGAAGCGGGCATCCTTCATTTGGGCGGCGTAGGCCGAGCCGACGCCACCGAGGCGGCGCAGGAACGGGAAGACCTCTTCGGAGACTCTCGTGAACAGGTCGCCGGGCTCGAGCGTGCGCAGCCGCGACCACCGCAGCAGTTGCTCCTCTGGGCCGAAGATGCGGTTCTCGATGGGCGCGCCGAGGCGATTGGCCTTCTTCTCGGCGAGGGTCTGGGCGTCGTCCAGCTGACGCATGAACAGCAAGTAGGTGATCTGCTCGATCACCTCAAGCGGGTTCGAAATGCCGCCCGACCAGAACGCGTCCCAGACTCGATCTACCTGGCTCTTAAGCGTTCCCGTGATCACGGCGACAGACTAGCTGGCCAAGTCGTGGCCTTCGTGACCTTGAGGACCTTCGGCGGGACGGCATCGCGCAGCTCTGGGGCGCCTCAGCCGTTCACCAAGGACTGAAGCTCGCCGACGTCGAGGCTGCGGCTGCCGGTGATGGCGTGATCGAAGGTGCCCCGTTCTCCCGAACTTGACCAATCGATTCGCCAGTGCGTTTCAGCCGAAACGGTGTAGGGATGCCCAACAGGGGAGATTTCGGAATACACGTAGCCGCAAGTGGGTGAGGGACGTCCCGGCTTGTCGATGTGGGGAGGGTAGACCGTGGTGGCCGTACAGGTCTTTGAGTGGCCATCGCCCATGGTGAAGGTGGTAGAGGTCCAAGTGGCAGTGAGGTTGAAGGTCAACCCGCCATTGCGGGCGGTGGTGGTCAAGTGGGTCGGCTGGTCCGTCCACAGCCAAATCGGGAAGCCGACGGCAAGCATGTTCCACTCATTCACCGACGGGTCTGGCCCGAAGCGAGGTGTTGGGTCGGGCAGGTGCAGCCTGGCCACCACACCACGCGCATCGTCGTCGGTAGGGGTGCTGGCCTGACGCGCTTGGCCCGGTGCCACCGGGCCCTCGCACTCCGGGTCAATTCCAGGAATGCATCGGTGGGAGGGCTCGCCAGGTCTTTGGCTCGTCTGCTCGCCCGAGGTACCTGGGGTTTTAGTGGGGGCGGGTCGGTTGGGCCCCTTGGGTGCGTCGCCGAGAACCCAGTCATTCTTGGCACTCGCGGAGGGTTTCGGCTGGGGAGTCGCTGCGGCCGGCGCGTTGTTGAGGCCGCCAGGAGCCGCCTGGCTGCTGGCGGGCAGAAGTAGGGACGCGCCAGCCACCAGCAGCGCGAAGGATCTCAGGAGCATGACTCGACCGACTTCCACTCGGTGTAGCTAGCCTTCAAGACCCCGTCCACTTTGGAGAAAAGAGTGCGCTGAGCCGTGATCGTGCCCTTGGAGGTAGACCCGGGCTCGCGCATCTCGACGCTACTGGCATCTACACACGACTCGAGGGCCACCACCGAGCCACCTTTGGCCAGGCCGGGAGCCCGGCGAACGTAGCCCAACCGGAACTCGCCGCCAACGGCCTTGGTCTTGTCTCGATGCACGCTCTGGTACAAGCTCAAGGCGGCCCCAAGCGCTTCGCCGGTGGTGGTCTCCAACATCACCGGGGTGGCCTCAGTGACTCCGCCCGCGCGATAGATCCGCTCGTCCTCGGCAAGGCGTTTGCGCAACACCACCTCGGCGTCGGCATAGAGCTGGTCGCGAACCCGGGATAGGTCGTAGTCGCGCTCGTAGCAGGGCCAGGGAGTGCCGCCGCCTTCTGGGATGCAGGAGAAGGTCGGTTTGGCGTCCAACGGTGAAGGCGAGCCGACCGGAGTTGGCGCGCAGCCAGCGAGACCGGTTAGTGACACCGCAAGGCTGAGAAGCCCAGCGCGAAATCTTGCCATGAATCCTCCTGGGGGTTGGATTCTGCGAGCCTGGCATATCTGCAGGCCAGCGCACCACCCCGATGGCTGAGTTATCCACAGGCAATTGACAAACCACACCGATTAATCGATTCAAACCGGAAATCGGCATGAAGAGCACCGAGAAGCCCTCAACGCTCAGCGACCGCGACCAGCTTCAACAGGGGGCTGTCGGGGGTCAGGGAGGCGGCCAGTGCGGCGCCGTCCAGGGAGGTGCCAGCAGGCGGAGTCAGCTCAAGGCCGGACCAGTGCAGGCGCAGGTAGGCCACGAAACGGTTCCGGATGCGGGGCGAATCGAACACCTTGCCCAGCGCGCAGACTGCCGGGGGTTGCTCACCCATCAACCCAACCCGGCGCAGACCGGTGATGACGCTGTCGGAAAGCTCGGCAGCCGCCTCGGCCAAAATCTGCCCGGCCACCGCGTCCCCCTCGGCGGCAGCTTGGTCCACCCGCAGCGAGAAAGCCGCTACGCGGCTCACCCAGCGAGGATCGCTTTGCAGTTCGATGTAGGCGGTCTCGGGGTGATCGAACTCTGCCTGTAGCCGATCCAATAAGTCGGTGGCCTGGCCGCGTCCGTCGTAATAGCGCATGGCCGCGTTCAACCCGGCCCGACCGATCCAATAGCCGCTGCCAGCATCGCCGAGCAGGTAGCCCCAACCGTCCACCCGGGCGATCTCGGAGGCGCCCACGGCCAAGGTGACCACCCCGGTACCAGCCGCGATCACCGCGCCCGGGTGGTCGCCAAGCGCGCCCAAAAAGCTAGTGGTGGCGTCGTGGGCCACCGCGACTTTCCGTACCCCGAGGCCGCTGAGTAAGCCGAGTAGCTCGCCGGCTTCGGGAGTGGTCAGGCCGCTGCTGCCCACCCCGACAGCGGTCGGGCGCAGCCCATGGGCCTGGACGAAATCAGTGACGGCGGCAGCCAGCTGTGGCATCAACGGTTGCGCAGTGATGACGCCAGCGGTCGCGGCCTCAGCAACCACGGCGGAATCAATGCAACGCAACCGGATGCCGCTCTGGCCAGCATCAACGGCGATCAGGCCCGTCATGGGTGCCAGCCTAGATCAGCTGGGCCGGACACCACCCGCGAACCGAATTGAAGAACGCCAGCTCCTCGGCAGCTGCCAAGCTGGCGATCGGCAGGTGGCGTTCGGCAATTCGTCCCGCAGCCAGCAGTTCGGCTCGCATCGTCCCAGCCAGCAACCCGGCGGCGACCGGCGGGGTGTACCAAACCCCGTCCAGCTTGAGCGCCAAGCTGCCAAGGCAGCATTCGGTCAGCTCGGTGCCGTCATGGCAGATCACATCGAAGGCCCGCGGGTCGGCGAGGGCTCGCAGCCGGTCGTAGTGCGCCCGATAAGTGGTCTTGTGGACGATCACCGGCTCCAGCCGAACCACGTCCAACGGCTCGGCGGCCAACTGCAACCCCACCGGCGCCCCGGACGGGGGAGCCGGTGTCACCTCAACCATTGGCGGCCCGTCACCAGCAACCAGTCGGACCCGATGGTCTCCGCTAGCCGGGACGGCCCCGGCCAAGGCGGCCAGCACTTCATCGAGGTCGAGGCTCAAACCCAGGTCGGCGCAACTGGCGACCAGTCGGGCCAAATGGGCCTCGCGGCGCTGCAGCTCGCCGTCCACGCTGCGCATGGTCTCGATCGCCCGCAGCGGGGCAGCCCCCAGAAAGCGGGCTTTGGTCGCCCATTCCGCCAACTCCTGGTCGGGGTCGGAATCGGTGACGATCCCGCTGCCCACCCCGCAAATCAGCTGGTCGTCGGCGAACTCCACCGTGCGAATGGGCACGTTGAAGGTTGCCTCCCCACCCGGACGGATCACGCCGAGCGCACCGCAATACCAACCGCGTGGGCTGGCCTCCAACTCTGCGATCGCCGCCATCGCGGCGGCCTTGGGGGCTCCGGTCACCGAGCCGCACGGAAACAGCGCCGCGAACACCTCGACCAGGGTGGTCGCGGCCGAAGTGCGTCCCGAAACGGTTGAGGTGAGCTGCCAAAGGGTGGGTAGCTGGTGCAACTCGAAGAGCCGATCAACGACCACGGTGCCGGGCAGACATACCCGGCCCAAATCGTTGCGCAGTAGGTCGACGATCATCAGGTTCTCGGCGCGGTCTTTGGCACTGTTGAGCAGCTCAGCCCCGGGACGCTCCGCCGGGGCGGTGCCCTTCATCGGCTGGGTGCGCACGTCGCGGTCACGGCGATGGAAAAACAGCTCAGGGGAGATGCTGGCCACGCCGGCCAGCTCCGAGTACAGCAGGTAGCCGTCCGGCTGGGCGGCGGCCAAGCCGGCGAAGTAGGCGAACAGATCGAAGCCGACCGGACGGACCGCGCGCCAGCGGCTGGTGAGGTTCACCTGGTAGAAGTCGCCGGCGGCGATCCGCTCCCGCACCTCCGCGATGGCGGCCGACGGGGAGCGTCCCCCGGCCAACCGGGTCTCGGGCAGCCAGTCCAATCCGGGTAACTCGCCGGTGCTCGCTGGCCACGGTTGGGGCTCGCCGGAGTAGATCTCGAAGTGGGCCAATACGCCTTCGGCCCCGCCGCGCTGCACCGGTTGGGCGCCGTCCCACACCTGACCGGCACCGTAGCCGAGGCCACCGACCACCCAAGAGCCAGCCAGGGCGGCCTGCTCGGCGGTCGCGATCAGGGCTGACACCTGGGCTGGGTCAGCGGTGCGCAGCACTTGCGGCGCAGTGGTGAAGCAGAACCGCTGCCGTCCATTGTTGGCCGTGGGTTGTTCGGGAAAGTCGAAGGCGGCCCAGACCCTCGTCGTCACCGCCGCCGACCGACGAAGTGATCCATAGTGTGGTTGATGCCGACCAGATCGAGCAGGACGTCGAAGGCCACCGGCGGCAGAATGCGCAGCGGTGGCACCACCCGCACCATTGGCGGCAGCACGAGCTGTTGGCGGCCGGCTTCAATCGCGTTGAGTACCTTGGTGGCCACCTTGGACGTTTCCAGAATGGGCAACAGCAGCGGGAACCGGGTGCGCACCCCTTCAAACATGCCGGTGTTGATGTAGTACGGCGCCACGACCAGCGTGCGCACCCGGCTGCCGAAGGAGCGCAACTCAGCGCGCAGGCTCTCGGTGAAGCCGACCGCCCCCCACTTGCTGGCCGAATAGTCGGTCTGTTTGGCCACGCCCACCAGGCCCGCCGCGCTGGCGATGGTGACGATGGCGCCCCGGTCGCGCGCGAGCATGCCGGGTAGCACGGCCCGAGTGGTCCAGTAGCCGGCCAGGGTGTTCACCTCGAAGGTGCGCCGAATCTGGGCCTCGGTGGCCTCCAGCAGGTACTTGCCGGTGACCACCCCGGCGTTGTTGATTAACACATCGACGTCCAGCCCGGACGCAGCCGCGGCGACGGCGTCAGCGTCGGTGACGTCCACCTTCGCCCAACTGCCACCAACCTGGTTGGCGGTGGTTTCGGCGGCGTCGCCGTCCAGATCCCAGACGATCACTTCGGCACCGCGCGCCGCGGCTTGGACGGCTAGCTCGCGGCCGAGACCGCTGCCAGCGCCGGTGATCAGCACGGTCGATCCGGTCAGGTTCAGCCCGTTCATGGCAGTACTCGATTCAGCACCCGGATCCCCATCGTCAGCACCTTCGCGAAAGTTTCATTGCTCACCCCAGGTGGCGGGGCGATCGGTAGCAGGCGTTGCTCGGCGACCGTTTGCGCCTCGGTGTATTTCAGTAGTCCCTGGCTGCCGTGCCGTCGGCCGACTCCCGATTCGCCCATCCCACCCATCGGGGCGGCATGTGAGCCGAACGCGGGGGCGTAGCCGTCGTTGATGTTCACCATGCCGGTGCGCAGCCGTCCGGCCACTGATCGGCCCAGATGTGCCGACCAGATGCTGGCGTTCAGTCCGTAGCGGGAGTCATTGGCCGCCTCGACCGCGTCATCAATCGAATCGACGCGATACACCGACAGCACTGGGCCGAAGGTCTCCTCGCGGCAGACCTCCATCTCGGCGGTCACCCCGGTTAGCACGGTGGGTTCGTAGCAGTAGGGCCCCAGATCAGGACGGGCCCGACCGCCAGCCAGCACGGTGGCTCCCAGGGCCCGGGCATCTTGGACGTGGTCGGTCACGGTGGCCAGCTGTTTGGCCGAAGACAGCGAGCCAACCTCAAACTCCCAGGAGTGGCCAACCCCAACCCGCAAACTGGCGGTGGCCGCCAGTAACTTGTCAATGAACTCGTTGTAGACGCTGCGATGCACGTAGGCCCGCTCGATGCTGATGCAGAGCTGGCCGGTGTTGGCGAAGGCGGCCCGGGCAGTGCCGATGGCGGCGGCGTCGAGGTCGGCATCGGGCAGCACCAGCAGGGGATTCTTGCCGCCCAGTTCGGCCGAGAAGCCCATCAATCGCTCGGCGCAGGCTCCTGCCAGGGTTCGTCCGGTGGCGGTGGAGCCGGTGAACATCAGATAGTCGGTCTCGGCCACCAGCACCGGTCCGAGTTCGGTGCCCGCACCAGGAAGCACGATGAACAGGTCTTCGGGCAGCCCGGCGGCGGCGAACAACTCAGCCAACAACAAGGCGGTATGTGGGGTTTGGGAGTCCGGCTTTAGCACCACCGCATTCCCGGCCAGCAGGGCCTGGGCGGCGTCGGTGGCTGGCAGGGTGAAGGGGTAGTTCCAGGGCGTGATGATGCCGACCACTCCCACCGGACGGTGATGTTCGACCGTGCGGGTGAGCACCGGGATCGCCCCAGCGCGGCGGGCTGGGCGCAACAGGGCCGGGGCGGCGTTGGCAAAGACCCGCAGCCCCCGGGCGGTGTCCATCACCTCCTCGAAGGCGCTGAGCCGGGCCTTGCCACTCTCGTCCTGAATGACATCGAGGATGCGATCGGCATTGCTGAGGGTCAGGCTGGCCACGGTGGCGATGATGCGGGACCGTTCCCGCACTGGTACTTCGGCCCAGCGGGCCTGCGCCCGGCGGGCCCTGGCGATGGCGGCTCTCGTGGTGGGCGCATCGGTGGCTTCCAGCTCGCCGTAGACGCTGCCGTCGAAGGGCCGATGGACCGTGATTCGCCTAGCGGTTGCCGTCTGCATAGCAGCTGTCCCTTCAGTGGGTTGACTCAGCGTAGTGGGAATTTGGCGGGCTTTGGGTAGCTGTGGGGAACCTGTGTCACACCTGAGGATCACTATCTGAACAGGCTGTCCCCATTCAGGGTGACATTGGGGTTAATGTCACCCGCGTGATGCATTAATCAGTCCCCATAAAGGGTGACAATAGTCGAGTTTTCGGACCCAGCCTGAGGGCGGGAGTGTGGTTAAAGACCTAGTCAGACACAACTCGGGAGGTTTTCCTTAGGGTTTTTAACCGTACGTACATTTTACCGGTACCATCTCTTTGGGATTCTTGGCGATGTGGCGTCGCTGACCCAGTAAAGGGAACGAAATGAACCGCAGTTCGGCACTTTCCAAGCTTGTTCGTGGCAGCGCAGCCATGCTGGTCTCGCTCGCTCTCGGCTTCGGCTACCTCACCGTTGAGGCACTGCCAGCCCGGGCCGAGGGGACGGTGACTATCAACGACGCTGGCTTTGCTGCCTGCCTCGCCGATGCGCTCTCGACCACCGGCTCAACCTTCGAAGTAGTGGCGCTCAACGCGCTCACCGGTCTGAACTGCGACAGCCGCGGCATCACCGATCTGGCTGGCGCCGAGTACCTCGTCGGTGCGACCTCGCTCAGCTTCGCCAGCAACGCGATTAGCAGCGTCGCGCCCTTGGGGGCGCTGGAGAGCCTGGAGAGCCTCGACATCTCCGGCAACCATGTCGTTGACTTGCAGCCGCTGGCGGGGGCCTGGAGCCTGTTGACGCTGAATGCCCATACCCAGACTGCTGAGTGGGCCATAGCGCGTAATGTCGCCACCATCGTGCCGGTGCGGCTGCCATACGGTGAGCAGCCGAGCACCATGACTTCGGACAATTCCAACCTGACCATCGATGCCTTCGGCGGTGCGCTGGCCACAGTGGCGGGCCAATACACCATCACCTTCGGTGGCAACGAGTACGGCATCGGTTGGGATTTTGACGGGGTGCTCACCACCAAGGTGGTCTACCCAGCGGTGGACGTCCCCGACGCCAACTTCGCCGCCTGCCTGGCCGATGAGCTCGGCCTCTTGCCGGGCTCAAAATTCTCCGTCCCGATGTTGGGAGCCATCACCACCCTGAACTGCGACGGCCGCGGCATCAGCGATTTGACTGGCGCCTATGCGCTCTCCGGTGCCACCTCGCTGAGCTTCGCCAATAACAACATCTACAGCGTCGAGCCGCTCAACACCGGCAACTTCGAAACGGTCACCCTCAACATCTCGGGCAACCACATCAGTGACCTGTCGCCGCTGAACCTCGAGTTCGCCGCGGGCCTCACTGCCACCAACCAAACGGTGAGCTGGACGATCGCCCCGAATGTCGCTACCGCCATCCCGCTGAAGTGGTATGACGGCCAGCTGCCGACGACGCTGACCAGCGATTCGGCGAACCTGACCATCGATGCCGGTCTGGCCACTGGGGTGAGCGTTGGCAGCTATTCGATCACCTTCAGCGTCGACCAGTACGGCCGCAACTTCGCTGGAGTGCTGACCACTACCGTCGATGCAGGCGACGTGACTGTGCCGGACGAGGGGCTGGCAGCTTGCCTGCGGGAGCGACTCAGTGTGAGCGGAAGTGTGTTCGGCAGCATCGAGCTGGCCGGCATCACGGGCACGTTGAACTGCTCTGAGCGAGCCATCAGCGACCTGACTGGCGCCGAGGCCCTCACCGGGGTGACCACTTTGAATCTGGCCAGCAACTCGCTGGAAGCCGCCGATCTCACCTCGATCGGTAGCTTGACCGGCCTGACAACCCTGAATCTGGCCACCAACCAACTCACCGGAGTGGCCGCCCTTGCTGGCAACACCGGTCTGACCAGCCTGAATGTCTCGGCAAACAAGATCACCGATGTCAGCCCGCTCGCCGCGCTGAGCCTGACCACCCTGGACGCCACCGCGCAGAGCCTGAGTCAGACTGTCGAGGCCGCCACCGCGGCCGACCTGACCATCAAGAACCTCGCGGGGGAGCTGCCTACCTTCACTTTGCCGGGCGGGGTGACCATCGATGCCGGTCAGGTGACCGCAGCCGCTGGCATCTACGAGATTCCCTTCACCTCAGGTGCTGGCCAAGTGGTCTACTCCGGCACCTTCACCTTGTCTTCGCACCTTGAAGTCTCGTTCCTCGATTCGGCGTTCTCAGCCTGTGTGGCCACCAGCCTGAACAAGCCAGCTTCGACCGCCACTTTCAGTAACCTCGACCTGGCCGGTGTCACCAGCGTTGGGTGCGCTAAACAGCTAGTCCGTTACCTCGACGGCGCTGAGTACCTGACCGGCCTGGTCCACCTGGACGTGAGCGGCAATACGATCTCCGATGTCACCCCGCTGGCTGGGCTCAAGTGGATTTACGGTCTCGACCTGAGCGACAACGCGATCAGCGACGTGTCGCCGCTGGCCGCCTCCACCGCCCCGATCCAGCTGCTCAACCTCGGCGGCAATCAGATTTCGAGCATTTCAGCGCTCTCCGGGTTTACCGGCCTGACCACTCTGGACGTTTCGGACAACAAACTGGCCAGCCTGACCGGCACTAGCGGGATGACCCAGTTGCTCACGCTGCGAGCCTCCAACAACGAACTAACCAGCTTGCCGTCGCTGCCAGCGACCTTTACCCGGCTGCGCAGCATTGAGGTTGCCGACAACCAGCTCACCAGCCTGGCGCCGCTGGCGTCGCTGCCCACCAACAAGCTGAAGACCCTTGACGTCTCGGGCAACCAGATCAGCTCCATCTCGACCCTGTCGCGGTTTACCGTCCTGAACACCGTCTTGGCGGCCCGCAACAAGATCAGTGATCTGACTCCGCTGACCGGGCGCAACTCGCTATTGAGTCTGGACTTCTCCGACAACAAGGTCTCGAGTTTGAACGGGTTGGCCAGCCATACCCTGCTGATGACTCTGAAGTTGTCTGGAAACCAGATCACCGACGTCAGCGATCTGGCGACGTTGCCGATGCTGGCTGAGTTGCAGATCTACGACAACCAGATCGCCGACCTCAGCCCGGTATCCGGTCTGGCGAGTCTCACCTATCTCAACGCCCGAGGCCAGGAGTTGAACCTGGCCGTGATCCCGCAGGTCGCAACTGAGTTGCCGATGAAGGATCACACCGGCGCTGCGCCGACCCTGGGTGAGCTCCCGGCTGGTGTCACGGTGGCCACCAATCAGGTGACCGCAGCCGCCGAGGGTAGCTACGACCTCAGTTTCGTTTCCGGCGACTATGCCACCACCAACATCGAGTACTCCGGCACACTGAAAGTGACTGCCACCTACAACACCTTCACCGCAGCACCTACCCCAACGATCACCGGGACGGCCAAGGTCGATTCCACGCTGACCGCGCACCCGGGCACCTGGACGCCGACCCCGACGCTGGCCTACCAGTGGCAGGCCGACGGCGCGGACATCTCCGGTGCTGCTGAGGCGTCCTACCAGCTCACGGCCAACGAGGTTGGCAAGGCCATCACCGTGGTGGTCACTGGCTCCAAAGACACCTACGCCACGATCGTCCGCACGTCCGTGGCTACTGAAGCCGTAGCCCAGGGCACCTTCACCGCTCCAGACAAGATCACCGTCACCGGCCGATACACCGCTGGCGAGACCTTGACCGCCTCGGGCGCCTGGACGCCAACTCCGGACACGGTCAGCTACCAGTGGCTCCGCGATGGCGTGGCGATCGAGAACGAGACCAACTCGACCTACCTGCTCACCGACACCGACATCGGCCTGCCCATCTCGGTGCAGGTGAGCGTGACCAAGGCCGGCTACCCGAACGATTCGTTGACCTCGGCGGCAAAGGTTGTGGCCGAGGGTGTCACGATCCCCGATGTCGGCCTGTACAGCTGCCTGTCCGAGGCGGTTGGCAGCTATCCGGTGGTCTTCCGGAGCCAGGACCTGGCGGCCCTCACCAGCCTGGATTGCTCCTACCGCAACATCAGCGATCTGACCGGGCTGGACGCCCTGACCGGGCTGACCTCGCTGAATCTGGGTCACAACTCGTTGGTCAATCTCGCTCCGCTGGGAACGCTCACCGGTTTGACCTCGTTGGATCTGGAATCGAACAGCCTGGCCAACCTGGCTGAACTGAGCACCCTGACTGGGCTGACCAGCCTGGATGCGTCTAACAATGTGATCACCGACATCTCCGGGTTGAGTGCACTCGCCGATCTGACCACCTTGGATCTTGGCGACAACCGCATCACCACGATCACCGCTCTGAGCGGGATGACCGAGCTGACGCTGCTGACGCTGTCCAACAACTGGATCGCCGACCTAACTCCACTGGCGGGGCTCACGGGGCTGACCTACAGCGCCACCGGGCAAATCATCGATGTCAACGTGGAAAGCGCCACCGCGACCCCGCTGGGCATCAAGTACATCGACGGTGCGCTGCCCGACTTCGTGCTGCCGACCGGGGTGACCATCGAGAATGGCGACGTGACTGCCGCGGCCGGTCTGTACAGCATCACCTTCGTGAACGCCCCGGCCAGTGAAGGCGCCGCAGCGATCTTCTCCGGCACGGTCTCCCTGAATGCCCACGTCGATGTGGCGATTCCGGACAGCGGTTTTGCCGCCTGCCTTGCCGACCAGTTGGATCTGCCCGCCGGGACCAGCACTTTCAGCAACATTGATCTGGCTGGGATCAGCGACCTGAGTTGTGCCCGTCGGATGATCACTTCGATCGAAGGCGCGCAGTACCTGACCGGTGCGGTGCTGCTGGACTTCTCCCGCAACGCAATCGCCGATATCACCCCGTTGACCGACCTCTCGCAAGTTGTCAGCCTCGACCTGAGTGACAACAACTTCGCCTCGCTGGCCCCGCTGAGTGGGCATGTCAACCTGCAAAATCTGTACGCGAACGGCAACGTCATCTCCGACCTGTCGCCGTTGGCTGCCCTTGCCTCGTTGAAGAAGCTCAACGTCAGTGACAATCAGTTGCACAGCCTTGAGGGGCTGGAAGGGCTCACCAATATCCTTGAGGTGCAGGCCGCCAGTAACCAGCTGACCACTCTGGCCCCGTTAGCCACCCAGGCTCGCTTGACCACCATCGATGTCTCTGACAATCAGCTGACCAGCATCGACGCGCTCTCCACCTCGCCAGCGACGACCAGGCTGAAGTCGCTGGACATCTCGGGCAACCTGATCACCTCAATCAGCGCCGTCTCGCGGTTCACCAAGCTGGCGACTCTGCGTGCCCACAACAACAAGATCAGTGATCTGACGCCGTTGGCCGGGCTCAGCCAGTTGCTCGAGGTCGACTTCACCAGCAATCAGCTCTCCAGCCTGACCGGGCTGTCTGGCCACTCCTGGCTGCTCATCGCGCGGCTATCGGACAACCAGATCACCGGCGTGAGCGCTCTGTCCGGTTCGACCTCGTTGGTCTTCCTTGAGGCCTACAACAACCAGATCGCCGACCTCAGCCCGCTGGCTGGCCTGTCGTTCAACACTTTGAACGTCCGCGGTCAGGTCGTGCCGATGGCCGCAGTGCCGCAGGTGGCCACCGCGTTGCCGCTCAAGGACTCCTCTAGTGCGGTGCCTTCGCTGGGCTCGCTGCCCGCCGGAGTGAGTGTGGCCGCCGACGAACTGACCGCCGATGCTGAGGGCGTCTATGACGTCACCTTCAGCTCCGGTGATTTCGCCACCACGTACCTGGAGTTCTCCGGGACGTTGAAGGTGACTGCCGCCTACAACACGTTCACCGCGGCGCCGACCCCGACGATCACCGGGACGGCGAAGGTCGACTCGACCCTGACCGCGAACGTGGGCACGTGGGCGCCTGAGCCGGCCTTCGCCTACCAATGGCAGGCCGACGGCACCGACATTTCTGGTGCGACGGCGCAGACCTACCAGCTGACGGCCAACGAGGCGAGCAAGTCGATTTCGGTAGTCGTCACCGCCACGTTGGACACCTATGCGGCGACCGTGCGCCCCTCGGCCGCCACTCAACCGGTGGCCTTGGCCACCTTCACCGCGCCGGCCGAGATCGCTGTCTCTGGTGCCTTCAAGGTGGGCGGGACGTTGACCGCCGCCGCTGGCACCTGGACGCCGACGGCTACGACCACTGCCTACCAGTGGCTACGGGCCGGGGTGGCCATTGATGGCGCCACCGATGCCACCTACACCCTCACCACTGCTGACCTAGATCAGGCAGTCTCGGTGCAGGTGAGTGTGGCCAAGGATGGCTACCTGTCTGCCTCGCTGCACTCGTCGGCCACCGTGGTCGGCCTGGGCACGATGGTGGGCGACAAGCCGGTCATCGTCGTAGACGGTGGCGGCCAGATCGCGATTGGCAAGACCCTGAATGTGGGCACCGGCTACTGGGCGCCGTCGCCAACCTTCGCCCTCCAGTGGTACCGGGCCGGTTACGCGATTGATGGTGCTACTGGTTACAGCTATCAGGTCACCGCTGCCGATGTCGGCAAGGCGATCACGGTCGCTCAGACCGGTAGTGCAACCGGCTATGCCAGCCTGACCAAGCTGTCCGATCCGACGGCTGAGGTGCCGGCAGGCACGATCACCGCACCGTCGACGATCAGCGTCGCTGGATCGCTGGCGGTCGGCCAAACCTTGGTTGCCGACCCGGGCTCCTGGACGCCGACGCCGGATGCGTTGAGCTACCAATGGCTCTCCGGTGGCGATGCCATTCCCGCTGCCACCTCGGCCAGCTACCGGCTCACGGCAGCCGATGAGGGCCAGGTGATTACCGTCCGAGTGTCGGCTTCCAAGGCTGGCTACGCCTCGGCAACTGCTGCCTCGGTCAACAGCACCGAGGTTGCCAAGGGCACCTTCGTGACGGTCAAACCGGTCATAACTGGCACCGCGACGTTCGGCCAGACGCTGAAAGCTACGGTCGATCCGTGGTCGCCGACGGCGAACCTGAGCTGGCAGTGGCTGCGTGACGGATCCGACATCACCGGGGCAACCGGTAGCAACTACCAGTTGGTTTCGGCTGATATTGGCAAGGTCATTTCGGTGCGGGTGCTCGGCAGCCTGGCTGGCTACTACGACGGTCTGGACGTCTCCGAACCGAGCGCAGCAGTGGCCGCAGCGACCTTCTCTGCTCCGGCTTCGGTCGCCGTGACTGGCGATGCCGCTGTCGGTGAGACGCTTCAGGTGGCCGCGGCCACTTGGACGCCGACTCCGGACGCTTTCAGCTATCGCTGGCTCCGTGATGGGGTAGTGATCAGTGGTGCGACTTCGTCGTCCTACGCCCTGGTTGCCGATGACCTGGCCAAGGTGGTCACGGTTGAGGTGACCGCGGTCAAGACCGGCTACACCGATTTGGTCCTGACCTCGGCCGACGGCGACCCGGTGGCGGCTAGCGCCTTCACTGCTGATGTTCCGACGATCAGTGGCAACGCGGTGGTCGATTCGACGCTGACTGCTCATGCGGGCACTTGGGCACCGACCCCGACCTCGCTGACTTGTGCGTGGCTGGCCGACGGTGTGGCCATTGACGGCGCCACCGATGCCACCTTCGTGGTGACCGCAGCCGAGGCTGGCAAGGCGATCACCGTCGAGGTGAGCGGCGCCAAGGGCGGCTATGCCGATAAGACGGTGACCTCAGCGGCTACTGCCACGGTTGCTGCGGCTGAGTTGACTGGTCCGGACGAGGTGAGTGTTGCTGGCAGCTTCGTGGTTGGTCAGACGCTGACCGCTGATGCGGGTACCTGGACTCCGGCTCCGGTTGGGGTTGGCTACCAGTGGCTGCGGGCCGGTGTGGCCATCGATGGTGCGACTGATGCCGCCTATGAGCTCACTGCTGCTGATGCGGGCAAGATCATTACGGTCAAGGTGACTGCGGCCAAGGTTGGCTATCGCACCGTGACGCTGCGCTCGGTGGCTGCCGATCCAGTGGCCGCAGCCAGCTTCGTCCCCGCGACCCCAGTGATCAGTGGCACCGCCACGGTCGGCTCCACCCTGACCGCCGAGGTCGGCACTTGGGCGCCGGTTCCGTCCGCTCTGGCCTACCAATGGCGCCGGGACGGCAGGGCGATCGAAGATGCGACCTCGGAAACCTATGAGGTGAGCTTGGCTGATGTCGGCAAGGCGATCACCGTCTCGGTGACCGGCAGCGCCGTTGGCTATGCCGACGAAACCGCGACCTCGGATCCCACCTCGCTGGTGCCAGCAGGCACCTTCACTGGGCCAGCCGAGATCATGGTGAATGGCGACCTGATCGTCGGGGAGACGCTGAGCGCTGACGTCGGTAGCTGGAGCCCGACTCCGGACTCCTTCAGCTACCAGTGGCTGCGTGGTGGAGAGCCGATCAAGGGCGCAACCGAGGCCACCCGCAAACTGACCGGTGTCGATGACGGTGCGCAGATCACCGTCGAGGTAACGGCATCGAGGTACGGCTACGAAGATCTGAGCCGCACCTCGACCGCCGGCGGCACGGTAGCAAAGGGCAATCTCGTCACTGAGGTGCCGACGATCGTCGGTCAGGGCCAGGTCGGCCGAACGCTGACCGCCAACCCGGGCAACTGGACGCCAACCCCGGAGTCGTGGAGCTACCAGTGGTTCCGCGATGGTGTGGCCATTTACGGGGAGACCGGGGCGACCTACCTGCTGACGACCGACGACATCAACGCCAGCATCACGGTGGAAGTGTCGGGCACGCTGGCGGGTTACAACACCTCCGCATTGGTGGAGTCTGACCCGGTGGCGGTAGACCCGGCTGGTCGCTTCGACACTCCCGAGGACATCACGGTGGCCGGGGCGTTCGCTGTCGGCAACACGCTCTCCGCGTCCGCAGGCACGTGGACTCCGGCGGCCGAAAGCTACGGCTACCAGTGGTTGCGCTCCGGCGTCGCCATTGACGGTGCTACTGCCAGCACCTACCGCTTGGCCGCCGCCGATTTGGGCAAGGTGGTCACGGTCAAGGTGACTGGCGCCAAGGCCGGCTACGTCACAGCTTCGGTGCGCTCCTCTGCTCCGTCGGCAGTGGGCGCTGGTAGCTTCGCTGCCGGCCACCCGGTCTTGGGCGGAATTCCGCGGATTGGCCAGGTCCTTACCGTCAGTGCCGGTTCGTGGTCGCCGACGCCAGCGACCCTGACCTACCAGTGGTACCGCTCTGGCAGCCCGATCAGGGGCGCGGTCGGCACCAGCTATCGGGTGGTGGCAGCGGATGTCTGGAAGACCATCACGGTTTCGGTCACCGCTCGGCTGGACGGCTACGCCCAGACCAGCGTCATCTCGAACGCGTCGACGGCAGTGCCGCTGGGCGTGCTGGCCGGTCCGAACCCGAGCATCTCGGGCAAGGTGAAGGTCAAGAAGAAGCTGACCGCGAAGATCGGCACCTGGTCGCCCAAGCCCGATCGGATCACCTACCAGTGGTACCGCTCAGGCAAGGTCATCAAGAAGGCCACCAAGGCCACCTACAAGCTGACCAAGTCCGATAAGTGCAAGAAGATCACCGAGAAGGTGACTGTGGTCAAGGCCGGTTACGCCACCCGAGTGGTGATCTCCAAGAGCACCGCCAAGGTGAAGAAGTAGATCACTGCTGGATACCGACCGGCCCCGGACCCGCCCAGTTGGGCGGGTCCGGGGTTTTCCCCGGTTTGGGCCTTAGCTGAGGTCCAAAACCGGTGCCCGCTCAATAGGGTGGAGACATGTCCGAGAACACCAATGAGGAAAGCCAGGCTCCAGCCTGGGAGGAATCAACCCCCACCGATGCTGCCCCGGTAGAACCGGCGGCGGACTTCCTGAGCCTCGATGAGCAAGAGCCGCCTGCGGCCCCGTCCCCTGATTTGGAGGCCGCGGACGCACCAGTGGCCGCCACCCCCATCGCTGGGCCCGACGAGCTGAACTTGGCCGACCCGCAGCAGGTGGCCCAGGTCACCTACGGCCAGACCCAGCAGGCTTACGAGCAGCCGCAACCCCAGCAGCAGCCCTATGCGCCGCAGCAGCCGTACGCACCGCAGCAGCCGTACGCACCGCAGCAGCCGTACGCACCGCAGCAGCCGTATGCACCGCAGCAGCCATACGCGCAGGCGCCTCAGCAGGGCTACCAGCCCGGGTATGCCCCGGTGCCGGCGACCACTGGCTATTCGACCCTCCGTTGGGAAGAAGAGAACACCTGGGCTGCCGCCGCGCATTGGTCAGCGCTGGTGGCCAGCCTCGTCGGGCTGGGCTTCGCCGGTCCGCTGCTGGTTTACCTGATCAAGGGTCCGGAGAGCCCGCGGGTCAAGGCAGCAGCCGCCGAATCGCTGAACTTCGAGATCACTTTCATCATTGCGATGCTCGCTTCGTTGGTGGCGATGATCGTGATCGTTGGCTTCGTCACGATATTCGTCTTCCCGATTGTGTGGCTGGTGCTGCGGATCGTTGCTTCGGTGGCAGCCGCTAGGGGCGAGGACTACCGCTATCCGTTCGCGATTCGCCTAGTGAGCTGAACTCGGTCACAACCGGGCCAGCCGCGCCGATAGACTGGGCGCGTGCTGAGCCCGGTTGACGACTCCTACTGCGACGACCCGGGACCTCGCGACGCTTGCGGCGTCTTCGGAGTGTGGGCGCCAGGCGAAGAAGTAGCCAAACTCACCTACTTCGGGCTGTACGCCCTGCAGCACCGCGGCCAGGAGTCAGCTGGCATGGCGGTCAGCAATGGTGAGCGGATCATGGTCTTCAAAGACATGGGCCTGGTCTCCCAAGTCTTCAATGAATCAACCTTGAATTCCCTGTCTGGGCACATGGCGGTCGGCCACTGCCGCTACTCCACCACCGGAGCCAGTACCTGGAGCAATGCTCAGCCGACCTTCCGCGGCACCCCCGATTACGGCATCGCGCTGGCTCACAACGGCAATCTGACCAATACCGATGAGTTGCAGGAATGGCTGGAGACCTCCGCCGAGGCCCCTGAGGTGCCTCGCAAAGACAAGATGGACTCCACCTCCGATACCGCTTTGGTGACCGCGCTGCTCACCGTCCATGGCGGCAACGGTTTGCGCGAAGCGGCCCTGGAAGTGCTGCCGCGGTTGCGCGGCGCCTTCTGCCTGGTTTTCAGCAATGAGCACACCCTGTTTGCCGCGCGTGACCCGCAAGGTATTCACCCGCTGGTGCTGGGCCGGCTCGCGAACGGCTGGGTGGTCGCCAGCGAAACCGCTGCCCTGGACATCATTGGTGCCAGTCTGATTCGCGAGGTCGAGCCCGGCGAGCTGGTCTCGGTGGACGCCTCCGGGCTGAGTAGCGTCCGATTCGCCGAAGCCGACCCCAAGGGCTGCCTGTTTGAGTATGTCTACCTGGCCCGCCCTGACACCCTGATTTCTGGGCGCCGCGTGCATGCGGTGCGGGTCGAGATCGGCCGCACGCTCGCCCTCGAGTACCCGGTCGATGCCGACATGGTGATTCCCACCCCGGAATCGGGCACCCCATCGGCGATCGGCTATGCCGAGGCTTCCGGAATCCCGTTCGGCCTGGGCCTGGTGAAGAACTCCTATGTCGGGCGGACGTTCATTCAGCCATCGCAGACGATTCGCCAGCTGGGCATCCGGCTGAAGCTAAACCCGATCCGCGACGTGATCGAGGGCAAGCGGTTAGTGGTGGTCGACGACTCGATCGTGCGGGGCAATACCCAGCGGGCGCTGGTGAAGATGTTGCGCGAAGCCGGTGCTGCCGAAGTGCACGTCCGAATCGCGTCCCCGCCGGTGCAATGGCCATGCTTCTACGGCATCGATTTCGCCACGAGGGCCGAGCTGATCGCTCCCGGGCTGAGCGTCGATGAGATCTGCCGCTCGCTGGGGGCCGATTCGCTCGGCTACATCAGTATCGAGGGCCTCACCGCGTCAACGGGCGTCTCCGGGAAGAAGCTGTGCCGGGCCTGCTTCGACGGGCACTACCCGGTGCCGGTTCCGGCTGACCGGGCCCAGGAGATGGGATTGGAGAACACCATTGGCTGAGCAGAGTGCCTATGCCGCGGCTGGCGTCGACATCGAGGCCGGTGATCGCGCCGTTGAGCTGATGAAGGACGCAGTGGCGCGCAGTCACCGTCCGGAGGTGCTCGGTGGCCTTGGTGGCTTTGCCGGTTTCTTCGACGCCTCGGCGTTGGCGAAGTATCGGCACCCGGTGTTGGCCACCTCCACCGACGGCGTGGGCACCAAAGTTGCCATCGCCGGCGCTATGGGGGTCTATGACACCATCGGCTGGGATCTGATCGGCATGCTGGTTGATGACTTGGTAGTGACCGGCGCTGAGCCGCTGTTCGTCACCGACTACATCGCCTGCGGCAAGGTCTACCCCGAGCGCATCGCCGCGATCGTGGGTGGTGTTGCCGCCGCCTGTACGGCTGCCGGAGCTGCCCTGCTGGGCGGAGAGACCGCTGAACACCCTGGCCTGCTCGGCAGCGAGGAGTTCGACATGGCCGGGGCCACCACTGGTGTGGTGGAATTCGACGAGATCCTCGGCCCTGATCGGGTCGTCGGTGGCGATGTGGCCCTGGCCCTGGCGTCCTCTGGTTTGCACTCCAATGGCTACTCGTTGGTGCGTCAGGTGTTCGCGTCCGCTGGCTGGGAACTGACCCGCGAGGTGCCGGAGTTCGGCCGGGCTTTGGGCGAGGAACTACTGACTCCGACCAGGGTGTATGCGCGTGACCTACTCGCAGTCATCCGGGCGGTTGAGGTGCATGCGATCAGCCACATCACCGGTGGTGGTCTGGCTAACAATCTGGTGCGGGTGCTCCCGGCAGGCGTGCAGGTGGAGATCGATCGGGGCACTTGGACCCCGCCAGCGGTCTTCGACCTTGTCCAGCGCTTGGGCGCGGTGTCTCAGCCCGATATTGAGGCCACTCTCAACCAAGGTGTCGGCATGGTGATGATGCTCCCGGAGAGTTCAGTCGCCGCCGCGCAACAGTCGCTCTCCGCTGCGGGCATCGAATCGTGGGTGGCCGGCTCGGCGACGGCCGTGCCAGGGCCGGTAGCACAGGTCGATCTGCGCGGTGCGCACCCGTCCCGCTGAGGCGGCTCGTCTTTGCGTTGGACCTCCGATTAGGTACCCTAGCCTCACGACGAAACCAGATCATTTACGCGGCTCGACCGCATGACAGGCGAGGGGGCTGACCCGACCTATGGGGCGCGGCCGTGCTAAAGCGAAGCAGACGAGAGTCGCTCGCGATCTCAAATACCGTTCCTACTCAACCGACTTCACCTCGCTTGAGCGCGAGTTGCGCGGCGAAGCTGACGGTGTAGAGCCGGAAAAAGTACCGGAAGAGGAGGTTGAAGAGGTTGAGGATGATCCCTACGCCGACCTCGCCAGCCGCTACTCCGGTGACGATGATCACCCTGGCGTGTTCCGCCAGATCGGCTGACTTCGCCTGATCCACCTTGAACAGGGCCCTTGGGGCCTTGCTTCTTGTTGCGCCCTGCCCGTACTGGGGACGGTTCCTCCGAGCAGCTCAGGGGGACGGTTCCTCCGAGCAGCTCAGGGGGACGGTTCCGCTGGTCCGCGTGTCGGCGTTCAGCAGCGTCGGGCGACTTCGACGGCTTGCTCGCCGTAGCCAGCCCCAAACAACACTGTGTGCACCAGTAGTGGGTGCAGCTGATGCAGCCCGCTCAGGTCGGGCCAGTGGGGCGGCAGGAGGGTGCTGTGTTCGGCGTAGGCGTCGTAGACCTGGGACAGGTACGGCAGGCCGAACAGCGCCAGCATCGCCAGGTCGGTGATCCGATGCCCGCCTTGGGCGGCCGGGTCGACCAGGGTGGCTGAGGTGGCAGTGAACAGTACGTTGCCTGCCCACAGGTCGCCATGGATGCGAGCAGGCGGAGCTGGATCGTCGAACTCGCCAGCGTTTAGGCGCTCGGCCACGGCTTCGATGACCCGCAGGCCAGGCGAGCTCAGGGCGCCAGTGCGGTGGGCGGTGCGGGCGTAGGGAAGCACCCGCTCGGCAGCGTAGAACTCGCCCCAGGATCGGTGGGGACGCAGTGACAGCGGTGCGTTCCCGATGAAGCCGTCACCATCCCAGCCGTCGGGGCCAATACCGAAGGCGGCGGCCCCGGCGTCGTGGGTGCGAGCGAGCTGCTGACCGAAGGCTCGGGACGCAGCTGCGCTCGGTCGGACAGTGGCGACGCTGCTCAAGGTGATCGACTCCTCAGTGACGTCCAGCACTTCGGCCACCGGTGCGCCACCCGGAACGCTCAGCCAGGCCAGTCCGGCGGCCTCGACCGCGAAGAAGCCAGGTGGAGCACCCGGACGTCGCTTGGTGAAGTCGGCCATGACCGGAGGCTAACAGGAGCGCTGGAATCAGCTGGCGGCCCCCCGGGCGCTCAGCAGGCCGGTGAAGAGCAGCGCTGCGGCGGCGGCAGCCAGGGTCAGGGTGGGGGAGACCAGCGGCTGCTGGGCGAGGTTGAAGAAGACGCTGGCTACCGGCCGCAGAGCGGCTGGGACTGCGGACTCAGCCAGCTGCACCAGTGGGGTCCACCCCGAGGCGAAGGCCACTGTGAATAGTCCAACAGCCGCCCCAACCACGATCAGCGCCCGACGTTTGTTCGGCCACAGCACGACAGCCCCGACTCCGCAGAGCAGCGCTAACCAGGGCAACCAGTTGGCGGCCAACTCCAGACTGCGGTAAGCGCCGCGCGCCTGGCCAACCAGCTGTGGGTCCAGCTCGACCAGCGGCACAGTAGCGGTGATGGTGGGCAGCCGATCAGCGAAGGGCACCTGAGCGGCGATCAGCCGCTGCTTGGCGGCCTCAGCGAACGGCTGCAGTTGCAGTTGCAGCGCGCCGTCGGTATAGGCCACCGCGCCCGGCTCGGCAGCCAGGAGTTGGCGCAATTGGGTGTGCGAGATGCGCAGGGTCTGTTCCCAAATGCCAGCGAAGGCATCGGAGGCGACCACTGAAGAGACGGTATCGGCCACCACTTGCTGGGCGAAGCGGTTCTCGCCCAGGCTCCCCAGCCGAGTGGTGATGACAGCCGTCACCTTGCCGCTCACCAAGGATTGAACTTCTGGAGTGCGGGCCAGGCCGGAGTAGCTGGCCACGAAACGGTCGGTGTCACTTAGCTGCGTCCAGGTCCAACCGGCGGCTAGCGAGAGCGGCGCCAACAACCCAGCCAACACCGCCAAAGTCGCAGCAACCACGCCCCGAGCGCGAACCCCAGCGCTCAGTTCGGCTCGACCGTCTCGGCCAGTTCCAGCCATTGCGCCTCCAGCTCATCGCGACGGGCCTGGGCCTGCTCCAGTTCGGCGCCCAGTGACACCAGTTTGGCGTAATCGGCGGCATGGTCGTTCAGCAGCCCGTGCAGCCGGGTGATCTGGGTCTCGATCTTGGCCAGCTGGGTCTCGACCCGGGCCAGGTCCTTGCGGGCCTGCCGCTGCACGGCGGCATCGGAGGCCCCCGCCTTTGCTCCTTCGGCAGGTGCCGGGGCCTTGGGGGCCTTCGCAGCGCGGCGCCGTTCGAGGTACTCCTCAACACCGCCGGGCAGCAGCACGCAGCTGCCGTCCCCGAGCAGCGCGTAGGAGACATCACAGGTGCGCTCCAGGAACCACCGGTCGTGCGAGACCACGATCAGCGTGCCCGGCCAGGTGTCGAGATAGTCCTCGATCACGGTCAGAGTGTCGATGTCGAGGTCGTTGGTCGGCTCGTCCAGCAGCAGCACATTCGGCTCATTCAGCAGCAGCCGCAGGAACTGCAGCCGTCGCCGCTCGCCGCCGGAAAGCTCGCCGATTCGGGTCACCAACCGCTCGCCGCGGAAGCCGAAATCCTCCAGCAGATTGGACGTCGAAGACTCCACCCCGGTGGCCAGCGTCACCTGGCGTTGCAGTCGCTGCACCGACTCCAGGACGCGCTCGGACTCGTCCAGCTCTACGACCGTCTGGGAAAGATGGCCCAGTCGCAGCGTCTTGCCCTGCTTCACCTTGCCTGACTGCGGTTGCGCCTCGCCGGTGAGCAGCCGCAGCAGAGTGGTCTTGCCGGCGCCATTCACCCCGATGATGCCGATGCGATCACCCGGGCCGATCGACCAGTCCAGGTGGTCGAGCAGGGTGCGATCATCGACGGCGTAGCTCACCTGATGCAGGTCGAAGACGTCCTTGCCCAACCGACTGACGGCAAACTCGCGCAGCTTCACTGAGTCGCGAGCCTCCGGGACGTCGCTGATCAGCGCGTTGGCCGCATCGATGCGGAACTTCGGCTTGGACGTACGCGCTGGCGGGCCCCGACGCAGCCACGCGAGCTCCTTGCGCAGCAGGTTCTGGCGCCGCGACTCGTTGGCGACCGCCTGACGGGTGCGCTCGGCTCGAGCCAGCACGTACGCCGCGTAGCCACCGTCGTAGGCGTCCACTGCGGCATCATGAACCTCCCAGACCCGGTTGCAGACCGCGTCGAGGAACCAGCGATCATGGCTGACCACCAGCATCGCGGTGCCGCCGGATTGCAGGTGATTGAGGTGGCCAGCCAGCCAAGCGACCGCCTCGACGTCCAGGTGGTTGGTGGGTTCGTCGAGGACGAGTAGGTCGTGGCCGGCCAGTAGTACGGTGGCCAACCCGACCCGGCGACGCTCACCGCCGGACAGCTCACTGACCGGCTTGGCTAGATCGATACCGCCCAACAGCTGGTGCACCACTGACCGGGACGCGGAGTCTGCGGCCCAGACATGATCGGCCTGACCGCCGATGACGGTGTCACGGACGGTTGCGCCAACGGCAAAGCTCTCCTCCTGGCCGAGGTGGCCAATGGAGGCCGAAGAGTTGCGGACGATCTGGCCCGAGTCTGGCTCAAAGCTGCCGACCAGCAGCCGCAATAGCGTGGTCTTGCCATCGCCATTGCGGCCGACGACGCCGACGACGTCACCATCGGACAGCCCACAGCTGACTTCGTCCAGCAGTATTCGGGTGCCGAACGCGAGCGAGACGCGCTCGGCGTTAACGATGTTGGCCAAGAGGAGGTTCTACCCGGCTCAGCGGCCGCGCATCGCCCGGGCAGCGCCCTTCATGTTGGGCAGTGGGCCGCGCGGGATCGGCACCTTCGGGCGAACTGCGTCCAGTGCTCGCAACCGGGCCTTGACGTCGCTGATCTGTGCGGCAGCCAGCTTCTTTGGCTGTTTGGTCAGGTGCTTGGCCAGCCCAGCCAGCGGCACCTGGCCTTCGCCGTCGCCCATCATCACCGTGGTCACCGGGACGCCGTAGGCGACCTGCTCATGCTTCTTCACTTCGGCAGCAACCAGGGCCTTGACCCGGCCTGGCTGACCTTCGGCGACCAGGATGATCCCGGGCGGGCCAATCACCCGGTGCACCACGTCGAGCTGCCGGGTGGCGGTGATGGCCGGGGTGTATTCCCACTTCTTCTTGTCGAGCATGCTCAGGGCAACCTCGGCCGAACCGGGCTGGCCGGCGTAGCGGAGGAAGGTGGCCTTCTTGGCGCGATCAAGCAGGATCCACAGGTCGGCGGTGATGCCGGCAGTGACGCCCAGCATCAGCCACATCCACCAGGGCTGGGCCCAGAAACCGACCAGAGTCAGCAGCACCACGCTGCCGACGAACCCCGCGATCAGCAGCAGGTTCAACTGCTTATCAACTTCGGCGGTGACCTTGTAGGTCTGCCAAAGCTGGCGGTACCAGGGCCAATCCCTGGGGTCGTTGGAGTTCTTCTTCGCCAGCTTCATCGCCTTGACTTCGGCCTTCTGCTTGGCGGCCAGTTCTTTGGCCTTCTCGCTCGCCATCTATGCACTCCCCATTTGGACGGCCTCGCCGTCGTTACTCGCCCGTGCCGCTATCGCTTGGCGGTACAACCGTCCCGCCCGATAGGACGACCGCACCAATGGTCCACTAAGCACGCCGAGGAAGCCTATCGCGGATGCCTCGGCGCTGAGATCATCGAATTCTGCGGGAGTCACCCAGCGATCAATCGGGTGGTGGCGCAGGCTGGGCCGGAGGTACTGGGTGATGGTGACCAGTTCGGTGCCAGCCTGGTGCAGGTCGTGCAGCGCCTGGCTGATTTCGGCCGACGTCTCACCCATGCCCAGAATCAGGTTCGACTTGGTCACCAGACCGCGTTCGCGGGCCATGGTGAGCACGCCAAGTGAGCGGGTGTAGTCGAATCCGGGACGGATCTGGCGGAAGATACGCGGCACGGTTTCCACATTGTGGGCGAACACTTCCGGGGCGGCATCGAATATCTGGGCGAGCAACTCGGCGCGTCCGGAGAAGTCGGGGGCCAACATTTCCACGCCCACACCGGGGTTTCGGGCATGGATGGCCCGGATCGTCTCGGCATAGAGCCAGGCGCCCTCATCGGCCAGGTCGTCGCGGCAAACCCCGGTGACGGTGGCATAGCGCAAGCCCATCGTGGCCACTGATTCGGCCACCTTTGCTGGCTCGGTGCGGTCATAGGCGGTCGGCTTGCCCGACTCGATCTGGCAGAAGTCACAGCGACGGGTGCAGGCGTCCCCGCCGATCAGGAAGGTCGCTTCGCGGTCGGCCCAACACTCGAAGATGTTGGGGCAGCCAGCCTCCTGGCAGACGGTGTGCAGCCCTTCGTCCTTCACCAGCTTTTGCAGCTCGGTGTAGTCCGGCCCGATCTTGGCGGTGGTCTTGATCCAGGCAGGCTTGCGCTCGATCGGAGTCGCAGCATTGCGGGCCTCGATGCGAAGCAGCTTGCGGGGCTGGGTTTCAGTCACCGGCCAATGGTAACTGGCCCGGCCGGGTGGCTGAGAGTCGCTGAGGTCCTCGGCAAGCATTGCCTAGCGATTTGTACAGTCCCAACTCGGCCCAGCAGGTCGACAGCTAGGGTCAGTTGGTGAGTCCCTCTGCCCCCTAGGGAGAATCATGAGCTCGAACATCAGCTTGGCCGTCGTGGTGGCGGTGCTGGCCTCAATCGCCTTCGCGGCCTCCTCGGTGGTGCAGCACCGCGCCGTGGCCGGGGAATCCTCGGCCAAGACCGGCGCGAAACTGGGCGGACGCGAGTTGCTCGCGGTGATGAAGAATCCAGTTTGGCTAGGCGGGCTGCTGCTGCTCGGGTTGAGCGCCGTCGGCCAGGTGGTGGCGCTACAGCTGGCGCCGGTCACGGTCGTGCAGCCGATCGGCGTGCTGGCAGTGCCCTGGACGATCCTGTTGGCCGCTCGGGTGCATCGCCAGCAGATCACCCGCGGCATGTGGGGTGGCGCGGCCCTGGCGGTGATCGGCACGGTCGCGGTGGCCTGGGTGGCGATCACGCACGCGACGCCGTCCCCGGAGCTGCAGGACCAGCGGCTGGTGATCGGCACCTTGATTGGGTTCGCGGTGGCGGCGGCCTTCGCCTTCTTCGGTGTCCGGGGCCCGCTGGCCTGGCGTTGTCTGGCCTGGGCCCTGGCCGCTTCGGTTATCTACGGGATGGAATCGGGGCTGGTGAAGGCTATTGGTGCCTATCTGACAGCTGGGCCTTGGCTGACTTCGGGCATCTTCTGGTTCCTGATTGCCGCCATCGTGATCGGGGTGGCCCTGGCTGGAGTCTGGATCCAACAGGGCTACGCCAACGGGCCAGCCGAAATCGTGGTCGGGGGCCTGAACGCTGGGGCGCCGATCGCTGGCGTGGCCTTCGGGGTGGCCATCCTGGGCGAGGGAAAATTCCTGGTGCAGGATCCGATGGCGGTCGTGGCGATGCTGGCCTTCGCCGTCGTGGCGCTGTCGGGGGTGGTGATGCTGTCCAAGCACCACCCTGAGGGTGCCGAAAACGGGTAGGCCGTCACCGACTGGCCCATCGCCGTTGGCATCGGGCTGAGCCGGTCGGTCACACTTTGAGGCCGTAGCGGATCTGCGGGACGGCCTCAACGTCGGCAACTCTGAGGTCAGGGGATTGGGTGAAGGACCCGAACGCCAGCATTTCGGCCAAGTGTGGCTCCAGATCAACGGCCACCTGGCCCAAGTCCGGCGCTGAGCCGAGTTCTACTGCCATTGAGGTGACCTCGGCATCATCGATCCCGCAAGGGACGATCTTGCCGAAGTAGCCCAGGTCTGGGTCGATGTTCAAGGCGAAGCCATGCATGGTGGTTCGCCTGGACACCCGGACGCCGATCGCGGCTATCTTTCGCTCGCCACGGCGTTTGCCGTCGGCCAGCCAGACTCCGGTGCGGCCGGGAATTCGGCCGGTGGTCAGCCCGTAATCGGCCAACAGCCGAATCAGGGCCTCCTCAACTCGGCGGACGTAGTCGACCACGCCCACCCGGTCGGGAAGGGTGACGATCGGGTAGCCGACCAGCTGGCCGGGGCCGTGATAGGTGATCTTCCCGCCGCGATCCACCTCCACCACGGGGGTGCCATCCAGGGGACGTTCGTGCGGCTCGGTGCGGTGCCCAGCGGTGAACACGTGATCATGCTCGACGTACAACACCCGAGGTGAGGCCTGGCCGGCGGCTACCTGGGCGTGCACCCGGCGCTGCAGATCCCAGCCGACCTGGTAGTCGAGCAACTGCGGCGGGTCATCGGTGATGCCCACGTAGTCGAACTCAACCGCCCAGCGGCTGGGATTCCTAGCAGCGGTCACTGGCCAAGTTCGCTACCGAATTCGCCTTCTTCCAGGCGGGCTTTGACGAAGCTCAGGAAGCGAGCGGCGGTGGCGCCATCGACCAGGCGATGGTCGTAGGACAGCGAGAGGTACATCATGTCGCGCACAGCCACGATTTCGCCGAGCTTGGGGTCGTTGACCACCATCGGGCGCTTCACCAACGCGCCGGTACCCAGGATGGCTACCTGCGGCTGGTTGATGATCGGGGTGTCGAACAAGGTGCCGGCCGACCCGTAGTTGGTGATGGTGAAGGTGCCACCGCTCAGCTCGTCGGGGGAGACCTTGCCCTCCCGGGTGCGGCTGCCCAGATCGGCGATCTTCTTGGCCAGTCCGGGGACGCTCAGATTGCCAGCATCGGCGATGACCGGCACCAGCAGACCGCGCTCGGTGTCGACCGCGATGCCCAGGTGCTCGGCATCGGCGTAGCTGATCGTGCCGGCTTCAGTGTCGATGGTGGCGTTGACCACCGGGAACTGCTTTAGCGCCTCAGCGGTCGCCTTAGCGATGAAGGCGAGGAAGGTCAGGCCAACACCTTCGCGGGCGGCGAAATCACCCTTCACCTTCGTGCGCAGTTTGGCGACGTTGGTGAGGTCGACCTCGACGGTGGCGGTGAGCTGAGCCGAAACCTGCAGCGACTCCACCATGCGCTTGGCGATGGTGGCTCGAAGACGGCTCATCGCCTCAGTGGTGCCGCGCTTGGCCGCATCCGGGCTGGGAGCCACGGTCTTGGCCTGGGCTGCGGGAGCAGCTGTGGGCGCGGCGGGAGCTGCAGCCTTCTTTGCCTCGGCGGCGGCGAGCACGTCCTGTTTGCGGATGCGTCCGCCAACACCGGTGCCGGTGACCTCGGCTAGTTCGACGCCATTGGCCTCAGCCATCTTGCGCACCAGCGGGGTGACGTAGACGTCCTCTTCGGTGGTGGTCCGCGGAGCTGCCGCGGCCGGCACTGGAGCCGGAGCTGCCGCGGCCGGCACTGGAGCCGGAGCGGCCGGGGCCGGGACGGGAGCAGGCGCCGGGACGGGAGCAGGTGCCGGAGCGTCCGAACCCGGGGCAGTCGGCAGTGCAGGAGCAGCCGCAGCGACGGGGGCAACGGGGGCGACCGGAGCTGGCGCGGCCGGGGCAGCACCAGCGGCGCCAATCACGCCGAGCACGGCACCCACGGCGGCAACCGCATCTTCGGCGACGCGGATTTCGACCAGGACGCCGGAGGTCGGCGCCGGAATCTCGGTGTCAACCTTGTCGGTGGAGACCTCGACCAGCGGTTCGTCGGCGAACACTTCGTCTCCGACGGCCTTCAGCCAGCGGGAGATGGTGCCCTCAGTCACCGACTCACCCAGTTGCGGCAGGACGACGTCGACGCCGTCGGCCGCCGGAGCGGGAGCGGCAGGGGCAGGCGCGGACGGAACAGCGGGGGCAACCGGAACGGCGGGGGCGGCTGGCATGGCCGGAGCCGCTGGCACTGCCGGAGGAGCGGGCACTGCCGGAGGCGCTGGCATGGCCGGAGCGACGGGCATCGCCGGTGCGGGTTCAGCAGGTGCGGGTTCAGCTGGGGCGGGAGCTTCACTGGCCTCGCCGATGAGGGCCAACGTTGCACCCACGGCAGCGACGCCATCCTCAGCGACCAGGATCTCCAACAGCACACCAGCAATCGGCGAGGGAATCTCGGTGTCGACCTTGTCGGTGGAGATCTCCACCAACGGCTCGTCAACGGCCACGGTGTCCCCAACCTGCTTCAGCCAACGCGAGACCGTACCTTCGGTCACGCTCTCGCCGAGTGCCGGAAGTGGAACGGGAGTGGACATTGCAGGGCTCCTTACGGTTGCTGGCGATTACCAGAGTTCAGCCTAGTCCCCAGTCGCAGGCCATAATGCCGGGGTGGGTTGGTTCTCAAGAAAGCGGAACAAAACCGGCACCCCCTCTACCCGGGAGCTGGACGCGGCGACGCGCGCCCATCTTGAGGAGTTCCTTAGCACCCGTCGCGGCATTGAAGCATTCATCGAGCAGCCAACCTCGCTTAACCCGGCCACGCTGCTGCTGATCGCTCACGATGGCGAATGGACCCGCCGTAGCGTGCCGGACGTGGCCTGGGCAAGGCGCTTCGCTCGCCAGCATCGGTTGCCTGCCTACGACGCGGGCGTCATCGGCTACCCCCAGCGGCTGCGCGATTACAACTCCCGGCGGCGTTCAGAGCGCTGATCAGTGGCGGCCAGGAAAGCTGCCACCAGGCTTTCGCCCAAAGCCGCCCCATCTGCAGGCGAGGTGCCGGCGAAGATCGAAGCAGCAGTGCCAGCGCAGGCGTAAAGGCCCTCAATCACGGTGGCATCACTACGTAGAACTCGCCAAGACGCATCGGTAACCAGGCCGCCCTTGGTGCCGGCATCGCCGGGGTAGATCTTGACCGCCCAGAACGGTGGCTTGTCGATCTTGCCAAGGGAGGCGTTCTTGCGCTTGCTCTTTGCTGCGGCGTCCAGCAGTCCCCGATTGAAATCGGAATCGGTGCCTTTGGCGGCGAAGTTGTTGAACCTCACCACGGTGCCCAACAGTCCAGCCCGATCCAGGCCGGTTGCTTGGGCCAGATCGTTGAGGGTGTTGGCCCGGGTGATCTCGCCGTCCTCGATTGCCCGCCGTGGGGTATTGCCCGGGCTCCACGGGCCAAGTTGGCAGTGCTGGCGGTGCCGGTTGTCAACGATCAGATAGGACGGGACGGCGCGCACCCCGCGGCTGTGGTCATACATGGCTGAGCCGAGGTCGTAGTCGGGACGGGTCTCATCGATGTAGCGATCACCGGCAGCGTCGACCAGCAGCGAGTGTGGGTAGTGCATGGCCTCGCGCACCGGGTAGGCCTTACCTTCGGTCACCATCACCGGCTGCCACCACGCGTCAGCGAGGTTTGTGGTGGCCGCGCCAATGCCTTCGGCCATGGTGAGCAGGTCGCCGTAGTTGGTGCCAGCGGTGCTGGTCCAGGCTGAATCGGTAGGCAGGGGCAGGTGTTCATCGCGCAGGGCGGCGTCGGCTTCGAATCCGCCGGCGGCCAGCAACACCCGGGACGCGATGATCTCGGTCTCGACCCCGTCGCGATCGACCACGACCGCAGTGATCCGGCCGCCCTCGGTTCGCAAGGCCGTGGCTGGGGTGTCCAGCCACAACTCGACGCCGTTGGCCACCGCGCGATGCAGCAGGTGGGCGACCAGTGATTCGCCACCAGTCGCGGTGCGCCGCGGTAGCGGCAGCCTGGATAAGGCGTCGCGCATCAATCCGGTGGCGCGGGCCAGCGCCGAATCGGTCTCGCCAAGGAGGCGCCGGTCGATCGGCCCAGCCTGAATCGCCCGGCCGCTGGCTTTGGCACCCGGCAGTAGCAGGTGCTGGTCGCTGACCCCCTTCGCCACCTGTAAGGGCACGTTCGAGGACGCCAACCAGCGGGCCAGTTTGGGGGCGGTCTTGACGAAGGCGGCGCGCTGGGCAGCCGCGTTGGCCTCAGCTGGGTCGCCGAGAAGGGCGGTCAGGTATTCGGCCACCTCTGTGGGGGAATCCTCGCCACCGGCTTTGATCATGATCGGGTTGGCTGGCAACCAGGCCACCCCGTCACCAGCCGTTGTGCTGCCCCCAACTCGGCCGGACGCTTCCACGACGATTACCTGGTCGCCTAGACGGCGGGCGGCGGCAGCAGCGAGCAGGCCAGCCGCCCCCGCGCCGACCACCACCAGATCAGTGGTGTAGGACTCCATCTCAGTTGGCCCGGGAGTGGGCGAGCGCGATCAGCGTCCGCACGCTCATGCCGGTGCCGCCAGTGGGGGTGTAGTCATGGGCCGAGGCTGAGTTGAATGCCGGTCCAGCGATGTCCAGGTGGGCCCACGGGATTTCCTCGGGGACGAACCTGGACAAGAACGCGGCCGCGGTCAGCGCACCGCCATAGCGGTCGCCGGTGGACTTGAAGTCGGCCACCTCCGAATCCAGCTTCGGACTGGCATCCTCGGGGATCGGCAGCTGCCAGAACGACTCACCGGCGGCCTCGGCGGCGTCCAGCACCATGTCGGCGGTTTCGTCATCACGGGCCATCAGGCCAGCCACATTCAGACCGAGCGCCACCATGCAAGCCCCAGTCAACGTGGCGACATCGATCACCAGATCTGGGGTTTCGGTAGCGCACTTAGCCAGGGCGTCGGCCAGCACCAGGCGGCCTTCGGCGTCGGTGTTGCCGTTCTCCACGGTGGTGCCGCCGAACATGGTCAGCACATCAGAGGGACGCCCGGCGTGGCCCGAAGGCATGTTTTCGGCCATCGCTGCCCAGACGGTCACCCGGATCCGCAAGCCAAGCTGCGCGATGGCAGCCACTGTCGCCAGCACCGAAGCTGCGCCGGCCATGTCGCACTTCATGGTGTACATGCCATCGGCCGGCTTCAGATCCAGGCCGCCGGAGTCGAAAGTGATGCCCTTGCCCACCAGGGCCAGGTGGAACCGCGCGCCGCGCGGAGCGTAGGAGAGCTTCACCAGCCGCGGCTTGCGACTCGATCCGCCGCCGACTGCCAGCAGACCACCAAAGCCGTCCCGCTCCAGCGCTTTTTCGTCCCACACCTCGATGCCGAGTTTGTGAGTGCGCGCCAGCGTCCGGGCGGCTTCAGCGAAGGTTTCGGGGTAGAGGTAGTTGGCCGGGGTGTTCACCCAGTCGCGCGCTTGCACCACGGCGGCCGCGGTGGCCGCAGCCAGGTCTAGGGCCTGCTTGGCCTCGGGCTTCTTGTTCGCACTGACCAGGGTGATCGAGGCGATGCCGGGCTGTTCGGCCTTGGTGGGCCCATAGCGGTAGGTGGCCAACAGGGCGCCTTCGGCAGCGCCCTTGATGATGCCAGGCTCGGCTGTCTCCAGGCTGACGGTGACCTGTTGGGCCGCTTTCGCTGGCAGGGCGTCGATCAGCCGGACGGCAGCCCCCACGGCGCGGCGCACTTGCTCGGCGGTGACGTCGATGGGGCCAAGGCCCACCACGACCAGCTTCTGTCCAGCGGGCAGCGGTACTAGCACCGCTTTGCCGTTCTTGGCCGAGCCGCCGAGTTGGGCGGCGAGGGTGGCCAGGTCGACGCCGAGCGCTTTCGCGCTGGCCTTGGCCCGGTCGTCGGGCAGTCCCACCAGAATGTCGCCGTCAGAAGTCTGGGCCAGTCCGACGACAAGGATCCCGGGATCCTTGCCGACACTGGTCGACAGAGCGATGGCGGGAAGACTGAAGCTGAACACTTTGACTGCCTTCATAAGTAGTGGTGAACCCCAACGCCCCTAGGCTACTTGTACTGAGCCCGACGAAGTAGTGCGTCGCAGCTAGGTGCGCGGTGCCCCCAATGCCTGAAGCCCTGACAAGAGGAGCCATGACCGAACCGATTCTCTCCCCACTCCATGACCGCCACGTCGCCCTAGGGGCGAAGTTCTCCGAGTTCGGCGGTTGGCTGATGCCACTGCAGTACGCCGGAGTGGTGGCCGAGCATCGGGCCGTCCGCACTTCGGTGGGCGTCTTCGACGTCAGTCACCTGGGCAAGATGCGGATCAGTGGCCCTGGTGCTGCTGCCTTCGTGAACAGCTGCCTCACCAACGATCTCACTCGGATCCAGCCTGGCCAGGCGCAGTACACCCTGCTGTGCAATGAATCCGGCGGGGTCATCGACGACATGATCGTCTACCTGTTCAGCGATGAAGAGGTGTTCGTGATCCCCAACGCAGCCAACACCACCGAGGTGGTCGCGACCCTGGTGGCAGCGGCCCCGGCGGGGTTAGTGGTCACCAACGAGCACACCGACTTTGCGGTGATCGCGGTGCAGGGCACGAACTCCGATGAGGTGCTCAGTGCGCTGAACCTGCCGGTGGGGCAGGACTACATGAGCTTCGCCCGTGCCCAATGGGGCGGGGTCGAGCTCACGGTTTGCCGTACCGGCTACACCGGCGAGCGCGGCTATGAGTTGGTGGTGCCGGCCGCCTCAGCTGGCCACATCTGGGACGCGGTGCTAGCCGCTGGCGCCGACTACGACATTGCCGCCTGTGGCCTGGGTGCCCGCGACACCTTGCGCACTGAGATGGGCTACCCGCTGCACGGCCACGATCTGAGCCCCGAGATCTCGCCGGTGATGGCCAATTTGGGTTGGGCTGTCGGCTGGGACAAGCCCACTTTCTTTGGTGCGACGGCGCTACGGGCTCAGCGCGAGGCTAAGGCCGGCCGCTTGCTTCGAGGGCTGAAGGCAGCTGGACGGGCGATCCCACGTCCGGAGATGGTGGTGTTCGTTGGTGACGTCGAAGTCGGCGAGATCACCTCTGGGACGTTCTCGCCGACCCTTTCCGCCGGGATCGCGTTGGCCCTGCTGGATCGTTCGGTGAAGCTGGGCGATGTCGTGGAGGTTGAGCTGAGGGGGCGGCGGGAGCCGTTCGAGGTGGTCAAGCCGCCATTCGTGACCCCAGGTGTTCGGGAAGCCTGAACTTCAGGCGACTCGTCCCGGTGCGCCGGCGTCGGTGACGACCCGGCCGCCAGCGTTCTGCCAGGCGTTCATGCCGCCACTGACGGCGAAGGCCTCAACGCCGCGTAGGCGCAGTAGTGAGGTCGCCGTCTTGGCGCGGCTGCCACTGCGGCACAGCACCACCACTCGCTGACGCGACCAGGAAGGCGTCCGGGCGCCGGGCAGAACCGGCAACGGGACGTGCTGGGCGGTGGGGGCATGACCGGCGAGCCATTCGCCGGGGTCGCGGACATCGAGGATGTCAGCTCCTTCGGAGACGAAGCGCAGCGCTGTGGGGGCATCAACTTCGGCGGTGTCCGCAGTCATGGGTCCTCCTGGTCAGGTGTCGTTGATTGGAACGAGGGGAATCCTATACCCCCCAGGGTATTAGGATGATCACCGGAGGAGAACAATGGACGCAGGACCACAACCCGCCATCGCCGCGAAGCTGGCCGCACCGGTGGCCGGTCCCTGGCAACGACTGGGGGATTGGCCGCGCCGGCGCTGGGTGGCGGCTGGCTTGGGCGCGGTCAGTATCGCGGTGCTGATTGGCGTTTCCACCGCGATGATCCCCAGCCCGATCTTCGGCCGGGAGGTAGCCACCACCTGGTGGGCCTGGCCCGTGCTGGCCATCACCGCAGCGCTCGGCGGATTGCTGGGAGCCACCTACGTCCGGGATCCCGAGGCACCAAGGCGTGAGGGCCGCTTCGGCCTGGCCGGTGGCGTGCTCAGCTACTTCGCGGTCGGCTGCCCGGTGTGCAACAAACTCGCTCTGCTGGCTTTGGGTTACACCGGTGCCCTGCAGTGGTTCGCCCCAGTTCAGCCATTCCTCGGCGTCGCTGGCCTGGTGCTGTTGGCCTATGCCCTGTGGCGGCGTCTTGTGGGCGAGACCGCCTGTGCGATTCCGGAGCAGGCGTGAGCGGTGCACCGTCCCTGGCTGAGTTGATCGCCGAAGCCGCCAACCTGATGCAGGAACGCAGCGGCGGGCAGGCTGTTTGCACGTTCACCAAAGCCGGGCAGGCGGTGACGGGTCTGAAATATGCCGAAGGTCGCTGGGCTGCACTGCGGGAAGTTCAGCACAACACCCGAAGCGGTGCCGAGCTGGCCGAGGTGGTGGCCACGGCAGCGGCTGCTTGGGGAACTCACCTGGATCGGCTCCAGGCCCGCTCGGCCGGGGCCGATTGGATCGCCTATCGCAGTGGCGGAACTGACGCCTTGACTGAGCTTTCCGAGACCCTGCGCCACGAAGGCGGCGCCGCCTGAGTCAGGCGTCCAGGCTCATCGGGCCGTAGATGAGCCGATCGCTCTCGTACAGCGATACCTCATGGGCGCCAGCTTCAGCCAACTCGGCATAGCTGCTGGTGAGCCAGGCCTCGGCGGTGCTCTGCTCTTCGAAGGTGACCAACAGGCCGAGTTGGGTGGCCACCTCCTCGGTCAACTCCGGGGTGGTTACCCAGTAGTAGCCCACCGAAAGCCTCAGATCTCCTCGCCCGGCTTGACCCGCGGCAGCGGCACCCGGAAGCGGCGCATGCTGATGATCCGGTTGATCAGGTAGACCAACAGACCGCGCTTGGGGGCGCCCGGCATCCGCTCATCGAGCAGCACCCGGAACTGGCGCCACAGGATGAAGATGTGCACGCCCAGCGCGACCAGGGCCAGATAGGGCAAAGTGGCTGGCACAGCCAGGTCCGGCACGGCGTACATCGCAGCCAACGCGAGCACCAGCGCAGACATGATGATCGGCATCCACCACTGGGCAATGCCAGGTCGGGAATCGATGAAGTCGCGCAACAGCAGTCGGGACGGCTCATTGTCGACCTTCGACCACTGCTCCTCGCGGGACTTGGCTTTGGCCTGCCGATCGCGGGCCCGCTGCTGGGCGGGGCTCAACGTCGGATTCAAGCGCTCCCGACGGGCGGTTTCGGCCTCGCGGCGGGTTGGGGTTGGCACCTTCTTCTTGGCCGAGCTGCCAGCCGATTCGGCCGGTTTGGTCGTCTCCGGGGTGGCCCCGGCGTCCTCGGGGCGCTCGTACGGGCGAAACAATCCCACTTCAACCTGCCTTGTGGTGCGACGATGTCTGCCACATCCTAGGTCAAAGCAGCAGGTAGGAAAGAGGCGGGATGAGTGATGACCAGCAGGTGACTGCCGAGTTGGAGTTTCAGGCGCGGTTGGCGACCCTGCACGATGCGCGCGCCCGACTGGCCAGCTTGGAGGCGGCGCTGCATAGGCTGGCCATCGATCGGCCCACAATGGCCCCCGGCGAGGCGGAGATTCGCGAGTCGGAGTTGGCAGCCCGCCGGGCCCGCGCCAGCGAAGAAGTGGCGGTTTTGCACGCCGCGGCCCGCCGGGCCCACACCACCCTGCGCCGGCTGACTGATCCTGACGCCGAGCCCGACGACCTCGATTCCGAGGACCTCGACCCTGGCACCCACGGCGACGGCTACCAGCAGCCCCCGTTCGCGGAGTCGAATTGAGCCGCCCAAAAGTGCTGGTGGCTACCGACCAAATTGGCGACCTGGGCTCGGACGTGGCCGGTGCGGCCCTGGCCCGAGGCTTCGCCGAGCTGGCTGACGTTGCGGTGGTGCCGTTGGCGACAGGTGGGCGAGCATTGGCCGAGGCGACCGCGGCCCTGACCGGCGGCACCGTCACTGGCTCGGCGAGCCAGTGGGTACTCCGTGCCCAGGGTCTGGTGCTGATCGGCCTGGCGCAGCGGCCGCACTCGGGCTGGGCTCCGGAGTCATCGACTGCCGAACTGGGCGAGTGGGTGCTCGAGGCGCTGCGCGGCGCCGACGCGGCCAAAGTGGTCATCGATCTGACCGACGTCACCGCCCAGGACGGGGGCGTTGGATTGCTGGCGCGGGCTGGTGCCGCGCTGACCGAGCGGCAGGTGATTGGCATCGTGGCCAACGACGAACTGGAGTTGGCGGCCACCGGCCTGACCGGCGCGGTGGCCCGTCGCGGCTACGGCGCTGGCCGGGACGTGGCGGAGGTCCTGGCGGCCGATGCCCAGACCAAAGCCCTGGTTGAAGGCTTCGGGGTGGGGCTGGCGGTGGCTCCTGGCGGTGGTGCCGCTGGCGGCTGCGGGGCGGCGATTCTGAGTCTCGGTGGGCGGCTACTGGACGGTCCGCAGTTTTGCCACTCGCTGGCCGATATCGACACCAGTCTGGCCCGCTGCGATCTGGTCGTGACTGGCTGTAATGAGCTCTCAGCCCTCGACCGTGGCGGCCCAATCCTCAGGTCGGTCGCCGAGTGGGCCGAACGCGCTCAGCGGCCCTGCATCGCCTTCGCCGGCGGCGAGGAACTCTCCCGCCGTGAGGTGCGCACCTTCGGTTTGGAGGCTGCCCATCAGCTCTCCGCCGCGCCTACCGCGAACGAACTCACCCAGGCTGCTGGCCGGGTGGCGATTGGCTGGTTCGGCCGCTGAGCGGGAACAGATTTCGGCAGCATCGACTTACACTGGCAACCACTGAAGGCAGCCGCGTGGCCCGCTAAAGGCCTGACTGCCCGCACTCTGGAAGGAAGCACCACATGACGGTTGACCAAGAAACCATGACCGGCATCAGCCTCACTGAGGCTGCGGCCAGCAAGGTCCAGGCGCTACAGGAGGCCGACGGCACCACGGAACTGCTGCTGCGCATCTCGGTGGCTCCCGGCGGTTGCTCGGGACTGCGCTACCAGCTGGCCTTGGATGATCGTGAGCTTGACGGCGACATGGTCACCGAGCATTTCGGCACCAAGGTCGTCACCGACAAGATGAGCCACCCCTATCTGTTGGGCGCGACGATCGATTTCGTCGACACCATCGAGCAGCAGGGCTTCACCATCGACAACCCGAACGCTTCCAACTCCTGCGCGTGCGGCGACTCGTTCCAGTGAACCTCGCCCCCGTCCAGGGGAGCTAAGCCTAGGCAGCCGGTCCTTCGGGGCCGGCTGTCGGCTTTCGGGGCCAGCTCGGGCGATGATGAACCCATGCCCCTGATCGAAGAGCCTCGCCGGATGAATCCGCTGCTGCGCCTGGGCGTGGCGATTTCCGAACGCGTCACCGGACGGCGGATGCTGCCAGCTCGGCTGTTGTCCTGGTATCCGAAGGCGGCCATCGGGGCTGGGGTGTTGGAATCGTTGGTCGCCCATCACGAGCCGTCAACGAGGTTGCTGAAGCTGGTGCGCGTGACCGCCTCCATTACGGCCAACTGCGCCTTCTGCGTAGACATGAACAGCTTTGCCCATGACCGGGCCGGGCTCACCGATGAAGAGTTGGCAGCGCTGAACGGGGACGTGTCCGCGGTGGCCTCCTTCACTGAAGCTGAGCGGCTGGCGATCGAATACGCCCGGCGGATCTCGTCCACGCCACTGCTCTTTCCCGCAGAGTTGATGACCCAACTTCGGACGTCCTTCACCGAACGGGAACTGGTGATTTTGGCCACCACCGCGGCGCAGGTGAACTACTGGGCGCGGGTGATCCAGTCCCTCGGCATTCCGCCGGCCGGGTTCACTGAAGCTTGCCGAGTTAGCCTTGACCAGTGAACGAACCGCGTAAGCCCAGACGTCCGAGCTTCTTAGAGCCCGCGGCCTTGGAAGCGCTGGGGGAGCCGTCCGATCCGGTGGCGGCCCTACACGCCGCTCACGAGTCAGCCGCGGCGCTGCTGCACACCGGGCGAGCGGCCACCGACCCCGCCGTAACTGCCCGGCTGGTTACCATCACTGATGAAGTTGGCCTGGACACCCTCGCCGAGGTGTGGTCGGCCCGGCCAGCCCACAGTCTGCCTGGTGCGCTGTGGCGGCTCTACCTGTTGCGCGAATGGGTGGCGACTGATCCGACCACTGCCGCGCGGGAGTATGCCGCCGGGATCCGGTTCACCGAACCCAATCACGCGGTGGCCGGGGTTGATCCACCCGGGCCCACCGAAGTGCGCCGAGTGGCCGACGAGATCTTGGCTGGAGTCTTCGACGGCGATTTCGCGGTCGCACTGGAGCGGGCGGCAGCTTTTTGTCAGGTGGTGGCCTCGGGGCGGGCTGATGTGACCGAAGGTAGGCGGGCCCTCCTCACCGCAGCCAGGCTGCAGGAGATGGCCACCGATCTGGCCATCAGCGCCCGGCTGTGGCGAAGCGACAAGCTGGAGTGAGTACCGCCGCTTAGCTCAGAGTTTGGGCGGACTACGGTCTTCGCGTACCCTCGAAGGCGGCGTCGGGCCGCGGTAGCCCCGGGCTCCAACATTTGCCGCTTTGAGCGGCCACGCGCCGAGAGGCGCTCCCGGTCCGACGCCACCACACCGGGAATCAGGGCTGCACCCGCGGAGCGTGCAGTTTGAACCTCACCCCAATCATCCTGATGGCGAAACACAGCGCGGCGGCTCCCAGATAGAGCGCGGTGCTGTGCCAGGGCAGCGACCAGATCGCCCACGTGGCTAGGGCGCCGACCATCGCCGGGATCGCGTAAAGGTCGCTGGTGAGAATCAGCGGCACCCGCGAGGTGAGCAGGTCGCGGAAGGTGCCACCCCCGACCGCAGTCGTGGTGCCGAGGATGATCGCCAGCAGCGGACCGGCGCCGTTTTCCAAGGCGAAAAGGGTGCCGGTGATGCTGAACAGACTCAGTCCGGCGGCGTCAAAGAGGGTCACCCAGCGAGTGAGCTTCGCCAAGGGCTTGTGCACCGCGAACACCAGCGCTGAACTCACCAGTGCGGTGGTCAAGAAGCGCCAGTCGGCCAAACCTTGCGGTGGCAGGCTGCCGAGCAACACGTCGCGGAGGATGCCGCCGCCCAATGCGGTGATCGTGCCCAAGGTGACCACCCCGACGATGTCGAGGCGGGCGGCCTGGATGGCGGTCAAAGCGCCATTGATGGCGAAGACTGCGGTGCCCAGCAGACTGAGGGTGAGCAGCCAGTCGGCGGGATTCATCACCAGCTGGAGTGCAGTGGGCGACCCTCGTTGTAGCCCGAAGCCGATTGCACGCCGACGATGGCCTGGTTGGCGAACTCACTCAGATTGCGGGCGCCGGCGTAGGTGCAGGAGCTGCGCACCCCGGAGACGATGAAGTCGATCAGGTCTTCTACCCCGGGACGTTCTGGGTCGAGGTACATCCGGGAAGAGGAGATGCCTTCCTCGAACAGGGCTGCGGTGGCCCGCTCAAAGGCCGACTGGTGCCTGGTACGGGCGCGCACCGCGCGGGCTGAGGCCATGCCAAAGGACTCCTTGTAGGGCCGGCCGTCGGAGTCGTAGAGCAGTTCGCCGGGTGACTCGTGCGTCCCGGCGAACCAGGAGCCGATCATCACCGCCCCGGAGCCGGCGGCCAGCGCGAGAGCCACGTCGCGCGGATGCCGCACCCCGCCGTCAGCCCAAATCGCTTTGCCGGACTCAGCCGCTTCGGCTGCGCACTCCAGCACCGCCGAGAATTGCGGCCGGCCCACGCCGGTCTGCATCCGGGTGGTGCACATCGCGCCCGGCCCGACGCCAACTTTGACCACATCGGCACCAGCCTCGATCAAGTCGGCCGTGCCATCGGCGGTGACCACGTTGCCGGCCACGATCGGCACCTGGCTGGTCGCGGCAGAAACCACCGCGCGGGCCCGCTGGACGGCCGAGATCATTCGCTCCTGATGACCGTGTGCGGTGTCCATCACCAGCACATCGGCACCAGCGGTCAGCAGGGCAGCGACCCGCTCTTCGACGTCACCGGAGATGCCAACGGCCACGCCGATCTTGAGCTTGCCGTCCGCGTCCAGGGCTGGTGGGTAGAGCGCGGCGCGCACAGCGCCCTTGAGGGTCATCAGCCCGACCAGTTGCCCATCGCGCACCGCCAGGGCGGCTTTGTGGCGCCGGTTCGACAGCTCGTCGAAGACCTCGGTTGGGGTGGCGTCAGGGTCCATCAGGGTGAGGTCGGTGTTCATCGCTTCGTGCACCTGATTGAACCGGTCTAGTCCGGCCAGATCCCGCTCGGAAACGGTGCCGACCGGCGTGCCGTCGGCACCGACCACTACCACCAGGCCGTGGGCCCGCTTGGGCAGCAGCATCAGCGCCTCGCCGACGGTGGCGTGCGGGTCGATCACCAATGCGCTGTCGAAGGCTGGGTGGGCGGCCTTCACCTTGGCGATAGCCGCAGCGACGATGTCGGTCGGCAGATCCTGGGGGACGATCGCGATGCCGCCGCGCCGGGCCACCGTCTCGGCCATTCGGCGTCCGGAGATCGCGGTCATATTGGCCACCACCAGGGGCAGAGGCAGGTTCAGGCCGTCGCCGCTGGTGAGGTCGACGTCCAGTCTGGAGGTGACCGACGAACGCCGCGGCGCCATGAAGACGTCGTCATAGGTCAGGTCGTAGCTGGGCTTACCGGTTAGGAATCGCACCCGACAAGGCTACCCAGTGCGGGCGCTGGGCGCCGAAGGCGCCAGTTCGCCTGCTGGACGATGGTTGCTTCAAGCAGAATCAGGGTCGGCGGAGCAGCTAACATGACAACGCCCAACTCCTGAATCGAGGGAACCGATGAGCGCGTCCACCGCCCGGATCATGCTGTACTCCGACGACCGGACCGTCCGTGAGCAGGTACGGCTCGCCCTTGGCAAGCGTCTGGCCGATCGTGAGCTGGACATCTTCGAGGTGGCCACCTCTGCCGCGGCGATCACCGCCATGGACACCAGCGACTTCGATCTGCTGATTCTTGACGGTGAAGCAGTTCCGTACGGCGGCACCGGGTTGTGCCACCAGTTCAAGTCGGAGTTCGATCCGTGCCCGCCAGTGCTGCTGCTGGTCGCTCGGGTGGCGGACGCCTGGTTGGCCACCTGGTCTTCGGCGGACGCGATTGCGTCCTACCCGCTCGACCCGATTGCCCTGCCGACCGAGGCTGCCAAGCTGCTTGCCGCCAAGCAGGCTGTCTAAGCCGTGACCTGGGCAGCGGTGCTCGCCGAGCTGATGGCTGGGCGTGACCTCACTGGTGAGGCCGCAGCTTGGGCGATGGATCAGATTCTGTCCGGCGAGGCCACCCAAGCCCAGATTGCCGGCTTCGCGGTTGCGCTGCGCGCCAAGGGCGAGAGCGTGGCCGAACTCACCGGGCTGGCCCAGAGCATGCTCGATCACGCCACCGCGATTACTCTGCCCGGTGAGGCCGTGGACGTTGTTGGTTCCGGCGGTGACCGAGCGATGACGGTGAACGTTTCCACCATGGCCGCGATCGTTGCGGCCGCGATGGGGGTGCCGGTGGTCAAGCACGGCAACCGGGCCGCCTCCAGTGCGTGTGGCACCGCCGATTGCCTCGAAGCTCTCGGGGTTGCCCTCGATGTGCCGCCCGATGCCCAAGCCGAGGTGTTGGCCGAGGCGGGCATCGTGTTTATGTTTGCCGCGATGTATCACCCGGCACTGCGCTATGTGGCCAGCGCCCGGCGCGAGCTCGGGGTGCCGACCACGTTCAACTTCCTCGGGCCATTGGCCAATCCGGCGCGTCCGCACGCTTCGGCGATCGGGGTGGCTGATGCTCGGATGGCGCCCCTGGTGGCCGGAGTGATCGCTGGCCGCGGGCACCGCGGGCTGGTGTTCCATGGCGGCGATGGCCTGGACGAGCTCACCACCACTACCAGCTCGCGAGTCTGGCTGGTAGGTGAGCGGCGGGTGGTCGAGACCACCTTTGATCCGGCCGAGCTGGGCATCGCCGCGGCCCGTCCGGCAGATCTGGTCGGTGGTGATCCGGCTCACAACGCCCAGGTGGTCCGCGATGTGCTAGCCGGACAGCGCGGCCCGGTGCGCGACATTGTGACGCTGAACGCTGCTGCTGCGGCCTTCGCTTTCGCTGGCCCCGACTTGTCCGCCCCGGTGGCCCCGCAGCTGGCTCCGCATTTCGCCAACGCTGGGGCGGCAATTGATAGCGGAGCTGGCACCAAGCTGCTGGACGTCTGGATTGCGGCCACCCAGGCCGCCCGCGCCAACTAGTAGCGCCTCGGGCGACTAGCCCAACAGGGGCAGGTCAAGGTCGTAGGCCAGCACCAGTGCGTGGGCGAGCTGGGTCTCCTGGTCTTCGCGCAGAAAGCCAATCGTTAGGGAGTCAGGGCGGCGATGACCAGCGCCAGCGGTGCCCCCAGCAGCATGGATGGTCCGTAGGGGAACGCCTGCCGTCCGCGCAGGCGAACCGCGATCGCCCAAACCGCTCCGACCACCGAGCCGGCCAGGAAGCACCAGAACGCCACCTGCGGGCTGGTGGCGCCAGTGGCCACCCCGAGCAGCCCGGCGAGCCGGACGTCGCCGAAGCCCAGTTGGCCGCCGCTGAGTCGCCACACCAACCAGTAGAGCGCGGTGGCCCCGAGCCCAACCCCAGCGGCCCAGGCCAGCGGCGTCCAATCCCAACGCCACCAGGCGCTGAGCACCGCACCGCCAGTGACCAGGCCCAAGGTGAGGTAGTGCAGGCGCAGCGGCAGAAAGGTGGTGCGAGCATCGATCAATGCCAGCAAGCTGCCCAAGCCGGACAGCGGGGCCCAGATCGGCCACAGCACCGGAGTGGTTAGGCCCAGGGCGAGCCAGCCGAGGCCGAAGGACAGGGCGAATACGGCCACCCGAAGCCGGGTTGAATCCAGCTCGGTGAAGCGCAACTCTGGTTCTTCTTCGGGAGCTGGTAACTGGCGCAGTAGCCAGCCGCTGCTGAGCGCGCAGCACAGCGCAACCAGGGCAGCGAGAACCGGGGCGGGCACGTCGGGCACTCTAGCGGCGGGCCGTAAACATCAGCCGGCGTACTGCACCCTGGCCGAGCGGGCCAGCAGTGCGGTCAACTCGGTGCAGGCGGTGGTCTCCAAGGTGGCCATCAGTTCCGGCTCGGTGAGCCGGCAATACCGGGCCAAAGCTGGGGCCGAGCAGCCCGCCGCCAACAGCTCACCCAGATCGCGCCGGGTCTCATCTGAAGGCACCAGGGTGCGCCCGAGTTCAGCCAGAGTGGCGTCGCTCAACCCGATCAGCCGAACCGCCGAGGCCCGCGGCAATTTGGGCAATGGTCGCCCCCGCTCGATGAAGAGCAGCCTTCGGACCAGGCGGGTCGAGACCCCGGCTTTGAGAGCCATCACCGGCCAAGGCAGGCCGCTGAGGTCGAGCAGGAGACGTAGGTGAGCGCGAAAGGGTGCTGCGGGCACCCAGCTGTGATCGATGGTTTGAGCTGTCACACCCTAGAAGGTCGAAAAAAGGGCGCCGGTGTGAGCCGGCGCCCCTGTTTCTCAGGATTTTTTAAGACAACCCCGTCAGCGCTGAGCCTTCACGAAGCCAGCAGCCTGGGCTGCCTCTTCACTCACGAACCAGACCTCGGCGCTGGTGCGCTCATAGGACGCGCTCCCAGGGACGTGGTACTTCTTCGAGCGGTCATTGCCCTTGATCAGGTAGTCAGCCGGTGGTTCATCGCCGATGTAAGAGCCCTCGCCGTAGGGGCTATCGGCTAAAGGGTCGGCATCGTCCCCGTCCGCAGTCGGTACGCCCATGGCGCCGTCCAGATCGGTGGGGACCTCTTCGGTGATTTCGGACTCGGAGTCGACCGCTTCGACTTCCTCGTCCCAGTCCTCGGCCACCGGATCAGCGACGTAGGCGTTATCGCGGGGGGTGTAGGTCTCCCAGCCCGAGGACGGGTCGGCGAGCAGCTTCTTTACTGCAATCGCGACCCCGCCGAGAATGGCGCCAGCCAGCACGATCTTGCCGAAGGTCTTCCAGCCGGAGTGCTTCTTCTTGCCGGAGGCCTTGTCGAGCTGCTTGGCAAGTGCGGCTGAGGCTGCGGCCACCCTCAGCTCGTGGGCCAGCGGTTGGCTGGCCAGGTGGCGAAGCTGATCGGCCAGGCTGGGTAGAAGTTCTTCCTGCACCTTCTCGCGGGCGAAGTCGACCGTCGGCGGAATGCGCTCCAGCACGTCATTGACTGCTGGGTAGACCTTGTCGATCGCATCATCGATTGCCGGATGCACCTTCTCGAAGGTGTCAGCGGCGAACCGGGCGCCGCGAATGGAGGCGTCCTTGAAGGCCGGACGTACCCGGGAGTAGGTGTGATCTGCGAACTCGCCGCCTTCGCGCAAGGCCTGCTCGAGGTAGGGAGACAGCCGGTCGATGGCGACCTGGGTGCCATCTTCGACCGCATTGAGCAGCTTCTTGGTGTTCACTGAACCTCCGTTGGTCGATCGGTCTGGTTGTTGGAATCCACCGTACCCGGAGCGACCCGGCTATACACACCATCTGTAAGGATGGGTGCGCACCAAGAAAGGACGACCAGATGACTCAGACTGCAATTCTGCACACCAATTACGGTGACATCTCGATCACGCTGTATCCCGAGCAGGCACCGAAGACGGTGGCCAACTTCGTCGGCCTGGCCACTGGTACCAAGGAGTACCTCGACCCCAAGACCGGCTCCATGACCACCGGCAACTTCTACGACGGGTTGACCTTCCACCGGGTTATCGACGGCTTCATGCTCCAGGGCGGCTGCCCGTTGGGCACCGGCACTGGCGGTCCTGGCTACCAGTTCGGCGATGAGTTCCACCCCGACCTGCACTTCAACCGTCCCTACCTGTTGGCCATGGCCAACGCTGGACCCGGCACCAACGGTTCCCAGTTCTTCATCACCCTCGCCCCGACCCGGTGGCTGGACCGCAAGCACACCATCTTCGGTGAGGTCGCTGATGAGAACTCGATGGGGATCGTCGACCAGATCGGCCTACTGCCCACCGGACGCAACGACCGTCCAGTCGAGCCAGTGGTGATCAACAGCCTCGAAATCGTCGAGTCCTGACCGACCATCCGGACGCACTCTGCGCCCCTTGAGTGGCTTTGCGCGTGCTGTAGCAGGCGCAAAGCTGCCTAAGGGGCGCAAGGCGGTTATGGGGGCTCAGTCGCCGATGGCGAAGGCGGCCTCCAAGTCGTGGGTGGAGTAGGCGCGGAAGGCCACGTGGGTCTCGGTGTCGGTAACACCAGGCACCTTGTTCACCTGTTCGGTGACCACGGCGGCGACACCATCGATGGAGCGAACCCGCACCAAGGCGATCAAATCGATCTTGCCGGTGACTGAGTAAACCTCAGAGACCCCATCGATGTCGGCCAACTGCTGGGCCACCTCGGGGATTCGATCTACATCGGCCTTGACGAACACAATCGCGGTGATCATGGCGCTGATCCTATTCCGCTGCCGCCACCTGTACCCGGAGCTGGGACGATGCGGCCGGTCCGATACCGGCCGGCCAACACCAGTCGCCCTCAATCTCGATCAGGCGCACCCCGGGACGTTCCAGCCAATCGGCGATCCGCTCGGTCTCCTCCACGATCGCGGCTGGCTGGGGGCCAGGCGGGGGACTAACCCAATCGGCGGCGGCGATTGCGTCGCGGGCCACCTGCTGCGGGGTGTCGCCAGGTTTGGCCAGCGCGGCTGCGGCCAGCCGTCCGTAGCGAATGACGTGTACCTCCCAACAGCCGTCAACCCGGTAGGCGGCAACGATCTGCGCGCAGGAGGCCAAGCTGGCCAGCCGGTGGTGACGGGCTGCGGTTCGGGTGCAGGCCTCCAGGCGGGCGGTGAGGGCGGCGGCCTCTTCAAACCGCTGCGCCCGGACCAGCTGGTTCAGTCGTGGCTCAGCGGCCCGCAGCAGCGGCTTGACGTCGACCGACAGGGCATCGCGCACGCTGGCAACCGTCGGGGCGTAGTCGTCGGGAGTCACCGCGAGTTGGCAGGGGGCGGCGCATCGGCCCATTTCGGCTAGTGCGCAGGCGGGCGATGACCGTTTGGCCGACAGGCGAGCGGTGCATTGGCGCAGGCCGAACGCGTCGTAGAGCGCCAGCATCACTTCCTCGCCAGCGGCACGCCGCCGAAATGGCCCGAAGTAGAAGGCGCCGTCCGCGCTGATCTGGCGTACCAGCGACAGTCGCGGGTACGCCTCCTGGGTGAGCTTTAGCCAAAGCTGGCGCTCAGGGAACTTCGAGCGCCGGTTGTACCTGGGGGAGTGGGCGGCGATCAGCCGCAACTCAAGCACTTCGGCTTCCAAGGGGGTGCGACAGACCACCGTTTCGACCGCGGTGGCGATCCGCACCATTTCGTCCATCCGGGGACGGGTCTCAGCCGCCGTGAAGTAGCTGGCCACGCGCTTGCGCAGGTTCTGGCTTTTACCCACATACAGCACCTGGCGCCGGGGGCTGCCGTCGGTGGCGGTCAGCTCGGCGATGAACTGGTAGATGCCCGGCGCTGAGGGCACATCCTTGGCCAGGGTTCGTTTGGCTCGCCGTTGCGGGGAGACTCGGCGGAGGAACTCCAGCAGGTCCTCCAGGGTGTCGGCCCCAAGATTGCCCACCCGCTCCAGCAGGCCGTGCAGAACGTCCACCGTGGCCCGCGCATCGTCGAGGGCGCGGTGGTTGGGGGTCACCTGGGTGCGGAAGTGGGCCGCCAAGGTCGACAGCTTCACATTCGGCACCTCATCGCGCAGCAGCACCTGGCGTGCCAGGGCCACGGTGTCGATCACGTCCGGATTGGGCCAGGCGTAGTCGTGCCGGAGGCAGGCGCGTTTCAGGAAGCCGACGTCGAAGCGGGCGTTGTGGGCCACCAGCACCGAACCGGCCGCGAACTCCAGGAAGCCGGGCAGCACCTGGGGCAGTTTGGGGGCGCCAGCCACGAGCTGGTCGGTGATGCCGGTGAGCACCGAAATCAGCGGTGGAATGTGCACATTCGGATTGACCAGGGTCTGGAACTCCCCGAGCACCTGCCCGCCGCACACCTTCACCGCGCCGAACTCGGTGATGGTGTCGTCCTCAGCACTCCCGGTGGTCTCCAGATCAACCACGCAGAACGTCACCTGTGCCAGTGGACGGCCGAGGTCTTCAAAGCTGGGTTGGAAGACGGCGCTACTGCTCACCTTCCTGACGTTAGCTGCCGCCTCTGACAAAGCCACTTCAGCACCCAGGGCTGTCCAGCAGCCAGAGTCCATCGCCGCTGATCGCGTACAAGGCGCGTGTGGTGGCGGCGAGCGCGGTGATTCGGCCCGGGCTGGGTAACTGGCGCCAACCAGTGGCGCAGCCGATGTGGACGCCGCCGGTCGCGGAGTTGGTGGCCACGACCGGGCGTCCGTCCACCAGGGCGATCAAAGCCAGCGGATCAGCTCCATCTGGCGGCTCACCTGGCAGGACGACTCTGAGGCCAGCCTGGGGCTGGCCGCCGGGGTGCAACTGCACTTCCCAGACCACCGGATGGCCTCGCACCCAGCCAGCCACCCAGCATTGGCCGTCCGCTGCGCAGGCCACCGAGGTGGCGCGGGACAGCCCAGCCCCGGAGAGGTCAGCGGGGATCGCCAGTGGCAGTTGCCGCCAGTCCCCGGCTGGTCCGCCCACCCACAAAGTGGGACGTTGCGTCAGCCCGTTGGTCAGGCCGAGTTCGTCGCCCACGATTACCAGGCTGGCCGACGACACGGCAAAGGCAGTGAAGCCGAGCACTCGATCGGCGTTGGACGTGAGGGCTGCCGGTGAAGCGGCCGGAGCAGACCACGAGTTCCGGTTGCGGGTGTAGAGCACTGCCCGAGTGCCCGCGCTGATAGTGCGGGTGCCAACGATCACCGGCTGCCCGTCAAGCACTGCGGTGCCGAGCAGCGGCCCGGCATCGTGGCCGCCGAAGGTGAAGAACCCCTGGGGTCGGTTGGTCAGTTTTCCCGTGGTCAGAGATCCGTCCCAGACGGTCAGCCGGGGATTGGCATGCGCGCCGCCAATGTCGGTGCCGATGGCGGTGATGCTGTCTTCGACCAGGGCGATCGCCACCAACTCGGCCGTTTCGGCGTAAGGCTCGTTGGCTTTGAGGTTGAACGGCTGCCCGAGTTGGCTGCCGACGACTTCGCGGACTTCTGGGGTATCAGCTGCTGAGCCAGCCACGAGCACTCGGTCGCCGTTAGCGGCCAGCGCGACTGGATGGAGCGCCTCGGTTGATAGTGGCGTCCATCCTGGCGGCTGTGCGCAGCCAGTCAGCCCTAGGGCGCAAGCCAGGGTAATGATCAGGCGCCTCATGTCGGCAGCCTAGGTCCTTGGGAGGGTTGCAGCAGGCGGCACCGCCGTGGCGATTCGGCCGAAAACGGCACTGTCAGAGGCGAGTGTCAAGCTGAGGGCATGGACATACTGCATGTCGATTGCGCGACTTGCCGGGCTCGCGGCCCGGCCTGTTCGGACTGTGTGATTTCGGTGCTCCTTGGCCCAATGAGCGATGAGGTTCGTCTCGATGACCAGGAACAAGCGGCCCTGGCCGCGATGGCTGGCTCCGGTCTATTACCCCCGCTAAGGTTGGTGGTCGGCCAGTAGCCAGTCACTCTCTTGGGTGACACCCCTTGTGAGAGCCCTGATCGATTGTCACCCGGACTAGGAGTTGCGTCCCAGCCAAGACTCGTTTAGGATTTTCTCAGTTTAGTTTAAGGGCCGGTTGGCCCACTACGAGGGGTCGTGGATGAAGTCTAGGAGTGGACGCTTTGTCGCCACTGCGGCTGCTGCCGTGGTGGCCGCGCTGTTCCTTGGCCAGTCTCTCCCTGCCTCCGCTGCGCCCACTCCGGCACCGAAACCGACTCCTACCACCGCTGCTGGTGCCAAGGATCGGCTGAAGGATCTGGAGAAGCAGGCCAGCGAGATCGGCGAGCAGTACGACACCGTCTCCGACGCCCTCGACGAAGGCAAGCAGCGCCTCAAGGTGCTTCGCGCCGACATCGCGATTCAGCAGAAGAAGGTCGATCAGCTCAGCGCTGCGGCGCAGACGATCGCGCTGGCGCAGTTCCGCAGCCGCGAATTCGACACGACCATGCAGATCTTCACCTCCAGCGATCCCGACACGTTGCTCGATCGGCTCTCCACCGCCAACCGGGTGGACGAGACGATGAACAAGACGCTGTCGGAGCAGCAGGCGGCCCAGGCGAACCTGGCCGAGATGCAGCGCTCAGCTGAGGCTGAAGTCGACGCACTCGCCGACCAGGAGAAAGACCTCGCTCGTCTGAAGGATCAGATCAACGAGAGGGTCAGCCAGGCCGAGGAGCTTTACAACTCCCTCACCGATGACGAGCGCGACGATGTGGATGCCGGCGACGGCAGCCCCGAGCCCTCTGATCCCGGCGACTACGCCGACGCAGACGCCCGCATCAAAAAGGCAATCGCCTACGCGCTGTCCAAGGTCCGTGGCAGCCAGTACGTCTGGGGCGCTGACGGACCCAACGGGTTTGACTGTTCAGGCCTGATGGTGGCGTCCTACCGGAAGGCCGGCATCTCGCTGCCGCACTCCTCCCGTTCGCAGGCATCGCGTGGCAAGTCGGTCTCGAAGGGCAACCTGAAGCCCGGCGATCTGGTGTTCTTCTACCACCCGATTCACCACGTCGGCATGTACATCGGTGGCGGCAAGTTCGTCCACGCCCGTAACACCCGGATCGACCTGGTCGTGCAGAGCCTGGCCAGCTACCCGGCTCCCTGGGCTGGTGCCCGACGCATCATTGGCTGATCACCGCAGTCGTTGCTGGCGCACTGTCGCTGGCAACGGTGCTTTCCGGCTGCACCGTGGTGGCCGGGCCAACCCCCACTGCGGCTACCTCCTTTGCCGTCCGGCTGAATGCCGCACTGGCCGCTGGCCCCACCGAGTTCGCTGAGTTGTTCGCCTCGCCCGTGCTGGCCGATTCCTGGTATTCCGCACTGAGCCTCGCCGATGCCGAACTGGCCGCTGGCGGTGCGCCCACCCAGGTGAGCATCCACACCAGATTCAGCGGGGATCGTCGCACCGCGGTGGAATCGCTCACCCTGGAAATCGGGCCTGAGGGCACCATCCTTGGCACTCGCGATACCGGCGTCCGCCCGCTGTGGGCCGTGGGTGTCACCGAGGTGACCAAGACCACCCACGGCACCCTGCTGGCGGCCGACTTGGACGACGCAGGGCGCAACCTGTGGGAGTCCCGGCTGAACCGCGCCGCAACAGCGGTGGCCGAGGCTGGACTGCTCGCCGCAGCCAACCACTGGGACGGCGCCTTGGTGGTCGAACTGCCAGCTGATGCGGCCGGATTTGTGGCCACCACTGGGAGCCCAGCCGCTGAGGCGGCCGCGATCACTACCTGCAGCTCAGGCACGCCACGAATCGTGATCAACCCGTTGGCGCTATCGCAGAGCGCCGATTGGCTACAGACCACCCTTACCCACGAAGCCGTTCATGTGGCCACTGATTCGGCTTGCGGCGCGGGCACCCCCTGGGTAGTGGAGGGGGCCGCCGAATCGGTTGCGGCAGCCACTGATGCCGAAACAGCCAAGACCAACGCTGCGCTGGTACGCGCCTACCTGAAGAGCACGCCGACCCCGACCGCGCTGCCGGCAAAGATCGATACCCAAACCGACTACGCGCTGGCCCAACTGGCCATCGACCAGGTTCGCCAGCTGCTTGGCGCGAAGGCGCCGGGGTTCATCGCCAAGGGTCTCTCCGGCGAGCTCAGCCAAGCCGAAGTGGCGCAAGCCACCTCCTGGTACCTGGACGGGCTGCGGCGGCTTGGGTAGGCCCTAGTTGGCCCTGTCGGCTTGGCTATGGACGGCGAGGAAGTCCAGCGACTCAGTGAAGATCTGCTGGCGGTCGTAGTCCATGGTGGCCACGTGGTAGCTGCGCTCAAGCACTCTCTCGATGATCACATCGCTGGAGACGTGGTCGCGGATGAAGTCCTTCGATGCGTCCGGCACCACATGATCAACGGCCGAGCGAAACAGCAGCAGCGGGCAGGCGACCAAATCGAGGCAGGCCCGCACTTCCACCCACATCTTCATCATCGAAGCCGCCGCCCGCACTGGGCTGCGGGGGTAGGCGTGCTCGGTAACCCCTGGGTCGGCGATGTCGGAACCGACGGCCTTCACCGAGCTGATGAAGTGCTGCGCGATCGGCGCGAACTGATCCTTCGGATAGGGCAGCACCGCCGGATTAACCAGCATCAGCCCGGCAACCTGATCGCCACGCTTCTCCGCCAGCAGGAGGGCCAGGGACCCGCCCATGCTCAACCCGGCGACAAATACCTGGTCACATTGGCTGCGCAACTCGTCGAACTCGCGCTCGATGCAGGAGTACCAGTCCTGCCAGCCGGTGAGATTCATCTCCTGCCAGCTGGTGCCGTGCCCAGGCAGCCGGGGCAGCGCCACCCGGTAGCCAGCATCGGCAGTAGCCTTCGCCCACTCCAGCAACGACCACGGCGAGCCGGTGAAGCCGTGACAAAAGAGCACTCCAACCCGCCCCGTACCACCGTGGAACGGCATCGCCGTCTCGCTGACCCGCCGGGCGGAGCTTGTCGAACTTTGCATGGCAGCATCGTAGGCTGTCGCCCACTGAAGGCACGTAAAAGGCATTGAATGTACAACTTTTTCAAGTACCTGTTGGTCCGCCCGATTGTTCGTCTCCTGTTCCGGGCCACCCTGGTTGGTGCGGAGAACGTTCCCGCAGCGGGCGGGGCGCTTTTGGCGTCCAACCATTTGGCAGCCGGTGACACCTACATCACCCCGGCGATGCTGAAGCGACAGGTCACTTTCCCGGCCAAAGCGGAGCTCTTTCGCGGCGACCGCGGCCTGCGATCAGTGATCCTGGCCTGGTTCATGAGGGCCATCAAGCAGGTGCCGCTGGACCGTTCCGGCGGCCGGGTGAGCCTGGCTGGCCTGGAGCCGGTGCTGGACGCCCTGCATGATGGACGACTGGTCGGCATCTACCCAGAAGGCACCCGCTCCCCAGATGGACGGCTCTACAAGGGCCACACCGGCGTGGCCCGGATGGCGTTGGCCTCCGGCGTGCCGGTGATTCCGGTGGCTGTGGCCGACACCGCAAGGGTGAAGGGGCTCTTCGGGATCGGTTGGGTCTGGAAGCCGAAGGTGATCATCGGCAAGCCGATCGACTTCAGCAGGTATGCCGGCATGCATGATGACCGGGCGGTGCTGCGCTGGGTGACCGATGAGGTGATGGCCGCGATTCAGGAGTTGTCGGGGCAGACCTACATCGATGCCTACGCCTCCTCAGTGAAGCGCGGCGCGCTCTCCCAGGCTGAGTCTGATGCCCGGATCCTGGCTCGACCAGGCCTGGGCGCTACCCCGCCGCCACTGCCGGGGGCGTGATTCTGCCACGGGCGTTTTACCTAACCCGGCGCTCGGGCGGCTATCCTGACCGGCGTGTCTGAGCCGATTCCGTCCCTGGCCGAACTGCATGCGCTAGGCGCAGCCCAGCAGCCGGTCTATCCGGACGCAGCTGCGGTGGCCGCCGTGGTCGAAAAGTTGCGCCGCCGTCCGCCGTTGGTGTTCGCCGGTGAGTGTGACGACCTGCGGGGCCGGGTGGCAGAGGTGGCCGCTGGGCGTTCGTTCCTGCTTCAGGGTGGGGACTGTGCCGAGACCTTTGAGTCGGTGACTGCGGCGAACATCCGCAACAAGCTGCGGGTATTGCTCTCGATGGCCGTGGTGCTCACCTACGCCGCTCAGGTGCCGGTGCTCAAGGTTGGCCGAATCGCCGGCCAGTACGCCAAGCCACGCAGCCGCAATGACGAGATCCGGGGCGGAGTGACGTTGCCGGCCTACCGCGGCGATGCGGTGAACGCGCTCGGCTTCACCCCGGGCGAGCGCATTCCTGACCCGACGCGGCTGCTGGAGGTCTACAACTCCTCGGCGGCCACCCTCAACCTGCTGCGCGCCTTCGTCACTGGTGGGTACGCCGACCTGCGGGCGATGCATTCGTGGAATGCCGACTTCGTCAGCAACTCCAATGTGGAGAGCCGGTATGAGGATCTGGCCGACGAGATCAGCCGGGCGTTGGCTTTCATGGTGGCCTGCGGAGTCGACAACGAGTCCTTCCGCACGGTCGACTTCTACTCCAGCCATGAGGCGCTGCTGCTGGAATACGAGCATGCCCTGACCCGCGTCGATTCGCGGACCTCGCTGCCGTACAACACCTCGGCCCACCTGGTCTGGATCGGTGAGCGCACCCGCCAACTCGACGGCGCTCACGTGGAGTACCTGCGGCATCTGCGCAACCCGATCGGCATCAAGCTTGGCCCCAACGTGACCGGTGCTGAGGCATCGGAGTTGATGGACAAGCTCGATCCGTTGCATGAGCCCGGTCGACTCACCGTGATCACCCGAATGGGCGCGGAGAAGGTCCGCGACAACTTGCCGCCAGTGATCGAGGCCGTCGAGGCGACCGGACGCAAGGTGGCCTGGGTTTGTGACCCGATGCACGGCAACACTTTCGAGACCGCCACTGGCTACAAGACGCGTGCCTTCAGCCAGGTGGCTGATGAGGTGAACGGCTTCTTCGATGTGCACGAGGAACTGGGCACCTGGCCAGGCGGGGTGCATGTGGAGATGACCGGCGACGACGTCACCGAATGTGTGGGTGGAGTCAACGAGCTGAACGAGGCCGATCTGGCCAATCGCTACGAGACTGCCTGCGACCCGCGGTTGAACCGGAATCAGTCGCTGGAGTTGGCATTCCTGATTGCTGACCGGCTGACCAGTGGCCGGATCAAGCGCGGTGACGGCGCACCAGAGTTCCACCTGGAGGACTTCTGATGAAGTTTCCGGCTTTGGCCGAGGTAACCATCGATCTTCGCAGCGACACCCTCAGCCGGCCGACTGCTGGCATGCGGGCCGCGATGGCAGCGGCTGAAGTTGGCGATGACGTCTACGGCGAAGACCCAACCATCAACGCGCTGCAGGAGCGGGTGGCTGAGCTGTTGGGTCATGAAGCCGGGCTGTTCACCCCGACCGGCTCGATGGGCAATCTGCTGGGCATTTGGGCGTTGGCAAAGCCCGGCCAGGAGGTGCTCTGCGACGCCCGGGCTCACCTCGTCCGCGCCGAGCTGGGGGCTCATGCCGCGCTGCATGGCATCACCACTCGCACTTGGACCTCAGCCAACGGCGTCACCGACACCGCCACCATCGCTGAGTTGATCGCCCCGCCAACCGCCTATCTGGTGCAGACCGCAGCGGTAGCGCTGGAGAACACCCACAATTTCGGCGGCGGCACCATTCAACCGCTGGCGCACCTGCAGGAGGTTTCCGCGCTCTGTCGGGACGCCGAGGTTGGCCTACACCTGGACGGGGCCCGGTTGTGGAATGCCCATGTGGCCACCGGGGTGCCGTTGGCCGACTACGGCCGACTCTTCGACACGGTGAACGTGTGCTTCTCCAAGGGACTGGGCGCCCCGGTCGGCTCGATGCTGGTCTCCAGTCGAGCCAATATCGAGGCCGCTCGAGTGCAGCGCAAGCGGCTGGGTGGCGGGATGCGCCAGGCCGGGATACTGGCCGCAGCGGCGGCGTACGCCCTCGATAACCAACTGGAGCGGTTGGCTGAGGATCACGCCAGCGCGGCAGCTTTCGCCGCAGCCGTGGCAGCTGAGGCGCCCGAGGCCGTCACCGCGCCACAAACCAACATCGTGATGCTCAACACCGGTTCGTCCCCGGCCGCTGAAGTGGTCGCGGCGGCGGCCAAGCTGGGCGTCCGCATCTCCGCTGTCGGACCCCGGACAGTCCGCGCCGTCACCTGCCTCGAAGTAAGCCACGACCAAGCCGCCCTGGCCGGTCAACTGGTTGGCCGCCTCTTAGCCCACTAGCCCCTGCGCACGGGGACGGTTCCTCCGAGCAGCTCACGGGGACGGTTCCTCCGAGCAGCTCACGGGGACGGTTCCTCCGAGCAGCTCACGGGGACGGTTCCTCCGAGCAGCTCACGGGGACGGTTCCTCCGAGCAGCTCATCGGAACCGTCCCCAACTGCGCGCGTCCTCTATGCGGCGAGGTTGTGACAGCATTCGGGGTGTGAAAGCCGCCGTCCTCGGATCTCCGATCGCGCACTCGCTGTCGCCAGCGCTGCATCGGGCTGGCTATGCCGCCCTCGGGCTGACTGACTGGAGCTATGGCCGCTTCGAGTTGGTCGCCGATCAGCTACCGGATTTCGTCGCTGGCCTGGACGCTGAGTGGCGCGGCCTGAGTCTGACCATGCCGCTAAAGACCGCCTGCCTGGACGTGGCTGACGAGGTCACGCCATTGGCCGCTCGAGCCGGTGCTGGCAACACGCTGGTGCGGACGGCTGCCGGCTGGCTGGCCGACAACACCGACATTCCCGGCCTGGTGGCGGCGCTGCGTCCAGCCTGGAAGGGCTGGCAGTGCGCGGCGATCCTGGGGGCGGGGGCCACCGCACGATCGTCGGTGTTGGCGCTGGAGGCCCTGGGAGTAACGGAGGTGGGCCTGTACGCCCGCCGCCAGGCATCGGCCGCTGAACTGGCCGCCTGGGCGGCCCAAGCCGCACCGGGGCTGCGCATCACCGCCCACGAGCTGGGCAGCTGGACCGACGGCGACGAGCCGGTAGTCATTTCGACCCTGCCCGCCGGGGTGGCCGAGGGGTCCAGGCTGGGACCAAGGCAGGGCCTGCTGTTCGATGCGGTCTACGCCGGGTGGCCAACGCCGCTGGCCCGGGCCGCGGCGGCAAGCGGAATGGAGGTGATCGGCGGCATCGAGTTGCTGATCGCCCAAGCTGCGTTGCAGTTCAAGCTGTTCACTTCACAGACCCCGCCCGAACTGGCGATGCGAGCTGCGGCCGCGGCGGCGCTGAGTGCCAAGGTGGTGCTGGTCGGCTTCATGGGGGCGGGCAAGACCACCGTCGGACGGTTGCTGGCCCAGCGCCTCGGGATGGACTTCGTTGACGCCGATGAGGCCATCATCGCCAGCGACGGTCGCAGCATTCCCGAAATCTTCGCGGCCGTTGGCGAACCCGGTTTCCGGGCGATCGAGGCGGCCACCATCGCTGACCTGCTCACCGCAGCACCGGCGGTGATCGCACTTGGTGGGGGAGCCCTCGGCACCGAGGCGGTCCGCAAGTCGTTGGCTGGACACCAAGTGGTGCTGCTCGACTTGCCACTGGTTGAGGCGCTGGCCCGAGTTGGCGCCGATGATGGTCGCCCGATGCTGGCCCGGGCTGATCTGGCCCAGTTGTACGCCGATCGGCAGCCGGCCTACCGGGACGCCGCCACGATCGTGGCGGACGCGACCGCCTCGCCAGAAGCAGTAGCCCAGCAGGTGCGGGCGGCGCTGCGCGTCCAGCGGTGACCGCCGCGGCGTGGTGGGCTACCCTCGGTCGGCGCTGACGGCGCGCTGGTCGGCGGCGGCCAGTTCCACCAGGAACAGCAGCTCTGGATTGGCCGGCGCGGCGGTGGCCCAGACCGCCCGCAGGGGGCGCTCGATGACCAACTGGTCAACCATCACCGCCCGTAGCAGCCCAGTCTCCACCGCCGACCGGACGGCCAACTCGCTCAGGACCGCCGGGCCTGCTCCGGCAGACACTGCTACTCGGACTGCCGCATTGCTGGCCAACTCCATCGCCGGTGCGGCCAGCGTCAGGTGATCAACCGCCTGTTCGAAGCTCACTCGGGTGCCGGAACCAGGCTCACGCACAACCAGTGGGGTGGCGACCAATTCGTCCAGGCTCACCGGGCGGGTCCGCCGAGCCCAGGCGTGATCGGGGCAGACCACCACGACCAAACGGTCGGTGGCCACGATGCTGCTCTTCACCGGTACTTCAATACTGGCGGGTAGCTGCGGGCTTTCCACAAAGCCGAGGGCTCCGCCATTGATCAGGCGGCCAACTTCGGTGGAGTTGGCCACGGTGAGCCCCACCGCTACTCCCGGACGTTCGACACGCAGCGAGGCCAGCCAGCGTGGCAGCAATTCCTCGGCAATGGTTTGGCTGGCCGCGATCGCTAAGCGTGCCGGGCGGGGAGCGTGGAGCGCGGCCGCGCTGGTGACCAGGCGGTCGTTGGCCTCGACTACCTCGCGAGCCCAGTCGAGTACCAATGAGCCTGCGCTGGTTAGGTTGCTGCCCCGGGCAGCGCGGTCGATCAGGCTGAGGCCCAACTGGCGCTCCAGGCGGCGTAGCGTCCGGCTCGCATTGGGCTGGGCGATGCCCAGCTGCCGGGCCGCGGCGCTGACGCTGCCGGCCTCGGCGACCGCCAGGAGCACCAGCAGGTCAGCCACCGCTGGGAACCGGTGGCGGTCGTCAGGGTAGTTGGGCATATCGAATACGATATAGCAGGCATGCGCAATCAGGGACTAGTGGCATATCCCGAGCGTGCCTAACCTGGGTTGGTGCCCCTTCCTAAAACCAAGCTGACCCAGCCGGCCCTCGTCGAGAGTGAGCCGATCAGCGACCCACCTTGGTGGCCGGGGTTGCTGCTTTCCTTTGTCGGGGCAGGCCTAGCGATTGCCATCAACCTGGCTGCACCAGGGGTGAGCGCGATGTTGGTGGCGATCCTGTTGGGCGCGGTGTTGGCCAATCTCAGTGCCGTCAGCGGCGCAATGATGACGCTGTTACGTCCGGGCCTGGCTATCGCCTCGCGACGGCTGCTGCGAGTCGGGGTAGTGCTGCTCGGTCTGCAACTCGTGCTGGGCGACATCCTCGCCTTGGGCTGGCCGATCGTGGTGGGGGTGGCAGCCATCGTTGGCGGCACCATGGCCATCACCATGGTGCTGGGCCGCGTCCTGAAAGTGGGCGCGACTCAGACCCTGCTGATCGCGGGCGGTTTCTCCATCTGCGGTGCGGCAGCGGTTGCGGGCATCGACGGCGTTCTGGCTAAACGCAAGGACAGCGAGGCGGCGACCGCGGTGGCCCTGGTGGTGGCCTTTGGCACGGTGATGATCGCGGTCATGCCAGTACTCTCCGGCCTGCTCGGACTGGACGCGCGAACAGCCGGAATCTGGACTGGCGCGTCAACCCACGAAGTTGCCCAGGTAGTGGCCGCCGCGGGGATTATCGGCCCGGACGCGCTGAAGGTGGCGGTAGTGGTGAAGCTGGCCCGGGTGCTGATGTTGGCGCCGGTATTGGCACTGGTCTCCTGGCGTCAGCGCGCGGCTAGCGTCGTCGGCACGGGCACACGGCCGCCGCTGGTGCCGCTATTCGTGGTCGGTTTCGTGGCCATGGTTGCCCTGCGTAGCTTCGGCGTCGTGCCGGCACCGCTGGTGGCGGCCGGGCAGATCTCCCAGGCCTGGCTGCTGGGCGCAGCGATGTTCGCTTTGGGCACTTCGGTGCATTGGTCGGTGCTGAAGAAGGCCGGGCGGCGTCCCTTGGTCCTTGCTGCGGCTGCGACGGCAGTGGTGATGGTCATTGGTGGGGCCGTGGCCCTGCTGGGCCGCTAGCCGTGAGCATGGCACAGTTGACCCCATGGACGTGCTGGTCATCAACGGACCCAACCTGAACACTCTCGGCACCCGGGAGCCGGAGATCTACGGCACCACCACGCTGGCCGAGATCGAGGCCGGGCTGGTGGCCCAGGGCGAGGCCGCCGGGCTGGGAGTGGCCTGCTTCCAGAGCAACCATGAGGGCGAGATCATCGACCGCCTGCATGCGGCCCGCACCGAGGGGGTGCGGTTCATCATCATCAACCCCGGCGCTTTCACCCACACCTCAGTGGCGATCCGGGACGCTTTCGCTGCGGTAGCCGTCCCGTTCGCTGAGGTGCACATCTCGAACGTCCACGCCCGCGAGGAGTTCCGCAAACACTCCTACCTCTCCGATCTGGCCGTCGGGGTGCTCACCGGTTTCGGGGTGCGCGGCTACGCCCTGGCAATGGACTACGTGATCGGCCGACTCAAGGAGGCCTGAGATGCAACTGACCCACCTGGGGCACTCCGCAGTGCTCGTGGAGACCGCTGGCGCGCGCGTGCTGCTCGATCCGGGCAACTTTTCCACCGCCTGGCACGGCCTCACCGAGCTGGACGCCATCTTGATCACCCACCTGCATCCCGACCACATCGACCCCGAACACGTGCCAACGTTGATCGCGGCCAACCCGGGCGCGCGAGTGTTGGTCGAACCGGGGGTGGCGCGCACCTACGCCCTCGAACGCGCTGAGCAGATCACTGCCGAAACCAGTCTGAGTATCGGCGGGCTGCGGGTGGCAGCGGTCGGCGGGCTACATGCGGTGATCCACCGCGACATTCCCCAGATCGGCAATGTCGGCCTGGTGTTGAGCGCCGAGGGCGAGCCCACCTTCTTCCACCCCGGTGACAGCCTGGCCGCCGTGCCCTCAGGGGTGGACGTGCTGGGCGTGCCCGCCTATGGGCCGTGGGCAGCGATGAAGGAGACCGTCGATTTCGTCCGCGCCATCGGTGCCGCCCAGGGATTCTGCATTCATGAGGGGCTGCTGAACGAGCGTGGTTGGGCGCTGACCTTCAACCGGATCAATGAGATCACCCAGATCAAGCTGACGGATCTACGGGGCGCTGGGGCGTGGACGCCAGCCTGACCTCACGATTGGCGCAGGCCTAGTACAGCACCAGGATCACGACCGAGCCCTTGGGGCAGCTCCAGGTGCCACCGTTGTTGGTGCACACGCCGGGGTTCTGTGGTTTGGCCCCCCACGCGGTCGCGGACGAGAAGTGTTTCTCCAGGGTGACTTTGAATCCGGCATCGGTCAGAGCCTTTTTGGCTTTGTTCGCGCTGAGGCCGCCGACGTCTGGAATATTGACCATCTCCGGGCCCTTGGAGACGGTGAGGGTGATGGTCTTGCCCTTGGCCAGGGTGCCATCCTTCGGGCTTTGGGAGACAACGCTGCCAGCGGGAATCTTGGTGCTGAACTTGTCTTCCGGTGCGCGGGCCACCACCAGGCCAGCCGCTTCGTAGTAGGCCTTGGCCTCATCAAAGGTCTTGCCGACCATGCTGACAATCTTCACCGGCGCCGGGCCCTTCGACACGTTCAGATCGACCTGGGTGCCAGGCTTGACCGACTTGCCAGCCTCCAATGAGGCGCTGACGACCAGCCCAATAACGACGCTCTCGTCCCAGACATCGGTGACCTTACCTACCGCCAGGTGCGAACTCTTCAGCGCATTGGTCGCGTCATCGACGGTGCGTCCAACCAACGAGGGGACGGGGTAGCGCTCCGGCCCTTTCGAAAGGAACACCGTGATCGTGCCGCCCCAGGGCACGCGTTCGCCCTTGGCCGGATCGGTTCGCACCACCTGCCCGACCGGAATGGTCTCGGAGTAGGCCGCGTCGAAGCCGATCAGGAAGCCCTTTTTGGCGGCCAAATCCTGGGCCTGGGCCTGGGTGAGGTTGGTGAAGTCCGGGGTGCTGGTAAAGCGCCCGGCCAGCAGATACCAGCCGCCCACCCCCAGCACCAGGCTGAGGGCCAGAATCGCGATCAGGGCGTTGCGCCCACGAACGCGGCTGCGGGCCCGACGGGCTAGCAGCGGTAGCGCCGAAGGGCTTGGCAACGGTGCGCCGTCGCCGTAGTTGAGGCTCGCCGCTCCCGGTGGGCCGCCAGCGGCGGGGTCGAACATCAAGGTGGCGTTACTGACCTCGTCCGGGCCGGTGGCCAGGGCGCCATTGGCAGCCAGCATCGGCACCGCCGTGGTCACCTGGTCGGCATCGTCGATGGTGGTCTGCCGCATCCGAGCGGCCAGGGCCGCATCAGAGCGGACGCCTCGCGACAGGGCGTCCCTAACGGCGTGCAGATGGTCGAGCAGCACTTTGGCGTCTCGCGGCCGATCGGCGGGCTGGCGGGCTGCCGCGGCCAGCACCAGGGCGTCCAGATAGTCGGGGATGACCGGCGCCCCATTGTGCTGGGGGCCGATGGTCGAGGGGGCCACGATGTCGTTGTGGACGTGGCTGTAGGCCACCTGAATCGGAGTGTCGCCGGTGTGCGGCTTCTTGCCGGTGAGCATCTCGTAAAGCACGATGCCCATGGCGTACACATCGCAGCGGGTGTCGGCGTGGCCGTGGGTGACCAGTTCGGGGGCAATGTAGGAAACGGTGCCGATCAGCATGCCGTTCGCGGTGGCGGTGTGCGCAGTGACTGCCCTGGCCAACCCGAAGTCAGCCACCTTGAGCTGGCCGCGTGGCGAGATCAGCACGTTCTCCGGCTTCAGGTCGCGATGGATGATGCCGCCCTCATGCGCGGCGGCGACCGCACCGGCGACCTGGCTGATCAGATCGACCGCCCGGATCGGCGTCATCGGCGCCTCGCGGGTGATCACATGGCGAAGGGTCGAGCCCTCCACGAACTCCATGACGATGTAGGGACGTTCGCCGTCCATGCCCTGATCGAAGACCGAAACCACGCTGGGATGCGACAGCCGGGCCGCAGCCCTGGCCTCGTGATCGAACCGTGCGACGAAGTCTGAATCGCTGCCGAGATTCTCGTGCATGACCTTGATCGCGACCGTGCGGGTGAGCCGCAGGTCATCGGCAAGATAGACCGTCGCCATGCCGCCGCGGGCTAGTTTGCGGTTGATCCGGTACCGGCCGTCGACAACACGCCCCAGCAGGGGATCGGTGTTGCTCGCTGTCGTCATGCGGTGTTAGCTCCGGAACCGTAGGGGAAGGCAGGCATTCCAGACCTCCGCTGAATTGTAAAGCTACCGGAAAAGGGTCTTGCTGCGACCCGCCGCCCGACTAGGCTGGCGCCGTGACCGCGCTACTCGGACTGGCCACGCGCTTGAAGCTGGCCAAATTAATGCTGATCACGAACGCCCGCAACTCCACCGGCGATCTTGCCGGTCTGGCTGCGGCGGCGTTCGGTGGTGGCGTGGACCTCATCCAGCTTCGGGATCCGCACCCCGATCCGGACGTTCAAGCCGCCGCGCTAGCCGTCCTGGAGAAGCATGCTGGCCGACGTGGCCTGGTCAGCGCCTACGCCGCCACCGAGGTGGCGGCAGCGGCGAAGGCTGATGTGGTGCAGCTCTCGGCCTTGGACGGCAGCGCGGCTGATGCCCACGCCTTATTGGGTCAATGGGCGTTGGTCGGACGATCCTGTCATTCGCCGGGTCAGGTGGACGCCGCGATTGCCGAGCCCGGCGTCGACTTCTTCACCGTCAGCCCGGTCTACAACGCAGGCGGGGTGGGCGAGGCCGGGCTAAGCCTGGTCAAATACGCGGCTAAAGTCGCCCCGCCCTCGACGTCCAAGCCGTGGTTCGCGGTTGGCGGGGTCAGCGCCGACAACCTCGATGAGGTGCTGGCGGCCGGCGCGCGACGGATCGGGGTGGCCCGCGCGATCATTAACGCTGCGGACAAGCAGGCAGCCGCGGCAGTCTTGGCGCAGCGCCTCCGCGAGATCTGGAACGAAGACCCCGGCATGGAGCAGGTCGTTTTTAGCGCGTTCTGAGTTGGCGCTAGGCTGAACTCGCATGCAGAAACTCACGATGACGGTCCGGGTCTAGGCGTCGACAACACGGCGGTGGAACCCTCGGTTTTGGCTGCCCGGAGGACGACCCGGAGCTGTTCTGGGTGTCGAGAAACAGTCCTGCCTCCCCAAGAACTTTTGTGAGGCGAGCCCGCCTCAGAACAGGACCAACGCCGTGAAGATCAACATCCGCCCATCCCGAGCCGACGACTACCGCGGCTGCGAAGAACTCGTCCGTGACGCCTTCTGGGATCTCTACCGACCAGGCTGCGTTGAGCATCTGATCCTGCATCAGGCGCGCACCTCGCCTGATCTCGTGCTCGACCTGATCGCCGAGACTGAGACCGAATTGCTGGGCGCGCTGGTGGCCACCCGAGCAGGAGTGGTCGACTCAGCCGAGGTGGCTCGCGAAGTGCTCTACCTCGGGCCGCTGGCGGTGCGTCCGGATCATCAAGGACGCGGGATCGGCAGCCAACTGATGAGTCACGCACTGGCGAAAGCCACCGAACTCGGTTTTGGTGGCGCCTTCCTCTACGGCGATCCGGGCTACTACGCCAGATTCGGTTTCGCTAACGCCGCCACTTGGGCGGTGACCACCCCGGACGGGCTCAACTTCGACGCTTTCATGGGCGTCGACCTGCGTCCCGATGGCCTGACCGGTGTGGCGGGACGGCTGCTGGAGAGCAGTGCGTTCGAGGTCGATCCGAGCCGATTGATCGAGTTCGATGACGGCTTCACCCCGCGGGAGAAGCACATCCTGCCCGGCCAGTTCGGGCAGTGAACGACTCTGCGGCGCCCGGTTCCGGGCGCCGCAGGGCCTTAGGCGTCGCGTTGAGTGGCTAGGCGCACTAGCTCGGCCAGGGCAGCGGTGGCGGCAGCGGGTAACTCGGCGGCGGCCAACTCGGCCAGTGCGCGGGCCGCTTCAGTCTCGATTTCGGCTTCGGTGGCGGCCAGCGCCCCGCACCCGTTGATGATCTGCTGTGCTCGGGCCACCTCGACTGCATCTAGCCGGCGGCCGAGCAGGGAGTCGAGTTCGTCAGCTTCGGCCTGTGTGGTGGCGGCCATCGCCTTGGCCACCAGCACGGTCAGCTTGCCTTCGCGTAGGTCGTCACCGGCAGGCTTGCCGGTGACCGCTTCGTCGCCGAACACCCCCAGCACATCGTCGCGGAACTGGAAGCCCCGGCCGAGCGGGGAACCAATGCGCGCCAGCCCGGCCAGCAACTCAGCTGAACCGCCGCCCAACGCGGCCCCGATCTGCAGCGGCCGGATCACCGTGTAGCGGGCGGTCTTGTGCTCCACCACCCGCTGGATCTGGTCGATCACGGAAGCCGGGTCACTGCGCGCGTCCAGGGGTGGCCGGGTTTGCGCGGTGACGTCGAGCACCTGGCCGACATTCACTTCTTCGCGCACCAAGGCCGCCAGCGGCGCAGCCGCGGCGAGCCGCTGCGCTGGGGCGCCACAGTTGGCGAACATCTCCGCTGACCACAGCAGCAGCAGGTCACCCAGCAGAATCGCTGCGGCCCGGCCGAAATCGACCGCCGAGCCACGGCGCTGGGCTGCGGCATGCCAGTTTTCGAACTGCACGTGGGCTGCCGGTATCCCCCGACGGGTCGCTGATTGGTCCATCACATCGTCGTGGACGAGCGCGGCGACATGCAGCAGATCCAGGCTGGCAGCGGCTTTGAGCACATGCTCGGGCACCTCGACCCCGCCAGTGGCGGCCAGGTAACCCCAGCAGCAGAAGGCCGGTCGCACCCGCTTTCCGCCGGTGGTAAAGGCGCGGGCCAGCTCGATCAGGGGGGCCGTCTCGGTGCCGAACTCGGCCAGCGCGGCGGCGCGCCCGTCCAGGAAGGCAGACAGTTCACCGCTCACGGCGGCGCGGAAATCCTCCGACAGGGGTTCTTCGGGGTTGAGCGTGACCACGCCCGCAGCCTAGACCAGCAGGGTCACCGCTACCGGGTGGTGGCATAAGCTGCCGCCCATGTCTGATGCTCCTGCGACGGTTGCCGATCTGCTGAACAACGCCGAGTCGGCCACAATGTCGTTCGAGTTCTTCCCGCCCAAGGACGATGCCGGCACCACCCAGCTGCTGGCTGCCATTGAGGCGCTGCAGCCGCTTCGTCCCGATTTCGTCTCGGTGACCTACGGTGCCACCGGCTCCAGCCGGGAGCGGACGATCGATGCCACTTTGCTGATCAGCGAGCGCACCGATGCCATCACCATGGGCCACCTGACCTGCGTCAGCCAGTCGGTCGAGGAGTTGCGCGGCGCCCTTGGCGCCTACGCCGATGCTGGGGTGGGGCACATCCTGGCGGTCCGCGGCGATCCGCCCGGCGGCCCGACCGCGGCGTGGGAGCGGCACCCCGATGGTTTGGAGAATGCCACCGAGCTAGTGCGGCTGGTGAAGCAGGCTGGCGATTTCTGCGTGGGGGTCGCTGCTTTCCCCGACGGCCATCCCGAGCAGCATGACTTCGACCTGGACGCTCGCATCCTGGCCGAGAAGGAGCAGGCTGGCGCGGAGTTCGCGATCACCCAGCTGTTCTTCGATCCGGCCGCCTATTTCCGGCTGATCGAGCGGGTGCGCGCCCTTGGGTGTGAGCTGCCGATCATCGCCGGCATCATGCCGGTCACCAATATCTCCCAGATCGAGCGGTTCGCCACTTTCTCCGGTGCCGACCTGCCCGCCGCGGTGGTCGCCCGGTTGCGGGCGGTGGCTGATGACCCCGACGCGGTGCGTGAAGTTGGCACCGAAATCGCCGTGGAACTGTGCGACACCTTGTTGGCTGGGGGAGCCCCGGGCCTGCAGTTCTTCACCCAGAACCGGTCGAAGGCCACCGCGCAGATCCTGGAGCAGTTGCGCCAGATTCCGCCGCACTCGGCGTCTTGACCCCGGCAGTCGCCGTCCCCCCGACAGCCGCAGAGTGGTGGGGGGGGGACGGGGATCAGGGCCGCCAGGCGCCTTCGTCGTCCAGATCGATGGTGACCAGGCGCTGGGTGGGTCGAGTTAGGGCCACATAGAGCACTCGCTCGCCACCAGGAGATTCGGCAACGATCTGATCCGGTGAGACCACCACGACGGCGTCGTATTCAAGGCCTTTGGCGTTCAGCGGGCTGATGAAGCTGATCCGGTCGGCTGCGGCTTGCACCGCTGGCAACTCGGCCGCCAGTAGCCCCGACAACCTTGGTGGCGCGGCGATCACCGCGATGGTGCCGGCTACCTGGCCAGCCAGGTCGCTGAGCACCTGCTCCAGCTGCTGGGGCAGCTCGGCTTCGGAGGTATTGAGCAGCAGCGGATCCACGCCGGTGGCGCGGACGGCGTGCGGCAGGTCCGCCTCGGGGAAGTTGCGGCTCACCACCTTGGCGGCCAGCTCGAACACCTCCGACGGGCTGCGGTAGTTGGTGCTCAACCGGAACCTACGGTTGGGGGCGTGGCCGATCAGCGCGTCCAGGGCCTGCTCCACCTCGCCCAGGTCCGGCCAGGAGCTTTGGGCTGGGTCGCCGACAATCGTCCAGCTCGCCTCCGAACCTCGGCGGCGCAGCATTCGCCACTGCATTGGGGAAATGTCCTGGGCCTCGTCAACCAGCACGTGGGCGAAGGTGTCGTAAGGCTCGTCGTCGGGGTCGTATTCGCGGCGGTGGCTGAGTAGGTCGGCGGTGGTGACCACCTCGCTCATCTCGGTGCCATCAGGCAGGAACATCAGCGGCTCATCGGCCTCGTCGACCTGCACCGGCCCGATGATCTCCAGCAACTCATCCAGCAGGGCGACGTCGGCCACCGACCAATCGTCGAAAGTGAAGGACGCGGCCAGCTCGGCCTGTTCGGCAGCCGAGAGCAGTCCGTCGGCGACTCGCGCCACCACCAGTGGGTCGGCGAGTCGGCGCAGCACGGTGGCTGCGTCCAGGTCGGGCCACCAGGCCTGGAGGAACATCCGATAGGCGGCCGAATCGGTGATCAGCTCACTGACGACGTCAAACTCGAGTTCTAGGTCGGCGGGCACTTTGGCATAAAGGGCATGCAGGACCGCAGTCTGGGCAGCTTCGCGGGCGGCGTTCACCTTGTGGCGAGCCAACACCTCGCGGCGCAGTCGAGCCAGCTCTTCGGCGTCCAGGCGCAGCGCGTCGCCCTTCACCGTGACCCGCACCTCGGGGGCTTCGGTGAGTGGCAGGTTCACCAGGCGCTTCAGCACGGTGGTCATCCGCAGGCTGCCCTTCACGGTGGCCGCGGCTGCTGAATCGATCCGGTGGGCCGACAGCTGCAGGGAATCGACCGCCACGCCGCCGATTGGGCGGAGGGTGACCGAATCTTCGCCGAGGCTGGGCAGCACCCGTTCGATGTAGTTCATGAACAGACCCGAGGGGCCGACCACCAGGATCCCGCCGCGCTCGAAGCGGCGGCGGTTGGAGTAGAGCAGATAGGCCGCGCGATGCAGGGCCACCACGGTCTTGCCGGTGCCGGGTCCGCCAGCGATCACGGTCACACCGCGGTAGTCGGCGCGGATCGCCTCGTCTTGTTCAGCCTGAATGGTGGCCACGATGTCGCGCATTCGCGGACCGCGGGCCCGCTTGAGGGCCGCCATCAGCGCACCTTCACCGATTACCGGCAGGTCTGGGGGAGCAGCAGCTGAGTCGAGCAGATCGTCCTCGATGCCAATCACGATGTCGTTGCGGCAGCGCAGCACTCGGCGGCGCACCACGTCCATCGGATCGGAGGCAGTGGCCCGATAGAAGGGTTCGGCTGCCCGCGCGCGCCAGTCGATCACCAGCGGCTCGTATTCGTCGTCGCGAACGCCGAGGCGCCCGATATAGCGAATCTCGGCGTCGGTGTGGTCCAGGCGGCCGAAAACCAGGCCTTCGTGCTCGGCGTCGAGCTGGGCGAGGCGTCGGGCGGCTTGGAAGGCGAAGGCGTCGCGTTCGAACAGTGCGGTGCCGTCTTCCTCCCGCATCCAGGTCTGGCGGTCGGAGCGATAGATCTTCTGGCCTTCAGAGGCAACCTTCTTGGCCGACTTCGTGGCCTTCTTGAGGTGCTTGTAGACCAAATCCACATGTGCCTGCTCAATTGCGAGTTCGCGCTCGAGTGCGGTGGGTGTTGGCACAGCTGATTCCACTAGTAGTCCTTCTGCAAAGCGTGCGACGGACTACTTTACGCCGTTTCGGCGCGGCTGGGGCAGAACTGGTGGGACGGACCGGGAAAATCGCGGCCGAATCAAGATGATTTGGGCGTCTTGGTGGGCCCGTTGAGCTTGGTCATCGCCAATGCGGCCACGATGCCCACATGGGCGACGAAGGTGTAGGCGAGCATCCCAGCACCGACGGCGTCCCAGCCGGCAGGGGAGGTAAGGATCGTGAAGTTGCCCACCGCGATCAGCACCGCCGCGGTCAGCACGCACACCAGCACGCTCACCCAGTCATAGCCGCGCCGCCAGCCAAGCACTGCGCCACCAGCGGCGAGCGCCACGGGCGCGAAAGACCCGCAATAGAGGGTCACCAGGTTTGCCACCTCGCTTGCCGCTAGCGGAAGGCTGGCCACCGCCAGCCACCCGGCCACCAAAGCCACCACGCCGGCTAAATACGGCCAGCTATTCGCCACGCGCTTCATTCCAGCCCCTTCGCCAAGTGAGTTGCGCTGGGTAGGCTACGCCCATGCTCGGTGGGGACGGGTTAGCCCACGCTGGAGCTGATTTGGGGCGACTAGCTCCGGTGGCGTACCCTTGACCCTTGCACGACCTGTGCTCACAGGGGCGTGCGCCCACACAAGTTCAGCGATTGGGAGTAATGGCGAAGAAGGAAGGCGCCCTCGAACTCGAGGGAACGATCGTCGAGGCACTGCCGAATGCCATGTTCCGGGTGGAACTGGCCAACGGGCACAAGGTGCTGGCGACCATCAGCGGCAAGATGCGACAGCACTACATTCGCATCATTCCGGCCGACCGCGTCGTCGTCGAGCTATCTCCCTATGACCTGACCCGTGGACGCATCGTCTTCCGGCACCGGTAAGCAACACCCGCAAGAATCCACCACCAGTCCGTTCGTAGGGCATCCCTGCGTCCGGCGATGAGTCAGAAAGTTGCTCGATGAAGGTTCAGCCGAGCGTCAAGAAGATGTGCGAGAAGTGCAAGGTGATCCGCCGCAACGGTCGCGTGATGGTGATCTGCGACAACCCGCGTCACAAGCAGCGCCAGGGCTGACATCTAGTCAACCGGGCCCCGCTGGTCCTGAGCTTGTCGAAGGGCTCTCGCGGGACGCGGAACACCGGCTTCACGGTCGACACAACTGAATACACCGAAAAACGTGATCGCAACACCGAGACGCAACTCCCGGTGACCACCCCCGGACGAAGGCCGGGGCCCACGCCATCCAGGCGAGGGGACGCATCACGCCAGACACCTTCGCGAGTCGGGTGACACCGACTCGGAAACTCGAAAGGTACGTGCAAATGGCACGCCTCATCGGGGTAGATCTGCCGCGCGAAAAGCGTCTCGAGATCGCCCTAACCTACGTGTACGGCGTTGGCCGTACCCGCGCCAAGGAGACTCTGGCGGCCACTGGGATCAGTGGCGACATCCGTGTCCATCAACTCACCGACGAACAGCTCGTTGCGCTTCGTGATCACATCGAAGCCAGCTACGAGACTGAGGGCGACCTGCGCCGCAGTGTGGCTGCCGATATCCGTCGCAAGATCGAGATCGGCTCCTACCAGGGCCGTCGCCATCGCCAGGGCTTACCGGTCCGGGGACAACGCACCCGCACCAATGCCCGCACCCGCAAGGGCAAGAAGAAGGCCGTCGCCGGGAAGAAGAAGGCCCGCTAACCGCGGCCTCAGGACAGGATCCAGGAGTAACTGAATGGCTACTGCAGGCCGCAGTGCGAGCGCCAAAAATGCCAAGAGCAAGGTGCGTCGCAAGGAAAAGAAGAACGTTGTCGCCGGCCAGGCGCACATCAAGTCCACGTTCAACAACACGATCATCTCGATCACCGATCCGACTGGCGCGGTGATCTCATGGGCCTCTGCCGGCACCGTCGGCTTCAAGGGCTCGCGGAAGTCCACCCCGTTCGCCGCGCAGATGGCAGCTGAGGCTGCCGGACGCCGGGCCATGGAGCATGGCATGAAGCGGGTAGACGTCTTCGTCAAGGGTCCGGGCTCCGGCCGCGAGACCGCGATCCGTTCGCTGGGCGCTGTTGGCCTTGAGATCGGTCCGATCGCTGATGTGACCCCGGTGCCGCATAACGGTTGCCGTCCGCCCAAGCGCCGTCGCGTCTGAGCCCGAGCCGAAGAGGAGAATAGAAAATGGCCCGTTATACCGGACCCATGTCCAAGAAGTCCCGCCGGCTCGGCACCGACCTGGTTGGTAACGACAAGGCTTTCGAGCACCGTCCTTACCCGCCGGGCATGCATGGCCGCGGCCGCACCAAGGAGAGCGAGTACCTGCTGCAGCTCCGCGAGAAGCAGAAGGCTCGTTACGCCTACGGCATTCTGGAGAAGCAGTTCCGTCGCTACTACGAGGAAGCCAACCGGTTGGCCGGCAAGACCGGTGACAACCTGCTGGTCATTCTCGAGTCCCGTCTGGACAACGTGATCTACCGCGCTGGTTTCGCCAACACCCGCCGCCAGGCCCGCCAGTTGGTCGTCCACGGCCACCTGATGGTCAACGGCAAGAAGGTCAACGTGCCCAGCTACCGGGTCAGCGCCTACGACGTGATCGATGTTCGTCCCAAGAGCGCCAACCTGCACCCGCTGGTGATCGCTCGGGAGACCTTCAACGAGCAGGCCGTTCCGGGCTGGCTCACCTCCCGTCCGAACAAGGGCCGGATCCTGGTGCACCAGTTGCCGGTACGCGAGCAGATCGTCATCGACGTCACCGAACAGCTGATCGTCGAGCTCTACTCCAAGTAAGACCGCTGGTTCTCCTCCCCAGATCCCTGAGCCTGTCGAAGGGTGTGGGGAGGAGAACCGGTACCCAGACCTAACTGCCGCTCAGAGCGTGCGGCGGAACAAATCACCGTCAAATGGTGGGCGGTGGAGAGGAAGAAAACATGCTCATCGCACAGCGTCCGATCCTGAGTGAAGAGGTTGTTGACGAGTACCGTTCGCGGTTCGTCATTGAGCCTTTGGAGCCCGGTTTCGGTTACACCCTTGGCAACTCGATGCGTCGCACCCTGCTGTCGTCCATTCCGGGCGCGGCCGTGACCAGCGTCAAGATCGAGGGCAACCAGCACGAGTTCTCCACGGTTCCTGGTGTCGTCGAGGACGTCACCGAGATCATCTTGAACCTCAAGGGCCTGGTGCTCTCCTCCGAGGAGGACGAGCCGGTAGTGATGTACCTGCGCAAGTCTGGCGCCGGTGCGGTTACCGCTGCCGACATCGCCCCGCCGGCCGGGGTGGAGATCCACAACCCGGAGATGCACATCGCCACCTTGAACGATGAGGGTCGCATCGAGATGGAACTGGTCGTCGAGCGTGGCCGTGGCTACGTTTCGGGGGCTCAGAACAAGAACCCCGATGCCGAGATCGGCCGTATTCCGGTCGACTCGATCTACTCCCCGGTGCTCAAGGTCACCTACAAGGTCGAGGCCACCCGCGTGGAGCAGCGCACCGACTTCGACAAGCTGATCGTGGACGTGGAGACCAAGACCTCCATCCTGCCGCGAGACGCGATGGCCTCAGCTGGTAAGACCCTGGTCGAACTGTTCGGCCTGGCTCGCGAGCTGAACGCCGACGCCGAGGGCATCGAAATCGGTCCCTCGCCGGTGGACGAGCAGCTGGCTGCCGACCTGGCACTGCCGGTGGAAGACCTCAAGCTCACCCAGCGCAGCTACAACTGCCTCAAGCGTGAGGGCATTCACACGGTCAGCGAGCTGGTCTCCCGCACCGAGCAGGACCTGCTGGACATCCGCAACTTCGGCTCCAAGTCGATCGAAGAGGTCAAGCTGCGCCTGCAGGAGATGGGCCTTTCGCTGAAGGACAGCTCCCCGCGGTTCGACCCGCTGAGCGCTCTGGCCAACTACGACAGTGACGTCGACTACGACGACACTTACTGATCAGGAGATAGACGACAATGCCAAAGCCGACTAAGGGTCCCCGTTTCGGCGGTAGCCCGGCCCACCAGCGGATCATCCTGGCCAACCTGGCCACGCAGCTGTTCCAGCACGGCAAAATCACGACCACTGAGGCCAAGGCCAAGCGGGTTCAGCCGCTGGCCGATCGCCTGATCAGCAAGGCCAAGCGTGGCGATCTGCATAACCGTCGCTTGGTGCTGCAGACCGTCAGGGACCAGGCCGTGGTTCGGACGCTCTTCAACGAAATCGCCCCGGCCGTGGCCGAGCGCGAGGGTGGCTACACCCGGATCACCAAGATCGGGCCACGTAAGGGCGACAACGCCCCCATGGCCGTGATCGAGGTCATCACCGAGTCCGTCGAAGAGTCGCGGGCGGCCAAGGCCAAGGGCGCTGGCAAGCCGGCGAAGGCCGAGCCCAAGGCTGCCGCGAAGAAGGCTCCGGCCAAGAAGGCTGAAGCCAAGAAGCCGACCGAAGAGGTCGTCGAGACTGAAGTGGTTGAAGCCGCTGAGGTTGAAGCCGTCGAGGCTGAAGCCGACGAAAAGGCCTGAGCTGCAGAATCAAACCGCCCGTCCCCGGATTTCGGGGGCGGGCGGTTCTGCATTGGCTATCCAAGGGGCGCGCGGGGTGACAAAGTGTGCCCGTGATTCTGTATCGCTATCTCTCCGGCCCAGACAACGAGTCCTTCAACCACAAGGTGACGCTGGCCCTCAACAAGGGCTGGACGCTGGCTGGCCCGCCCGCCATGGCCTTTGACCCCGAGAAGGGGCGCCCGATCGTCGGTCAACCGATGCTCAAAGAGGTGCCTGGGGTGGACTACGCCGAGGGCGTGAACATCGCCGACTACTGAGCCACCTGGCCGTATCGCCCCAGGGCTTCGCTGACCCCGTCGCGCCAGACCGGGCCATGCCCGGGCAGTACCCAGTCGGCATCGATGCGGGACAACTCCCCCAAAGAGGCCCGGGCCTGAGCAGGGTCATCGGTGAACGGCGCCGGAGCGGGTCCCTCCGCACCAGTGAGCACGTGCCGGGTCGTCAGCGCGTCGCCGACGAACAGGGCGCGCTGGTTCGGGAAATGGAAGCCGACGCTGCCGGGGGAGTGACCCGGCAGGCCGATGACCGTTGGGTGGCCGGGCACCGCGAGAGTCTGGCCAGCGGTGAAGGTCTGCACCTCGGTGAGGAAGGTGGTCTTCAGCCCGCCGCGGGCGGCGGCGTAGCCGAGGAACCGCAGCAGCGGCAGGACTCGCATTCGCCCCCACTCGACCGCGGGTTTGGCGGCGCCTTGCGCGCGCTGCGCGTCCTGCTCGTGGACGAACACCGGAACGCCATGGTCGCGGCGCAGGCGCTCGGCGAAGCCAAGGTGGTCCTCGTCGCCGTGGGTGAGAATCACGGCCTGCACCTCGCTGAGGTTGCGCCCGGCGGCGGCTAGCTCGCGCAGGAACTGCGGCCACTGACCAGCCAGTCCGGCGTCGATAACGGTCACGCCATCGTCGGTCGCGACCAGGTAGCAGGCAACGATGTCGTTGCCGATTCGGTGCAGGCCTTCGGTGAGCTTCATCGGTGGTCCCCTTTCCTTGTCATAGCTACGGTATGTAGCTATCATGGCTACTGTCAATAGCGATCATTACGGAGGCTCCAGATGCCCACTCCAGCACGCACGTCGATCGAAGAGATCGTGGCTGCCGGTCGCCGAGTGGTGGCCACCGACGGCCTGGACGGGCTCACCATGCAGCGGGTAGCTGAGCTCGCCGGCGTCCGGGCGCCGTCGCTTTACAAGCGGGTGCCCAGTCGGGCCGCGTTGGTGCGCCTGGTCGCCGAGGATCTACTTCGAGACCTGAGTGCGGCCTTAGCCGGGGCCGTGGGTAGCGGTGATGATCAACTGCGGCGGTTGGCCGTAGCGTTTCGGGAGTTCGCGCTGGCAGAGCCGGGCGTGCTCGCTCTGGTATTCGCGCCGCTGCCGACGGCGATGGCACCATCTCCCCAGGCGCTGGCCGTAGCCGCCGAGCCGGTGCTGAAGGTTGCGGGCCAACTCGTCGGGGACGGGCAGGCTTTGGAGGCCGCCCGGACGATCACCGCTTGGGCCACCGGCTTCGTCCGGATGGAACTTCAAGGCGGTTTCGAGCTGGGCGGCAGCGTGCCTCGGGCGTTCGACTACGGGATTCGGGCTTTGGCACTTGGCCTGGCAGCCAGCCGTCCCCCGATGCCTGGGTTGTGAGACGGCAAGCGGTCCCGGCAGCTTCGGGGGAGTGAGCTGCCGGGACCGCTATGCCGGGGGTGGGAGACTACGCGCAGCCCCAGGGGCGGGTGCCGCGCTTCTTGTACAGCCGATTCGCCACCGTGATCTGCTCAGCCTTGGTCGCCTTGTGGGGCTTGGAGGCGAAGTCACGTCCGCCGACGGACCGCCAGGTGGCCAGGCTGAACTGCAAGCCGCCGTAGTAGCCGTTCCCGGTGTTGATGTGCCAGCGGCCGCCAGATTCGCACTTGGCGATCCTGTTCCACATCTTCAGGTGGGCCAGATTGAGCGGCTTGCCCTTGGTGCCAACTTCGACGAACTTCATCACCGGAGCGACCAGCACGGTCTGGGCAGCCAGAACCTTCTTTGCGACCTTCCCGTTCACCTTTTTGATGGTGTAGGTGCGCTTCGCGCTGCCGGCGGCCCCGGGGCTAATCACCTTGGTCAGCCCGCGACGCATGGAGGCGTTGAGCTTCTTGGTGACCGGCGGGGCTACCTTCTCGGTAACCGTGACGGTGGTGAACGTGACGCGCTTCACCACGATCTTGGTCTTCTTGGTGATCTTGGTGCTGAGTGCGGGCTTGACCACGTCGGTCGCGCCAAGGGTGATCTTGCGCTGGACGAGCAGTGCGGCCACGGTGGCGGCCTTGGTCTTGAGCTTCTTGGCCTTGGCCGAACCCACCTTGATGGTGATCCGCTTGGCCTTAACGACCTGGGTGGCGGTCATGAAGGCGGGGCTGATTGCGGGGCTGGAAGTCGGTGCGGGCGCCGCGGCGCTATTGGGCGAGCCGCCGGCCACCAGGGCCAAAGTAAGCAGAGCTCCGGAAAGGGCTTTAAACATTGTTCCTCCGATGGGGAATCAGGGGTTAGGGGTGCTGGTCAGGGGTGCGGGAGCGCGGCAGGGTATAGCTGCGCCCTTGGAATGGCCGGATTGGCCGGATCAGGCTGCGTGGCTGCAGCCCCAAGGGCCTAGGCCGGCCCGGTCGTAGTAGCGGTTCGCCACTGTGATTTGTTGGGCGCGGCTGGCCTGATGGGGTAGCGCGGCGAAATCCCGTCCACCCATAGCTCGCCAGGACGCCGCCGAGAACTGCAGGCCGCCGTAGTAGCCGTTGCCGGTGTTGATGTGCCAGTTGCCGCCGGATTCGCACTTGGCGATCCGGTCCCACATGGCCGCCCGGGCCAGGTTGATGCCAACTCCGTTGGCCGAGGTCTTGGTGCCCACCTCGAGAGTGGCTGGGGTTGGCGGAATCAGCACGATCTCGTTGAGGATCTTCTTCTTGTCGACCTTGCCATTCACCGTGGTGATCTCATAGGTGCGGGTGGCCCGCCCGTCCTTGCCGGCGACCAGGGTCTTGGACTCCCCGGCCCACATGGCGGAGTTCTTCTTCTTGGTGACCGGGTAGTCGACATCTTCAGTGAGGGTCTTGGTGGTGATCTCGACCCGGTCGAGCCGCACCTTGGCGTCCTCGGCGAGGAAGGCCTGCGGTTCGGGGGAGACGACGTCGTCAGCGTCGGCGCTCAGGCCCTGCTGATTGAGCAGGTCGGCGACGGTGTTGGCGGTGGTGGTGAACTTCTTCGGCTCCGCGCCGGCTACCGACAAGCTGATCTTCTTCGGGGTGCTCACTTGCACCTCAAGTCCGGTGCGCGGTAGCTCGGTATTCAGTGGGACGGAGATCCAAGCGGCGGCGAGTTCGGGGATCGCCTTGGCGCCCAGCACCTCATCGAGGGTGCGAGCGGTGGTGGTCAGGGTCTCCCGCTGGCCGTCGACGATCAGGGTGAGCGGTTTGGCGTAGGTGACTGAGATGGCGTGACCGTCTTCAACCTTGGCGTCGAGTGCAGGGCTGATCAGATCGTTAGGGCCCAGGACGACACCGGCGCCGTTGAGCACGTCGGCCACGGTGACCGCGAAAGCGCCGCCGACAACGGGCTGGCCGTCGATCGTCAGCTGTACGTCCTTATGCAGGGCGGTCGCGGTGGTCGTCCCACCTGCGGCGAGGGCGACGCCCAAGGCCACGGCGGTGATGATCTTCTTCAAGCTGGATTCCTGTGTTCGGCGGCAGTTTCCTGAGAACACTCTGCCTGAGTCTGAGAGATTTGGTCAAGTTTCTCAGGAATTCCCGCTTGGTGCGTCGCTCACCGCAGGCCCCGAAAACACGAACGCGCCGCCCGAAGTGGGCGGCGCGTTCAGCGAGATTTCAGAAGATGTCGACGGCCTTCGCCTTGGCCAGACGTTCGGCCACGTCGGCCCAGTTGACCACATTCCACCAGGCCTTCACGTAGTCGGCCTTCACGTTCTTGTACTGCAGGTAGAAGGCGTGCTCCCACATGTCGAGCTGGAGTACCGGCAGCTGGCCAACCGGCAGGTTGTTCTGCTGGTCGTAGAGCTGGTTGATGTTCAGCCGCTTGCCGAACGTGTCCCAAACCAGCATCGCCCAACCCGAACCCTGCAGGGAGTTGGCGGCAGCCTCGAACTGGCCGGTGAAGCCGGCATAGCTGCCGAAGTACTCATCGATCGCGCTGGCCACTTCGCCGGTGGGCGCACCGCCGCCGTTGGGTGACATGTTCTTCCAGAAGACCGAGTGGTTGATGTGACCGCCGAGGTGGAAGGCCAGGTCCTTCTCCAGCTTCGGGATCGCGGCGAAGTCGGCCTTGTCGCGGGCCTCAGCCAGCTTCTCCTGAGCGGTGTTGGCGCCGGCTACGTAGGCGGCGTGGTGCTTGGAGTGGTGCAGCTCCATGATCTCGCCTGAAATCGCGGGGGCCAGGTCGCCGTAGTCGTAGTCGAGAGCGGGCAGCGTGTAAGCCATGTGGGAATCCCTTCGGGGTGAGTCTGAATCGTCCAACTAATCACTTACCCCAACCGGGGCTCCAGCGCCACTATTCCGGCGAAGCCGGTGCGGCAATTGCTGGAGCTAGCAGTTGGGCCCGCCGTCCCGATCGGCGGAGCAGGCGCAGTAGCGGGGCACCCAGCAAGGCGATCAGCAGCGCGTTGGTGAGCGCTCGGCCCAGATTCCAACCCATCGAGGTGGCCAGGTTGAACAACACGAACCGGTGCAGATTCGCCAGCGGGCCGGCCGCCGGGTCGAAGGACAGCTGAGTGCCATCACCCAGGGCGAACGGCCAGAAGGAGAAATCCATCAACCAGCCGTAGACAAACGCTGAGACCACGCCATAGCCAGCCAGCAGCGCCAGCTCGGCCCGACCGGACGCCTTGGGCAGCAGCCCGGCGAACAGTCCAACGAAACCGGCGGCGAGCATTTGGTAGGGCAACCAGGGGCCGACCCCGGAGGTGATCAACGCCGAGGTGAACAAGGTGATCGCCCCCAGAGCGAAGCCGAAGGCTGCGCCATAGGCCCGTCCGGCCAGAATGATCAGGAAGAAGACCAGCTCGAAGCCGGCCGTCCCGGCACTCAACGGACGCAACACCGTGCCCACAGCGGCCAGCACGCCCAGCATGGCCAAAGTCTTGGCGTCCAGGCGCCCGGCGGAAAGCTCGGTGAGCACGACGGCCAGCACCAGCGGTAACACCAGCGCGAACACCAGCGGAGCGGTCGCCGCCGACACCCCGGAGGCTGGGGTAAGAAACAGCGGCCAGCTGAACGCCACCGCACCGATCGCCAAGGCGGCAGCTAAGACAAGGCTGAGCCGCGCCTCCTGCAGCGTGGCCAGCCCGGCTTGGCGGGTACTCATGCCAACCACCTGGCCACATCGGCAGGAGTCAGCACCGCAGCCGGGGCGAACACCTTCGCCATCTGCGGGGCGTAGGCAATCGAGGAGGTCAGCAGTGAGGCGGTATCGGCGTCGGCGATCAGCTCACCGTCAGCCATTAATAGGGTGCGCTCGCCGATGGTGGCGGCGAACTCCACATCATGGGTGCTCACCAGCACTGCCATGCCGTCGGCGGCCAGCGAACTGATGATGGCGGCCAATTCGGCTTTGGCCTGATAGTCCAGCCCTCGGGTCGGCTCGTCCAGCAGTAGCACCGGTGGGGCGGCGCTCAGCTGAATGGCCAAGACCAAGCTGAGCTGTTGACCCTCGGAAAGATCCCGCGGATCGCGCTCCGGCTCCACCAGGACCCCAAGTTGAGCCAGCAGGGCTGCGGTGGTGCCGGGCGGCACTACGCTGTCGCGGTCGGCTAGGTCGCACTCAGCGCCGACGGTGGGCAGATAGAGCAGGTCGGCCGCGGTCTGCGGCACCAGGGTCACCACCCGCCGCGCCTGGGCGGGGGAGAGCGTGCGGGGGTCGAGGCCATCGACGCTCACCTCACCGGCCCGGCTGAGTGCCCCCTGCAGTGCCCACAGCAGCGACGATTTGCCCGAACCGTTGCGGCCAAGCAGCGTGGTGACGCTACCTCGGTGCAGCCGCAGATCAACCTTGTTCACCGCCACCAGTTCGCCGTAGCGCACTTCGATTCCGGTGGCGACCAGAGCTGGGTCGCCGACCTCCCTTGGGGCCAACGGCGGTGGAGAAGGCAGCAGTCCTTCGCCGAGTGCCCGCCGCCGAGCTTCACGGACGCTCAACGGCACCCGCTCCCAGCCCAGGGTGCGCGCCAGGGCGGCCAGCGGTGGGGTGATGTTGGCTCGGGCCAACACTTCGGCTGGATCCCCAGCCACCACCTGGCCGTCGCCGGGCAGCCACAGCATCGAATCAGCGGCGTGCATCACCCGTTCCAGTCGATGCTCAGCCAACACCACCGTCAGGCCGACCTCATGCACCAAGGTGGTGATCGCAGCCAACACATCGGCGGCTGCGGTTGGGTCAAGGGCGGAAGTTGGCTCGTCCAACACCAACACTTCCGGACGGGCCGCCAGCACCGCAGCGATGGCCACCCGCTGCTGCTGGCCCCCGGAAAGCTCGATCAGCGCCCGGTTGCGCAGTTCGGCGATGCCGAGCAGATCAAGGGTCTCCTCGACCCGCTTGCGCATGGCGACCGGGTCAATGCCGAGCTGCTCCATGCCGTAGGCGACCTCTTCGGTGACCGTGTCGGTGACGAAGCCGCGCATTGGGTCCTGGCCGACATAGCCGACCACTTCGGCCAGATCGCGCGGACGGAAGTGCGCGGTGTCGCGGCCGTCGACCAGCACCCGTCCGGCCAGGGTGCCGCCAGTGAAGTGCGGCACCAGGCCGTTGATGGCACCAAGCAGGGTGGACTTGCCCGAGCCGGTGGGGCCGATCACCAGGCACAAATCGCCCTCAGCCACCTCGAAGCTGGCCCGATCAAGCACCGGACGGACGGCGTCGGGATAGCCGAAGCTGACCTGCTCGAAGGTGATCACGGCCGAGCCACTTCGGCCTGGGGGCGAAGGCTGCGGAGGCGGACATCGGTTCGGGCCGCGTCGGGCACCCGGGAGCGGACCGGTCGGGTGAGGGGCAGTGGCGCGAGCACGGCAGCCACGACCAGCAACGCTGACAACGACAGCTGCGGCCAGACCAGGGGATCAGTGCTCGGGAAGAACACTTCCGGCTGGAGGAGCGCCGCCAACCCCGGGCTGAGGGCGTCCTGGGCGCCGATCAACACCAGGGCGGCTGCCGCCAGCCCAGAGCTCAGCACCAAGGTGTCTCGTCCGGTCCAGGCGAGTGGCCGGTAGCGGGTCACGGCCAGGCGGCGTCCTGCCCGGCGAAGACCCCAACCGGTGCCGATCAGCCCGAGCACCAACAAGGCGCCGGCAGTCAGCCCCAGATCGGTGCTCAGCAGCAGGAAGCCCCCAAGCGTGGCCGCCATCGCTGAAGCGAGCATGACGGCCAGTGAGCCTTTGGCTGGCGGGCCGCTGGTGCGGGCAAAGCCGCGGGCCTCCATGCCAGCGGCCAGTGACATGGAGCGGTCAATGGCATCAGCCAGCACCGACAACGCGATCGGGCCGAGCGCCCGCAGCCCGCGGTTGGCATCGCCTCGCAGCCGCCGGGCCCGCCGGACCCGCTGGCCGCTCTCGATCAACTGGGGCGCGACGTTTAGGGCCACCACTACCGCCACCGAGGCCTCATAGAGGGCGGCCGGCACCGAGCGCAGCGCCTGCCGGGGGCTGGCCAGCGAGTTGGCCGCCCCGATGCAAAGCAACATCACTGCTAGTCGTAGCCCGTCATAGGCGGTGGCGGTCAGCGCCTCGGCAGTGACCGGCCCGCCCAACCTGATCCCGGCCGCCCAGGCGGGCAGCGGCAGCTCCGGCAGGGCGAAGAGGACGATTTCGCCAGCCTGGGCGCCGATGAGGATCTGGAAGAACATCCGCGAGGCGATCACAAACGCCGCCAGCACCAGGTAGGCCCGCACTGAGCGCGCCCAGGGCGCCGCCGATCGCCTGGCGAGGACGACCACGACCATGGCCAGGGCCACCAGGGCGAGCAGCAGTGGATTGGTGGTGCCACTGACGGCGATCCCGATTCCGATCGCCCAGCCCCACCAGGCCAGCGGGTGCAGTGATCTCAGCGTGTTCGTCCTCTCCACAGCCACCAAGCGCCAGCGCCGGCACCACCGGCGGCGATGACTGTTGCGGTAACGATTAGTGGCAGCGCCGAGCCAGCCTCAGTTGGGGGCGGTTCAGCGCTGATAGCTGTCGGTGCCACCGTCTGAGCCGGGGTGGGCGTGCTGGTGGGCGTCGCGGTGCTGGTGGGCGTCTTGCTCGGGCTCGCCGAGGGCTTGGCAGTCACCGAGGCAGTTGGTTTCGCCGAGGACGGCTTCGGTTTGGCCACCGGGTTGACTGGTGGCTTGGCCCCCGGCGCGGAGGCGCTGCCGCTGATGCTCACGTAGTGCCACCCTTCGGCATTGCCCTTGCTTGGGTGGTAGGAACTGGGACCAAGGTTGGCGTAGCTCCAACCGGAGTAACTGCCGTCGGCCTTCCGGGTGGCCTGCCAGTAGGACCAGTAGTTCTTGTAGACGTCATGCTTGCTGGGCTTATCAGCAACCTTCACCACCATGCCGCCTTCTAGCCGGGCACCAAAGGTCGCCTTGAGGGCCGCGGTGCCGCTGGCATAGCTGGTCGCGCATTTGGTGACCACGCCACCGCCCAAGGAACCGTAGTCGACCACCACCCAGACGCCGTTGCAGGCGGCGTAGGTGGTCTCAGCCTGGGCTGGGGTGGCGGCTCCCGCCCAACCCAGGGTGAGGACGGCAACAGCCAGCGAGACCAGGAGGCGCCGGATCATTTGCGCCGAACCTTCTTGGTGGCCGGTGATTTGAGGACCACGGTTTGGCGGTTACTGGCGGTGGCCGTCACCTGGACGTGGATCTTCTTTCCCTGGTCAGCCTTCTTCAGCCGGTAGCTCGCCTTAGTGGCGATCAACTTGGTGCCCCGATACCACCGGTAGGTGAACTTCGGGATCGGGCTCCAAGTGCCGACCTTCGCCGTCAGCTTCTTGCCCACCTTCGCGGTGCCGCTGATCTTGATGGTGCCCTTTTTGGCGTAGCCGAGCGGGGGCTGGCGGAAGCTGGCCGTGGTGGCGTAGGGGCCGTAGTGCCAGCCCTCGACGGAGCCTGGCTTCGGGTCGTAGTTCGATGCGCCGTCTGCGGAGGACGTCCAGGCGCTCCAAGTGCCATCAGCATTTGGCGTGGCATGCCAGTAGCCCCAGTAGTTGGTGTAGCTGGGGTCTAGCGCTTCGGGGAAGCCGTTGATTCGATCGACGAACTCGCCGTAAGAACCAGTGGTGGTTTCCAGCGTGAAGCCAGCGCTCTTCAGCGCCTCCAGCCCGGTGCCGTGCGACGCGGCGCAGCGCACCGACACGTCGCTGCCGCGATCCACCACCACCCAAACCCCAGTGCAGGACGTGACTGAGGCTGGCAGCGGGGTGACGACGGCCTGGGCCGGGGCTGCCGGCAGGGCAGCCGCCAGTAGGCCAGCGCTGAGGGTGGCGACAATCCAGGTGCGGATACTCATCGGCGTGCCTGAGCGTGCTTGGGTTGGTAGTGCTCGTTGCGGGCCAACATCAGGACGGCACCCAGGGCTACCAGCCCGACCCCCGCAGCCCCGAGCGGCCAGGAGGCCAGACCGGTATTGGCCAGCGTGTCGCCGGGATCAGTCTCGGTGTCATCGCTGATTGCGCAGGTGTCCAGTGGCGCCGAGATGCTGGCGTAGCTGGTGCCGTTGAGCAGGAACATCGCCGATGCGGTGGCCAACTGATTGGCTGACTTGCCGTCGAGGGTGTTGGCGAAGGCGCCATTGCTGAGTTGCTGGGTGCCCAGCCAGGTCAGCGAATCGGCCACGCTGACGCCGTGCAGCTTCAATGCCGAAGCCAGCAGTGAGGTGCTGTCGACCGGGGAGTAGTTCGCCCAGTAGCCGGCGGCCTTCTTGGCCCCGGCCGCCCAGGTGGTCGCCTTGGTCACTGCGGCTGCGGTGTCAGCGGTGGGGGTGATTACCTGATCTGACAACGCAATCAGGGCCAGCGCGGTGGAATCGGGATCGGCCGAGGTGCCGAAACCCCAGGCGCCGCTGGCCAGCTGCTTGCCCAGCAGGTAGTCCACCATCTTCGCGCTGGGGGCGCTGCCCGCTCGCTTGAGCCCGATCATGGCCAGCGCCTGACCGAAGGCGAAGTCACTGGCCGATCCCAACTGCCCGTCGGTGCCGGCCCCGGTGCGGATCCGGTCAGCCAGATTCACCCCGGCGAAGTTGGTCGGGTCGTCCCCGACCGCCGAGGCGAAGATGGCCAGCTTCGCGGCGGCGTAGCTGCTGGTTTTGGAGTAGTCGTCAGCCTGGCTGCGCAGGTACTCGCGAATCGGCTTCAACTTGGTGGCGTAGGTGCATTCGGCGGTGGCCAGACCCAGGCCAACGTCCAGGGCGCTGCCGGCGGAGCCCCAACTGCTCGGGGTGCTGGCGGCCAACCATTTCCCGGCTTTGCCAGCAGCGCTGGACGGCGCCGTTGAAGTGGACGCGCTGGGGGTGGCCGTCGCTGAGGTTGAAGCGCTAGGGCTGGTGCTGGCGCTGACTGGCACGGCGGTGAGCTCCGGCCCGGGCGCTGGCCAGGCTGCGGAGAAGGAGGTCAAGCGGAAGCCGGAGACCTTCGTCGGGTCGGGGGTGTCGGCGCCGATACCGGCGCCAGCGGTCCAGTCGCCAAGGCTGCCATCGGCCTTGATCTCGGCGCTGGCCTGATACCAGTAATACGGATCGCCGATCGTGGGCTTGGCATCGATTTGATCCAGGGACAGGCCCCAGGCCGAATCGCTGGTGACAGCGGTGAATCCGGCGCTTTCGAGCAGCTTCACCCCGGTGTCGTAGGTGGTAGCGCAGCCCAGGGTCGGCGCGGTGGAGTCGTCGTACTGGACGGCAACCCACACCCCCGCGCACGAGGTCGGCGCGGTTGGCGCGGCGATAGCCGGCACCGCGATTAGAGAGACGAGCGCAGCTGTAGTCCCGACAGCCAACGCCCGGAAGAAGTTTGTGGTCATTCCGGTCCTTTCGCGCGAGGCGCCGGACCGGTGAACTACCGGCTCATCCCGCATGCCTCGACGGTTTCATTGAGCCCAAATCCAGGCAGGCATTCCGACTTAGGCCAAGAGGCTTCACGGTTGCGGGTCAGTCCCGGATTCTCACCGGGTTCCCCTGCACAGTTTGGTGGCCACACCATATCCCACCGCGGACGGCCGCCAGCCCGCGTCCCTCAGTTCCTTGGGCTGCGTCCCACAGTTCCCTGAGCATGTGTCCCTTCAGTTCCCTGAGCTTGTCGAAGGGTCACCCACTGCAGAGGCTTCGACGGGCTCAGCCAACTGATTGCGAGCTCGGCCAACTGATCTGCGTCCCTTTCAATTCCTGGGCTTCGTCCTTTAGTTCCCTGAGCTCGTCGAAGGGTCGGGCGAGACGCAAACGAGGGCCAGCACACTGTGCTGGCCCTCGGGGGTTGAAGAATCAGGCGGTGGGTGCCGGCGGCTCTTCGGCCGGGGTCTCGGCGGCTGGCGGCTTGGGCGCATCGCCGTCCACCAGGTCCTTGACCGCGTTGGCGGTGTCGGTGGCGATCTTCTGGGCGTTCTCGGGGAACTCCGCGGCGAAGCCCTTCACTGCAGCCGAGGTGTCCGTGGCGATCTTCTGGGCGTTCTCGGGGAACTCCTCGGCGAAACCCTTCACCGCAGTGGAGGCGTCGGTGGCGATCTTCTGGGCGTTCTCGGGCAGGTCTTCGGCGAAGTCCTTGGCCTTGGCCAGGGCATCTTCGGCTACGTCTTTGGCCTGCTCGCCGAACTCCTTGGCCTTGCCCAGCAGATCGCTGAGGAAGCCGCCTTCTTCGGGCGTGGGCTCGACGGGGGTCTCGTTGGTCATTTTCGCTCCTTCGTCAATGGGCTGCCCGGCTGCTTTGCCAACTCCGGTCAGCGGCTCCAGCCTAGGCGTTGGTGGTCACCGCGAACAGACGAAAACCCTTGGCGCTGGTGGTGCGTTCGCAGTTGAACCCGTTGGCCCTCAGCCAGGTCTGCAATGAGTCCGCGCCGAGGTTCTTGCCGACCACGAGTCGGGCTACACCACCGGGTGCCAGCCGTGGCAGCCAGGCGAGCAGCAGCTCATGGAGCGCTTCCTTGCCGATCCTGATCGGCGGGTTCGACCAGATCTCGTCGTAGCGGGCCGGTTCGACCTGCTCGGGCAGCAGCGGACGCACCCGGTCACCCACGCCGTGGGCCTCAGCATTGGCCGCGGTCAGCTCCAGAGCGCGGGCGTTGACGTCCACCGCGTCGACGATTGCAGCTGGGCAGGCGGTGGCCAACGCAACCGCCAGCACGCCATAGCCGCAACCCAAATCGAGGAGCCGGGTCGCCGTGGACGGTGGGATCGACTCCCGCAGTAGCACCGCGGTGCCCAGATCCAGGCCGTCGGCAGAGAACACCCCGGCGGCGGTGGTGAAGGTCCAGTCGGTCTCCCAGAAGCGCATGCTCACCTGGCGGCGGTTCTCAGGCCCGGTTGGGGTCTCGAAATAGTGGCTCACGGCTGACCTTCCAGTTCGCGGCGGGCGCGGGCGACCTGGGCTCGGGCCGCCAGTTGATCATCGGCCGGATACCCGACTTCTTCCAGCACCAGTCCGCGGGCTGGCAGTACCGGCACGTCGCTACAGCGGGTTTGGTTGTCAACCAGACCAGCCAGCCAGGCAGGGTCGCGTCGGCCGGTGCCAACCGCGGTCAGGGCGCCGACCAGCGAGCGCACCATCGAATGGCAGAAGGCGTCGGCCCGGACGCCGATCTCCACCCGGCCATCCGGAAGCCGCTCAGACCACAGGTGCTGCAGTTGGCGGATCGTGGTGGCGCCTTCCCTGGCCCGGCAGAAGGCAGCGAAGTCGTGCAGGCCGAGCAGCACCTCGCCGGCCGCATTCATGGCCGCCAAGTCGAGCGGGTTGCGCACCGCGACGGTGGTCAGGCGGTCTAACGGGTCGAGGACCCCGTCGGTCAGGCGGTAGGCGTAACGCCGCCAGATGGCGGCGAAACGGGCATCGAAACCGGCCGGGGCGACGCTCACCCGGCGCACCGCCACATCTTCGGGCAACGCTCGGCGCAGCCGCCGATTCAGGGTGGCGATTACCTCGCTCGGTTCGGCGGCGTCCAGATCAAAGTGGGCCACCTGGCCGCGGGCGTGCACCCCGGCGTCGGTGCGGCCGGCACAGACCAGCGCCGGGGGAGCGTCCAATCGCAGCACTCGGCCGATCCAGGTCTCCAGCTCTGTTTGGACGGTGCGCAGCCCGGTTTGGGCGGCCCAGCCGTGGAAGGCGGTGCCGTCGTAGGAGATGTCGAGGCGGTAGCGAGTGTTCAACGTCGGTAGCTCAGGTCGTAGATGGTGCGCCCGGCATCGAGCCCGCGCTGTTCGTACTTGGTGATCGGACGCCCGGCGAAGCGCGGCGCCCAGCCTTCGTGCACATTGCTCAAGCCTGGGGCGGCATCGAGTACCTCGCGCATCGCAAAAGCGTAATCGGCCCAGTCGGTGGCCAGCCGCCAAATGCCATCCGCGCTCAGCCGGGAGGTGACCACCTCGGCGAACTCAGCATTGACCAGGCGGCGCTTGTGATGGCGGGCCTTGTGCCAAGGGTCTGGGAAGAAGGTCCACAACTCCGTGATGCTGCCGGGCTCAAACAAGGTGGCCACAGCTTGGGCGCCGTCGGCCACGATCAGGCGCACATTGTTGACGCCGTGGCGGTCCAGCCGTCCCAGGGTGGAGGCCACCGCCGGGGTGAACACGTCGAAGGCCACCAGATTCGATTCCGGGTCTGCTTCGGCCAGTGTGGTGATGGCGTGCCCGGTGCCGGAGCCGATCTCGACCTTTAGCGGGGCGTCCCGACCGAAGGCCGCCGTCCAATCGATGCGGGCCTCCGGTGCCACCGAGGTGTCTCGTTGGGCCGAGGGGAGTTCGAGCACCCAGGCGTCATGGTGGGTATCCCAGGCGCGCTGTTGTGATTGGTTCATTCGAGCCGACCGACGGGCATAGGAGACCACGTCGCGATGAATGAACATGGCGGCAACTTTAGTGGTCGGACGCCTGGTCGAGGTGCGGGGCTGCCTCCGGCGCCAATCAGGGCCGAGTAGGGGTCGTTCGGCCTTCTCAACTGGCCAGGATCGGCAAGGATTGAGTCGTGAGAACACTTCTGAACTTGATCTGGCTGATCTTCGGTGGGCTGTGGCTGGCCCTTGGCTACGTGTTGGCCGGCATCGTGGCCTGCATCTTCATCATCACCATCCCCTTTGGCATCGCCTCGTTCCGGATGGCCGCGTTTGCGCTCTGGCCGTTCGGGCGCACCGTGATCAGTAAGCCGAACGCTGGTCTGGGCTCGGCACTGGGCAATGTGATCTGGTTCATCGTGGCCGGGGTTTGGCTGGCCATCGGACACCTGACCACCGCCTTCGCCCAGGCGATCACCATCATCGGCATCCCGCTGGCCATCGCCAACGTGAAGATGATTCCGGTCACCTGCTTCCCGTTTGGCAAGGAAGTCATCGACGACTCCCTGCTGCTGCCGGGCACCCCGACGCTGTTCCACATCTGAAACTCGCGGCAGCGGTGCCGCAGGCCTAGGCTGGGCCGGTGGGCTTCAGCCTTGACCTCTTTCTCACCACGGCCGTGACACTGTTCGTCATCGTCGATCCGCCTGGACTGCTACCGGTGTTCCTCGCTCTTACTTCCAAGTTGGAGCCGAGGCAGCGCAAACGGGCAGCTACGCGCGCTTCGGCGGTGGCTTTCGGGGTGATCGCGATCTTTGCGCTGTTCGGTCGCCAGATCTTGGACTACCTCCAGGTCTCGGTACCGGCAATGTCGGTCTCGGGTGGGCTGCTGTTGCTCTTGGTGGCCCTGGAGTTGTTGATGGGCAAGACCGAGGACCCGACCCTGCATGACGGCGTGAACGTGGCCATCGTCCCGCTCGGGACGCCGTTGATGGCCGGGCCGGGCGCGATCGTGGCCACCATGCTTGCCGTCCAGCGCCAACCCGATCTGGCTGGGTATGCCACCGTCGCCGCGGCGCTGATCGTGGTGATGGCCCTGGTCTGGGTGTTCCTGCGTTATGCCGACCTGATCAGAGCGGTGCTGCGCGAATCCGGCACGGTGCTGGCCTCTCGCATCGCCGGTCTGCTGCTAAGCGCAATCGCCGTCCAAATGGTCGCCGACGGCATCTTCGGCTTCATCGCCGCCCACTGAGGGCGCGCACCACCGCCAGCCCCTGCCCGCTAACCCCTGCCCGCCAACCATCAGGCGGCGGGCCAGCCAACGTCCTCCCCGGGTGGCTCTTGCCACTTCGCGGGCCGCCCTCCGGCGCTGGCTTGCTCGGGTGGCGCCTGGGGTTGGCGGGCGGTCAACCGAGCGTGCCGCAGGGGTCTTCGCTCGGGGTCATACCGCCGAGGTGGAATGGCTTCAGGCAGACCGTCGGCACCAATGCAGAGTTCCCATTGGTCGCGGGCGGCGTATTTGGCCGGTTCTACCAGGCCGTGATGGTGGTGGCACAGCAGTGCCAAGTTCGAAAGCTTGGTCTCCCCGCCGTCCCACCAGGGACGCAGGTGGTGCGCCTCACAGGCCGCCGGACGGGTCTGGCAGCCGGGGAACACACAGCCGCCGTCGCGAAGGGTGAGCGCGGTGCGCAGGGGGCGCGTGACCAGGCGCTGCTCGCGACCCATGTCGAGGATCTCCGATTCGGTGCCGAGCACCGCAGGCACCAGGTCGGCGTCGCAACAGAGCCGACGCAGGTCACCGGCTGAGATCGGCTCGGCGTCGCTGATCAGCCCCGCCCCGGCCGCGGCGCTGCGTAGCCGGTCGTAGCTCAGGGTCACCACCACCCGGGGCCGGTCGCCACCGACGCTGGGTGCGCGCCGCTCGCGCTGGTGGGCGGTGATCAGATCCAGCAGCCCATCGGCGCGGCGCTGAGCCGGGCTGCGCAACGCCGTGGCCGGGTCGCGCTCCTCGTTCACGCTGCGGCGACGGGATTCGACATAGGCGTCGACCAGCGAGATGAATGCCTCCCCAGCCACCTGAGGCAGGCTGCCGGAAAAGGTGACCGAGCCATTGTCGTCTCGGCCAAACACCAGGCTGCGGTTGCGCTGCGCGGCCTCAGCCCGGCGCTGCAAGCGTCGTTCCATTCCCTCTTCGCCGCGCTCCGGGGCGACCTCGGCCAATACCTGCGGCGCGGCCTTCGCCAACTGATCGCAATCTTGGCGGGCGGCCAGCGCCAGCATCACCTGTTCGGCCTGTGCGTTTTGCTGCTCGCTGAGCCCGGTCAACCCGTCCAGCACCCGACTGATCGTGCGCGCCTGATTGACACTGATTGAACCGGCCACCGCGGCCTGGCCGATCTCGGGTCGCTGCTGCAGTTCGCGCGCCTGATGCAGCAACCCGGCGGCCTCGCGTTTGGATAGCCCAGCCTTCGTCGAGAGCCACGTGGTGGTGGGGGTGCCAGTCTCTCGCAGCGAATCGGCGGCGGCATCGGCCTGGGCCAACAAAGTTGCCGAGATCGCGCCTAGCCGGGACGCCAAAGCGCGCGCCCGCTGCGCGCACCCCAGCCGATCCGCCACTGCGGACGCGTCGAACTGATCGAGGGCTGCCTCGATCTGATTCAACAAGCTCGTCGGCGTTGCGGTCATGGCATAAGTCAAACAGGCGCCACTGACACTTTCGGCGGCAAGAAGTGATGATGGCTCGCGCCCAAGCGGGCTCCTAGCATGGGCCTCATGGGAGTCGGACGGGAAGCGCGTTGCTCGGGGTGGAGCCAGCGATGACGCGCGACCGCGACGCCGCCGGTCGGGCCCGGCAGGCGCGCCCTCGGGACGCGCTGGGTCGGCCGCTGCCCTACGGTGCTGCCGGTGTTGAACCGGTGTCGGAGGAGCCGTTGCCGGCGATGGAATCGTTGGAGTTCGCCCGGCGGCTGGTAGCTGAGGGTCGGCCCTTTGCCGCGCATGAGGTTCTCGAGGCTCGCTGGAAGGCCTGCCCGGGGGAGGAACGCGATCTGTGGCAGGGGCTCGCCCAGCTCTGTGTCGGCCTGACCCATACTGCCCGCGGCAACAGCGTCGGCGGTGTTCGGCTGCTGAAGCGGGGCGCGGCCCATTTGAACGCCTACCGCGCCAGTGGGGGTCCTGCCTACGGCCTAAACCTGGCGGAGATCGTCACCAACGCTCACAGCGGGGAACCCAAAGACCTGAAGTGGTAGCCCCGGGCACTTCATAGCCCGTACCCGAGGCCAGACACCGCGACCTCAGCTGTTGGCCTTGGAATACTTCTCGGTCAGGTTCGATGGCATCAGCTCATAGCCGTGGAATTCCCGGCTGAAGGTGCCCGAGCCGTGCGCGATGCCGCGCAGATCGATGGCATACCGAGACAACTCGGTCTGCGGCACCAGTGCCCGAATGATCGCCTTGCGCCCCGCGGCGTCAGTGCCGAGCAGTTGCCCTCGGCGTCCGGTCAGATCGTTCATCACCGCACCGAGGTATTCCTCGCCGACGATGACCGTGACCAGATCCAAGGGTTCGAGTAGGGCGACAGTCTTGGCGTTGGCCGCCTCCTTGATCGCCAGCGAGCCGGCCAACTGGAAGGCCATATCGGAGGAGTCCACCGAGTGTGACTTGCCGTCGAACAGCGTGACGCGCAGATCGGTCATTGGGTAGCCGGCGAACACGCCCTTCTCCAACTGGTTGCGCACGCCCTTCTCCACACTCGGAATGAACTGGCGCGGGACGGAGCCGCCGACCACCTTGTCCACGAACTCGAAACCGGCGCCGCGCGGCAGCGGCTCCACCTCGATATTGCAGACCGCGTACTGGCCATGGCCGCCGGACTGCTTCACGTGGCGTCCCAGGGCGGTGGCTTTGGCGATGAAGGTCTCACGAAGGCCGATCTTGAGTTCCTCCTGCTCGACCTTCACCCCGTAACGCTCGGTGAGGCGGGCCAGCAGCAGATCGGCATGAGACTGCCCGGTCGTCCACAGCACCAGTTGGTCCCCACCTCCCCGAGCCAGCCGGACGGTGGTGTCTTCGACGGCCAGCCGCTGCAGAGCACCAGCCAGCTTGTCCTCGTCGTTGCGGGTGGCCGCCCGGATCGCCAGCGGCAGCAGCGGCTCGGGTAGATCCCAGGGGGCAATGAGTGCCGGCCGGGCCTTGGCCGAAAGGGTGTCACCGGTCTCGGCCGACGTCAGCTTGGGCAGCATCACGATCTCACCGGCGATCGCCTGGGCGCGTGGCTCCAGCGCACTGCCGACCGCCACCTGAATCTGGCCGATCCGCTCGTCGTTGTCGTGAGCGGGGTGAGCATTGTCGGGCCTGGCTCGATGGCCGGAGACGTGCACCACATCGTCGGCCTTTAGGGTGCCGGAGAAGACGCGCACCATCGACAACCTGCCCGCGAACGGGTCGGTTGTGGTGCGGATCACCTGGGCCACCAGTGGGGCGTCCGGATCGGTGGGCGGGTTGGGCAGGTCCTCGCCGGCCGGAGTGGTGGCGTGCGGGTTCGGGTGCAGGGAGGGTGTGGGGAAACCGTGCTCGATCAGGCGCAGCAGTTCCTCGACGCCGACGCCAGTGTTGGACGCCACCGGCACCACCGGGAAGAGGTTGGCGGTAGCGACCGCCTTCATCAGGTCGTCCAGCAGGTATTCGGTGTCGAGCTCCTCGCCTTCAAGGTAGCGATCCATCAGCCCGTCATCTTCGGCTTCCTGGATGATGGCCTCGATCAGCGGCCCGCGGTAGGCCTCCACGTGGGAGTCGTCCGCGGTGAGCTTGCGGTTCACCACGGCACCGCCGGAGTAGTCGTGCTCCTCCAGGCTGAGTAGGCCGATATTGCCCGCGATCACCCCGGGCGCCGACAGGGTCGGGACGTGGGTCGGCAGCACGCCTTCACCGAACTTGGTCTGGGCCTCGACGACTGAGGTGTCGAAGTCAGCATGGCCAGCATCCAGCTTGGTCAAGGCGATGATGCGCGGCAGGTTGGCCACCGCGCACTCGTCCCACAGCGCCTGGGCTGCGCCGTCGATACCGTCTGCGGCTGAGATCACGAAGATGGCCGCATCGGCGGCGCGAATGCCAGCGCGCAGCTCGCCGACGAAATCGGGGTGGCCGGGGGCGTCCAGCACGTTCACCTGGAACTCGCCGGTCACCAGACTGGCCAGGTAGAGCTGCGCGGCGCGCTCGGCGTCCTCTTTCTCGCCGCGGTAGCCGGTCACCCGGGACTTGAGCAGCTGCTCGAACAGTGAGGTCTTTCCTGAACCGGCGTTTCCGATCAGAACTACGTTGCGGACGTCATCGGGACTGGTCACCTGCACCGAGGCAGCGCTCAACTTTGAACTCATGCCCCTACCTAACTACTCGAAAGTGAACCCTGCAACGGATTCGGAGCGATTCGAGCCGTGGTGCCTGGAAGAGCGAGAGAAATGCGGACTAAGTCCGGTTAGCTAAGTCATACTGATGCCATGCGGGCGACGACGGTGAACATCCATGAGGCCAAGACCCAGCTCTCCAAGCTGGTCGATGCGGCCGCAGCGGGCGAAACGGTGATCATCGCGAAGGCGGGACGCCCAGTGGCCCGGCTGGTCAGGGTTGACGCGGCCTATCCCGCTCAACGGATTGGCTTCCTGGCGGGGTACGGCAGTGTCCCCGACGATTTTGACCAGCTTGCCGCCGACGAGATCGCAGACCTTTTCGAAGGCCGCGCGCAGTGATCTTTCTCCTCGACACCCAGCTGTTGCTGTGGGCAGCGCACGACCCGGACCGGCTGAGTGCCAAAGCCCGCGATGCGATCCTTGAGCCTGCAAACGAACTGTGGTTCAGCGCAGCGAGCATCTGGGAGGTGGCGATCAAGTCCTTCGTTGGGCGGACGGACTTCGACTTCGACGCCAACGTCCTTCGGCGAGCGTTGGTCGAGAACGGCTATGGCGAACTTGCCGTGAATGGTCGGCACGCCGCAGAAGTGGGCCAGTTGCCCGCCATCCACCGGGACCCCTTCGACAGACTGCTCGTCGCGCAGGCTCGGGTGGAGGGGTGCCAGCTGCTCACCGTTGATCGCAGGCTGGCCGACTACGGTTCGCCGGTACTGCTGGTCGACTAGCCGCAGACCGGGAGCGACTCATTCAAACGGCGGCATACCAGTCGACATTGCGCAGCAGAATCCGCACGCCGAGGTCCTGATCCCAAGCCACCTCGATGCCGTGGCGCTCGATCACCTCAGTCGCTTCGCCCATCACCTCCCGCACCAGTTGGGTGTAGGTCTGGTCCTTTTCTTCGTCGCTGAGCGCTTCCCATTCGGCTTCGGGCAGGTGGCCGTCCAGGAAGACTCCATAGCCGAGGTAGGTCTCGCGATCCTCCGGGATCCGCTCGGCGTCCTGGGCGTGGAAGTAGACATAGCCGCGCCAGGTGCGCGAGTCGTCCCGCTCGTCCCAAATCTCGTGGTTGGCGCAGTTGCCACAGCAGGAAAAGTTGGGCTTGGCCAGAATCCCGAGCTCGCGCAGTTCGGCGAAGGCTCGGTCCAGCGCGGTGGTGCGAACCTCTGCTGGCCAGGACGCTTGTTGGTCGCGGCGAGCCTGGAGCACCTGGTCGAAGGCAGCCTTGAGCACCTTCTTCTTGCGCTTGGGGAACCCTTCGACGGCCCACTCAAGGAACTCGTCGGCCTCGGTCGTGCCGAGGATCACCCGGTTCCAGGTGAAGTCGCGCAGCTTGCGTTCCTGCTTTTCACTCAGGCCGAGATCGTCGCTGAGCCGCAGCCCTTCCGGCTGCACGTAATAAGGGCTAGGTGCAATCACCTGCGGCAGTTTAGGCGCCGAAACCGACCCTGCGAAGTCGCCGACCGGGGTGTCTCAGCCGCGGGCACCGATCGGCACATAGTCGCGGGTGGAGTGGCCGGTGTAGATCTGCTTGGGGCGGGCGATCTTCTGCTCCGGGTCGGTGATGAACTCCTGATACTGCGCCGCCCAGCCGGACGCCCGGGGCACCGCAAACAGGACGGTGAACATCTCCGGCGGAAACCCGAGGGCCTCATAGATCAGCCCCGAGTAGAAGTCGACGTTGGGGTAGAGGCGCCGGGAGACGAAGTACTCGTCGTCCAACCCGTAGCGTTCCAGCTCGAGGGCGATCTTCAGCAGCGGGTTCACGCCGGTGATCTCGAAGACGTCCTCGACCGAGGATTTGATGATCTTGGCCCTGGGGTCGTAGTTCTTGTAGACCCGATGGCCAAAGCCCATCATTCGGGTGCGACCGGCCTTGACCCCTTCGATGAACTCACCCACCCGATCGACGCTGCCAATCTCGCGCAGCATCTTCAGCACCGCCTCGTTCGCGCCACCATGGAGCGGCCCGTGCAGCGCACCGATGCCAGCCGAGCAGCAGGTGAACAAGTCGTTGCCCGAGGAAGCCACCGAGCGCACCGCGTTGGTGGAGCAGTTCTGTTCGTGGTCGGCGTGCAGGATGAACAGCACCTCCATCGCCCGCACCAGGCGCTGGTGCTCCTCATAGGGCCGATCTGGTTGCGCGAACAGCATGTGCAGGAAGTTCGCGCAGTAGCCGAGATCGTCCTCCGGGGCGACGTAGGCCTCCCCACGGCCTTTGCGGAAGGCGTAGGCGGCCAGCGTTGGCATCTTGGCGATCAGCCGGGCAATCGCTCGGCTGCGGGAGGCCGGATCGTCGAAGTTGCGGGCGTCTGGGTAGAAGGAGAAGAACGCAGCCACCGACGACATCAGAATCGTCATCGGGTGGGCGGACGCCGGGAAGCCGGCCAGCACCGTCTTGAGTTCTTCGGGGACGCGCCGATGGGTGGTGATCCGGTCTTCCCAGGCCGTCAGTTCGGTGGCCGTGGGCAGTTCGCCGTTTAGCAGCAGATAGGCGACCTCCAAATAGGTGGAGTGCTCAGCGAGCGTCGCAATCGGGTAGCCGCGGTACTCCAGTACGCCGGCGTCCCCGTCGATGTAGGTGATTGCGGAGTGGCACGCCGCAGTGTTGGTGAACCCGGGATCGAAGGTGGCCAGCGGTTCGCCGCCGATGTTGAACCGGCGAAGCTCAGCGGCCCGAATGCTGGCATCAGTGATCGTGAGTTCAGTTTCGGCGCCGGAAGCCGGGTGCCGAATGAGCAAGGTGTCAGCCATGTCCGAACATTAGGGGTCGGTGGGCGTCCGACTGCACCAATCTCGGCGCCAGTGGACGTTACTCATTCGCCATCCAGTGCTGCTAGCTCGCCAGCCCCAGCGATTGTGGGCGCCGCCTCAGGGCGAAGTCCGCGCGCGATCTGCGCCCCAATGGCCGGCTTTGGTGACCTGTCAAAACGCGCCGGTTGGCCCGGGTTGGCGGTGGGGAGTTCTCCCCAGGAAATGGCTAGAACGCTGTGCTAGCCTGACTGCAAGGAAGCGGTAGCGGAATGTAAATACCTAAGGAGTTTTCATGGCGGGCAACACTTATGGATACACGCCGGAGGAAATGGATGCGATCGGCAAGAAGCTGGTCAGCATCAAGAACGAGATTTCCGGAAAGGTCTCCGAGGCTCAGTCTGCGGTGTCCGGCCTGATTGGCTCGGGCTTCACCACCGCGGTCGCCTCCGGCGCCTACTCCGAGCAGTTCCAGAAGCTCTCCGAGAGCTTGCGCAACATCTCCGACAGCATGGAGCCGCTCGGCACCTTCCTCACCCAGTACGGGAAGGCCGTCGTTGACATGGACACCCAGATGGGCAGTTCTCTTCGCGGCTGACCGGTCTCGGGTCCCGGCGTCTGAGGGGTCGCCGGGGCCTGCGTCCATCAGGGCAAGGTGGGGCATGGCTAGATCGGTTCCGGTGGCTTCGCTGGTTATCGGTCTCGCCGCGCTCGGTATGGTCCTATTCCGCGTTCTCAGCGGCGATTGGACGATGCCGGTGATCGTAGCGATCGGCGTTGGCGGGGCTCTGGCAGGGTTTGTGGCTTGGTGGCAGTGGGACGTGCGGGTGTTTACCCGCACCATCTCTCGGCTGCAGGCCAGCGGCGCCTGGGACGTGATCGTTGGGGGCTATCTAGTCGCCGCGGAGTTCCACAACGTTGAGGTGGCTCGGCCGAAGATCGGTGAAGTTGTGCTGGCGGCAGGCCCGGCAGGGCTTGGGTTGTTCGACCCTCGTCAGCGTGCCGAGCAGGCCACGCTGACGTTGAGCTGGACCGATATCATCGACCTGATTCCAGGCAAGGGGACATTCTTTGGCGAGGATCGGCCCGCAATCGTGGTATCCACCATGGAGGGCAGAATCGTCGTGGTAATGCGAACCAGCGAGCGGCTCGGAATCGTGTCGGCTGGTTCGGCTCAGACAGAAGTATTGATTGATCAGGTGCGTCGGCTGCGGCCGAATGCCCATTTCGAATGACAGGCCGTTGGGGTGGCGCGCAGGCGCAGGTGAGGAGCCGGACATGACCATGCAAGTCGAGGTGGATGCAATCGCCAAGCTGGGCGAAGACCTGAAATCGGTGGCAGCGGAGTTCGAGAGCGCGAACGCCGATTCTGACTCGATCGCTGAGGCCGTGGGCCACGCCGAGTTGGCCGAAGTGGTGCGCTCCTTCGCGCACGGCTGGGATGACAAGCGGGAAAAGATGGTCAAGGCGATGAAGGCTCTAGGCGAGGCCGCCACCCAGGTAGCCCAGACTTGGACGGACTTCGATCAGCAGGGTGCCGACACTCTCAACGGCACCGGCGAGCAACCACAGGCCCCGGCGCGGCAGCAGGGCCCGGTGTGATCGTGGCGGACATCATTGGCCTCGGCGGCCTCCCCGCCGGTATTGGTTCAGTTGCCACCTTGATTTCGGCCGGCGAACGACCGGTCGCCCCCACCAAGGCCGAGCTCGTTGACGGCGAGTTGGTCATTCGCGAAGACCTCGTCTTTCGGCTGCTTCAGCAGACCCCCGAGCCTGGGACGGGCAGCCCGGCGGTGACCGGCCTGGCTGGTGATGTCGAGCTGCCGGCCGCTGCGCTGCCCGAGCTGGGGTCGCCGGAGTTGGCCGAAGCCTTGGGCCGCCGAGATTATCCCGGCGTGCTGGAGGCGCTGGCCTATGGCGTTGCGGTGGTGCCGGTAGTGCGCACCGCTGACGGCATTGAGGCTCGTGCCTTCGCAAACCACGCCGAACTCGACTTCCAGATCTTCTCCTCGGCTGCCACCTTGGAGACCTTCCTAGGTGATGCCACCGAACGGTCGTTCGTGCTCAGGGCTGGGGCGGCCATCGTCGACTTCGTGGTCAGCCGCGCTGAACAGTTGAGCAAGTTGGTGATCGATTCCGCTGGTCCGCATCCGATGTCGATCAGCGTTGCCGATCTGGTCGCCATGCTCAGCGTCCCGGGTGACGTCGATGAACTGCCAGCCGAGAGTGAGCCTCCCGGGCAGATCGGCGGCTTCGAAGTGCCGCTGGACGCCAACTGGGGGCTGTTGGATCTCGCTGACCTCGACAACCGCACTGAGCAGATCAAGAAGATGGTGAAAGAGCAGACCCGGTCACTGTCGGACCAAGGGGCCTCACTTCGCCACGACATGCGTTCCTGGCTGGCCCGCACCGCAGATCAGGCAGCCTCGGCCGGGGGTCGCCAGTTCGCATTCCTGCTGGCACGAACCAAACAGGCTGCCGCTGCGGTGACGATGGTGACCTACTGGCACGAGTTTGGCGTCGGGATGGGCGCGGAATCGCCAATCGACCGGGTGGGTGATCACCTGGTCAACACCGCCGATGCTGGCGACGAACTGGTGAAGCTGGCAGTCGAGGGCGACCAGATCATTCGGCATGCCCGGACCAGAAGCGGCAACCCCGAGCTCGGGGGTAAGGACGTCAACCTGCTGCTGGTCGACTACTGGATAGCGGTGCCGGGGACGAGCAGCTCCAGCCTGGCGCATGTGTCCTTCTCCACCCCACATGTGGCCGCCCGGGAGGCGATCCTGGCGCTGGCCGATTCGCTGGTGTTGGCCGGTAGCTGGGTCGCCGCCGAGGGGGTCGCCGCATGAGGCCGTCTGATTGGTCGCCGTTGGGTTTGGCTGGTGATCCGACTCCGGGTGATCCGGCCGTGGTGCGGGATGGTGGGCGGCGTTATACCCAGGTGGCGGAGGCGATCGCGCGGGCGGCGGCATCGTTGCGGAGCCTTGAGGCTGGGGTTTCGAATGTTGATTCGGTGAAGGCGTTGTTGGAGACCCGCGACACGATCGTCGACGGTGTTGGTAAGGCTGAGGGTCGCTATCGGGCGGCCGGTTCGGCGTTGGGCACCTACGCCACGGTGTTGGATCGGGTTCAGGGCGAGACGGCTTCGGCGCTGGCGGCGGCTCGTAGCGCGGTGGGTGAGGCCGGGGATGCGTCCCGGTTGCAGGAGAAGTATCACCAGTTGGCCCAGGATGCTGAGGACGCTGGCGATGCCGAGCAGCAGGACAAATATGCGAAGCAGGAGAAGGCTGCCAAAGCTGACGCTGCCCATGCTGCCGGCGCGGTAAGCGCCCAGAAGTCGGTGGTTCACGAGGCGGTCGCTGATCGGAATCGGGCTGCTCAGACTGCGATCTCTTCGATCAACGACATCACCGCTAACGATGGTTTGAATGATTCGTGGTGGGACGACTGGGGCGCGAAGCTGACCACCTGGATCGCCAGCATCGCTGAGGCGATCGCGACGATCGCCGGCATCTTGGCGTTGCTGTTGTGTTGGGTGCCGATCCTTGGTCAGGCGCTGTTGATCATCGCCGCAGTGGCCGGGATCGTGGCCGCCCTAGCCAACATTCTGCTGGCCGCGACCGGCGAGAAGTCCTGGGGCGAGGCCGCGATGAGTGTGGTGTTCGCCGCCCTTGGCTGTATCGGCGTCGGCGGAGCCATGCGCGCGCTGGGCGGCCTAGCCAAGATGGGCCTCAAGGCCGGTGCGAAGACCGCCTTCAAAGACATTGCTGGTTCCTTGAAGAACCTGCCGTCGAAGGTGAAAGGCAGCGAGCCGTCCACGCGTTGCACCGACATCGGTGAGCCGGTGGACGCTGCCAATGGGTTCGTCTTCTTCACTCGTCTTGATGCTCAGTTGCCCGGGGAGTTGCCGCTGGTCTTGACGCGACGCTACGTGTCCGGGTTCAAGCAGGGGCGCCTGTTCGGTGCCCGCTGGGCCTCCAGCTTGGATCAGCGGCTGGAAGTCGGGGAGGATCAGCTCTCTTTGGTGCGCGGGGATGCCTCGGTGTTGGCTTTCCCGCTGTTGCCCGACGGCGCCGAGGCCCTGCCGTGGGGAAGCGCCGATCGCTGGACCCTGCGCAGAGTAACTGGCGAGGAGTATCTGGCCGCCGACCCAGTCAGTGGGCTGAGCTATCGCTTCGCCGGTGCGGGCGCCGACAAGTGGCTGGTGGAGCAGACCGATCGCGCGGGCAACTGGATCCGCTATCAGCGCGACGCCGCTGGCATGCCGGCCCGGGTGCTGCATCACGGCGGCTACGAGGTGGTGGTGGCCAGCCATGGCGGACGGGTTACTGGCCTAGCCCTGGCCGGTGCAGCCGACACTTCAGTGCAGTTGGCCAGCTTCGACTTCGTGCACGACAACCTGGTGGCCGAAACCTCGGCCACCGGCGCAACCGTCCGCTACGAACTTGACCAGGCCGAGCGAGTGGCTGGCTGGATCGATGCCAACGGCACCCGCTATGTGTATGCCTACGATCAGGCTGATCGGTGTGTGAGCGAGGGGTCGCCGGACGCTGACGATGCCACCTACCGCTACGCCTATGCCTACCTTGAGGGGCCATTGACGGGTGGGTTGACCACTCTGATCACTAACCCAGACGGTGGCCAGAAGAGCTTCGAGATCGACCAGCGGGGCTTGATCGTGGCCGAGATCGATGAGCTCGGTAACCGGACCGAGCATGACTACGACTCCAGTTCGCGCAAAATCGCCGCGCGCGACCCGCTGGGCAACAAGACCTTGTTCGGTTGGGACGAAGCCTCGCGGATGGTGAGCATCACCGACCCGGAGGGCGCCGCCACTTTGGTGACCTACGACGCGGACGGGCTGCCGGTGACGGTCATCGATGCCACCGGAGCAGTCACGTCGCAGCGCTTTGACGAGGCCGGCCGGCTGCTGGAGCGGGTCGATCCGCTTGGCGGGGTCGAATCGTGGCAGTGGCTGGAGGGTGGCCGCCAAGTGGTGGTGACCGATGCGTCCAACCGGATGGTGGAGTTGTCTCGTGATGCTGCCGGGCTGGTGACCGCTGCCCGCGACGCCGCAGGCGCGACCGTGATCGAGCGGGACGTGTTCGGCAATCCGGTGCAGGTCGTCGACCCCGCCGGGGGTACCCGGGTGATGTCGTGGTCGGCCGCGGGGCAACTGCTTTCGCGGGTGAACCCCGATGGCACCAAAGAGGCTTGGACGTGGGACGGTCAGGGCAATCTGATCGAGCAGGTTGACCCGGCGGGTCGGGTGACCAAGTATTCGGTTGCCCCCTTCGATGTGGTGGCCTCGATCGAAAACCCCGACGGCTCAGTGCTGGCTTTGGCCTACGACAACGAGTGCCGACTGATCTCGGTGACCAACCAGAATCAGGCGACTTGGCGCTACCTTCGCGATGCCGCCGGTCGGGTGGTCGGCGAGGTCGACTACGACGGCCGGGCGGCGCGCTACGAACTCGACGCGGCTGGCCGTACGACAGCGATGGTCAACGCCGCCGGTGAGCGGGTGGAGATCGACTTCGACCGGGCTGGCCGGGCTGCGCGACGCCACGCAGACGGCCAAACCGTCGAGTTCACCTACGACGCCGTCGGGCGCCTGCTCAACGCCCGCGGGGCTGGGGTTGAGCTGGCCCGGGAGTTGGATCGCTCAGGTCGGCTAGTGGCCGAATCGATTGATGGCGCGCGAATGGCTTGGCAGTTGGACGCCGCCGGTCGCCGGGTTGGCCGAGTCACCCCGGCCGGGGTGGCCTCAGAGTGGTCGCTGGATCAGGTTGGACGCCATCAGGGCCTGGAGTTCGCTGGCCAGCAGGTCAGCTTCGGCCTCGACCAGCTGGGTCGGGCCACGAGCGTGGAGTTCGCCGGTGGCCGGATCGATTCCGTCTTCGACGTGATGGGACGCCTGGCCTCGCGGGCCACGTCCGGTGTGGTCGGGGAGCAGACAAGTTGGCAGGTGGCCTACGGTTACGCGGCCGCTGGTGAACTGACGCAGGTGCGCGACTCGGCCACTGGCACCCGCCAACTGGAGCTCGATTCGGCTGGCCGAATCAGTGCCGTAACCGGCGCAGGCGGGGCGGGGGAGACCTACACCTACGACCCGGCTGGCAACATCACCAATGCTTCTTGGAACACGGAGAACACCGAGGCCCAGGGCGAGCGCACCTACTCCGGGACGCTGCTAGCTCAGGCTGGTCGGGACACCTACACCTACGACGCGGCCGGCCGATTGGTCACTCGGGTTCGCCGACTGTTATCTGGTGGAACGAAGACCTGGCGTTACGCCTGGAATTCGCTGAATCAGCTGACCGAGGTGTTCACCCCCGATGGCCACCGTTGGACCTACGGCTATGACCCGCTGAACCGACGGATCAGCAAGGCCCACTTTGATGGCGCTGGGGCAGTGGTGGAGTCTTGGCGGTTTGCCTGGGACGGTCCGGTGCTGGTCGAGCAGGCGCACAACGCCCCTGCTGGCGTGCGGACGACCACCTGGGAGCACGACGGGTTCACCCCGATCGCCCAGTCGCAGACCAACCGGGATGCTGGCGGATCGGCGGGCTGGTCGCAGGCCCAAGTTGATGCCGAGTTCGCCGCGATCGTCACTGACCTGGTCGGTGCTCCGGTGCGGCTGCTCAGCGCCGAAGGCGAGGTGGCTTGGACCAGCAATGCCAGCGTCTGGGGTGCCACCGATGCCGATTCTGCGATGCCGTTGCGGTTCCCCGGCCAGTATCACGACGTTGAGACCGGCCTGTTCTACAACCTGAACCGCTACTACAACCCCGACACCGGTCGGTACGTAACCGCTGACCCCCTGGGTTTGGCGCCCTCGCCCAACCCCCACTCCTACGTCCCCAACCCGACCACCCAGATCGACCCCTTGGGGCTCCACGGGGTGGACGCGCCGGGCCCGAGGTTCAACTCTGATCAACAGGCGGTGATTGATCTCGGCAAGGCCGCCAAGAAGCAGGCTACTGCGGGCGCACCAATCTCAGCCGAAGACGGCTCGACGCTTGCTTCCTGGGCGGGCGAATATCGGGTGCCGCGATCACATCCGCCAGCAATACACTCTGATAGCCGCCCGACGAGTTGGGCTGGTCAGCACTGGCATATTGACATTAATGGCCTCCACATTGAGGTGACCCCTCCTTAGGAAGGTGGCGTGATGGGGGTGTTGGAGTCTCGAACACCGATGACGATCCCATTCAGGATCACCGAGGATGACTATCGGGCATTGGTGACTTCGGTGGGTTCGATGGCCGCGCTCGTTGGGGTTGTGGGGCGTGAGCCCCGCGATCTCCTCGGCTATGCCGGGAAAGCTGTTCTGAGTGAGCTCAGCCCGTACCTCGAAAGATCAGTGAAGATCTCGCAGTGGCCTGGGACCCGGTCAATAGCGCCCGCGCGCGTCGAGTACTTCCGCTCAGAACCTGGTGCGGTCGATGTCATTACTCGATGCACAGGCAGTTTCTGGGAGTGGATGGATCCCGAGATGCCCGAGGATCTCCACTTCTTGAGAGAGGACGGGACTGTTGTGCTGGGGAGCACCACCTGCGAACGCTATGCCTGGCTCGAACTGGATCGTGAAGAGCGAGATAGCCTCGCCGTGCCCCCATCGCTCCGGCTTCGTCTGGGCCAGTTTGATCCTCTTGACGAAGTTGCGGCCTGGGTTGCTGCATACGGGGAGGATCTGGCCTGGGCCGGCCGTGTGGAGTTCGAGGACGGCTCGACGGGTAGCAGAAGTGCATCCTCTGTCCGCGTGGTTGATGGGGTTCGGATGGCTGGGTTGCAGGTCACCGCTGCCGGTGAGTTCACGTCCACATTCGTTGTCGCAGGCGAGCCTGAGACGAGTCGGGTGACAGTCGGTGACTCGCCCGAACTTGAGCGACTGCTGGCTGCGTTCGTCGACGGCCTTTCAAGACTCGCCACGTGAGTCAATGTTCACCAGTTGACGGTGGTCCAATCCCAGCAACTGTTCATTGATGACGTCCAGGCGTTCGGTCAGCTGCCGGGGGTGACGGTGCATGACATCGCAGCGCTGTCGCCAGAAGCCCTTCGCGAGGTTTTCGATGGCCCCGGTGTCACTATTGGCGGGTTCTGCAACAGCAAACACTGCTTGTTCTTCAACGCGGTGCAGGGAGGTTGACCTGATGAAAGACGATCAAGCTCTCTTGAAGGAGTACACCGGGATTATCTGGGTTGACGATCAGCCCGGTGAACGGTTCACCATTGCGGCCACCTCCACCGAGGAGGCCGCAAAGCTCCTAATCGAGACCTATGGTGAGGGACACGCCTACACCCTGCGGAACGCTGAAGCGGCTGAGCGCCCGCGCTGAGCACCTGGTTCCAGAGGTACCGCCGTTGAATCTCCGGGCTGTCCCGGCCCTGACCCGCCGCGCTCACTCGGGCAGGGGCACCTGAACCGTCCATTGCTTACCGGAGCGGACGTAGACGCCGCGGCCTAGTGGGTAGGCGGTGCGCTTGATGCGGGGGAATGCTTCCTTGAAGAGCATGTCGCCATCGGCGGGGTCAGGCTGCATCACGATGCCGTGGCGGGCATTGCGAATCTCGGCGATCAGCGGCCAGCCCGAGCCCCAGGCTGAAGTTTCCTGTTCGCCGACCACGAGGTGGCCATTGCGGCGGGCCGCCTTGATCACCTCTACCAGCGCATTTTCGACCGCGGTGCTGACGAACTCGCCCAAGCCTTCGATCACCAGGATCAGTCCCGGCTCGGTGCCAGCGGGCTGATCAACCTTCGGCTTCAGTTCCAAAGTGAGTTCCCTGACCGCGTCCAGATCCAGCGCGGTCTTAGTCCACAACGATTCGGCGTGCACCCGGGAGCGACGCGGACCGACGTAATACATCGGCACGTCGGCGTTCCAGCGGCGCAGCGATTGCGACACCCACAGCAGAGCCGAAGTGCGTCCAGAGCCGGGCATGCCGGCAATCAGGAAGGCACCCTGGGCCGGGAAGCCGAGCGGAGCCAGATCGCCTTCACCAATGCCGAGCACCGGCAGTCCGGCCACGCTGGTGGGTACCTCGGACGCCTGCACCAGGCTGGGTAGCTTCTGCACCGGCGGAGCGCTTGGCACCCCGCGGTCGACCAGCCGCTGCGCCAACTTGTCGATCGCGGCAGCCTGCTGGGCCGGGGTGGACGATCCGGTCGGCACCGCCACCTGAAGCTCATTGGACTGCCCGGAGAACACCCCCCGTCCTGGCGGGGCGTCGGTGAGAATGTCCTTGGGAATGTTCAGCGAGGCGTAGGCGACTTCGTCGGCCTGCCGCAACACCAAGCGGCGCTGAATGCTTGAGGACAGCGAGGACGGCACCGCATTGGGACGCTCAGCCGCGAGGATGACGTGAATGCCGACCGCGCGGCCCTCCACCAGCAGTCGGCTGAGGCGGGCATAGGAGACGCCCAACGTTGAGGAGATTTCGTACTCCTCCCGGAATGCCGCGAAGCCATCAACCAGCAGCAGAATCCGGGCCTCGTCCTGCCGCCCACTGTGCAGGCGATAGTCGGTGATCGAGCCCGCGCGCGCCTCGGCGTAACGACTGGAACGCTCTTCCAACAGGTCAACCAGCTGGCGCAGCAGGCGGATTACCCGCTCCTGATCGCCACCCTCGATGATCGAACCCACATTCGGCAGCGACTCGAGCATGCCCAGCCCGGCAGTGCCGAAATCCAACCCGTAGATCTCGGTGCGGCTGAAGCTGGCCTGCGCCGCGGCGCCGAACGCCAAGCTGCGCAGCAACGCCGACTTGCCGGTGCCACTGGTGCCATAGACGGCCAGGTTGCCGTCGGTGTCAGGGTCGTAATAGACCGCGTGCTGGGCCTGGTTGTCCGGATCATCAGCCAGGCCGAGCAGTAGCCGTCCGGTCAGGGTGCGGTCGGCATGGGCCTGCAGCAACGCCTCCAACGAGTAGTGCGAATCCAACTCGGGCAGCCACGGTTTGCGCGGCTCAGGGAGTCGACAGGTCTCAGCAGCCACCCCGATCATGTTCACCACCCGGGCGATGTCTGGGGGTTGCTCTTCGTCGGACTCCGAGGCCGTCCGCGAAACCGGAATCTCCCAGGCGGTGCCTGGGCCGAAGTTCAGGCTTTCGACTTCGATGCGCGCCGGCTCGGGCTCATCGGTGGTCACGCCACCGGCATAACCAGTCTGGAACAGCGACACCCGGCCTGGCCCGGTGCGGACGGCGCCGCGTCCGGGGATTCGGGGATCGAACTCGCTAGCCAGGCCAGTGTCAATGACGTCGGTCGAGTCGCCTTCGTCGGCCATCCGCAGCGCGATTCGCAGCGCAGTATTGGCCCGCAGATTGCCTTTGATCACGCCGGCCGGCCGCTGGGTGGCCAAGATCAGGTGCAGACCGAGGGAGCGTCCGCGCTGGGCGACGTCCACCATGCCATCGACGAAGTCGGGCACCTCCTGAACCAGGGCCGCAAACTCGTCGACCACGATCACCAGCGACGGTGGGCAGTCGGGGTCGCCGGTGCGCTCCAACGAGATCAGGTCTTTCGCGTTCTTCCGATTGAGCAGGTGTTCGCGGAAGCGCAACTCGGCGCGTAGCGAAGTGAGCGCCCGCCGCACCAGGTGTGGGGAGAGATCGGTGACCAGGCCAACGCTGTGCGGCAACCGGACGCAGTCGGCGAAAGCCGAGCCACCCTTGTAATCGACGAACAAGAAGGTGACCCGCTGGGGGCTGTGACTGGCCGCCATGCCCAGCACCCAGGCCTGCAGGAACTCCGACTTGCCCGCGCCGCTGGTGCCGCCGACCAGGGCGTGCGGCCCTTGAGCCCGCAGATCCAAGAGGAACTCGCCCTGGGAGCCTTGGCCGACCAGGGCCCGCAGGGTGGCCGGGGTCTTGCTGCGTCCACGGGACGGGTCGAGCACCGAGCCGTTCTCCTGCCAGCGCTCGACGGTGACCTGGGGGTCGGTGGCCAGCTGGGTGCCAGCTAGGGCCAGGTAGGAAACCGAGCGCGGGATGCCGGATTGATCCAGCACCGGCGCACCCGCATCTTGAATGGGCGCCAAATGCCGGGCCAGCTCTAACGCCCGAGCTTCGGAGAAGGTCTCGATTCGGGTGACCTCGGCGGTGCGTCGCTCCTTGACGAAGCCAGCAGTCACCGCCCCGGTCACGTCATCGCGCACCAGGTAACCGTGACAAGCCGCCGGCAGATTCTCGTGACGATCAGCCACCCACACCAGGTGCACCCCGACTTCGGGGCCATCCTCGGCGAGGCTCACCAGGCGACCGCGCTCCACCGGAGCGTCGTCCTCCACCAGGAGCACCACCGACGGCACCTGCACCTTGGTCGTTTGGGTGCGGCGCTGGGCAACCAGCTCCTCCAGCCCGGCCACCAGGGACGAAACAGTGCCAGCGGTCGCGGCCAGATGCGATCCGCTCATTGGCGAATGGGCCGAGCCGACGTGGGGCAGCCACAGCAGCCAGTTCCAGCGATGCTGGCTTTCCGAGGACGCAATCGCAGCTATCACCAGTTCGGCAGGCGAATGCAGGCAGGTCAGCTGGGCCACCAGATTGCGGGCCACCGGCACCAGCCATTCACTCTCGCCGGCCAGACCCAGGTTGGCGCAGGCATTCAGATCGGCCAGCACCGGCACGTCGTCGATGAACTCATAGTCGCTGGCCAGGCCCTGCAACCTCGACCAGGTTTCGGCGTCGGTCTCGCCGCGCTCAGCCAGGGAGATGACATTGCGAGATTCAGTGCGGCCGTAGCCGAGATTCAGCAGCAGGAAGGCGTCATCTTCGGGACGGCGGTGCCACAGATCCGGATTGAGGCTGAACCCCGATTCAACGACCGCAGCCAGGGACGGCACCTCGGCGCAGCGCGCGGTCTTCTCCTGCTCGGCGGCTTCAGCGAGTTCGGTTGAGAGGCTTTCGAAATCCTCCTCGAACCGCTTGAGTTCTTCCTTTTTCGCCTTGCCCTCGGTCCAACGGCGGTCCAGATAGGTGCCAATCGCCATCACCGGGCTCAGCGCGACGAAGATGATGCTGAGCAGGTTTTGGGTCATCACGTACAACACAGCGCCCATTGCCAGGGGAGCGACCATCGCCACCAACGGCAGTTTGGCGGGCGGACGTTTGGCCGGCGGCTTTGGGGCGGCGAAGGTGCGTCCCTGGTAGAGCTGGCGAACCAGTGGCGACCGGTTGAACTCAGTGTTCACCTGGCCCGCGCTCCAAGATGGCGGCGCGATGTGTTCCACGATGATCTCGGTGTCACCGATCAGCACCTTGTCGCGGGGGCCGAGGGTGGCGTGCTCGACCAACTCATCAGCGATCAGCACGCCGTTGGCCGAGTTCATGTCGACGATCTCGATCTGGTCGCCGACGATCACCCGAGCGTGGCGCCGGGAGACCATGAGGTCTTCCAGCGACACATCGCAGTCGGCCTCGCGTCCGATCACGTTGGGGCCTTTGTGCAGATCGAAGGTCTTGCCCGTGCCCGGGCCGGCGGTGATCCGCAGCCGGGCCGGGGGAGCCGTCGGCTCGGCGAAGCGGCGCGAATCGGCCCATTGGGCCACCCGGACGCGCTGCCCGGAGCGGAGATTGGTTTCCGGCAACAGCGACTGCGGCGCCAACACGTCCAGGCTCGCATTGTTGTTGTCCAGAATCTGCAGACTCAGATTGGTTTCCGCGCACGGCACTCCGGTTTGGCCCGCCCGAATGGCTGCGGCTACGTCAGAAACGGTGGCAGTGGCCTCGGCCGTCACCGAGATAGGGCTCAGGGTGCCGTTTTCGGGCTGAAGCTCAAGTTTGAGGCGCAAGTCATTTCCCTAATCTTGTGCGGGCGGCTGGCGTATTCGACCCTATCGCGGTGCTTTCACTGACTCTGTTTGTGGGCGGTGCGCAGTGCAGCCAAGGCTTCGTTGAAGGCTGGCTCGGAAACTTCGACGAGTTCGCGGCCAGCGCGCAGTTGGTCCATCTCGGCCTCGGTCAGCGGCACCAGGCGACCTTCGGCGGCCACGAACTGGCGCCACTGCAGGGTCCCGTCGAGTGCTGGAGCCAGCCAGAGGGCAGCCAGGGCCGGTGGCTCGTTCAGCACGAAGTAGCCAGGGCTCGGGGTCGTGGACTCGGCGGGGGCCGGGTTCGGCTTGACGGCGCGCCAGTGGTCGGCCAATTCCGGGTCGAGTGGAGTCAAAGCTTGGTCTGGGTTCTTTAGCAACCCCAGCAACTTGGTAGCTCGCCAGTCCTGCTCAGCTATCGACCAGACTTCCGGCGCGGCTTCTGGGCTGAGCCGCCGAAAGGTTAGCTGCCAGCCGAGCCGATCCACCTTGAAGTAGCCCGTGCCGCCGCTCGAACTGACCGCCGAGATCGGGGCACGATGGGCCACTTGCTGCGCGAGTTCGGCGAGCGCAGCCTCAGGCATCTTGAGGAAGTAGGTGATGAAGTTGCCGTCAGTATCGACCGCAATGTTGAAAGCCCCTCGAACACCGCGCGCACCCAGGACGGAACCCTGGTCGCCGATGCTCGTGATTTCCCAATCACGGATGGTCTGACCGCCGATCGAGCTGACTTCGGCCGCCAACTCGAGCAGCGCACTGTGGTCTGTCACCACTGGATCTCCTTCCACGGGCTGTTCGCGGTGAACCGCTGAATCACGTCGATTCCGCTGATTGGCATTTGGTAACCGGGTGGCCAGCCAGACACCTCACCGATCTGAGCGTCTGCCCAGTGCAGCTTGCCATCACGGACGAAGCCATTGAACCAGTGACCGCCGCCGCCAACCCAGTCCACCCCGACGATCAGTGCCGTGCCGTCGGGCAGGTTGGCGGCCTGGGTGTGAACCGCCTGGTAGGCGCGGGTGGTGAAATCTGTATAGGTGGCGTCGATCGCCGGATCTGCTGTCAATAGCGGCGGGTGGGTGCCGGTTATGGACCGCATTTCGGCGAGTTCTCCCAGCTTCCAGTCGCCAGCCGCTACTCGGGTTTCGACCTGCTGGAAGGTGTCGGCGAAGGATCGAGAGCATGGGCCACAGTTCTTCTGCCAGACCTCGCCAAGGTCATGCAGCGGGTTGAGCTTGCCGATGTAGTTCTCCACCTGCATGGCTCCGCCAGCATCGACTGCATCCTGCAGCAGATTGGTGGTGGTTTCAGATGGACGCAGATAGCGAACGTCCGTCGGTTCGAAGGCGGAGGTCATCATCCGGCCGTTGGCAAAGTCGTCCATCATGGCGGCCATCTGGTCAACAGAAAGCGCATCGACGCCGGTTCGGCCCGCTTCGGAGCCAGCTCCGGGGCGGAAGTGGGAGATAAGGCTGCTTAGGGAGTCCAGGGCGTTGCGGCCGGTGGCGCCCAGCAGCGCTTTGAGGCCGCCTTGGCCGGCGAGACCGCCGGCTGCTTTCCAAGCGCCGAAGGCGGCTTTCAGTCCGCCCAACGCGCCGCGCAGCCCGCCGAGTCCGATACAACCCAGGGCGGCGAACACCACCGAAAGGGCCGCTTCGCCCCAGGACTTCTCCCCAGTTGCGGCCAGCAGGATGTTGGCCAACGCGGCCACGATGCCGGCGATGGCAGCCACGATCAGCAGCACCGCGGCCAGGGCCTGGCCGATCACCGGGATCCAACACACCAACAGGGCCAAGATGCCGGCGATCGTGGCGATCGCCTCGGCGATCTTGGCGACCCATTCGGTGAGCTTTGCGCCCCAGTCGTCCCACCAGGAGTCGTTCAAACCATCGTTAGCGGTGATGTCGTTGATCGAGGAGATCGCAGTCTGGGCGGCCCGGTTCCGATCGGCGACCGCCTCGTGAACCACTGCTTTCTGGGCGCTCACCGCACCCGCGGAGTGTGCGGCGTCAGCTTTGGCGGCCTTCTCCTTCTTCTCCCATCGGTCCTGCTGCTCGGCATCGCCAGCGTCCTCAGCTTCTTGAGCAAACCGATGAAACCTTGCCTGCTGACTCCCAGCTTCAGCCCCAGCCCCTGCCGCAGCGCGCGCCGCATGCAGCGCATTCGCCGTCTCCGACTGAACCCGATCCAACACGGTCGCATAGGTGCTCAGCGCCGAACCAGCCGCCCGATAGCGGCCCTCAGCCTTGCCAACACCGTCGACGATCGTGTCGCGGGTCTCCAACAAAGCCTTCACCGAATCAACGTTCGAAGTGCCAGCCTCCAACCCGCGCAATGAAGCCGCGGCCCGCGCAATCGCGTCAGCCACCTGGGTATAACGCCGCCCACCATCCCGCACCACGGCCGGATCACCCGGAGTCGGGTCATGAGCCAATCCCAACGGCGACCAATCAGACGGCCTCACACCAACCCCCAACTACCTCGGCGAATACCCAAACAACCACGCTTCACTGAGGAACCTAACGAGGATGGTTGGCTGCAGCCAGGGCAGAACTCCCCAATGGGATTGCCAGTCAGAACGCGGTGTTCGGGCCGCTAAGGCTGCCCACCACCCCGGACGGACGGACGCCCGCGTCGGTGCCAGGCAGCGGCGTCAGAGCCACCGTGCGAGCAGCATCGGGGGAGAGGTGGAACCAGTCATCAGCCGGCTCGTAGCCGTCCACGCGAAGGTGCAATGACTGGGCGAACCGGTCAGCGGTGAGTTGCACCGCCCAGCCGCCGTCCTTCTCGACGACCTCGGCATCGATGGTGGCGGCCGCCAGTGCAGCGCTGCGTCCCAATGGGAACGCGAAGGCTTCGCTGACTATCTGACCAGCTACTCGCAGCCGCGCCACACTCACCTCATGGGCGGGCGGGCCGAAGCGGTAGGCGTAGGTGTAGTCGAAGAAGCCCTCGTATAGATCGGTGGCCGGGATCGCGAGGGTGCTGCGAGGCTCAAGTTGCAGCTCGCGCTCGGCCCGGCCGACGATCACCGAGCCGTCCTTCAGCCCGAAAATCTCCACGGTTGCCGCGACGGTCTGCGCGGTCTCGTTGATCAGCTGCACCAACAGGCCGTTCACGCCCTCATCGGTAAGCCCCACACTGACCGGACGGAATGCGCGAGCCAGCGCCCGGAAAGTCGACTTGGGCCGCGCGGCGACGTCCAACACGCCCCAGCCAGCTCCGGGGCCAAGGTCGGACAGGTTGAACACCAGCGCGCCAGCGCACGAGGAGCCGGCCCGACGCCATTCGGTGAAGGTTTCAGTGACGACCTCAGCAGTGACCGCCCGAGAGAACGCCAAATAGGCGGACGGATCGCTGCGCCGCAACGCTTCCGGGTCGTGGCCGTAGAGCCGTCCCAGGTAGTGGTCGCGGGTGTCGGCGAAATCCCAAGCGGTGCCCGGATCAGCAGGCACGCCCAGCTGCCACAGTTCATCGTCAGGGCCGACGGCGGCTAACCGATCCAGCAGGTGCGGGTCATCAGGCAGGTTGGCGAAAGCCAGGCATTCGGTGGCGAAGCCAACGTTGGCGCGCCGGGCATCGTCCAGGCCTCGTTCGTAGGCCCCCACTCCGAAGTAGTGGCCGACCCCAGCGTCCACGCTGAAGGGCAGCGGCCCACCGGAGGGCGAGCCGGGAAGATAGGCGACATCGGGGCGGTACTCGGCCACCAGCCCCGGCAACGTCACAGTGGCCAACTCGGAATACCAGCGCTGCGGTGGCAGGCCCAGCATTGCCGCCTGCTGAGCGATCTCGCTGCCGGCGCACAGCGCCACTAGCGACGGATTGGCCTGCCGGGCGAGCAGGAATTGGCGCACCTCGGCGTTCACCAGGGCAGCGAAGGTCTCATCGCTGGCCGGGTAGTCGAAGTTGGCGAACATGAAGTCGGCGAACACCAAAATGCCCAGCTCGTCGCACAGCTCATAGAAGGCGGCCGATTCGTAGGTGGCAATGCCGGGGACGCGCACCATGTTGAAACCGGCCGCGGCGATCCGCGCCAGCACCGGGGCGTAGGTTTCCCGGCTACCGGAAAGCGTGAGCAGGTCGGCGTTGGTCCACACCGCGCCACGGCAAAAGATCGGCTCACCATTGATCCGCACCGCGAAGGCCTCTTCGCCCACCTCCAAATGGCGGAAGCCGGTGCGAGCCAGCAGCTGCGGCGGCGAGCTGGCCTCGCCAGCGGTGAACTCGATGTCGTAGAGCTTCGGGGTGCCATGCGTTGCTGGCCACCACGGCTCGACGTCGCCGATGACCAGGGTCGCGATGGCGCGGGTGCCGTCGCTGACCAGCGGAGCGCTCACCCCGGCGCAACTGATCAGCGCGCCAACGCCGGCGCCGCTGACCGAAACGGCCAGCAATCCGGTGCCGTCCTCAGTGAGTTCGGCGGCGACCCGGACGTCATCAAGCCTGATCCGTCCGGGGCGAATCAAGCTAACCGGACGGTAGGGCCCCACCGCCTGCACCGAAGGGCACCAGCCCGGCATATGCCCAAGCAGGGTGGTGCGCACCAGCCGCAGGCCCTGGTTGTCGAGCAGTCTGGGCCGCCAAAGGGCCCGTGGCCCGCGGGTAGCCAGCGCGTCGGTGAGCGCGGCGAACTTGATCACCACCTCGTCGCTGCCGGTCAACGACACCGCCAGATCGAGGCTGGTGAACATCGAATTGCTGCGGCCGATCAGCTCGGAATTGAGGTACACCTCAGCGATGGTGGCCAGGCCCTCGAACCGCAGCACCGCCTCCCCGGCTGGCTCAGCCAGCAGGCAGCGGTACCAGGCGTCGAGCTCTTGCAGCGGCATCGGCTGGGCTATCTCGAAGCGGCCGAGCGCTGCCAAAGCCCCGGCCACCGTCCCGGGAACCTGGGCTGGCCCGAAGTCGGCCTCGACCAAATCGGACGGACGCTGCCAAGCCCCGGACTCAGTGACCGCCACTTGCCACCCTGACCTCAGCTGGCGGGTGTCGGCGTCCAGGTAGCGGCGCATCAGCTCACCTTGGCGCTCAGCCCAGTGATGATCGCCTCCCAGGCGGCAACTGAGGGATCCAAAGCGGTGGTCAGGGCATCGAAGCGGCGCCTAGCTACCGCGCGGGCGAGCATGAACTGGGTGGTCTTGGCGTTGTCGCAGATCTGCTTGGCCGCGGCGGCCTCGGCGGCGTACTCCTCGGCGTCCAGCCAGTTCAGGTGGGTGGCCAACAATTCGAAGTTGGCGCCAAACTGGCGCACCGTGTTGAACGCATACAGATGGAAGAAGTCCATGCCGCGCTCGGCTACCTGCTCCACCTGAGTACCGAATTGGGCGGCGAAGGTGGCCAAGGGATTGACCGACGGGCGCCGGCGCAGGTGGTGGGCCAGCAGTCTGCGGGCCTCGGTGCGCTGAGCTTCGGCGTCCGCGACGGTGGCGGGGAACTTGGCGAACTCGGTGTAGGGAATCCAACGCAGCCCCGGCTCGATGGCGTGTTGGAAGACCCCTTCATAGTCGGCCCCAGATAGTGCGAAGTAGCCAGCGTTGTGGAAGTACTCCATCGTCTTGGCCGCGGAATCGAGCCGATTGATGCCGACAGTGGTCTTGCCATGTTCAGTGCGGTAGGTGATGCCAGCGGTGTCGGGCAGATGGAAGCTGTCCATCTCAACCAGGCACAGCCGTCCGCGCTCGAGCTGGGTGGTGACGTGGTTCTCGACGGTGTCGTACAGCGAGAGCTCGGTGGTGGTGATGCCGTAAAGGCTCTCCAGATCTTCCAGTGGCACCTTGAAGAAAGTGAACTGGTCGCCCTCGAAGTCCTGGGTGAGGGTGAAACCGAGCATGGCTTCGGGGGCCACCCCATAAGCGGCCAGCACTTCGATCCACAGATCGACGTAGCAGTTGGTCTCCGGCCAGGCCCGATCGGGCCCGTGCAACGGATGCGGCTGGAAGGTGGTGGCCGACCGCGTCGGGAACATAGCGGTCATGACACCTTCTCCGCGCTCATGGGCCGAGGTTAGCATTTGGCCCCGGTGGAACTTCGAGGCGGCAGGGCCTATGGTCGAACCAAGCGATCTGGAGCACACCGCACCAGTGGTGGAGGTGCTCGACAGGCTCAGTTTTGACCCCCCACAACCGGCGCGGTAATCTAAGGCGCTGTTGCGCTGTGGTCTGCCTCATGGGTTGACCCCGCGATCCGAAATGACCACAACTCATGGAAGCAGGACGAAGACACGTGTCTACGTACAGCCCCAAGCCTGGCGAAATCACCAGGGCCTGGCTCGTCATCGATGCCGAGGACGTCGTCCTCGGGCGGCTGGCCGTCACCGCGGCTACCCTGCTTCGCGGCAAGCACAAGCCGCAATACGCGCCCCACGTCGACACCGGTGACTTCGTCATCGTGGTCAACGCCTCCAAGATTGCCCTTACCGGCAACAAGGCCAAGGACAAGATGGCGGTTCGCCACTCTGGTCGTCCCGGTGGCCTGAAGCAGGTGCCTTACGGCGAGCTGCTCGCCAAGGACCCGCGCAAGGCTGTTGAGCGCGCTGTCTGGGGCATGCTGCCGAAGAACAAGATCGCTCGCCAGCAGTTGAAGAAGCTCAAGGTGTACTCCGGTCCGGAGCATCCGCACACTGCGCAGAAGCCGCAGGCCTACCAGATCATCCAGATCGCCCAGTGACGCAAGGAATTACCGTGACCGAGACCGTCGAAGCCACCGAGGCCCCTGAGGTCGTCCCCTTCACCGAGGGCACCCGTGAGATCGCCTACCGCGCCGAAGCCGAGGCAAGCGCGCCGCAGCACCCGGGCTCGCGCCCAGCGGTGATCGCGCCTGGCGCAGCCACCGGCCGCCGTAAAGAGGCCATTGCCCGGGTCCGGATCACTCCCGGCGACGGCAAGTTCTCCATCAACGGGCGCACCCTCGAGGAGTACTTCCCGAACAAGCTGCACCAGCAGACCGTCAACGAGCCCTTCGTCACCGCTGCGGTGGTTGGCTCCTACGACGTCATTGCCACCATCGTTGGCGGTGGGGTCACCGGCCAGGCTGGTGCGTTGCGTTTGGGTATCGCCCGTTCGCTGAACGCTATTGATGCCGAAGCGAGCCGTCCGGCCATGAAGAAGGCCGGCCTGCTTACTCGCGACGCTCGGGTCAAGGAGCGCAAGAAGGCCGGTCTGAAGAAGGCCCGTAAGGCTCCGCAGTACAGCAAGCGCTGACCAGCGGACGAGCCGAATGGCGCGCCTGTTCGGAACCGATGGGGTTCGCGGTACTGCGAACTTGGAGCTGACCGCAGAGATCGCTGTGGAATTGTCGGTTGCGGCCGCCCATGTATTGGGCGAAGCCGGAGCCTTCACCGCTGCGCGACGTCCGCTGGCCCTGGTGGGCCGCGACACCCGCGCCAGCGGGGAGTTCCTGGAATCTGCGGTCGTAGCCGGTTTGGCCTCTGCCGGGGTGGACGTAGTTCGCCTCGGTGTGATCCCAACTCCGGGGGTGGCCTATCTGGTGGCCAATATGGAGGCCGATCTGGGTGTGATGCTCTCGGCCAGCCACAATCCGATGCCCGACAACGGCATCAAGTTCTTTGCTCGCGGTGGGGTGAAACTCGACGATGCGATCGAGGACGCCATCGAGGAGCAGATGGGCGCGGTCTGGCTGCGTCCGACCGGCGCTGAAGTTGGTCGGGTACGCGACGATCTCGGTGCGGTAGAGGCCTACGTCGCCCATCTGGTCTCCAGCCTCGGGGACAACTCCAGCCTGGAGGGGCTGAAGGTAGTCGTCGATTGTGCCAATGGCGCCGGGTTCCTCACCGCACTGGCCGCTTTCGATGCTCAGGGTGCCGAGCTGGTGCCGCTGCATGCCGCGCCGGACGGCCTCAACATCAACGACAACTGCGGCTCGACCCACCTGGGCTCGTTGCAGGCGGCAGTGCTCGCCAACGGCGCCGACCTGGGGGTGGCCCTGGACGGCGACGCTGATCGCTGCCTGGCGGTGGACGCTACTGGCGCGATCGTTGACGGCGATCAGATTCTGGCGATCCTGGCCTTGGCCATGCGCGAGGCGCTGACCCTGCATTCCGACACTGTGGTGGCCACGGTAATGAGCAATCTGGGCTTCCTGCACGCGATGAAGGCCGAGGGCATTCACGTCGATCAGACCAAGGTCGGTGACCGCTACGTGCTGGAGGCGATGAACGCCAATGGCTTCACCCTCGGCGGGGAGCAGTCCGGCCACGTAATCATGAGTGAGTTCGCCACCACTGGTGACGGGGTGCTGACCGCGCTGCACCTGGCCGCGCGGATGGCTCGAACCGGAAAGTCGCTGGCTGAACTGGCTGGCGTGATGAAGCGACTACCGCAGGTGATGATCAACGTCTCCGGGGTGAACAAGACCCGGGCCGGTATCGACCCAGTGGTGACCTCAGCGGTCTCGGCCGCAGCAAGAGAACTCGGCGATCGCGGACGGGTGCTGTTGCGTCCCTCCGGCACCGAGCCGCTGGTGCGCGTGATGGTTGAAGCCGAAACTGAGGCCGAAGCCCGGTCCGTGGCCGCTCGACTCGCCGGTGTGGTGCGGGAACGCCTCGCCCTTGAGCGCGCAATCGGCTGAGCCTCAGTCGAGGCGGCGACCCAGCACCTGCACGTAGGCGGGGACGTAGCCGAGGTGGGTGTAGAACTCGACCACTTCGGCGTTCTCCGAGCGCACCATGAACTGCACCTTGGGCGCGCCCTTCTGGCGCAGCCAGGTCTCAGCGCCCGCCATTAGCTGCCGGCCCAACCCCCGGCCACGAAAAGCGGGCTTCACGGCCAGGTAGTAGACCCAGCCACGGTGGCCGTCGTAGCCGACCATGGCGGTCCCAGCCAGGTGTCCGTCCTCGCGAATCCCCAACACTGCCGAGCAGGGCCCGGTGACAGCTTTGAGGAAGTCGGCGCGGGAGTCGTTCCATGGCCTAGTCAGGTCGCACTCCTCCCAAAGGAGGGTGGCGACCCGCGCGTCGTTGGTGGTGAGTGTTTCAATCACTTCTATCCCCTCGGGTCCCGCCCATCCCCCATGGGAGGAGACCCATGGCGCAGGATACCGGCCAAGTGCCAAATTCGGGTAGGGAAGTGAGGAATGCCGACTCACTGAGGCATCACACCTTGCGAATTCGCACCCAGCTGACCTGATGATCGGGGCCTTTTCGCAGAATGGCGGTGGCCCGTCCCCTGGTCGGGCGGATATTGAGATCCAGGTTGGGGCCGTTGACCTTGTCCCAATACTCCAGCGCCAGCGTCTGCGCTTCGTCCTGGCTCAACGAGGAGAACCGTACGAAATAGGACGTCGGATCGCGGAAGGCGGTATGCCACAGATGCATGAACCGATCCAGGTACCACTGCCGAATGTCGGAGTCGGCCGCATCGACGTAAACCGAAAAGTCGAAGAAGTCGCTCACCGAGAGGCCGGTGGTGCCGTCGCTGCGGCGCCGGGCGGCTTGCAGCACGTTGAGGCCTTCGACGATCAACACGTCGGGCTGGTTCACCGTGATGGTCTCGCCTTCGACGATGTTGTAGACGTGGTGGGAGTACACCGGGGCGCTCACCTGGGGCGCGCCAGACTTCACGTCCATCACGAACTGCAGCAGTGCTTTGCGGTCGTAGGACTCGGGGTAGCCCTTGCGCTCCAACAGACCAAGCTTTTCCAGAATGTCGTTCGGGTACAGGAAGCCATCGGTGGTCACCAGGTCCACTCGAGGGTGGGACGGCAGCCGACGCAACAACTCTGCCAACAGCCGCGATGTCGTCGACTTGCCCACCGCCACCGAGCCGGCCACCCCAATCACGAACGGGGTGCGGCGCCCGGTCAGGCCAAGGAACTTGTGGCTGGCCGAAAACAGCTCTCCGGTCCGCTGGATGTAGAGGCTCAGCAGATCGGTCAGGGGTAGGTAGACCTCGCGCACCTCATCGGCATCGGTCGGGTCGCCGTAGCCGCGCAGTCGGGCCAGGGTGCCCTCGTCCAACGCATCTGGGCGAGTGGCAGCCAAGGCGGCCCAATGCTGCCGATCGAGAGTGAGGTACGGCCCGTAAGGGTTGTCCTCGGGCGCGCTGGGCTGACCTACACCGGATGTCGTCATCTTCACCTCTGCTCAGAGCGGCAATGGCTGCCGCCGATGTCAGCCTCGACCGATCACCCCACTACAGTGACCGCTATGTGCGGAATTATCGGCTATGTCGGTCCCCGTGTCGCCCATGCGGTTGTGGTTGAGGGCTTGCGACGGATGGAGTATCGCGGATATGACTCCGCTGGCGTTGCGGTGATCACCGCAGAGGGCATCAGCCTGCGCAAGAAGGCTGGCAAGATTGCCAACCTGGATGCGCTGCTCGCCACCGACCCCATTCCGGCCTCTGGCACCGGCATCGGTCACACACGTTGGGCCACCCACGGCGGCCCAACCGACGTCAATGCCCACCCGCATGTTTCGTCCAATGGTCGGGTGGCCCTGATCCACAACGGCATCATCGAGAACTTCGCCGTCCTGCGGGCAGAGTTGCAGGCCCAAGGCGTGGAGTTCAGCTCGGAGACCGACACCGAGGTGGCCGCCCAGCTGCTCGGTGAGGGAGTCGCCGCCGGCGCGGACCTGGCCGATGCGATGCGTTCGGTCTGTCGCCGCCTGGAAGGTGCCTTCACCCTGGTGGCCATCGATTCAACTCAGCCCGGACGGCTGGTCGCCGCCCGGCGCAACTCCCCGCTGGTAGTTGGCGTCGGCGAAGGCGAGAACTTCGTCGCCTCCGACGTGGCCGCCTTCATCGAGTTCACCCGCCAGGCCATCGAGCTTGGTCAGGACCAGATGGTTGATGTGACCGCCGATTCGATCACCGTCACCGATTTCGACGGGGCACCGGCCGCCAGCCACCCCTTCGAGGTCACCTGGGATCTTTCAGCTGCCGAAAAGGGCGGCTACGACTGGTTCATGCGCAAGGAGATCTTCGAGCAGCCCAAGGCCGTGGCCGACACCCTGCTGGGACGGTTCACCCCAGATGGCGCGCTGACGCTGGACGAACTGCGCATTCCCGAGGCCGAGATTCGTGGCGTCGACAAGATCATCATCGTGGCCTGTGGCACCGCCTATTACGCCGGTCTGGTGGCCAAGTACGCCATCGAGCACTGGGCCCGAATCGCCTGCGAGGTCGAGATCGCCAGCGAGTTCCGCTACCGCGATCCGATCATCACCGGCTCAACGCTGGTGGTGACCATCAGCCAATCCGGCGAGACCGCCGACACCCTGATGGCCATCCGGCATGCCCGGGAGCAGAAGGCCAAGGTGATTGCCATCTGCAACACCAATGGCGCCACCATTCCGCGCGAATCTGATGCGGTCATCTACACCCACGCCGGACCGGAGATCGGGGTGGCCTCCACCAAGGGTTTCCTGACCCAGGTGGCCGCCTGCTACCTGCTTGGCCTCTACCTGGCCCAGGTGCGCGGCAGCATGTACGACGACGAGATTCGCCACGTCATGACCGAACTTGCCGCCACCCCGCCCCTGATTCAGCAGGTGCTGGACTCCTTAGATCAGATCACCGATCTGGCGGCCCGCTTCGTCGACACCAAGTCGGTGCTGTTCCTTGGCCGACACGTGGGCTATCCGATTGCTCTTGAGGGTGCCCTCAAGCTGAAGGAGTTGGCCTATCTACATGCCGAAGGCTTCCCAGCTGGTGAGTTGAAGCACGGTCCGATCGCGCTGGTCGAAGAGGGCGTGCCGATCTTCATCGTGGTGCCGCCGCAGGGCCGAGATCAGCTGCACGACAAGGTCGTCTCCAACATCCAGGAGGTGCGGGCCCGCGGTGCGTTGACGATCGTCCTGGCTGAGGAAGGCGACGAAGAGGTCGTGCCCTACGCCGACGTGCTCTTCCGGCTGCCGAAGGTTTCCACCCTGCTCCAGCCGTTGGTGGCTACCGTCCCGCTGCAAATGTTTGCCTGCGAGTTGGCCACGTTGAAGGGTTACGACGTCGATCAGCCCCGTAATCTGGCCAAGAGCGTCACGGTGGAATGAGGCGGCAAGATGATCGTCGGCATCGGGTTGGACATCACTGAGGTCTTCCGGTTCTCCCGGGCGATCGAGCGTGCGGGCATGCGGGAGCGGCTGTTCACCGCGGCCGAAGCCGAAGCCCCCACCGAGCGACTGGCCGGCCGCTTCGCCGCCAAAGAGGCGCTGGCCAAAGCTGTTGGGGCACCACTCGGGCTGGTCTGGACTGACGTTCAGGTGTTGGCCGAGGATTCCGGGCGGCCCTACTTCGTTTTCGCCGGGACGGTGGCTGACCGGCTCGCCGAACTCGGCGTCGTCAATGTCTTCCTCTCCATCACTCACGACGCCGGTGTCGCTGCGGCGATGGTGGTCTGCGAGTCCTGATGGACGGCTATCGAGTCGAGGCGATCCGTGCGGCCGAGGCTCGCGCTTTTGCCGATATCGATCCGTTTGTGTTGATGCAGCGCGCTGCTGCTGGCCTGGCCACCGCGATTTTGCGTCGGCTGGAGCGTCCCTACGGTTCGCGGGTTCTGCTGGTCGTCGGTTCGGGTAACAACGGTGGCGACGCGCTGTTCGCCGGGGTGCGGCTGGCCGCCCGTGGAGTGCAGGTGAGCTGCTGGCGGGTCGCCGAATCGGTACATCCGGCCGGTTGGGCCGCGCTGCAGGACGTCGGCGGACGTGAGGTCGATGCCATCGCGGCACTGAGCTTGCTGACCAGGGTGGACGCCGTCGTCGACGGGGTGGCTGGCATTGGTTCGCGGCCAGGATTGAGCCAACCGGTAGCTTTGTTTGCCCAGGCCTGCGCCGATTTGGAAGTCCCGGTGGTGGCCGTCGATCTACCATCCGGGCTGGCCCCGGAGCCGCCGTTTGGCGAGGCACCGCATTTCGAGGCCGAGCTCACGGTGACCTTCGGCGGCTACAAGCTGTGCCACCTGTTGGAGCCGGCTCGCTCGGCCTGCGGTGACATTGAACTGGTCGACATTGGCTTGACGCTGAGCGATCCCGAAGTGCACCGGTGGACGCCAGCCGAGGTGGCTGCCGCTTGGCCAGTGCCGGATGCCAGTTCCGACAAGTACGCCCGCGGGGTGGTGGGGCTGGACACCGGCTCGGCCGAGTACCCCGGCGCGGCCGTGCTGGGTGCGGCCGGAGCGATCTATGCCGGGGCTGGCATGGTGCGCTACCTCGGCCCGCCTCAGGTGAGGCCCCGAGTGCTCGATGCCTTCGCGAATGTGGTCGGCGCGTCCGGGCGGGTGCAGGCGCTGGTGATCGGCTCGGGCTGGGGCGACCGTAAAGACGGTGGTGTGCTGGCACGGGCGATGCGAACCGGGGTGCCGATGGTGATCGACGCCGACGGGCTGCGCCACCTACCCCTACCTGGCCGGCCGAATGTGGTGCTCACCCCCCATGCTGGCGAGCTGGCTTTCCTGCTCGGTCTCGAACGCGCCGAGGTGGCCGCCGACCCACTCACGGCAGTCCATAGCGCGGCCGAGCGCACCGGCTGCACTGTGCTGCTCAAAGGCGCCACCCAATACGTGGCCACCCCAGGGCTTGCCACCGTCGAGGTCGCCGTGCCCGGACCGGCCTGGACGGCGCAAGCTGGTTCCGGTGATGTGCTGGCTGGCATCATCGGCACGCTGCTGGCCGCAGAGCTGGCCCCTGCCACTGCAGCGGTGGTGGGCGCGTCGGTCCAGGCGATGGTCGCCGCAGCCAACCCGGGCCCGCTCCCACCGCAGGACCTCGTCCGCCGACTGCCCGCCTGGATTGCCGAAGCCGGGGCGTAAATAGGGCGGCGAGCCGGCCACGTCGGCGGCTGGCATAGAATCATCCGGATCGCCCGGACGCCGGTTCGAGGCGGGAAGGTAACAGAATGCAGCGCACGGTGCTGGCCGAGAGTGTCCTCGGCGACGGCCGCCTGCTGCGGCTCGCAACCGCTGAAGCCGCTGATGCCCAGGCAATCAGCGAGGTGATTCTCGACGCCTTTAGCAACCGACCCAAGGTGATTCCGCCGCCGCCGGCCCTGAATGAGACCCCCGAATCGGTGCAGACTGCGCTGGCCAGGGGCTTCGGTGTGCTGGCCCTGGTCGACGATGAGCCTGCCGGAGTGATCATCGTCAGCATCGACGGGGCCCTGGCCGGCATCCATCGAGTGTCGGTGCGCCCGTCCTTCCAACGACTCGGCATCGCCTCGGTGATGGTCACGGTGGTGCTGGAGGCGCTGGCCCTGCAATCGGTCCAAAGCGTGGAGTTGGTGGCCCGCACCGAGTTCCCCGCGGTGGTGGCCTGGTGGCATCGGCACGGCTTCAACGAGACTGCCCGCACCGGCACCAGCCTCACTTTGGCTCGGCAGCTGCCGGTCTGCGTGCAAACGGCCACCGCCGAAGACACCCAGGCGCTCGGACGCCGGCTCGCCGGCCTGGTGCGCGCCGGTGACGTACTGATCGCCGCTGGTGATTTGGGCGCGGGCAAGACCACCCTCGCTCAGGGCCTGGGCGCTGGCCTGGACGTGAGCGGGCCAGTCATCTCACCGACCTTCGTCCTGTCCCGGGTGCATCCCCCGAACGGCACCGGCCCGGCCCTGGTGCACGTGGACGCCTACCGGCTGGGCACAGCGGCCGAGCTGGACGATCTTGATCTGGATGCCTCAACGCAGGAGTCGGTAACCCTGGTCGAATGGGGTACTGGAGTGGCCGAGGGCCTGAGCACTGACCGGTTGGAGATCGACATCCGGCGCAGTCTGGATCCCGCGGACGAAACGCGCTGGATCTTCCTGACTCCGGTGGGGGAGCGCTGGGCCAACCTGCGAGCAGAGTTGGAGGCAAAGTGAGCCTGGTGCTTGGAATCGACACCGCCAATGACGTCCGGGTCGGGCTGGCCCGCGATGGCCAGGTGTTGGTGTCGCTGGCAGTGGAGGATCGACGCTCCCATGCAGAGCTGCTACTGCCGCTGGTCCGACAAGCCGCGACCGAAGCCGGGATCTCGCTGGCCGAGCTCAGCGACGTGGTTGTCGGTGCTGGCCCCGGGCCTTTCACCGGCCTGCGGGTAGGCGTGGCCGCGGCCATGACCCTGGCCGAAGTGCTCGGACTCGACGTCAAAGGGGTCTGCAGTCTGGACCCGATCGCACTGGCCTGGGCTGATCGCGGCGATGCCCCAGCCGAGTTCGTGGTGGTGTCCGACGCGCGGCGCAAAGAGGTCTACTGGGCTCGCTACACCGCCGACGGGGCTCGCGTCGAAGGACCACTGGTTACCGCGCCTGACCAGGTGCCGGGCCTGCCCTTGGCCGGACCGGGGGCCACTCTTACTGGACGGGCCGGATCGGGCCCGGACGTGCTGGACGCCGCAGCGATGGCTGCCGCGATCGACCGCTTGGCCGAGGTCGGCACCGAGCCGCTGTACCTGCGCCGTCCCGACGCGGAAGTGCCCACCACCCGGAAATCCACGCTGCTGCAACCTCGGATTGGGATGATGGGACCGCGATGATCATCACCCACGCCAGCGTTGCAGACCTCGACGGCATCCTCGCCCTCGAGCAGGACGGGTTCGCTCGCGAAGAGCAATGGTCGCCGACCGCCTGGGCCGAAGAGCTCACCGCCGAAGACCGCTGCGTGCTGGCGCACACCGATTCCGACGGGCAGATCCTGGGGGTCGCCACCTTCAGCTGCGCCGAAGATATGGCCGACCTGAACCGGGTAATAGTGCATCCGCAAGCCCGCGGACGCGGAGTCGGTGCCTCCTTGCTGCGCGCCGGTTTGGAATGGGCCCAAGCCTTGGGCGCCACCCGGATGCTGCTGGAGGTGCGGAAAGACAACGCCTCGGCGTTATCGCTCTACCGCCGCCTTGGCTTCGACCAGATCAGCCTTCGCCAGGACTACTACGGTCCCGGTCGCGATGCCGTGGTGATGCTGCGCCCGATCGAGGGCGAAGAAGACGAATGGGCGTTGGGTCGGTGACTGCTCCGCTCATTCTTGGCATCGAATCGAGCTGCGATGAGACCGGCATCGGGATCGTCCGCGGTCGGGAATTGCTCGCCAACGAAGTCGCCTCCTCGGTAGCCGAACACGTCCGCTTCGGTGGTGTGGTGCCGGAGGTGGCCAGCCGGGCACATCTGGAAGCGCTGGTGCCAACACTGCGCCGAGCCTGCGAGGTCGCCGACATCGACCTAAACGAACTCGACGGCATCGCCGTGACGGCCGGACCCGGCCTGATGGGTGCCCTGGTGGTCGGCCTGACGGCGGCCAAGGCGTTGGCGGTGGCGCTGAACAAACCGCTCTACGGGGTGAATCACCTGATCGGCCACGTCGCGGTAGATCTGCTCGACCACGGACCGCTGCCCCAGCCGTGCGCGGCCCTGCTGGTCTCCGGTGGTCACACCTCGCTGTTGCACGTGCGCGACATCACCGGCGACATCACCGAGATCGGTGCCACCATCGACGACGCTGCCGGTGAGGCCTATGACAAGGTGGCTCGGGTGCTCGGGCTGTCCTATCCGGGTGGGCCGGTGATCGATCAGCTCGCCCAGAGCGGCAACCCGAAGGCAATCGCTTTCCCGCGTGGTCTGACTGCCGGCAAGGATCAAGCCAAACATCGCTTCAACTACTCCTTCTCCGGGCTGAAGACCTCAGTGTCGCGGTGGGTCGAGACCGAACGGCTTGCGGGGCGCGAAGTGCCAGCCGCTGATGTGGCGGCTTCCTTCCAGGAGGCGGTGGCCGATGTGCTCACCGCCAAAGCCGTAGATGCCTGCCAATACCTGGGCGTCGACACCCTGTTGTTGGGTGGTGGCGTGGCCGCGAACTCCCGGCTGCGCGAACTGCTGGCGGAGCGGACCGCAGCTGCAGGCATCACTTTGCGGCGGCCTCGTCCGGGGTTATGCACCGACAACGGCGCCATGATCGCGGTGCTGGGCGCCGAAGTGGTCAGCGCGGGCCGGCGTCCGTCTGCCCTCGAAATCGGGGCCGACTCGGGCATGCCAATCTCGACCGTGCTGGCCTAGGGCCACAGATGTTCACCCCGATCGTCGGCACCCTTGGCTACGTCCTCTCTGTTGACCGCCAACAGGTGCTGCTGGTGCATCGCACTCGCGAGGGCGATCAGCACGCCGGCAAGTGGAATGGGCTAGGCGGCAAACTGGAGCCGGGCGAAGACATCTACACCTGTCTGTGTCGGGAGTTGCGGGAGGAGGCCGAGATCGAGGTCACTTCGGCCCGGCTGCGCGGCACCATCTCCTGGCCCGGCTTCGGTGCTGGTGGCGAAGATTGGTTTGGCTTCGTCTTCGTCGTGGACGCTTTCACCGGCACGGTTCCCGAGCGCAATGAGGACGGCCCACTGGCCTGGCACGATCTGGACGCCCTGACCGACCTGCCGATGTGGGCAGGGGATCGGCATTGGCTGCCACTGGTCTTCGCCGACGGCCCCGCCTTTCACGGCGTGATGCCCTACGTCGACGGCTCGCCGGCGAGTTGGAGCTACACCACCGTCGGCTGAGGCTTCGACAGGCTCAGCCAACTTTCAGTTCCCAGGGGCTTCGACAGGCTCAGCCAGCTTTGAGTTCCCAGGGGCTTCGACAGGCTCAGCCAGCTTTCAGTTCCCAGGGGCTTCGACAGGCTCAGCCAGCTTTGAGTTCCCAGGGGCTTCGACAGGCTCAGTCAACTTTGAGTTCCCAGGGGCTTCGACAGGCTCAGCCAACATTCAGTTCCCTGAGCTTGTCGAAGGGTCCCGCTGGCGGGCCAATCCGTCATGTTCTGATGTTTCACCTTGGCAACTCCCGGTCCGTGGAGGCTGTTTGCTGGAGGGTGAGGATTGAACTGCTGACTCGCCCGAAGTCGCGTCCAGCCAATATGGTTCGGGATTGAGACCCGGACAGAAGGGATAGTGCATGTCCAAGATCATCTACACCTACACCGATGAGGCGCCGATGCTGGCGACCCACTCGTTCCTGCCGATCATTCAGGCATTCGCAGGCGCAGCAGGGGTTGAGGTGGAGACCCGCGACATCTCCCTGGCTGGCCGGATTCTGGCCGCCTTCGCCGACCTGCTGCCCGAGGGCCAGGGGCAGGCTGACGCTCTGGCCGAACTGGGCGCGCTGGCCCAGCAGCCCGAGGCCAACATCATCAAGCTGCCCAACATTTCGGCTTCGGTGCCGCAAATGAAGGCAGTTGTCGCCGAACTGCAGGCCCTTGGCTTCGCGCTGCCTGACTACGTCGACGACCCAACTACCGATGCCGAGAAGGATGCCCTTGCCCGCTACGGCAAGGCGATGGGCAGTGCGGTCAACCCGGTGCTGCGCGAAGGCAACTCCGATCGGCGCGCGCCGGCCTCGGTGAAGAACTACGCCCGCTCGCACCCGCACCGCATGGGCGCCTGGACGGCCGACTCGAAGACGGAAGTGGTCACCATGGGCCACGACGACTTCTACTCCAACGAGAAGTCGATCGTGATGCCCGCCGACGACACCGTCACCATCCAACTCGTTTCCGTCGAGGGCACGAAGGTGCTGACCACGGTGAAGGTCCTGGCTGATGAGGTGCTGGACGGCACCTTCATGAACGTCGCAGCGCTGGATGCTTTCATCGATGAGCAGAAGGCTGCGGCCAAGGCTGCGGGTGTGCTGTTCAGCGTGCACCTGAAGGCCACCATGATGAAGGTCTCCGACCCGATCATGTTCGGTCACGTGGTCAAGCGCTTCCTGGCTCCGGTCTTCGAGGCTTACGGCGATCAGCTCGCCGCCGCCGGTCTGGATCCCAACAACGGTCTGAACGCGATCCTGGAAGGCCTCGACAAGCTGCCCGGCGGCCTCGGCGCTGAAGTGAAGGTAGCCATTGATGCCGCCATCGCAGAGGGCCCCGCCCTGGCGATGGTCGATTCTGATCGTGGCATCACCAACCTGCACGTGCCCAGCGACGTGATCGTGGACGCTTCGATGCCGGCCATGATTCGCCAGTCGGGCCACATGTGGGGCCCCGACGGTGCCGAAGCCGACACGATCGCGTTGATTCCGGACGCCTGCTACGCCGGGGTCTACCAAGCCACCATTGCCGACTGCAAGGCCAACGGTGCCTTCGATCCGGTCACCATGGGCTCGGTGCCCAATGTTGGCCTGATGGCTCAGGCAGCCGAGGAATACGGCAGCCACAACAAGACCTTCCTGATCCCAGCCGATGGCACCGTGCAGATCGTGTCTGGCTCCGGTGAGGTGCTGATGGAGCATGTCGTCTCCGCCGGTGACATCTGGCGCGCCTGCCAGGCCAAGGACATCCCGATCCGCGACTGGGTCAAGCTGGCCGTCAACCGGGCCCGCGCCTCAGCGACCCCGGCGGTGTTCTGGCTGGATGCCAACCGCGCCCACGACGCGGTGATGATCGAGAAGGTGCAGACCTACCTCGCCGACCACGACACCACCGGCCTGGAGATCTCGATCCTGGAGCCCGCCGCGGCCGCGAAGTTCTCCATTGATCGCATCCGCCAGGGCCTGGACACCATCTCGGTGACCGGAAACGTGCTGCGTGACTACCTCACCGACCTGTTCCCGATCATGGAACTGGGCACCAGCGCCAAGATGCTGTCGATCGTTCCGCTGATCGCTGGCGGCGGCCTGTTCGAGACCGGCGCGGGCGGCTCGGCCCCCAAGCATGTGCAGCAGCTGGTGAAGGAAAACCACCTGCGCTGGGATTCCTTGGGCGAGTTCCTGGCCCTGGCGTCCAGCTTCGAGCATTTGGCCGGCGCGACCGGCAACGCCGGGGCGCAGGTTCTGGCTGACACCCTGGATCGGGCCACCGGCACCTTCCTGAACGAGAACAAGTCGCCGAGCCGTAAGTGCGGCGAAATCGACAACCGGGGCAGCCACTTCTACCTGGCCACCTACTGGGCTCAGGAACTGGCGGCCCAGACCGTCAACACCGAACTGGCGGCGCGGTTCGCCCCAGTGGCCGAGGCGCTGGTAGCCAACGAGGCGCAGATTGCCGCCGAACTGCTCGCGGTTCAAGGCAAGCCTGCTGACATCGGCGGGTACTACCGTCCCGATGCGGCCAAGACCGATGCGGTGATGCGTCCCTCAGTGACGCTGAACGGCATCATCGACGCTGTCTAGAACGCACAGCGGAAGCCCCCGGCCATCGCGGTCGGGGGCTTCCGCGGTTCTAAGTTCCCTGAGCTTGTCGAAGGGTCTCGCTGGCGGCTTCGACAAGCTCAGCCAACTTTGAGGGCTTCCGTCGTTTGTGGTCCACCTAAGTTCCCTGAGCTTGGCGAAGGGTTCGGTTGGTGGCTTCGGCAAGCCGCTAGCCTCTAGCCCATGATCGGACTGCCCTTCGCTGGAAGCGGGCTGGTGCATGGCATCTTCATGACCCTAGGCATCGCTGCTGGCCTGGGAGTGTTTGTGTTTGAGCGCCGTCGGCGCGGCCTCGATGACGACCGGTTGTGGGTGATTGCAGGCATGACGGTGGCCTTCGGGGCCGTCGGCTCTCGGCTGGGCACCTGGTTTCAGTTCATCGATCCGCGCCAGAACCCGTCGATCGAGTTGTGGTGGACTGACGGCAACCGCAGCATCTTGGCCGGTCTGGTCGGTGCCTGGCTCGGGGTGCTCCTCGGCAAACTGATCACCGGCTACCGGGCTTCCACTGGAGACCTCTTCGCGCCAGCGGTGGCCGTGGCGATGGTGATCGGCCGGATTGGCTGCCTGCTGACTGAAAACCCCGGCGTCCCGACCGGGGGCCCGTGGGGGATCGTGCTCACTAACGAGCAGGTGGCGATGATCGGCGGGGTCGCCGGGGTGGGGCTGCACCCAAGCTTCGCCTACGAGATCGCCTTCCAAGTGGTGATGTTCATTTGGCTATGGCGCCACCGTGACTCGTTGCCCAAATCGGGAGATCTGTTCATCGTCTATGTGGCCGCCTATGCGCTGTTCCGCTTCCTAGTGGAGTTCTTGCGCGGCAACGAGACAGTGTGGTGGGGCCTTTCCCGCCCGCAGTGGTTCCTGCTGGTTATGTTGCCCTTATTAGGCTGGCGATTGAGTCGGGTGTTTCGGAAGGCATCCGCACCAGACACGCCGAACGGGGACAGCGTTGAGCGATCAGCAGCCGCCTAGACCTCCTTGGTCTGCACCACCGGCTCCAGGGCCCAGAGGGCCAGTCAATCCGAACTCGGGCTGGTATCCGCCGCCGCCACCGCCGCCTTTCCGGTCGGGTGGCCCCGGGGTGGGGGCAGCAGGCAGGCCGGAGCGTGCAGGCGGGTCGTTATTGTTGGGCGCTTTCATCAGCGCTGGGCTGACAGCGCTGGTCTATGTGGGCATCGGCTGGTTCGCGTCACGGGTGACTGCCCAAGAGAGTTGGAGCGTGCTGCCCACAGCATTGTTGTGGCCGTCCGTGCCGCTGGGCGTGGGTATTGTCCTGGCCGCGTCGCGGCGAACTCGGCGAACTGGTGCTGGCATTCTGCTTGGTCTGGCCATCGGCTTGCTGGTGTCTGGCGGGCTGTGCCAGTACATGAATTCAGTCGGAATCACTGGCAGCCGTTGACGGTGGTGTTCGATTGCGGGCTTCGCGCGCCGCGGCCGGGCGTCGCTTCGCGATCATGGCCAGTGCGGGGGTGCGCCAGGTCATCGCTGGTGTCGCCAGTTAGGCTGGCGATCAAGCCGAAGCTATCGAGATTGCCGATAGTGGCGCCGTAGCTGTGGAGGGGACAATGACTGATCAGGCGGGGCCCGGCTCCGGTAGTCCGGATTTCAATGCGCCCTCAGGGCCACCACCTGTGCCCGGCGGGTCACCGCCACCACCGCCGCCACCCTCAGGTTGGTCCGGTGGCTCGGTGCCACCACCGCCGCCTCCACCACCGCCAGCGTTTAGCAGCCGCAGCCGCGGCGGCTCGCTGTGGCTGGGGGTCGCCATCGGGCTAGGCGTCAGCGGGCTGATCTACGGTCTCTACGCGACGCTGCGGGGCACGATGGATGCCCGGTCCGGGGAGTGGTTCGACGTCTTAGCGATCTACTGGCCGCTGTTGGTTGGCATCGGCGGAATCGTGCTAGCGGCGATCCCTAGGACGTCCCGAACTGGTGCGGGGCTGCTGCTGAGTATCGGTATCGCCATCCTGGCCGCTGGCGGGCTTTGTGTGGCCGTGCTCGCTGGCTACACCCTGTAAGGGAAGGGACCGTCTTGACGAACCTCCTCAAAGTGGAGGTGGGCCGCAAGCCTGCTCCGCTCGGCCCCGGCCAGCCGCTACGCGGCGACCGAATCCACAAATACGTCACCGCTTACTGCCCCCAATGTCATGACCCGGACGCCGAACTCAGTGACGTCCAGCGGTTGGCGGGGGCCTTGTTGATCCGTGACGATCGAGTGTGGCTGCAGCGGGCCTGCCCGACCCATGGGCTGGTGACCACGCTCTACGACGAGGACCCGAACATCCTTCGCTATCTGGAGCAGTGGCAGGCACCCACCAAGGTGCACATCCCCGATCGCGAGGGCAACTTCCGCCCGATGCCGGAGGCTTTCGCCTACGGGCTGCCGGCCTTCCACACCCAGCACACCTGCATCCTGGTTCACGACATCACCGAACAGTGCAACCTCAAATGCCCCACCTGTTTCACCACCTCCAGCCCACAACTCACCGGAGTGGCTCCGCTGGCTGAGGTGTTGGCCAACGTCGACGCCAAACTCTCCCGTGAGCAGGACCGGCTGGACGTGCTGATGCTGTCCGGCGGTGAACCCACCCTCTATCCGCAACTGGCCGAACTGTTGGCCGAGCTGGTGGCCCGGCCGATCGTCCGGATCATGGTGAACACCAACGGGCTGCGGATCGCCGAAGATGACGAACTGGTTGCCCTCCTGAAGAGCTATCGCAGCCGGCTGGAGGTCTACCTGCAATACGACGGGCCGTCGCCGGCGGCGTCCATTCATCATCGGGGTGCAGATCTGACCCGTTTCAAACAGGCCGCGATCTCGCGGCTCAGCGAGGCTGGCATCTTCACCACCCTGGTGATGACCGCAGCGCTTGGGGTCAACGACGCCGACATCGGTGCGGTGGTGCGAAAGTGTCTGGAGACCCCCTTCATCGGCGGGGTGGCGATCCAGCCGGTTTTCGGGTCCGGACGGGGCAGCGGGATCGACCCGCAGAATCGGCTCACCCACACCGGGGTGCTGGCCCGTCTTGGGCCGCAGACCGACGACGTGGTGCAGTGGCACGACCTGACCGCGCTGCCGTGCTCGCATCCGCACTGCTCCTCGGTGGGCTATCTACTCAAGGACGATTCGGGCACTTGGCGCTCGCTGGCGGCCCTGGTGGGCCACAACGAGTTGCTGGCCTGGCTGGAGCTGGATCCGGAGTCGTTGGCCAACCGGGTCGCCGACCGGGAGCTGCCCGCCCAGTTCCGCGAGTTGATGAAGAGCTCGATGCTCGACCTGCTCAGCGAGCAGGCCGCCCTGACCAACCCGCGCACCGGTCAGTTGTGGCAGAACATCTGCACCCAGTGCGACCTGGGCATCTCCACCCTGACGACTTTGGCCGCCGGCAAGCTGCCCGGCGGCGAGGAGCGAATGCGCAAGCTGCTCGGCGAACGGGTGAAGCGCATCACCATCAAGCCGTTCCAGGACATCTCCACCATGATCGAGGAGCGGCTCACCCAGTGCTGCGTCCACGTGGGCACGGTGGCCGCGGACGGCGCGCAGCAGTGTGCGCCCTTCTGTGCGGTGCAGGCGTGGGGCAAGCTGGGGTCACAGCGGTTGAGTAGTGCGAGTGGAGGCCAGGCATGAGCGAAGTACCACCTCAGGTCGCCCAAGTGGCGGCCGGACCCAAGCCGTCCGACTTCATCACCGGCGGTGGTGCCGCCGGTTCGGCGGACGAGGCAGCCAAGCCCTTCGACCCGCTGCGGTTGTGCATCTTCGCCACCATCGCGATGTTGGGCTGGCTGTTCGGCCCCTTGGCGGTGGTGGTCTTCGCGGCAGTCGGCTTCGTTGGCTACTGGAAGGCTCGGCAAGCCGGCCTCACCCGATCGAAGTGCTACCTGCGTGACACCCGGCTGGTGCTGGCCTACCTGGGTCTGTTCCTGGCTGCGGGCAGTTGGGGAGTGTTCTTCTTCGTGCAGCGCTGGCTGGGCAGCTGACTGAGCCCAAGTTTGCTGACCCTTCGACGAGCTCAGGGAACTGGTGGGGGTTCAGGGAACTGGTGGGGGCTCAGGGAACTGAACTCAAGTTGGCTGAGCGCTACCCAGTTGGCTGAGCGCTACCCAGTTGGCTGAGCCTGTCGAAGCCCCTCAGGCGCTCAGGCGTCGGTGGTCGGCGTTTCGGTGGTGGTCGTCGTGACCACCCGCTTTGGCGTCTTGCCGACGCCGAGACCGATCAAGAAGCCGCCGAGCAGCAGCGCGAGTCCAGCGGCAAACAACTGCCAGGCCGGCTTGTCGGTGGGGGCGCTGCGCAGTGCGTCCAGTGCCAAGAACTGGCGGTAGGCGATCCAGCCGCCCCAAAGGCCGACTACGGTGCCCGCGATTGCCAGCAGGATGCCGAGCCAGACGGTCAGCTTGGAGATGATCTTCATGCGAGGAATCATAGGCAGCCGCGGGGCCCAAAGGCTGGCGCTGGCCCGGTTCGGCCCAACAAAAGGCACCGAAGGTGGCGCGATTGGTGCCAATCGGCCCGCTAGGTTGCTGGTGTGGAACTCGATCTGGCGCGCTGGCTGGTCTCGCCCGCTGCGGCACCGGCGTTGGCTGCTGCTGCGGCCGAGGCTGACCCGGACTCGCTGGCGGCCGCGGCCCGGCTTCGCCGGGACTACCCGCCCGACCAGGCTGCGGCCGCGCTCACCCAGGCGAGACTGCGGCGCCGGGCAGCGGCAAAGTTCGGCGATCGTGCGGCGGAGTTGTTCTTCACCGTGGACGGGCTGGAACAGGCCACTCGGGCTGAGGTGGCGACATGGCGGGCGACCCGCTTTGTCGAAGGCGGGGTCTCCCGCGTGGTCGACATCGGCTGCGGCCTAGGGGCCGACGCACTGGCGTTCGCTGAAGCTGGGCTGGAGGTGATCGCCATCGAAGCCGATCCGGCTACCGCAGTCCTGGCTGCAGCCAATCTCGGTGACGTGGGCCGAGTTATCTGTGGCGACGCCACGGGCCAAGCAGATCGGTCGGCGCACGAACTGCTCCTTGCCGAGTTGGCCACGCCCAATACCGCCGTCTTTCTTGATCCGGCCCGACGGACCGCAGCGGGTCGAACCTGGCGGGTGGCCGATTTCGCCCCGCCCTGGGATTTCGCCACCGGACTGCTGACCGGACGATTCGGCTGTATCAAAGCCGCGCCGGGATTACCGGTCAACCTCGTCCCCGATTGGTTCGGCGCCACCTGGGTCAGCCATCGCGGCGATTTGGTGGAAACCTCACTTTGGAGCTCGGGGGCCCTCGAAGCGGTGCTCCTGCCGACCGGCGACCGGCTGGAGTTTGACGGTGCCAAGGCCCCGATTGGCGGCTTGGGACGGTTCCTCTATGAGCCGGACCCGGCGGTGATCCGCTCCGGAGCCATCGGGGCCTTGGCCGGGCGGCTTGGTGCCCACCGTCCCGTGGACGGGATCGCCTACCTGTTCGCCGACGAACTGACCCCGACACCTTTCGCGCACGCCTTCGAAGTGCTCGACGTGCTGCCCTATGACGAGCGGACGTTGCGCGCATGGGTGCGTGAGCGTGGCGTCGGGGTGTTGGAGATCAAATGCCGGGGGATCGAGGTCGATCCGGCCGTTCTGCGACGCCAGCTCAAGCCAAAGGGGGCAGCCTCGGCCACGCTGGTACTGACCCCAACCCCGGAAGGTGCGCGGGCACTGGTGGTTGCCCGAGTGCGGTAATGATTGGCACTCGGCTTGATCGAGTGCTAAGGCCGCGATAGATTCGCTTTAGCACTCTCGCCATGAGGGTGCTAAGCAGCCTCAGGCGGCAGCCGCGAAGACGCCGAGGCCTAGCAGACACCTGACCATCGGGCCACTACGGCCCAGCAGACGAAAGGGTTTTGACGTGGCAGTCACGATCAAGCCGCTCGAGGATCGAATCCTCGTCCAGCCGCTAGAAGCCGAGAAGACCACCGCTTCTGGCCTGGTCATCCCAGACACCGCCAAGGAGAAGCCCCAAGAGGGCAAGATCATCGCCACCGGCCCCGGCCGCATCGACGACAACGGGAATCGCATTCCGCTGGATGTCGCTGAAGGCGATGTGGTGATCTTCAGCAAGTACGGCGGCACCGAGGTCAAGTACGACGGCGCGGAGTACCTGTTGCTCAACGCCCGCGACATCCTCGCTGTAGTCATCAAGTAAGGAAGCGAAGCAAATGGCGAAACTCCTTCAGTTTGACGAGGAGGCCCGTCGCTCGCTCGAGCGTGGGGTCGACATCCTCGCCAACACCGTGAAGGTCACCTTGGGGCCCAAAGGACGCTACGTCGTCCTTGACAAGAAGTGGGGCGCCCCGACCATCACCAACGACGGCGTGACTGTGGCCAAAGAGGTCGAACTCGACGATCCGTTCGAGAACCTCGGCGCGCAGCTGGCCAAAGAAGTGGCCACCAAGACCAACGATGTGGCCGGCGACGGCACCACCACCGCCACCGTGCTGGCTCAGGCTCTGGTGCACGAAGGCCTGCGAGCCGTCGCGTCCGGTGCGAACCCGATGGGTCTCAAGCGGGGCATCGACGCGGCAGTGACCGCGATCACCGCTGAGCTGCAGCGGCTCTCCCGCGAGGTTGAAACCACCGCCGATATGGCGAACGTGGCCACGATCTCCGCGCGGGATTCCGAAATCGGCGGCCTGATCGCTGAGGCTTTCGACAAGGTCGGCAAAGACGGTGTCATCACCGTTGAGGAGTCCAACACCTTCGGCACCGAACTGAAGTTCACCGAGGGCATGCAGTTCGACAAGGGCTACCTCTCGCCGTACTTCGTCACCGATCCCGAGCGGATGGAAGCCGTTCTGGAGAACCCCTACATCCTGATCAACCAGGGCAAGATCTCGGCGATGGCCGATCTGCTCCCGGTGCTGGAGAAGGTCATCGGTGCCGGTGGCACGTTGATGATCATCGCCGAGGACGTTGACGGTGAGGCGCTGAGCACCCTGGTGGTCAACAAGATCCGTGGCACCTTCACCTCAGTTTCGGTGAAGGCCCCCGGCTTCGGGGATCGTCGCAAGGCCATGCTGGAGGACATTGCGATCCTCACCGGTGGCAAGGTGATCGCTCCTGAGGTTGGGCTGAAGCTCGACCAGATCGGCCTGGACGTCCTGGGTCGCGCTGCGCGCGTCGTGATCACCAAGGACAACACGACCATCGTCGAGGGCTCTGGTACTGCTGACGTGGTTGCCGGTCGGGTGGCGCAGTTGCGCGCCGAGATCGAGCGCACCGATTCAGATTGGGATCGCGAGAAGCTGCAGGAGCGAGTTGCCAAGCTCGCCGGTGGTGTCTGCGTGATCCAGGTCGGGGCAGCTACCGAGGTTGAGATCAAGGAGAAGAAGCACCGCATCGAGGATGCTGTCTCCGCGACTCGCGCCGCGATCGAAGAGGGCATTGTCGCCGGTGGCGGCTCGGCCCTCGTCCACGCTTCGAGCGTTCTTGCCGGCGGCCTTGAGCTGTCCGGGGACGAGAAGACCGGTGTCAGTATCGTGGCCAAGGCCGTCGGTGAGCCGCTGCGTTGGATCGCCGAGAACGGTGGCGAAGCTGGCCTGGTCGTGGTTGCCAAGGTGAAGGAGTTGGGGCCAGGTTTCGGCTACAACGGTGCCACCGGCGAGTACGGCGACCTGCTTGCTCAGGGCGTCATCGATCCGGTTAAGGTCACCCGCTCGGCCCTGGCGAATGCGGCGTCCATTGCGGCGCTGCTGCTCACCACCGAGACTGCGGTGGTTGAGAAGCCAGCTGAAGAGGCGCCTGACCACGGTCACAGCCACTGACGCAAAGAACAACTAGCAGCGGGCCCCCACCAACAGGTGGGGGCCCGCTCGCTTTCGCTGCGTCGGCCCGCGATGGTGTGGATCAGCCGCCGATGCCGATGACCGTCCAGTCATCGATCAGGTCCCAGAAGTTGATGCCGTAGCGCGGCTCGCTGTTGGCCCACCAAAGAGTCGCTTGCTCATCCTGAGCGTTGGACAAGTCGAGCACCACATAGCCGCTGCCGCCGTTGTTGAAGAAGGCGTAGCTGGTCTCCAGGTCGAGCTGAAGTTCCAAGCCCAGCTGGTCGATGATTCCCCATTCCAGATCGGCTAGCCGCAACACGTTGCGAAGCCCGTCCAGGCCCGAACTGCGGCTGGAGAACTCATAGAAGCCGTCGTGGAGTTCTTCATAGAACGAACGAAGTGCGGCAGGAAGCTGGGACCACTGTTGGCGCAGGGCTTGGTTCTCCCCGAAGTTGGGACGCAACGGGTTTCCGCCGACGTAGTAGCGCGGCGCGCCCTCGGTGTTCGTCAGCGAATAGAGCAGGAAATACTCCTGGTCAACTCGCAGTAACTCGACGTCGGTCAGATGGGCTCGCAGGTAGGCAAGGGTGTTGCTGAGTTGGCTGGCCAGGACTGCTTCCCAGCCAGCGACGATGGCGCCGAGACGGGATTCAAGGTCTTGGCTGAGCAGCTGTTTCCAGGAATCTGGGATGCCGTCGACGTCGGCGGGGTGCGCCACGATTTCCAGGTCGAGGGCACCAAACTGCTTCAGGTAGCCAACTTTGTCGTCGGCAGGGTCGAGGCTCTTCTTCGACCAGAATGCCATTGCGGCCGATCCTTTCAGAGGAGGGAGTTGATCAGCGCCTGGAGCCTACCTTCCAGCGCACCGCCGAGATGGGTCATCTGAGTCTGGAACAGCGGATTCACCGAGAGCCCGCTAGAGATGTGCATGGACCACTCTGCGTAGGACAGGGCGCCCTTGGAGGCGTTCGCCGACGCGCTCAGGCCGATGAAGTTCTCCGGGAAATTGAGCACCTGGAGTTGCTGGGTCTTAGTGAGCGCATCGAACCCCTCCATCCGGACGATGGTGTCCATCGAGACGATGTGGTCGGCTTGGAGTCGGCCCAGAATCGTCTTTCCTGGCAGCGCGAAGTCCGGGATCGCGACGGTTGCGTTGTGGCCCAGATTGACCAAGTCGCGTATAGCCTGGCTAGGCGTACCGGCCCGCAGGGCGTCGTAGACTTCCTGGCTCACCTTCCGCTCGCCGATGATGGCCGTCGCGCTGGGCTGCATCTTGAGGCTGGCGAACTTGGCCAGGTTCTTCATTGACAAGGCGAAGTTGTTTAGCGAGGCCATCCCAAGAGCTTTGAGCCCGCCGAGTCCGGCGAGGCCGCCGGCTGCTTTCCAGGCACCAAAGGCGCCTTTTAGCCCGCCGAGGACGCCGCGTAGCCCGCCAAGCCCGACGCAGCCCAGGGCGGCGAACACCACGCTGAGGGCCGCTTCGCCCCAGGACTTCTCGCCTTTCGCGGCCAGCAGGATGTTGGCCAAGGCAGCCACGATGCCAGCGATGGCGGCCACGACCAGCAACACCGCAGCCAGGGCCTGGCCGACGACTGGGATCCAACAGACCAGCAACGCCAGAATGCCGGCGATCGCGGCGACCGCCTCGGCGATCTTGGCGACCCATTCGGTGAGGTTCGCACCCCAGTCGTCCCACCACGAATCGTTCAGACCGTCGTTAGCGGTGATCTCTTTGATCGAATCAATGGCAGTCTGGGCGGCCTGGTTGCGATCGGACACCGCGTCGGTGACCGCGGACCGCTGGGCGCCCACCGCACCAGCAGCCTGATCGGCATCGGCCTTGGCAGCCCGCTCCTGCTTCTCATACCGCTCCTGCTGCTCAGCATCACCGGCAGCCTCGGCCTCTTCAGCTAGCCGATGAAACCTTGCCTGCTGACTCCCAGCTTCAGCCCCAGCCCCCGCCGCACTGCGAGCCGCCGCCAGCGCCGAAGCCGTCTCAGACTGAACCCGATCCAACACGGTCGCATACGTGCCCAACGCCGAACCAGCCGCCCGATAGCGACCCTCAGCCTTACCAACACCGTCCACGATCGTGTCCCGGGTCTCCAACAAGGCCTTCACCGAATCCACATTCGAAACCCCAGCCTCCAGGCTGCGTAGCGCTGCCGCAGCACGGGCAATCGCCTCCGCCACCTGGGTATAGCGGCGTCCGCCATCCCGAACCACCACCGGATCACCCGGCGTGGGATCGCCAGCCAAGCCCAACGGCGACCAATCAGACGGCCTCACACCAACCCCCTCTTAGGCACCAATTGCAGGACTATTCACCGGCCAAACTACGCGAATGCCGCGAGATTGCCAGGGCAGAACTCCCCAAAGTGGGTGGTCTTCGGCAACGCCGATGGCGGGACGCGTGCGCCTGGGAGCCAGGCTGGAGGTTGGCTGGAGGTTGCTCCGGTTTGATGGCGCAGCGGCCGAATGCTGCAGCAGGCTGGTTTCAAGTCCAACCGAAGGAGACGAAATGAACCGGTCCATCCGGACACCCCTCACCGCTTTGGCTGTTCTCGGCGCTGGCATCGGGCTCAGCCTGGGCGCGGTCGTCCCGGCACACGCCGACGATGTGACCACCGATCCGGGCACCCCCACCCCGGTCTACTACTGCCATGGAAAGAAGGCGACAATCGTTGGCACCGATGCCGCCGAAACCCTGACCGGCACCGGCAAGCGTGACGTGATCGTGGCCCTGGGCGGCGACGACATCATCGACGGGCTGGCTGGCAACGACATCATCTGCGCCGGTGCTGGCAATGACACCGTCAACGCTGGTGATGGACGTGACTGGGTTTCCGGTGGCCTGGGGGATGACACCATCAATGGCGGCAAGGGCGACGACGAACTGCACGCCCGCGCCGGCAACGACACCGTCCGTGGTGAAGCGGGCTACGACTGGGTCGGCGGCGGCGACGGCAACGACGTCCTCTACGGCGGCACTGGGAATGATCGTCTGCACGGCTATGCCGGTGACGACACCTTGTACGGCGAGGCTGGCGCCGACTGGATGGGCGGCGGCACTGGCAATGACGTCCTCTACGGCGGCACCGGCAACGACCGGATGCACGGCTATGCCGGGAATGATCATCTGCTCGGCGAGGCTGGTCGCGACCAGCTCTACGGCGACTCCGGTGCTGACCTGCTCGAAGGGGGTGCCGGACGCGACAAGCTGCGCGGCGGCGCCGGTGCCGACCTGGAGTACCAGAACGTGGCTCCGACCCCGACTGGTGCCAGCGTCTGACGTCCATGCCCAAGCGGCCCCACCTGTCCTGGGTGGGGCCGCTTGGCGTCGTCCTTGAGGACGATCTACCCCGACCGGGTGGACGACGCGAGCCGAGCTGATCAGTCTCTAGGCTGACGCCATGAGCGCAGTGCTGACTGAGGATGCCACTACCGATGCCCCGCCCGTCCCACCAGGAATCGAGGCTCGCGACTTGAAGCGGGCCTTCGGCGAAGTGCGCGCCGTGGACGGCATCACTTTCACCGCTCCGGCTGGCGCGGTCACAGCCCTGATCGGCCCCAATGGTTCGGGCAAGACCACCTTGCTATTGCTGCTTTCCGGCCTGCTGGCCGCAGATGAGGGCACGGCCAAGATTGCCGGCTACGACGTGGCGACCCAGAACCTGCAGGCCCGTTCGCAGATCGGCTGGATGCCCGATGTCTTCGGCACCTGGGATGCGTTGACCTGCACCGAGATTCTCACGACTTTCGCCCACGCCTACCGCCTTGATCGGGCCAACACCTCCAACCGGGTGGCCGAGATGCTCGACCTGGTGCACCTCAGTGAGTTCGCCGATCGTCCGGCTCGAGTGCTGAGTCGTGGCCAGAAGCAGCGCCTTGGTCTGGCCAGGGCACTGGTGCACGATCCGGCAGTGCTGTTGCTCGACGAACCAGCCTCAGGGCTGGACCCGCGCTCCCGAGTTGAGCTTCGCCACCTGCTGCGAGGCCTGGCTGAGCAGGGTAAGACGGTGCTGGTGTCCTCGCATGTGCTGGCCGAGTTGGAGGAGCTCTACGACCACGCGGTGTTCTTGTCCAAGGGACGCACCGTCGACCTTGCTGAGGCTGCCCAGCCAGCCGCGGCTGGCCGCGGCTGGCGGATCGAGGCACTTGACCCCACCGAGCTGCGAAGTTTCCTGGACGGGGCCGGCATCCCTTGGCTGCCTGGTCCTGGCACCGCCGAAGTGACGGTGCCGCTGGCCGGGGTGGAGTCGGCCAGCGAGCTGATCCGGGCAGCGGTGAGCGCCGGGGTGTCCCTGCACACCGTCGCGCCGCTGTCCGGACGGCTTGAAGAGGCCTACCTGTCGTTGAACGAGGAGCGGGTATGAACACCTGGGCGATGTCGGTCAGCGGGCTGCGCACCGTGGTGGAGTTGGAGATCAGGCAACGGATCCGCTCCAAGCGCTGGATCTGGGCACTGCTCGGCTGGTTCCTGCTCACCGGCGGCCTCACCAGCTTGGTGATCTGGAGCGCAACCGAGATGGTGCGGATCAACGGCCAGGGCCCGTCCGCGGGGTTCCAGGCCGGCCCGCTGGCGTTCGGGCTGATCACCTATCTGGTGCTCGGGCTGGGCTTGATGATCGCTCCGGCTTTCACTGCCACCACCATCAACGGTGATCGCGCTGCTGGCACCCTGGCAACCTTGCAGGCCACACGATTGAGTTCGCTGGAGATCGTGCTCGGCAAGTTGATTGCTGCCTGGCTGGCCGCAGCGGTCTTCTTGGTGGTGGCGCTGCCCTTCATCGCTTGGTCGATGGTGTTGGGCAACATTTCGTTGTGGCAGGTCGCGGTCACATTTGCGGTGGTGTTCGCCGAAGTCGCAGTGGTCTGTGCGATCGGACTGGGGTTCTCCGCGATGTTCTCCCGGGCTGCCGGGGCAGCGATGCTCACCTACCTGACGGTCGTGGTGTTGAGCGTCATCACGGTGATCGTGCTGGCGCTGTCTTCGGTGCTGGTGGTGCGCCCGACCACTTACCGCGTTTGGGGCCTCACCCCCGCGGTGCAGCAGCAGTATCAAGACCAAGTCGAACAGACCTACAAGGACGATCCAAAAGCCAACCCGCCGGCACCCCCGGTGGACAAGTGCACCTGGTTCGAGCGCACTGACCAAACCACTCGGATGGACCTGGTCTGGTGGGTGGTGGTGGCCAACCCGTTCGTGGTGGTGGCTGATGCCGCACCGCTGCCGCCAGGGGCTGCCCAGGACCTGACCAAGTACATCGCCCTAAGCTCCGACCCGCTGGCCGGCGTGCGGTGGGGGGTGCGCAAGCTGAGTCAGCCGCCGCAGACCGAGATCGATGAATGCTCCTATCTCTATGAAAGCCTGCCAGGGTTCCGAGTCGAATACGACAACGACGGACGTGCCACGGTGACCACCAAGTCGGGCGAGCCGGTAACGGTGAGCCCAGTGAAGGTGGCCCCGGTGAATGTGGAGAACCCGATCTGGCCCTGGGGCCTGGGCGTGCATGTGCTGTTGGGTGCGGTGTTCTTCTGGGGCGCAGTCACGCGGCTCAAGATTCCCTACGGGGCACTCCAGCGCGGAACCCGGGTGGCCTGACGGCGAATCGGGCGGTATCAGGACTGCGACATCGCTGCGACGTGGCTGCGAAGACCGCTGGCTAGGTTGGCAAAAGGAGAGGTGTTCTCCACCAACCGCCCAGCGGCGGTCCCAGCGAAAGGTACTGCTCGGATGAGAATCAGAAGGATCCTGCCCCTGACTGTGGTTGGACTGCTCGTGGCCTCCGGCTTGAGTTTCGCGCCGACCACGGCGTCGGCCGCAGTGACGTGTAACGGCTTGGTCGCCACCATTGTGGGCACCGAAGCTGCCGACTCCCTATACGGGACTTCTGGCGCAGACGTCATCGTCGGGCTGGGTGGCGGCGACTATATCGATGGTGCGGGTGGTAACGACGTCATTTGTGGTGGCGATGGCGATGACTCGATCTACACCGATGACGGCAGGAGCGGCGGTAGCGACGCCGACTGGGTAGATGCCGGAGCGGGCGGCAACTTCATTGAAGCTGGCGCGGGCAGTGACATTTTGGTCGCTGGGGACGGAAATGACAGCATCTATGCCGGTGCTGGCGACGACCGGGTGAATGCGGGCAATGGTGCGAATTATGTCGCTGGCGATGCGGGCAGAGACGTCCTGACTGCCGGTAACGGAGCCGACAGCTTCTATGCCGGTGCTGGCGACGACCGGGTGAATGCCGGCAAAGGTGCGAACTATCTTGCTGGCGGTGAGGGCCGGGACATCTTGATTGCCGGTAGCGGAAACGACAGCCTCTATGGCGGTGCGGGCAATGACCGTTTGAGTGCGGGTGGGGGTGTGGACTATCTCTCTGGCGATGCGGGAAACGATCACCTAGACGCCGGCTCAGGCAGGGACAGCCTCTACGGAGGCGAAGGCCGAGACTTGGTTGAGGGTGGCTCTGGTGCGGACTACATCTCTGGCGGCCCAGGCAAAGACATAACTGCCAAGGGCAGCGTAAAGGCCAAGGTGCAGCGGGACTGGTACAAGAAGGTGGGCAAGTTCGTCTGATGCTGATGGGTCAGGGGTTGGTTCGGGTTCGAGCCAACCCCGACTCATAGGCGAAGACCACCGCCTGCACCCGATCGCGCAGGCGCAGCTTCGCCAGCAGGTGGCGCACGTGGGTTTTGACGGTGGTCTCCGACAAATACAGCTGGGCGGAGATCTCGGCATTGGACATGCCTTGGGCAATGAGCTCCAGCACTTCGGTTTCGCGCTCGGTCAGGCAGCCCAGCTTGGGGTCAGGCGTCGTCGGCGAACCGTTCGCCACATGGGTGAGCAGCCGCTTAGTTGCTGAGGGTGCGATCACGGCATCTCCGGAGTGCACGGTGCGGATCGCGCCCAACAGGTCAACGGGCGGGACGTTTTTCAGCAGGAAGCCGGACGCGCCAGCGCTGATGGCAGTGAGCAGGTATTCGTCGAGGTCGTAGGTGGTCAGCATCACTACCTTCGGCGCATCGCGGCCGGCGGCGTCGGCTTCGGCCAAGATCTGCCGGGTGGCTTCGATACCGTCCACCCCGGGCATCCGGACGTCCATCAGCACCACATCGCAGGCGAGCCGGGCCAACAGCCTCACCGCGGACGCGCCGTCCTCGGCCTGGCCAGCCACCACCATGTCGGGCTGGGCGCCGATCACCATCGCCAGACCGGCGGCCACTAGTTGCTGGTCGTCAACCAGCACCACCCTGATCGGAGCAGCGCCAGCCGCAGTCTGAGTGTTGGTCACGATTCCTCCTCCAACCGGAACGGCAGCTCGGCGCGCACCTGGAACCCGTCCTGGGTGGGGCCGGCCTGCAGGGTGCCGTCCAATAGTTCAGCACGTTCCCGCATGCCGATCAGGCCCATGCCGCGCCCACCAAGCGCCTCCCCGGTAACTGGGTCAGTCGCTTTCGCCCTGGCCCCGCCGTTGCTGGTCACAGTGAGGCTAACCGCCTCGGGGCCCCAGTTCTCGGTGATGATCACGTTTGCGCCCGTGCCAGCATGTTTGAGCACATTAGTGAGGGCCTCCTGGGTGATCCGGTGCAGGGCTGTGCGGGTGCCAGCGGGTAGCCCGCGCGGCTCACCCACCCGAATCAAGGAGACCGCCAACCCGGCATCGCGGTACTTGGTGGCCAGCGCGTCCAGTCCGGTATCGGCAGTGGGGGTCAGCTCGGGGACGGTGTTGTCGTTGTGCTTCAGGATGCCCAGGATTCGGCGGGTGTCGGCCAAGGCCCCACGTCCGGTCTCGGCAATCGTGGTGAAAGCGCGCTTGGCGGACTCGCCATCGGCGCTGACGTAGCTGCCGCCGTCGGCCTGGGCGATCATGATGGCCAGCGAATGGGCGATCACATCGTGCATCTCGCGCAGAATCCGCAGTCGCTCGGCGGCGACCGCCAACTCGGCGGTGCGCTGTTGAGATTCCACTGCAGAGGCCCGCGAGGCTAGCGCCCACCGACGGGCCAGCTGGGCCCGCCGCAACGCGACCGCTAAAACCGCGATCACGCCGGTGCACATCACCAGCGCCACCGCCATGGTCAACTCAGCTGTGGTCATTCTCGGCTCGGATCAGCGGTGGACGACAACCTCGACGCGCTGGAACTCCTTGACCTCGGTGTAACCCGTAGTGGCCATGGCTCGACGCAGAGCGCCGACCAGGTTCATGGTGCCGTCGGCGACATGCGAGGGGCCCAACAGGATCTCCTCGAAGGAGCCGACAGTGGAGAACTTCACCCGCTCACCGCGCGGCAGCGTGGCGTGCCATGCCTCCGGCCCCCAGTGGTAACCCTGGCCGGGAGCCTCGGCTGCCCGGGCCAGCGGTGAACCGACCATGACCGCATCAGCGCCGCAGGCGATCGCCTTGGCGATGTCACCGGACTTGCCCAGGGCCCCGTCAGCGATCACATGGACGTAACGGCCACCGGATTCGTCCAGGTAGTCGCGGCGGGCTTCGGCCACATCAGCCAGGGCCGAGGCCATCGGCACCTCTACGCCGAGCACATTGCGGGTGCGCTTGGTGGCCCCGCCGCCGAAGCCGACCAGAACACCAGCCGCGCCAGTGCGCATCAGATGCAAAGCCGACTGGTAGGTGGCGCAACCGCCGACGATTACCGGCACGTCGAGTTCGTAGATGAACTGCTTCAGGTTCAGCGGCTCGGACACCTTTGATACGTGCTCGGCCGAGACAGTGGTACCGCGAATGACGAAGAAGTCGACCCCGGACTTCTCGACCACTCCGGCGAACTTGGCGCAGGTTTGTGGGGACAGCGACCCGGCGACCGGCACCCCGGCTTCGCGGATCTGCTTCATCCGTTCGGTGATCAGCTCGGCTTTGATTGGCTCGGCGTAGATCTGTTGCATCCGCCGGGTGGCGGCGACCTGATCCTCGATGCCAGCCAGTTCGCTCAGCTGCTCAGTGGGGTCGGCGTAGCGCGTCCACAAGCCTTCGAGGTTGAGCACCCCCAAGCCGCCCAGCTTGCCCATGGCGATCGCCGTCTGGGGGCTCATCACCGAGTCCATCGGCGCGGCCACGACGGGAAAATCGAAGGTGAGGGCGTCGATCTTCCAGTTCAGGTTGACCTCTTCGATGCCGCGGGTGCGACGGGTGGGCACGATCGCGATGTCGTCGAAGCCGAACACCGGCAGGGCGCGCTTAGAGCGGCCGATTTCGATCATGGTCATCTACTGCCTCAGTTCTGTGCCGAGTAGTTGGGAGCCTCGATAGTCATCTGAATGTCGTGCGGGTGCGACTCGCGCAGGCCAGCTGAGGTGATCCGCACGAAGCGGCCCTTCTGGTGCAACTCGGGAATGTTGGCGGCGCCGGTGTAGAACATCGACTGCCGCAAGCCGCCGATCAGTTGGTAGGCCACCGCCGCGAGCGGGCCCCGGTAGGGCACCTGGCCTTCGATGCCTTCGGGCACGAGTTTGTCGTCGCCCTCAACGTCGGCCTGGAAGTAGCGATCGCGGGAGTAGGACGCCTTGCGGCCTCGCTTGGCCATCGCCCCTAGTGAGCCCATGCCGCGATAGGACTTGAACTGTTTGCCGTTGATGAAGACCAACTCGCCGGGGCTCTCATCGCAGCCAGCCAGGAGCGAGCCGAGCATCACCGCATCGGCACCGGCCACCAAAGCCTTGGCGATGTCGCCGGAGTATTGCAGGCCACCATCGCCGATCACCGGGACGCCGGCCGGACGGCAGGCCTGGGCGGCCTCCCAGATCGCGGTCACCTGCGGCACCCCCACCCCGGAGACGACCCGGGTGGTGCAGATTGAGCCTGGGCCGACGCCAACCTTCACTCCGTCGGCGCCGGCATCGACCAGCGCCTGCGCCCCGGCGAAGGTAGCCACGTTCCCGCCGATGATGTCGACTTCGCGGGCGGCCGGTTCGGCCTTGAGCCGGCGCACCATGTCCATCACGCCCTGGGTGTGTCCGTGCGCGGTGTCGACGATGATGGCGTCCACGCCAGCGTCCACCAGAGCCATCGCCCGCTCCCAGGCGTCATCGAAGAAGCCGATCGCGGCACCGACCCGCAGCCGCCCCTGGGGGTCTTTGCTGGCCAGCGGGTATTTGTCGGACTTCACGTAGTCCTTCAAGGTGATCAGACCGCGCAGGCGTCCGTTGGCATCGACCAGCGGCAGCTTCTCGATCTTGTGCTTGGCTAGCAGCGCCAGGGCTTCGTCGGAGCTGATGCCGGGATGGCCGGTGACCAGCGGCATCTTGGTCATCACTTCACCGACCGGACGGTTCGGGTTGTCCTCAAAACGCATGTCGCGGTTGGTGACGATGCCGAGCAGCTTCAGGTCGGCGTCCACCACTGGAACGCCCGAGATGCGGAAGACTCCACACATCTCGTCGACCTCACCGATGGTGGCATCGACGGTGGTGGTGATCGGCTGATCGATCATGCCGGCCTCGGACCGCTTCACCCGATCGACCTGGGTGGCTTGATCTTCGAAACTCATGTTGCGGTGCAGGATGCCCATGCCGCCCTCGCGAGCCATCGCAATCGCCATCCGCGATTCGGTCACCGTGTCCATCGCTGAACTCAGCAGTGGCAGCCGTAGCGTGATCCGCTTACTCACCCTGGTGGTGGTGTCGGCCGCCGAGGGGATCACGTTGGATTCGTTCGGCTGCAGCAGAACGTCATCGAAGGTCAGGCCCAGGGCCGCGAATTGCTGCGGCACCCCGGAGGGAGACAACGGGAGGGACACGGGCCACCTATCTGTCGGCTAACGAGCGGCCAGTCTATCGCCGGATCAACGGGTCAGCCGAGCCCGGCCAACGCCTCGGCCAGCGTCTTGTGGCGGAACTCGAAACCGGCCTCGGTCAGCCGGGCTGGCTGCACCCGCTGCCCAGACAGCAGCGCTTCGCGGACGAACTCGCGGCCGAAGAGCATGCTGACCGCTGGCAGCGGCATGGGCAGCACCGCCGGACGATTCAGGTGATCGGCGAAGGTGCGGGTGAACTCGGCATTGGTCACGGGGCGCGGGCCGGTGAGATTCACCGGTCCGGTGATCTCGGAAGTCAGTAGGTATTCCATCGCCCGGACGTGATCAGCCAGGCTGATCCAGCTGAGGAACTGGCGGCCATCGCCGACGCGACCGCCCAGCCCAGCAGCGAACAGCTTCCAGATCGCTTCCAGATAGCCGCCGTCGGCGGCCAGCACATGACCGGTACGCAGCACGGCGGTGGAGACCGGCGAGTGACTGGCAGCCGCCTCCCAATCCTGGACGACCCGGGCCAGGAAGCCGCGGCCAACCGGGGAGAGCTCGTCAACCATCTCGGCGCCGGTGTTGCCGTAGATGCCGATGGCTGAGCCGTTCAGTAGCCGCTGGCAGCGACCGTTGGGGGACATCGAGGTGACGATCGTCAGCGTTGACGTGGTGCGGGAGCGCCGAATGGCGGCTTTGCGTTCTTTGGTCCAGCGACCACCGGCGATTGGGGTGCCGGCCAGGTTCACCACCGCGTCCACATCTTCCAGGCCAGGCCCGGCGATGCGTCCGGCGTCCGGATCCCAGCGACGCTGATCAGCGGCTTGCGGAGTGCCGCGTACAAGGCGAACTACTTGATGGCCGTTTCGGGACAGGCGGCGGCTGAGCGCGCTGCCCAGTAGACCCGTCGCACCACCGATGGCTACTCGCATGCTATTGATCCTGCCATGCCCGCTGACCGGATCAATACGTTCCGTGCCAGATGACGGTTTGGACGGCGTTCCAGATGCAGAAGGCGATCGCCAATCCGAACACGGCATAGCGTTGTCGGCGGGTCAGTGGAATCAGCCCGAGCAGGGCCAGACTCCAAGGCAGGTACCAGGGGTGCAAAGCCTGGCCGAGGACGGCGATCGCTAGCGATCCCCAGGCCACCACGGCGAGGGGACGGTCGGAGAAGCGCACCACGATCCAGATCAGCACGATGAGCAGGATTGCGGTGCCGACCAGCCCGGCCACCACCAGAAAGCCGGTGTAGGAGCCGCCCATTGCGGCTGCGATCATCCCGCCGAGTTTGGCCAGCAGAGAAAGCGGTGCCGGAGTGGCCGCCAATCCCATCAGGTCGAGCCAGGACGTCCAGCCGAAGCCCAAGCCGCTGGCCAGGCTGACGCCGACGAAGGTGGCCACGGCTACCGCGGTGACGACAGCGGTGCGCCAGCCCAATAGCCACAGTCGTCGCAACACCGGCAGCTCGGCAAGGGCGGCTGCGACCGGAAGCCCGGCGACCGCGATCACGGTGAGCCCGCCCTGCTGTTTCAACGCCATCGCCACCCCGACCAGCGCCGGGGCGAGCAGGAAGTGCGACCACCGCTGCGGCCAACGCAGCGTCACCCAGATCGCAGCCAGCGTGACCGCAACCATCGGGGCGTCGTTGTGGCCGGCACCAATGAAGTGCAGCATCAGCAGGGGATTCAGCACCCCTAGCCAGACCGCGCTGCGCAAGCTGACGCCGACCAGCGCCGCGATCCGCGGCACCAACCAGAGCATCGCTGCCACCGACAACAGGGCCGGAATCCGGATGGCCACGATCGACCAGTACGGGTGGAAGCCGGCCAGCTGCACCATCGCCTGGGCCAGCAGCAGCGTCAGTGGGGGATAGGCCACTCCCGACCCGGCCCACAGTTGATCGACTTGGCTGGCGAACGGCCCGCCGCTGGTGGCCAGGCCGACGTCGTAGGGGTTGGCGCCAGCGGATAGCGTCCAGCCCAGATCGGCATACAAGGTGGCGTCCGGGCTGAGCACTGGTGGCACGAGCAGCAGCGGCAGCGTCCACAACAGCAAAGTGGTGGCCGCGTGGACGGGCGACCGGTCAGCGGTGGGACGGATATGCCACCAGCCCCAGACGAGGGCAACCACTCCGGCCACAATGGTGAATCGATCGAGGTAGAAGCTGGCGCCGACGGCACCGACGGAGTTGATCCAGGCAAGCGGCCAGCCCCGCGGATCGAAGGAGAACTCGGCATTGCACGAGCCCCACCCGACCAACACCGAGCCAACGAAACCGACCCACACCCCGGGTGAGCGCAGCGCGCTTACCGGTGTGGTGGACATCGCAACCCCCTGGCGCAGAACGGGACCTCGCCAGTCTAGGGCGCAGCCGAACAGGCTCAGCGCTCTGGTGGCGCCGGGGTGATTTGAGCGCGGCTTGTAGGGTCGATCGCGACCCGTTTCGCGACGCAACACCTCGGGTCAGGGTGCGGCTGATAGCAGGACCGATCTAGCAAGGAGAAGGTCATGGCAGTTGCAGCGCGCCTACAGCGAACCGCTCGATTCCGGCACCCGGGAATCAGCTCCAGGCCGGTGCAGGCGCTCCTGCTCGCCGGGCTTCTGCTCACCATGTCGGGCTGTGTCTTCGGCGGCAACACCGGGGGTACTTGGGGTGCCCCCGAACGTCCGGCCACCCCACCGGACGCCCAGGTGGTCGGCAAGTGGATCGCTGGGACTGGCGCCTCCAGCTGGGTCGATGACGCTGGTAACACCCAGTTCAGTGCTGGCACCGGGCAGATCCTCAACATCACCGCTGAGGGCAGCTTCTCCGATTCCAGCCTGATCAATCCCGCGCCCTACATCGACGGATTCTTCTTCCTTGACAACGGGGTGGCCACCACTGACGGCAGCCAGCTCACCTTGGCCGCCACTGCCCGCTCTGGTCTGGTTCGCCACGCCGGGCAGTCGAACTGGGTGCCCGGCGAGATCAGTGCCTCGCCAGCGACCAGGTCGTACAACTGGCGGTTGCAGGCGTCCGGGCAGGTCTTCGACCTGTGCCTGACTCCACTGGACGGCTCCACCGAGGAAGCCTGCTACGGGAAGATGTAGCTCAGCTGAGGCCCGATTCCCCGAGGTGGCCGGACCGGTTAGGTTGGCCACAGGAAACGAGGGGAGCGGCCGGTGTCGAAGCCAATGGAGGGAATGGGTGCGATCGTCACCCGCGACGGTGTCGGTTTTCGGGTGTGGGCGCCTCATGCCGAAGCCGTCTCGGTGGTGGGCAGCTTTAACGGCTGGGACGAAGCCGCAGCGCCGCTGGCGGTTGATGGGAATGGCTACTGGTACGGCTTTGTCGCGGCGGCCAGCGTGGGGCAGGAGTACAAGTTCGTCCTGCGCAATGGCGAGCAGCGCCTCGAACGGGTCGATCCCTACGCAGCCCAGGTGACCAACTCGGTGGGCAACGGCGTGATCTATGACCATGCGGCCTTCGATTGGGCTGGCGACGACTTCACCGCTCCGTCATTCAATGAGCTGGTGATCTACGAGCTGCACGCCGGCACCTTCGCCGCGACCAAAGATGGCGAGGTGGCCGACCTTGCCGACCTGGCCGGGCGGCTGGAGCATCTGGTGGCGCTCGGAGTGAATGCGCTCCAGTTGATGCCGGTGGCCGAGTTCGCTGGCGATGTTTCGTGGGGTTACAACCCGGCCCACATCTTCGCTGTGGAGAGCGCCTACGGTGGCCCGGACGCTTTGAAGAGTCTGGTGAAGGCTGCCCACGCGGTCGGGCTCGCGGTGATTCAGGACGTGGTCTACAACCACTTCGGGCCCAGCGACCTGAACCTGTGGCAGTTCGATGGCTGGTCAGAAAACGGCAAGGGCGGCAGCTACTTCTTCAACGACTGGCGCTCAGCTACGCCTTGGGGCGACACCCGTCCCGATTATGGGCGGGGCGAGGTGCGCCAGTTCATTCGCGACAACGCAATGAGTTGGCTGGAGAACTACCACCTCGACGGCCTGCGCTACGACATGACCCCGTACATGCGCAGCGTGGATGCCGGGGAGACCAACATTCCGGAGGGCTGGAGTCTGTGCCACTGGATCAACTCCGAAGTACGGGCCAAATATCCGCACAAGATCCTGATCGCCGAAGACCTGCATTCCGACCCGGCGGTTAGCAGCACTGGGCCTGAGGGTGCGGCCTTCCACGCCCAGTGGGACGCCCAGTTCGTCCATCCGGTGCGCAGAGCTGTGGTCGCCGCCGACGACGCCTACCGCTCCACGGCCGAGGTGGCTAGGGCGATCACCTACTCCTATGGGGACGCCTTCTCTCGGGTGATCTACACCGAGAGCCATGACGAGGTGGCCAATGGCAAAGCGCGAGTGCCCCAAGAGATCGACGCCGGCGACCCCACTGGCTATTTCGCCCAGAAGCGCTCAACTGTCGGGGCGGGCCTGGTGCTGACCAGCCCGGGTATCCCGATGCTGTTCCAGGGTCAGGAGTTCTTGGAGGGTGGCTGGTTCCGCGACACGGTTGCCCTCGAGTGGGACCAGGACGAGTCCTTCCACGGCATCGTGAAGCTGTATCGCGATCTGATTCGGCTGCGGTTGAACCGCGACGGGCGCTCGGCTGGACTCACCGGCGGCGGCGTGCGCGTCTTCCACAACAATGACGACGCCAACCTGTTGGCCTTCCAGCGGTGGCGCGACCACGGCATTGGCGATGACGTGGTGGTGGTGGCGAACCTGACCAACACGGCCCGAGGGATGTATCGGATTGGTTTCCCGGCTCCGGGGAAGTGGCAGTTGCTGTTGAACAGCGATGCCTTGGTCTACTCCGATGCCTTTTCCGATCATCCGAGCGCTGACGTGGTGGCCAGCCAGGACGACTACGACGGACTGCAGGCCAGTGCGGAGATAACCATTGGGCCCTACTCGCTACTGATCTACGGCTGGCAGGGCTGACACCAGTTGGCATCAGTTGGCTGAGCTCGTCGAAGCCTTCGACAAGCTCAGGGATCTGACACCAGTTGGGCTCAGGGATCTGAACAGCAGTTGGTTGCAGGGATCTGAACACAAGTTGGCTGAGCTCGTCGAAGCCCCTGTCCGCGGGCGAGTTAGGTTTGGCCAGTGCGCGCCACCAACCAAAGCCGGGAGATTCTGGCGCTGGCCGTCCCGGCCTTCCTGGCATTGGTGGCCGAGCCGCTATTCCTGCTGGCCGACACGGCGATCATCGGCCACCTTGGCACCGCTCAACTCGCGGGGCTCGGGGTCGCCAGCGCGATCCTGCTGACCGCAGCGAATCTCTTCGTCTTCCTGGCCTACGGCACCACTTCGATCGTGGCCCGGCAGGTCGGTGCCGGGTTGCGGCGGTCCGCCGTCGGCGCTGGGCTGGACGGGGTCTGGCTCGCTGTCGGGCTGGGGGCGGTGGTGGCAGTGGCGGTGTGGGCGGCAGCAGACCCGCTGTGCGCGGTGTTTGGTGCCTCGGAGGCGGCCGCGACTCAGGCAGTCATTTACTTGCGGATCTCGGCGGGTGGCATCCCGGGGATGCTGGTGGCCTTGGCCGCCACCGGCGCGCTGCGCGGTTTGCAGGACACCCGCACGCCACTGGTCGCAGCAGTGGCCGGTTTCGCGGCGAATCTGGTGCTCAATCTGGTGTTCGTGTTTGGCCTCGGCTGGGGCATCGCCGGCTCCGCCTGGGGAACGGTGATCGCCCAGTCGGCGATGGCGGCTGGCCTGGTGGTGGTCCTGGTGCGGCTCGCCCGGCGGGAGGCCGCACCGCTGCGTCCGCACGTGGGTCGGGTGCTACGCGCAGCCGTCGATGGGGTGCCGCTGCTGGTCCGGACCCTTGCCCTGCGGGCGATTCTGCTGGTCACCACCTGGGTGGCCGCGGGCATGGGTGATGTGCCGTTGGCCGCCTATCAGGTAGCGGCTACCATCTGGACGTTCCAGGCTTTCGCCCTGGACGCGCTGGCCATCGCCGCTCAAGCCCTGACCGGCAAGGCGCTCGGGGCCGGCGATGCAGCGGCCGCCCGTTCTGCCACCTCGATCATGTTGGGTTGGGGCGGCTGGGGCGGGCTCGGATTGGGCCTCGTGCTCGCTGCTTTGAGTCCGGTGCTGCCGCTCCTTTTCACCGCCGATTCCGCAGTTCAGCAGGCGCTGGCCAGCGCTCTGATCGTGGTGGGCCTGTCCGGCTGGCTGGCCGGGTTGGTGTTCGTGGTGGACGGGGTGCTGATCGGCGCCGGGGACGGAACCTGGCTGGCTAAGGCGATGGCCGCCACGTTGGCGCTCTATCTGCCGGTGGTGCTGGCGGTGCACTACAACTCAGCTGCCTTGCTGGCGCTGGGCGCCCCGATTGCGACGGCCGCATTGTGGTGCGCCTTCATCGCCCTCATGGTGATTCGCTGGGCCTTCCTATGGCACCGCGTCCGCGGCGATGCCTGGCTAATTCTTGGGTCGGCGCGCTGATCCGGACCGGTCGCCACCGTGGTCAGGGTTGCCACCCTCGGTGATCTACAATTCTCCCCGTCGTGATATCGCGCCGGGGGGACACCGATATGACTGAACTCGCGGTGCTGTTGCACGGCCGGACGGTGGCGCTGGGCGAATCCGGCCCATTCACGATCGGGCGCGACCCGGCGGCGAACCTGCGGGTGAATCACCGACTAGTGTCGCGGCAGCATCTGGTCCTCACCGGCGGGGGTGCGCAGTGGTCGGGCTGCGACCTGGGAGCGGCCAACGGAACCTACGTTGGCGGCAAACGAATCGATGCTGGCAGCTTCTTTGCGCTACGTCCCGGGATGGAACTCATGCTGGGTAACCCGGTCAGCGGGGTTTCGTTGCGAGTTGTCGAGGCCCCTCCTGCTGGGCGGGCGCGACGAGCGATAATCGAGGAGCGGCCGCTAGCGAGCAGCGAGTGGCAGCCGATCCGTCCAGAGCCAGAGGCACGCCCCAAACCGAGTGAAGAACCCCGCGGCGACGTGATCAGAGTGGGTCGCACCGCCGACAACGACCTTGTGCTGGATGACTCGGCGGTGAGTGGGCACCACGCCCTGGTGGTCGAGCTCGGCCCGGGCCGGCTGTTGGTGCAAGACCTGCGCTCCACCAACGGCACCTACATTGATGGCGTCCGGACCCACTGCCAGGAAGTCGGCGAAGGCTCGATAGTCAGCTTCGGGAAGTCGTTCTTCATCGTCACCGAGGACGGTCTTGAGTCGGCCCGCCCGCTGGTGCCCGAATCTGAAGGCGAGCCCGCCTCTCTCAGCGTTTCGCAGCTCAGCTACCGCATCGCTGATGGCTCTGGGCCGGGTCGCGAGGGCAAGTTGCTGCTCGATGGCGTCAGCTTCAGCGTCCCGCCGCGCTCGCTGCTGGCGGTGATTGGGCCCTCAGGGGCGGGCAAGTCGACACTGCTGCGCGCGATAACCGGTGCGATCAAGCCAACCAATGGCCAGGTTCTCTTCAGCGGTCTGGATATGTCGGTCTTCGCCAAGTCGGTTGCCGGACGGGTGGGGGTGGTGCCGCAGGAGGATCTGGTGCACCGCCAACTGACCGCACGGCAGGCGCTGGACTACGCCGCCGCACTGCGTTTCCCCGACGACACTTCGCGGGCCGAACGCGCGGAGGCGGTGAACTGGGCCATCACTGAGCTGGGTTTGCTCGAGCAGGCCGACGTCAAGGTGCGCAGCCTCTCCGGTGGCCAGCGCAAGCGGGTCAGCGCGGCGATGGAGCTGCTCACCAAACCCGATCTGCTGCTGCTCGATGAGCCGACATCGGGGCTTGATCCGAACCTGGACCGGGAGATCATGGAACTCCTGGCCGACCTGGCGCACGGCACCAAGCACAGCCCAGAGGGGCGCACAGTGGTGGTGGTCACCCACTCCACCGACAATCTGGACAAAGCCGACAACGTCCTGCTCCTTGCCCCAGGTGGACGGGTGGCCTATTTCGGCCCGCCAGCGGCGCTGACTGACTATTTCGGCGAGCGCCAGCAGGATTTGTCCTGGGCGGCCATCTATTCCCGACTGAATTCCGATCCGGAATTGGTACGGGACGAGTTCGTGGCCAGTTCGCTGTTTCGGCCAGTCGGCCAGCCGGTTGTGGCCAAGCGTCCCGGGCGGAGGCTGCGGCCGCCGCGGCGCCGCCTGCTGCCCCAGATCGCTACCTTGTTGCGCCGCCAGACCCGGCTGATGCTGAGTGACCGCTACCTGGTGCTGTTCACGATTGGGTTGCCGGTGGCAGTGGCCTTGCTCACCTTGATCGTGCAGGCCAGCAACGGCTTCCTGCCTGCCGCGATCATCGATGATGTCGGGCAGCCGAAGTCGCTGCTGGTGATTATGGCCTTCGGCTCGGTCCTGATGGGCTTGGTGCCGAGCGTGCGCCAACTGGTAACGGAGCGGGTGATCTTCGTCCATGAGGCCGGGGTGGGGGTGCGCCCGGGGGCGTATCTGATGGCCAAGGTGTTGCTGTTGGGGCTGGTTGGTGCGGTGCAGTCAGCGCTGCTGACCTCGGTGATTCTCGCGCTCAATCCACACGCCGCCAATGGGATCTTCACCTCGCTGTGGGTGGAACTCTTCCTCGCCTCTTGGGCTACCGCGTGGACGTGTGCAGCGTTGGGTCTGTTTCTATCGGGGCTAGTCAAGACCGTCGAACAGGTAATGCCGTTGATGGTGGTGCTGTTGATGCTGCAACTGGTGCTGGGCGGGGGAGTTCTGATGGTCACCAACCCCGGCATCAATGAGTTGTCGATGTTGGCGCCCGGACGTTGGGGCCTGGCGGCCGGTGCAGGCTCACTGGACTTCAACCAGAACGTGACCTGTCGGGCCGAGATACTGGTCAAACAGACCGAAGACCGCGAAGTGAACAAGAAGGCCGTCGAAGCTACCGACCGGGCCAACCGGGAGGCTGCTGACCGGGCCAAAGACGCCGGTTTACCAAAGCCCAAAGCGCAAAAGCCGGAGCTTCGAAACACCGTGGTCGACTGCGCCACGGTCAAGGATCTGGATCCGCTCTGGGACCACACCCGGCTGGCCTGGGCCATCAACTTGGGCGCCCTGGGTGGCTGGTTCAGTCTCGCGCTGATCGGCACCTGGGTGACGTTGCGCCGCCGGCTTCGATGACTGGGCGCAGCTCATAAAGCCTCGCTTGAGCTGGCTGTTTCGGGGAATTCACTGTGGGGGTGGGGTAATTACCATTGGTGATCTACACTTCGCGCAATCGTGATATCGCGTCGGGGGGATACCGATATGACAGAGCTTGCGGTAGTGCTGGAAGGTCGGACGGTTGTGTTGGGGGCGACCGGGCCGTTCACCATCGGGCGGGACGTGGCGGCGAACCTGCGGGTGACGCACCGCCTGGTCTCGCGGCAGCATCTCGTCCTTACCGGTGGGGGTGCGCTGTGGTCGGGTTGCGACTTGGGCGCGGCCAACGGAACCTACCTCGAGGGTCAACGAATTGCTGCTGGCAGTTTCTTCGAGTTGCAGCCCGGGATGGAGCTCATGTTGGGCGATCCGGACGATGGGGTCTTGTTGCGATTCGTGGAGGCCGGACGGGCGCGTCGAGTGGCGATCGACGAACAGCCGGAACCGGCCAGCGAGTGGCAGCCGAGCCATTTGGACCTGCGAGCTGGGCCAAATGATGGTGAGGGATCGCGCAGTGAGGTGATCAAGGTGGGCCGCCGGGTCGACAACGACTTGGTGCTCGAAGACTCCTCGGTTAGTGGGTATCACGCGTTGGTGGTGCCGATGGACACCGGCCGACTGCTGGTGCAAGACCTGGGTTCGACCAACGGCACCTTCATCGACGGCACTCGAGCGACCTGTCAGGAAGTCGGAGTTGGCGCCATCGTCAGTTTCGGGAAATCCTCCTACCAAGTGACCGACTCCGGTCTGGTTCCGGTTCCCCCAGCGGACCGGTCGCAGCACGAGAGCGTCCCGATTGAGTCACCGGCTGAACCACCGATCGAACCACCGGTGGCTGAGTCGGCGGCTGAGTCGGCCAAGCTAGCCGAGCTGACGCCCGAACTGGAGCCCAGAGTTGAGGAGCCGGTGAAGATCGAAGACCTGAATGGCCGCCAGGAACAAGCTCACCGCGAGGGGAGTGGCAGTCTGACCGCCGTTGCCAACAGGCTCAGGACGTCACTGCTCAGCACTTGGGAGCAGCTGCGCCACCGGGCACAGTGAGCTGGACGCCTACTCGGCGGCGATGGCCTCGTGGTGGCGAACCACTTCGGAGACGACGAAGTTCAACCACTTCTCGGCGAACTCCGGATCGAGATTGGCCGCCTCGGCCAGCCGGCGCAGCCGGGCAATCTGCTGCTCTTCGCGCTCGGGATCGGCCGCAGCCAGCCCGCGGGTCTTCTTCAGCACCCCAACCTGCTGGGTGATCTTGAAGCGCTCGGCGAGCAGGCAAATAATCGCGGTATCGAGATTGTCGATCGAGCCGCGTAGCCGCTCCAGGTCCGGATCACTCTGCACGCGCTCAGCCTAGAGGACGCCGAGCTTCGACGGGCTCAGCCAGCTTGAGGCTTCGACGGGCTCAGCCAACTTGTTCAGGTCCCTGAGCCTGTCGAAGGGTCTACCTGGAGGCTTCGACAGGCTCAGCCAGCTTGGGTTCGGTTCCCTGAGTCACCTTCACGCAGTTCCCTGAGCTTGTCGAAGGGTCGAAGGGTCGGCCAACTAGACGAGCAGGTCGGCGTACAGCGGGGTCGACAGATACCGCTCACCGAAGGACGGGATGATCACCACGATCGTGGCCCCGGCATTCTCGGGTCGGGCAGCTAGCTCACCTGCTGCGGCCAGAGCCGCGCCGGAGGAGATGCCCACCAACAGTCCTTCCTCTTTCGCGGCCCGGCGAGCCCAGGCGAAGGCGGTCTCCGAAGTCTGCGGCAAAATCTCATCGATCACGGTGGTGTCGAGGATATCGGGAATGAAGTTGGCCCCGATGCCCTGAATCTTGTGGGGGCCAGGCTGGCCGCCGGAGAGCAGCGGCGACTCAGCTGGTTCCACCGCCACGATCTTTACTCCCGGCTTGCGCTGCTTCAACGCCTGCCCGACCCCGGTGATCGTGCCGCCGGTACCGACCCCGGCCACCAGGAAGTCCACCTGGCCTTCGGTGTCGTCCCAGATCTCCACCGCGGTGGTACGGCGATGGATGTCGGGATTGGCCGGGTTGGCGAACTGGCGAGCCAACACCGACCCAGGGGTTTCGGCGGCGATCTGTTCGGCTCGGGTCACCGCCCCCTTCATCCCCTCGCTGCCAGGAGTGAGCACCAGCTCGGCACCGTAGGCCCGCAGCAGTGCCCGCCGCTCCTTGCTCATGGTTTCGGGCATGGTCAGGATCACCCGATATCCGCGGGCGGCGCCGACGAAAGCCAAAGCGATGCCGGTGTTTCCCGAGGTGCCCTCGACGATGGTGCCGCCTGGCTGCAAAGCCCCGGACGCTTCGGCGGCGTCCACGATGGCCACGCCGATCCGGTCCTTCACTGAGTGGGCCGGGTTGTAGAACTCCAGCTTGGCCAAAACGATGGCACTCGAATCGCCATAGAGGCGATTGATCTTCACCAGTGGGGTGCGCCCGGTCAGCTGGGTCGCGTCGGCGTAATAGCTCATCTCGATACTCCTATCGAAGGGTGATCAGAGCCCGGCTAGGGCCTGATCGAGGTCGGCGATCAGATCATCGACGTTCTCGATGCCGATGCTCAGGCGAACCATTTCCGGGGCCACCCCAGCGGCGGTGAGTTCTTCGGTGTTCAGCTGGGAGTGGGTGGTGGTGGCATTGTGAATGGCGAGGCTCTTGGCATCGCCGATATTGGCCAGGTGGCTGAACAGCCCCAGGGCTTCGATGAACTTCGCGCCAGCCTCGCGGCCAGCTTTCAGGCCGAAGGCCAGAATGCCACCGTAGCCGCGTCCGGTGAAGATGCGGTCAGCGATCGCCTTGTCGGGCGACGATTCCAAGCCGGGGTAGTTCACCCAGGCCACCTTCTCGTGGCCCTGGAGGTAGTTGGCTACCGCCAGCGCATTGGCCGAGTGGCGCTCCAGGCGCAGGTGCAGGGTCTCCAGGCCCTGCAGGAACAGCCAGGCGTTGAACGGGCTGATCGCAGCGCCGGTGTTGCGCAGCAGCACCGTGCGGGCCCGGATGATGTAGGCCAGGTTGCCGGCGGCTTCGGTCCAGACCACGCCGTGGTAGGCCGGGTCGGGGGCGGTGAGGCCGGGGAAGCGCTCGGCGTGGGCGGCCCAATCGAACTTGCCCGAATCGACGATGATGCCGCCGACGCTGGTGCCATGCCCGCCGATGTACTTGGTGGCCGAGTGGACGGCCACGTCGACGCCATGCTCGAAGACCTTGGCCAAGATGGGCGTGGTCACGGTGGCGTCCACGATGAACGGCAGGCCAAGGGCGTGGGCGGCGGCCGACCAGGCGTCCAGGTCGATCACATTGATCGCCGGGTTGCCGATGGTTTCGCCGAAGACCAGCTTGGTCTTGTCGTCGACGTAGTTGGCCAGGTCTTCGGGCTTGGTCGGATCAACGAAGCGGGCTTCGATGCCGTACTGGGCCAGGGTGTGGGCGAACAGCGCGTAGGTGCCGCCGTACAGGGTGGAGAGCGCCACGATGTTGTCCCCGGCATAGGTCAGGTTCAACACGGCATAGGTGATGGCTGCCGCACCCGAGGCGGTGGCCAGCGCGCCAACGCCGCCTTCGAGGGCGGTGAGTCGGGTCTCGAAGACTGACTGGGTCGGGTTCATGATCCGGGTGTAGATGTTGCCCGGCGTCCGCAAGGCGAACAGGTCGGCAGCGTGCTCGGTGTCGTCGAAGACGTAGCTGGTGGTCTGGTAGATCGGCACTGCCCGGGCGTTGGTGGCCGAATCGGCCTCCTCCTGGCCGGCGTGGACGGCGAGGGTGTCGGGATGCAGGGACATTGTTTCTCCTAGTGAATGCGGTGTTGCTGCTGCGAAGCTGCCCTAGCTAGGGGCGGTGATGGGTATGGCTGTGCCGAATCCAAACGTGGAGCGGCGGTGGTTTGGTGAAAACCAGGTGGTGGTGGTGCGAATCGAGGCTGGGTCAGCACATTCGACAACGCGCCATCGACGGCAGGCAGCAGCAACACATGAGTGCGGCGCTCGTCGAGGTCATGGCGGAAGGCTAGCAGCGGCGTCCAGCCAGTGGTCAAGCTGATCCTGCAATGTGAGCAGTCCTCCCACCCTCCGCTGCGCATGGGGACGGTTCCGGTGAGCTGCTCATGGGGACGGACCTGAGATGCGCTCGTTGGAACCGTCCCCGTGAGCTGCGCGGAGGAACCGTCCCCGGGAGTCGTCCGGCGGCCACCGAGCCCTGCAATCTGAACGGCCGTTCCACCTCTAGAATCGTGCCCCATGAGCGCCGAACACGATTTGGTGCTGGTTGTCGACTATGGCGCCCAGTACGCCCAACTCATCGCCCGCCGGGTCCGCGAGGCCCAGGTGTATTCCGAGATCGTCTCGCACACGATGAGCGTCGCCGACCTGTTGGCCAAGCAGCCGACAGCGGTGATTCTCTCCGGCGGTCCGAGCTCGGTCTATGAGCCGGGCGCTCCGCAACTCGACGTCGCACTGCTGCAGGCCGGGGTGCCGGTGTTCGGCATCTGCTACGGCTTCATGGCGATGGCCCAAGCCCTCGGCGGCACCGTCGCCAAGACCGGACAGCGCGAGTACGGCCGCACCCAGGTTGAGGTGCTGGACGCTGGCATCCTGCTGGACGGCCTACCTGAGACCCTCAGCGCCTGGATGTCGCACGGCGACGAAGTGACCGCAGCTCCGGCCGGATTCCGGGTGAATGCGCGCTCACCGCGGGCCACCGTGGCCGCCTTCGAAAACGCCGAATCGCGGCTGGCTGGCGTCCAATGGCATCCCGAGGTGCTGCACTCCGAGCATGGCCAGCGGGTGCTGGAGCGCTTCTTGTGGGAGATCGCGGGGTGTCGGCGCACCTGGAACTCCTCCAACATCGTCGAAGACCAGGTTGCCCGCATCAAAGCTGAAGTGGGGGACGCCCGAGTGCTGTGTGCACTGTCGGGCGGCGTCGATTCAGCCGTCGCGGCCGCGTTGGTGCAGAAGGCGATTGGCGAGCAGCTCACCTGCGTCTTCGTCGATCACGGCCTGCTACGCACCGGCGAAGCCGAGCGGGTGGAAGAAGATTTCGTCGCCTCCACCGGGGTGAAGCTGGTCGTGGCCGATGAGGTCGACCGCTTCCTCGGCGCGCTGGCTGGGGTCAGCGACCCCGAAACCAAACGCAAGATCATCGGCCGGGAGTTCATTCGCACCTTCGAAGACGCCGCCCGCCAGATCAACGACGAAGGTCCGATCGACTACCTGGTGCAGGGCACTCTCTACCCCGATGTGGTCGAATCTGGTGGTGGTGAGGGTGCGGCCAATATCAAGAGCCACCACAACGTCGGTGGGCTGCCCGATGACCTGCAGTTCAAGCTGATTGAACCGCTGCGCACCCTGTTCAAAGACGAAGTGCGCCAAGTTGGCCGCCAACTCGGGCTGCCCGAACACATCGTGGGACGGCACCCGTTCCCCGGGCCCGGGCTGGGCATTCGGATTGTCGGTGCGGTGGACGCTGAGCGGCTGCGCATTTTGCGGGCCGCTGATGCGATCGTCCGCGAAGAGACCACTGCGGCCGGGCTGGACGGCGAAATCTGGCAGTTCCCGGTGGTGCTGCTGGCTGATGTCCGCTCAGTCGGCGTGCAGGGCGATGGCCGCACTTACGGGCACCCGATCGTGCTGCGTCCGGTCTCCAGTGAGGACGCGATGACCGCCGACTGGAGCCGACTGCCCTATGAGCTGCTGGAGCGGATCAGTACCCGGATCACCAATGAGGTGCCCGAGGTGAACCGGGTGGTGCTGGACGTCACCAGCAAGCCACCCGGCACCATCGAGTGGGAATGATCAGGCCTGCGGCGGCTTGCTGCTGAACGCGTTCTTCACGTCATCGAAGCCGGTGGGGCCTTCGCCGTCCACGGTCAGAATGAGCCACAGTACGGCGTACAGGACGACCGGGAACAGGAAGAAGACGCTTAGTACGGCCCAGAGGATCCGGACGATGTTGGCGTCGATACCGAACGAGCGAGCCACACCGCCGCAGACTCCGGCGATCATCTTGTCGGTGGCTGAGCGAGTGAGTTGTTCCTTCATTGTTTTTCCTTTCTAGAAACTCAGTTGGGGGTCTTGGTCAGCAGGAGCATGCCGACGCCGATCACAACCAGGCAGACCGGGGCCAGCAGGCCAGCGATCCGCCAGTCGATCTGGCCGTAGTTCGACCAAAGGGCCAGCCCCGAAAAGGCCAGCGCGACTACCCCGAAGGCGAACGCGACGCGGTCGGATTTCATGGCTTCACCTCCAGGTTGCCGGCACCAAGTTTGAGATTGATCGTCAGCACTGGCCCGGCGGTAGCCCCACCCGGGGTGCTGCGGAGGCTGTCAGTGAGGTTGAACCCCTCCTGGCCCTGACCGAGCAGGTCAGCCTCCCCAGCGCCCACCTGCCAGTTCAGGGTGGTCGGGGTCTGATCGGGAAGATTCAGCTGGACGTCGCCAGCGCCGACCTCGATGGTGAGGGTCTGATCGTGGGTGAGGTTGAGGCCACTGAGGTCGAGTTCTACGGTGCCGGCCGAGAGCTTCACCGCGCCCGGCAGTTGGGCCTCCTCGGTCACGACCTGGGAGTAGTCGGTGACTGGTCCGGTGTTGGGCACCAGTTGGGTTGCGGCCAGGGCCGCAGCCACGATGATGGCTGGCACCAGCAGCGGTGGACGTCCGTACTTGGCGGCGACCAGGCCGGTGATGCCCAAGGCGGCCAGGATTGCGCCGAAGTAGCCCAGGGGAGTGGCCGGTAGACCGAAGGCCAGCCCGAGCAGGGCGACCGTTCCGGTGCCGAGGCCGGCCAGTGCCAACGCCAGCCCCCAGAGTCGCCAGCTTCGCGGCGGCGGGGCCACAGCCGGCAGCAGCGGCTGGCTGTCGGAGACCAAGCGGTCGGTCGGGTCGGTGTAGGGCTGCTCCCAGCGGGGTTCGTCCACGGCGGTCTCGAAGCCGGGCACCTGCTGTTCGGCCAGCCGGACGCGCCAGGCGTCGGCGGCCCGCTCGAACGGGGTTGGCTCGGCGACTCTGGTCGAAGCTTGGGCTCGCGGCCGGAACACGCCAAACCAGAGCACCAGGCCAATCACCATCGCCGGCACCAGCGCAGGTCCGCCGCCAGTGCCCCAGGTGATGAGGATGCTGGCGATTACCACCAGCGCGATCAGGAGCCCCTTGGGCCAGCGGCGCAGCGCGGGAATGGCCTTCGATAGCGGCCCATACTGCTCGCCCTCTCGAGGCAGCAACAGGAAGCCGGCAACATACAAAGCGATCCCAAGACCGCCGAGCGCCACGGCGGTGACTACGGCAAGCACCCGAAGCACGATTGGCTGGACGCCCATGCGGCGGGCGAGCCCGGCGCACACGCCAGCGAACACCGCACCCTCGCGGGGGCGGCTGATCACTGGGAGTTGTTCGGGCACACCACCATTCAATGCGACCGCGGTGCGCCAGGCCATCGGGGAAGCCCCTGAGGCGTGCCTGGCTTTCGTCCCCGAGGGGGAGCCAGATAACTATTCAGTAACGCGCCTTGACCAATGAGAGCGCTTTCATCTTCAATGGTGCCCAGCCGATAAGAGCGCTCTCATTGCTCGCGGTCAAGTACTGGACGGCATGGCGGCCGTCCACGACGAAGGAGTCACATATGCGTTCACCTCTGATGCGTGGGGCTGCCGCTCTGGCTGGCCTGACGCTTCTGGTTACAGGCTGTTCGAGCAACGCCGCACCGTCGGCCAGCTCGCCAGCAAGCGACGAGAAGATCACTCTCACGGTCGCAACGTTCAATGAGTTTGGGTACGACGACCTGTTCGCGGAGTACACCAAGCTGCATCCGAACATCACCATCACTCCGAAGAAGGCGGCCACCTCCAACGAGGCTCGCGAGAACTACTTCAGCAAGTTGGCCGCTGGCTCGGGCCTGAGCGACATCGAAGCCATTGAGGTCGACTGGCTGCCCGACGTCATGCAGACCTCCGACAAGCTGATGGACCTCACCGGCGATGACGTCAAGGGCCGCTGGCTCGATTGGAAGGCCGGCGCCGCCACCACTGCCGACGGCAAGCTGGTCGGCTTCGGTACCGACATCGGCCCCGAGGGCGTCTGCTACCGCGCCGACCTGTTCAAGAAGGCCGGGCTGCCAACTGACCGCGCCGAGGTTGCCAAGCTGCTGGGCACCACCTGGGCGGACTACTTCAACGTAGGCAAGCAGTTCGTCGCCAAGTCCAATGGTGTGGCCTGGTTCGACTCTGCCGATGCGATCATGCAGGGCCAGATCAACCAGCTGCCCAACGCCTTCTCCTCCTCTGACACCGAAGAGGTGCTGATCCCGATGGATCAGAACCAGCCGGTGAAGGACATGTACACCTCGATTCTGAAGGCCTCGGTGGACGACAAGCTGTCGGCCCACCTGCAGCAGTGGCAGCCGGACTGGACCAATGCGTTCCAGAAGGGCAAGTTCGCCACCATGCTGTGCCCGGGCTGGATGCTCGGCGTCATTGAGGGCAATGCCAAGGGCGTCGAAGGCTGGGATATCGCCAACACCTTCCCCGGTGGCGGCGGCAACTGGGGTGGCTCCTACCTCACCGTCCCGGCACAGGGTGCTCACCAGCAGGCCGCGCGCGACCTGGCAGCCTGGCTGACCGCTCCCGATCAGCAGATCAAGGCGTTCAAGGCCAAGGGAACCTTCCCGAGCCAGGTTGAGGCGCTGAACAGTCCCGATCTGTTGGGCGTCACCAACAAGTTCTTCAACGACGCCCCGACTGGCCAGATCCTGGCCGACCGGGCCAAGGCAGTCACCGTGAACCCGTACAAGGGCCCGCAGTACTTCGCCGTTCGGCAGGTGCTCTCTGACGCCATGAACCGGGTCGATGTGACCAAGAAGCAGACTGCTGAGGTCTCCTGGGCGCAAGCCGTTAAGGAGTTTGGCGCTCTCAGCTGATTGCAGTCCATTAGGTCTCGTGGGCGGGGCGAGCGGAAGCCCCGCCCACGAGCTCGACTTAGAAGGGACCCTACGATGCCGTGGCGCCAACGGTTCAGCCGATGGGACGTGAAGACCGCTCCCTACCTCTACATCGCTCCGTTCTTCCTGCTTTTCGCTCTAGTCGGGTTGTTCCCGCTCCTCTACACCGGCTGGGTGGCCCTCAATAAATGGAGCCTCATCACTGGCAACCAGGGCTTCGTCGGCCTGGCCAACTTCCAATATGTACTCGCCCAGCCCCGATTCTGGGACGGGGTGGCCAACACCTTCAGCATCTTCCTGCTCTCCTCGGTGCCGCAGCTCATCATGGCGCTGGGAATCGCCGCGGTGCTCAATGCGAACCTGCGAGCCAAGACCTTCTGGCGGATGGGGGTGCTGGTGCCCTATGTGGTGGCGCCAGTGGCCGTATCGTTGGTGTTCGGACAGCTGTTCGCTGACGAATCCGGCGTCCTGAACGCCATCCTCACCAGCGTCGGTCTGGACCCGATCGGTTGGCACTCTGATCGCTTCTGGTCACACATCGCGATCGCCACCATGGTCAACTTCCGCTGGACCGGCTACAACACCTTGATCTTCCTCGCTGCGATGCAAGCCATTCCGCGCGACGTCACCGAAGCTGCGGTGGTCGACGGGGCCAATCGCTGGCAGACCTTCATCAACGTCACCGTCCCGATGCTGCGCCCAACGATCATTTTCGTGGTGATCACCTCAACCATCGGTGGCCTGCAGATCTTTGATGAGCCTCGGCTGTTCGACAACTTCAGCCTTGGCGGGCCCGACCGCGAATGGATGACCGTCACGATGTACCTCTACGAACTGGGCTGGAACTCCCAGCGCAACCTCGGCCGCTCCGCTGCGGTCGCCTGGTTGCTGTTCGTGATCATCGTGATCTTCGCCCTACTCAACTACGTGATCACCCGCCGCATCGCCGACAGCGATCATCGGCCGAACCGAAAGGCGCTGGTCAAATGACTTCAGTGGCAACCGCCCGGCAATTGGCCGGCCCCGGCGCAGCGCGTGCCGCCGCCCGGCGTCGGCAGCGAATGGAGGGCGGCACGCGCCGTCCCGGCTGGATCGCCTACACGATCCTTTCGGTGGTGGTTCTGATCTCGGTTACCCCGCTCTACTACGCCTTTCTGCTGTCGGCCTCGACTGCTGGCGACATCGCGCGCAACCCGGTGCCATCACCGATTCCGCAGGCGCACTTTTTCGAGAACCTCGGCCGGGTGCTCAACTCTGGGATCGGGTTCTGGTCGGCGCTTGGTAACAGCGTGATCGTGAGCCTGGTCACCGCGGTCTCGGTGGTCTTCTTCTCCACGCTGGCTGGCTATTCCTTCGCCAAACTGCGCTTCCGCGGTCGCAACTGGATGCTGGCCTTCGTGATCGGCACCATGGCGGTGCCTACCCAACTCGGCGTCATCCCGTTGTTCATTGTGATGTCGAATCTTGGCTGGACCGGCAAGTTGATTGGCGTGATCGTGCCAGCCATGGTCACCGCCTTCGGCGTGTTCTGGATGACCCAGTATCTGTCGGAGGCCCTGCCCTATGAGCTCATCGAGGCGGCCCGCGTAGATGGCTGCTCGATGATCCGGACGTTCTGGCATGTGGCCCTGCCAGCCGCGCGACCCGCGGCAGCAATGTTGGCGCTGTTCACCTTTGTGGGCAGCTGGACGAACTTCTTCTGGCCGTTCATCGTGCTCGGCTCTTCGAACCCGACGCTGCCAGTGGCCCTGCAGTTGTTGCAGGCCTCCTACTTCAAAGACATGTCGTTGATCATGGCCGGAGTAGTGCTAGCCACGCTGCCGCTGCTGGCCCTGTTCGCCTTCGCCGGACGCCACCTGGTATCGGGCATTATGCAAGGAGCAGTCAAAGGATGAGCACCATTTCCTTCCCCGAGTCCTTTCGCTGGGGTACGGCCACCTCGGCCTATCAGATCGAAGGGGCCGCGGCGATCGACGGCCGCACTCCTTCGATCTGGGACACCTTCTGCCAGGTTCCCGGCGCGATCGCCAACGGCGACGACGGTAGGACGGCCGTAGATCACTATCACCGGTATCGCGAAGACGTCGCCCAACTCAGCGAGCTTGGCCTGGACACCTACCGCTTTTCGGTGTCCTGGTCGCGGGTGCTGCAAGCCGATGGCAGCGTGAATCCGTTGGGCATGGACTTCTACTCCCGGCTTACCGACGAGCTTCTCGGCGCTGGCATCGAGCCGTGGCTGACCCTCTATCACTGGGACCTGCCGGAGTTCTTGCCGGGCGGCTGGCTGAACCGCGATACGGCCAGCAAGTTCGCCGACTACGCCGTGGCCATGCAAAAGGTGCTCGGCGATCGGGTGCGGATCTGGACCACGCTCAACGAGCCGTGGTGTGCGTCCTTCCTCAGCTACGGAGCTGGCGAACATGCGCCCGGACACACCGATCCAACCGAAGCAGTGCGCTCGGCACATCACCTGATGCTTGCCCACGGACTGGCGACTCAGGCGTTGCGCGCAGCCGACTCTGAGGCCCAACTCGGCATCACCTTGAACTTCACTCCGGTCAGCCCAGCCGACCCGACCTCGGCGGCGGACGTGGACCTGGCTCGGCGTATCGATGGCACGGCCAACCGTTTCTTCCTTGACGCGATCTTCACCGGTGCCTATCCCGCCGACGTCATCGCCGACCTGGGGTCGTGGTGGGAGCCCGGACTGGTCCGCGACGGTGACTTGGCCGCGATCGCAGCCCCGATCGATCTGCTTGGCGTCAACTACTACACCACCGACGTTGTGCGGGCGCCCGGTCCAGATGAGGTGGCTACGCCCAAGGTGGTTCGTGGACGTCAACTCGCCAGCCCCCACATCACTGCTCCCCAAGCGCGGGCGCTGCCTCGCGACCTGCCGGTGACGGCGATGGGCTGGCCGGTTGATCCAGCCGGGCTGCATGGGCTGTTGACCTGGCTGCACCGCGACTACACCGGCCCCGCCGGGGTCGGGTTGGTGATCACCGAGAACGGTGCCGCCTATGGCGACGAGGTGCTCGACGCGGACGGCCAGATCCAGGACTCCGATCGCATCGATTACTTGCGGGGCCATATTGCGGCCTGCGGGCAGGCGATTGCCGAAGGGGTAGATCTGCGCGGTTATCTGGTGTGGTCCTTGATCGACAACTTCGAGTGGGCACACGGTTATCAGCAGCGCTTCGGTATTCTCGCTGTGGACTCCGAACTTCGCCGACTGCCCAAGGCCAGCGCCCGCTGGTTCAAGGAGTTGGTGCGAGCCGGAGTGCTACAGCTTTGACAAGGGGGCGCCGGAGTGGTCAATGAGGTGATCGCGGAGCGCCAACTGCCGACCCTCGAGGATGTCGCGAAGCTGGCGAAGGTCTCTCGAGCCACGGTTTCGCGCGTGGTGAACGGCGCCACTCTGGTGGCTCCGGAGACGGTTGTTCAGGTGCAGGCGGCCATCTCCAAGCTTGGCTACCGTCCCAACCGGGCGGCCAGAGCGCTGGTCACTCGACGTACCGGGGTGGTGGCGGTGATGGTGCCCGAAGCAGATGACCGGGTGTTCACTGATCCGTTCTTCCCGCAGGCCTACCACGGCGCCCTGCAGGGCTTCAGCGATTCCGATGTGCAAGTGCTGCTCGCCATCGCTGGGCCCGGACACCCGGCCGAGCGGATGCTGCGCTACCTCGACTCCGGGCACGTCGACGGCGCGATCGTGGTCTCCCACCATGGGCCAGCCCTGGCCAGGGCCTTGGCCGAGTTGAGCACGCCGGTGGTCTTCGTCGGCGACCCGGAGACCCCCGGTTTGCCCTACGTCGACATCGACCAGGAGGCCGCCTCCCGCGAGGCCACCCAGTACTTGGTTGACGGCGGGAGCAAGCGGATCGCCACTATTACCGGCCCGTTGGATATGGCCGCCGGCACCAACCGGCTGGCCGGTTTCCGGTCCGCGCTGGCAGCGGCCGGTTTGAGTCCGGCAGGGGTCGAGCACGGCGACTTCACCACGGCCGGCGGACGCGACGCGGCCGCACGGCTGCTCGCTGCGGGCGAGCGGTTCGATGGGCTGTTCGTGGCCAATGATCTGATGGCGGCCGGCGCACTGCAGGTGCTGGCCGAGGCTGGGCTGCAGATTCCCGAAGATGTCCGGGTGGTCGGCTTCGACAACTCCGAGGTGGCCATGCAGACGACACCGACCCTGACCACCATGACCAACCCGGCTTCCGAGCTGTGCCGGGAGGCCACCAAGCTGTTGATCGAACTGTTGGCCGGTGGGCGCCCAGCCTCGCCGGTGATTCTGGCCAGCCATTTGATCAGGCGTGATTCGGCATGACCGAAGTGGTCAGCGAGCAGCCTCCTACCCGTCCGCTGAGTTCGGCCTGGGTGGGCGGGGTGTGCGCTGGCCTGGCAGATCAGCTTGGTTGGCAGCCGCTGGTAGTGCGGGTGATTTTTGTGATCCTGGGCGCGCTCGGCCTGGTTGGGGTGCTGATCTACCTGGCCCTGTGGCTGGTGATGCCCGGGCAGCGAGAGCGCCGCGACGCCCCTGGCCTGGAATCCCACGCCCGAACCGGCCTGCGTCCACGATCCGATGGCAAACTGAGCCCGGTAGATCTGGGTGTGGCCGTGGCCCTGGCTCTGGTTGGGGTCGGTCTGCTCTGGCTGGTTCAAATCAGTGGCTGGGGGATGCGGCAGGACAACCTCGCGGCCGGGCTCCTTGGGGCCAGTGGGCTGGGGTTGATCTGGTGGCAGGCCGATCGGGTCTCCACCAAGGACGTGCGCAGCGGAACCGGTTTGCGTCGGCTGGTGGCCCCGCTCATCGCCCATTGGACTTCGCTGGTCGCGATCCTGGCCGGCCTGGTGGCGCTGGCCGCGGCGGAGGCGGTGCTCTTGGTAAACCAGCCGGGTCTTAGCGAACTGGGTCGGCTGCTGCTGGTGCTCGGCTTGTCGGCGGCTGGTCTGGCGTTGGCCAGCCTGCCGTGGATTCTGCGGGTGCGCCGCACGCTGGCGCAGGCCCGCCAGGACGCTCTGCTCGCCGACGCCCGGGCCGATATGGCCGCCCATTTGCACGACTCGGTGCTGCAAACGCTGGCGCTGATCCAGCGCCAAGCGTCCGATCCGAAGAAGGTGACCGCGCTGGCCCGCCGTCAGGAGCGGGAGCTACGGCAATGGCTCTACGGTGAGGCGCCGGCCTCTGGCAGCCTGGTGGAAGCGCTCACCGAGGAGATGCTGGACGTCGAAGGAGCCCATGGCGTTGACGTCGAGTTGGTCAGCGTCGGTGACACCGAGCTAACCCCAGAACTGACCGCGGTCGTGCGCGCGGCGCGGGAGGCCATGGTGAATGCCGCTAAGCACTCTGGTTGCGATCGGATCGACTTGTACACCGAGACCGATGAGGATCTGGTCAGCGTCTTCATTCGCGACCGCGGCGTCGGTTTCGATCTGGCCGAGGTTGAGGAAGACCGCATGGGGGTGCGCGGTTCGATCACTGAGCGGGTCAAAAGGGCCGGTGGCCGGGCGATAATCAAGACCGCACCTGGAGAGGGCACTGAAGTGAGACTGGAGTTGCCGCGATGACTGAGAATCAGAGCCAGGCCGCTTGGCGGGTCGTGGTGGTCGATGACCACGCGATGTTCCGCAGCGGCGTGAAACACGACATCGGCGCCCGCGTCCAACTTGTTGGCGAAGGCGAGGACGTCCCCACTGCAGTGGCGGCCATCCTGGCTGGCGTCCCAGACGTGGTGCTGTTGGACGTCCATCTGCCCGGCGGCGGCGGTGCCGAAGTGATCAAGCAGGCCACCGCGGTCGAGCCGGGAGTGAAGTTCGTGGCCCTATCGGTCTCGGACGCCGCTGAAGACGTAATCGGCATCATTCGGGCTGGGGCCAGGGGATATGTGACCAAGTCGATCTCGGCCGATGAGTTGGTTGAGGCGATCGGACGGGTGGCCGAAGGCGATGCGGTGTTCTCCCCGCGGCTGGCCGGTTTCGTGTTGGACGCGTTCTCCGGCGCGATCGATGTCGCCAGCATCGATGAGGATCTGGATCGGCTCAGCCAGCGTGAACGCGAAGTGCTGCGGTTGATCGCTCGCGGCTACGCCTACAAGGAGATTGCCCGGGAGCTGTTCATCTCGATCAAGACCGTTGAGACTCACGTCTCCAGCGTGCTGCGCAAGTTGCAGCTGTCGAACCGGCATCAGCTCACCCGCTGGGCCACTGATCGCAAACTGGTCTAAAGGCAAAGGGCTTCGACAAGCTCAGCCAACTGGGGTTGAGCTTGCCGAAGCCAACTTTCAGTTCCCTGAGGCGCACCACAGTTCCCTGAGCTTGTCGAAGGGTCTGTTGGTTCAGTTCCCTGAGCTTGTCGAAGGGTCTGTTGGTTCAGTTCCCTGAGCTTGTCGAAGGGTCTGGCTAGATCTTCTTCTTCGTGATCAGGTTGTAGAGCCACAGCACCAGCACTGAGCCGCCGATGGCCAGGCCCCAGGACCACAGCGAGAAGAACTCGCCGACGCCGTGGCCGAGGAAGTTGGCGCCGATCCAGCCGCCGACTACGGCCCCGATCAGGCCAACGATCAAGCTGGAAATCCAGCCGCCGCTGTTCTTGGTGATCATCTTGGCGATGGCGCCTGCGATCAGGCCCATCACTATCCATGCAATAAATCCCATGTCTGCCAGATTACTCACGCCGCTTGCCCGCCGCCTGACCAAGTGGGCAGTTGTCCTCGCCCGGGAATAGGCTTGGTCAGCTATGACTGATTCCCTGTTCCCCGACCTGTCGGCGTCCACTCCGCCCCGGGAGACCCACCCCGGCGAACGCCCGCGAGGAATCAGCGAGGCCGACCTGTTGGCCGGGCTGAATCCGCCCCAGCGCGAAGCGGTGCTGCACAGCGGCAGCCCGGTGTTAGTGGTTGCTGGCGCCGGTTCGGGCAAGACCCGGGTGCTCACCCGCCGCATCGCCCACCTGGTCAGTGAGCGCGGTATCCACCCCGGCTCAATTCTGGCCATCACCTTCACCAACAAGGCGGCCGCTGAGATGCGGTCCCGGGTGATCGACTTGGTAGGCAACAGGGCCAAGCTGATGTGGGTCTCGACCTTCCACTCGGCCTGCGTGCGGATCCTGCGCGCCGAGATCAACCGTTTCGGGCTGTCGCGCAATTTCTCCATCTACGACGACACCGACGCCAAGCGGCTGATGCAGCTGGTGTTGCGCGATCAGGAGGTCGATCCGAAGCGCTACCAGGTGCGCACGGTGCTCAACTGGGTTTCGAACTGCAAAAACGAGCTGATCGATCACGAGTCGGCCCGCTCGAAGACGTCCGGTCCGAATGAAGAGGTGTACGCCGAGGCCTATGTGGAGTATCAGCGGCGGCTGATCGCGGCCAATGCGCTGGACTTCGACGATCTGATCATGACCACGGTGAACCTGTTGCAGGCCTTCCCCGACTTGCGCGAGCAGTACCGGCGCCGCTTCCGGCATGTCTTGGTGGACGAATACCAGGACACCAACCACGCCCAGTACGCCCTGATCCGGGAGCTGTGTGGGGTCATCGCCGATGCGCCAGCTGGCTCGATCGAGCCGCCAGAGTTGATGGTGGTTGGCGACTCCGACCAGTCGATCTACGCCTTCCGCGGGGCGACTATTCGCAACATCCTCGATTTCGAAACTGACTTCCCGGGCGCGAGCACCATCGTTTTGGAGCAGAACTATCGCTCCACCCAGAACATCCTGAACGCCGCCAACGCGGTGATCACCCGCAACCCTGGACGTCCGGCCAAACGGCTGTGGTCGGATGCTGGTGACGGCGAACTCCTGGTCGGCTACGTGGCTGACACCGAGCACGCTGAGGCTCAGTTCGTGGCCACCGAGATCGACAAGCTGGCCGATGACGGGGCCACCAGGTATGGGGAAGTTGCGGTCTTCTATCGCACCAACGCGCAGTCGCGGGCTTTTGAGGAGCGGTTCATTCGGGTGGGGATGCCCTACCGGGTGGTCGGCGGGGTGCGGTTCTATGAGCGCAAGGAGATTCGCGACGCCATCTCCTATCTGCGGGCGATCGCCAACCCCGACGACGATGTGTCGGTACGACGGGTGCTGAACGTGCCCAGGCGTGGCATCGGTGATCGGGCCGAGGCCCTGATCGAGGCCTTCGCCGCCAGTGAGGGGATCTCCTTTGGGGCGGCCCTCGATCGAGCCGAAGAGGCTCCAGGGTTGGCGTCCCGGTCGCTGAATCAGATCAAGGCCTTCGCTGAACTACTGGCCGAACACCGCCGCCAGGTGGCCGCCGGCGTGCCAGCCGATCAGGTGCTGGCCAGCATCCTCAAGGGCTCGAGCTACACCGACGAGCTGGCCGCCTCCACCGACCCCCAGGACGAGACCCGGTTGGAGAACCTGGTCGAGCTGGTGAGCGTCGCTCAGGAGTTCGTCGCTGCTGCCCATGCCGTCGATCTGGGCGAAGCCGAGGGCGAGGACGCTGAGTTGGCGGCCGAGTTGGCCGCTGCTGCTCCCGAGCCGGACGACTCACTGCCAGCCTTTCTAGAGCGGATCGCGCTGGTGGCCGATTCCGATCGGATCCCCGACCGTGACCCGGATTCGGCAGGTGTGGTCACGTTGATGACCCTGCACACGGCAAAGGGGCTGGAGTTCGACACGGTCTTTTTGACCGGCTTCGAGGAGGGCATCTTTCCGCACGAGCGGGCGATGTTCGATACCGCCGAGCTAGAGGAGGAACGTCGGCTGGCCTACGTCGGGATCACTCGGGCCCGCAAACGACTCTTCCTGAGCCGGGCCACCGTGCGCACCATGTGGGGAGCGCCGAAGTACAACCCGGCCAGCCGGTTTACCGACGAGATTCCCGCTCACTTGATTGATTGGCGCAACCTGGACGCGGGACGTCCAGCCTTCGTGCAGCGCGGGCCCGGCGCTGAACGGCGGACGGCATCAACCGGCTCGGTCCAAAGCAGGCCGGCCTTTGGCTCCCGGCCGGTGATCAAGACAGTGGCCTCGGTTGAGGTGGGGGAGCGAGTGCTGCATACGTCCTTTGGGATGGGCACCGTGATTGCCACCCACGGCACCGGGGACTCGACGAAGGCCGATGTCGACTTCGGTTCGGCCGGTATCAAGCGCCTGTCGTTGAAGCACGCCCCGATGGAAAAACTATGAGCCGAGCCATTCGGCTCGGCTCAACTTTGATCAGCTGATTGCTCAGTTGCGGGCGGGGGCTCGCTTGCCCTGCGGGTTCCAGCCGATGAACTTCATCGGGTTGGTGCCCGAGCCGTTCTGGTAAGCCGAGAAGTGCAGGTGGCAGGAGGTCGAGAGGCCGGTGCTGCCGACGTAACCGATCACATCGCCCTTGTCGACCTTGTCGCCGACCGAGACGGAGTACTTGCTCATGTGCAGGTAGCCGGTCTGGACGTTGACGCCGTTGATGTCGCCGTGATCGATGCGGACGTTGTTACCTGAACCGCCGTTGTAGCCCATCTCGGCCTTGACCACGGTGCCGGACTGCGCGGCCCAGATCGGCTGACCACAGGAGCCGCCAATGTCGTCGCCATCGTGCATCCGCCAGTAGTGCAGGATCGGGTGAAGCCGGGGGCCGTAAACGGAGCCGACCTCGCCCTCGGTGGGCCACATGAACTTGGTGAGGGTCTTGAGCCGGTCATTTTCCTCATCGAGGAAAGTCGCGTTCTCGCCCATCGTCTGGAAGCGCTCGGTGGTGGCTGCGTCAGCTGAGGCGGTGCTGATCTCGGTCACTTCGGCACTAATGGACTGACTGCGCTGTTCGGCTAGCGAGGCGGCGTCCTGGCTCTTCTCGGCGCCGAAGTCGGTGCCGATGCTCGACAGTCCCAGCGGGGACGGGAGCGCGGCGGCGTTGGCGGGACTGGCTGAAGCGGTGAAGGTGGCGAGGCCAGCAAGCACGATTCCTGAGACGGCCACCACAGCTGCACCGCGACGCAGCAGCGACTGCAACACTCCGCCGGAGATCCGGCGAGGCTGAGTCGGAAGCGCGCGCCTTGGCTTGTCAGCCTGCGTTTGCTGGTCGTTCACCTAGCCCCCGTGATGAGTACGTTTTCGCCTGCCCCTAGCGAGCAAGACAGAGCTTAGCATTTCTCAGGATATTTCTCAGCTTCGTCTCATGACTTGCCAAATCAACGCTCCCGGGGCGGCCACAGCCCTGGGTTGGGCGCCCTCAGGAATAGTCTCGAAGGCGCTCCGGTTCACCCCGGATGAGACTAGGAGTGAGAGTGGATCTGTTCGAGTATCAGGCCCGAGACCTGTTCGAAGCCAGCGGGGTGCCCGTGGTGCCTGGCATCGTGGCCAGCACCCCGGCAGCGGCCGCCGCCGCTGCGGTGAAGCTGGGCACACCGGTAGTGGTGGTCAAAGCGCAGGTGAAGACCGGTGGGCGAGGTAAGGCTGGCGGAGTGAAGCTGGCCCGGTCGCCGCAGGAGGCCGCTGAGCGGGCTGCGGAGATCCTTGGGCTGGACATTCGCGGTCATCGGGTGCGCAAGGTGATGGTCGCCGCTGGTGCCGACATCGCCGAGGAGTATTACTTCTCGCTGCTGCTGGATCGCTCCACCGGCAAGTACCTGGCCATGTGCAGCCGCGAGGGCGGGGTGGACATCGAGACCCTGGCCGTGGAGCGCCCGGAGGCGCTGGCCCGGGTGCAGATTGATCCGATTATCGGGCTCGATGCGGCCATGGCCGCCCAAATCGTTTCCACCGCTGGCTTCCCTGCGGCCGATCACGCCGCCATCGCCGAGGTTCTGGTGGGCCTTGGCCGGCTTTACCGCGACAACGACGCCACCTTGGTTGAGGTCAACCCGCTGGTGAAGACCGGGCAGGGAGAAATCATCGCGCTCGACGGCAAGGTGACTCTCGACGACAACGCCGACTTCCGCCACCCCGAGTGGTCGGCCTACGCCGACACCCACGAGCAGGACCCACTAGAGACCCGAGCCAAGGAGAAGGGCCTCAACTACGTCAAACTCGACGGCAACGTTGGCGTCATCGGCAACGGTGCTGGCCTGGTGATGAGCACCCTGGACGTGGTCGCCGCCGCCGGGGCAAACCTGCCCGGCCAACCCCGTCCGGCCAACTTCCTCGATATCGGCGGTGGCGCCTCAGCAAGCGTGATGGCCGACGGCTTGGAGATCATCCTGTCCGACCCGCAGGTGAAGGTGGTGCTGGTCAATGTGTTTGGGGGCATCACGGCCTGCTCCGAAGTGGCCAAGGGCATCCGCGACGCCCTGGCGATGCTGGGGGAGAAGGCGAGTAAGCCGATCGTCGTCCGCTTGGACGGAAACGCAGTCGAGATTGGGCGCCACATGTTGATCGAGGCCGCCCATCCACTGGTCGAGCTGTCCGACACGATGGACGCAGCCGCGCGTCGTGCCGCCGAGCTGGCCGCTAACCAGGAGTAATGCAAATGTCTGTCTGGCTTGATCTGGGATCAAAAGTAATCGTGCAGGGCATGACCGGTTCGGAGGGGCGAAAACACACCCAGCGGATGATTGCCGCCGGCACCCGCATCGTGGCCGGCGTCACGCCCGGCAAGGGCGGGCAATCGCTGACTTTCGAGGAAGACCCGGTGCCGGTGTTCAACACCGTTGCTGAGGCCAAGCAGGTCACGGGGGCGAACACTTCAGTGATTTTCGTGCCCGCCGCGCACACCAAACAGGCGGTGCTGGACGCCATCGATGCCGGCCTGGAGTTGGTCGTGGTGATCACCGAAGGCGTGCCAGTGGCCGACACTGCGGAGTTCGTGGCCTACGCCCAACGCAGCGGGACGACGCGGATCATCGGACCCAACTGCCCGGGACTGATCAGCCCCGGAAAGTCGAATGTCGGCATCATTCCGCCGAACATCGCCGGACCGGGCCCGATCGGGCTGGTCTCGAAGTCGGGCACGCTGACCTATCAGATGATGTTCGAGTTGCGCGATATCGGCTTTGCCAGTGCCGTCGGCATCGGTGGCGACCCGGTGAACGGCACCTCGCATATTGACGTCCTGGCAGCTTTCGAGGCTGACCCTGAGGTTCAGGCAATCGTGCTGATCGGCGAGATCGGTGGCGATGCTGAGGAGCGGGCTGCCGAGTACATCGCCGAGCACGTCACCAAGCCAGTGGTGGCCTATGTGGCTGGCTTCACCGCGCCGGTGGGCAAGACCATGGGCCATGCCGGCGCCATCGTCACCGGCTCAGCTGGCACCGCAGCAGCCAAGAAGGCCGCGTTTGAAGCGGCTGGGGTCTTGGTGGGACATACACCGAGTGAGACTGCGGCCTTGGTGCGCGCGGCGCTGGCCGGCTAGGACGCCTGGCTGGTCCGCTGGGCGGCGCGAAGAGTGATCGCGTCCCAGTCGGCATCGGAGAAGTCGAAGGTCTTGCTTGGGTTGGCCAGCAGATAGGTGACCCGATTGCCAACGGTGACCACGGCCACCCGGAAGACCACCGTGCTGGTGTTGGTCTTGTGGGTGATCGTCCAGGTCTGACCCGAAATCGGCACCTCGCCCTGGCCACTGCCCTTGACGCTCTCACCATCGACCACGACAGCGGTGGGCACCCGCTTGGCGCAGTTGGTGATCGACTTGCTGACGCTGGTGGCCAGCGTTGAGGCTGCCTTGTTGTCGGCGAAGGTGAAGGTGACCTGATCCACCCCGAAGGAAGCAGGCGCCTTGGAGTCGTTGGTCAGGATCAGCGTGCGCTGCCCCGAAGCGGTGGTGCCGGACACTTTGGTTAGATCGGTGCCCTCGCATTGCGAGCCGGGGGTGTTCACCGGCCAGTCGTGGAGGGTCCATTTGCCGGTACCAGGAGTGAGCCGAGGCACATCGGCCGGAAGCAGCCAGCCTGCGGGGGTGCCGGAAGCCGGGAGCGCTGAGGCAACCCCGATCGAGGCGGGGCAGGTGCCGGAGCCGCACTGGCGGGCCAGTGAGATGGCCGCGACCTGAGCGGCGGTGGTAACCGGGATGGTGTTGGCGGTGACGATGTCGAAGGTGTTGATCGTCCGCCCGGTGCGAGCCAGCACCAGGAGATGATTCTCGGCCTTCACGGCCTGCACCTTGAGCTGCACGGCCTGGGCGTTATCGGCCAAACCGTTGATGGTCGAGGCGCCGACGACCAGGGCTGAGCCGTCGGGGCAGGTGCCGGCCAGAGTCGCCTGAGCCTCATAGGCCTGAATGGCGCTGGCGTCATCGGGGTAGGTGCCGATGGTCTGCAGCACTGAACTGCCCTGGGCGGTGAAGAGCTTGCGGTTGGTGGTGCGTTCCGGCTGGGGAGTCGCGCCGGTGAGGCAAAGCGGAGTGCCAGCGGCGGTGGCCACCTGCCAGTCCTCGGCGGCGATGGGGCTGACCTCAGCTGTGGTGAGTAGTGGGTCGATCGCAGCGGTGCTGGTGTCGCTGGCGGAGCCGAGTGGCTTAGTCGTCATTACCCAGACCACGGCGGCAACCACCAGGGCGAAGGCGAGGACCGCGGCGATCACGATGAACGCCGGCCGGCCGCTGCGTTGGCGGGGGGTGCTTTCGCCGCGAGCGGGCTGAGTGGGGGTTACTCCGAGGCGAGCGGCTGGATCGATGCCGTTCTTGTCCGCCTTGGGTGCGCGCTTGGCAGCTTTGGCGTCTGCCTTGGCAGATCTGGCGTCCAGCTTGGCCTGGAGGGCGGCCTCTTTGGTGGCGGCCTTCTCGGCTTCGAGGGCAGCTTTTGCGTCGACTTTGGCCTGGGCCGCGGCTGCGCGGGCTTCCCGCCTAGTGAGCTTGGGCTCGGGTTCCACGGCTCGCAGGGGTGGGGTTGCCTGGCTACGCGCCGAGAGCCCCGAACGAGTTGAGGTGGCCGACACCGGCGCCACTGGTACTGCCGGGGCTTCAACCGGCTCGGCAGCGCGTGGGTAACTGACCGTCACCGCTGGCGGTGCGGTCGGACGGCTGACCGGCGGCAGCAGCGGCGCGTAGACCCGGGGCGGCGAGGACACGCTGACCGCTGAGCGGCGCGGGGCGGCCCAGCCATGGTCTGTTGGCGCATCGTCGGCGGAGAATCGTCGGCCGGCGGAAGCGGGCTGAGCTTCTGAAACCGGCAACACTGGCCGGGGTGGCGGAATCAGGGTCTGCAGCGAACCGTCGGAGTTCAGGGCCAACCGCCGCATCATGCCGGTATCGGTCAGTTCGGGGTCGTCAAACAGCGGCCCGGCCGGACTAGCAGAGCTGCTGTCCGAGGGCTCGCTCCAGTCGTCGGGTACTGGTCCGAGTGCCCGACGCGGTCTTTGTGACCCCTCCACGTGAAGATCCCGTCTGCGCTTGCGTGACTGAGCCAGTGTAGTAGGGCTGGCGTGTCCACCCAGCTAGAACAGGGGGCTTGGGTCAGCATGGACTCACCATGGCTTCCCCTAAAACACGCTCTCACGCGCGGTTTCGCTTCAATGTGGCCTCCGCGAAGGCTGTACCAACCCTTGAGGATCAAGTGAGGATTCCCTGGCCCTTGGCTGCAATCGGCGGTGGCTTTCTAGCGGCCCTGGTCGGCGCTGTGGTGGTTGGCGGAGTCGTCCTGGCTGGCTGGTTGGGGGTCTCGTCAGTGCCGTTCGCTGCCATGCTCGCCTTTGCCGGGCGGGTGTGGTTGTTGGCCCATGGCGGAATAGTCAATGGGGACGGGGTAACCATCTCCATGGTCCCGCTCGGTTTGAGCCTGCTATTGGTCGGGCTGGCCGCCTGGGCCGGGTCGCTGGCCTACCGGCCGCCGTCGGTAGGTGCTGGATCGGTGCGGCGCCAAGTGCTGCTGACCGTCGTCCAGGTTGGCCTCGGCTACACCGCCGCCACCCTCGCGATGGGCTGGGCAACCGGAGCAGAGCCGATGCGAGCTGTACCAGGCAGCCTGCTGATCAGCTTGGGCGGAGCCTTCCTCGGTGCTGGTTGGAAGGCTGGCTACCGCGGTGGCGGACCAGCTTGGCTGCGGTCAACGGCCAAAGGTGGGGCGGCGGGTCTGCTTGGGCTGGTGGTCGTCGCCGCAGCGGCGCTGGCCACCGCGATGGTGCAGGGGGAGCCCCGGATCGATTCGCTGGAGCAGGCCCTGGGATTCGACACCGGTGGCGTGGTGGTCTGGGTGTTGACCTGCTTGCTGTACCTACCGAACCTGCTGGCCTGGACCGCGGCCTGGATCCTTGGCGCCGGATTCACTCTTGGCGACGGTTCGCTGGTCGCTCCCTGGGGAACTCGCCTGGGACTGCTGCCGTCGATTCCGGTTTTCGGGGCGCTGCCGCCGGAAGGGTCCGGCTCGCTGACCGGGTGGCTGCTGGCCGGTGCCGTCCCCGGGCTGCTGGCCGGGGTTGCTGCGGTGCGCGCCAAAGCCGGACCGGTGGTGGCATCAGTGGGTGCCGGTGCAGCGGCCGGGCTGGTGGCCGGTCTTGGGTACGTGACTTGGGCGGTCTTGAGTAGAGGGGCCTTGGGGAGCGTGCGTTTCGCTGCGGTCGGCCCGCGGGTGCCGGAGGTGCTGATCGGGGTCCTCATCTTGACCCTGACCGCCGCGCTCGGCGCGACCATCGCCTGGTTCGCTGATCGCCGGGCGGGGTCCGCTGACTGAGGCCGAGGCAGGAAAAGGCGCCTGGCTTCGGTAAGGTCTATGCCATGCCGCTGCGCCTGGTTGTTCTGATTTCCGGCTCCGGCACCCTTCTGCAGGCACTGCTGGACGCCTCGGCGGCCGGGCAACTGAATGGTGAGGTGGTGGCAGTCGGCTGCGACCGCGCCGATGCCTACGGGCTGGTGCGCGCTGAACAGGCCGGGGTGCCGACCTTCGTCCACCCTTTAGCTAAGGGGAGCGATCGAGCGGTCTGGGATGCGGAGCTGGCCGAACGGGTCGCAGCATTTAAGCCTGATCTGGTCGTGAGCGCCGGCTTCATGAAGCTGGTCGGTGCCGCCTTCCTGGCCCGGTTCGGCGGACGGATGATCAACACCCATCCCGCGCTGCTGCCGTCCTTCCCCGGTATCCACGGTGTGCGGGACGCCCTCGCCCATGGGGTGAAGGTGAGCGGAGCGACCGTCTTCGTGGTCGACGCCGGGGTGGACACCGGCGAGATCCTCGCCCAAGAAGCAGTGCCCGTCCTCCCCGAAGACACCGAGGAGGTCCTACATGAACGAATCAAAGTGGTCGAACGGCAACTGCTGCTCGACTCGATCAATCACTTCAACTCAAGGGGATAGATGAACGACGTGCTGCCCATCCGCCGTGCCCTGGTTTCGGTCTATGACAAGGCCGGGCTGATCGATCTCGGTCGGGCCTTGGTGGCCGCCGGTGTCGAACTGGTCTCAACTGGATCGACCGCGACCAAGCTGGCTGAGGCCGGGTTGGCAGTGACCCCGGTGGAAGAAGTGACGGGATTCCCCGAATGCCTGGATGGACGGGTGAAGACTTTGCACCCGATGATCCACGCCGGCATCCTGGCCGACCGTCGCTTGGCGAGCCATCGCGCCCAACTCGAGGAACTCGGCGTAGCCCCCTTCGACCTGGTGGTTTCGAATCTGTACCCCTTCACCCAGACGGTGGCCTCCGGGGCCAGCGCGGAGGAGTGTGTGGAGCAGATCGACATCGGCGGCCCGTCGATGGTGCGAGCCGCGGCGAAGAACCACCCTTCGGTGGCCATCATCACCTCCCCGACGCAGTACCCGGCCTTGATCGAGGCGCTCGCCGCCGGTGGCTTCAGCCTTGCTCAGCGCAAGGAGTTGGCTGCGGCCGCGTTTGTGCACACCGCTACCTATGACATTGCGGTGGCCTCCTGGATGGGGTCGGTGCTCACCGACAGTTCCACCGGGGACGGCTTCCCGGCCTGGGTCGGCGCCAGCTGGGACAAGGTCGGCACGCTGCGCTACGGCGAAAACTCCCATCAGCGAGCCGCGCTCTACCGCAACGGTCACCGTCCGGTGGGTTTGGCCACCGCCGAACAGCTCAACGGCAAGGAGATGAGCTACAACAACTACACCGACGGGGACGCCGCCTACCGGGCCGCCTATGACTTCGCCGAGCCGGCAGTGGCGATCATCAAGCATGCCAACCCGTGCGGAATCGCGGTCGGCGCCGACATTGCTGAAGCTCATCGCTTGGCGCACGACTGCGACCCGGTTTCGGCCTACGGCGGCGTGATCGCGGCCAACCGGGAGATCACCGTTGAAGCGGCCACTCAGATCGCCGAGATCTTCACTGAGGTGCTGATCGCCCCCAGCTATGCCGACGGCGCTTTGGAGATCCTCACCCGGAAGAAGAACCTGCGAATCCTGGTGGCCCCGGCCTACCCGGTGGCACCAGTGGAGCTGAAGCCGGTCAGCGGGGGGCTGCTGTTGCAGGCCCCCGACCGGATCGATGCCGCCGGGGACGATCCGACCAACTGGACGCTAATCACCGGTGAGGCCGCCGATGCCGCCACCCTGGCCGATTTGGCCTTCGCTTGGCGGTCGGTGCGGGCGGTGAAGTCCAACGCAATCCTGCTCGCTGCCGGTGGCGCTTCGGTTGGCGTCGGCATGGGCCAGGTGAACCGGGTTGACTCCTGCAAACTGGCCGTCGAGCGGGCTGGGGATCGAGCGGTCGGCTCAGTGGCCGCCTCCGATGCCTTCTTCCCGTTCAACGACGGTCCTAAGATCCTCATTGAGGCTGGCGTGAAGGCGATCGTCCAGCCTGGTGGTTCCATTCACGACGACGAAACGATCGAGGCCGCTAAGGCTGCCGGAATCACGATGTACTTCACTGGCACCCGGCACTTCTTCCACTGAGGCGGACAGATGACTGCGAACAAGCTCGATGGCAAGGCCGTCGCCGCCGCGATCAAGGCCGAGTTGGGTCTGCGGGTGCGAGCCTTGGCTGACAAGGGCATCCGGCCAGGCCTGGCCACCGTCCTGGTCGGGGACGACCCGGGCAGCCGTGCCTATGTGGGCATGAAGCATCGCGACTGTGCTGAGGTGGGCATCGAGTCGATTCGGGTGGATCTACCAGCCGATGCACCGGCTGAGATGGTCGCCGAGGCGATCACCGGGCTGAACGCCGATGACGGCTGCACCGGTTACATCATTCAGCTACCGCTGCCGCGGCACTTGGACGAGAACGCAATGCTGGCCCTGATCGATCCGGACAAGGACGCCGACGGTCTGCACCCGATCAACCTGGGCAAGCTGGTGCTCAACGAGCCGGCTCCACTGCCCTGCACCCCGCGCGGCATTGTGGAGCTACTGCGGCGCCATGACGTGGCCCTGGCCGGCGCCAATGTCTGCGTGATCGGCCGGGGGATTACCGTCGGTCGGCCGCTGGGTCTGATCCTCACCAGACGCAGCGAAAACGCCACCGTCACCCTTTGTCACACCGGCACTCGGGATCTGGCCGCGCACACTCGCGCGGCCGACATCGTGGTGGCCGCCGCTGGTGTGCCGCACCTGATCACGGCCGATCTGATCGCCGAAGGTGCCGTCGTGCTCGATGTCGGCGTCAGCCGGGTGGACGGTGTGCTCACCGGGGACGTGGCCCCCGATGTTTGGGCCAAGGCCTCCTGGGTGGCTCCCAATCCGGGCGGGGTCGGTCCGATGACGCGGGCGATGCTGTTGCAGAACGTCGTGGATCGAGCTGAAGTTCTGGCATGACCGATCAAGTTCCGGACACCCGTCCGCCGAAGAACTGGCTCCAACAGATCCTGGGCCAGTGGCCGCTGGCTGCGGTGCTGCTGGGCGTGTTCGTCGGTCTGGTGATCGCGGTGCCGTTCGGGCATTGGCGGATTGGTTGCACCCTCATTGGCGCCTCCGCTACGGCTGGCGGCCTGTTGCGGCTGATGCCGCAACAGCGGGTTGGCCTGTTGGCCGTCCGGAGCCGACTGATCGACACCACGCTGCTGCTTGGAACTGGGCTGGGCATTCTGGTGCTGGCATGGGTGATTCCACCTAGTCGCTGACACCGGAGCGTCATCCCAGGCGGGCCGCGGACCCACTAGGCTGGCGCTGCCCGCTACGCCAGGCCGGTTGCGGCGCAGTCTTCACGGATCACGGTGCCAGGCCGACCGGAGGCGGTGAATCATGACAGCAAATGCAAAGCCCATCGATCGGGCCCGGATCGCTGAACTGACCAAGATCGAGCAGCAGCGACTCGACGAGCGCACCCAGGCCTCGCGGGCCATGTATGCCAAGGCCAACGAGCACCTTTCCGGTGGCGTGGCGTCCTCCTATCAGGGCCGGGACCCGTGGCCGATTTACATCGATCGCGGCGAGGGCCCCAAGATTTGGGACGTCGACGGTACCGAGTACTACGACTTCCATAACGGCTTCGGCTCGATGGTTCAGGGCCACGCCCACCCGGCGATCGGCGAGGCCGTGGTGGCCCGCTACCCGCTGGGCACGCACTTTGGTTGTGCGGTGCCCGACAGCTTCGTGGTGGCCGATGAGCTGGCCAAGCGTTGGGGCCTGCCCAAGTGGCGTTTCACCAACTCGGGCTCGGAATCGACGATGGACGCGATCCGCATCGCCCGCGCCTTCACCGGCCGCGATGTGGTGATGAAGATCTTCGGCTCCTATCACGGGCATCACGACACCGTGATGGTTTCGATCGGCGTTCCCTACGATTCGATCGGTGACCGGGAGGACTACGCCTCGCTGCCCTACGGCGGCGGTATCCCGCAGTCGGTGGTCGACATGACCATCGCGGTGCCGTTCAACGATGCCGGGGCAATGGAGCGGCGCATTCAGCGGCTGGAGGCCGAAGGCCGCCTGCCAGCCTGCGTGATCATGGAGGCCGCCATGATGAACCTGGGCGTGGTGCTGCCAGCACCGGGCTACCTGGAAGCGGTGCGGGAGATCACCACCCGCTATGGCATCGTGCTCATCTTCGACGAGGTGAAGACCGGTCTTTGTGTCGCTCCGGGTGGGGCAACCGAGCGTTTCGGGGTCACCCCTGATCTGGTCACCTTGGCCAAGTCACTTGGTGGCGGCCTGCCTTCGGGTGCGATCGGCGGCAGCGAAGAGGTCATGGCCATCGTCGAGAGCGGCAAGGTTTACCAGGTAGGCACCTACAACGGGAATCCGCTGTCGATGGCCGCCGCGCGAGCCTCGCTTGAGCAGGTATTGACTCCGGCCGGGTACGCGCATCTGGATCATCTCAATGAGCGGATTCTGGCTGGGGCCCGCGACATCATCGAGCGCTACAGTCTGCCCGGTTACGCGGTTGGCATTGGCTCGAAGGGTTGCGTCACCTTCTCCGAGGTTCCGGTTACTGACTACGAGAGCTACAAGGAGAATCAGGACGTCCCGCTCACCGAGCTCACTTGGTTGTGGAACATGAACCGCGGCATCTTCGCCACCCCCGGTCGCGAGGAGGAGTGGACGTTGTCAGTGACGCATACCGACGAGGCGATCGACCATTACCTGGCGGTCTTCGATGAGTTGGCGGCCGCGCTGCGCGCCTGAACAACTTGCGGAATCGGCCGGTGGCAGCGGGGAAACCCGCCCACCGGCCGATTCCTTTTCCCGGTGCTGGATCGTCAGGTCTCGGCGCTCGGCAGGTGGATTGTCTGCTGGGCGTTGGCGCGGCTTGGTTGGCATAGATACGCTTCGGTCTCATGAGCCAGACGCCACAAGAGCCTCAGGTGGGCCAGATTTCCAACGGCTACCAATGGAACGGCACCCAATGGGTGCCACTGAATCAGCAGCAGGCCCAACCGGCGCAAAATGCGCCGCAGGTGGGCCAGATCGCTAACGGTCATCGTTGGGATGGCACCCAGTGGGTGCCGCTGGCCCAGCAGGCTCAGCAGGCGCCCCAGGTGGGCCAGATCGCGAATGGCTATCAGTGGAATGGCACCCAGTGGGTGCCGCTGGCTCAGCAGGCACCGCAGGTGGGTCAGGTCGCGAATGGCTATCAGTGGAATGGCACCCAGTGGGTGCCGTTGGCCCAACAAGCTCAGGCGCCGCAGGTGGGTCAGGTCGCCAACGGTCATCGTTGGGACGGGACCCGTTGGGTGCCGTTGGCCCAGCAGCAGGCACCGCAGGTGGGCCAGATCGCTAATGGTCATCAATGGAATGGCACGGCCTGGGTGCCCTTGGCTCAACAAGCTCAGGCGCCGCAGGTGGGTCAGGTCGCCAACGGTCATCGTTGGGACGGGACCCGTTGGGTGCCGTTGGCTCAGCAGGCCCAGGCCCCAGCTCAGCAGGCGCCGCAGGTGGGCCAGGTGGTGAATGGCTACATGTGGAATGGCACTCAGTGGGTGCCACCGGTTCAGCAGGGCCAGGCCCAGGCCCAGCAGGCCCAGGCCCAGGCTCAGCAGGCGCCGCAGGTGGGCCAGGTGGTGAATGGCTACATGTGGAGCGGCACTCAGTGGGTGTCACCGGTTCAGCAGGGCCAGGCTCAGGCCCAGGCCGCGCAAGCCCCAGCTCAGCAGGCACAGGCTCAGCAGGCGCCGCAGGTAGGTCAGGTCGTGAATGGCTACCAGTGGAATGGCACCCAGTGGGTGCCGTCCGCGCAAGCCCAGAACGCTCCCCAGGTGGGCCAAGAAGTCAACGGCCATCGGTGGGACGGCACCCAATGGGTCCCGCTCGCCCAGGCCGCAGCGCCCGCAACCGGGCCGGTTGCCGCCGCTGACGGCGCGGCCGTGGCCGTGGCCGGGGAGTCAGCGTTGACCGGCCAGCTCAAGGAGCTGTCCGATTCCCTCCAGCTGACCTGGAGCCAGAAGCACGACGTGACCACGGTGGAGAAGGTGATTGCCCAGCGCACCGCGTTCATGGCCACCGCCAAGCTGGAATACCAGGCGAAGATCAGGATCAACGACGCCAGCCGAGAAGTCACTTTCCGTGAGCTGCTCAAAGAGACCGGCGCAGGTATGTCAGGCGGCGACGACTCCGATGGCATCGGCTTCGGCTTCCAGGGTGGTTCCTATCATTCCGGTGGCGGGATGGCCGACGACATCGCCGAGCAGGCCGGTCGGTACGGCAAGCTCTACAGCTTCGACTTTGACTACGCCGCCTGGCGCGACCAGGTCAAGGCTCTGGTCGAGGCCGCCGGTTACCAGTTCAAGTACGGCGCCAAGTAGGCCGTTCACCAAGCGCTAGGTCGCTCTGGGCTCAGCTTGGGCTGCCCAGAGCGACCAGTACCGTCTTCAGCACTGCTGGGTCCCAGGTGAGGGCTTGTTCCCAGGGCAGCTCGAACTGGTCGGCAAAGAAGATCGAGTGGGCATCACCGAAGACGTGGCGCGCGGCATTCTTCAGCACATCAGCCTCGATCCCTTCGGCCAGCGCGCTCGGCAAGGTGACCAATCCGTCGTTGGGCCACATGCTGCCGGATCCGGTGAAGACATCACCGCCGATCAGCGTGACCCGGAGCCCCTCAAAGGCGCCCAGCTGGGTTGGCAGCCACTCGTCCACTGCTCGGCCAGCGACTTGTTGGCCCGCGTTGGGCGTGGGCAGGCTGGAAACCTCGTCGGCGAAAGCGGTGAGTACGTTCTCGAAGCGGGTGTCACCATTGGCTGCGCCCAGCGGCAGATCGCCAGCGGCGTAGTCGGCAGCGAAGCCGCCCCGCCAAGGCGTGCCGAGGGTGGTCAGCGACTTGATGTGGAGTTCAGATCCGGCCAGTTGGCTGATAGCAGCAGTGCTGAACAGCCCGCCCATGGAATGGGCAACCAGCTGGAAGCTGCTGTGGCCGTACTGATTGCGGAGATAGTGCAGGAATGCGGCCAGGTTGGTGCCGGCAGCGTCGATGGTGCCGACCGAGTTCACCGTCAGCTCCGCATCGAGCACCACCGGCGGGTCGCTGAAGCCGGCGAATCCGTCGTCGGCGGTGGCCGTCCCTGGGCCAGCGAAGGCTGGTGAGGTGTAAACCGCATGCCCTGCCTGTTGCAGGCCGTCGCGGAGGTAGGTGTCGGTGCTACCGGCAGCCTGGCCGGTAGCACAGCCAGCCGCCGGTGTGGTGAAAGGACTGATCGCCGATCCACCAGAAACGATCACAATTGCCTCAGTCATGGCCACCTCCGGGGGGTTGAAACTCAGCCCAGGCTAGCCCCGGTGAAGTTGGCCCGCGCGGCTTCCGCGCCGATTGGGGCGAGCGGGTTCGTCCAACCAAGGCGGTTAGCGGAAGTCGCGCTCCAGGAACTGGTTGGCCGCATCTTCGGCGGCCACTCGCTCAGCTTCGCGCTCGCGCAGTTCCACCCGGCGGATCTTGCCTGAGATCGTCTTGGGCAGGTCGGTCACGAACTCCAGAATCTTCACTCGCTGGTAGGCCGAAAGCCGGTTGCGGGCGTGCTCGAAGATCTCCCGAGCCGCGTGGTGCGGCTCGATGGTCTCCTCGGTAACCAGGCACACGAAAGCTTTGGGTACTGCCGCTCGGAGCGGGTCGGGGCTGGGCACGATCGCCACCTCAGTGACGTAGGGGTGTTCGAGCAGGATGGATTCAAGCTCGAAGGGCGAGATCTTGTAGTCCGACGCCTTGAACACATCATCGGCGCGCCCGACGTAGGTCAGGTAGCCGTCGGCGTCCACTGAGGCGATGTCGCCGGTGTGGTAGTAGCCGTCCCGGCAGGACTGGGCGGTCATTTCCGCATCGTTGTGGTAGCCGTCCATCAGGCCCAGGATCGGCTTGGCCAGGTTCAGGCAGATCTCGCCTTCGTCGTGGCGCTCCTCGCCGGTAACCGGATCCAGCAGCACCACCGGATAGCCGGGCATCGGGCGTCCCATTGAGCCATCCTTGACCAGCTGCCCCGGCGAGTTGCCGACGCAACAGGTCATCTCGGTCTGGCCGAACCCGTCGCGAATGGTGCCGCCCCAGGCCTCGCGTACCCGGGTGATCACCTCTGGGTTGAGCGGCTCGCCGGCCCCCAGCAGTTCGCGGGGCGGGTTGGACAGCTGGGTCAGGTCGGCCTGGATCAGCATTCGCCACACGGTGGGCGGGGCGCAGAAGGTAGTCACCTGGTGGGCGTCCATCACCTTCATCAGAGTCGCGGCGTCGAAGCGGTCGTAGTTGAACACGAACACCGTCGCCTGGGCCAGGAAGGGCGCGAAGAAGTTGCTCCAGGCGTGCTTACCCCAGCCGGGGGAGGAGATGTTCAGGTGCACATCACCGGGCTGAACCCCGAGCCACCACATCGTCGACAGGTGGCCCACCGGGTAGGAGACGTGAGTGTGTCGCACCAGCTTCGGCCGCGAGGTGGTGCCGGAGGTGAAGTAGAGCAGGCTCAGGTCGCCGGCCGGGGTGGGGCCGTCGGGGACGAACTTGTCGGAGGCCCGTTTTGCCTGTGACATCGAGATCCAACCGGGGGGATTGTCCGCTCCCACCCCGATTCGCAGCACCGAGGTCGGCAACACGTCCAGTCGGGCGCGCAGCGAAGTCGGTGCCACCACCGCGCTGGCCTCGCCGTGCTCGACCCGGTAGGCGAGATCGGTGGCCGACAATAAGGTGGAAGTCGGGATCGCCACGGCGCCGATCTTGTAGATCGCCAGCAGGATCTCCCAGATCTCGATGGAGTTGTTGAGCATCACGATCAGCTTCGATCCGCGGCCCAGACCGAGCATTCGCAGCCAGTTGGCCACCTGATCGGAGCGTCGAGCCAACTCTGCGTAGCTCCAGGATTGGGCGACCAGATCGGCCGAGACGATAGTGACTGCCGGCCGGTAGGGGTGCTCGGCGGCGACCACGTCGAACCACTCAAGGGCGAAGTTGAACTCGTCCAGCTGCGGCCAGGCGAAGTCGGCGATCGTAGTGTCGTAGTCGAGGCGGTGCTCGAGCAGGAAGTCGCGGACTTTGCGGATAGCCCTGGTCGCTTCGGTTTCAGGACGGCCGGTCATGGCTTCAACTCTCGTGGGGGAGTAGGGACTCCAGGATCTTACCGATACGGCTACGGAGCCGTAAGTTAGCTCAGTTCGCGGTCTGCGGCGCCAGCCGTTGGAATAGCAGGTGGTCTTGGTATCGGCCAGCGATCTGCAGGTAGGACGGTGCGTAGCCGAACTGCTCGAAGGCATTCCTGCGCAGGACGGCTTGGGAGCGAAGGTTTTCTGGAATGGTGCCAGCTTCGAGGCGGTGCAGGCCGAGATTGGTGAAGGCGATGCGAACCATTTCGGCCACCGCCGCCGTGGCCCGACCCTGCCCGCCGGCCGATGCTGAGAGCCAATAGCCCATGCTGGCTGACTGAAACGGGCCGCGCACAATGTTGTTCAAGTTGATCCGGCCGGCTAGCGCCCCGGTCTCATCCATTATCACCAGGCAGTGCATGGTGCCTGCCTCTTGGCGGTTGAGGTTGTCGGCGACGACCGCCTCCTGGCCAGCCGGGGTGAAGAACGACTCCGGACGCAGCGGCTCCCAGGGAGTCAGGAAGTCGCGGTTGCGGGTCAGTAACTCAGCCAACTCGGCGGCATCGCCGGATCGGAGCGGGCGTAGGAGGGGAGTCATCCCCGGATTGTGCCATCTGGGGGCGTCACTACCCCCAACACGCAGCGGTGCCCCGAGGCGAACCTCGGGGCACCGCTGGTTAACGACTGATCAGATCAGGCCGAGTTCGGTGACCGCAGCCCGCTCTTCGACCAGCTCGGCAACCGAGGCGTCGATCTTGGACTGCGAGAACGCGTCGATTTCCAGGCCCTGAACGATCGAGACCTTGCCGTCGGCGATCGTCACCGGGAAAGAGGAGATGACACCCTCAGGAACGCCGTAGGAGCCGTCGGAGGGGATCGCCATCGAGGTCCACTGGCCGGCCGGGGTACCGAGTGCCCAGTCGTGCATACACTCAACCGTGGCATTGGCTGCCGAGGCGGCCGAAGACGAACCGCGGGCCTCGATGATGGCCGCGCCACGCTTGGCGACGGTCGGGATGAAGGTGTTGGCCACCCAATCCTGATCGTTGATGACCTCGGCGGCGTTCTTGCCATCGATCTGAGCGTGGAACACATCGGGGTACTGGGTGGCTGAATGGTTGCCCCAGATGGTCATGTGGCTGACCGAGGTGACCGCGACGCCAGCCTTCTGCGCTACCTGGGTGATCGCCCGGTTGTGGTCGAGGCGGGTCAGAGCCGCGAAGCGCTCCTTGGGGATGTCCTGGGCATTCGACATCGCGATCAAGGCGTTGGTGTTGGCCGGGTTGCCGGTCACCAGCACCTTGATGTCATCAGCCGCCACTGCGTTGAGGGCCTTGCCCTGGGCGGTGAAAATGGCGCCATTAGCGCTCAGCAGGTCGCCGCGCTCCATGCCAGCGGTGCGGGGGCGGGCGCCGACCAGCATGGCCAGGTTCACTCCGTCGAACACCTTGTTGGCGTCATCGCCGATCTCAACCTTGCTCAACAGCGGGAAGGCGCAATCGTCCAGCTCCATGACAACGCCTTGAAGCGCCTTCAGAGCCGGGGTGATCTCCAGCAGCCGCAGTTCAACTGGCTGGTCGGGGCCGAGCAGCGCGCCACTGGCGATCCGGAAAAGCAGGCTGTAGCAAATCTGCCCGGCTGCCCCGGTGACCGCTACCTTCACAGGAGTCTTGCTCACGTCTGTCTCCTCAACGAGTTTGGATGGATCCACTTCCGACGCTAGCAGGCCCAACTGCGCGGTGGGCACCGGTAACGACATAGCCCACCCTGCGACACGGGGATGATTGCGGATCGGATATCGCCTAGGGGTGAGCTGCGGGTGGCGGTTCGCCGTCGGAGGCGCAGCGTTTTATGCTCAGGTCATGCGTTTGATCTTGGTGCGTCACGGCCAAACCAGCTCCAATGTGAGGCTCCTGTTGGATACGGCTGCTCCTGGCGCGGATCTCGATGACACCGGACGACAACAAGCCCTCGGCTTGGTCTCTCGGCTGGAGCATGAGGTGATCGACGCGGTGTACGCCTCAAATCTGGTGCGCACCCAACAGACTGTCGCCCCGCTGGCCGAAGTGCGAGCGCTGGACGTCCAGGTGCTGCCGGGACTCCGGGAGATTCCAGCTGGCCACGCGGAGATGGGTAATGATGCCTCCAGCTACGTGACCACCATGCTGAGGTGGGGCAATGGCGAGCTGACGGCTCGGATCCCCGGCGGCGAGAACGCCCTGGAGTTCATGGAGCGCTACGACCAGGCCATCGCCGAGATCGCCACCGGTGGGCACGCCACCGCGCTGGCGGTCAGCCATGGGGCAGCCCTGCGGGTGTGGGCGGCCGCGCGGGTGCCCGGTTTTCTGGACGCCATCGGCACCGCGCACTTCGCCAACACCGGCTGGGTCATTGCCGAAGGCTCAACCGAGGACGGGTGGGAGTTGGTCGAGGCGGTCGGCTTCATCCACTACGGCAACGATCCGACCCAGTTGCGCATTGCAGTCGACCCGATCAACTGACTCGGGCCGGCTGCAAGCCGACTTCGGGAGTCGTCCAGTAGCCCCGGGGTGAGCGCGGAATCAGTTGTAGCCCGTGGCCTTTTTGACGGCCCGCCCGTCGGCGAAGCCCACCGCCACCACCTTGGCCGTCGAGCACATGTCGTAGACCCGGACCTCGATGGTGTGGCCGTTGATCCGCTCGAAGGCGTACCGGCTACCTTTGCTGAACAGCCGCTTGGCAACCTTCTTGACTGAGTCGCCGCGTCCCAGCCGGAGGGACGCCTTCACCTTCTTGTAGTCGGCCTTGGTGGCGCAGTCCTTGCGCCCGGCTTTGACGGTCAGGCTCTGGGCCTGAGTGATGGTCACGCTCGGCCCGTACACCTTTTCGGTGACCGGCTTGGTGAGGCTCGTCAATGCCTGGAGTCTGCCGTACGGGTTGAACTCGAACCCGGCGTCGCCATCGTGGACCCCGGCGTACACGTCTTCACCAACGCTGTTGTAGAGGTGGAGGTAGACGTCTTCCAGCTGCCAGGTACCTGCCACCTTCACCGTGCCGGGGATGTGGGCCTGTGGGACGTCGCAGGTCCCCGTCCAGGTGCCGGTGGTGTCGGTCGTCGAAGTCCTCGAGGTGAGGTTGCAGGTGGCGGCGTACGGGGTGGTGGCGTAATCCGCAAACCAGGTCCCGACCGCCACGACTTCTTCCTGACGAGTCTGGTAGTCGAAGGGGCGGTAGCGGACCTTTTGGGTGACGGTGTACGTGCCCGCAGCGAGACTGACGGAGGTGGCGTCCCTGGCCACGGTCTTGTTGCCCTTCGTCACGGTGATGGTGGCCGAGTCCACCACGGCATCTCCCCTCTTGGTGTAACTGGGTGAGACGCGGTACTTGCCGTGATAGGGGGCGGTCTTGGTGCCGATGGGGTTGACCGTGATAGAACCGGCCTCAGCGTGGGCCGCCGGAATCGGTACCCCGGTCAACAAACCGACCAGGAGGGTAAGGGCGGCGGCGAGAATGAAGGAGCGGAACATCCTGCTTTGCCGAGGGAGGGAGAACACGGTTTCCATTGGCGCAGCGTAGAAACCCGCCCAGCAGGCTCACAAGTCCCCTTTTGGGGTCAACTAACTAAAGATCACCGTGCGGGAGCCGTCGAGCAATACTCGGTGTTCGGCGAACAGCTTGACCGCTGCGGTGAGCGTCCGGCTCTCCTGTTCCTGGCCAACGCCGATCAGTTCCGGCACGTCCATGGAGTGGTCCACCCGGCGCACGTTCTGCTCGATGATCGGGCCTTCGTCCAGGTCGGAGGTCACGAAATGGGCCGTGGCCCCGATCAGCTTCACCCCGCGGGAATGAGCTTGGCGGTACGGGTTGGCGCCTTTGAATCCGGGCAGGAATGAGTGATGGATGTTGATCGCTCGCCCGGCCAATTCGGCGCAAAGTTCGGGGGAGAGGATCTGCATGTAGCGGGCTAACACCACCAATTCGATGTCGTGCTCGGCGACAACGTCCAGGATGCGCCGTTCGACGGCAGCTTTGGTGTCGGCGGCGACGGTGTGCACTTCGAACGGCACACCGTAGAAGCTGGCCAGATCGGCCAGATCAGGGTGGTTGGCGATGATTAGCGGCATCGAAATCGGCAGGTAACCCGACCGCTGCCGGAATAACAGATCGTTGAGGCAGTGCCCCTCTTTGGAGGCCAGAACCAGGGTGCGGCGGCGGCGTCCCACGTAGTCGAGTACCCAGATGGCGTCCAGTTCGGCGGCGACGGCGGCGAAATTGCGCTCAAACTCGGAGCGGTCGAAACCGGACTGCACCTGCACCCGCATGAAGAAGCGACCCGATTCGGTGGAGCTGAACTGCTGCAGTTCGGTGATGTTGCCGTTGGCAGTGGCGATCACGCCGGCGACCTGATGGACGATCCCGGGACGGTCCGCGCACGACAGGGTCAGCAACCAGTGAGTGGAGTCGATCACGCCCCATACGTTAGCGCTGCGCGGCGCCGTCCCCGCTCGTTGGCCGGAGTGGCGGCCCGGCGTCGTCATGGACGAGACTGTGGTGCGATGAACGACACCGAGCCGGCAATCTCCCCAACGCAGGGGAGTCGGCTGCTCGTTCTCACCTCGCGTTTCCCCTACCCGGTGGTGGGCGGGGATCGGCTGCGGCTCTACCGGCTGTGCGTCGAACTGGCCAAAGACCACCAGCTGACCTTGCTCAGTCTGTGCGACGATCCAAGCGAGCTCACCGCTGAAGTGCCAGCTGATGGCGTCTTCGTTCACGTTGAGCGGTTCTACCTGCCGAAGTGGCGCTCTTGGCTGAACTCGCTGCTGGCCATTCCGGGACGGACGCCGTTGCAGGTGGCCTATTACCGCTCAGCGCCGTTCATCGCTCGGGCTCGTGAACTGGCCGCCGAGCACGACGGGGTATTGGCGCATCTGATCCGGACCGGGGCTGGGATCGCCGATCTGCCGGGGCCGAAGTTCCTCGAACTCACCGACGCGATCTCGCTGAACTATGAGCGGGCCAAGTCGGCCTCGGCTCGGCATTGGCTTGACCCACGCACGATCGCCTACCGGCTGGAAACCGGCCGACTGAAGCCGTACGAGCAACAGATCGTGACCAAATTCGATCACTCGTTCCTGGTGTCCGGGATCGACCTGGAGCACCTCTTCGCCGCAGATGACCCGCGGCGGGAGCAGGTGCTGGTGTGCGGCAACGGTGCCGACCTGGACGCCCTGGCCTACCAGTTTGCCGCTGGTGGCACTGACGCGGCGTTCATCGGCAACCTGAAGAGCCTGCAGAACTTCGACGCCGCGCTGCATTTCGCCGCCGACATCCTGCCGCTGGTGCGGGCGCAGCGTCCGCAGGTGCGCTTTCGGGTGGTGGGCCGCATCGATGAGGCTGGGGCAGCCACTTTGGCCGCCTACGACGGTGTGGATGTGGTCGGCGAAGTGGACGATGTCGCCGCCGCGGTCGCTGGTGCAGGCATCGGGGTGGCGCCGCTGCGCATCGGTGCCGGGGTGCAGAACAAGGTGCTGGAGTATTTCGCCCTCGGCCTGCCGTGCATCAGCACCCCCCTGGCGCTGGAAGGTTTTGGCGCGGTGGACGGCCAGGAGCTGCTGGTGGCCGAAGCTCCGGCCGATTTCGCTGCCGCAGTGATTCGATTGCTGGATGATCGCGTCGCCGCTGAGTTGATGGCCCAAGCCGCCCGCGGCTACGTCGAACGTCACCACTCCTGGGCCCAAGTGCTGGCCCCGCTACGCCAAGTGGTCGCCGACGGCCTAGCCGTCCGCCGCTCCTCCTAGGAACCGTCCCCGTGAGCTGCTCATAGGAACCGTCCCCGTGAGCTGCTCATAGGAACCGTCCCCGTGAGCTGCGCGTGGGGACGGTTCCGGTGCGCAGCTCACGGGGACAGTCCCCAAGAGGTGGTTAGCGGGCGAGGAGCTCTAGGACGCGGGCGACGGTGCGCTCGGAGTTGAGGCCGTCGCGATGGGTGATGAACCGGTCGAAGGTCGCTCTCGTCTGTGCCTTCTCGACGGCTTGGGCGGCGGGATCGGTCCAGCCGTCCATCCGGGCGATCACTTCGTCCCAGGTGCGCAGGAGGCCGTCGGGGCCACAGATGTCGGTGTAGTCGATGTAGAGCCCGCGGGTCGCCTCGTAGTGCTCCAAGTCGGGGGCCAAATAGAGGATCGGATGTTCGGTCACTGAGTAGTCGAACAGAATCGAGCTGTAGTCGGTGACCAATACATCCACCCCCCACAGCAACGGCATGATCTCGGGCTGGCGGCTACCGTCGATCACGTGCACCCGAGCCGAGGAGTAGTGGTAATCGCCGACGCTCTTGGGATGCGGACGGATCACCAACACCGAATCGGTGCGCTCGCAGAACGCTTCCAGGCGGGCCCAGTCGGCCTCGCTCGGTATGGTCGGGTCCACCTCGCCATCGCGCCAGGTTGGGGCCTGCAGAATCAGCCGCCGATCACCCAGATCAGCAATGGTCTGCTCCCACAACGCCCGGGACCGGGCGCGTAGCTCGGCGGGGGTGCCGGTGAAGAGCTGATCCCCGCGGGGCTCACCGATGGACAGCACCTGCTTGGGGCTGAGGGCGAAAGCGGTGCACATGCTGGTGACGAACTCCGGACAAGCCACCGGGAACACCGAGATCGACTTGGTGCCGGCCTTGTACATCGCCCGCATCAACGCCGCCAGGCCCGGAATGCGTCCGGCCGCCCCAAGGTTCAGCACGCTGGGGGAGTCCAAGTTCAACTTCTTCAGCGGCGAACCGTGCCACAACTGGACGATGAGCGCCCCGCGCTGCGCGTAGCGATTCACGTCCCCCAAACCGTGGGTCACCGCGATCACGCCAGCGCGCAGGGCGAGCTCGAAACCCTCATTGGATTCCCGATCCACCCAGGCCACTCCTGCCGCGATCGCCTGGGCCCGTTGCCTTTCGCCGTTGACCTGCCAAACCAGGCGAGGTGCGGGGTCGAGCCGGGAGGCCGCTTGGTAGAAGGCCCAGCCGCCGTCGCTTAGGCCGAAATCGCTGCCGATCACCCACAGCATTGGGTCGCGGCGCACTCCCGAAGATCGAAAGGCTCCCCACAAGTAGTGCGGCACTGAGGCCAGCTTGGCCAGATTGGCCGATGCGAACGAGTAGGCCGAGCCGTCAACGGGAGTTCGCATGGTGTACATGGTAGTCAGCCAGCTGGGCCTCGGTTCGCCGCGCCGACGGTAGGATTCGAGACCTACTTGCCCCGCTGCCGGACACCGGTTCGGCGTTTGTCTGTGGGGCTTTGACGGAACGGACTGACCACAGATGAACCCGACGGTGCGCGATGCCGCACTGATTGCGCTGTTCGTGATCATTGGCGGCGTCTTCGCCGCAGCCGAGATGGCGCTGGTCTCCCTGCGCGATTCCCAGGTCAAGCAACTGTCCGGACGGGGCCGCCGCGGCCAGTTGGTCGCCGAGCTGAGCGCCTCACCCAACCGGTTCCTTTCCGCGGTGCAAATCGGTGTCACGCTGGCCGGGTTCCTGTCGGCGGCCTACGGCGGCGCGACCCTGGCCGAGCCCTTGGCTGCGGCGATGATCGGCTGGGGAGTGCCGCCGGATTGGGCCTCAGGCCTGAGCCTGGTTGCCGTCACTGCGGTGATCTCCTATTTCTCGATCGTTATCGGCGAACTGGCCGCCAAGCGCCTGGCGATGCAGCGGGCCGAAACCTTCGCCCTGGCCCTGGCGCCGCTGGTGAGCTTCATCGCCTGGCTGGCCACGCCGGTCATCTGGTTCCTGGGCAAATCGACCAACGTGGTGGTGCGACTGCTCGGCGGTGACCCGAACGCCTCCCGCGAAGAGGTGTCCGATGCTGAACTGCGGGCGATGGTGGGTTCCTCGATGACTCTGGGCGATGAAGAGCGCCGGATCGTTGATGAGGTCTTCGCCGCCGGTGAGGTGAGCCTGCGCGAGACCATGGTGCCGCGCACCGAGGTCGACTTCCTCGACGGCGAAATCACCGCTGTGGAGGCTTTCCGGCAGGTGCGCGGGGGCAGCCACAGCCGCTATCCGGTGGTGGGCGAGGACGCAGATGACGTGCTCGGCTTCGTCCACATTCGCGATTTGGCGGCGCTCAACCTTGAGGGCGGATCCGAGCTGGTGAGCAAGCTGGTGCGCCCGGTGCTGTCGCTGCCGCAGTCGATGCGGATCTTGCGGGCGCTGACCCAGATGCGCCAGTCCGGTCAGCATCTGGCCATCGTCTCCGATGAATACGGCGGCACTGCCGGTATCGTCACCATCGAAGACCTGGTCGAGGAACTCATCGGCGATATTACCGACGAGTTTGACGACGAAGAGCCCGCCGGCGGCGATCAGGCCGACATCGACGGCCTGGTCACCCTGGAAGACTTCGCCTCTGACTACGGCTATGTGCTCCCCGAGGGGCCTTATGACACCGTGGCCGGTTTCGTGATGGCCCAGCTTGGCTCGTTGCCGACTCTTGGTGACACCTGTACGGTCACCCTCGAATCGACCGACGAGCAACAACCTGCCGCGCATCTGGAGCTGCGGGTTACCGAGTTGGACGGACGGCGGGCTGCCCGGCTACGACTTACCAAACTCGGATCTGATGCTCCAGCCCAGTAATCTGCTGCCACAGCCCCGACAGGAGTAAGACGTGCCTAAATCCGACCCCGACGGTTCGGCGCTGCTCACCTCTCCTGATGTGGGCGCGCTGCTGACCGCTGCGGTGCAGCATGCTGGCGGCACGCTGGTTACCTGGACGCTGGATCACATCGATGCCAACCCGGCCCAGTCGACCACCGCTACCTACTCCGCCATCATCGACTGGGCCTACGGGCGCCGCGAGGAACTGCTGGGGGTCAGCGCGCGGGCGTCCGGGCCGATTGACACCGACACTTCCGCTGAGATCTTTGCCGACGGCCAGCGTGAGGTTGCGGTCTGGATCTATCCCAACGATCCGGACCTGCCCGGCTTGGCTCGCGCCGCATTTGCCGAGTCGATGGCGGAGGTCTGCAACGCCAACAAGGTGTTCGCCGTTCCGGTCACCCCCGATCAGCTCAGCCTGGAAATGATCGGCTACCGGCCTCGGCGGCGGGCGGTGCTCAAGGTCAGCTGTGGCACCGAGGTGGCCTACGCGAAGGTGCTGCGCGGGCGGCTGTTCGACGACGTGATCACCCGTCATCTGGTGCTGGCCAATGCCGGTGTACCGGTGGCGCCGATCCTGGCCACCACCGATGACCACATGCTGATCCTGCGGGAGTTGCCCGGGCAATCGCTGGCAAAGGCCGTCTTCGATGTCGCCGACCCGTGCTCGGCCGAAGCCCTGATCAATCTGCTGGATTCGATGCCAGCCAGGGTCACTGAGCTGCCCCGCCGTCCGCCGTGGTCGGACGCGTTGGGGCACTACTCCCGGATGGTGGCCCAGGCGGTGCCGTCCCTGGAGCCGCGGTTGGAATGGCTGATCGAGCAGATCGACGGTGGGCTGTACTCGATTCCGCAGGGCAACGAGCCAACCCATGGCGATTTCCACGAGGGCCAGGTGCATGTGGCCGATGGTCGGATCTGTGGGCTGCTCGACACCGACACTCTTGGCCCGGGTCGTCGAGCCGACGATCTGGCCTGCCTGATCGCCCATCTGTCGACCATTCAGCGGATGAACGTCGCCCAGGAGGCCAGGGTGCACCAGCTGATCCGCAAGTGGGTGCCGGTATTCGACGAGCGGGTAGATCCGACCGAACTGCGGCTGCGGGCTGCAGCGGTGATCATCTCTTTGGCCACGGGCCCCTTCCGTAGCCAGGAGCCGGATTGGGAGCGGGAGACCGCGCTAATGGTGGGTTCGGCAGAGGCACTTGTCCGACAGGTGATCTAACCCGTTTCGTTTGGTTGCACCTGGAATTGGGATCGGGTAGGCCGGGCTATGGTGAGGCTATGACCGAGACGCCGCTGCTCCTTGCCGGCGATTTCGCTGCTCCCACCACCGCAGACTGGGAGATTGAGGTCCTGAAGGTCCTCAACCGGCGGCGGCCCGTTGGCAAGGAACTCACTATTGACCAGGCGATGGCCAGGCTCCGCTCCACCACGGTGGACGGCTTGGAAATCGAGCCCTTGTATACCGAAGCCGAAGGCCCATTGGGTCATCCCGGGGTGACCCCGTTCACCAGGGGAACCTCAATCAAAACCGGTGCCCTCTCGGCCTGGGACGTCCAGCAGTTGCACGAGGACCCAGACCGTAGTTTCACCAATCGCGAAGTGCTCGCCGATCTGGCGCGTGGGGCCACCTCGGTGTGGCTGCGCACTGGCAGTGACGCCATCACGGTCGCCGATTTGGCTGCAGTGCTGGCCGGCGTTGATCCCACCGTGGCTGGCATCAGCGTCAGCAGTGTCGAAGACCAGGTGTCGGCAGCGGCCGGGCTGGCCGAGTTCTTCAAGGGCTTCGATACCGCCAAGGTGCAAGGCAATCTGGGGCTGGACGCGCTGGCTTTGGCGGCCCGCACCGGGGCTGCCCCCGATCTCAGCCCGCAGGCCGCCTGGGTGGCGGCCACCATGGCTGATCTGCCCGGAGTGCGCGCGCTCACCGTCGACGTGACGCCCTATGACGACGCCGGCGCCGGCGATATTGACCAGTTGGCATTTGCCCTGGCCACTGGGGTGGCCTACCTGCGCGATTTGGAGGCCGCCGGGATCTCACCGGCGCAGGCCTTTGGTCAGATCACCTTCCGGGTGGCCGTCAATACCGACCAGTTCACCTCGATTGCCCGCTTGCGGGCGCTGCGCCGAGCCTGGGCGCGAGTGGGCGAGGCTAGTGGGGTGCCAGCGGCTCAGCGGGGCGCGCTCCAGCAGGCCGTAACCAGTTGGCGGATGATCACTCGGGACGACCCGTGGGTGAATCTGCTGCGCACCACGATCGCGACCTTCGCTGCCGCTGTCGGCGGCGCGGATTCCATCACCACCTTGCCGTTCGACACTGCTCTTGGGCTGCCGGACGAGTTCAGCCGCCGCATGGCCCGCAACATCCAACTGCTGGCCGGCGAAGAATCCAACATCGGCCGGGTCAACGATCCAGCCGGTGGCTCCTGGTACGTGGAGAACCTGACAGATCAGTTGGCTACCAAGGCTTGGGCGGCCTTCGGCGAGATCGAGGCGGCCGGGGGCATGGTCACCGCGCTCACCTCGGGTCAGATTGCTGATCGGATCGGCACCACCAATGCCGCCCGGGTCAAGCGCCTGGCCACTCGGGCCCAACCCCTGACCGGGGTGAGCATGTTCCCCAAGCCCGACGAGGAGCCGCGCGTGGTGCGTCCGCGTCCGGCAGCCCCGGCAAGGTCGGGGTTGGTGCCGCTGCGCGATTCGGCAGTCTTCGAGGCCTTGCGCGACCGCTCCGCTGCGGCCGCCAGCGTTCCGGAGGTATTCCTGGCTTGCCTGGGAGCACGGCGCGATTTCGGTGGCCGAGAGATGTTCACCAAGGCGCTGTTTGGGGTGGCCGGTATCGCTACGCCGTCCAGCGAAGGGGGCAGTGCCGCCGAGATTGCCGCTAAAGCAGCTGGCGCCAAGGTCGCCGTCCTGTGTTCCTCGGCTGGGGTGTATGCCACCAGTGCCATCGAGGTAGCCACCGCGTTGAAACAGGCCGGAGTGGAGACGGTCTACCTGGCCGGGCGAAAGACCGAGACCGGTGCCGAAGACGTCGAGGCCGTCATCGACGGCGAAGTATTCGACGGTATGGACGTGGTCGCCTTCCTCAACGCGACCCTGGACCGGATCGGAGTGGCGAAATGAGCCAGATTCCCAACTTCGCTGAAGTCGAACTTGGCTCGGCGCTACCGCCGGCCGATTCGGCCGCCCAGTTCGAAGCCCTGGTCTCGGCGAAGTCCGATTACAGCGGCGGCTGGCTGACCCCGGAGCACATTCTGGTGCCACCGGTTTTCGACTCCTCCGCCTACGAGGGGCTGGACTTCCTGGCCACGCGTCCGGGTATTCCGCCGTTCCTGCGTGGCCCCTACGCCACCATGTACGTCAACCAGCCTTGGACGATCCGGCAGTACGCCGGTTTCTCCACCGCTGAGGAGTCCAACGCGTTCTACCGCCGCAACCTGGCCGCTGGTCAGAAGGGGCTTTCGGTCGCCTTCGACCTGGCCACTCACCGTGGCTACGACTCCGATCATCCCCGGGTCACCGGCGATGTCGGCATGGCTGGGGTGGCGATCGATTCGATCCTCGACATGCGCCAACTCTTCGACGGCATCCCGTTGGATCAGATGAGCGTTTCGATGACGATGAACGGCGCGGTACTGCCCATCCTCGCCCTCTACATAGTTGCGGGTGAGGAGCAGGGGGTGGCGCCGGAGCAGTTGGCTGGCACGATCCAGAACGACATCCTCAAAGAGTTCATGGTTCGTAACACCTACATCTACCCGCCGACCCCGTCGATGCGGATCATCGCCGACATCTTCGCGTTCACCTCGGCCAAGATGCCGAAGTTCAACTCGATCTCGATTTCGGGTTACCACATGCAGGAAGCTGGTGCGACGGCCGATATCGAGATGGCCTACACCCTGGCTGATGGCGTGGAGTACATCCGAGCCGGTGAATCGGTGGGCCTGAAGGTTGATCAGTTCGCGCCGCGCCTGAGCTTCTTCTGGGCCGTGGGGATGAACTTCTTCATGGAGGTCGCCAAGTTCCGTGCGGCTCGGATGCTGTGGGCGAAGCTCGTCCGCGAGTTCGGTCCGTCCAACCCGAAGTCAATGAGCCTGCGGACGCATTCGCAGACGTCCGGTTGGTCGCTGACCGCCCAGGACGTCTACAACAACGTTTCGCGCACCTGCCTGGAGGCGATGGCTGCGACCCAGGGTCATACCCAGTCGCTGCACACCAACGCCTTGGATGAGGCGATCGCGCTGCCGACCGACTTCTCCGCCCGGATCGCCCGCAACACCCAGCTGTTTATTCAGCAGGAGTCGGGCACCTGTCGGGTCATCGACCCGTGGGCCGGCAGTGCCTATGTGGAGAAGCTGACCTACGATCTGGCCGCCAAGGCCTGGGAGCTGATCTCCGAGGTTGAGGCCGCCGGTGGCATGGCCAAGGCGATCGAAGCCGGCATTCCCAAGATGCGCATTGAGGAGGCTGCGGCCCGCACCCAGGCCCGCATCGATTCGGGACGCCAACCGCTGATCGGGGTCAATAAGTACACCGTGGAAAACGATGTGCTGCCCGAGGTGCTGAAGGTCGACAACTCCAAGGTGCGCGGTCAGCAGATCGCCAAACTGGAACAGCTTCGGGCCGAGCGTGACCAGGCGGTCACCGATGCTGCGCTGGCGAAGCTCACCTGGGCTGCGGGTAACCCGGATCCGACCGATCCTGAACGCAACTTGTTGAAGCTGGCCATCGATGCCGCCCGGGCCAAGGCCAGTGTTGGGGAGATCTCCGACGCGCTGGAGCAGGTGTTCGGGCGCTACACCGCCAACATCCGTACGATCTCGGGTGTGTACAACTCCGAGACGGGATCGAATGAGGTCGTGGCCAAGGCCCGCGGGTTGGTCGACGACTTCGAGGCGGCCGAAGGTCGGCGTCCCCGGATTCTGGTGGCCAAGATGGGCCAGGACGGGCACGACCGCGGGCAGAAGGTGATTTCGACCGCCTTCGCCGACTTGGGCTTCACCGTCGATGTCGGCCCGCTGTTCCAGACTCCGGAAGAGACCGCCCGCCAGGCGGTGGAGTCCGACGTCCATGTGGTGGGGGTTTCCTCGCTGGCTGCTGGGCATCTGACTTTGGTGCCGGCGTTGCGTCAGGAGCTGGACAAGCTGGGTCGTCCCGACATGATGATCGTGGTCGGTGGGGTGATTCCGCCGGCCGACTTCACCGAGCTGTACGCCGCCGGCGCAGATGCGATCTATCCTCCCGGCACGGTGATTCCCGAAGCTGCGATCGAGTTGCTCAACAAGCTGCGCGAGCGCCTCGACGCGGCCTGATCGATAGGTTCGCGAGCGTGGGCGAGGACAAGCCACCGATCTGGCTGGAATCCGACTTCAACGTCGGTCCGCAGTACGGTGAGGCCGTCCCGCCCCGCCGCGATCCGGACGTGGTGCGCCGGCCCAAGCTGGACCCGGCTCACCTGGCCGAGCAGGTGTTGGCTGGCAGCCGTGGGGGCATCGCGCGGGCGATCACCCTGGCTGAGTCCAACAAGCCGGCCCATCATTCGGTGGCCACCGAGTTGCTGCGGATCTTGCGTCCCAACACCGGCAAGGCGATTCGGGTGGGCATCTCCGGCACCCCGGGTTCGGGGAAATCCACCTTCATTGACGCGCTTGGTCGCCGACTGATCGAGGCTGGCCACAAGATCGCGGTGCTGGCCGTCGATCCGACCTCGGCCAAGACCGGCGGCTCAATCCTCGGCGACCGCACCCGAATGGGTGAGCTCGCGCAGTCTGATCACGCCTTCATTCGCCCCTCACCCGCAGGCTCACACCTGGGCGGCGTGGCTCGGGCAACCCGCGAATCAATGCTGGTGTTGGAAGCGGCCGGCTACGACGTGATCCTGGTGGAGACCGTTGGGGTGGGCCAGTCTGAAGTAGCCGTGGCTGGCATGGTCGACACCTTCTTGTTGATCACCCTGGCCAGGGCTGGGGATCAGTTGCAGGGCATCAAGCGCGGCATCTTGGAGATGGCCGATGTGATCACCGTCAACAAGGCTGATGGCGATCATGAGGCCGAAGCCCGGGTGGCGGCTCGCGAACTCAGCATTGCGATCAAGCTGCTCACCTCCGATCCGCACGCGGTACCGGCGGCGGTGCTGACGTCGAGTTCGTTGACCGGTAAGGGGCTGGACGAGGTTTGGGCCGCGATTCTCCACCACCGCGCCCGCCTTGAGGAAGCCGGTGAGTTGGAAGCGCGTCGGGCCCGCCAGCAGCGCGAGTGGCTGTGGGCCCTGGTGGCCGGCGATTTGGAGGACGCGCTGCGCAACTCCACCGCAGTCAAAGCGATCCGCGCCCGTCTGGAAGCCGAAGTGGAATCAGGCGAGTTGAGTGCCCTCGAAGCCTCGCAGCAAATCCTCGCCGCCTTCGCGGCTGATTTACCCAGCGCCTGGAAGCGCTGAGCAGGCTTCAACGGGCTCAGCCAACTGGGGCTTCGACGGGCTCAGCCAACTGGGGCTTCAACGGGCTCAGCCAACTGGGGCTTCGACGGGCTCAGCCAACTGAAGTCAGTTCCCTGAGCTTGTCGAAGGGTCGGGGGTCGCCGTCGCGCACAGTCAGTGCGTCGCGAATCGCGGTCGTGGCTACTTGGCGCGAAGCTTGAAGCCAATGAGCGCAAGCAGCTGTTCGGGCGCAGACGTGGCACCCAGCTCCAGGCTGAGCGCGATTGTCCGGCCAGTGGCAGCTTCAACTTGCTCGCGGATTGCGGCATCAATCCCCATTTCGTCCAGGAGCAGTTCGCGGAACCTGGCGGCGAAGTAGAAGCTGACTCGGAGCTGTCCGGGCTCAACCCGCGCCCAGGCGATGGTTTGGCTGCGCTTGGTCGCCTTCGCGAGCCAGCCGCCATCGCGGTAGTACCGCCACTCAGCCGTTGCGCCAACCTCTTCGAGCGCGGCAACCGTCGTCGCCCACACCGAGGCAGCGTCACCCAGGGCAGCCGCAATGCTCTCTGGTGTGGGGCGAGTCGCCTCCTCGTTGAACGCTTGACTCATACCTCGACCCTAACGCTCACCCAAGGGCGGCAAGAATTGCACCTGCGGCAATGCGCCATCGACCCCAATCGTCTTCCGCATCCGGTCACAGCAAGGCTAACTCAATCCCTCTTTCGACCCCATCCCAACCCATCGCCACCGGATCATCCGGCGGTCGACTGCGCTCCCCGAAACGCTGCAATCGCACCGGGGGAGTGAACACTGAGGCACCGTTCTCGCCGATGTGCACGCTCCACTGGTCGCGGCGGGAGTCTTTGGCGGGCTCGACTACGCCGTGGTGGTGGTGGCACAACAACACCAAGTTCTGCAGGGCGGTCACTCCGCCGTCCCACCAGGGCTGAATGTGGTGGGCTTCGCAAGATTCAGGACGCACGTCGCAGCCGGGGAAGGCACACCCGCCGTCCCGCAAGGTGAGCGCGTCGCGGATGGCGGGGGTCACCAGGCGGCGCTCGCGGCCGACGTCCAGCACCTCCGAAACCCCACCGAGCACAGCAGGAATCAGCTCGGCGTCGCAGCAAAGCCGCCGCAGGTCGCCCGCCAACACCGGCTCGTCCGCACCAATCAGCCCAGCCCCGGCGGCCTGATCGCGCAACTGCTGGTAGTCGAGCTTCACCAGCGCCCGCGCAGACCCCAGGCCCCGCTCCGGGCGCGCCTTCGCCGCGCTGTCGCACAGCGAGATCAAGGCATCCGCCTGGCGCTGGTCGTAGTTGGGTCGCTCGACCAGCGACTCGCCAGCCTCGATGCTGGTGCGCCGGTTCTTCTCCCGGTGGGCCGCGATCAACGCCTGGAAACGCTCGCCTTCGACCATCGGCACCGACCCCTCGAAACGCAGCGAGCCGCCCGCGGGCAAGAACCGCAGGAACCGCTCGCGCTGGGCTTGCTCGGCTTGGCGCTGCAGCCGATCCTCCAACAGTCGATTGGCGTCGGTCGGCGCGACCTTGCGCAGCACCTGCCCGGCCGAACGAGCGAGCTGGCCTGCGTCCAGGTGGCCGGCCAGGCTGACCAGCTCCTTCTCCGCCTCGGCCTTCTGGGAGGCGTCCAGCTGGGAACCGATGCTGCTCAGCACCTTGCCGATCGCGGTGGCCTGGTTGGTGTTGATCGTGCCCTCGCTCGCGGCCTGCCCGACCAGCCGATGCTGGCCTAGGCTGCGCGCGGCGAACACGTCGCGCACGGCTTCTTTGCGGGAGCACACCTATTGGGTGGCGATCCAGGACGTGATGGGGGTGCCGACCGTCCGTTCGGCGGCTTGTGTTGATTCGGCTTCTGCGGTGAGCAGGCCGGTCAATGCCTGGATGCGGTTTTGGGCGATGCGGGCAGTGCGCAGCCAACCCAATCGCTGCTCTGGGGGCAGGTCAGCGCGGCGCGAATCGACCCGATCCAACAGCGTGAGAATCTGCTCCAGCGCCTTTCCGGCGGGGAGGAGTTCGCTGCTGTTTTTCATGGTTCCATTTTGACAGTCGCCACTGACAAATCGAATGTGCGTGCGAAAGAATGTGGACAGCTTCTTCGGTTCGGTGGCGGAGTGGTTTCGACGCGCTCGCTTCGCGACCGCTCAACCAGCCTCAGCGGTGCCGATTTGACTCAGGTGTGTAGACCCCTACACACTTGGTTCTTGTCAGGTGGGCCGGCGGTTGTCGGTTCCCAGGACCTGGTGATTCGAGGTTGGAGTCCTCGATCCATTCATGGGTAGCTCAACGCCAGAGCGCCAGGTAAAGTCCGGTGGCCAACTCCCACGCCCGCCTGATTCACAACTTCATGAGGTCTGGGTGGGCCGGGGATCGTCGGTTACCACTGCAAATGGATGTGTTGCGGGTTCGAGTCCCGTCGGCGCTTCGGCGTCGTAGCTCAACTGGCAGAGCAATCACTCCGGCGGTCGCACACACGCCCGCCCAGGCCTCACCGCAGTGGGCCGAAGTCATTCGGTTATCTGGTATCCAAGGGTTCGAATCCCCAACGTGGCGCTTGCGTCGCGTACTCCGGTGACACACCACGCCCACTGCACCCACAGTGATGCGAGGACGGGCCGAAGCGAATCGGTTACCACTCTCAATGGAATCCGCCCGTGAGAAGGCGGGCCCGGCCAGGCCGGGTTCCACCCGGTGCGTACTCCACGCCCGTCCCAGCTCACGCAGGAAATCCCTGCACAACGAAAGGAGGAACCGATGGACGTATTGAATTGGATCAGCTCGCGGCGCACGCCGCAGAGCCAAAAGGCTGATCCCCGACAGGTCGCCAACAGCGCAGGTGGGTACACCTTCGAGCTGGACGATCAGGCGCGGCTGCGTCGGTTTCTCACCCTAGGTGTGGACGGCGGTACGTATTACGTCGGTGATCGCGCGCTCGCGCTGGACAACGCTGCCGTACTGACCCGACTGGCGGCCGCCGACCCTGAGGGTTTGGTCGCCACCATCGTGGAGATCTCCACCCAGGGTCGGGCGCCCACGCAGAACCCTGCACTGTTCGCGTTGGCCTACGCCGCTTCCATTCCGGAGGCCGCACCGGCCGCGCTGGCTGCCCTGCCCCAGGTCGCACGGACGGGAACGCATCTGTTCCTGTTCGCCGGCTACGTCGAGCAGTTCCGTGGCTGGGGTCGCGGGCTGCGTCGGGCGGTGGCGAACTGGTACACCACCAAGGACGCCGACGCGGTGGCCTACCAGGCGGTGAAGTACCGCCAGCGTGAGGGCTGGTCGCATCGAGACCTGTTGCGACTGGCTCACCCGGTGACCAGCGTCCCTGCATTGCGAGCCACTTTCGAGTGGATCCTGCGTGGTGAGGCGGGTGCCGAGGTGCCCGCGATCGTGTCCGGCTTCGTCACCGCTCAGGAGGCCACCGATGTGGCCACCTGGGCGCGACTGGTCAGCGATCACGGCCTCAGCTGGGAGATGCTGCCCGATGCCGCGCTGAGCGAAGCGGCGGTGTGGGACGCGCTGCTGGATTCCGGCATGCCGCAGACCGCACTCATGCGTCAGCTGCCGCGACTGACTCGACTCGGCGCCCTGCCCGCCATGGGCGGACGCACCGCCGAGGTGGTCACGCAACTGACCGATGCCGACCGGCTCCGCAAGGCGCGGGTGCACCCGGTGAACGTGTTGGTCGCCCAGCGCACCTACGCCTCGGGCCGCTCGGCTCGCGGTGTGGGGGAGTGGACGCCGACCCCGGCGATCGCCGATGCCTTGGACGCTGCGTTCTACGCGGCTTTCGGTGCGGTGCGGCCGTCGGGCACGCGGACCATGCTGGCCGTCGACGTGTCGGGTTCGATGGGGGTGCCCATCTCCGGCATGCCGATCACCGCGCGGGAGGCCTCGGCCGCCCTCGCGTTGGTGCAGCTGGCCACCGAGCCGTCCGCGGCGGCGTACGGGTTCGCGGCCGGCTTGGGCGGTTGGGGCAACACGCTGTTGAAGCCGCTGGGCATCTCGCCGCGTCGCCGGTTGGACGACGCGCTGAAGGTGATCGACGCGATGCCCTTCGGCGGCACCGACTGCGCACTGCCGATGGTGCACGCGGCCCGGGAAGGTTTGGAGGTGGACACCTTCGTGGTCTACACCGACAACGAGACCTGGGCCGGGAACGTGCATCCGCATCAGGCGCTGCGGGCCTACCGCGAGCAGACCGGAATCCCGGCCAAGCTCGTGGTAGTGGGCATGACCTCGAACGCGTTCAGCATCGCTGATCCTGATGATGCGGGCATGCTCGACATCGCCGGGTTCGACGCGGCCGTGCCGAACCTGATCACGGAGTTCGCTGGTGCCTAGAAGGCCCACTGATGGCGGTACCCCTTCGCGGGGTGCCGCCATTCGGCGTTCCGGAGGCACCTCGGACGCCCGGGCCGCGCGCGCCCGGGAACTGCACCGCAAGGCGGTCGAGGCGGACGAGTTGGCGGCACGACTTCGCGCGGAACGTGACCAGTTGATTCGCCGCCTCCGCGCAGAGGATCCGCAGAAGTGGTCGTACGGGGCGCTGGCGGCGGCCTTGGGCTGCAGCCGCGAGCTCATCGCGCTGGTGGCCAAGCGCGGCGAAGCGTCCTAGATTTCCAGCCGTGTGGCTGGCGGGCGCGGATGTGGTTTCGACACGGTCACTGCGCGACCTGCTCAATCAGTCGGGTGGGACAACAGGAACCGTCCCCGGTGTCCCACAATCAGTGGGGGGCGGGACAGCAGGAACTGTCCCTGGTGTCCCACGGTGGTGTTGACCACGAGTTCGTTGACTGGGAAGGGGCTGGACGAGGTTTGGGCCGCGATTCTCGAACACCGCGCCCGCCTTGAGGAAGCCGGTGAGTTGGAAGCGCGCCGGGCCCGCCAGCAACGCGAATGGCTGTGGGCCCTGGTGGCCGGCGACTTGGAGGACGCGCTGCGCAACTCCACCGCAGTCAAAGCGATCCGCGCCCGCCTGGAAGCCGAAGTGGAATCGGGAGAACTGTCAGCCCTGGAGGCCAGCGAGCAGATCCTGGCAGCGTTCGCCACCGACGCACCAGCCATCTGGAAACGCTAAGCGGTCCCCTCAGTCGAGTTGGCCATCACGATCACGCCAAGTAGGAGAATGCCGGGGTTGTGGATGTGGGTCACCCCGGCTGCTGGCCGGAGTGACCCACAGGGGATCACAGCATGCTTGCCGTGGCCTTGGACCCATCGATCGTGACCTCTAGATAGCGGTAAATGTTCATTGCGCCCATGGCGTCCTGGTGGCCGCCGTAGCGCAGTTTGAGCACGGCGGGCTTGGTGAAGCCTTCGGCACTCCAGCCGCCGACACCTTCCATCGCCGCAAGTGACCATGAATCGTTGATGAAGTTCGAGTACTTCCCGTAGTGGACCGTGTAGGAGAACCGAAAGGCGATGTGCATCGACACGGTGCGGCCATCAGCCACGCAATCGCGGAGATGGTAGGTCCAGTGGTCGACATAGGAGACGGTGCACCCATCGACACCCATGGGCCGGATCGATCCACTGCTCTTGGCGGTCACCTTGTGAGCATTCTGCGTGCGTACGACCCGGATTGAGCCATCCTTGTAGGTCCACTTGGTGACCTTGTAACCGCCCGAGGTGGTGGTCGACTTCTTCACGGCCTTGGCTGACTTCGTGTCGGATAGCACCTTCTTGCCAGCCTTCACCTTCTTGATTAGTGCATTTCTAGTTTTCGACGGAACGCCGTACTTCTTGAGAAAGGCTCTGGTGGATGCCTCCTTGAAGACAAGTTTCACCTTCTTCTTCGCCATCGGCGCCATCCCAGTATCTGCCGGAGCCGCATTGGCCGTCCCAGCGGGCAGGGGCAGGGTTACGCTCGCCATGGTGTTGCTGGTGACAGTGGCAGCTCGGGCAGGCGCCAGTGGAGTCATCGTCAGTCCGATTACCGCCACGGTGACCGCGGCCCATCTCATTGATTTGGTGGTTGTTGAATCGAGCAAGGCTCCTCCTAGGGTGTCGGTGGAAGCACGTTCATTGACCATTTGGCCGCTTCCCTTTAGGGAGGATGTCACAATGAAAAGGCTATTCGCATTCCCAGGAATGGATAGAACTCCCCACCGGTGACGCCGACCAGACCAACACAGCGGGCAGATGGCCGTGGCGTCTGATCTTTGGCGTAGTGGTGGCTGCGGGACGTCGGTGCTAGCGGACGGACGGGCGCGCCGGCTGCTGCGTTCAAGCCTGGATTGGTCACAACTGTGTATCACCTTGGGGCAGTTTGCCCAGTCGGCCAGCCGAGGCTCGGTTGCAGGGCTATGGTGCTGATGCCGGTCCGCCATCTGGGCCGGACAAGGTATTGAATTGCCAAGGAGGCATTCGTGAAGAGGTCTTTGATCATCACCAGCGCGCTGGGCGCGCTGGCTCTCGCTCTCGGTGGGTGTGCGACGCCGCCCCCCACGCCGACGGCCGCACCCAGCGTCCCCGCCTCGAATTTCAAAGCGTGCATGGTTTCTGACGCCGGCGGCTTCGACGACAAGTCATTCAACGAGACCGCCTACGCCGGCTTGACCAAGGCGAAGACCGAACTTGGCGTGCAGACCGGCGAAGTGCAGTCCAAGACAGACGCTGACTACGCCCAGAACGTCAAGTCCATGGTTGATGCCAAGTGCGACATCATCGTGACTGTCGGCTTCAAGCTGGGCGATGCGACTGAGGCTGCGGCCAAGGCCAACCCGAGCATCAAGTTCGCCATCGTCGACTACTTCTACGAGAAGCCGGGCAAGAACCTCAAGGCTCTGTCCTTCAACACTGGCGAGCCTTCCTTCCTCGCTGGCTACGCTGCGGCCTCCCTGTCGCAGACCGGCAAAGTTGGCACCTACGGCGGAATGAAGATCCCGACCGTGACCGCCTTCATGACCGGTTACGCCCAGGGCGTTGCCTACTACAACAAGGCCAAGGGCAAGGACGTCAAGGTCCTCGGCTGGGACGACACCAAGAAGGATGGCTCGTTCATCCCGGGCAACAACCCGTTCGGTGACGTGGCTGGCGGCAAGCAGGTTGCCACCAACCTGATCGCCCAGGGCGCTGACATCATCCTGCCGGTGGCCGGTCCGTCCGGTGAGGGCGCCCTGCAGGCAGCTCAGGCCAGCAATGGCAAGGTCGGCTCGCTGTGGGTGGACACCGACGGCTGCGTCAGCCAGGAGAAGTACTGCGCTGTGATCCCGACCTCAGTCGGCAAGGCCATGGACGTCGCCGTGTTCGAGGCGATCAAGGCCGCCAAGGATGGCAGCTTCACCAACGATCTGTACGTTGGCACGCTGTCAAACAGCGGTGTCTACCTGGCCCCGTTCCACGATTGGGATGCCAAGGTGAGCGCCGAGACCAAGACCGAGCTGGACAAGGTGAAGGCGGACATCATCGCCGGCACCATCAAGGTCAAGTCCTAGTCACCGCAATATTGCGAGAGGAAGGGAGGCCGATGGCCTCCCTTCCTTCCGCTTAACCACAAAGCCTGGAAAGATCGGCACGTGACAGCGCAGCACGACGCGGGGCTACAACTCCGCGAGATCACCAAGAAATTCGGGACGTTCGTGGCCAACGATGCAGTTAGCCTCGACGTCCAGCCCGGCGAAATCCACTGCCTTTTGGGTGAGAACGGCGCCGGCAAATCCACTCTGATGAACGTTCTCTACGGGCTTCTACAGCCCGACGGCGGGCAGATCATCCTCGACGGCGAGGAACTGCATGTCGAGAACCCGCGCCAGGCGATGGCGGCCGGCATCGGCATGGTTCACCAGCACTTCATGCTCGTCGAGGTGTTCACCGTCGCGGAGAACCTCATCCTCGGCCGCGAGGGGGGCCCGGTCCTGAACCTGGAGAAGGCCCGGGCGAAAGTGACCGAGTTGGCCGGGAGGTACAACCTGCCGGTAGACCCAGATGCCCGCATCGAGGACCTCCCCGTTGGCATTCAACAGCGGGTGGAGATCCTTAAGGCGCTGGCGAACGATGCCAAGTATCTGGTTTTCGATGAGCCCACTGCAGTGCTCACGCCGCAGGAAATCGATGAACTCATGATCGTCATGCAGAAGCTGCGCGACGACGGCAAGGGCATCGTGTTTATCACCCATAAGCTGCGCGAGGTTCGAGCTATCGCCGACCGGATCACGGTGCTGCGGCGGGGCAAGATCGTCGGCAGTGCCGAGCCGGGGACCTCTGAATCTGAGCTGGCCGAGTTGATGGTGGGACGCGCCGTTGACCTGCGCATCGCCAAACCTGAGGCCAAAGTGGGCCAGATTCGCCTATCGGTGAAGGGCCTAACCGTGGCCAACCCAGCTGGCGCGGTAGTGGTCGACGGCTTGGATTTTGAGGTGGCCAGTGGCGAGATTCTCTGCATCGCCGGCGTCCAAGGAAACGGGCAGTCCGAGCTTGCCGACGCTCTGCTCGGCAATGCGCAGGTCACCAGTGGGACGGTGACCCTGGATGGTGTCGACGTCACTCACTCCAACCCTCGGCAGACGATTGCTGCCGGGCTGGGGTTCGTCCCCGAAGACCGCCAGCACGACGGTTACGTCGCCAATTTCACGGTGGCTGAAAACCTGGTGCTGAACCGATTCACCACCCAGCCGTTCTCCAAGGGGCTAGCACTCGACCTCAAAGCCATCGCCGACAACGCTACTGACCTGGTTGAGCGGTACGACATCCGTACCGAGTCGATCACTAAGTTGGCCAGCCAGCTTTCCGGCGGCAATGCGCAGAAACTCGTGTTGGCCAGGGAACTCTCCCGCGACCTTGCGCTGCTGGTCGCCAGCCAGCCAACTCGGGGCGTCGACGTTGGCGCTATCGAGTTTCTCCACAAGCGAATCGTCGCCGAACGCGACACGGGCGCCGCCGTGGTGATCGTCTCAACCGAACTTGAAGAGGTCGAAGCTCTCGCTGACCGGGTTCTGGTGATGTACCGCGGGAAGGCGGTGGGCATCGTCTCCCCCGAAACCCCGCGGGACGTATTGGGGCTGATGATGGCTGGCGTGCCCTATGAGGAAGCACTGGCGAACAGCAAAGCAGCAGCCACCGGGAAGGACAACTGATGAGCAGCACAACGTCGCGCCCGGCCTTTCTGGCGTATCTGTCCCAGTACTGGCGGGAGTGGGCCATCACCGGCGCAGCGATGGTGTTGGCCTTGTTGCTGGGCGCCATCTTGATGGTGGTAGCCGACCCGGAAGTCTCGGCGAATTTCGCCTATCTCTTCACCGCGCCGCAGTTGGCCCTCGGTGGGGCCTGGGCGAAGGTAGCCGGTGCCTATTCGGCTCTGGTGGCTGGAGCTGTCGGAAGTCCAGAGGCTTTGGCTCACACCTCAGCCAAGGCTGCACCGCTGATCTGCGCCGGGCTCGGCGTCGGGCTCGGTTTCCGGGCCGGTCTATTCAACATCGGCGCTCAGGGCCAGGCCATCATGGGATCCATCGTGGCGGCCTACATCGGATTCACTTTCCAGCTGCCCTACGGCTTGCACTTGCTAGTTGCGATCATCGGTGGCGTGGCGGCCGGAGCGCTCTGGGGCGGGGTGGTCGGTTGGCTCAAAGCCAAGACCGGCGCTCACGAGGTGATCGTGACGATCATGATGAACTACATCGCGGCTGGCCTGTTGGCATGGCTGCTGACGACGGCAGCCTTCATGCGGCCCGGTCGGATGGACCCAATCTCGCCCGAGGTGCAGCCCACTTCGGCGCTCCCGGGGATCTATCAGCAGTTCCATTTGGGCTTCCTGGTGGCGATCTTGGCGGCTGCGGCGGTGTGGTGGCTGCTGGAGCGATCGACGACGGGCTTCGCTATTCGAGCGGTCGGCCTGAATCCGAACGCTGCGGCAACCGCTGGCATGAGCGTGGCCGCCACGACCACGATCACTATGACCTTCGCTGGCGCTCTCGCCGGCTTGGCTGGAGTACAGGCAGCCCTCGGCCCGAGCGCTAACGGGGTGCCGGTGCCGCTCACCGTTGGCTTGGTTGGCACGGTCGGCTTCGACGCGATCACGGTCGCCCTCCTGGGCCGCTCCAGGCCGCTGGGGATCGTTCTGGCCGGGCTGCTCTTCGGTGGTCTGAGCGCTGGCGGCCTAGCGATGCAGAGCGTGGCGCAGACCCCTCTCACGCTCACCATGGTGCTGCAGGCATTGGTGGTGCTGTTCGTCGCCGCCCCGGCGCTGGTGCAGACCCTGGTGCCGATTCTCAAAGAACGCAAGTCAAAGAAGGTCGCAATGGCTGGAGGTGAAGCATGACCACCTTCAGCGCAGCCGAAGCGGTGCTGGACCAGGTTGTGAGGCTGGAAAAGGTCGAATCTGCCGATCAGAAACGGGCCAGGCTCTCTACCGGCTCGCTGGTGGTCGCGGCGGGTCTATTGCTTCTTGGACTCTCGTTCGGGGCCGGGCAGATCGCGCACTTCGCGATGTCGAATGCCTTTGATGAAGTGCAACTGCCCACCTTCGCCGTACCAGCCGGTCCGGCAGTGCTGATCAGCGCGGTGCTTTGCTTGGCCGCTGGCGTGGGCCTGATCTCTGGGCGGCTGAGCCCGGCCTGGCGGCGAGCAGCCGGGGTCGTAGCTGGCACCAGCTTTCTGTTCGGCTTCCTGAGTTGGGCCGCAGCCACGAGCGCCCTGCCCTTTCCAGTGAGCAACCAGCTTTCGGGCACTGTGGCCACCGCCACCCCGCTAATTCTGGGCGCTCTGGCCGGTGTAATCGGTGAGCGAGCCGGGGTGGTCAACGTGGCGATCGAGGGCCAGTTCCTAAACGCAGCTTTCGCTGCGGGCATCGTTGGCTCGATCACCAAATCAATTCCGGCGGCGCTGGTCGCCGCGGTGCTGACCGCTGTGGCGACCGCTGCGTTACTCGCGCTCTTCGCCATCAAATACCTGATGGACCAGGTTGTGCTCGGTGTGGTGATCAACCTGTTGGCCTCTGGCCTGACCGGCTTCCTTTTCGATCAGTTGGTGCAGCCCCAATCGCGGGTGCTGAACTCGGCCCCGACTATGCAGCCGATACCGCTCGGTCCGCTGGCCAACATCCCGTTCCTGGGCCCGATCCTGTTCAACCAGACGATTCTGGTCTATCTGGCGGTGTTGTCGGTCGCCGTGGTCTGGGTGCTGCTGTTCAAGACCCGCTGGGGCTTGCGCGTTCGGGCGGTGGGCGAACACCCAAAGGCGGCTGACACCGTGGGCATCTCGGTGGTGGCAGTTCGCTGGCAGGCAGTGCTGGTTGGTGGCATCTTCGCCGGGCTTGGCGGAGCCTTCTTCACTGTTGGCTCGACCGGATCGTTCGCTAAGGACCTCACCGTGGGCAACGGCTTCATCGCGCTGGCTGCGTTGATCATGGGCCGTTGGCATCCGATTTGGGCCGCACTGATGGCGCTCTTCTTTGGATTCGTCACCCAGATGGCGTCCCAGTTGCAGACGCTTTCCACTCCAGTGCCCAGCGAGTTCCTGCTGTTGTTGCCCTACATTGCCACCATCGTGGCGGTGGCCGGTCTGATCGGCAGATCCCGGGCACCTGCAGCCGACGGCACGCCCTACATCAAATGAGCGGCGTCGACTTCGAGCAGCTGCGCGCTCGGGCGATCGAGATCTCCAAGCTGGCCTACGCGCCCTACTCTGAGTTTCCGGTGGGGGCGGCCGGGCTGGTCGACGATGGCCGAATCGTCAGTGGCTGCAATGTCGAAAACGCTGCCTACGGAGTGGCGCTGTGCGCGGAGTGCGGTCTGATCTCCGAGCTCATCGCCACTGGCGGTGGCCGATTGGTGGCCGTGAGCTGCTGCAACAAGCTGGGGGAGCGAATAATGCCGTGTGGCCGGTGTCGTCAACTGCTGTTTGAACACGGCGGCGACGAACTGCTGGTTGACACCCCGATCGGCCCCAAGTCGATGGCCGAGGTGTTGCCGCTGGCATTCGGGCCGACAGAACTGAACCACGTCAAGGAGCAGCGATGACAGTCGATCTCGACACCTGCAAGCAGTTGCCGAAGATCGCGCTGCATGACCACCTCGATGGCGGCCTGCGTCCGACCACGATCATCGAGGAGGCCGCCGCAGTAGGGCACGAGTTGCCGACCACCGATGCTGAGGAGTTGGGCCGCTGGTTCTTCCAGGCCGCCGATTCCGGCTCATTGGTGCGCTACCTGGAGACCTTCGCCCACACCGTGGCAGTGATGCAGACCGCCGCTTCGCTGCGCCGGGTGGCTCGAGAGTTCGTCGAAGACCAGGCTGCCGATGGGGTGATCCACGCCGAAGCGCGTTGGGCGCCCGAGCAGCACCTCGCCGGCGGGCTGAGCCTGACCGAGGCGATTGAGGCCGTCCGAGATGGCCTGGCCGAGGGGGTAGCCGCCGCGGCGGACGCCGGGCACCAGATCAATGCCACCCAGCTCCTGACCGCGATGCGGCATGTGCCCAACCCGACCACTGAGATTGCCGAGTTGGCCGTGGCCTACCGTCACGATTCGGTGGCCGGCTTCGATATCGCCGGTGCTGAGGACGGCTTCCCGCCGAGCCGCTTCGCCGCCTCCTTTGACTACTTGCGCCGAAACAACTTCGAGTTCACGATCCACGCTGGCGAGGCCTACGGAGTGGATTCGATCTGGGAGGCCGTCCAGGTGTGTGGGGCTTCCCGCATCGGACACGGGGTCCGGCTGGTTGAAGATATCGCCGCCGACGGCACGCTGGGTGACTTCGCGCAGTATGTGCTGAACCGGCAAATCCTGCTGGAGGTCTCGCCGTCGTCCAACCTGCAGACCGGAATCGCGGCGGTGATGACCGACCATCCCTTTGGTCGGCTGGCTGATCTCGGCTTCAACGTGAGCATCAACTGCGACAACCGGCTGATGAGTGCCACCACGATGAGTAGGGAGTACGCCCTGCTCAGTGAGGCCTTCGACTACGACCTGGACGACTTGGCGGAGTTCACCTTGAACGCCGCCGCGGGTGCCTTCCTGCCGTATGCCGAGCGCGTGGAGCTGTGCGAGCGGGTGGCGACCGGTTTCGCTGCCATTAGCGGCTGAACTTGGCCCTGGCTGGTCCAGGGTGGGGGCAACACTTTGCGGATTGTTCACCTTCTGGTGAACTGCGGTTGCCCGAACGGGCGCAAGCGCAGCCTAGTTTCGCAATGTGACTAGCGAAACTCGACCGGTTCGTTCGGTAGCCGTCCTGGCTGATACCGACAGCCGCTGGAAGTGGGGCCTCGGCCTGGCCCGGCGGCTGAATCCGGCTGCGGCTGTCACCGGATACCAGTTCGCCGGCTCAGACATCCCCAGCCAGCGCCAACTCGCCGAGGCAGGCATCTCCGCAGATTCGGTCTCGGTAGTCTCGGCCGGCGAACTGCTCACCGCACTGGCCGCCAAGCCGGCTGACGTGCTGGTGGTCTCGCTACCCGGCGGCGGCGTGCAGGCAATCCTGCACCTGCTGGCCGCCGCCCAGTTGGAGCAACGGCCGCTGGTGCTCACCGGCTACGTCGGGGTCGTTTATGAGCGGATCACCGAAGGCCTGCTGTTGCGGGCCGGTGCCGACCTGATCGCGGCGAACAGCCCAGCCGATCTGGACGAGTTCCGCGCCACCTTCACCGGGCTCGGGCTGGGCACCGAATCGTTGACGCTGACCCGGCTGCCTTTCCTGCGGGCCAATGGGCCGCGCACCAACAACCGCTACACCGTCACCTTCGCTGGCCAGCCGGGGGTGCCCAACACTCGCTGGCACCGCCGCTACCTGGTCGAACGCCTCGCCGAGCACGCCCGGCGATACCCCGAACGCGATGTGCTGATCAAACTGCGCAATCTGCCCGGGGAACAGGCCACCCACACCGAGCAGTATCCCTATGACGAGTTGGTGCGCGCGCTCGGCCCGGACCGTCCCAAGAACCTGAAGCTGTTCGGTGGCGATATGGGCAAGGTGCTCAACCGCACCGACCTGTTGGTGACCGTCAGCTCCACTGCGGCAGTCGAGGCGATCCACCGGGGCATCAATACCGCAGCGCTCACCGATTTCGGGATCCGGGAGAGCCTCGGTAACACCTACTTCATTGGATCGGGCTGCCTGGCCTCCTTCGATGATCTGGACGCCGGTGCGGAGCCGCAGGCCGACGTCACCTGGGCTCGCCGTCACGGGCTGGGCTCGGACCTGGATCCGCTACCGCAACGAGTCGCTGAGGTGTTGGCGTCCGGTCCATTGCCGCCACTGCAGCCCTATTACACCTTGTCCAACGGCAAGGCCTTCCTGCCCGGATTGCTGGCCAACTACGGCGTCGGTACCGACGGCCAGCCGTTGGGTTTTCTGGTGGGTAACGCTCCCTCTGGCCTACGGAAGGCGGTCCGGCGCAGCGCGCGCAATATGTACCGCCACGGCAGCCAAGTGGTCGCGCCGGTGCTGCGCAGGCTGGCCTCACTATGACCGCCAGGGTGGTGGCGGTGATCCCCGCACGCGGTGGATCCAAAGGCGTCCCGGGCAAGAACGTCGCCCGCATCGGCGGTGTCCCGCTGGTGGCGCGAGCGGTCCAGGCCGCCCGCGCCACCAGCGCCATCGACCTGGTGGCGGTTTCCACCGATGACCCCCAGATCGCTGCGGCGGCCACCGAAGCCGGGGCAATCGTGATAGATCGTCCCGCGGAACTGGCTGGCGACCAGGCCAGCAGTGAAGCGGCCCTAGCTCATGCCCTGGAACTGCTCAGCAGCGACGGCGAGCCAGAGATCGTGGTGATGATCCAGGCCACCAGCCCCTTCCTGACTTCGACCGAGCTGGACGCCCTGGTGGCGGCCATCGATGCTGATGCCGACTCGGCTTTCACCGCCGCAGCCTTCCACGGCTTCGTTTGGCGCAATGGCAGCGATGCGGTCGGGGTCAACCACGAGTCAGCGCACCGTCCACGGCGCCAGGACCGCGAACCTGAGTGGCTGGAGACTGGTGCGGCCTACGCCATGCGGGTCGCGGGCTTCCGCGAGGCCGGGCACCGCTTCTTCGGCCGCATCGTCGCCGTGCCGACCGACCCGAACCGGGTGCTGGAAATCGATGAGCCTGGTGATCTGGACCGCGCCCGTGCGTTGGTTCAGCTGCTTGATCCGGCCAACCGTCCCGAGCCAGGGGAGGTCGAGGCGGTTGTCCTCGATTTCGACGGCACCCAGACCGATGATCGGGCCTGGCTGTCGGCCGACGGTGTGGAACGGGTGGCGGTGCATCGCGGAGACGGTATGGGCGTCTCCGCGATGCGTCGAGCCGGCTTGCCGGTGTTGATTCTGTCCACCGAGGTGAACCCGGTGGTGGCCGCCCGGGCGAAGAAACTTGGGGTGGAGTGCCGCCACGGCATCGACCGCAAGGGCGAAGAGCTGGCCAGCTGGATCACCGAGCGGCGGCTGCAACCCAGCCGGGTGCTCTACCTGGGCAATGACGTGAACGACCTGCCGTGTTTTGCGCAGGTCGGCTGGCCGGTGGCAGTCGCCTCGGCCCAACCCGCCGTCCGGGCTGCCGCCCGCACGGTGACCACCGTGCCCGGCGGGCACGGTGCCGTCCGCGAGATCGCCTCGTGGATCCTTGAGGAGGACCAACTGTGACCACCATCAACCCTCGGCTGCGCAAGATCGGTGACCGCCTGGTCGGACCCGGCCAGCCGGTGTACGTGATCGGCGAAATCGGCATCAACCACAACGGCGACCTGAGCAATGCGATGGCGCTGATCGATCATGCCTTGGCCGCCGGTATGGACGCGGTCAAGTTCCAGAAGCGCACCCCCGAGGTGTGCACCCCGCGCGACCAGTGGGAGATTGAGCGCGACACCCCTTGGGGTCGGATGACCTATCTGGAGTACCGCCACCGGGTCGAGTTCGGCGTCGAGGAGTACCGCCAGCTCGACGAGTACTGCCGCAAGGTCGGTATCGACTGGTTCGCCTCACCGTGGGATGTCGAAAGCGTGGAGTTCCTGGCGGCGTTCGACTCCCCGGTGTTCAAGGTGGCCTCGGCCTGCCTCACCGATGACGAATTGCTCATCGCTATGCGGGAGACCGGCAAGACCGTGATCCTGTCCACCGGGATGTCGACCCCAGAGCAGATCCGCCATGCGGTGGAACTGCTCGGCAGCACCCAGACCGTGCTCCTGCACGCCACCAGCTCCTACCCGGCCCCGGCCGAGGAGCTGAACCTGCGGATGATCAACACCTTGAGTGCCGAATACCCCAACGTGCCGATCGGCTACTCCGGCCACGAAGTTGGGCTGCAGACCACCCTGTGTGCGGTGGCGCTGGGTGCCTGCATGGTGGAGCGCCACATCACCTTGGACCGCGCCATGTGGGGTTCGGATCAGTCGGCTTCGGTCGAACCCGAAGGCATGCGCCGGTTGGTGCGCGACATTCGGGTGCTGGAAGCCTCCCTCGGTGACGGCGTGAAGCAGGTCTACCCGGCCGAGCTCGCCGCGATGCGCAAGCTGCGTCGGGTCACCGGTGTGGTCGCCGAAGCGGCGAAGGATTCGGGGCAGGTGGCATGACCACTGACACCGTCGCCCTGGTTGAGAGCCCGGCTCAGCTACTGCACCTGCTGGAGTGGGCGCATGTCGAACAGGCAGCCGAGCGCACCGTGGCGGTGGTGTTGGCGCCGGTGGAGGAGACCAGCCTGGCGCAGCTGCGCCAGATGGCCGTCTACGCCGACGAAGAGAATATGGCCGTCGAGTGGCACTATCCGCGAGCCTCAGCTGCGGCTAGGTTGCGCACCTTGCAGCAGGTCTCCCGGCGAGTGGCCAAGGCGCGCCGGCTGGTGATCGGCGACCCATTCTCGGGCATGATCCAGGCCCTGCTGTTGGGAGCGAATCCGCACGAGGCGGTGGTGGTTGACGACGGCACCGCCACCTTGGAGTTCGCCGCTCAGCTCAGTTCCGGCGAGCCGCTGCGCCGCTGGGACGCCCCACCTTCGGTCTTGGAGGTGGCCAGGGCTCCGCTGGCCCGGCAGGCCCGCAAGTTCTTCGCCTCTGAGCGGGTGCGGCTGTTCACCGTGATGCCGGTGGCTGGCATGCCGCCGAGCAAGGTGCGCGATCACACCTACAACTGGACAAGGCGTCGCTTCGGTCCGCCGCGAGTGGTGCCAGGGGTGGACGTGGTCGGTTCGTCGTTGGCCGAGTCCGGAGTGGTGGACACTGCCGCCTACCTGGATTCGATCGCCAAACTGGCCGCGCGCTGTGGTGGCCAGGGACGTTACTTCGCCCACCGCAAGGAGGCCGCAGAAAAGCTCGCCCAGATCGCAACTACTGGCTTGCAGGTCGTACGCCCGGAGGTGCCGCTAGAGATTGAGCTCAGCCGCGGCTCGGTGGCCGCGAAGCTGGCTAGCTTCCCGTCCTCGGTCGGCTACACCCTACCGTTGGTGTTGGCCGGAGTGGCGACGACGATCGAACTACAGCCGGTACCAGTCGGCATGCTCACTAGCAGGGTTGGTCCGGCGGCGAAGCGGTTCTTGGAGCGGATCGGCGCCGATATGCGCGATGCGTCGATGGTGGCTGCGCCGCTGGCTGGGGTCAGCTCTTTGGGGTAATCACCGGCATCAGGCCGTCGAAGGTTACTTTGAGCCCGAAGCCGTGGGCCACGATGTAGCCCACTCCAGCCAGTACCGCCAGGATGACGATGGCGAACATCGTGTAGGCGACGAGCCGTCCGGCCAGGGTTGGCTCCAGTTTGGCGTCCTCATCTGGGGCGTCACCTTCCGCCGCGGTGCCCCACGCCAGGGCGCGGACGCCGACCGCGAACAGGGCTGGCAACCCGGCGCCGAGCAGGACGCCGATCGCGAGGATGCGCCAAGTGGCGTCGAGTGCAGCCATAACCTGATTCATCAGCCAACTCCTCCCGAAACCGGCACCTTGGGTTTGGGGTTGGGCTTGGGTTTGGTGCGGCCGCTGTCCCAATCGTCATTGACGTTGTGATGCCCGACCGGGTCGCGCTTGGAGTGCCACCACATGTAGAGGGCGGCCAGGCACATCAGGCTGAAGACGATCCAGTCGCCAGCACCTGGGCCGACCAGATAGCCGATCCACCACAGGCCGGCGGCGATCAGGCCAGCCGAGGGCAGGGTGATCAACCAGGCCAGCACCATTTTCGTCGCCACACTCCAGCGGACGGTGGCGCCCTTGCGTCCGAGTCCCGAACCGATGATCGACCCGGTGGAGACGTGGGTGGTGGAAAGGGCGAAGCCGAGCTGGCTGGAGGTCAGGATGACTGCAGCCGAGGCACTTTCGGCGGCCATGCCCTGGGGGGACAAGACCTCGACCAGGCCCTTGCCCATGGTGCGGATGATCCGCCAACCCCCGATGTAGGTGCCCGAGGCGATGGCCAGGGCGCAGGCGAACTTCACCCACAGCGGGATCTCGTGTTGAACAGGATCAACGAAGCCGCCAGCGATCAAGGCCAGCGTGACCACGCCCATCGTCTTCTGCGCATCATTGGTGCCGTGGGACAACGAAAGCAGCGACGAGGTGCCGATCTGACCCCAGCGGAAGCCAGCCTCCTGATAGCGCCGGGCGATCTTCGCGGTGATCCAGAAGACCAGCCGGGTGCCGATGAATGCCACGACCAGGGCCACTGCCGGTGAGATCAGGGCCGGGAGCACCACTTTGCCGATGACGCCGTCCAGTTTGGTGCCGTCCCCGATCCACTTGACGCCGCCCCAGCCAAGGCTGGCCACGGTGGCACCCACCATGCCGCCGAACAGGGCGTGGGACGAGCTGGAAGGCAGGCCCCAAAGCCAGGTGAGGATGTTCCAGATGATGGCGCCGGCCAGACCGGCCATCAGGATCAGCAGCAGGGTGTGCCCGCCATCGGCCACCAGGTCTGCGCGCGGGGTGCCGTCAGGATTTTGGATGCGGATTACCGCATTGGTGACCGTCAGGGCCACCTCGACAGATAGGAACGCACCAATCAGGTTGAGGATGGCCGACAGCGCCACAGCGGCCTTCGGAGACAACGCCTTCGTTGCGATCGAAGTGGCCATCGCGTTCGCCGTGTCGTGAAAGCCGTTGGTGAAATCAAACGCTAACGCTGTGACAACAACAAGCGACAGGAGTATGAACTCGGGGGTCACGATCACATGGTAGGGGTAACTGGGCGGGTTGTCCTAAGCGGGGTGATTCGTCCTAGTCGAGGTAAGCCGAGCCCCACTTTTTCGGGTACCATCCCCACCACTTTCGTGGCCAGCTTGGCCGGTGGCGCAGGCGGCCACGGATGGTCGGGTGAGGTGGCCGATCCGCGAAATCGCAGCCTTCATCCCCAGCGGTTCGAACCCAGCGGCTAGCGCCCGGCGGCGCAGACCCGCCTGGGCCCTGGCCAGGGCCCACCCCCGGCGGACGGCGATGTGCGGCGGCTTGCGCTTGTGGGCCAGATCACGCCGCAGCCGCAACAAATAGACCAGCGCGGCGGGCCGATCGAGGTAGATCGCCTCGACTGACAGCTTGGCCTGCCGACAGTGCTGCAGAAACTCGATGGCGAAGATGCCCTCGACTCCCAGGCATCCGGCGCCGTCCAGGCTGACCGGGCGGGTGCCCACCCGGCGGCTTTCGGAGATGGAGTAGGCCGGGGCGGCGAACTCCCCGGTTTCCAGGAGCTGACGAAGGCCGGCCAGGGCAGCCTCAGCGTCCCAGGAGCGGGGATCGTCCCAGTCGGTGATGCCGAGGTTGGTGGTGGGCATGCCAGGGTGATCAGCGTCGAAGTAGAAGTCGTCCAGCCGTAGGCAGGGCAGCCCGGAGGCGTGCATCAGCCGGGACTTCCCGCTGCCAGACGGCCCGGCGATCAACACCAGCCGCGGCTGAGCTGGGCGGTTCACAGCCCGAGCGCTGCGGCCACGTCCGCCCGCAGTGCGGCCATTTGAGCAGCAGCGGCCGTGCGAGCCGACCTCAGCTCGGCCTGCGCTGGTGCGGTCACCTGCAAATAGCACTTCAACTTCGGCTCAGTGCCGGACGGTCGAACCACCACCCGCACACTCGCGCCGGTGAACAACATGGCATCAGTTGGCGGCAGTTCGGCTGAGCCGGTGGCCAGATCCAGCGCGGTCACCGGCTGGCCGGCCAGCTCAGTTGGGGCTGCGGCGCGCACCCGCGCCATCGCGTCGGCGATGATCTGCAGATCCGAGACCCGGAAGGCGAGTTGCGAGTTGAGGTGAACCCCGTAGCGGGTTGCCAGTTCGTCGAGGCGATCCGCAACACTGCGACCGGAGGCTTTGAGGTCGGCCACCAGGGCCAGGATCCGCACCAGCGCAGTGATGCCGTCCTTATCTGGGACGGCTGCCGGATCGGTGCAGTAGCCGATGGCCTCCTCATAGCCGTAGGCCAACCCCGGCACCCGCCCGATCCATTTGAAGCCGGTGAGCGTGGTGGCGAAAGGCTGCCCGTGGGCCGCAGCCATCACCGAGAGCATGGTCGAGGACACCACCGAGCAGGCGTAGGTGCCTGGTGTGCCGCGACGGAGTGCATCATCGGCCAGCAGGATGCCCAGCTCGTCGCCGGTGAGCATCCGCCACTCGCCATCGAAAACTGCAGCCAGGGCGCAGCGGTCGGCATCAGGATCATTGGCGATCGCCACGTCAGCTCCGCTGCGGCGGGCCAGGGCCAGGGCCAAATCGATCGCCCCTGGTTCTTCCGGATTTGGGAAGGCGACGGTTGGGAAGGCCGGATCAGGTTCGATCTGTTCACTCACGCGGTGTGGCTCGGGGAAGCCGGCCGCAGCCACCACTGCGTCCACCACTGAGGCGCCCACCCCGTGCATTGCCGTGTAGACCCAAGTGAGGTCGCGGGGTGCCTGCGGGGCTACCAGCGAAGCGGCCCGGGCCACGTAGGCGTCCACCAATTCGGCATCGATCATGATGTAGGCATCGCTGCGAGCGATTTGGTCCAGCCCGACCTCAGCGACAGCGGCGATCCGGGCCGCGATCTCAACATCGGCTGGCGGCACGATCTGGGAGCCGTCGCCGAGGTAGACCTTGTAGCCGTTGTCCTGGGGCGGATTGTGGGATGCGGTGACCACCACCCCAGCCGCACAGCCGAAATGGCGAATGCCGAAAGCGACTACCGGGGTCGGCAGGGCCCGGGCACAGAGGAGGGGTTCAAAGCCAGCCCCAGCCAGGATCTCTACGGTGTCGCGAGCGAAGACCGCGGAGTTGTAACGAGCGTCATAGCCGACGATCACCTTGGCGCCACGCTGCCCTTGGTCGAGCAGGTAGGCGGCCAAGCCGGCGGCGGCCTGGGAGACCACTACCCGGTTCATCCGGGCCGGCCCCGGCCCGAGTGCCCCACGCAGGCCAGCGGTGCCGAAGGCGAGCGGGCCAGCGAAAGCCGAGGCTAACTCGGCTGCCGCACTTTGATCACCACTGGCAGCTTTGGTGACCAACTCGTCCAACACCGCAACGGTGGCCGGGTCGGGATCAGCAGATCGCCACGCCGCGATCTTGGCCGACAGCTCGGTCATGAGTCCTCCTAAAGTCGTTCAAGCAGGCCGGCCAGCAGGCCGCGCAGGCGGGGTTCGGCGGCCTTACCGGCCGCGATCACCTCGCCGTGCTCCAGCGGGGTGGGGGAGATGCCAGCCCCGAGGTTGGTGACCAGCGAAATACCCAGCACCTCCATCCCCGCCTCGCGGGCGGCGATGGTCTCCAGGGCCGTCGACATGCCCACCAGGTCGCCACCGAGAGTCTTGGCCATCCGCACTTCGGCCGGGGTTTCGTACTGCGGTCCGCGGAACTGGACGTACACGCCTTCGGCCAGGGTGGGTTCCACCTCGTGGGCGATCTTCCGCAGCCGAGGGGAGTACGCCTCGGTGAGATCGATGAAGGTGGCGCCCTCCAGCGGGGTGGCGCCGGTGAGATTGATGTGATCGCTGATCAGCACTGGCGTGCCAGGGGCCCAGTCGGTGTTCAGGCCACCGCAGCCGTTGGTCAGCACCATGACCTTCGCCCCGGCCGCAGCGGCGGTGCGTACACCATGCACGACCGGCCCGGTGCCACGGCCCTCGTAGAAGTGGGTGCGGCCGCTGAACAGGGCCGCGATCTTGCCGCCAGGGGTCCGGACGACTCGCAGCGATCCGCTGTGGCCGACTACCACCGGCTTGGCGAAGCCAGGCAGGTCGGCCAGCTCGCATTCGCCAATGGTTTCGCCTAGGCCGACTGAGGCGCCAGACCAGCCAGAGCCCAGTACCAGGGCAATGTCGAGGGAAGGGATCGAGAAGCGAGAAAGCAGTTCAGCTGCTGCGGCTAGGTGACTCACTCGATGACTATAACGAGGTGGTCGCCTGCTCGGCAGCTTGATCGGAGGTCTCCTCCCCGTCGGTTTCGACACCGTCGGTGACGTCCTCCAGTCCGAACCACTCGGTGGTTCGAGAGGCCTGTAGGGCGATGGCAACCAGCAGCACTCCGAGCAGGCCCAGGAACACCAGGAATTGCCCGAACTGCACCAGACCGCGAGGGCCGGTCAGGTAGGCCAGGGCCATCACCACCAGCCCGAATCCGCTGGTGACCGAGCCGATGATCAGGCCCAGCCGTCCGCGCGGGCCGGGGGCGCGTTGCGCCCGTTCGATCAGGATCAGGTTGCCAGCAGCCAAAGCGATCGAAAGCGGAAGTGCGCCGAGTTCGAGCGCGATTATCTGGTTGGGGGTCGATTCGGGCAGGCCGAAGATGGTCAGAAAGATGCTGATGGCCACGCCGGTGATGGCGACGATTACGAGCTGGCGGATTCGTGAAGTCACCTCCTGACCCTAGCCGGGAAGGCATCCTCGGTTGGTGAGGGTCGGTCTTGGGGGTGTCGGAGTGCAAACCTGGGCATGAAACAATGACCGGCGTGACTGATGTGGTGATTCTTGGTGGTGGACCCGGTGGCTATGAGGCGGCGCTGGTGGCTCGGCAGCTCGGTGGCGAGGTCACTCTGGTCGAGCGCCGTGGACTCGGTGGGTCGGCAGTTCTGACTGATGTGGTGCCCTCCAAGACGCTGATCGCCGCTGCTGAGGCGATGACCAAGATCGGCAAGGCTGAGGAGTTGGGCCTGCGGCTGGACGATGACACCCGCCGTCTACGCGATGCCGTCCGAGTCGATATGGCCAAGGTGAATGCCCGCATCAAAGCTCTGGCCAAAGCCCAGTCCGATGACATTTCGGCGCGCCTGGAAGCTGAAGGGGTGCGGATCATCAACGGCACCGGACGGCTGGCCGGCACCCGGGCGGTGATCGCCAACACTGCTGAGGGCGAGCAGCGCCTCACCGCAGACATCGTGCTGGTGGCCACTGGTGCTCAGCCGCGCGAGCTGGACGCAGCCAAGCCCGACGGTAAGCGGATCTTCAACTGGGCCCAGATCTACAACCTGGTCGAGGTGCCCGAGCATCTGATCGTGGTCGGCTCCGGGGTCACTGGTGCTGAATTCGCCAGCGCCTATACCGCCCTTGGGGTGAAGGTGACGCTGGTGTCTTCGCGGGACAAGGTGCTGCCTGGTCAGGATTCTGACGCCGCCGATGTCATTCAACAGGTTTTCCAGAGCAGTGGCATGACGATTCTCAGCCGGGCTCGAGCGGTCGGCGCCGAAGTCCGTGGTGATGAGGTCGTGGTCAGTTTGGCTGATGGCACCGAGGTGATCGGCTCACACTGTCTGATGGCGGTCGGAGCGGTGCCCAACACAGCCGGCATCGGCTTGGCCGAGGCTGGGGTGCAATTGACCCCGACGGGACACATCGTGGTCGATCGGGTTTCGCGGACCACCGCCCGCGGGGTCTATGCCGCTGGCGACTGCACTGGGGTGAACGCGCTGGCCAGCGTGGCTGCCATGCAGGGCCGGATCGCAATGTGGCACTCACTGGGTGATTCGGTCAGCCCATTGGATCTGCGCACCGTCTCAGCCAATGTTTTCACTTCGCCGGAGATCGCCACCGTCGGCATCAGCCAGGCCGAGGTCGATCAGGGCAACCTCACCGTGGCCAGTGTCACTTTGCCGCTATCCGGCAATGCGCGAGCCAAGATGCAGGCGCTGGACCATGGCTTCGTCAAGCTGTTCAGTCTGCCGACCACCGGCATCATCATCGGTGGCGTCGTGGTAGCCCCGTCTGCCTCCGAGCTGATTCACGCGCTGTCGATCGCGGTGCGCCAGAAGCTGACCGTCGATCAGTTGGCCGAGTCCTTCACGGTTTACCCCTCGTTGTCTGGCTCGGTGGCTGAAGCGGCCCGACGGCTGCACGGCCACGACGACATCACCTACTGATCGAAGCCGGATCAGCTAGTAGGGGAGCGAAGGCGAGTCTGGCGGCGCCAATCATCAGCAGGTCCTCGCCCAGTTCGGTGGCGGTGATGCGCACGTCCTCCAGGGACGGAGCCAGTGCCGAGCTGGCGACCTGCTCGGCCAGGAACTGCTGGTCGTAGGCCTGCAACGCCGCCAGAAAGCCGCCGAGGGCGATCACCTGCGGGTCGAAAAGATTGATAGCCGTGGCTACGGCACTGCCGAGGTGCTCAAGTTGGCGATGGACCACTGAGGTGACCTCTTTGGTTCGGTTGGCCAGCAGCAATTTGTTGAACGTGCCGGGCTCGACCCGGGACAATCCGAGGGCTTCCTGGAGCGCGAATCGGCTGACCTCGGCCTCCAGGGTGCCGACTATCCCGGCAGAGTCTTCGACTGAAGAGCTACTCACCCTGATGTGCCCGAACTCGCCGGCATGCCCGGAGGTGCCGCCGAGGAGTCGCCCAGAGCTGATCACTCCGCCACCAATGCCCGAGGCGCCACCATTGAGGTAGATCAGGTGCTCGCAGCAGCGGCCGGCCCCGAAATCATGTTCGGCAAGCGCGCCCAATGCGGCGTCATTGGCCACGCTGACGCGGTAGCCAGTGGCTTTGGAGAGCTGCTCGGCCATCGGCTCATCGGTCCAGGCAAGGTGGGGCGCATTGCGCACGACTCCGGTGGCAGTCTGTACTTGGCCCGGGACGGCCACGCCGATACCGACGACCAGCAGGCCTTCCAGTTCGACCTGCATGCCGGCGATCACCGCGGCCGAAATGCTGGTGACTTCGGCGGCGGTGGGAATCCGGTCGTATTCGTGCCGCACCACTCTGCGCACCGTGCCATCCAGGCCGACCAGGCCGATGGTGAGGACGTCGATCTCGGGATTGATCGCGATCGCGGTGGCTTCTGGACGCAGACTGACCACCGGGCTGGGCCGACCGACGCGGCGCTCTTCCAGTTCAGGTTCGCGTTCGTCGGCCAGCCGCAGCTCGACCAGATCAGTGACCAGGCGGGCGATGGTGGAGCGATTTCGTCCGGTGATTCTGCCCAGGCTCGCGCGAGACGCCGGGCCGTTGCGGTACAGCAACCCAAGGATCGCGGCCAGATTGGCCCGTCGGACGTCCTCGGTGGTGCCAACAGGCATCATCTTCGTGGCCACCTTCGGCTAGTTCGGTCCCAGACGTTACCGTGTGGAGCGGGCTCAGCGACTTAGCGACCCCCGCGCCGCTTGTTTACCAAGTCGAAAGCCACCGCCAGCAGCAGGACCAGCCCCTTGATTGCCATCTGCCAGGCCGCGTCGACCGACAGAATCGACAAGCCCATGTTCAGCACACCCATCACTAGGCCACCGATCATCGCGCCGGTGACCGTGCCCACACCGCCCTGGACGGCGGCACCACCGATGAAGACGGCAGCGATGGCGTCCAACTCATAGTTCTGCCCAGCCGAGGCCACGGCACTGCCAGCACGGGAGGTGCTGACCACGCCAGCGAGTGCGGCGAGCATGCCAATGTTGACGAACAAGGCGAAATTGACTCGCTTGGTCTTCACCCCGCTCATCACCGCGGCGAAGAAGTTGCCACCGATCGCATAGACGTGACGGCCGAAGACGGATCGATTCAAAATGAAGTTGTAGCTCAGAATCAACGCAGCCAGGATGATCAGGATGATCGGGGTGCCGGAGTAGTTGGCCAACTGCCAGCACACCGCCAGAATCGCTGCCGAGGCAACGATGGCCTTGCCCCAGAGCTGGATCAGCCCCTCCACCGGCAAGGCCAGTTTCTTGCGGGCATTGCGGGCTGAGACCTGGAAGACCACCAGCAAGACGCAAGCAGCTAGGCCCAGAACCATGGTGAGCACGTCGGTGCGCCCCACGGTGCCGAGCCAGTTGGGTAGCCAACCGGCGCCGATCGCAACGAACTCATTCGGCAGGCCGCCGATGGTGCCGCCATGCAGGAAGACCAGGGTCAACCCGCGGAACAGCAGCATGCCGGCCAGCGTCACAATGAAGGCCGGAATCTGCACATAGGCCACCCAGAAGCCCTGCCAAGCCCCAACTAGCGCACCGGCGAACAGGGCCACCAGCACTGCCAGCCACCAGGGCAGGTGCCATTCACTCATCGCCAACGCCGCGACGGCGCCGACCATGGCCACCACCGAGCCGACCGACAAGTCGATGTGGCCAGCGATGATCACCATGACCATGCCGATCGCCAGGATCAGCACATAGGAGTTCTGCTGGATCAGGTTGTTGACGTTTCCTGGCATCAGCAACCGGCCACCGGTGAGTACCTCAAAGAGCACGATGATGGCCACCAGCGCGGCCAAGATGCCGTACTGCCGCAGGTCGATCGCCAGGCGGCGCGGAGCTACGGCGGCGGGTTCGGTGGGGGTTTGGGTCTCAGCGCTCATCGGAGCTCTTCCTTTCCCATGGTCATGAGGTACATAAGGTTTTCCTGGGTCGCTTCCACGCGCCGGAGATCGCCGGTGATGGCGCCCTCGGAGATGGCGTAGATCCGATCGCACATGCCGAGCAGTTCGGGCAACTCCGAGGAAATCATCACCACGGCCTTGCCTTGCTCGGCCAACTGGTTGATCAGGCCATAGATCTCGTACTTCGCGCCGACGTCAATGCCGCGGGTGGGCTCATCGAGGATCAGCACATCTGGGCCGGAGACCAGCCACTTGCTCAGCACGACCTTTTGTTGGTTGCCGCCGGAGAGCCGGCCGACGAGCTCGGAAACGCTCGGGGTTTTGATGTTCATGCTGCGCCGATAGTCCTCAGCGGTGAGGTACTCGCGGTTGCGATCGATGATGCCCCACTTGGCGAACTGGGCCAGCGCCACTGCCGAGATATTGGTGCTGATCATGCCGATCAGATTCAGCCCATAGCGCTTGCGATCTTCAGTGACGTAGGCGATGCCGTGGGCCACGGCCTCATCCACCGTCGCGGTGCTGATCTCCTGGCCGTCCTTGAAGACCCTGCCGGAGATATTGGTGCCCCAGAGGCGGCCGAAGAGGCTCATCGCCAGTTCGGTGCGTCCGGCCCCCATCAGGCCGGCGAAGCCGACGATCTCGCCGGCGTGCACGTTGAAGGAAGCGTGGTCGACGACAATGCGGCCGGTGTCGATCGGGTGGTAGGCGGTCCAGTCCTCAACCCGGAACATCTCGCGGCCGATCTGAGGCTCGTGCGGGGGGAAGAGGTTGTTCAACTCCCGCCCGACCATCGCCTTGATGATTCGGCCTTCAGACGCGTCCGGATCAGACATGTCGATGGTCTCGATGGTCTTGCCATCGCGGAGCACGGTGACCCGGTCGGCGATCCGGCGCACCTCCCGCAGTTTGTGCGAAATCAGGATGCAGGTGATGCCGTGGTCACGCATGCCGGCGATCAGTTCGAGCAGGTGATCGGAGTCCTCATCGTTGAGGGCCGCGGTGGGCTCGTCCAAGATCAGTAGCGAGACGTCCTTGGCCATGGCCTTGGCGATCTCGATCAGTTGCTGCTTGCCGACGCCGATCTCGAAGATTTTGGTGGCTGGGTTTTCCTTGAGCCCGACTTTCTTGAGCAGAACGCCGGCTTCAATGGTGGTGCGATCCCAGTTGATGACGCCGCGCCGGGCGCGTTCGTTGCCGAGGAAGATGTTCTCAGCGATCGACTGCAGCGGGTTGAGCGCTAGTTCTTGATGAATGATGACGATGCCGGACGCCTCGCTGGCATTGATGTCGGTGAAGGCGGCGTCAGCGCCGTTGAGTTCGATGGTGCCGGTGTAGGTGCCGTGGGGGTAGACCCCGCTGAGCACTTTCATCAGGGTGGACTTGCCGGCGCCGTTCTCGCCACAGATGGCGTGTACCTCACCGCGGGTCACTTCGAGCGAAACATCGTCGAGTGCTCGGACCCCGTTGAAGTCCTTGGTTATGCCCCGCATCCGCAGGATCGGGTCCCGCTCAGCCATTGTTGACCTCCATTGGCAGACGATGTGCGGGCGGGGCGACGGTGATCCGCCACCCCGCCCAGGTTTAGGTCACAGACCGACGTCGGATGCCTTGAGGAAACCGGAATCGATGAGCTTGCTCTGAACGAGATCCTTGGTCACAACCTCGGGCTCGATCAGGTAAGAGGGAACTACCTTCACCCCGTTGTTGTAGGACTTCTCGTCGTTGACTTCAACCTTCTCGCCCTTGACGATCTGCTGAATCATGGTGAACACCCGGTCGCCGAGCTTGCGAGTGTCCTTCCAGACGGTCATGGACTGTTCGCCAGCCAGGATCGCCTTGACGTTGGCCTTGTCGCCGTCCTGACCGGTGATCAGCGGCCAGTCGCTGCCAACCTTGTAGCCAGCCGACTTCAGTGAGGCCTCAATACCGATGGCCAGGGAGTCGTTCGGTGATAGCACGGCCTGAACCTTCTTGCCGCCGCTGTAGAAGGAGGAAAGCCGGTTGTCCATCTCCGCCTGCGACTTGTCCGATGCCCAGCCCTGGATGCCGATGGTGGTCCACTCGTCGTTCGACTTGGGGGCCTTTCCACTCGGCACGACCAAGGTGCCCTTGGTTACGTAAGGCAGGAGCACATCCCACGCGCCGGAGAAGAAGAACTTCGCGTTGTTGTCGTCGGGGCTACCGGCGAAGGGCTCGAAGTTGATCGGCGTGGTGGCGGAGTCGAGCTTCAGCTGCTCCTTGAGGAAGGTTCCCTGGAGGTTGCCGACCTTGTAGTTGTCGAAGGTTGCGTAGTAGTCGACGTTCGGGCTGCCGTTGATCAGGCGGTCATAGGCGATGACCTTGATCGACTGCTTGGCGGCCTCGGCCAGGACCGGGCCCAGCGCGGTGCCGTCGATGGACGCGATCACCAGGATCTTTGCTCCACCGGCGATCTGATTCTGGATTTGGCTGATCTGCTGATCAACCTTGTTGTCGGCGTACTGCAGATCGACGGTGCAGCCGGCTGCCTTCAGCTTGGACTGCAGCTGCTCGCCATCATTGATCCAACGTTCGAGGCTGCGGGTTGGCATCGTGATGCCAACGTTGCAGGCGGTCGCTGCACCACCACCGGTGGTACCGCTAGTGCATGCGCCTAGCGAGAAGGCCAGCAGGCTCGCCGTCGCCACTGCCACGAGACGGGTCATGTGCGACATATGTGTTCCTCTCTGAATGCTGTCGCGATAGCCCGGCGCCGCACCTCAACGTGCTGTTCCGGGTTCAGAAGGCTGCCGATGGCAACCCTTTGTTGATAACGGCAACATAACCAGCGGTCCGCCGCCCCGCCAGGGTGGCCAAGTAACAATTCGATAACTCTCCGCTTGAGTCTGCGAGTCAAGCGCGGCTGTGACAACTACCTGGGTGGCTACCTACCCCCCATTGAGGTGGGCGTCACCGTGGACAGCGCTTGCCGAGGTGCTATAAGTTGGCGATGGCAACATACGCTCAGAGCTGAGAGATTGGACTTCCGTGACCACACCCACGCCAGCCGACAAATTCACCTTCGGGTTGTGGACCGTCGGCTATAACGGCACTGATCCCTTCGGTGGGCCTACCCGCAAGCCGCTGGATGTCGTCCATGTGGTGGAGAAACTCGCCGAGTACGGGGCCTACGGCCTCACCCTTCATGATGATGACCTGTTCGCGTTCGGCTCCAGCGATGCCGAGCGGCGTACCCAGATCGATCGGCTCAAGGCCGCCTGTGCGGCGACCGGACTGAAGACGCCGATGATCACCACCAACCTGTTCAGTGCCCCGGTCTTCAAGGACGGTGGCTTCACCTCCAACGATCGCGCGGTGCGGCGGTTCGCGATCCGCAAGGTGCTGCGCAATCTGGACCTCGCTGCCGAGTTGGGCGCCACCACCTTCGTGATGTGGGGTGGGCGCGAGGGTGCCGAGTACGACGCGGCCAAGGACGTGCGGTCGGCATTGGAGCGCTACCGCGAGGCGGTCAACCTGCTTGGACAGTATGTGCTCGACAAGGGCTATGACATTCGGTTCGCGATCGAGCCGAAGCCGAATGAGCCGCGCGGCGACATCCTGCTGCCGACAGTCGGGCACGCTTTGGCCTTCATTGGTTCCCTTGAGCACCCCGAGCTGGTTGGCCTCAACCCTGAGGTGGGCCACGAGCAGATGGCCGGTTTGAACTTCGCGGCCGGCATCGCCCAGGCGCTGTACCACGACAAGCTTTTCCACATTGACCTCAATGGCCAGCGTGGCATCAAGTACGACCAGGACCTGGTCTTCGGTCATGGCGACCTGCACAACGCCTTCGCGCTGGTTGACCTGCTGGAAAACGGCGGCCCGAATGGTGGCCCGTCCTACACCGGCCCGCGCCACTTCGACTACAAGCCCTCCCGTACCGAGGACGAGACTGGGGTTTGGGACTCAGCGCAGGCCAACATGCGCACCTACCTGTTGCTCAAGGAGCGCGCCAAGGCATTCCGGGCCGATCCCGAAGTGCAGGAGGCGCTGGCCGCAGCCAAGGTTCCCGAACTGGCGGTGCCGACTCTGGCCGCCGGCGAAAGCTACGACGAACTGCTGGCCGATCGATCCGCCTTTGAGGACTTCGACGCCAGCTCGTACTTCAGTGCCAAGGGCTTCGGCTTCGTCCGGCTTCAGCAGCTGGCTACCGAGCACCTTCTCGGCGCTCGCTAGCCGAGTTCAGCCACCGAGGGGAGGAGCCGACATGGCCCGGGTGATGGGGGTCGATTCCTCGACCCAAAGCTGCAAAGTCGTCGTCAGGGACTCCGTCACGGGGGCGTTGCTGGCCGCCGGTCGGGCCGCCCACCCTGATGGCACCGAGGTGGATCCGAATGCCTGGTGGGCGGCGCTGACCGAAGCCCTGACTCAGGCCGGCGGGCTGAGCGAGGTTGCTGCGGTCAGCATTGCTGGTCAGCAGCACGGCATGGTGGTGCTCGACGCCGATGGACGGGTGATCCGCCCAGCTCTGCTGTGGAACGACACCCGCTCGGCCCAGGCGGCTCTGGATCTGATTGCTGAGGTAGGCGCCGAGGAATACGTTCGCCGCACCGGCGTGCTGCCGGTGGCCTCGTTCACCGCGACCAAACTTCGCTGGTTGCGTGACCACGAGGCGGAAAACGCCGCTCGGGTGGCGGCAGTCTGTCTGCCGCACGACTGGCTGACCTGGCGGCTGCGCGGCTTCGGGCCAGTGGGGGAGTCGACCCTCGGCCCAGCGTTGACCGAGTTGGTGACAGATCGCTCCGATGCCAGTGGCACCGCCTACTTCTCGCCAACGACCGGCGAGTATGACCGGGAGTTGCTCAGATTGGCCCTGGGCCACGACGCGGTCCTGCCCCGGCTGCTTGGTCCGGTCGAGTCCGTGCCCGGCGACGGGTTCCTGGTCGGGGCCGGTGCTGGCGACAATGCTGCCGCCGCCCTCGGGTTGGATGCCCGTCCAGGCGACGTGGTGGTATCGCTGGGCACTAGCGGCACAGTGTTTGCCGCTGCCAGCGAACCAGCCGCCGATGTGACCGGGACGGTGGCTGGATTTGCTGACGCCACCGGCGGCTACCTGCCACTGGTGTGCACGCTCAACGCTGCTCGCACGCTGGACGCGATGGCCGAATTGCTGGGCGTCGATCATGACGGGCTGAGCCAGTTGGCCCTGGCTGCGGAGCCCGGATCAGGCGGGGTCGTGTTGGTGCCCTACTTCGAGGGCGAACGCACGCCGAATCTGCCGGACGCGACCGCATCGCTGAGGGGCCTGACCTTGACGAACCTGACCCGAGCCAACCTGGCCCGAGCTGCAATCGAGGGAATGCTAAGTGGCCTGGCGGCTGGGGTGGCGGAGGTTCGCCGCCAGGGTGCAGCTGTTGACCGGATTCGGCTGATCGGGGGAGCTGCAGCCAGCCCGGCGGTGCAGGTAGTCGCGGCGCAGGTGTTCGAGGCCCGAGTTGAGGTGCCTGAGCCAGGGGAGTACGTGGCCGATGGTGCCGCCCGGCAGGCAGGGTGGATCTTGACCGGGCAGCGGCCTTCATGGCCGGTGGCGCTACTCGCCACCCTTGAAGCCGATCCGCAGCCGCAGATCGGGCAGCAGTACCGTGCGGCGGCCGCTACCTATCGCTGAAGCCGGGCCAGGGACAAATGCCGAAACACCGGGTGCCATCGCAGTGATGGCACCCGGCGTTCTTGGTCAGCGGTCTACTCGGCGTCGACGATCTCGCACAGCTCCTGGCCGGAGGTGACGGTATCGCCAGCCTTGGCGGCCAGGCCCTTGATGACGCCACTGCGGTGGGCGTTGATGGGCTGTTCCATCTTCATGGCTTCCAGCACGACGATGAGGTCGCCTTCAGTGACTGCATCGCCTTCGACTACACCCACCTTGACGATGGTGCCCTGCATGGGGGCTTCCAGCGCGTTGGACGAGGACGCCTTGGCCTTCGCGCCACCAGTGCTGCGCCGGGTCGGACGCTTCACGTTGGCCGCCTTGGCCATCGGGGCCGACAGCGTATTGGGCAGCTTCACCTCGACTCGGCGACCGTTCACCTCGACCACATAGGTGGTGGCCTCGACCGGGTCGGATTCACCCATCGTGCCGGTGTAGGGCTCGATGGTGTTTTCGAACTCGGTCTCGATCCAGCGGGTGTGGATGTCGAAGCCAGTTGCGGAACCAACGAAAGCCGGCTCGCTCAGCACCGCCTTGTGGAACGGAATCACCGAAGGCATGCCTTCGAGGGTGGTCTCACTCAGGGCGCGCTTGGCCCGAGCGATCGCCTGATCGCGGTCCGCGCCGGTGACGATCACCTTGGCAACCAGCGAGTCGAACGAACCGGGCACGGCCATCCCGGTGAGGTAGCCCTCATCTACGCGGACGCCAGGGCCGGTCGGGGCGTGCCAGGCGGTCACGGTGCCAGGTGCTGGCATGAAGTTGCGGCCAGCGTCCTCGGCATTGATCCGGAACTCGATGGAGTGGCCGCGGATCTCCGGATCGCCAAAACCGAGTTCCTCGCCCTCGGCGATGCGGAACATTTGGCGCACCAGATCAAGACCAGTGACCTCTTCGGAGACCGGGTGCTCCACCTGGAGGCGGGTGTTGACCTCGAGGAAGGAGATGGTGCCGTCCTGGCCGATCAGGAACTCACAGGTGCCAGCACCGACGTAGCCAGCCTCTTTGAGGATCGCCTTGCTGGAGGCATATAGCCGTTCGAGCTGATCTGGAGTGACGAACGGCGCCGGGGCCTCCTCCACCAGCTTCTGATGGCGGCGCTGCAGCGAGCAATCGCGGGTGGAAACCACCACGACATTGCCGTGGGTATCGGCCAGGCACTGGGTCTCGACGTGACGGGGACGATCCAGGTAGCGCTCCACGAAACATTCGCCCCGGCCGAAGGCGGTGACGGCCTCACGGGTGGCCGACTCGAACAGCTCTGGCACTTCTTCAAGAGTGCGGGCCACCTTCAGGCCGCGACCGCCGCCGCCGAAGGCGGCCTTAATCGCGATCGGCAGGCCGTGCTCCTTGGCGAAAGCGACCACCTCGTCGGCGTTTGCGACCGGATCAGCAGTGCCGGGCACCAGCGGCGCGCCGACCTTCTGGGCAATGTGGCGAGCCTTCACCTTGTCGCCCAAGGCGTCGATAGCGGCCGGCGGGGGACCGATCCAGATCAACCCGGCGTCAATGACGGCCTGGGCGAAGCCGGCGTTCTCAGCGAGGAAGCCGTATCCGGGGTGAATGGCATCGGCACCAGCTCGGGCGGCGACGTCGAGGATCTTGGCCACGTCGAGGTAGGTCTCTGCTGGCGTCATGCCGTTGAGCGCGAAAGCCTCGTCAGCGAGCTTCACGAACAGCGAGTCCGCATCCGGATCGGCATAGATAGCCACGCTGCCGATGCCGGCATCGGCAGCGGCGCGGATCACCCGGACGGCGATCTCTCCGCGGTTAGCTACCAGCACTTTGGTGATCGGCATTGGTTTCCTCTCAAAAGGTCTGAGGCGACATCGCAGCGGAGTCTAGTGATTGAACAGTGGTGAGGGCACTACTTGGTGAACAGATTCCGTAGACGGACACTGTTCGGTCTTTGTTCGCTCAAACTTGGCTCCACTAGGAGCATCGTCTGCACCGGCGTGACAGGGGCACGGCAGTTCCGGCTACTGAGGGGGCACGCTAGCAGTTGGTTCGCGGTCGGTCCAAAGGCTGCGGGACGGGTGGGTGCATGCTTTGGGGGTGAACAACTGTCGAAGCCGGGTCTGGCAGGACGGGGTTGAAGTCGCCCGCGACTTCCCGCTGGCGGAGTTGGACGGCTGGTTGGCCAAACCCGAGGCGCTGGTCTGGTTTGACCTAGGGGAGCCTGACCTGGCTGAACTGCGGGAGCTGGCCAGCGAGTTGCAGCTCGATCCGCTGGCCGTCGAAGACGCCGTCGAACCGATGGAGCGCCCGAAGGCCACCAGGCACGCCAACCACACCTTTCTCACCTGCTATTCGACCACCGCCGTGGAATCGGAGCAGGGTGGCGTCGAGTTGATGCTCGGCCGAATTTCGGCCTTCGTTTTGACGAATGCGTTGATCACGGTGCGCTCAGGTGAACTGGTCGATCTGGATCCGATCCTCACCCGCTGGCGCGAAGACGGGCTGTTGGTGCACGGGGTGGCGGCGCTGGTGCATGGCATGTTGGATGAGGTCGTCGATGGCCATTTCAACGCCATCACCACCTTCGATGAGGAACTCGATCGGTTGGAGGATCTGCTGTTCGACTCCTCGCGCAAACCCGCGGAGGTGCAGCAGCGGGTCTTTGGGTTACGCAAGGCGTTGGTGCAGTTGCGGCGGGTGGTGCTGCCGATGCGGGAGGTGGTGACCGCGGTCATGCGGTTCCGTGACGGCCGCACCCAGCCCCAAGCCGGGGAGTTGGACGGCTATTTCAACGATCTTTATGACCACGCGATTCGGGCGGCGGAGTGGACCGAGAGCCTGCGCGACATGATCAGCGGAGTCTTCGAGGCCAATCTGAGCCTGCAGGACTCTCGGCTGAACGAGATCATGAAGAAGCTGTCTGCTTGGGCCGCGATCATCGCGGTGCCGACCGCGGTCACCGGCTGGTTCGGCCAGAACATCCCCTTCCCGGGGTTCGGTGAACTGGGCGGGGTGGCTCAAAGCTCGCTGTTGATCCTGGTCGGCTCGGTGGGGTTGTACATCGTCTTCCGGCGGTTCGGCTGGCTCTGAGCCAGCCAAACCGCTAGCGGGCCGCTGGCCTAGCATGCAGCCATGACCCTGTCCGAATCGCTGCTCGGCTTCACGCTGCTGGCCGCAGTAGTGGCCGTCACTCCGGGGCTGGACACCGTCCTGGTATTGCGCCAGGCATTGCGCGGTGGCCGTCGTGAGGCCTTCGCTGCTGCCGCGGGCATCGGTCTGGGCGCCTTGCTGTGGGGCATCGGCGCGGCGGCCGGGGTGGCGGCATTGTTCCTTGCATCACAGTTGGCATACCAGGGGTTGCGCTGGGCTGGAGTGGCTTTCCTGACTTATCTGGCCTTCACCTACCTGCGGGCGGCCTGGCGTGGCGAGGTTGCGGCCCGCGATCTGGGGGTTGGCGGCGTCGACACAGCGCGTGAGGCGTTCGTGCGCGGCCTGCTCACCGATTTGTTGAACCCGAAGATGGCGGTGTTCTACCTCACGGTGTTGCCGCTGTTCCTGCCTGCTGGCTGCCCGCCGGCTCTGGCCGGCGCCATGCTGGCCGCAGTACACGTGTTGGTGGCATTCGTCTGGTTCACGGTGGTGATCCTTGGCGCGAATGCCGTGCGTGGCTTCCTGGCCAGTAGGCGTGGCACCCGATTCGTTGACGGAACGGCCGGGGTGGCCATGCTGGGCTTCGGCGTTGCCCTGGGTTTGGAGCGTTAGCGGGCGGACACGGCCACGGCAATGGTCTGGCGACAGCCGTCGGAGCAGTCAGGCAGTTCGAGCAGTATCAGCGCCGCTAGTAGGGCCGTCATCGCAAAGATTCGTCTCTTCATTGCTTCACCTGGGGTTTGGGTGCAAAGGGGTGTAGCTAGATTGTGCACCCAAATCCGCCAAAAGAGAACAGCGTTCGCACCAACTTGTTCAATGTCCGCCCCTCGACGCGGCCGCTGGTGTGAGTTTCGAGCCTCAGCCGAAGACGGCCACTGCCATCGGAATCGCCCACAGCACGGCGAAAACCTGGAGGGTGCGATCGGTTAGCACCACGTCCTCGGGCTCACCGGCTTGTCCTTGGTCGACCTTCATCGCGTACCTAAGTAGCGCGAGAGTGAAGGGGGCGATGGAGATCGCGCTCCAAGAGACGCCCAGCGGCTGCGGGCCGGGGAGTTCGAAGGCCCAAAGGCTGTAGGACATGATCACGATGGCGATCGAGATTGACCACACTTCGCGCAAGTAGGACTTGGTGTAGCGCTCCAGGCTGGCTCGAGTGCCAGCTTCGTTACCCAGCTCCTTGAGTTCGGAGTAGCGCTTGCCAGCCACCATGAACAACGAGCCGAACGAGGCCACCAGGAGGAACCACTGGCTCAAGTGGAGGTTGGACGCCACGCCGCCAGCCACCGCCCGCAGCAGGAATCCGGCCGCCACCATGGCCAGGTCGATGATCGGCTGATTCTTCAGGAAGAAGGAGTAGGCCACCTGAAGCACCCAATAGAAGGCGAGTACCGCGCCCAGCAGTGGCGCGACCCAGAAGCCGATGGTCAGCGCGGCGATCACGGTGATGACGGCCAGTACCCAGGCCACGGTGGGGGAGAGCTCGCCGGCGGCGATCGGTCGGAAGCGCTTCTTGGGGTGAAGCCGATCGGCCTCGACGTCGCGAACGTCGTTGATCAGGTAAATCGAGGCGCTAACCAGGCTGAAGGCGAGAAAGGCCCACAGTGAAGGAATCAGCACCGCTGGGCTGAGTAGTTGGCCGGCGGCAACAGGTGCGGCCAGCACCAACACGTTCTTCACCCACTGCTTGGGGCGCATGGCCCGCAGCCAGGCGGGCAGTGCAGATTTAGTCGGTGGGATTTCGGCGATCTGATCGGTTTGAGCCATAGCGGGGAAAAGGTTACCCGAGTGTTGAAGGGCACTGGCCGGCGCCGGGCTGGGCCTGGGTGGTTTCATCGACCCCAGTCGCCTAGGGCGCCCTCTAGGGCGCCGAGCGCAGCATCGATCAGGGCGTGTCGCTCGTCGTCCGGGCAGCCGGAGTCGACCCAGTGCAGGCAGGCCTGATCCAGAAAGCCGAAGAATCCCCACAGGGCGAACTCGTGCCGGGCCCAGGTTGCTGGCCGCAGGAGCTGGCCGAGGCGGTCGACATAGGCGCTGCGGGCGCGGTGGCGCACCTCGAGTGCTTCGCGTGGCTCCTCGCCCCCACGCAGTGGGGTGGCCCAGCTGTCGGGGTGGCTGGCGACGTGATCGAGATAGACCAGCAGCGAGGTGCGGACGCGATCCCGGGCTGGCACTCCTGGGCTGAGTTGGGCATCAGCTGCGCGTTGAGCTTCGACCAGGTCGGTGATGGCACCCTCGACGACAGTGGCGTAAAGGTTGGCCTTGCTGCCGAAGTAGTGGAAGACCAAGGCGGTTGAGGAGCCGGCTCGTTCGGCGATCTGGCCCACTGAGACTGCGGCATAGGCGGTGGTGGCGTAGAGGCTGCGGGCCGCGTCCAGGATCGCCTCTCGGCGTTCCTCCACGTCGAGGCGTAGGCGGGGGGAGCGAGCTGTGGGTGCGGTCACACTGGCCATCCTACCCGTTATTGATCTATAGTCAGTAACGGTATTGATTCAGAGTTAATAGGAGTGCTGGTGTCTCTTCTCGATCACGCGATCTGGTGGCACGTTTACCCGTTGGGGGCCTGTGGGGCCCCGATCCACGACGCCGAGCCCAGCCCGGCCCACCGGCTGGGCAGGTTGGAGTCCTGGCTTGACTACGCCATTGAGCTGGGTTGCTCTGGGTTGCTGCTCGGCCCGATCTTCGCTTCGGCCAGCCATGGCTACGACACCCTGGACTACTTCCGCATCGACCCGCGCCTTGGCGATGACGCCGACTTCGACCACCTGGTGGCCGAGGCGAACAAGCGCGGGCTATCGATTATGGCCGACGGTGTCTTCAATCACGTCGCCATCGACAACGTGCTCGTCGCTCAGGCTGTCGCCGAAGGTGCGGGGCTGATCAGGCTCGAAGCCGGGCCCGAGGGGCCACGTCCGCGGGGCTGGGAAGGCCACGGGGACCTGGCCGAGCTCGACCATGCCAATCCAGCGGTGGCTGACCTGGTGACCGAGGTCATGCTGCACTGGCTGCGCCGCGGCATCGCTGGGTGGCGCCTGGACGTGGCCTATGCCGTCCCGGCGGAGTTCTGGCATGAGGTGCTGGGCCGGGTCCGAGCGGAATTCCCGCAGGCGATCTTCCTCGGCGAGGTCATCCATGGCGACTACGTCGAGATCGCCACTGCGGCCAGCCTGGACTCGGTGACCCAATATGAGTTGTGGAAGGCCATCTGGAGTTCGCTGACCGATCAGAACCTGTGGGAGTTGGCCTGGGGGCTGGAACGCCACCAGCAGTTCTCCGCCGAACTGGTCACCCAGACCTTCGTCGGCAATCACGATGTGGCCAGGATCGCCACGCTGGTGGGGGATGGCGGGGCAGCGTTGGCCGCGCTGATCCTGCTCACCTTGCCTGGGATGCCCAGCATCTACTACGGCGATGAGCAGGGCTTCCGGGGAGCGAAAGGCGAGGGCTTCCATGCCGATGACCAACTCCGTCCGCCGCTCCCGGCCAGCCCGACCGAACTCGCCCCGGACGGTTGGTGGCTCTACCGGCATCACCAGGATCTGATTGGGCTGCGGCGCCGCAACCCCTGGATCACCCGAGGCGAGGTTGAGGTGGTGGCCAAGGAGAACACCTCGATCACCTATCGGGTCACCGGTAGCGGCCAGTCGCTGGAAGTGGTGCTCTGGCTGGAACCAGAGCCGAGGGCCGCAATCAGCGTGAATGGCGCACCGGCCTACCAGTGGCCGCGCTGACGCTGGTCGCTCAGTGCTAGTTGGTGGCCGGTTGCCACATCGTGTGCCAAGGGACGCCGTGCTCGGCGAACATCCGCCTCAATAGGGGCAGGCTGATGCCCACCACATTGTGCGGATCGCCGCACATGGTGGTCACATACGCTCCACCCAAACCGTCAATGGTGAAGGCGCCGGCTACCCGCAGCGGTTCGCCGCTGGCCACGTAGGCTTCGATCTCGGCGTCGTCGATGTTGGCGAAGACCACTTCGGTGGTCGCTACCGCCGAGGTGGCATCTGGTTGGCCGCCGATCCGCGAGACCACATGGTGGCCGGTGTGCAGCCGGGCGGTGCGGCCGCGCATTCGCCGCCAGCGCTCAATCGCCGCAGCGCCATCAACGGGTTTTCCCATGGGCTCACCGTCCAACTCCAGGAGCGAATCACAGGCCACAACCAGCACGTCCTCGGTGCCACCGAGTCCTTCGAAGACCGCGCTGGCCTTGGCTTTGGCCAAGGTCGCCACCAACCCGATCACGTCGGTCGCGGTGAACGCGTCCTCATCAAGATCGGAGACGATCACCTCCGGGTTTAGCCCGGCGGCGGTGAGGGTGGCGAATCGGGCTGGCGAAGCGGAGGCCAAGATCAGCCGGGGCGGCTGGCTGGTCACGCCCGCAGTCACCGGCGGAAGGTGCTACGCCAAGCCTCTCGGCCAGGAAGCGCCGGGTTGCGAACCGTGTGCCAGTAGGAACGCCAGCCCCCGGCCACCGTCCCGGTGTAGGGAGCGTGCGGGGAGGGACGGCCACGCCGAGCTGCCACCACCACCGCGGTGACGGCAGCTAGTTCTTCATCGGTGGGATCCCCGGAGACGACCTGGAGCACCTGTTCGGGCTGGGTGCCGCTCACAGCGGGATGTTCCCATGCTTCTTGGGCGGCAATTGCTGGCGCTTGGTGCGCAGCAGTCGCAGCACGCGAATCACCTGAGCCCGGGTGTCGTGGGGGTAGATGACCTTGTCGATGTAGCCGCGCTCGGCCGCAACGTAGGGGTTGGCCAGCGTGTCGTTGTACTCGTCGATCAGCTCGGTGCGACGGGTGGTCGGGTCGTCAGCATCGGCCAGGTCCTTGCGGTAAAGGATGTTCACCGCTCCCTCGGCACCCATGACGGCGATTTGAGCGGTCGGCCAGGCCAGGTTCACATCCGCGCCCAGCGGCTTGGAACCCATCACGCAGTACGCGCCGCCGTAGGCCTTGCGGGTGATCACGGTCAACAGCGGCACGGTGGCTTCGGCGTAGGCGTAAATGATCTTCGCGCCCCGGTGAATGATGCCGTCCCACTCCTGATCGGTACCGGGCAGGAAGCCGGGCACGTCCACGAAGGTGAGCACTGGAATGTTGAACGCGTCACAGGTGCGGACGAAGCGAGCGGCCTTTTCCGACGCCTTGATGTCCAGACAGCCGGCGTAAACCATTGGCTGATTGGCCACGACACCGATCGAGCGGCCCTCAACCCGGCCGAAGCCGCAGATGATGTTCGGCGCGTACAGGCCGTGAACTTCGAGGAAGTCGTCGTCGTCCAGGACGCGCTTGATGACCTCGTGCATGTCGTAGGGCTGGTTCGCGCCGTCGGGAATGACGGTGTCCAGCGCCAAGTCGTGCTCGGTGATGGTGAGGTCCACTTCCTCCTCCTCGAAGACCGGCGGGTCTTCGAGGTTGTTCTGTGGCAGGAAGGTGATCAGCTGGCGGACGTACTCAAGGGCGTCGTTCTCGTCAGCGGCCAGGTAGTGGGAGTTGCCCGACTTGGTCGAGTGGGTCCGGCCACCACCGAGCTCCTCCATGGTCACGTCCTCGCCGGTGACGGTCTTGATGACCGCCGGGCCGGTGATGAACATCTGCGAGGTCTGGTCGACCATCACCACGAAGTCAGTCAGAGCTGGGGAGTAAACATGGCCACCGGCCGCAGCACCCATGATCAGCGAGATCTGCGGGATCACGCCGGAGGCAAGGGTGTTGCGACGGAAAATCTTGGCGTAGAGGTCCAGCGAGACGACGCCCTCCTGGATTCGCGCGCCGCCGCCTTCGTTGATGCCGATGATCGGGCACCCGGTCTTGATGGCGAAGTCGAGGATCTTGACGATCTTCTCGCCGTACACCTCGCCCAGCGCGCCACCGAACAGGGTTACGTCCTGGCTAAAGACACACACCGGGCGACCGTGGATCGAGCCGACGCCGGTGATGACGCCATCGGTGTAGGGCCGCTTGGCCTCCATCCCAAAGGCGGTGCTGCGATGGCGGGAGAACTCGTCGAATTCGGTGAAGGTCCCCTCGTCCAAGAGTGCGAGGACGCGCTCGCGGGCAGTCATCTTGCCTTGCGCGTGCACCTTCTCGATTGCGGCGGGCGCGGCTGGGTTTTTGGCCTGCTCGATTCGTTCGCCGAGGTCGGCGATCTTGCCCCTAGTCGTATGTATGTCCGGCTGCATGGGGGGAACCATAGCGGGCAGTTGGGGTAAACGTCATAGGGTCGGGGGGTGAATTCCACCTTGGGAACGGAATGGACCGCTGTGGCCGTGGCTCGATTGGGTCCGCCGTGGGTAGCTGTCCGGCGGGTCGCGAGCACCGGATCAACCAATGCCGACCTGGCCGCCCAGGCCCGCGCCGGGGCCCCAAGTGGCACGGTGCTGGTGGCCGATCACCAGGCCAGTGGGCGGGGTCGATTGGACCGTTCCTGGACGGCGCCGGCCGGGGCGTCGCTGGCGATCTCGGTGTTGTTGCGGCCGCCTGCCCATACTCCTCCCGAGCGTTGGCTCTGGCTGCCGTTGGTGGCCGGGCTGGCGGTGGCTGATGCGCTGAAGCAAGCCGGGGCTGCAGCTGAGTTGAAGTGGCCCAACGACGTCCTGGTCGAGGGACGCAAGATCTGTGGCATCCTCGCTGAGCGGATCGCTGGTGATGATCCGGCGGTGGTGATCGGTATGGGCATCAATACCGGGCTGTCAGCAGACCAGTTGCCGGTGCCGAGCGCCACCTCGCTGCGGCTGGCCGGGGTGCAGATCGCCGATGAGGACCTGATCGGCTTGGTGCTGGGTTCGCTGGGTGGTTGGTATCGACGCTGGCTGGCAGGGGTTGACCTCAGCGACGAACTCAGCGATCGCTGCGGCACTATCGGGCGTCCGGTGCGGGTGGAGCTGAGTGGTACCGAGTCGGTTCTCGGCGAGGCAATCGGTATCGATGCCGACGGCAGGCTGTTGGTGCGCACCGCTGCTGGTGTTCGACGATTCGCCGCCGGTGATGTGATTCATCTGCGCTGAGCCAACGCTGGTGTGCCACGATTGGCACATGGGACTGCCCTCAGGATTGCTCGGTCAAGGTGAAGTCGAAGTGCTGCACTTGCGCACGCACGCCAAGGCGCTGATCGCACCGGCGTTGGTGCTGTTGTTGGCGGTGGTGGCGACCGGATTGGCGTTTGCGTTCCTCCCAGCCTCGATGCTGCCGTGGGGAGCTTGGGTGGCCGTGGCACTGGCCGCCCTGGTCATCGTCATCTGGACGGTAGTGCCCTTCCTGCGCTGGCTGACCACCACCTATACCTTCACGAGTCGGCGAATCATCACCCGTCGCGGGATTATCAACAAGAGCGGGCATGACCTGCCGCTGACCCGGATCAACAATGTGGCCTACGAACGCTCCCTGAGCGACCGGATCTTCGGCTGCGGCACGCTGCGGTTGACCACCGCCGCCGACGAGCCGGTGGTGTTGTCAGACATCCCAGACGTCGAGCGGGTGCACGTGGTGATGACCGAGTTGTTGTTCGCCGGGGATGACCCGATCAAGCGGCCCCAACTGAAGGACGAGTGAGCTCAACAGAGGCCGCGTCGGCGCCGACTCGGCCCGCGCTCGGTTTGCAGTTGTTCCGGTTCGTGGTGACCGGCGGGCTGGCGGCGGTAGTCGATTTCGGCCTCTTGGTTGCCTTGATGAACCTTTTCGGCTTCGATCCCAACCTGGCCAAGGCGCTCTCCTTTGTCGCTGGCACCACCACCGCCTACCTGATCAATCGCCGCTGGACCTTCGTCGCCGAACCGTCCAAGCGGCGTTTCGCTGCGGTGGTGGCCCTCTATGGCCTCACTTTCGCACTGCAGGTGGGCCTGTTCGCGGTGCTGTTTCCCTGGGTGTTCGCCACCTGGGGCAGCAAAACGCTGGCCCAGGTGGTTGGCTTCGTGATCGCCCAGGGTGTGGCCACCACGGTGAACTTCATCGTGCAGCGCAGCCTGATCTTCCGCTGAGGCGCGCTTTCAGCGCACTCGTAGGCGCACCTTGCCTGAGAGGCTGGTCAGCAGCTGCGTCGAGCCGTTGAAAGTCCCGCGATAAGTCTTGGAGCCGCGCGGCTGGCGTTTCACGGTCACCGTCGCTTTGCCGTTGACCACCTTCACCTTCGCCACCACCACAGAGCCGCGGCGGATCGTCACCGTGCCTTGGGGCGCCAAACCTGATCCGCTCACGGTGATCGTGAAGCGCACCTTCTTGCCCGCCAGTGCCTTGGCCTTCAGTGAGGTCTTGCTGGCCAGCTTGGCAATGCTGACCTTCTTGGTGGCCGTGGTGCTGAACGACTTGCCGAAGGCGGAGTTGCTCGCGGTCACGGCGTAGGTGAGGACGGCACCCGCATCGGCTGGCACGACTTTGTAGGCGGCGGCACTCCCCACTGCGGCGCTGCCGCGCTTCCAGCTGAAGGCGTAGTTGGTGCCGGTTTGCAGATTCCACGCGCCGGAGTTGCCACTCAGAACGCTGCCGACGCGCGCCGAGCCAGTAGTGCTGGGCGCCGTGACCAGCGTCAGCCCACTGGCCAGGCTCACCGCGGACGCCGGATCGTCCCCGGCGGCGACGGTTACTGTCGTGGCGGCGTCGACCGAAGCCGCGGCGACGTACCACCGGGGCAGCAGGACTTCGCCGCCAGCCTGGCCGGTAGCCAGCAGTTTGTAGCTGCCCGGACGTAGCAGCGGGTAGCCGTTGACGTCGGTGGGTGGGGCGGGCAACTCGGCTCCGCCGGTGGTGTACAGCCGCCAGCCGGGGGTCACGGTGTCGCCAGCGGGAGTGGACACGTCGATTCGCAGTCGGGCCGAGCGGGCCAGGCTGAGGTCGAGGTTGTCGATGGCTGCGCCACCACTCACGCTTAGTTGATCGGCGTCGGCGGAAGTGTTGGCGGTGGCGCCGGCGGCGTAGTACTGGGGGTACCACGGCGGCGTGGCCTCGGCGGACTGAAGCGCCGCGCTCGCCTCGGCGCGCACCCGCCAGGAGCCATCGGCCACTGAAAGCGCCCAGCGTCCGTTGCGGTCGGTGGTGGCGGCAGGCGCGTCGGTGCCATTGGTGGCGGTGATAGTGATACCGGCCAGCTTGGCTCCGGTGCCATCGCTGACGGTGCCCGACAGAGTGTGGGAGTAGTCGGCCGGATCGGGGTAGATCAGGCGTTCGTTGTGGGTAGTGGTGGCTCCGCCGGCCACCGCGATAGCTGTGGCACCGGTGTAGGTCTCTTGGTTGCCGCTCCACCACATCGGGCGGACGCTGCCACCGAAGGAGTCGTGGTAGCGCAGGACGAAGTCGGTAGCCCCCAGCCCCTCGATCCGGAAGTGCCCAGCGGCGTCGGTGTGGGCGGTGCCGGCGTAGGTGGCGGTGGTTTTGGTCCAAGCGGTGACTTCAATGCCGGCCACCGGAGCGGAGTCGGCGTCGTTGACCAGAGTGCCCTCAATGCTGCCCGCCCTAGTGAGGGTCAGGTTTTTGGTCAGCGCGCCACTGGCCGGAATGGTGATGATCTCCGTCGGTGCGCCCACCCAGCCGGAGACCGCCCCGGTGTAGATCTTCACCGCGCCACTGTTCATGAAGCCGAAGTCGTAGCGACCAGAGCTGTCGGTCTGGACGCTCTTGCTCATCCCTGCGCGGTTGATTCCCACCCCGACGTTCGGCACCGGGTCACCGTCGCTGGTGGTCACCGTGCCCGAAAGGGTCGCCAGTCTGGGGAACTGGACGGTGAAGTCGATGGTTTGGCCACCAGCCAAATGGGTGGGCGCCGGCTGAGTCGTCGAGCCGGTGGCGGTGCCGTCGTACCAAAGCCGGTAGCCATCCATCACTGCGGATTGGACGGCGAAGGTGTAGTCGCCGTCCGCAATGCCGGTCTTGGTGTAGTCCCCGGTCTCAGAACTGTTGCCGCCGCCGTTGCCCCCCACGTAGATCAAGGCGGTGAAAGCCATCGGAGCGCCATCTGGGTCAGTAACGTGAAAGCTGACTGTGTTGGTGCCAGCCGCTTGGGCGGGCGGGGCGACGAGTAGCCCGCCAATCAGGGCTGCGAGCAGCACGAACACCAGTCGAAGGGCGCGCGACATTCAAACCTCCACAAGGAGCTCGGTCCTGCCACAAACTCCGCACCCCTGCGTCGTGTAGATCCCGATCAAGCCAAAGATAGCGAGCCGGACAAGGGGTCGCCCCGCCGCACTTCTACGGACGCGGCCAGGGAAAAGACTGCGGGGCCGACCCCCACTAAGGAGGTCGGCCCCGCGGTGAGGTCAGTAGCTCAGAGCACCGTCATCTTCTGTGGCTCAACCAGCACTCCGCTGGACGTCGGCAGGTCAGAGGGCATCACCCGGTAGACGCGCTTGCCGCGAGCCTCGGCGACGAAGTTGGTGGCCACGCCGTCGATGTAGTGAATGCCAGCGCCGTCATCGGCGGCGTACCCACCGGTTAGATCGCCGGTGGCCACCGCGTCGGTGTAGGCCGGGGCTCGGCCAGCTTCACCGTCAAAGTGCGGGCAGAAGCTGCCCTCAACCAGGTTCAGGCCACCGCGCCAGGCTCGGTAGTCGCCGAAGGTGTCAGTGATGCAGCCCGAATACCAGCAGGCCCCACCGGCGCCAACCCCGGCCAACACGACGTCGTCGGCCTTGGCGCGGGCCTTAATGGCCTTGTCAACGCCATGGGCCTTCCACAAAGCCAGCAGGTTCACGGTGTGGCCGCCGCCGACCAGGATGATGTCGGCATCGGCAATGCGGGCAATCGAATCGGTGGAGCTACCGTCCCAAAGGGTCAGCACCATGGTGCGGACGCCGAGGGTGCCGTAGGCGAGCAGGAACTTATTGATGTACTGCGGATCGTCCGCCGATGCTGTGGGAGCGAAGCAGACCAGCGGCGATGACTTGCCACTGATCTCTAGCAGGTAGCGGTCCAGGTTGGTTGGGGCACCGTGTTCCGACATTGAGAACCCGCCGCCGCCCATCGTCACGATTTGCGCAGTCATGGCTCAATTGTGACAGAGAGCTGGCCCGGTTTACGCCGATTCGCCGCGCTCGGAACCCGGCTGCGGCCTGGGCGTTCAGGAACTGGGCGCTGCAGTCGCTGGCCGTGGCTTGGACCCCCGGTCAGGTTCGGGGGAGGATGGTCGAGACTGAGGGCGGTTCAAGCCGCGATGCGTTTCATGATGGGAGAAGCAGATGGGTGATTCGCCGCTGGTGGGCATCGTGATGGGCTCGGATTCGGACTGGCCGGTGATGAGCGCGGCAGCTGAGGCCTGCAAGGAGTTCGGCATCGCATACGAGGCGGACGTGGTCAGCGCCCATCGGATGCCGGAGGACTCCATCAACTACGGGCGGACCGCTCGCGAGCGTGGCCTCAAAGTGATCATCGCTGGTGCTGGTGGAGCCGCGCACCTGCCCGGAGTGCTGGCCGCGGTGACCCCGCTGCCGGTGATCGGCGTGCCGGTGTCGCTGAAGGTGCTTGATGGCATGGATTCGCTGCTCTCGATCGTTCAGATGCCTGCTGGGGTTCCAGTTGCCACCGTCGGGATCGGCAATGCCCGCAATGCCGGTCTGCTGGCGGTACGGATGCTGGCCACCGGCGATCCCGAACTTATGGACAAGATCGTGGCCTTCCAGGCTGAGCTGCGCGACGCGGCGCGAGCTAAGGGCGCAGCGGTACGCGGACTATGAAGCGGCGCGGCTGATCAGCCGACTTGGCCCCGCGGGCAATACTGAAGAGGGTCCAGTTTCCGTCCAGCCAGGAGTGTGATGAGCACAGCCGCCGCCGGCACTCGGGTGGAGTTGCCCGCTCCGCAGGTGCGCAGTCAAGGCATTTCGCTGCGCCGCGGCCTGGTGCTGATTGGGTTCTCGGCCCTCATTCCGGGCACTGCGCAGCTTGCTGCTGGCAACCGAACCGTGGGCAAGTGGGCCGTCCGGGTCTGGGCTGGCATTGTCGCGCTGGTGTTGTTCGTGGGGCTGCTTTCGCTGCCCTTCCGCTCCTTTGCGATCGGCCTCTACGCCAACCAGATCACCTTGACCATTCTGCAATGGGGGGTGCTCGCTTACGGTCTCGGTTGGGCGCTACTACTGCTGGACGCCTGGCGGCTCGCCGATCCCCGGGCGATGTCGCGGACCGGCAAGCTGATCTCGGGTGGCCTGGCGGTGGTGCTGGCGGTGTCTGGGACGGGCATTGCGTGGGGCGCGTCTGGCATCTTCGGTGCGCAGAAGTCACTTTTCGGCGACATCTTTGGTGGCGGCGGCAACGCTCAGGTGCAGAACGGGCGCTTCAATGTGCTGCTGCTCGGCGGCGACGCGGGTGCCGATCGCACCGGCTTGCGTCCGGACTCGATAACGGTGGCCAGTATCGACGCCGAAACCGGCCGGACGGTGCTGTTCAGCCTGCCGCGCAACCTGCAGCGGGCCCCGTTCCCGGCCGACTCGCCGCTGCACAAGCTCTACCCCAACGGCTACTACTGCCCGCAGGAGTCCCTGGCCAATCAGTGCATGCTCAATGGCGTCTACACCTTGGCGACCCAGCACAAGAAGCTCTTCCCAGGGGTGAAATACCCAGGGGTGGAAGCCACCAGGAGTTCCATCGAGGAGATCTTGGGGCTGAAGATCAACTACTGGGCGATGATCGACCTGAAGGGCTTTGAGAAGCTGATCGACGCGGTCGGCGGTATCCGCCTCGATGTCGGTAAGAGGGTGCCGATCGGGAGTCTGCACGGTAAGAAGGGTGTCTACGGCTGGATCGAGGTGGGCAAGAACCAGCACATGGACGGATTCCACGCCCTCTGGTTCGCCCGGTCGCGGGAATACTCCACCGACTACGAGCGGATGATCCGGCAGAAGTGCGTGATGAGCGCCATGTTGAAGCAGCTCGACCCGGCCACTGTGCTCACCAAGTTCCAGTCGCTCGCCGATGCGGGAAAGCAGGTCGTGGCCACCAACCTGCCCGCCGATCAGATCGGCACCATGCTCGACTTGGCGATGAAGGGCAAGGCGCTGCCGATGGCTTCGGTGAGTTTCACTCCGCCGACCCTCAAAGCTGCGGTGAAGGGCGACATTCCCACCGTCAATCCCGACTTCGTGCTGATTCGTCGGCTCACAGCCGAGGCGATCGCCGCTAGCGAAGCAAAGGACAAAGCTGGCACCCAGACCCAGGCTGCGCCAGGCTCGACGAAACCGCCCGGGACGACCCCCACCGCTGGTGGATCGAGCAAGCCGACCAAGACCACTAAGACGAGCAAGACCAATACCGACAACCTCGACAGCATCTGCAAGGTCAGCTGAAGCTCGGGGACGGTTCCCGTGAGCAGCTCAAGGGGACGGTTCCCGTGAGCAGCTCGGAGGGACGGTTCCCGTGAGCAGCTCGGAGGAACCGTCCCCGGGCGCTGCGCGGCCGGTTCAGAGCTTGCCGGAACCCAGGATCGAGAACGCCCACTTGCCGACGGCAGAGGTGAGTTCCCGGCCGGTGGCGAAATCGGGCACCCGGGTCATCACGCACAGCCGGTAGTCGCGGCCCTCGCCGGTGACCGAGCCCATCGAGTTCACTGCCCACAGATTGTCGGTGGACTTGAACTGCACCCAGCCGTTCTTCAGGTGCACCTGTACTCCTGCCGACTTCGGCTGGCCGACCCCCCAGGTCTGGTCGTCTTGGACCTGTCCCATCAAGTCGTAGATGAAGCTGCACTGCGCCTTCGTCAGAGCTTTGGTTTCGCCGGTGGCCAGGGCCTTCACCAACTTGACCTGATCGCCGGGGGTGGTCCACGTCCAGCTCCATTGGTCGGCTTTGGCTGAATCGAGGCGGGTGTGGGTCAGCCCCAGCGCGTCAGCAAGGCTCTGATAGGTCGGGTAGCCGGCGTAGGTCCAAAGAGCGGTGGCGGCATCGTTGTCGGAGTTGGTGATCGCCTTTCGAGCGTGCTCGAGGTTCTCCGGGCTGAGTTCGACGCCCTCGGCGGCGGCCTTGCGTAGCGCCATGGCGACGATCATCGGCTTGGCCATGGACGCGCTCTGGCTGGCGTAGCCGCCATTGAAGCTGTACGTGCCGCCGCTGCGGACGTCCTCGATGAAGACGCCGAACTTGTCGCTGCCAGCGGAGATGATCTTCAACGCCTGATCGAGTTGGTCTTTGATGGCCCCGGTGGGGGCAACCGAAGGCTGCGGAATCGTCGGGGAGGTCGAGCAGGCGGCCAGACCGGTGACGGCCAGGCCGCCAGCGAACACGGCGGCGGTGGTGAGCAGGGAACGGCGAGAGATGCCAGCGTCCATCGGATTTCGTCCTTGTTGGTGGGGGCCTGCGGCCATCATGCCATCGGGGTGGTTATCCGCTCTGTCGCGACCAGTCGGGCCAGAGCAGTCGGCTCCAGTTCACCGTCGACAATCACTGCCGACCCGCCGCCAATCAGCGGTGCGATGACAGCGGCAGCCAGCGCCTGCCAACCATCACTTGGCTGCACCAGCGTGCGTCCCGGCTGCGGATCGACCAGCAGATCGGAGTGTGTACGGGTGCCGTCGGCATCAATCCAGGCCGGATCGGTGGGCTCGACGGGCCGCACATAGTGAGCATCGGATTGGCCCAGCGCCTCAGTACTGAAGTCGAGCACTTCAGCTGGCAGATCACGTAGGCCCAGGCCGAGCGGATGCAGTGAGCAGGCCACGGTGAGCTGGCCCGGAAGCGCGGCCGGATCGAGGGGGCCGCGCACCACCACCGCAGCTGAGGGGTCGGGGCCGAGGCGGTAGGTGCAGCCGGCCTGCCAGGCGGCCAGTGGCCAGACGAGGCTCATCCAGTGGCCAGGATTGGTGCGATTCACCTCGCCGACCACGACGCTGCCTTCGACTTCCCAGGAGGAAAGCAGGTTGGCGGTCTTGTCCACCCAGTTGGCGAAGCTGCGCACGCTTAGTTCGGTGCGAGCCCCCGAAGCGGTGCCGTACCAGGTGATCAGCGGGTCGGCGCCGCGGGCCCGCACCGCCTTTTCCAGCGCCTGAATGATTGGGTTGTGCACGACCCGAATCCTAGGCGCTCAGGTGCTGCAGGGGCGCGGGGGGTTGGTCAAGGCTCTAGGCTCGATGCCGTGCGCTACGTGGTGATCATGGCTGGTGGGTCGGGAACCCGACTCTGGCCGCTCTCGCGACAGGGAATGCCCAAGCAGTTGCTGCCGCTGGTCGACGGCAAGTCGTTGCTCCGGCTGGCCTTCGAACGGTCGTTGGCCTCGGTACCGGCCGAACGGGTCCTGATTGTCACCGGGGCGGCCTATGCCGACGCGGTGGCCGCCGACCTGCCTGAGGTCCCGGTGGCCAACATCCTGGGGGAGCCGACCGGACGGGATTCGCTCAACGCGGTGGCCTGGCCGGCCGCGGTGCTGCACGCCCAGGATCCCGACGCGGTGATCGCCCAAGTGACTGCCGATCAACTAATTGAGCCGGTGGAAGTGTTCGCCTCCTGCTTGGAGACGGCCTTCGCGCTCGCTGAGGCTGATCCGACGGTGCTGGTTACCCTCGGTGTCGTCCCCACCAGTGCGCACACCGGTTATGGCTATCTGCATCGTGGGGCCGCCATCGATGGCTTCACCGGCGCTCATGAGGTGGTGCAGTTCGCCGAGAAGCCCGCCCTGGAACTCGCTGAGCAGTACGTCGCGTCCGGGGAGTACTGGTGGAACGCGGGCATGTTCGTCTGGCGGGCCGAAACCCTCCTCGGCCAGCTGCGTCAGTTGCTGCCGGCCACCTACGCCTCGGTGTTGGAGTTGGCCGCGCAGCCGACCCGGTTGGCCGAGATCTTCCCGACGCTGTTCAAGACTTCGGTCGACTACGCGGTGATGGAGCCGGTATCGGCTGGACGAGGATCGGCCCATGTGGTCGCTGTCGCGATGCCGGTGGATTGGCGCGATGTCGGCGGCTATGCCAGCCTCGCCGAGATTCTGGCCCAGGATGAGTCCGGCAATGCGGTTTCGGGCAACTGCGTCCAGCTCTCAGCTACCAACAACGTGGTGGTGAACACCGATGACGATTCGGTGATCGCACTGTTGGGAGTGAGCGGGTTGGTGGTGGTTCGTACCCCAATGGCCACCCTGGTCGCGCGTGCCGAAGATGCCGAGCGCATCAAAGAGCTGGTTGCCGAGGTGGCCAGCAAGGCTGGTCCCGCCTTCGCCTGAGGCTTCGGTGGACGTCACGGGCGCGCTAGCCTGTGGTGGCAAGAATCCGGAGTCGAGGCGAGGCCATGATCGAGAATCTCAAGCGAGTGCGCGAGCTGTTGTCGTGGGTGGCAATCGGCCTGACCGTCCTGGGTATGGGGCTGACGGTTTGGCGACTAGTCACCGCATTGAACGAGATGTCGGTGTTCCAGGCATTCCAGGAAGTTGGCAGTGGCTGGCTGAACTTCTCAATCGCCCTGCTGCTGGTCGTGTTGGTGCTGAGTTGCTCGCTGGTTGCCCCGGCCACCCCGCGGGCGCTGCTGTTGGCGAAATTGGCCGCGGTAGTGCTCAGCCTCGGGGTGTTGCTCACCCTGGTCAGTGTGCTGATGGGGATGTGGGCCTCCGCTGCCGGTATCGGCGTGGTGCTCGACGTATTGGGTGGGCTGTTGGACGTTGGGTTCAAAGCGATCACCGCTGGCGCCATCTGGGTATTCCTGCGGGGGGTCAAAGCCGGTCGGATCGGGACCGCTTCGCCGACAGCGGCGCGGCCTTCGCCGACGCCAGCAGCGCCGCAATCGGAGCAGTCGAGTGTCGAGCCGGTCGAGCCGGTGGCGACTACTTGGTCTCGCGATCGTGCGGCCGGGGCGGTGTGGTGGACCGCTGCGGACGCGGCGGCCGGGGCGCCAGCGCGAGACAAGATGCCTGAATCCGAGGAGCCGACCACGCTGGCATGACCCTGGTATGACCCTATTCGGCGTGTCGTGTCACCCGTAAGGGTTACACCGATGACGCGGAGCGGAATGTTAGCGCACCCGGGGTTGACTTATCGGTAATGACAAGCGTGTAATTCAGTACATAGTTCGCGGTTTGCCGCGAGCGGGTCGAGGAGAATCACATGCAGGAACTGTTCCTGGTCGTGGAGCCTGAAGGCGAAGAGGGCGTGCTGAGTTGGCAGACACGCTCGTTGTGCGCGCAAACCGACCCCGAAGCGTTCTTCCCCGAGAAGGGCGGTTCCACCCGCGAGGCCAAGAAGGTCTGCCTCTCCTGTGACGTCCGTTCAGAGTGCCTGGAGTATGCGTTGGCCAAGGATGAGCGGTTCGGTATCTGGGGCGGCCTCAGTGAGCGCGAGCGTCGGCGCCTGAAGAAGCTGGCAATCTGACCGCTGCCGCGGCCACGGTAGGCTGGGGCCCCGGTGTGGGGGTTCCGGGTCGAAAGGTAGCGCGTGAGCGAAGCGGTCGACGAGTTCGGTCTGGATCCGTGGGCTTGGCTGCACGAGACCGACGATGAAGAGATCTCTGATCTGAGCGGTTTCCGCGTGGTCGCGGCGATCGTAGCCGCCGACGGTGATCCAACCCGTTGCGCCAACGCGATCGACGCCCAGACCCATCCCACCGAAGCTATCGTCGCTGGACTCAGCCCCGACCAGGTCGGCGACTGGATCTGGGTGATCCCCGACGACACCGTCCCGGAGCCAGACGCGCTGGCCACGCTGCTGAAGCGGGTTCTCGTGCAGCGGGAGGCCTCGGTGTTGGGCTGTCTGCTGATCGAGCCTCGCCGCCGTGGCGCAGGCAAACTGGTCAGCGACTGGGCCCAGACGATGTCCACCAATGGACGCATGCACACCCTCACTGATGCCGGCGAGCTCTATCAGGGCCAGTTGACGCCCATCGCCGCGCTCGGGGTGCCAGCAGCCGGCATGCTCATTCGTGGTGATACCTGGCGCTTCCTTGGCGGCTTCAATACGCGGCTCCCGCGCAGCCATTGGGGTTTGGATCTCGGCTGGCGGGCGAACCTGACTGGCTACCAGGTGATCGCCGAGCCGGAGGCTCAGCTGACCAACTTCGCCAGCTTCAGTGATCCGGCCGAGGATCGGGCGGCCAGCCTGGCTCTGACGGTGGCGAACACCCGTCCGGTCTGGCGCGTCTTTGTCGCTTTGCGCCTCATCCTGGTCACCCTGATTGTGTCTTTGGGCTACCTGCTGGGTAAGGACCTGTCCCGTAGCGGCGAAGAAGTGGGCGGCCTTTGGCAGTGGCTGCGCAACGCTGATTTGCGCCGCAATCTGAACCGTGAACTGGCCTCCTTGCCGGTCAAGGCGGCCAGTGTGGCCACCACCAAGGCGCTACGGCCGGCCTTCGGCTCGGGATTCAGGCGCGCGACCGCCCTAACCGCTGCTCGCTTCGGCGGCTGGTTGGAGACCTTCTCCGGACGTGGCGACTCAGCCAGCCTGGACGAGATGATCGGCGACGATTTCGCGGAAGTTGGCGACAAGCAGGCCAGGGTGCCGCTGGCGGCCACCACTGCGGCCGTGCTCGCGTTGGGCGCACTGCTGGCCTCACGTAACAGCTATGAAGCTGGCCTGTTGTCGGCTTCCCAACTGCTGCCAGCGCCGGAGAGCTGGGCCGACCTGGTTTCGTCCTATCTGACCCCGGTCGCCGGGGCTGCTGGAGTGGGCACCCCCTGGGCAGCCATGGTGGGCCTGTTCTCCCTGATCACCTTCGGCCACCCCGACTGGCTGGTGACCATCCTGGTCGTGCTGGCCGTGCCGTTGTCTTGGTTGTTGGCCTTCCGGCTGGCGCGGCTGTTGGTGGCTGATCGCTATTTGGCCGGTGCTGGGGCGCTCGCCTATGCACTCGCCCCAGCCCTGATCGGTGGTCTCAATACCGGGAGCTTTGGCCTGGCGGCGACCGCAGCGCTCTTGCCGGTGTTGGCCTACAGCCTGCACAACTGGTGGCGCGGTGATCAGTGGAGTTGGCGAGCTGCCGGCTCGGTGGCTTTTTGGCTGCTGTTGTCGTGTGCTTTGGTGCCACTGTTCTGGCCGGTTGCGCTGGTCGGTGCGGTGCTCTTCGGACTCCGCGCCGGTCGTCTGCGGGTCTGGGGCCAACTGGCGCTGGTGCTGGCCGCCCCGCTGCTCAGCCTGGCTGGGCCGTGGGGAGCCATGATCCTGCGCTATCCGGGCCGCCTACTCACCGGTGCTGAGCCGACCTTGAGCCCAGGGAACGTGGTGCCAGCCTGGGAGCTGTTCTTCGGACACCCGTTGGCCTCCGGCGCGCCGATTTGGCTGGCGATCAGCTTCTTTGCGGTCTTCTGGTTGGCCGCCTTTGCGGGTGCCTGGCGTCGGCCTGCAGCCGCATTGCCAGCGTTGGGCCTCGCGGTCGCGGCCATGCTGGTGGCCTTGTTGATCACTCGGCTGGCCGTCCAGGTGCCGCCGGGGTCCTGGACGCGGCCACAGGGGTTGGAATGGCTCGTGCTGGTGGCTGGGGCGCTGGCTTTCGCCGCTATTACCGGTCTGGACGGCGTGATCCGGGAGCTGTCGGGTAAGGGACTGGGGGTGCGCCACCTCGGCGTGTTGGTGTTGTCCCTAGTGGGCGCTGCTGCGCTCTTGGCCGGGTCGGGATGGTGGCTGATTGCTGGCCAGATCGGGCTGACCCGAGGCCCAGTGGAGCCGGTGCCCGCTTTTGTCTATGAGTCGCAGGTCTCCGAAACGCCGGGGCGCACCTTGGTGCTGGTGGCCGATGAGGGGCGGGTGAGCTGGGCGATGGCCGAAGGCGCCTTCTCGCGGTTGGGCGACACCGAATCAGGCTTGGCCTTCGGCGGCGACATTGACGCGCGAGCCCTGGCCGCCTCAGTGGTGACCCGTCTGGTCGGCGACAGCGCCGATGATCAGATCCTGCCCGACCTCGTCCGGCTGGGAGTGACTTACGTGACGCTGTCTGGTGGCGAAGCGTCCCAGCGAATCTCGATCAACAACACCCCCGGCCTCGGCCTGGGCACCGGAACTGATGAGCAGTTTGTTTGGCCAGTTCCCGATTCGGCGATCGCGACCGTGGTCGACGGCGAGGTGCGCACGGTGGTCGGTGACGGCGCCGAAATTCCGGCCGGTGGTAGCACCCGCGTCCTCCGGCTGGCTCAGCCCAGCGACGACCATTGGGTGGTCGAGGTGGGCGGAACCCGACTCAACCAGGCCGCGAGCGATGCTCCAGGGATCACCTACGAACTGGGCACTGCCGCTGGGACGCTGCACTACCGCCTGAACGCTGATAGTCCTTGGTGGGCCTGGATCCAGCTGGCCGGACTGCTGGTGTTGGCGGTGTTGGCTGCGCCTTCGGTGCGTCGCCGGACGCCCACCGAGCCGCGCCGAATCGCTGGAGGTGAGCTGTGAAGAACTGGCTGATACCCACGGGTCTGGTGGTGCTGGTAGGCGTCGCGGTGCTGGGCGCCGGGCTGGGTGGCGCAGCACCGCTGCCGCAAGAGCCGATCCGGGAGTCCAGCACTCGGGTGTCAGTGGTTTGTCCTGCTTTCCAGTCGGCGACTGCCAGTGTGCGCGTGGCCGCAATCAGTACCGAGAACCCGGTGCGTACTTCGAAGCTCTCCACCCCGCAGAAGTCGACTGAATCGGCGGGGCTGGCGTTGGTGGAGAACCCTGGTCAACCGGTGCGGGTGTCGGTGCGGCGCTCGGAGATGTTTGGCGCCACCATCGTGTCCAGTGCTGCCGGTGGGCCCGCCCGCGGGTTGGCCGCCGCCTCCTGCCTCGCTCCCCAGGCCGAGCACTGGTTCGCCGGAGTGGACGTCACCGAAGCGGCGCAGTCTGACCTGGTGTTGGTAAACCTGGACGCCACCAACGCTGTGGTCGACCTGGTCGCCTACGGAACGGGGGGACGGCTTTCCGCCCCGCGTGGCCTCACCGTGGACGGGAACTCAGTCAGCACGGTCTCCTTGGGAGTAATTGCGCGTCGCGAGCAGCCAATCACCTTGAAGGTTTCGACCTCTCAGGGGCGAGTGGCGGCCTTCGTGCGGCAGGTCACTTGGGATGGCAACAACCCCTTCGGCGCCGACTGGGTGCCCACCGGACTCGGCCCGCAGGTCGACCAGGTGATTCCGGGAGTCCCGGACGGGAAGGGTCGCCGCACCCTGGTGGTGACCAATCCAGGCGATCGCACTGCCGATGTGAAGATCGACGTGCTCAGTGCGACCGGTCTCAGCGAGCTCACTGGTGCCCAACGCGTCGAGGTGGCCCCAGGTGTCACCAAGACTGTCGAACTCTCCCCGGGCCTGGCCGGGGTCGCGGCCGGGCTGCGGCTCAGCTCCAACTATGAGGTGGCGGCCGGGCTGGTAGCTGACAATGGGCTACCTCCCTCCGGGCTGGATACCGCCGCGATCAGCGCAGCGCCACCGGTGCCAGGAGATGCGGTGTGGCCGTTGGCGTTGGGCAAGACCACCACCTCGGTGCTGCAGCTAGTGAACCCGTCGGCGACTGATGCCACGGTGAAGCTGACCCTCACTACCGGCGCCAAAGGCGCTCCCAAGACTACCGAGGTGAAGATCTCCGCCTGGTCGAGCGCTCAGGTGCCGCTGCCTAAGGCCGACGTGACGACCATTCGCATCCAGACTGAATCAACGGTGGTGCGGGGGGCGGTATTGGCCACAGCCGCCCTCGGCGCGGTCAAGGGACTGGCCGTCCTGGATCTCATCGCGGACGAGACCCGAGTGCACCAGGCCGTGATCGTGTTCGACCCAAGCCTGGGCTGATCGGTCAGTCCCAGTCTTCTTCGCCGACTTGCGGGTACAACTCCTCAACCGGAATACCGGTGAGCGCGGAGAGCTGCTCGATCAGGGTGCGATGCACGATGCGGCGTAGTTCGGCGGTGTTTACCGCCCGGTGTTCCAGCGGACGCCGGAACAGGACCACCGCAGCATTGCGCCCCGGCGCGCTTGAGCGGGCCACCGCCAGCGGCACCTGATCCAGCCACCAGTCGGTGAGGTTGGCCGGGATCTCCTCAAAGCCAATGTCGACTCCGACGTAGGCGCGTGGGCAGTCAGCCACGCCCTTACTGACCGCGGCCTGCACGCAATCGGCGAACAGCGCCACCCCTCGTGGACGGCGCGGCACCCGCACGGTGGAGCCGGTGAGGGGGTTCGGCGAAGCCAGTGGGCCGCGCAGCCCACGTCCGTGCCGATCCCTTCGCCTCACTCGGTCAGCCTAACCGCCGGGTTAGCCGACTGTGGCGACGAACCGCGCGACACCGACCAGCACTACCGGCACGGCAGGGCCAGCGGCGCTACTTTGGGCAGGTGATAAATCGGCGTTGCTCCCGGACGGCCTGTTCGCGTCCAGCCGTGGCCACGCTGACCTTCGCCTATGTGGAGTCCACGGCGGTCCTCGGGCCGCTCGCGCTGCGTGCCGAACCCGGCTGTTATGACCTGTGTGCCGAGCATTCGGCCAAGTTGAGCGTGCCGCGGGGTTGGGAGGTCGTCCGACTCCCCGGCGAGATGAACACCCCCAGAGCATCAACCGATGACCTGATGCTGCTCGCCGATGCCGTCCGGAAGGCAGGTCTTGGCGAGCAGGCAGTGGCTCCAGAGCCGCAGGTCAGCCGCCGCAAGGGGCACCTGGCGGTGCTGGCTGATCCCGACGAGCTACTAGGCTCAAAACCGTGATTGAACCGGTGGTATTCAAGGCCAACGACATCCGTGGCGTGGTCAGTGGTGCAGGCATCGAGTGGGACACCGACGGCGCGCGGGCGGTTGGTGCGGCTTTCGCTGAGGCGTTCGAGCTTCGCGGTGCTGAGTTCGTGATGGGCCGTGACATGCGGGCCGGCGGGCCGGAGTTGGCCCAGGCCTTCGCGATGGGCGCCATGAGCCGTGGGGCGAGCGTGATCGACATCGGCTTGGCCTCAACCGATGGGCTGTGGTTCGCCTCCGGTCACCTCGGCATCCCTGGAGTGCAGTTCACCGCCTCACATAATCCGGCCAACTACAACGGGATCAAGTTCTGCCAGGCGCTGGCCGCGCCGATCACCCCGGAGCTGATGGCGCGGATCAAGGAGCTCACCTACACCGAGCTCCCGCCGACCCCGGAGTCGGGTAGCCAGCGCAGGCTGGACCTGTTGGACGCCTACGCTGCTCGGCTGCATTCGCTGGTGGGGCTGGACGGAATCCGGCGGCTGAAGGTGGTTGTGGACGCTGGCAACGGCATGGCCGGTTTCACCACCCCGGCAGTGCTGGGGCCGCTGAACCTGGAGCTGGTGGAGCTGTTCACCGAGTTGGATGGCAGTTTCCCCAACCATCCGCCAAACCCGCTGGAGCCGGAAAACCTGGTGGACGCGCAGCGGGCCGTGATCGAGCATGGCGCCGATCTGGCTTTGGTGTTCGACGGCGATGCGGATCGCTGTTTCATCATCGACGAGCATGGCGCGGTGGTGAGCCCGTCGGTGATCACCGCGTTGATTGCCCGCGCCGAGCTGGCCCGCGAGCCGGGCGGGGTGATCGTGATCAACACCATCACTTCGAGGGCGGTCGCCGAAGTCGTCGAGGCTGCGGGCGGCACTATCGCGGTGAGCACCGTTGGGCACACCCGAATGAAGGCGGTCATGGCCGCCAGAAACGCCATCTTCGGTGGTGAACACTCCGCCCACTACTACTTCCGTGACTTCTGGGGTGCCGACACCGGCATGCTCGCTGCGTTGCACGTTTTGGCGATGCTTGGCCGAGATAGCAGCATGTCGGCCCTGGTGTCACAACTGCCCACTTTTGCGGCTTCTGGTGAGATCAACTCCACTGTGGCCGACCCGCCTGCGACTATGAGAGCGGTAGCAGAGGCACTCGGCACCGGTGAAGAAGTGTCCTGGAACGATGGTTTGCTGATCAGCTCGCAGGATTGGTGGGTCAGCGTCCGGGAGTCCAACACCGAGCCGCTGCTCCGGCTCAATGTTGAGGCCAAGGATGATGACACTGTCGCCAAACTGCGCGACACCGCATTGGCCATCATCCGGAAGGAAAGATGATGAACGAGATGTCTGCAGACCTACTTGAACTGCTGGTCTGCCCGTCCTGCCATACCAAACTTGCCTGGGATTACGAGTCCGCTGAGTTGGCCTGCGACGGTTGCAGTCTGGCCTACCCGGTGCGGGAGGGCATTCCGATCCTGTTGGTTGACCAGGCGCGCCAAGGCTGAGTGGTGGACGACTTCGAGGACGCGCGCCTTGAGGACCCCGACGTCCTGAGCGCCGCCGATCACCTGCTGCGGCCCTTGGCCGAAACGGGAGCTCGGGTGCGGCGCGAGTCGATGATGGCCGAGGGGCCGTTGGCGGCAATCGCGGTGGAGGAGCGCGCCCGGGCGATCATCACCTTCGGTCCGGAGGCTCGACTGCTTCGGGCTGTCCTCGAACCCACCTGCCCGGTTCCGCTGGTGGCCTGGCCTCGGCTCGGCCTGCCTGGCTGGGTTGGACCGCTGGACGTAGTAGTGGTGCTCGGCGGTGGCGACAAAGCCAGCCTTGCCGGCGCCTTTGAAGCCGTCCGGCGGGGTTGTCGACTGCTGGTGGCTGCCGAGGAGGGCTCGCTGCTGGCCAGGGAGGCGGGGTCATCGGCGACCACCTTGCTGCCGACCGCCACCGGTGATCCGTTGGCCGCAGCAATCGTGGCGTTGGCCGGACTGCACAAACTTGGGCTGGGCCCGGCCATCGACCTGCGTCAGGTTGCCGACGCGATGGATCAGGTGGCTGCGGAGTCTTCGGCGTTGGTCGACATTGCGCAGAATCCGGCCAAAGCTGTCGCCTTGGAGCTGGCCGCTGCCGCCCCGCTGGTTTGGGGCGGGTCGATCCTGGCGGCCCGGGCCAGTCGCCGGATTGCTGAAGCTCTGCGCGCCGCGACCGGGCGCGTGGTGTTGTCGGCCGACGCGGGCGCGTTGGAGCCGCTGGTGGCCGGGGTGCGGCCGCGCGATCCCTTCGCCGACCCCTTCGAGGAGAGTGTGACCTCGCTGCGTCCGGGTTTGGTGATGATTGACGACGGCCGCGACGACGAGCAGGCCGTTGAGGAGCGTCAGCGGCTGCGGGCGTTGGCCTTCACTCAGGAAGTGATGGTGTCGAATCTGGTGCACACCGAGGGTGACCCGGTGGAGCGCTATGTGACCGTGTTGCTCAAGGGCCTCTTTGCCGCTGCCTACCTGCAGATCGGCCTCGGCCGGGCGTAGCGCATCGGTTCGCCAGCCCCCTGAGGTCCCCACCACAGTCCCCTGAGGTCTCCGCCACAGCTCCCTGAGCTTGTCGAAGGGTGGAAGTGGGCTTGCCGGTCCCCACCACAGTTCCCTGAGGTTCCGACCACAGTTCCCTGAGCTTGTCGAAGGGTGGAAGTGGGCCCGCCAATCCTGACGCCGACGTCCAAAGCTGGTGGGGCAATGCTGGTCTGCCTTGAAGGCTCTGGCAGTATTTACCGCCATGAGCAGTCATGGCGGAAATAAGGCAGTAATCGCGGCGTTGAGCGCCAACCTCTTTATCGCAGTCACCAAGTTCGGTGCCTGGGCGCTGACCGGGGCGTCCTCGATGTTGGCCGAAGGCGTGCACTCGGTCGCCGACTCCGCCAACCAGGTGTTGCTGCTGCGCGGGGCTGCTTCGGCGAAGAAGGAAGCCAATGCTGAGCATCCCTTCGGGTACGGTCGGGCGCGCTACATCAGCGCCTTCCTGGTTTCGGTGATCCTGTTCAGCTTGGGCGGCCTGTTCGCGCTTTATGAGGCCTGGCACAAGTTCGAGCTGCTGCATTCGGAGGAGGGCCACGGCGAAGACCTGCTGAACGGCCCGTGGTGGTGGGTGCCGTTGGCCGTGCTGACCGCGGCCCTAGTCGCCGAAGGGTTCAGCCTGCGCACCGCAGTCCGTGAATCGCTGCCCACCAAGGGCAAGCAGTCCTGGGCTCGCTTCATCAAGACTTCGAAATCCCCGGAGCTGCCCGTGGTCCTGTTGGAGGACCTGGCCGCCCTGCTTGGCCTGGTGTTCGCGCTGGTCGGCGTTGGCATGACCCTGCTCACCAAGAACGCGATCTGGGACGTCATCGGCACCGGATTGATCGGGGCACTGCTGATTGCGGTGGCCATCACTTTGGCGATCGAGACCCGCAGCCTGTTGTTGGGTGAGAGCGCCACCGACGAGGCCGTGCGCAAGATCACCGATGCACTGGCCGCAGCGCCTGGGGTGGGCCGCGTGATTCACCTGAAGACGCTGCACCTTGGCCCCGAAGAAATCCTGGTGGCCGCCAAGATCGCGGTAGAGCCGACCGAATCGGCCGCTCGGGTAGCTGAGATCATCGATAGCGCCGAAAGCGCCATCCGGCTGGCCGAGCCATGGGTGACCGCGCTCTACCTGGAGCCCGATATCGATCGCGGCGTGGCTATCTCCGCGCCGGATGTTGCCGGCTCGGAGTAGCGCGTCCGCAGTCGGCAATTGCGCAAGGGCAGCGACTGCTTCAACGCGGTCGAACTACGCTGAGCGGCCATGAGCGAAGTGCTGCGATTGACCCTCACGCTCGAGCCAAGAGGGCCAGCGGGAGCGTTCGTCCTGACTGACGAGCAGGTGGCGGCGTTGGGTGGCGGGGCCAAGGCGTTCCCGGTGGCGGTGAGCGTGGCTGGCAACGTGCTGTCGCTGCGGTTGGCCCGGATGGGTGGCGAGAATCTGATCGGGCTGAACAAGGCCGTTCGAGCTGAAGCTGGTCTGGAGTTGGGGCAGACCGTGGCGGTGGAACTGGCCGCCGACACGGTCGTGCGGACGGTGGAGGTGCCCGCTGATCTGGCCGTAGCCCTGGCCGCTGACGCGGTGGCCGCAGCCGGATTTGAGAAGCTGGCCTACTCCCACCGCAAGGAGTACGTGCGCTGGGTCACCGAGGCGAAGCGCGAACAGACCCGGACTGAACGGATCGCCAAGACCGTGGAGCAGGTGCGGCAGGGCTTGACCCGTTGAGCGGCCCACAAATTGGCTGAGCGACCCCACAAGTTGGCTGAGCCAGTCGAAGCCTCAGGGGATGACCCTTCGACGGGCTCAGGGAACTGACGACAGGCTCAGGGAGCGGAATCAAGTTGGCTGAGCTTGTCGAAGCCTCAGACCCTTCGACAGGCTCAGGGGACTGGGTAGCTGGCTCAGGGAACTGGGTAACGGGCTCAGGGAACTACACGCCAAAGATGTGGGTCAGCACGGTGCTGCCCGCCCCGCCGACGCTCTGCAGCAGGCCGATCTTCGGGTCAGGCAGTTGGTTGGCACCAGCGGAGCCGGTGAGCTGGGCCACCACTTCGCAGGTTTGGTAGATCGCCGAGGCGCCGATCGGATGACCGCGACCCTTCAACCCGCCCATGGTCGAGATCGGTATTGAACCGTCGCGGAAGATCTCGCCCTCGGCGGCCAACCGCCAGCCCTGGCCCGGCTCGGCGTAGCCGACCGCTTCCAGAATGAGGGCCGCCATGATCGAGAAGGCGTCATGCACCTCGAAGAAGTCGATATCGCTGCGGTGCACATTGGCCCGCTTGAAGGCTGCGTGCGCCGAACGGGCCGAGGCCGCCAACACCAGCGGGTCGTCGCGATCAGCGATCCGGAACCGGTCGGTGACCACGCTGGCGGCCAGCATCTTCACCGGTTGACGGTGGAACGCCCGGGCCTGCTTGGTGCGGGTCAATACCACCGCGGCGGCGCCGTCACAGATCGGTGCGGCGTCGAAGCGGCGCAGTGGGGCTGAGACCACCGGGGCGGCATCGATGGTCGCCTTGGTGACGCTGCGGTCGTGGAACAGCGCATTTGGATTGCCGTTGGCATTGGCGTGGGCGTTGAGTGCGAACCCGTCGAAGTCGGAAATCTGGCGGCCGTAGCGCTCCAGGTAGAGCTGCATCAGCTTGGCATTTTGGCTCAACAGGGTGGCACCACCTGGCACTTCGAGCTCGGCGTCCAGGGCCTTGGCGAGTGCGGAGATCACCTGCTCGCGGTGGGTGCTCATCTTCTCAACGCCAAGGGCGATCGCCACCTCGGCCTGCCCGGAGGCCACCGAGAGGTAGGCCATCCGAAGTGCGGCTGCACCGGTGGCGGTGGCTGCGCGCACCTGCAGTGCCTCGACCCATCGCAGCCCAGCTTCATCAGCGATCAAAGAGGCCAGATGCTTCTGGCCCTGGAGTTCGTCGGCCAGCATGTTGCCCACGAATAGGGCATCGACGTGGTCGACCCCGGCATCAGCCATGGCGCGCTGCACCGCTTCGGCGCCCAACTGGCGCAGACTCAGCGGGCTGGCCGCAGTCACTGGCACTTGACCGGTGCCAATGATGCTTACCTCAGCGCCATAGCTCTGCATGCGTTAGCCCTCCGGGTGGATAAGGCCCCGATGTTACACAGGCGAGGTGTTCGCGTAGGGTTCTGGCGTGGACTATCGCGTTGCAGACCTCACCTTGGCCGCCACTGGGCGGGAACAGATTCGGCTCGCCGAACATGAGATGCCTGGCCTAATGGCCTTGCGGGAGCGTTTCGGAGACACCAAGCCGCTAGCCGGGGCTCGGATCGCCGGCTCGCTGCACATGACTGTGCAGACCGCGGTGCTGATCGAGACTCTGGTGGCCCTGGGTGCGCGAGTGCGCTGGGCGTCCTGCAACATCTTCTCCACCCAGGACGAGGCCGCCGCGGCTATCGTGGTCGGCCCAGAGGGCTCGGCCGAAGAGCCCAAGGGTGTGCCGGTGTTCGCCTGGAAGGGCGAATCACTGAGCGAGTACTGGTGGTGCACCGAGCAGATTTTGGATTGGGTTGATGAGCACCCCAACATGATCCTTGACGACGGCGGCGACGCCACCATGCTGGTTCACCTCGGCACCCAGTTCACCAAGGACGGTGCGGTGCCGACGGCCAGCGATGCCGATTCGGCAGAGTACGCCGCCCTGCTGGATACCCTGCGCGCCGCCAACCTGGATTGGCCCGCGATCGCGCGGAGCGTCTTCGGGGTCACTGAAGAGACCACCACTGGTGTCCACCGGCTCTACGAGATGGCCAGGAATCACACGCTTTTGTTCCCGGCGATCAACGTCAACGACTCGGTCACCAAGTCGAAGTTCGACAATCGCTATGGCATTCGGCACTCGCTGATCGACGGCATCAACCGGGCCACCGACGTGCTGATCGGTGGCAAGACCGCGGTGGTCTGCGGCTACGGCGATGTGGGCAAGGGCTGCGCGTCCTCGCTGTCTGGCCAGGGCGCCCGGGTGATCGTTACCGAGGTCGACCCGATCTGCGCTCTGCAAGCTGCGATGGACGGCTACCAGGTGGCCACCCTCGATGAGGTGGTGGCCAGCGCCGACATCTTCATCACTGCCACCGGTTGCTTGAAGGTGATCACCGCCGACCACATGAGCCAGATGAAGCACCTGGCCATCGTGGGCAACATCGGCCACTTCGACAACGAGATCGATATGGCCGGGCTGGAGCGCCTCGACGGCGTGACCAAGACCAACGTCAAGCCGCAGGTCGATCGCTGGAACTTCGCTGATGGGCATTCGATCATCGTGCTCAGTGAGGGCCGGTTGCTGAACCTCGGCAACGCCACCGGGCACCCGAGTTTCGTGATGAGCACCTCGTTCGCCAACCAGGTGTTGGCCCAAATCGAGCTGTTCACCCGCACCGAGCACTACCCGATTGGCGTCCACACCCTGGCCAAGGAGCTGGACGAGTATGTCGCTCGACTGCATTTGAGCGCCCTCGGCGTGGGCCTGTCCGAACTCACCCAGGAGCAGGCCGACTACCTCGGCGTCCCGGTTGTTGGTCCGTTCAAATCTGAGCTGTACCGCTACTGATTCGGTTCAGCCGATCAGCAGGTAGCGCTCGAGGGTCTTGGTGGTCGTCTTGGCCACCCCGACGGCGGCTTTGACCCCGACGTAGCGAAGGTGCCAGGGCTCGTAGGGGATCTTGGTGATGGCCTGCTTGCCTTTGGGGTAACGGATCACGAAACCGAACTCGGCGGCATGCTTGGCAACCCATTTGCCGGCCTTCGATCGGCCGAAGGCGTACCCGCGGATCACCCGGCCCGACTTACGCAGCGCCAAATCGGCGGCCAGACCGGATTGGTGCTCACTGGCGCCCGGTGGCGCGGTCAGGGTCATGCCCGGACGATAGATCCGCTGTTGGGTGGAGTACGGCCGATACGCCGAACGAACCACCAGGCGATGCCCAGCCTTCTTGGCTGAGGCGAAGAGCTTCTTTAGTGCCGACGCCGCGGTGCCGTTCAGCCGGACGGTGCCGATGCCGTGCTTGGCGATCTTCACCTTCACCACCTTCGGGTGGTACTTGGAGTTGACCCGGTGGGTTTTGGAGATCACCACCACGCCGCAGACCACAAAGGGGCTCTTGCGCTGGGCTTTGCCGCGGGTATCGGCGACACCGCGGCACTCCGGCGTCGGAGTGGGGGTGGGGACAGGCGTGAGCGTCGGGGTAGGGGACGGCGACGGGCTGGCGGTGCTGGTGGTCGACGGAGTCGGGCTGGGGGAGGCGGAATCCTCACCCCACGCCAGCGGCACCGACCAGCTGAGTAGCCCCAACACCAGGGCGGCTGTTAAAACCGATGCTGCCCGGGGGCGAGTCATCAGCCGCGCGGGATCTCGAATCGCGCCAACTCGGCAGCGCCCTCGGCCAGTTCAGCCCAAGTGCCAGCGAAGGTGAGCACGGCCAATCCGCAGGTGGGGAACTTCTTGGCCACCTTCTCGGTCAGCTCATTCGGCTTGGCCAAAGCGAGGATCAACTCCGACAAGGTCGGCTGGTGGCCGATCAGCACCGCGGTCGAATCGGACTCATCCAGGCCCTGAATCAGGCCCAGCAGTTCGCCGGGCCACGCTTGGTAGACCGACTCGGAGAATCGGACGTCGGCGCATTCTGCACCAGCCTCGGTGGCGCCTTCCCAGGTGAGTTGCACCCGGGTGGCCGTGGAGGCCAGCACCACATCGAGTTTGTAGCCGGCCAGTATCTCCCCGGCTGCCAACGCGTCCCGTTCGCCCCGCTCTGAAAGTGGACGCCGCTGGTCGGCTTCAGTGGTCTGCCAGGAGGACTTCGCGTGGCGGAGCACGATCAGCGTCTTGTTTGCCATGAGGCTCATCCTAAGTGGATCGCGGCGCTGTGGAAGCAGTTCCCGAAGGGCTCACTTGTCAGCGCCTCGCATCGACTCCCAGATCTCCTTGCACTCAGGGCACACGGGGAACCGGTCGGGGTTGCGCGAAGGCACCCAGACCTTGCCGCACAAGGCAATCACCGGGGTGCCCATCACCATCGCCTCGGTGAGTTTCGCCTTCGCCACATAGTGGGAAAAGCGCTCGTGGTCGCCCTCTTCGGGCCGCAGATCGAGACGTTCCTCGGTGCGTTCCTTCAGGATGGTGACCCGCTGGGGGTTCTCGGTGGTCATCTAGCCCCTCCTCTTGAACCGGTCGGAAAACACACTGAAGCTGCCAATCCCGGCGGCGATGACGTACAGGATCAGCGAACCGCCACGTTCGGTCCAGACCTCCGGGTTCGCCAAGTATTCCAAGACCCAACTGACCTGTGCGCCGCTGTCACCAGGGTAGATCTTCATCGCCATCCGCATTGCGTCGGCGCCCAGCGCGGAAGTAAGCGCGGCCAATATTCCGATCACGATCACCACGAGTAGTGGGAAAAGCCCCTTGCGGGGGCCTGTCCGGGCGCCCTTGGTGTAAAGCCAGACGCTGGCATAGGCCATCACCAGGCCGGGCACAGCAGACAGCACGAACTCGAGTTTCATGCTGCTCAGCGACAAAGCGGCATTCAACTGTCGAAACACGATGGCCGCCACGACACCGAGCACGATCCCGCCCAAAGAGAACACCAGGCCGCGACCGACGGCCTCGGGTTCAGCTGGCTCAGCGGTGGCCGGGGGGTAGGCCGAGGGGGCGTGATCCCCGGGGGCTGGGTAGGTGGTCGGCGGTGCCGTAGCTGCGGGTGGCGCGTAGGCAAAAGTTGCCGACGGCGGGGCGTAGCTCGCCGCTGGGCCAGCGGGTGGGGCGTAGGTCGTCGGAGCGGGCGAGGCCTCTGGCGGAAGGAAGCTCGCGGGAGGGTGAGTTGGCGGCGCGAAGGTGGTCGGCGGCTGCGATGCTGACGACTCAGGGTGCTGCTCGGCCATGATTGCTCCTGTCGCTCCTGAAATGTTACGGGCGATCCTAACCGCAGTTTGGAGGGTGCATGGACGGCGTGGAACCGGGCGGAATGCCGTCGCGCCGCGGCCTGGTGATCGGCCTGATGCTTTGCGTGGTCGCCATTGCTTTCGAAGCGATCGCAGTGGTCACCGCGATGCCAGCTGCGGCCGCTGACCTCGGCGATCTCGACCTTTACGCCTGGGCTTTCACCGCGTTCATGATCGCTCAAACCTTCGCCATCGTTGCCGCCGGTCAGGCCAGCGACAAGTTCGGCCCAAAGCTCCCACTGGTGATCGGCTTCGTGGTGTTCGCCCTTGGTCTAGTGCTGGCTGGCCTGGCGCCAACAATGCAGGTGCTGGTCGCGGGGCGCTTCGTCCAGGGCCTTGGCGGCGGCACGATGAACCTGGCCGTGATGGTGCTGATCGGGCGGCTGTTCGACCCCAAAGAGCGGGCGGTGATGATGACCTGGCTCTCGATCGCCTGGATGGCGCCAGCGCTGTTCGGCCCGCTGGTAGCAGCCTGGCTGAGCACCACCTGGAGCTGGCATTGGGTCTTCTTTTCGGTGCTGCCGCTGATGGCCATCGGTGGGGCGCTGATTCTGCCGCCATTGGCCCGCACCGAACTGGGGCCAACCGAACCGGTGCCAGCTGGTCCGGGCGCCCGAACTGAGACGCGGGGTAGCCGCATGCTGATCGCGGCCGCCCTGGTGGCTGCGGGCACTGTCGCGCTGCAGGTGGCCGGTCAGCGTTTCGAGCTGTGGTCGCTGCTTTGGCTGGTGGCCGGTCTAGGGGTGCTCGGTTACGCGTTGCCCGTCCTGTTGCCACCCGGCTATCGGCCCGCCGGTCCGGGCCTGGCCGCCACGGTGAACGTGCGCCTGCTGGCCACCGGTGCTTTCTTCGGCGCGGAGACCTTCTTGCCGCTGACACTGATCAACGCTGAGCATTTCGATCTGGCTGGGGCTGGGTTGGTGCTGACGGTCGGTTCGGCGGGCTGGACGTTCGGCGCCTGGCTGCAGTCGCGTCGCTGGTTGCGGCTGCGCCGCGATCAGATTGTGGTGGCCGGAGTGGCGGGCGAAGCGGTCGGGCTGGTGATGATTGCGATCGCGGCCTGGCTGCCCGGCCAACTTTCGTGGCTGATGATCGCCGGTTGGGCGGTCGGCGGGCTCGGCATGGGGTTGCACATGGCCTCGACCTCGCTGGTAGTGATGGAGCTGTCCGCTGAGGCCGAACTCGGCCGCAACACCTCATCGCTTCAGGTCAGCGAGGCGCTGGGCAACTCAGTGGCGGCCGGCATCGCTGGCACCATCTTCGCGGCCTTCCTGACCAGCCAGTCGCTGGCCTTCGGCTGGTTGTTCGTGGCCATGGCGATGCTGACGATGCTGGGCTTGGCGTCCTCGTTGCGGATAGGCCCGGTGGTCAATCACAGTCTTGATAACATCTCGACATCGAGATAGCTGGGGGTGGCATGGACGAGGTCGATCGCATCCTCGCCTCCTGGGCCAAAGAACTCCCCGAGCTGGATACGTCCCCGCTGGCCAGCCTTTCGCGAATCAGCCGGCTTTCCCGACACCTCGACCGAGCCCGCAGCGAGGCGTTCGCCGCCGCCGAGCTCGAACCCTGGGAGTTCGACGTGCTGGCCGCGCTGCGCCGCCAAGGTCCGCCCTATGAGCTGTCTCCGGGTGAGCTGATTCACGAGACCCTTTCGACTTCGGGCACCATGACCAACCGGGTCGATCGGTTGCAGGCTCGCGGCTTGGTGCAACGCAGACCCAACTCGGCCGATCGCCGCAGCGTGCTGGTGCGCCTCACCGAGGACGGCCGGTCGCGGGTGCAGTCGGCGATGACCGAACTGCTCGGATTTGAACGCAGAGTCTTGGCGCCAATCGCCCCTGCCCAGCGCGACCAGTTGGCCGATCTACTACGCACCTTGCTGGCGCCGTTCGAACGTTCCTGAGGTGGGCCTATATCGTTAGGCCTGCTCCGCCGCCGACTCACGAAAGCCCCCCATGGCCCTCTCGAATCCCTTTCTGGCCGAACTGGCCGACGCCTTCGGGATCGCCACCGAATTTTGGGACTGGAAGGGCCGCCTCACCGAGGTCACCGACGAGACCGTAATCGCGATCCTGGCCGGCATGGACGTGGATGCTGCCGACCCGCATAAAGCTGCCGAAGCCCTGGCTGCGGTGCGCGAACGTCCCTGGACCCGAGTACTGCCGCCGTGCGTGGTTACCGAGCAGGGCACGGCTCGCCGAGTACTGGTGCATGTACCCCACGGCGATTGGGTCCGGCTGGCCGTCCGGTTTGAAGAGGGCGGCTGGGTGGATGTGGCCCAAGTCAGTCACGACGCCGAACCGCGAACCGTTGAGGGCCGCCTGATCGGTGAGGCCGCCTTCGAACTGCCCACCGATCTGCCGTTGGGCTATCACCGTCTGCAGGCCACCACCGAGGCGGGCAAGAGCGAATCGATGCTGGTGGTCAGCCCGGCCTTTCTCGGCTTCCCCGAATCGCTGGGAGACAAGCGCACCTGGGGCTACTCGGTTCAGTTGTACAGCATCACCTCGGCCGAGTCGTGGGGGCTGGGTGATCTCTCCGACCTGTCCGATCTGGCCGTCTGGTCGGCCACCCAGCAGTACGCCGGCTTCGTGCTGGTGAACCCCCTGCACGCCGCCGAGCCGACGCCGCCGCTGGAGGCGTCGCCCTATTTGCCGATGTCGCGGCGGTTCGTCAATCCGATCTACCTGCGCCCCGAAGCGGTGCCCGAGTACGCCGAGTTGGACGATGCCGCTCGCAGCGAGATCTGGGCGCTGAAGCTGCAACTGATCGGTGACCTGGCCCATCACGAGCTGATCGACCGGGAGCCGATCTGGCAAACCAAGATCGCCGCGCTGCGGATCATCTTCGATGCGGGCATGCGCCCGGCCCGCCGGATGGCGTTCAACGACTTCCTCCGCCGCGAGGGACGTGGGCTGACCCAGTTCGCCACCTGGTGCGCCCTGGTGACGAGCCACGGCTTGGACTTCCGGCAGTGGCCAGTTGAGCTGCGCCGGCCGTCCTCACCAGAGGTGGCCGAGTTCGCGGCCGCGAACAATGCCGACATCGTGTTTTTCGCCTGGCTGCAATTCCAGGCCACCGAGCAGCTGCGCGCAGCCCAATCGGCGGCTCACAACTCCGGCATGCGGATCGGGATCATGAACGATCTGGCGGTCGGGGTGAGTGCCCGCAGTTCGGAGGCGTGGACCTACAGCAACCTGTTTGCTGAAGGGGTCAGCGTCGGGGCGCCGCCGGACCACTTCAACCAGACCGGCCAAGACTGGGGCCAGGCGCCGTGGCGTCCGGATCGTCTGGACGATCTGTCCTATGCGCCGTTCCGGCAGATGGTGGCTGGGGTGTTGCGCCACTCCGGTGGCCTGCGGGTAGATCACGTGATGGGGCTGTTCCGGCTGTGGTGGGTGCCGGTTGGTATGCCGCCTAGCCAGGGCAGCTACGTCCGCTATAACCATGAGGCGATGGTCGGCATCCTGGCCTTGGAGGCTCACCGGGCCAACGCGCTGGTGGTCGGTGAAGATCTGGGCGTCGTGGAGCCGTGGGTGCGCGACTACCTGCGTCGGCGCGGCATCTTGGGCACCTCCATCGAATGGTTCGAGAAGGACGAGGGGGGCAATCCGCTGCCCCCGGAGGCCTGGCGGGAGTACTGCTTGGCCTCGGTCACCACCCACGACCTGCCGCCGACGGCCGGCTACCTGGCCAGTGAACACGTTCGTCTGCAGCATTCCCTCGGCCTGCTCACCGAATCGCTGGATACCGAACTCAACCTGGCCAGAGCCGAGCGGTCTTCGGTGATCGCCGCGCTGCGCGACCGGGGTCTGCTCGCTACCGAAAGTGACGAGGTGGAGGAGATCGTGTTGGCCATGCACCGGTTCCTGGTGGCCACCCCTTCGCGAGTGTTGTGCGCGGCCCTGACCGACGCGGTGGGGGATCGCCGCACCCAGAATCAGCCGGGCACCTCGACCGAATACCCGAACTGGCGGGTGCCGCTTAGTGGGCCGGACGGTCAGCCGCTGGCCTTGGAAGATCTCTACGTCGATGAGCGCGCTTTCCGGCTGGCTACGGTGATGAACGACTTCGCTGCGCCGTTGCGGCCACCGTCGGTGACCACCGAACTGATTGACTGAGGCGCACGCCTGCGTCCACGAATCGAAGGGGGAGCAGTGAGTAGCACGAATTGGTCGTTGTTCGCGCTGGTGCTGCACCTGATCGTGGCCCTGGTTGCCTCGGTTCTGATCGCGGCTAATCGGCGGCCTACCAGCGCCATCGCGTGGATTTTGGCGATCACCTTCCTGCCGGTGATCGGCGCGGTCGTCTTCCTCTTCATCGGCGTCGGCAAGTTGCCGCACCACCGCCGCGTCCGGCAAATGGAGGTCAGCGAGCTGATCCTGAGCAACTCAGAGACGATCGCTCAGCGGGTGAGTCCGCAGAGCCCTGACTGGTTGGCCTCGGCGGTTCGGCTCAATCTGAATCTTGGCGCCCTGCCGATGGTTACCGGCAGTTCAGCCCAGCTGATCGAGGACTATGAGGGCAGCTTTGCCGCGATGGCCGCCGACATCGATGCGGCCACCGAGTACGTCCGGGTCGAGTTCTACCTGTTGGTGCTCGACGACACCACCAAGCCGGTGTTCGACGCCTTGACCAGAGCGCACCAGCGTGGGGTGAAGGTGCATGTGCTGTTCGACTACCTGACTTGCCACAACTACCCGCGGCAGCGCCAGACTCAGCAGGCGCTGGCGAAGATGGGCGTCCAGTGGCGGCCGATGCTGCCGCTGCGGCCGTGGCTCGGGCAGTGGCAGCGTCCCGATATGCGCAACCACCGCAAGGTGGTGATTGTCGATGGACGGGTGGGTTACTGCGGCTCACAGAACCTGATCGACTCCAGCTATTTGCGGCGGAAGAACCGTCGGCGCGGGCTGCATTGGACCGAACTGATGATCCGCCTTGAAGGCCCAGCGGTCGCCGAGCTCGATGCGGTGTTCGTCACCGACTGGTTCAGCGAAACTGATGAGTTGCTGCCGGTGGATTTGCGGTCCTGGCCTGAGCCAAGCCCCGCCGCAGTCGGGGCCGCCGACGAGGCGGCGATACCTGTTGACGTCCAGGTGGTGCCCAGTGGGCCCACCTTCGACAACGACAACAACTTGAAGCTCTTCGTGCTGATGATGCAGAACGCCCGGCAGCGGATCAGCGTCACCAGCCCCTATTTCGTGCCCGATGACTCGACGCTGACCGCCCTGGTAACCGCGGCTTCCCGAGGGGTGGAGGTAGAGCTCTTCGTCTCCGCGATCGGCGATCAAAGCCTGGTGCACCATGCTCAGCGCTCCTACTACGAAGAGCTGCTGCGAGCTGGGGTGGCGGTCTACCTGTATCGCGCCCCGACGGTGCTGCACTCCAAGCACTTCACCATTGACGATGAAGTCGCGGTGGTCGGCACCAGCAATATGGACATCCGCTCGTTCAGCCTGAATATGGAGGTCTCGGTGCTGTTGCGGGGCCGGGAGTTCAATGCCGAGTTGCGCAAGGTTGAAGACCACTACCGAGCAAACAGTGTCCGGCTTGGGCTGGACGAGTGGCTGCGGCGGCCCCTGCGGGACAAGGTCCTGGACAACCTGGCCCGGCTCACCTCAGCGTTGATGTAGCTCAGGCCCAGCCAAGCCGACGGTGGACGCCGGGCTCAGCGGCGAACCTTCACGCCGGCAGCTTTGAGTTCAGCGAAGGTGGTCGGCAGGCGATCCGGGGCTACCGCAGCGGTGTATTCAGTCAGCACGCGGGTCTGCAGGCCAGCCTCGGCGGCATCAATGGCGGTGGCCTTCACGCAGTAGTCGGTGGCGATGCCGACCACGTCCACCCTGGTGACTTCGTGGTCGGCGAGCCACACGTCCAGACCTTCGCCATCGCAGGAGCCTTCGAAGCCGGAGTAGGCCGCGGCGTATTCGCCCTTGTCGAAGACGGCTTCGAATTGCTCGGCGCGCAGCGGCTGGTGCAACTCCGCGCCGGGACTGCCAGCCACGCAATGGGTTGGCCAGGTGTCGAGGTAGTCCGGAACGGCTGCGAAGTGGGCGCCCGGATCGATATGACGGTCGCGGGTGGCGACCACGTGGTCATAGCCGTGAGCTGAGGAGAGCAGGGCGGCGATATCGGCGGCCACCTTCGCCCCACCAGACACTGCCAGTGAGCCGCCTTCGCAGAAGTCGTTCTGCACGTCCACCACGATCAGCGCGGTAGCCATCTCACTGCTTCCCGGCGTAGGGGTTGGCGGTGGGATCGCCCACATCGTCCAGCAGCACGGTGGGGATGGCCGGCTCGCCCTTGCTCATCTTCAGCGCGGACTGGGGCAGTTCGGCTCGGGCGCGGAGGTGGCGCGCGCGGGCATCTTCCAACGGCTCGCGGGCGACCACTTTGCCCTTGCGCATCAACTCGACCAGCAGTGAGCGGTCATTGCCATCGTTGGCCGGTGCAGCGCCGATGCCGATCACCTCAGCCTCGGCTCGGCCCTTGGCGTTGAGCCGACGCAACGCGAACTTGCGGCCACCCACCGAGACCTTGTCGACACTCTTCTTGGCCACCGGCACCAACTCCGCCTTCTTGCCTTCGCTGTCGGCGCGGGCCACCAGTTTGTAGACAAACCCGCAGGTGGGGGCTCCGGACCCGGTGACCAGCGAGGTACCGACGCCGTAGCCGTCCACGGGTGCGCTACGCAGGGCGGCAATCTGATGCTCGTCCAGATCCGAAGTGACGATGATCCGGGTCTCGGTGGCGCCGAGCGAATCCAGCAGCTTGCGGACATCAGCCGCCTGCTCAGCCAGATCCCCGGAGTCCAGGCGAATGGCGCCGAGCTTGCCCTTGCTTAGCCGGACGCCGGTGCGCACCGCTTCTTCGATGTCGTAGGTGTCGACCAACAGTGTGGTCGATTTGCCCAGGGTCTTGAGTTGAGCTTTGAAAGCTTCCTCCTCGCTGTCGTGCAGCAGGGTGAAGGAGTGGGCGGCGGTGCCAGCGGTCGGCACCCCAAAGCTGCGACCCGCCTCCAGATTCGAGGTGGCCTGGAAACCGGCGATATAGGCCGCCCGGGCTGCGGCGACGGCGGCGTACTCATTGGTGCGGCGCGAGCCCATCTCGATGCACGGCCGCTCGCCAGCCATCGCGGTCATCCGGGAGGCCGCCGAGGCGACCGCGGAGTCGTAGTTGTAGATGCTCAGCAGCAGGGTCTCCAGAATCGAGGTCTCGGCGAAGGTGCCTTCGACGATCAGCAGCGGGGAACCGGGGAAGTAGACCTCGCCTTCTGGGTAGCCCCACACATTGCCCTTGAACTTGTACCGGCTGAGCCAATCGGCCAGGTCGGTGTCGATGACGTTCTCCTCCAACAGGAAGTTGAGCGCCGACTCGTCGAACCGGAAGGCCTTGATCGCTTCCAGCGCCCGGCCGACGCCGGCCACCACGCCGTAACGGCGGCCTTCGGGTAACCGGCGGGCGAACAACTCGAACACGCTGGCGCGGTTGGCGGTCTTCGACCGCAGCGCCGCGCGGATCATGGTCAGCTCGTAGTGATCGGTCAGCAGGGCAGTGCTTGGCGGGCTGCCGGGCGGCGCCATCAGGACAGTCATGGCCTCAGCCTAATCAGGGTGGGCCGTTGCGGTCTGTCAGAATGGGGCGGTGTCCACACCCAAGGTTCCCGAGCAGCCGTCCGGGGGTACCGCCATCATGTCCCGTCCGGCCGAAGCTGGTCTGGTCAACTGGGTGACGATCGTCTGGGACGATCCGGTGAACCTGATGAGTTATGTGGCCCACGTCTTCGTCACCTACTTCGGTTACGCCGAAGAAAAGGCCAGCGAGTTGATGCTCCAGGTGCACAACCAGGGCAAGGCAGTGGTCTCTGCTGGCACCAGGGAGCAGATGGAGATCGACGTGGACGCGATGCACAGCTACGGGCTGTGGGCGACGATGGAGGCGGGCTGATGCGCGACTTCAAGCGGGTCGGGTCAATGATTCGGATGAAGCTGACCGACTACGAGACCGCCCTGTTGGAGTCGCTGGTCGATCAGTTCCTTGGCTTGCTGGAAGCCGATGGTGCGCTGTCGACCAGTTCGGATCCCTTCGATCGCTGGCAGGCCGAGATGGAATCTGACGAGCCGCTGGATCGCAGCGACCCGGTGATCACCAGGCTGTTTCCCGATGCCTACCCCGACGATCCGGTTGCCTCAGTCGAGTTCCGGCGCCTCACCCAGGCCAAACAACTCGGTGATCGGCAGCGTCAAGCTGAAGCGGTGCTGAGCGCTTTGGCCGACAGCGAAGCTGGCAAGCACCCGGTGCAGGTGCGGCTGATCGACTTGGACGACTGGCTGAAGACCCTCACCGCGGTCCGGCTGAGCTTGGCGGTGCGGCTGGGGATTCAGACCGCCGATGACACCGAAGAGTTGGAGAACCTGCCCGAGGACGACCCTCGGGCCTACATCTATCGGGTGTATGAGTGGATCGCCTACGTCACGGAGAACCTGGTCAGCCTGAACTGAGGTTTACGTTACGAATGTGGTACCAATTTCGGGATGCGCTAGCGAGGCTACATTGGTAAGGCTACCCTTACTGATGTGGGAATAAACTTAGCCAAGGCACCGTTACGCGCCCCGCTCACTCTGGTGAACGCTGGCAGTGACGACGCGGTTTCGCGGCGGCTAGCGGCCCTGGGGCTGCGTATCGGTTCGGACTTCTCCCTGATCTCCAAGACCGCTGGTGGTGGCCGGGTAGCACTGGTGGCTGGCACCCGAATTGCCCTCGGCAGGTCTCTGCTCCAGGAACTGCGGGCCAGGGTGGTCGACTGATGGCGATCACCGACCAGCCCTTCCAGTTGTCGTCCCCGGTGCGGCTGACCCCCTCGGTCAAAGCCTGTTGCAACACCGACGGGGGGCTGGGTGCCGGCCCGGAAGCGCCCGTGGTGGCGCTGATCGGTGCGCCGAACACCGGCAAGTCGACGCTGTTCAATGCCCTCACCGGCGCTGGGGTGACCATGGGCAACTGGCCCGGTACCACCGTCGAGGTCTCCCGGGGCGTCTGGCGCTCCACTGCCAGCGCGGCCAGTTGTCAGTGTGAGTCCTGCAGCTGCGACGCCGCCGACGAGCCCCTCGATATCACCCTGGTGGACCTTCCCGGCACCTACTCCCTTGACCCGCATTCACCGGATGAGGCGCTCACTCGCGATCTGCTGCTTGGTGAACCCATCGCTGAGCGCCCCGACCTGAGCGTCGTCACCTGCGATGCAGCTCGGCTGACCAGCTGCCTTTACCTGGTCGCTCAGCTGCGCGAGCGGGGGCTGCCGATCGTGGTGGCCCTCACCATGGCCGACGTGGCCGCCAAACGGGGCTTCGAAGTGGACGCCAGCGCGCTGGCCCGCGAGCTGGACTGCCCAGTGGTTGCCATCGATCCGCGCCGCCGCAATGGCCTGGAGGCCTTGGCTGCCACCGTCCGCGATGCGCTGGCCCAACCCGAACCCAGCAGGCGCCCGGTGCCCGAAGGCGTCGATGAGTTGGCCATCGAAGATGAGCGCTTCGCCTGGATCGCCCACGTGGTTGACGTCGCCAGCGGTGCCGCAGCCCAGAACACTCGAACCTGGTCTGACAAGGTAGATCGCTGGGTCACTGCGCCGGTGATCGGTCCGCTGATTTTCCTGGCTGTGATGTGGGTGGTCTTCCAGCTCACCACCTCGGTCGCCGCCCCGCTACAGGACCTGTTGGACGGGGTGTTCGCCGGGCCGGTGAGCGCGGCAGCAGTCTGGCTGCTCACCACAGTTGGCTTGGGCGACACCTGGGTGCAGGGCCTGATCGTGGACGGGCTGATCGCCGGGGTGGGCATGTTGCTCACCTTCGTGCCGCTGATGGCCTTGATGTTCGTCCTGCTGGCGGTGCTGGAGGATTCGGGCTACCTGGCTCGGGCCGCGGTGGTGACTGATCGGCTGATGCGCTCCATCGGCCTGCCGGGACGGGCCTTCCTGCCGCTGATCGTCGGGTACGGCTGCAATGTGCCAGCCATCAGTGGCACCCGGATCCTGCCGAACGCCCGGCAACGCATCCTGACCGCACTGCTGGTGCCGTTCACGTCCTGCACCGCCCGGCTGACGGTGTTCGTGATGATGGGCGCAATCTTCTTCGGCCCCTATGCCGGCACTGCGGTATTCGCGATGTATGTGATCTCGATCCTGATCATCATCGGAGTCGGGCTGGCTCTGCGTGGCACCCTTTGGCGTAATGAGCCGATCGAGCCCCTGGTTATTGATCTGCCCGCCTACCAGGTGCCGACGCTGCGGCTGACCGCCTCAGTGACCTGGCTGCGACTCAAGGGCTTCCTGCAGACTGCCTCCGGCATCATCGTGGTCACGGTTATTGGGGTGTGGCTGCTGCAGTCGATTCCAGCTACCCCCGGTTACGGGTTCGCCGAGGTGCCGGTGGCTGGCTCGGCCTACGGGGTGGTCTCGGCCAGCGTGGCGCCGGTGTTCGCGCCAGCCGGCTTCGGCTCCTGGGAGTCGACCTCAACCTTGCTGGTCGGTTTTGTGGCCAAAGAGGCGGTGATCTCGTCCTGGGCGCAGACCTATGCCGTTGACGCACCGGACGAATCCGGAGCTCCTGGCGATCTGGGGGCTGCGGTCTTCGCCACTTTCAACGAGTCTTCCGGTGGGCATCCGATTCCGGCGGCGTTGGCGTTCATGGTCTTCCTGATGGCCTACACCCCTTGCGTGGCCACCTTGGCGGCCCAGTGGCGCGAAATCGGCGGGAAGTGGACGCTCTTCGGCATCGGATTGCAGTTGGTGGTGGCCTGGTCACTGGCGGTAGGGGTCTTCCAGATCGGCAGGTTGCTGCTATGACCGCGTTGCTGAAATCAGTTGCGCCAAGCGCGGCGTTGGCACCGCTCAGCGCGGTCTTGGCTCAAGTCGCCCTGGGCACCTCGACGGTGGCCGAGATGGCGCGCAACACCGGCTTGGCCGAGGCCGTGGTGCGGGCCGGGGTGGATCATCTGGTGCGTACCGGACGGCTGCAGGCTCAGGAGCTCCCCATCGGCTGCCCGCCCGGCGGCTGTGGTGGCTGTGCGTCCGCAACTTCGTGCGCTGCCCCTGCCCCGGACGGCTCGCGTCGCCTGGTCACGTTGTCGCTGGCCCGAGCAGTTCTCTGAGTTCGTTCACCCAGTTCCCTGAGCTCGATCACCCAGTTCTCTGAGCTCGTTCACCCAGTTCCCTGAGCTTGTCGAAGGGTCGAAGGCTTCGACTAGCTCAGCCAACTTGCCTTGGGTTCCCTGAGCTCGATCACCCAGTTCCCTGAGCCTGTCGAAGGGTCGACGGGCTCAGCCAACTCGCACCCTCACCAGACTTCAGGCGGTCGGCGCCGATCAGCCGGGGGAGCATCCCCTTTTTGGTGGCCGGTTAGCCGCTGCCAACTGGCTTCGGCGGCGCGGCGGCCGTCGTCCAGCAGGCGCAGAGTGCGCAGCACGAATCGGGTCGCATCGATCTGCGGCTGGGTCATTTGCGTCCCTTCTGTCGGTCCGGTCACGGCGGTTTCTGCCTATCCAGTCTAGAGTCGGTGCTCGTGAGTGCCACTGACGCCCCGATTGGGGTCTTCGACTCAGGCTTTGGCGGGCTCACTGTGGCCCGGGCGCTGCGGGATCAGTTGCCGAATGAGGACATGGTCTACCTCGGGGACACCGCCCGTTCGCCCTACGGCACCAAGTCGATCGCCGAAGTTCGTGAGTACGCGCTGGAGTGCCTGGACTATTTGGCTGGTACTGGGGTGAAGGCATTGGTGATCGCCTGCAACTCGGCCTCCTCCGCGGTGCTGCGCGATGCCCGCGAACGGTATGACGTGCCGGTAATCGACGTGATCTTGCCCGCTGCCAAGCGTGCGGTGCGAACCACTCGCAGTGGCCGGGTCGGCCTGATCTGTACGACCGCCACGGCCACCTCGGCCAGCTATGACGACGCGCTGGTGGCCGTGCCCCATGTGCAACTCATTACTCAGCCCTGCCCGCTGTTCGTTGAGTACGTCGAAGCTGGCATCACCAGCGGGACGGAGTTGATGGACGCCGCCAGGGAGTACCTGCTGCCGCTGCGCGAGGCGGGCATCGACACGCTGATTTTGGGCTGCACCCACTACCCGCTGCTGGCTGGGGTGATCTCGTATGTGGCCGGGGATGAGGTGACGCTGGTCTCTTCGGCTGAGGAATGCGCCCGGGAAACCTTCGCCACCCTGGCCGATGCTGGGCTGTTGCACGACGAACCGCGGACGCCTCAGTTGCGCTTCCTCACAACTGGCAGTCCGGAGCTCTTCGCTGGCGTGGGGAGTCGGCTGATGGGCGGCTTCGTCGAGAAGGTCGAGCAGGTCTACACGATCTAGCCCTTTGGCCCTTCGACAGGCTCAGGGAACTGACCATATGTTGGCTGAGCTCAGCCTGCCCTGAGCCTGTCGAAGGGTCGAAGCCTCAGGGAACTGACTACACGTGACCCAGGACGCAAAACCGGCCCGTCCCTGAGGGAGTCAGGGGCGGGCCGATTAGGCAAGATCAGCTGACGACTTCGCCGCCAGCGGACTTCCAGCTAGTGATGCCACCGGCCAGGTCGAAGACGCCGGCAATGCCAGCGCGCTGCATGACCGTCATGGCGACCTTGGAGCGATTGGCCGATCGGCAATAGACCGCGTAGGTCTTGGTCGGATCAAGCGCGGCAACTTTGGTGGTGAAGTCCGCGGCTTCCACATCGATGAGGGTGGCGCCGGCCAGATGGCCGCTCGCGTACTCCTCGGGGGTGCGGACGTCGACCAGCACGGTGTTCGGCAGCTTCGCGGCAGCCGCGAAGTCAGCCGCTGCTAGTGAGGAGCCGGCGGCCGGGGCCGTCGCCGCGGTGGGGCCTGACGTGGGGCTCAAGGGAGAGGATGAGCACCCGGTCAGCAACGCGGCGACGGCCACCAGGACGGCCAGTCGGGGGGCAAATTTCACCGGCCGAAGACTCCAAACAGTCCGCCAGACTTCTGCGCACTGGACGCAGCGTGACCGCCGCACCACTGGGCCGCGGGCACCATGGCCTTAACGGAGGCTACGTGCTGGCCGCAGCCAGCCCAGGTGGTCTTGCCGCATTGGTTGCAGGTGACGGGACGACACATGTGGGTTCTCCTTACGATCTGTTGGTATCTAAGATACCCCCCAGGGTATACGTGTGCAAATCGAACCGGGTTCCAAGGAGTACTTAGCCGACCGGTCAGAACTGTGGTTCGCTGACGCTAGGGTTGCCCCATGGCTGAGTCCCGGGTTGATGGCCGTAGTCCGTCCCAATTGCGTGAGGTTCGGATCACGCGCAACTGGCTGGATCATGCTGAGGGGTCGGTGCTGGTTGAGTTCGGTGCCACCCGCGTGCTGATTGCAGCCTCGGTGACCGAAGGCGTGCCGCGTTGGCGCAAGGGTAGTGGGCTCGGCTGGGTGACCGCCGAGTACGCAATGCTGCCGCGGGCCACTCATACTCGCGGTGACCGCGAATCGGTGAAGGGCCGCATCGGCGGCCGGACCCACGAGATCTCTCGCCTGATCGGGCGCTCGCTGCGGGCAGTCATCGACTACCGCGCGCTGGGAGAGAACACGATCGTGCTCGACTGTGATGTCTTGCAGGCCGATGGTGGCACCCGCACGGCGGCCATCACTGGCGCTTACGTCGCCTTGGCTGATGCGGTTTCCTGGCTGCGGCAGCGCGGCTCGCTGGCCGGGGAGCCGTTGATTGGCAACGTGGCCGCGGTCTCGGTCGGGGTGATCGACGGCACGCCCATGCTCGACCTCTGCTACAGCGAGGATTCCGGGGCTGATGTTGATCTGAACGTCGTCGCCACCGGCACCGGCGACTTGATCGAGGTGCAGGGCACCGCTGAGGGCGCGCCATTCAGCCGCGACGTGCTCAACCAGCTGCTCGACCTTGGCCTGGCCGGCTGCGCATCCCTGACCGCCCTACAGAATGAGGCCCTAGCTCGATGACCGTGATCGTCGTGGCCACTCACAACGCGAAGAAGGCCGCGGAGTTGCACCGAGTGCTCGCCGCAGCCGGGGTCAATGCTGAAGTGAAGGGGCTGGACGAGTTCCCGTCCTATCCAGAACCGGTCGAATCAGAGCGCACCTTCGAAGGCAACGCGCTGATTAAGGCGAAGGCGGCCGTGGCGGCCACCGGTTGCATCGCGGTGGCTGATGATTCGGGGCTGGAGGTCGACCTGCTCAACCGGATGCCCGGAGTGCGCTCGGCGCGCTGGTCTGGGCCGGACGCCACCGACGAAAGCAATTTGCAGCTGCTGTTGGCGCAGTTGGCCGACACCACCGAGGATCAGCGCACTGCCCGGTTCGTGTGTGCGATGGCGATGGTGACCCCAGACGGCGCGCACCATCTGGTGCGTGGGGTGATGAACGGCCGAGTCATCCTCACTCCCAGTGGCGAGAACGGTTTCGGCTACGACCCGATCTTCATCGCCGACGGCTACACCAAGACCAACGGCGAGTTGGCCCCCGAAGTGAAAGACGCCATCAGCCATCGGGGTCAGGCGGTCCGCAAGGTCGTCCCGCTGCTGAAGAAACACCTGGGGAAGCGATGAAGCAATACCTGGAGCTGCTCGATCGGGTGCTCACTGAGGGCACCGGCAAGGCTGACCGCACCGGTACCGGCACCATCAGCGTTTTCGGCCACCAGATGCGCTTCGACCTGGCCGAGGGCTTCCCGCTGCTCACCACCAAGAAGCTGCACACTCGCAGCATCTTCGGCGAGCTGTTGTGGTTTCTGCGCGGCTCAACCAATGTGGCCTGGCTACACGAGAACAACATCACCATCTGGGACGAATGGGCTGGCCCCGACGGCGAACTCGGCCCGATCTATGGCTACCAGTGGCGCTCCTGGCCCACCCCGGACGGTGGCCACATCGATCAGATCAAGGCCGTGATTGAGTCGATCAGGGCCAACCCAGATAGTCGCCGCCACATCGTCAGCGCCTGGAATGTCGGCCAGTTGACTGAGATGGCCCTGCCCCCGTGCCACGCCTTCTTCCAGTTCTACGTGGCTGACGGCAAGCTCAGTTGCCAGCTCTACCAACGCTCGGCTGATGTGTTCCTCGGGGTGCCGTTCAACATCGCTTCCTACGCGCTGTTGACCCACCTGGTTGCCCAGGTCACCGGCCTGGAGGTGGGGGATTTCGTCCACACTCTCGGCGACACCCACCTTTACGCCAACCACCTCGAACAGGCTCGGCTGCAGCTGACGCGCGAGCCGCGCCAGTTGCCGAGACTGGTGCTCAACCCAGAGATCCGCGACATCGATTCGGTCGAACTGAGCGATATCGAGATCATCGACTACGACCCGCACCCAGGAATCAAGGCGGCGATCTCGGTATGAGTCCACGCATCATCGCCATCGCGATCCTCGCTGCCAACGGCGTCCTGGGCGACGGCGACAAGCAACCGTTCGAGTTCGCCGAAGACTGGGCCCGCTACAAGCAGGTCACCAGCGGGCACCCGATGATCATGGGCCGGCGCACCCATGACGCGATCGGACGTTGGCTGCCGGGCCGTACCACCATCGTGGTCACCAGGAATCCAGCCGAGGTTGAGCTGCCGACCTCGGAGCAGGCCACCGGTTACGCGGTGACCTCGGTTGACATGGCCCTTTCGTTGGCCGCCGAACTGGAGACCGACGCGATCTATGTGGCTGGCGGCGGCTCCATTTATGCCCAGGCGTGGCCCTATCTGACCGATCTGGATCTCACCGAGGTGCACGCCGAGGCCGAGGGCAGCGTCCACTTCCCCGAGATCGATCCGGCCGTTTGGGTTGAGGTGCGCCGCGAGGTGCATCCCGAGTTCGACTTCGTCGGCTACCGCCGACTGAGCTAGCCGAGGGGGGCAGGTGCGCACCACCGCCAGCATTCTGCACCTCGACCTGGACGCCTTCTTCGCCGCGGTCGAGCAGCGCGATAAGCCATCACTGCGGGGCAAGCCGGTGATCGTCGGCGGGGTGGGGCTGCGTGGGGTGGTCTCGACCGCCTCCTATGAGGCCAGAGTGTTCGGCGTCGGCTCGGCGATGCCGATGCATGAGGCTCGAAAGCGCTGCCCGAACGCGGCCTTCCTTTCTGGGCGCTTCGACGCCTATCGGCAGGCGAGCGCGGTGGTGATGGGACTCTTGCGCGAGCTGTCCCCGCTGATCGAGCCACTCAGCTTGGATGAGGCCTTCGTCGATCTGGCCGCTGGCCCAGCCCGGGCTCTCGATGATGAATGGCTGCTCCAACTGGCGGCGCAGCTGCGCGTCCGGCTCACCGAGGCCACCGGTGGTCTCACCGCCTCGGTGGGTCTGGGGTCGTCGAAGTTCATGGCCAAGGTGGCCAGTGAGCTGGCCAAGCCGAATGGGGTGCGTTTGGTCACGCCTGGCACCGAGGCTGACACGATCGCGGTGTTGCCGGCGCGGGCCATTCCTGGGGTTGGGCCGGCCACCATGGAGCGGCTGACCAAGCTAGGCGTGGTGACGATCGCCGACTTGCGGGAGTTGTCGGCCGCCGAGTTGGTGCGCGAGTTGGGTAAAGCCTCCGGCGAGCATCTGCACGAACTGGCCAGCGCCCGAGATGACCGGGCGGTCGAGCCGGAGCGGGAGACCAAATCGATCTCGATGGAGGACACCTTCGAGCATGATGTTGCCGATGCTGAGGTGTTGGCCGGGGTCGCCGAGCGCCACGCGGCCAAGGTGGTCTCCCGCCTAGTCAAGGCTGGCATGTTCGCCCGAACGGTGACGCTGAAGGTGCGCTGGCCCGACTTCTCCTCGGTGAGCCGTTCGCGCACGCTGAATGGTGCCACTGACCGGGTTGAGGTAGTGGCCCAGGTGGCCAAGGCGCTGCTGGACGGATTGGACGTCAGCCAGGGCGTCCGGCTGCTTGGGGTAGGGGTCTCCGGGCTGGTCGAGGTGGCCCAGGAGCCGCTGTTCGATCTCGAGGTGGCCGCGCCTGGCCGGGTGGTGGAGGAGGCCGAGGCGCCGGTGTCGCGGCGACCATTGACCTGGCTGCCCGGGGCCGATGTGGTGCATGCCGAGTTTGGCCCGGGCTGGGTGTGGGGATCTGGCCTTGGCCGGGTGACGGTGCGGTTTGAGACCGCAGCGACTGGCCCAGGGCCGGTGCGGACGTTCGCCGCCGACGATCCGGAGCTCGCGAGCGCGGTGCCGCCCGACGGGGCGGTCGAACCGATGGCCCCAGCCGCGGGCTAGCTGGCCAGCACGCCGTGGGGGTATCCGGGATGGCGGCCCTGGAAGCTCAGGATGGCCGGGTTCTGCACCTCTCCGTCGCGAACCTCGATTGCCCGGCTGATGGTCGCATCAGCGTCCCAGGCCGCCGGACCACCCATGACCACGCCGATGAAGGGCAGCAGGGCGTTGCTGTTCTCCCAGGTCGAAGATGCCCACAGGTGGGACGGGCTGTGGTCGACCGCGTAGTAGGCGACCCGATCGCCCACCGTCACCATCGGCTCGACGAAGGTGGTCGGACGGGCCCAGCTGAAGCCCATCCCGGTGTCGCAGGAGACGTCGATGATCAGGGTGTCTGGGGCCAGCCCGGCGAGATCGTCCTCGGTGAGGAACATCATCGGCTCGGTTGGGTCCTGCAGGGAGCAGTTGACGATCACGTCGTGGCCGGCGAGGAACGAAGCCAGTGACTCGGGCTTAGTGGTTGAGTCGGGCTGGTCTGGGTCAGTGATCCCGATGTCGTTCTGGAAGTGCACGACCCGGGCCGAGTGAATGGGGGAGGCCACGGCTTCGGTGCCGCGGTGGGTCAGGACGTCGACGTCGTTGATGCCGAGCCCATTCAACGCGGTGACGGCACCGCGGGCGGTGGCGCCGAAGCCGATGACCGCCGCCGTCAGGCGGCGTCCGTAGTGGCCGGTGGAACCGATGAGCTGCAGCGCGTGCAGCACCGAGCTGTAGCCAGCCAACTCATTGTTCTTGTGGAACACGTGCAGGGAGAACGAACCGTCGGCATTCCAGTGGTTCATCGCCTCGAACGCGATCAGGGTGAGTCGGCGATCGATGGCAACCTGGGTGAGCTCTTCGTCCTGGACGCAGTGCGGCCAGCCCCAGAACACCTGGTTGGGCCGCAGCTCGGCGATGTCGGCGAGGATCGGTTTTGGCTGCAGGATGACGTCGCACTTAGCGACCAGCTCCTCATGGGAGCCGAACCCGCCGACCCATTCGGACAGCGCTTCGTCGGTGAAGCCGCGGCTCGCGCCGTAGCCGGTCTCCAGGAAGATCCGCGGCCGGAGTTCGGCCGGGATCCGGGCCAGGTGCCGTGGATCCAGCGCCAGACGGTGCTCGTTTTCTTTGCGTGAGTTGGCCATCACGGCGAGGGTCAACTCGCTGCCTTGCGGTCCTGCTGACATCGCCACCATCTGGTCAGGCTAGCGGCGATCGGGTCCCAGCGCCGCCGCAGCCTTAGCTGCGAGGTCGCCGGGGCTGGTACGTAACTTCCGCATTTATGGTCTTGAGTTGGCGCCAAGCGGTGCCCTGATCGCAGCGGATCGCTGAAGTCGTTGGCAACGCAGTGCCTCAGCCTGAGCTTGTCGGGATGAGTCGAGGCGCGAGGCCTACTAGACTCAGGCGGTGCCAACCGGAGTGGTGGAATTGGTAGACACGCAGGATTTAGGTTCCTGTGCCTTCGGGCGTGAGGGTTCAAGTCCCTTCTCCGGTACCCAGTGACAGTGGTGGACGACGACGAGGTCGCCGCCCTCTGACCCACGTCGGCCTATAGCGCATCCACCCCGGCAAGCGCAAGAGATCGTCTCGCTTGGTAGGAATGCCTGTGGCTAGGTTATTCGATTTACCGCTGGTCACAGGTTGATAACTTTGTGCTCGGGAGGTGCCCTTACGGGTGACCCCGGCGTTACTGTCCGAATAGCCCCGTCTGGGGGGAACCTTTCACAGAGAAGTGAGGACCAATGTCACATGCACGCGTGACCCGAGTTCTGGTCGCTGCGGCTTCCGCGACAGCCCTGTTGGCGATGGCCGCCTGTAGCTCGACCGCCACCCCTTCAACCTCAACCGCTGCAGGCGACTGCGCGGCCTACACCCAATACGGCGATCTGACTGGCAAGACGGTCAGCCTGTTCACCTCAATCGCGAGCGACTCTGAGGCCAAGCCACACATCGATTCCTACAAGCCATTCGAGAAGTGCACTGGCGCCACCATCAAGTACGAAGGCTCACGTGACTTCGAAGCTCAGTTGCCAGTGCGGGTGAAGGCGGGCAATGCCCCCGACCTCGCCTACATTCCGCAGCCGGGCCTGCTCGCCACCCTGGTCACCGAGAACCCGGGGAAGGTGTTCCCTGCAGGTGATTTGGCCAGCAAGAACGTCGACACCTACTACCAGGCAGCCTGGAAGGGCTACGGCTCGGTTGACGGCAAGTTCTACGCGGTGCCGGTGGGCGCCAACGTGAAGTCGTTCGTCTGGTATTCGCCGAAGGCGTTCTCCGACAAGGGCTACACCGTCCCCGCGACCTGGGACGAGCTGATGGCCCTCAGCGACAAGATCGTCGCCGACAATCCGAACAGTGATGTGAAGCCGTGGTGTGCTGGCATCGAATCTGGCGGTGCGACCGGTTGGCCGGCCACTGACTGGATCGAAGACCTCATGCTTCGCGTCAACGGTGCTGACGTCTACGACCAGTGGGTAAACCACACGGTGCCGTTCAACGATCCCAAGGTTGTTGCGGCAATCGACAAAGCTGGCACGATCTTGAAGGATCCGAAGTACGTCAACGGCGGCTTTGGTGGGGTCAAGACGATCGCCACTACGCCTTTCGCTGAGGCTGGCGCTCCGATTCTCGACGGCAACTGCTTCATGCATCGCCAGGCGTCCTTCTACCAGGCCAACTGGGCCACGTTCGACAAGAAGGCCACCGTTGGTCCCGACGGCGACATTTGGGCCTTCTACCTGCCGAGCATGACTGCCGACTCCAAGCCGGTCCTGGGTGGCGGCGAGTTCGCGGCTGCGTTCTCCGATCGTCCTGAGGTGCAGGCATTCCAGGCTTACCTGGCAAGCCCCGAGTGGAGCAACGCCAAGGCCGATGCCACCCCCAATGGTGGTTGGCTGTCTGCAAACAACAAGTTGGACGTGAACAAGCTGACGATGCCGGTTGACAAGCTGTCCTACCAGATTCTGTCCGACGAGAAGGCGGTCTTCCGCTTCGACGGTTCCGATCTGATGCCCTCCAAGGTTGGGGCAGGCTCGTTCTGGAAAGAGATGACTAACTGGATCGCTCTCGACAAGAGCAGCCAGGACGTCGCCGACGCCATCGAGAAGAGCTGGCCAGCTAAGTAAGGTTTCTAGCTAGACGCATCGGGTCCGGGTGTCGCTTAGGCGAGCCTGGGCCCGATGCGTCCCTCGAAAGGACAACAACAATGATGTGGCTCCTTAAGCCGGAAACGCTGCCAGAGAAGCTCGCGGTGATGGTGGTTGCGATCCTGCTGTTTGCCGTGGTGATGGGTCTGGTGCTTGCAGTTGTCGACCGACCGCGCTTGCCCAAGTGGGTGCCGGTCGCGGGTTATCTTGGCCCGGCACTGCTCCTGATCACCTTCGGTCTTTTGTGGCCAGGAATGCTGACCATTCGCAATTCTTTTTATGATCACACCGGTAACACCTTCGTCGGCTGGGACAACTTCGCAGTCATCTTCACTGACGAGGCGTTCCTGATAGTGATCCGCAACACACTCCTCTGGGTGGCGCTGGTGCCGACCCTGGCAACGGCGCTGGGCCTGGTGTACGCGGTGTTGGTAGATCGCACCCGGGTGGAGAAGTTCGCCAAGACCCTGATCTTCCTGCCCATGGCGATCTCAATGGTGGGTGCCTCGATCATCTGGAAATTCGTGTACGAGTATCGGGATCCCGGGGTTCGGGGGGATCTTCCCCAGATCGGGTTGCTGAACCAGATTGTGGTCTGGATGGGCGGCGAGCCACAGCAGTGGCTCCTCATCCCGCCAGCGAACACTTTCATGCTGATCATCGTGATGATCTGGATTCAGGCGGGGTTCGCCATGACGGTGCTGTCGGCGGCGATCAAGGCTATCCCTGACGAGACCATCGAAGCCGCCAAGGTCGACGGCGCGATGGGCCTGCGCCTGTTCTTCTTCATCACGGTACCGAGTGTGCGTCCAGCAATCATTGTGGTGCTCACCACTATCGCTATGGGCACCCTGAAGGCCTTTGACATCGTGTACACGATGGCCGCTGGTGGGAACTTCGACACCTCGATCATCGCTAACGAGTTCTACACGCAGAGCTTCAACCAGAATCAGCAGAACATTGGTGCCGCGCTGGCCGTACTGCTCTTCGTGATGGTCGTTCCGATCGTGGTTTACAACGTCCGCCAGATGCGGATCTCAGAGGGGGAGCGATGAGCCTCGACTCTAGTGTGGGAGTGCAGCGCAAGCTGACCCGCAAGGAGCAGCGCCAAGCTGATTCCAAGACCAGGCTATCCTCTCCGGCAGCGTCGGCTTTCGCGGTGTTGATTGCGGTTGTGTGGACGATTCCGACAGCCGGATTGCTGATCACCTCGTTCCGTCCCTCTGGAGATGTGCGGAAGTCGGGGTGGTGGACGGCGTTTGCCAACCCGTCCTTCACGTTGGACAACTATGTCGACGTGTTTGGCACCAGCAATGTGGCCAACTCGTTCTTCAACTCCTTCATCATCACGATTCCGGCAGTGCTGATTCCGATTATGCTGGCGTTGCTGGCGGCCTACGCGTTCGCCTGGATCGACTTCAAGGGACGTAGCTTCCTGTTCGCCTTCGTGTTCGCCCTTCAGATTGTGCCGATTCAAGTGACGCTGATTCCGTTGCTGAGTCAATACGTGCAGTGGGGTCTGGATGGCACCTACTGGACGGTCTGGCTGTCGCACACCATCTTCGGGTTGCCGCTGGCGATCTTCCTGTTGCATAACTTCATGAAGGAGATTCCGCGATCACTGATCGAGGCCGCCCGGGTGGACGGCGCCGGTCACGTGCGGGTGTTCTTCCAGGTGTTGATGCCACTGTTGGTGCCGGCGATCGCATCGTTCGCGATCTTCCAGTTCCTGTGGGTTTGGAATGACCTGCTGGTGGCACTGGTCTTCGCCGGGCCGGAATACTCGCCCATCACGCGGGTGATTGCCACGCTGGCTGGCAGTTTCGGTAGCAGGTGGTACCTGCTGGCCGCTGGCGCCTTCGTGTCGATGGTGGTGCCGATGGTGGTCTTCTTCTCGTTGCAGCGTTACTTCGTGCGCGGCATGCTGGCCGGTGGCGTGAAGGGCTGATTCGAGCAAGCTGTTGGTTGAGCCTGTCGAAACCTCTTACCGGGGTTTCGGCAGGCTCAACTGTTTCGCGGCCGAAGGTGCGGCCTCAGCGGGCCAGCCCTAAACAAGGAGTGTCCCCCTGAGCTGCTCATCGGAACCGTCCCCAGGCACAGCTCACGGGGACGGTTCCTCCGAGCAGCTCGTGGGGACGGTTCCGATGAGCAGTTCAGCGGGCCAGCGCGGTCTCGATCGGGTCGTCTTTGCTGCCGACCTCGATCAGCGTCCAGGCCCCATCGGTGTAGCGGAGCAGATTCCAGCAGCCAGTGCGCTGGGGCACCAGTTCGGAGGGGGTGTAGTCGGGGGCCAGCGCCTTCAACAGATTGCGGATGACGGCGTCGTGGCTGACCACGACCACCGGGCCGTCCTGGCTGGCTTCGGCCACCTCGACCAGTGCGGCCTTGGCCCGTTCAACGACCGCTGCGGCTGGCTCTACGCCGGGGGCTGCGCCGACGCGTCCATACTTGGCGACGACCTCAGCGGCCGGTTCGCCGTCGAACTCGCCGTAGGAGCGGTCAATGAACCGGTCATCGAGTTCAACGCTCAGCCCGGCTGCGGTGGCGATGGCGGTGGCAGTCTGCTTGGAGCGCTGCAGCGGGCTGGAGATCACCCGGGTCAGGCCCAACTTGACCAGCAACTCGGCCAGTTCGCGGGATTCGGCCTGGCCGACCAGGTCGAGCTCGGGATCGAGGTGTCCACGCAGCCGTCCGGCCACGTTAAGCGGCGTGCGTCCGTGCTGGCACAGATAGATATCGATCGAACTCATCAGCTGGTCCTCTTGTTGGTCGTTGTGGGCACAGATGGGCATCATCGACTCTACTTGGCGCAGTGGTGCTTGGTACCCGACGTCGGAGGGTGAACGGCTGGCTACGCTGCGGGGTATGTCTGATACGAGTGCCTTGGCGAAGCTGCGCAACTACCAGCGCCTCTTTGAGGCCAGCATCGCCGAAGCAGATCCTGCCGCCCCGGTGCTCAGTTGCGGCGATTGGACGGTGCGGGACCTGGTTGAGCACTTGGCCGGGGTCTACACCTGGGCCGCCCATCGGGCTGGCGGGCCGAAAGTACGCCTGGTGCCCGGTGACGACCTTGCTGCGCACTACGCGGCCGCGGCTGCCGCAATCGAGCAGACCTTCACCGAACTCGACCCGGACGAACCCTGCTGGACCCTGCTTGATGATGAGGCGCCCGAGGGCCGTCCGCGCCTCGGCACTCGACGGTTTTGGCATCGGCGGCAAGCCATGGAGACCCTGGTGCATCTGTGGGATTTGCGTACCGCCGCTGGCTTGGGCCTGGAGATATCAGCGGAGGACTGGCTGGATTGCGCTGAGGAAGTGGTCAGCGTCATGCAGCCGCGCCAGCTTCGGTTGGGCCGGATCAGCGCTCCACAGACGCAGGTGGTACTGGAGCCGGTCGATGGCTCGCAGTTGGTGCTCGCGGGGGCGCCGGCCGATGCCGCAGTCGTGACCGTGCGGGGCAGCTCCGAACAGATCGCCTTGTTGCTGTGGGGGCGCACCGACGCCGATGATCTCGAAGTGACCGGGGACCGGACGGCCCTGGCGGCGGCCCTGGTCGGCGTGGTGCCCTGACCCTTCGACGGGCTCAGGGAACTGGCTCAAGTTGGCCCTTCGACGGGCTCAGGGAACTGACGCAAGTTGGCTGAGCTTGCCTGTCCTGAGCTTGTCGAAGGGTCGAAGCCTTAGAGGCTCAGCTCTTTGGTGAGCTTGGCAACGTGGCCGGTGGCGCGGACGTTGTACTGGGGATCGGAAATGGTACCGACGCCAGCCTCGTCCACGTCAATCACGAAGGTGGAGCGGATCACACCTTCAACCTGCTTGCCGTAGAGCATCTTGGTGCCGAAGGCGCCGTAGCTGTTGAGCACCGCGCGCTCGGGATCGGCCAGCAGGGGGAAGAGCAACCCCTCCTTGTCGCGGAACTTGGCGAGTTTCGCTGGCTGGTCAGGGGAGACCCCGACCACCTGGTAGCCGGCCCCGGTGAACTTCTCCATCGCCTCGTTGAAGTCCTTGGCTTCGATGGTGCAGCCAGGGGTCATCGCCGCTGGAAAGAAGTAGAGGATTACCCGAGAACTGGCGAAGTCGGCCAGTGAAACGGGCTTCTCAAAGGTGTCAGTGAGGGTGAACGCCGGGGCGGTATCGCCGGTCTCCAGTCGTGCCATGCGGCAACCCTAAGGCATTCCACCCAACGACGCCGCGCGCTGGCTGGCCCTCGGGCATAGGCTTGACACCACACGTTCGACAGGAGGCGCCATGGCGGCGGAATCGACGGTGGCTGAGAAGCCCCGCACCCGGGCCGAGATTGAGGCTGAGATCGCCGCAGCCCGCGAACGGCTGGCGGAGAATCTCTCCGAGCTGATCAACCAGGTGCATCCGCGCGCGATGCTGCGCAACACCACCGCCGAGGCAAAGGCCTTCGTCGGTGGTGGGTTCCGCGAGTTGAAAGACCAGTTGGTTGATGCCGACGGCGTCCGGGTGGGCCGGGTTGCCTTGGCGCTGGCTGCTGGCGCTGGCGTGGTCACTTTCGCGCTGGTCGTACGTTCGATCTTCAACCGGCGGTGAGGGCAGAGCGCTTGGTGGTTGGCCGCGGAATCCGTTGGGGCCTGGCGGCCGGGCTGGCGCTCGCCTTCGGGTTGAGTGCCACCGCTTGTGTTCCGGCACCCCAGCCGGTGCCCACCGACACTGCCAGCATCAGCTCTGAGCGGGGCCCGATTGTGCTGGCGATTCCGGACGACTCGGCAGCCACCTGGACCCACTTGGTTCGGGTCTGGAATGAGGCCCACCCCAGCGAACCGATCACTTTGCGGGTGCTGTCAGCAGACGAAACGCGCCGCCACAACGAGTTGGTGGCCGCAGGCGAGGCCAAAAGCGGCGAGTTCAGCCTGCTGGCCGTCGATCGGGCCTGGATTCCGCAGTTCGCTGAAGCTGGCTGGCTGGCTGAGCTGCCTGCAGCTGAGTTCCCGACCGACGGGCTGCAGGCGGCGGCCGTGAGCGCTGGCACCTACGGCGGAGCCCTGTACGCCTATCCGCTGACTGCCGATGCTGGCGTCCTCTACTACCGCAAGGATCTGCTGGCCGCAGCCAAGGTGAAGCCGCCAACGACCTGGGCCGAGCTGGCCTCTGCCTGCGACAAGGTCTTGGCCCAAACTCGCGGCGGGCCCGGCTGCTATGGCCAGGGCCTGCAGTCATCGGAGTCGCTGACGATCGCGGTGGCCGAGGCCATCGATTCCGCCGGTGGTGAGTTGGTGACCGAGGCTGGCGTTCCCGGGTTGGACACCCCCGCGGCTACCACCGGGGTGGAGTGGCTGGCCGAAGCCGTGCAGGACGGCAGCATCGACAGCGACGCTCTCGGCTGGGACGACGACGAGGCCGCCCGAGCTTTTGTGGCTGGCGATCTGGTCTTCGTCCGGGGCTGGTCGAGAACCTGGAATCTGGCTCAGCAGGGCGACGGCAGCTCCAAGGTCTATGGACGGGTGGGCGTGGCCGCCCTGGTCGGTCCAACTGGTGCGGCGGTGCCCACCGCAGGCGGGCTATCGCTGGGGTTGGCTACTCACGCCCGCAATCAGGCCACCGCTGCCGATGTGATGCGCTGGCTGGCCTCCGATCCGATTCAGCGCGAAGCCTTGACGCGCGGCGCGCTGGCACCGGTGCGCGATTCGCTCTACACCGATCAGGGGCTGCTCAAGGAGCAGCCGCAGTTGACCACCGTGGCCGCCGCCATCAAGGTTGCCCGTCCGCTGCCAGTCACCACTCACTACGCCGAGTTCAGCACCACCCTTAGTGAGGTGCTCTACCCGGTGGTGCAGGGCAGCGCGCAGGCGAGCAAGACGTTGCCTGGGTTGCAGACCAGGCTCGCCGAGCTGCTGAAGTGAGCCTGGTGGTCGCCTGCAGACCGGCCAACTCGGTTGGCGCTAGTGTCCAAAGCTGGCCATTGACAGCGCGATGAGGTGCTCCCAGACTGGGAGCAACCCCCCATGGGCAGCGCTGCTCGGGGCGTCCCGAAGCGCGCCCATCCTGAAAAAGGAGCACCGTGCTTACCCGCGTCCGAAGCGCATTCATTGCCCTGTTGGCCCTAGCGGTCACCACCATCGTCGTCCCGACAGCACCAGCTCAGGCGGCTACCGCCACCGGCAATCCGGGTTTCACCGCCAATGTGATGGCACCGTTGCACGTCACCGACTGGGCTGGGTTCAACACCCAACTGCAAACCACCAAGGAGTACGGCGCCGACGCTGTCTCGGTGGACGTTTGGTGGGGTCAGGTCGAGACCGCCGATCAGGCCTTCGACTGGTCCTACTACGACCAGGTGTTTTCGGCGATCAAGGCGAAGGGCCTCAAGATCGTGCCGATCTTCTCCTTCCACCAATGCGGCGGCAATGTCGGTGACCAATGCGCGATCGGCGTCCCTGGCTGGGTGTGGAGCAAATACAACGGTCAGTCGTTGAACGGCGTGACCCTGGACGCCAACGGGCTGAAGCACAAGAGCGAGCAGGGCAACTACTCCTCCGAGACCGTCCAAGGCTGGGCCGATCAGCTGGTCAAGGGCGAATACACCGCCTTCGCTAGCGCCTTCAAGACCAAGTACGCCACCAGCTACGCCAGCGATCTGCAAGAGATCAACGTCTCGCTCGGGCCGGCTGGCGAGCTGCGCTACCCGTCCTACAACTCCCACGACAGCGGCACCGGCTACCCCACTCGGGGCGCCCTGCAGGCTTACTCACCGTTGGCGCTGGCGAGCTTCCGCACTTCGACGATCGCCAAGTACACCAACCTGGCCGGAGTGAACGCGGCCTGGGGTACCTCGCTGACCAACACTTCCCAAATCACCCCGCCGACCGATGGCACCAACTTCTTCACCTCCGGTGCCTACCGCACCACCACCTATGGCAAGGACTTCATCGACTGGTACAACAACTCGCTGGTGAGCCACGGCAAGACCATGCTGGAGGCAGTGCTGTCGGGGCTGGGGACGTCATTCTCGACCGCCGCCATCGGCTACAAGATCCCCGGGGTGCATTGGGCGATGACCAACCCCAGCTACCCGCGGGCCGCTGAGGTGGCCGCCGGGCTGGTGCAGACCAGCATCGACATGAATGCGGACGCCACTGGTCACGGCTATCAGAAGATCGTCAACCTCGCCAAGCAGGTGAGCACCACCCGCAAGGTGATTCTGCACTTCACCTGCCTGGAGATGAGCAACGCCAATTCCGCCCCGGCCTACTCCCAAGCCCAGGATCTGGTGTTCTGGGTGGCGGCGAAGGCGGCCGCGCTTGGGGTGACGATCAAGGGCGAAAACGCGCTGTCGGGTGGGGTGACCACCAATGCCGGGTGGGACAACATCGTCAATGCCTTTGATTGGGCCAGCTACACCGGCATGACGGTGCTGCGGATGGGCGATGTGACCAGCGGGGTGGGCCTGGAGCGGTTCGCGAAGTTCATTGCGCGCTACCGGCTGTCGGTGACGGTGCATTTTGCCGAGTTCGCTTCGGCGACGTCCTACACTATGCACCCGTTCAACGGCCTGACCGGGGATCGGGTGATGACCTATGAGGGCTACTTCAACGGCCGTCACTGGTGGAAGGTGACGGTGGCTAACCCGCCGAACTTCACCTTCTGCTTCCTCAACAGCAACGGCACCTGGGACGGCGCCAACCGGGTGTTCAACAAGCAGGGCACCCAGCTCTACGTCCTGCCGTACTCGGCCAACGTCGCGGTGACGCGGCCCTAGCTTTCGGGCCGAAATCCGTCCGGGCTCGCGCTGACTCCAGCCGGTTGGGTTCGGTCCGCTGAGGGTAGCGAAATGGCCTCTGACCAAGTGATTGGTCAGAGGCCATTTCTTCGTGCGCCGCCAGGGACTCGAACCCCGAACCCGCTAGTTAAGAGCCAGCTGCTCTGCCAGTTGAGCTAGCGGCGCGCGAGCAGAAACTTTACCCCACCTCGGCGTCCAGCGCGAAATCAGTCGAAGTGCTGCTTTGGGACCATCGGCGCTGCGACTGTCGGGGCCGGGTGGCAGCATGGCAGGTCTAGAGAGGATCCCGGTATGGACGTGAAGCGGCGGAGTTTCTACGGACTGTTGGTGAACACGCTCATTGCGAACATCACCACCAGCTTCCTGTGGTTCGCCCTGGTCTTTTGGGTCTATCTGGAGACGAGGTCGGTGCTGGCCATCGCGCTGCTGGGCGGTTCCTACATGCTGCTGGTGGCGGTGATGGGGGTGCCGTTCGGCACCTGGATAGACCACTGGCGCAAGAAGCAGGTGATTGTGGTCGCCACCGCAGTCACCGCGATCGCGTTCGCTGCGTCGCTGGTCTTCTTCCTGCTGGTGCCGACTTCGCAGATTCTGTCGATCGGCGGGCCGGCGTTCTGGGTGTTTGGCGGGCTGGTGCTGATCGGTGCGGTGGTGGAGAGTGCCCGCGGCATCACCTTGTCCACCTGCGTGACCCTGTTGGTGCCAGAGGATGAGCGTCCGAACATGAACGGGCTGGTCGGCATGGTGAACGGGCTGGGTTTCGCCATTACCTCGGTGTTCTCCGGTCTGGCCGTGGGGCAGTTGGGCATGCTGCCTTCGATCATGATCGCGGTCGGGCTGACCTTCGCCTCCCTACTGCACCTGCTGACGGTTTCGATTCCCGAACCGGAGATCCTGCACAGCGATGACGTGCCCAAGGCGGTCGATTTCGCGGGCGCGTTGCAGGCGGTGCGCGCAGTGCCTGGCCTAGTGGGGTTGATCTTGTTCGCCACCTTGAACAACCTGCTGGGCGGGGCGTTCATGGCGTTGATGGATCCCTACGGCCTGACCCTGGTGTCGGTCGAGGTGTGGGGCGTGATGTGGGGCGTGCTCAGTTTTGGGTTCATGATCGGCTCGTTGTGGGTGGCCAAGAAGGGGCTGGGGGCCAAGCCGCTGCGCTCACTGCTGCTGGCCAATGTGGCGATGTGGCTGATCGCTGGACTGTTCACGATCAGGGAGAACATTTGGCTGCTGGCCGTCGGGATTCTGATCTACATGGCGCTGATCCCGGTGGCTGAGGCGGCTGAGCAGACCGTGTTGCAGAAGGTGGTGCCTTACGAGAAGCAGGGGCGCGTCTTCGGATTGGCCCAAGCGGTCGAGGTGGCCGCGGCGCCGCTGAGCACTTTCCTGATCGGTCCGATCGCCGAGTTCGCGATCATCCCCTACATGAACACCGATGCCGGCCGGAATCAGTTCGGTTGGCTGCTCGGCGATGGGCAGGCCCGGGGGATCGCGCTGGTGTTCGTGGTCACCGGGTTGATCGGGATGGCGCTCACTTTGGCCGCTTTCGCGAGCCGTTCCTACCGGGTATTGACCCTGCGTTATGCGGAACATGAGTCGGAGGGCGAACCGGCGGGCGTGGAAGGCTAGGTTGAGTTTCGGCGTGATTCGCGTCCAGACGTATACCCCCGGAGGTATCCTGTGTCGGTGAGTGAGCAACCTAAGGCGAATACGAACGCCACCAGTCTGACGTCCGAGCTGCAGCGAAAGCTGCGGCTGGCCCAGCGATTCAACGTCGGGCTGGGCGCGTTGGTGGTGTTCCTGGTAGTGGTCGTGGCCACCCAACAGATGGGAAGCTCAGGCGTGCTGCCGGGGGCGAGCGTCCAGCCAACGGCCACCGCATCCGGTACCGCCTCCGGGCAGAGCCTCGCCGCGCAGGTGGCCCGCAACCGGGCCGATGACCCGATGGCCTGGGGTGACATCAATGCGCCAGTGGTGCTGGTGGAGTGGACGGACTTCCGGTGCCCCTACTGCGCAGTGTTCGCCAATCAGACCCTGCCGACGCTGATGACCGACTACGTCGCCTCAGGCAAAGTGCGTTTCGAGGTGCATGACGCGGCGTTGTTCGGCGAGCAGTCGGTTGACGCGGCAGTCGCGGCGCGCGCTGCCGGTGCCCAGGGCAAATACGGCGAATACATGACGGCGCTGTATGCGGCTGCACCTGAGAGTGGCCATCCCGATCTTCCCGAAGCCAAGCTGGTCGCTTTCGCCGAGAAGGCTGGCGTGCCCGATATTGCCAAGTTCAAGACGGCCCTCAAAGACGCCGCGCTGCGCAAGGAAGTGACTGACGGCACCCTGGCGGCGCAGAAGATCGGCGTGAATAGCGTCCCGTTCTTCGTGGTCGGCAATCAGGTGGTCAACGGGGCGCAGCCGCTGATGAACTTCCAGTCGGCGATCGAGACCGAACTGGCCAAGAAGTAGCGATGTCAGTCGGTCTGGCGGGAGCGTTCCTCGGCGGCGTGCTCACCTTGTTGAGTCCCTGCTCGGTGATGCTGCTGCCTGCCTTCTTCAGCTACGCCTTCACTGGTGCGGGCGTGTTGGTGGCGCGCACCGGGGTGTTCTACCTGGGCTTGATCACCACCCTGGTGCCGCTCGGCATGCTCGCCGGCAGCCTGGGGGCGGTGATTTCGACAAACCGCCCGGTGTTGGTGATGGTGGCCAGCGTGCTGGTGATCGTGCTCGGCGCGTTGATGCTCTTGGGCATCCCGCTGCCAGGGTTGGGCCGGCTCGACGGGCAAGGCGGCGCGTCCGGACTGAGCGTGTATCTGTTGGGCACGGTGTACGGGATGGGGTCGGTGTGTGCCGGCCCGATTCTCGGCGCGGTGTTCACGGTGGCTGCGGTGAGCGGGAGCGCGCTCTATGGCGGGTTGGTGCTGCTGGTGTTTGCTGCCGGCATGGTGCTGCCGCTGTTGGTGCTGGCGTTCTTCTGGGATCGGCTACCCAAACTGCAAGGGTGGCTGCGGCCTCGGCAACTGAGGATCGGCAACTGGACGAACGCGTGGGCCTCGGTAATCGGCGGCGCGGTGACCATTGCCCTGGGCATACTGCTGCTCCTCACCGATGGCACCCTCGCGGTGCCCGGCGTGCTGGATGCCACCACGCAGATGGGTCTGGAAACTCAGGTGCTGGCCGGTACAGCCGGCATTCCCGACCTGGTGATTGCTGGCGTCGCGGTGGCGGTGCTGGTTGGGGTCTACCTGCTGCACCGCTTCACCCGGCGTAGCCGCGCCGCGTCCCGGCCCTAGCCTGCCCTTTTCAGCCTTGCGCGCGTTGGGTGGCGCCTCCCTCAGCCTTGCGCCCCTTACCGCGCTTTGCGCCCGCTATAGCACGCGCAAAGCTGCTTAAGGGGCGCAGAGTGGGGGTGGGGACGGGGCTGGGCTGGGCTGGGCTGGTGGCCTTAGCCGCGGCCGTGTTTGCGGACGAAGGCGATGCGCTGGCGGCGGAGCTCGTCCAGCTCAGGGTTGGGCAGCGGAGCCAGCTCGTGGCCCAAGGCCAGCTCGAGCAGATGGTCGGCCAGTTCGGGGTTGCGGGCCAGCACCGGTCCGTGGGGGTAGGTACCGATGACCTTGCCCTGGACGGCGCCCTCAGTGGCGTCATTGGCGTTGCCAATGCCGATTTCGACCTTGGCCAGCGGCTTGGCGGCCGGGCCGAGAGTGGTGAAGCCGCCGTGGTTCTCAAAGCCGGTGATCAGGGTTTCGGTGCCGTCCGGCTTGGTCCAAGTGCTCAGGATCTCGCCGACCGCGCGCACATCGCCGCGGCGAGTGTCGACATCGAGCAGGCCCAGGCCTTCGATCACCTCGTCGTGCTCGCCGACGGTGAAAGTGTTGCCGACGATCTGGAAGCCGGCGCAGACCGAGAACAGCACCGCACCGCCCTCGACTGCGTCAAAGATGTGGCCGTCGGTCTTCAGGCCCTTTACTGCCGAGACCTGGGCGGCGTCCTCGCCACCGCCGAGTAGGTAGACCGCACCGTCGGCTGGGACGGCATCGCCGGGCTCCACTTCGGTCAGGACGGCATCAATGCCGCGCCATTGCAGACGCTTGCGCAGCACCATGGCGTTGCCGCGGTCGCCATAGATGCCCAGCAGCGACTGGTAGATCAGGACGATTTCGACCGGCTTCATCGCAGCCCCGCCATCTTCAGGAACGCTTGGAAGGGGGTGTAGGTGGCGATCACGTCGACCGCAGCCGAGCCGGAGCCGACGATGGCGGCTTTCAGGTCACCCTCGATGCGGTGGTCCACTTCGGCGTAGGCCAATCGGACGGCCAGGTCGTGGGCGCGCGGGCCGGTGCAGATTACCGTCCGGCCAGCGAGTTGTTCGTAGTCGACGTCCCACAGCCAGGAGACGTCCTTACCGTCGGCGGCCACCGAGTCGATGGCCAGCACGACGGGGTCGGATTGGGCCAAGGGGAGCGCTTCGGCCCAGCCGGCCGGGTTTTTGGCGAGCAGTAGCCGGGCGTCGGTTTCGCCAAAGCGGGCGGTGGCGAAGCGTCCAGCCGGAGCGGTCACGGTGTGCATGCCAGCTAGGGCGTCGGCGACGTCGACGCCGAACTCGACGGCGGCGGCCAAGGCGCAGGCGGCGTTGGAGACGTTGAACGACCCGGGCACCTGCAGGTTTGGGGACACTGCGCTGCCATCAGGTAGCACGATGGTGCCGCCGTCCACCCGGTAGGAGGCGGCGGGCTGGGTGAGCTCGCAGCCGGGGCAATCCCAACGGTCGCGGCCCGCGGCGGGGATGCGGATGAGTAGTTCGCCGCAGGCCGGGCAGAGGGCGCCGTCGGCGTGCCAGACGGTGTCGGTCTCGACCCAGATGACTTTGGCGGCGGTGCCGGCCGACCAGACCACCAGCGGGTCGCAGGCGTTGGCCACGATCACTGGGCCGTCGTGTCCGGCGGCTTCCAGGGCTTTGCGCCAGGAGCGTCCCAGGGCTTTAATCTCGTGGTGGCGGTCGAGCTGATCGCGGGAGAAGTTGAGCAGGACGAGTAGCTCCGGACGTGCCTTGGCGATCATGTCGGAAACGACACGCTCATCGGTTTCGAGGACGGCGATGTCGGCGCGGCGGGACTGAGAGAGCGCGGAGGCGATGCCGTAGTGCAGGTTGGCACCGTCGGCGTTGGTGACCAGCCGGTTGGCGTCGGTGCCCAAGCCGCTGCGCAGCGCGGCGGCCAGCAGATGCGTGGTGGTGGTCTTGCCGTTGGTGCCGGAGACCGACAGCACTCGGCGTCCCTGGAGGAGCAGCGAGAACGCGTCGGGCACCAGCCGGGTGATGATTTGGCCGCGAACCGAGGCCCCAGAGCCCTTGCCAGCCAGCCGGGAGGCGAGCGCGGCGGCGTTCCCGGCGAAGATCGCGGTGCTCAGCCGAAACCTGTCGACCACCGAGATCGCGGCAGGTGTCGCCTTAGTGGTCAAAACGGCCATGCCCCCATTGTGCCTTGACTGTGGCCCAGATGCCGCCTTCACCGTGCCCGTGGGCCCGACCCCAGTTCCCTGAGCTTGTCGAAGGGTTAGCCGGTGACGAGGCTTTGGAGTTCGCCGACGTCGAGGGTGCGGTTTCCGGTGTAGGTGGTGTTGAGGGTGCCGGTTTGGTCGGCGGCGGCCCAGTTGATTTGCCAGTGGGTGTCGGCGGTGACGGTGTAGGGCTTCTTTGCCGGGGAGGCGACTTCATAGATGTAGCCGCAGGTGGGGGAGGGCCTACCGGGTTTGTCGAGGTGGGGTGGGTAGATGGTGGTGGTGGTGCAGGTTGTGGTGTGGCCGTCGCCCATGTTGAAGGTGGTGGATTGCCAGGTGGCTGTTAGTTGGAAGGTGAGTCCGTCGTGGTGGGCGGTGGTGGTGATGCGGGTGGGTTGGTCGGTCCACAGCCAGATGGGGAAGCCGACGGCGAGCATGTTCCATTCGTTGACTGAGGGGTCTGGTCCGAAGCGTGGGGTTGGGTCGGGAAGTTTGAGGTTCGCGACTACCTCGCGCAGGGAAGCGGACGGGTTCGGGCCCTTGGGGGGCTTCTTCTTGGTCTTGGGTGCCGGTATGCAGGCGTACCTGTAGGTGTCGCCGAAGCAGATTTCGGGAGCCGGAGAGTCCGGCCGATTGACTACCGCGTTAGCGTCGCCTTCTAGCTTGTGCTGCGACTTTTTCTTCTTCTTGTGGCGCCGACTGTTCGCATCCTTGACTTCGCTGGTGCGGCCGGTGATTTTGCCGCCGCTGCCCACTTTGGTCGTGGGTGGTGGGGCGGTCGGGTTAGCTGCCGGTAGCCCCTCGGGTGAGCTAGTCGCGGTGAGCCATGCCAAGAGGACGGAGCTGAAGACCACTACTAGCTTCAGCACGACGCCACCTCCTTGGACTCTGCTGCGGTGAGCTTGAGGGCTGGTCCCACGCGAACGAACAAGGCGGTCTCATTCACTACTCCGCCAGCGGTGGGCTTCTTGGTTGGTTGGGTCAAGGCGACGCTGCGTGCGTCCTTGCACGACTCCAGGGCCACTATCGAGCCCTGCGAGGACACCCCTGGGGCTCGTTTGATCCAGGAGATGCGAAACTCGCCGCCTTCCGCCCTGATGCCATGGTCGTGGACGTACTTGTAGAAGGCGGCCGAATCCTTGAGGTACTCGCCGGTGGCGGTCTCCAGTAGTACCGGGGTGGGTTCGGTGACCCCACCGGCGCGGTAGATGCGTTCTTCTTCGGCGAAGAACTTGCGGTAGACGGTTTCGGCTTCGGCATAGAGCTTGTCTTTGGCGACCATTTGGTCGTAGTAGTAGGGGCTGCAGGGGTATTCGGGGCCGCCGGCTTCTGGGGTGCAGGTGGGGCTTGGCTTGGGTGGGGCCATGGTGGGTTGGGCTGGGGTACAGCCAGCCAGCAGCGCAAGAGCGATGACGCTGGTGATTAGTCCGCTTCGTGCTTTGGCCATGAAGCCTCCTGGGGTGGTTGCCGCCCACAGTGGCACATTCCTCAGACGCTTTGAAACTGATCGCGGGGGTTATCCACAGAACGAAACAAGTCCGTTCAGTTATGCACAGGTCGAAACGATTCAATGTGTTGCTGGGGCTTCGACGTGCTCAGCCAACTGACGAGCACAGCCAACTAGAGCGACGAGACGCGCCATTGCGCCTCGCCGCGGCCAACCCCTCGGGAGCTACTTCGAACTGGGTTCGAAGGAGACGTGCACGTGATCCATGTGGTTGGCGGTGTCGCCGCCACGGTCATCCATAGCTTTCCAGGTACCACGGGTGAGTGTGTAGCTGCGCTGCTGCCAAATGAGATAGGTGACATGCAACCGCTTGCCGTTGGCGATCACATAGGCGGCCAATGCGTCCCCAAGTGCCTTGTTCTTCTTGTAGTCAGGAATCATGAAGTCGACTGCGCGGCCGTTGGGATGATCTGAGGAATACGAGCTCGACGCGCGCCAACCGTAGATGCTGGTGATCTTCGGGAACGCCGGGCGAATCTCGATTACCGCCGCTTTTCCGTAGCTCTCCAACTTGTCGAGTCCGACCGAACCGAGGCTGACGGTCACCTTCGCCGAGTCCACCCAGGCGGTGGTGCCGTTCCAGATGACTGCGGTGTAGGCGTCCTTGACTTCGCCGGTGCCGCGCAGGGCTACGCCGACGGCGACCTTGCCAACCACGGACGCGCCCGCAGCGGCGCTTTGCAGCAGTGGCACCTCATACATCGCGTACACGGTGGTGGCGCGCATTGGCAGGACGAGGCTGGCGTCGGTCCCAGCGACGGCCTTCAGATAGCCGGTGATCACCCAGCCGACGCGGCCGGAATAGACCACCTGGCTGTAGGAACCGGAGTGCCTACCGGAGCCACCAACGGTGGCACCAGTGGGAATGGTTACCTGATTGGTGGCCGAAACCGCAGCAGAGGTGCGCAGCGCCAGGGAGGCGGTGGTGGTGTAGTTGGCGACCACGTCGGGCAACACGATGGTCTTGGCGGTGAGGCGCCGAGTGGAGGCCCAGCCGTTGACGCCGGCCACGGTCACCTTGGTGTAGATGCCGGAGGTTTCGCCGGTTACCAGCATCACGGTGCCTTTAGGGGCCACCTTGACGGCGGTGGCGCTCACTTTGGCTTTGGTGCGAATCGGCACCTTCATCGTCGAAGTCTTCTTGCCTGCCGGTCCGCTGATCACCACGGAGGCGGCTTTGCGGTCCTTCTTCAGGTACTTGGTGGAGATGTAGGCGGTCTTGGAGTTGAACTTGATTGGCAGCCAGCCGCTCTTGGCCTTACCGGAGGCGAGCACATGCTTACCGGCGGCAATCTGGCCGACGATCGAAGCTTTGCTGCTCTTGGCGGAGCGGACGTTGACTGTGGTCGTGACGGTGTAGGTCGTCTTCGTGGCGGCCTCGGCTTGGGGGGCTGAGACCAGCGCAAACGTGGCAACGAATGCCGTCATGACCGCCCAGGCTAGGAATGCCCGGACGCTTGGGAGGGCGCGCATAGGGGAATGCAGCTTCTTTCTAGGCCCGGGAAGGTGGCCCGGTGGGGGGTAGGTGAGGCAGGAGCCGGGCCTTCCCCGTGGCTTGCGCCACACCCGTCCCGATCTGCCTCGACCTGAGGCGAGCCTAACCCCGGGGACGCGCAATGGGGAGGGGTTTTGATGAAATGCACGCCCGCTTCGCGGTTGGCGGTGAGGAAATAACATCGATGTGATTTAAGGGCTTGCTGGGTGGTTAGGCTGAAGGTATGGCGATCACGGTGAGCGAAGAACAGTTCGAGGCGCTGGTGGACGCCGCCCTGGGGGCCATTCCGGAGAAGCTGCTGGAGCAGATCGAGAACTGCGCGGTGATCGTGCTGGACGAACCGGACGCTGAGCTGGGCGATGTGCTCGGCTACTACGACGGAATCCCCTTGTCGGAACGCAGTTCGCGCTATTCGGGCGCGCTGCCTGATCGCATCCTGATCTTCCGCGGACCGCTGTGCCGGATGGTGGATTCCGAGACTGAGCTAGCCGAAGAGGTGCGCATCACGGTCTGGCATGAGGTGGCCCACTACTTCGGCATCGACGATCACGACCTGCACGAATGGGGCTACGCCTGATCGCTGACTTGGGGATATCGCGGGCCCTTCAGGGGGCCTGAAGTCACCTCCAGCAAAGGTTCACTGTTAGCCCTCAAAGTTGGCTGATCCCGTCGAAGCCCCCAGTTGACCCTTCGACAAGCTCAGGGATCTGATGGGAGTTGGTTCAGGGAACTGGGCTCAGTTGGCTGAGCCCGTCGAAGCCCCCAGTTGACCCTTCGACAAGCTCAGGGATCTTGCCCGTCGAAACCTTAGGCGTCCAGCACCCAAAGTTGGGTGGGGGAGCTAACCCAGGTGCCACAGGAGCCGAGGGATTCATCGGGCACCCAGCCCATCTTCAGATCGGCTGGCGGCAACGGTGAAGCGTCGACGAGTTCGGCCAGATGGGCGCGGCGCGCGACGTCGGGAATGTTGATGGCCACCGCGGGCAGCTTCTTGGCCAGCGTGTTGGCCTCAAGAGTGTGGAACACGTCATCAGCGACCGATTGGGCCACGACCACCAGCGGACGTCCAGCTTTGGTGGCTTTGGCGGCGGCCGGCAGCAACTCGCGAACTGAGGTCAGTGGACCGTCCACGATGAGAATGAGCGGGTTGGTCAGCGCTGCCAATCCCGAGGCGTGATCCGTGGCGAAGGCCCCCTTGCCATGGCCGTGGGGCAGCGTCGTGGCGGTCTCCAGGCGCTTGCGGAGGGCGGCGAGTTCATCGGCGTCCATGACCGGTTTGGCGTCCAGGGATTCGGGCAGGACATAGGCCGGGGCTTCGGCGTCCGGGTTGAGTCCGGGGATCGGACGATCGGGCGGGGCGTTCATCGCTTCGGCGCGGCGCCGGTTGCTCGCGCGATCAGCGAGCCAGCCGTAGGCCACCACCGCGACGCCGACGACCAGCACGATGGCGATGCCCACGTAGCCGTTCACCCCTCCAGTGTGCACGGTGGGTGGGACGGTCGGTAAGCTACGTGGGCGCTGCCGCGCTCGGCGACTCCCGACACCTGTGTTGAGGGTCGAAGATGCGGCGGCGGGCCTATAGCTCAATTGGCAGAGCAGCGGACTTTTAATCCGCGGGTTGTGGGTTCGATTCCCACTGGGCCCACCTATTGCCGGTGTACCTCAGCTGACGTCCGTTGGGTGACTTGAATCGGGCACGTCCTCGGATTGCACCTCTTGCGGCGGAAGTTCGGCGGCAGCACGGTCGTAGGGGATGAGGCGCAGCCGGGGACGTGGACGCGGCGCGCCGCCGCTGAGGCGGGTGAGATCGGCTGCGTGAGCCAGGTCGTGTACCTGATGAGCGAACTTCCGGGTGGCGCGCAGATTGTCCCGATAGGAGGGCAGATCGTCCCCGGGTAGGCGCAGCAGGTCGGCGTGGGGGATCGCTCCGGGTGAGGGCGCGTCGAAGGCATCGTTGAACTCGTCCAGCCATTCGCCGAGCCCGGCCAAGGCGGAGCGCAGGCGAATCCAGCGGTGATTGTCGAAGCCGGTGACCGGCACTGGGCTTTCGCCGAAGGGGCCGGTGAACTTGGCCACCAGCTTGGCGCCGGCGTCGCGTCCGCGTTCGGCCAGGCTGGCGACGGTTTGGGCGTCCATATTGAGGTTGAAGCCGCCCTCTTCGGCGGTGGTGAAGACGGTAGCCACCCGGTCGCGATAGCCGGGTTGGCGCAGGGCTTCGTTGTCGACCCAGGTTTGCCAGGTCATCAGCACCGAGTTGAGGAAACGTCCCAGGGCTCCGGCGTCTGCAGCCTCCCAGGAGTGGACGGTGCGCAGCAGGCCCTCGTGGTTTCCCTGCGGCAGGCAGGTGGCATCGTCGGCGTGGGTGATTGGCTCGGCGACCTCTTGCAGATTGATGGCGAAGGTGGGCAGCGTGGCCAGCGGCCGATCGAAGAAGTGCACCGGCAGGTTGGTGCACAGGCCGCCGTCGGCGAACCAGTTGGTGACGAAGGTGTCATCGCCATTGCCCCACGGGATCGTGGCCAGTGGCACGGCGCTGATCAGCACCGGGGTGCTCAGGCTGAGGCGCACCGCGACGATCAGCGGCAGGCGATCACCGTCGGGAAGCGGGTGGAGCCCGGCGGCAGCAGCGCGCTGGGCCAAGGATTGACTGAGCGGGTCGCGGCGAGAGTCGGCGGCCCACGCCGGGGCGTTGGCCGGACGGGTGAGCCACTCGATCACGCTGGGCGGGAAGAGGCGCTGCCACTCGGCCAGGGGAAAGTAATAGCCGGTTTCGGCCCACGGCATGGCCATCGGACGGCGCTGGCTGAGGTTGGTGGTCATCATTCGCAGCGTGACGCCTTGGGCGGCCAGGTCGCCGAAAGTGATCGGGTCGGCCTCAGCGTCCAGCCCGGCCAGGGTTTGCAGGTAGGCATGCGCCCAGTCGGTCAGCGCAGGGGCTTCCGGAGTGCCGCCGCGTCCCGAACACAGGCCGAAGCGGTTCTGGGGAGTCTTCTTGGTCAGGGTGTTCCAGATGCCGCTGGCTGCGCCCAGCAGGGCGCCGGCTAGGGCAAGGGTCAGGCCGCCGATGAGGCCAACGCCGATGGCTTGGCCGCCGATAGCCGCGCCCCAGGCGGCCAGGGTCAGGCCCGGTGCGGCGCCGAGGGAGGCACGCAGGCCATAAGAGGTGAACAGGGTGCCGAGAACGGCGGCGCCGCGACCCAGCGGTGAGGTGTGCGGCGAACTCAGCAGGGCAACCAGCACCTTGAATAGCGGTGCGGTTTCGGGCTCGGGGTGAAACAGCGAAAGCAGGACGTTGCCCCGTCCGGACGGTTTGGCGAGCTCTTCGGGCAACCTGGTGAGGGCCTCGAACCCGGCGGTGTCGTGATCGCGCTGGCGGCGAAGCTCGGCGACCGCAGCACCGGCAGCGGCGATTGCGCCCGCCGAGGTGCCGCCGATCGCCGAGAACCGGTAGCTGCGAGCCAGCTCGGAGATGAGCCGCGGGTAGATCACCCCGCTAGCGATGCCGCCCTTCATGATCAGGTTGCAGGCTGCTTCGGGGTGCAACGGAAACGGATCGGGCTCAGGCGTGGCGTTCATGGGGTCCTCCGAAATGGCTGCGCTCAGCGAACCGAGGTTGGGGGCGTGGCGTCAAGCTCGTCAGCCGAGGGCCTTGCCCTCTACACGACCAATCCAGCTGACTTCTTGGGGTTGGACGGGCTCGTCGCCGTCGTGCCCATCGAGCGGCCCTAACCTCAGCGGCGCGCTCGTAGCTTGTACAAGACGCAGCCATCGCGGGTTAGGTGGCAGGTGTCATCAAGCCGACCCGCAAACGCAGTGGGCGCTATTGCCGCCGCGTGAGGTGGGTCGCCAACTCGGCGTTTCTCATCCTTGCTTGTACCCGGACGTCCGCATCAGGCGGGAAATAGGATCTGCGGCGATGTTCCAGGGCCAGCAGGTACCACCATGGCGGGCGCATCGCGCCTTTGCTTCGGTTGTGGCCGCTACACAGGGCCTGCCCGTTGCTGGGGGTGGTGGGGCCGTAGCGCGACCAGGGGTACACGTGGTCGGCTTCGGTTGCCGGATCGGGGCAGCGCCGCCAGCTTAGGAACCTCGCGCCCTCGCACCTGTTGCCGGCCCGGGCCATGATCTGGCGTCGGGCGTCGCCCTTGAAGCGGCGCCACGGATCCTGCTTCTGGAGAATGCGGGGGCCACGGCCGGGAATTGGCAGCACGAGCGCATAGATCAGCGCGAAAATGCCGATGACCGGCGGGAGCATGGGCCCAATTCCGGAGAACGCTGCTGTCAGCAGCTTCGCCCAATCCATCATGTGATGCCCCCTGCATTCGCTGGGCACCAAAGTAGCGCCGATCTCTCAATCGGCAGAGCAGTGGACTTGAGGTGCAGTGACATTGGGGTCGAGAGCGGATTACCTGTGGCCGAATCCGGAGGTGCCAGCGGTGATCGCTGGTGGCATTTCGGGAAGTTGTCCACAGGTATCTCCGGCCAGTGCCGTCGCCACCGCAGGCTCGGCTATTGTCGAATCGGGTTGGCAACCGGGGGTGCGCGGCAGCGCGCGTAGGACGGGGGCTGGCTTGGTATTGCTGATGGTGTTCGCCGCAATGGTGTCGGTCATCCAGCTTGCGGTGGTGACGTCCTGGGCTAGATCCGTTCGAGTGGTCACGCTGCTCCAGGCGATCTCAGTCGGATTTCTCGTAGTGGCTCCACTGACGATCGGGCTTCAGTGGCTGATCACTAGGGCCGTGGCTTGGATTGGTCCTTGGCGGCTAGCCGAGGTCGTTGACGTCCTTGGGTGGGCTGCTGATCCGGCCCTCGAAGAAATCCTCAAGGTGGCCCCACTGATCATCGTGGCGTGGCTTTGGCCCCGCACTTCCGGCCAGCTCGGGCTTGTCGACCACCTGCTGGTTGGGGCCGCAACGGGGGCGGGGTTCGCGCTAGCCGAAGGCGTGCTTAGGTACGGTCAGCTGGACGCAATGGCCATCGCCGTTCCGGGCGGCTACCTTGCTGGAGCCACCCTCTCGGGAGCCATCGGGGTGCCGTCGATCTGGGCTTCACTCACTACTTGGCTTCCCGTCCCGGTCAGCTACGACTGGCCCGCAATGTCGGGGGCGCAGCATCTGGTCTGGAGCGCGTTGGCCGCCGCGGGGCTGGGCTGGTTCATTCGCCGCGGGTCGCATCGCTGGCTAGGTCTGATCCCACTGGTGTTGGTGAGCCTCACCCATGCCAACTACAACGCGGCCCACTCGCTGTCGGGGATGGCCTGGTCCTCGCCAGCGCTTTCCTGGATAGAACAGCGGCTCGCGGGGTTGCTCCTCGTGGTCCTGGTGGTGCTTGTCCTGGTGGATCGGGTCGGCTTGGCTGGTGCCCGGCGGTCGCGTCCGGAACTCCTCCTGGATGGCGAGCGGTCGGACGGACTCGGCCCCTGGCCACTAGCTAAGGTGGCTGTCCGCGGCGCACCGTGGAGTTCCTTCGTTGCCTGGCGGGTGGTGCTCGAGCGGCGTGCCTCCTTGAACGCTCAGTTGGCTGGGGTGCCGCCGCCAGAATTCGCTGACGAAGTGGAGCAGCGGATCACCCAGGTGCAGCAATCGGCGGATCGGGCTCGGTGGGCCGGTGCTGCAAAGCAGGTCGCGGGCGCGCTTAGCTTGCGTGGGTTGCGGAGCTGGCGGACGCTGCTCTGGGTGCTGAGTGTGGTTCCGGCGCTGCTCTTCTTGGTTGTTGGCGGATGGCCAGCGACTCGGGGGCTGCAGGAACTTGCTGGCACCTGGTTCGGCGCGGGCCTGATGCTGGTGGGGTTGGCCATTGGTTGGGTGCTGCTGGCTACCCAGTTGCCAGCGCTGGTGCGCCAGTTGCGTCAGCAGAGCGAGCCGTCGCTTCACGAGCAGAGGATTCGGCCAGCATTCCAGCTGGCCACCGGGGTTGCGTCCCTGGTAACTGCGGCCTTAGTGGTGGCGGCGCTGGTTGTCGGGGGCGATCCAACTCAACGCCTGGTGACCAACTACCACATCCTGGATGCCCTGTCGTCTGCGGAGCTTTGGCTCGGGCGGGCGATCATTTTGCTCGCCTTTCTGCTCTTTCCGCCGGCTGCGGCGCTAGTGGTCACCACAGCTGGAACCGTCCTGCTAACCAGCAGCGGAGTAGCGCTCGCGGTCGGTAGCGTGGTGGGTGCGACCCTGGTTTCCCACGCCCTGTTGAACGCAGCAAGCGGCTCGGGGACGTCCGGAGGCGGGGGTGGAGCGTCGTCGGGGTCCGGCTCCGGCACCGCTTCATCGGGCGAGGTCCGCGATGTGTTGCGCAACTTGCCACAGGGGCGAAGTCAAGGAGTCCGAGTGGTCGGGTCGGGAGAGGAACTCGTGGATCTCTACAAGAGACTAATTCGTGGCGGGAAGCCTATTGAGGTGCCCAGTTACAAGGGAAAATGGAGCGAGCTCCCTGATGGAACTCGAATCGGTCTCCGTGATTTCTCGAAGAGCGGCCACAAGACGATAGACATCAAGTTTCCCGGCGGGGAAACAGGAAAGGTTCACGTTGATGGATGAGAGCTTCGGGACGGTCGGCGGCGTCGCGCGCACGCCTCGAGAAGACGCCTTGGCGCGGGCCGCTGACGATTGGGTGCATCCTGGCGAGCTGTTGGAAGTATTCCTAAGTCGTGGAGTCAACGACCCTCAGGTACAGCGGCTGGCGGCGATTGGCCTCGTGGCCAGCTTGGTGAGCGAAGGCCTCGCGGTGGTGGGCGACGTTGGTGAGTCGCACGTCCCGTGGGCCTGCGAGCCTGGCGAGGCCGTGCTTCGGGTTGCGCGCGAGTGGATGGAGCGTGCGGACCCGGATGTGATGCCCGGCGAACTGTTCTGGCTCGATTGCACCCCGGAAGGGCAGGCGCTTGGGGAGGCCGTCTGGGCCCGAGAAGGGGGACGATGACTCAGGGTTCCGGATTGAGCGGCGGTGCGACCTTGAGTGCGGTGTGGGCGCTTGCTGACGCCCATCCAGTGCTGCGTCCGGTTCTCGACGAGCACCTCACCGACAACGACGGGGAGCTGCTGGCGCACCTGGTGATAGCTGATTTCGTTCGGTGGCTGGTTGCGCATCAGGAGGCTGAACCAGGAGTGTGCGCGGACGTCTTGGCGCAGCTCGAATCGGAGTTCGCTGCTGGCCCTGACGAAGTGCGCGGACTGATCGCGGTGAGTGGCGTGGAGATGATCCCAGACCCGGGCCAGCCGGGTTCCGAGCTAAGGGCGTTACTCGGGCCGGGCCTGGCGAGTGTGGACCCGTGGCTCAATCCGTCGGCGAGCTACTGAGTGGCCTGAAGCGCATGCGTTGCCCGGGGACGCTCCGTCGAAATAGAAGAGACGGTCCTCGTTCACGGGTGCAGGCGCGATGCGGCTGGCCTAACTAGGTCCACGGGTTGATGAGCTCCAGGTTGGTGAACTCGAAGTCGGTCACGTTGCGGGTCGCCAACGCGTGTCGATTGGCCACGCAGATGGCGGCGATCAGGGCGTCCATGGCTGGCAGTGGGCGACCCGCAGCCCGGGCCTTCGCCTGGAGCTGGGCGTAGGCCGCGGTGGCTGGTTCGTCGAATGGCAGCACCCGTCCGGCAAAGAGCGGCAGTACCTCGTCTTCGAAGCGCTCGGAAAGACCGCGTTTGCGGCGCCCGTTGGGCAGGGCGGCGATGCCGTAGCGAAGTTCCGCCACGGTGATCGTTGTCAGGTAGAGGGTGGACAGGTGCTGGCGGTCGAGCCAGGCCGTCACTTGTGGTGCTGGGGTTGGGCGCAACGGTTCGGAGAGGACATTCGTGTCCAGAACGATCACGACAGGCTCGGTGGCTCGTGAGGGGTCGGGTCGCGATCCAGCTGCAATTCCACACCGCCGGCAACGTGGCCGATGTCGGCCAGCAGCGAACCCAGGCGCACCTGCGGTTCGGCGTCCACGGCGGCGTCGAGGATGGCGCGAACCTCTGCTTCGGTGCTGCGGTGGTGGTCTGCGGCTCGCGCCTTGAGTGCACGGTGAGTCTCATCGGAGAGGTTGCGGATGGTGATGGCCGCCATTTCAGGCTCCTCTGCTATCAAGTCAGCCAAATGATATCACCGGAGGTGAACCGTGGCACCCCGTCCGATGTCCTAATGATTGAGACATAGAGACATCCGGGAAACTCACAGCCGGCCCGTCCGACCCTAGGGGAGGTCGCTGGACGAGCCGGCTGGTTGAGGGGTGCGGAGGAGGGGATCTACTCCGCGGGGGCGAACATCACGAAGATCGGCGGGATGGTCGCCACCACACCAACGGCGATGAGCACGAGCGCGATCATGAGTGCCTTGGTGAGATCGAAACTCTTGTTGCGTAGGGCGAAATGCAGTCCGGCCCAGGCGGCGAGCCAGACGATCACGGTGAAGACGGCTTTGCCCGAGAGGGTGCCGACACTTGAGGTGAGGGTCGCGAGAGCCTTGAAGCCGGCGCTCGCCTCGGAAAGGATCGTGAAGAGGCCGAGCGCAAGGGCGCCGATACCACCAGCGATGATTGCTGCGGCGACGGGGCCGTCCGGCTTGTCCTGAACGCCTAGATCTTCGAGGCTGACAGATTCATTTACTGAGTTCGTTGTCATGTCCAACTCCCTTACATGACCGGTGAGGTCTTGGTGATCAAGGCGCCGAGCCCACCGGCGATGGCCGCGAGAACGAAGGCGAGGACGAAGAGCACCAGGGCTGCTTTGCGGGCACCTTCATGCTTGACGATCCGGACGCCGTAGTAGACGACGATGAAGGCGACAACGGTGGCCAGTATTGGGCTGAACCAGGCGATGTGCTCTTTCCACTCCATGCCGAAGGAGTGCCACATCTCGGTCGCCGGGTCGGCCACCAGAATCGACTTGGCACTTTCGGGGGCCTTGTCGCGGTACCAGGGGTAAACCACCCAGGTGCCGGTGATGACGGTGCCCCAGGCGGCTACGGCCATGGCTACCACCCAGATGCGCAGGCGCCGTACGCGATCGCGCACGCCGTCCGCGGTGAGCAGCTTTGAGCGGAGGCTGTAAAGGCCTTCCAGTCCGCCGGTAAATCCGAGCAGGAACATGGCTCCGAAGATCATGCCGTGGACCAGTGTCCAGGTTTCTCGATACGTGAGGGTCACTTTGCCACCACCTTTCGATTGAGCCGGGCGACGGTGGAGACTCGGGGGAGTCCGCGCACACTAGGCAAGGTTTTCGATCTCCTTTCAGTGTGGTCACCTTGGCCGTTGCCCACATCGGCGCTTTCCGCAGCTGGCCTAGGTGGTTCCACCTAGGCCAGCGTCGGTGAAATCACCTACTCGGCACGGCCGTTGGCCTCAGCGGACGCGGCAGGCGGGGGCGTATCGTTGAAAAACGGCGTCGCTGTGGACGCGGTCTGAACTCCCACGTTTGACCGGTGAGAGGTGGAAGTGGTCGTGCTACGCGAAGACCAAATAGCGGTGCTCGTCGTCGACGACCATCCACTGTTCCGGGCCGGAATCTGTGACCGCATTCAATCCGTCGACGACTCGATCGTCGTGGTGGGCGAGGCGAGCAGTGGGCAGGAAGCGTGTGAGTTCATTGCCGCTACACCGCCGGCGGTGGTGTTGATGGACATCGCGATGGCTGGCATGAACGGCATCGAGGCGACGCGGGTCATTTCGGCGTCCTGGCCTGAGGTGGCCGTGATCATCTTGTCGGTCTATGACGACGACCAGTACGTCCAGGCTGCCCTCAAGGCCGGCGCGAGTGGCTACCTGCTCAAGACCGTTGATGCGGCCGAGCTGCGTGCCTCTATTAAGCAGGTGGCGCGCGGCGGTTCGGCGCTGTCGCCGGAGGTAATGCGGACGGTGCTGACCCACCTGACCGACTCGCACCCGCAACCGGTCGGGCTGACCGATCGCGAACGGCAGGTGCTCGAACTCGTGGCCAGCGGGGCGGCCAACAAGATCATCGCCAAGGAGTTGGCGCTCAGCCCCCGCACGGTCGAGGCGCATCTGCGCAGCATCTTCGACAAGCTGGGGGTCACCTCGCGAACCGAGGCGGTGGCGTCCGCCCTGCGTGCGCACTCGATTCGGATTCCCGATGGCAACTAGCTCCGGGTTGGGCGCCCGGCTGGACGCGTCCCCGGTGGGTGCGGTGTTTCGGTGGCTGCCGATTCCGGTGCGCGACCCCCGGTTTTGGGTGATCCAGGCGCTCGTGCTGGGCATCATCGCGGGCCATCTGCTGCTCGAGCAGGACCCGTATTTGGCGGCCGAGAACCAGTTCTATCTGCTGTCGGTCTCGATTCTGTTGGCGCCGGTGGTCTATGCGGGCATGCGATACGGGGTGCGTGGGGCGGTGCCGACGACCCTTTGGGCGTTGCTGCTTTCGGCGCCGGAAATCTTCGGCCACGAGTTTGCGACGCAAATGGGCATCTTGGCGCAGTTTGCGATCTTGCTCGTGATCTCGCTCATCGTCGGGCTGCGCACCGACCGGGAGCGGGCCGCTGCCGAGGCTGCCAAACAGGCCAACCAGCGGTTGTCGCGCCTTAACGCGACCGCCACGGCGGTGGCGCACTCCCTAGACCAGGCGAAGGTGCTGGACGAGACCCTGCGGGCCAAGCTCGACAACACCGCCCGCCAGGTGGCCTGGATCGAGCTATTGGCGGGTCCGTACTCGCCGGAGGTGACGGTCATCGCCGCTAGTCAGGTGCAGGTGCCTTGCGAGCTCGACGATGAGCAGCGCGGCTTGACCAAGGCGGCCTGCAGCACCGGCGAGCTGCAGCGCGGCTCAGGTGAGGGGAGTGCTGCCCGGAGTGCGGCCACCCCGATCACATCCGAGGGGGTCGTGGTGGGGGCGCTCGGAGTGACCTACTTGAATGGGCCGATTCCGGCCGATGAGTATCGCGTGCTGGAGGCCATCGGCACTCAGCTGGGCACGGCGCTGAGCAACATTCGCCATCACGCCAGCACCCGCGATGGCCTGGCGGCGTTGTCGATCGCCAACAAGAACCTGGAGACCTACATCGAGCTGGCCACCGAAGCTCAGGAGGAGGAGCGCAAGCGGCTTTCTCGGGAGCTGCATGACGACACGATGCAGGCCCTCGTCCTCACCTTGGCCCAAATCGATACTGCGACGACCCAGGAGTTGCCGGACGCCGCCCGCGAGCGGCTGGCAGCGGCGCGGGGGACGCTCACCGAGACGCTGGTGAACGTCCGGCGGTTCTGCCGCGATCTGCGGCCCTCGTTGATTGACGACCTCGGTCTGGTGGATGCGGTGGATTGGCTGGTGACCGATCTAGGTTCGCGGACGGGGATGGCCAGCGGTCTGGAGGTGCACGGACCGCCCACCCGGCTCAGTAGTAGGGACGAGTTGCTGGTGTTTCGGATTGTGCAGGAGTCGTTGCACAACGTGGAGCGGCACGCCCAGGCCAGCCGGGTGCAGGTGAGGTTCAGCTTTGAGGCCGGGCAGCTGGTCGTCGAGGTGACCGACGACGGTCAGGGCTCGGCTGGTCTTGGCCGGCCTGAGCGCAAGCTGCATGACCGTGGCTTCGGCCTGCGCGGGATGAACGAGCGGGCCAAGCTGCTGCGTGGGGATTTGGTCGTTGAGAGTGCTCCTGGGCTGGGGACGACGGTGCGGATTTGGGTGCCGACCGACTGATGGCGGGATTGGTTACCGCCTTGCCACTCACTGATGTGTGCCATCGGTAAAGCGGGAGAGGGTCGAGGCTAGGCGCCTCAATTCGGGGCGATACCGATGGTGATTCTAAGAATTCATGACCAGGATGGTGCCCAAGTCGCTTGCACTCCCCTAGACTCCCCACCAAGTTATCGAGAAACCTTAGGAGGTTCTAATGGCAAAATGCACCAAGTGTGGGGAATCGATGTGGTTCAAGCGAGATGACGATGCCAGACACAAGGTAATTCGCGTCTGCAAGACTAAGTCGTGTTCGATGTACGACTTCGAGGTCTCTTACTCCGCCTGACCAACTCTGATTGAACCCGGGGGCGAGCCGACGGACTTGGCCCTTGGCCACTGGTTGAGGTGGCTGTTCGCGGACGAGCGCGAATAGCCACCTCGTGGTGCCCGGCCCACCCTGCTCCAGTTCCTCGTCCTCAGCCCGTGCAAGTGGCTGCTCACTAGGGCGTTCGCGGCGCACCATTTGTGGCATCGGTTCGCGCCGGTTGTCGCCATCGCTGAGGATGTGTGCTCAAAGTGGACAGTTACCGGACACATTGGTGCCGAGCTCTTTGACGATGGCAGTGGCCGCACTAGCTTGAGGGCAGCATTTGGACCTGTTGAGGGCAACGGCGTTGGAGGGAATGGCATGGCCACTTGGGATGCAGTCAAGACGTACCTGGTAGGCAACTACAAATTGGAGATGATCGGCGGCGGCTCGCTGGTGAAGTTGCTTTTCGAGTTTGGCGATGGGCGGTCTCAGGTGGTGTTCATTCAGCACCACACCGACCAGAACAAAAAGCCAACCTGGCTTGATTTCCTCTCACCTATTGGCAAGGTGGCGGAGATCGATCTCGCGGCTGCGTTGCGCGCCACGGAAGAGTATGCGAGCGGGGGTATCTCCCAGATTGGTGACCTTGCCATGCTCCGCATCTCTGTACCGATGGAGAACCTGGATCGAAACGAGATCGAACAGCCTCTCGAGTTTGTCTGTGTCGTTGGCGACGAGATTGAGAAGGCGCTGACCGGTCAAGACGTGTTCTGATGGGCTGGTTCACGACGCGCCGGGATTGGTCCACAGGGGCCATCGAGCCTCATGATTCGTGGATCCGCCACGCTCATCCCTACCCGGACACCTTGGCTGTCGTCCGCGAAGCAATCCGGGAGAGCGGTGCCGATGCGGCGCTGGTCGACCTGCCGGGCGCCGTTGTCGCGGTCTGGAGGATGATCGCGGGCATTGCCAAGGACAACCTGAAGGATCGACGAGCGATCGAAGATCTCGACAAGGTGCTCCACCGGGAGGATCTCGATGACCAGAAGATTTGGGACTTCTTGACCCATCAAGAGGCGCTCGGAGTGGCGATCCGCAACAACTTGATTGAGGACTACTTCCAGACTGGCATGATCACCCAAGCTTTGGTGGGGATGATTCGTGACGGAAGCCTCAAGATCTCCTTGGGCGGGCAAGCCCGAGTTGGGGCCGGCGACGCCGGGCCCGGCATCGGGGGCGGCGACCGGATCTAGGGCTCCGGCCGAGCTGGTGCGGCAGGGTGAGTTGGCCGGCAGAGGCCAGCAGACCTGCTCCCTTGGTCGGCGCACGAGACTCACGCCGAGCGGCGTCCGCCACGTCCTCGGGTTCACCGAGGTCCCCCTTGGGATTGAGTGATCCTTCTCGGAGAAGGATGGTCAGCGCCATGGAGCAGTCTTCAAATCGGGCGACTTCAGCCCTGGGTCGTGCCGGTCTCCCGGCGAGCTTTGGCGCGATGCTTGCGCCATTCGGGAGGCAGTCGGTTACTGGCCCTGGAGTCCCCCCGATGCCTACGGACCTTGTCATGGCACTTTGGCAGCTGGGCGACCGGGACCGCCCCTTGTTCTACCTTGCTCTGACTGAGGCCGCAGAACCAGCGGGTGGGTGGGGGTGGGTCGGCGCGGCCTGGGTGGTGAAAGACATTGGCCCCGATGGCTACCAGGCCGACGAGGGACATGATTTCATCATGGATGCGGCGACGTCCTTCCTGCGAAGTGAAGGTATTTCGCTCGTGGCGCTCCCGCCGATCCAGCAAGATTGGTGGTGTTCCCGGCACCCTGATGAGGTCTGGTAGTTGGTCTGAGATGGGGCGCGCAGCGCTGCTCAAGAGGCTGTACGGCTCTCGGCCGCCGGTAGCAGCGAGCAGTCGCTCGCACCGCTGGGAGAGGTGCGTCGCCACCTCGACATTGCACATCTCGTGTCAGCCCTAACCGACCAAATATGGAGCAACCAACCGGTCATTTGTGGACATCCCGTCCAGCCACTTGTTGAGAATCGAACCGGAGTTTGGGCTGCGTGGGATGCATGAGCGGGCAAGCTGCTGCGTGGCGATTTGGTCGTGGAGAGTGTTCCGGGGGAGGGGACGACGGTGCGGATATCTGTTCCTGCTGATGGGTCTGAGCCGGACGTTGCGGAGGCGGTTGCGAGCCGGGACGCTGCTGTCGAGGCCGGGTCAGCTAGTGCAGGGCGCCGAAGCTAAGGGCCTGATATTGACGCTCAGCGAACCTCGGGGGCGCTATTGGACTTCTTCCTTCCTCCCTGGCTTCGAGTGCTGGCTGACGGACGGTCGCCGAATGCAGAGAGCCCCTCCCGGGCCATGATGGAGTTGAACCCGCCCGAAACTTGCGCGGGGAGATGCCCATTCCGGGCGCTGCGTCGAATGTCCGCCCGTATACCTAGGATGAGCGACGTAACCACGGAGAGGGTGCGGAATGTCGACAGTTTCCATCAAGGCGGCCGTGACACCAATTGTCAGTTATGCGATGGCTCACACCGATCGCGCTTGCCGGTGTCGAGATTCGAACGGGCGCCCACCTGCTCCCAGGCTGCGCTGAACGCCAGATCGGCCTGCTTCGGATCGAGCTTGAACTCCACCCCGCGCTGCTGCAACAGCTTGCGCGCGAACGAATGCACCCCGGTGAACTCAACCTGATCGACCACCTCAGGGGCTAGGCGCTTCAACAACTCGCCAAGCACGCCAGGCAGCGTCCTCACGAAGGTGGTCACCAAGAATCTACTGTCAACTACTGCAACATTCGGTGTTGCAGTAGTTGACAGTAGGCACCGGTTTGCACAGGTAGCTGGTCAGCGAACCTTCCAGGTCGCCCGTGGGTCTTTGGGTGACTCGCCTTCCCAGAGCACTAGGCCGGCATCACGGAGAGCTTGGAGGTGCCGACCCGCTGTTGGTCGGGTTACCCCCACCAACTCGGCGATCTGCCCGGTGCCCAGTGGACGCCCCGCTGAGCGCAGGTTGTCGAGCACGGCCATGGCGCCCTTAGGCAGGGCGGCGCGGATCTCGGCCGACACAGTGTCGGCGGAAGACAATGTGAGTCGCACCGCTGCGGGCGTCTGGGTGTAAAGCGGGTCAGTTAGCCCGCGCAGGCGCATCTCAGCGAAGATTCGCCGAATACCCTCGCCCAGTTCCTGGGTAATGCCGAGATCTGAGCAGACCCGGGCGATCCGAGGGTTGCGCGCGTGGCGGCTTATCGACAACGGGTTGGTGGGGTCAGCCAGGCCGGGGAATCGACCCGGGCTGGTGATCTCGATCCGATTGGGAAAGATCTCCACTCGAACGTGGTCTCCAGACATGCTGTAGGAGCGGTGGACTACCGCGTTCACGAGGCCCTCAATCCAGGCATCCCTCGGAATGATAGGCAGGCCAGCGAACCGTCCAGACTCGTTCAGTGCGCGGCGCTTCGGAATCATCGAGTCGATCGCTTGGGCGGCGTGGGTGATCTGTTCCGGGATCGACCCTTCACAGCGGATGTCGCCGTCATCGGCCAAGGTGAGGCTGCTGCCGCTGCCCCGCTCGATGTCGGTGTATTTCAGCACCCGCACTTGAGCATTGGGGAACAGCTCCTGTGGCGCGGCGCTGAAGAGCAGGTATCCGGCGACGGTTAGCCGTCCGTCCTGGGTCAGCAGGTTGCGCGCCCGCATCATGAGTTCGGGGGTGGTCGACCGGATTGCCTGTTGGTAGGCCTCCACTTGGTCAGGGTCGAGACCGGCTGGGGATTCTTCGACCGGCGTGCCATCGAAAGGTGCCGAACCGCGATCAAACCCGAGTTCTTGACGCTGGGCGAAGGTCAACCGGCGCGACTCGTCCCCGACTCGCAGATAGCACTCGCCACGGCTGGTCTCATGCACCTGTTCGCCAGGCTCGACATGGAGCAGGAGCAGGGTCCGCTGCGTCAGCGGGTCAGCGAGTTCAGAAACGCGCATCCTGACCGGGGGATTGGTGAAATCCTGGGCGGCCTGCCGTATCTCGTTTGTCCGTGCTGGAGTGACGCCATCAACCTCGCCATCGCTCAGCCCTACCGCGACGGTGCCGCCTTCAGCGTTGGCAAAGGCAATCAGGGGCACCGCGAGGTCGCGGGCTCTGATCCGGCCAGATTTGCGTTCGTACCACTGGCCTTCAGGCAGTTTCAGGAGCTGCGCTGCGACCAAGTCGGCGGGCAATGCCGGCGCCTGATCTACCTCGGCTGAGAACATGCATCTACTGTAACCTTTTTACAGTAGAAGTGGGTACCCCCGCCGGCGACAGCAATGAGGCCACGCCCGCGATGTGCTTCAGGAAGCTCGATTGAGGAACTTCGAGAATCGCTGGGCTAGACGGTCTCGATCAGGCTGATCGGTGCGCCTGGAAGGCAGGATCAGCTTCGAGCCGTGCATGTCTTGCAGACCATGGCGAAGCATCGGGCCGTCCACTTCTTCGAGTAGGACGTGGTCGATGCGCACCTCGTAGTCAGGTGAGATTCCAAGCATGTTCTTGTCGTAGGCGGCGTGATGGATCTTGCACAGCGAAAGCCCATTGGACACCACGGGCACCCCCAGCTCGTCGGAATCGGGCGTGATGTGCGCCGCGTCCAGCAGTTCGCCGTGGCTGAGCCGACAGATGGCGCACTTGGTTTGGTAGGCGGCGATCACTCGTCCACGGAAGTCCTTCTGGTGCAGGCGCTGCTTCATGATGCGCTCCGCATAGCGCCGCTCCGGTGCTGAGGCGTTCGACGAAGCCAGGAAGCGGACGCTCTCATCCAGGGTCAGCAAGAACTCGCGCTTCTCCATCAGGTCGGCGACGACAAAGACCGGGGCGTGGGGGACGTACACGCCATCGCGGATCTTGCGCAGCAGGATGATCGGCAAGTTGAGTTCGTGAGCCCGGCGCAGTTTGGCGTTGTCGCCGTTGATCGAGCCTTCGCGGTAGGAGTAGTGAAACAGCCCGTCTTCCATTTCCCGGTCGGCGTAGGGGCTGTCTGGTGAACTGACCACGCTGATGGTGGCCGCCATCTCGCGCGGGTTGCGGATACCGCGGGAACGATCGATCAGCGGCATCGTCTCCCCGTTGGGCATCGGGAAACTCAGCTCAGCGCGAGTAACGAAATCGCCGTTCCTGCTGGCGCGATCCAGCACAAAGCTGATGATCTCCTCGCGCAGTGGTTCGGCATTGCCCACGGGTAAGTCCTAGCAGCTCGTGCCCTTCCTGGCGAGAGTCAGAGCCATTTCAAGCAATGGGTCGGCTATCCGCTTGAATGCGCGGGGGCGGGCTCACCGACCGAGCAAGATGGCACGGTGACTACCGCCCCCACCGTCAAGAGAATGAAGCTGCGCTACGCAGGCACCTGCTCGCGGTGTGGCGTGGGCATCGGCGCCGGCGTCCTGGCCGACTACGACCGTGAGGCCAAGACCGTCGCCTGTGTTGGCTGCGCTCCACGGGTTGCTCTTGCCGAGCCCGTCGAGCCGGCAGAGCCCGCCGAACTGACTGGTCCCGCTGAGCAGAGCCCGGCGCCACAGCACGCGATCACCCCGACCGAGCCAGTCACCCTGGACGCGGTTGACGGCCTGCCAGGTGCGTCGGCGCGCCGCGAGTTCGAGCGTCGCCACGATGCCCGCCAAGCTCGAGTGCAGGCGAATCACCCCAAGATCGGCAAGTTCCTGCTGGCCGTGTTCGACGACCCGCAGTCGATCAGGGCTTGGGAGGTGGGGGCAGTAGGGGAGCAAGCCCTTGGCGAAATGCTGGCCCGGTCCGCTGGCTCCGAGCTGCGAGTGCTCCACGATCGGCGCATTCCCAAAACCAGGGCCAACATCGATCACCTGGCCGTCTGCTCGAGTGGGGTCTATGTGATCGACGCCAAGCGCTACCGCGATTCCCGTCCCCAGCTTCGCCACTTTGGCGGGCTGCTTCGTCCGCGCGAAGAACTTCTCTACGTTGGCGGACGCGACCGCACCAAGCTAGTTGCGGGGATGCACAAGCAGCTTGGCTTAGTGAAGGCCGCGCTGGCCGACCGGCCCGAGGTGCCAGTGCACGGAGTCCTCTGCTTTCTCGACGCCGATTGGCCGGTGTTCGGCGGCTCCTTCGTGATCGGCGGGGTGCACGTCCTCTGGCCGAAGAAGCTGAGGGCGATGCTCACCGAGCCCGGCACCCTGGACGCAGACCAGATCGCCGACCTGCAATGGCAGTTACATGAAGCCTTCCCGCGGCAGAACGGCAAATAGGCGCGAAGAGTTGGTTCAGAGTGCGACCTGGATCTGGCGCGAGCGAGGTCTAGGTCGGATTTGGGACGGTGCGTGCACATCGGTGCGTGCGGTCGTGGACCCTTCGACAGGCTCAGGGAGCTAGGTTCAAGTTGGCTGAGCTTGTCGAAGCCCCAGACGCGCCCCTCCTGACCCTTCGACAGGCTCAGGGAGCTGGGTTCGTGGTTAGCCGTTGATCATGGACTGGAGTTCGCCGACATCGAGGGTGCGGTTTCCGGTGTAGGTGTGGTTGAAGGTGCCGGAGTAGCCGTTGGTGGCCCAGTCGATTCGCCAGTGGGTGTCGGCGGTGACGGTGTAGGGGTGGCCTTTGGGGGAACGGGTTTCGTAGACATAGCCGCAGGTGGGCGAGGGCCTACCGGGTTTGTCGATGTGGGGCGGGTAGACGGTGGTGGTGGTGCAGGTCTTGGTCTGGCCGTCGCCCATGTTGAAGGTGGTGGATTGCCAGGTGGCTGTTAGTTGGAAGGTGAGTCCGTCGTGGTGGGCGGTGGTGGTGATGCGGGTGGGTTGATCTGTCCAGAGCCAGATGGGGAAACCGACCGCGAGCATGTTCCATTCGTTGACTGATGGGTCTGGGCCGAAGCGTGGGGTCGGGTTGGGGAGTTTGAGTTTCGCGACGACTTTGCGGATTTGGCTCGCTGTTGGCTGCTGGGGGTCGGGGCTAGGAGTGCCGGGTTTGCGGGCGACGCACCAGTATTTGCCTTCCTTGACGCCGTGAGCTGAGCAGAGCTTGTCCAGCGGATCGGTCGTAGCCGTTGAGCCGGGATTGGGGTTGGTGGACGAGTCGGTGCTATTGGCGCCGGGAAGTGCTTTCTTTCGGCGCTTCTGCTTTCGCTGGTTGATGCCATCGATCCACCCCTTCTTGACGCTGACGGTAGGTCTTGGCTCGGGATTGGCAGTCTCGGCTCTCGTCAGCGTGATGGGTGCGAGGAGCAAGGCTGCGGTCAGGCCGACACTCGCAACAACTCGGATGCTCATTCGCACGAGCTCACCGTCCCCTCGAAGCTCATGAAGCTGCTGATCTTGAGGCCGCCGTCGGTGTTCGAGAAGTACGCCCGCTCGAGCGAAATATTGCCTGCATAGGTGGTCTTCCCCTCCCGGAACACGATGCTGGTGCCATCGATGCAGGACTCGAGGGTGGCAACAGAATCGTTCTTGACCTCCTTTGTGGCGCGGCGGAGGTATACGAGCTTGAACGCCCCTTGGGTGATCACCGTCCCGTCGGCCTTCAGCCCTCGATACGTGTCCGTCGCTTGCTTCAGTCCTTCTCCGGTCAGCGACTCCAGCATCACGGGCGTCGGCTCGGTGACCCCGCCAGCTCGATAGATCCGCTCGTCCTCGGCAAGGAACTTCCGGTAAACCGTCTCGGCTTCGGCGTAGAGCCGATCTTCTTTGAGCTTCTCCTCGTATTGCACCTGGTAGCAGGAGTAAGGAGTGCTGCCTTCCGATGGTGTGCAGAGATAGGTGGGCTGCCCGATCGGGTCGGGTTGGCTGCAGCCAGTGAGCAGTGTTGCGGCCAATGCCAGGCATACCAAAGCTGGTTTAGCGAGTGCCACGAGTGACTCCTAGGGGTGATTGCGAGCCAGCTTTGCACAAGCGAAAACTGGTCACCACCCGAATTCCGGAGTTGTCCACAGGCAATTCCGATTTCGTACACCTGGCGCAGCTGCCCGGTTTTCGCTCCCCGCGGACAACATTGCCCCGACCGCTTCGACCATCAAGACTGGGGCCATGAACGAAGGGGAAACCGACCACGCGAGCCACGCCCACCACGAGGCAGCCGCCGATCCCGAGGTAACGCCCCTCGACTTCTGGGAGGCCCGCTACTCCGGCGAAGAGCGAGTCTGGTCGGGCAAAGTGAATGTGTCCCTGGTCGATGCGGTCGCCGACCTGACTCCGGGACGATCAGTCGACCTCGGCTGTGGCGAAGGCGCCGACGTGCTCTGGCTGGCCGAACGCGGCTGGCAGGCCAGCGGGCTCGACATCTCGCCGACCGCCATCAACCGCGCCCGCCAAGAAGCTGATGCTCGCGGGCTCGGCCCCGAGCAGGCGAGTTTCGTCGTCACCGATCTGGCCACCTGGCAGCCCGAAGCCACCTACGACCTGGTCGGTGCCAGTTTCCTGCATTCGCCGGCACCGCTAGCCCGCGAGCAGATTCTGCGCCGGGCCGCGGCGGCCGTCCGTCCCGGCGGGCATCTGTTGGTGATCTCCCACGCGGCACCAGCCGATCCGAACGACGTTGCCCACCCCCACGCCGACCTCCATCACAGCCCCGAAAACGAATACCGCGAGCTGAAGCTCGACGAAACCGAATGGACGTTGGCTCTAGCCGGACGTCGCAACCGCATGGGCCGCAAACCAACCGGGGAGCCGATCGAAGTCGAAGACCTCATCGTGTTGGCTCGGCGCCGCTGAACTGCTCGCCACCCAGGGCTGCGGCTTCCCACAACAACCAGACCAAATGTCAGCTCAACCGGCTAGCCTTCAAGTAGTGAAGTAGGAAGATCGGTGAACGGCGATGGCTCAGCAGGTGCGGCCAGACGCTGTCGCCGCGCGCGCGTGGCAATCGGCTAGCTCAATCGTGCTGGCTTGGCCTGAGCTCACCATCTCCTGGGCCGACTGGTATGACCGTCCCGCCCATTTGATCGTCCAATCGAGTTCTGGAGTCACGCTGCATTACGCCGGCGGCGAAGGTCCGGTGCTCACCGCGGACGGGGCCGAGGCGCAGCTGCGTTGGGCCGACGTCGAATACTTCGATCTCAGCAATCAGTTGGGCCTGGACTGGGCCGATCATTGGGGGCATCCGACGGTCCCGGTGCAGCCCACCGCGAAGTCGGCGATCTATACCGCGATCGCCGCCCTGGTAGGCCCCGATGATGCCTGGACGGCGCGTCCGGCCAAGATTCTGTTCCGCACCGAAGACCCATTGGACGATCCGCTGGCGGTGTTTCGCCTACTCAGCGCCTTTCCGTCGCTGATGACCACCGTGCAGTGGTACGCCTCGCAGCTCAGCCTCGGCCTGCGCCGAGCCTCAGCCGGACGTGAACTCGCCTGGCATGAGCCGCTGTGGCAGGTCTCGCGCAATGGCCAAGCGGTGGCCGTCCTCGATGAAGCCGGACGGGTGCACCTGGCGCGGGTTTCGACCAACGACGACAACCTCGCCGACCTGCTCGAACTCGTCGCCGACGATGCCGATTGGGTAGCCGGCGGCTTCTCCTTCGACATCTTGGCGGCCCTGGACGGCCTCGACGGCGATGTGGATGCCCTGGTTGCCCTCATCGTGCCCGGCGCGCGGCATGCCTTCGGGCCCCGGCGCTCCTGGAGCCCAGCCGCCCCCGGTCAGGAGCCGGTGAATCCGCGCCGGTTGGAGCCCTGAGTCAAGCGAGGCCTGAGACGGCGCGGTCTTGGCCCGATGGTCTCAGTCGTCTTTGAAATTGAGCCAGCACACCGTGCCAGCCAGGACGGTCGCGAACCCCGTCCAGAGTGCATAAGCGCCGAGCGCCCAACCGGCAGCGGGACGGGCATGTCCAGCTCGCTTGGCCAGGTCGAATGAGCTGATCGCCAGGACGCCAGCACCGGCCGTGGCGGCGCCGAGGTGATGCCAGCGGAAGAACAGCCAGCTCCAGAAGGCATTGAGGGCGAGGTTGGTAGCCAGCGCCTTGCGGTAGGCAGCGGCTTCTTCGGTCTCGCCGCGGCGCTCGAGCTCGTTGAGCACCGCGGTTGAGCTGACTGCGATGTCGGTGTAGAGGCCGCTCCACACCACCGGGAAGGCGATGCCCGGCGGCTGCCAGGTGGGCTTCTTCAGCTCGCGGTACCACTGGCCGTCCGGCTCGGTGGCCAGGGAGCCAGTCACGGCGGCCGCGCTCACCAGTGAACCGACGAAGATGGCATTGCCGGTCTTGTTCGGCCCTTTGATTTCGGTGGCGTTCTGCGTGGGGGCGGCTTTGGCGGGGTGGGTTTTGCGGGCATTCGCGCGGTTGGATCTCATCGGTCCTCCTTGACTCTCTCCAGCCTGCCAGCGCGATGGCGGGGTGGGGGCGGAGGCTGCGCATCCTTCGGTAGTTCTTCGGACGGCTGCCGCGCTGGTGGCGCGGCTGGGGTCGGCTCGTTGAGCAGGTTGGAACCAGGAGGCGTCAGTTGGCTGAGTCTGTCGAAGCCCTGGTGGGTTAGTTGGCTGAGCTCGTCGAAGCCCCGACAGGCCCACTGTCAAGGCTATTTGCGAGTTGTGGAAAAGGTTACGAAGTTATCCACAGTATTAGTTCAGGTGTTCGAATTGGGCCGTTGTGGTGGCAGGCTTGAAGCATGACGAGATCAGGAGTGCTGCGACCGGCCGGGGAGGTCCTGGCCGAGTTCGAGGCGTTGCTTGATGAGGTTGATCCGCGACGCTCCGGGCTGGACGCTGCCGTCCGGCTGGAGTGGGTGCGCGCAGCGCGGCGGGTGCGCACGAGGGTGGAGGCGTTGGCTGCCTTGCTGACGGCCGAAGCTGATCGCGCGAATGCCTCGCAACAGGCGGCCGGCACGCAAATGTCGTCCTGGTTGGGCTTGGGTGAGCCACTCTCCCGTAGGGAGGCTGCAGCCGCGGTGGGGCAGGCGCGAGCGCTGGTGGAGCATCCGCTGGTGGGGGAGGCTGCTGTTGGCGGGCGGATCGGTACGGGTCAGGCGCGAGCCATCGGGCGAGTGTTGGACGGGTTGGCGCCGCAGCTGAACCCCGGCCAGCAATCCGCCGCGGAGCAGGTGATGATCGACCTTGCGCGCCACCTGGACGCTGATCAGTTGGCCAGGTCGTCGGGGCAGGTGTTGGCTCAAGTTGTGCCCCCGGATGCTGGCGAATCCGAAGAGGTGAGGCTGCAGCGCGAGGTTGAGGCGGCCAGACGGGCGCGATCGCTGCGGGTGTACCGCGAAGGTGCGCTCGTCAGATTCGAGGGGTGTCTGCCCCGGGTTGAGGGCGAACGATTCGTGAGCCTGCTCAGTGCGCACGCCGAGTCGGTGCGGCGCACGGCCCTTGAAGCGCGGGATCCGTTGTCGGAGTCGACCACTACGGAGCAGCGCAAAGCTGACGCTTTCATCGCACTGCTGGGCAGCGTGGAGAAGGCGAAACCCGTTTCTGGGGTCGGTGGCGCCAAGGTGATCGTGAAGCTCGACTACCACCAGCTCCGCCGTGATGCGGCCGGTGCTGGCTTGATCGGCGAAGACCAAGAGGTCTCCGCGGGGGAGTTGCGGCAGCTTTGCTGCGACGCCGAGCTGGTTTCGGCGGTCCTGGGCGGCCCTGGCGAGGTGTTGGATGTCGGACGATCCTCGCGGCTGGTGACTGCGCCGATTCGCACCGCGCTGATCCTGCGGGACGGCGGGTGCACCTTCCCCGGTTGTGATGTGCGGCCCGAGCTTTGCGAGGCGCACCACATTCGGCCGTGGTGGGACGGCGGAGATACTGCGCTGTCGAATTTGGTGCTGCTGTGCCACCACCATCACGGGTTGGTTGAGCCAGCGAAGTACGGTTTGCGCGATCAGTGGAGCGTTCAGTTGAGGGCGAACGGACTGCCGGAGTTCATTCCACCGGCTCGCTTTGACCCGGCTCGACGCCCCTTGCAGAACCAACGGACGAAGGCGAAATCCGGCTCGCCGCCGGGGGTGATCGCGAGAATGACCCCGGGAGCTGGCGGGGGTGTGCCCCCGGGAGCCGAGCGGGGTGTGGTCACGGGAGCCGAGTGGGGTGTGGCCACGGGAGCCGAGTGGGGTGTGGCCACGGGAGCCGAGCGGGGTGCACAGCCGGTCGAGGCGGTTGAGACTGTTGGGGCTCGGGTGGTTGATGGGCGACTGGCTGCGCTCGGCGGGTGAGGATTGCGGCGCTTCCGCGGGTTCGACGTCTTGTAAGAAGAAACTCCGCGGGTTCGAGGTCTCCTAAAGAGACGGCGAACGGCCCCGTCCATGTTGCAGGTCGGAGCCGTTCGCCGAGATCACGGGCCGTGGTTACGGGGGGTACCACGACCCGCGGCTTGGGGTCTACCGCTCGCAGGCGGTCTTGGTGTCGCCTTCTGCAGTCACTGCAGAGCAGGTGTCAGTCTCGGTTCCACCATTCAGGATGTCGGCGAAGGCGTCGGCAGGTGTGGCGCGGAGGGTGTCGTTGCCGGTGCCGCCACTGAGGGTGTCAGCGCCGATGCCAGCGACTAGCGTGTCAGTGCCAGCGCTGCCCGTGATCGTGTCGTTGCCGGAGTTGCCCTCGAGGTAGTCGTTGCCCGGTCCACCGGTCATCGTGTCGTTGCCGTTGCCACCGTAGATCTTGTCGGCCAAGGCGGTGCCGGTGATCGTGTCGTTACCGTCCAGGCCCTTGATGGTCTTGCCGGGGCTCGCGTTGGTGCAGTCGATGGTGTCGTCTCCGGCGCTGCCGGTGACCGTGGTTGCGGTTTGGGCAACTCCTGGACCGACCACACAGGGAGCGGATACGACGTGCGACGTTGTCTGCGGGGTGGTGCTGGCAACAGCCGATCCGCTGGTCCAAACGAGGGCCAGGCCGACCGCGCTAAGCGTCGCAAAAATGCGTCCAAAATTCATGAGAAAACCTTCCAAGTTGACTAAAGTCGGCACGCGGAAATTCATCACGCACAGACACCAGCGAAGGGGGTATTCGTGGTGTCTACAGGTCGGAGGTGGGGGGTGTGCGACTCAAAAAGAAGGCCGCTCATTCTTGAGGTCCTCCTGAACCCGTCGAATGATTTGACCTTACGCCCATTCTGGGGCAATGTAAAGACAGCTTTTATTATCACGGCCGGTTTCACTGGTTCTTGGGCCCATTTGTTGGCCAAATCCGAGACAATTCTCGATGGTCCTTTCGCCAACCGATGATCCCGCAGGCGCCAGATTTCCGGTCTCAGTGACCCGTGATGGCTGAGGCGGTGCTGAGGCGGGAATTGGTATCGGATTGAGGGGTGTTGCCGGCCGGGTGGACGCGGTCTCGGTGGGTCGATTGGGTGCGCTCACGGTCGCCGAGTGTCGAACTCGCAAATTTGTCGTGACATGCCGGGCCACAGTACTGATCTCCGGCGAGCCGAGGCCCCGGTTTGAAGCGGAGGGCCAGGCGTGAGCGCTGCGGTGCTGGCGGCGCGCGTCCGGATGCTGACGATCATCGTGGGCTGGGTTGGCCACCGCTCCGGAGGCGGTCGTGGTGAGTCCCCGGCGCGACCTGGCAGCGCTGCGGCGCCACAAGTGGCGATCCTGGCGCGTTTTGATCGAGTCGGCGAACTTGGCCATCGTCTGAGCCAACACCCCGGGAACTCGACGCCAAATGTCGACCCGCAGTAATCGATTGACTTGAACCCGCTATCGCCCTGGCGTCGCCGGGGCGTCGATGAGAATCAGGGCCATTGAAAACGCAACCGTTCGTGCGCAACGTTGCCACCATGATCGCCTCCGGGAAAACCCACACCGGTGATCCTTCAGCAGATGTGAGAATTCCTCGATGTATTGAACACGTTCAATCCAGGCTCTCCAGTGATTTCAGCGTCAAATGGGCCGCTGGGTGTGGGTTTGCAGAGCGACGTTGGTGATTCGGTTCCAGGTCAAAATGGCCCAGGTGCGTGCCGCTGGAGTTGTCGCCCGTCCTCAGCTCGGCGGGTCAGCGATCGGCCCGACTAGCCCAGGGTGTGACCGACGAGGCGTCCGATCCAGTAGGTGACGCCCATTGCCAGGACGCCGCCAGCCACATTGCGACCAATCGCGCGCCACACGGGGGTGCCGCCGGCGCGCGAGCTGAGATAGCCGGTAAGCACCAGGGCGGCCACGACGGCAGCCACGGTTACCGGGATCCGGATGTCGGCTGGTCCAAGCATCATGGCGGCCAGTGGCAACGCCGAGCCGATGGTGAAGGCCACCGCGGAGGAGATCGCGGCCACCCAGGGGTTGGTCAATGCCTCCGGATCGATACCCAACTCGGTCTCGGCATGGGCGGCCAGCGCATCATGCTCGTGCAGTTGCTTGGCCACCTCTAACGCCAATTCAGCGCTCAGACCTTTTTCCTCGTAGAGCCCGGCCAGTTCGAGGAGTTCCTCCTCGGGCATCTCCTCAAGTTCGCGGCGTTCCTTCTCCAGCAGCGCCACCTCAGTGTCGCGCTGAGCACTCACCGACACATACTCGCCCACGGCCATCGACAACGCGCCTGCGGTCAGTCCAGCGATGCCGGCAGCGAAGATGGCGAACCCGTCCTGGGTGGCTCCGGCGACGCCGATCACGATGCCAGCGGTGGAGACGATGCCGTCGTTGGCTCCGAGGACGGCCGCGCGCAGGCTGTTCAGCCGGTGCGCGTGCGAGCCAGCCTGAGCCTCGGCGTCCTGGAAGGCCGCCGGATCGCCAGCAGCCAGAGTGTCGTCCTTCGCCATCTGAAGCCTCCTGCAGATCGGACGAATCGGAGCCTAGCGGAGCCTGGCTTCCTGCGAGCCCGTGTTCGGTAAGGGCGAAAACTCCCACTGCCGGGTCGAGCGCCGGACGTTGCCCGCGGCTGGTGGTGGATCGTGACCGGGCTGGGCGGCTATTCCTTGGACGATCGTAGGGCGGCGACCCGCCGAGGCGCTTCACGGACTGCTCGCGGGGACGGTTCCTTTGCGCAGCTCGCGGGGACGGTTCCTTTGCGCAGCTCGCGGGGACGGTTCCTTTGCGCAGCTCGCGGGGACGGTTCTTCCGCGCAGCTCACCGGGGACGGTTCTACCGGGTATGTCCCCAGGCGCAGCTCGGTGGAACCGTCCCCAGGCGCAGCTCGTTGGCGGTTTGGGAGCGGGCGGCCGACTAGCAGGGGCAGTGCCGGGGCCTAGGCGTCCACTTTCCAGTGGCGCGCGGCCACCCACACGATTGCCAGGGTGCCGGCAACCTCGATGATCGAGCAGTAGATGTAGAACGAGGTGGCGGGGCCGCCGAAGCCGAAGCTGCCGATCTGCACCAGCGCCATGATTGCCCCGGCGGCGATGCTCTCCCAGCGGGCGAAGCGATGGGGCGCGATCCGCGAAATCAACACCGATGCCATCGGGATGGTCATCAAGATGGCCGCGTTGAGCAGGAACTGCTGGTCAATCACCAGCCCACCCACATTCCCGTTCAGGTACTCCTGCAGGTGCGGCGGATACATCAGCCCGAACACATCGCAGTAGATGTAGAACAGCGTCACGAATACCCACAGGGCGGCCACGACCTGACGCGGCCCGATCTTGGTGGACGTCGCCGTGGCGGCGTCCGTGGAAGTGGTGGTGCTGGTGGTCATTGAAGGTCCTTTCTTACGACGTAAGATGAATCGTACGTTGTAAGATTGCCGAACGCAAGGGAGGTGGCAGATGCCCGCACGAACCGCCAAGACCCCGCTCAGCCGCGAGCGGATACTGGCCGCAGCCACCGCCATTGCCGACGCCGAAGGCTTGGCCGCCGTCACCATGCGGCGGGTTGCTGAAGCGCTCGATTGCGAGGCGATGTCGCTCTACTACTACGTCAAGGACAAATCGCAGCTGCTCTCGGGCCTAGTCGAGACGGTGATCGACCAGATCATCGCCGACACGCTGGCCGGCGCCGACCAGAGTGGGCCGCCGGAACTCGGGCAAGGCGCGAATCCGTCCGCAACTGACTGGCGCGAAGTGGTCGGCAACCGGTGCCTCGGGGCGCGCCGGGTCATGCTGCGCCATCCGTGGGCGCCATCACTGGTTGCTGGCACCGCGGTCGTCCCGCCCAACACCTATCTGGTCTTCGAAGCACTAGTGGGCACCATGATCGAGGCCGGCTTCAGCTACGAGACCGCCCACCGGGCCATTCATTCGCTGGGGTCGATGCTGATGGGCTTCACCCAGGAGATCTTCGAACCGGACGCCGCCGAGGACGGCACCACCGCCGAAGAAATGGCGGCGATGGCGGCAGCTTTCCCGCATTTGGGCGCCCTGGCCGGCTCGGTCACCCATGACCAGACCGACTCCCTCGGGGTGTGTGACACCCAATCCGAGTTCGAGTTCACTCTCAACCTGGTGCTGAACGGGCTGGACGGCTTTCGCGGCAACAAGTGAGGCCGGTCAGTTGACCCGGCGGGCCGAGACCAACTGGTCGATGACCCAGACGGTCATGGTGGCGGTCTGGGGAGGATTAGCCGAGTTGGAGCGGGTCTGGGAGGCGATGCTCACCTTCGCGGTCACCTCAATCAGGCGACTGCTGTCGGCGCCGCTGGCGAGTTCCGGATGCGCGGCGAACACCTTCTCCATGCCGTCCACGCACGGTTTGCCGGGCTGGTCTTCGGCGAAGTAGCTGCAGAAGCCGCCAACCATCGGCACGGCGATGGTCTGGAACTTGACGGCCCCGGGCACCTCCGGCGTCGGCGCAGCAGGCACGCACCCGGCCAGTGAGTTGAGGCTCAGCGCCAGCAATAGCGGAATCAGAAACCTTGGCATGGGGGCACCGTCCTTCGACGCAGGCGTTGTCGCAACGATAGGGCAGCGGGTGAACCCAGAGCGGAGTTCAGCCCGCGACCACCACATTCTCCACCGGCTCGCCAGCCAACAGGTGCTCCAACTGGCGCCGCAGCAACGCGGCCACCCGCGGATAGGTGGCTTCAGAGTTGCCGCCCTGGTGGGCGGTGATGATCGTGTTCGGTGCCTGCCACAGCGGGTGCTGCGGCGGCAGGGGCTCGGGGTCGGTCACGTCCAAGGCGGCCCGCAACCGTCCGGCCATTAACTCGGCCAGCAGGGCGTCGTTGTCGACCACTCGCCCGCGGGCCACGTTCACCACTAGCGCGCCATCGGGCAGTGCAGCCAGTGCGGCCGCGTCCAGTAGGTGATGAGTGGCGGGGGAGTAGGGCACGGTGAGCACCACCACGTCGGCGGACGGCAATAGGGCTGGCAATTCGCTCACCGCGTGCACGCCGGGGCGGGCGGTGCGGCCCACCACGGTCAGCTCCACTTCGAAGGGACGCAGCCGCGCCACCACCGCGTCCGACAACGACCCGGCGCCAATCACCAGCACCCGATGGTCGGCAAGGGACGGCAACTCCGGGTTGTGCCAGCGGCCTTCGCGCTGGGCGTCGATGGCCGCCATCAGTCCGCGCTGGGAGGCCAGGATTAGCCCCACTGCCAGCTCGGCGGTGCCAGCCGAATGCACGCCGCGGCCATTGCAGAGGGTTACGCCCGTGGGCAGGTGCGGCACGGCATGTTCATAGCCAGCCGACGGCAGCATCACGTACCGCAGGCTGGTGGCCTCCGGCAGTCGTCGCCAGCGTTCCGGGGAGCCCCAGTAGTGCCCGATCTGCACCACCTGCACCCGTTCGGCCACCTCGGCTGGCAGGGGAGCGAGCAGATCCCAAATGACAAACTCAACCCGATCGCTCAAATCGGCCAGCCGTTCGAGCAGATCGGCGTCCGGCACGGTGACGGTCAGCATGAAGCAGATTGTGCCAGTCGGGCGCGATCACCCTTCGACAAGCTCAGGGAACTGGCCCCAAGTTGGCTGAGCCCGTCGAAGCCTGGAGTTGGCTGAGCCCGTCGAAGCCGCAGGGAGTTGACCCTTCGACAGGCTCAGGGAACTGGTGGGTGCTCATGGCACTGGTGGGGCATGGGGGAACTGGTGGGGGCGCTCAGGGGAACTGACCTCAGTCGAAGCAGTCCTGGTCGGCGGAAATCAGGGTCAGGCTCGAGACTTTGCCCTCATCCACGGCGAAGTCGTAGTACGCCTTGGGATTGGTGGGCACGTCGGCATAAAAGCCGCTCCCATCTGAGTCCGGGTCTTTGGTCAACTTGGGGAAGGCCGCCTTGAGTTCGGCCAAGGAACTGCCGGCCTTGATGCCCTCTGGGGTGGCCATGTTGTCGAGGGCTGCGATGTAGACCAGTTTTCCGGTGGTGGCGGAGAAGATGAGGGCTCCCCGGTAGTACTCACCGTCCGGATCCTCCGGAGCCCCCAAGAGGTGTCCGTCGGCAGCGCCGCCGCATTGGCCTTCAGTGCCAATGATGCCTTCGGCCAGCCCGGACGCCTTCGCCTCGGCCTTGGTGGCGCCCAGTTTCAGCGCGCCGTAGCCGAGCGGGCCGAGAGTGTCGCCAGCCGGAGCTGCCGGTGATGAACTGGGAGTAACGGGGCCGGTCGAGGTCGGTGGTGCGGCCGTGGGTTTCGGCGTTGGGACAGTGCAGGCGCTCAGCGCCAAAAGGGCTGCAACGAGGGCGGCCGGGGCAACAAGCTTGGGGGTGGTACGCATTCGATCCCCAATCGATAGGACTTCTTCGGCTGTGCCTAGGGATGCTAGTTGTCGCAGACAAACAGCAGCTGGGCGGCATCGATGCCACCCAGCTGCGTTGACCATTACCCGCCCATCGCGGGAGCGACGAGAAACCCCCGGCCTCAAACTGAGGCGGGCCGGTTACCCGTGGGTCGGTTACTCGTAGCAGTCCTGATCGATCGAATCCAGGCTCAACTCGACCACCTTGCCGCCGTCCACCACGATTCGGTAGTAGGCCTTTTCGTTGCCGGCAACTGGCGCACCGCCTCGGCCCTCTTCGCCTTCCTCAGCCTCCCACTTGCCGAAGGCGGCTTTGAGTTGGGCCACAGTGCTGCCGAGCTTGATGCCTTCGGGGGTGGCGACGTCGCCGGTGGCGTAAATGGCGATCAGCTTCCCGGTGTTAACCGAGAAGAAAAGCTGGCCGTTAATCGCCTCTTCCGACGGCGGTTGGGCTCCCAACAGGCGGCCGTCGCTAGCGCCGCCGCATTCGCCTTCGGTGCCAGTGATGCCTTCGGTGAGGCCGGACGCCGTTGCCTCGGCCTTGGTTGCGCCCAGCTTCAGCGCACCGTAGCCGAGCGGACCGAGGGCATCGCCGACCGGCGCCGTCGGTGAAGTGCTGGGGGTGGCGGGGCCAGTCGGCATCGTGACCGGCGCGCTGGGCATCGCAGTTGGCGCAGGAACAGTGCAGGCGCTGAGCCCGAACAGCAGCGCGACGAGGGCGGCCGGGGCGGCAAACTTAGGGGTGTTTCGCATTTGATCCCCAATCGATAGAACTTCTTCAACTGATGGCAGCGACGCTAGCAGCGTCGGGCGCCCAGCGCGGGCACCACCTCCTGGTGTGGTGCAGTTGGCAACCAGGCCGCGAGGCGGCGGTGATGTTGCGATCCTCCCCACCGACGCCGCGGTTGCGTCCTAAGGTGGCATTGGCAGTTGGACGTTGCGGCATCGGAGCCGTGGCGCCGCCGAAATAGGAGCGTTCATCATGGACAACACCCCCATTGTTGAAGAAGCCGACCAATCAGTCCTGAAGTCCATTCGCATTGCCCTCGGCGTGCTCGGCCTGGTCTCACTGATCACCGGCGCGCTGATTCTGATTTGGCCCGACCACACCGCCATGATCGTCGGCGCCATCATCGCCAGCTATGCCGCCGTCGCCGGCCTGGTGAACCTGGGTATCGGCATCTTCAGTGGCAAACTCGGCCTCTGGACCAGGATCGGCTACCTCGCCCTCGGCTTGGTCTTCCTCGCCGCCGCCGGAGTGGCTTTCGCCAATCTCGGCCCGTTCGTCCTGGGACTGGCGGTGTTCTTCGGCATCTTCATTGGCATCGCCTGGATCGTCGAAGGCGTCGTCTCCTTCTTCCTGCTCTTCGACAGCTCCTCAAAGGTGTGGACGGCGCTGTACGCGGTGATCAGCATCATCGCTGGCTCAACCCTGTTGGCGGCCCCGCTGTGGGGTGCGGAACTGTTGTGGCTGGTGCTGGGTGTCTCGCTGGTGTTCACCGGCGTGGTGCAGGTGGTGCGCGCCGTCCGGTTCGCCCGCAGCTAGTCGGTGCTGCCGGACGCTGATGATGGCCAGCTAGGCCCGCGCGGTTAGCTGTTCGGTCACTCGAGTTGCTGCAGCCAGTCGGCGAGCAGTCGCTCCAGCTGGGCGCGTTTGGCCGGGCTGAGGGCTGCGACCAGTCGGGCCTCGTTTCGCATGTGTTCGGTGAAGGCAGCATCGATCACGCGCTGGCCAGCTTCGGTGAGGCCGACGAAGCGACCGCGTCCGTCGGCAGCATTCTCTCGGCGGATGACCAGTCCGGAGGATTCGAGCCGATCAAGGCGCTTAGTGATCGCGCCGGTAGTGACCATGGTGTGGCGGGCCAATTCGCCGGGAGCCAACTCGTACGGCGGGCCTTGGCGACGAAGCGATGCGAGCACATCGAACTCGCCCTCGCTCAAGTCGTAGTGGTCGTAGGTCTTCAGGACCTCGGTGCGCAATCGATCACCGAGTCGATGCAGGCGCCCGATGACGCCCATCGGGCTGACATCCAGGTCGGGACGCTCGTGGCGCCACTGCTCCTGGAGGCGAGCGACATGGTCAGAACTGGTCACAGCGGAATAATACCTTCCCGGTAAGACATTATTGCTTCCATGGAAGCAAAGTGGCGCTGGATCGCTGTGACCGCAGTAGCCCCGATCGCCTGGGGATCGACCTACTACGTCACCAAGCAGTTCCTGCCTGCCGACGCGCCGCTTTGGGGGGCGGCGATCCGGGCCCTGCCGGCCGGAGTTCTCCTGCTGTTGCTGGCTCGCAAGCTGCCCAAGGGTGAGTGGTGGTGGCGCTCGGTCGTGCTTGGGCTGCTCAACTTCAGCGGGTTCTTCGTGCTCATCTACCTCTCCGCGCTGCTACTGCCCAGTTCGGTGGCCGCCTCGGTGATGGCGCTCGCGCCACTGGCGATGGCTGGCACCGGTTGGGCGATGCTCAACGAGCGCCCGACCATCTGGATGGGGGCCGGGGCCGTGGTCGGCATTCTTGGCGTGCTGCTGATCGTCGGCACCGGGGCCGCTGCCATCAATCCTTGGGGCTTGCTCACTTCGATCTCGGCGCTGGTGATGTCTTCGGTAGGGGCGGTGCTGAACAAGAAGTGGACGGCAGGCGTGCCGGTGCTGGCCTCCACCGCGTGGCAGGCCACCGCTGGCGGCGGGCTGCTGCTGATCGCGGCCCTCATCGTTGAGGGGCCACTGCCAACTGTCGGACCACTTGGTTGGGCGGCCTTCGCCTACCTCTCGCTGTTCGCGACCGCGCTGGCCTCGGTGTGCTGGTTCGCTGGCCTTGCCGAACTGCCGGCTGGCACAGTCGGCATCGTGGGTCTGCTGAACCCGGTCACCGGTGTCTTGCTAGGCACCCTGTTGGCGGCCGAACAGCTCAGCTGGTTGCAGGCTGGTGGCATCGCCTTGGTGCTGATCGCCATCCTCGTCGGTCGGCGTACCTCAGCGGTGCAACCGGCGGGGTGAACCCGCGGGGCGGTCCGGTGGCCCTAACCACATTCGCGAACGCCGCGCTGGTAGCACTATTGCCCAATACCGACAACCCGAGGATGCTGTGCACAACAGCTCGGCCTCGGCGCTCCAAGCTGGGTTTGAGAAGGGCTCGGCATGGATATTCAAGACAAGGTTTTCGTGGTCACTGGCGGCGGCAACGGGATCGGCCGCGAGGTGGTGCTGAACCTGCTCAGCAAGGGCGGCAAAGTGGCCGCGGTCGATCTCAGCGCGGACGGCCTGGCAGGCACCGCCGAGTTGGCCGGCGAACAGGCGGTCAATCTCAGTACCCATGTGGCCAGCGTCGCTGATGCGGCGGCCGTGGCCGTCCTCCCCGAGGCGGTAATCGCCGCCCACGGACAGGTCGACGCGCTGCTGAACGTGGCCGGCATCATTCAGAAGTTCGTGCCCTTTGCCGAGTTGAGCACACCAGAGATCGAGAAGGTGTTCGCGGTGAACTTCTGGGGGGTGGTCAACACCCTGCAGGCTTTCCTGCCGCATCTGGTGCAGCGACCGTCTGCGGCGATCGTGAACGTCTCCAGCATGGGCGGGTTCATTCCCGTCCCAGGGCAGACGATCTATGGCGCCAGCAAGGCGGCGGTGAAGCTGCTCACTGAAGGCCTGCACTCCGAACTGCGCGATACCCCGGTCAGGGTGACCGTGGTTTTCCCTGGCGCTATTGCCACCAACATCACCGGCAACAGCGGGGTGGTCATCCCCGGCTCCGATAGCGCCGAGGCGCCGAAGTTCAAGATGACTACCGCCACCGAGGCTGGTGAGGTGATCGTCAACGCGATGGCCAAGGGCGCATATCGGGCCACCATCGGTTCCGATGCCAAGATGCTCGACCGGCTGACCCGCTTGGCCCCGGAGCGCGCGATGGCGATGGTCGCCGAGCAGATGGCTTCGTTGCGCAGCTGAAGTTGGCCGCGTCCGCCCCTGTCCCCGAGCTGCGCATGGGGACGGTTCCGGTGAGCTGCTCATGGGGACAGACCCGCAGGAACCGTCCCCATGAGCTGCGCGGAGGAACCGTCCCCTAAGGTCGGACCCGAAGGTCGGACGCCCGCCCCAGAATTGCCGAAGGCCCGACCAGTCAGTTGACCGGTCGGGCCTTCGGCTTTGACTCAGAGGCCGTTGCGAGCCCGGCTGGCCTGCTCCTGGGCCTTGAACAGGCCGAAGCGGGGCAGGAACTTGTCCCAGTCGATGGCGTGGCCGTCAATCTCGGGGCCGTCGATGCAGGCGTGCTTGCGCACCAGCTTGCCGGCCTCGTTCACCGGCACCATGCAGGCTCCACACATCCCGGTTGCATCAACCATGATGGAGTTCAGGCTGGCCACGGTATGGACGTCGTAGCCGCGGGTGAGATCTGCGACCGCGCGCATCATCAGCGGTGGGCCGATGGTGACGACTTCGGCGATCTTTCGTCCCTCGCCAGCCTTGTTGGCCTCGAGCATGTCGGTCAGCGGCGTGGTCACGAAACCATGGATGCCGAAGCTGCCGTCGTTGGTGGCGTAGATCACTTCGAGTTGATCGCCGAACTCGGCCTTGATGGCGCCTACCCGCTCGGCCTCGCCGTCCCAGAACATCAGTTCCTTGCTGCGGAAACCCGAGATCAGGGTGACGTGGTTACCCAGGCGCAGGTGCGCCCGCATGATCGGGTAGACCGGGGGCAGGCCCAGCCCGCCAGCGGTGAACACCACCGTCGAGTCGTCGGAGTAACGCTCCAACGCGCTGGGCTGACCCAGCGGCCCGGCGATACCGGCAAACGCCTCCCCGACGGTCATCTTGTTCATCTTCAGCGAGCTGGTGCCCATGCCCTGCACCACCAAAGTGATGGTGCCGGCCTCCGCGTCCCAGTCGGCCAGGGTGAGCGGGATCAACTCACCATTCGGCTCGGCCAGCACGCGGACGAACTGACCGGCCTGTGCGGTGCGGGCGATCGATGGCGAGCGGATCTCGAACTCCTCGATGCCCTCGCTGAGGTGGGTCTTGGAGATGATCACCGGCAGCTCAGCGGCCAGGTCGGTGTAGGTCAGGGCCTGATCGACCCGCGAGCTGATCTCAGTAGCAGTCATCTGCTCCATCGCCGCCACCATCTCCCGCGCGGCCGACTGGCCATCGCCAGCCGCCCGAATGGCAGTGGAGCCGCCACGGGCCGCGTCGCCACCGGTGTAAACACCGGGCAGGGTGGTCTCCTTGGACGTGGTGCTGACCTGGTTGATGGTGCCCCACTTGCTCACCTGCAGCCGCGGTTCGGAATCCTTGATGATCGGGTTGGCGTCGTTGCCGAGCGCCATGATCACCAGATCGGCCGCAATCTGCTCGGTCTCCCCGGTCGCCACCGGACGGCGCCGACCCGACTCGTCCGGTTCGCCAAGGGCCATCTTCTCCACCACAGCGGTGGTGACGAAGTGGCTGTCGTTGGTGGAAAGGAACTCGACAGGGGAGCGCAGCTCGGAAACCACGATGCCCTCTTCCAGGGCGTGCTCGAGTTCCTCCAGCCGGGCTGGCATCTCGGCCTGGGTACGGCGATAAACGATCGTCACCTTGCCACCGAGTCGCTGCGACGTGCGGGCCGCGTCCATGGCGGTGTTGCCACCACCGATGATCAGCACCTCTTTGCCCGGCACGACCGGCAGCGGGGTTTCGTGGTCGTCGGTGTGAGCCTGCATCAGGTTCACCCGGGTGAGGAACTCGTTGGCGCTCATCACGTTCAACAGGTGCTCGCCCGGCACGTTCAGGAACCGGGGCAGGCCGGCACCCGAACCGACGAAGACCTTCACGAAGCCAGCCTCGCGAAGCTGATCGATGGTGGCGGTCTTGCCAACCACGAAGTTGGTTACGAAGCGGCCACCCAGCGCCTTGATCTTGAACACCACATCGTCAATGAGCTGGTTGGGCAGCCGGAACTCGGGGATGCCGTAGCGCAGCACGCCGCCCAACTCAGGGAAAGCCTCAAAAATCGTCACCGGGAAGCCGTCCGCGGCCAGCAGGTAGGCGGTGATCAGACCGGCCGGGCCGGAACCAACGATCGCCACCGGTGGGCGAGTGCTCAGCTCCCAAGGGTTGGGACGGCCGGCGAAGCGGGCCTTGAGCTGCTCAGGCTCGGCCAGCTTTTCCCACTCGGGCAGGAACCATTCCAGCTGACCGATGCTCATCGAATGCTTGTGAATGCAGTGGCTCTGGCACTGCAACTCCTGCGGGCAGACCCGACCGGTCACGTTGGGCAGCGGGTTGACCGCCTCCAGGGATTCCAGCGCCTTGCGGAACTGTCCGGTGCCGATCAGTTCGAACATCGCCGGGATATTGACGCTGACCGGGCAGCCGCCGTCCGGCTCGACCTGGCCGGCAGTCAGCACGCCGAGCACACACGGCTGCTTGGCGCACTGCATATCGCGCAGCGCCTCCAGCCAGACGAACAGCTCGACCTCGCGGCGGCTATAGCCCAGATCCATGTAGCCCAGGTAGCCCTTATTGACCAGTTCGAAGTCAGCGTTGCGCGCTTCTGGCTCGCGAATGTAGGGGCCGATGCCATTCAGCGAGGGCCACTTCTCGCTGGTGCCAGCGAACATCGGGTAGCGCGCGGAGAGTTGGGTGTCGACAGCCTTCATGAAGCCACGCTTGCGGGCCATCGGCAGTTCCCAAAGGATCCCCATCAGCTTCAGGCTGCCGGCGTCCTCGCGCAGCAGCGCGGCCCACAGTGCTTCAGTGAACTCAGGGGCGAACTCGGGCTGCTTCAGCGCCTCGGTGATCGCGGACACCTGCTCCTCGGTAAACGGTTCGTCGGGGGTCGCCGGCGAAAAGTTGACCAGGACGCTCATCACGTCGGTGGTGTCGGTGGCGATTTCGGTGGTCACGTGGCTTTCTCCTCGGCTTTGGTGCCCGGCGTCCCAGCGGCTGGGGCTGGGCGTCGGTGCGGCGGACGACAAGAGCATTGTCCCCCCAGTTGGGTATACCCCGGGGGAGATTCGCAAGGGACGTCGATGTTGTTAGATCTAGCCCCGGGAGTGGGTCGGTGACCGCCGGGACGTCAAGAGGTACTGGGGCAGGTCCGTCGGCTGTTGGGACGGATGCTGACAGCAGTAGTGCCGGGCTCATCGGTGGATGGTCCGGCACTGGAGCCCTGAGGATAGGCGATCAATGTCGGCCTTGGCCAGCCAGGCTCCAAAGGGTAAGACCGCTAGTCGGGGCCGTATCGGAGTTGCCGCGCTCAGGCGGCCAGTTACGGGTGGCTGTGTCCTGGCTGTGAATCGCTGTCGGTGACTATCGCAACTCGGCAGTAGGTGAATACAATGCAGGCCTTAGCTCATTTCGGGGGGAGAGAGCGAGATGCACTACTTCGTGCGTATCGGGGGAATGATCACAGGCGTCGTAGCTGGCAGTGGATTGCTGGCCTTCGCCCTCACTTGGACGATGGCCCACTACGGCATCACGTCCAGCATCAGCGGGGTTTCGGTCTTCGTTGGCCTGCTCGTGGCCGGTTTGGTCGGGGCAGCGCTGGCGAAGGATTCCTGGTTCTACGTCTGAGCGTCGCGCCCGCATCGGGCGGTTTCAGAGCGGATGACGGGAATCGAACCCGCATGGCCAGCTTGGAAGGCTGGGGCTCTACCATTGAGCTACATCCGCGTGCGCCAGCAGCGCGCAGCCAAGACTAACCGAAGCTCAGGGGCAAAGTCGCGCTGGCTCGGGTCGGCCGTGGCGCTGCTGCCAGGTGAGGCGATCCCGGGTTGTGACGGTCGGTGCGACGGCGTCACGGAGGCCGAGTGTGACCAACGCCGCGTGCCTAGCTAAGATTGCCCGGTCTGTCTACTTCCATCCAGGAGCCCGCATTGTCCAGCACTGTCGAGAAGCTTGGTCCGTCCCGGGTCAAGCTCACCGTTGAGATTCCGTTCGCCGACCTCAAGCCGCATCTGGACAAGGCTTACGTCGATATCGCCTCCTCGGTGACCATTCCCGGTTTCCGGAAGGGCAAGGTGCCGCCGCTGGTGATCGATCAGCGCTTCGGTCGCGGCGCCGTCCTGCAGGAGGCGATCAACTCGATCCTGCCCAGCGCCTACGAAGGTGCCGTGGTTGAGGCCAAGGTGAGCCCGCTGGGCGAACCAGAGATCGAGATCACCAAGCTTGAGGACGGCGAGGTCATCGAGTTCTCCGCCGAGGTCGACATCCGTCCCGAGTTCGAGGTGCCCGATTTCGCCGAGCTGAGCGCCGTGGTTGACGCTAAGAAGCCCGTCGAGGACGAGGTCACCGAGCGCATCGACCTGCTGCGCAGCCGGTTCGCGACCACCGCTGAGGTAGATCGCCCCGCAGCTGACGGTGACCGAGTGACCCTCGATCTGGTGGCCAGCCGTGACGGTGAGCCCCTGCCGGACGGCACCGCCGTCGACATCGCCTACATCGTCGGCTCCGGCGGCATGATCGACGGGCTGGACGTTGCCGTTGTCGGGCTGTCGGTCGGCGAAGAAGCCGAGTTTGCTTCCACCCTGGTCGGTGGCGCGCTGGAAGGCGAGCCGGCCGACATCAAGGTGACGGTGAAGAAGGTCGCCGAGCAGACCCTGCCCGAGGTTGATGACGAGTTCGCTTCGATGATCTCCGAGTTCGACACCGTCGAAGAGATGAAGGCCGACCTGGCCAAGGGCGTCGAAGCCAATCTTGAGGCCGAGCAGGTCGCTGCCGGTCGCGACAAGATCATTGAGGCCATGGTGGCAGCCACCGACTTCGAGGTGCCCGCCGGTGTGGTGGCCTCCGAGGTGGATGCCCGCAAGGAGCAGATCAACGGCCAGCTTGCCCAGGCTGGTCTCACCCTGGAGCGTTACCTCGAACAGACGCCGGAGGAGACGTCCCGGACTGTCGAAGATTTCTGGGCTGAGCTGGAAGCCAACACGGTCAAGGGCCTGAAGGCTCAGCTGATCCTGGACAAGATCGCCGACGACGCTGAATTCAACGTCGAGCAGGAGGATCTGTCGAAGATGATCGTGCAGAAGGCGATGCGCAACGGCACCACGCCGGAGGCTGAAGCTCAGCACATGATGGAACACAACCACCTCGGCGCCTGGATGGCCGAGATTCGCCGCAACAAGGCGATGGGCGAGGTCGTGGCCAAGGCCAAGGTCACCGACACCGACGGTGCTGTGGTCGACATCACCATGCGGACCGGCGAGGCAATGGCCGAATCCGACCACTGAGTCTGTTCAACTGCGCCAGCGGGCGTCACCTTCGGGTGGCGCCCGCTGGCGTTTCGGCGCCTAGCCGCAGGTGCTCCGCCGCTCGGCTCGTGCGCCGTCAGCGAACACCGCCCCAAAGTTGGCTGAAAAATGGCCGACAGCGGGTAGTTTCGCTGCGTGAGCGAACATCTATCCATTGAGCGTGGCCTGCGAATGGCCGGTGGTCCGGGCATGGCCGGCATGACCGATTCGGTCTATCAGTCACTGCTGATGAACCGAATTATCTTCCTCGGCTCCGAGGTGAAGGACGACAACGCCAACGCCATCTGTGCCCAGATGCTGCTGTTGAACGCAGAGGATGCGAATAAGGACATCTTCCTCTACATCAACTCTCCAGGCGGCTCGGTGGACTCCGGCATGGCCATTTACGACACGATGCAGTGGATCTCCAACGACGTGGCCACGGTGGCCATGGGGCTGGCCGCTTCGATGGGGCAGTTCCTGCTTTCGGCAGGGGCCAAGGGCAAGCGCTTCGCGCTCCCGCACAGCCGCATCATGATGCATCAGCCCTCCGGTGGTTTGGGCGGCACCGCCTCCGACATCCGCATTCAGGCCGAGCAGTCGCTGCATATCAAGCGGACGATGGGTCGACTGATCGCCGAACACACTGGCCAGACCATGGAACAGATCGAGATCGACTCCGATCGTGACCGCTGGTTCACCGCCGAAGAGGCCCTGGCCTACGGCTTCATCGACCACGTCTATGAGCGGGCGGCCCAGATCGCCACCGCAGACTCCCCGAATCAGTGAGGCCTGAAGTGAACACTTTGCCCAACAGCATCGCCCCGGCCGGGCCGCGGATGGACTACTACATCCCCCAGTGGGAAGAGCGCACCAGCTACGGCGTGCGTCGCGTCGATCCGTACACCAAGTTGTTCGAGGACCGGATCATCTTCCTCGGCACCCCGATCAGCGACGACATCGCCAACGCGGTGATGGCGCAGCTGCTCTGCCTGCAGTCGATGGACCCGGAGCGTCCGATCAGCATCTACCTGAACTCTCCTGGTGGGTCATTCACCGCGCTGACGGCCATCTACGACACCATGCGCTACATCAAGCCCGACGTGCAGACCGTTTGCCTTGGTCAGGCGGCCTCGGCTGCTGCCGTCCTGCTGGCTGCTGGCACCAAGGGCAAGCGCTTGGCGCTGCCGAACAGCCGGATTCTGATCCATCAGCCCAGCGCCGAAGGCAACTACGGCCAGTCCTCTGACCTGGAGATTCAGGCCAGGGAGATCATGCGGGTTCGGGTCCTGATGGAGGGCATGCTCGCCGAGAGCACCGGCCAGTCGTTGGAGAAGGTCAGCCGCGACATCGAACGCGACAAGTTCCTGACTGCCGAAGAGGCCGTCGAATACGGGATCGTGGACGACATTCTCACCTCACTGAAGGACATCGAAGGCTGACTCGCCGTCCGGCCCTCCGTCCTCAACTCGGATAGCCGGACTAAGGTGAGCCACCAAAGCCGGAAGGGTAGATCGAAGTGGCACGAATCGGAGAAACCTCGGATCTGCTGAAGTGCTCTTTCTGTGGGAAGAGCCAAAAGCAGGTTAAGAAGCTCATCGCCGGGCCTGGCGTGTACATCTGCGATGAGTGCATCGACTTGTGCAACGAGATCATCGAAGAGGAGTTTGCCGAGACCACCGACTCCGGCCTGCTCGACGAACTGCCCAAGCCCAAAGAGATCCGCACCTTCCTCGATTCCTACGTGATCGGCCAGGACACCGCAAAGAAGGCGCTGGCCGTGGCGGTCTACAACCACTACAAGCGCGTCCAGGCTCAGGCGGCCTCACCGGGGCGTCGGGTCGCAGACGATGAGTTGGTTGAGCTTGGCAAATCCAACATCCTGTTGATCGGCCCCACCGGCTGCGGCAAGACCTACCTGGCCCAAACCTTGGCCCGGATGCTCAACGTGCCGTTCGCGATGGCCGATGCCACCGCGCTCACCGAGGCGGGCTATGTCGGCGAGGATGTGGAGAACATCCTGCTGAAGCTGATCCAGGCCGCCGACTACGACGTGAAGAAGGCCGAGACCGGCATCATCTACATCGACGAGATCGACAAGGTGGCGCGCAAGAGCGAAAACCCCTCGATCACTCGTGATGTCTCCGGTGAAGGCGTGCAGCAGGCACTGCTGAAGATTCTGGAAGGCACCACTGCTTCGGTGCCACCCCAGGGTGGGCGCAAGCACCCGCACCAGGAGTTCATCCAGATCGACACCACCAACATCTTGTTCATCGTCGGTGGCGCTTTCTCCGGCCTGGACGACATCATCAACACCCGCGTCGGCAAGCGTCCGCTCGGCTTCAACAACGAGGCATCGGTGCGGGCGCCCAAGACGCTCAACCCGTTCGCCGAGGTGCGCCCCGAAGACCTGCACACCTACGGGCTGATCCCGGAGTTCATTGGCCGGCTGCCGATGATTACCACCGTCGAGCAGCTGGACGGGGAGTCGCTGGTGCGGATCCTGGTGGAGCCGAAGAACGCGCTGATCAAGCAGTTCCGCAAGCTGTTCGAGCTCGACGGGGTCGATCTGGAGTTCACCCCCACCGCAATCGACGCGATCGCCGAGATGGCACTGCGCCGGGGTATTGGTGCCCGCGGGCTGCGTTCGATCCTGGAAGAGATCCTGCTGAACGTGATGTACCACGTGCCCAGCGACGACCAGATCGCCCAGGTAATAGTCGATGCAGACGTGGTCACCGACGGCGCCGCACCGCAGCTGATTAGCCGCGCCACCGTTGCTCGAGCCGAGCGGCGCGAACGCTCCGCGTAGCTGTTGTGGTGAGCTAGGGCCCCTATCCTGCGGACCAGCCGCGCTGGTCGGGTCGGATGTGTAAGAGTGGACCCAGCGACCCACGCAACAAAGGAGTAGTCATGGCGACTCGTCAAGTCAGTATTGCGTCCTCGGTAGGCCTTCACGCTCGGCCCGCATCGCTGTTCGTGCAGGCTGTCACGGCCACCGGACTGCCGGTGACGATCGCCAAAGAGGGCGGAAACCCGGTGGACGCCCGCAGCATCCTGGTGGTGATGGCGCTGGGCGCGAAGCATGGCGAGACGGTGACAATCACCGCCGAGGGCGAGGGTGCAGAGGCTGCTCTGGATTCCCTGGTCGAACTGCTCTCTCGGGATCTGGACGCGGAGTAGCCCGGCCATGACCGGCCAGACCTCAGCCACTTTTCACGGTATCGGCGTTAGCGCTGGCACTGCGGTCGGCCCGCTGGTAGTAGTCGCGGCACCGCCCACCCCGCCAGCAGATGAGGCTCCCACCACCGATGCCGCCCAGGCCGGTGTGTTGGTGCGTGCAGCCTTGGAGGCCGTCGCCACTGGTTTAGAGGCTCGTGCTGCCAAAGCCGAGGCTCATGCCCGTCCCATCCTTGAGGCCGGGGCGATGATGGCGCGCGATCCGGGCCTGGTGGCCAGCATCGACGGCCAGCTCCAGGGCGGACTGGGGCTCACCACTGCGGTCACCGCAGCGGTGGAGGAGTACTGCGCGATGTTCGAATCGCTGGGCGGCTATATGGCCGAGCGAGTCACTGACCTTCGTGACGTCCGGGATCGGGCGGTGGCCAGACTGCTGGACCAGCCCGAACCTGGCATTCCCAGCCTGAGCGAGCCCAGCATCCTGGCCGCCCAAGACCTGGCCCCGGCCGAGACAGCCACCCTCACCGCTGAGATCTGCCTTGGCATCATCACTGCAGCAGGTGGACCCACCAGCCACACCGCGATTCTGGCTGCTCAGCTGGGTATTCCGGCGATCGTGCAGGCTGTCGGCATTCTTGAGGTGCCAGCTGGCTCGATCGTTGCGATGGACGGCGGCGTCGGGGAGATCACCGTCGATCCCACTGCGGCCGAGGTTCAGTTGCTCGCTGAACGAAAGCGCCGGCGCGAAGCCGCCCTGGCTGGTGGCACTGGCAAGGGCAGCACCAAGGACGGCTACCCAGTCGCGTTGCTGGCAAATATCGGCACCGCTGAGGATGCCCGCAAGGCTGCGGCGCTCCCAGTGGAAGGGGTTGGGCTGTTCCGCACCGAGTTCCTCTTCCTCGATCGCGAGACCATGCCGACCGTCGAAGAGCAGACCGCCACCTACATTGAAGTCTTTGAGGCCTTCGGTGATCGGCGGGTGGTGGTGCGCACCCTGGACGCTGGTGCGGACAAGCCGCTGAAGTTCGCCGACCTCGGGCCCGAAGAGAACCCGGCCCTTGGCCGTCGCGGGCTGCGCTTGGGCATGGTCCGCACCGACATTCTGGACGCTCAATTACAGGCGCTTGCCGCGGCCTACCAGGCCACCAAGGCTGACGTCCGGGTGATGGCACCGATGGTGGCCACCCAGGCCGAAGCGGTGTGGTTTGCCGATCGGGTACGGGCCCTTGGCCTGCCGCAGGTGGGCGTGATGATTGAGGTGCCAGCGGCAGCCATCCGCAGCAAGGGCATCCTTTACCACGTCGATTTCGCCTCGCTGGGCACCAATGACCTGTCGCAGTACACGATGGCCGCCGACCGGATGCAGGGGGAGTTGGCTGACCTACTCAGCCCCTGGGAACCTGCCTTGCTGGACGTCATTGCCCTGGCTTGCGACGGCGGCGCCGAGATGGGCAAGCCGATCGGTGTCTGTGGTGAGGCCGGGGGCGATCCGGCGCTGGCGCTGGTGTTGGTCGGCCTGGGGGTGAAGAGCCTGTCGATGGCACCGGGAAAGGTGCCTGCGGTTCGAACGTCCCTGGCTGCGCACAGCCTGCACACGTGCCAACAAATGGCGGCGGCAGCTCGGGCGGCAATCACCGGGGCTCAAGCCAAGGCCGCCGTGATGGCGATGGCCGCTCCGGTGCTCGCTGACCTGCTCTAGGCGCCTCCAAGGGCTTCGACGGGCTCAGCCAACTGGGGGTTCTAGTTCCATGAGCTTGCCTGCCCTGAGCTTGTCGAAGGGTCGAAGGGGCTTCGGCGGGCTCAGCCAACTTGAGGTGAGTTGGGGCACAGCAAAGGTCCCTGATCCTGACCGAAAAGGACGCCGGGTTCGGCCAAGCTCAGGGACCCTTAACTGAACTACTTCTTGGCACCCTTCAGGCTGCTCTTGACGCCGCCCTTGTCGGACCCGATGAAGCAGAGGATCTCGCGATCGTTTGCCTTGGTCCAGGTCTCCAGCGTCGGGTAGAAGAAGGTGATGTCGTACTTGGTGTCACTGGACGAAATGCCCGCCCACGGCTCGAAGCTCTCCGAGCAGAAGGTGTTGGCCTGCTCGCTGACAGCCGAGGTGCCCGGGTAAGTGGCATCAGAGAGCTGCTTGTTGGAGTAGGCCTCCCAGTAGTGCTCCTGATTGCAGGGAATCAGCGTCAGGTCAGAAATGATCCCGGTACCCAGGTCGCCGGTGCAGTCGCCCACCTTCACCTGGAAGGCATCGCTGCTGGCTGAAGCCGTCACTTCGCCAGCGTCGTTACGGGGCGCACCGCCGCAACCGGCAGTCAAAAGCACCGCCACCAACGTTGCCCCCAATAAAACTCGTCCTTGCATGTTGGTCCTCTCCCTCAAATTAGGTCCACGCTGACAAGCAGCGGTCCCTCTGCGGGGCGAAATCCTAGCGGTCCAGTAATCCGACCAACAGCCCGCAGGTCCGATTCGGACCTACGTAGCCGTTGGAGAACCTCGGCAGGGCCAGCGAATTCGGCGCTGGCTACCTCAGCCTTCATCGAAACCTTGGCATTCGACTTCGCGCTCCGGATTCCGATCAGCGCGGCGGCGACGTCGGCAATCAGCGCGGATTCGCCGCCGGCGGGCAGTTCAGCGGCCTTCGGCCAGGCCGCGATGTGCACCGAGCCCGGTCGCCACCACGACCACACCTCTTCGGTGACGAAGGGCAGGAAGGGTGCGAAAAGCCGCAGTTGGACGTCCAGCGCCAAGCGCAACGCCGTGCGGGCCGAATCGGCGCCGGCTTGGGCATCAGCACCGTAGGCGCGCTCCTTGACCAGCTCTAGGTAGTCGTCGCAGAACTGCCAGAAGAACTTCTCCGCGGCCTCCAACGCACCGGAATAGTCGAAGTCGTCGAAGGCGGACGTTGCTGTCTCGACCACCTCGGCCAATCCCGCCAGCATGGCCAGATCGACTGGTTCGGTCGCGCCAACGCTGGCAGCTTCGGGGGTGCCGAGAATGAACTTGGAGGCATTGAGGATCTTCATCGCCAGGCGACGGCCGACCTTCATCTGAGTTTCGTCGAACGGCGAATCCATCCCCGGACGAGCCATCGCCGCCCGCCAACGCACCGCGTCGGAGCCAAAGCGCTGCAAAATGTCGGTGGGCACCACCACGTTGCCCTTCGACTTGCTCATCTTCTTCCGGTCGGGGTCGACCACGAAACCAGAAATGGTGGCCCGCTTCCAGGGCAGTTCATCGTGCTCGAAGTGGGCCCGCACCACCCGGGAGAACAGCCAGGTACGAATGATGTCGTGGGCCTGCGGAGCAATATCCATCGGGAAGGTGAGCTGCCAAAGCTCCTCATCGCGCTCCCAGCCGCAGGCGATCTGCGGGGTGAGGGAGGACGTCGCCCAGGTATCCATCACGTCCGGGTCACCGACGAATCCGCCCGGCACGCCGCGCTGAGCCTCGGTGAAGCCCGGCGGCACATCGGTGGCCGGGTCTACCGGGAGGGTGGCCTCGGCTGCGGTGATCGGGTTGGTGTAATCGGGCTCGCCCTCGGCGTCCAGGGCATACCAAACCGGGAAAGGGACGCCGAAGAAGCGCTGCCGGCTGATCAGCCAGTCGCCGTTGAGGCCGTTGACCCAGTTTGAGTAGCGGTGCCGCATGTGATCGGGCACCCAGGCCAGCTCATCGCCGCGGGCGAGCAGGGCCGCCTTCAGGTCTTCGTCGCGGCCGCCGTTGCGGATGTACCACTGCCGGGTGGAGACGATCTCCAGCGGCTTGTCGCCCTTCTCGTAGAAGTTCGCCATCCGCTGGGTGGGCTTGGGCTCCCCGTCCAAGTCGCCGGCGGCGCGCAGCAGATCCACCATTGCTTGGCGGGCGCTGAAGGTGGTCTTACCGGCCAGCTCGGCGTAGTGCTCGGCGTTGGTCAGCCACGCCGGGGTCTCGGCGTGCAGTCGACCGTCCCGGCCGATCACGGTGCGGGTCGGCAGGCGCAACTCGCGCCACCAGATCACGTCGGTGAGGTCGCCGAAGGTGCAGCACATCGCGATGCCAGCACCCTTGTCAGGCTCGGCGGCGGGATGGGCCAACACCGGAATCTCCACGCCGAAGATCGGCGAGGTGACCGTGGTGCCAAACAGCGCCTGGTAACGCTCATCATCGGGATGGGCGATCAGCGCGCACACCGCCGGAATCAGCTCCGGACGGGTGGTCTCGATGTAGATCGGCTCGCCCGCCGGCGGATGGAAAGCCACCCGGTGATAGGCGCCGGGGTAATCGCGGGCCTCGAGCTCGGCCTGGGCAACGGCGGTCTGGAAGGTGATGTCCCACAGGGTTGGCGCCTCAGAGAGGTAGGCCTCGCCGCGGGCATGGTTATGCAGGAAGGCCTTCTGGGCCACGGCCTGGGACTCATCGGAGATGGTGGTGTAGAGCTGATCCCAGTCGACGCTCAGGCCGAGGGTGCGCCACAGGTCTTCGAAGGCCTGCTCGTCAACGGCGGTCAGTTCGTGGCACAGCTCGATGAAGTTGCGGCGGCTGATCGGCTCCTGCCGCTTCGGGTCCGGCTTGGCCGGGGCGGCGTAGTCCTCGGCGTAGGGCAGGGCGGTGTCACAGCGCACCCCGTAGAAGTTCTGCACGCGCCGCTCGGTGGGCAGGCCGTTGTCGTCCCAGCCCATCGGGTAGAAGACGTGCTTGCCCTGCATCCGCTGGTAGCGGGCGATCAGATCGGTGTGGGTGTAGCTGAAAACGTGGCCCACATGCAGGGAGCCCGAGACGGTCGGGGGTGGGGTGTCAATGCTGAACACCTGCTCGCGGCTTTCGGGACGAACGAAGGTGTAGATGCCGTCGGCGCGCCAGCGGGCCGTCCACTTGGCCTCCAGCCCTTCCAGCACGGGACGCTCCGGTACGGCACCCGCGGCGAGCGCGGGTGCAGGCATGGTGGACTCGTCGGGCTCGGTGATCATGAGGGCATCTTATTGAGCCGAGCGGTGTTGGTCAGAATCGGGCGGCCCGGCGGGATTAGACCGCCTCGGACACCGGGGGAGCGCAGCGGTTAGGGTTGGCCCATCATGAGCCGAACTCACGCTGAAATCGTCGCTGAACTGCAGTCGCGCTGGCCAGAACACCAAGTGGGCCGCAGCCAGGCCCGGGTGCGGGCGCTGTGCGACCTGCTGGGCAATCCTGAGCAGTCCTGTCCGGTGATCCTGGTCACCGGCACCAATGGCAAGGGCAGCACCGCAATCATGATCGATTCGTTGCTGCGTGCCCTCGGGTTGCGGGTGGGGCGCTTCTCCAGTCCGCACCTGGTGCACCTGACCGAACGGATCGCCATCGACGGTGAGCCGATCGCTGATGAGGTCTTTGATGATCTGGTCGCGCAAGTCAATCCACTGGTGGAACTGGTCGACGCCCAGGCGATCGATGGCATCTCGTTGACCTTCTTCGAAGTGATGACGGCGCTGGCCTATGCGGCTTTCGCCGATGCGCCCGTCGACGTTGCGGTGGTCGAGGTCGGGATGGGCGGGGAGTGGGACGCCACCAACATCGTCGAGGCCGAAGTGGCGGTGGTCACTCCGATCGATCTGGATCACACCGCGCTGTTGGGCGAAACCGTGGCTCAGATCGCGGTGGAGAAGGCTGGCATCATCAAACACGGCGCCCGTGCGGTGCTGTCTGCCCAAGACCCGGAGGCCGTCCGGGTGCTGCTGGCCCGTTGCGCCGAGGTGGGCGCCGAGGTGCGCCGGGAGGGCATCGAATTCGGTTTGATCGATCGGACGCCCGCTGTCGGTGGCCAGATCTTGCGCCTGGAGACCGCTGATGGTCCGTTGGGCGACCTGTTGTTGCCGCTGTTCGGCGAACACATGGCCCGCAATGCCGCGCTGGCCCTGGCCGCGGTTGAAGCCTTCCTGGGGGGACGGGCGCTACCAGCTGAGGTCGTGGCGGCCGGGTTGGAGGCCGTGGTGGCTCCGGCCCGACTTGAGGTGGTTCGCCGTTCGCCAACGGTGCTGCTGGACACCTGCCACAACCCCCACGGCGCGGCCGCGACGATCGCAGCGGCGAATGAGGCTTTCGCCTTCGAGCCGCTGATCGGCGTGGTGGCGATGATGGCCGACAAGGACATTACGGGCGTGCTGGAGATCTTCGCCGAGGCCATGGGGCCGATCATCTGCACCTCGATCACCGGCACGCCGCGGGCCCTGTCGGCCGCGGAGCTGGCGGTGAGGGCCGGTGAGGTGTTCGGCCCGGATCGGGTGCGGACGGCGGAGAACATGACCGCAGCAATCGAGCAGGCGGTTGCCCTGGCCGACCTTTCCGGACCGACCTCTGGGGTGTTGATCGCCGGTTCGGTTTACGCCGCCGGCGAGGCTCGGTCGTTGCTGGTGCGCCCGAGCGAGGATGCGGAGTAGTTGTCCACAGGACCCGATGAAGACGGGCCTGCCAAGCCGATAGGGTCGCAGCCATGACCGATCTTGAACAGACCCTGGTGTTGCTTAAGCCGGACGCGGTGCGCCGCGGACTGGTGGGCACGATCCTTGCCCGCTTCGAGGCCAAGGGCCTGACCCCGGTTGCCATCGAGTTGCGTCAGATCGACGCCGCGATGGCCGACCGACACTACAGCGACCATGTCGACCAGGCGTGGTATCCGCCGCTGCGTGACTACATCATCTCCGGCCCGCTGGTGGCGATGGTGCTGGCTGGCCCGTCGGTGATCGAAGTGGTGCGGCTGATGAATGGCGTCACCAACTCGGCGGTGGCCGCTCCGGGCACGATCCGCGGCGATTTCTCGTTGTCCAACCGGGAGAACCTGGTGCACGCCTCGGATTCCCCGGCTTCGGCGGCCAAGGAGATCGGGCTGTGGTTTCCGAACCAGGGCTGAACGCCCCGCAGTCGGAGCCGAGCCCGGAGCCGACGCCAGAGCTGACGGCTGAGGTCTCGGCACCCCCGCCCCCGGTCGCCGGTGGCGCGGTAGCTGACTGGTCCACCTCGGTGTGGCCGCCGCCCCCGCCTGCGGTTGGCACCGAACCCTGGACGGAGCCGCCGTGGGGCGCGCCGCCACCAGGGGTCCAGCCGCCGCCCGGGTACGTCCAGCCCTATTGGGGGACGCCGGGGATGGCCCCGTTGCCGGTAGTGCCAGCCAAAGCCGAGCCCCTGCCGGTTGAGCCGCGCGAATACCAGCAGTTCTACCGGGCACCAGCCTTCCGCTGGTGGAAGCCGTTATTGGCCATTCCGTTGTACATGGTGACCGTGGCCTTGGTTGCCATCGTGGTGGTGATTGCGCTGATCATCGTGGTGCTGGCCAGCGGACAGCAGCTACCGACCAGCGAGACCGATTACCCCCCCGAGGTGATGTTCACCCTCAACAACGTGCTGATCGCCTTGGGCATGCCATTGGCGATGCTCATCAGCTGGTGGGTATATCGGCAGCGCCCGCGCTGGCTGTCTTCGATCAGCGGCGGATTCCGCTGGCGGATCTTCTGGCCGTTCCTTGGCATCGCCGGGGTCGGCATCGCGCTGGCTACGGTGGCGCAGGCGCAGCTGAGCGGCGGCTTTGGCGAACTGACCTGGACGTCCACCTCGTTGGCCCTGATCTTGGTGATCGTGTTCACCACCCCCTTCCAGTGCGCCGCCGAGGAGTACGCCATGCGAGGGCTGCTGTTCCGCAGCGTCGGCTCGTGGTTTGGCAACCGCTGGGTGGGCCTAGTGGTGGCCATTGTGGTGAATTCGGTGGCCTTCATGTTTCTGCATGGCGCCGGTGATCCGTGGCTCAACGCCTTCTACGTTGTAGTCGGGGTGACCTTCTCGATCCTGACCTGGCGCACCGGTGGCCTGGAAGCCGCGGTGGCCATGCATATCGCCAATAACGTCATCTCCGAGGCCCTGCTGCCCTTCCAGCCGGACTCTTTGGCGCACATTTTCGATCGACAAGCTGGGGTGGCTGGTCCAGAAGTCCTCATCCAGATCGGGGTCACAGCACTGGTGGCCGGACTGCTGTTGTGGCAGTCTTCCCGGCTGGGGCTTCGGCGGGCGACCGCGCCAGTTGCCGCTAAGTAGTACCGTCGAAGGTAGAGGGAGTTACCGGGTGCGGCGTCGTGGGGACGACTGGCGAAGGTAGGCGATGAATACCAAGGTGATTGAGCGGGTAGATCCGGCCCGGGCGTTGCGTAAGTTGCGGGCGCAGATCAGGCCACGCACCGGTCGGGTGTTGGTGGGGATCGATGGGGTCGACGGCTCGGGCAAGACGACTTTCGCCGATGATCTGGCCGTGCTGATGCGCGAATGTGGCTTCACCGTCATCCGCATCTCGATGGACAACTACCTGAATCCGCAAACCAAGCGCTACGCGCAGGGCCGGTTCTCCGGCAAGGGTTACTTCGAAGACAGCTATGACTACGACAAGTTCTGCGACGAAGTGCTGGAGCCGCTAGGGGCCGATGGCTCGGGGCGTTACCGCACCGCTGCCTACGATGCGAGCGCTGAGTGCGAGGTTTGTTCGCCGTGGCAGGTCGCCCCGGATGATGCGGTGGTGATCGTCGATGGGCTGTTCCTGCACCGGGGGGCGTGGTGTCCCAAGCTCGGCCGGAAGTTGTGGGACTTCTCGGTCTGGCTGGATGTCGCCTTCGATGAAGCCTTCCGCCGGCTGGCGCAGCGCGATGGTGGCAGCCCGGAGTTGGACGATCCGGTGAACGCTCGCCACTACCAAGGTCAGCTGCTCTACCTGTCTGATTGCGACCCGGCCCAGCACGCCGATCTAGTGGTCGACACCTCCGGCCCGCGGGTGCTGGCCGACGACTGAGCCCACCTTGACCGCCCAATCCCCGGACGTCGCTGCTGCGGCTGCCGAAATCCTGGAGCGGCTCCGCGGCCTGGCCAATCCGGCCAATGTGGCCGGGATGGCGCGCTACGGCATCAGTACTTCGGGCACTTTGGGCGTCTCGATGCCGGTGCTGCGGGGCATCGCCAAACAGCACCGACCGCTGCGCCGCCAGGACCCTGACTACCTGCACGCTCTGGCTGGCGCCCTCTGGGCCAGCGAGGTGCACGAGGCCCGCATTCTGGCCGCACTGGTGGACGTCCCAGCCCTGGTCACTGCAGCCCAGGCCGATGCCTGGGTGGCCGAGATCGACTCCTGGGACGTGTGCGACCAGCTCTCTGGGCTGTTCGCGGCCACCGGCTTCGCCTACGCCAAAGCGGTGGAGTGGGCAGGTGCGGAGGCCACCTTCGTGAAGCGGTCTGGGTTCGTGCTGATGTGCGCGCTGGCTGTCCACGACAAGTTGGCCACTGAGGATCGCATCCTCGCCTTCCTGCCGGTGATTGAGCGGTCCTCGCTCGATGAACGCAACTTCGTGAAGAAGGCGGTGAACTGGGCGCTCCGCCAGATCGGCAAGCGATCAGCCAGCTGCCATCCGGCGGCGGTGGCGAGCGCCGAACGAATCCTGGCCGCGCATCCAGATTCGAAGGCGGCCCGTTGGATCGCCCGGGATGCGCTACGCGAGCTGCGCAGTGCCGCAGTGTTGACCCGGCTCGGTTTGGGCTGAGGCTTGGCGCGACGGCTTTGGTTTGCCGCGCAGGCTGGTTCGCCGTCCAAACGCCGCTGCCTTAGGCTGGTGCGGCTATGACCGCCGCCTCGTTGTACCCACGCCTGGAGCCACTGCTAACCCAGGTGGCCAAACCCGTCCAGTACATCGGCGGCGAGGTGAACTCGGTCAGCAAACCGTTCGTTGAGGCCGAGGTCAGCTGGGCGCTGATGTACCCCGACGCCTACGAGGTCGGCCAGCCGAATCAGGGGCTGGCGATCCTGTACGAGATCCTCAACGAAACCGACTGGCTGGTGGCTGAGCGGACGTTCTCGATTTGGCCCGACCTCGCGGCGCTGATGCGCACCGCGGGTGTACCGCAGTTCACCTGGGAGAACCACCTGCCGGTGCGGGCCTTTGACCTGCTTGGGGTGAGCTTTTCCACCGAGCTGGGCTACACCAACCTGTTGGAGGCCCTCGACCTGGCCGGCATCGCCCTGCACAGCGCCGATCGAGGCGAGGACGAACCGATCGTGATCGCTGGTGGGCATGCTGCCTTCAACCCGGAGCCGATTGCCGACTTCATTGACGCCGCCGTCCTCGGCGATGGCGAACAGGCTGCGATGGCGGTCTCGAAGATCGTCCGGGATTGGAAGGCCGAGCACCGCCCCGGCGGCCGTCAGGGGTTGCTGTTGCGCCTGGCCACCAGCGGGGTGGCCTATGTGCCTTCGCTTTATGAGGTCAGTTACACCGAGAGCGGTGAGCTGGCCGCGGTCGCGCCGCTCTTAGCCGAGGTGCCGTCCCGGGTGGCCAAACACACCCTGATGGAGCTGGACGACTGGCCCTACCCGAGCAAGCCGATCGTGCCGCTGGCCGAGACGGTTCACGAGCGCTACTCGGTAGAGATCTTCCGTGGCTGCACTCGCGGCTGCCGGTTCTGCCAGGCCGGCATGATCACCCGGCCGGTGCGTGAACGCAACATCCAGACCGTGGGGGCAATGGTGGCCGGTGGCATCGCTGCCACCGGACTGGACGAGGTTGGTCTGCTGAGCTTGTCCAGCGCCGACCACTCCGAGATTGGGCCAATCACCACTGAACTGGCTGATCGCTATGCCGACAGCTTCGTCTCGCTGTCGCTACCCAGCACGCGAGTGGACGCGTTCAACATCGATCTAGCCGATGTGTTGAGCCGCAATGGGCGACGTTCGGGGCTCACCTTTGCCCCAGAGGGTGGCTCGGAGCGGTTGCGCAAGGTGATCAACAAGATGGTCAGTGAAGAAGATCTGATCAACACCGTGGCGGCCGCCTTCAGCAAGGGCTGGCGCCAGGTGAAGCTCTATTTCATGTGCGGGCTGCCCACTGAGACCGACGAAGACGTGCTGGCCATCGCCGACATGGCGGCCCGGGTGATCGAAGCTGGCCGTCGAGCTGCCGGCACCAAAGACGTGCGCTGCACGATCAGCATCGGGGGCTTCGTGCCCAAGGCGCATACGCCCTTCCAGTGGGTCGCCCAGCTCGACCCGGAGACAGTGGATCGCCGGCTGCGCCTGCTTAAGGAAAAAGTGCGGGAAGACCGCCGCTACGGCCGCGCCATCAGCGTCCGCTACCACGACGGCAAACCGGGCCAGATCGAGGGCCTACTCAGCCGAGGCGATCGGCGCGTCGGTAAGGTGATCGAGGCGGTCTGGCGTGACGGCGGCAAGCTGGACGGCTGGAGCGAGCACTTCTCCTACGAGCGCTGGACGGCCGCCGCTGAGCAGGAGCTGGCTCCGCTTGGGCTGGATCTGGATTGGTACACCACCCGGGAGCGCCGCCATCGCGAAGTGCTGCCCTGGGATCACCTGGACGCTGGCCTGGACCGCGAATGGCTGTGGCAGGACTACGAAGATGCCCTAGGCGAGGCCAGCGTGGAGGACTGCCGCTGGGCCGGCTGCTACAACTGCGGGGTTTGCCCCGAACTCGGCACCGAGATTCAGATCGGCCCCACCGGCCGCTCCCTGCTGCCATTGAATGTGATTCGGTAACCCTCGTCGGCGACGAACCGATTCGGCGCTCTCCGTGCGCCGAACCTGCCTGCCTAGAGCGAGCGAAGGTAGGCCTCGAGGTGGCGGGTGCCGATCGGAGTGCCAACCGCCTCCTGGCCGAGCCCCTCGAGAAAGAACCGCGCCAGGTTGCTTGCCTGAGGTGAACTGTGGTCGGCGATGCCGATTAGTGCCCGCACGGTTCGTGGACCGAGGCGAAGGATGTGCGCCCGACGATCAGCGATGGCGAAAACCAACTGCTCCAACTCCTGGTAGCTCATGATGTCAGGGCCACCGACATTCCAAGCGCCAGCCGGGCCAGTGCACTTCGCCACGATGAACTCGGCCAGATCCGCTCCGTGGACCGGGTTCAGCTTCGCTGCTCCGTCGCCGATAGTGAGGCCGAGGCCCTTTTCGGCCATCAGCAGGAAGTCGGTGATGTCAGAGAAGTAGCCCGACGGGTTGACGATCTGGGCCGCCACCAGGCTGCGCTTCAGCACTTGGGAGAAGGCGTGCTTTGAGCGAGTGGTGAGCGAGGTGCCGGTGTCGGAATGGATGACATTCACGTAGAGAAATGAAGACACCTCGTGACGTTCAGCGTCTTCGAGCAGGTGCAGGTTTCCCAGGAAGTCGATGTCCCATGGGCTTGCCTTCTGGCGGGTGACACCAAGTGCCGAAATCACCCGATCCGTGTCGGCGCAGGCATCCCGCAGACTGCTCGGTAGGGCGTAGTCGACGATTCGCCACTGGGCGACCAAGCCTTCAAGTGAGGGTGCTCCGAACGAGCCCGGTTGTTCTGCGGAAGCACGGGATCGCACCAAAGCGCGTACCGAATGGCCGCCCTCGACTAACGCGGCCACGATGTGTCGTCCGAGGTATCCGGTCGCTCCGGCGACGGTGACCAGATGGCGCATTTCTCCTCCTGGGTCTCAAACTAGCGCAGCCCGCAGATCGTCACGGGTGGCTAAGAACCGATCCCTGCGGCCCCGTTGCTGGACCGCTGAGGACAACGCCGTGGCCCGACAATCGCTGAATCGAAGCGGGCGGCGCACTAGCGTGGAGCTATGAGCGAAGCTGAGGCTCGCGGGTGGCGGCGCTGGGCGCCGGGGGCGGCAGTGCTGGCGTCCTACGACGGCTCCTGGCTGCGCGGGGACGTGATCGCCGGAGTGACGGTCGCGGCCTATCTGGTGCCGCAGGTGATGGCCTATGCCGAGATCATCGGGTTGCCGCCGGTCGCCGGGCTTTGGGCGGTGCTGGCCCCAATCGCTGTCTACGCGATTCTTGGCTCCTCGCGGCAGCTCTCAATTGGCCCGGAGTCCACCACGGCCCTGATGACGGCCGCGGCGATCGCGGTCGTGGCCGGTCAGGTGAGCGGCGAGCAACGCGCGGCAGCAGCGGCGGTGATCGCGATTACTGTCGGCTTGATCAGCCTGACCGGACGGCTGTTCCGGCTCGGCTTCCTGGCCAATCTGCTCTCCAAACCGGTGCTGGTGGGCTACCTGGCCGGGATCGGCATCCTGATGGTCATCAGTCAGTACGGCCGCCTCACCAAGCTGAAGATCGCCGGGGACAACCCGTGGCAGGAGACCGTCTCGCTGCTTAGTCAACTGGGTTCGGCGCACCTGCCGACTCTGGTGCTCGCGCTGAGCGTGGCGCTGGCGCTGTTTGCGCTGCGGCGCTGGCTGCCGTCCTGGCCCGGTCCGCTGTTGGTGATGCTGCTCGCGGCGGCCCTGGTGGCCTGGACGCCACTGAGCTCACTGGGGCTGGCAGTCATCGGGGCGATCCCCACCACCATTCCAACCCCGGCGCTGCCCAGTCTGGACGGCCTGGATCTGTTCGCCTTGCTGCCGGCAGCACTGGGCATCGCGGTGGTCGGCTACAGCGACGTGATCCTCACCGGACGCGGTTTTGCCGCCAAAGCCAATCAGCGCGTGGACGCCAACGCCGAGTTGTTGGCGATGGGCGGCGCCAACCTGGTCAACGGGCTAGTGGCCGGCTTCCCGGTGTCGAGTTCGGCCAGCAGGACGGTGATCGGGGACGCAGCCGGCAGCCGCACCCAACTGCATTCGCTGGTGGCTGGGGTCACGGTGCTGGCCACGATTCTCGCCTTTTCCCCGGTGCTGGCCGCCTTCCCCCAGGCCGCGCTGAGCGGCGTGGTGATCTATGCCGGGCTGCGGCTGATCGACACCAGCGAACTCCGCCGGATTGCTGCCTTCCGGCGCAGTGAGCTGGTGCTGACGCTGATCACCCTTCTCGGGGTGCTCATCTTCGGCCTGCTCCCAGGTATCGGGATCGCGGTGGGGCTATCGCTGCTCGACCTGATTCGCCGGATCGCCCATCCGCATGACGGCATTCTCGGCTACGTCCCAGGGCTGGCCGGGATGCACGACATCGATGACTATCCCAGCGCCACCCGGGTGCCCGGTTTGGTGGTCTATCGCTACGACTCGCCGCTGTTCTTCGCCAATGCCGATGACTTTCGCACCCGGGCGTTGGCGGCGGTTCGCGAAGCCGAACCGGCCGCAGAGTGGTTCGTGCTGAACGCAGAGGCCAACGTTGAAGTGGATCTGACTGCGGTAGACACCCTGATCGAGCTGCGCCAAACCTTGGCCGATGCTGGGGTGGAGTTTGCCCTGGCCCGGGTGAAGATGGACCTACGCCAGCAGCTAGCAGCGGCTGGCTTCATCGACGAAGTTGGCGAGGAGCGAATCTTCGCCACCCTGCCCACCGCCGTCCAAGGGTTCGCCAAATGGCACACCGAGCGCTACGGCACCCGTCCGCCGGGAGTTCCGGAGGCCACCGCCGGGCCGGGACGTTAGGCGTTGATCGGTTCGGAAGGGCCGTTACTTTCTGGCCGGTCGCGGACATTCCAGAGTATGGAGGCAGACAGCGACCCAGCGGTTTGGCAGGCGGTGTCTACCGGGTTCGCCGCTAGGCTGATCCCTTGTGAGTGCCCGAAAGCAACCCCCGCAGCAGCCGCCGCCCGTCCAGCGGCTGCGCCTGCGCTACGCCAAACGTGGCCGGGCTCGCTTTTCGTCCCACCGGGACTTTGGACGGGCGTTCGAGCGGGCGCTACGCCGGGCGGCGATTCCGATGGCGTTCTCCTCCGGATTCCACCCGCACCCGCGCATCAGCTACGTCAACGCCGCCCCGACCGGTTCGGCCAGCGAGGCCGAATACCTGGAGATCGGGTTGGCCGAGCAGCGCGATCCGACCTGGGTGCGCGACACCCTGAACGCGGCTATGCCTGAGGGCCTGGTGATCGTCGAAGTGGCCGAAGCCAATGGTGGTTCGCTGACCGAGCGGCTGGCTGCCTCCCGCTGGCAGGTGCAAACCAGCGGTGCGGACGCCGAAGTGCTGGCCGCGGCGGCAGCCGAACTGCTAGCCAGCGAGTCGGCGCTGGTGGAGCGCACCACCAAATCTGGTCTGCGCAGTTTTGATGTTCGCCCAGCTCTGCAAAGGCTCACCGTGATCGATGGCGGCTTGGAGTTGGTGGTGGCCACCAGTGAGCCGCTGGTCCGTCCAGATGATGTGTTGGCCGCACTTACTGCGCTGCGTCCGGAGTTGAACACGGGCGTGCCAGCGCTGTTCTCCAGGCTCGCGCAGGGCCCGTGGGACGGCGAACAGATAGGCGATCCGCTGCGCGGCTAATCAGTCCGCACAAGGTGAGTCGTCTCGGGTTTGCGGTCACATGTGAGATACTCGGCCTAGTGAGGTCACCCCGACCCCACCATTTCGGAAGCTTTGACCGGTGTGACAGGCCGGGCAGGCGCTCCAACTTCACCGCGACGCGAGTCGACCGCGGGAGTCCGAGCGCTGAGCCGACGAACAACAGGCTTTGCTGCCCGAGCGGCGCAGTACTTTTCGCGGATCTCGAGCAGCTGGATGCGGCTTCCGTGCCGCTTGAAGGAGAGCGAAATGCTCGATTCAGAAGATACGAACCTACCTACCGCTGAGGTTCCCGAGCCCGTCCCGCCGCGCCGACGGCGAGCCGCCAGCCGTCCCGCTGGCCCGCCGCAGCCAGTAGTGATGAGTGCTCCGGCAGCACCGACCTTGCCCGAACCAGAGCTGGAATCTGAGTCGGTGCCGCCGGTGGTTGCCGACGCCCCAGTCGTTGAGCCGGTGGTTGAGACGAAGCCCAAGCGCACTCGTCGGGCCAAGGCGACCGAGCCGGTCGCCGAGGTTGCCGAAGCAGTCGTGGCCGCCGAGGTTGAGCCAGTGGCTCAGGAGGCAACCGCGGCCGAGCCAGCACCGGTCGCCAAGACCACCCGTCGCCGCCGGGGCAACGCTGCTGCCGAGCCGGTAGCCGAACCGGCAGAAGATGTGGCTGCCAGCCTGGAAAGCCTGGCCCGGGAGACCGGCCGCCCCCGCGCGCGGACCGGTGCTATCGCCGAGACTTTCGGGTTGGGCGAAGAAGCCAGCCCTGACCAGGTGCTGGATTCGTTGGCTGCGGCTATCGGCGGCCTGCTTTCCGGCGCGGCCGAAGAAGACCCGGAAGCTGACGAGGACGACGAGACCGAGGTCGGCGAAGACGACCAGCCCGAAGACGCCGAAGAGACCGAAGATGGTGAAGAGGGGGACGCGCCGCGTCGCCGTCGTCGCCGTCGGGGCGGCCGTCGTCGCCGTCGTGGTGGCGCTGAGTCCGACCCCAGCAGTGAGGGCGAAACCGAAGGCGAAACTGAAGTCGTCGAAGGCGAGGCTGAGACTGACACCGAGGCCGACAGCGGCGATGAAACCGCAGCAGAGACCTCATCGTCGCGTCGTCGTCGTCGTCGTCGTCGCGGCGATGACTCGGTCGACGTAGAAGACGATTCGGTCGATGTGGTGGTGCGGGTCCGGGAGCCGCGGCGCCGCGGCGCCAACCCCAGTGACGAAGTCACCGGCATCGAAGGCTCCACCCGGATGGAGGCCAAGAAGCAGCGTCGCCGTGAAGGCCGCGCCGCCGGACGCCGCCGGACGCCGATCTTGAGCGAGTCGGAGTTCCTGGCCCGCCGCGAAGCGGTGGATCGCAAGATGCTGATCCGCCAGGCCGCCGACTACTCCCAGATCGCGGTTTTGGAAGACAACGTGCTGGTTGAGCACTACGTCGATCGGGCATCGGCGACCTCAATGATCGGCAATATCTACCTCGGCCGGGTGCAGAACGTGCTGCCCAGCATGGAGGCGGCCTTCGTCGACATCGGTCGCGGTCGCAACGCCGTCCTTTACGCCGGTGAGGTCGACTGGGACTCCTTCGGTGTCAGCAGCCAGGACCGGAAGGTCGAAAAGGTCTTCAAGTCCGGCCAGCAGGTGCTGGTGCAGGTCAGCAAGGATCCGGTGGGAGCCAAGGGCGCCCGCCTCACCTCGCACCTGTCGATTCCGGGCCGCTACATCGTTTACTCACCGGGCGGCCACCTGTCGGGGATTTCCCGCAAGCTTCCCGAAGGCGAGCGCAAACGCCTGAAGGGCATCCTGGACGAACTAATCGGCCCGGACGCCTCGGTGATCGTGCGCACCGCCGCCGAAGGCGCGAGCGAAGAAGAGCTCGTCCGCGACGTCAACCGCCTCAAGGCGCAGTGGGAGGTGCTGGAGAAGAAGTCCACCACCGGCAGCGCGCCGCAGCAGCTATACGCCGAGCCCGACCTCACCGTCCGGATCGTTCGGGATCTGTTCACCGAGGACTTCGGCGCCATGGTGATCGACGGTAACGGCCTGGCTGATGACGCCTACGACAACATCGCGGCCTACGTGCAGCATGTCGCCCCGCATATGGCGAGCCGAATGGAGCGCTGGGACCGGGCCGGAAAGGGCGACCTTTTCGAGAACTTCCGCGTCCACGAGCAGGTGGCCAAGGCGCTGGAGCGCAAGGTCTTCCTGCCCTCAGGTGGCTCGCTGATCATCGACCGCACCGAAGCCATGACTGTCGTCGACGTCAACACCGGCAAGTTCACTGGCACCACCGGCAACTTGGAAGCCACCGTCACCTCCAACAACTTGGAGGCGGCTGAGGAGATCGTTCGCCAGCTGCGATTGCGCGACATCGGCGGCATCATCGTGATCGACTTCATCGACATGGTGCTGCCGGCCAACCGGGAATTGCTGCTGCGCAGGCTGGTTGAGTGCCTGGGACGCGATCGCACCCGCCATCAGGTGGCTGAAGTCACCTCCTTGGGTCTGGTGCAGATGACTCGAAAGAAGATCGGCACCGGTTTGGCCGAGGCATTCACGGTGGCCTGTGAGACCTGCAAGGGCCGCGGCTACCACGTCCACGACGCGCCGGTGGCCTCCCAGGCTCCGGCTGATGGTGGCGACCGGGACGCCAAGCGCCGCAGCGGTTCGGCGGCCAAGGGTGCAGCCGTGGTGGCCAAGAGCACCAGCTCGACGCCGAGGCGGGCCTCGCGCAGCCGTAAAGCTGAGCCCAAGGCTGAAGAGCCGATGGTCAGCACTGAGCAGCCCAACACCGAGCAGCCCAACACCGAGCATCCCGTAGCCGAGACGCTGCCGATCGAGGCGAGCCCCGTCGTCCTACCGGTTGCTGAGTTTCAGCCGGTCGACGCCGCACCCGCCGCTGCCGAGCAGGTTGTGACCGAACCGGTACTCGATCAGGACTGAGCGCCGCGAATAGCTGGTCTTAGTCGCCGCAGCAGTCGAACCCACCCCGACCAGTTCGGGGTGGGGGAGAGCCGGGCGGCTTTCTCGAACAGGTTCTCGATCAGCGCGTCGTGAAGTGGTTCGACCAACACCTTCCACTGCAGGTATTGCCAGGTGGGTAGCTTCAGCTCGATCAGGTGCTCGACCAAGGCGCCCTCGGTGGTGGCCTGGACGTGAAAACGGTGCCAGCCGACCCAACGCGTCGACCCGAAAACTGAGTCGAAAGTGAAGGTCACGCTCTCGGGCTCTCTGGCGCTGCAGTGATAGCGCACCGGACCGTGGCCGCCGCTGCCGCCCGCATCCGGTGAGGCGTCCAGGCGCATCGGGAACCACAGCTCGCTCGGCCAAAGGTCATCGGCCTCGGTGCCTAACCGGGAGAACCGGTGGTCCATAGCAGCGACCGAGGAGTCAACCTCGCGGCGATGACGACTGGTAACTGTTCGCATTAGCTGGTCCTGTCCTGGTGGGTGGGGACGTCGGGTCAGTCGGGAACTCTGGTCAGTCGGGAACTCTGGTCAATCAGGAACGTTGGTCAGATCGGCTAGCCACAACCGAGCCGTGGTGTCAGATGGTGCTCGCCAATCACCGCGCGGACTCAGCGAGCCACCCCGAACCACCTTGGGGCCATTCGGCAGTGCGGAGCGCTTGAACTGGGCGAAGCCGAAGAAGCGGCTGACGAAAACCCCTAGCCACTTTTTGATCTCCGCCAGGTCGTAGGCCGTCCGCTCATCGGCAGGGAAGCCTTCGGGCCAGTTGCCGGTCGCCGCGTCGCGCCAGGCGTGCCAGGCCAGGAAAGCGATCTTGGACGGCTTCATGCCCCGGCGCAACACGTGGAACAGGTTGAAATCCTGCAGCGCGTAGGGACCGATTTGGGCTTGGGTTGATTGGGGCGTCTCGCCAACGCCTACCGGCACCAACTCCGGGGTGATCTCGGTGTCCAGGATCGATTGCAGCGTCTCGCCTACTGCCCGATCGAACAACGCCGAGGAGATAACCCAGCGAATCAGGTGTTGCATCAACGTCTTGGGCACGCCGCCGTTGACGTTGTAGTGGCTCATCTGATCCCCCACCCCGTAGGTGCACCAGCCCAACGCCAATTCCGAAAGGTCACCGGTGCCCAACACGATGCCACCGCGGTGGTTGGCCAGCCGGAACAGGTAATCGGTGCGCAGCCCGGCCTGGACGTTCTCGAAGGTCACGTCGTAGACGGATTCGCCTTCGCTGAACGGGTGATCAAGGTTGTCCAGCATCAGCTTGGCGGTCTCGGTGATGTCGAGTTCTGCGAAGCTGACGCCAAGGGCAGTGGCCAGGGCGGTGGCGTTGTTTCGGGTGTGCTCGCTGGTGGCGAAGCCAGGCATCGTGTAGGCCAGGATGTCGGTGCGCGGACGTCCCAACCGATCCATCGCGCGGGCGGCCACGATCAGCGCATGGGTGGAATCCAGGCCACCAGAGACCCCGATGACGATCTTGGGCTGGCCGATCTCGCGCAGCCGTTGCTCCAGGCCAGCGACCTGAATGCTGTAGGCCTCGAAACAGTCCTGAGCCAGGCGGGCGGGATCAGCTGGCACGAAAGGGAAGCGCGCCACCTCCCGAAGTAACCCCAGATCGCCCGGCGGCGGGGCTAGGACGAAGCTGACGGTGCGGTATTCGCCGGTGCGCTCAGCGTGGGTGCGCCGGTTGTCGTCGAAGGTGCCTTGCCGCAGCCGCTCCTGGGTCAGGGTGCCGAGATCCAGATCAGCCATCGAAGTGCGCGGGCCCTCGGGGAAGCGCTCCGATTCGGCCAGCAGGGTGCCATTCTCGTAGATCAGCGTCTGGCCGTCCCAACTAAGGTCGGTGGACGATTCGCCCTCCCCGGCAGCGGCATAGAGGTAGCCGCACAGCAGCCGCGAAGAGCCGGAGGCACACAGCAGCTTGCGTTCCTCGGCTTTGGCCACCGTGATCGGGCTGCCGGACAGGTTCGCGATTACCGTCGCTCCGGCCAGCGCGGCCTCGGCCGAGGGTGGGATCGGCACCCACATGTCTTCGCAGATCTCAACGTTCAGCACTAGGCCCGGCACATCCTCGGCAGCGAACAGCAGGTCGGAGCCGAAGGGCACGTCCTGCCCGGCGACCCGGATTTCGCCGGTCACATCGTCGCCGCGGCCGATCTGGCGGGCTTCGTAGAACTCCCGGTAGGTGGGCAGGTACGACTTTGGCACCACCCCGAGCACCCGGCCGCGGTAGATCACCACCGCGCAGTTGTAGACCCGGTTCAGGCTGGCCAATGGGGCACCGACGATCAGCACGCAGCCCAGATCGACGGTTTGGGGCACCAGCCAGGCCAGCGCGTCCTCGACGGCGGCCAGCACGGTGTCCTGAAGCAGCAGGTCTTCGATGGAGTACCCGGTGAGGTTCAGCTCAGGGAAGAGCGCCAGGCAGGCGCCAGCTTCGGCGGCCTCTTGCGCCTGAATCAGAGCAGCCTCGGCGTTCAGTTGCGGCTGAACCAGCTTGATCGGCCCGGTGCAGGCGGCCACCCGGGCGAACCCGTGGTGGTAGATGTTGTAGAAGTCCATGGCGGCTCCTGGCTTGTGCGTACCCGCTCAGCATGCCACGACCCCCTGACTCGGTGGCGATGCCAGACTGGGGCCATGAGCATCGCCACCCTCGAAACCCCCGATGGCCCGGCCGAGATGGTGGTCGATGAGGCTGAGGAGCCCGCGGCGGTGCTGCTGCTCGGCCACGGTGCCGGTGGCGATATCGACGGCTGGGATCTGTTGCTGCTGGCGGAGCGCCTGCCGGCCCTCGGCGTTACGGTGGCCCGCTTCCGGCAGCCCTACAAGGTGGCCGGACGCAAGATCTACAGCTCAAAGCCCGGCTTGGATCGAGCCTGGACGGTGGCGTTGGCCGCAGCATCGCGGCGCTGGCCCGAGCTGCCGCTGATTACTGGTGGCCACAGCGCCGGTGCCCGCACCGCCTGCCGCGGCTTCGCTGCCCCCCAGGCAGGCCTGGTGCTGCTCTCTTTCCCGTTGCATCCGCCCGGTCAACCGGCCAAATCCCGCTTGGAAGAGTTGGTCGCTGCAGCTGCGCCCACGCTGATTGTCCAAGGTGAGAAAGACACCTTCGGTACCGCCGCCGAGGTCACGACGGCGCTGGCTGCGACCGAGCGTGCTGAGGTTCGCCTGGTAGCCCTGCCCGGAGCCGGGCACTCAATGGCACCCACCGCCACCGCCGGTGCCGACGCGATAGCTGAGCGGGAGCGGCTACTGATCTGGTCGGTGACCGGCTTCATTTCCGCGCTCAGCTAGGGGCTTCGACCCTTCGACAAGCTCAGGACAGGCGGGCTCAGCCAACTGGGGTGCGGCTCAGCCAACTGGTGTTCAGTTCCCTGAGTACCCCATCAGTTCCCTGAGCCTGTCGAAGGGTCCATTTGGCGAGCCTCGTGGGCCACTAGTGAGCGCTTCACGTCCAGGCCCCAGGCGAAGCCGCCGAGGCTGCCGTCACTGCGAACCACGCGATGGCAGGGCACGAACAGCGCAGCCGCGTTGCGAGCGCAGATCCTGGCAGCGGCTCGGACTGCGGTCGGACGGCCCAATGCAGCGGCGAACTCGGCATAGGTCAGCGGCGCGCCCGCTGGGATGTCGCGCAGCGCGGCCCAACCGGCCAGCTGCAGGTCGGTGCCGAACTGGCGCACCGGCACCGCAGCGATAGCGCCTGGCTCGCCGCCGTAGTAGCGCTGGAGTGCCTCAGCGATACCGGCAAAATCCGGGTCGGAGGGTGCCACCGTCGTGACTTCGGCCGGACGGTCGTCGGCCCGAACTCGATCCATCACTTCCTCGGCCGCTGATGTCCAGCCGGAGGCCAGAACGACACCGTCCTCGGCCAGCACAGTGAGTGGCCCGTCCGGGGTAGCGAAAGTGGTGAGTTTCATCGGTTCTCCTTTGATTTGGGCAGACTAGCGGCCCGCCACAGATGCAAGCTGGCGTAGGAGCGCCAAGGCGAGAGGGTGCGCCCCCACTGTGCCAGCGCCGCTGGGTCGTGGGGTAGGCCGAGCTGACGGGCGCCGGTGCGCAATGCCACATCGCCGACCGGCAACACGTCGGGGTGGCCGAGCACCCGCATGGCCAGGTAGTCGGCGCTCCAGCTGCCGATGCCGGGCTCGGCGAGCAGGCGGCGGCGCTGGTCGGCCCACTCGTCGGCGAAGCTGAGGCTGAGTTCGCCAGCGGCCAGCCGTTCGGCCAGCCGCAACAGATTCTCAATCCGGGTGCGCGGCCCAGTGAGCACCTCGCGGCCGTGCTCGGCGATGGCTGCCGGAGTGGGGAACAGCCGGTTCAGCCCAGCCGGGGCCTCGGCCAGCGGCTGCCCAGCTCGCTCGGCCAGCCGGGTGAGGTGGGTGCGGGCTGCGGCCACCGAGATCTGCTGCCCGATCACGGTGCGGACGAGCAACTCGGCGGCGTCCACCGCACCCGGAAGCCGGATCCCTGGGGTGCGGGCGACCGCCTCGGCCAGGGCGGGCTCCGCCGCCAGCGCCTGGTCGATGCCGATCGGGTCGGCATCGGCATCGAAGAGGCGGCGCACCCGGAAAATCAGCGCGTTCAGATCGGCGGTCCGGCTCAGCCCGGCCCGCAGGCGCAACCCACCCTCGGCTGGCTCGACGGCGAACCAGGCCGGTCCGCCGGGCAGCAGCAGCGTGCGCTGGTAGTGCTCAGCGTCAGCGTCCTCCACCCCTGGCAGGGCTCGCAGGGCCAGCCAGGTAAACAGCCCGGCGGCATCGAACGGCTCGCGCACCGGCAGCCGCAAGGACAGCGTCGTCCAGCCCGACGGGGCCGGGGAGTCGAGGTCGGCGACTTCACGGCGCCGGCTCCGCAGTTCGGAGGGCGTGAGGGCATAGACCGCGGTGATGGTGTCGTTGAACTGGCGCAGGCTCCCGAACCCGGCGGCATAGGCCACCTGGGCTATCGGTAGGGCAGTGGCGACCAGTAGCTCCCGGGCAGTCTGGGCCCGATGCGCCCGGGCCAGCGCCAACGGGCCAGCGCCGAGCTCGGCACCCAGCAACCGGTTCAGATGGCGAGTGGTGTAGCCCAGGCGGCCGGCCAGGCCGGTGACGCCTTCGCGCTCAACGACGCCATCGGCGATCAGCCGCATCGCCCGGGCGGCGGCATCGCTGCGCAGGTTCCAATCGGGCGAGCCGGGGACGGCGTCGGGTAGGCAGCGCTTGCAGGCACGAAAGCCGTGCTCGTGGGCCGCGGCAGCGGTGGCGAAGAACTCCACGTTTGCTGGCTTCGGGGTTCGGGCCGGGCAGGACGGACGGCAGTAGATGCCGGTGGTGCGCACGGCCAGGATGAAAGCGCCATCGAAGCGGGCGTCTCTGGCACAGACGGCACGGTAGCGCTGTTCGAAGTCCATGAATCCCAGCCTGACAGGCCGGGGTCGGCGTTGCTAGCGGAAATCGGACATCGCTGCGGACGTCCTGGGGCCGCAGCGCCTCAGTGCTCTTGCAGGGCGAGGCGTCCAGCCAATAGGACGTAGGTGGCCGCGAAGGTCCGCCGCAGCCAGGTCACCACCGGCGGCCGCTGCAAGACCTGTTCGCGCATGGTGGCCGCGAATAGGCCGTAGCCGGCGAACACCACGAACGTCACCGCCATGAACGCCAGGCTCAACCAGATCATCGACAACGTCGCTTCACCTCCGGTGGCGGGCACGAACTGGGGCAGGAAGGCGAAGAAGAAGATCGTCAGTTTCGGGTTCAGCAGGTTGATCAGGATGGCCGTGCGAATCACTGTCCAGAACGACTCGGGCGTGGGCCCGGCGCTGTCCTGGGTGAGATCGCTGTGGTCGCGGAAGGTCGTCCAAGCCAGATAGAGCAGGTAGGCGACCCCAGCCCACTTCAGTGCGGCGAAGGCCACCGCGCTGGAGTTCAGAATCGCGGCCAGGCCGGTGATAGCGGCCACCATGTGGGGCACCACACCCAAGGTGCAGCCGAAAGCTGCGATCAGCCCGGCGCGGGTTCCCCTGGCCAGCCCGGCCGAGATGGTGTAGACCGCGCCGGTGCCCGGAGTTGCGACGACGATCAGGGTGGTCAGCCAAAATGTCCAGGTCACTTCGTCTCCCAAAGATCCAGCGGTGGGGCAGAGGATAGTCTTCGCGGTGGGGATCGGCGGACTTGCCCACCTCACCAGCAGGGACGGTACGGCTGAGGCCGGTTTGACCCTTGCCAGCCCCGAGCCGTAGTCTTATCCATCGGTGTTTGCCGCGCCTTTTTTGTTGCGCGCGAGCATTACCTACAGCGAGTCCCAACCTTCACGGGGTGGGCGCTGGTCATACGGAGCTTAGGAAGTGAGTCAGGCGTGTACGCGATCGTGCGCAGTGGTGGCCGCCAGTACAAGGTGGCGGTTGGCGACGTCCTCGAGATCAACAAGATCGAAGGCAAGGCTGGTGACAGCCTCGCTCTGACTGCGCTGATGCTGGTCGATGGCGACAAGATCACTACCGATGCTGACGAGCTCGGCAAGGTCAACGTCACCGCCGAGGTGCTTGGCGAGACCAAGGGTCCCAAGATCAAGATCATCAAGTTCAAGAACAAGACCGGCTACATGAAGCGCCAGGGTCACCGCCAGCGGTACACCCAGGTCAAGGTCACCGGGATCAAGGGCTGAGGGTTCAGAAATGGCACATAAAAAGGGCGCATCGGCCTCCCGTAACGGTCGCGACTCGAACTCGCAGCGCCTCGGCGTCAAGCGCTTCGGCGGCCAGCAGGTGAACGCCGGCGAGATTCTGGTCCGCCAGCGCGGCACTCATTTCCATCCGGGCGACGGTGTCGGCCGCGGTGGCGATGACACGTTGTTCGCGCTACGCGCAGGCAAGGTCGAGTTCGGTACCCGTCGAGGTCGTCGGGTCATCAACATCGCCCTCGCGGACGCCGAGTAGTCAAGACATCCAAGAAGGACGGCCTGCGGGCCGTCCTTCTTGCATTTTCCAGCACTAAACTTCGATGGCGACGTGTTCGTCGACATCCCTACGGCAAGGCAGTTTCTGGTGGCCATTCCCTCTTTCGTTGACGAGACGGTGCTGACCGTTGCTGCTGGCAACGGGGGCCATGGCTGTGCCTCGGTGCACCGGGAGAAGTTCAAACCCCTTGGTGGGCCAGATGGCGGCAACGGTGGCAACGGCGGCTCGGTGATCCTGCGCGTCGATGACGGTTTGACCACCTTGGTGGAATACCACCGCCAGTCGGTGCGCCGCGCGGCCAACGGCCAGCCCGGCAAGGGCGACTACGCCAACGGCGCCAATGGCGAAGACGTCATCCTGCCCGTGCCAGTGGGCACAATCGTCTCCGACGCCGAAACCGGCGAACTGCTCGCCGACCTGGTCGGTGCCCAGGCTGAGGCGGTCATCGTCGCTGGCGGGCGTGGCGGGCTGGGTAACTCCGCGCTGGCCTCGGCGGCCCGCAAAGCCCCGGGCTTCGCCCTGCTCGGCGAAGAGGGCGAAAGCCGCAAGATCAAGCTCGAGCTGAAGGTGTTGGCCGATATCGGCCTGGTCGGCTTCCCTAGCGCTGGTAAGTCGTCGCTGATCGCGGCAATTTCGCGGGCCCGGCCCAAGATCGCCGACTACCCGTTCACCACGCTGGTGCCCAACCTTGGTGTGGTGGTGGCCGGAGAGGTCACCTTCACCGTCGCGGACGTGCCCGGGCTGATCGAAGGCGCTAGTGAGGGCCGCGGTCTTGGCCACGACTTCCTGCGGCACATCGAACGCTGTCAGGCCATCGTCCACGTCATCGACTGTGCCACCTACGACCCTGGGCGCGATCCGCTAACCGACCTGGACGTGATCGAGGCCGAGTTGGTGGCTCATGGTGGGCTGGAAGACCGTCCGCGAATGGTGGCGTTGAACAAGGTGGACGTTCCCGATGCTGCCGAACTGGCTGAGTTGGTGATGGCCGACCTCGAAGCCCGTAACCTGCCGGTGTTCCGGATCTCCACCAAGTCCGGTGAGGGCTTGAACGCGTTGAAGTTCTCCATGGCCGAACTGGTGGCCGCCCGCCGGGCCGCAGCACCGGCCCCTGCGCCCAAGCGAATCGTGATCAGGCCCACCCCGGTGGCCGGTGGCGGTCCGGAGTTCACCGTCGCAAGGGAATCCGACGGTGAAGGCGGCTTTGTCTGGCGGGTCCGTGGGGACAAGCCCGAACGCTGGGTGAAGCAGACCGACTTCAGCAACCCCGAGGCGGTCGGCTACCTGGCTGATCGGTTCGCCCGCTTGGGTGTGGAGGATGAGTTGTTGGCCTTCGGCGCGCTGGCTGGCGATGCGGTCGCCATTGGTGCCGGTGATAACCCGGTGGTGTTTGACTTCGCTCCCCAAATCGAAACCGGGGCTGAGATCCTGGCCCGCCGCGGTGAGGACCAGCGGCTGGCAGGGGAGCGTCCGGCCGCCAAGCGTCGCCGCGCATTGGATGCCGAATACCACGCCCACAAGGCCGCCGAGGCCGAAGCTGAGAAGCACACCCGCCTGGCCACGACCGGCTTGACTGGGGACGACCTCGATGACTGAGGGACTGCGCGAACAGATCACTGGTGCGCGCCGATTGCTGGTCAAGGTCGGCTCATCTTCACTCACCGACGCCAGTGGCGCCCTGGATCCGTCCTTACTGGAGCGGCTGGTGGAATCGCTGGCTGCGGTCCGCGAGCGCGGCCAGGACGTGGTGCTGGTCTCCTCCGGCGCGATGGCCTCCGGTATGGAGCCGCTGAAGCTGAAGCGTCGTCCGGCCGATCTGGCTAGTAAGCAGGCCGCCGCTGCGGTCGGGCAGAGTCTGTTGGTCGGCCACTACGGCACCTTCTTTGGTCGCCACGGTTTGACCGTTGGCCAGGTCTTGCTGACCGTGGAGGACGTGGCCCGGCAGGACCACTACCGCAACGCGCTGCGCACCTTCACCAAGCTGCTGGAACTCGGGGTGGTGCCGATCGTGAACGAGAACGACACGGTGGCCACCCACGAGATCCGCTTCGGCGACAACGACCGGCTGGCTGCCCTGGTGGCCCACCTGGTGGGGGCCGACGCGTTGGTGCTGCTCTCTGATGTCGACTCGCTCTACACCGCGCACCCCTCAACGCCAGGGGCCGAGCGGATCTCGGTGGTGGCCGACATCGACGAGTTGGACGTCGACACCGACGGCCAGGGAGCCGCGATCGGCACTGGCGGCATGACCACCAAGTTGCAGGCCGCCCGAATCGCCACCGCCTCGGGCATCCCGGTGGTGCTCGCCTCGGCGCAGGACGCCACTGCGGCGTTGGCCGGTGAGCCGGTCGGCACCCTGTTTCTACCTACCGGCAAGCGGCGGTCTCGTAAACTGATGTGGCTGGCCTATGCCTCGGTCACCCAGGGCGAGCTGGTGCTCGACCCCGGAGCGGTGAAGGCGGTCACCGAGCGTAAGGCCTCGCTGTTGCCAGCCGGAATCGTCGAAGTGCGGGGCCAGTTCGAGGCCGGCGACCCGGTGAAGCTGGTCAGCCAGACCGGCCAGGTGGTGGCCAGAGGGCTGGTCAACTTCGATGCCGACAAACTCCCGGCGATGATCGGCCGCAGCACCAAAGAGCTGGCCGAGAGCCTTGGCGAGCATTTCGACCGCGAAGTCGTCCATCGCGACGACCTGATCGTCAAGAGGACGAAGAAGAAGCTATGAGTCTGGTCGACGCGCTGGGCTGGGTGGCCGCGGCGGTCGGCATCGTGTTGGGCCTGCCGCAGTTGGTGCATTTGATTCGCACCCGGCACACCGAAGGGGTGTCGCTGTTGGCGTGGCAGGCGCTGTTGGTGCTGAACCTGAGCTGGGGTCTGCATGGGGTGCTGATCGGCCAGCTCAACATGATCGTCACCAATGCCTTTGGATTGGCGACCACAGTGCCGATCCTGGTGTTGATGTGTCGCAGCCGCGGCCTGAGCCTGCTGCGGGTGCTTGCCCCGGCGGTGGTGGCTGCGGTGGTGGTAATTGGGGCCGATCTGGCCTTCGGCTCGATCGCCTTCGGTGCCGTCGTGCTCATCCCCGGCACCGCGGTGAACGTGGCTCAAAGCGTGGAGTTGGTCCGGTCCCCTTCAGTCGAAGGTGTGTCACCGCTGTTTCTGACGTTAGCGGTGGTCAACCAACTGTTGTGGGTTAGTTGGGCCTTCCTGGTGCCAGAGCCGGGCACAATCATTGCCGCCAGCGTGGCGGTGTTCATCACCGCATTCAATGTGCTCTGGTGGGGCCTGCGCCGGATGGGGCTGCGGGCCTTCTTCCCCGAACCCGAGTTGACGCCGGTCGCCTGAGCTCAGGCTGGCCCGGTGGTGGTCACCCCCGAGCCGGGGCCGGGGCCGGTCGGTATCCTGGGCGGCATGACTTTCGCCGACCAAGCACTCCTGGCCAAGGACGCCAGCCGCACCCTGGCCACACTCAACCGGGCCACCAAGGACGCCGCGCTGCACGCGATGGCCGACGCCTTGGCCGCTGCCGCCTCAGTGGTTCTGGAGGCCAACGCCCGCGACGTGGCCGCAGCCCGGGCGTCCGGCACCTCGGATTCGCTGGTTGACCGACTCACCCTCACCCCGGCCCGCATCGCTGGCATGGTCGATGGGTTGCGTTCCCTAGCCGGGCTGCCCGATCCGGTTGGCGATGTGGTGCGCGGTTGGACCAATGCCAACGGCGTGCGGGTGCGCCAGGTGCGGGTGCCGCTGGGGGTGGTCGGCATCATCTATGAGGCTCGCCCCAATGTGACCGCCGATGCCGGCGGTATCTGTTTGAAGTCGGGCAACGCTGCTTTGCTGCGTGGTTCGAGTTCGGCGATCAACTCCAACCTGGCGGTTACTGCGGCCCTGCAGGACGGATTGGCCGCGGTGGCGTTGCCCCGCGAGGCCGTCCAGCTGGTTGAGGGTGGCCGCGAGGTGACCGCCGAGATGATGGCCGCGCGTGGGTTGGTGGACGTGTTGATCCCGCGCGGTGGCGCCGGGCTCATCAATGCGGTGGTCGAGGGCTCAAAGGTGCCGGTGATCGAGACCGGCACCGGCAACTGTCACTTGTACGTCGATGCGTCGGCCGATCAGGAGATGGCGATTCAGATCATGTTGAACGCCAAGGTGCAGCGGCCCAGTGTGTGCAATTCGCTGGAGACGTTGCTGGTGCATGCCGAGATCGCGCCGGTGTTCATGCCTAAGGCGCTGGCGGCGTTGGCTGCCGCCGAGGTGACTGTGCACGGGACGCCTGCGGTGGTGGCCTATTCCGACATCGTGGTACCGGCCGATGAAGCTGAATTCGAGGGGGAGTACCTCTCCCTGGATCTGGCCTGCGACATCGTCGACTCCATTGATTCAGCCCTGGCCCACATTCGTCGCTACACCACCGGGCATTCCGAAACGATCATCACCGACGACCGCCGTGCGGCTGAGCGTTTCGTGGCCGAGGTGGACGCTGCTGCAGTACTGGTCAATGCGTCCTCGCGCTTCGTCGATGGCGGCGAGTTCGGCTTCGGCGCCGAGATTGGCATCTCGACCCAGAAGCTGCACGCCCGCGGCCCGATGGCGCTGCCAGAGATGACCTCGACGAAATACGTCATCGACGGCGCCGGTCAGATTCGCTGAGGTTTACCCTTCGACAGGCTCAGGGGACTGGGGCAGGCTCAGGGAACTGGGTGGGGTTGCACGGGGATTGACTTCAGTTGGCTGAGCTTGTCGAAGCCCCGCCCTTCGACAGGCTCAGGGAACTGGGGCGGGCTCAGGGGACTTGGGCGGGCTCAGGGAACTGGGTGGGGTTGCGCGGGGATTGACTTCAGTTGGCTGAGCTTGTCGAAGCCCCGCCCTTCGACAAGCTCAGGGAACTTGGGCGGGCTCAAGGTAGGTCCGATAAGATCCGGCACAGGCTGGGCGCAGGAGTCCGCCATGTTCGGGAAGGTCCGTCCCTAGATGAGCGAAACTCCGATCGTCTGGTCAGATCAGGGCACTCGGCGGCTCCGACTGGGCGTGATGGGCGGCACTTTCGACCCGATCCATCATGGCCACTTAGTGGCGGCCAGCGAAGTCCAGGCCCGGTTCAACCTCGATGAAGTGGTGTTTGTGCCCACCGGCCAGCCGTGGCAAAAGGTGGGCAAGAAGGTCTCTCAACCAGAAGACCGCTACCTGATGACCACGATCGCCACCGCGTCCAATCCGCACTTCTCGGTGAGCCGGGTGGATATCGAGCGACCCGGTCTGACCTACACCGTGGACACGTTGAAGGACGTTCGCGCGCTCCGCGGACCCGAGATCGAGCTCTACTTCATCACCGGTGCCGACGCGCTCAGCCGCATTCTCACCTGGAAGGGTGTCGATGAGTTGTTCGATCTGGCCCACTTCGTCGGGGTGTCGCGCCCGGGTGTCGATCTGGACGCCGACGACATCACCCATCTGCCTGAGGACAAGGTCACATTGTTGGAAGTGCCAGCGTTGTCGATAAGCTCGACAGCCTGCCGTGACCGGGTGGCCCAAGGGCTGCCGATTTGGTATCTGGTGCCGGACGGCATCGTGCAGTACATCGCCAAGCGTGGTCTTTACCGAACAGGAGCCGATCTGTGAGTGCCGTACCCGAGGCAGTCGAACTTGCCATTCTTGCTGCGAAGGCTGCGGTGGCGAAGAAGGCGCTCGATCCGGTCGCCTTCGACGTGTCGGAGCGATTGGCCATCACCGACATCTTCCTGGTTCTGACCGCGACCAACGAGCGTCAGGTCGGTGCCGTGGTGGACGGTGTCGAGGAAGCCCTGCTGAAAGTCGGACGCCGACCCGCCAGACGTGAAGGTGACCGCGAGAAGCGGTGGGTGCTGCTGGACTACGTCGATGTCGTGGTGCACGTCCAGCACAGTGAGGAGCGCACGCTCTATTCGCTGGAGCGGCTGTGGAAAGACTGCCCGCCGATCGAGTTGGGCGAGCTGGAACCTAGCGGCATCGGCGAATGACCGCTCGTCAGGTCATCCTGCTCCGGCACGGCCTGACCGATTACAACGACGCCGGCCGGTTTCAGGGTCAGGCTGATGTGCCACTGAATTCGGTGGGCATCGCCCAGGCACAGGCGGTTGCCGAGCGCCTCGGCAGTCTGGGCATCACTCGGATGGCCAGTTCTGATCTGCAGCGTGCCGCCGATACTGCCCGCATCATCGCTGAGCACTTAAAGCTGCCGGTGGAGTATGACTCCCGGTTGCAGGAGATCAACGTGGGCAGCTGGGCTGGCCTCACTCCGACCGAAATCGGTGCGGCCGATCCGGAGCTTTGGGGCCAACTGGTCGCTGGCAAGGATGGGCTGCATTCGGCCACCGGGGAGACGGCCACCGCCGCCGGCCGCCGAGTTGCCGACGCCCTGGTCGAGCGGGCCACCGCCGCCGGGGATGACGAAGTGCTGTTGATCGTCGGGCATGGGCTGACCACCAGGGTGGCCTCGCTGCTGCTGATGGGGCTGGACTACTCCGCTGCCTGGTCTTTCCACGGCCTCGGTAACTGTCATTGGGTGGTGCTTCGTCCAGGGCCAGCGAATTGGCGGATGTTCGCCTACAACCGCGGCGATTGAGGCGTCCGGTCAACTCCGGCTAGCCGGTGATCCCCGGCCGGTCTAGCTACCAGTGGGGTCCACCGGGGCCGCCTCGGTGAAGATCTGATTGGTGTAGCCGATCACTTTCACCGTCAGTTTGGTCTTCTTCGAGGTGCGGATGCGCAGTTTGCCGGCATCCCCGACCGGAACCGAGAGGTAGATGGTGGCGGTGCCCTTAGGTAGCGCGCGCTTCTTGGTGCTGGCTGAGGCCGAGGAGCGCGCTGCGGTGTAGAGGTAGTTCTTCGACGGACCCTTGGTGACGGTCACGGCCAGGTTCACTGTCTGCAGCGCGGCCAGTTTCGAACTGGGCACCGCATTGCCCAACACCTTGGGGTAGTGGTTGCGTTTGGCCTTGTAGGTGCCCTTACTCACGGTCACCGGCTTCGCCAGGACGGTCACCTTGTCCCCAGCTGCCCAATCGAGCTTCGCCGCCCCCGAGGTGAGTCGGGTGGCCATCGCCGCCGGGCTGTCGGTCATGAACCAGAACGTCTTGGGGCCGTAGTAGATGGCCATCGCCTGGCCCTGGCTGGTCGACACGCTCCACGGCACCATTTCCAGGCCGGAGGCGCGAACGAACTGGGCCAGATTCACCGAGGTGTACTTCGCCTCGGTGCCGTAGGCGGTCGCGCCCAACTTATCGGCCAGCCGTACCCGGTCGTAGTCGAAGCCATTGTGGTCATAGGCCAGGACGTAGGCCTTCGGCGCCACCTTGCGGATCGCTGGCAGCGCCTTGTCGAAGTTGAAGCTGAGTAGGCGGGTGCGGTTGAGCAGACCGTTTTGCAGTACCAGTTTGGTGGCCCAGGTGGCGTAGGCCCGCTTGCCAGCGGCGGATTGCCCGGAGTAGGCCTTGATGTCGAGGGTCAACCACACCTCAGGGTGGGCCTTCAGCACGCCGGCGAGGTCGGCGAAGGTGGGAATCGGGACGGTCTTGTTCCCGCTGTGGTCTTCGCAGCGCACCAGCTGCACCTGCGCCAAGGTCATGGTGTGAATGCGGGTGCCAGCCTGAGTGCAGCGGGAGGGCAGCTTGTCGTAGTGGCTCATTACCGCCTTGTCGTCGGCAGTGAACAGGATGTCGGTTTCGATGCCGTCATAGCCTGCCTCAGCCGCGCCGGTGTAAGCCTCCAACGAGTTCTCCGGCCATTGGCTTGCTCCGCCGCGATGTGCCAGCACTTTGAAAGTCTGACCGGCGGTATTGGTCACCGGATCACCGGAGGAGGTGAGGGTCTTCGCTGAGCTTGGCGTGGCCAAAGTCAGCGCCAAGGCCAAAGTGGTAAGGGCTACTGCTGGGGTACGCAGGGCTTCGAACACCGGTAAGGCCTTCCGTTGCGGGCAGGACTCCATCACCTTAGGCCGGGAGTGGCCAACATTGTCCAACTGGGGCGGGGCCATCGGCGGCAAGACTGGAGTGCCAGTGCAGGCCCAGCCTCAGGCCACGCCCAGGGCTGCGCCGGGAGTGAAGCCGGGGAAGACCTCGCTGACGTGTGCGTTGTTGAGGCGTTTGCTGACCACTTCGGAGAGCGCTTGGCGGTAGTCGGTGGTGATCGGCACGTCCCCATCGGTCAGGTTGCCCTTGCTGAGGGTGGGCATCGACCCGTAGATCCCGCCCTTGATCGAGCCGCCCATGATGAACTGGACGTTGCCGTGGCCGTGGTCGGTGCCGCCGTCGCCGTTCACCGAAACCCGACGACCAAACTCGCTCATGGTCACCAAAGTCACGCTCTTCCAGCGGGTGGTGCCCAGGTCGGTGCGCAGCGCGGCGATGCTGCCAGCCAGATCCTTGGCCATCGAGGCGAAGGCGCCGCTGGATTGGTAAAGCGCGCCGGAGTTCTGATGCAAGTCCCAACCGCCGTAGTCGATGCAGGCCACCTCCAGCCCGATACCGGCCTTGGTCAGGCGAGCGATGTCCTTCATGCCGCGGCCGAAGGTGGTGTTGGGGTATTTGGCGCCGTTGGTCGGCTTGTAGGTGGTCTCCCGCAGCTTCTTGAGGCTATTGACCGCGTTGAGGGTGCCCTTCACTTGGGTTTCCATCACCCCGCCAGCATTGCCGTACAGCTTGGTCAGGTCGCTGATCAGGGTTTCGCGACCATTCCACGGCGCCCATAGATCGAAATCCTCCACGGTAGACATGGCCAATGACTGGTGGGCAGTGGTGGTCAGCGATAGCACCACCCGCGAGCCGATCGTAATCGCGCGGAAGGTGCCTGAAGTTGCCGAGGACGTGGCGATATGGCGGCCCAACCAGCCGGAGCGGACGTTGGCCGCAGCCGCCCGCTCGCACATCGCCTGATCTTCGAAGTGGGAGCGGGAGACGTCGGGATGTCCGGCGCCCAGAACAACGGCCATTTCGTGGGCACCCCACAGCGGGGCCAGGGCGCCGAGGTTCGGGTTCAGCAGGTACTTCGTACCCAGCGGTTTGCCCTTGTTCTTGGTGGTGATGGCCAGCTCGCCGCGGGCCTTGGTGTAGCTGGAATCGCCCACCGGACCGACGGCCGACAGGCCGTCGAAGCCGCCGCGCAGGAACACGCAAATCAGCAGATCGCCACCGGTGGCGGCGAAGGAATACCGCGGTAGTGCTGAGGCGGCCAACAGGCCGCCCAGCCCGATCAGCGTGCCCTTGAACAGGCCGCGACGTCCGGCCTTGGGGCCATCGGGGTCGGGTTCCACCTCGTCGATGCCGAGATTGGGTCGTTGAGCGATGGCGTACTGGTTGGCCTGGGCCGGCGAGAGGACCCGCGTTTCGCCGTCCACCTTGGCCAGAATTCGGTTTCGCGACTCATCGTGATCGTGCAGGGGGGTGATCAAGTCCTCATGGAGCAGGGCCTCGCCGTGGCTCAGGGTTTCGTCCATTGATTGGGGCATGTCGATCCTTAACTCAACGAAGCAGGAAGTAGGGCGAGGAAAAGACCAGATGGACGGCCGCTGGCAGGCGGGACTTGATCTGGTTTTTCGTGAGCACATTGCTGGCTGAGCCGCCGCGCAACCTGGCGGTCACCACGGCCAGATCAGCGGCTGGCCAGCGATAGCCGGTCAGGTTGGTGGTGATCCTGCCAGCGGCGCGCTCGGCGGTCAGTCCAGGTGTGACGGAAAGGGCTGAGGCCCAGGACTTCACCGGGATTTCGGAGTCCTTCCAAAAGACCCGGGCGTGGGCGGAGTCGAGGTGGGCCAACATGTCCTGGGTGGCCATCCAATCCTTGGCCTGGTCGGGGTAGCCGTCGACGACCGGCCACATTCGCGGCTGGTGGCCCTGGGTGTCGAGCAGCCACTGCACCGTCCCGGTGATTGACCAAAGCTCGCCTGACTGTTTGCCCTTAGGCTTAATCGCTTTGGGTTTGGCCACCTTGATCATGGTGGCCATCGTCTCCTGGGGGCGACGCCACTTCTCGCCGATGGAGTTCTTGAACTCATCGCTGAGAAGGAGTGCTCGCATGACTGCGGCCAGCGAGGTGTCGTGGGTCAGGTAGACCTGGGCGAGCCGGTTCACCAGGGCGTCACTCGGAGTGTCGCTGACGTAGCGGACGGCCAGTCGGCGGCAGAGGCGCCGAGCGGTGGCCGGGTGATGCGCCAGGTAGCTCAGGTATTTGCGCAGCGCATCCGGACCGGCTTCGCGGGTGGCGTTCGGGTGGGTGAAGCCCATCACCTTAATCGGGCCGACGTGGTGACTCCACTTGTAGAACTTGTATTTGTAGGTCTTCCAGTTCAGCCCGTGGCCGGTGAGGAGCAGTGCCGATTGGCGCACATCGGCCTCGGTGTAGTTGCCGACGCCGACGGTGTGCAGCTCAAGGAGTTCGCGGCCGAGGTTTTCGTTGGGGTTGTCGGCGGAGTTCATCTGGTTGTCCAGGTAGATCAGCATCGCGGGGTGGGTGATGGCCTTGTAAAGCATCGTGGAGTACTTGCCCGTGGCATTGCGCCGCAGCACCGACCAGTCAAACCAGGCGACGAATGAGGAGGCCTTGCCGTCGGCGGAGATGTAGAGATGGTCGCCCATGGTGTCGACCATCGACTCGAACAGGTAGCGCTTGGTGTAGATCTGGCGAATCGTCCGCGAGATACTCAGCGCCTTACCGGCCCGCCAGGACTCACCGTGGCTGGCCTTGTGCACCGTCTTGGTGGATTTGGTGACCCAACTCAGATGCTTGGCGATCATCTTGTTGGCGGTTTGATCGTCGATATGACCTGGGTGGAGCTGCTGATCGATCCACTTGGTGTAGCCGGTCTTTTCGATCTTCGCCGCGATCGATGAGGTTGGAGCGGGGCACACCCGTCGGGCCAGATGCCAGGCCAGGGACGAGTTCAGGTCGAGCTTGCCCGACAAGTTAGAGATGCGTGCCGGCAGCACTGGGGCGGCCGGGAAACTGCTGGCCGCGACTGCTTGGCCGGGGGTGGCCAGCCCGCTGAGGGCTAAGCCGCCAGCTGCGGCCAGACCGAAGAACTGCCTTCGGTCTGGGGACAACTCGATCTGGGTCGCTTCGAACTTGCTGCTGGTTTCCACGTTCGCCGCCTTGGGGGAGGAGAGCCCTGATTCCCCAAACCCTAACGTTTCCTGAGGAAATCGTGAAGGCTTTTTGGCCGGTGAAACGTAGCTCCTTGTCAGCGCGCAAGCATCGGCTGGTGTGGCCCGCGGTGGCTGTGCTTGCGGTCGACAGTCCGGCGAGAGGCGGCCAGCCGCACGCAGCACAGAGACCACGCTTCTAACGGGGCGTCATCCGCGGTTGATCTCAGATCTTGGTCGATTGCTGTGCAGTCTCCCGCTTTTTCTCCGCCGCCCGTCAGCGGCCATTTGAAGCGTTTCAATGCGGGCTCAATCCGCCCCGGCGAGTTAGGAGGTGTGGAGCACCGGCTTCTCGGCGCCGAATGCGTTGCTACGGTTTCCGGATACCCACCCAAGGAGAAAAAATGATGCAATCGTGGAGAACCGTGGTCGGCGCGGCAGCCACCCTGGCAATATCAGTTGGCCTGCTCGCGCCGTCCGTCCCGGCGTCCGCGGTTCAAGCGACTGCGATCCCACCCGCGCCAGCGTCGCTGCGACTTGCTGTTGCCGCAGCGCAACCCGTTGTCGCGTCGGCAAGTTCGACTCTTTCGCGGAAGACAATGAAACAGGTCATTGCCGCGGCGAAGAAAAAGAACAAGAAGTCATTCAACTGGCGCTACGCCAAGCTGAAGAAGGCGGCGGCGCTGACGGCCATCATCAAGAAATCTCGCACCAAGCACGGCAAATTGTATCGCCAGTTCTTTGCAGCAATCAGCACTAAGAAGCAGGTGTCCCACCTCCTAAGGGTGACCAAAGGGAAGGGCTTCGAGGTGAGTGGAACGCCATCTCGGCCGATCGTCCATATCTGGGAGAACATCAAGCGTTCGTCGACGGTCGCTCCCGCGGACGTGAAGTGCGTGAAGGGTTGGATCGCCTTCTGGGCTTGGTGGGTTGGCACTGAGATGACTTGTGTCGGGTTTGGCGAGATGGTTGGCGTGGCCATGGTTGAAACCGGCCCGTTTATGCTGGCTGGCGGAGCGATAGCGGGCTCCTCCTGCGCTGGTCTGATGGTCTACCTCGAAGAGGAATTCATCGATTTCAATGCGGCGTGCGACTGAGGGGCTGACGGTGCTTGGTAGGTGGGGGGCTTAGATGAGTGTCCGATTCGCGAAGCTTCTGGTGGTTGGCCTAGGCGCGGTGTCGCTAGTGCTGATCGGGTTGACAGTGTCGCTGAGGGTCGCGCGCGGTGCGGCTTGGTGGCCACCGGTGGTCCTTGCGCTAGCCGCTGGGCTTGGGGCGGTGGTCTTGTTGCTCGCACGCCATAAGGCCGGCGAGCCCGACTCGACGGCTTCTTGGGTTTCCTTCACTCAGAGGTACGGAGCGATGGTATTTGGTGTCCTGTTGCTGGTTGGCGCGGTCGCGTTGGTCATCTAGACCGGGCGGGCCACACTTCGGCAGGGGGTTTTGGCGTGGCTCGGCCGACGAAGGATCGTGACGGCTTTTGACCGGTGAAACGTGGCCCCTCGTCAGGGGTTGAACTTCACCGCGACGGTGGGTCCGCTGAGGTCAGCCCGGATGGAAGAGATAAACGGGCGCCTGATTGTGTAGAAGCGACGACCTGCGGTGGTGGTGCCGGATGCGTCGAGGGTGATGTACACGCTGGCGGTGGAAAGGTAGGGATCACCCGCCCCCACCCGGAAGGTGGCTTTCTTGATCGCATCAGCGCCGGAGGCGATCTTCCATTTCACTGTCTTCGCCTTGAAGTCACTGTCCGTGAATCCGAACCCGCAGCCGGTTGGGGCCAGCTTGTTTTGCTTGAGGCAGGAGTTGAGCAGGCTCTGGGCGGCCGTCCGGGCGTCAGTAATGCCCTTGTCGCTGAGGTCGACGCTGAAGCTCGGGTTGTTGTAGTCGGTGGGCGATTCGACCACGAACTCCCCGCCCTTGATCTGGAGCCGGTCGTTGGCGCTAGCCAGCACGTAACTGCCCGGGAAGAGCGTCATGGAGGAGTTGCTGGTGATCTCGATGCCATTGAGGGTGAGCGTCATGCCGTCCATGCTGAACAGGTGCAGATCGCGGGCGGTGTTGACCAGGCGCCATTCGGTGCCGATCTTTTCGGTGAGGTAGGTGGCAGAGACCGATTCGGTGCCGAGTTGGTAGGACGCGCTGACCGTGGCGGTTTCCGAGCCGGTGGCGTCCTCGACGACGATGCCGGTGATCGGAGCCCGCAGATTCGAAGCCTGCAGAATCTCATCAGTCAGCAGACTGGTTTCAGAGGGTGCGGTCGCGCCGAAATCGATGGCGGCTGAGGCGTCCCCGGCGGCAAGGGCCTTCAGATAGCCCTCAACGGCTGCCTTGGCCGTGCCTGCGTGGCCAGGAGGGGCGAACGCGCCGCCATTGGGCAACATGAAGGAGCCGACGATCACGGCGATGATCAGCAGGAGCACGCCACCACCAATGAACAGCGGAACCTTGCTGCCCTTCTTCGGTGGCGCTACTGGCTGGCCGCTGCCTGGGAACTGGTAGGCCGCGCCAGCTGGTGGCGGGCCTGCGTAGGGCTGTCCGGGGGCCGGGTAGGGGATCGGCCCGCCCATCGGCGGTGGCGGGTAGGCCTGGCCGGGGGCTGGGTAGCTCTGACCGGGCGGCGGGTAGCTCTGGCCAGCGGCGGACGACGGTGCGCCTGGGGCCGGATAGGCGCCAGGTTGGCCGGGGGCGGGGAAGCCCGGCATGCCAGCGCCTGGTGCCGGGTAGCCCGGCGGCGGACCGGACGGGGTGGCTTGGCCGACACCGCGGGCCAGCGGCGCGGTGGGTTCATTGGTGGCCGGCGGCATTACCACGGTGGGTTCGGCGACCGGCGGCATCGTCACGGTGAGCTCATTGGTGACCGTCGGAATTGGTGCAGTGGGCTGAAGGTCCGGAGCTGTCGGCTCATTGGCCGGCGGGGTTAGCGGTGCGTCCGGGGTCGGATCCAGCGGCTGGTTGCTGCCTGGGTACTGCTCGCTGCTGGTCACGGGGTCTCCCTCGGCTTGGCACGGTGAATGTTCGTCGCCTTCGACGAGCCAGCCACTTCGCGTGCGGGGTACACGACTGCCCTGCTGCGGTGTGGTCTTTGGCTGGGCCAAGGATAGCCAGTGTGACTGGTTCAACGACACCTCGACGGGCAGCGTGCTCGTGCTTCCGGTCGGCGGCGCTGTGCTCAGTCTTGGCCGGGGGGATCGACGGGCAATTGGCGATTGGCCCGCCGACGCACCTGGTCTTGGAGCAGGCCAAACAAGGCGGCAATGAACACCAGATTGAAGGCCAGTTGGATCGTGACCAACAGCCGTGCGGCCTGGCCGGCGGCATGCACATCGCCGTACCCGACGGTGGCCATGGTGGTCATTGAGAAGTAGAGCGCGTCCAGGCGGGTAGTGAGGCCGATGAACTGGGCCGGGTCGGATTGTGACAGCAGGTAGTAGCCAAGCGAGAACGTGACCAGCACCAGTTCGAAGGCGATCAGTAGGTGGATCGGCTTCAGACGTTTCTCGTCGCGGCTGAGTTCAGTGAAGATGACCCTAGCTACGAGCAGAATCGAGGCCGCGCCGACGATAACGCCGAGCAGTTCGCCCAATGGTGCGTCGTGCTCGCCAGCTGGCACGATGAAGTAGAACACCAAAATGGCCACCGGCAGCAATACCCGGTTCACTGCTTGAGGCCAGTTTCGCACGAGGTAAGTGTAGAAAGCTGAGCGCTCATCGGGACTGAAGTTGGTGAACTCGGCTTGGCGCGGCGAATGATCGTTGCCTTCGGCCACTGATGGCCCGCACCAGTAGGGCTCCGACTTCTCTTGAGTAGGGTCTAGTGGGATCAGAAAAGGAGCATTGCCAGCGGCAAGGCCGCGGTTTGGACATAGAACCCGCCCGCGAGCCAGCCCGAGGATGCCCCGCGCCTGGTGGTCAACCAGCCGAGGCCGAGCCAGGCGAGCCAGGCCAGCGTCCACCACAATGGATCGACCTTGGCGGCAGCGATGATGGCCAGGGTGGCCACGGCGGGGAATCCCGCCAAACCCGCCAACAGGCTGCTGGCCCGGCGCCCTTCCCGCCAGGTCGACCTGACGCGAGTGGCGGAGACCACCAGGGTGGTCATGGTGGCGAACAGGGCGATCAGCTCCAGCGGGCTGCCTTGGTGCTGGCCGGTAGAGCTGAAGAACCCGGTGACCCCGATCACCGCGATTGGCACCACGCCGATCACCGGCACCCACCCGCGAGCCCAGGGACTTGCTGCGAGGCGGGGGAAGAGGGCGTGGGTGAGCGCGATCGGTAGCAGCACCGAGGCCACCGCATGCCAGCTGGTGATAAACGCTGCCCACGCCCAACTCACCCCAAGAGCCGTGGCGTAGCCGTCGTAACTCGAGATCGGCAGCGCTTCACGAAAGATGGTCTTGGCCAGCAGGCCCTCATTCAAAATGCCGTAAGCCAGCCCTGAGATGGCCAGGCCCAGTGGCCCGATGCCCAGCCGCACACTCAGCTCGCGCAGCGCCCACACCGGCAATCCGTAGGCCAACAGCAGATAGACCAGGATGCCCGGCTGAATCAGGAGCGGCAGGGGAGTGTTGCCGGTGGTCAGCTCGGGGATGATCGTGGCGATCCCCAGCAAAGTGAGGACGGCTGGCCAGCTGCGGGACCCGCTCATGGGCTGCATCTTCTCCCAACTTCGGCTGCGGTGGTAGCAGCCCGGCGGCAAAAGGCCTGTAAGCTTCGTCGCTGGGTCCGTTGAGCTTCCTATCTAGAAGTGACGCGGACCAAGGCCCGTCCTCGTGTTCCACCACTTGGGCGGGCCGCCTCAATTTCTGGGGGGTGACTGAAGCCGGAGAACCAGCAGCCCGGCGAGCCAGCAGCCCAAACCAACAGCCATGAACCACGAAGCCGCCCAGCTGGCGAACCAGTCTGAGCGGCTTATCGAGTTGTGGAGCTAACGAGATTCGAACTCGTGACCTCTTCCATGCCATGGAAGCGCGCTACCAACTGCGCCATAGCCCCAACCGTCGGTGAGGACGAGGCCATACTTTACCTAGCGCACCGGGCAAACGGAAATCGGGCTCAGCTGGGGGTGGCCGCAGCCGGTTCGGGAGCGGACGTGGGCGTCCGGGCTGGCAGTAGCAGCTGGTGAGCGAGCACCAGGAACGTCAGCCAACTCAAGCCCAGCAGCCAGCCGAAAGCCACGTCCGTCAGCCAGTGATGCCCCAGGTAGAGGCGGCTGATGCCCATCGCGATCGCCCAGGTGCTGGCCGCGATCACCGCCGTCACCCGGGCCCAGGCACTGCGAGCCAGCCAGACGGTCAGATAGGCCAGCATTCCAGCTACCACCGTGGAGCCGGTGGTGTGCCCGGACGGCAGCGAGAAGTCGGTCTCGTAGGGCGCCACGGCGTAGCTGAGCGGCGGACGCGGATGGGCGAAGTACAACTTGAGTAGCGAAGCGAGGCTGGTTGAAACCAGCGGTGCGACCACCATCAGCACCCAGATACTCAACCGGCGGTAGCGCCAATACAAAGCAATGGTCAGCGGCAGCCCGATGGCGAACATCGGCAGCGTCTGACCCAGGTCGGTGAAGGCAGTCACGGCGACTTCAGCTGCCGGGGTGCGTACCGAGACCATCCAGGCCAGCAGCGGCTCATCAAACCTCGCTAGCCCAGTGCCAGTTTGGGCCCACCCGGCCACTAGGGCGGCCAAACTAACCAGGGCCGCAAGGACGGGGGCGCCAATCAGCACAACGCGTAGCCGCGTCCGCTGCAGCCGGGGGCGCTGCGCCGGGGTGACGGCGGCTGATCTGGCGGTGCTCATCTGCTTGAGGCTACCTAATCATGGGTATTGCTGGAATGCGGGGTTGCGGCCTCGGGGTTGGCGTGGATGGATTGACCAAAGACATGGCAAACGAAAGGCAGGCCGATATGACCGTTAGCTCAGCACAAGCCCATTGGGAAGGCTCCCTGATGGAGGGCAAGGGCGAGATCGAGTTCCTTAGCTCTGCTCTTGGCAGCGTCGAGGTTGACTGGAAGTCCCGGGCCGGCGAGGGCGGCATCACCACCACCCCTGAAGAACTGATCGCGGGCGCCCATTCGGCCTGCTACTCGATGGCGCTTTCGCACGCGCTGGCCGGCAACGGCACCCCGCCCACCGCGGTCGACACCAAAGCTGAAGTCACTTTTGTACCCGGAAAGGGGATCACCGGGATCCTGCTCACTGTTCGGGCCGCCGTGCCTGGGGTGAGTGCGGAGGAGTTCGCCGCCTTCGCTGAGGCTGCCAAGACCGGCTGCCCGGTGTCGGCAGCACTGACTGGCACCACCGTCTCCCTGGACGCGGCGCTGGTCTGAGGCACTCCCTCCCACGACGCGGGGGATTTCGCACCGAGTTGGTGTGGAATCCCCCGCGCAGTGTTTGCCCGCGAAGCAATAAGCTGCGCAGGCCGACGAAGGGAATCTCATGGCTACCCCAGTTGAAGGCGACGTTGCCGAGCTGACCCGATCGCAGCGCCTTGACCGGCTGCCGTTCACCGCCAAACACGCCAAGTTGCTGACCGGCTCCGGTGTCGGCTGGGCACTGGACGCCATGGACGTCGGCCTCATCTCATATGTGATGTTGGCCCTCAAGGTGCAGTGGCACCTCGACCCCACCACGCTGAGCTGGATTGGCTCGATCGGCTTTGTGGGCATGGCTCTAGGGGCCACCCTCGGTGGCCTGCTCGCCGACCGGATCGGTCGGCGCCAAGTGTTCGCGATCACCTTGCTGATCTACGGTCTGGCCACCGGAGCAGCCGCGCTATCGATCAGCGTGGCGATGCTGATCGTTTTGCGCTTCATCGTCGGGCTGGGTTTAGGTGCCGAGCTGCCGGTCGCGTCCACCCTGGTGAGTGAGTTCGCGCCCAAGCGCATTCGGGGCCGGGTGGTGGTGGCCTTGGAGGCCTTCTGGGCCGTTGGCTGGCTGATCGCAGCGCTGATCGGCTACCTGCTGATTCCCAATGTGACCGAAGGGTGGCGCTGGGCGCTGGCCATCGGCGTGGTGCCCACCGTCTATGCCGCTGTGGTGCGCTGGGGGCTGCCCGAGTCGGTGCGCTTCCTGGAGCACAAGGGTCGCTTTGCTGAGGCCGAGGAGGTGGTGGTCGGGTTCGAGCAGGCTGCCCAAGTGGCGCCAGTGCCCAGCCCAAATGTGGCGCCGAGCAAGTCCAGTGGTGAAGTGTCGATCTGGTCGGCTGAACTGCGTCGGCGGACGATTGCGTTGTGGGCGGTTTGGTTCTTCATCAACTTGTCCTACTACGGCGCGTTCATTTGGCTGCCCAGCCTGCTGAAGGACCGCTTCTCGCTGACGGTCACGCTCACCTACGCCCTGATCATCACGATCGCCCAACTTCCCGGATACGCCGCCGCGGCCTATCTGGTGGAGAAGTGGGGACGCCGACCAACACTGGCCACCTTCCTGCTCGGCTCGGCGATTTCAGCAGCCCTGTTCGGCTTCGCTGGCAGTGAGGCTGAAGTGCTGGCGGCGGGCTGCGCGCTGAGCTTCTTCAACCTGGGCGCCTGGGGTGCGCTGTATGCGATCGGTCCGGAGATCTATCCCACCGGCATCCGTGGCACGGGGACGGGGGCGGCGGCCGCCTTCGGCCGGATCGCCTCGATCATCGCACCGCTGAGCGTGCCCCTGCTGCTGAGTGGCGGGGGATTGCCGATGGTATTCACCGTCTTCGGGGTCGCCTTCCTGCTCGCCGCTGGCGCAGCCCTGCTGCTGCCTGAGCGCCGCAATCAGCCCCTGGCCGATTGACCTATTGACTCAGCCACGCGTGGAGCTGGGCCACATCAACCACCCCTGAGCCGCATTGATCGAGCCGCCGATAGGGTGCGTCAGGTTCGCCGAGGTCGCTGAGCACGGCCAGCGCGCCACCAAAATCCTCGCCGCGGGTGTAGTCGTTCACCGTGATCAGCGTGGCGAGCCCAGCGCCGGTGGCTGCCTGCAAGCCAACCGCGGAGTCTTCGATGGCTAGGCAGGCCGATGCGGGGAGCTGCAACTGCGTCAGCGCCCAAAGATAGATATCTGGGGCGGGCTTCTTCGCTGGCACGATGTCGCCGGCCGCGATCACCGAGAACCAATCGAGGGCCTCAGCGCCCAGCGTCTGTTCCAGGAGGGTGGTGACATTGCCTGGACTGGTGGTGGTGACCACCCCAAGAAGCAGGCCGGCGGTTCGCGCTTCCCGCAACAGCCGAGCGACCCCCGGCCGCAGCGGGATCTCCCCAGCCAACAGCCGACGCTGGTAGAGCTCAGTCTTGGTCTGATAGACCGCCCCGATCAGGCCACCGGTTGCCGGGTCCCAGGCCACGCCGGGCTGGAACTGCTCGAGGTAATGGCGCAACCGCTCCTTGCCACCGGTCACCGCCAACAGCTGACCGTAAAACTCCGCGCTCCACTGCCAATCCAGTCCGTGGGCAACGAAGGCCTCGTTGTAGGCCAGTCGATGGCCTTCTCGCTCGGTGTCGGCCAGCGTGCCGTCCACGTCGAACAGCAGTGCCTTAAGCACTTAGACCGCGCCAGCCCGCCAGATGCGGCTCAGGTAGTCGCGCATCGAGCGGTCAGAGGAGAAGAAGCCGCTACGGGCCACATTGAGGATGGATGACTTCGTCCAGCCTTCGACATCGGCGTAGGCGGCTTCCACCTTGGACTGGGCGTCCAGGTAGGACTGGAAGTCGGCCAAGGCCATGAAGCGGTCCTCGTAGAGCAGGCTGGAAACGATGGGCTCGAAGGTGCCGCGATTGCCGCCGGAGAACGCCCCAGAGGCGATCAGATCGATGGCCCGCTTCAGCAGCGGAACCGACTCGTAGTATTCGGTCGCGCGGTAGCCGGCGGTCTGCAGTTCGGTCACTTCGGGCTCAGTCATGCCGAAGCCGAAGAAGTGGGCGTCACCAACCAGCTTGCGGATCTCCACGTTCGCGCCATCGTCGGTGCCAATAGTCAGGGCGCCGTTGAGGGCGAACTTCATGTTGCCCGTACCCGAGGCCTCCATACCGGCCAGCGAGATCTGCTCACTCAGCTCAGCGGCGGGAATCAGTTTCTCAGCCAAGGTCACGTTGTAGTTGGCCGGGAAGGCCAAGTTGATCCGACCGGCAACCACCGGATCGGCGTTCACCACTTCGGCGACTGAGTTGATCAGGTAGATGATCTCCTTGGCGATCCGGTAGCCCGGGGCGGCCTTGGCGCCGAAAATCACCGTGCGGGGCGTGACCGTTTCCGGGTCGACCGCACCAGAGATGATCTGCTCGTACAGGCTGACAATGTGCAGCACTTTGAGGGTCTGGCGCTTGTACTCGTGCAACCGCTTGACCATCACGTCCAGCAGGTGGTGGTTCTCCAAGTTGATGTCGTCACGGGCCCGCAGCAGGTCATAGAGCCGGGTCTTGTTGGCCAGCTTGACCTCACGGAATGCCTTGCGGAAGTCCTCGTCCTCGGCATACTGCTCCAGTTCGGAGAGCCGATCCAGATCGGTGACCCAGCCTGGGCCGAGGGTGTCGGTGATTAGCGCCGACAGCGACGGATTGGCCAACCGGACGAAGCGGCGCGGCGTGACGCCGTTGGTGACGTTGGTGAACTTGTCGGGCCAGTACTCGCTGAATGCGGGCAGCAACTTGTCGCGCAGCAACTGCGAATGCAGTTCGGCCACCCCGTTGACCTTCGTTGCCGCGACGGTGGCCAGGTGGGCCATCCGGACGTGCCGCTCGGGGAAGTCGGCGACGATCGACATGGCGCGCACTCGCAGCTCGTCGTTGCCATAGTGCTGGCGTACCTCGGCCAGGAACTCGTCGTTGATTCGGTAGATGATCTCCAGATGCCGGGGGAGGAGGCGGCCCAGCAGCTCATCCGGCCAGACCTCCAGAGCCTCGGGCAACAACGTGTGGCAGGTGTAGGCGAAGCACTGATTGGTGATCTGCCAGGCCTCAGCCCACTCGAATTTCTTCTCGTCCACCAGGATGCGCATGAGTTCGGGCACCGCGATCACCGGGTGGGTGTCGTTGAGCTGGAAAATGATCCGCTCGGGCAGATTGTGCAGGTCGAAACCGTCTTCGAGGATCTGCTCGATGAAATCGCGAATCGAGCAGGCCACAAAGAAGTACTGCTGTTGCAGCCGCAGCTCCTTGCCCTGAGGGGTCGAATCCTCTGGGTAGAGCACCTTGGTGATGTTCTCGGCGAAAGTCTGAGCGCGAACGGCCTCGGAGTAGTCGCCGGAGTTGAAGATGGCCAGGTCGAAGGCCTTGGTGGCCTGCGCGCTCCACAGCCGCAGCGTGTTCACCCGGCCGTTCTGGTAGCCGGGCACCATGTAGTTATAGGGCACGCCGAGCACATTCCAGCTGGGCACCCAGCGGCTGCGCGTCACCCCGGCGTCGTCGTAGGTCTCGGTGTAGCCACCGAAATCGACCTGGACGGCCGCCTCCGGGTGTGGGAACTCCCACGGACTGCCCAGCGCCAGCCAGGTGTCGGGCTGCTCCACCTGGCGGCCGTCGACGAAGGTCTGCTTGAAAATGCCGTATTCGTAACGGATGCCGTAGCCGATGCACGGGACGCTCATGGTGGCCAGCGAATCGATGAAGCAGGCAGCTAGCCGACCCAGACCGCCGTTGCCAAGGCCCGGCTCGACTTCCTGGGCGCGCAGGGTCGGCAGATCCAGGCCGCAGGAAGTCATCGCGTTGTCGACGATGTCGTTCAAGTCGGTGGCCAGCAGCGCGTTGCCCAACTGGCGGCCCAGCAGGTATTCGGCCGACAGGTAGCCGACCGTCTTGGCCTTGCTGGCGCGCTGATGCTTCGCCGTCTCCAGCCAGCGGGCCATCAGGTAGTGCCGCACCGTGCGGGCCAGAGCCAGGTATTGGTCGTTCACCGTCGAGCGCGCCAGAGCCACGCCCTGGCCGGTGTTGAGTTCGCGCAGGAACTCCCGGACGAAGCCGTCCACCGAATGGGGCGGTGCCGCTACCGGCGCCAGCGCCAGTGGATGGGTGGCAGCAAACATCGGGCCGGTCTGATGCCGGGCGGTCAGCGGACTCTCGTCCGCGGGCACCCCAGGCGTGGTTGAAACGATGTCAGCGCTCATGGGGGGCAGGTTACTTGCCCTGCGTTACGGCCGCGAAACCGTCCCGTGGTCGAAGTGATCGAGATCAAGGGCGCGCCCGGCGGCCTTTACCCACGTTATGAACCGACCCCAGCTACCTGGGCTTCGACGGGCTCAGTCAACTGGTGTTAGTTCCCTGAGCTTGTCGAAGGGTCCTTGGGCTTCGACGGGCTTAGCCAACTTGGGCTAGTTCCCTGAGCTTGTCGAAGGGTCGAAGGGGGGCTCAGCCAGCTGGTGTCATCAAGCTCAGCTGGCGTAGTCCAGGCCGATATCGAGCACCCGGGCCGAATGGGTCAACCAGCCCACCGAAATCAGGTCCACCCCGGCCTCGGCGATCGGCACCGCGGTCTCCGGCGTGATTCGGCCCGAGGCCTCAGTGACCATTCGTCCGGCCACCATCTCCACCGCCTGGCGCAACAGCTCCGGGCCCATGTTGTCGAGCAGGACGGCGTCCGCGCCGGTTTGGAGCAGTTCGGCGAGCTGGTGGAGGTTGTCCACCTCTACCTCGATCTTCACCAGGTGCCCGACGTGGGCTTTGGCGGCCCGGTAAGCAGCGGTGATGCCGCCGGCCGCAGCCACGTGGTTGTCCTTGATCAACACCGCATCGTCGAGCCCGAAGCGGTGATTGGTGCCGCCGCCGGCCACCACCGCATGTTTCTGTAGCGCCCGTAGCCCGGGGAGGGTCTTGCGGGTGTCAGCGACGCGCGCCTTGGTGTGGACGATCGCGCCAGCGATGGTTGCCGTCCCGGTGGCTACCCCGGAGAGGTGGCCGAGGAAGTTCAGGGCCACTCGCTCACCACTGAGCAGGCCGCGAGCCGGGCCGGAGGCGTATCCGATCACCGTCCCGGGTGCTACTCGGGTGCCGTCGGGAAGCAGGTCGCTGACCTGAATGGCCGGGTCGATCAGCTCCCAGGCGAGCCGGGCGCATTCGCCCCCGGCGATCACGCCGGGTTCGCGCGAAACCAACGCCACCCTGGCCTGCTGCGTCGGCCCGATCACCGAATCGGTGGTGATGTCACCAGCGCGACCCAGGTCTTCGAGCAATGCGGCGCGCACCAGCGGTTCGATGACGATTCGAGGCAACGACCTCATGCAACGGCTCCGATCGCCTCAGTGGCTGCCCGAGGCCGGCCGGCGCCCGGGATTAGTAGGTGTCTGGCCGGATCAGCCAGCTTGGGAAAGTCGGTACGGGTGTGGCCACCGCGGGATTCGGTGCGGCGCAGGGCCGCCTCCACCAGCAGATAACCGACCAACCCGGCATCGTGGCTACGCAGTGGCTTCAACTCGGCCAGTGCCGCAACCAGTCCGTTGCGATCGCGCAGCACGCCAGCAGCCTCGGAGACGATCCCGCGCACTTTGGCCACGGCGGCGTCGGGGGCTCCCGGGGTCACCGGACGCAGTCCGGACGGGGCCGCAGCTGCACTGCCTTGATCCAGGCCGAGCTGGTGCCAGTGTTGGGCGGTCCAGCGGCCACAGACCACCGCTTCCAGCAGCGAGTTGGAGGCCAGCCGGTTGGCTCCGTGCAGCCCAGTGGAGGCCACCTCGCCAGCGGCGTACAAGCCGGGGACGTCAGTGCGTCCGGCGAGATCAACCTGCACTCCACCCATGTGGTAGTGGGCGGCCGGACGTACCGGCAGTGGCTGGGTGACCGGGTCAAACCCGGCTTCGCGGGCGGTGGCGGCAATCGAAGCAAACAGCTCATCGAAGCGGACACCTGGGTGTTCCCGAGCGTCCAGGAACACCTGATGGCCAGCCTGCAACGCGGCCCATTCGGCGCGCGCGACCACGTCGCGAGCCGAGAGCGGGTTGTCGATTACCCGCTCGCCGAGCTCATCGACCAGGATCGCGCCCTCACCGCGCACCGCCTCGCTGACCAACGGCATCGGGTCGATGCCGACGTCCAGGGCGGTCGGGTGAAACTGCACCATCTCGATATCACGCAAGGTGGCCCCGGCACGGTGGGCCAATGCCAGGCCCTGGCCGCGCGAGGTAAGCGGGTTCGTGGTGTGGCTGAACAGCCCGCCGATGCCCCCGGTGGCCAGCAGCACAGTGTCGGTGCGCAGCTCGATCTCGCCGCCAGCGGTGCGCACCAGCACCCCGCTGACGCCAGCCTTGGTGGTGAGAATCTCGGTGGCGAGGCTGTATTCCCACAGTGAGATTGATGGGGTGCGCCGAGCCGCCACCACCATCGTCCGCAGCAGTTCCGCGCCAGTGGAATCACCCATCGCGTGGACGATTCGGCGGCGGCTGTGTGCGCCTTCCAGGCCCAACTTCAAGCTGCCGTCGGCCGTCCGATCGAATTGGGCGCCCTGGGCGGTGAGCCACTCGATGGCTTGCGGTGCTGCGCTGGTGATGGCCGCGACCACGTCCGCATCGCATAGACCGGCGCCAGCGGCGATGGTGTCGGCAGTGTGCAACCCGGCGTTGTCGTCTGGTCCCACCGCGGCCGAGACCCCACCTTGGGCCCAGCCAGTCGAGGTGCCAGTGCTGATCTGGCCAGCGCTGAGCACCACGCACGGCAGGGGAGCCAGTTCAACGGCTGCACTGAGCCCGGCCAGGCCAGCGCCGATGATGACTGGGCCACCAGCCTGAATGACCCTGCGGGGCGTGCCCGAGGCGGCGCGGGGAGTCATTTACCCACCTTCACGGCCAGCATCCGCTCCACCGAGGTGCGGGCGCGATCTGCGACGTCGGCGGGCACGGTGACCTCGTTGGTCATCGTTTCCAGGGCGTGGCGAATGCTGGCCAGGGTGTTGCGCTTCATGTGCGGGCACAGGTTGCAGGGCCGGACGAATTCGGTGCTGGGGAACTGCTGGGCCACGTTGTCGCTCATTGAGCATTCGGTGATCAGCGCCACCCGTTTGGGGTGTTGGTTGGCCACGTAGCTCACCATTTGCGCCGTGGAACCGGCGTAGTCGGCAGCGTCCACCACATTTGGCGGGCATTCGGGGTGAGCCAGGACGGTGACGCCAGCCCACTTCTCGCGGATGTCGGCGATATCGGCCGGGGTGAAACGTTCGTGCACCTCGCAGGCGCCCGGGTGGGTAATCACCTCGACGCCGGTCTTGCGGGCGATATTGGCAGCCAGGAACCGGTCGGGGATCATGATCACCTTCGGCACGCCCAGGCTTTCGATGATTTCGACGGCATTGCCCGAGGTGCAGCAGATGTCGGATTCGGCCTTCACCGCAGCCGAGGTGTTCACATAAGTGACCACCGGCACGCCGGGGTTGGCAGCGCGCAAGGCGCGGACGTCCGCGGCGGTGATCGACTCAGCCAGCGAGCAGCCGGAAGCCAGATCGGGGATCAGCACGGTCTTGTCGGGGTTCAGCAGCTTGGCGGTCTCGGCCATGAAATGCACTCCGGCCAGCACGATCACCTCAGCCTCCACGTCAATGGCTTCCCGGGCCAGTGCCAGGGAGTCGCCAGTGATGTCGGCTACCGCGTGGAAGATCTCTGGGGTCATGTAATTGTGCGCCAGGATCACCGCGTTGCGCTCTACCTTGAGGCGCATGATCGCCTCGACGTCTTCAACCATGGTGGCCCACTCGATGGCGGGCACCACGTGGCTGACACGCTGGTAGAGATCGGCCGCGTTGACGGTCATGGTCATCTCGAACCTCCCTAGTTCGCCCTTATGCTACATATGAGCAAAAGGGGTAGGTCAAGTCCGCTGCCCACTGGGTGGACTAAATACCTAGTCATCGCGAAGCCCCCGTCCAGATCCCTGAGCTTGTCGAAGGGCCCGCCCACTGCTCACGGGGACGGTTCCCGTGAGCAGCTCATGGGGACGCACCTGGACGGGGTCCGTCCCCGTGAGCTGCGCGGAGGAACCGTCCCCGTGAGCTGCGCGGAGGAACCGTCCCCGGGAGGAGGGGACGCCTTAGGTGGGGCGGGCGGCGATGGCGTCAAGGCCGATCTGCAGGGCGCTGCTCAATGCCGCTGCTGAGATGGCTGAGGCGTCGGTGTGCACCGCACAACCCAGCCGTCCGGCATAGGACATGGCGGACACTCCCAGGCGGATATTGCCCTGAATAGGGGTGACCGGCCACAGCAGCGCAAGCTCGGCACCGCCGATCGAAAGCGCCTCAGCTGGCCCGCGCACATTGGTGACGAACAGGGCGGCAAATCGTTGATGGCGAGCCAGTCGGGCGAACAGCCAGGTGCCCCAGCGGCTGCGGGTCAGCTCGTAAGTGCCCTGGGCGCGGGCAGCGTGCTTGGCCTGGCTGGTCTGGGCGGCGATTCGGGATACCAACTCGTCCAGATCGGTGATCCCGGTGGGCAGGTCGGCGATCATCACCCCGGTGGCGTTTCCGGAATCGCCACGATCGGGCAGGGCCACCGGCACGCTCACCCGGAGCTCGGCTGGAACCCGCGCACCGGCCGCAACGAGCGCAGCGGTCACCCCCAAAGCGACGGCGGCCAACAGGGCGTCGTTCACCGTGCCGCCACGGGCGCGGGCACCCGCGGCGATGGCGTCCAGTTCGATCTCGGCGAAGGCCACGCCCCGCTGCTGGCTGATCTTGCCGAGCAGGGGCGTTGGCCCGATACGCGCGCCCAGGAGCGCGGCCATGCGCACCAGACTTAAGCCGGTCCGTCTCCGATTCGGCGTAGCCGGCGGACGGGCTGACGGCCGCGGCTGTGGTGAACGCACGCCCAATAGCCGCTCGACCAGGCGGACGCCACCGGCGCCGTCGGCCACACAGTGATGCAACCGCAGAATGACTCCCGGCGCCTGCTGGCTGACTCCGGGCACCACCAACAGCTCCCACAAGGGACGATCCAACGGCAGCGGGGTCGTCATCAGCTCTGCGCAAAGACCGGCCAGCCCAGCTCGTCCTGGCTGCGCCTCGACCTCGCGGACATGCCAGGTCAGATCTGGAGGGCAATGGCGCCACTGCGGATTGCGGGCTTCGCCGCCGATTCGTTGGCTGAACCGGCGCAGTTCGCCCCCAACTGAGTTCAGCCGTTCGGCGAGCGAGCGGCGCAACGCGGCCAGATCGGCACTGCCGTCGGCGCGGACGAACCCGCCGGGGCGCAATTCGCCAGCGATCAGCACCACATTCACCTGATCAGCCGAATCCAGCTGGACGTTGGCGGCATCAGCCCGGCTGAGTGGCTCGTCTGGCCAGTTCATCGGCCCCCCTAGCGGGCGCGGGTGGTGGGCAGCTTGGTGCCAGCGACGCTGCGCTCGGCGAGCACCTGGCGGCGGAAGCGATAGAGCCGGGCGGGACGGCCGCCGGTCTCGCTGAGCTGGCCGCCGGTCTCCTCAACCAACTCCTGCTGCTCGATCACTCGCCGGAAGTTTTGGGTGTGCACCTGCTGCCCGGCCAGGGCCTCCACGCAGGCTTGGAGTTGTCGCAGGGTGAACTCTGGCGGCATCAGTTCGAAGACCACCGGGCGGTAGCCGATCTTGGCTCGCAGCCGCGCCAGACCAGTGGCCAGCACCCGGCGGTGGTCGCCGAGCATCCGAGCCCCGGGAGCGCCAGCCGCGCCCGATTGCCCTCGATCAGGCGGTGATTCGGGCACCAGGCCAGCTTCAAAGAGCAGCTCGTAGCGCTGCAGCACCAACTCCGGACGCCACGGGCGTCCGTCCAGGCCGAAGGTGATGGCCACCCGCTGCTGCCGCTCGGCGCTGCGTGGTTGGCTCGAATCGGCCCACTGGTGCAGTGCGGGGGCCAACTGGTCGACGGCTTCGGTGCCGCCTCGGCGGTCCTCCCAGCCGAACAGGTCATACCAGTCGGTCCAGCCGCCGATACCCGGCTCCCCGGCGGTGGTCAGGCCAAGATAGGAGACCGAGATTTCTCGGCCGGTGGCGGTGCGGTCGACATCGGCGAAGGTGTAGAGCTGCTCCAGGTAGCCCAGGTGTCGGCCGGTTTGTTCCTCCACCCAGGCGCGGGTGGCCTGTTGCAGCGATCGGTGGCTTGGCAGCAGTGGGCCAGAGGGGAGCCGCGGCGGTTCGCCAAAGGTGAGTACGCAGGGCCGTCCGTCCACCAGTGCGACCACTACGGCCAACACTTCGGCAGTGACCGGTACGCCCGCCATGTCGCTCCCTTCGCCTTTTGGAGAGGATATAGGCGTGGGGTGGCGCCCACGTGTCTTAGGTCAGGTTGTTAGGCTCAACCCATGCGTCGCATAGTGAGTGTGCTGGCAGCAATGCTGCTGGCGGTTGGGTGGTTGGTTGCGTTTCCGACGGTCAGCCGAGCCGAAGGCGACGACTGGGCGATTCGCAACTACCAGGTGGTGGCTTCGGCGGACGCTCAGGGCACCACTTCGGTTCAGGTGACGATCGACTTCGACTTCGGGACCGAAGCCGGGCACGGGCCCTACCTGGTTTTCCCGCTGCGCCAAGCCATCGAAGGTGATGACGATCACTGGCGGATGTATGACTACACCGTCGGTGAAGTGAGCAGCCCGAGCGGTGCCAACGCTGAAGTGCTCGCCGAGGAGAACAGCGAGACCCTGACCATTCGGGTCGGTAACGAGAACCGCACCTACACCGGGGTGCAGACCTACCAAATCAACTACACCGTGCGTGGGCTGATCGCGCCCAACCAGCAGATCTCCGGCCTGGATGAGTTCAACTGGGACGTCGTCGGTACCGGCTGGGAAGTGCCGATCGACAAGGTCTCGGTGCAGTACAGCGGCCCGGGGGCCATCACCAAAGCGGCCTGTTTCTTTTGGGGCAACGAGGTCTGCCAAGCCAGCGTCGACGGGGCCAAGGCGACCTTCACGGCCACCGATGTCGGCAACGGGCGCAACGTCCAGGTCGTGGCTGGCTACCCGGTTGGCACCTTCGTTGGTGCCGAACCTCGCTACACCAAGCGGTTGACCGTTCAGAACATGTTCCCGGTGAACGCCTTCACCGGCGGTCTGACGGCGGTGCTGGCAGGTGCTGGGCTGTTCGTGCTGATCCGCCGCACTCGGCGGTCGGCGCGGGACCTGGTCTACCTCGGGCTCACTCCCGGCATCGCGCCAGCTCCGGGCCAGGAGGCGGCCGTCGGCTTTGACAACGCCAACGCGCCGGTGGCAGTGGCCTTCAGCCCGCCGCGCGGCGCGCGTCCCGGTGAGATTGGCACCCTGATGGACGCCACTGCCGACGATCGCGATATCACCGCGACCCTGGTCGACCTAGCGGTGCGCAACCACCTGACGATCGCCCAGACCGGCAAGAAGGACTTCACCTTCACCCTCAAGCAAGGCACCGACGAACTGGCTGCCTACGAGACCAGACTGATTTCTAATCTGTTCTCCGGCGGTGGCGAGGTGACCACCGACGAACTGCGCGACAGCTCCTACGCCAGCCTGCTCACTGACGCCCGTTCCGACCTGTACACCCGAGTCACGAAGGAGCTGGGTTGGTATCAGGCGAACCCGGCCCTGGCGCGAGGACTGGCCATCGGCGGGGGAGTGCTGCTGATCGGCGCCGGCGGTGGCGTGGGCTTCCTACTTGGCCTGGTCGGCTGGGGCCTGGTTGGCCTAGCGCCGATCCTGGTTGGCATCGCGGTGCTCATTTTGAACAACAAGTTCGGTCGGCGTACCGCCGACGGCTCGGCGATGCTGGCCCAGGCCAAGGGCTTCGAGCTTTATCTCACCACGGCCGAGGCCGAACAGATCAAGTTCGAAGAGGGCATCGACGTGTTCTCCCGTTATCTGCCCTACGCGATGGTCTTCGGGGTCGCTGAGCGGTGGACGAAGGTGTTTCAGCAGTTGGCAGCCCAGGGTCGCTACGACTTCAACCCGTACTGGTACTACGGCTACGGCTGGGGCACTGGTTTCGGCTTGAACGATCTGTCCAGCTCGCTGAACTCGCTGTCTTCGAGCATGGCTTCCTCGTTGCAGGCGGCCACTGCGGCCACCAGTGGTGGCTCCGGGTTCTCTGGCGGCGGCGGCTTTGGTGGCGGTGGTGGCGGCGGCTGGTGACCACCAACTGCTAGGCATCGCCGGGTGAACACCGAACCGGCCCAGGGCGGGCAGAATGACACTGTGGAGAGCGCATGAACGAGTTACTGTCGACCCTGCCGCCAGCCTGGGAGATCTCCCTGGCCTTGGTGTTGGCACTAATAGTCGCCTGGGTGGTTAGCTCGATGGCCCGCTGGCTGCTACGCGGACGGGCCAAGCTCGGCACTGCCACCAGCATCGTGATCACGATCGTGGCCACCGCCCTTGGGCTGCTGGTCGCTGGGGCGTTGGATCACAATTTGCGGCTGCTAAGCCTGCCTGCAGTGATGTTCACCCTGGGCTTCTCGGTTGGTGGCATCGCGCTGTATGCAGCGGTCGCCGCGCATTTCCAGCCGCAGCGCGCCCCGGAGATCTCGGTAATGCTGGCCTCGGGCGAATCCGATCGGGTCGAGTTCAAGTCGACGGCCCGGGTGAATCTGCACACCGGACAGCGTGACGAGAAGATGGAACAGGTGATCGCCAAGACGGTCTGCGCCTTTCTCAACGCTGATGGTGGCACTTTGGTGATCGGCGTCGATGACGCTGGCACCCCGCTCGGGCTGGACGCCGACTTGGCCACCATGAAGGCCCCCGATTTGGATCGCTACGAGCTTTGGCTGCGAGATTTGCTAACCGCGACCTTGGGCCAGAACGCCGCGGCCCTCGCCCAGATCGAGTTTCCCGAGGTGGCCGGCCCCGATGAGGTGGCCAGGCCGGTGTGCGCGATCACCTGCCGCCCCTCGCCACGTCCGGTGTACCTGGAGCCGAGCAAGGCAGCCGTGCCGGAGTTCTGGCTGCGGTCGGGCAACTCCACCCGCCACCTCAAAGTGAATGAGGCCACCGAGTATGTGATGCACCGTTGGCCGCTGAACCTGGGCTCCTCGCTGGCCGCCCAGATGCGCGCCGCCGTCCGGTTCTCCGAAGCTCGTTGAGTTCGGCGAGCTTTGGCGCACCGGCTAGGCTGGCCCAGCCCTTCGCCCTTCACTGACTGGACGACATGACGCTCATTCCTTTGGCTGGACTGTTCCAACTGGAGCAGAACATTCCGCTGGCCCTGGCCATCGTGGTGTTCTCCTCCTTTGGGTTCGCCGCCGGCGCCACCATCCAGCATCTGGCCGTCTCCAAGAACACTTACGGCACCGCCGAGAGCCCGTCGATGAGCATGCGGGAGTTTTTCGGCCTGCTGAAGAACCGCACGTGGCTGATTGGCACGGGCACCATCATTGTCGGCGCGACCTTGCACGCGGTCGGTCTGGCGTTGGCGCCGGTCACCGTGGTGCAGCCGGTGGGCATTTTGGCCGTCCCGTGGGCGGTGCTGCTGGCCGCCAAGCTGCACGGCTACCGACCGACCAAACTGATCTGGTTCGCGGTGGCGTTGACCATCATCGGCATCGTGAGCTTCACCTACTTCTCGGCCACCACCGCGGCCAAAGAGACCGAACTGAACTTCTGGAAGATCGTCATCGGGGTGCTGGTGGTGTTCTCGATCGGGGCGCTGTTGGCCTACCTGGGGATGACGGGTAAGGGGTTCCGGCGCTGCTTGTTGTTGGCCTCGGCTGGTTCCTTCTACTACGGCATGAGCCCGACGATGCTCAAAACGCTGTTCGAAGTGCTGGGCAAAGACCACTACTGGACCGACCCGCTGCTCTACGTGGGGCTGTTTTTCCTGCTCACCTGCTACGGAGTCGGCGGCTGGATGCTGCAACAGGCCTATGCCAATGGGCCAGCCGAAATTGTGGTCGGCTCGATGACCACCACCGACCCGATCGTGGCGGTTGGCTTCGGTATCGCCGTCCTGGGTGAGGGAGCATTGCTCGGAGTCTCCGACGCCTTCGGCATGCTGGTCACCGGCGCTATCGCCATCGGCGGGGTGGTGATTCTGAGCAAGTACCATCCCGACGCCCAGGCTCGCCGCGATGCAGCCCAGGCGGCCAGCCTCGCCGCCAAGGGGAGCGAGCCAGCCGAGCCGGTCGTCGAGCCTACGGCCTGACTTACGCCGTCCGGGCGGCCTTGTCGGCGATCGCCTGGCGATAGACCTCCAGGTAGTTGTCGCGCATCGTGGCCGCGCCAAGGGTGCGCCCGAGTTCGGCCGAGGCAGCTGACATGGCCATCAACCGCGGCACATCGTCGGTCAACGCCCGCATCCCGGCAGTTAGTTCGGCCGGGCTTGGCCCAGTGAGCAGGGCATTGGTGGGGCTGGTGCCCACAGTGAGCCGCTGATCGCAATAGAGGATCGGGGTGCCGGTGGCAGCGGCCTCGCCCAACACCATGGCTTGAGTGTCGAAGCGATGCGAGGCCAAGACGAACACGTCGGCGTCGGCCAACTCCTGGGCGAGCAGTTCGGCCTCGGTGAAGTGGCCGAGGAACACCACTCGCCCGTGCCGGATCCGTAGGGCCTGTTGCCGTAGGGCGCGTTCGCTGCCACCGGTGCCGATGATGCGCAGTTCGGCGTCGTCGCGTCCCAGGGAGTCGAAGGCCGATAGCAGCACGGCCGTGCGCTTCTCTGGGCCAAGCCGCCCGACCGAGAGGAAGCGGGTAACCGGACCGCGGGCGCGGCTGCGGCGCGCGCGGCCGAAAACCTCGCTCACTCCGCTGGGCACGGTGCTGGCCCGGGTGGCGAGGCTGCCACCGGAGGCGGCAATCAGGTTGTCGATGACGAATTGGGCTGGCGAGGTGAAGCGATCTACCGCGCTGGCCAGCCGAGCCATGCTTCGCCAGTCGCGCGCCGTCAGTCGGGTCTCACCGGCTGGGGCGACGACTTGGGAGCGGTCCAGCCCGGCGGGGGGCCCGGCGACCAGGCGGCGCAGCCAGCGTCCCGACCAATCCAGGTAGGTGAGACTGTTCAGCGCGGCGACCGCGGGCGAGCTCAGGTGGGTGCCGGCGTAGTTGGAGTGGAAGGTGTGGACGTGCGCCACGTTGAGCAGCTTGGCTACCTTGGCGGCCAGAAAGATCGCACCGCGTTCGTTCTGGGAGTGCACCACTTGCAGCCCGGGATGCTCCGCAGCGATTCGGTGGGCCAGCCCGTCCCCGGCTTTGAGCGAGCAGAGGAAGCTGGGGGTGCCGGGCAGCCGCCAGTAGGGCAAGCCTTGCCAGCCGCATTCCGCCGGTGGCGCCAACCGGGACGTGGGGGCGAAGAGGGTGACCTGGTGGCCGGCCGCGGACAACTCCTGCAGCTGGAGTTGAACCGAACGTCCCACCCCGCCGGATTCGGGGTAGAAGTCGTCGGTGAAGAGGCCGACGCGAAGCGCGTCAGCTGCGCTCATCAGGCTGTTTCGACCCCTTAATAGTCATCCGGCGACCTCGATGCCCGAGATCTGGGCCTGGTTGGCGGTGCGGAGGAACACCAAAGTGTTACTGCGCTCGATTGGGAAGTACACCCAGCCGCTGACCGTGGAGCCGGTCTGAATCGGCCCGGTTGGGAAGGCTGGATTGAGCCCGGACGTTTCGCCGCGCACCACCTCCTGGCCGTTGTTGGGTAGTGCGTTGAAGTAGCAGGTGAGCTCGCCGTCATCCAAGGTGACCCGGACCAATATCGCCAGGCCCTGGTCGTCCCAACGCTGATCGGCGATCTGCCAGACCCCGGAGGCGCCGGTGGCTCGGACGGTGAACGGGGTGCCGACGCGCGGGGTGGCCGAGGGGGTCGGCGTCCGGGTGGGCGTTGGCGACTGGCTCGGGTTGGGCGTCGGCGGGCGCAGTGCGCTGTAGGCCACCAGGACGGCCACGATGATGCCAATCAGGGCGATCAGGAGTGGGCCCAGCGTGCGTTTGGGGGCATAGCGGGCGATCTCGGTGCCGCCGGCGGCGCGCGGCTGCTCCGGCTGGCCAGTGCTGGTCATGCCGGCATAGTTGGCACTTCCCGAAGCTGACAGCGGAGCTGGTGCCCAGCCAGCGCCGGGTGGGCCGTCCGGGCCGCTGGTCGGCGGCGGAGCATCGGTTGGGGGCTGCACACTCATCGGTTCCAGGCTACTCGCGGGGGCCGGGTTCGGGTGCCTGTGGGTAACGAAAGCGGGCTGTGGATGGTGACACTTCTGCCCGGCGGCCGCCCAAAATCGAAGGACGTGAGTGTCTCTGATCCGTTGGCCCGGCTGGCCGTGCGCAATCTCGATGATCTGATCGGCTTAGTGCCCTTCCTGATCGGTTTCCATCCGGAGGAGTCGTTGGTGGTGTTGGTGATTGAGGACGGACTGGTGATGGTCACCGCCCGCGTCGATCTGGCGGCCATCGGTGATCCAGCCGGAATCGGCGGCCTGGTGAGCCGGCTCTTTGAGCGCTACCCAGCCGCCGAAGCTTGGTTCCTGGCCTACTCGGCTCAGGAGGGACCGTCCTGGGAGGTTCTTGGGTGGTGTGCGGAGTTGTGCGGCGCCGTCCGGCTTGGTCGCCTGGTTCACGTAGACGGCTCCAGTTGGCGCGCCGACTCACCGCAGGGTTGTGGTGGCGTGGTGGCGGCGAGCCCAGCGGCGGCGGAGGCCGCGGTGCTGGGCCTGCCGGTGCGGGCTTCGCGGCAGGAGTTGGTCGCGCAGATTGCTGGCCCGGCCGATGACCAGACCGATGCGTTGCTGGCTGAAGTCGAGACTGCCAGCAACGAACTGGCGAAACTATCGCCAGCGGGCCGCCGCCGACGGCTGCGCTGGCTGTGCGCCACTGCTGACAGCCGTGCCGAGTTCGTTCAGTTGGCCGTGCTGGCCACCGATCGGGCGGCGCAGGTGGAGGTGCTTTCCCGGCTCGATCAGCGCACGGCCCCAGCCGCTGTGGAGCTCTGGACGGCGGTGATTCAACACAGCCTGGTGCCCTATCTGATCGGCCCGTTGGGGTTGCTGGGGGTGGCGGCCTGGCTCACCGGGGACGGGGCCATGCAGACGGTCTGTCTGGAACGGCTCGACCGAATCGATCCGACCGATCCGTTGGCGGCCATGCTCGATTGGATCAACGCCACCGTGCTGCCCCCATCGGATTGGCTGGGCTACCGCCGGGCCCTCCTGGGGGCTTTGACCGATCAGGTACGCCTACTGGCTTCGCCGGTCGAACCCGCCGATAGCTGAGGCGGTGACTTGGCTAGCCGGAGGCGTGGAGACGATGAGGGCCAGGCGGCGAATCGGATAGGATGACGACCATGCACGGCGTTTCTTTGGAGCTTGCGTAGCCGCGGCTGCCCAGCAGTCGCGGCGGCCCCTGGCGAGCCTGATGGCCCGCGGGGGCTTTTTCATGTCACCGCAGGAACGCCGGACCAGAAGGAGTGATCACAGACATGACCAGCGAGGCAGTTCGCGTCGGCTATGACGCCGCCGCCGCCCAGGAGAAGTGGCAGCGGTTCTGGGAGGCCGACGGCACCTTCAGCCCCGTCGATGACGACAGCTTAGAACGCCGCTACATGCTCGACATGTTCCCCTACCCCTCCGGCGACCTGCACATGGGGCATGCCGAAGCGTTCGTGATGGGTGATGTGGTGTCGCGTTACTGGCGCCTGCGCGGCTATGACGTGATGCACCCGATCGGCTGGGACTCCTTCGGCCTGCCTGCCGAGAACGCCGCGATCGCCCGCAACGCCCACCCCGCGGAGTGGACGTATGCAAATATCGATACCCAGGCCCGCTCCTTCAAGCGCTACGGCCTGAGCTTCGACTGGTCACGGCGGCTGCATACCTCCGATCCGGAGTACTACCGCTGGACGCAGTGGCTCTTCCTGCGCTTCTATGAGCGCGGCCTGGCTTATCGCAAAGACTCCTTCGTCAACTGGTGCCCCAACGACCAGACCGTGCTGGCAAACGAGCAGGTGGTGCAGGGCCTGTGTGAGCGCTGCAGCGCGGTAGTCACCAAGCGCAAGCTGAACCAGTGGTACTTCAAGATCACCGACTATGCCCAGCGCCTGCTGGACGACATGGAACTGATCGAAGGCAAGTGGCCCGATCGAGTGCTGTCGATGCAGCGCAACTGGATCGGCCGCTCTGAGGGTGCCTACGTCGACTTCGCAATCGAAGGCCGCGCCGAGCCGGTGCGGGTGTTCACCACTCGTCCGGACACTCTTTATGGAGCCACCTTCTTCGTGGTAGCACCGGAGGCCGAACTGGCCGCTGAGATCGTCACCGACGCCCAGCGTCCGGCTTTCGAGGAGTACCTGGAGGCCACCAAGCGAGCCACCGAGATCGAGCGGCAGTCTTCCGAGCGCCCCAAGACCGGAGTGTTCTTGGGCGTCCATGCGGTCAACCCAGTCAACGATGAGCTGCTGCCGGTCTATGCAGCTGACTACGTGCTGGCCGACTACGGCACCGGTGCGGTGATGGCTGTGCCGGCCCACGACCAGCGCGACCTGGATTTCGCGAAGGCCTTCGACCTGCCGGTGCGAGTGGTGGTCGAGACCGGCCTGCCCGACCCGGCGCAGACCTTCGTGGCGACCCCCGGGGACGGCACCTACGTCAACTCCCCGTCGCTGGCGGGGCTGGCAGACAAGAAAGCCGGCATCGCAGCGATCACTGCCAAGTTGGCCGAAGACGGACGCGGTGAGTCGGCAATCACCTTCCGGCTGCGCGACTGGCTGCTGAGCCGCCAGCGGTTCTGGGGTTGCCCGATCCCCATCGTGCATTGCCCGGCCTGCGGTGAGGTGCCAGTTCCCGATGATCAGCTGCCGGTGCAGCTGCCCGATCTGCGCGGCGCGGAGCTCGCCCCGAAGGGCACCAGCCCGCTGGCCTCGGCCACTGACTGGGTGAACACCACCTGCCCGAAGTGTGGCGGGGCCGCCCAACGCGACACCGACACCATGGATACCTTCGTGGATTCGTCGTGGTACTACTTCCGCTACTGCTCGCCGAACTACACCGAAGGCCCTTTCGATCCGGCCGAGGTGGCCAAGTGGATGCCAGTGGCCCAGTACGTCGGTGGGGTTGAGCACGCGATCCTGCACCTGCTGTACTCCCGGTTCTTCACCAAGGTGCTGCAAGACATCGGCCTGATCGACTTCCCCGAGCCGTTCACTCAGCTGATGAACCAGGGCCAGGTGATCAACCAGGGCAAAGCGATGAGCAAGTCGCTGGGAAATGGGGTCGATCTGGGCAAGCAGATCGACGTCTATGGTGTGGACGCGATTCGCACCACGGTGGTCTTCGCTGGTCCGCCAGAAGACGACATCGACTGGGCCGACATGTCGCCAGGCTCTTCCCTGAAGTTCCTGCAGCGCGCCTACCGGCTGGCCACTGATGTCGCCAGCCCGGTCGGCACCGACTTCGCTACCGGCGACTTGGGTCTTCGTCGGGCCACTCACAAGGCGATCGCGGAGGTCACTGAGACCATCGAGGGCCAGCGGTTCAATGTCTCGGTTGCTCGGCTCATGGAGCTGGTCAACGCCACCCGCAAGGTGATTGACAGCGGCGCTGGGGCAGCTGACCCGGCCGTCCGCGAGGCTACCGAGGCGTTGGCGGTGATGCTGAGCACCATCGCTCCCTATGTGGCTGAGGAGATGTGGGAGTTGCTCGGGCACGCGCCGGCGGTTGCCAATGCCTCCTGGCCAGTGGCCGAGGCGGCGCTGCTGGTTGCCGACCACGTCACCTGCGTGGTGCAGGTTCAAGGCAAGGTGCGGGCCAAGTTGGAGGTCTCACCGAGCACCAGTGACGCCGAACTGGAGGCGAGGGCGCTAGCTGACCCCGGTGTCATTCGGGCCCTGGACGGCCGCGGGGTGCGCCAGGTGATCGTGCGGGCCCCGAAGCTGGTCAGCATCGTCCCGGCCTGAGCCGAGGTGGCCTCGGCTGGCTCAGGATTGAGCTAGCTCAACCACGCTGCCCAGATGGTCGGTGTTGGCGATGGCGAAGCGGCGCACATTGATGGTGCGGAACTGGTCACTGGCCAGCACGTGGTCGATGGTGATCAGTGGTACCAGGCGATCGGCCGGGAAGCTGGGCTGCCAGCCTTGCACCGACTCGTGGAGGCCGGTGCGGCTCATCAGGTTGCGCACCGTGAGGTGTTCGGGAACAGCATTGAGATCGCCAGCCAGCACCAGCGGCTGGGCGGCAAAGCCCGCAGCGAAATCGGCGAGGATTTCGCCTTCGGCCAGCCAGCCGTCCAGGTTGCCCCGGACTGCGTTCAGCGGGTGCGCCGCGATCAGCACGAGCTGGTGTCCATTGGCCTCGACCTGAACTGCGATATTGGTGTCGAGCGTGCCGGTGGTCTGGCCCAACACGGTGATTGGGGTGCGGGAGAGTACTTGGGTGCCGGACGGGTCGCCGAAGTTGCGCTGATTGCTGGCCCGTCCGGTGCTGCCCTGGTGATAGGGCAGCTGTTTGGTCCAACGAGGATTGTCAAAGATGGCTGCAGACTGGGTGGTGAACTCGGTGAGCACCACCACGTCGGGGTGGTTGCGTTCTACCTCGGCCAGCAGTTCGGCGGTGTCGCCCTGGCCATAGTGCAGGTTGAGGGTCATTACTCGCAGCGTTGAGGTGGTGCCAGCCGCGGCGACGTAGTCGGTATTGAAGTAGGGCAGCAGCACCATCGCTTGAGCTAACAACCCGGCCAGGGGCAGCAAAGTGACCAGCCGCCCGATGCCGCGCGCCGAAGCCAACAGAATCAGGGTGGCCAAGGCCCAGGGGATCAGCCCATAGGGGATGAAGGACGAATACAGGGCCACCGAACGGCTGGTGGTCTGCAGCTGGGGATCCAGGTAAAGCGCGCCGAGGGACGCTCCCACCAGGGCAAAGCCGCTCGCGACCACGGTTGCGAATGGGCGGGGAAGTCGGCGTGCGGTCACCTGGCCAGTCTGGCAGCACCAGACAAGCCATTTGCGGCCGCCCCGCTCAGTGGATGTGGATGAGTGCGTAGATTTCCACAGTTCGCAGCCAGGCTGAACGGTTTTCGGCCGGGTGCCAATACTGCGGCCATGAGGGATGTTGCCGGTCCGGTCACCAGCGAAGTGGTGCGGCGGCGGTTGGCCGAGCTGTTCGCGCAGCTTCAGGAGGCGCCGTCGGTTGCTGATGCCCAGCCGTTGGCGCCGCCTCCGGTAGAGACCCTTGGGTCGGATTTGGCCGGAGCTGATGCCGAGGAGGATTGGCTCCTCAAGCTGCGCTCAGCGCCACCCTCGGTTGCTGAGCCGGTTCGGGCCGAGGCGGTTGCACCGGGGGCGGCGAGAGAGTTGGTGGGCCGGGTGCGGGCCTTCACCACTGAGCATCTGGCCACCGTGGTGGTGGTCCTGCTGGTCGGCATCGGGTGGACGACCTACAGCCTGTTGCAGGTGCGGGCCACGCCAGTGGCGGACGCGGCCCCTCGGGTGGAGTCCGCCCCTGGTGGGGGTGGGGCGGTGACTCCGGCACCGACCGGTAAGCAGGTGGTGGTGCACGTCATCGGGGCGGTGGCCAAACCGGGCGTGGTGCAGCTGCCCGACGGCTCGCGGGTGGCCGATGCGATCGCAGCAGCCGGCGGGTTGGCGAGATCTGGAGCGGTGGGGGAGCTGAACCTGGCCCAACCGCTAATCGATGGCACCCAGCTGAAGATCGGCACCCGAAGACGGCCAGGGGGCTGGATCCGCGACGGCACCGGGTCGGTGGTGTCTGGTTCGAGTGGTGGTGGTTCGAATGGTGCTGGCAGCCAGTCGACCAAGATCTCGCTGAACACTGCCACCATCCAGCAGCTCGACACCCTGCCCGGCATTGGGCCGGTGACCGCGGCGAAGATCATCGACTGGCGGAAAGCCCATGGAAAGTTCACTGCAATCACCGAGCTTCAGGAGGTGGACGGTATTGGTCCCAAGACCTACGCCGACCTTGCCGACCGCGTCCGCCTCTGAACCTCTGGACGCGCGCCCGGTGGTGTTGGCGGTAGCGGTCTGGCTGGGCGGTTGGCTCGGCACCGGCGGCCAGAGCTCTTGGAGCGGGTTGGGCCTGCCCGGGCCGGCCGGTTGGCCGTGGCTGGGTGCTGCGGCGGTCGCCGCAGCGGTGGCGCTGTCCTGGCGGCTGCGCTCCCGCCTGCTGCTCGCCGTGGCACTGGCCTTGGGGCTCAGCCTGGGTCTGGCCGGGGCGCGGGTTTGGGCCGCCGACCATGGCGCGCTGGCCGAGCTGGCCGCCGATGGTGCCGTGGTCCGCATCGAAGCTCGCCTAGCTGAGGGGCACCTGGCGGTGGGTGGCCCGGGAGGGCCAGTTTGGCTGGTCGCGTTGCGGCTGACCAGCGTGGACGGTCGAGGCCAGGCCTGGCTGGTGGGCGACACCGTCCAGCTCAGCGCCAGTGGTGGGCAGATCGGGTCTTGGCAAGGGCTACCGCCGGGGACCGCAGTCTCAGGGCTAGTGAAGCTAAGCCCGGCCGAGGATGCCTCTTTCAGCGCCTGGGCCTCGGCCAGGGCGGCGCCAGCGGTGACCGCATCGCCCGGCCCGCTGGATGCTGGGGTGAACGCGGTGCGGGCGGGGTTGCGGCAGTCAGTGGCTGGGCTACCCGCCGAGCCAGCAGCGCTGGTGCCAGCCTTGGTGGTGGGCGATACCGAGGGCTTCCCAGTGGAGCTCAGCGAGCAGTTCCGCACCACCGGGCTGACCCACCTGACGGCAGTTTCCGGGGCGAATCTGACCTTGTTGTTGGCGGCAGTGTTGTTGTTGGCGGCCCGGGTGGGGGTGCTGGGGTGGTGGCGGCGGGGTCTGGCGGTGCTGGTGGTGGCTGGGTTTGTGGTGTTGTGCCGGGCCGAGCCGAGCGTGTTGCGGGCCGCAGCGATGGGCCTGGTCGGGTTGGCCGCTCTGGGGTGGTCGGGGCCGCGGCAGGGGCTGCGCTATCTGTCGTGGGCGATCATCGCCTTGGTGCTGATTGATCCGTGGTTGGCGCGCTCGGTTGGGTTTGCACTCTCGGTGCTGGCCAGCGCGGGGATCGTGTTTTGGGCCCGACGATGGACGCAGGTGCTGGCCGGTTGGATGCCGGGCTGGCTGGCCGAGGCGATCACGGTGCCAGTAGCGGCTCAACTGGCTACCCAGCCGCTGGTGACCGCGATCTCGGGTCAGGTGAGTGTGGTCGGGTTGGTGGCGAATCTGGTGGCGGCACCCTTGGTGGGGCCGGGCACAGTGCTGGGGTTCGCGGCCGCTTGGGCCTCGGTGGTGGTCGCACCGGTGGCGGTGGGGTTGGGGTGGGCTGCCGGCGGCTTCGCGCAGGGATTGTGTTGGATCGCCGCGGCGGGGAGTGCGTTGCCGGGGGCCTCGGCGTCCTGGCCGGTGAGCGCGGTCGGGATCGTGGTGTTACTGACGGCCTGTGTGGTGATCGCGATCGGGCTGCCGATGCTCTTCGCCCGGCCATGGCTGGTGGGCGTGGTGGGGTTGGCTTTGGTGGTGACGGCGCTGCGGCCGCTGAGTCCGCCGGGCTGGCCGCCCGCAGGTTGGCTGGTGGTCTCCTGCGATGTGGGTCAGGGCGATGCGACGGTGATTCGCGCCGGGCCGACCGCGGCGATCGTGGTGGACGCCGGGCCGCAACCCAAACTGGTGGATCGTTGCCTGGATCAGTTGGGCATCACCGAGGTGCCCTGGCTGGTGTTCACCCATCCGCACGCTGATCACTTCGGTGGGGTGGCCGGGGTGTTCACCGGACGGCAGGTGGCTCGGGTGTTGCTGCCAGCGGTGAACACTGCGGCGGCAGGTTGGCAACAGGTGCGGGCCGCCGCTGGTGGCGTCCCGGTGGTTTGGGCGGCGCCCGGGTTGGTGGTCTCGGCTGGCACCGCCCGGCTCAGCGTGTTGGCGTTGCAGCAGTTCGTGGCACCGAGCGTGCTGGCAGCAGAATCGGCTGAGGAGAACGACTCGTCAGTGGTGTTGCGGGCTGAGATTGGGGGAGTGCGGCTGCTGCTGGCCGGTGATTTACAGGAATCGGGCCAGAGCGCTGCGGTCGCCGCAGCACCCGATCTGAAAGCTGAGGTGTTGCTCGTCCCTCATCACGGCTCTGCGCATCAGAGCCCGGCCTTTCTTGCCGCAGTAGGGGCAAAGCTGGCGCTGATCAGCGTCGGCGCCGACAACAGCTATGGCCACCCGGCCGCTCGCACGCTCACTGCCGTCCAGGGCACCGGAGCCCAGCTCTACCGCACCGACCAGAGCGGCGCCATCGGGCTGACCCAAGGCAGGGCTGGGCTGATCGTCACTACCCAACGATCCGGCTGAGCACGGCCAGCCTCAGCCGGAATCGTCGCGGCGACGGTTGCGGCGGGTCAGCCAGGCGCCTAGGCCGATGCTGAGCAGACCCAACCCAGGCAAGCCCCAACCGAGCGCGTAGCCGGTGTAGGCCAGATCGTCGGCAGCAGTCCCGAAATCATTGGTGACGGTGATAGTGAGTGCTTGCAGGGTGCCGGGAAGGTCCGGATCGACATGGACGGCCGTGGCGAACGAATGGTGATCGACGCTCACCTTTCTGGCGCCATCGGTGGTGGTTTCAGTCGCCCAACAATGCGAGTGCGCGGGTGCGAGCACCGGCTTGCCGGTGGCATCACTCAGAGTGGCCGAGCCAGCCCCAACGATCGTCACCGTGCCGGAGACCACCGCGGCCCCGCCCTCGGTCTGCTGGCAGGTGATCGCCATCTTGAAAGTGGCCTCAGCGTGCTGAGCGGCCCCGGAACCGGTGATCTTCTTGGTCACAGTGATGGTGCCAGCCGAGTAGGTGGCGGCGAGGTCGGCCACCACAGTCGTGCTCTGTTCGCCAGTCACCTGCACCACGCTGGGGATCGCGTCAGCGCCGTCTGCGGACAGCGCGGTGACCGTACACACCGCGCCGACCGGGATCGGGCCGAGCGGGCCAGCAGTGGTGACGTCCTGGCCCGGAGTCGGCGCGACCTCCAAGACCGTGTGCAGCACGCTGCCTGAGGCCCCAGCGAGAGTGCAATCGACCTCAACGCTGATCGGCTTGGCGAAGTCTTCGCGTCCGACGCCGGTGAAGCTCACCTGCACCAGCAGATCGCTGGAGTGGAAGTCATTGGTCACGGTGACCTCGGCCGGATCAGCACCGATGGTGAAGGTCGGGTTGTCGATACTCACCTGGTCGGACGGCAGCGCCAACGAAGTGGCCGATTCGGTCAGTTCACAGGCGGCCCCGGTGGGCAGCGCGGCGAACTCGGCGGTGCCCGAGCCGGTAATGGTTCGGGTATCGCCACCCGGAATAGTCACCGGCAGGGTCGCGCCGTCCACCTGCTGGGTGCAGGCGAGTTGCACCGTGTAGGTGCCGCTGGCATACGGCTCGGCCGTGCTCGCCGTACCGTCGACCAGCACCTGCTTGGTGACCAGCACTCGGCCGGCGTCGAAGGTGTTGGTCAGGGTGGCGCGGTTGTCGGCTCCCGCCAAGATCTGCACCAGTTGAGCAGCTGAGGCCGCGGTGGCACCGCCGTCAGCAGTCTCGGTGACGCTGCATTCGGCACCCACCGGGATCGGTCCCAGCCCGGCACTAATCAAACCGTCGGTCTTTGAGAGGGTCAGCTCGTTGTTGGTGTAGACCACATGCGGCTCGGCCACGCCGTCCTCGGCGAGCGTGCAGGAGATGGCGAACTTGAACGGATGGACGGCGAAGTCGTCCGCGCCGGCTCCGGCCAGCGCCTTCTCCACGATCAGAGACTCGGTCTCGAAGTCGTCAATCGCGGTCAGGGTCACCGGCTGGGAGGCGATGATCGCGGCAGCTGACGTCGCAGCACCCGTGACCCCGGTGGAGGTTCGGTAGCTGATGCCCTGCGGGGTCAGCGTTGCGGCTCGCTGTGCTAGCGAACAGCTTGCGCCCACCGGGATACCGGTGAACGTGTGGCTACCACGTCCGTTGATCACTGTCTGGGCGCCGCCGGGAATCGCGACGTCGACCCACGTGCCGTTGATCAGGCGCTCACAGCTCAGTTCGAGGCGGATCTTGCTGCCGGTGTAGGGAGCCTCAGTGGTGGGAATGCCGTTGAGGGTGAACTCGGTGGTGGCAATCACTGAGCCGAGTAGGTACTCGTTGGTCATCGTGACCGAGTTGTCGGCGGTGTCGGCGATGGTGATTTGGGCCGGTTCGGCCGGTATCGAGGCGCCGCCGGTGCCGGTCTCGGTAACGGTGCACTCGGCCCCGACCGGAATCGGGCCCAGCTGGGCACTGGTCAGCGAGGTGGCCGCCGACAGGCTGACGTCGCTGGCGCTGAACACCTGATGGCTGACTTCGTCGGTGTCGGTTAGGGTGCATTCGACGTCGAAGATCGCCGCCGAGTCAGCCCAGTCAGCGGCCCCAGCGCCAGTCAGCGCCTTGGTGATGGTCAACAGGCCGGTGTGGAAGTCGTTGGTGATGGTGGCAGTCGACGTGGCGCCCTGAACAACCGGGTCCGGCTGTTGCACGCTCACCTGGGACGCAGGCAGCGCCAAACTGGTGCCCACCTCGCTCACCAGGCATGAGGCCCCGGTGGGCAGATCGTCATAGCGCACCGAGCCGGCACCAACTATCGTGCGCACGCCGTCGGCCGGGTCGGTGATCGGTAGCGCATCGCCGGGAATGTCGATCGCCTGGCTGGTGCCGTTGTAGGACCGGGTGCAAGCCAGCTTCACCTGGTAGGTGCCCGACACCCACGGCTCCGCGGCGGTGCTCACGCCGTCGAGCAACAGTGCCTTGGTGACCTCAACCGAGCCAACGGTGAAGGTGTTGCGGACGTCCACGCTCTTGGTTGAGGTCGTCACCGTGAAGGTGGCTGCGGGGGAGTAGGTGGTGCTGGTGGCGCCGGCCGCCTGGGTCTCGCTCACGGTACAGCTGGCGTCGGTGGCCAGGTCGGGCACCGTCCAGGTCTCACCGGGGTTGAGCACGTGGGTGGCGGTGTAGACCACCGGAGTCACCGCGCTCGCCAAGGTGCAGTTCAGGCTGACCGTGAACGGGCCAGCACCCCAGAGCGCCGCGCCGCTACCCAGGGTGGTCTTGGAGATCTCCGCCGAACCAACGGTGTAGTTGTTGGTGAAGGTGGCCCGGGTCGCCGTGGCGTCGCCGCTCACCAGAGTGAAGTTTGCCGAAGTCGCGCCGGTGTTCGTCGCATCAGTGCTGTCGGTTTCGATCCGTACGTCGGTGGTGGCCGCACCCATCGGGTTGGTCTCGGTCACGCTGCAGTCCGCCCCGGTTGGCAGGTCGGTGAAGGTCTTGGACGCGCCGGCGGCGAGGGTGAACGTGCGGTCGGCCGCGTTCGTGATTGCCTCAGCGCCCTTGAACTGGCAGCTCGCCGCAAACGTTGCCGCCTGGTAGCTGATCAGGGTGTCGGTGGCATCCTTCGCCGCTGAGGTCACGGCCTTGGTCACAGTGAACCCGGCTTTGGTGAACTCGTTGGTGAAACTCGCGGTGGCCGTGTTGGCGGTAGCCCCGTCTTCGGTGATGGTCACCGGCGACGGGCTGGTGACGTTGGTGGCCCCAGCGGAATCAGTCTCGGTGACCGTGCAGACCGAGGAGAACGGGATCGGGCCGAGGGCGGTCGAATCCAGGCTGGTCTGACCGGTGGTCGGGGTCAGGGTGATGCCGGTACGGCTGAACACCTCGCCGAACCCGGACTGGGTGCAGGAAACGTCGAACTCGAACGGACCGGTGCCCCAGGTGGTATCGGCGTTGCCGGTGATGTCCTTGTGGATCACCAGTTTGCCGGCCGCGAACTCATTGGTCAGGGTCAGCGGTGCAATGGTGCCATTGCCCACGGTCGTCGAACCGACGCTGGCGGTGGGTTGTGGCTGATCAGCCGCCGCGCTGGTGCCTTCGGCGACGGTGCAGGTAGCGCCTTGAGGTAGGCCGTCCCATTGAGCGGTGCCAGCCCCGGTGATGGTCTTGGTCGCGTAGCCGGAGCCCAGGACGGAGTCGAGGTCGAGCGCCTCAGCAGTGCCGTCGCTGTTGAAGTCCTTGATGCACTGCAGCGTCACGGGGTACGAGCCGCTCTGCCAGGGCTCACCGCTGTTGGCGTTGGTGCCGTTGGCGGTGATGGCCTTGGTCACCTTCACCGAACCGGTGCGGAAGGTGTTGGTGATGTTCACCACCTGGGTGCTGGTGTCGATTACCGGATTCGGCGCGTCGATCGAGCTGACGTTGGCCCCAGCAGCGTTGGTCTCGGTCACCGTGCAGCTCGCGTCGGTGGGTAGATCGGTGATCTCCCAGAAGTTGTTGGGACTGTCTTTGGTGAGTTGGTGGGTGTTGGCGTAAACCAGGGCGTTGCCGCTGTGATCGGTGGCATTGGCCAAGCTGCAAACGGCCGCCACCGTGAAGGTTCCGGTGCCCCAATCGTCGGCTCCGGGTCCGCTGACGAGCTTGGTGATCTGCAGCGAGCCGGTGGCGTAGGTGTTAGTGAATTCCAGCACGCTGGCTGAGACCCCACCAGCCACCAGAGTGAATTGCTTTGACGTGCCGGAGGTGACGGTCTGGCTGTGGCCGGACTGATCGGTGGTGATTGCGGTGCTGGCCGCGGACAGGGCGTCGGTCTCGGTCACGTCACAGATCGCGCCAGCTGGCAGTTCATCGAAAGTCTTGGATTGGCCGTCGGTCAGCGTGAAGCTTTGCTGCTCAGTGCTGAGGAACTCATCGGCCCCGATCTTGCAGGACGCGGTGAATGGGTAGGCGCCGGTGTATTTGATCAGTTCGCCGGACGCGTCCCGCGCGGTCGTGGAAACCGTCTTTTGGACGGTGAAGCCAGCGAAGTCGAAGGTATTGGTGAAGGCGGCCTCCGCCACACCGCCGGAGGTCGCTGCTGCCAGGGTGACCGTCGCCGAGGCCGGGGTGATGCTGGTTGCCCAAGCGGAGTTGGTCTCGGTCACGGTGCAGACCGACCCCACCGGCACCGGACCGATGCCGGTCGCGGTCAGCGAGATGTCCTTGTTCAGCGTGGTGTCAGCCTCAAACACCGGGTCGGCGAAACCTTCCAGCGTGCAGCTGGTGTGGAAGTCGAAGTCGCCACTTGACCAAGCGGCGGCAGCCGGGCCGTCCAAGGTTTTGACGATCCTGATGCTGCCGTAGCCGAAGTCGTTGGTGACGGTGATCGCCGCCGGGCTGAGGTAGGTCGAGTCGTTGGGCACGTTCACCGCGGCGGTCACGGTCACCGTTGGCAGCGGCTGGGTCGGGGTGCCCGCCGGGTAGGTGATGGCGCCGGTGTCTTCGGTAGCCGCACAGTTGGCCCCCTGCGGGAGCCCCGTCCAGGTGGCGGTGCCGTTGCCGGTGATGGTCTTGGTGGCATTAGCCCCAAGGTTCACCGCGTCGGCCGAGCCGTCGCCGTCCAGATCCTTGGTGCAGGTGAGGGTCACCGGGTAGCCGCCGCTGAGCCAGGGTTCGGCGGTGGTCGTCAGGACGCCGTTGACCTTGAGCTGCTTGGTCACCCGCACCGCACCGGTGTTGTAGGTGTTGGTGGCTCTGGCGGCTCGGATGGTCGCGCCGGTGTTGACCGTCACATTGGTGGCAGCGAATGCGTCCGCGCCGTGATGGTTGGGCTCGGTGACGGTACAGCTGGCGCCAGTGGGCAGATTGGTGATGGTGCGCGGGCCCAGATCAGCGGCAGAGGTGAAGGTGAAGTCCTTGTTGTAGACCGTTGTCGGTGAGAACGCGTTGCTGGTGCAGGTGAGGTGGACGGTGAACGGATAGGTGGCCCAGCTGGTGCCGGTGCCGGCCAGCACCTTGGTGAGGGTGATGGTCCCGATCATGTAGGTGTTGGTGAACGCGACGACGTTGACTCCAGTGGCCAAGGCGAGGGTCTTGGTCACCCCGGAGACGGCCGAGCCGGTGCTGCCGTTTTGGGTCACCTTGTAGGTGATGGCGTTGGCGCCCCAGGCGGCGGTCTCGGTGACCGTACAACTCGCCTTGGCCGGCAGATTGTTGAAGGTGACATCCGGGCCCCAAACGCCACCGCCCTGATCGCTGAAGTTCAGTGTCTGGGTGGTCAGGGTGGTGACGCCGTTGAAGCTCGCACACGTCGCGGTGATGGTGTAGGTCCTGTTGAAGACCAGTGGGTTGTTGTCCTGGTCGCGGACATCGGCGGTCACCACAGCTTTGGAGACCGTCAGACTGGCGTAGTCGAACTGATTGGTGGCCGTAATGGTCAAGGCCTGCGGCACACTCGGGTCGGCTTGGGCAGTGACCACGACGCCAGTGGCGAAGGTGCTGTGATCCACGCTGGCCACCGTCGCATTGCCAGTGCCGGTCTCGGTGGCCCAGCAGTGCGTACCGACTGGGAAGAGCTGGTCGCTGCCGCTGGATTGCAGGACGATGCTCTGGCCGCCCTGCAGCGACACGTTGCCGTCGTAGCTGTAGGGTCCGGCCGCTGCCAAGCCGCACTTCACCGCCAGGGTGAAGGTGGCGCCGGTGGCCCAAGCGGCCGCGGCGGCATCGCCGGAGAGCACCTTGGCGATCGTCACCTTGCCTGCCGAGAAGGCATTGGTGAAGTCGATCGGCGTGACGTTGTTGGTGGCGCCATTTTCGGTAACGATCACTGGCAGGGCGGTCGGGGTGGCGTCCGCGCCGCCGGTAGCGGTCTCGGTGGCGGTGCACTCAGCACCGAAGGGGATCGGGCCGATTTCGGCGGACTTCATCGACGGGGTGGTCACCGTGATGCCAGTTCGGCTGAAGACCGTTGACCCACCAAGGGTGCAGCTCACCGAGAAGGTGGCGGTGGTGAAGAAGTTGGTGCCAGCACCGGTGAGGGCCTTGTTGATGACCAGCTTGCCGGCGGTGTAGTTGTTGGTAACCGTGAGGGTGCCGGTGCCGCCAGCGGGGACGGTGACCGGGTCGGTGACGGTAGCTCCAGCCAGCGGTTGGGCGGCCCCGACGCCGGTGATAGCCGCGGTGTCCTCGGTGGCTGAACAAGTAGCCCCGGTCGGCAGGCCCGTCCAGGTGTGGCTCCAGGCGCCCGACTTAAGGGTTTGGGTGGCGCCAGCAACGGTGAGGGTCTTGGTGGTTCCGTCCACCACCCGGGTGCAGGCCAGCGTCACCGGGTAGTTGCCGTCACCCCACGGCGCGGCCGTGGTGTCGGTGCCATTGGCTTGCACCTTCTTGGTCACGGTCACCGAACCAGTGGTGAAGGTGTTGGTGATCCCGACCAGCGCCGGGCTGCCCGGGTTGCTGCCAACTGTGAAGGTGGCACCGCTGATCGAGTGCGAGTTGGCCCCGCCGGTTTTGGTCTCAGTCACGGTGCAGGACGCGCCGGTGGGCAAAGACCCAACAGTCACGGTCGGGGCCGCTTTGGAGAGCGGCAGCAGCCCGTCGTAGACGGTCGCATTGGTGGTGTCGGGATGGGTGCAGACCAGGTGTGCCTCGAAGCTCTCATCGCCCCATAGCCCGGTGGCGTCCACGATGGTCTTGGAGATCTCGGTCGCGCCGACCGTGAACCGGTTGGTGTAGGTGAGCTCAGTGGCGCTGGCGTCCCCGGCAACCAGCGTGAAAGCTGCGGTATCGCTGGACACGTTATTGATGATCGTGGTTGCACCCTGGACGGCGGTGATGGTGGTCTCGGCCGCCGAGGCGGCATAGGTTTCCGCAACCGTGCAGTCAGCGCCAGCGGGCAGGCCGGTGAACTGCTGGCTCTCGCCGTCGCGCAGGGTGAACGTCCGTTCCCCTTCCGGCACGACCTCGGTGCCGTTGAGCTGGCACGAGGCGGTGTAGGTGAAGTCCTTGAAGGCCACGTCCGCGCCGCTGGCGTCCTTGGCCACGGGGCCGGTGACGTCCTTGATCACGGTGAAGCCAGCGTTGTCGTAGGTGTTGGTGACGCCCAGAAGCTGGGTCGATGCCCCCGCCCAGGGGTGAGCGATGTTGGCGACCCCGGTGTAGCTGGTGTTGGCGGTCACGGTGCTCGGGCTGGTCGCCGCAGTGGCTCCTTGGGCGGAGTCTTCGGTGAAGGAGCAGGACGCGAACAGCGGCAATGTGCTTGAGCCGTCGGCGTTGTAGTTCGCGGTGGCGCCGGTGCCAGAACCTTGCGGCCCGGCCAGGCTCACCATGCTGGTGTCGGTGGTGGTTGCCGCGCCGTTGAGGGTGACGTCCCTGCCCAGCGAGGTGCACGACAGGGTGCCGGTGTAGCTGGTGGGTAAGGCCGCGGTCCAAGCAGCACCCACGGGCACCGCGACGGTCTTGGCCAGATTGATCCGTCCGCTAGCGATCGCCACGCCCACCTTGCGAGGCTCGGTGATCAGCGAAGCGCGAGCCGGGAACTCCGCAGTGTCCACGGTCTGGGCAACGTAGGCGGTGCGGGAACCGATCGCTGCGGAGTTCCAGGCCACCGGCTCCACCGTGGTGGCGTCGGCAACGTCGGACTGAGCTGGAGTGATGGTGTCGAAAGTCAGCTGGAACTGGCCGCCGGGCACGATGCCTTCGGTGGCGTCAGGGAAGCTCACCGTGACTTTGATAGCCCTAGCGGTCGCCAGGGTGGCGGCCGAGGTGGCATCGGTGAACTCAGTCCAGTTCAGGTTGCAGTCCGAGGCCCCACCTGGGGTGGTGTCGTTGAGGATGTCGCTCTTGTTGCAGGCTGCGGTGGCAGCTGAGGTGAGGAAGTAGGTGTGCACTTCGTTGGCGGCCGCGCCGTCGGGCAGGGTCACTTGCACGTTGCCGGCGAAGATCGGCGTGAAGCGGGACTTGCGTGCGGTGCCAACAGTCACACCGGTGTCGCCCACTGCGGGCAGGACGTCGATGGCGCTGATGGTGTTCGCCGCGACGTTGCCGCCGTTGGCCAAGGTGAGCCGCCAGCGCTCGGTGCCGCCGGGCCGGGTGATCGGGGTGCATGGCGGGGCGTAGTAGCCGTCCGTGCCCGGAGCGGCACACAGGTCGGCGGTGGTGTTACCGACCGAGATCACGCCCAGGTCGTTGTAGTTGGCATCGCCAACCGAGGCGGACGGGTCGCCGGCTGCGATGCCCTTGACCGACTTGGCCACCGTGATGGGGGTTGAGGCTGCGGCGACGATGCGGGTGGTTGCGGTGCAGGTGGACACATCGGTCAAGGCGGTGCCGGCGATCGCATCGGTGGTGAAGTCGCACTTCTCGAAGTCGCGGTCAGCGGTGACTGAGACCGAGTTGGAAACCGAAGTGCCAGCCTCCAGATGATCGCGGAACCGCAGGTTGGCGGTGATCAGTAGCACCGATCCCGAGGTGAGCACGAAACCGTTGGGCACAGTGATGCTCAAATTGCCGGTGGTGGTGTCCAGTGAGGCCCCGAAGCCGGGCACAGCGGTGCCGTTGACGGTGTAGGTGAACACGCTGGACACGTCAGCTGGGATCAGCCCGGACTGGTCGAAGCCGCCGATGTTCACCGTCCCCACCTGATCGGTCAGTGCCAATCCGGTGATGTTCCAAGCGCCGGTGTTGGTGACCTTGAGCCGGAACGGAATGGTCTCGTTCAGGTCGTAGCGCGGCAGTTCGGAGCTGGCACTGGCTTTGCCCGGTGTCTTCTCCACCTTGATCTGGTTCACCCGATGGAGTAGCTGGGTGGTCGAAGTGGTGGTGGCGGTGGCGGTGTAGGGGGCGGCATTGAACAGCCAGCCAGCCGTTCCGTCCACCGAAACCTGGTTGGTGATGGTGCCCTGGGTGGTCTCGCCGGGAGCCGCAGCCATGCCCGGACGGGTGCTCGGCACGGGGGTAGTGGCATTGCCGTTGGTGCCATAGACGAGGTAGGTACGCCGGTTCATCGCCAGGTTGACGCTGAGCGCGGGGGTTGACGGACGCTCCCACTGCACGACGGCGCCGCCGATATAACTGCGAGCTTCAACCCGGAGGCCGCGAACCTGATCGGCAGTGATGCCTGCTGGCAGCGTGAGGGTGACTACGCCGTTGACGGCATCGGTCCAGCTGCCTTGGTGCCAGCACGGATCCAGGTCGGTGGTGCCGTTGCAGGTGTAGCTCAAGGTGGTGCCGTCGTAGGCGAAAGCTACGCCGGTGAGCACCGACAGCTTCAGCTGGTTGATCGGCTCTGGAACGTTCACCGTCGGGATGCTGGCCAGATCGAAAGCGTTCCAGAAAGTGGGGGTCTGGTCGGTCAGGGCCAGCAACTTGGTCCGGGCCGTGCCGGAGGGCTGGCCAGCGAGGGTGACGGTGTAGTTGCTGGTCTGGTCTTCATAGCGCGAGCTCGGGGAGATCGCTTTGCCAGCAGTGACGTCGTAGGTGGGCTGGACGATGCCGAAAGAGTCGGTGTCGTCAGCCGTCGGCTGGTCGCAATCTTCGCCGCCGGTGCACCCCATCCCGCCGGGGCTGACGATCGTGGCCCTAGCGGAGTTGGTGATCTGCTCAGTCGGGACGGTGGGGGCCCCGTCGGAGCGCAGATTGGCTCGCAGTTGATAGGTCAAGTTCAAGGTGGCGGTCGAGCCGCTGGCGATCAGGGCCTTGGTCGAATCGCCGAGGTTGGCCACCGCGCCGTAGTGGACGCTGACCCCGATCACGTCGCCCAACTGCGCCGGGCTGCGGCCTTGGGCCTCAGCCAGGGTGATGCCGGCTTCGGTGGTGGTCGTGGTGCCGTCGAAGTGGACCAAATCGACGGTTACCTCGCTGGTGCTCAGATCGGCGGGGATTTCCACCGCCTCGATCTGGTACAGGTTCAGGTAGTCATACGCGCCCAGGCCGGAGACCGCCGGCGATGGGTCGGCGATCAGGATCTCCGGCACGAAGGTGGCGGTGTTATTGCGAGCGGTCAAGGTGGAGGTAATCAGCGGGTAGTCGCTCTGGCTGTTGGTCGCGGCCTGGGGCAGGCCCAGCCGATCCTGATCGAAGGTCTTCGACAGCGAGATGTTGAGCGGACGGTCATAGATGATCAGGCTCGCCGAGGCGGAGTCGGCGAAGCTGGTGGTGCCGGCTTCGGTCGGTGTGGTCAGGGTGCCGACGACGTCAGCGCGGTTGCTGATCACGCCTTTGGAACCGGTGTTGTAGGCGTAGTCGTGGCTGGTGCCCAGGACGTATTCGGTCGGAGCACTGCGCAGGGTGTTGCGCAGGCGCATGGTGAGCAGGATTCCCCGACTTGGCGTGGCCGAGCCGCTGACGGCGATCGCCCCGGTGTCGCTGGCGCTACCGGCTTCGATGGTGAGCCGGACGGCCAAGGTGGCAGCGCGCTCGCCGGCGGTGAGGGTGTAGCCGGGGAACTCGCCGTCGCAGGCGGCAGCACTTGGGCAGGCTTGGCTGGTGACATCGGTCCAGCCTGAACCGGTGTAGAGCTCGACTTTGGCGATTTTGTCGTTCGCGATCAGCGGGTCGATGGCCGGGGTGATCGGCTCGATGGCCACCAGGTCAAAAGCGTCATAGACCGAAGTGGCGATCGAGCCGCCGTCGGTACCACGCGGATCATCGGTGACCTGGAGCTGCGACATACTCAAGCCGTCGGTGTCCCAGTCGATCCGGGCGGTGCGGGTATCGCCGGAAAGCGCGTAGACCTGGTATTCGTTTGCCAGTCCGCTGCCGGTGACCCAGTTCTTGGCGATCAGATCGGGAGCGCCACCGCCGGTGCCATCTGTCGTCTTGAGCTCAACCGAATCGCTGGCTGTCTTGGTGACTAGTGGCTGGATCGCCACCGGGTTGCTGACCTCAGTGGTGACCTGATTGGCAATGGTGGTCGGGGCGGTGCTGCTGGTCGGGATCAGAGCGTCGCTGCGGAGGTAGCGGCGCAGGGCCACTTCGAACCGCGGTGCGACATTGAAGCCGACGGGCAGCACTTCGCCGGCGTTCAGCGGGGTGAACTTGAACCTGATTCCAGCGATTTGGTCAGGGTTGCTGGGGGTATAGGACCAGTCCTGACTCGGCCCGGTTTTGGTGGTGAGGGTCTGCCAGGTCGACCCGTCGTAGTACTCGAGGTTGAGTTGGGCGTCGGCCGGAATGTCAGTGGCGATGATCCGCCGTAGATCAAAGGAGTCCCAGAAAGGGTAGGTGTTGTCGGTGAGCGTCAGGTATTCCGAGCCGATGGTGGACTCCTGGGAGACGCTGCCGGTGAGCGACACCGTCATCGCTGAACCGGGGGCGGCCCAGAGGCTCTCGCGGGACAGCGTCTTGGAGGCCCCGGTGCGCACCCGCTGCGGCAGCAGGGTCACGGTGTCGGCGGCTGTGCTGGAGCCGACGGTCGTGCTGGCATCGGTGACCGTGGTCTTGACCGTGTTAGTGGCCGAAACCCCGGCTTCCTGGCTGACTGCGCCGGCGGTCACCGTGAACGCCAGTTTGGCCGAGGCGCCGGAGATGATCGCGTCGTTGGCTCCGGTGAAGACCACGCTGAACGACTTGACGGTCTTGCCATCGGCCGGTGCTGGCATGGTGTCGATGGTGCTGGTCGAGAGCACCTCGGCGGTGTCATCGCTGTAAAAGTAGGTGATCTGCGCCGTGGTGGCGTTGTGCGGCCAGGTCACCCGCTGGTCGGTGGCGCCGCTGGTAACGAAGCCGGTGAACTCCAGACCCTGATCGACCAGGTTCGCCTCCCCGGCGGCCGGCTCGTCGATCTGCATGGTCGAGACCGGCATGATCCCGTTGGTCGCATCAATCGTGACCACCGTGGTGGCGCCGGCTACCAAGGAGCTGCCGGTAATCGTCTTGGCGGTGGTCACCTCGACCGGGCTCATCTTGAAAGTGACTGAGCCGGTGGCTTGATCGTCACTGGATTCGCCGCCGTAGCTGACGATGGTGCTGGCCTGGTTGGCAATCGTCCTGGTATCGCCGGAGCTGAGATCGGCAAAGGCGTCGCTGCGGGTTTCGGTAGTGATGACAATGTGGGCGGCGTCACCGGCCGGTACCAGTCCGCCGTCCTTGGTGAAGGTGAACCGCATCCCCCGAATCAGGCTCGGGTCGGCTGGCAGCAGGGTGTCGGGATCAGCCGGGACGGCCACCGTCCCGCTGTCTTGCCAGTCGCTGCCGTCGAACCATTCGAAGCGGACGCGGTCGGCACCTTCGGGAGCGGTGAGCGTGTCGATCCCGGTGACGGCCAGGTAGGTGAACGGGGTTGAACTGGTCGGGTTGGTCGGTTCGGCGATCTGCACCGAGTCAACGCTGACGTTGGCGGAGTTGGCGCCGGTGAGGTTGTAGGTGACGACCCGTCCGGATAGGGCTGGCTGGGTGCCGGTGGGACTGACTGCCTTGGTGGTCACGGCCACGAGTACTGGCGGAATGCTGAGCTTCATCGCGATTGAATCGGTCACCGTGTCGGCGTTGTCGGCGGTGATCACCACGCCTGCCGAAACGGTGTCGCCGTCGAGGTTGCCGGAGGCATCGCTGGGGACGATCACCTTGGCGGTAAGCACCACCAACTGGCCAGCGGTCAGGCCCTGGCCGTCGAAGGTGACCCGCAGCTTTCCGCCAGTGACCACGCCGGTGGCCACCGCAGGACTGACGGTTAGCGGGTCGCTGAGAAACTCAATCGGCTCGGGTAGATCCAGGTCGAGGACGGTATTGGTGCAGATGCCGGTATCAGGGCTGCTGCATTGCAGGTTGATTGTCAGGCTGAAGAAATCCCCGGCGGGGATCGTGGTCACTTCGCCTTGGTGGTTGGTGACGTAGCTCTCGACGGTGATCTCACCATCGTTGTCAGCAGCAGCGGCGAGGCTCGGGAGGCCAAGCACTACCAGGAGGAAGCTGACCAGTACAGCTAACAGGGCCCTGGGTGTGCGGGTGGTGTAGTGCACAGGTCTCGCCTTCGAATCGGTAGGTCGTCGTTGATCCGCATTAACTGTAGGGATTCAGCGGCTGTTGTCTACCCCATCTGTAGAAAAGGCTGCGCGCAATCTCGCTAGGCGGGCAAAGTGGGGGGCAGAATGTCACCCGGATGAGTGACAGAATGCGGTGTTAGCGCTTTCGTGGGACGCCTAGGCCGGGCGGTCCTGATGGTGGCTGTGGGGTTGCTGTGCGGCAAATGTGGGCGCGGCTAGGCTCACTGCGGGGTGTAGCTGCCGGATGTGGCCCGGCTCGGGCCGGGGGCAGGTCCTCGAAGGGCAAAATAGTGGCTTCAATGAACTAGTTGGTTGTCATTGAATTTATCGCCCAACTCAAATTGCTTTATGGATCGTTGATGGACGGCTCGAATGAGGCGACTGAATGGGTTATTCTCGCTGCCTTCTGTTGGTGCACGATTGACGTATACCACTAAGGTGGCTGAGCGCTGCCAGGGTGGCTGAGCGCCCCCCCCCAAGATGGCTGAGCGCCCCCCTCCCCAAGATGGCTGAGCGCCCCCAAGATGGCTGAGCCTGTCGAAGCCCAGTAGACCCTTCGACGGGCTCAGGGAACCGGGGCTGACGGGCTCAGGGAACCGGGGCTGACGGGCTCAGAGAACTGAAGTGGCGGGAGTGATGTCGGCCCGGACTGGCATGCTTAGCAGCGTGCAAAACCAGAGCCGCTTCGGCGCCGTCCTGTTAGTTACCGGGCCGGAGTCGCTGCTGGCCGAGCGAGCCGTGGGTGACTTCCTGCAACAGGCTTTGGCTGAGCGCCCCGAGGCCGCGGTTGTGCGCGTGGAGGCCATCGATTTGGACGCAGGCGGCCTGGCCGAGGCGGCCGGAGCATCGCTGTTTTCGACGGCCACCATCGCGATCGTGAACGGGCTGGCCGACCTGCCCGCCGATCTCAACTCGCAGCTGCTCAGCTTGGCTGCCGACCCGGGTGAGGATCTCGCGTTGGCGCTGGTCCACGGTGGGGGAGTGAAGGGCAAAGCTTTGTTGGACGGGCTGAAGAAGCTGCGTCCCGAAGTCATTGACTGCCCCTCGATCAAGCCCTGGGAGCTGGGTCAGTTCGTGGTGGCCGAAACCAGGCGGATGGGCGGCAAAGCCACTCCAGCGGTGGCCGAGGCATTGGTGCAGGCGGTGGGCACCAATACCCGCGCGTTAGCGGGGGCCGTTCGCCAATTGCTGGATGATTCACCCGATCAGGTGCTGACTGAGGCGACCATCCACCGCTACTTCGCTGGCCGGGCCGAGGTGACCAGTTTCGCGGTCGCCGACGATGCGCTCAACGGTCGGGCCGAGCAGGCCCTAGGCAAGTTGCGCTGGGCCATCGTGACCGGGGTGGCTCCGGTGTTGGTCACCAGTGCCTTGTCGTCCAATCTGCGCAGCCTGGGCAAGTATCTGGACGGCCGCGATTCCCGAATGCGTGACGCTGATCTGGCCCGCAATATTGGCGTCCCACCGTGGAAACTAAAAGACCTGGCCAGGCTCTCGCGCGACTGGACCACGCCAGCGGTGGCCAAGGCCATTCAGGCGGTGGCGGTAGCTGACGCGCAGATCAAGGGCGCTGGCAGCGACCCGGGGTTCGCCCTGGAGCAAGTGGTGCTGGCCGTGATCCAGCAACGCCGGAACGCGTCGCGCCGCTAGCCAACCCGCACGTGGCGAGCTGGCTAGCAGCGGACGGGCGCTATGCCGGTTCGACAGTCAGCGTGAAAGAAACCGAATCAGAACCACCATGGTCGTCAAACACGATCACCTGAAGCTCGATCGTCCCCGGTTCAGTGGGCGAACCGGTGATTTCGCCGGTGAGGGTGTTGAGCATCAAACCTTCCGGGAAGCCGTCGGCGGCCCAGGTGTAAGGCTCAGTCCCGCCAGCGGCGGTGATGGCGGCGTAGTAGTCCGCACCGACCTGCCCAGTTGGAATGGTCGTGGTGATGATGGTGACTTCCTGGCGAACGGAGAGCTGAATGGTTTTGGTGGCTGTTCTTGAGTCAGCATCGGTGACCGTTAGTTCCACATCACTCACCCCTGGCACCAAGGGGGTGCCGCTGAGCTCGCCAGTTTCACTGTTCAGGCTGATCCCGGCAGGCAGGACTCCGCTCGACCAGGTGTACGGCGCGATCCCGCCAACCGCCACCACCGTTGCGCTGTAGCCCTCGGCTTGAATGGCGTCGGGAAGGCTGTCAGTTTCGATCCCGAGCACCTCGTGGATGGTGATGGTGAGACTCGCTGAGGCAGTGCCCCCGTGTGCGTCTGTTACTTCGACGTCAACGCCACTCTCTGCGGCAGTTGTTGGGGTGCCGCTGATTTCGCCGGTGGTCGCATTCAGGCTGAGGCCCTCAGGTAGGCCAGTAACTGCCCAGGTATACGGCGCGGTGCCGTCGCTGGCGCTCAGGCTGGCCGTATAGAGCTCGTCGATCACACCGTCGGGGAGCGACCGGGTGGTTAACTCCACCCCCGGCTTGACTGCCAGTTCGAGGCTGACGGTGTCGGTCTTGGCGTGGTCATCGGTGACGGTGATCGAGACCGATGCCGTGGTGGCCCCTTCAGGGGTGCCAGTGATGGCTCCGGTGGTCGCGTTCACCGCTAGGCCAGCCGGCAACCCGGTGGCCGCCCAGGTGTAGGGGCTAGTACCGCCTTCGGCGGCCAACGTGGTCGAGTAGTCCTCACCGGCGATGGCCTCGGGCAGACTCAAAGTGGAGATTGCCACTGCGGCGACCACGGTGAGCGGGACGACCTCGGTCGCCGTCTTGGCGTGATCATCGGTGATGGTGAGGGTCACTTCGTGGGTGCCGATCTCGGTGGTGGTCCCCGCGAGGTGTCCGTCGGGGGACAGGGTCAGCCCACCGGGCAGGCCAGTGCTGCTCCACGTGTAGGGCTCGGTGCCGCCGTCGCCGATCAGCGAGGTGTCGTATTCCTCCGCGGCGACCGCCCTGGGTAGCTGCTCGAATCCGATTCGAACCGCTGGCCTTATCTCCAGCTCGATTGATTTGATGGCAGTGGCCTCGTCGCTGTCCGACAAGGACAGCTGCACCGTGAAGGTGCCCGAACTGGCCGGAGTCCCGGAGAGCTCGCCGGTATCGGGGTCCACAGTGACGCCCTCGGGCAGGCCGGTGGCCGACCAGGAGTACGGGGCCGTGCCGCCAGCGGCGGTCAAAGTGGTCGAGTAGGGCTCAGCGGAGACGCCGGTGGGCAGGCTGGTCGAGACGATGGACGGGGCTGGGATGCCGCTGACGACCGTCACTGACTTAGTGGCGGTGAGGGAGGCTGCCGCACCCTTGAACGCGGCGGCTAGGCCGCGGAAGGTGAGGCTACCGGCCGCCTCCGCAGTGACGGCGAGGGTCGCTGACCCGTTCGCGGCTTCGGTGCCACTGGCAACCCGCTGCCAGTTGCCGGCGACGAGTTGTTGAAGCTCGACCACCCGGCCGGCCCGGGCCGGAGCGAACTTAAGGGTCGCGGTGAGGGCCTGTCCGGTTTCGCCATTCCTGGCCATCGTGATGGTGCCAGCTTGCGGCGCGACGGCTACCCGGAATGCGGGCGAGGTGAACTTGGCGTACTTCTTTGACTTGATCTTGATCTTCGGCGCGACAAAGCGCAGATCGGCGGTGCCGGTAAGCGAAGTAGTGAAGCGGAAGGCTCCGGTCTTGCTGGTGTTGGTGGTCGCTATCCGCAGCCATTTGCTGCCAGCTTTGCGCTCCAGGGCGATCGGCCGAATCCCCTTCTTCGCCAACGTCTCGGCCACCGTAAAGGTTTCGCCAATCATCGGGGCCATAGGGGTGACCGACACGGTGCGGAGGGTGGTGACCTTGGAGGTGACCTTGGGGTAGGTCTTCTTGCCAATCTTGACCTTGGCGGCAACCACGCGGAGCTTCACTGCGGCGACCGTAATCGTCGCTCGGAGGGTGTAGATGCCCTTCGAGCTCGTCCGGCCAGTGGCTAGTCGCTTCCACTTGCTGCCCACTTTTTGCTGCAGTTCAACCGGTCGGGCGACCTTCGTCGCAATCTTCCCGGTCACTGAAGTTTGCTGGCCGCGCAGGGGGTAGGCCGGCGTGATCTTGGGCTTGGCTGGCGCAGCAGCCTGCGCAGTCTGCTCGGCTACTGGTGAAAACGACCACAAGCCAACTAACAGAACGAATGAAACTAGAAATGCAAGGCGCCGTCGCGTGGCAGTCCTCCTTGAGAGGCATGCGCTAGAGGGGAATCGAGGGGTGCGCACGCCGCGACCGGGCCAGTCAATCAGCTTGGGTAAAATTGCCCCAGTCCCCACCAGAGTGACAAATGTGGCGACCATCCCGGGGCTTATTCCACACGTGATGGGATTACTTGAAATCGCTGTATCCCCGGCTTGGTGCAGCCACCGGGATCAGGGACTGTGTCGCACGTCCTTGGCGGCGAGGCTGCACAATATGGTTGCGGCAACGCAAAACGCCGCCCGGAAGCCGGGCGGCGTCAGGCTTGGAAACCTCAGAGAGCGGCAGCCTTGGAGGCGATCGCCGACTTGCGGTTTGCGGCCTGGTTGGCGTGGATGACGCCCTTGGTAACGGCCTTGTCCAGGGAGCGGGTAGCGACCCTGGCCGCCTCCTGCGCCTTGGCGGTGTCGCCCTCGGCGACAGCCTCGTTGAACCTGCGGACGTTGGTGCGCAGGCCCGATTTCACGGCCTTGTTGCGCAGCCTGGCCTTCTCGTTGGTCAGGATCCGCTTCTTCTGAGACTTGATGTTCGCCACTGGGCTTGCCCTTTTCGGTGGTTAGTTTGTGGTTGGCGCCGATTAGGCGCGACGTCGAACACTACCAAACCTCGCCGCTCACCCTCAAATCCGCCCTCGGCTAGGCCGGTCGTGGCCGCCTCTTGCCCTCAGTGTGGGGCTGTCCGGGGGTACGGATGGCAGGGGTCAAGGTGTGGTCACGGTATTCTGTCTCGGCTATCCCGAGCACCTAAGAAAGCGCATGCCTACTCCCGTACCCGGCAAGACTCCTCCGGCGATGATCCGCAACTTCTGCATCATCGCGCATATCGACCACGGCAAGTCCACCCTGGCCGATCGGATGCTGCAACTCACCGGGGTGGTGGACGCCCGCTCGATGCGGGCCCAATACCTCGACCGGATGGACATCGAACGCGAGCGCGGCATCACCATCAAATCCCAGGCCGTCCGGATGCCCTGGAAAGTGGACGGCGCCGACTTCGTCCTGAACATGATCGACACCCCAGGTCACGTTGACTTCACCTATGAGGTGTCGCGCTCCTTGGCGGCCTGTGAGGGCGCCATCCTGCTGGTTGACGCGGCCCAGGGGATCGAAGCGCAAACGCTGGCCAACCTTTATCTGGCGATCGGTGCCGATCTGCGCATCATTCCAGTGCTGAACAAGATCGACCTGCCCAGCGCCCAGCCGGAGAAGTACGCCGCCGAAATCGCCCATCTGATCGGCTGCGAGCCCGACGACGTCTTCCGGGTCTCGGCCAAGACCGGTGATGGCGTGCGGGAGTTGCTCGACCACGTGGTGGCCGACATTCCGGCCCCGATCGGTGATCCGGACGCGCCAGCGCGCGCGCTGATTTTCGATTCGGTGTATGACACCTATCGCGGTGTGGTCACCTACGTCCGGGTGGTTGACGGCGAGCTGAACCACCGCGAAAAGGTGTTGATGATGTCCACGAAGGCCACCCACGAGACTCTTGAAGTGGGGGTGATTTCGCCGGATCCGGTCAAATCGCCAGCACTCGGTGTCGGCGAGGTGGGCTACCTGATCACCGGCGTGAAAGAGGTCCGCCAGTCCAGGGTCGGCGACACCGTGACCATCGCCTCGCGTCCGGCCACCAAAGATTTGGGCGGCTACCGGCCGCCGAACCCGATGGTTTATGCCGGGCTCTACCCGATCGACGGCGCCGACTTCCCGGTGTTGCGGGAGGCGCTGGACAAGTTACAGCTCAACGACGCCGCGCTCACCTACGAGCCGGAGACCTCCGGTGCCCTCGGGTTCGGCTTCCGGATCGGCTTCCTTGGGCTGCTGCATATGGAGATCGTCCGGGAGCGCCTGGAGCGAGAGTTCAACCTCGATCTCATCTCCACCGCGCCGAACGTGGTCTACCGGGTGCTGATGGAGGACGGCAGCGAGCACATCGTCACTAATCCCAGTGAATACCCAGAGGGCAAAATCGCCGACGTCTATGAGCCGGTAGTGCGGGCCACAATCCTGGCCCCGGCGGAGTTCATCGGCACCATCTTGGAGCTGTGTCAGACCCGTCGCGGTGAGCAACAGGGCCTGGATTATCTGAGTGAAGACCGGGTGGAGATCCGCTATCTGCTGCCATTGGCCGAGATCGTCTTCGATTTCTTCGATGCGCTGAAGTCGCGCACCAAGGGCTACGCCTCCCTCGACTACGACCAGGCCGGCGAGCAGGCAGCCAAGCTGGTGAAGGTCGACATCCTCCTGCATGGTGAGCCGGTGGACGCTTTCAGCTCGATCGTGCACACCGATGCGGCCTACGCCTACGGCGTGGCGATGGCCAAGAAGCTGAAGGACCTGATTCCGCGCCAGCAGTTCGAGGTGCCGATTCAGGCTGCGATCGGTTCGCGGGTGATTGCTCGCGAGAGCGTCCGCGCGATGCGCAAGGACGTTTTGGCCAAGTGCTACGGCGGTGACATCACCCGCAAGCGCAAGCTGCTGGAGAAGCAGAAGGTTGGCAAGAAGCGGATGAAGATGGTCGGCCGCGTCGAGGTACCCCAGGAGGCCTTCGTGGCCGCGCTTTCCACCGGCGCCGAGGGCGAGAAAAAGAAGTAGTACGGCCGCGCCACTAGGGTGGCCTCTATGCCGTCTGCACCTCCCGAGGGTCTGCCCGCACCCGCGGACGGACGCCTACCCACTGCTGCGTTAGCCGGGCTGGGGGAGCGCGGATTCAGCCTCTACGTGCACGTGCCGTTTTGTGCCAGCCGCTGCGGCTACTGCGACTTCAACACCTACACCGCCGCCGAGTTGGGTGCGGCTCCGGGCGCGAGCCAGGACGCCTACCTGGCAGCGGTGCTGGCTGAGCTTGACCTGGCTGGTCGAGTGCTGGGGTCCGTGCCACCGGTGCAGAGCGTCTTCTTCGGTGGTGGCACCCCAACCATGTTGCCCGCACCAGCACTTGGCGGGCTGTTGTCGGCGATCAAAGAGCGCTTCGAGTTGGCCCCGGAGGCGGAGATCAGCACCGAGGCGAATCCAGAATCGGTGGACGCTGCCTACTTGGAGCAGTTGGTGGCAGCTGGCTTCAACCGGCTCAGCTTGGGTATGCAGTCGGCCCGTCCAGCGGTGCTGGCGGTCTTGGAGCGACGGCACACCCCCGGCCGGGTGGCCGAAGTCGTGCGGCAGGCCAGAGCGGCCGGATTCGGTTCGATCAGCCTCGATTTGATCTACGGCGCTCCCACCGAAAGTGCGGCTGACTGGCAGACGAGCCTGGAAACCGCGCTCAGTCTGAGTCCGGAGCACCTGAGCGCCTATTCGCTCACCATCGAGGACGGCACCCGCCTGGCCGCCCGGGTGGCCCGAGGGGAGGTCGCCGGTATCGACGAGGATCAGCAGGCCGATCGCTATCAGGTGGCAGAAGATGTACTAAGCGCTGCCGGCTATGCCAACTACGAGATCAGCAACTGGGCCCTTCCCGGCCAGGAGTGCCGACACAACCTGGCCTACTGGCGCGGCGATGATTGGTGGGGGCTAGGCCCGGGGGCGCATTCCCATGTCGGCGGCGTGCGCTGGTGGAACGTGCGCCACCCGCGTGACTACACCGCCCGGATGGCTGGCGGATTGAGCCCGGCCCAGGGCCGGGAGGTATTGAGCACCGAAGAACGCCACGTTGAGCGAGTTCTGCTGGGCTTGCGGCTGGCCGAAGGGTTGGATCTGGCCGAGCTGAGTCCGGTCGAGTCGGCACGGCTGGCCGGCCCGGTCACCGACGGCCTGGTAGCGCTGCGGGCCGGACGGGTTCAGCTGACCCAAGCCGGACGGTTGCTGGCGGATGGAGTAATTCGTCGCGTTTTGGACATGTGAGAGCGGTATCAGCACTCACCTGTCACAATGACAACGATTCGGTAACGCCCGGCCATAGTTGGTGACACCGTAACCGATCTGAGACAAAGGGGTGCTCCAATATCCCCACGCCTTTCCATGCCCAACCTGGCGGGCTGGTAGGCGAAACGCTCACAGGAGGAAAAGTGAACAAGCGTACATTCAAGCTGGCTGGGGTTGCCATCCTGGCATCCACGCTGGCTCTCGCCGGCTGCGGCGCGCGTACCGATGCCGGTACCGGCGGCGCTACCGGCACCAAGGTGGCCAAGATCGGCGTTATCGTCCCGCTCTCGGGCGGCCTTTCGGCCATGGGTCTGGGCATCAAGAACTCGGTGGACCTGGCCATCAAGCAGGCCAACGCCAGCAACGCTATTCCCGGCTGGAAGCTGGAACTGGCAGCTGAAGATGATGCCGCTACTCCGGATGTCGGCAAGAACGCCGCCACCAAGCTGGCCTCAGATGATGCCGTCATCGGTGTCGTGGGCACCTTGAACTCTTCGGTTGCTCAGGTGGTGACCCCGGTGTTGTCTTCGGCCAACATCGTTCAGGTCTCCCCGGCCAACACCAACCCGAGCCTGACCAAGGGTGCGGATCTGACCAACCCGAAGCGGCCTTACGCCAACTACTTCCGGGTCTGCACCACTGACGCAGTCCAGGGCCCGTTCGCGGCTCAGTACTTGCTCGGCGCTGGCATCAAGAAGGTCGCCACGATCCACGACAAGAAGTCTTACGGTCAGGGTCTGGTGGAGAACTTCGCCGCTGCGTTCAAGGCTGGCGGTGGCGAGGTCGTGGCTGCCGAGACCATCAACCCTGATGACAGCGACTTCTCCGCAGTCATCTCCAAGGTGAAGGCTGCTGGCCCCGACGCCGTTTACTACGGTGGCGAGTACCCGCAGGCCGGTCCGTTGTCCAAGCAGATGAAGGCTGCCGGCCTGAAGGTTGCCCTGATGGGCGGCGACGGCATCTTCGATGCCAACTTCATCAAGTTGGGCGGCACCGCCGGTGACCTGGCCACCTCGGTCGGCGCTCCGGTTGAGACCCTCGATTCGGCCAAGGCGTTTGTTGAGGCTTACAAGGCCGCAGGCTTTGCTGAGGGCTACTCCGCCTATGGCGCCTACGGTTACGACGCTGCCAACTCGATCATCGCGGCGCTGAAGACCAGTCTGGCTTCGGCGGCCGACGCCAAGTCGGCTCGTTCGGCCACCGTAACCGCGATCTCTGCGGTCAGCTTCGAAGGCGCTACCGGCAAGGTCGGCTTCGATGAGTTCGGTGATGCGGTTTCCCGCGTGCTGACGGTCTACAAGGTCACCGATGGTGAGTGGAAAGCCGAAAAGACCGGCGAACTGAAGTGATCTAGTGACCCGTTGGCGCCCATCCACTTGGGTGGGCGCCAACGGGTCATTGACGCAGGAGGGGCTGCGAGGTGGAACTTTTCTTCCAACAGCTAATTAACGGGCTGTCGTTGGGCGCGCTGTACGCGTTGATCGCGGTGGGCTACACCGTGGTCTACGGCATCGTGCAACTCATCAACTTCGCCCATGGCGAGATCTTCATGATCGGCGCCTTTGGCGCCTTCGCCACCTGGACGGTGATGGGGCGACCGGCCGACTGGCCGGCGACTACGGCGCTGCTGGTGCTGCTGCCGCTGATGATGATTGGCGGCATGGTGGCCGCGATCGCAGTCGCGGTGGCCACGGAGCGGTTCGCCTACCGTCCATTGCGTGGCGCGCCGAGACTCGCGCCGCTGATTTCGGCCATCGGGGTCTCGGTCTTTCTGCAGGAGTTGATCAGGCTCTTCTTCGGCACCAACCCCTTCATTCCGTCGAGTTCGTGGCCGGTCAGGATTCCCGGTTGGCCTGATGCCAAGAGCGCGGTGCCCTTTCCGTCGGTGACCGGCATTAGCGGCGAAATCATCTCCATTGGGGGAGTGACCATCCAGATGCCCGCCGTCTTCACCCTCGGCGCACTGGCGATCTGCACCGTCTTCCTCTGGTACTTCGTCAATAGGACCAAAACCGGGCGGGCGATGGTCGCCACCTCCCAGGATCCGGATACGGCTCGGCTGATGGGCATCAACGTTGATCGGGTGATCGTGTCGGCCTTCGCAGTCGGTGCAGCCCTAGCCGCGATCGCTGGCGTTGCCCACGGATTGCGTTACGGCAACATTGACTTCCGGATGGGCTTCCTTGCCGGGTTGAAAGCATTCACTGCGGCAGTGCTGGGCGGTATTGGCAATATCAACGGCGCTGTCGTTGGTGGCCTGGTGCTGGGCGTTGCTGAGGCCATGGCGACCACGTTCATCCCCGGCCAGTTCGGCAGCTCAGCCTGGAAGGATGTCTGGGCCTTCGTGCTGCTGATCATGGTGTTGGTGTTCCGACCGCAAGGCCTGCTGGGCGCCAAGGTGGTGGATCGAGCATGAGAGCGATCATTCCTGACGCGCTGAAGCTCCAACTCCGCTACCCGGCTCGCGCTGTTGGCATCCTCGGCGCCCTCGCGATGGCCGCCGCAGTCTTCATGCCGTGGGCCTACGGTCCTGGGGCGCTCGACAACATGACCCTTTGGGCCTCGCCGTCGCCGCTTCAGTTGTTCTTCGGCGTGTTGGCGCTGCTGGTGTTGGCGCTGCTGGCTATTCCGCTTGTTGGTAAGCCGAAGCTCGGCCGTTGGGCGCACATCTTGGCTTGGAACACCAGCGCGAAGACGTCCGCCATTTCGGCGCTGGCGATGGCCGGGGTCGCCGCGATCGCTATCGCGATCGAGCTTGGGGGCGTGGTAAACCTGGATCCCGGCGCCTGGGTAGCACTGGTCGGCGGTGTGCTCGCGGTGACGGCCACATTGTTCCTACCCGATTCGCCGCCGCCGAGTCTGGAGCGGGTCAAGAGCGCCAAGTGGCTGCAGATCACGGGCATCGCCCTTGGGATGGCCGCAGTGCTGTTTGGGGCTGCCTACGGGTTGGGCCTTTCCGATGCCGGCGCATTCCTGACCTTTGCTGCCTTCCTGGTGGGCCTCGTGTTGATTCTGCGTCAGTTCGGCGTCTTTGATTGGTTGAGCATCGCCGCGGCCAATAACCGCCAGGTGTTGGTGTTGTCCGCGTTCACGGTCGCCTTCGCCTTCCCCTTCACCCAAGATGGCTCTGACGCAACGATGTCGGTGGCCGCACAGGTGCTGATCTTCGCCGCCACCGCACTGGGGCTGAACATTGTGGTTGGCCTTGTTGGGCTGCTGGACCTTGGCTATATCGCCTTCCTGGGGGCGGGGGCCTTCACCGCGGCGGTGCTGTCGGAGTCAGCCTTCGCCACGATCGATTTCCACCCACCGTTCGTCATCACCGTGCTGATTTCGGGCGCTGTTGCGTCGCTGCTCGGTTTGGTGATCGGCGCACCGACCCTGCGGGTCTCGGGTGACTACCTGGCCATCGTGACCCTGGCCTTCGGTGAGATCTTCCGGATCACCATGAACAACCTCGACGGCAACGATGGGCCCAACCTGACCCACGGTTCCAACGGCATTCCGGGCATCCCAGATCTAAGCCTGCTCGGTTTCGACTTTGGTCAACCGCACGTGATCCTGGGCATCGACATCGGTCGTTTTGCGAACTACTACTGGCTGATGCTGCTGGTGATGGGCCTGATCATCGTGGTGTTCACCAATCTGAATCACTCCCGAATCGGCCGCGGCTGGGTGGCGATCCGCGAAGACGAGCTGGCCGCTGAAGCGATGGGCGTCAATACCTTCGCCCTCAAGCTGCTGGCTTTCTCCGGTGGCGCCTTCCTGGCTGGAGTGGCCGGCGCCGTCAAAGCTCACTACGACGTCTCAGTCACCCCTGATCAGTACGTCTTCCTGGAGTCGGCCTTCTTGCTGGCCGCCGTCGTGCTCGGCGGTATGGGCACGGTGGCCGGTGTGCTGATCGGCGCCACGATCTTGAAGCTGCTGCCGGAGAAACTGCGCTTCTTCTCCGATTACCGGCTGTTGCTGTTCGGCTTGTTGATGGTTGTGATGATGCGCTTCCGCCCGGAGGGCATCGTGGCCGACGAGCGTCGCCAGTTGGAGTTCCACGACGACAGCGAGGAGCTTGCTGATGAGGTCGAAGAAGAGCTGATCGCCCACCACGCCCATCTGAACCCGGATCGGGAGGTGTTTGAGCTATGAGCAGCAATCCGGACGAGAGCGGCGTTGGCGTGAATGCTGGCGAAGTGTTGTTGGACGCCCACAACGTGACCATGCAGTTCGGCGGCTTGCGCGCGGTCAACGATGTCAGCCTGCGAGTGCATACCGGTGAGATCGTCGGTCTGATCGGGCCCAACGGGGCTGGCAAGACCACCTTCTTCAACTGCCTGACTGGTTTGTACAAGCCCACTGCTGGCTCGGTGGAGTTTCTCGGAGAACCGCTACCTCCCAAGCCCCGGCTGGTCGTGCGGGCGGGCATGGCCCGTACCTTCCAGAACATCCGGCTGTTCCACAACATGACCGCCATTGAGAACGTGATGGTCGGCATGTATTCCCGCACGCAGACCAACGCGATCGATGCGATCTTCCGGCTGCCCAGGCATCGCCGCGAGGAGCTCGCCTCAACCAAGCGGGCCAAAGAGTTGCTCGATTTCGTGGGCCTGACTGGCTCGGGTGATTCACTGTCGCGCAACCTGCCCTACGGCGACCAGCGGCGCCTAGAGATCGCTCGCGCCCTGGCCACTGACCCAAAGCTGTTGTTGTTGGACGAGCCGACGGCCGGCATGAACCCCCAGGAGACCCGGCAGGCCGAGGAGTTGATCTTCAAGATTCGTGACCTCGGCTTGGCCATCTTGGTGATCGAGCACGATATGCGGTTCATCTTCAACCTCTGCGACCGGGTGGCCTGCCTGGTGCGCGGTGAGGTGTTGGTCGAGGGCACCGGCAAAGTCGTACAGAACGATCCGCGAGTGATCGAGGCCTACATCGGTGCGCCGGCCACTGAGCCAGATTGGCAGCAGCCGGGGGACCGCCCCGGGGAGGGGGTTGCAGATGCTTGAGATCAAGCAGATGGTGGTCGCCTACGGCCGCGTCAATGCTGTCAAGGGCATCGACTTCACCGTCGAGAAGGGCCAGGTGGTCAGTCTGCTTGGCACCAATGGTGCTGGCAAGTCGACCACCCTGCGCGCGATTTCGGGCCTGCTGAAGCTGGTCTCCGGCGAGATTTGGTTCGAGGGTGAGCGCATCGATGGGTTGCCCGCACACAAGATCGTGGAGCGCGGCATCGCGCAGTCGCCAGAGGGTCGACGGCTGTTCCGGCAGATGTCGGTGGAGGACAACCTGAAACTGGGCGCCTACTCGCGCAAAGACAGTTCCGGTATCCGCTCCGATATGGACCGGATCTACGATCTGTTCCCGGTGCTGGGGGAGCGTCGCACGGAAGCGGCTGGCCTGTTCTCCGGTGGCGAACAGCAGATGCTGGCCATCGGTCGGGCGATGATGAGCCAGCCGAAGTTGCTGATGCTTGATGAGCCGTCGATGGGGTTGAGCCCGATCATGACCCAAACCATCATGAAGACCATTCGTGACCTTCAGTCTGATGGGGTGACCATCTTGCTGGTGGAGCAGAACGCCCAAGCCGCGCTTAGCCTGGCCGACCGCGGCTACGTGCTTGAAGTGGGTCACATCATGTTCTCCGACACTGGCGCTGCGCTGCTGGGCGATGACCGGGTGAAGCGCGCCTACCTCGGCGCCGACTAGGTCCTTCCGGCTCGGCTGACTGCGGTTCGGGCGCGTCCGCTCGGCCCAGGGCGTCACCGCTCCTAGGCTGGCCCAATGCGTTACTCCGACGACGTCCTGGCCAAAGGCTGGCAGAGCGCTGGCAAACCGACCACGGTGCCGGTGGAAGTTGCCAAAGGCATGGTGGTCGAAGACCCGAGTTCCGGCTTCTGTGGCGCCGTGGTGGGCTGGGAGAACGGCCTGGTGGTGTTGGAAGACCGGGGCGGTAAGCGGCGCAGTTTCAGCTTCGGCCCAGGTTTCTGGCTGGACGGTAAGCCGGTCGAGTTACGTCCGCCAGCCCGCAAAGCAGCCGTCCGGCCCACCCACACCGCCTCCGGCTCTCGAGTGGGGCAGCCGGAAGCGGCCAAGGTGGCCATGGCCTCCCGCATCTATGTGGAGGGGCGCCACGACGCCGAGTTGGTCGAGAAGATCTGGGGCGATGACCTGCGCCACGTCGGGGTGGTGGTCGAGCTGCTGGGCGGGGTGGACGAGTTGCCCCGCATCGTGGCCGAGTTCGCGCCCGAGCCATCGCGGCGCCTCGGCGTGCTGGTCGACCATCTGGTCACGGGCAGCAAAGAGACCCGGATCGTGACTGAGATCCGCAATCCACACGTGCTGGTCACCGGGCATCCGTTCGTCGATATCTGGCAGGCGGTGCGTCCGGAGCGCCTTGGGCTCGAAGCCTGGCCGCAGGTGCCACGCAGTGTCGAGTGGAAGGTTGGGGCCAGCCGGGCGCTGCGTCGTCCGGCTGAAGACCAAATCGATATTGCGGCCACCTGGAGCTGGATTTTGAGCCGGGTGCGGGATTGGCGCGATCTTGATCCGGCGCTGCCGCGCGAGGTAGAGCGGCTGATCGACTTCGTCACCTCCGGTTGAGCTGAGCCGCGGGGGTTGAGGGACGGACGCTGGCAGGTGCGGCCCGCTGGCGTGGGTAGCCTGGGCCCACGCCTCACCCCAAGGGAGTCACGCACGTGCAGATCGATCAGGTCTCCGACCTCCTCAAGGAGGTGGCCGAGCGGTTGATCTTGCCGCGCTTCGGCGCTTTGACCACCGGCGAGGTGATCGAAAAGGCCCCAGGCGATTTGGTGACGGTGGCCGATCGAGAGGCCGAGGCTGAACTGACCCGCATGCTTCACCAAGCCGATCCTGGCGCGGTCGTGGTGGGGGAGGAAGGCGTCTTCTGTGACCCCCGCATGCTGGACGTGCTGCCGACTGCCGCCCACGCTTGGGTCATCGATCCGGTCGACGGCACCCGCAATTTCACCAAGGGCCGTCGCGATTTCGCGGTGATGCTGGCCGAACTCCGCTTTGGCGAGACCGTTCGCGGCTGGATCTGGCAGCCGCTGCACGATCAGCTGTTTGTGGCTGAATCCGGTGCTGGCGTCACTCGCAACGGGGTGCAGTTGGCCGCCCCACCGCAACCGCGCACCGTCCCGCTGGGGGCGACGTACCTGCCGGTTCCCGGTGAAGAACGCGCGGCGGTGAAGGTGATTCGCTCCTGGGGTTCCTGTGGAATCGACTACCCCAAACTGATCACCGGCGAGGTCGACTTCCTCAGCTACCGCTCGATGTTCCCTTGGGATCATCTGCCAGGTGGGCTGATGGTCACCGAACTCGGCGGCCGGATCGCCACCGACTCCGGCGAGGACTACCACGCTGGGGTGATCGGCCGACGATTGGTGGCGGCCAACACCGCGCTGTTGTGGGAGGAAGCCCGCGACGCACTGTTCGGTGGCTGATTAGCCCCTAAGCAATGCGATACTGGCGGGGTACCGCTCGAAAGGACCCCTGATGGCCGAGAACTCAAACGACGATCTCAAAGCTCAGATGAAGGCCGCTCTTGAGCGCAAGAACCAAGGCCGCGACGCGGTCGGCGAGGGCCATCACCAGAAGGAAAATGGCCCGGCCGAACGCGGCCGCCAAGGCGGCGGCAGCATGTTCCGTCGCCGCTCTGGCAGCGCCTAAACCCGGACTAGGTGTGCATGGGGACGGTTCCGGTGAGCAGCTCATGGGAACCGTCCCCATGCACACAAGCTCAGGGAACTGCCTAGGCCGGCACCCCACGGCGGCGCTAGTTGGTGCCGAGCAGGGGGAGTTGGCGCTTCGGCGTGACTCCGGCGGCGGCCAGTTGGGCGTAGGCGACCGGAAGTGCGGCGCGGACAGTGGCTTCATCGAAGGGCCACTCGGCGGCCGCGTAGGCATCTTCGACCTTCTTGCCCAGGCCGATCACGTACTCCACCTGGCCATAGAGCGCCGAAATCCGGGAGCGCTGATCGAAGGCGTCCATGCGATCCATCACTGGCCCATGCCCGGGGACGATCTTTGTTTCTTCCCTAGTAAGACCGAGAATTCCGTCCAGGGCGATCGGCCAGTCACGTAGTCGGCAATCAGGTCCGAATGACGGTGGCCCGGCGCTTTCCAACAGGTCGCCAGCGAAGACGAGTTGGGCGTCGGGCACGTAAACCACCACATCGCCATCAGTGTGAGCCGGTCCGAAGTGCAATGCCTCCACTCGGCGTCCGCCTGCGTTAAGCACCTTTGCCAGGGAGAACGTCACGGTAGGGCTGGCGAGTTCGTTCAGTTCTACCCCAAGTTCGAGCGCGGCCTGGGCGGCCTCGGGACGGCCAAGCCAAGCCAGCAGGTTTTCGTGGCCGAAGCTGGGCAAGCCCGCGAACCCGGCCAAGCCGAAGAAGTGGTCGTAGTGCCAATGGGTCACCAACACGCTGGTAACCGGGACGCCGGCGAACGCCTCGGCAGCCGCCCGAATGGCGGCTCCCTGGGCCGGGGAGGAGCCGGTATCGATCACCAGGGCGCCCTCGGGCCCAACGATCAGGCCGATGTTCACGCCAGCCGGTTGGGCGACCGCCACGAAGATCTGGTCGGCGACCGGAGCGAAACTACTCAAGCTGAACTGCGACATGCCGCTCAGCCTAACCTGGTCAGCCTGGGTTAGACTGGCACTCAGCCAGTGAGAGTGCCAGCAAATCGGGAGGGGAACAGCAGTGCTCGACGACCGCAAGCTGACCATCCTGCGCGCTATCGTCACCGACTACGTTTCCATGCAGGAGCCGGTGGGATCGCGCGCCTTGGTGGAGCGTTACGCCCTGGACGTGTCCCCGGCGACCGTCCGCAACGACATGGCGGTGCTGGAGGAGGAGGGCTACATCACCCAGCCCCACACCAGCGCCGGGCGGATCCCCACTGACAAGGGCTATCGACTCTTCGTCGACCGCTTGGGCGCGGTAAAGCCACTGTCGGTGGCCGAACGACGAGCCATTCAGAGCTTCATGGACGGTGCTATCGACGTCGACGACCTAGTGGCTCGGACGGTGCGCACCCTGGCCCGGATCACCCACCAGGTGGCGATCGTGCAGTACCCGGTGCTGTCGAACGCCACGCTTCGCCATGTCGAGTTGGTGCAGCTCAGCCCCGGAAGGGCGCTGCTGATCCTGGTCAGCTCCTCTGGTCAGGTTGATCAACACCCGGTCGACATTGGCACCGCTGAAGAATCCCAGGTCGCTGATCTGCGCGGACGGTTGAACGCCGCCCTGGTTGGGCTGGGCCCGATTGCAGCCTGCGAGCGGCTGGACCTGCTCCTGACCGAACTGCCGGCCACCCTGAAGCCGCTGGCTGATGCGGTTTGCCCAATTCTGAAGCAACTCCAGACCGAGAGCCATTCCACCCGGGTGGTCGTCGGTGGCGTCCCCAATCTGACCCGCTTCGCCGACCAGTACGAGACGGCGGTGCGTCCGGTGCTGGAGGCATTGGAAGAGCAGGTCGTGTTGTTGAAACTGTTGGGCGAAGTGGCTGGCGCCGGGGAGGTGCGGGTGCGGATCGGGCAGGAGAACAGCTATGAGCCGCTGCGCACCACCTCAGTGGTAGCCAGTGGCTATGGCGGGCTGCCCGGCCTGCAGGCGAATCTCGGGGTGGTCGGTCCGACTCGAATGGACTACCCATCGAACATGGCTGCGGTGCGGGCGGTGGCCCGCTACATCAGCCGCTATCTAGCTGAAGGATGATGCGTGAGCGCTGACTACTACCAGGTGCTCGGAGTGCCAAGGGACGCCACCGCGGAGCAGGTCAAGAAGGCCTACCGCAAGCTGGCCATGCAGTACCACCCCGATGTGGCTGAGACTCCCGATGCCGCGGAGAAGTTCAAGGAGATCGGGGAGGCCTATGAGGTGCTCCACGATCCGAATAAGCGCGCGATGTATGACCGCGGCGGCAACCCGATGGGCGGGGCCGGCGGCTTCGGTCAGGGTGGCTTCAGCTCCGGTGGCTTCGACTTCACCAATCTGGTGGACGCGATGTTCGGTGCCCAATCGCCCCGCGGGCCGCGCTCGCGGGTGCGTCGTGGCCAGGACTCGCTGGCCAGGCTCAACCTGACTTTGGCCGAGGCGGCCTTCGGTATCACTAAGGAACTGAAGGTGGACACCGCGGTGATTTGCCCGAAGTGCACTGGCAGTGGGGCGAACCAGGGCAGCGAACCGGTGGAGTGTGGCACCTGCCACGGCGCCGGTGAGGTGATCGCGGTGCAACGTTCCTTCCTCGGAGAGATCCGGACGGCGCAGCCGTGTCCTACCTGCCGCGGCTACGGCACCGTGATCCCCAACCCCTGTGGCGACTGTTCAGGCGAGGGTCGGGTGCGAACCCATCGCACCATCAACGTCAAGATTCCGCCCGGCGTCGACTCCGGCAATCGGGTGCACCTGGCCCACCAGGGCGAGGTCGGGCCCGGCGGTGGGCCAGCCGGTGACCTGTACGTCGAACTGCGGGTCACTCAGCACGAGGTCTTCAAGCGCAACGGCGACGACCTGGAGATGGTCGTCCACCTCCCGATGACTTCGGCGGCTTTGGGCACCGTGGTTGAGCTGGACACCCTGGAGGCTGAACGCGACGATTTGGACGTTGAAGAGGGCCGCGTCGAGGTGCAGATCCCGGCTGGTACTCAATCGCATTCGCGGATCGCTATTGCCGGTCGCGGTGTGCCCAGGCTGCGCGCCGGTGGCCGGGGCGACCTCGGCATCACCCTGATCGTCGACACCCCGACCAAGCTCGACGATGCCCAGCGCGCCCTGTTGGCCCAACTCGCCGAAGCGCGCGCTGAGACGGGCACGCAGGTGTCGGTGGCCAAACACGGCAAAGGCGTCTTCGGCTGGCTGAAGGAGGCCTTCTCGTGACCGAGCCGCTGTTTCTGGCCCCCTTGGAGGCCCCCGAGGTCGGCAAGACGGTCAGTCTCACCGGCCAGGAGGGCCATCACGCGGCCGCCGTCCGCCGAATCAAGACCGGCGAGGTGGTCTGGATCAGCGACGGCAACGGCACCGCAGTCCGCGGTCCGGTGAGTGCCACTGATAAGGGCAGCATCACCATGACCGTTGCCGAGGTCCTGCGGGAACCAGCCCGAGCCGTCCGCTACGTGGCGGTGCAGGCCCTGCCCAAAGGTGATCGGGCCGAGCTTGCCGTCGAAATGCTGACCGAGCTGGGGGTCGATGAGATCGTGCCCTGGCAGTCGACCCGCTCAGTGGTGCGCTGGTCGCCGGAGCGCACCGAACGCGGGCTCACCCGCTGGCGCGCGGCGGCCAGGGAGGCGGCCAAGCAGTCGCGTCGGTTCCGGGTGCCGACGGTGGCGATGCCGATGACTACTGCTGAGCTGGCGCTGCGGATCGAACAGACCGCGTTGACGGTGGTGCTGCACGAAGTCGCGCAGACCAGGCTGGCTGACCTGGAACTACCCACCGCTGGTGAAGTGATGTTCATCGTCGGCCCCGAAGGCGGCCTGACTGACGAAGAGGTCGCTACCTTCACCAATGCTGGCGCCAAGGCAGCGCTCATCGCCGATGCGGTGCTACGGACGTCCACCGCTGGCGTGGTGGCGCTGGCCCAATTGCAGGCCTTGGTAGCGCGTGGCTGATTTCGGCTTCACTCCAGGCGCTGTCTTGGACAACGGCTTGGGACGCACCGGGGTGATCCAAACCCCGCACGGCGAGATCCACACGCCAGCCTTCATCGCGGTTGGCACCAAAGCGACCGTGAAGGCCGTCCTGCCCGAAGCTGTCGCCGGGCTTGGTGCCCAGGCGGTGCTGGCAAACGCCTATCACCTCTACCTGCAACCGGGCTCCGACATCGTCGATGCCGCTGGTGGCCTAGGCGCTTTCATGAATTGGCCCGGCCCTACCTTCACCGATTCGGGCGGCTTCCAGGTGATGAGCTTGGGCGTTGGGTTCAAAAAGGTGCTCGCGATGGACGCCACCGGGCTGGTTGATGACGATGTGATCGCCCCCGGCAAGACCCGGCTGGCCCACGTCGATGATGAAGGCGTCACTTTCACCTCTCATCTCAACGGCGATCGGCACCGGTTCACCCCTGAGGTTTCGATGCGGATTCAGCACGAGTTGGGGGCCGACGTCATGTTCGCTTTCGACGAGTGCACCACGCTGCTGAACACTCGCGGCTACCAGGAGAGCTCGCTGGAACGCACCCAGGCCTGGGCGGTGCGCTGTCTGGCCGAGCACGAGCGGCAAACCATCGAGCGGGTCGGCAAGCCTTACCAGGCGCTCTTTGGCGTGGTGCAGGGTGCTCAATACGAAGATCTGCGCCGCCAGGCGGCCCGTGATCTGGCCGCCCTTGAGGTGGACGGTCGCAGTTTTGACGGCTTCGGCATCGGCGGAGCGCTGGAGAAGGAGAACCTAGGCACCATCGTGGGCTGGGTGGCCGAGGAACTGCCCTTCGACAAGCCGCGACACCTGCTGGGCATTTCCGAGCCGGACGACTTCTTCGCCGCGATCGCCGCTGGCGCGGACACCTTCGACTGTGTGATGCCCTCGCGGGTGGCCCGCAATGCCGCGATCTACACCGCCCAGGGGCGCTACAACGTGAACACCGCGGCCAACCGGCGCAGCTTCACCCCCTTGGAGGAGGGCTGCGACTGCTACACCTGCACCAACTATTCCCGGGCCTATCTGCATCACCTGTTCAAGGCCAAGGAGATGTTGGCCTCAACGCTGGCGACCATCCACAACGAGCGGTTCACCGTCCGGTTGGTCGACGATATTCGGGCCAGTATCGAAGCCGGGCGATTTGCCGAGTTCCGCGAGGCCTTCCTTGGCCGTTTCTACGCCAAGGTTTGATCAGGATTGGTCGGTGGCCTCGCGACGCTTGATCAGCGCGATCACTCGGTAGGTGACCGGCAGGAACAGCACCTCGACGCCCACCTTGTACGCCCAACCCACGACGATGTAGTTGATCAGGGCGGGCCAACTGATCGAATCGCCGCCAAGCACGTTGCCCAGCGGGCCGAAGGCGATCAGGCAGAACACCAGGGTGTCGGCGAACTCGCCGATCAGGGTGGAGCCGATCAGCCGTACCCACAGGCGATGCTCGCCCCAGCGCTGCTTGATGCGCACCAGCACCAGAGCGTTGATCAGCTGGCCGGCCAGGTAGCCCAGCAGGCTGGCCACCACGATGCGGGGCACAAAGCCGAGCACGGCATGCCAGGCGTCCTGGTTCGGCCAATCCGCGGCTGGCGGGGCGGCGTCCACGGCGAGGAAGGTGAGTGACATCAGCGCGGCCAGCACGAAGCCGGTGATGATGGCGCGATTGGCGCGGCGCAGTCCGTACACCTCGGCCAGCACATCGCCGAGGATGTAGGTCAGCGGGAACAGAATCGCGCCGCCGTCGGTGATCAGCGGCAACAACTGCACCCCGCCCACCTGCCAATCCGGGCCAAACGCGATCAGTTTGGTTGCGCCGATGTTGGAGATCAGCAGCATGCCGACGAAGGTCGCCAGCACCAGGTCATAGCTGGATTTACGCTGCGGATGGTCGATGACGGTTGGGTCGGGCACGAGAGCGGATTCTAGACCGCTGGCGGCTGGTTAGCGCGTTGGTGTCAGGTTTCCTCAGCCAGCTTTTCGACCCAGCCACGCCGGAAAACACCGAAGCTCTCGTGCGGGGCGCTTACCGCCTCAACCCGTGGCAGGCTAGGGGTATGAGCGAGTATGACGACGTAAGCGTGCCGGAGGAATCCGAGCAGCTCGACCAGTTGCAGGCAGATGAGACCTTGGTCGACCGGGGCGTGGACGACGTGCTCGATGAGGGGTACGTAACGGGCGAGAACTGGTCGGCCGCGCAGGGTTTTGGCAACACCGTCACCGAGATGCGCATCGGGGAGACCCTGGAAATGCGGATCGCGCAGGAGGAGCAACCCGGAGTCGTCATCGAAGGTCCCTGGAATCCTGATCCAACCGAAGACCGGGAAGTGGGCCGGGCCCGGGCCGGCCGCCTGGTGGACGCCAACGGCGGCGTCCCAGGTGAAGACAACGAACCCCGCAGCATTGGTCACGATGTCGGTATCGACGGTGGCGCGGCCACCGCCGAAGAAGCGGCGATGCACATCATCGACGACGCCGACGATTTCGACGATGAGTGAGCCGGACGCGCTGGCCGAAATCCTCTACCCGCCGATCCGGCCCTACGCGCACGGTCGGCTCGAGGTGGGGGAGGGCCAGCAGGTTTACTGGGAGGAGTGCGGTAATCCGAACGGCAAACCGGTCGTGTTCGTCCATGGCGGCCCAGGCGGCGGAATCGTGGCCAACTACCGGCGCTACTTCGACCCGCAGCGCTACCGGGTGGTGCTGTTCGATCAGCGCGGCTGCGGGCGGAGCCTGCCTCATGCCAGCGAACCGGGCGCAGATCTGAGCGCCAATACCACCTGGCATTTGGTCGCCGACATGGAGAAGTTGCGCGTTGATCGGGGCGTCGATTCCTGGCAGGTCTTCGGCGGCTCCTGGGGCAGCGCGCTTGGGCTGGCCTATGCCGAAGCCCATCCTGAGCGAGTCACTGAGCTGGTGTTGCGCGGCATCTTCACCCTGCGGCGCAGCGAGATCGACTGGTATTACAACGGCGGTGCGGGGCACCTGGCGCCGCTGTGGTGGCGTTCCTTCTGCGAGCCGCTGCCTGCGGGTTTCAGCGGTGATCGAGTGGCGAAGTACCACGAGCTGCTGTTTGACCCCGACCCGGCCGTCCATCTGCCAGCTGGGGTTGCCTGGACTACCTGGGAGGCAGCAACTTCGACCTTGGAGTATTCCCAGGCGCACGTGGACGAGTTTTCGGATCCGAGCTTCGCGCTGGCCTTCGCCCGGATCGAAAACCACTACTTCTACCACGCCGGCTGGATGCGCGAAGGGCAGCTGATCGATGAGGTGGGCAAGATTCGCCACCTTCCCGGCGTGATCGTGCAGGGACTTTACGACCTGCCCTGCCCGGTCACCACCGCTGAGGCCCTGCACCAGGCCTGGCCCGAGGCTGACTATCACGTGGTGCTGGCCGGACATGCCGCCAGCGAACCGGCCATCGCCAGGCAACTGGTGGCCGCCACGGATCGGTTCGCGGGCAAGTAACCCGTCAGCCCTGGTGGGTGCAGGCTGACTAGGATGGTCCCCTCAAACTCAGGAGGATCCGCTGAACCAGCCAGTAGCAGCGACCGCAGAGCGTCGCGTCGCCATTCCGGCCTCAATCAACATGGTCTCGGTGCTGGGGCCGCACGACGAGTTCCTGCGCATCCTGGAGCGCGAATTGGCCGCTGAGGTGCATGTCCGAGGCAACGAAATCACCTTCTCTGGCACTCCGGCCGAGGTCACGGTGGCCGCGGACGTCCTCACCGAGCTGATCACGATCGTCCGCACCGGCCAGGGCCTGGCCGCCGACACTGTCGAGCGGGTGCTGGGCATGGCTGCTGGCGACATCAGCCCGGCCGAGGTACTCACTCACGACATCCTTTCGACCCGGGGCAAGACCATTCGGCCCAAGACGCTGAACCAGAAGCGCTATGTGGACGCCATCGACGCCCACACCGTCGTCTTCGGGATCGGTCCGGCCGGCACCGGCAAGACCTATCTGGCTATGGCCAAAGCGGTGCAGGCGCTCCAAGCCAAAGAGGTGAACCGCATCATCCTCACCCGGCCGGCGATCGAGGCTGGCGAGCGGCTCGGCTTCCTGCCCGGCACGCTGAACGACAAGATCGACCCGTATTTGCGTCCGCTCTACGACGCGCTGCACGACATGATCGATCCGGAATCAGTGCCCAAGCTGCTGACCTCGGGGACGATCGAGGTCGCCCCGCTGGCCTACATGCGCGGGCGCACTTTGAATGACGCCTTCATCATTCTCGATGAGGCTCAAAACACCTCGGCCGAGCAGATGAAGATGTTCCTGACCCGGCTGGGCTTCGGCTCCAAGATCGTGGTCACCGGCGACGTCACTCAGATCGACCTACCGGGCGGGGTGCGTTCGGGGCTGACTGTGGTTGAGGAAATCCTGGACGGCGTCCACGACATCGCGTTCTGCCGGCTGACTAGCCATGACGTCGTCCGTCACCGGTTGGTGGGGCGCATCGTGGCTGCCTATGACCGCTTTGAGGCGACATTGCCGCCGGTAAGGAAGAAACGATGATCGAGCTAAACAACGAATCCGGCGTCGAAGTCGACACCAAGCGGCTGATTCAACTGGCCACCTTCGCCCTCGACCTGCTGCGGATTCACTCCGAAGCAGAGTTGTCGGTGTTGTTGGTGGACGTTGACACCATGACCGCCTATCACCGCAAGTTCATGGACGAGCCGGGGCCGACTGACGTGCTCAGCTTCCCGATGGACGAGTTGCGCGCTCCCGATCCGGATGAGGAGCCGCCGCTGGGCCTGCTCGGCGACATCGTCCTCTGCCCGACGGTGACTGCGGCCCAAGCCGCCGAAGGCGGCCGCACGCCCGAGGAAGAAGCCGACTACCTGCTGATTCACGGCCTGCTGCACCTGCTCGGCCATGATCACGCCGAGCCGGGGGAGAAGAAGGTCATGTTCGACCTCAACGACAAGATCATCGCCGCCTGGACCGCCTCGCGCGCCTAATCGAGCACTCGCTCTCCGACGAGCTTGCGCTCCGGTGCGGCGGCTCAGGCAACGACTGATCGTGGCCGCTGACCTCGGGTCGAGGACGGCAGTTCTTGTTGGGATCGCCAGGCTCGGCCCAAACGCGACATCGCCTCAACGATCGCGGGGGCCGGGTCTTTGTAGGGCAGCCGAATGAAGCGCTCCAGGCCATGAGTCGCTGCAAACTGCGGTCCGGGGCTGATCAGCAGCCCGACCTTTTGCGCGGCGATCGCCAGTTGGCTGGCCCGCGCTGCTGGCAGTCCGACCCAAAGGCTCAGGCCGCCAGTGGGGACGACCCAGCTGGCGCCGGGGATCGCTTCTGGGAGCTGGTCGGTCATCACTTTCCTAGCCGCGCGCAGTTCGTCGCGCCGCTCCGGGTGCAGGGCTGCGCTGTGACTGAGCATCTCGGTGAGCACCAGCTGCTCCAAGAAGGGCGCCCCGAGATCGTCGGCAATTCGGGCCTGAAGCAGGCGGGGCAGCAGCGGCCTCGGCACCCGCAGCCAGCCGGTGCGAAGGCCGCCCCAATGCGACTTCGATGAACTGCCCACCAGAATGCAGCGCGACAGGTAGGCGGCCAACGGCAGTGGCGTTGGGGGGTCGTCCAGCCGTACCTCGAGCATGGTCTCATCGATGATGGCAACCGTGCCGGCTCGGCGCAGGGCAGTGGCCAAGCTGGCGCGCTGTGAGTCGGGCATGAGCGAACCGGTGGGGTTGTGGAAGTCCAAGATCATCACTGCGGCAGCTGGCTTGGTGGTCTCGATGGTGGCGGTGGTCAGTTCGGGATCCCAGCCGGTCGGCTCAACCGGCAGTGGGATCAGTCGGGCTCCACTGCGGCGAACCGCGTCAATCGCATTCGGGTAGGACGGGGTCTCGACCAATACTGGCTGGCCGGGTCTGGTCAGTGCGCGGACGGCGAGGCTGACCCCGGCGAGTGCGCCGCTGACGACCATGATCTGGTCCGGGGTGGTTGGCAAGCCTCGCTCGGCGTAGCGGGCGGCGATGAGTTCGCGGAGCTCGGGCAGCCCGCCGGTGGCATAGCCGGTACCGGCCAGGTAGCGGGGGAGTTTCGCAACTGCGGACGCGTAGGCCTCTGCGGTGCCAGCGGGCGCGCGCGAGGCTGCGCAGGTGAGATCGAGGAAGTCCTCGGCCACCTCACCGTCGGGCAGCAGGGCGCCGCCGACCCCAAGGTGCCTGCTGCCCGCTGGCAGCGTGGCTAGATGGCCAGACCCCTGCCTGGCGGTCAGGAACCCGGCCTCACCCAACACTGAATATGCCTTGGTGACGGTGGTTCGGCTGACCGCTAGTGATTCGGTGAGGCGTCGCTCGCTCGGCAAGGCGTAGCCGCTGGGGATGCGGCCATCGGCGATCAGCAGTTGCAGTCCCTCGGCCAACCACCGGTAGGCGGGCACTCCCGGGCTGGGTACAGCGAGCAGCTCGGCGATTCGCGAGGCAGTGATTCCGAGCAGCGGCATAAGGCCACTGTGCTCGAATTGGCTATGTTGGTCAAGGCCAATCTGACCGAAGATGGGTGACATGAAGTTCACCATCAGCAACCGCCGTCAGGTCGAGTTGGCCAATTTGGGGCCAGTGGCGCAGGTGCGCGCTGGGCGCCTGGGGTTGCGAATCCCGCAGCTTCTGGTCGGGCTTTGGCTTTACGGCTTTGCGATGGCGCTGTTCGTACGCAGCGGACTCGGCCTTGACCCATGGGACGTGTTCCACGCCGGCCTGCAGCACCTACTCGGCTGGTCATTCGGCACGGTAGTGATCGTGGTCGGCTTTGCGGTGTTGCTGCTCTGGATTCCGCTGCGGCAGTGGCCCGGGCTGGGCACAGTGGCCAACGCTGTGGTGATCGGGCTGGCCACCGATGCGACCCTGGCGATCGTGCCGCAGGCCGCCGATTTGGTGACCTCCTGGGGCCTACTACTGGTTGGCCTGGTGATCAATGGCCTTGCCGGAGCGCTCTATATCGGCTCCCAGCTGGGCCCCGGCCCGCGCGATGGGCTGATGACCGGCCTGGCCAAGCGGACTGGCTGGTCGTTGCGGTTGGTGCGCACCGGCCTGGAACTGTCGGTGCTGGCAGTCGGCTGGGCGCTGGGCGGGGCAGTCGGGGTGGGCACCGTGTTGTACGCAGTGCTGATCGGTCCGCTGGTGCAGTTCTTCCTGCCGCTGGTGACGGTGCGCCTAGCCGTGGGCGACCAATCGCTGGTCGCCGCTCGCCGGGTGTCAGCAATGGAGTAGGCGAAAGCGCCTTGCCGGTAGAATCAGCACACCAACTTCGGCGATCTAGGCGTGTGAACAAGGCTTGAGTCAAAACCAGTGGATGCTGCTGGCCGCTGCTGCTGTCTGCGTACTGCTTGCTGGTGCGCTCACAATGGCTGAGACCGCGCTGGCCTCGGTTTCGCGGGCCCGGGCCGTGCGGCTGGTCGAAGAGGGCCGCCGCGGGGCCAAGCGGCTGCTCTTGGTGGCCCAGGATCCCGCGCCGCACCTGAACACCACCCTGTTCCTGCGGATCTTGCTGGAAGTGATGGCCACCGTCGCGGTGACCGTGATCTTCATCGAGAACTTCCATCAGCTGTGGGAACAACTGCTCTATCCCGTCCTCACGATGTTGGTGGTCTCTTTCATCGGGCTGGGGGTCGCCCCGCGCACACTGGGACGGCAACACGCCGATAACGTCGCGTTGGCCGCGGCGGCGCCGGTGGGGGCGCTCACGACGGTGCTGGGTCCGATCTCGCAGCTGATGATCCTGATCGGCAACGCGCTCACCCCCGGCAAGGGCTTCACTGAGGGCCCGTTCACCTCCGAGGCAGAGTTGCGCGAGCTGGTCGACATCGCCGAGGCCCGCGACCTGATCGAGGCCGAGGAACGCGAGATGATCCATTCAGTCTTCGAGCTCGGCGACACCATCGTCAAAGAGGTGATGGTGCCGCGCACCGACATGGTCTACATCGAGAGCGACAAGACCCTGCGACAAGCAGTTTCGCTAGCCCTGCGGTCCGGCTTCAGCCGAATTCCGGTGATCGGTGCGGATGTGGACGATGTGGTCGGCATTCTCTATCTGAAGGACGCGATTCAGCGGCTCTATGACGATCCGTTGGCGCAGACCTCGCAAAACGTCGACACCTTGATGCGTCCGCCGATCTTCTGCCCCGACTCCAAGCCGGTCGATGAGTTGCTCCGGGAGATGCAGCTGACCCGCAGTCACGTGGTCATCGTGATCGACGAGTTCGGTGGCACCGCTGGCTTGGCCACCATTGAGGACGTCCTGGAGGAAATTGTCGGCGAGATCGTTGACGAGTATGACGACGAGCTACCCCCGGTCACCAAGTTGGGGGAGGGCCGGTTCCGGGTGTTGGCCCGGTTGGGCATCGAGGACTTCGGTGAGTTGTACGGCCTGAAGGTCGACGATGACGATGTCGACACCGTCCTTGGCTTGATGGCCAAGGAGTTGAACAAGGTGCCCATTCCCGGCTCTGTGGTCACCTGGCAGGGCATCAAGCTCATTGCTGAGCGTGGCTCTGATCGCCGTCACACCGTTCAGACTGTGCTGGCCACCCCGGCCAAGGACGACCTCGACGAGGCTGCTGAAGCCGCGGCGAAGTTGGCCGTCGAATCTGCCAAGAGGCTCACATGAAATCCGGTTTCGCTTGTTTCGTCGGCCGTCCGAATGCGGGCAAGTCGACGCTCACCAACGCCCTGGTCGGGACGAAGATCGCGATCGCCTCGTCCAAACCTCAGACCACCCGGCATGTGGTGCGCGGTGTCGTGAACACCCCAGAGGCTCAGCTGATCGTGGTTGACACCCCAGGTCTGCACAAGCCGCGCACTTTGTTAGGGGAGAGGCTGAACGACCGGGTGCACGAGGCCTGGGCCGATGTGGACGTGATCGGCGTGTGCCTACCGTGCAATGAACGCGTCGGGCCAGGTGACACCTTTCTGGTTTCCGAGATCGCCAAGCTGCCCAACCGTCCGCAGTTGGTGGCCTTGGCCACCAAGTCAGATCTGGTGAAACCAGCTCGGATGGCCCAGCACCTGCTCAAGATCGCCTCGCTGGAAGACGAATTGGGCATTCGGTGGGCCAGCATCGTTCCGGTGTCGGCCCTTACCGACGATCAGGTGGACGTCGTAGCTGCCGAGCTGATCAAGTTGCTGCCAGACGGGCCCCAGTACTACCCCGACGGCGAAATCACTGACGAGCCCACCGAGATGATGTTCACCGAATTGATCCGCGAAGCCGCACTTGAGGGGTTCAACGACGAGCTTCCGCACTCGCTAACGGTGGTGATTGAAGAGATGGGGGAGCGCTCCGGACGTCCCGAGGGCAAACCGCTCTTCGACATCTACGCCTCGATGATCGTTGAACGTGATTCCCAGAAGGGCATCGTCATCGGCCATAAGGGCGAGCGCTTGAAAGAGGTCGGCACCAAGGCTCGGCTACAGATCGCGGAGCTGGTCGGCATGCCGGTGAACCTGGATCTGCGCGTCAAAGTGATGAAGGATTGGCAGCGCAACCCGAAGTTCCTCAACCGCCTCGGGTTCTAGCCCCGTCTCGATCCACTCTGCGCCCCTTAGGTGGCTTTGCGCCTGCTGTAGCGGGCGCAAAGTGCGTTAAGGGGCGCAAGGCGAGTGGAGCCCGTGCTGGGGAGGCGGTACCGTCGGGACGTGGACTTCGCCGAGCGACTTGAGGACGTGAATCGGCGGGTGCATACGGCTGTGATCGCGGCCGGACGGAGCCCGGAGGCGGTCCGAGTGCTGTTGGCCACCAAGACCCAGCCGGCCGAAGTGGTGCGTGCGGTCTTCGAGTTGCCGGGCGCCGCTGGCCTGCTGCGCGGGGAGAACCGGGTGCAGGAGTTGGTGGCAAAGGGCCCCCAGTTAGCCGACCTGGCAGTGCCAACCCACCTGATCGGGCCATTGCAGTCGAACAAGATCAATGCCGCCCTCGGCTGGGTTGATGCGGTTGAGTCGGTGGCCTCAGTCGAACTGGCCGAGGCGATCTCGTCGCGGCTGGCCGCCGATCGGGTGCTGGAAGTGATGATCCAAGTGAACGTCTCCGGCGAGCCGACCAAATCCGGGGTGGCTCCTGAGGCGGCCTTGGAGTTGGCTCGGCGGGTCGCTGACGTGCCCAGGCTGAGACTCACAGGTTTCATGACAATCGGGGCTAATACCCCTGATCAGGGCGTGGTTCGGGCCGGCTACGCCCAGCTCGCCCAGCTGCGCGATCAGGCGCTTAGCGCCGGACTCGACGATTGTCGCGAGCTCTCCATGGGCATGAGCGGTGATCTGGAGTTGGCGATCGCCGAGGGGGCCACCATCGTCCGGGTCGGTACCGCGGTCTTCGGTGCCCGCGCACCGGCGGCGGCTTCGACGGGCTCAGCCAACTGAGGGGCTCGACGGGCTCAGCCAACTGAGGGGCTCGACGGGCTCAGCCAACTGAGGGGCTTCGACGGGCTCAGCCAACTGAAGTTCCCTGAGCTTGTCGAAGGGTCAAAGTAGGTAACCACCGCCTCGGGCTGGCCAGAACAGCCAACTTGTGTCTAACATGGCTGCCATGTCATGGGCGCGACTCCTGCTTGGTTGCCGCAGCGAGGCCTCGAAGTTCTGATCAGGCCTCCTCGCTGCGGAGTTCTTGATGCGCCTGCAAACCCGCACGTAACCACAGCGAGGAACTCATGACCACCAACTCTTTTGGCACCCGCCCGCAGGTAGGTAAGCCAGTCCAACAGCCAAGCCCGATGCCCTATGGGCGCTACCACGCCTTCAACCCGGTGCAGGTGCCTGACCGCACCTGGCCGGACAAGAAGATCACCGAGGCGCCGCGTTGGCTGTCCACCGACCTGCGCGACGGCAATCAAGCGCTGATCGACCCGATGACGCCATCACGTAAGCGCAAGATGTTCGATCTGCTGGTGAAGATGGGTTACAAGGAGATCGAGATCGGTTTCCCATCGGCCTCAAAGACCGACTTCGATTTCGTGCGCAGCCTGATCGAGAGCGATGCCGTTCCCGACGATGTCCAAATCAGCGTCCTGACCCAAGCCCGTGAGGACCTGATCGAACGCACCGCGCAGTCCCTGATCGGGGCCAAGCGGGCGAACATCCACATGTACAACGCGACAGCGGAATTGTTCAGGCGGGTGGTTTTCGGCATCGACGAGACTCAGTGCATCAACATGGCGACTCGGGGCACCGAGCTGGTGATGAAGTACGCGGAGAAGTACCTGGGCGAGGTCGAGTTCGGCTACCAGTACAGTCCCGAGATCTTCACCCAGACCCCCACCGATTTCGCCATCGAGGTGTGCGACGCGGTGATGGACGTCTGGCAGCCCGGACCGGATCGAGAGATCATCTTGAACCTGCCGGCCACGGTAGAGATGTCCACGCCGAACACCTATGCCGATCAGATCGAGTACTTCGGTCGGCACGTCAAGAACCGCCCCCACGTGGCGATTTCGCTGCACCCGCATAACGACCGGGGCACTGCGGTCGCTGCGACCGAACTAGGCATGATGGCTGGCGCTGATCGCGTCGAGGGTTGCCTGTTCGGTCACGGGGAGCGCACCGGCAACGTCGACCTGGTGACGTTGGGTCTGAATCTGTTCAGCCAGGGCATTGATCCCAAGATCGACTTCTCCGACATCGACGAGATCCGTCGCACGGTCGAGTACTGCACCAACCTGCCAGTCCACCCGCGCCATCCTTACGCGGGCGACCTGGTTTTCACCGCCTTCTCCGGCTCCCACCAGGACGCCATCAAGAAGGGTCTGGAGCTGCTGGAGAAGAGCGCGGCCACCCAGGGCAAGGGCACCCACGAAATCGCCTGGGAGGCGCCTTACCTGCCGATCGATCCCCACGATGTTGGGCGCACCTACGAAGCGGTGATTCGGGTCAACAGCCAGTCCGGCAAGGGCGGCATGGCCTACATCATGAAGTCCGAACACAAACTGGACCTGCCGCGTCGCCTGCAGATCGAGTTCTCGCGGGTAGTGCAGCAGCACACTGACAACACCGGCGGTGAGGTTTCGGCCGACGAGCTGTGGATGATCTTCTCCGCCGAATACCTGGGCGCAGTCGAACCACTGGAGTTGGTCACCGTGAAGTCGGTCTCCAATGGTGGCGGCTATTCGGTCACCGCTACCGTGCGCGATCGCGGCGTGGAGAAGGAAATCACCGGCGAGGGCAACGGCCCAGTGTCGGCCTTCGTTGACGCGCTGGGCATCCTGGGTCACCACGTGCGAGTGCTGGATTACACCGAGCACGCGCTGTCGTCGGGAGGGGACGCAATGGCTGCGGCCTATGTCGAAACCGAGGTCGGCAATGGTGAGGAAACCCAGGTCTACTGGGGGGTTGGGATGAATGCTTCGATCGTGACCGCTTCGCTGCGAGCGGTGGTCTCGGCCATCAATCGGGACGCCAGGGTGCGTGCCGAATCGATGACCGAAGAAGCCGTCCCGCGTCCCTGAATAAGACCCAATTCGCCGGGGCTCGTCCTGCCAAGGACGGGCCCCGGCGTCGTTTGGGCCCATTTGGCACTTCCTTGGCCCATTTCGAGGCCGCCAGTGCGGTCGGGGCAGGCGTGGCCGAGCCGATAAGATCGCCGTCATGTCCAAGGTCCTTACCGAACTGCCCGTCGGCGAGCGCGTCGGCCTCGCCTTCTCCGGAGGTCTCGATACCTCGGTGGCTGTCGCCTGGATGCGCGAGAAGGGTGCCATTCCGTGCACCTACACCGCCAATCTCGGCCAGGCTGATGAGCCCGACATCGATTCGGTGCCCGGCCGGGCCGCCGCCTACGGTGCCGAGATCTCGCGGATGGTCGACTGTCGCGCGGCCATGGTCGAAGAGGGCCTGGTGGCGCTGGTATGTGGGGCCTTCCATATTCGCACCGGTGGCCGGACCTACTTCAACACCACCCCGATCGGGCGGGCGGTCACTGGCACCATGCTGGTGCGGGCCATGCGGGACGACGATGTCTGGATCTGGGGCGATGGTTCCACCTACAAGGGCAACGACATCGAGCGGTTCTACCGCTACGGCCTGATGGCCAACCCGGGCCTGCGCATCTACAAGCCCTGGCTGGACGCCGACTTTGTCGCCGAGCTTGGTGGCCGCACCGAAATGAGCCAGTGGCTGGCCGAACGGAATCTGCCCTACCGGGATTCGAAGGAGAAGGCCTACTCCACCGACGCCAACATCTGGGGCGCCACCCATGAGGCCAAGGACCTGGAGAACCTGCACGCTGGCATCGAAATCGTTGAGCCGATCATGGGCGTCCGCTTCTGGGATCCGGCGGTCGAGATCGCCACCGAGGACGTCACCGTCACCTTCGAGCAGGGTCGTCCGGTGCTGATCAACGGCAACACCTTCGCCAGTGCGGTTGACCTGGTGCTGGCAGCCAATGCCATCGGTGGGCGGCACGGTCTGGGCATGAGCGACCAGATCGAGAACCGAATCATCGAAGCCAAGAGCCGCGGCATCTACGAGGCGCCGGGAATGGCGCTGTTGCACATCTGCTACGAACGACTGGTCACCGCGATCCACAACGAAGACACCTTCGCGTCCTACCAGTTGGAGGGACGCAAGCTCGGCCGACTGATGTATGAGGGTCGCTGGCTGGATCCGCAGGCGCTGATGATTCGGGAGTCGTTGCAGCGGTGGGTGGGATCGGCGATCACCGGCTCGGTGACGCTGCGACTGCGCCGCGGCGATGACTACACGATCCTGAACACCGAGGGGCCAGCCTTCTCCTACCACCCCGAAAAGCTGAGCATGGAGCGGGTCGGGGATGCCGCATTTGGCCCGACCGATCGCATTGGGCAGCTCACCATGCGCAACCTGGACATCGCCGATTCGCGCGCCCGCTTGGAGCAGTACGCCAGGCTTGGGTTGGTCGGTGGTGAGGTCTCGGCGCTGGTCGGGGTGTTGGAGGAGGGCAAGTCCGCCGAAATCACGGCTGGCAACGCCACCGAGGTTGACATCGAGGAAGCGCAGAACCGATCCGGGATGGCCGCTGGTACCGACTGAGTCGGTGGGTGGACTTTGACAGCTGGTTAGCTCGCATGCCGACCTGATTGGCTGGTCACAGCTTTCACACAGATTGATTGGCTTGGCTAGAGGTGTTGTAGCCCAGCTAGATGGAGAATCAGCCTTGTCCGAGTCACGCTTTTCGAACGTATCCCGCCGAGCCCTACTGCAGGGCATGTCTGCTGCCGCACTGCTAGGCCTGGTTGGTTGTGCCACCACCGACGCCGAGGTGCTGCCAAGCGCCAGTTCGACTACCAGTGACTCCAGCAGCACTCCGACGGCCGCCACCAACACCGTTGCCGGATCGATGGCGGTGGCCTTCACCTACACCGCCGATACCTCCAGCAGCCAGGGCGGTGGGCCCGGCGGCGGGGTGCGCAACCCCTACATCGCAGTCTGGATCGAAAACGCTGCTGGCGACCTGGTGAAGACCGTGTCGCTGTGGCACCTCCAAAACGGCCAGGATCGCTGGCTGTCGGAGATGTACAAGTGGTACGCGGCCTCCGGTGGGGTCGAAACCAATTCCAGCGCCACCCGGGCCCCAGGCAGCTACTCCGTCGCCTGGGATCTGACTGATGCCGACGGCAAGGCGGTGAAGGACGGCACCTATACCGTCTGCATCGAGGCCCTGCGGGAGCACGGCCCGTACTCGCTGGTGACCGGCACGGTCGCTATCAAGGGCACCGCGGTGAATCAGCAGTTGGACGACAATGGCGAACTGTCGGCAGTATCGGTTAGCTACCAGCCGTGAACGCAACCGAACAAGCGCCGGCAACGGTAGTGGCACCGCCAAAGACCAAGCCGGTGGCCAAACCTCGCCGGGGCGGACATCACAAGCTGACCCGCAAGGTGCACTCGTGGACGTCCATGGTCAGTCTGCTGGTGGTGCTGTTCTTCGCACTCACCGGCTTGCTGTTGAACAATCCGAGTTGGACCTTCGGGCAGGAACCGCAGGTCACCAGTATCAGCGGACAATTGCCGACCGGATCGTTCACCGATGGGGTGCCGAACTACCTGGTGATCAGCGAGTATCTGCGAGCTAACCAGGGTGCGTCCGGTCAGATCACCGACTACGGGGTGACCGGGGATTCGGGACGGATCTCCTATGGCTCACCGGGCTATACCGCCACGGCCACCTTCAGCGTCGCCGAGAGCACTTTTACCATCCAGACGACTCGGTCGGGCTTTGTGGCCATGCTGAACGATCTGCACAAGGGCACGAATGCCTCGACCACCTGGAAGCTGGCCATCGACGCCGCCGCGATTCTGCTGACGACCGTGGCGCTCACCGGTCTGATCCTGCAACTGATGATGGCCAAGAAGCGCACCGCAGCCCTGGTGCTGCTGAGCATCGGCGTGGCCGCCGGTGTCGGCCTAATGCTCTTGGCCTAGCTGACCGGGGGCTTCGACGGGCTCAGCCGACTTGAGGCTTCGACGGGCTCAGCCGACTTGAGGCTTCGACGGGCTCAGCCAACTTGCCCCAGTTCCCTGAGCTTGTCGAACGGTCGCCCACTGCGCATGGGGACGGTTCCAATGCGCAGCTCAGGGGGACGGACCTGGAGGAACCGTCCCCGTGAGCTGCGCGGAGGAACCGTCCCCGTGAGCTGCGCGGAGGAACCGTCCCCGTGAGCTGGGGGTCAGCTGACTTGGCCGGGCCAGGCCGGGCTGGCCCGCACGGCACCGTCGGCAGTGACCAGCAGGCAGCCGATGGCAGCGGCGGCGGCGAACTCCAGGGCTTCGGTCGGGGCGAGCACCCCCAGGACGGTGGCCAGCGCGTCGGCGCTCAGCGCATCGTTGGCCAGCACCGAGATCGAAGCGGTGTGGGCCACCGGCCATCCGGTGCGCGGGTCCAGCACGTGGCCCAGCCAATGCTCGCCCACTCGAAAGCCACGCCGGGCAGACCCGGACGTAGCCAGCGCAGCATTCGACACCTGGACTCGCCAGCGGGCTGGCAGGTTGTCGAAGGGCTTGGCCGGGTCTTCAATGCCGACGCTTACCGAGCCATCGCCGAGGTGGCGCAGATCACCACCGGCGTTGACCACCACTGCGGTCATTCCTGGCACGGCCAGGGCGTCCCGTGCTGCGCAATCGACGATGTAGCCCTTGGCGATGGCGTTCAGATCGAGCTCGGCGCAGTCTCCCGTCCGCACCGCCCCCGCCTCGCCAATCACGTAGGGCAGCGGTTCGCGCAGGGCAGCAAGCTCCTCAGTTGAAGGCAGTCGACCCTCGGCTTCGGCGCGTTGCCAGCGCCTGGTCAACGCCCGGGTGAGCGGGTGAAAGGCACCGCCCGAGACCCGGTGCCAGTGTTCGGCGGCGGTCAATACGGCGCTCAGTTCGGCAGAGCAGTCCAGCACATCGCCAGCCCGCCAGCGACTCAGCTCGGAGTCGGCGCTATAGGTGGAAAACACCTGTTCCAGGCTCTCGAACCGCTCCCAGGCGGCGGCCTCAGCGAGGCTGGTGGCGGCCGGCGTACCGTCCAGGCGAAGCTCCACAACCGTGCCGAGCACGGGGGAGCGAGTCGCCAACTGTCGCATCAGGCGATGACGTTGGGTTGGGCGCCGCCATAGCGACGATCGCGTTGGGCATACAACTCGATGGCGTGCCACAGATCGCGGCGGTCGAAATCGGGCCAAAGTCGATCGAGGAACACCATTTCGGCGTAGGCCGATTGCCACAGCAAGAAGTTCGAGGTGCGCTGTTCGCCGGAGGAGCGGACGAACAGATCAACGTCGGGGATCTCGGGTTCGTCGAGGAACTTGCGGAAACGATCTTCGGTGAGCCGAGACGGATCCAGCTCGCCGCGGGCAGCGGCTTCAGCGATCGCCTTGGCCGCGTCCACGATTTCGGCGCGGCCGCCGTAGTTGACGCAGAACTGCAAGGTGAGCACGTCGTTGTCAGCGCTTTGGGCCTCGGCTGATTGCAGCTCCTTGATGACGCTGCGCCACAGCTTCGGGGTGCGACCGGCCCAGCGGATCCGCACGCCCATCGAATCGAGCTCATCGCGGCGACGGTGGATCACATCGCGGTTGAAGCTCATCAGCCAGCGCACCTCGTCCGGCGAGCGGCGCCAGTTTTCGGTGGAGAAGGCGTAAACCGAGAGGTGCTTCACCCCGATTTCGATCGCGCCTTCGATCACGTCGAACAGGGCGGCCTCACCGCGGGCGTGGCCTTCGGTGCGGGGCAGGTTGCGCGCCTTGGCCCAGCGGCCGTTGCCGTCCATCACGATCGCCACGTGGGCCGGGACGAACTTGGCGTCCATCAGTGGGGGACGGGCGCCGGAGGGGTGCGGGTTCGGGGCGCGGTATCGCTGCTTTTTGGCCACCCGGCAAGCGTAGCTGCACCCGGATCAGGCGAAGGGTGCCGATACCTTCTTCAGCCGGGCGGCATCACTTCGGGAGAGCTTCAACTCGGCGGCGGCCATGAGCGCCTCGATCTGTTCGGGGCGGCTCGCGCTGGCGATCGGTGCGGTGATTCCCGGCCGTCCGGCCACCCAAGCGAGGGCGACCGTGGCGGCATCCACGCCCAACTCGTTGGCGATGTCGACCAGTTCGTCCACCACGGCGAAGCCGGCTTCGGTGGCGTAGTGCTTCACTCGGGCCGCGCGGGCGCCGTGTAGCTCATCGCCAGCCCGGTACTTCCCGGTGAGGAAACCGGCCGCCAACGCGAAATAGGGCACGATCGCCAGGTTGTGTTCGGCGGCCAAATCAGCCAGGCCACCGCTTTCGACGTCGCTGCGGTGCACCAGGTTGTATTCCGGCTGCAGAGCGACCGGCTTGGCCAGGCCCTCAGCTTCGGCCACGGCCAACACCTCAGCGGTACGGGCTGCGGTGAAGTTTGACAGCGCGTAATGCCTGATCGAGCCCTCGGTGACCATCTGGTCGAAGGCGCCAACCCATTCGGCGATCGGCACGCTCGGATCGTCCTCGTGGGCAAAGTAAAGATCGATGGTGTCGATGCCGAGGCGCCGGCGGGAGCCGTCCAGGCAAATCCGCAGATTGGACGGACGCAGCCCGCGGTGCGTGGGGTGCTTGGCCACTTTGGTGGCGATTACCAGGCCGGAATGGCCACCGCGTCGCTGCAACCAGCCGCCGATGACCCGTTCCGATTCCCCGCCGGGATGCCCCGGCACCCAGGCTGAATAGACGTCGGCGGTATCAATGAAGTTGCCGCCAGCGGCAACATAGGCATCCAGTATTTGCTCAGAGGTATCCCGATCGGCCGTCCAGCCGAACACGTTGCCACCAAGGCACAGCGGGGAGACCCGCAACGACGCAAGCCGCTTCATGCCCGCAGCCTAACCCCCGTTGGTGGGTTCACAGGCAAAGCGGACGCGGATTCTCGGCTCAGTCGCCGATCTGGAAATCCACGCTCAGGTGAACGCTCAGCTCGGTGGTTGAAGTCAGGTCGAGGCCGAGGTCCATTTCCGGGGCAGCTTTGGCCATCGATTGGGAGCGAGTGGCCGCCGCGGCGTAAACCATCCGGGGCGCGTGCCGGTTCCAGGAATCACTGATTTCGGCGATACCGACGATCCGCTGGCCAGCGGCCGCGGCTAGGGCTTCCCCTTTTCGCCGGGCCTTTGCCATTGCTGCGGTGGCGGCGGTAATGCTGGCTTCGAACTCGTCGTAGCGCCATTCCAGCTCGTCAATCCGGACGCCCGGGCGAGCGGTGAGGGTGCCCAAGACCGCGCCAAGTTGTTCGGGGAGCACCGTGAGGGTGAGGCTGATCGCCACCCGTTGGGACTTGACCAGAATGCCGGACCCGTTCTCGGCGTTGAGCCCGACCACTTCGAAGGCATCCTCACCGACGCCTTGTTCGGCCAGTAACCCCACGAGTTCGCGAACCTCGGCGGCCTTGCGCAAGGCGGTGCCGCCGACGAAGCTCGAAGAACCAGCGATTGTTAGGTGGAGTCGAGCCGAGGTGGCCTCGATCCGAGAGGTGTCCTCAACAGTGATTCGCAGGATGCCCACTTGCTCCTCCTTGGCCTGGTTTCAACAGTGTTCGACGGCCGCCCGTTCGATCGCCAGGCCGACCACAAAGCGCTCGGCGAAGGCCGCGAACCCGGCCACGTCATCAGGCTCGGGCTGGACGGTGTCCAGTGGGGCCGTGGCGAAGACCTCGGTGTTGAGGTATTGGTCGAGGCTGGTGTGGCCGTCGTGGTCGCGAGCGTACTCGGCGAGCAAAGCGATGCCCCAAGCGCCACCCTCACCGGCGATCTCGCCCACCGACACCGGGGTATTCAGTGCTGCGGCGAGAATGCGAGCGCCAACGCCCTTGGTCTTGAACAACCCGCCGTGGGCGTAGAGGGAATCCAGGCTGACGCCTTCATCGGTGAGCACCCGCATGCCGATGCTGAGGCTGGCGAAGGCGGCAAATAGCTGGGCGCGAATAAAGTTGGCCAAGTTGAAGGAGCTGTCCGGGGTGCGGACGAAGAGGGGCCGGCCCTCGCTGAAGCCGGTGATGTGTTCCCCGGAGAGGTAGTTGTAGGCCAACAGGCCGCCAGCGTCGGCGTCCCCGGCCAAGGCGGCGTTGAACAGCGTCTCGAATACGGTGGCGGTCTCGGCCTCCGCGCCCAGGGCGGCCGCGAATTCGGCGAACAGCCCAGCCCAGGCGTTCAGCTCGCTGGCGCCGTTGTTGCAGTGCACCATCGCCACCAGGTCGCCAGCCGGGGTGGTGACCAGATCCAGCTCGGAGTGCTGGCGGGCGAGTGGCCCTTCCAACACGACCATGGCGAAGATCGAGGTGCCGGCGCTGACGTTGCCGGTGCGCTTGGCCACCGAGTTGGTGGCCACCATGCCGGTGCCAGCGTCACCTTCGGGCGGGCAGAAACCGACGCCGGGACGGAGCTTGCCGCTGGGGTCGAGTAGCCGGGCGCCGTCTTCGGTCAGTGAGCCGGCGGACGCGCCCGCGGGCAGCACTTCCGGTAGCAGGTCGGCCAGTTTCCAACCGAAGCCGCGGCCGCCCACCAAGGCGTTGAAGCGCGAGGTCATGGTGGCGTCGTAGCTGCCGGTGGCCACATCGATGGGGAACATGCCGCTGGCATCGCCCACACCGAGCACCCGCCGTCCGGTCAAGCGGTGGTGCACGTAGCCGGCCAGGGTGGTCAGGTGGGCCAGCTGTTCGACGTGTTCTTCGCCGTTGAGGATCGCCTGATAGAGGTGAGCGATGCTCCAGCGTTGGGGAATGTTGTGTCCGAACAACCCGGTCAGTTCGGCGCTGGCCTGCTCGGTGATGGTGTTGCGCCAGGTGCGAAAACCCACCAGCAGGTTGTCGTCGGTGTCGAAGGCGAGGTAGCCGTGCATCATTGCCGAGATGCCCAGGGCGCCGACGGTTTCCAGTTCGAGGTCGTAGCGCTGGCTTACGTCGGCAGCCAGTGCGGCATAGCAGTCCTGCAGTCCGGCCCAGATCGCCTCGTCGGAGTAGGTCCAGACCCGGTCGACGAACTGGTTCTCCCAGTCGTAGGCGCCCACGGCGATTGGAGTGTGGTCCGGACCGCTCAACACGGCCTTGATCCGGGTGGAGCCGAACTCGATGCCCAGGGCGGTCCGACCGTCCCGAATGGCGGCCTGGAGCTCTGCCAAGGTGGTGCCGATCATCGTTGATTCTCCTTCTCAGCCCAGCGATGGGCGAAATAGCACATAGCCATCATGACAGCCGGGGGCAAGCTTGTGCTAGCGGTAACACTCGCGATGGTGGTGCGTCGGGCGGCAGTTGTCGGTCCAGACGGGGACAATGGCCTGGTGCCGACTTACCGTGATGAGGCGGTCGTCCTACGAACCCACAAACTGGGGGAGGCCGACCGGATCATCACGCTGCTCTCTCGCGGGCACGGCAAGATTCGAGCAGTGGCCAAAGGGGTGCGGCGCACCTCATCCAAGTTCGGCGCTCGCTTGGAGCCCTTCACCCACGTCGACCTGCAGTTCGCCACCGGCCGCACCCTCGACGTGATCACCCAGGCAGTGACCCTGCACCCCTACTCCGAGCCGCTGGGGCGCGATTACGAGCGCTACACCACCGGCCAGGTGATGATCGAGACCGCTGACCGGCTGGTGACTGAAGAGGGGTTGCCAGCGCTACGCCAATTCCAACTGCTGCTAGGCGGGCTGCAGGCGCTCACCGCTGGCACCAACGATGGGCCTCGGCCGCCGGCGATGGTGATGGACGCCTACCTGCTGCGAGCAATCTCCTCGGCCGGCTATGCGCCGAACCTGGTCGACTGCGCGCGCTGCGGTGCGTCCGGGCCCCATGAGGCCTTTTCGCCGGTGATGGGCGGGCTGGTTTGTCGCTCCTGCCGTCCGCCCGGATCGGCCCATATCGAGCCGGCGACCATCGCTTATCTGGTGGCGCTGGTGGGTGGCGATTGGGTAGCCACCCGGGAGGTGGGGCCAACAACGGTGCGCCAGGGCAGTGGCCTGGTGGCGGCGTTTCTGAGCTGGCAGCTTGAGCGCGGACTGCGCTCGCTGCGGCATCTGGATCGTTCCCGGCCGGACTCCGTACCGGGCTAAGCAACGCTGCTGAGAGGTTGGCTCCAGCGTTCGGAATTGCACAACGAACCGTGATCCAACTGTTATCGCTAGCCCCTGTCGGCGCAGCGTGATACCGATAACATGGGGCTAGTCGGACATCGGGGTCCGAGGTTGGTTGAAAGGGAAGTGCAGCACAGTGGCTGGCTTGATCCTCTGTTCTTCAACGCGTCACCACAACGCCGGAGAACCCTCATGAGCGCCATCGCTGACGAGCTACGCGCCGTCGTCGAGGCGCTCAAGGTCGAGGTCGCTGCGCTCCATGCTGAGCTGCCCCGCAACCAGCTGGTGGTCTGGACCGCCGGCAATATTTCGGCCCGAGTGCCGGGCGCCGACCTGCTGGTGATCAAGCCCTCAGGGGTCTCCTACGACGAGTTGGACGCCGCGGCCATGGTGGTCTGCGACTTTGATGGCAACCTCGTTGAAGGCACCCGAAACCCGTCCTCGGACACTGCGGCCCACGCCTATGTGTACCGTCACCTGCCCGAAGTTGGCGGGGTCGTGCACACCCACTCCGACTACGCCACCGCCTGGGCGGCCCGGCGCGAGCCGATCCCGTGTGTGCTGACGATGATCGCTGACGAGTTCGGTGGCGACATTCCGGTTGGCCCCTTCGCCCTGATCGGGGACGACTCAATCGGTCGCGGCATCGTCGAGACGCTGCGGGCCAGCCGCTCTCGGGCGGTGTTGATGGCCAGTCATGGTCCGTTCACCATCGGAGGAGACGCGCGCGAAGCGGTCAAGGCTGCGGTGATGGTTGAAGACGTGGCGCGGACCGTCCACCTGGCTCGGCAGTTCGGCGAGCCGATCCGACTCGATCAAAGCGATATCGATCGGCTTTTTTACCGTTACCAGAACGTCTATGGACAAGGAAGTGTCAAGTGAGTAAGCAGGTTTGGTTCCTGACCGGAAGCCAAGGGCTCTATGGCGACGACGTGCTGGATCAGGTGCGCGACCAGTCCGCACAGATCTCATCGGCGCTGGCCGCCTCGCCGGCGATTCCAGTACAGATCGTTGCCAAGCCCACCCTCACTGATGCCTCTGCGATTCGCCAGGTGATGTTGGCGGCCAATGCTGATGACGACTGCGTCGGCGTGATCGCCTGGATGCACACGTTCTCCCCGGCCAAAATGTGGATCGGTGGCCTGGACGCCTTGCGCAAGCCGTTCCTGCACCTGCACACCCAGGTGAACACCGAGCTGCCCTGGGCCAGCATCGACATGGACTTCATGAACCTCAATCAGGCCGCCCATGGCGACCGTGAGTTCGCCTTTATTGCCACTCGACTAGGGGTTGCGCGCAAGACGGTTTCCGGTCACGTGAGTGACGAGCGGGTGCAGGCCCGGGTGGGGGTCTGGGCGCGCGCCGCGCTGGGTCGCGCTGAAATGGCCACTATGAAACTGGTGCGCTTCGGCGACAACATGCGCAACGTCGCGGTCACCGAGGGTGACAAGGTTGAGGCGGAGCGTCGCTTCGGAGTCTCGGTGAACACCTACGGGGTCAACGATCTGGTGGCGGTGGTTGACGCGGTAAGTGACGCCGAAATCTCGGCGCTGGTCGCCGAGTACCTCGACAGCTACGACGTTGCCGCCGAGCTCCTGCCCGGCGCTGAGCGCCACGAATCTCTGCGCTATGGCGCCCGTATTGAGGTGGCCCTGCGCAAGTTTGTCGTGGAGGGCGGCTATGGCGCTTTCACCACCAACTTCGAAGACCTCGGCGGGCTACGCCAACTTCCCGGCCTGGCTGTCCAGCGGCTGATGGCCGAGGGCATCGGCTTCGGTGGCGAGGGTGACTGGAAGACCGCAGTACTCGGACGAGTGCTGAAGACCATGGCAGCTGGGCTGCCGGGTGGCACCTCCTTCATGGAGGACTACACCTACCATCTGGTGCCCGGCAACGAACTGATCCTTGGCGCGCACATGCTTGAGGTCTGCCCCTCGATCGCGGCGAGCAAGCCTCGCCTTGAGGTGCACCCGCTCGGCATTGGTGGTCGCGAAGATCCGGTTCGCCTGGTCTTCGATGCCGCCAGTGGTGAAGCGGTCACATTGGGCATGTGCGATTTGGGTGATCGTTTCCGACTGGTGGCCAATGAGGTCACCGTGGTGCCGGCGCTGGCCGAAATGCCCAAGCTGCCGGTGGCCCGCGCGGTGTGGGCGCCGAAGCCCGACTTCACCACTTCCACTGAGTGCTGGCTTAGCGCTGGCGGCCCGCACCACACCGTGCTCTCGACCGCATTGACGGCAGAGCACCTCACAGACCTGGCCGAGATGCTCGGGACCGAACTGGCCCTGATCGGCACGGGAACCACGACTGGCCAATTCCTCAAGGAATTGCGCTGGAACAACGCCTACTACCGGTTGGCTCTGGGTTTTTAGGGTCAACATTTCGCAAAACTGAATATCGCCGATTGCGGGGGCTTCCCGAGATCGGCAACCACTCAATACTGATTCACCACCGTTGGTGGATCGAGAAAGAGAGCAGCAATGCGCAAACTGGTTGCATTCGCGGCCGCTGGAGCGCTCGCGTTGACGCTCACGGCGTGCGGGCAGTCCGGTGGGGCGACCACCTCCGCGCCTACGGGCGGAGAGGTCAAGAAGGGCACCATCGGTGTTCTCATGCCTACCAAGACTTCCGAACGCTGGATCAAGGACGGTGACTACCTCAAGCAGACGCTGGAGGCAGACGGCTACACCGTTGAGCTTCAGTACGCCAACGACGACATTCCCACCCAGGTGACCCAGCTCAGCTCGATGGTCACCAAGCAGGTGCAGATGCTCGTGGTTGCCTCGATCGACGGCGTCGCCCTCAAGGGCGGCCTGAAAGAGGCCAAGGAAGCAGGCATCCCCGTGATCGCCTACGACCGACTGCTGCGGGAAACCGACGCGGTCAGCTACTACGCCACCTTCGACAACTTCAAGGTCGGCGTGCTGCAGGGCAGCTCGCTGATTGAGGGCCTTGAGGCCAGTGGCGCACCCAAGCCGTGGAACGTTGAGCTGTTTGCCGGTTCGCCGGACGACAACAACGCGACCTTCTTCTTCAAGGGCGCGATGAGCGTCCTGCAGCCGAAGATCGACGACGGCTCCATCAAGATTCAGTCCGGCGAGACCGAGTTCAAGACCGTTGCCACCCTGCGTTGGGATGCCGCGGTTGCGAAGAAGCGCATGGAGAACATCCTGACCAAGTCGTACTCGACCAAGGACGTCAATGGCGTACTTGCTCCTTACGATGGCCTGTCCCGTGGCATCATCGCCGCGCTCAAGGGCCAGGGCTACGGCTCCGGTGGCAAGAAGCTGCCGGTGGTCACCGGTCAGGACGCTGAGCTGGAGAGCGTCAAGATGATCCTTAGGGGCGAGCAGTACTCGACCGTCTTCAAGGACACCCGTGAGCTGGCCAAGGCAACCGCTGCCATGGTCAACGAGGTCGCTGCTGGCAAGACCGTGACGGTGAACAACACCACCGATTACGACAACGGCGTCATGGTCGTCCCGACCCTGCTGCTGGAGCCGGTGAGCCTGAACAAGTCCGACATCAAGGAAGCCTTGTTGAAGGCGAACTACTACACCGAAGCTCAGATGAAGGTCTGATCTGATTTCCCAACCGGTGGTGGCGGGGCAACTCGCCCCGCCACCACCGGATCCCCTGGACGGTCGTCAAGCCTGGCAAGGAAGCTGACAATGACAGACACCATCCTCTCGATGCGTTCGATCACCAAAGAGTTCCCCGGCGTGCGAGCGCTCGTCGACGTGAACTTCGAGGTTGCGCGCGGCGAGATTCACAGCATCTGTGGCGAGAACGGCGCCGGGAAGTCCACCTTGATGAAGGTGCTTTCCGGAGTGCATCCCCACGGCACCTACAGCGGCGAGATCCTCTTCGAGGGTAAGGAAGTGACTTTCCGCAACATTCGCGAGTCAGAGCATGCAGGCATCGCGATCATCCACCAGGAACTCGCGCTCATCCCTGAGCTGACGATTACCGAGAACCTGTTTCTAGGCAATGAGGTCTCCAAGGGCGGCGTCATCAACTGGACTGAAGCCACCGTGAAGGCCAAGGAACTGCTGGCCCACGTCGGCCTCAACGAAGATCCGGGCGTGCAGACCAAGCACATCGGCGTCGGCAAGCAGCAGTTGGTGGAGATCGCCAAGGCGCTGGCCAAGGACGTCAAGCTGCTGATCCTCGATGAGCCGACCGCGGCCCTCAACGACACCGACTCGGCCCACTTGCTGGGCCTGTTGAAGGAACTGCAGGGACGCGGCATCACTTGCATCATGATCAGCCACAAGCTCAACGAGATTGAGCAGATTTCCGATTCGATCACCATCATCCGCGACGGGCACACGATCGAGACCCTCGATGTGAGCGCCGGTGGTGTTGATGAGGATCGGATCATCCGCGGCATGGTGGGTCGAGACCTGAGCCACCGCTACCCGGAGCACACCTCGAAGGTGGGGGCGCCGCTGTTGGAGATTCGCAACTGGACCGTCGCCCACCCGATCGACTCCCAGCGACTGGTGGTACGCAACGCCAGCATCTCGGTGAACGCCGGCGAGATCGTCGGTCTGGCCGGCCTGATGGGCGCTGGCCGCACTGAGTTCGCCCGCTCGGTCTTCGGGCAGTCCTGGGGCCGAAAGGTCAGCGGGTCGGCCTACCTGCGCGGCAAAGAGCTGCCGCTGCACAACGTGCAGCAGGCGATTGATGCCGGCTTGGCCTACGTCACCGAAGACCGCAAGGTGTTGGGACTGAACCTGTTGGACACGGTGCGTGCCTCGGTAACCGCAGCTGGTCTCAAACAGATCTCGCATACCGGCGTGGTCGATGAGAACGAAGAGATCAACGCCGCGACCTTCTATCACAAGGCGTTGCGGATCAAGACCCCGAGCATCGAAGAGGGGGTCAGCCGACTCTCTGGTGGCAACCAGCAGAAGGTGGTGGTCGCCAAGTGGATGTTCACCGAGCCGGACGTCCTCATCCTCGATGAGCCGACCCGGGGCATCGACGTCGGCGCCAAATACGAGATCTACGAGATCATCAATCAGCTGGCCGATGCCGGCAAGGGCTGCCTGGTGATCTCCTCAGAGCTGCCCGAGCTGCTGGGCATCTGTGATCGCATCTACACACTCTCGGCCGGGGTCATCACCGCTGATGTTCCCAAAGAGACCGCTGACCAGGAACTACTCATGCGCTACATGACTCAACGAAAGGCTGACTGACATGGCTACCGAAACCGTTCCCGCGGCACCGGCGGCTCCGACCCCTCCTAAGGAGGGATTGCTCGCGCAGTTGCGTCGAGGCTTCGGGGGCAACGTACGTCAGTACGGAATGGTGATTGCGCTGGCCGCACTGGTGATGCTGTTCCAGGTGATGACCGATGGGCTGTTCCTCCAGCCGCGTAACGTCACCTCCTTGTTGGTGCAGAACGGCTACGTGCTGATTCTGGCCATCGGCATGGTGATGGTGATCATCCTGGGCCACATCGACCTTTCAGTCGGCTCGGTCTGTGCGTTCGTGGGTGCATCGGTGGCCATGTTCATGAAGGTGACCGAAGCGCCCTGGCCACTGGCGATCCTCGTTGGCCTGATCATCGGCGCCCTGGTTGGTGCCTGGCAGGGTTACTGGGTGGCCATCGTGGGCATTCCGGCCTTCATCGTCACCTTGGCCGGCATGATGCTGTTCCGCGGCCTTGATCTGATGATCCTCAATGCCGAGTCGGTCCCGGTGCCCGATGATTTCCAGCGGATCGCCAACGGCTACATTCCCAACTTCGGTCCAGCGACCAACTATCACAACCCGACTTTGATTTTGGCTGGGCTGGCGATCGCCGTCCTGGTGTGGATGGAAGTCCGGCGTCGGGCTGAGGTCCGCAAGCACAACCTGCCGGTGCAGCCGCTGGTTGCGATGGTGGTCAAGCTGGTGTTCGTGAGCGCAATCATCATCTCGGTGGCGATGCTGCTGGCCTCCTACAAGGGCATTCCGGTGGTCGGTTTGATCTTGCTGGCGCTGGTGATCCTGTACAGCTTCCTCACCCAGAAGACCGTGTTCGGTCGCCACATCTACGCCACCGGCGGCAACCGCAACGCTGCTGCCTTGTCTGGGGTGAACACCCGCCGGGTGGACTTCCTGGTGATGCTGAACAACTCGGTGCTGGCCGCAGTGGCTGGCATGGTGTTCACGGCCTACCTGAACGCGGCCAACCCCAAGGACGGCCAGAACTTCGAGCTGGACGCAATCGCTTCGGTCTTCATCGGCGGCGCTGCGGTGGCTGGCGGTGTTGGGACCGTGGTTGGCTCGATGGTCGGTGGTTTGGTGATGGGCGTGCTGAACCTTGGCCTGGCCAACCTCAGCGTGGACTCCAACTGGATTCAGATCATCAAGGGCCTGGTGCTGCTAGGTGCGGTGGCCTTCGATGTGGTCAGCAAGAAGCAGGGTCGGCGCAGTTTCATCGGCATGATTCAGCGCGCCTTCCAAGGCAATGCTGCTGCAGCGAAGCCGGTCGAGGTGAAGGTGGTGGCTTCGCCGAAGGCGGCAGGCACCAAGTCGGTCGACAAAGACCCGGCCAATCCGGAGGATTTGAAGTAAGCCGACGCCAGCCAACGCAATGGGGCCCAGCCGAAAGGCTGGGCCCCATTCGTCGTTAGCGGGCCAGCGCGCAGTTGGCGCAGCGGCCGTACAACTCCAGCTCGTGGTCAATCTGGGTGAAGCCGTTCTCGGCGGCCACCTGGTTGGCCCAGGTCTCGAAGCTGGTCGGGGTGATTTCCACCGCCCGCCCGCAATAGCGGCAGATCAGGTGGTGGTGATGGCCCGAGGAGCAGCGTCGATAGGCCGACTGCCCATCGGGGGTGCGGATGCAATCCACCTCGCCGGCCTCGGCCATCTGCGCCAAGGTGCGGTACACCGTGGCCAGGCCAATCGGGTCGCCAGCGTCACGCAGTTTGGCGTGCACCTCTTGCGCGGTGCGGAACTCGTCCAAGGTGGCCATCACCGTGCTCACCGCAGCCCGCTGGCGGGTGCGACGGGGCGCGGTCTTCGAGTCAGTGTTCGTCATAGTGGTCTCCGTGTGGGGCGTGGCGGTGGCCGTCATGAATGTAGTCGGTGTGATCGCCATGGATGACCGCACGGTGCCCACAGTCGGGTCCGTGGGAGTGGCCCTCGTGAGGGCGAGTGGTCTCGTGGAGGAACGGCGCCCGGTCGGTGATCTCGATCACTTGCTCGTGCTGTCGCCAGCGTTTCAGCCCAGCAGCCAGCGGCAGGCTGAGCACGAAGCCGGCGATGGTGATCACCACAATGAGGGAGCCGGGCGGGGCGTTTAGGTAGTAGGAGCCAATCACGCCGGCCACGGCGGCGACCACACCGAGGGCCATCGCCAGGAAGAAAGACCGACGGAAACCGGTGAGTAGGTTGCTGGCGGTAGCTACCGGAACCACCATCAAAGCGCTGACCATCAGTAACCCGACCGTGCGCATCGAGACGGTGACGGTAATGGCTGCCAGCACCACGATGAGCAGGTTGTAGGCCCGTACCGGCAGGCCCATCACTTTGGCGAAATCCTCATCGGTGCAGACCGCGAACAGTTGCGGCATCAAACCGATGGTGGTGATCAGGATCACTGCGGCGAGGGCGAAGATGATCCACAGGTCGGCTTCAGTGATGGAGAGCAGTGAGCCGAACAGGAAGTTCGACAGGGTTCCGGTGCCCTGACCGACCAGACCGGCCAGCAGGACGCCGGTGGCCAGCCCGCCGTAAAACAGGATCGCCATCGCTACGTCTGCGCTGGCCTTGCCCGACTGGCGCAGCAACTCAATGATCACCGCACCGACGATGGCCGTGGCCACCGCTACCGGCAATGGGGCGGTGCCGGTAGCCAAGGCTAAGCCCACTCCGGCGATGGCCACATGCCCAAGGCCGTCACCGAGCAGGCTCAGGCGACGCTGGACGATGTAGCTGCCAATGGCTGGCGAGGTGACCCCGGCGAGCAGGGCGGCCAGCAGCGCCCGCTGCATGAAGGCCAAGCTGAGGAACTCCATCAGCTCGCCTCGCCAATCAGGCCGGTGAGCAATGGACGCTCGGGCGGTAGTTCGGTCTCGTGGTAGTGTTCGGCCTCTTCCGGCGGGGCGCCCACGTGTACCACTCGGCCTTCGCGCAGCACGACGCATTTGGTCAGCAGCGGGGCCAGGGCACCGGTTTCGTGCAGCACCACCAGCACTGTGGTGCCAGCCGCGTTCAGCCCACCGATCAACTCCGCCAGGCTGTCTTGGACGCGGAGGTCAACCCCGGCGAAGGGCTCGTCCAACACCAGCAGGTCGACTTCGGCGGCCAGGGCGCGGGCGATGAGTACCCGCTGCTGTTGGCCGCCGGAGAGCTGGGTGAAGGGGTGCCGGGCGCGATCGGCCAGGCCGACGGCTGCCAGCGCTGCGGTGATTCGGCTGCGGTCGGTGGCCGAGGTGGGGGCGAAGGGACGCCGGGTGCTGAGGCGTCCGGTGGCGACCACCTCTTTGACGGTGGCCTGCTTGATGTTCACCGCCCCGCGCTGGGGCACATACCCGATGCGGCGCCAATCGTGGAACTCAGCCGCGGGCACGCCGAAGAGCTCGACCCGGCCCCCCTGGTGGGGGGTCAGGCCGAGCAAGGCTCGCACCAGCGTGGTCTTTCCGGAGCCGTTGCCGCCCATCAGGGCGGTGAGCTCGCCGCGTCCGATCTCGATGGAGATCTCCCGCAGGATGGGTAGTCCACCTAGTTCGACCAGCAGCGACTCGGTGCGAATCACCGAGTCGGACTGGGTCAACTGCATTTATTGGCCTCCTGCAGGGCTTTCAGGTTCGACGCCATCACTTCGAGGTAGTTGGTGCCAGCCGAGGCCTTGGTGATGCCTTCGATCGGATCCAGCACTGCGGTCTTGAGGCCCAGATCGCCGGCGATCGACTTTGCCACCGCGTCGGACGCCAGTGTCTCGAAGAAAATCGTAGTCACACCGTACTGCTTTGCCAGCTTCTGCACCTCGGCGATTCGGGCTGCGGTCGGCTCCTCACTCGGCTCTAGCCCGGCGATGCCAATCTGTTCCAGTCCGTAGCTGTTGGCCAGGTAGGCGAAGGCGGTGTGGCTGGTCACGAACGCCTTGATGCTGCAGGTAGCCAGGCCGGTCTTGAAGCTGACATCCAGCGCGCCCAGGTCGGCCACCAGTTTGGTCGTGTTGGCGGCAAAGGTGCTGGCCAGTTCGGGCTTGGCCGTGCTCAGCTTGGTGCTGATTGTCTGCGCCATGGTGACCATGTTGGCTGGGGAGAGCCAAACGTGCGGGTCGGTCGCATGGTTGGTTTCGGCTCCCGGCAGGGCTTTGAGCAGGCTGAGCCCGGCGGTGACGTCGATGGCCAGCTTCGGTGGGGTTGAGGCGATGGCGTCATCGACTGCGGCCTGGAAGCCAGCGATGTAGACCACCGCGTCGGTGCCAGCCATCTCCGCGATCTGCTTGGCACTGAGCTCTAGGTCGTGCGGCTCGGCGCCGGGCTGGGTGAGGTTGGTTACCGTCCCGGCTTCGCCAACGATGCGTTCGGTGAGGAACTGCAGCGGGTAGGCGGCCACCGTGACGGTGACCTTGCTGGTGGCACCGGTGGTGGGCGCGCTGCCGGCGGTGCTGCAGCCGGTTAGGGCCAGCGCCGTCGCGAACAGGGCAATCAGGGGAGTCCCTAGCTTCATCTTCATGATAACGATTATCAGCTACGTCTGGACGGCGGGTCAAACTGGCTACCATGAACCGGTGATCTCGATCAGCAGGTTCCGCGTGGAGAACGCAGCGGCAGCTCAATTTCGCGCGGACGCGGAAGTGGCCGCAGCCCAGTTCGCCGCCAGCAGCGGCTGCCTTGGTGCCCAACTCGTCCAGAACCTGGACGAGCCAAACCTGTGGGCCATTGTCAGCCACTGGGTGCAGGTGGGGGACTACCGGCGGGCCTTCAACGGCACCCCAGCGAAGCTGGCGCTGATTCCACTGCTCTCCCTGGCGATTGACGAGCCCAGCGCCTACGCCGAACCGGAAGTGGTCGGGGAGAATCACCCGCGCGCAACGGTAGGCTAGGCCGGGCTGCCAGCCGGGCAGCATGTCGCGACGACGAGGGAGTTTCTTCCATGGCCACCCGCCTCGAGAATGTCATCAACCTGACCAAACGCCGGGGGTTCGTCTACCCCTGCGGTGAGATCTACGGCGGCACCAAGGCGGCTTGGGATTACGGCCCCTACGGCGTCGAGCTGAAAGAGAACATCAAGCGCGCCTGGTGGCGCGCGGTGGTTCAGGGTCGCGACGATGTTGTTGGCCTGGATTCCTCGATCATCCTGCCGCGCCAGGTCTGGGTGGCCTCTGGCCACGTCGGCGTCTTCTCCGACCCGCTGACTGAGTGTCTGAAGTGCCACAAGCGCTTCCGCTCCGACCAGTTGGAGGAGAACTTCGAGTTCAAGAAGGGCCGCGCGCCCGAGAGCCTGGCCGAGATCAACTGCCCCGAATGTGGCAACCTCGGCGAGTTCACCGCGCCGCGCGACTTCAACATGATGCTGAAGACCTACCTCGGCGTGATCGAGGACGAGTCTGGCCTGCACTATCTGCGTCCGGAGACCGCCCAGGGCATCTTCGTGAACTTCAAGAATGTGGAAAACACCGCCCGGCAGAAGATCCCCTTCGGCATCGGCCAGGTCGGCAAGAGCTTCCGCAACGAAATCACCCCGGGCAACTTCATCTTCCGAACCCGGGAGTTCGAGCAGATGGAGATGGAGTTCTTCGTCAAGCCTGGCACTGACGAAGAGTGGCATCAGCACTGGATCGACGCCCGCCAATCCTGGTACACCGATCTGGGCCTCAAGCCAGAGAACCTGCGCCTCTTCGATCACCCCAAAGAGAAGCTGTCGCACTACTCCAAGCGGACCGTCGACATCGAATACAACTTCGGCTTCACCGGCGGCGACGGCTGGGGCGAACTGGAAGGCATTGCCAACCGAACCGACTTCGATCTGAGCTCCCATTCAGAGCATTCCGGGGTCGATCTGAGCGTCTTCGAGCAGGCCACCGGTGAGCGCTATATGCCCTACGTCATCGAGCCGTCGGGCGGGCTAACTCGCTCATTGATGGCCTTCCTGGTTGAGGCCTACACCGAAGATGAGGCGCCCAACACCAAGGGTGGGGTGGACGTCCGCACGGTGCTGAAGCTGGATCCGCGACTCTCGCCGGTCAAGGTGGCGGTGTTGCCGCTGTCTCGCAACGCCGACCTTTCCCCGGTGGCTCGCGATGTGGCGGCCAATCTGCGCAAGTTCTGGAATGTGGAGTTCGACGACGCTCAGGCGATCGGCCGCCGGTACCGCCGCCAGGATGAGATCGGCACGCCGTTCTGTGTCACGGTCGATTTCGACACCCTTGAAGACCAGGCCGTGACCGTGCGCGAGCGCGACACCATGAGCCAGGAACGGGTGGCCTTGGATCAGTTGCAGTCCTACCTGGCGGCTCGCCTGCCCGGTTGCTGAGATTCAGTTCGGCAGCGAGGCGTGCTGTAGCGGCACGAAGTTGAACCGGTAGCCGGTCACCGGCTCCCGGTGCAGCCCGTGGTGTTCGCGATCAACCACCCACATCACCCCGGCGGCCGGCACCACCATTCGGCCCCCGACCGATAGCTGCTCCTCCAACTCCATGGGGATGTCGCCGGCATCAGCTGAGACCAGAATGCGGTTGAACGGCTCGCCGCGGGGCACACCGAGGGTGTGGGGATCAGCCTGCTCGATGTGGGCCCAGCTCAGGTGCTTGGGCAGATTCGCTCGGCCCATCGCTACCAGTTCCGGCTCCAGCTCGACCCCGACCACCGCGCCGGTGTGTCCGGTCAGGTGGGCCAGCAGCGCGGTCGTCCAGCCTGAGCCGCTGCCTACGTCGAGGATCTTGTCACCGGGGTGGACGTGGAGTAGCTCCAGCATGAACTGCACCGTCCAAGGCTGGGAGTTGGTAGCCCCGTGCCCGATCGGTAGCGGCTCATCGAGCTGGGCTTGGCCGCGCACATCCGCCGGGAGGAAGTCCCTCCTCGGCAAGGCCGACATGGCGGCAAGAACCTGGCGGTGCTCATGCACAACTTCAGCCTAGACCTGCCCCTCGCGGGCGTGACCCGAACGTGGGGGAGGTTACGTAGACTGACCCTTCGTTGTTCAACCACTTTTGGAGGTGCCGGTGAGTGAGTCGCTGACGCTCAGGGCGCCCTCGGGGGGTGCAGTCGAGCTCGCCTCACCATTCGTGCTGGCACCGATGGCTGGCATCACGAACGCGGCTTATCGCCAGCTTTGCCGCGAGCAGGCCGAGCAGGTGTTGGGACGCGAGGGCGCGGCCCCGGGCCTGTATGTGTCGGAGATGATCACCTCTCGTGGGGTGGCCGAACGCAACCCGAGGACCGCCGACATGTTGCGGTTCGATCCGGGGGAGACCGTCCGCTCGGTGCAGTTGTACGGAGTCGACCCACCGGTGATGGCCAAAGCTACCGAGATTCTGTGCACTGATTTCGGGGTGAACCACGTTGATTTGAACTTCGGTTGTCCGGTGCCGAAGGTGACGCGGCGGGGCGGCGGGGGAGTGCTGCCCTGGAAACGTGATCGGCTGGGCGCCATTCTGCGGGCCACAGTGGCTGCGGCTGATCGCTACGGCGTGCCGGTGACCATGAAGACCCGGCTGGGCATCGACGCAGAGCACCTCACCTATCGTGACGCCGCGCGAATCGCCCAGGACAGCGGCTGTGCGGCGATCGCGCTGCATGGACGCACCGTGCAGCAGGCCTACTCCGGGCAGGCCGACTGGTCGGCCATCGCCGAACTGGTCGGGGCGGTTGAGATTCCGGTGCTGGGCAACGGCGACATCTGGGAGGCCACCGACGCCGTGGCGATGATGGCGCAGACCGGCTGTGCCGGTGTGGTGATCGGCCGCGGCTGCCTTGGTCGGCCCTGGCTTTTCGCCGATCTGGCCACCGCCTTCAGCGGGGGAACTCAGCGCGCGCTGCCAAGCCTCGGCGAGGTGGCCGCGATGGTCCGTCGCCACGCTGAGCTGCTCACCGAGCTGTACGGGGAGAAGCACGGGCTGACCGACCTGCGAAAACACATGGCGTGGTATTTCAAAGGCTTCGGGCTAGGCGGTGAGTTGCGCCGCGGTCTGGCGATGGTTTCCTCCTTGGCCGAGTTGGACGCGCTGCTGGCCCGCACCGCCGCCGACCAACCGTTCCCGACCACCGAATTGGCGTCACCTCGTGGCCGCCAAGGGGCGCCGCGGGACCGGGTGACGGTGCCCTACGGCTGGCTGGATTCGGAAACTCTTGGCGATGACGACATCAGCGATGCCGAATGTGACGTCTCGGGCGGCTAGGCCCGACTCAGCTGACGGCCTGAATCGCTGGCATCAGCAGGATTATCGCGTAAATGATGTAGATCACCGGTGTCAGCAGCCCGAGGACGAACGCGATGAATCCCGAAGCGCGACCACGGCCGATGATCCCGGCGATTAGGCCGATGACCATCGCCACTGTGCCCACCGTGCTCGCCAGTTGAAAGAGCATTGCTGGCCCCGAAGCCGACGACATCAGTGCCTCAGAAAAGACCTCGCTGTCGAGGTCGGTGCTGCCGGTGGCGATGATGAGTTGGTTCGCCACGGTCATCATCGGCCCCATCGTGTAGGTGGCCAACGCAGCGGTGGTCACCACTAGGGCCAACGCGATGCGTCCCAGTAGTGGGCTCTTTTTCGCCGGAGCGGCCTGCTGCGGGTACGGCTGCGGCGTGCCATAGGGCTGAGGCGCGCCGTAGGGCTGTTGCGGCGCGCCGTAGGGTGCCTGCGGGGCGCCGTAAGGCTGCTGCTGCTGAGTGGGGTAGGGCTGCTGCTGGCCGTAGGGCTGTTGCGGGTAGCCGTATGGCGGCTGGCCCTGGGCCGGCGGGTAGCCGGGATTGGGCTGTGGAGCGCCGTAGGTCGGCGGAGTCGGGGTGGCTTCCCCGGAAGGCCCAGTGGGCGGGTTCTGCGACGGCTCGGTACCCCAAGTAGACATGGACTCAGGCTAGTGGATTAGCGCCCAGGTTCAGCCTTCGGGATTAGGTATGCCGCTGCAAACCTCAGCGAATGCCTTCGGCCAACTGGGCGAAGGCCATCACGATGTAGGTCCACACACCGATCGGCGCGAGCACCCCCAAGATGATGCCGATGACGCCAAGGATTCGGCCGCGGTTAGTGGCAGTTGCCACGATGGCGGCGATCCAGGCAGCCATTCCGATTGAACCTGCGATCCCGATGACGCTGATCGGCCAGCGCATCGCAGCCTCGATCTCGGCCTGGCCGTAGGAGCCGGAGTAGCCAGACATCGCGAGTGCCGCGATCACGTTGGTGAACAACCAGGCGCCGTAGCCGCTGAGCGCGGTGGCAATCAGAATGAAGGCCAGCGAGATCACGCCCAGAATCGGGCTGCGTGGCCGGTTAGGGGCTGGCGGGGCGCCGTAGGCAACGGGCGGCTGATAGGGCTGGCCGTAGCCACCGGGAGTCGGTTGCACCCAGGGTTGGACCGGGCCCGGAGGTGGCGGGGCCGCTGGGTAGCCGCCAGCGGGCTGTTGGGGCTGCTGCGGGGCCTGGCCCCAGGGCGACTGGCCGTACTGGTCTGACATGGCTGAACCATATTCCAGTCCAGGCGTCCGACCAAGGCCCGCCCAACAGGCTTCGTCGCCTGGGGCGGAAGGCAGGTGCCGACCTGGGCGCTGCAACTGACAAGATTGGCGCATGGCTGAATTGCATCCGCGCACCGTCGCTTGGGCCGAGACCATGGCCGGGTATGCCGCCGATGGTGTGGTCCGGGCGCATGCTGATCCGGGTTCGGCGGTTCAACTCGGCGAGCCGGTGTTGCGTGAGCAGCGCGAGGCCTGGGAGGCCGAGCACCTGAGTGCTGGGGCCACTTTGGCCAGCGGTGCCGGGCAGCGGGCCGTCGCCGAAGAACCAGATCAGGAGCGCACCTGCTTCGAACGCGACCGGGACCGGATCGTCCATTCGACCGCTTTTCGCCGGCTGGCTGGCAAAACCCAGGTGGTGGTGTATCCCACCGACCATCAGCGCACTCGATTGACCCACGCCCTCGAAGTTGCCCAGGTGGCCACTTCGATCGCTCGCGGGCTGGGCGTGAATGTGGCGCTGGCTGAGGCCATCGCTTTGGGGCACGACTGTGGACACGGCCCCGGCGGGCATGCCTCCGAGGATGCCTTCGACGCGTTCATCGAGGAGGGTTACGACCACGGCCCCTGGGGGGCCGACGTCGTGCTGACCGGGTTGAACCTTTGCACCGAGACCTTGGACGGCATTCGAAATCACTCCTGGTCGCGGCCGACACCGGGCACGGTGGAGGGCCAGATCGTCAGCTGGGCCGACCGGATCGCCTACTGCTCCCATGATCTGGAGGACGCAGCCAGCGCTGGCATCGTCAGCACCGCTGAGTTGCCGCCGATAATCGCCGAGGTGGCCGGACGCACCCGCCGAGCGCAACTGGGGGTTTTCATCCGTTCGGTGATCGAGGCCACGGCGGCCACCGGCCAGGTGGGCATGGCGGCAGAACCAGCCCAGGCCCTGGCCGCGCTGCGCACCTTCAACTATGAACGCATCTACACCCGGCCGGAATCGGTGGCCCAATCGGTGGCGGTGATCGAGGTGCTGCGGGCTCTGGTGGAGCACTACGCCGGGCGCGCCGGCTCGCTGCCGGCCGAGCTGGAGCGCGCCGAGGCAACCGCAGCTGACCGGGCGCGAGTGGCGGTGACCTATGTGGGAGGCATGACCGACCGCTTCGCCTTCGAGACCGCGATTGCCCTGCTGGGGTGGGATCCGGAGCGGCTGCCGCGCGGTATCGGTCGGGGTGCCTGAATCAGTCGGGTTCGACCGGGTGCTGCCAGCGGTGCCGCGCGGTGCGGTGGCCTAGACTGCGGCCGTGGCTGGACTGATCAATCCCGAGGACCTGGAGACCGTCCGCGAACGATCTCGGATCGAGGATGTGGTCGCCACCTACCTGACGTTGCGCCGGACTGGCGGCGGTTCGCTGACTGGCTTGTGTCCTTTCCATGATGAGAAGACGCCGTCGTTCCACGTCACGCCAGCCCGGGGTTACTACCACTGCTTCGGCTGTGGCGAGGGCGGCGACGTCATCGACTTCATCCGCAAGATCAACAACGTCAGTTTCACCGAGGCGGTGGAGTACCTGGCCGACCGGTGCGGGGTGCAGTTGCGCTACACCGAGGGCGGCCCTCGGGTTGAGCCGGGCCTGCGGTTGCGGGTGCTGGAGGCCAACAAGCTCGCTGCGGAGTTCTTCACCGGCCAACTGATGGGCGCCGCCGGGCTACCGGGGCGCCAGTTCCTCGACGGGCGTGGTTTCGACCAGGACGCTGCGGCCACGTTCGGTATCGGGTTTGCCCCCACCGGTGGCCACGAGTTGCGCGACCATCTGCGCAATCGGGGCTTCAACGACGCCGAGTTGGTCAAGTCCGGGCTGATTCGCGAACAGGGCTGGGATTTCTTCCAGGGCCGGGTGCTGTGGCCGATCCGGGACGCTGGCGGCTCGGTGCTGGGCTTCGGGGCCCGCAAGATTTTCGATGACGACCGGATGCCGGCGAAGTACCTCAATACGCCCGAGACCCCGGTCTACAAGAAGTCGCACGTGCTTTACGGCCTCGACCTGGCCCGCACCAATATCGCTAAGAAGAATCAGGTGGTGGTGGTCGAGGGCTACACCGACGTGATGGCCTGCCACCTTTCCGGGGTGGATACCGCGGTCGCGTCCTGTGGCACGGCTTTCGGCGACGATCACGCTCGGCTGCTGCAACGCCTGCTGGGCACCGGCGAGGTGAGCGGCGGCGAAGTGATCTTCACCTTCGACGGGGACGCGGCTGGGCAGGCGGCGGCCATCAAGGTGTTCAAGGGCGACACCAACTTCGGTGCCCAGACCTATGTTGCGGTCGCCCCCGGTGGGCTGGACCCGTGCGACCTGCGGCTGGAACAGGGTGAGGCTGCGGTGCGAGAGTTGGTGGCCAGCCGGGAGCCGCTGTACCGCTACGTGATGCGCAATGTGATTTCCGGCTACGACCTTGATCGTGCCGATGGACGGCTGGCCGCGGTGCGGGCTGCGGCCCCGTTGGTCAGCAGCATTCGCGACAACAGCCTGGTGCTGGGCTATATCCGCGAACTGGCCAAGCTCATCGGCATGGATCCCGACGAGGTGCGTCGCGAGGTCAAGGCGGTTCAGGCCCAGCGGGCTCGCCATCCTGAGCAGGGCGGCGAACCGGCGGCGGTTGCCGAGGCTCCGTCCCAGGCTCTGCGTCCGCCCCCGGCCAATGATCGCCGGTTGGAGGCTGAGCGGGGCACGCTGCGGCTGATCTTGCGATCGCCGGAGCTGTTTGGCCCGTCCTGGAATCAGCTCAGCATCGAAGACTTCACCGATCCCGCCTATGCCGCGTTGTTCGCGGCAGTGCTGGCGGCCGAGGACGGTTCGGGCAGCTGGACGCAGCGGGTGGTGGCGGCCAATCCCGATCCGGTGATTGAGCAGCTGGTGATCACTTTGGCCGTCGAGCCGGTGCTGCGGGAGGCCACCCAGGCCTACGCCGCTGAGTACAGCGCGCTGCTGCGGGTGCAGACCCTGGCTCGGCGGATCGCCGAACTGAAGTCGAAGCTGCAACGCACTGATCCGACAGCCGATCAGGCCGCCTATAACAAGATGTTCGCCCGCCTAGTGAGCCTCGAATCCGACCGCCGCGAGCTGATTGCCCTAGCCAGCGGCCCCGCCCTGTAGCTACTCCTCGGGGACGGTTCCTCCGCGCAGCTCATGGGGACGGTTCTTCCGCGCAGTTCAGGTCCGTCCCCGTGAGCTGCTCACCGGAACCGTCCCCGGGAACCCCGGGAACAGGTCCGCGGGACGGGATGTCCTAGTCGGCGGGGCAGTCCGGCGGCTGTGAGCCGTGGTTGGGAAATGATGTTGTCGGAGTGTTGCCATCCACAGCCCAACCAAACTGGCGATTTCGGGCCGTTGGCCGGGCAGGCTCGGCGCATGATCTCTAATACCGAAATTGCGCTGCTGACCGCGGCCGAGGAACGCCAACTGGCCCGCACGATTGAGGCCGGGGTTCTGGCCGAGCACCTGCTGGCCAGCGGCGAACGTCCGCTGCGGGCCACCGAGGCTGAGCTGCGGGCGTTGTCCAGCGAGGGACGCCGAGCCTGGGAGCATTTCTGGCTGGCCAATCTGCGGCTGGTATGGAAGCTGGCCGGGGCAGAATCCCGGCTCACTGGGCTGAATGTGGACGAGCTGTTCCAGGAGGGCTGTGTGGCCCTGGCTGGGGCATTGCAGCGCTTTGACGGCGAGCGCGGACGGTTCTCGACCTATGCCGTCACTCGGATCAGACAGCACCTAATCGAAGTGGGAGCGGCCCGCTTCGGTGCGATGGAGCTTTCGGTGAGCCGCGCGGTGCAGGTGCGGCGCGCCCACGGCGTGCGGGCCCGGTTGGATCAGGAGCTGGGTCGCCAGACCGGTGCCGAAGAGCTGGCCGCGGAGTTGGCTCGTCCGACCGCCTGGGCCAGGGCTCTGCTGAGTCATCGAGCCCCGGTCTCACTCGACAGCTGTGATCAGGTGGGACGGTTGGCCGACCAGATCGGTGCCGAGCCCGAGCAGCGGCTGTTCGCTTCGCAGGTGCGGGAGCTGTTGGCCCTGGTGCCCACCGACGAAGCTGAGGTGCTCCGCCGGCGCTTCGGACTCGACCACGTGGTAGCCGAGACCCGCGCGGAGGTGGCTGCGCGGCTGCGGGTGAGCCTGTCTACGGTGCGACGGTTGGAGCAACGGGGCCTGGAACGCCTACGGCAGGTGTTAGGCAGGGACTCGGCAGCACCGGGGCTGTTGGCCGGTTGAGCCCAGTCTCGGGAACTCAGTACTCGGCCGGAGCCAACCGGGTCAGCAGGTCTTCCGGATCGTTGTCGATGCGGCGCCCAGCCTTGGACACCAGGGCCACGGCCAGTCCGATGGCGGCGAGCAGCACCAGGGCTGCGGTGGGCTCTTCGCCGATCCGGCCAACCAGAATGAGCCACAGGGCCGCACCAACCGAGATCACTGCGAAGAAGCCGCTGAACCAGGCAAAAACCTTTAAGAACATGCCTTGGCGGGGGACGCCGATGCGCGACTGATCGTTGGGGTTCAGCACGCTCGATTGGGCGCCGATCCCGACCCCGGTGATGATCACGGCCAGGCCGGCGATGATCGCGATCCCGATCTGTTCGGGCAAGCCCTGCAGCAGGCCTTCCACCGCAGCGAAGACGACAAGTATCGGCACCAGATAGAGCAAGGGGGCAGTCACCTTGCCCAACATGATTTTCGACAGCGGCGCCCCTGAGGCGATCAGGTAGCGAAAGCCGGGCCCGTCGTAGCCGAACACATTGAAGCTGCCCACGACCACTGCCAGGGCGGAAAAAGCGGCGGCCTGGACGGGAATGCCAACCCCGGAAAAGGTGGAGTGAGCCACCATGATGCCCATCACCGGCGGAATGATCAGGGTCTGGATGGCCTTGGGGGAGCGGAAGAAGAAGTAGCGCCATTGTTGAGCCATTGCCGCGGTCGTTGGCCCGGACGGCAGGCCTCGCAGCCCGACCGGAATCAGCGGCATTACTTCGACGACGCTTCGGCGGTAGCCGCGCCCGGAGCTGTAGATGTCGCCGCGCACCCGGCGTCCCAGCGCCCAGGCCCACACGACCATCGCCACCACGATGGTTCCGAGCACCACCGCCATTCGGGCGGCGTAGTCGGCCCAATTGCCGTCACGGGCATCGATGATCGATTGGGCGGCCGCTCCGGGCGGCATCCAGGCGGCCACCTGGCCGACCGGGCCAGCGAGCTGGGCGTTGATGGAGGCGATGGTGGTGCGCAGATGCATGGCCAGCCCGTACATACCCAGCACCATCAGCGCGGCCACCAGAGCGGCGAAGTCGCGGCCGCGTCGGGAGCGCAGCGATTCGGCCAACACTGCCTGGGCGGCGCGCGAGACCGCCACGCACATCACCGTGAAGGCCACGGCGCTGCCGAGCGCCACCAGCCGGGACGGCACGGACTGACCGAAGGCGGCCACCGAGCCAGCCGCGAACAAGAAGGTGAAGGTGGCGGTGGGGGCGACCAGGGCCCCGATCAGCAGGCCACCCACCTGTTGCCAGGGTGTCAGCGGGTACTGCTCCAAACGCCGCGGGTCGACGGTGCCGTCCGCCAGAGTCGGTTCCAGGATCGGGCCGAGCAGCCACGGCACAGACAAGGCGACGAAGGAGCCGAGCAGCAGCACATTGCCGAAGTCTGGGGCCGAGACGAAAACGGCGGTGCCGGTGCCAGCGATCAGCCCGAACACCGTACCGATCACCCAGCTGGTGGCGTAGTAGGACGTGGCACCGGGGCTGTTGCCGCGGGCGCGCGCGGCGATGATCAGTCTCAGTCGGACAAGGACGAGAGCCACGACAGCTCGCCTTCCTCAAGATCGCGGCCGCCGACCAACTCGACGAACGCATCTTGCAGGTTGCGTCCCTTTGAAATCTCGGCGATGGTGCCCTCGGCCATCACCCGGCCGTGGGCGATCACCACCACCCGGTCGCACAGCCGCTGCACCACGTCCATCACGTGACTGGCGAAGACCACCGTGCCGCCGCTATCGCGGAAGCGCTGCAGTAGGTCTTCGATCACCTGGGCGTTCACCGGATCAAGGGCGCCGAATGGCTCGTCCAACACCATCACTCGCGGATTGTGCAGCAGGGCCACGCCAAGGCCGACCCGCTTGAGCATGCCGAGGGAGAAGTCGGCGATCAGTCGATCGCGGGAGTCGTCCAGGTCGAGGACGCGCAGCAGCTCGGCTGATCGCTCGGCGATCACCGCCGGATCAAGACCGCGGAGCAGCCCGGCGTACTGCAACATTTCTGGTGCGGTGAGGCGCTCGAACAGCACTGGATTGTCTGGGACGAAGCCGAGCAGGGCTTTGGCTTGCAGCGGGTTGGGCCACACCTGGGCGCCGCCAACTTCGGCGGAGCCGGCGTCGGGGCGAAGCAGCCCGGTGAGCATCCGCAGGGTGGTCGATTTGCCGGCCCCATTTGGCCCGGCGATGCCATAGAAGCTGCCCTGCGGGATCTCCAGATTCACGCCGTCGACCGCACGTAGCTCGCCGAAAGTCTTAACCAGCCCGACTGCGCGTACTGCCAGTGCCACGGCCGTCCTTTCCCGCCGAGTATCCCCCCAAGGCGTCCGAGGGAAAGCCTAGCCGCAGTGGTCGGCGACGCCGCCCACACCGTGAGCTACAGCAGCGTCGGCTGCTGGCCGAGGCTCACCTTTGGGTTGCGATCGAAGTGGCTGGCGAGCAGGACGGCCGCCAAAGTGGCGGACGAGAGGCTGAGGGTGAGTGTCTCCACGCCGATCCAACCGACCTGTTGCCAGGTCAAGGTGGCCAGGGCGCCAGCCACAGTGCTGCCGAGGTAGTAGGCGAGCAGGTAGGCGCTGGAGGCTTGGGCGTTGCCGAGGTTGTGCCGCGCCGCGCGATCGACCACCCAGCCGCTGAGCAGCGAGTGCACGCCAAGGAAGGCGAAGGTGAGCAGGCCCAGCCCGCCAAACATGGTGGCCAGGGTTGGAATGGACGTGATCGCGACGCCCAGAATCAGCAGCGCAGCGCCCAGGGCGGTGGTGTGACCACGGCCGTCCCGCTCAGCGAGGTGGCGCAGGACGTAGGGTGCGGCGATGCCGATCGGGTAGGCCAGATACACCCAACCGGCCGCGTGTCCGAGTTCGAAGGGTGGCGCCTGGAGCCGGAAGGCGGCGGCGTTGTAGACCGCCACGAAGGCGCCCATGCTGGTGAAGCCGGCCAGACACAGCCAGGCCAGTACTTGGTCGAAGGGGGCGGTGATGGTGCCCAGCAGCACTTCGCGCAGTTCGGCTTTTCGGGGCTGGAAGGTGGCCGACGGCGGCAGTAACAGCCACAAAGCCAGGCCGGCGGCCAAGGTGATCAGGCTCATCGTGGTCGCGGTGGCGACCCAGCCACCGAGCGCTGCCAGTGGGCCGGGCAGTAGCCGTCCGGTGGCCCCGCCCACGGCGGTGCCAGCGATGTAGGCGGCGTTGGCGCGTCCGTGGGCTCCTGGCGGGGTTTCCTCCCGAAGGTAGGCCAGTGCGGCGGCGGGGAACCAAGCCAAGGTGATGCCGAGCAGGCCTCGTAGAACCAGCAGGGCGGCCCAACTGGGGGCGAATGCTGCGGCCAGCCCGAACAGGCCTGAGGCGATCAGCGAGGCTCGCATCACCTGCACCCGGCCGAATCGATCGGCTAGTGGGCCAGCCATCAGCAGGCCGACGGTGATGGTGGCGGTGGTGACCGAAAGCGCCAGGGAGGACTCTGCTGGGGTGATGCCGTAGACGTCCACCAGTAGTGGCAGCAGCGGCTGGACGAAGTACATCAGGGAGAAGTTGGCCAGCCCGCCGGCCATCAGCGCCACGATCATCCGCCGGTAGGCGATCACAGTGTTTGGCGCGGTGTTGATGGCGGACGGGTCGGTGGGCACCGCCCTAGTTTGGTGGCTGGCGCCGCGATTGCGAAGCGCGGTCCGAGATTGGGTGCCGCTTCAGCTGGCAGGTGGCTCAGGTGAGCGCGCTGCGTTGCACCTGGACGAACTCGATCCGCTCACGCCACTTGCGCTTACCGGTCTCATAGAGCACGCCGACGGTGGTGGCGTTGATCTCGACCAGATCGGAGTAGGCCGCCGGTCGGGCTTTGCCGCCAATCAGCGGCCCCTTTCGCCAGGACGAGCCACCGTTGGTGCTGATGAAGAGCCGCATATCGCGCCGGATGGTCAGGTTCCTGGTCTTGATGTAGGACGGCCCCGAGAACAGCAGGGGAGCGCCCGCGCCGCTGGTTTGGAGCAGGCTGCCTTCGACGGCCATGGTCTTGACGCCGGGCATTTGGCGGTAGGACGAGATCGAAAGGCCGCCGTTGGTGGAGATGGCCGAGACCCGGTTGGTGCCCGGCTTGGTCTTGCGCTTGTCGCGGTAGCTGACTAGCAGCCGTCCATCGCGGAGCTCGGCAACGGTGCCCTCGATGAGTTGGAGCTTGCCGGGGGAGAGCCGGTCGTAGCCGATTCGCCAGGTGGTGCCACCATCGTCGCTGTAGAGCCCGTAGGTGCCGTACTTCTTGGTCTTCCCGCTAGTCACGACGTAACCCATCGGGAAGATGATCCGCCCTTTGGCAGCGCCATATTGCAGCACCAGACCGTGTCCGGGGCCTTGCAGGCCACCCTTCCAGCCTTTGGCGGGGCGGGTGATCTGGCCGGCGGTGAAGTTGGTCCAGGTGGCGCCGTCGTTGTAGCTGCGTTGGAGAAAGAGCCCAACGTATTTGTCTTTGGTGTTGCGCAACGAGCTGAACAACAGCACCGAGTTGGTGCCTGGGTCCCAGATCGGCACCGGGCTGGAGATGTGGTTGCGGCCGTAGTCGGCGACTAACCGCATCGGGCCCCAGTGGCAGCCGGCGTCGGTGGAGGTGCGGGCCACCAGGTCGTAGTTGCCGCGGTCGGTTACTGAGTCGTTGTCGCGGCGTTCAGCGAAGGCGATCAGCGCGCCGGAGCCGGTGCGGATGATCGCCGGAATGCGATACCACCTCTTGGTTTTGGCCGAGCTCACGAACGGGGCGGACGTGCAGCCGGTGGCCGCCGCAGTCGCGGCGGGAGTCAGCGACGGTGCGATTACGGGCGTGACGATGATCGAGGCTGCCGCGAGCGCAAGCGTGCTAGCTGCGGTGCTGAGGGTGCGCCAGGGGTTCTTGAGGGTCTGCACAGGTCGCCTTTGGCTGAGAACAGGTCGGGTTTCAGGCTAGGCCTCGGTGCGGGCCGCTAGACAGTCCACCCAAGGAGGACTCAGCTCAGCGTTTGACCGTGCTGGTCTTCTTGGCCGGGGTCTTGGAGATCGTGCCGTAGCCGGGAGCCGAGAGGGTGACCTTCACGGTGATCCGCCTGCCGCGGTCCTTCTTGGTCAACTTGTAGGTGGACTTGGTGGCCTTACTGATCTTGATGTTCTTCTTGCCACTGCTGCGGTACCACTGGAAGGTCGCCTTCACCGGCGAAACTGCCGGGGCCACGGCGTACTTCACGGTGAGCTTCTTGCCCACCTTCGCCTTGCCCGAAATGGCGGGCAGCGCGGTGAACCTCAGCGTGCCCTGGCCGGGACGGATCCAGTTGCTGGTCTTGGTCATACCGGCAACGCCGGTCACCTTCACCGTGATAATTTGGCCGAGGTCAGCGGCGGTGAGCGTGTAGGTCCGACGGGTCGCGCCAGGGATCGCAACGATGGTGGTGCCGGTGGCGGCGCGCCGTTGCCACTGGTAACCGTAGGTGCCGTAGCTGCTCCCGCTACTCGCGGTGAGGGTGGTGCCCACTACCGCTGGCGTGGTTCCCGGCAGGCTCACCCAGATCGTCGGGTATTTGGCCGCCGGGACGTTGACGTCGATCGAGCCGCCGCCTTCGTTCGGGCTCACTCCGCCGCCGGCAACCGCGGCCACCGCCTGGCCAGCATTCACGATGCCGCTGCCGCAGGTGCCAGTCGGGCAGCCGTCAGTGAGCGGGGTCGCGGTGCCTCTGATGAAGGCGGCGATCTCGGCTGGCGTCAGGTCCTTGTCGAGCGACTTGAGTAGCGCGGCGGTGCCGGCCACGTGTGGTGCCGCCATGGAGGTGCCGAACTTGGGCTCGTAGCGTCCGCCGATAGTGGAAACCACCTGCGACGTGCAGGCTGCTGCCTGTGTGGGGTCGGTGTAGTAGGCGTAGCATCCGCTGGCCTCATCGGCCCCGCCGGGTGCGGCGACCAGCCAACGGCTGGCCGTGGTGGAGTCGCCCCAATTGCTGTAGGTGGCTCTGCTGCCGTTGCCGCTAGCTGCGGTAACGACGATGACGTTGTTGCAGTTGGCAGGCGAGGTGTTGGCGATGGACGCATTGTTGTTGCCAGCCGACACCACCACGACAGTGTCCTGAGACACCGCGTAGTCAATGGCGTCTTGGAGGGTATCCGAGCAAGTGCCAGTGCCGCCGAGCGACAGATTCAGCACGTCGGCGGGATACGGGTTGGTGATTCCGTCCATCTCTTCTCCGGCGGCCCAGCGGATCGCCATCGCGACATCTTCCATGTCACCGCCGCCTCGGTTAGGCAGCGCTCGAACTGGCAGAATCTTCACCGCTGGCGCAGTGCCGGTGAGCCGGGGGTTATCGGCACTGTTGGCGGCGACGATCCCGGCGACGTGGGTGCCGTGCGAGGTGAGCCAAGAAACGTTGGTGACCCCTCTATCAGTAGCATCCGCGTCTGGGCCGTCACCGTCAGCGTCTTCGTTCGAAACTGTGCCATCGGCATTCTGGGTGGTGTTGCGCACGTCGGAAACGAAGTCGTAGCCCGGCAGCACCGTCCCAGAACCCTTGGTGTCGCCGAGTTCGGTGGGGGCTGAGCCGTCGGGGACGGTTGCGCCAACTTCGCCGTCCTCGGAGTTGGCCCCGGGCGCCGTGCTGGGGTCCTCGCTTGGTGCCGGGGTGGGCTCGGCGATGGTGCCCGATGCCTGCGCTGAGTTGCCCGCGGCGTCGGTGACCTTCACCGTGAGGTCGGAGCCGACAGCTGCGGCCTGATCAAGATCGAAGACCCAGTCGCCATTGGTGTCGGTGACGGTCTCGGCGCTTTGCTCGGCATCGGCGGCGTCGCGGTAGGTGATTCGGGCCAAGGTGCCAGCCTCGGCGGTGCCATAGACATTGGTAGGCACGGCGGTGGTAATCACCGGCGTTGCGGGGGCGGTGGTGTCGATGGTGACGGTCACTGGGGTTGAACTCACGCCGTCGGAGTCGACGACGACCACCTTGACCACGTCGGCTTCAGTGAGGGCGGTTTCGGGCACGAACTTCCAGGCCCCAGCGCCCAGATTGGTCCAGGCACCAACTACCTCGACGCTACTGGCATCGAGCAGTTTGGGGTTGGCTGCTTCATCGACCCCGATGACGCTGACGAACTCGCCATTGCTGGCCGCCACGGCTGGCGCGCTCGGCGGGCCGTAGTGCACCCGGCGGCTGACCGAAGTGGACTCGTTGCCAGCTTGATCGACCAGCCGAGCACTCACCATTGAGCGATCGTCGGCGATCGAGTCGAGAGTCAGGCTCCAGATGCCCTGGTCAGTAACAGTGGTGTCCTGGTACTTCGGGTCGCGCCCGCTGAAGTAGGTGAGCTTCACCTCGGCGCCCGCCTCGCCGGTGCCGCTGACCAGCTCGCCGTTGGTGGCGTTGATCATTGGGGCTGCTGGCGGCAGTTTGTCGATGGTGACGTTGGCTACCGGCGAGACGTTGCCGGCGGAGTCGCTGGCCTTCACCAGCACGAGATCGCCATCAACCAGATCGACGCTGGGGTCACTCAGCGACCAACCACCGGCCGCGGAGGCAGTTACTTCGTCATACGCGTCGGAGCCACCGCTGTCATGGCCAAAGTAGGTGAGCCGGACGGTCGAGCCATTCTCGGCGGTGCCGCTGAATTGAGAGCCATCGCTGGGAAAGACCTCGGGCATGGCCGGATCGACTGCATCGATCACCCCGGTCTTGGTGGCCTCGTTGCCAGCTTCATCTCGAGCGGTGACCGTGAACGCGGTGTCGTTCGCCAGCTCCGGGTCGGGAACGCAGGAGAACTTCCCATCAACCGGGGTGAGCTTTTCGCAGATGGCCGAGCCACCCTCGTCGCGAGTGATGGTGACGGTGGAGTCGTTATCGGAAGTGCCAGCGATCTCGGCCTCGTTGTAGGCGGTGAGAGTGGGCGTCGACAACTCCGCGTCGATGATTACCTGTTTCGTCGAGACATTGCCGCGACGGTCGGTGGCCGTCACCGTGACATCTTGGCCGTGCTCCAGACCGGCGTAGTTGGGCGTCAACGTCCAATCGGTGCCAGTGACCTGAGCTTGTTCGGTGGTGTTGCCGCTATCGGGGTAGCTGAGGATGACCGTTGAACCGGCCTCGACCGTGCCAGTGAAGATGGTGCCATTGCTGGCATTGGCGGTGAACTCGATCACCGCCGAGTCAACCTCGATCTCTTCGATGGTGGTTTGGTTGCCGGAGCGGTCCTCGACTGAAGCGGTCAACGTGGTGCCGTTTTCAGCCTCTGGAACCAGGGTCGCGGTCCACTTGCCGCGCGAATCGGCGATCGCGGTGGCGGTTTCGGTGATGTTGTAGGTCACGGTGACCGTCAGGCCGGGCCAGGTGGTGCCTGAGACGGTGGTGGCGCCCGCTGCGAAACCGTCCACGGTGTCAACCAGCAGGGCCTTGGGTAGCAGGGCGTTGTCGGCGATGCCGGTATCGATAACCCCGACCACCACGTCAGCGGCGCCTTCGGTGTTGGCGGTGGCCCAAGCGGCGCTGGCGTTGATCTGATCGATGTTCCAGTAGTAGTCATCGCCGCCAGCGTCGGTGGGGTAGAACTTCACCGAAGCCTCGGCGTAGCGAACTCCGCCAGATCTTTCGGCCGCCGCAGCGATCTGATCGGCCTGCTTGCGGGTGAGCGATTTGTTCAAGGTGACGGTGGCCGCATCAGCGCGCAACGCTTTCGAGCTGACCACTTTCGCCCCGGCCACCTTCCAGGCGGCTTTGCGGATGGCGCTCACCGCGGCGGCGGCCGGATTGGCCACCTTGCCGCGGAGAGCCACGATCACGGTGTCGGTGTTGGTGGAATGAATCCGGGCAACCGAGCGCGAGTTCACCGCCGTCGCGGCCGGCGGCGGCTCGCTGACTAGGGGAGTAGCTGCTGGCACCTGCGGAATCGCAGACACGACCAAGACCACTGAGAGCACTCCGACTCCCAGCGTTGCCGCTGCCAACAGGAGCCTTTGTCGCAAGGCGTCCCCCCTATCTGTGCGCATAGCGCAGCACCTCTAGTATTTCACATCTGTAACAGCTGCATCAGTGCGCAGGTGGTAGTCCGTGAAAACTCGAAAGTGCTTGTCGAGGCGGGGTTTTGGGCCTTGGTCGGCTACTTGATCTTGTGCGAGGACGACACGGCGATGCGGTAGGCGTAGCCGACGGGGCCGAACACGGTGACCTGAATCGAGATCTTCTTCTTCTTGTCCTTCTTGACCAGCTTGTACTTCGACTTGGTCGCACCGCTGATGACCTTGCCGTCGCGCAGCCACTGGTAGCTGAACTGGGTGGGCTGTGGGCTCCAAGAGCCAACCTTGGCAGTGAGCTTCTTGCCAACCTTGTACTTGCCTGAGATGGACGGGTTCTTCTTCCAGGTGAAGAACTTGGTCACCGTGAGCGCCTTGGGGGCGTTCACCACGCCGGTGCCACAGGTGACCGCGGTGCAGCTGGGCATCCGGTTGGCCGAGCCGCGCATCGCTGCGGCGATCTGGGCCGGACCCCAGGACGGGTTCTTGGCCTTCAGCAGCGCGGCCACGCCGGCAACGTGCGGGGCGGCCATCGAGGTGCCTGCCATGAACCCGTACCAGGAACCCCCGGGTGTAGTCGTGCCGCGGTTCCAGGTGGAGGCCACCCAGCCGCATTCGCCGATGATGCCGGGGCACGAGGTGGGGGTGTCCGAGCCACCGGGGGCGGCGATAGTGGCCGGCATGGCGGCAGTTCCGTAGTTGGAGTAGCTGGCCTTGCCGCCGGTGTAGGTGCTGGCGGTGACCGAGATCACGTTCTTGCAGTTCGCCGGGGAGCTCTTCGACAGCGCCACGTTGGAGTTGCCAGCTGCCACCACCATCGGGATGCGCTTGGCGGCGGCGCGATTGATAGCGGCCTGCATCGCGTAGGAGCACGGTCGCCCATCTTGGCTGCCGAGGGAGAGGTTCAAGACATCAACAGGATTGGGGTTCGTCCCCGAATAGCCGGTCGCCCAATCGATGGCGGCGATCAGATCGGCCTCCGTACCGCCGCCGGCGCCGAGAACGCGGAGCGGTTCGATTTTGGCGTCGGGGGCTACCCCGGCTACGCCGGAGCCATTTCGCAGTGCGGCGATGGTGCCGGAGACGTGGGTGCCATGCCAGGACGATGTCTTGGTGCCATCCTGGGCTATGCCAGAGAGGTCGCCTTCGTCGGTCGGGTCGGCGTCCCTACCGTCGCCATCCCGAGCCGAAGCGGAATTCGAGATGAAGTCGTAGCCGGCAATCACGTTGGCATCCAGATCGCCGTGTTCGGTGATGCCAGTGTCGAGCACGCCGACGACCACACCGGCGCCGGTGGTGGTGCCCCAGGCGGCGTCCGCGGCCACGCTGTATCTGCCCATCGCGGCGTTGATGTTCCACAGGCTGGTCTCGTAGTCGGTGTCAGCGGGGTAGAAGATCGTGGCCGGATCGACAGCCTTCACCCCCGCGACATCCTCGGCCCGGGCCTGGATGTTGTCTGCCTCAAACTCGGAGATTTCCGAGTCGAGCGTTACAGCCACGGTCGTCTTGTTGATTGTCTGCACCGAAGCCACCGAGGCTCCCGCAACCGCTTCAGCGATCTCGGCGACGGCGGCTTCAGCCGAGGCCTTCGGGTCCTGCTGCGACTGGTCGAAGGTGACCAGGATCGTCCGGGTGGTGTCTTTGACCCTGCTGGGAGTGGTCGGCTCGGGAAGCGGAGCGATGTCAGTGGGGGCGGCCTGGGCTGGAATGGCACTGAACGCCAATCCTGCTGCTGCCACGAATACTGCTACCGACCATTTCTTCATTGGTGACCCTCACCGTTAGCAGGGCGGACAACGCTAATGCGCTCCGTTGGGCAGCTTACTGCTAAAAGCAAGCCGAGTTGGCGACCTGGAGTTGCCTTGCACTCAGAGGTAGGCGGCGATGCGGAGCAAAAGGCTGCTGAGGTTGTCGCCGAGGACGGTGACGGTGGCCACAGCCACTGCCGCGATCAGGGCGACCATGATGCCGTACTCAATCGCGGTGGCGCCGCGCTCACTCTTCGCGATGACGGTGCCAAGGGCCTTGGCTGGCAGGCTCCCCATGGTGTTCTCCTAGGGTCGGGGGGTTGGACACGGGTGCGGGTTCGATTGGCGTGCTGCAAATATTCGCTTAATCTCAAGGTCGGTGTCAAAGGATTTGGCAGACATTCTCAAATACGCGTGTCGGGTCACCCGTAAGGGGACCTGAAATCGAGGGTAATGAGCGCGTTGAGGTCACCCGGAAGGGGACTATTCAACCTTAGTGAGTGAATCTTCACCCATTCTGGGGACGCTCCATTTGAGTTAACAAAGGGCCGTCGGGCCGCGGTGGGGCCGGGGTGTCCGCAAGTCGACAAGGTGTCGGACCGGCCGGGTTGGCCAGCGAGGAGTCGCCGGTGAGCCCGGCCAGCGCGCTCAGAGAATGCGCACAGCCAGCTCACGTCAGGCGGTAGGCAAATTCGGCCCCAAAAAAGGAACAGTGTTCCTGAAGGTCTAGCCGTTTTTACCCGGCGGCGGTGGCGGCCACATTTGTGGCGGGTCGGGTGGGGCGATATTCGGGCTCCAGCCGGGCGCCATTTCCGCCGCCGCAGCCGCTTCGGCAGCTTCCTCAGCGGCGACCTCTTCAGAGTCATAGCGCTCATCGGTCAGCTGCTCGCTCACCTCACCGGCACCGCGCGGGCGGAGCATCAGCCACAGGCCGGTCACCAGCCCGGCCACGTACAGCGGCTCGCCTAGGAGAGTGTCGCCCAGGCCCGCCCACATCGAGTTGTCGATGAGTGTTCCGGTAGCACGAGAGAGCGCCACCAAAGCGACGCCAGTAGTGGCAAGCAGGGAATTGGCCATGAACAACAGCACTCGGGTCGATTGGGGATAGCGCGGTGACGACTCGTAGGTGACTTGAGCCTCGGTCATTACCCGCCAAGCGAGACCGAAGACGAGCATTGCCGCAGGCGCCAGGGTGAGCGCGGTGGTGAGCGGGTCGGACAGGATGTCGCGATGGGGGTAGAGCAAGTTCAGAAACACCACCGTGAGTACGCCGGTGGCGCGGCCGCGGTCGAAGCGGCGCCGCGTCAGGTGAACCACCGTTGCCACGAGCGCCACTGTGACCGCGATCAGCCCCATCGTCTCGACGGAGCCCTTGAGTAGAACCTCCATTGACGGGATGGCCGGGATGGTGGACGCCAATGCAGTGACTCCGAACGCGCCCAGCATGATGGCTTCGGTAAGCCGACGCCGGCCAGCGAACTTCCAGGCGGCAACGAAGACCACTATCGCCATCAGTGCCCGCCAGGCTGCGTTGGCATCGTTTTCGTAGAAGAGGCGGAAAAACCAAAGGAGTGGATCAACAACTGGACCCGCTGGCGCCGTTTGGAGGACAACTACGAACATGATCGCCACATAGCTCAGCAACACCGATCCGGTGACGCCGGCGGCGATCGGGTAAACCCAGCCACTCCACGCCTCGGGCATCGCCGCTGGGTCTGGTGGACGGCTTGCCCTGGCGCGCCGGAGCAACAGCGCGACTACTCCGGCGGTGAGCATCAGGCGCCCAAGGCTCACCAGCAAACTCATCGCGGTAGGTGCGTTGTCGCCAAGGAACAGCACCACGGTCGTGACCGCGAGGCCGATTATGGCTATCGCGAAGACCGTCCAAAACAGCCCTCGGCTCACCGGCCGGTTGGCGATCGCCTGAGCCCCAGTCACCACCACCTGGGCCGGGGCGAATCCGGCGACCATGATGGCTGGCAGTGTCAGCACCATCAGGGAGGAGAATCCGCCCTCAAGCGCGATCGGGCGCAGATCCACCCCGAAGGACGCCGCCGAGGGCAGACCCCATGGCACCAGCAGGGCCCAAGTCAACAGCGCCATCATGACCGGGAACTCCCACCAGGCGTAACTTCGGAAGGCGCGGATCAAGATGAAGACCAGCACCCCGAGCAGACCAGTCACGGCCACGAGCTGCTGAGCGGGTGTGGTGACGACCATCACGGTGAAGGAAAGCGCCGCCATGGCGCCGATTATCATCAGTCCGATCCGCAGCCACCACGGCGCATGCAGGGCGGCGGTCAATGCCATTGAGAATGACAGCACCACAGCGGTCAGCAGGATCGGAATGGTCAGCGCTGGCAGAGTTTGGCCGGAGACGGTGCTCGCGACGAGGACATCGTTGTGGCGCAGTGGTTCGGCTGCCAGCGTGGCCACCACCAACAACGCGAAGATTGCGGCTGCCGCCCAGCCCACCGGGCGCAGCCCAAACGGCCACTGACCGGGTTTGGGGCGGCCGGTGGCAACCGGCTCGATGAAGGTGATTCGAAGCACATCCCGGCCAGCTTCGAAAACCTCCCTGATGTTTGAGTTCACTTCGTCACCCCCAGATACACCTTTCGGGGGGCCCAGACCAACAACCGTCCTGCCGAGGTGCTCAAGAAGAGCGACTGGTTTCCCAGCTTGACTGATTCGAGGAGCCACTCTTTCAACGGCTGTCCGCGTTCATCCAGCAGGATTAGCCGGTCGTCGGTGGCCAAGATGAGTCGACTCCCACCGCCGATTCCGGCGTTGGTTCGGGCCGTTTGTCGCGTCCACAGCGCTGCCCCGGATGACGGATCAACGCCCACTACCGCGGTGACCGTGCGTGCGACGACGAGCCCGTCAAGGCCGATCAGGCTTTCAATGCGGCCAGCATTCCTGAAATGCGAAATCTGTTGGCCATCGGTAAGTGAGTAGGTGACGAACTTGCTGCCACCGGCCGCCAACACGGCCACTGTTGGGTTGGCTCCGGGGACGATGATCAGGCTCTTGCTGTCGCCAGCCTCAACCGACCACTGCTGAACTCCGTTGGCGTCGAAGCAGGCCAGTTGGCCTTGTTGGTCGACAGCGACCACCCGATCAGCGCTGGCGCTGAGCTCGACGCGGATCGAATCGCTTAGCCGGTGAGACCAACGGGGGGTACCGGTGGCTAGATCGAAGGCGGAGAGTGAACCGTCCAGGGTGGCGACTACGGCGCTGTTGCCCAATCGGACCGGTGCGACCACTGACTGGTCGGGTAGGGGTGCTTGCCACAGCCAGCGCCCGGTGGCGTCATAGGCGATCAGCTGCAGTTTGGAGTTCGCGATCAGCGTGATGCCGCCGAGAGTTCCGCTGGCTGTGACCAACCCGCCCGGCCGGACCCGCCAGGAGGCGGTCATCGGTTCGGTGGCGGTGCTCAGGCCCACGCTGTCGCGCCAGATGCGCTGCACCGCAACGACAGTGCCATCGTCAAGGATGGCCGGCGCCGACGTCACCGAGATTTGGATGGCGTTCTTTACGCTCAGATCGTTGATGGAGTGCGGGCTGAACTGCAGCCGCTCAGCGGTCGTCCAATCAAAGCCCACCTCGGGGGCCACCTCAGCAGTGACTGCGGCGTTTGTGGCCAGCCATTCGCCACCAGCATCGGTTACGGCCACGATTCCCAGGCCTGGGCACCAGGTTTTGGTCACTGGCGTGTCGACCACGTTGCCGACCCTCAGCTTCATGGTGACCAATAGGCAGCGGCGAAGCTGGTCCTCTTTGGTGGCCGAAGTCGCCGCGCTGTACTCAGCCCGGTAGGTCGTCTTTTCCTCGCCCCCGCCCGCCTTGAGTACCCAGGCCTTGCCTTCGGAGACCCAACTCCGGCCCGCGGCCATTTGGGTGCTGAGATCGAGTCGGCCGGGGTAGTAGAACCTGGCGTCGGTCCAGGTGCGCACTTCAACGCCGGTGCGCACCCCGTCGGCGCCGAGCACCATGAAGTCGTCTTCGCGGTTGACCACTTTTCCGGAGGTGTTGGTATAGACGGTGCTCAGGCGCACCCCAGTGGCGTCCAGGTTGATCCCGGCTCCACCAAGCCAGACGCTGAAGTGTCGGGGGCCGGGGTTGGTGAACCCCATCACCTTGTCTACGGCCCATTCGCTGGCCCAGGCACCGGTGGGTCCGCTGAAGCGAACCCGAAAGCCATCTGCTGGAAGGTATCCCGTTGGCCCAGTCTCAGAGACTGTCGAGGGGCTTCCGAACACCGTCGTGCAGAAGAAGACGATCAAGGTGAGCGCGCCAACCCACAAGCCCGGTCGAGGGGGCCGTCGATTCGCAGCGCGGTTCGGCACAGTCGCAGCCTACTTAGCCCACCAACCGGTACACAGGCCCACCCACTGCGCGTAAGTGCTGCCTTCCCAAGCGCTTCTCAGGCGTAGCAGGGCACCCCAAGGTGGACGAAACCTGGGCTCCCGGGTCAGGATTAGCGGGTGATTTTCGGGCAAGTCGACCAACTGCGCATCCGCGATGCCGAGCTAAGTGACGCGGCCGCAGTGCTGCGCATGCTCAATGAGCTGGATGAAGAGACCAGATTCATGATGCTTGAGCCCGGCGAGCGCGGCCTCGATGTGGCCCGGTTCGCCGGTTGGCTGGCCGACCTGCGGCTGCGCAGCGACTGTTACCTGGTAGCCGGCGAAGGCTCAGAGGTGGTGGGCTTCGCCCATGCCGAGCGCGGCCTCTACCGCCGCAACAAACACAGCGCCGAAGTGGTGATGGGCCTGCTACCCCGAGCGCGTGGACGGGGTGTGGGCACCAAGCTGTTGGCCGCCATCGACGAGTGGGCCGCCCGCGTCGGGGTCACCCGGCTGGAACTGACGGTGATGGCGCACAACATGCCCGCCATCGGGCTGTACTCCAAGCGCGGCTATGCCGCTGAAGGCGTGCGTCGCCATTCCCTGGTCGTGGACGGCAAGCCTGTCGACGAGCTGGTGATGGCCAAGATCACCGAGTAGCCTCGGCCAGTTTCACCCCTTATCGGCGCCACTTTCTCCACCCTTTGGGAAGCCCGCGGTCGCGGTGCGTCCGGGCGGCATCGGCGGCCTAAACTACGCGGCGTAGTAGAGAGAGGACCTACCTCTTGCGCACGCGAATGCTGTCCGGCAATGAAGCGGTTGCCCTCGGTGCTTGGGAGGCCGCAGTTGCGGTCGGCTGTGGCTATCCGGGCACCCCGTCCACCGAGATATTGGAGGCCTTGGCCACCCAGCCAGAGGTCTACACCGAATGGTCGGTGAACGAAAAGGTCGCCCTCGAAGTCGGCGTCGGTGCCTCGCTTGCCGGCGGACGCGCCCTGGTGACGATGAAGCACGTCGGGGTGAACGTAGCCGCCGATCCGCTGTTCACCGCCAGCTATCTGGGCGTGCGGGCCGGGCTGGTAATCATCACCGCCGATGACCCCGAGATGCACTCCTCCCAAAACGAGCAGGACAACCGCAACTACGCCATCGCAGCCAAAGTGCCGATGCTGGAACCGTCCGACTCCGAAGAGGCCCGGCAGTTCACCAAGCTCGCCTTCGAGTTGTCTGAGGCCTACGACACCCCGGTCTTCCTGCGAATGACCACCCGGTTGTCGCATTCGAAGAGCCTGATCGCGCCGTTGCCTGAGGGCGGGCCGGTGCGGGGTGAGGCACCAATCAAGCCGGGCTTCGTCTCCGATCCGGGCAAGTACGTGATGATCCCCGGCAACGCCCGCAAGCGGCGCCTGGTGGTGGAGCAGCGCATGCAGCGGCTGACCGCCGACGCGGCCACCCACCCGGCCAACCGCATCGAATGGCCCACCGGTGAGCCGGACGCTGGCGCGAAAGCGCCGGTCGGCATCATCACCTCCGGCATTCCCTATACCTATGTGCGTGAAGTCGATGCGGACGTCCCGGTGCTCAAGCTTGGCCTGGTGCATCCGCTGTCACCGGAGCTGATCAGGGGCTTCGCCGAGAAGGTTGAGACCCTCTACGTCGTCGAAGAACTCGACGCGGTGATCGAAACTCAGCTGAAGGCGTGGGGCATCGCCTGCATCGGCAAGGACGCGTTCCCGGCAATCGGCGAGTTCACCCCAGCGATCGTGGCCGCTGGCCTCGGGCGGGGTGAAGCGCCAGCGGTGGTCGAGTCATCGTTCGCGGTGCCGCCGCGGTGGCCAGGCCTGTGCGCCGGCTGCCCGCACGATCACGTGTTCAATGAGCTTCGCCGCTTGGGCATGATCGTCTCCGGCGATATCGGCTGTTACTCGCTCGGCGTCCTGCCGCCGTACAACGCGATGGACACCCTGCTCGACATGGGCGCCTCGATCACCATGGCCCAGGGCATGGACATCGTGGCGCCAGCCGAACAACGCGGCAAGATCGCCGCGGTGATCGGCGATTCGACGTTCGCCCACTCCGGCATCACCGGCCTGTTGAACGCGGTGTGGAACAAGCGCGACGGGCTCTACATCGTCCTCGACAACGGCACCACCGCCATGACCGGCATGCAGCCGAACCCGATGAGCGGGGAGCGGATGGGCCGTGAAGATTCCTTCAGCGTCGACTACGAACTGCTGGCCAGGTCGTTCGGCATCCCGGCCGAGAACATCGGCATGGTGGACGCCTACGACACTGCCGGCATCTCGAACGCAATCGAGGTTCTCGCCGAGCGCCACGGCGTGCGGCTGTTGGTAGTGCTCGGCCTGTGTCTGATTGAAGGCCAAAAGCTGAAGCGCCTGGACAAGCTGGACGACAAGAAGTCGGCCCGCCGAGAACTGATCTACCTCAACCCGGTTGGCGGCAAGAAATGAGCGGCGTGTTCAACGTGTTGATGGTCGGCGTCGGCGGCCAAGGCATCGTGTTGGCCTCCGACGTCCTGGCTGAAGCGGCCGCACTGGCCGGGATGGACGTGAAGAAGAGCGAGATCCACGGCATGTCGCGCCGCGGCGGGCCGGTCTTCAGCCACGTCCGCTTCGGTGAGCGGGTGTATTCAGCGGTGATCGATCACGGCCAGGCCGATGTGGTCTTGGCGATGGAGCCGATGGAGTTGGTGCGCTGGTCGCGGTGGGCCCGCCCAGGGGCGGCGGCCTGCTACCTCGCCGAGCCGATTCTGCCGGTCGGGTTGAGCCAATACCCCGACGGGCTGGAGGCCGAAATCAGCCGACTGTTCGGTCGGGTCGTTCGCGTGGAACTGAGCGCCATTCGGCGCAGCGTGCCACTGAAGGTGCGCAATACCGCCCTGCTCGGGGCCACCTCGGTGTTCTTCGATTTGGGCCCCGAATACCTCCAGCAGGCGCTCAAAGCGCTCTCGCCCCGGGGCAGCTACGAAGCCAACCAGGCAGCCTTCGACCTCGGCCGTGAGCTAGCCACCGCGCAATTGATGGAGGCCGCTGATGTGGAGTGAGGACGTCCAGACTCTGGCGGTTGCTGAGCTGCGCGAACTGCAGTTGCAGCGGCTCCAAGCCCTCGTGGCGCTGGTCTATGACCGGGTGCCGTTCTACCGCGACCGGCTGGATGAGGCTGGCGTGGCTCCAACCGAGGTGACCAGCCTGGACGTGCTGGCGAAACTGCCGTTGACTAGCAAATACGACATGCGGGAGGTGTTCCCGTTCGGGCTGTTCGCCTCGCCGCAGGCCGACATCGTCGAGGTGCACATGTCTTCGGGCACCACCGGAAAGCCGGTGGTTGGGGCCTACACCCGCGGCGATCTGGAGATCTGGGGCGAGGTGATGGCCCGCACCCTCGACGCAGGCGGGGTGACCAGTGACGACATCGTCCAGGTGGCCTACGGCTATGGGCTGTTCACCGGCGGCTTGGGCGGCCACTACGGCGGCACCACGCTGGGCGCGATGACCCTGCCAATGAGTTCCGGCAACACCTTCCGCCAGCTCAACACGATGACCGACTTCGGCACCAGCGCCCTGCTGTGCACGCCGTCCTATGCGCTGTTCATCGCCGAGTACGCCCGTGAGCAGGGCCTGGATGTGGCTGCCGGACCGCTGCGGATGGGTTTCTTCGGGGCTGAGCCGTGGAGCGAAGAGATGCGCGCCGATATCGAGGCCAAACTCGGCATCAAGGCCTACGACATCTATGGCCTCACCGAACTGATCGGGCCGGGTGTGGCCGCCGAATGCACCGAACAGAACGGTCTGCACGTCTTCGAAGATCACTTCTACCCCGAGATCATCGACTCCGAAACTGGTGAGGTGCTGCCGGCCGGGCAGGTGGGGGAGTTGGTGCTGACCACGCTGACCCGCACCGGCACCCCGGTGTTGCGCTACCGCACCCGCGACATCACCTATCTGATCGATGAGCCCTGCGCCTGCGGGCGCAGTTCGCGCCGGATTCACCGGTTGATGGGACGCAACGACGACATGTTGATCATTCGCGGCGTCAACGTCTTCCCCCAGCAGGTTGAAGAGGTCCTGTTGCGCGTTGAAGGCGTCGAGCCGTACTACCAAATCGTGGTCGACCGCGAAGGGGTGCTCGACACCCTCGAGGTGGAAGTCGAGATGGCCGAGGCCTTGTTCTCCGATGAGGTGAAGGTGATTCTGGCCCTGGAGCGCAAGATCGAGCACGAGTTGAAGCTCGCCCTCGGCATTGCGGCGGTGGTCAAACTGGTCAACCCCAAGACCATCGAACGCAGTGAAGGCAAGGCCAAACGGATCGTCGACCGGCGAACTGTAACCGCGGGCGCGTGAGGAGATGACGATGATCCTGAAGCAGGTTTCGGTGTTCCTGGAAAGCCGCAAGGGCAAGCTGGCCCCGGTGATTCGGCATCTCGGTGAGCGCGGCATCAACCTGCGGGCGCTGATGTTGGCCGAGACTGACCGGTTCGGCATTCTGCGGTTCATTCCCGATGATGCTGAGGCTGCCTTAGCTGCAGTTCATGAGCTCGGCAACACCGCCCGGATCTCTGAGGTGATCGGCATCGAGGTTGACGACCGTCCCGGTGGTTTGGCCGACATTCTGGCGATCTTCGACGACTCCGAGGTGAGCGTCCAGTACCTCTACGCCGAGTTGGCCTCTGGGGGTGGCCAAGCCCTACTCGTGCTCAAGCTTGACCCGATCGAGCGGGCCCAGGAACTGCTCGCCGCCGCCGGGTTGCCCCAGTCGTAACTGGTTGGCTGAGCGACCCCAGTTGGCTGAGCGACCCCAGTTGGCTGAGCCCGTCGAAGCCCCGGTGAGCGACCCTTCGACAAGCTCAGGGATCTTCAAGAAGTTGGCTGAGCGACCCCAGTTGGCTGAGCTTGTCGAAGCCTGGCGAGCGACCCTTCGACAAGCTCAGGGATCTTCGACAAGCTCAGGGATCTTCGACAAGCTCAGGGATCTTCGACAAGTCGCGCGCTTTGGTGTTCGTATCGCCGCACCCAACCCCGGCGTCAGGCAAACCTGACATAGGATGGCGCTGCGCACCACCGGGAGCGCCAGCACAGGAGGCAGCAGATGCGGATCGCAGTAACCGCCATGACCGACGAGGGCTTGGCCGCCCCCGTCGCCCAGCATTTCGGGCACGCCCCGTATTTCGTGGTGCTCGACGTTGATGCTGCTGAAGTGTCCAGCGTGGAAAGCCTGGCCAATCCCTTCCTGGAGGGGCATCAACCCGGCCAGATCCCGCAGTTCATCAGCGAACAGCGCGCCGAGGTGATGCTCAGTGGTGGCATGGGCGGCCGGGCGATCCAGTTCTTTGAGCAGTTCGGCATCGCGGCTGCCACTGGCGCGGCTGGCACAGTAGCCCAGGCGGTGACCGACTACCTCGACGGTCGAGTGCTGGGGGCCAAGCCGTGTGCCGACAGCGAGGCCCACGGCCACGGCTGAGTCCTAGCCTGCGGTTCGCCCCTTGCCGGGGCCGTGCCCGCACGGACACTGGCTTGGGTTGTGGGACGGGCAATCGCAGTCGCGCCGCTGACACCCGCCACGGGCCAGATGGCCCCAGCGTTCATGCGCCGACTGTCGGCTGACGCCCAATGCCGAGCCGATCTGGGCCCAGCTGAGGCCGGCCTCGCGCGCGCTGGTTACGGCGGCGTCCAAGTCGTTTTCGGCCTGACGTAGCGATGCCGAAGCGTTGGAGAGGCCACTGAGTGCCGCATCCTCGGTCATCTCCGCCCCTCCCACAGTCGTCGCTGCGAAGATCATACGGCGGCGCTCAACGTCCGCTGAAGCGGGGGAGGCGCTTCTCCACCCAGGCGGCGGCGGCCTCTTTGGCGTCCTGACTGGCCCAGATGTCGGCGTAGCGCTGGTCGAGTTCGTCCGGCGCGGCCCAGCCGTTCAGCACCCGCTTGTTGTAGGCCAGCGTGAGCGGGGCGAAGGTGGCGATTTCGGCTGCCCAGGCCAAGGCGTCCGCCGAGTCTCCCTGGCGATCAGCCAGGCCAGCGGCCAGCGCTGCTTCGGCATCGAACGTCTCCGCAGCCAGCAACAGGCGCCGAGCCACCCCGTGCCCGGCGATATCGGCCAGGGTTCGGATCGTCCAGGCGTCGGTGGCCAGTGCATTGCGGGGTGTCGGCACCGCGAACTGAGCCGCCGCGGACGCCACCCGAAGGTCGCAGGCGATGGCCAGTTGGGCACCGCCACCAATGGCCGGTCCGTTGACGGCAGCAATCAGCGGCACTGGTAACTGGGAGAGGCCGTGCAGCATGCCGTAGAGGGCGTCGATGAACGCCTGCCCGTACACACCGCTGAGGTCGGCTCCGGAGCAGAACGAACTGCCCTCGCCGGTGACCACGATGGCTCGCACACCTGCGTCGGCCGCATCGGTGGCGGCCTCGCGAATGGCGTTGCACAGCTCGATGTTGAGCGCGTTGCGGCGCTCGGGCCGATTCAGGGTGAGCAGGGCGACGTCCCCAGTGCGGGTGGAGTTCAGGCAGTCAGGCATGTCCGGAACCTACCTGGGCGTCGGGCTCCTGGCCAGACGGGACTCGCCGAGTGATGCCCCCGGGGGTATATGATCGGCGCCGAAAGGAGCAACGTGTCAGCAACTCCCGCCAAGCCCCGCGTCCTGGTTTTCACCACCCCGACGTGTTCGTGGTGTCACCGACTCAAGGCCTACCTGCGTGAACGTCAGGTGCAGTTCCGTGAAGTCGACGTGAGCCGTGATCGCCATGCGGCCGCTGATCTGGTTCGCAAAACCGGACAGATGGGGGTGCCGGTGATCGAGATCAACGGCCGTGCCATCGTGGGCTTCGACAAGCCGCGCATCGATGCGATGCTGGGGCTTCGTTCGCGCTGACAGCTATCGAAAAGGAAGACTTCTATGAGTGAAACCGTGCAACCCCTCGGCCCCCGAGTTCTGCTGGAGATCCCCGAGGAAGAAGGCGTCACCGCGAGTGGCCTGGTCATCCCCGACACTGCCAAGTCGCGCCAGCAGCGCGGCGTTGTGGTGGCCATCGGTGATGACGAAGAGCTGATCAAGGTCAAGGTGGGCGATTTGGTGCTCTTCCCGCAGTACTCGGGCACCGCGATCACCTTGGAGCGGCGCGATTACCTGCTGATCGACGCCACCGAACTGCTGGCCGTCATTCGTCCGGCCTGAAACACCTTGCTGATCGCTCTTGAGGAGCACCATGGCCACCTCTGAAACCGCCGAAGCCCGCAGCCTCGCCTTTCTGCCTATTGGTGCGTTCGCCATGGTGATGGGCCTTGCCGGGCTCGCCGTCGCTTGGCGGGCCGCTGGCAGCCTGTGGGGCTTCGGACCTGCGGTTGGCCAGGGCTTGGCCGTGCTCGCGGCTGTGGTGTTCGTGGCTGTGGCCATTGGCTACCTGCTCAAGGTGGTGCGGCACCCCACTCACGCTCGCTCCGATTGGGTTCACCCAGTCAAGGTGGCCTTCACCGCCACCATTTCGGTGTCGCTGCTGGTATTGGCTGTGGCCTTTCAGGGCTGGCTGCCCGGGCTGGCCGCAGCGATTTGGTGGAGCGGGGCAGTGGCTCAGTTCTTGATCACGCTTTGGGTGGTGCGCACCTGGATTGCTGATGCAGCCCTTGAGCAGATTCACATTCACCCGGCCTGGTTCATACCGGCGGTTGGCAACTTGATCGCCCCAATAGCCGGTGTTGGCCTGGCCCCGTTGGCGGTGACCTGGTACTTCTTCGGGGTTGGCGCGATCTACTTCCTTGGGCTGTTCCCGATCGTGCTTTCCCGGCTGTTCACCGCCGGCACGTTGCCGCCCCGACTGGCGCCGACCCTGGCGATCCTGATTGCACCGCCATCGGTTGGCGCGCTGTCGTGGGTGAGCATGGGCGGCAGCTGGGACGATGCGCTGGTCAAGGTGCTGCTCGGGGTCGCGGTGTTCCAGGTGATCCTGCTACTGGTGCAAGCCCCAGCGTTGCGCTCGATCCCATTCGCGATGAGCTCGTGGGCCTACTCATTCCCGCTGGCAGCAGTCACCGCTGCGCTGATCGCCTCTACTGCGGGCGGTGGCTTGCGCTATGACTGGCTGGCGATGGCGATGTTGGCGCTCACCACGGTGGCCGTCGCGGTGCTGTTTGGCCTTACCGTGCAGGCAGCAGTGCGCGGCCAGATCTGTCGTCCCGAGTAGATCCCTGGTGGGGAGGGGCGGATCAGCGGCCCTGATTCTCGATGGCCAAGCGCGGCACGGTGGTCCGGTCAGGGTAGAAGCCGGACTTGTCGGCGTAGAAAGCCCGGATCACGTCCATGTCGGTCTTCGGGTCGCCGGTGATGTTGAAGGTGAGGCCCAACCCGGTAGTCATCGTGGTGCGGTCAACGTAGCCGAGGGTGATCGGCAGGCCGGATAGCTGGGCAATGCGGTAGAAGCCCGACTTCCATTGCTTCCGCGCACTGCGGGTGCCCTCCGGGGTGATCGCGATCGAGAACGAGCCCTTCTTCTGCAGTTCGAGCACCTCATCGACGATGCGGCCGGGGTTGTCCCGGTTCACCGGAATCCCGCCAAGAGCCCGCATGATCGGCCCGCGCCAGCTGGTGAACAGCGTGTGCTTGCCAAGCCACTTGACCGAGACCCCCGACTGCCAGCAGATCGCCAACATGAGCACGAAATCCCAGTTGGACGTGTGGGGAGCGCCGATGAGGATTCGCGGAACATCTGGCTGCGGATCATTGCGCAGCGTCCAGCGACTGAAGCGCCAGAAGATGGCGGCTATGCCTTTTCGGATCACGCGCTGAGCCTAGCTGGGTATTCGACTGGATTGGGACACCTGAAGAGCTGCTGCTACTTCAGGGTGACCTTCTGCACCTGATCAGTGCTGGGGTCGGCCACATAGGCCACGAACTTGCCCGGCTGAAGGCACAACGGGCCAGCCGCGCCGCCAAGACTGAAGGTCTGGCTGGTGCCCTTGGTGAAGTCCTTCACATAGACGCTGTTTGCCGAGGAGATGAAGAGTCGATGCTTGGACGAATCCACCGCGATGCTTTTGGCCAGGGAAGCCGGAATGCTCTGGGTTCGGGTGAGGGAGAACTCGTTGTAGGCGGTCACCTCGAGCTCGGTGAGCACGAAGACGGTGTGGCTCGCCGAATCAAGCGCGATCGAGGTGGGCGCGCCGTCGGTGGCGATCTGGCCGCGTCGGGTGAGGTTGGCCGTGTTGAAGATGGTCAGCGACTTGCCGGTGCTGCTCACCACGAAGAGGCGTTGCCGGCTGGCATCAAAGGCCAGGTCGCTCGGCTTGGCGAGGGTCTTGATCGTCGCGGTGGTCTTGGCCGTCGCAGTATCGACCACGTAGATCTTGTTTGCTGCACCGTCGGCCACGAATAGGCGGTGGTTGGCCGGATCGGCGGCCACCGCGATCGGCTTGCCAGCCACGTTGATGGTCTGGATCGGCTGGAGTGATTTGGAGTTCAGGACGGTGACGTCGCCGCTGCCAGCGTTGGCGGTATAGAGCCGACCCTGTTTGGCGTCGAAGGCGATGTCCATCGGCTGCTTGCCGAAACCTACGGTGGCTGCCTCGGCCGCAGCCGGTGCCGCGACGGTGTCGGTGACGGCCGGCTTTCCCATGCTGGCAGCTACAGCCGCCGCTATCCCGACCACGGTCAGGACCAATGCCAAGATGCCGAACCCGACCACCACTGTCTTCAGCCAGCTGGGCCGTTGCCGAACCGTCTTAGCTGCGGCGATGGCCTGGAGGCTCGGTGCCGTCGGGCGGCTCGGGGGTGGCACTGGAGAGGGGTGATTGAGCGGTGGGCCTACGTTGGGCTGGCTCACCTGGCCAATCGCGATCAACTGGGCGACAGCGGGGCCGTCCAGCAGGGTGGTTCGAGTCTGTTTGGCGAGCTTCCTTGCTTCGGCGGTGAACTCACCAGAGCTGATCACCACGCCCCAGGTGGCCCGATGGGCGGCGACCAGGGCGGGCAGCTCACGCACTACCTGGACGTCAACCTCGGCGGCGCGCCACTGCTGGCACAGGACGATGATTCGTTCGCCGGCGCGGGCGAGGATCAAGTCGTTGCTGTGGGGGATCGGCAGTACTTCATAGCCCTGCGCGCGGTAGGCCTGGGCGATCTGCTGCTCGAACTGACGCCAGTTGAGTTGGCGCAGCCAGTCGAGGCCGTCGGCGCTGGCCGGATACGGCGGCGCCGGCGGTTCGATGGGGCTGGCCAATCCAGTGCCATTGGCCGATGCCCCGGTGAAGAAATCAGTCATGGGGGGAATCACAATCAAGCGGGTGCTTGGACCATAACCAACTGGCGTCGGAGATATCAGTCCTCGTCCGGGGACATATTGGGCTCGGATCTCAGGCCAGCAGCCCATCGATTCGCTTAGCCAGCACCGGTTCGGTCTGGGCACCCACGATTCGCTCAACGGTCTTGCCGTTGCGCATCATCACCAGGGTCGGAATGCTCTGGGCGTCGAAGCGAGCCGAAGCGCCACGGTTGTTGTCCACGTTGATCTTGACCACCTTGATGCGACCGGCATAGCGAACGCTGAGCCGCTCCAACACTGGGGCGACCATGCGGCAGGGCGCGCACCACGGTGCCCAAAGATCGATCAGCACCAGTTGGGACGTGTTCAGCGCGGCATCGAGATCGGCGTCGGAGGCATTCACCAACCACGGCAGCGGCTGGTGGCAGGAGGCGCACTGCGGACGTCCCGCTGAGGCTACTGGGACGCGGTTCTTGGTGCCGCAGCTGGGGCAGGTGGCGATGGAGCTCATGTGGAGATTTTACGCCGTGAGGGTTACCGGGCTCAGGGCTGCCGGGGCGGCAGGATCTCCAGCTTCGGGTATCGCGGCTTCCACATGTGCTGGTAGATGTCGTTGATCGGATTGGTCAGCGGACGTCGGGCCAAGCCCTGGGTCTGGGCTGTTTCGGCTACCGCCTTGGCAACGGTGGCCGCGACCAAGCGAAGGTCCGCCATCGACGGCAGCAGGGATGCGCCAGGGCGGTATTCGTTCATCAATCCGGCCAGGGCATCGGCGGCGGCGTAGATCATGCCGGGGCTGACCCTTTTTGCCTGCACAACGGAGACGCCAAGCCCGAGGCCGGGGAAGATCAGCGCGTTGTTGGCTTGCGCGATCGTGTGATAAACCTCGCCGTGCTTGATCGTGCCGAAGGGACTGCCGGTGGCGATCAGGGCGAGCCCGTCGGTCCATTCAAGGATGTCGGCAGGGTGAGCCTCGCAGCGGCTGGTCGGATTCGACAGCGGCATGATGATCGGGCGCTCGCAGTGTTTGGCCATCTCGCGCACAACCTCTTCGGTGAAAGCGCCGTGCTGAGCGGAGGTGCCAATGAGGATCGTGGGCCGCACGTGCCGGACGGCCTCGATGAGGCTGATCCGCTTCGGATCGGCCACGTCCCAGTCGGCCATCTCCGCGCGGGAGCGAGCGTAGGGGAGCTGGAAGTCCCGGACGCCAGGGTTGTCGGCAACGATCAGACCCTTTGAGTTGAAGGCCCAGAACTGCTGATAGGCCTGATCGGCCGGCAGCCCCATGCGGCCCATCGCCTCCCGAATCAGGTCGGCCACGCCAGCCCCGGCAGTACCGGCGCCATAGATCAGTACCCGGTGTTGGGGTAGCTGGGTGCCGGTGAGCCGGACGGCGGCCAGCACTGCGGCCAGCACCACCGCGGCGGTGCCTTGAATGTCGTCATTGAAGGTGGAGATCTGGTCGCTGTAGCGATTGAGGATGCGGTGGGCGTTGGCCGCGCCGAAGTCCTCCCAGTGAAGCAGGGCGTTGGGGAACAGCTTGTTGACCGTGTTGACGAACAACTCGATGAACTCGTCGTAGCGCTCGCCGCGTACCCGCGCATGCCGCTCGCCCAGGTAGAGGTCGCTGTTCAAAAGGCCGAGGTTGTCGGTACCCACGTCGAGCACGACCGGGATGGCCCTCCGGGGGTGGATTCCGGCGGCCGCGGTGTAGACGCTGAGCTTGCCGACCGCGATCTGGAACCCACCGACGCCTTGATCGCCGATGCCCAGAATGCCTTCGGAGTCAGTCACCACGACCAGATCGACGTCGTCGGCGTCGAGTTCGAAATCGCGAAGGGATTGCTCGACCAAGTCTGGGTGGTCGATGGAGAGGAAGACGCCCCGGGCGCCGGTGTACTCGTGGCTAAACCGCTCGATCGCCTCCCCGATGGTCGGGGTGTAGATGATCGGCAGCATTTCTTCCAGATGCTCGCTCAGCAGCCGGTAGAACAGCACTTCGTTGCGGTCACGCAGTTGGGCCAAGTAGATGAACTTCGACAGCGGCGAAGGGGAGCGGCTGTACTGGGCGTAGGTGCGCCGCAGCTGTTCTTCGATGGTGGTGACGCGGCTGGGCAGCAGGCCGGACAATCCAAGTGCTTCGCGCTCTTCGATGGTGAACGCAGTGCCGCGGTTCGCCATCGGATGGACCAGTATCAGCCGGCCCCGTGCGCTGATCTCCAGCACCCCATCTCGAACGGTGGTGTCCAGCCGGAAATCTGCTTGCTTCATAGTTCCACTTCCTTGTGTGCGGCTGGTGCTCGACCTGGGCGGTGTCGTTCGGTGCCGATGCCTTGACGCTACCACCGGGCAAACTTGCCGATGGCCGTTTGGTGCCTGAGCTACGATAGTTAACGACATATCGCAATATGACTCGTGAGAGAGGTTCGCAATGTCACATACTCATGGAGCAGGGTTCATCGCAGACCCGACGGTGTTCCTGCGCAAGCTCGCCGACTGGGGCTTCAACGGCGCAGGGCCCGGCAGCTTTGGCCCGCAGACTCGCGTCCGGCGCGGTGATACCCGCGCGGCGATTCTGAAGGTGCTGGCCGAAAAGCCGATGCACGGCTACCAGATCATTCAGGAGCTCAGCCAGCGCAGTGGGGGAGCTTGGCGCCCCAGCGCCGGTTCGGTGTATCCGACCCTGCAGCTGCTGGCCGATGAAGGCCTGATCGAAGCCACCGAAACCGGCGGCAAGAAGGTGTTTGCCCTCACCGAGGCCGGCAAGGCCGCGGTTGAGGAGCTCGCTGAAGAGACCCCGCCGTGGGACGTGGCTGCAGCCGTGGGCGATTTCAATGGCCTATTCGCGTTGCGCGATTCCGGGGCCAGGCTTGCCTCTGCGGTGATGCAGGTGGGTCGCTCGGGGGAGAAGGAGCAGATCGAGGCGGCGGTGGAGATTCTGAACGCCACCCGCAAGCAGATCTATTCACTGCTCGCCCAGGACTGAGCCTCGATGAATCCTGCGAAACTGCAGGCCCGCTACCGACGCATCGTCACCTTCTTCGGCCTGGTCACCGCCAGCTTCATCTATTGGGAAATCGTGCTGCCCAAGCTGGGGTTGGTGGCCTGGTCGAACCGGACGCGGCTGGCGCGCAACCGGAAGGCCGCCACCCGTTTTCGGGCGATGGCGATCGGCATGGGCGGGCTGATGATCAAGGTCGGCCAGTTCCTTTCCGCGCGCCTGGACGTGTTGCCGGCCGAGATCACCGACGAGTTGGCCGGGCTGCAGGACGAAGTGCCGCCAGCCCGGTTCGCCGACGTCCGTGACAAGGCTGAAGCTGAGTTTGGCCGTCCGCTGAGCGAGGTGTTCGCCAGTTTTGAGGCCGAGCCGTTGGCCGCGGCCTCGCTCGGTCAGGCGCACCGGGCGGTGCTGCTGGCCGATGATGCTGCCGATACTGGCTTCGCCGATGTGGTGGTGAAGGTGCAGCGTCCCTACATCGAAGAGATCGTGGCCACTGACCTGGCCGCGCTGCGCCGGGTGGGCCAATGGCTGACTCGCTACCGGCCGGTGAGTAGCCGGGCTGACGTGCCCGCGCTGGTGGAGGAGTTCGCGCACACCACGCTGGCCGAGATCGACTATGTGGCCGAGGCGGGCAACGCCGGGCATTTCGCCGAAGCCTTCGGTGAGGACGCCAGCATTCGGGTGCCTCAGGTGGCCTGGGAGCACACCACCCAGCGGGTGCTGACGCTGGAGGACGTAACCGCGATCAGGATCGGCGACTACGAAGCGATCACTGCGGCTGGCATCGATCGCGGCGAGGTGGCGCACAAGTTGGTGGCGACCTACCTGCAGCAGATTTTTGAAGACGGGGTCTTCCACGCTGATCCGCACCCGGGCAACCTGTTCGTGGCGCCGCTAGGCGAGCCGGGGGAGTTCCAGCTCACCTTCATCGACTTCGGCATGGTGGGCCGGGTGGCCGACAACCTGCGCGACGGGTTGCGGGAGGCCATGTTGGCAATCGCGCTGCAGGACGCGTCCCGGCTGGTCGCGGCCTTCCAGGAACTGGACGTGCTGCTGCCCACGGCCGATGTGCGGCTGTTGGAGTTGGCCGCAGCTCAGGTCTTCGACCGCTTCGGTGGCATGACCATGGGCGATCTGCGCGGCATCAGCCACGAAGAGATGATGAGCTTCGGGCTGCAGTTCCGCGACCTGATGGTGAGCATGCCGTTCCAACTGCCGGAGAATCTGCTGCTGCTGGGCCGCAGTATCGCGATGCTCTCGGGCATGTGCACCGGGCTGGATCCGCAATTCAACTTGTGGGTGGCGCTGGCGCCGTATTCGGCGAAGCTGATCTCTGGTGAAGATGGCGGGACGAACTGGGACACCATCAAGACCGAAGGCACCAAAGTGGTGCAAACGCTGATTGCGCTCCCAGCTAGGGCTGATCGGGTGCTGACTTCCGCTGAGCGCGGCGAATTGTCCGTCCGGACGCCGCTGCTCGATTTGCGGGTGCGCCAACTGAATCGCACCATGAATCGACTTGCATATGCGGTGGTGTTCGTCGGTCTGGTGCTGGCCGGCGCGATGCTGTTTGCGACCTCGCCGGTGCTCGGACAGGTGTTGCTAGGGGTTTCGGTGCTGCCGCTGCTGGCGGTGCTGCTTGGTGGCCGGGGGCATGGGCCCGGCTGAGCTCAGTCGGTGTGCAACGCGTCGGCAAGCACTGCCAACGCGTTAGCGCGCATGAACTCGCTGGCCCGATCGGGGCTCAGGTCGCCGACTCCGGTCAACCAGACGTAAGGCTCGATACCGGCCACTGAGCGCAGGCGGATGGCCACCTGGTGCAGATCGATCTCGGGTCGTTGGGCGGCCAGCGGTGCCAGGGCGGATTCGAACCAGGTGACCGCCCGACCGCCCCGCAGCGCTGGCTGGGTGGTGCCCGGCACCAGCGAGGCGCGCAGCGCCGCGCGGAGCTGCGGCTCCCAACGAAGCAGGAAGGCCAGGTGGGTGTCCAAAACCTGCGCTAGCCGCGCCGCCGGGTCGTCCGGGGCGTCCTCGGGTAACAGGGTCGCCAAGCCGGTCTCGGGGAGGGCGGCATGCAGCAGGGCCTGCTGATCGGGGAAGTAGCGGTAGGCGGTCGTCCTCGAGATGCCAGCCGCCTCGGCCACCTGCGCGACCGATGGATCCGCCCCGCTCTGCAGCAGCGCCTGCAGCGCCTGGATCAAGGCCTCGCGGGTGCGGGCTTTCTGGCGGGTGCGTCCAGTGGAGTCGTTGTACCCATTGGCGGTGACATCCATGGGCAATATGGTACTCCCATACCATCATGGTATTCACGTACCACAAGGAGGCTTGCTGTGACTGATCCGATCGTCAACAATGCCGAGCTCTACCGGGTGCTCTTCGAGAACGAACGCGTGCGGGTGTTGGAGTACCTCGACCAGCCCGGGGATCAGACCCAGCCGCACTCCCACCCTGACAGCGTCATGGTCACGCTGAGTGCCTTTAAGCGGCGTCTCCAGTCGGCCACCAATGCGGTCGAGGTCGAGCTGCCAGCCTTCCAAGCTCGGTGGCTCGACGCCCAGGAACACTCCGGCACCAATATCGGCCTCACCCCAACCCACTCAATCTTCGTCGAGCTGAAAGAACCGCGCGTCGACGCCGTCGCGGCGGGCAGGCTTGGGCCGGTGGCCTCTTAGCGCGGAACCGCACCGGTAGGAGAGCCTGCTGCCAGTAGGGTGTCGGCGGCATCCGGACCGGGGGGAGGGGCAACGTGTTGGAGTTTGAACTCACAGCCGACGATTTGGTGGCGTACAACCTCTACGGTTTCCGGACCAACCCAGCGATGAAACGGCAGGGCGAGATCTATCGCGTTGGGTCGAGTCTCCTCGTCCTTGCTGCGCTGGCCTTGCTGGCCGCGATGGTGGGGCTGGTGATGGAGGGCGTAGTCATCGGTGCGGTGATCGCGCTGATCCTTTGGCTCTTGTGGCCTGAGATTTGGCTCTGGGTGGCCAAACGAAGCGCGATGCACCTGGCCAAGTCCGGCGGGCTCGGCGTCCCGGGGCCATGTCGGTTGTGGTTCGACGAGGATGGCGTCCACGACGCGACGTCCACAGGCACTTCCAGCGTGGGATGGCATGGGATTGACCGCATTGAGCAGGACTCCGACCACGCCTTTATCTTCGTGGGGCCAGCTGAGGCCTACGTGATTCCCAAGCGGATCGGGGAAGCTCCGGTGCGCGAGTTCCTGGACGAGGTTCGCTTGCGAATTCCGCAGCTGGCTAGCTAACGAGAGTGCCCCGTTTGCTCATGGTGAGCACGCACTGGCTAACGTAGCTTGAGAGCGATCCCCACCGACAAGCCGGGGAGGCCCAGTTGGGAAGTGGGGAATCCGTGGCACGTCAACTGATGGCAACGAAGATGTATGTACCGCCGACCCGTCCGGGGCTGGTGGTGCGGGCGCGGCTGCTCGATCGGTTGAGTTCTGGGGCTGCAGCGAGGCTCACGCTGGTATCGGCCCCGCCGGGCTTCGGTAAGACCACCCTGCTCGCTGAGTGGGTGCGGACGGCGACAGCGGCCTCGCGACGCGTTTCCTGGTGTTCGTTCGATGCCGCTGAAAGTGATGCCAGCTCGTTTTGGTCCTACGTCATGGCATCGCTGGCGGCAGTGGTGCCCGGCCTGGATGATGCTCGTAGGGAACTCACCGCTGGCGGCGCGGCTCCCAGCCCGCAGGCGATCACCTCGCTGCTCAATGAGCTCGCCGGGGCAGCAGAAGAGGTCTGGCTGGTTCTGGATGACTACCACGTGATCGAGGACCATGACGTTCATGACGGGGTGCGGTTCCTGCTGGAACACCTGCCGCCCTGGGTGCACGTCATCATCAGCACCCGGGTCGACCCGGACCTGCCGCTGTCGCGCTGGCGGGTGCGAGGTGAACTGGTCGAGATCCGCGCCGCAGACCTGCGTTTCACCCGTGAGGAGGCCGCCGATTATCTACAGTCGGCCCCGGGCCTGGAGCTGACCGCCACCGACATCGACGCCCTGAGTGAGCGCACCGAAGGCTGGATCGCTGCCCTCCAACTAGCGGCTCTTTCGCTGCGCGGACGCGAGGATGTCAGTGGTTTCATCGAGCGTTTCGCCGGCGATGATCGCTACATCGTCGACTACCTAATGGATGAGGTTCTCGTCCACCAGCCCGCTGATGTACGCGAGTTCCTGCTGCTCACGGGGGTGCTTGATCGGCTCACGCCTGGCCTTTGCGACGAGGTCACCGGCCTCGGCAACGGTGCCCAGATGCTGATTGGCCTTGAGCGGGCGAACATGTTCGTCGTAGCACTGGACGATCAGCTGACCTGGTTTCGCTACCACCACCTGTTCGCCGATGTGCTGCGAGCGCGGCTGCTCGCCGAGCGACCAGCTGAAATGCCGCCGCTCCACCGACGAGCCAGCAACTGGTATGCCAACCAGGGCTTCACCGACGATGCGATCCGGCACGCCCTGGCTGCCAAGGACTACGAACGCGCTGGCGTCCTGATCGAGGACGCCCTGCCCCAAGCCCGCCGGGATCGCCGCGACGCCACGCTGATCGGCTGGCTGCGCGCGCTGCCCGCGGAGGTAGTGCGGCGCAATCCGGTGTTGACCACTTTGGAGGCGTGGACCTTCCTAGTGGCCGGTGACCTCGACGCGCTGGAGTCCCGGCTCGACCACGCCGAGGCCCTGTTGGCTGGGGCCGATTCGGCATCGCCGGGGGCCGAAACCGCTGAGTTGCGCACCCTGCCCGCGAGCATCGCCTTGTACCGAGCCTCCCTGGCCCAGGCCCGCGGCGACCTGGCCGGAGTCATGCTCCACGCCCGCCGGGTGCTCGAGGTCGCCGGGCCCGATGACCACTTCTGGCGCGGGGCCGCAGCTGGCTTCCTTGCGTTGGCGGCGTGGTCGCAGGGCAACGTCCAGCTGGCCTTGGAGACTTTCACCTCAGCCGTAGCGAGTCTGCATTCGGCCGGGGCGATCGTGGACGAGCTCAACAGCACCGCGCTGCTCGCCGAGATGTGGACGGTGGCCGGGCGCCCCGGCAAGGCCCGCGCGCTTTGTGAGCGGGCGTTGGCGGCCGCAGATGCTCTCGGCTTGGGTGCGGCCCGGGCCAGCGCCGACCTGCAGGTCGAGCTGGCCGAACTCGACTTGGACGCCGCCGATCTGACCTCTGCGGAGCAGCGCCTTGCCGTGGCCCAGCCGCTGGGGGAGCGTGAACCAAACAGCGAAAGCCGGTACCGCTGGTTCCTCGCTGCCGGACGGCTCGCCGAACTTCGCGGGGACCACGCCCAGGCGATCGCGCTGCTCGATGAGGCTGAGGTGCGTTACCGGCCCGGCTACTACCCGAACGTGCGGCCCATCGCGGCGATGCGGGCGCGGGTCTGGATCGCCGCCGCTGACTTCGCTCGAGCTGAGGACTGGGCGGCCGATTGCGGGGTGGGGGTCAACGATGAGGCCGATTACCTCAAGGAGTACCAGCACCTGACGCTGGTGCGCCTCCTCCTCGCCAAACATGCCGGGCAACCCGACGTCCTCGACTCAGTGGTGGCGTTGTTGGGTCGGCTCGAGGTGGCCGCGCAGGAAACGGGCCGAGCAGGCAGCCTGGTGGACATTCGCGCGCTGCTCGCGCAGGCGCAGAACCCGGGCTCGGCTGATGAGGTCGCCAGGTCGCGTCCCGGTGCGCCAGGGCAGCTGGGCGAGGCGCTGACCGAGCGGGAGCTCGACGTGTTGAGGCTGCTCGACACCGAACTGACCGGCCCCGAGATCGCCCGACGGCTGTTCGTCTCCCACAACACGCTGCGCACCCACACCAAGCACATCTTCACCAAGCTGGACGTCACCACTCGTCGAGGAGCGGTTGCTCGGGCCCGTGAGCGTGGCCTCGGGTAGCGACACGCAGATCACCCTGTGGGTCACATCGCTGGGTGATGCCGCCTCACCCATTCGGTTTCTAGGTTCAAGTCACTAGCCGCGGCGCCGCCGCAGACCTCGAACCAAGGAGCCCGACATGTCCATTTCGCCCACAGCGCTCGCCCGGGTGGCCGGTCTTGGCGCGGTCGCAGCCGGCGCGTTGTTCATCGCCGTCCAGATCAACCATCCACCGCTGGACGTCGCGTTCGTTGGCACCACCGAATTCGCCATTCGCCAGAGCATGAAGATCGCCATGGCAGTGTTCGCCCTAGTGGGAATCACTGGAATGTACCTGTCGCAGGTGCGGAAGGCGGGCGTGCTTGGGCTGGTGGGTTACCTGGTTTTCGGCGCTGGCTACCTGGCCATGTTCAGCGTTGAAGTCATCGGACTCGTCGTCCTGCCGGCCATCGCGAGCACTTCACCCGGTTACGTCAGCGACATCGTCGCCGTCGCGACCGGCGGCTCTGCGACCGGCAGCATTGGCTTGCTGGGGTCACTCAACCTCGTCGCCGGATTCGGCTACCTGCTCGGCGGCCTCGTGTTCGGTATCGCGCTCGCCCGGGCTCACGTGCTGGCCCGTTGGGCCTCGATCCTGCTCGCCGTTGCCACCACCATCACCATGGCAATCCCGCTGTTGCCGTGGATCAATCAGCGCCTCTTCGCCATCCCGACCGGCGTGGCCCTGATCGGTCTGGGCTACTCACTGTGGCGCCAGCGCACCCCGGTTGAGGTTGGTACCACGATTGACGCGCTCGCCACGGCCGTCCGATGACCACAAGCGCCAGCACCCACCGGGCCACCTCGGCCCGGTGGGTGCCCTACGCTCTGGTCGCCCTCACCGTGGTGCCGGCAATCTCGGGGGCCTTGAGGCTGGCCGGGTTGGCCGGCGGTCCGCAGTTGATGCCCGCCGACGGCCGGATCGCGGCGTGGCCGCTGCCGGTGGTCGTGCACATTCTCAGCGTGATTCCGTACGCGATCCTTGGCGCTTTCCAGTTCTCCTCGCGACTGCGCCGACGCTGGCCCCGCTGGCACCGGCTGACCGGACGCGTCGTCGTCGCCTTGGCCTTGGTGGTGGCGTTCTCCGGGATCTGGATTGTGCTGGCCTACCCCTTGAAACCGGGGTCCGGAGTGCTGTTGCAGGGTTTCCGGCTGGCAGTGGGGACGGTCATGGCCGCGGCGGCAGTGCTCGGTTTCGCGGCTATTCGGCGTGGCCAAGTCGGTCGGCACCAAGCGTGGATGACTCGCGCCTATGCGCTCGCGCTCGGGGCGGGCACCCAGGTGTTCACCGGAGCCTTCGGGCCGATGCTGGTCGGCACCAGCGTGCTGGCCAACGATCTGACCATGGGCTCGGCGTGGGTGATCAACATCGCGGTGGCCGAGTTGGTGATCTGGCGCCGGAACACTCGATCGGCCCGGGTTGCAGTTCGGGTCGCGGCCATTAGCGGTGAGCCGAGATGGCAACCCCGTTGAGTTCAGACCAACCCGCCACCTACACGATTCGGGTGGCCGGACGGGTGAGCCCCCGGTGGGCTGATTGGTTCGACGGGTTCACTCTCACCGGTGACTCGGAGGGGACGACAACTCTCACCGGTTTGGTCACCGATCAGGCCCAGTTGCATGGGCTGCTGGCCAAGTTCGGTGACCTCGGATTAGCCCTGGTCTCGGTGGAGGTTGGTCAGCCGTTAGGCACCACGACGATCAGCAGCACGCCGTCTTCGATGGTGTAGATAATGCGGTAATCGCCTACTCGGACGCGAAAGCCGGGACGGCCCCGCAGAGCCTTGGCGTTCGGTGGACGTGGGTCGTGGGCGAGCAGGGCGATGGCGCCCTGGATGCGTCCGCGCTCCTGAGGGTGGATCTTCTTCAACGCGCGGACGGCGGACGGTCGCAGTTCGACGCGGTAGCTCATACCCAGCCGAGGTCGGCCCGCACCTTGGCCCAAGGAATGTTCGGCCCTTCTTCGGCCATGGCCTCATCGAACGCCTCGACGTCTTCGGCTTCTTCGAGAGCATCGAGCAGTCGCTCGTACTCTTCGGGGCTGATGAGCACCGCCGCCCGATGCCCACGGCGTTCGATGAACACCGGGCCTTCACCGGAGCGCTTGATTGCCTCGGCGAGGTTCTGGCGGGCGTCCGCGACGCTCATGCTGCTGGCCATTGAGTAAATGTACAACGAGTGTCATCTTGTGTACATCTGGCCCCGGGCGGCGCTCGGGACAGAGCGGTTGGATTCTCAGCGAAACTTCATTCCGAGAACACCGTTTCGGGATGGTTGGCGTTGCTGTCCGGTGTAACGATGTGGCGTGGCATTTCCGCGGACGGTCTGGCTGGTCACCCTGATGTTCCTGGTCGGCTGCGCAGCGCCCCCAGTGGCTACTCCGCCCACACCCACCAACAGCTCAGCGGTGCCGTCGGCATCTCCGACCGCGTCGGTGTTGGCCGCGATGCCCGCTGCCGATGGGCGGCCGATGCTGTGGCCGGCCCGCCTCGTCCTGGAGTCAGCGCCCGAGTTCGGCGGCAGTCCGGACGTCCGGTACGGCTTCGTGGATGTGCGCGGCAAGCTCGTGGTTCCGCAACGCTACGAGGACTACGTCTACTGCCCAGACGCCACCGGACGAACCGCCTTCCTGATCGCGTCCTTAGCGGGTCGGCGGGCGGAAGTGTTCGATCTGGGCGGCAAGCTGCTGACGCGCACCCCGACCGCCACGGCCGAGTGTGGTGGCGCCGATCACGTGGTCATTACTGAAGATGTCTGGGGGGAGACCGATAGGCACAACTCGGGGTTGGTGAACGTGACTACCGGCAAAGTGGTGGTGCCGGTCGCCAAAGACCGTCACGTCGACGTGGTGGACGCACGGACGGTGAATGTCTCAGACCCATCGAGGGAGTACTTTCTCGATCTCACTACCGGCAAGAAGACCTCACACAAGGGTTGGCTGGTCGAATACGCGGACCCCGGCGATGGCAAGCTGCTGGCGGCCCGCGCTCAGCGTCACCGCGACTCGTCACAAAGCGGCAAGGTCGGATTCATCGATCGATCCGGAGCCTGGGCGGTGCCAGCCGAGTTCAGCGACGCGACCGGCTTCGCTAACGGCTATTCGGTGGTCGGGCTTGGCCAGCAATCCACCTTCCTCAACACCGCATTTCAACACGTTGGCGGGGTCTGGGACGAGGTCAGGGCCATTGAGGAGCCGGGCGGTTCGGTACTGGGGTACCGGGTAACACTGGCTTCCGATCAGGGTCTACTCGGGCCCGATCTGAGGGTGGTGGTGCCACCCGGGCCGGTTTCGATCACTTGTGACGGCGAGGCCTCGGGCGCTTGCTCGGTGGTGGCAGGCGCCAGCGCCACCTTGGTGGTATTGCCCGAGGGCACCACAACGGCGATGCCAGCCGGGTTCTCCCAGGCGCTCAGTCCCTTCTTCCTGGCCGACGAGGTGGACCCCGATTTCAGCGATTCGAACCGGGTCTATGCCATCAGTGCCGGGGTTACCGTCGAGTTGGCTGGAACTACCAGTTGCACCGGAGTGGGGACGGCTTGGGCAGCCTGCGATTCGGGTTCGGGCATGGCGCCACCGGTGGTGATCGACACCGCTGGCCGCGTGACCCCATTCGCTACGGCACAGGCGGTGCCCGATCCGTCCCCGGACAAGGGCGTGGCCTACTACTGGGTCACCGCCGGCACTTACCAAGGATTCGTGGACGCCAAAGGCACCTGGCGCTACCGCGAGAGTTGCTTCACCCAACTGGAGGATTGAGATGCTGAAACGAATCGTCTTGGCGATCGCCGTCGCCGCGCTGTTGGCCGGCTGCGTGGCCACCCCACCCGCGTCCACACCGGCAGGTTCGAACACGCCGGCCGGCGAGACGTCCACGGCCAGCTTCCGGTTGGCAGATCTGCCGGTGATCGACGGCTCGACGGCGAACATTCCACTGATCTCGCTGATGATTCAGCGCCTCACTGGCGCCACCGCTACTGAGGCCGACAATGCCGTGCACACCACCGGCACGCCAACGGCCTACCGCAATCTGGTGGACGGCTCCGCCGACCTCCTGGTGATCTACGAACCCGACCAGGACACCGTGAAGGCGATCGAGGAGTCGGGGGTGAAGCTGGAGTCGTACCCGATCGGGCGCGACGCGCTGGTGTTCTTCACCAACTCCACCAACCCGGTGAAATCGCTGACCACCAAGCAGTACAAGGACATCGACACCGGCAAGATCACGAACTGGAAGTCCGTGGGCGGCAAGGACGTCAAGATCGTGGCCTACCAGCGTCCGGAGGCCTCCGGCTCGCAGGCGTTGCTGCGTAAGTACGTGATGGGCAAGACCAAGATGGCCAAGGCGCCCAGCGACATGATCACCGCCGAGATGGGCACGATCATCGACAAGGTGTCGAGCTACGAAAACACCGGCAACGCGATGGGTTACAGCGTCTACTACTACCTGGCGAATATGTATGCCGTGCCCGGCATCAAGATGCTCTCTGTCGGTGGCGTCGAGCCGACAACCGAGACGATTGCCGCCGGCACCTACCCCTACGGCAATGACTTCTACGTCGTCGTTCGAGCGGATGCTCCCGCCGACAGCCCGGCGCGCAAGGTGCTCGCCTGGATACGCTCTGAGGCTGGTGCCAAGACGGTCACCGACGCGGGGTATGCGCCGACGAAGTGAGGTTGGGCGCGACTCAATGGGGTACTGCTAGCATTGCTGTCAGGAGGTGGTCGCGGTGAGCACCCTGACGATTAGGCAACTCGACGAGCGCACTCATGCCGGGTTGCGCGGACGTGCGGCGAAGCACGGACGTTCGGTGGAGGCCGAGGTACGCGCGATTCTGCGAGCGGCGGTTGATACTCCCGAAGAGAACTTTCTGATGGCGCTGCGGGGCGCGGTGGCCGAGGTTGGCGGCGTAGATCTCGCCCTCCCCGAGCGCACGGATTTGTCGCGAGAAGTGGACCTGGGGTGATCATCGCTGACACGAACGTGGTGTCGGAGTTCATGAAAGACGCACCTGACCCGCAGGTGCTCGCCTGGGCATCCGGGCTTGGCGCGGCCGAGCTCACGATCTGCGTGGTGACCGTTGAAGAGATCGAGCTTGGTCTTGGCAGATTGCCTGCGGGTAAGCGTAGGCGAGGCCTAGAGACTCGTTGGCGCAAGCTCGTGGAGGCGTTCGACGAAGCAATCGTCGTCTATGACGTGCCAGCCGCTCAGCAGGCCGCACGGGTCTTGGTCGAAGCTGCGGCTGGGGGCCGTCCGGTTGGACTGGCCGACGCTCAGATCGCCGGCATTTGCTTGGCCGGTGGGTACCAGTTGGCCACCCGCAATGTGCGCGACTTCGAGGCAGTTGCAGGGCTAGAGCTGATCAACCCGTTCGCGTGATCGAATCTGCCACTTTGGTACGCATGATCGCCCTGGGCCTTGCCGGTATGGCTGGACGGGTCTACACCTGAGAGCATGCCAGCCCCGCGCGTTAGCCCCACCGTTCACCTCAACGTCGGGCGGCTGAGCGCTGAGCTGACGTCCACCGGTGGCCTGCGGCGCTTCGATGTTGATGGCCTCTCGCTCCTGCAATACCCAGCCAGCGAGCTGGAGCCCGGAGTTGGCGGGTTGTGGGTGCGCCGACTCCGACCAGACGGGACGGCCGCCGTCCAGCCGCTCATCGGGCCCAACTCGGGCTCGCGCGTCGTAGTCGATGCCGGCGGCGCCACAATCTTCGGGAGCGCTGATGGGCTGGAGTGGGCGCTGCGCTTGGCGCCATCGGTCACTGAGGCCGCCTGGTTCTGGCACCTCGCGGTGCGTAACCCCGGGCCTGATCCGGTCACCCTGGATGCCGTCTGGGCCGCCGACGTGGCGCTCAAGCCCTACGCGGGCGTCCGCATCAACGAGTACTACGTCTCCCAGTACCTCGATCTCACCCCGGTCGAGACGCCGCAAGGCGTCGCGGTGGCGATCCGACAGAACCTGCCGGGGGAGCGTCAACCCTGGGCGTTGCTGGGCTCAACCACGTCGGCGGTGGGCTGGTCGACCGATGCTCTCCAACTCCTTGGACGCAGCGCTGAGGGCCTGCCGTCGCTGGACGGGCTCGGCCGCCGTGACTTGCCCGGTGAGCGTCGCCAGCACGAGCACACCCTCGCCGCGCTCGCCTCAGCCCCGGCGCAGGTGGCACCCGGTGCGACCTGGACGACCGGCTTCTTTGGCATCCTGCGCGCCGACCATCCTGAGGCGACCGGTCCCGCGGACGCGAGCCTGGCCGCGGTGGCGCTGGCACTGCCCGAGGCCGCCGCCCCGTACCCGTCACCCTCAGGCGACCAGGCGCACGCAGCCTCGTTGTTCACGAGTGCCCCCGCCCTTGAGGTGAACGACCTCTCCCTGGCCGAACTCGCCCAGCTCGTCGGCGCTGGCGCGCGCCTGCTCGAGGAAGGCGAGGGTGGCTGGTGGTCCTTCGTCAACGACGCGGGGGAGGCCTTCACCTCCGGTCACAAGGAGCGGCACGTCCTGCGTCCGCACGGCCACGTCCTGCGGACCGGCGCTGCGCTCACCCCCAGCACTGACGCCCTGACCAGCACGGTCTACCTTGCTGGCCTGTTCGCCTCCCAGGTGACCCAGGGCCATGTGGCCCGGGTCAATCTGATCTCCGGGCGCCGCACCTATCTCGGCCTGCAACGCGCCCACGGGCTGCGGGTCTTCGTCGATGCTGGCAACGGCTGGCGGCTCCTCGACGTACCCAGCGCTTGGGGCCTGCTGCCCAGCCGCGCGCGCTGGCTCTACGCGACCGGGGGTTCGCTGCTTCAGGTCATCGCCCACGCCGATGCCACCAATGCGCTCACCATCGAGTTCCGCACGCTGCGCGGTGAGCGTCCACGCCTGCTGGTCGCCGCCCACCTCGCCACCGGGGGCGACGACGGCGCAGCCGCCGAATGCCCGCAGATCACCCTTACCTCCGGCTCCGCTACCGTGCACGCCGAGAGCGGCACTGCGCTGTTCTGCTGGGACGGCGCCGCGACGGCGGGCGACGACAGCCCGCTGTTCGCCGACGGCAACTCCCGCGGCCTGCCCTGGCTCACCCTGGACGCTCCCGGTGACCTGACGCTCACCCTGACCGCCGACCTGGTGCCGGCTGCCGAGACCGTCGTCGCCGCTGAGACCCGACCCGTGGTCGGTTTGCCTCGGCTGAGGGTCGCAGGGCCGCTGGCCTCAGCGATCGAGGCTCTCGATGCGACCCTGCCGTGGGTCGCGCAGAATGCGCTGATCCACTACCTCTCCCCGCGGGGGCTGGAGCAGTACACCGGCGGCGCCTGGGGCACGCGGGACGTCTCGCAGGGGCCAGTTGGCCTGCTCACTGCCCTCGATGCCACCGACGCCCTGCGCGAGGTGATCGTGGCGATCATGGCTGGCCAGAACGATCGCGGCGACTGGCCGCAGGCGTTCGACTTCCTGCCCCCAAAGCGCTACTGGGAGCAGCTCACTTCACATGGTGACGTCGTGCTGTGGCCGCTGCTTGCTGTCGGCGATTACCTGCTGACAACCGGTGATGCTTCCCTGCTGGCAGAGTCGGTGACCTTCGTTGCCGCCGACGGGACGGCCGGGCCGGCGGCGTCCGTGCTCGATCATCTCGCCCGGGCGCTGAGGTTCATCGAGGCTCAGACGGTGCCGGGTAGTGCGCTGCCCAAATATGGCGACGGGGATTGGAACGACTCCCTCCAGCCGGCTGACTCCCGATTGGCCGAGCGGATGACGTCCACGTGGACGGCAGTGCTGGCGACCCAGGCCCTGCCCGCGCTCGCCGAAGGACTGGCCGCCGTCGCGCCCGCCGATGAGCAGGCGGTGGCGCTCGCGGCCCAGTGCCGGGCGCATGCGGACGCCGTCGCGGCGGCGATCCGCGAACACCTGCTCGTCGACGGCCTGCTCGCTGGCTACGGCGTCTTCGATGACGCCTCCGGGGTGCCGACCGCCCTACTCGTCCATCCGCGCGACACCACGACCGGCCTGACCTACGGCGTCTTGCCGTGGATTCATGCGATCACCGGTGACCTGCTCACCCCGGCCGAAGCCAAGGCCCACTTGGACGCCCTCGACGAGCACCTGCTCGGCCCCGACGGTGCCCACCTGTTTGATCGCCCCACCGCCTATCGCGGGGGACCGCTACGGATGTTCAAGCGGGCCGAGGCCGCCACCTTCTGGGGCCGTGAGATCGGACTCATGTACACCCACGCCCACCTGCGCTACGCCGAGGCGCTGGCCCGCTATGGGGACGCCACCGGGCTCCTGGACGCGCTGCTGCTGGCCTGCCCGTTCGGGCTGACTGAGCGGGTCGCCGCGGCCCGACCCCGGCAAACCACCTGTTACCACTCCTCCTCCGACGGCGACTTCCTCGACCGGTACGACGCTGCTCAGCGCTACCCAGACCTGATGGCCGGTCGCGTCCCACTGGAGGGCGGGTGGCGGGTGTATTCGTCAGGGCCTGGCCTGTTCCTACGAATCGTCGTCGGTTGCCTGCTGGGGCTGCGGCGGCGCGGGGAGCGGCTTGAGGTTGATCCGGTGCTCGACTTGAGACTGGACGGGCTCACCGCGTCCGTCCCGCTGGGTGGGCGCCTGGTCGAGTTCCGGTTCCGGGTTCGCGCCGACGGCGGCGGTGTGCGGGTGATGACCGGTGATCGCCTGCTCCCAGCAGTCGCCCTGACGAACCCGTACCGGACGCCGGGGGTCTCAGTGGCGCTGGCCGATGTCGGGTCCGGACCGGTTGAGGTCGTCCTGGGCTGACTCGCAGTTCAGTCGTTGTAGGTATTGCTTACCCATCGGGTGTGCCGGATAGTCGTTGTTGACGGATGTAGTGGCTTCGCGCCTCGGCCGGGTGTTCGCCCGGTCGGATGGACCCCACACGCACTCCCGTGGACCGAACCAACGAAGGAGGTCCCAGTGCCCATCTCCCGCGCGACTGCTTCCAGTGCTTTCCAACATGTTTCAAACGCGGTCGCACCGGGCATTGGTGACCGTGTCTTCGCGCGAATTCAAGGCGGCGCTTCCGCCGCCATCCCCACCTAGCTACTGCCCTCGACGCAAGTCGTCCCCGGGTCGAACGGCTGGCGCCGTTGGACCCGTCGGTTGGCATCGACTAACACGCCTCCCCGGCGTCCCTCGCAGTTCCCGGGCTGCATTTTCATCCCCACGAACAGGAGTACGACATGAAGAAGCGATACGCCGTTATAGCGGGCGCCGCTGCGCTGGCCTTGACTATTACCGGTTGCGGTCGAGCTGAAACCCCCACTGGGCAGGGCTCCGCTGCTGGCAACCCCGTGAACACCGGGGCGGCCGCGAGCGGCACCCTCGAGGTCTGGGCGATGGGCGCCGAAGGTGACGAACTCAAGGCGGTTACCGACAAGTTCATGACTGCCAACCCGGGCGTCAAGGTCAACGTGACCTCGATCCCGTGGTCCTCAGCCCATGACAAGTTCGTCAGCGCGGCGGCCGCCAATGTGCTGCCAGACGTCGCTCAGGTGGGCACAACGTGGGTGGCCGAGCTCGCCCAACAGATCGACCCCACCCCGTCGAACTTCGACACCACCAAGTTCCTGGAAGGCGCCCAGAAGACCACCGTCGTCAACGGCACCTCGCTCGGGGTGCCCTGGTACGTCGAAACCCGCGTCGTCTACTACAACAAGGCAGTGGCCGCGAAGGCCGGCGTTACTGCCGATCCGAAGACCTGGGACGAGTTCTTCGCCATGGTCAAGGCGATGAAGGAAAAGGGCGGCGCCAAATACGGCATCAGCATGCTGCCGGGCGGCGAAGGCTCCTGGCAGACGGTGCTGCCGTTGATGTGGAGCGCTGGCGGCAAGATCAACACCGATGACGCCAAGACCTGGACCTTCGACGACCCCAAGAACGTTGAGGGGCTGAAGTTCTACCAGGACTTCTTCAGCCAGGGCCTGGCGAACAAGGCACCCGTGGGCGACACCCTCGTTGCTGATTTCGCCTCAGGCAAGGTGCCCATGTTCATCTCGGGCCCGTGGATGATGTCCGGCGTAGAGACGACCGGCAAGATGAAGAAGGACGACTACGGCGTCTTCGCGATGCCCACGAAGGTGTCTGGCGCATCATTCATCGGCGGCTCGAACCTGGCCGTCTTCAAGTCGACCAAGAATCGGGACACCGCCTGGAAGCTCGTGGACTACCTAACCCAGTCCCAAACCCAGGTTGAGTGGTTCAAGACGATCGGCGATCTCCCCAGCGTCAAGACCGCGCTGGCCGATCCGGCAGTCACTGGTGACGCGAAGTTTGCCGTGTTCGCCGAACAGCTCAAGACCGCCTACGCCCCACCGTCGGTGGCCACCTGGGAGCAGGTAGCCAAGCAGTTCGACTCGACTGTGGAGAAGGTGACCAGAACCGGAGCTGACCCGGATGCTTCACTGAAGGCGCTCCAGCAACAGGCCACATCGGTGGGTATGGGCTGAGCAATGACCGCCAACTCCAACCCGGTTGACACCGGGCGGAAGCTGGCCTCCAAGCGTTCCGGGCGGGCAACCACCCGGAACGCTGCGGAGGCCCGCGCGGGGCTGCTGCTCTCCACGCCGTTCATCGTCCTGTTCCTGGTCTTCACGGCCTGGCCGGTTATTCAGTCGATGTACATGTCGTTCACCGACATGAGCCGCAATGACGTCCAAACCCCGTTCGCGGTGGATTTCGTGGCTTTGGACAACTATGTGCGGGCCGTGAGCGACCCCATCTTCCGCAAGGCTGCGCTCAACACGGTGATCTTCGTGGTCGTCGGCGTGCCCGCGACGATCGTGGCGGGCCTGGCGGTGGCGGTGGCGCTCGACAAGGGCATCAACAAGGCGCGCGGCTTCTTCCGGCTGGGCTTCTACACCCCGGTGATCACCTCGATCGTTGCGGTGGCGGTGGTGTGGCGCTTCCTGCTGCAGCCCGATTTCGGCGTCGTTAACCAGATGCTGGCCGTGGTTGGTATCAAGGGTCCGAACTGGATCGGGGACGAAAATACCGCCCTGTTTTCGCTGATCATCATGTCGGTCTGGCGGAACTTCGGTAACGCGATGATCATCTTGTTGGCCGGTCTGCAGAGCGTGTCGTGGGAACTGCACGAGGCGGCCGCTCTCGACGGAGCGGGCACCTGGCAGCGGTTTATGAACGTGACCCTGCCAGCGCTACGGCCGACGCTGCTGTTCGTCCTGGTCACTACTTCGATCGGCTACCTGCAGTTCTTCGAGGAGCCGTTCGTCATGACCCAAGGCGGCCCGCTCAACGCGACGCTTTCGGCGTCGATGTACACCTACCAGCAGTTCGGCTTCGGCAACTGGGGCTACTCCGGCGCGATGGCGTACCTCACCTTCCTGGTCATCCTGATCGTGACCATAATTCAGTTCCGAGTCACGAGGGAGAAGGGCTGATGTTTAGCAAACCCAAGACCCGCTGGTGGCTCTACATCCTGTTGACGGTGCTGCTTTCAATGGTGATGCTGCCCTTCGTCTGGATGCTGCTGGGCTCGGTGAAGCCAAACTCCGAGCTGATGGCGTCCCCGCCTAGTTGGCTGCCACAGAACCCCAGCCTGGCCAACTTCCAACTGCTGTTCGAGAAGGCATCTTTCGGGACCTATTTCGTGAACTCGGTTGTGGTGGCTGTGGTCGTCGTGGCGGCCAACCTGATGTTCAGCGCGATGCTTGGCTACGCCCTGGCCCGCCTGGACTTCCCCGGCAAGCGGATCGTCTTCGGCGCGGTGATGGGCTCGCTGATGATTCCCGGGCTCGTGCTGTTCATCCCGCAGTTCATCCTGGCGGCGAACCTGCACCTGATCGGCAACCTGTCAGCGTTGATGCTGCCGTTCCTGGTGCAGCCGTTCGGGGTGTTCCTGATGCGGCAGTTCTTCATCGGCCTGCCAAAGGATCTCGCTGAGGCGGCCCGCATCGACGGGGCCGGCGAGCTCGGGGTCTTCTTCCGGATCTACCTGCCGCTGGCCGTGCCGGCCTTCGCGACGCTCGGCATCTTGACGTTCCTAGGGTCGTGGAACAACTTCCTGTGGCCGCTGGTCGTCAGTGTGAACGAGTCGACCTACACGCTGCCCGTCGGGCTGGCGCTGGTGGCCAATGGTCAGCACCAGGCCGATTACGGTCTGCTGCTTGCCGGCGCGACCGTCGTCGTGGCGCCGATTCTGGTGGTGTTCCTCTTCCTGCAGCGCTTCTTCATCGAGGGGATTGCCACCTCTGGCATCAAGTGAGTTCGGACGTCAGGGGCCCGGTCGCAGCGTGATCTCGGGCATGGTGGCGTCGCGGGGCAGGTCGATGGCCTGCATGATCGCGGCTGCCACCGTGGCCGGGTCGATGTAGATCGACGCGTCGTAGCTGCCGCCCTCTTGCTGACGGACGGCCTGCTGCATCGGGGTGGCAGTGCGTCCAGGGAAGATAGTGGTGACCCGGACGCCGTTGGCAGCTTCCTCGGCGCGAAGGGCGTCGGCGGCGGAGCGGAGCCCAGCTTTCGAGGCGGCATAGGAAGCCCAGTTTGGGTTGGCGTTCAAGCCTGCGGTCGAGTTCACGAAGACGACGCTGCCTCGGGCGGCGCGCAGCGCTGGCAAGGCCCAGCGAGTGAGCGCGATGGGGGAGACCAGATTGACCAGCAACGTGTCGAGGAACTCGGTCGTTGGCAGGTTCGCCACCGGGTTGAGCGCCACGACTCCGGCGGCATGGATCACCGAGTCGAGCCGCTCGGGAGCCCGGTGTTCGAGCAGGGTGGCTTCGAGTTGTGGGCTGGCCAGATCGGCCACGACGATCTCGGCGCCGCCGAAGGTGTTTCGTAGCTGGTCGGCACGTTCTTCATTGCGGGCGATGAGCAGCAGATCATCGCCGCGGGCGGCGAGCCGCTGGGCGAGCGCTGCGCCAATTCCCGAGCCAGCTCCGGTGATCAGGTGGATTGCCATGCGTGCAGGCTATGGCTGGTGGGGGAGAGGTCACAATCGGCTCTTTGGTCGGGCGCCGATAGGGGTGGCGGACGGCAGCCAACACCACCAGGCTCACCACGCAGACGCCCAGGCGTGGTGACGGTCGGCCGGTTGCGGCTTGAGCCCGCGACCCATGGGCTAGGAGCCGCCGGGTCGCGGGCTCGGCGTTGGAGGTTGTCGCTCAGCCGGGAATATTCCGCGGATCGTTGCCTGGGTCAATAGTGTCCTTGGCTCGGATAGATCCGTCGCGACCATGGATGTTTAGTTCGCCGCCGCCTTGATTGGTCAGGTAGCCGCGTGACGCATCGACGGCCTCGGCCTGGGTGCGGTGCACCGAGGAGGCGCGGGACGCGCCAGCCTTTTTGGCCGCCCATCCATCCTCGCTGGGTGTGACGTGGTATTCGGACATGTTCACCTCCTCTCGTGTGTGCTCGTTGTCGGGTGGTTCGGCCAGGAGGGCTCTCATGAGGTGCTGCCATAGACGGAGACAGAGTCGACCTGGAAGAGCGGGACTGTTGTGTTGCCGCCAGCCTGGGTGTCGTAGGAGTAGGAGCCGAGCACGGTCACCTTCGCCTTGAAACAGTCACCTTCTACGAGCTTCTTCAGCTGAGAATCCGTCCCGCTCAGGAAGGAGTTCTGCGGGTAGTCGACATACCCGTAGGAGATGCGCAGCTTCTTGGGGCCGGTGTCAGCGCGGAACGTGTCTGTGCCGGTGGCGGCGTCGAACTGAGTGATCTCGCCGTAGACGACGTAGGTCTTGCCGATATAGGAGTCGGGGTCCTTGACCAGCAGCTTGAACGTGCGGCTGGAGAGGCTCTTGTACTCCTTCTTGACTGGGGTCGAAGGCGGGGCCGGAGTTTCGGCGGGCTCCTCGGTGGCTGCTTCCGATCCGGTCGGCGCGAGCGTTTCCCCGACGCTGGGGACCGTCACGGTCACAGTTGCCGTGGGCATGGCTATTGGCTGCGTCTTGTTGTCACCGCTGGTCGCGACTCCGCCAAGCACCATGCCGGCAACTAGTGCCGCCACGCCGATGAACGGCTTGGACGTGAGCAGTCTCACCTGCTTGCTGGTGACAGTTGGCCTTTTTGGTCCGGTGGGGGCGCCTGGGAAGGGCGGCGGCGGGGGCTGGAGCCCCTCTGGTCCGTTCTGGCTCGCGGGTGGCTGGGGTGTGGTCATGGTGTGCCCTTCTGTGGGGTTGCCTCCTTGTGGGTCAACCATCTACGTCCTCAGGCACCTTATGCATTCGCGATAGTGATAAGGGGTGTTATCAGCCGATGGGGATTGCAACACCGGTGCACCGGTGGTGTGATGTACCGGAGGAGGTTTGCCGTGACCCAGCTGATGACAATGCGTGACATCGCCGGTTTGGCGCGCGTGCAGCGTCCGGTCGTATCGGTGTGGCGGCGCCGTTCGCGGGCCACCGCCCATCCCTTCCCGCCAGCCCGCCAGAAGCGCGATGGCCAGGAGTTCTTCCTGCGCGACGACGTAGTGGCGTGGCTGGAAGACACTCAGCGGGGGAACAATCCCGAGGCCCGGGCGGACGCTGCCGCGCACTCGCTGCTTGCTGGCGGGAGCACCAAGGACGCTGAAACCATCAGCGCCCTCGTCACGTTGCGGCAACTGATCGGCGAACCGCTGGCACCGCTCCAACCAGACGACCTGCTCGATCTGGCTGACGAACACGACCCAGACGATCGATACTTCCGGCGCGAAATGGAACGCTGCGCCGATCTCGCCCGGTTTGCCCGCGATGCCGACGATCTAGTCGAGGCTTCCTGGGGTGAGCTGACCGCCCACCAGCACCTCGTCGAAACCCGGCTGCGAACACCGGGAAGCGCGCTGAGCCGTACCGTGCTCTCCGACGCCGGTCGTCGTTTCCTGTTGGGCCTGATCGGCCCGCTCGCCGCCGAGTTGGGGCATCCCGGTCTGATGGATCCGACCGGGGCCGCGGTAGACCTGCTGGCCGAGTGCGCGACGTCCCTGGAGTTGCCGGTACGTGTGATGGACGGCGATACCGGCGCGCAGCGGTTGACTCGCCGTCAGTTGCTGCTTGCTGGTGTTCGTCCACGCTTGGTAGAGCGGGGGCGCGGCGAATGGTCGATGACCGACCCGACCGCTCACTTGGTGGTGCTACCCAGTGCCGCCGAACCGCAGCTTGACGAACTCGGGCAGTTGGAGTTTCTCGATGAGATCGTTCTGCAGTTGACCGCCGACCAGTTGGTGCTTTGCCTGGCGCCGGCGGCCACCTTGACCGACCCTCTCACCGGGACGGCGCTCGCCAAGCGTGACCAGTTGCTTCGCGGCGGGCATGTGCGGGCCATCGTCCGGCTGCCTGCTGGGCTGCGTCCGGCCCAAGCCAGGGAGCATTCGGCGTTGTGGCTGCTGGGCAGCCCCGACCCGACACCGGTAGGTGAGCGGCGCACTCTGGTGGCCGATCTGGGCGGGGTTCAGTTACGGCAGTGCGAAGGTCTGGCCGATGATTTGTTGGCCGCCTGGCAAGGCAGCCGGGGTGCTCGGCGACGTGCCTGGGCGCAGCTGCATCCGGTGTTCACCGCTTTGCTGGTTTCGGCCAGTGACACCTTGGTTCCGCCGCGACCTCAGCGGGCGGTTGGCCGCTCTCGGGCAGGTGCGGACTGGGCCGTGGAGTTGCGTGCCGCCGATACTGCCGAGCGGCTGAAGCCCTATCGATTTGACGTTCTTGATCAGGTTGCCGAAGGGCTGAGCGTGGCTCAGGCGATAGCGCGCGGATGGCTGCGGGTGCTGTCGGGGCGAAAGGTCGACGTCTCCGGGCTGGCTGCGGGCACGGTGCCGGTCGTTTCCGATCCGGCCGCCCCGGGCGCCATGCGGCGAGTTGATCGGCTGGCACTGCTGGCGCGCGTCGGGGGTGAGCTGACCGAGCCGGGCGACATCATCTTTTCAGTGCGCCCCAAGCCGTCCGCTGTGATCGACGAAGAGGGCGGCACCTTGGTGTTGGCCCCGGCCCGCATCTTGCGGGTGCGCTCGTCCGCCCCGCTGGTTGCGCGCGCGGTTGCCGCTCGGATCAATGCGGCCACGTCCAGCACGTGGCGCACCTGGCCGCTGGCCGTCGTACCCGAACCCACTCGCGACGTCCTCGGCGAGGCACTCACCGACCTGGCCGCCCAGCGGGCACGGTTGGTGGCGGAACTGGCCGGGTTGGACGCCCTCACCACCGACCTCACCACGGCTGTCGAATCACGACAGCTCAGCATCAGCAAGGAGAATCATGGCCCGACGTCGCACTGACGCAGCCCCGCAAGCACCGACCACGATGAAGGAACTCAAAGACACGTTGTGGAAGGCCGCTGACAAGCTGCGCGGTTCGCTGGAGGCCTCCGATTACAAGGATGTGATCTTGGGTCTGGTGTTTCTGAAGTACGTCTCGGATTCGTTCGAGGAACGTCGAGCTCAGATTCGTGCCGAGTTGGAGGCCGACGGTGGCTACGTCGAAGGCGACATCGATGAATCGCTGGAAGACAAGGACGAATACTCCGGCGCCGGGGTGTTCTGGGTGCCGGTGAATGCGCGCTGGCAGTTTCTGGCCGAGCGGGCCAAGGGCACCGAGACAAAGACCATCGGCGAGCTCATCAACGAGGCGATGGGTTGGTTGATGGAAGCCAACCCGCCACTGAACGGCACTCTGCCGCGCATCTACAACCGCGAAGGCGTCGATCAGCGGCGGCTGGGGGAGTTGCTCGACTTGTTCAACTCGGCTCGGTTCACCGGCGAGGGGGCGAGTAAGGCCCGCGACCTGCTGGGTGAGGTGTACGAGTATTTCCTGGGCAAGTTCGCTGCCGCCGAGGGCAAGCGGGGTGGCGAGTTCTACACCCCGCCCAGCGTGGTACGGGTGTTGGTGGAAGTGATGGAGCCGAGCGCGGGACGCATCTACGACCCGTGCTGCGGCTCGGGGGGCATGTTCGTCCAGGCCGAGAAGTTCCTGGAGGCACACCACCGCAACCCCGCCGAGTTGAGCGTCTACGGCCAGGAGAACATGGAGCGCACTTGGCGAATGGCCAAGATGAACCTGGCCATTCACGGACTGATCGGCAATCTCGGCCCGAGTTGGGGTGACACCTTCGCCCGCGATCTGCACCCCGACCTGCAGGCCGACTACGTGTTGGCCAACCCGCCGTTCAACATCAAAGACTGGGCGCGCAACGAGGACGATGCTCGCTGGCGCTACGGCGTCCCACCGGCTGGCAATGCGAACTACGCCTGGTTGCAGCACATCGTTAGCAAGCTGGGCCCGAAGGGTCAGGCCGGAGTGGTGCTGGCCAACGGTTCGATGAACACCAATTCCGGCGGCGAGGGCCAAATTCGGGCCAACCTCGTCGAGGCCGACTTGGTGAGTGTGATGGTGGCGCTGCCCACCCAGCTGTTCCGCTCCACCGGCATTCCGGTTTGCCTGTGGTTCTTCGCGAAGGACAAGAAGTGGACGGCCGACCGTCGCGGCCAAGTGCTGTTCGTCAACGCCCAAAACCTTGGCTACATGGTTGATCGTGCCGAACGCGCCCTATCCGAGGAAGACATCGCCAAGATCGCCGACACCTACCGCGCTTGGCGAGGCGAGCCTCAGTTGCCTGAGCCCGTCGAAGTCCCCAGCCAGTTGGCTGAGCTTGTCGAAGCCTCTGTCGACCCTTCGACAAGCTCAGGGGTCTATGCCGACATCCCCGGCTTCTGCTACTCCGCAACCCTGGCCGAGATCAAGGACGCCGAATATGCCCTCACTCCCGGACGATACGTCGGCACTGCCGAAATCGCCGATGACGGCGAACCAATCGACGACAAAGTGAAGCGCCTTACCGAGGAGTTGCTAGCTGCTTTGGATGAGTCGGCCCGGCTGGACGCGGTGGTGCGCGAGCAGTTGGGGCGGTTGGCGTGAACACTTTGCAGCAAATTCTCCTTGACACTCGGGACGGCGATTGGGGGGCTGACGTAGGTGAAGAGGCGCAGCGCTTTCGTGTTGTACGAGGGACGGACTTTGAGTCGCTCTCCTGCGGCGATGCGGCTAGCGTTCCAACACGGTTCCTGACGGAGGCGTCTAGCGGCCGGCGGACGCTCAAGCTGGGAGATGTACTCATTGAGACCGCCGGAGGGTCCCGCGGCAGGCCAACCGGGCGAACCATGCTGATCACGAAGCGAGTGCTGGACGCTCTTCAGGAGCAGGCCACTTGCGCCAGCTTTGCCCGATTCCTACGGCCAGACCCTGACCAGGTCGATTCTGGATACCTCTACTACCGCCTCCAGAGTGCCTATCGAGCCGGTGTCATGGAGAGCTTCCAGGTTCAGCACACAGGGGTCGCTCGCTTCCAATACACGACCTTCGCTTCGACCTATCAGATCGACCTGCCACCCCTCCCCACCCAACGCGCCATCGCCGAAGTCCTCGGCGCCCTCGACGACAAGATCGCCGCGAACGTGAGGCTCCAGGATTCGTCTCGCGCCCTGCGAGCTGCCTCGCTTGGGTGGGCCCTGGGTCGGGGCTCGGTGAGCGTACCCATCGGCGAGGCGACGGCTCTTCTAGGCCGCGGCAAGGCTCCGAAGTACACCGAAACGTACGGTGGTGTGTGGGCCATCAACCAGAAGTGCGTTCGTGGCGGAGTAGTTTCTGTCGAACAAGCTCGCCTTGCCGAGGCGATGAAAGAGCCTCAACTGCAGGTGGGTGACACTCTCGTGAACTCCACCGGCCAAGGGACCCTTGGCCGGGTTGGCGTCTGGCGTGAAGATGTGGGCGCGTTCCCGGATTCACATGTAACGCTTGTTCGTTTTGATCCTGGAAAGGTGGATCCGTGGGTGGGCGCCGAGGCGGTGCTCGCGGCGGAGTCGGCCATTGAAGCGCTCGGTGAAGGGAGCACGGGCCAGACCGAGCTCAGTCGAAAGGCGCTGACGGAACTGCAAATCGAATTGCCCGCCGCTGGCCTTCATGGTGGCCTCGGCGAGCGGTTGCGGCAGCTGCACCTCCGCGAACACCAAGCCGCAAACGAGTCCCGCCACCTCGTCACCCTCCGCGACACGCTGCTGCCGCACCTGATGAGCGGTCGCCTGACCGTCCGCGAAGCCGAGAAGCAGGTTGAGGCGGCATTGTGAATTTCCTTGACCAGATCGCACTCGCCTCTCTCGGAGTGGCTGTGCTGTCTGTGGTCGTCACGGTGGTTCTCACCGCCGTCGTGGCGCGGTCGGGAAGTCGTTCGCAGGAAAAGGCGCAGCAGATCCTTGAGGCGCTGCAGGGGCTAGTGACGGCGAATCGTCTGGATCGGCTCGCCGGGCAAGCGGCGGAGTTGAGCAACCACGACGATCTATTGGCCGTAGTCGCCGAGGCCCGGAGTGTCGGCGAGGGCCGGGCGGTGCGTCGAGTGGAAGAGAGTTACTGGGCGAACTCGGCGGTGCGGGCGGGGTCGGTCGACGCCAACCTTGCTGAATCCGTACGGATCACTCAAGAAAACCTTGCTGACAAGCTCGATCGATGTGGAGGCGACCGGGTCTTCGAGCTGGGCAAGTTCGTGTCTGTTGCGAAGGATTCGTCGGAATTCATGCCAGAAGTCGTTGCGCTCTGGCTCCTCAGCCAGTCCTCCGCGCCCACCCCGTTCAGGGAGTCCGAGATTCAGTATGTGCTTGAGCGAGGCCCAGATGAGTTGCTTGGTGTCCTTCTTCGTGAGCTGGGGTCTTTTCGCATGGGTTGGTCCGATGAGGTCAAGGCCGGGGCAATCGGCGCCGCCGCTGCGGTCTATCTAGGCCGAATCGGCTACGACTTCAACAACCCCGATGGGCACACGGGGGCGACCCATGAACGTGCCACGCGCAATGCTGCCCTTGCAGGCAGCGTGTTGACCGGTCTTGCGTTGGCGCTCAAATCCGGTCATCTGAAGGGTCTTGCCCGGTCCGCAGATCCTGCCCGGACGAGAGTGGGAGCTCTGTTGGTGGCGATGGCTGGCGCCGCGAGCTACTCAGACAAACATGGGGCGATGCGGGTTCTACAGTCGATTGGTGGCGTGGGTGTCGAGCCTTCGAGGTTGGGCGGTTACGGCAGCGAATACCGTTTTGGGATCAGCAAGTTCGCGGAGTACCAGCCGGGGCTGCTCACTGAGTTCTGGCCAGAGGGTGCGGCCTATCTGGCAGAGGTGGCCTCGTGACCCACGAGTTCACCCGGTACATCCAGCGCCGCCACCACGGCATCAGCGGATTTTCGCCGCAGAACTTCTGGCAGATGCGGCAGCTTCACCAGACCCATGCTGATGCCAAGGCTCTCTCACCACAGGCGAGAGAAACGACCTGGACAGGATGTCGTGAGTTCGTTTGTGGGGGTGATGCGTCGCTCGACTTACGCGTTCAAGTTAGTTATGAGGCCGCGGAGAGCGACACCAAATCCATACTTAAGCCCATTGTTAGTTGTGAGACTCGGACGAGATGCATCCGTGGCCCGCGAGCGGCATTGACTTACCCGTCGGTCGCTGGTCGTCAGATTGCGCATCCTCACCCTCAGGGTGATGTTCGGTCATCTAATGATCGGCCGCTCAACGAAAGGAAGCCCGGCAGATGGCACTAATCAGTGAAGCCGAATGGGAGGCCACCGCGATCGAGGTATTGGGCGAGCAGGCGTGGGTGCCAGCCACCGGCACCCAGATCGCCCACGAGCGCCTCTCGGCGTCCGACATCTTCCTGCACGAACGGTTCCGCGAAGCTCTGGTGCGGCTGAACCCGGCCGTGCCCGAGACCTATCTGCGCCAGGCCGCGACCGAGATTCTCACCCCGTCCAGCCAGGACGCGATCACCGAAAACCGGCGACTACACGAGTTCCTGGTGCACGGCTACCGCGGCATCACCTATCTCGACAACGACGGCCTTGAGCAGAACCCCACCCTTCAGCTGATCGGGCGCGACCCGGGCGACAACGACTGGCTGGCGGTGCAGCAACTCACCATCAGTAACGCCGAACACCACCGCCGCTTCGACGTGGTCTGTTACCTCAACGGCTTGCCGGTGATCATTTGCGAACTCAAGCAGGCCGGGCTTGCCACCGCCGATCTGGCTGCTGCGCACAGCCAGCTAGGCACCTACCTTGCGGAGTTCCCGCTGGCTTTCCGCGGCTGCGTGCTGAGCGTGATTTCAGACGGCGTGACCGCTGGCTACGGCACCCCTTTCACTCCGCTGCACCACTACGCGTCCTGGAATGTCGACGACGACGGCTTGCCGCTGCAACTAGGGGAGTCGATCGAGGACACCGACTACAACACGGCTCTCGAGGTCACCTTCTACGGTTTGGGCAACCAGACGCGCTTCCTCGATCTGCTGCGAAACTTCACCGCCTTCGACGCCGGCGAGTTCGGGCTGGCCAAGCGCATCGCCAAGCCGCACCAATACTTCGCCGTCAACAAAGCCCTCGGTCGCACAGTGACCGCAGTGAAGTCCGACGGGCGAGCCGGAGTCGTGTGGCACACCCAAGGCTCGGGCAAGTCGATGGAGATGGAGCTGTTCGCCAACCTGGTGATGCGCTCGGCCCACCTACTCAACCCGACCATCGTGGTGATCACCGATCGGCGCGAACTCGACGGACAGCTTTACCAAGGATTTGCCGCCTCAACCCTGCTGCCGGAAAAGCCCATTCAGATCACCACCCGCTCGCAGTTGCGCACAGAGCTGACCCAGCGTTCCAGCGGGGGCATCTTGTTCACCACCTTGCAGAAGTTCGGCCGCACCCTCGAGGAGCGCGAGTCGGGCGCCGATCATCCGCTGCTAAGCGAGCGCCGCAACATCGTGGTGATCGTGGACGAAGCCCACCGCTCGCACTACGACAACCTGGACGGCTACGCGCGCTTCTTGCGCGACGCGCTGCCGCACGCCACCCTGATCGCTTTCACGGGCACCCCGGTCAGCACCGTCGACCACAACACCCAAGAGGTCTTCGGCACCTACATCGACATCTACGACCTGACCAGAGCGGTGAGTGATGGCGCCACGGTGTCGGTCATGGTGGAACCGCGGTTGGTGAAGGTTGCCTTTGCCGACGACGTCTCCCCCGAAGACCTCGACCGGGCCGCCGATGAGGCCACCATTGGGCTGGACGAGGTGGAGCGCGAGCGGCTGGAGAAATCGGTGGCGGTGATCAACGCCGTGTACGGCGCGCCAGCCCGGCTGGCCACCTTGGCTGCCGACATCGTGGCGCACTGGGAGACGCGCCGGGAGCGGATGCGTCCGCTGATCGACGGGCCGGGCAAAGCAATGATCGTGGGCGCTACCCGGCAGATCTGTGCCGACCTGTACGCCCAGCTGATCGAGCTGCGGCCCGACTGGCACTCCGACGCCCTCGAAGGTGGCGTGCTCAAAGTGGTGTATTCGGGCAGCGCCGCCGACGACGGTGAAATTGGCAAGCACGTCCGCCGGGATTCCGAGAACCAGGTGATCAAGAAGCGGCTGAAAGACGCCGAGGACTGCCTGGAGCTGGTGATCGTCAAAGACATGATGCTCACCGGCTACGACTCGCCACCGCTGCACACCCTCTACCTGGATCGTCCGATGAAGGGCGCCCTCCTCATGCAGACCCTGGCTCGGGTGAACCGCACCTTCCGCGGCAAGGATTCCGGCCTGCTGGTGGGCTACGCCCCTCTGCTGGAAAGCCTCAGCGCGGCGCTGGCTGAATACAGCGACAGCGATCAGGAGCATCGTCCGGTGGGGCGCCTGGCCTCCGAAGCTGTTGATCTTGCTCGCACGCTGCTCGAACAGTTGCGGGAGCTGGCTGCTGGCTACGACTGGCGGGCAAAGGTGGTGGGGCCGAAGGGTTGGCTGAAAGCGACCACGGGTCTGACTGCGTGGCTGCGCAACCCGCAGATGCCGGGCAATCAGGTGCCAGAAGGCGAGATTGGGCTGGCTGGACGGTTCCGGCAGCTTTCCGGGCAGCTGGGACGGGCCTGGGCGCTGGCGGCTGGTTACACGAACCTCTCCGACGTGCGTGACGAAGTGCGCTTCTATGAGGAAGTGCGGGTCTGGATGGCCAAGTTCGACGCGGCCGAGCGAGTAGCGCGCGGCGAGCCCGTCCCCGAAGAAGTCGCCAGGCTGCTGCGGCAACTGGCCTACCAAGCTACGGATTCCGGCGAGGTCATCGACATCTATGCCGCCGCCGAGATTACCCGGCCAGACTTCAACGACCTGACCCCGGCGGCGTTGGCCCGAGCTCAGCAGTCGAGCAACCCCCATCTGGCGATCGAGGCGCTGCGCGACGCGATTCTGGCCGAGGCGGCGCGTTCAACCGGGGCAAGCCTGGTGCGGCAGCGCGCTTTCAGCGAACGTCTTTCCGATGTGATGATCCGCTACACCAACAGCCAACTCAGTGCTGCCGAGGTGCTGATCGAACTGTTCGAGATGGCCAAAGATCTCGCCGCTGAAGCCAAGCGAGGCGAGCAGTTCGACCCGCCACTGGGCGTCGACGAACTGGCCACCTATGACGCCATTTCCGACAACGCCTCCGCGCTCGACGTGCTTGGCCAGGACATTTTGGCCGATATCGCCCGGCAGTTGGTGGCCATGATGCGCGCCGACGTAAAGACTGACTGGACCGTGCGCGACGACGTCCGAGCGTCGCTGCGGGCCAAGATCAGGCGCCTATTGCGGAAATACAAGTACCCACCCGACCAAGCCGAAGGTGCGGTCAAGCAAGTCATCGAGCAGATGGAACTGCTCGCGCCGGGCGTGGCGGCGTAAATGGCAAGAGTTGGTCGAGCGGATCAGAAGGAGTAACTGGGATGAAAGCGGTACGAGCATGGCTCATTGGGCTGTTGGCCGTGGGTCTGGTTGGTGGGGGAGCCGCCGCCGCGCTTGGAGTGGTACAGGCGTTTCCGGGTTTTCAACTGTTCGGTGTGAGCTCGGAGACTCGCACCACCCAGATCATCAACTCGGTGACCCGCAAGGAGCAGGTTGTGCTGCTGAGCTTGGGGATCCAGGGCATCACGAAGAAGGAGCAGGGGTGCACAAAGGTGCTTGGCGTCGAGGTGCCGGGCAGCGAGCGGGCCGTCTTCATGCAATATGGCTTCAATGCCAAGGTCGGCATTGACGGCAAAGACGTCACCATCGTGCACAAGGGCGAGAAGCAGTACCTCGTGTCGGTGCCGAAGTTCATGTTCATTGGACACAGTGACGAGCATTTCGAACTCGCGGTGGAGAACAACGGCGTGCTGAGCTGGACGTCCCCAGAGATCGACAAGCTCGCGATGATCAACGCCATCCTCAACGACGAGGCGCAACGGGGCTACGTCGACCAGAACCAGGAGATATTGAAGGACCAGGCCAAGGCGTTCTATACCGGGGTGATATCGGGCATCGATCAGACAATTTCCCTGAGCTTCGAGTTCCGCTGATGACCGCGGCTACGGGGGAGAAGCCGACGATGTCGGAGAAGCCGATTCTGCTGTTGCTTCATGGTGTGGGTGCCGGCCCCAACCGTGAGGAGTGGGTCGGCGCCCTCGAAAGTGCACTCAACGAACTCGGCTACCCAGACTTGGCGGGCGCAACCGTGATCGCGCCGAAGTATGCCCACGCTCTACGTGATACCGACGATGACGACGAGAAGATTCCTGGCTTCACGGCGAAGGCGCCATTCGGTGAGGACCCTCGAAAGAACCGCAGAGAGTTCGAGCGACACATGGGAGCCGTTGAGCAGAGGCTCGGGCGTCATAACCGAGGCGCTGGTTGGGCGGGGGGAGACACCATCGCTGAAGCGGCTCTAGCCCAGCCGTTCTTCGCCCAGGCTTCGAACTACCTGACCAAGCCACAGATACGCGCTCAGGTCTTGGGCCGGGTGTTGAAGGCCCTGCCATCGTCTGGGCGCCTGGTCATTGTCGGCCATAGCCTCGGATCAGTGATTGCTGCAGACCTGGTGCGGCGGCTGCCGTCGGGACTCACGGTGGTCGGCATGGTGACCGTGGGGAGTCCGCTGGCCCATCCGAAGTTCGCTGACGGTTGGCTCAGGGACACCCTCAAGGAGCCCCCGGTCGGCCTCGGCTGGTGGGTCAACTTCTGGAATGCTGCTGACCCCGTGACGACGCGCCAAGGCATCTCGTCGGTCTTTCCATGGATGGTCGATTTTCGCGTGCCGACCGTGGTGGGAAGCAAGTGTCACAACGCGGAGATGTACCTTTCGTGTCCGGCCGTAGCGGAGGCGATCGGCTTCGCCCTCTTCGGCTCGCTGTCGAAGGAACTCGTCCTGGCTTCGAGAGATGTGGACGTCCCGCTCGACTACCCCGAGACAGTCGCCGTGATGGCGTTGCGCTATGCACACCTCATTGCTTCCAGGCTGAAGGCCGAAGATCGGGATCGCTATCTAGGCGCCTTGCGGCAGGTGCAAGCAGAGACGGTCGAACGTCTGACGGGGCGCAACGAGCGCGAGAATCGCCCGATTCCGACAGAGGTCGCCAGGCTCCTTTGTGACCTGTCCGACTCGGAATCGCTGGTTCCGGAACCGCGCCCGATCAGTCACCTGTCCAAAGACGACGCGGTCGTGCCCCTGTTGAGCATCGTCGCGGCGAACGTGGTGTTTCCGTTCGAGATCACTGTGCCGAAGGGCGTGCTCGAAGAGGCCGTGGAGGAGTTGACTGCCGAGATGTGGTTGGGCGGGCAAATGGGCACCGACGTGTTCGCGGCCGCCGGTGAAGCCCAGCGGGTGCTGGCCGGCCCGAGCCAACTGAGCTGGATCAAGTGGGTTGCCGTCGGTGTAGGGGCGGCCGCCATTGTCGTGGCAACTGCTGGTCTCGCTCTGGCGGCAGCGCCCGGCGTGGCGGGCGCCGCCGCCATTACTAGTGCGTTGGCAGCCTTCGGCCCCGGCGGAATGATTGGGGGACTGCTCACCGCAGGCACGCTCGTTACTGCCGGTGGCGGCGGTGTCGCATTCGGCTTGGCCAGCCCTGCGGCAACCGTAGAGGCCGTCGAAGCAGTTGTCTGGGGGCAACTGGCGGCGGCGATTCTTCGACATCGTCAGGGTCTCGCTCAGGACCCGATGCTCTGGTTTAGCCTGACGGAATCGGCCGCCGAGGTTCGCCGGGAACGTGCGCGCCTGGAGGCGTTCTCTGAGCGCTCGGCGCCGACGCTGAAGGCCCTGCAACGGAAGCTCCAGATGATCGATCGCGCGCTGGCATATCTACGTGAACAAGGACTCGTGCCTTCTGCGGCTCTTCTTGGCGCTGCGAAGCCGGGCGATGATCCCTCCTACGCGTCAGCCAACGAGCGTTAGCGACGCTCGGTAGCACACCTTAGGCCGCTAACGTGTGCTAACGTCGATTCATGGCGAAGCTTACGCAGCAACATGCGGCGGGTTCTGAATCGACCCTGCGCAAGTTCGGGCCGATCACCACCGAGATGCGCCCGTGGCACCCCAACTACGACGTTGAGGCGCTGTCCAGGCGCAAGCGGGATGCGCTGCCGTCGGCCTACAAGGCGGCGATCCCGGTTGAGATTGCCGAGGTCGACTTCGACATCCCTAGCGGGCTAGCCGCCGAAGCCGAAGATGCGGCAGCCACCATCATCAAGCTCGACGCGTACGTGTCGGCGAAGTTTGGCAGCGAAGACATCGCCCCGATGCAGTCGGTCTTGTTGCGCTCTGAGTCGGCAGCCTCATCGCAGATCGAGAACCTCACCGTCGGGGCGCGGCAGTTGGCCATCGCCGAACTCGGTGGCACCGCCAGCAAGAATGCCGAACTGGTCTCCCGCAACGTGCGGGCGATGGCAGCTGCCATCCGGCTGTCTGACGAGCTCGACGCCGATTCCATCCTCGCCATGCACTCCGCGCTGCTGGGTGGACGCGACCCGCAGGCCGGCCGGTGGCGCGAAGTGCAGGTGTGGATCGGAGCGTCCGGCTTGAGTCCGAACGGCGCCACGTTCATCCCGCCGCACGCAGACCGACTGGCGCACTACCTGGACGACCTGACCCGCTTCCTGCGGCGTGATGACCTGCCCGTGCTCGTCCAGGCAGCAGTGGCGCACGCCCAGTTCGAAACCATCCACCCGTTCACTGATGGAAATGGCCGGACCGGACGGGCTCTGCTGCACGCCATGCTGCGACACAGCGAACTCACGAGCCGGGTGACCGTCCCGATCTCGGCGGGGCTGTTGGCGGACACCGAGTCCTACTTCGATGCGCTCACCGCTTACCGAGCAGGCGATTTCGCCCAGATAGTGCGACAGCTGTGCGAGGCGAGTGCCCGTGCTGCGGCTGACGGCAGGTGGTTGGTCGACACCCTCGCTGAGGTTCGCACCGGGTGGCTTGAGGTGATGCAAGTGCGCGCCGGGTCTGCTGGTCGGCGGCTGTTGAACCTGTTGATCGGGCAGCCAGCGGTCAGTGTTGCCTTCATCGAGCAGCAGCTTCAGGTGTCTGGCACCGCTGCCCGGCGTGCGGTCGAGCAAGCCGTTGGTGCTGGAGTGCTCACTGAATCGAGCGACCGGAAGCGCGACCGGGTGTTCATCGCTCAGGACGCAATCGACGTGCTGGACAAGTTTTCCGAGCGGGCTGGGCGCAGGGGCTGAGCGGCCGGGCGGACCGCGACCCAGGGGCATGGGCGAACCTACGCAGTGGAGGCCGGCGGCGGCGGGAAGCCTGTTTGGACACCGGTAGGGTCAGCCCCATGTCAGGTGCGTCAGTAAGTGAGATCAAGGCCGCCTACGCGGCACAACTGAGCGGCCTGGCGGTGGAGAACTGGGACGAACTGCGGGCGGCGTTAGCTGAGGTTGAGGTCAGCGATTCGTTTGGCCAGTGGCGCCCTGCGGTGAAGCGAGCCGACGGTACCTCCCGCATGGCGTTTCCTGCACTCTCGGCTCCGGCCGAGGCGCTGATTCGTGCCTTCACCCGGTGTGGCGTGCAAACCCTGTTCGAGGGAACGTCCTGGCCTCGGGGGAAGGCGCTGGCCGCTGACCCGGGGTCACTGGCGAAAGCCACACCCGCTGAAGCGGCGATGGTGATCGCGGCGCAGCTTCGCCTGGACCGTTTCGTGGACGGGCATCTGCTCACCTGTTTTGACTCGGGCCTGATGCAGAAGGCCGTCCGGCGAATGCTGGATGCGGCACCGCTCGCGGCCTAAGTGGGGCGGGTGGCATGGCCGCGCCGATGGGAGTCGGTCGGGCGGAGGCCGGAGCGCTCCGCAAACTCTGAGGTGGTCGGGGGTTCCGGGCGGTCGATCGGCTGGGGGGTGAGCGAGCCGGCACTGGTGTTGTGGGCGGGGCTCGAACCTGACCGGCGGGTCGAAGAAGCAAAGTCGCGCATCGGATCATGATTGACGAAGCCGAGGCCAAAGGTACTTCGCTGGTTCCAGCCACGGCCAATCCCGGCATGGTTCGACTGGATTGGAGTCGATTGTGAGGAGTGTGAGCACAAAGCCGGCCTGCGCGCGGTGGCGCCGGCCGGTCAAGGAAGACCCCTTCGGCTGGGGGCCAGGGAGGTGGAGCTGGCTGGACGTAATGCTCGAGTGGCAGCGGGGGCAGTGTGCTCTTTGTGGGCATAGTCCTTACGGTTCCCGGATGGCGCTCGACCACAGCCACGCAACAGGCTTAGTTCGCGGGTATCTCTGTACCGCATGCAATTGCCACTACGCCGACTACAACGATTCCTACGTGGGGGGATCGAATCCCGCAGCGATCCTGGGCCTCGTGGGGATCTACCGCGATCCCCTCGGCTGGCCAGTCATGCGAGGAGACCCAGCCACTGTGGGTGCTTGTTTCACGCTTGCGGGGCTTGCCTTTGACGCGCTTCCCAGTCGGCAGCGAACCGACTTCACCGAGGATGAACTCACGGGTGCGCGTGATCTTCTCTGGGCAGTGGAGGGTTGGCCCATTCCCGCCGAGTGGCGATGGGAGAAGCCTGCGCTGACTGGTCAACGATGGAGCCCGCCACCTCCGACTGAACCGGGGTTCTGGGACTCGCTCTTGTCAAGGCTTTCCGCCACCGCGCCGCGCCAGGTTGAGCCTGGGAGCGTGGCGGGCCTGAGCGGCGATTCGCAAAGTCCCCTACCCGATGATCCTCGTCCTGAGTAGCGTCGACCCCAGCGGTCGTGGCGTGAAATAGCCCTGAGGTAGCGCTGTGCCCATTCGCCAGTCGCGTCGGCTTGGACAGGCCCTTGTCCGAGGTTTGGGCTTCCGCTCGAGCGGGGTCCGGATTTCGGGCGCGCCATCCGGGCCCTCAACAGCTCAGTCGTCCGAAGGGGAAAATTCGGCTTAAGTGGGGCGGGCGGGGCTCGAACCCGCGACCCAGGGATTATGAGTCCCCTGCTCTGACCGGCTGAGCTACCGCCCCCAAGGTGCCGTCCGCGCCAAGTTATCCCGCGGGGCGGCGTGCGGCAAAACCCGGCGAACCGCGGCTGCTGCTCGCTAGGGTGAACGCGTGACCGACACCCCAACGGACGCCGCCCCCCGAACTGATGTGCCTTCCCGGGCTGGCCTGGTGCTTACCGCGCTCACTCTTGGTGCGCTGGTGTGCAATATCAATCTCGCGGCAGCCAATGTCGCCCTGCCTGAAGTGGGTGACGCTTTCGGCGCCTCGCAAACGGCCCTCAACATTGTCGCGGTCGGCACTTCACTGGGCCTGGCGATGTCGGTGCTCTACTTCGGCGCCATCGCCGACCGGTACGGACGCAAACAGCTGCTCCTGGCTGGCCTCGCCCTGACGGTCCTGGCCAGCTTCCTGTCGGCCTACTCCGCCTCAATCGAGATGCTGATGGCCGCGCGCCTCTTCACCGGCATCGCCGCGGGCATGGCCTTCCCGACCACCTTGTCGCTCATCACCGCCCTATGGCACACCGGCCCGGCCCGTACCAAGGCCATCGCCTTGTGGTCTGGGGTGAGTGCGATGGCCTCAGTTGCCGGGTCGGTGCTCGCCGGGCTCGTCCTCACCATTTGGTGGTGGGGTTCGGCCTTCCTCATCGCCGCCCCCATTGCCGTGATCGCCCTGGTGCTGGTGGCGTTGTACGTCCCGGCGCACGTGGAGGAATCCACCGAGCCGGTTGATCACGTTGGGGGAGTGCTGTCGACGTTGGCCGTCGCCGGTCTCGTCCTGGGCATCAGCATGGTGTTCGCGCCGGGCCAGACGATGTTTGGCGTATCGCTCCTAGTTGCCGGGACGCTGCTGCTGGCCGCCTTCGCCTGGCGGCAGCTGCGCGCGAAATATCCGCTCTACGACCTGCAGGTCGCCGGCCGACGCATGTTCTGGGTGCCAGCGGTCGGCGGCACGATCGTGTTCGGATCGCTGATGGGTGCCCTGTTCGTCGGTCAGCAGTACATGCAAAACATCCTCGGCTACTCCACGCTGCAGGCGGGCCTGGCGATCGTCCCCTCGGCAGTCGGCATTCTGGTGTGTTCGCCGCTGTCAGCCCGGCTGTTGGAAGCCCGCGGCTCGCGCACCACCATGCTCGTCGGCTACAGCCTCGTCCTGCTCGGCTTCTTGACCACCCTGCTGTGGAACCCGACCACCCCGTATGCCCTGGTCGGGTTCGGCTTCCTGGCCATCGGCAGTGGGGCGGCCTTCGCCATGACGCCAGCCTCACGCGGACTCACCGAAAGCACCCCGGTGCGGAAAGTGGGCATGGCCTCGGCCACCTCCGATCTGCAACGCGATCTTGGCGGCTCGATCATGCAGGCAATCTTGGGTGCCATCTTGGCCGCCGGTTTCGCCGAATCCTTCCGCCGCCAGATCGAGGCCACCGGCGAAGCCGCCAACATCAGCGATTCGGTAACCCACGCACTGCAGGCCTCCTACGCCTCCGCGCTGCGCGTGGCCGAGCAATACCCGCAGTACCACGACCAAATCGTGACCGCCGCCACTCGCAGCATGGTCACCGGGGCCTGGGCCGCCTACCTAATCGGCGCCATCGCCATCGTGATCGGAACGATCGTCGTCGCCGTCTTCCTGCCCAACTACGAGCAGGAGAAGGAGCTCGTGGCGTCCTACGCCCGCGAGGACGCCTGAGCCAGCGGCAAGCGAAGCGTGAAGGTTGCACCGCGACCAAGCCCAGCCGACGAAGCCGTCAGTTCGCCACCATGCGCGCGGACGATGCCGCGGGAAATGGTGAGTCCAATGCCGGAGCCGGTTTGACCCTTCGACAAGCTCAGGGAACTGGGGTTGGGGCTCAGGGAACTGGGGTTGGGGTGTGATTCAGTTCCCTGAGCCTGTCGAAGGATCCCAGTCACGCGATAGAAGCGTTCGAAGATCTTCTCCAGCTGATCTGGGGCCAAACCAACGCCAGTGTCGGTGACCTCGATCAACACCTGGCTGGCTTCGGCCCGAGCCGTGACGGTGATCGTCCCGCCGGCATCAGTGGCGCCGAGCGCATTGCCCACCAGATTGGTTACTACCTGGGCGATTCGGTCGGCATCAACTGAGGCGATCAGCCCGGCCGCGGAGGAGTGCACCTCGAGCTTCACGCCAGCATCCACAGCTTGCGGACGCAACCGCTCCGCCGCCGCCACCGCGAGCGCGCCAACATCGGCCGAGGCCAACTGCAAACCCAGCCGACCTTCTTCGGCCCTGCTGAGTGAGGACAAATCTTCGCCCAAGCGACGAAGTCGCCGGGTCTCATCGCTGATCTGCTCCAGATTCTCCGGGCTGGTCGGCAGTACGCCGTCGATCATCGCCTCCACATAGCCATCGATCACCGTCAGCGGCGTCCGCAACTCATGAGCCACCTCGCCCAACAGCCGCATCCGGGTGGTCTCGGTCTGCGCCAGGGCTGCGCCGAGCTGATTCACATCAGCAGCCAACTCAGCCAGCTCAGCCTCCTTGGGCTCCGGGACGGCCAAGTCGTAACGGCCCTTTGCCAGCTCGCGGGTGGCCGCCCGCACCGTCCCCAGAGAACGAATCACTCGCCGGGCCGCGAACACCCCGAAGATCGCCGCAGCAGCAACACCAACCACCGCACCAATCAGCAGCGCCTGGTCAATCGCGGCCGCGAACTGGTCGCGCAACACCCCGCCAGACCCCTGGCCCTGGCCAGTTCCCGGGCCACGCCCAGAGCCACCGGCCGGCCCCAGCCGCAGACTCTCATCGAACAGTGCCGGCGCCAACCAGCGCACCACCGCGAAGGTCGCCGCGCCACCAATGAGGGCCACCAGCACGTGAGAGATCACCAAGCGCACACTGAGCCGGTTCATCACGCCTCCAGGGTGCGTGGCAGGAACTTGTAGCCGACCCCGCGCACCGTCCCGATGATGCCCGGACGGGTCGCGTCGTCCCCAAGGGCTGCCCGCAGACTGCGAATGTGCACATCGACCACCCGGTCATCGCCGTAGAAGTCGTAGCCCCAAACCTTCTCCAGCAGCTGAGCCCGCGAGTAGACCCGTCCCGGCGAGTTTGCCAACGCCCACAGCAGGTCAAAGTCCAGCGCCGAAAGCTCGACGGGCATCGCTGCCACCAGTACCTCCCGGCGTTGCGGGTCGATGCTTAGTCCGTCGAAGCGCAACACCAACTCGGCCGGTTCAGCCGACGGTGGCTCCTGCCGAGCCCGGCGCAACACTGTGTTCACCCGGGCCACGACCTCTCGCGGACTGAACGGCTTGGTGACGTAATCGTCGGCGCCGACACTGAGACCAACCAGCTTGTCGACCTCTTCGGCCCGCGCGGTGACCAAGATCACATAGACACTCGATTTGGCCCGAATGGTGGTGAGTACTTCGATGCCGTTCAGGTCGGGCAGGCCCACGTCGAGCAACACCAACTCGATCGCTTCGGCGGCATCCAGCACCCGGCGCAGCGCCTCAGCACCAGTGTCTGCCTGGACGACTTCGAAGCCGTCAGCCTCCAGATAGGCGGCCAGGACGGTGCGAATGCCCGGTTCGTCATCGACGATCAGAACTCGTCTTGCCATGCCAGCCCCTATCAATGGATCCGAAATCAGCCTAGACACCCCACTGGTGGAGTGCCCGCAGGCACCCCACCAATCGAGTGGTTAATCAAGCGACCGGGCAGTCAGCCGGACGGGTCTGGCTGCCACCCCGTCCTGCTCCCTGACCGGCGCCGTTACCTGGGCCGCGGCCCATGCCCTGGCCAGCGGTCGGAGCGGTGGTCGAGCCAGGAGTGGCCTGGGGGCTGTTCCAGCCGCGTCCATTCTGCATTCCGGTGCCGTTGCCGACCCCGACGGTCTTGCCGTCACGCAGGGCGGTGAAGCTGGCCAAGTGGTTGTTCGAGCCAGCCTGCAGGTTGGTGTAGACGGCCTTCACATCAGCCGGGACGTTGCCAGCAAGCGCGGTCTTCAGGTCGGCCAGATCGGTCTCTTCGACAGCCACCCCAACCTTGTAGGCCTCAGTCAAGGAAACCTTGGCCTGGGTCATCAGGGTGTTGTAGAGCTGGGTCAGCGCCGGATCGGAGTAGGTGCCAGCAGCCAGACCCGCTGAGGGATCGGCCAGGGCGTAGCGGCTCAGCAGCAGGCCCATCGATTCGAAGTGGCGCTGCTCGGAGAGGGCGATCCGGGTGAACTGGGTCGCATTGTCGGGGTAGAGCTTGGCGATCGCGGTGTAGACGTCGCGGGCCAGCCGCTCCTCTTCCCGCATGAAGGCCAGCTGCTTGGCTACGGCGGCGTCCACAGTGGTGGTCGCGGTGCTCGTGCTCGGAGTGGGGGTCGGTTCGGGGGCTGGGGCTGCGGTTGCGACCGCGGTCACTCCCAGGCCCAGGCCGATCAGGATTGCCGTGGCTGCGGCCGTCCGGGTCTTCCAGGTGTTCATGGGATCCTCCTTGGATCGTTGTTGGTGACGATCCAAAAGTTACGCAGCTGCGATGAAGCCCCCATGCGGTGAATGTGAAGATAGTGTGATGCGCCGAATGTGCCCCTGACTAGGACGGATGCCGCCGCACCCAGCGTCGAAGACGGCAACGAGGGGCCGAGTGCCGGCAGCGACCGGCACCCGACCCCTCGCTCGAGGTCAGGGCAGACTGACTACCGAAACCGGCATCTTTGCGTCGGTGTTCGTGCCGTTGCCTACCGCGCCGATCCCGTTGTAGCCCCAGCACTTCACCTTGCTGGAGGTAGTGAGCGCACAACTTGTGTAGAGCCCGGTGCCGAGATCCTTCGACTTGGCCAACCCGGAAACCGTCACCGGAACCTTGGAGTCGGTCAGGGTGTTGTTACCCAACCCGCCGTAGGAGTTGTCGCCCCAGCACTTGGCCTTCCCGCTGGTGGTCAGCGCGCAGGTGTGCAGGTAGCCAGGAGCGATCAGCTTCACCTTCTTGCTCAGGCCAGTTACCCCGGTGGGAGCTTTGGCATGAGTGAGGGTGTTGTTGCCCAACTGGCCATTGGCGTTGTAGCCCCAGCACTTGGCCGCACCCTTGGTGGTGATGGCGCAGGTGCTGAAAGCGCCAGCCTTCATCGACTTCGACTTGGCCAGGTTATAAACCGCAGCCGGGGTGTTGACGTTGGTGTTGTTGTTGGTGCCCAACTGACCGTAGAAGTTGTCGCCCCAGCACTTCACCTTGCCAGCCGTGGTCAGCGCACAAGTGTGTCCGTAGCCTGCATTGGTGCTCTTCACCTTTTTGGTAAGCCCGCTCACCTGCACCGGCAGGGGGGCGTTCACGGTTGCGCCATTGCCGAGTTGACCCGAGGAGTTGTAGCCCCAGCACTTGGCCGCACCCTTAGTGGTCACCGCGCAGCTGTGATACCATCCGGTGGAAAGTGACTTCACCTTCGCGATTCCCAGCACCTGCACCGGCACCTTGGAGTCCACCAAGGTGTTGTTACCAAGCTGGCCTTGGGCGTTGTAGCCCCAGCAGTAAACCTTGCCCGAGGTGGTGAGCGCGCAGGTGTGCCCGTAGCCAGCCGAGACTGCTTTCACCTTGCTGAGTCCGACCACTTCCACCGGCACATTGGAGTTGGTCATCGTGTTGTTGCCCAGCTGGCCGACCGAGTTGAGGCCCCAACATCGCACCTTGCCTTTGGTGGTCACCGCACAGTTGTGGTTCTCGCCGGCGGTGAGATCTTTGGCCTTTGCTCCGGCCAATGCTTGTGGAGCTACTACGGCTGGAGCTACTACCGGATGAGCGGCCGCCGCCGTGACCCCTTGGGCCACCACCAGGGAACCGCTCAACATCATCAACGCGGCCAGGCCGCGCGTAAGCGCAGTAATTCGCATCTTTGACCTCCTTGTCGCACCCGAATTTCGATCATCCTCCTTGTGAGGCCTCTGTGAACAGAGTTTCCGGGGAGGCCGTGGCGAAGATTTGCCAGTAGACGCCTGGCGGAGTGGGGGAGTACACGCGAACGTGGCCAGACGGCGGCATTAGAGGCGGTGGCCCTTGACGCCGCGGTTCGCCGGGTGAATGATGACTGAATGTCAGTCATAGTTCTCTGGAGGGTGAGATGAGTCCTCGTCCACGGGTAGATCGGGCCGCCCGGCGAGCTGAAGTGGCGGGTGCGGCCGCGCGGGTCTTCAGCGAGCGCGGGGTCACTGGCACCGCGGTCTCAGACATCGTCAAAGCCGCCGGCATCGCCCAGGGCACCTTCTACTTGTACTTCGATTCCAAGGACGATGTGCTGCTCGCCGTCGCCGAACAGTTCGTCGCCGAGGTCGGGACGGCGCTGGAGTCCGCCATTTCCGGTGCGGAGGTCTCGGCCCCACAGCGTCTGCGAAGCCTGGTCGCCGCGTTGAGCAACCTGGCCGCTGATCCGGCCAACTCCTCGTTGGCCGAGCTCCTGCATCGCCGGGAGAATCAGGCATTGCATGACCGGCTAACCGAGCCCCTGGCCCAGCGCCTGCACGTGTTGGTCGCAGAGATCGTCGCCCAAGGCGTCGCTGAAGGCTCCATGGCGGTCGCTGATGCCAACGCGGCGGCGTGGTTCGTGCTGGGTGGGCTGCAAAGCGTCGAGCGAGCCGACACTCCGATGGCCGAGATGCCGGAAGCCCTGGAGAGTGCCCTGTCGTTGGCCTACCGCGCCCTGGGCGTGGCGGTGACGCCATGAGCGCAGCCGCGGTGGTCACCACCGCAGGCCTGACGAAGCGGTACGGCAACGTGACTGCCGTGGCCGACCTCGACCTGGAAGTGCGGCCGGGCGAGATCTACGCCTTCCTCGGCCGCAACGGTGCTGGCAAGACCACCACCATCAGGATGCTGCTGGGGCTGATCCGGCCGGACGCGGGGGAGGTGCGGGTCTTCGGTCACCAGGTTCGCCTCGATCAGCCGTCCTGGTTGGGTCGGGTTGGGTCGCTGGTTGAAACCGCCACTGCCTACCCAAACCTGACTGTGCGGGAAAACCTCGAACTGCAGCGTCGGCTCACCGGCGCACCGGCGGTGGCAGTGGGCCAGGTGATCGAACAACTCGGCCTCGGCGCCGCAGCTGACCGTCGGGCTGGGCAGCTCTCGTTGGGCAACAAGCAGCGCCTCGCGCTGGCCCGGGCGCTGGTGCACTCCCCAGAGCTGTTGGTGCTGGACGAGCCGGCGAACGGTCTTGATCCGGCCGGGATCGTGGAGATTCGCGAGCTGTTGCGCTCGCTGGCCGACGACCAGGGCACCACCGTCTTCATCTCCTCCCACATTCTGGTCGAGGTGGCGCACTTGGCCGATCGCATCGGCATCGTGCACAACGGGCGGCTCGTGGAGGAACTCGACCGGGCGGCCCTGGTGGCCGCGGCGCGGGCGTTCAGCGCCGAGCAACTCACCGAGCAGCAACGCGCGGACGCCCTGCTGACCCTGGAGTTGGAGCGCTACTTCCTAGCCCGCACCGACGGGAGCGTTCAGTGATGTTCATCGCAGTGTTCGCCGGCGAGCTAGTCAAGCTTCGCCGCACCCTGGCGCCGTGGGTCACCCTCGGCTCCTTGATGACCGGGCCGCTCTTCCTGGCCCTTTTCATGTGGATCGTCAGCGATCCAGGGCGGGCCGCCCAGTTCGGTCTGCTGGGCACCAAGGCCAGCCTCAGCGGCATCGAGGCCAACTGGGTCTCCTACGCCTCCTACCTGACCCTGATCGTCGGGCTGGGCGGCACGCTGCTGCTGGCCTTTGTCGCCGCCTACGTGTTCGGTCGCGAATACAGCGAAGGCACCGCGAAGGTCATGTTGACCCTGCCGGTGCCGCGGCGAGTGTTTGTCGCCGCCAAACTGCTGGTCGTCGCCTTGTGGTGGCTGGTTATCGTGCTGGCTGTCTATGCAGAGGCGGTGGCGGTTGGCCTTGGGTTGGGGCTGCCAGGGATCACCTGGACGGCCGCCGGGGCTCTGCTCGGCAACCTGCTGCTGGTGGCCGGTATCTCTTACCTCTTGGCGCCGATGGTGTCGCTGGTCACGGTGTGGTCGCGTGGCTACCTGGCCCCGGTTGGTTTCGCACTCGGCATGCTCCTGCTCGGCAACGTCATTGGGCACACCGGCTGGGCGGCCTGGTTCCCGTGGTCGATCGTGCCGATCTTGGTCGGCTCGGTGAGCGCCCCGGCTGACGCCCTGCCGGTCGGCAGCCTGATCGTGTTGGCCGCCACCTTCGCCGGTGGGGTCGCCGCCACGATGTGGCGGCTCCAAACCGCTGACGTCAATCAGTAGCGCGTCCGGATTTGGTGGCGCCAGCTTCAGCGGGTTCGCACTTCCCGTGGTTTGGGCAGGGGCCGCAGCGACCATTGACTGGCGAGCAGCAGAGCCACCCGGAGAGCGTCTCGGCTAGGTCGGACGTCGGCAGAGGTGGTGATCCGGAAGTAGCCAACCTCGGCGCCGCGCTCGACTACCGGAATAGTGGTGTAGCCGTCAGGACCGATGGGCAGACCGGTGCGGGCGACGTCAATGGTCTTGGCCTGGACGCGAATGGAGCCGTCCCGTTGGATCACCGCAGCACCGGCGTCGTGGTCGCCGTACTCGTAGGTGACCCTCTCGACGCCGAGCACCCTCTTGATGGACTCAGCTACTCGCTCCAGGCCGTCGAGAGCATTGGTGCTGCCGGCGGCAAGGTCGGCGGCTTCGAGCACACCCTGGACGAACCCGGCCTGTTCGGTGGCGGCAGCACTCTGCCGGATACCCCAGGAGGCGAGCTCGCTGACTGCCAGTCCGACGAGGAGCAGCAGGATCGCCAGCTCGATGTCTTCGACATTATCGATTCGCAGCTGGAAGTAGGGCTGAGTAAGGAAGAAGTCGAAGCCGACCGCTGCTGAAGCAGCCGCGAGGACGCCCGCTAGCCGGTCGCCGGTGGCGGCTGCCGCCACCACGAACAGCACCAAGACCAGCGCCGCCGCGCTCTGGGGGACGAGGTCCAAGATGGGGTTCAACGCCGCGCTCACGAGCAGTGGCAACAGCACAGCCAGCACCCGGAGGATCCCAGGGTGACGCCGGTAGGTCGACAGTTCCATACCTCCACGAAACCACCTCGGCGGTGCTCACAGAAGGGCTGCCCAGGTCAAGGTTGCGTCAAGATGAGTGGTGGCGCCTCAGCCTGCGGTGTCGCCGCTGGTCACCGGGCCAGAAATGAAAAGCTCCCCCGCCTGGACTCGAACCAGGAACCTACGGATTAACAGTCCGACGCTCTGCCAATTGAGCTACAGGGGATCGCGTGTCGCGGTGCGAAACGTTACCAGAACTTCAGCGCTGGTCGTATTCGGCGCGGAGCCGCGCCAGCTCGTTGGCTACCGACGGATCAGCAGCGACCTGCTCGACCTCGGTTGAATCCCCGGGGGATGCGCGCCAAACCAGCGGTGCATCCGGGTGGGCCAGATCGCGACGGGCGCTGATCACCGCGCTGCCCACACCGGCCAGCGGCATCGACTTGGTATAGACGACGCTCGCGTTCACCCGCTCCTTGAAAAGCTGGGGCAGCCGTCCGGGATTCACCAGCTCGAGTTCGGCTGCCGACCCGTCGATGCCCACCCAGGAGAGGTGTTGGGTGTTGCGATCCCAACCGCCGCGCTCAATCTCGTGCCAGGACAACTGCACCCAGCCGTCAGCGGTTCGGTAGACCAGCTGGTCAGTCAGGCCAACGACGGCACCCTCAGCGCTACGAGCTGAGGCCAGCGGGCGTACCCGTCCGCCAAACAACGTCCGCAGCTCAGCCTTCGCCTGGGCGTCCAAGCCCGTTCGAAACAATCCCATGGGCCCATTCTCCCTGACTTAGAAAGCCACAGCTCTCCGAGCCTGTCGACACAGTTCCCTGAGCCTGTCGAAGGGTCGAAGGGTTCACTCGTCGTGAACGTCGGCTGGTTTCAGTTCGGGACGCCAGCCCAACCAGACCGGGTGTCGCAGCCGCCGACTGGCGCTGAGGCCACTGAACTGCACCTCGCCGACCAGCACTGGACGCGTCCAGTGCACGCCTTTGGCATCGGCGGCTGGCACCTCGGCGAACGGGGAAACCTCAGCACTCAGCGGGGCCAATAGTGCCTCGGCCTCAATCAGGCCAGCATCGCTGAACCCGGAGCCGACCCGGCCGAGGTAGCGCAGCTGGTCACCGTCAGGCACCCCGACCAGCAGTGACCCAACCCGGCCGTCACGATTGCCCTCGCCGGGCCACCAGCCGCCAATCACCACTGATTGGGAGCGGCGGTGTTTGATCTTCAGCCAAGCCTCGCTGCGGCGCCCCGGTAGATAGGTCGAGCCCAGCCGTTTGGCCACCACGCCCTCCAAACCGAAGGCCGAGCTGGCATCAAGGGCTGCGGCCAGATCGCCGTCAAAGACCGGTGGGACGTGTAGCCGTCCCAGCTCGGCGGGCACTAGCTGCTCCAGCAACTCCCGGCGCTGCTCGTAGGCCAGCCCCAGCTGCGCGGTGCCGTCGAGTTCGAGCAGGTCGAACAGCATCAGTTGGGCCGGAGCGAGCTTGGCTGCCGCGGCGATGTTGGCCTGGCCGGTGAGGTTGATTCGCGGCTGCAGCAGCCCGAAGTCGGGCGCCCCATTGGCATCGAGCACCACGATTTCGCCGTCCAGGGTTGCGCTGGCACAACCCAGGCCAGCCAAGTCGGGCAGCAGATCGGGATACCGCAGAGTCTCCTCGCGGCCATTGCGACTGGTCAGTGTCACCGCGCCGTCGGCGATGGTGACGATGGCGCGCACCCCGTCCCACTTCATCTCGAAGGCCCACTGCGACTCCTGCGGCACCGAAGTGGGGGAGGCCGACACGGCGAGCATGGGGGCGATCGGTTTGCCCTTCGCCGGGCTCAGGGAACCCTTCGACGGGCTCAGGGAACTGGATGGCGGGCTCAAGGAACCCTTCGACGGGCTCAGGGAACTGGATGGCGGGCTCAAGGGACCCTTCGACGGGCTCAGGGAACTGGATGGCGGGCTCAAGGGACCCTTCGACGGGCTCAGGGAACTTTGCATTCGGTGAATCAGCCAGTCGTTGGCGCCGGTGTGAATCAGGGCGAACTTGGCTGGTTCGCCGCCCAGCCCACCATCGGGGCGGCCGTGCAGGGTGATGATCACCTCTTTGCCCTCACGCCACTTCTCCAGCTCATAGACCCCGGCATCCCAGATGCGGACGCTGCCAGCGCCGTATTCGCCCTTGGGAATGGTGCCCTCGAAGCCGCCATAGGCCAGCGGATGATCCTCAACGTGCACAGCCAGATGGTTGGTGCGCGGATCGGACGGTGGTCCTTTCGGCACGGCCCAACTCACCAGCACCCCCTCGCGTTCCAGCCGGAAGTCGTAGTGCAATCGACGGGCGTGGTGCTCCTGAATCACGAAGGAGCGGCCAGCGCTGGCCGCCGGGGCCGCCGCTGGCACCGGCTCGGGAGTCTTGGCCGCATCGCGCAACCCACGGTAAGCCGCGAGCCGATCCGGCCCGTCCGCCGCCAGCAGGGGAGCGAGCAGATCACCGAGCTCGGCCAGGCGCGCCACCATCTCGCTGAACTCCAACTGGCGCAATGTGGTCGAACCCAGCTCGTCCCAGGTACGTGGCGCGGCCACCCACGGCCGCTCCCGGCCCCGCAGGGAGTAGGGCGAGACGGTGGTCTTGTTGCCGTTGTTCTGGCTCCAATCCAGAAAGACCTTGCCGGCCCGATCGGCGCGCCGCATCACCGCGGTGACCCGCTCGGGATGGCTAGCCTGCAGCGTTTGGGCCACCTGCTTGGCCACCTCGCTGGCGCCCTCGGCATCCAAGCTGCCGTCGAGGTGGGCGTACAGGTGAATGCCCTTGCTGCCACTGGTAACGCCGAAGGCGGTCAGCCCGGCGCCGTCGAGCAACTCCCGCACCCAGTGGGCCACTTCGGCGCATTGGGCCAACCCGACCCCCTCGCCGGGATCCAGGTCAAATACCAGCCGGTCCGGTGGCAGCGCGGTGCCGTCGGCGGCGAAGCGCCACTGCGGCACGTGCAGTTCCAGGGCGGCCAGCTGGGCCAACCAGGTGAGGGTGGCCGCGTCGTCGGCTACGGGATAGTCATGCGAGCCGTCGCGATGCTTGATCGGGTAGCGCCGCACCCAATCGGGGGTGCCCGCCGGCAGATTCTTGGCGAAGAAGACGTTCGGCGCCTCGCCGCCAACTCCATCGGGGTAGCGCTTGCGAGTGATTGGACGTTGCCGCAGGTGCGGCAGCAGCACCGGCGCTACCGCCGTGTAGTAGGCAATCACTTCGCCTTTGGTGGTGCCGGTGGCGGGGTAGAGCACCTTGTCGAGGTTAGTGAGGGCGAGGCGGTGCCCGTCCACGACTACCTGCTCGGCGCTCACCACTTCATCTTGGCCGCTGGCCGGGCAATCTGGGGTGGAAGTCGGTAGAAGCCGTCCTCAGCCGACGGCTGCGCCCAGGGCTTGGCCAATCGGGGCCTGCACGACCAGCGAAGCCAGGTGATCCATCGGCGTTGGCTGGGTGTTGATCAGCACCAACTGATCACCGCGAAAGGCCTGCACCAGGCTGGCGGCCGGATAGACCACCAGCGAGGTGCCGCCAACTATGAGCAGGTCGGCTTCACCAAGGTGATAGCTGGCCGCGGCCCAGACCGTTGAATCCAGCGGCTCCTCGTACAACACGACATCGGGTTTGATGGTGCCGCCGCAGGAGCAAAGCGGCACGCCCTCGGCGGCCAGGATGGTGGCCAGGTAGTAGTGCTGTCCGCAGCGCAGGCAGGAGTTGCGGTGCACACTGCCGTGCAACTCCAACACCGTCTTCGAGCCAGCCGCCTGATGCAGCCCGTCGATGTTTTGGGTGATCACCGCGGTCAACTTGCCGGCCGCCTCCAGCCGGGCCAGGGCCAGATGGGCCGGGTTCGGTTTGGCGTCGGGATAGATCAGGTTTCGCCGGTAGTAATCGAAGAACTCGGCGGTGTGGCGGTTGAAGAAGGTGTGGCTGAGCACCTCTTCGGGGGCCAAGTTAGTGTGAGTCTGCTGGCTGTAGAGGCCGTTGCCAGAGCGGAAGTCGGGGATGCCCGATTCGGTCGAGACGCCAGCGCCGCCGAAGAAGACGATCCGCTTGGCGGCCGCGATCACCTGGCTGAGGTCGCTCACCGGACTGGGTTTGGTCACTCCTCGACCATAACCGCATCTGCCTCGCGGACGCCGCCGATGGCCGCCTTTCGGGCCCGCAAACACCGTGCCACTTCCGGGTTTAGGCTGCGCGCATGCAAGCTTCCTGGCCACCGTCCACGGACGCCACCCAAGCCCGTCCAGGGATCGGGGAACGGCTAGCGGCGATGATCGCCATCCCCACCATTTCGGCCAGCAGAGCTGAGACCGGGCTGGCCGTTTTTGAGGAATTCATTGCCCTGCTCGCCGAGCAGTACCCGCTGCTGCATCGTCACCTCAATCTGGAGCGAATTGGTGATTTGGGTTTGGTGTTCAGCTGGGCGCCAGCCGAACCGAGCCCAGTCGCGCCAGTGGTGCTGATGGCCCACTTCGACGTGGTGCCGGTGGCCGGCCAGGAGGCCGAATGGCGTGTGCCCGCCTTTGAAGGCCGCATCATCGACGACCAGGTGTGGGGCCGCGGAGCCCTAGACGACAAGGGGGCGCTGTGCACCCTGCTGGAAGCGGTGGAGAACCTGCTCGCGCAAGGCTGGACACCACCGCGCGAGGTGCTGCTCTGCCTGGGCGGTGATGAGGAAGACCACGGCCACGCGGCCCGGCTGATCGCCGAGACCCTAATCGAAAGGGGTATTGCCCCGGAGTTCGTCCTGGATGAAGGCGGCGCGATCACCGAGATCCCGTTCCCAGGGGTCAACGGCTGGTTCGCCATGGTCGGGTTGGCCGAAAAGGGTGTGATGGCGGTGCGCCTGAGCACCACCGGTGAAGGCGGTCACGCTTCGGCGCCGTCCGGGCTGACCGCGGTTGGCCGCGTCGCTCGCGCAGTGGCCCGGTTGAACCGCAACCCGTTCGGCGTGCGAATGCCCAAAACCGTGCGCGAACTGTTCACCCAAATCGCCGAACATGCCGAGCCCAAATACGCCAAGATCTACCGCGCCGCAGCCAAAGTGCCGGCGCTCACTGCCCGGCTACTGCCACTGATCGGTGCTGAAGGGGCGGTGATGGTGCGCACCAGCCTGGCCGCGACCATGTTGGCCGGTGGCAGCAGCGCCAACGTCCTGCCCTCGGAAGCCTCGGCGATGCTGAACATTCGAGTGAACGTCGGCGAAACCAGCGCCAGCGTGCTCACCCGGCTGCGGCGGGCAATCGCCGACCCATTGGTGGCCGTCGAACTCGTCGAGGCCGATGAGCCCACCAGTGAATCGGCCACCGACAATGCCGCCTGGTCGATGATCGGCTCAGCGGTGGCCCAGGCCTACCCCGGCGTCGCCGCGCTGCCCTACCTCACCACCGCAGCCACCGATGGACGGCATTGGCATCGCCACACCCCCAACGTTTACCGCTTCGCCCCCTTGGCCATGGACGCCGGCCAGCGCGCTGCCGTCCATGGAACCAACGAGTGGGTGAGCATCGACAGCCTGCGCCGCGGCGAGCGGTTCTATCGGGCACTGTTACGCGGCCTGGAGGCCGGAGGGGGAAAAGATGAGTGAGTCGCGGGTCACTGACGCGCCCAAGGTCGGCTTCGGCCCACTGGGAATGGTGGTCGGCTTCCTGGTGATCGTCGAGCTGACCAGCGGCGTCATTCAAGGGTTCTACACCCCGCTGTTAACCGACATCGCGCGCCATTTCGGGGTGCCGGACGCCGACGTCAACTGGCTCGAAGGCGCCCAGCTGATGGTGGCCGCGATCGTGATTCCGGCCTTCGCCAAGCTCGGCGACATGGTGGGCCATCGGCGAATGCTGCTGGTCTCCACCGCGATCACCGCGTTGGCGAGCGTGCTCATGCCGCTCGCCGGCAACTTCTGGCTGTTCCTGGTGGCCTGGGCCTTGCAGGGCTTCTACATCGTCTGGCTGCCGCTGGAAACCGCGCTGATCTACTCCCGGGCCCGCGCCACCGGCCACCCCGCAGTGCTCACCCGCCGCGCCGCCGGACTGCTGGTCGGTGCGCTGGAGTTTGGGGTGATCGCGGCCGCCCTGGCCGCTGGGCAGCTGATCGAAGTAATGCCGTTGCCTTACCTGCTTTGGCTTCCGGCCATCGCGGTGGTGATCTGCTTCTTCGTGATCCTGTTCGGGGTCAAGGAGTCACCTGACCTGCACGGTGGACGTTTCGACGTCGTCGGCCTGGTGCTGGTGGCCGTCGCGCTGCTCGGCTTCACCGGTGGCCTGTTCCTGCTGCGCGTTCAAGGCCCAGGTAGTGCCCTGGTGTGGGCTGTGCTGCTGGTCGGCCTGGCCCTGTTCGTGCCGTTCATCGGTTGGGAACTTCGCCACGACGACCCGGTAATCGACGTGCGCATGTTCGCCAATCCGGCGCTGTGGCCGGTCTTCCTGACTGCCGGACTGTTCGGCGTCAGCGTGCTGGGCGCCCAGGCACCACTGTCGACCTACGCCCGTACCGATCCGGCGCTGGGCTACGGCCTGGGTGCCACCAGCGGCCAGACCTCGATCCTGATCGGGGCCTACGTGCTGACCCTGGCCATCGGTGCGCTGCTGCTGCCGGTAGTCACCAAGTTCATCACCCCCCGCTGGGCTCTGGTTGGGGCCAGTGCCATGGTTGGGGTGGGCTATCTGCTGTTCGTGCCCTTCCACGCCACCTACGCCCAGACGCTGACCAATATGGTCATCGCCGGGCTCGGCTCGGGCGCCCTGGTGGCCGCCCTGCCAGCCGCAGCCGCGTCGGCGGCGCCGTACGGTCAGACTGGCGTGGCCACCGGCCTGACCAACTCAGTGAAGACTGTCGGTGGGGCCATCGCCTCGGCGGTATTCGGGATTGCGCTGGCCACTCATGCCGACGGGACGGCGGCGCACACCGCCGGCTCCTTCAGCGGTTACCTCACCGTGTGGATCGTCTGTGGGGCCACCGGTTTGGCCGCAGCAGTGGCGCTGTTGTTCGTGCCGAAGACCGCGTTCAGCGACGCCCAGGTTGACCCTTCGACGGGCTCAGGGAACTGAGTTTTGGTGGCTCAGGGAACTTTTCTCAAGCTGCTGGGCCACCCTCAAGTTGGCTGAGCTTGTCGAAGCCTCGGCGCGGGAGTGTGACCCTTCGACGGGCTCAGGGATCTGAACGGTCAGCTGAGCAGTTCGAGAATGGTGAGACCGACGCCGTCCTCGGCGTTGCTGGGCACCTCGGTGAAGCCGCAGACCTTCATTGAGTGGTGCCCATTAGCCACCACGAAACCCTGACCGGCCCAGGTGAGCATCTCGGCGTCATTGGGCATGTCACCAAAGGCGACCACCTCGGCAGCCGCGATGCCCAACTCCGCACATACCAGCGCCAAAGTGCTGGCCTTGGAGACGCCGGGGGCGGTGAGTTCGATCATGCCGTAGGGCTGGCTGACCGAGGCGTGAGTGAGGTTCAGCTGATCACCGATTACTGCGGCGGCCAAGGTAGTCAGCTGCTCTGAAGGAATTTCAGGGTGAAAGCCCAGCAGCTTGATCACCGCGCCCAGCGATTCGCTCAGTTCGGTGAGCGTGCCGGTGTGATGGCCCGGCTCGCTGCGCTGGCGCGACGGCGAATCTGGTTCGCAGCCAAACCCGACGCCAGTTTCAAAACCAAAGGTGATGCCTGGGATCGCCGCCCGCAGGGCATCAGCCACCGCGAAGGCCGTGGCCGAGTCCAGCGGGAACTGATGCACTGGGCGACCGGTGGCCAGTTCAACCACGGCGCCACCATTACTGACGATCACCTGCGGATGGGCGGTAGCCAACTCCGCCAACACTCCCAACCAGCGGGTGGGGCGCCCGGTGGCGATCACGAACGGCACGCCGAGTTCGTTGGCCCGGGCCGCAGCTTCAGCGTTGATCGCCGAGACGGTGCCGTCCGGACGTAAGAAGGTGCCGTCCAGATCGGTAGCGATCAGCCTGGGTCGGGTCACAGCTTGGAGTTCGGAGTGGGGGAGCCGCCGCCACTGGGTGAGGCCGTCTGCGGGGACGGGGTCACCGACTGCTTCGACGGGGACGCTGCTGAACCGCTGGGCGAGGGTGAGGCCGACGCTGGCGATGGCGAGGCCGATTCCGGGGACGGTGAGGCCGATTCCGGTTCCGTTGGGCTGGCGCTGGTGGGCACCGGTGGCGGCGGCTCTTCAGTGGCCGAATCCTGGAAGATCAAAATCGTGATCAGGATCGCCAGCGCACACAGCAGCAGCATCAACAACCAGGAGGCCAGAATCGACAGCCATCCCGATCGATCATGACGGCCCGGCCACGGTAGCGGCCAAACCTTGGCAATGCCCGGCTTTGACCAGTCGATCCAATGCAGCCGGTAGTCGGGGCCGGCCGCCTGCCCCTTCTGGCCGAGCAGGGACAGATCCACTTCGGCCAGTATCCGGCTGGCCTCGGTGAAGGACGCCGGGGAGGCGTCATAGGCCAGCGCCACCCAGGGCGTGGCCGGAGCGTCCTCACCGATTCGCGGATCGTCAGGCTCGTCGCGGAAGCGGTTTCCCAGGCGGCCGCCGTCCTGACCGTGACCGCCGCGGGCCACGACAGTGTCGATGTGGAGTTCGTTGACCGCACCGGCGAAGCGGTCCCGGGCGCCGGCATCACCGGCAGCACCCTCAGAAAGCAGGATCACCATCGTCGAGGTGTTCACGTCATCGTGGGCGATGAAGGCGACGCCAGAAGGGGAGGCAGCGAGCCGGGCGTCCAGCCAGAAGTCACCAACCTTCGGCGGATCAGCGGGCAGCAGCGGCGACAGGAGCGGCGGCTCGCCGGGTGTCGATTCGCTCATTTCGTCCCATCGTTGATGCCTCAAAGCTGCGCGCCCCATTGTGCCGTACCAGCCAAGTCGGCGCGCTGGTGAGAATTTGCCGTCGGGCAGGTCCTGGAGGTTTCGGTGTACCCGGTATCGTGGGCGGAGCCTGGGCAGCAAGTCCACTCGTGATTATCAGGAGTCCACGTGACCAATTTGAGCAACGACCCGTCAGCATCGCTGACGCCCGCTGCCATGCCCGTCACCCAAGCCGACACCGCCTCAGCGGCGAAACTGCTGGGGAAGGCGATCGAGCAGGTTCAGCGGGTCATCGTCGGCCAGGAGCATATGGTCGAGCGATTGATGGTGTCATTGCTTGCCAAGGGCCATTGTTTGCTCGAAGGCGTGCCTGGGGTGGCCAAGACTCTGGCGGTGCGCAGTTTCGCCACGGTGGTCGGGGGCAAGTTCTCCCGCATTCAGTTCACCCCTGACCTGGTGCCCTCCGACATCGTCGGTACCCGCATCTACTCCGCGCGCAGCGAAAAGTTCGACATCGCCCTCGGTCCGGTGTTCGTCAACTTCGTGCTAGCCGACGAAATCAACCGCGCCCCAGCCAAGGTGCAGTCGGCCATGCTGGAGCTGATGGCAGAGCAGCAGGTCTCCATCGGTGGCCAGACCTACCCGGTGCCGCAGCCGTTCATCGTGATCGCCACCCAGAACCCGATCGAATCCGAGGGCGTCTACCCGCTGCCCGAAGCCCAGCGTGACCGCTTCCTGCTCAAGGTGGACGTTTCCTACCCGCGCGGCAATGAGGAGTTCGAGATCCTGCGCCGGATGAGCGTGAAGCCGCCGAACGCCGAGCCAGTGCTGAACCCGGAAGTGGTTCGCCAGTTGCAGGATCTGGCCAGCAACGTCTTCGTACACAACCTGGTGGCCGAATATGTCGTCCGCCTGGTGCTGGCCACTCGCAGCCCCGAGGAGTTCGGCATGCCCGATCTGTCGTCGGTGATCCAGATCGGCTGCAGCCCGCGAGCCACCCTCGGTCTGGTAGCGGCCGCGCGAGCCTTGGCATTGATCCATGGCCGCGACTACGTGTTGCCCACAGACGTACAGGCCGTGGCCAAGGACGTGATGGGGCACCGGATCGTGCTCGGCTTCGACGCGGTGGCCGACAACATCACCCCGGCTCAGGTCGTGGAGCGCCTGCTCGCCATGGTGCCCCCGCCCACGCCGGTGTGGAACAACCAGCAGCGCCAGACCGCTCAGGGCCAGCACCGCTACCAGCCGCAGGGCTGATCGCCGGTGAGCCAAGCTCCCGCCTTCGCGCCACCGCCTGAGAACCTCGGGGCGGTGTCCTCGGTCATCACCGCACCCACCGCGTCCACGCTGCCGTTGAGCAAGCTGGCCCCGGAGGCTGCGCTGCGTCGGCTGGAACTGACCATCGTCCGTCGCCTGGAAGGCTTCCTGCACGGTGACCATCAGGGTCTGTTGCCCGGCCCGGGGTCGGAAACCAACGATGCTCGCGAGTACGTGCCGGGCCAGGACGACGTCCGCAAGATCGACTGGGCGGTTACCGCCCGCACCACCACGCCGCATGTGCGCGACACCATCGCCGACCGCGAACTGGAGATCTGGGCGCTGCTCGATGTGACCCCCAGCATGAACTGGGGCACCGAAGGGGTCACCAAGCGCGACCTGGGTATTGCTGCGGTGGCCACTATCGGTTTCCTCAGCCAGCGGATGGGCGACCGCTTCGGCGGGCTGATCATGCGGCCAGAACAGCTGAAGCGACTGCCGGCCCGCTCCGGGCGGACCGCGTTGTACGGGCTGCTGCGCAAAATGCTCACCGAGCCGATGGTTCCCGACCACGCCACCGGGCCGTACTCGTTGGCCGCCGGCATTCAGCGGATGGGACGAAGCGAGCAGCGCCGGGGCATGCGCCTGGTCGTTTCCGATTTCCTCACCCCAGGCGACTTCGAACTTGATCCCGACGTGGCACCGGAGTGGGAGCGGCCGATCCGCCAGCTCTCGATCCGCAATCAGGTGCTGGCCGTTGAGGTGGTCGACAGCCATGAGATCGACTTCCCTGACGTTGGCGATTTGCTGATCCGCGACCCCGAAACCGATTTTTCGCGTTACGTGAACACCTCCGACGCGGCGGCTCGGGAGCGGATGAACGCCGCCACCGCTGCCCAGCGGGAGCGCATCAGGGTGGCTTTGCGCCGCGCCGGTGCTGCCCACATTCAGTTGCGTACCGATTCCGACTGGGTCAGTGACATCGCTCGCTTCGTGCTGGCCTACCGACGTACCGCCGCGACCCTGCACAAGCCCCAAACGGGGGTGAGTCGCTGATGTGGGAGTGGTTCTCTTTCGCCAATCCGGAGCGGCTTTGGGTGCTGTTGCTGGTGCCGCTGCTGATCGCTGGTTACGTTTTCGCGCTGAAGCGGCGCAACAAGGTGGGGATGCGCTTCACCAACACCACCATTTTGGGACGGGTGGTGCCCAAGCAGTCGCAGTGGCGCCGCCATCTGGCGGTGGCGCTGTCGCTGCTGAGCCTGGTCGCGCTGAGCATCGCCTGGTCGCGTCCACAGGGGATCGAGATGATGCCGCGGGAGCGGGCCACCGTGGTGGTGGTCATCGACGTGTCGCTTTCGATGCAGGCCACCGACATCAAACCAAACCGGCTTGATGCGGCTAAGGCCGCCGCGATCAAGTTCGTCGAATCCCTTCCGCCGCAATACAACGTGGCTGTGGTTGGCCTGTCGGGCAGCCCGTCGGTGCGGATGCCGCCGTCCTTGGATCGGGCGGCCGCCCGCCAGGCGATCAGCAGCTTGAAGTTGGCGCAATCCACCGCAGTGGGGGAGTCGATCTACGCCTCGCTCGAAGCGCTGCAGCTAGCGCCGAAGGGGGAAAACGGTGAGGGCCCAGCACCCGGTGCGGTGGTGCTGCTCTCGGACGGCCAAAACACTGCTGGCCGGGCCCCGGCCCAGGCCGCAGCCGATGCCAAAGCGGCCAAGGTGCCGATCTACACCATCGCCTATGGCACCGATAACGGCTATGTCGATCTCGACGGCAAGCGCGAATCCGTCCCACCCGATCGGGAGTTGTTGGCCGACATCTCCACTGCTACCGGTGGGCAAGCCTTCTCCGCCGAAGACCTGGGTCAGTTGGACAAGGTCTACAGCAACATTCGTAGCGAGGTGGGGCAGGTGCCGACCAAGAAGGAGACCACCGCGCTGTGGGCCGGGTACGGCCTGGCCTTCGCCGTGGTGGCCGCGCTCGCTGCGGTCTCGTTGGGAGCGCGCTGGCCATGATCCCCGACGGTTTCTTGCGCCCGGAGCGCCTCTGGTGGCTGATGCTCATTCCGCTGCTGATCGGGTTGTACCTGTTCTTGCTGCAGCGGCGTCGCAATCGGGCCCGCGGTGGCAGCTCGATCGCCGGTCTGGACAAGGTGCTGCCCAAGCAGCAGTCGTGGAAGCGGCATGCGGCGGTGGCGGCAGCGATCCTGTCCTTGGCTTCGCTCAACTTCGCCTTCGCCCAACCTAAGGGTGAGGTGGACGTGCCCAAGGAGCGGGCCACCGTAGTGATCTCCTTGGACGTGTCGCGCTCGATGCTGGCCACCGACGTGCTGCCTAACCGAATGGAAGCCGCCAAGACTGCAGCTGTTGAGTTCGTGAACATGATGCCGGCCGGCTTCAACGTCGCACTGGTCAGATTCGCCGGTTCCTCGGCAGTCGTGGTGCCGCCCACCTCCGATCATGCGGTCGTGACCGGGGCAATCCAGGGTCTGCAGGTGGCACCGTCCACCGCCATTGGTGACGGCATCTTCAGCTCCTTGGACGCGATCGCCCAGGCGCCAGCCGATCCGAACAACCCCGACGACATTGCCCCCGGCGCGATCGTGCTGCTCAGTGACGGCTCGACCAACTCCGGGCGTCCCTCTGAAGATGGTGCGCGGGAGGCCAAGAAGCAGGGCATTCCGATCTACACCATCGCCTACGGCACCGATTACGGCTATGTCGAGTCGAATGGCCAGCGCCAGCCGGTACCGGTAAATCACTACGAGCTCGAGCAGATTGCCAAGCTGTCGGGGGGGCACAAGTTCTCCGCTGGTTCCTCCGACGAGCTCAAGCAGGTCTACCAGGCGATCGCCCACGAGGTCGGCACGACGAAGAAGGCGCAGGAGATCACCGAGCTCTATGCCGGGATTGCGTTGTTCTTCGCTGTGGTGGCCGCTTTGGCAATGGCCTCATTGGCCGCTCGCTGGCCATAATCGCGGGCGGGTCGCGGCTGGTCGGTTGACCAAACCTGCGGCACAATGAGTCCAAGCCCTGATCGGACGAGGTTGCTGGGGAAGGTAAATCTCGCCACAGATCGGGGAACACCGATGAATACAACGCGCGGGATCATCGCGATCCACTCCGCGCATCTTGCGCTGCGCCCGCACCTGGAATGGGCGGTGGGTGCCGTTTTGGGCTACCCAGTTGAGTTCGACTGGACGTGGCAGCCCGCCGAGCCGCAGGTAATGCGCACCGAGTTCTCCTGGCAAGGCAGCGTCGGCACTGGCGCGAAACTGGCCAGCGCCTTGCGCGGCTGCGCGTTGGCCCGCTTCGAAGTGACCGAAGAGCCCAGCCCCGGCAATGAAGGCTTGCGGTGGGCTTACACGCCCCGATTGGGCGTCTTCTCCGCAGTCATCGGACCCCACGGCGACATCATGGTTCACGAAGATCGGTTGCGGCAGGCCGTGCTGGCTGACGCCCTGGGTCGCCGTCCACTGACTGATGCCGTCTCTGACCTGTTGGGCGCACCCTGGGACTCCGAATTGGAGGCTTTCCGCAAGGCTGCCGAAGGCGCTCCCGTCCGCTGGCTTCACGTCGGCTAACCACCACCAGGTCCGTCCCCCTGAGCTGCGCAGAGGAACCGTCCCCGATGGGCAGCGCACGGGGACGGTTCCTCTGCGCAGTTCGGCGTGGAACCGTCCCTGGGGGGCGCAGGTCAACGACTGGTCGGGGCTCGTCGCTGTCAGGCAACCCAGCCGACAGCTGCGAACCGCGCCGTCCCAACAGTCGCGACGCGCCCCCCAGAGAGCGGGCTCAGGGGGTCGTGCTCTCCCGCATCACAGCGGGATGTTGCCGTGCAACCCGCGGCGGCGGCTTCGTCGGTGCGGGTTGCGGACATTTCGTCCTCAGGCGGTCTGGTTGGCGTTGGTTACGACGACCGCCACATTGGCGCCGCCGAAACCGAAGGAGTTGTTGAGCGCGGCCAGGTCGCCCTCGGGTAGCGGACGGGCGACGTTGGCGGCAATGTCGATGCTCAGATCGGGCTCGGGGTTCTCGAGGTTGATCGTCGGCGGCACCAGGCGGTCGTGGAGCGCCATAACCGTGGCGATGGTCTCCAAGGCGCCGGCGCCGCCGAGCAGATGCCCGGTCATCGACTTGGTGGAGGTCACCACCACCTGATCGGTGGCCGCGCCCAGCGCGTTGCGGATCGAGCCGGCCTCGGTCAGATCGCCTTGTGGGGTGGAGGTGCCGTGGGCGTTGACGTGACGGATGTCGGCGGCGGTCAGCCCGGCGTTGGCCAGCGCCTTCTGCATCGCCTTGGCCTGCCCAGCCCCGGACGGATCGGGCTGGACGATGTCATGGCTGTCGGCGCTGATTCCCGACCCGGCCAGGGTGCCGTAGATCTTGGCCCCGCGGGCCAGGGCGTGCTCGAGGGTCTCGATGACCAGCACCGCGGCGCCCTCGCCCATGACGAAACCGTCCCGGTCCCGATCCCAGGGACGCGAGGCGCGCTCGGGCTCATCGTTGCGGCGGCTGAGCGCCTGCATCTGGCCGAAGGCGGCCATCGGCAGCGGATGAATGGTGGATTCGGTGCCCCCCACGACGGCGATCTCGGCGCGACCAAGCCGTAGCTGGTCGATGCCCAAGGAGATCGCTTCGTTTGAGGAGGCGCAGGCCGAGACCGGGGTGTGGACGCCGGCCTTGGCATGGATCTGGATGCCCACATTGGAGGCCGGGGCGTTGGCCATCAGCATCGGAATGGTGAAGGGGCTGACCCGGCGGTAGCCCTTGTCGCGATGGTTGTCCCAGTTGTTCAGCAGCGAGTGCAGGCCGCCGATGCCGCTGGCCAGGGAGACCAGCAAGGTTTGGGGGTCGACGTCCACGCCTTCTTCGGCGTCCCAGTCGAAGCCGGCATCGCGCCAGGCTTCCTGGGCGGCGACCAGCGCCAGTTGGGTGGAGCGATCCAGACGTCGGGCCTTGACCCGGTCGATCAGTTCAGAGGGGTCGACGGCCACCTTTGCCGCGATCCGAGCCGGAAGTTCGGCGGCCCACTCTTCGGTGATCAGGCTGACGCCCGATCGGCCGGCGAGCATGCCCGCCCAAGTGGAAGCCAGGTCGCCGCCCAGTGGGGTGGTGGCGCCGAGTCCGGTGATCACAATCTCAGTCATGGTGCTCCGTTTGGATGAGTGTGGATTTGCCGATCATTAGGCACGCCGAGACCAGGAGTGGCGGTCCCGGCGTGCCCGATGAATGGTGCCGACTACGGCTTGGTCAGCCGAGCAGCGCAAGGGGCTTCAGCTCAGCTGTGCGCCTCGATGTAGGCGACGGCGTCGCCTACGGTCTTGAGGTTCTTGGACTCCTCGTCGGGGATGTTGACGCCGAACTTCTCCTCGCAGCCGACGAGGATCTCGACCATGGCCAGGCTGTCGACATCAAGATCGTCAACGAAGGACTTGTCCAGCTGGACGTCCTCTACCGGGACCCCGGCTACCTCGTTGACGAGTTCAGCGAGCTGAGCGCGGATCTCTTCGGTGGTGGCCATCTGTTTCTCCTTTTTCATTCTTCTTTTTGGGTTGCAACGATTCCGGCAGTAGCCGGTGGTTCAGGGAAGGGTGATCACTTGGCCGGCGTAAACCAGGCCAGCGCCGAAGCCGATGATCAGGGCAGTCTGGCCACTCTTGGCCTCGCCGCTGGTGAGTAGGGCATCCATCGCCATCGGAATGGTGGCGGCGGAGTTGTTGCCCAAGTGGGTGATGGTGCGGGCGACGACGACCTTCTCCGGCAGCTTCAGGTAGCGAAGCAGGGTGTCGGTGATCCGGTTGTTGGCCTGGTGCGGGATGAACACGTCCAGTTCTTCGGGAGAAATGCCAGCCTCGTCCAGGCAGCGTCGGGCGGCCTTGGCGATGTAGCCGGTGGCCCACTTGAATACGGCCTGACCGTCCATCTGAATGGTGGGGAACACGCCAGCTTTGACGCCACTGCCGATGGTGTGGTTCATCCGGATGGCGTCGTATTGACCGCCGTCCGAGCCCCAAACGACCGGGCCGATGCCGTTGGTCTCGCTAGGTCCGAGCACTACCGCGCCAGCGCCGTCACCGAACAGGAAGGCGGTGCCGCGATCGGTGAGATCGGTGATGTCGGAGATGGTCTCGCCCGCAACCAGCAGGACGTAGGTGGCCTGCCCGCCGCGGATCATGGCCTCGGCCTGGGCGAGGCCATAGCTGAAGCCAGCACAGGCTGCGGAGATGTCGTAGGCGGCGGCATCTCCCAGGCCAAGCTGGTGAGCCAGCTTGGGGGCCAGCGCCGGGGTCTGCTCGTAATGGGAGATCGTGGCGACGATCACCGCATCGATCTGATCCAGTGCCACCCCGGAGCGCTCAATGGCGCTGGTCGCGGCGGTGACGCAAAGGGTCTCGATGTTCTCGCCCTCACCCACCCAGCGGCGTTCCTTGATACCGGTGCGCTGAGTGATCCACTCGTCGGAGGAATCGATGAACTGGCACAGGTAGTCGTTGTCGATCACCCGGGACGGGGTGGCAGAGCCCACCGCGAGGATCCGGGCGAAAGGTGAACCAATGCTGGCTTTGAGGCTCATGAGGCTGCTCCTGCGGAGTCGTGGGCCGGGTAGAGGCGGATCAGCGGCTGGCCAGGGGCCACCGGGTCGCCGTCCTCCACCAGCCATTCGGTGATGGTGCCGGAGTGGGCCATGCCCACCTCGATTGTGTTGCGAAGGTTGGACACGGTGCCGATTGCGGCTCCCGCCTCCAGCCGTACCCCTACGTCGACGCCTTCAGCAGCATGGAACTCGCCCTTACCGGGGGAGACCACCAGCATCCAGGAGGGCGTGGAGTTCAACAGGCTTACTGAAGCGCCGTCGCCGTGCTTGGCGACGAACTCCTGCGCTGCCGGAATCTGATCGGGGGTGTTGAGGCTGAACAGTTCAACGCCCTTGAGGTTGCGCTTGGCGATGCCGGCCAGCGTGCCAGCCGGCGGCAACTCGAGCAGCCCGGTGACCCCGAGGTCGGCCATGGTCTGCAAGCAAAGGTCCCAGCGGACGGGGTTGGCTACCTGCTTGACCAGGCGACCCAGGTATTCCCGACCCGACTGGACGACCTGGCCGTCGGCATTGGAGAGCAGCCGGGTGCGGGGGTCGTGGGTGGTGATGGCCCGCGATAGCTGCGCAAGGTGCGCTACTGCTGGCTCCATGTGGACGGTGTGGAAGGCGCCAGCCACCGAAAGTTGGATCAGCCGAGCCCGTGCTGGCGGGTTGGCCTGCAAAGCGGCGAGTTGCTCGACGGTGCCGGCCGCGACGATCTGGCCGGTGCCGTTGTTGTTCGCGGCGGTGAGGCCATTTGCCTCAATGGCTGCCATCACTTCGTCGGCGTCGCCGCCGATCACGGCCATCATTGAAGTCGGCAGGGTCGCGCTGGCAGCAGCCATCTGCTGGCCGCGCTCCCGGACGAACACCATTGCCTGTTCGGCCGAAAGGATGCCCACGGCGGCTGCGGCGGTGATCTCACCGACACTGTGACCGGCGGCCACGCCGGTGCGCTGGAAGCCGTCTGCCGGCTGGGGGAACAGCTCAAGGGCGGCCACCAAGCCGGCGGCGACCAGCAGCGGCTGAGCGATCGCAGTGTCGCGGATGGTTTCGGCATCAGCTTCGGTGCCGTAGTGGGCCAGATCGAGCCCAGCGACGGTAGAGAGCCACCTAAGTCGGTCGGCGAAACGGGGTTCAGCCAGCCAAGGGCCGAGGAACCCTGGGGTTTGGGCGCCCTGTCCGGGCGCGACGATTGCGAGCACGAGACCACTGTGTCGAATCTCGGACGCAGACCCGGCGTCGGACGCCACGAAAAACCGGGGGCGCGATTTGTAGGAAACCTACAATCCCAGCCGCAGGTAGGGCCGATCACCCACTAGGGGATTGTGGCTTCCGTCAGTCGAGGAGCCGTCCAAGGCTCAGTGCTAGCCGCAACGCGTAGCCGTCGCGGGCATCGGTCGGTGAATAGCCGGTGACCTCTTGCACCCGCCGCAGCCGATAGCGGACGGTGTTGGCGTGGACGAACAACTCCCGCGAGGTCGCCTCGATCGATCCGGCGGTGTCGAAATACGCCGAAAGAGTGGCCACCAAATCACCGCCGGCAGCGACCAAGGGTTGGTAAAGCTCACCGGCCAGGGCGCGGCGGGCGTGGCCGTCACCGGCCAGCGCACGCTCGGGCAGCAGCTTCTCTGCCGCCACCGGACGAGGGGCATCTGGCCAGGCGCGGGCGGCGCGTAGGCCAGACAGAGCGCTGCGGGCGCTGCCAGCGGCGTCCATCAGGCTGGCCACGATCGGGCCGACGACCACATTGCCGGGCCCGAAAGCGTCGACGAACTCGGCCACGAGGCTGACCAACTGATCGATGGTGGTGGCGCTGGTGCCGATCACCAGCACCAGTCGATCTCCCTGTTGGGCTGCCAGCAGATCCAAGGAGTTGCGACCGGCAGCAGCCCGAATCGACTCCACAGCGGCCCCTGGGTCGGCCGGTGTCGGGCCGATCACCACTGCTACTCCGGGGCTGGGGGAGACCCAGCCAAGCGTCGAGGCCCGCGAAACCACCGATTCATCGGCGTCGCCGCGAATGATCGCGTCCACCACCATTGACTCCAGACGGGCGTCCCAAGCGCCGCGGATCTCAGCGGCACGGGCGTAGACCCGGGCGGCGGCGAAGGCCACTTCCCGGGAGTAGCGCAGGATGCCGATTCGCAGTGGCAGTTGCTCGTCGGCGGGCAACTCGGCGATCCGTTCCTCAACGGTTTCGATAGTGGTCAGCACCAGGTCGACGGTCTGGTTGAGGGTGATGCGCCGGGTGAGGGCGCGAGGGGCGGCCGCGAACAGCGCACCGGGGTCACCCTCGCCACCGGAGGTGAACCAGGTGACGAAGCCGTCGATACCGGAGCGGGCCACCAAAGTGACCCAGGAGCGATGCTCGGCCTCCAGTTGAGCAAACCACGGATGCTGGTCGGCAATACGGGCCAGCGCGGCGGTGGTCAGTTCGGCAGAGAGCTCGGTCAGGTCTTTGGCGATTACCGCCCGAGCTTCAGTTGAGGGCCACCAGGCTCTTTCGGCGGCGGTGGTTTGCGGAGTCACTTTCGCTGGGCAATCTCGGCCAGGCGCAGGCCGATGATGCGCTCCACTACCGCGCTGGGCAGTGGCTTGGCGCCGTCGAAGCCGACGGAGCCTTTGGTGACTCGCCAGCCGTTCAGGTCGTCGGCCACCATGGACATCACTGAGCCGCTGAACGGGAAGAGTGCGTAGCCCTTGGCATTGGTGCCGATGCCGATCACGGCCCGTCCCTGGTGCAGTAGGGCGTCGACACCGTAGCTGACGCCCTCCTCGGCTTCGGGGGACGCGGCGTGGGCGAGTCGCAGTATTTCGCGCAACGCGGCCGCGCCGTCCGCATCGGCGGCGTCGATCAGTTCGGCGAAGGTCATGGTCTTGATCCTAAGGCTGCCGGGCACCGATCGTCGGGGAAGCCAGGTCGGCGTCCCGATTGATGCTGGTCGGGCATCCGGAGGGGTAGGAACTGCTGATTTGGCCCCGGGTAGCGGGAATGCCGTGGGCTAGCGCCGGGGTTGGGCTCAGTGTGGGCCGATATGGTCTGACAAAGCACGACGATCTTGTGCGACACCTCCGAAAGGCGACGAAACAGTGGCAACCGGTGATTCCGCCGACGCGATCCTGAACGGATTGCCGACCAATCTCCCAGACATCGACTCCGAAGAAACTGCCGAGTGGCTGGAGTCGCTCGACCTGATGATCGACACCGACGGTCGAAATCGGGCGCGCTACATCATGCTCAAGCTCCTGGAGCGGGCACGGAGCCAACGGGTGGGGCTGCCAGCGCTGACGGCCACCGACTACGTCAACACGATCCCGGCCGATGTCGAGCCTCCTTATCCGGGCGATGTGGACCTGGAGCGTCGGTTCCGTCGGTTGGTGCGCTGGAACGCCGCGATGATGGTGCATCGCGCCCAGCGACCCGGAGTCGGCGTTGGCGGCCACATCTCCACCTACGCCTCAGCATCGACGCTTTACGAGGTTGGGTTCAACCACTTCTTCCGCGGGAAGGATCACCCAAGTGGTGGCGATCAGGTGTTCTTCCAGGGCCACGCCAGCCCGGGTATGTACGCCCGCGCCTTCCTTGAGGGGCGGCTCAGTGAGGACGAGCTCGACGGCTTCCGTCAGGAGAAGAGCCACTTGGTCAATGGGACGGTGCGCGCGCTGCCGTCCTACCCGCATCCGCGCCAGATGCCCAGCTTCTGGGAGTTCCCGACCGTTTCGATGGGCCTGGGCCCGATCAACGCGATCCACCAGGCCCAAATCAACAAGTACCTAACCAACCGGGGCATCAAGGACACCTCCGAACAGCGGGTCTGGGCCTTCCTCGGCGATGGCGAGATGGACGAGGTAGAGAGCCGCGGCGCCCTGCAACTGGCCGCCTATGAGGGCCTGGACAACCTCACCTTCGTGGTGAACTGCAATCTGCAGCGCCTCGACGGCCCGGTACGTGGCAACTCCAAGATCATGCAGGAACTGGAGAGCTTCTTCCGCGGCGCGGGGTGGAACGTGATCAAGGTCGTCTGGGGCCGTGGCTGGGACCCGCTACTGGCCGCCGACGCCGAGGGCGCACTGGTGAATGTGATGAACACCACCACCGATGGCGATTACCAGACGTTCAAGGCCAACGACGGCGCCTACGTCCGCAAGCACTTCTTCGACCGCGACGAGCGCACCGCGAAGATGGTCGAAGACTGGTCGGACGACCGAATCTGGAAGCTCTCCCGCGGCGGCCACGACTTCAACAAGGTCTATGCGGCCTATGCCGCCGCCGCCGAGTTCAAGGGTGCGCCGACGGTGATCCTGGCCCACACCATCAAGGGCTACTTCCTGGGCAGCCACTTCGCTGGCCGCAATGCCACCCACCAGATGAAGAAGCTGGCGCTGGACGACCTGAAGCAGTTCCGCGACCGGCTGGACATCCCCATCGCCGATGCCGTGCTGGAGGAAAACCCCTACCAGCCGCCGTACGTCAATCCCGGCGCGGCCGATGAGCGGGTCAAATATGCCCTGGAGCGCCGTCAGGCCCTTGGCGGCTGGGTACCCGAGCGGCGCAATCAGCCCAAGGCGCTGAAGCTGCCGGACCCGTCCGCCTACGAGACGGTTCGGAAGGGCTCGGGCAACCAGCCAGTCGCCACCACGATGGCCTGGGTGCGGCTGCTGAAGGACCTAATGCGCGATAAGGAGTTCGGCGCGCACGTGGTGCCGATCATTCCTGATGAGGCCCGCACCTTCGGCATGGACTCTTTCTTCCCGACGATCAAGATCTACAACCCGCACGGGCAGAACTACACCCCGGTCGACAACGAGTTGATGCTGGCCTATCGGGAGAGCCCGCAAGGCCAGATCCTGCACATGGGCATCAATGAGGCCGGATCGATCGCTGCCTTCACGGCGGTGGGTAGCTCATATGCGACCCACGGGGTGCACCTGGTGCCGATTTATGTCTTCTATTCGATGTTCGGTTTCCAGCGCACCGGGGACGCGATCTGGGCCGCAGCTGATCAGCTCAGCCGCGGGTTCCTGATCGGCGCCACGGCTGGGCGGACCACCTTGACCGGCGAGGGTACTCAGCACATGGACGGTCACAGCCACCAGTTGGCCGCGACCAACCCGGCAGTGGTCGCCTATGACCCGGCCTATGGCTACGAGATCGCCCACATCATGGCTGCTGGCCTGCAGCGGATGTATGGCGAGACCCCTGAAGATGTGATCTTCTACCTGACCGTCTACAACGAGCCGGCCATCCAGCCTGCTGAGCCGGAGAATGTCGACGTCGACGGCATCGTCCGCGGTCTCCACCTGCTCGCTGAGGGCAGCTTTGAGGGGGTCAACGCCGATGCCAAGCGGGCCCAGTTACTGGCCTCCGGTGTTGGGGTGGCGTGGGCGTTGGAGGCCCAGGAGCTGCTGAAGCGCGATTTCGGGGTGGTGGCTGATGTTTGGAGCGTCACCAGTTGGAACGAGCTGCGCCGGGACGGGCTGCGCTACGACGAGCAGCGCTTCCGTCAGGTGCCTGAGCCGATCGAGTTGCCCTGGGTGACCCAGAAGCTGGCCGGGCGCCCTGGCCCGGTAATCGCGGTGTCGGATTACATGCGCGGGGTGCAGGATCAGATCCAGAACTGGGTGCCACAGCCCTTCGCGTCCCTTGGCGCGGACGGCTTCGGCTTCTCTGACACCCGGGCGGCGGCGCGACGGTTCTTCGGCATTGACGGTCCCTCCATCGTGGTGCGCACGCTGCAGATGCTGGCCGAAGCTGGCGAAGTTGACTCCAGTTGGCCAGCCAGGGCGGCCGAGCTTTACCGCCTGGACGACGTCTCGGCCGGCAGCTCTGGGGTAGTCGGCGGCGACTCGTGAGCGGCTGCGCTTTTCTCTGCGGGTCTGATCTGGCAGGCTGAATCCATCTTTTCGGTAAGAGTGGAAGTAGGTAGACCAGCGTGAGTACTGCGCCCGGAGCGGCGTCAACGTCGTCCGCGGCCGTACTGGGGATCGGCCCAGGTTCGGCGGTTCAAGAACTTGGCTGGGATTCCGATGTCGATGACGCGTTGCGCACCGACATCTTGGACTCCCTCGGCGAGGACTTTGTCTATGAGGCCATCGAGGCTGTTGACGTGGTGCTCCTGTGGTGGCGCGACGATGATGGCGACCTCGGCGACGGACTGGTTGACGCCCTGACTGACCTGAGCGCCAGTGGCTATCTGTGGTTGTTCAGCCCGCGGGTGGGACGTGACGGCTACGTCGATCCCTCGGATCTGGCCGAGGCGGCCTTGACCGCTGGTTTGGCCCTGGCGAACACCACCACCGTCTCTAAGACTTGGCAGGCCCAGAAGCTGGTGCGGCCCAAGGGCTCGCGCCGCTAGCTTCAGCGAGTTAGCCAGTCGGCCGTCTGATGGCCGACTGAGTCACGTCCGGCCGGGGTGGGCGCAAAGGGACTCGAACCCCTGACCCCCTCCTTGTAAGGGAGGTGCTCTAACCAACTGAGCTATGCGCCCCGGGCAGACATCTTAGAGGAGTCGAGGCAGTGCTTCGTCCCACACATACTCCGGGGGGTATTTCCGGCGGGTGTTGGTAACCGCTGGCGGACCTTGCCTCGAAGCCCATGGTCGTCAAACCTGCCTTGATTAGGTGTTCTTCGGCCATCGACGAGTGATTATCGACGATTCAATCGCCTGGACCAGCCTGCGCTGGCAGTTTTGGGGTTGTATACCCCCGGTGGTGTCCGAATGCTTTTTACCCGGACCGTGGTGACCGGCGTGTCGGAGCCGACACGCGGGACCGTGAGTAAAACACCTAGTGGAAGGCATGTTGGCGAGCCCGGCCTTCTGGGCGCGGGCGCTTGCCCAAATGCGGGACAGGGGGTCCGGCCCTAAATCCGATTATCGCGGCGAATGTTAGCGGCATCTATGACAGAAATGTGTGTTTGGCAGTTCAAGGCGATGTGCTTGCGCGCTTTGTTGAGGATTCTGTCAGTCCGTCCGGGGTCGCGTCCGCCTGGTTGGCTAAAGAAGAATGGCGGTACAACCGGTGCAGGCAACTCGACCAGAGTTAATGTGTATTGACGTTTTTGGCGTGCGGTTGGTCGCCGACTCGGACGTGCGTGGCGTTGGCGACTGCAGGCGTGCATCCACCCCTAGTGGGAGTGAATGGCGTAGTCAGGCCCCAGACAGGGAAGGAGCCCGCCACGAACCGGGAGAGTTCTGCGGGCACTGCCGGGGGGCAGCGAGTCCGGCTCGGGGGGAACCGGAGTTCTCTTTGGGGCTAGGGCTCGGGGGGAACCTCTTGCCTCGATACGTACTTTAGCGCAGCAGTTCCGGGCGTGCGCAAGGGCTTTTGCACAAGTTCTTCTAGTTTTCCTCCATTTCTCCCTATCTGCCTATCGGGTGTCCCCCACTGGGGGGACTAACCGGTCACCCGTGCGGGGACATATGTGGGTAATTCATGCGAGTGATGCATCCATTTAGTCCCCCGGAATGGGGACCGAGCCGCCGGCGCGCGCTCGCAACCCTCAAGGACGGGTAGAGTTGACCGCTGTGACTGTGGCAGACCTGCAGGCCGCTTTGGCCGACCTTGATCGAACTTTGACGTCGATCGAGACAGTGCTCGACCCCGCCGCCAAGAAGGCAGCCATTGCCGACTTAGCCGAACAGGCAGCGGCGCCCGACCTGTGGGACGACCAGGACCGCGCTCAGCAGGTCACCTCGCGGCTGTCCCGGCTCCAGTCGGAAGTTGACCGGCTCACCTCATTGCGCGGGCGGGTGGACGATCTGGCGATCATGATCGAAATGGCGGAAGAAGAGGCCGACGCTGCCGCCATGGAGGATGCGCAGCGCGAGCTGAAGGGCCTCGGTGCCGATATTGAGGCGCTCGAGATCCGCACCCTGTTGTCTGGGGAGTACGACCAGCGTGATGCCCTGGTGACGATTCGCTCCGAGGCCGGGGGAGTGGACGCAGCCGATTTCGCGGCGATGCTGCTGCGGATGTACCTGCGTTGGTCAGAGCGGCACGGCTACGCCACTGAGGTCTACGACATCTCCTACGCCGAAGAGGCCGGCCTGAAGTCGGCCACCTTCGCGATCAAGGAGCCCTTCGCCTACGGCCTGCTCTCGGTGGAGCAGGGGACCCACCGGCTAGTACGAATCAGCCCCTTCGACAATCAGGGCCGCCGCCAAACCTCCTTCGCCGGAGTGGACGTGCTCCCCGTCACCGAGGACACCGACCACATCGACGTCCCTGAAGGCGACATTCGGGTCGACGTGTTCCGTTCCTCAGGCCCAGGTGGGCAGAGCGTCAACACCACCGACTCTGCGGTTCGGATCACGCACCTGCCGACGGGCCTGGTGGTGTCCTGCCAGAACGAGAAGTCGCAGTTGCAGAACAAGGCTGCGGCCTTGCGGGTGCTGCAATCCCGATTGCTGGAGCGGGCTCGGGCCGAGAAAGACGCCGAGATGCGTGAGCTGAAGGGCGACGGCGGCAACTCCTGGGGTTCGCAGATGCGCTCCTATGTGCTGCACCCCTATCAAATGGTGAAGGACCTGCGAACCAATCACGAGGTCGGCAACCCCGAGGCGGTGTTCGACGGCGATTTGGACGGCTTCATTGACGCCGGAGTTCGGTGGCGGCGCCAGCAGGGGGAGCGCTGAACACGCCGAGGCGCTTAGGTTGCGTCCCGAGTAGTCGCGCCTACACTGCAAGCAGGCCGTCCTTAGCTTGCGTTAAGGAAACTTCCCCATTGCCTAGCCGGCCTGGCGCGCAACCGTGATCAGATTTGAAGATGTCTCCAAGACCTACGAAGGTCAATCTCGTGCTGCCCTGAACAAGGTGAGCGTCGAGATCGGCAAGGGCGAGTTCGCGTTCCTAGTGGGCACGTCCGGGTCGGGCAAGTCGACCTTCATGAGATTGATCCTGCGCGAGTACCTGCCGACTGGCGGACGGATCCACGTCGCCGGCAAGGATCTGACTCGGCTGCATACCTGGCAGGTGCCAGCGCTGCGCCGTCAGATCGGCACCGTGTTTCAGGACTTCCGGCTGCTGCCGGGCAAGACAGTCAATGAGAACGTGGCGTTTGCGTTGCAGGTGATCGGCAAGCCAGCCTCGATGATTCGCAAGGTGGTGCCCGAGACCCTTGAACTAGTGGGCCTTGAAGGCAAAGGCGACCGCCTCCCCGAGGAACTCTCCGGTGGCGAGCAGCAGCGGGTTGCGATCGCCCGGGCCTTCGTGAACCGTCCGGCGATCCTGATCTGTGACGAGCCAACTGGCAACCTCGACCCGGCTACCAGCGTGGGCATCATGAAACTGCTCGACCGGATCAACCGGTCCGACACCACAGTCGTGATGGCCACCCACGATGCCAACATCGTCGACCAGATGCGCAAACGGGTGATCGAGTTGCACAACGGCGACCTCGTCCGTGACCAGAGCAAGGGCGTTTATGGCTACCAGTGAACCCAGCGTGACCGAGGAGGTGAGCAAATGAGACACACCTTTACCGAAGCCTGGTCGGGCCTACGCCGCAACGCGTCGATGACCTTCGCCGTGGTGGTGACCATGTGGGTTTCGCTGTCGCTGTTCGGCATCGGGCTGCTGGCGGCCGAGCAGGTTGAACTCTTCAAGGGCCGTTGGTACGACAAGATCGAGATCAGTGTCTTCATGTGCACGCCCAAGTCGCGCGCGGTGACCTGCGAACCAGGGGTGTCGACTACCGATGCCCAACGGCAGTCGATCGAGATGACGCTGCGCGGCAATCCCGAGGTGGCGGAGGTCTTCTACGAGAGCAAGGAAGACGCCTTCGCCGAGTTCAAGCAGATCTACGCCGACTCCCCGGTGTTGGCCACGATGACCCCCGACATGATGTCGGACTCCTTCCGGGTGAAGCTGAAAGATCCCACCAAGTACGCCGGAGTGGTCTCTGCCGTCTCAGGAATGGCCGGAGTCGAATCGGTGAACGATCTGCGCAAGCTCCTTGACCCACTTTTCGCCTGGTTGAACCTCGCTCGCTGGGCCACAATCGGCGCCAGCGCGCTGTTGCTGCTGGCCGCAGCGCTACAGATAGGCAACACAATCCGAATGGCTGCCCACGCCCGGCGACGGGAAATAGGCATCATGCGGCTGGTTGGTGCGTCAAACTGGTACATCATGCTGCCGTTCCTCTTGGAGTCGCTGGTTGCCGCGGTGGCAGGTGCCGCGCTGGCGTCGGTGACCTTGGTGGCCATTGAGCAGTTCGTAATCAAGGACGGGGCGAAAGCCCAGTTCCCCCAGCAGCACTGGGTCGATTGGAGCCACGTCGGAGTGACGGTGGCCAGTATCGCCGGGGTGGCGGTCGTGTTGTCGATCATTCCCACCCTGATCTCGACTCGGAGGTTCCTCCGGGTCTAATCGACTGATTGGATCGAATCGTGCGGGTGTCTTCCTCCACCTCAAACGAAACTCGGGCCAAGCGCCGGGTCCGCTTGGCTGTGCCGCTGACTTCGGTGGTGATGGCCCTGGTGATCAGCCTGCTAATGGGCGGTTTCACCCCGGCCAGTGCCGACGATCTCAAGGACGCGCGCGAAAAAGTGCGCAAGCAAATGGTCACGGCCAAGAAACAGGTGGCCGCTGATCGTTCGGCATTGGCCAACGCCCAAGCCAAGCTCCGCGCCTCTGAAGCAGCTCTGGCCGCAGCGAAGGCCGACCTTGGCAGCGCTCAATCGCAGTTGGCGGCCGCTAAAGCGGTGGACGCCGACCTGCTGGCCCAGCTGAGGGTCGTTGAGGCGGCCGTGGTGAGCGCCGTCCAGACCGAAAAAGCCGCGCAGCTTCAGGTGACCTCTCAGCGAGATCTGATCGGCACCGTGGCGCGCGAGGCCTACCAGCGCCAGAGCGGACTGGTTGGGCTCACCATCATCCTTGGCGCCGAAAGCCCGCGCGATCTGGCCTCGCGAATTCAGTGGAATAGCACCGTCTTCGATAGCTCAGCTGCGGAGTTCCAGCGGCTGAGCGCGCTCGAAGCCCAGGCCGAGGGTGCCCGCAAGGAACGCCAGGTCACTGAGGCCGCGGTCGCCGAGAAGCGCAAGCAGAGTGCGGCGAACGTGACTGCGACCAAGGCTTTGGCTGCTCGGGCGGCCGCCAGCCAAGCAAAGGTCTCCACGCTCGTGTCGGCCAACGCCAAGTTGCGCAAACTGGCTGAAGCGGAGCTGAAAGCCAGCAAGAAGCAATACAAGGAACTTGAGCAGGAAGAAGCCCGCATCTCCGCCAAGATCAGCGGTGAGGACGGGGACTACTCCAACCCGAACGGCTTCATCAAGCCGGTGAACGCCCCGGCCGGCTCGCCTTTCGGCCTGCGCTACCACCCGATCCTGCACTACTGGCGGATGCATTGGGGCACCGATTTCGGTGCTGGCTGCGGGACGCCGATTCGGGCGATGGCCAACGGCAAAGTGATCTCGGCCGGCTGGACGTCCTATGGCTTCGGCAAGTACACGATCATCAGCTACGGGCACATGTACGGTGCCAACCTCTCCAGCGGCTATGCCCACCAGTCGAAGGTCGTCGTGAGGGCCGGTCAGCACGTCAAGCAGGGCCAGATCGTCGGCTACGTCGGCACCACCGGGCTGAGCACCGGCTGCCACCTGCATTTGCAGATCTACCGCAATGGGGTGCGAGTGAACCCCATGCGTTACCTGTAGGGCCCCCTTGCTAGGCTGAATCCGATCCAGCCATAGAAGGAGAAGGCCGTGCCCAGACCCAAGGGACGGGTGTTGGTGGCGCAGAACCGCAAGGCTCGCCACGACTACCACCTTCACGACCGCTTTGAGGCTGGCATGGTGCTCACCGGAACCGAGGTGAAGTCGCTTCGTCTCGGGCGGGCGTCGTTGGTTGATGCCTTCGCCACCGTCGATGACGGTGAGGTTTGGCTGCGCAACGCCCACATTCCCGAATACGCCTTCGGCACCTGGACCAATCACGCCACTCGCCGCACCCGCAAGCTGCTGCTGCACCGCAAGGAAATCGCCAAGCTGGAGCGTGAGACGAACTCCAGTGGCCAGACGATCGTCCCGTTGGCCATCTACTTCTCTGACGGCTACGCCAAGGTTGAGCTGGCCGTGGCCACCGGCAAGAAGGACTGGGACAAGCGGCAGACCATTGCCGCCCGTGACGTTGAACGAGATACGCGTAGGGAGTTGGCCGAGCGCAACCGGGGTCGAAGGTGAGGCAAGCGGCCCGGTGGCCCGCGGCGTTGGTCGCCCTGCTGCTGGCCGTCGCGTGGCTGCTGGTGCCAGTGGCGCCAGCCCGAGCTGCCGAGGGCGACACCTTTGACCGCTTCGACGTGCAGGCCGTCCTCGACGCTGACGGTTACCTGCAGGTCACCGAGACCATTGTGCTGCGGTTTGGGCCGAGTTCTGGGCGCCACGGGCTGGAGCGGACGCTGACCGTACGCGAACCTGACAAGGGCGCGGACGGAGCCGACACCGGCAAGGACATGCTGTTCAAGGTCGACCACGTCGAGGTGACGAGCCCCTCTGGGGCGCCCGACAAGCTCGACCTCACCTACGAGGGTTCGGGCAGCCGTAGCGAGGGCCTGCGGATTCGAGTTGGCGAGGCCAACAAGACGGTGTCCGCCCCCACGGCGACCTACGTGTTGTCCTACCGGGTGTTGGGGCTGGTGCGCAGTCCAGGCGGCGTCGATCAGCTCTACTGGGATGTCACCGGATCGAAGATGCCGCGGATTCTGGCTGCCACCGCTGCGATCACCGTGCCGGGCGGCGCTAAGGACGTGTTCTGCTCGGTGGCCGTGCCTGGGGCCAAGGGCGACTGCGCCACCGCTTCCCGAGGATCGGCGGGGTTGGCGCAGTTCGCGGCCAAAGACATCCCAATGGGCCAGGTGATGACGGTGGGGGTGAAGATTCAGCCCGGGCTGGTGAAGAACAACACCCCGATACTGGAAGACGATGCCACCAAAGTGACCGAAGAGCAGTTGGCAATCGCCGGTGCCTTTGGGTTCGGCTCGTTTGCGTTCTCCACTCTGGCCGCGTTGATAGTGCCGTTCGTCGGCTGGTTCAGTCTTCGACGCAAGACCGATGATTTGCGGTTCGCTGGGCTGCCTCCGGGTGTGTTGCCCGCACCGGGACAGGACGAGCAGGCGGTTCGTGGTAATCCGAGCATCCAGATTCCAGTCTCCTTCGCACCGCCAGCGGTAGCGGTGGCTGAGGCTGGCTACCTGGCTGACGGCAAGGTAGACGTCCGCGACACCACCGCCACGCTGATGAGTCTTGCAGTGCTGGGGGCCGTCCGGTTGCACACCGACGGGGACAAGAAGGTCGAGCTCCTTGACCGGTCGAAAGCCACCGACCGGCCAGCCAAGGCGATGCTGAAAGCACTGTTCGGTGATCGGGATCCCGATCGGGCCGAGCTGGTGGATCTCAACGTTCGCGGCAGCCTGACTGAGGCCCATGCCAAGGTCGAGAAGGTCGTCAAACAGGCTGGGGAGAAGGGTGGCTGGTATGCCAGAAAGCCATCCTCGGCACTAGAGATGGTGGGCTGTGACGTCGTCATCAAGGCGTTCCTGGGCGTGGTGATGGCCGTCGTCGGCGGCGCGATCGCGATGGTTTTCTTTGGCACCTTCGGCATTGGCCTGGTGCTGGTCGCCTTGGGCATGCTGCCGTTGCTGGTGACCGCGTTCATCACCTGGATAGTGGTCCGCGCCAGGAGTGCCAAAGGTCAGCGCAGCGGTGTCGGGACCGCACTAACCGATCAGGTGACTGGCTTCCGCACCTACCTGGCCACTGCGGAGGCCGAACAACTGCAGTTCGAAGAGGGCGAGGACATCTTCAGCAAATATCTGCCCTGGGCCATCGCCTTCGACCTCACACAGCGGTGGACCCAGGTCTGTCAGCGGTTGGTGGAGTTGGGCCGACTGTCGCCGGTCGCACCAGTTTGGTACGCCGGCTCACAGTGGAATATGAACAGTCTGTCCTGGCAGCTGAACGACTTCGGCTCTTCAGTCGACAATGCGGTCAGTGCGCCGATTTCGACGAGCTCCAGTTCCTACTCCTCCGCTGATTCCGGCTTCGGAAGCAGCGGGTCGTCCTTCTCCAGCGGCGGAGGCTTCTCCGGTGGTGGCGGCGGCGGTGGCGGCGGCGGTAGCTGGTAGGGCTACTTCACGCCCACCAGGTCGCAGACGAAGATCAGGGTCTCGCCTGGCTTGATGGCGTTGCCGGCGCCGCGATCGCCGTAGGCCAGGTGTGGCGGGATCACCAGGCGGCGGCGTCCGCCGACCTTCATGCCCACGATGCCGTTGTCCCAGCCGGCGATAACGCGGCGGGCGCCCAGCGGGAAGGTCAGTGGCGCACCCCGGTCGTAGCTGGAGTCGAACTCCTCGCCACTGGAGTAGGCCACTCCGACGTAGTGGACGGCAACCTGCATGCCTGGGGTGGCTTCAGGGCCGGTGCCCTCCACCAGGTCGATGATCTCCAGGTCGGCGGGAACGGGACCCTCGGGCGGGTCGACAAACGGCTTTTCCATGGCAGAAACCCTACCGTCCCTCCGGTCCTCGCCTTGCGCCCCTTAGGTTGCTTTGCGCCCGCTACAGCACGCGCAAAGCAACCTAAGGGGCGCAGAGCGGGGGGGGAGGGGGCGTTGGACCCGCCAGTGGGCAGGGAGTAAACTTGCAAAGCTGGACGTTGAACCGTTCAGCAACAACTCAACAGGGGGTGACTGGTTTCGACTTGGGACGGTAGTCCCAGGAGAAGCGGGCCGAGGATCCGGGGACATCTCGTTAACGATTCCCGGAAAACTATAAGTGCCGATTCCAATCGCACTGACTTCGCTCTCGCTGCCTGAGCAGTGACCGAAGGGTCAGCCCGGACTTGCCTTCGATCCGGTAGCTGGCCTCATTTAGAGGGCTTGCTGCACTGACCTAGTTCCAGGGTTGGTGCGGGACTTTAATGGAACTGGGCTTGTCCACCACTCGTCGACGAGAGGGTGGGAGCCGAGTAGAACGTCTAGTCGACTGCGCCCGGAGAAGTCCTGGTTCACCTCTTGAGGACGCGGGTTCAATTCCCGCCACCTCCACCCCTGATTGAAAGTGCTCCTCCATCCGTCCGGATGGGGGAGCGCTTGCGTTGGTGGCGGCATCGAACCGCTCGGGAATGGGCGTCGCCTTGGTGCAGGTGCCAGACTGTGCGCAGGGAGGTGAGGATGGCCGACTATCGGGCTGGCGACCTTTTGGTTGCCGCGATCTCCGTCAGCGACGGCGTTTTCGATGGCACGGTCATCTTGTTGCTGGACGCTGACGAAGCCGGCACGGTCGGCGTGGTGCTCAATCAGATCAGTCACATTGACCTGGCCAGCGCACTACCGCCCTGGGTAGGGCTGGTCTCGGATCCGGTGGTGCTGTTCGATGGCGGGCCGGTCTCCCAGCAAGGTGCGGTGTGCCTGGCCGAAACCTGGAACGAAGCCGATGAGCCGCCCGGGTGGCGACGGATCGTCGGCTGCCTGGGCCTGCTCAACCTGGAGACCCCGGTGGAAATCGCCAAGGGCGCCTATCGCAACCTGCGCGTGTTCGCTGGCTACGCCGGCTGGGACGACGGCCAACTTGAAGGTGAACTCGAGTTCGGGATGTGGCATTTGGTGCCCTCGGTGCCAGCCGACGCCTTCGATCCCGACCCGGATACCCTCTGGCGGCGCGTCCTGCGGCGCCAAGGCGGCGACTTGGGCCTGTATTCCACCTGGCCGACTGATTCCGTGGAACTCAACTGAGCCGGGCCTGGCAGCATAGGATTGGTCTACTTAGCTCCAAGGAGGGTGGAAGTGTCGGAGGGCCAACGTGCCACGCCCGCGACGATTCTGGTCGTCGATGATGACGAAGCGCTCGCCGAGATGCTCCAGATCGTCCTACGGCAAGAGGGCTTCGACCCTGCGTTGTGCCACACCGGACAGCATGCGTTGAAGGCCTTTCATGATCACAAGCCCGATCTGGTTTTGCTCGATCTGATGCTGCCGGGTCGCGACGGGGTCGATGTGTGCCGAGACATCCGGGCCGAGTCAGGCGTACCGATCATCATGCTGACCGCGAAGAGCGACACCAACGACGTTGTGGATGGGCTTGAGGCGGGGGCGGACGACTACGTGGCCAAGCCGTTCAAGACCCAAGAGCTCCTCGCCCGAATCAAGACCCGGCTGCGGCGCCGTCCGATCGCCGAGGACGACGCTCAGACCATCGGCATCGGCGACCTGGTGATCAACGTCACTGAACACACCGTTCGACGCGGCGAGGAGGAAATCACCCTCACCCCATTGGAGTTCGATCTGCTGCTGGCGCTCGCGCGCCGACCGAAGCAGGCCTTCACCCGCGAGGTGCTGCTCGAAGAGGTGTGGGGCTACCGGCACGCCAGCGACACCAGGCTGGTCAATGTGCACGTGCAGCGGCTGCGTTCCAAGGTGGAAACCGACCCGGAACGGCCCGAAATCGTGGTGACGGTGCGCGGAATTGGGTACCGGGCCGGGGAACCGAAGACCGAGGGATGAAGCGCTGGGTGGCCCGACTGAACCCGATGCGGTTGTGGGCCCGGTCGTTGCCCTTCCGGGTGGTGCTGACCACGATGAGCGCTTCGGTGATCATTCTGGTGGCCACGGGCTGGTTCCTTCTGGACCAGTCGAGCCGGGGGATCATCGTCGGCAAGACCCAAACGAGTGTGGCCGAAGCCTCGGCGGTGGTCACCAACATGCAGCGCGATCTGTCCACCACCGACCTGCGCACGACGTCGCTGGGGGAACGGATCACCCGGTTGGGGCGGGACGCCACCAACCGCGGCCAGGCCGGCAATCAGTATTTCGTGGTGATTGAGACCCCGATCTCCCAGATCGGCAGTGCCGGATTGGCCTCGGCCAGCATTCCGGAGAGTATTCGTGCTTCGGTGGCTTCCGGTGATGGATTGTGGAGCACGCCGACCCTGATCAGCTTCACCGACAATCGGGCCGCCGAGCCGGGGCTGGTGGTGGCGGCCAAACTGATCGCCCCAGGCCGAGCGACCTATCCGATCTATTTTCTCTTCCCCACCACCCAGGAACGCCAAACGCTGGCCGTGGTGCAGCAGGCCACGTTGGCAACCGGAGTATTCCTGCTAGCTGGCATCAGCGTGGTGGTCTATTTGATGACCATCCAGGTGCTGCGCCCGGTGCGAGCGGCCCGCTTGGCTGCCGAGCGCCTGGCCGCTGGGCATCTGGATGACCGGATGGCCGTTGGCGGCGCGGAGGACCTGGCCGGGCTGGCCAGATCGATGAACCACATGGCGACCGAGTTGGAGCACAAGATCAGCGAGTTGGAGGACCTTTCGACCCTCCAACAGCGGTTCGTCTCCGATGTGTCCCACGAACTCCGCACCCCGCTGACCACGATCCGGATGGCCAGCGAAGTGCTGTATGCCCACCGCGAGCGCTTCGACACCACTTCGGCGCGTTCGGCAGAACTGTTGTCGGCTGAGCTTGATCGCTTTGAGTCCCTCCTTGGTGACCTGTTGGAGATTTCGCGCTTCGATGCGGGCGCGGCGAAGCTCTCCCTCGAAGTGGTGGATCTACGGGCACTGATCGGCGACGAAGTGGAGTCGCTGCGTCCGCTGGCCGGACGGGCTGGCAGCGAGCTCACCTTGGTAGACGACGGCAACTGCATGGCTGAGGTTGATCGGCGGCGCATCCAGCGGATCGTGCGGAACCTGGTCACCAACGCGATCGAACATGGCGAGGGCAAACCAATCACCGTCTATGTCCGCGGCGACGTGGACGCGGTGGCGGTGGCCGTCCGGGATCGTGGAGTCGGCTTCTCAGTTGCCGAGGGCAACCAGGTGTTCAACCGTTTCTGGCGAGCTGACCCCTCTCGGGGGCGGCGAATCGGCGGCACGGGGTTGGGCCTGTCGATCTCATTGGAGGACGCCCGACTCCACGGTGGCTGGTTGAGCGCTTGGGGGCAGCCCGGCGGTGGCGCCCAGTTCCGCTTGACCGTGCCGCGCGCGTCCGGCGGCAAGTTCAAACGCTCGCCGCTGCCTGCGATTCCTCCTGAAATGAAGGAGCCCCCCCGTGCGACGCACTGAACGCCTGGTGGGACTGTTGGCGGTGCTGGTGTTGACCGCCAGCTGTGCGACCGTGCCGACGTCCGGTCCGGTTGAGCATCACCAACCCCAACAGGGTGGAGCCAGTAATGGCGTCCAAGTGGCTCCGCTGCCGCCAGCTGCCGGCGCCACTCAACTGCTGGTGGTTGAGGGCTTCCTGCACGCCATGGGTACCTACGAGGACGGCTATCGGGTGGCCCGGCAGTATCTGACCACTGAGGCGGCCAATCGTTGGCACCCCGAATCGGGCGTGCAGGTCTATGCCGACGGCTACCCGCCCGCCGAAACTGAGCAGACTGCGGTACTGATCGCCCCCGTGACCGGTTCGGTGGACGCCACCGGGGTTTATCGGGCCACCGGGGGCCAGCTGCGCCAGGACTTCGGCTTAGTGAAGGACGACGACGGGCAGTGGCGAATCTCGAATCCGCCGGAGGGTCTGCTGGTATCGCGCTACCTGTTCGCCACCGGCTTCGAGCCAGTTGAGGTGTACTTCGGCTCCACCGACGCAGACGTCCTACTACCCGATCCGCGGTACTTCCCAGCGGGGGACAATGCGTTGACCCGGGCCGTTACTGCGGTTCTGGAAGGCCCGTCGCCGTGGTTGGCGCCGCTCACCGCAGCCCGTCCGCCGCCAGACGTGGTGGTGGATTCGGTCGTCCTCCACTCCAGCGGGTCGGCAATGGTGTATCTCGGTGGCCAGACCTCGGCTGTCACTGCTGAACGCCGCGAGTTGTTGTTGGCCGAACTGGTCTTCACTCTGGGCAGTTTTGGTCAGGTGCGGACGGTTCAGGTGAACGCGAACGGCGCGGCCTGGACCAACAAGGTGGGCCGTTCAGAGCTCACACCCCAGAGCTTCAGCGATTTGGATCCGGTGGACGTGTCGGGGGATCGGCCAGCCTATGTGGTTCGTGCTGACAAGCTGCAACGCCAACTGGGCCAGGCTAACTGGGTCGATTTCGTCGACGTGCAGACCGGCTTCGCCAAGGTCAGCGAGTTGGCCATCGCCCGTGGTTCGCGGCAGTGGGCCGGGGTGACTGATGCGTCCACCAGGCTGGTTGCTGGCGCGGTGGCCGAGAAGGGCTCCCGAGTGATGCGGGAGGGCCACGGCTTGCTGCGTCCGTTCTACTCCCGAACGGGGGATCTCTGGTCGCCAGCGACAGCGGTCAGCGACTGGTTGGTGTTCCACGACGGCAGCGAACTGAAGCTGAGTGTGAAGGGCCTCCCTAAGGGGCGGGTGGTGGCGGCTCGGCTGGCCGCTGACGGCTCCAGGCTGGCAGTGGTGTTGGCTCATGGCGCCACCACCTCGGTGGGGCTGCTTCGGGTGCGGCGGGGCGCCAACTCGGTGGTGGTTGAGGGGTGGCAGGCGATCAATCTGAACCTGTTGCCGCTGAATTCGGTCACCTTGATGGATGTTGGCTGGGAGTCGGCCACAGAGCTGGCCTTGCTGCGCACCGACGCCGACCGTCAAACCAGTGTGATCGTGGTCAGCCAGGACGGCGCCGAGCTCAGCGATATCGGTCCCAGCGATGCGACCGGACTGCGGTCGTTGTTGGTGGTGCCCGGCCGACCGGCCATGGCTGTCTCCGCTGGAGGTGGGCTGTACCGCTTCGACGGTGAGTTCAACTGGATGATCAGTTCTAGCGATGTGAGTGCCGCGGCCTATCCGGGTTGATCCTGTGGATACTGAACCGAATCCTGCTCTGCCGCCAACAATCAGGGTGTGCGGTTGGCAGGTTTGTTGGGTGCGGCAGCGGAACTCGTCCTAGGGTCCCGCTGTTCGGCCTGCGGGGCGCCCGGGGTAAACCCGTGCGCGCACTGCCGCCGGATCGTGCGCGCAGCACTACCGGTGGTAATGCGGGGCTCGGCAGACCCGCAGTTGGTGGTGGTCGCAGCTGGGAGCTACGACGCCGAGTTGAAGGCACTGTTGCTCGCGGCCAAGGAGCGCGGTGGGTTGGGGCTGGTGCCGGTATTGGGGGAGCGGCTTGCGGTGGCGGTGACGGTGCTGGCAGCGGCTGGGCTTGCCGATCGGCTACTGCTGGCCCCGATGCCTTCGGTGCCAGCGCGAGTCGCTGACCGCGGCCTTGATTTCACCGCAGCCTTGGCCAACCGGGCCGCTGCCCGGCTGCGTCGGGCCGGTGTCTCGGTCGAGGTGGTGCGCCCGTTGCGGCAGCTGCGACGTCCCGCCGACCAATCGGGGCTGGGGTTAGCGGCCCGGCAGGCGAACTTGTCCGGGGCGTTTGGCGCGGCAGCCCAGCTGCCTGCTGGAGAGCTGATTGTGGTCGACGACATCGTCACCACGGGGGCGAGCATCACCGAAGCGGTCAGAGCGCTGGCCGCAGTAGGTCGAAGGCCGCTGGGGGCAGCCACGGTGGCCGCCACCCGGCGAATCAAGGCCGCCGGTTGACCCGGTCTTCCTGGGGACGCCGAAAGCTCAGATGGCGGTGGTGCCACTCTCGCCGGTGCGGATCCGCACGATGTCGTCAACCGGGACGGTCCAGACCTTGCCGTCGCCAACGTGGCCTGTCTGGGCGGCTTGGACGATGACGCCAGTGAGGGCCTCGGCGTCCTCGTCGGCGCAGAGAATCTCCAGGCGGACCTTGGTGATGAAGTCGATGGTGTATTCCTCACCGCGGTAGACCTCGACGTGCCCACGCTGGCTGCCGTATCCGGAGACTTCGCTGATGGTCATGCCGCCGACGCCATGGCGGATCAGGGCCTTCTGTACGGTCTCCAGCATTTCGGGCTGGATGATCGCGGTTACCAGTTTCACCTTGTCGCTCCGATCTTCGGCTCCGGTAGGTCGTCCTTGGTCAGCACCAGGGTGCGCTGGACCTTGTTGGTGTAGTAGACCGGGCTGAGATCGTAGCCGACCTCGGAATGCTCAGATAGATCCATGCCGGCCAGTTCATCGGCTGCGCTGACGCGCCAGCCGATGGTCTTCTTGATTGCCAAGGCGATCAAATAGCTGACCACGAAGGCGTAGACACCAACGGCCAGTGCGCCGATCGCTTGGCGAATCAGTTGGTCGAAGCCGCCGCCGTAGAACAGTCCGGACGCACCGAAGGCGCCAACGGCGCTGGGGTCGGCCAGGAAGCCGATAGCCAAGGTGCCGATTACCCCGCCGACGAAGTGGACGCCGACCACGTCGAGGGAATCGTCGTAGCCGTACTTGTACTTCAAGCCAACGGCGAAGGCGCAGCCGACCCCGGCCAGAATGCCGATGATGATTGCGCCCATTGGGCTGACTGCCGCAGCGGACGGGGTGGCACCCACGAGGCCGGCGACGATGCCCGAGGCGGCCCCCAGCGAGGTGGGGTGGCCGTCGCGGAGCTTCTCCACGACCAGCCAGCCCAGCATGGCGGCCGCGGCGGCCAACATGGTGTTCATGAAGGCCAGCGAAGCGGTGGTGTTGGCCGCCACCGCCGAACCGGCATTGAACCCGAGCCAGCCGAACCACAGCAGTCCGGCGCCGAGCATGACCAGGGTCATGTTGTGCGGACGCATCGGCTTGCTACCGAACCCCAGCCGTGGCCCGAGCACGAGCGCCAGGGCCAGCGCGGACATGCCGGCGTTGATCTCAATCGCGGTGCCGCCAGCCAGGTCGATCACGCCGAGCCAATTGGCTATCCAGCCGCCGTGGAAGCCGGCGCCGGTGAAGTTGTCAAAGGAGAACACCCAGCCCGAGACGGGGAAGTAGACCAAAGTGCCCCACACGATGGTGAAGAGCGTCCAGCCGCCAAAGGAGGCCCGATCTGCGATGGCACCGGAGACCACTGCGGTGGTGATGATCGCAAAGCAGGCCTGGAAGGCGACAAAGGCCAGGGCCGGGATGGTTCCGACACTGGCTTCGGGACTCATCACCTGGCTAAGGCCAGCGAAGTCGAGCGGATTGCCCACCAGTCCGAGGTAATCGGTGCGTCCAAAGCCGCCGCTGGGCACCGCGAAGCCGAGGGAGTTCCCGAACGCCAGGCTGTAGCCGAACAGCGCCCAAAGCACGCCAATGGTGCCCATCGAGATGAAACTCATCATGATCATGTTGAGCGCGCCCTTGGCCCGCACCATGCCGCCATAGAAGAGGGCCAGACCGGGGGTCATGATGAGCACCAGAGCGGCGCTGGTCAGGACCCAAGCGGTGTCGCCGGAATTTATCTCCAACACGGCAGTGAGCGTGACTTAGCAGTGTTACGTAGAAGTTCGGCGTGTGTTACAGCCAGATTTCGGCCAGTCCCACCTTGCGGTAACTGGGGGCTGGCGTAACGGGCCTGGGACGACGAAAGGGGGCGCCCGCTAAGTGCGGACGCCCCCAATCGATGTTGGCCTCAGATGGCCCCGTCGCCGCTTTCGCCGGTGCGAACCCGAACGATGTTGTCGACCGGGACGATCCACACCTTGCCGTCGCCGACCTGGCCGGTCTGGGCAGCCTGGACGATGACGCCGGTCAGGGCCTCAGCATCCTCGTCGCTGACCAGAACCTCGAGCCGGACCTTAGTGATGAAGTCGATGGTGTATTCCTCACCGCGGTAGACCTCGACGTGTCCGCGCTGGCTGCCGTAACCCGACACCTCGCTGATCGTCATGCCTCCCACGCCGTGGCGCACCAGGGCCTTCTGTACGGTCTCCAGCATTTCGGGCTGGATGATGGCGGTTACCAGTTTCACTTTGAAGCTCCCGTCGTCTTGGCCTCAGCCAGGTCGTCCTTGGTCAGCACCAGAGTGCGCTGGACCTTGTTGGTGTAGTAGACCGGGCTCAGGTCGTAGCCGATTTCTGAGTGCTCGGCCAGATCGATGCCAGCCAGTTCGTCAGCTGCACTGATCCGCCAGCCGATGGTCGCCTTGATCGCCAAGGCGATCAAGTAGCTGACTACGAAGGCGTAGATGGCCACTGCGAAGGCACCGACTGCCTGGCGCCACAGCTGGTCGAAACCGCCACCGAAGAACAGGCCAGCCGCACCGAAGGCACCGGGCGCTTCTGGATCGGCCAGGAGGCCGATGGCCAGGGTGCCGATCATGCCGCCGACGAAGTGGACGCCAACGACATCAAGGGAATCGTCATAGCCGAACTTGTACTTCAGGCCCACGGCATAGGCGCAGCCGACACCGGCGAGAACGCCGATGATGATCGAGCCGACCGGGTTAACCGAGCCAGCGGCCGGGGTGATCGCCACCAGGCCAGCGACGATGCCCGAAGCCGCACCCAGCGAGGTCGGGTGGCCATCGCGGAACTTCTCCACGATCAGCCAGCCGAGCATGGCGGCTGCAGTCGCGCCCAAGGTGTTGACCCAGGCCACGGAGCTCAGGGTGCCTGCGGACAGCGCCGAGCCAGCGTTGAACCCGAACCAGCCGAACCACAGGAGGGCAGCGCCGAGCATGACTAGCGTCATGTTGTGCGGACGCATCGGCTTGCTACCGAATCCGATGCGCGGGCCGAGGACGAGCGCCAACGCGAGAGCGGAGATGCCGGCATTGATATGGATCGCGGTACCACCGGCGAAGTCCAATGCCCCAAGCCAGTTGGCGATCCAGCCACCATGCTCGCCGGTGGCTCCGTCGAAGGAGAACACCCAGCCAGCCACCGGGAAGTAGACCAAGACGCTCCACAAGATGGTGAACAGGGTCCAGCCGCCGAAGGAGGCCCGGTCAGCGATCGCGCCGGAGATCAGGGCCACCGCGATGATCGCGAAGCAGGCCTGGAAGGCGACGAAGGCCAGGGAGGGAATGGTGAAGACGGCGGCATCTGCGCTCATCAAGCCCTGTAGGCCGGCGAAGTCGAGCGGATTGCCCAACAGGCCGAAGTACTCCACGCCCTCAGGCTTGGAAGCCGGGACCGCGAAACCTAGAGAGTTGCCGAACGCCATGCTGTAGCCGAAGAGGACCCACAGCACACCGACGACGCCCATGGAGATGAAGCTCATCATCATCATGTTGAGGGCGCCCTTGGCGCGGACCATGCCGCCGTAGAACAGCGCGAGACCGGGGGTCATCAGCAGTACCAGCGCGGCACTGATGAGGACCCAGGCGGTGTCGCCGGAGTTGAGTTCCAGAATCATGGAATGAGCGTGACTCACCGCTGTTACGTTGTGGTTCTGTCCATGTTACGAAGCGGTTAGCCCGTGTTACAGCCTGATTGCGGCCACGGCAAAGGCAGCACAACTTCACAGGCGATTCGGTGGCGAACACCCCCCTGCGCGGCTAGGTTGGACATATGACACCGACGGCGTCGTACCCAGCCTCCTAGGATGGGTCCGGGCCTCGGTGTTTTGCTATCCGCGCTTGTCCGAGCGATAAGCGCCTGAAACCTTGGAGGTAGCTATGGACGTCCTCATCACTGGTCGTCACTGCCAGATTCCCGATGAGTTCCGCACTCGGGTCGAGGAGAAAATCGGCGCAGTCGAGAAGCTCAAAGACCGAGTCATCAGGATCGAGGTTCAGGTGTCCGCGCATGGTTCCAGGCGGCAACCGGGGGAGTCGACCCAGGTAGAGATCACCCTTCGGGGTCGCGGCCCCGTGATCCGGTCTGAGGCCTACGCCGAAGACAAAGTGGTCGCTTTTGACCACGCGATGGAGCGGCTGATGGCGCAACTGCGCCGGGCATCAGATCGCCGCAAGACCCATCGTGGCCTGCGCGGGCAGGTGCCAGTAGCAGAGGTCGCGCCGTTCACCGAGGCAGCGCCGGTCGAGGATGGTCCGCCAGTGCGCAATGTTGCCGGACTGGAAGTGACCGGAGACGGACCGTTGGTGGTGCGGGAGAAGCACTTCGCCGCTGTTCCGCTGACGCTGGCTCAGGCTCTGGACGAGATGGAGCTGGTCGGCCACGACTTCTTCATCTACGTGGATGCCGAATCCGGACGGCCAAGCGCGGTTTACCGCCGTCGTGCCTACGACTACGGAGTGATCCACCTGGACATGTCCCAGGTGGCCGATGAGGCCAGTGCCTGATCGGAACTGATCGACCGGGAGCCAATCGCCGTGCCGCTTCGCTGCCCTGAGCGGAGTGGCAGGCGTTTGGCTCCCGGTGTCAGTTGGGCTGGTTAGGCTGCCTGGCGTGAGTGTGACCTTGACCACGGCCCAGGCCCGGCGGATTGCTCTGGCAGCGCAGGGCTTCGGTAAGAACCGTGATGCTGCGGTAACGATGCGCGGCCTGAGCTCGGTGTTGAGTCGCCTGGGGCAGTTCCAGATCGATTCGGTGAATGTGTGCGTCCGGGCTCACTACCAGCCGCTCTATGCTCGGCTCGGTGCCTACGACCGGGCCCTGCTCGACCGGGCCGGCAATGCCGCGCCGCGCCGCGGCTATGAGTATTGGGGCCACGCGGCCTGTCTGATCGATGTGAATCTCGAGCCAGCGCTCCGGTTTCGGGCTCAGGCCAGCCGTGCCAAGCCCTGGAGTGAGATGGGCCGACTATTGGAGACCAAACCGGAACTGGTCGACAAGGTCTACGCCCAGGTGGCCGAGCGCGGCCCGCTGACCGCACGTGAGGTGGAGCACGACCAGGTGCGCAGCCCCGGGAGTTGGTGGAACTGGTCAGAGGTCAAGACCACGCTGGAATGGCTGTTCGTGATCGGCGAGCTGACCAGTGCCGGACGAAATACCCAGTTCGAGCGCCGCTACGACCTGCCCGCCAGGGTCCTGCCAGCGGCAGTATTCAATGCGCCCACCCCCACCGAGGAGGAGTCCAGGTTGATCCTGGCTCGCCGGGCGGCGGCAGCATTGGGGGTGTTCACCCCGGCCTGGTTAGCCGAGTATTTCTATACCGATCGCGCGGCGACCACTGCGGCCCTGAATCAGTTGGTCGCCAGCGGCGAGGTGGAGCCGGTCTCGGTGCGGGGCTGGGACAAGCCGGCCTTCCTGTGGGCTGCAGCCGCTCGACCGCGAAAGGTAAGTGGGGAGGGCCTGGTGGCCCCGTTCGATTCGCTGGTCTTCGATCGGGATCGGCTGGCGGGCACCTTCGGCGTCCACTATCGGATCGGGTTGTACACCCCCAAGGCCGATCGGGTGCACGGCTACTACGTCTATCTGTTTGTGATGGACGAGCGAATCGCGGCCCGGGTAGATCTGAAAGCCGATCGTTCGACGTCCCGGCTGTTAGTGCAGTCCTCCTGGCTGGAAGACGGCGCCCCGGAAGCCGAGACTGCGGCGCGGCTGGTGGCTGAGCTGCGGCGAATGGCTGATTGGCTGGGGCTGGCCGAGGTAGTCATCGAACCTGCCGGCAGCCTGGCGCCCACGCTGGCGAGGTTGGCCTGAGCAGGTGGCTGGCTCAAGCTAGCCTGCCTCCCGTCGCCTGGGTTGGGCGATAAGTGAGCCTGGAGGATTGTCATGCGCAGGGCTGTGGTGGCCGGGGTGGTGACCGCTGTCGTCGGCTACACCGGCGCTTTCGCGGTGGTGCTCACTGGTTTGCAGGGAGTTGGGGCGAATCCCGTCCAGGCCGCGTCCGGGCTGGCGGTGCTGTGTCTGACCATGGGTTTGGCGACCATCTATCTCTCGGTTCGCCACCGGATGCCGATCACCATCGCCTGGTCGACCCCAGGGGCCGCGCTGTTGGCTGCCACCGGAGTGCCTGAGGGGGGCTGGCCAGCGGCAACCTTCGCCTTCGCGGTGGTGGGCGTGCTGCTGGTGATCACCGGCTTGGTGCCCTGGCTCGGGCGACTGGTTTCGGCCATCCCCACCCAGATCGCCCAAGCGATGCTGGCCGGGGTGCTGGTGCCGATCTGTCTGGTGCCGGTCAAAGGCATGACGACCAATCCGCTGGTGATCGGACCGGTGCTGCTGGCCTGGCTGGTGATGCTCGCCTGGAAACCGAAGTGGGCCGCTGCGGTCGCCGTCGGCCTGGCGCTGGTGATCGCGGTGGTCGCGGTTGGCTTTGGGCCAGGTTTGGGTTCGCTGCCCGCGGTCGGCACCCCGCTGGAGTTCGTGATGCCGCAGGTCTCGCTGTCGGCGGTGATCGGCATCTCGCTGCCGCTGTGGGTGGTGACGATGGCCTCCCAGAACATTCCCGGCATCGCCGTGCTGGGCACCTTCGGCTACCGGGCGCCCTGGCGCTCGGCGATGACTGTCACCGGCCTGGGCACCGTCCTTGGTGCACCCTTCGGTGGCCATGCGATCAACTTCGCCGCGATCAGTGCGGCCCTGGCCGCCTCGCCCGATGCTGGCGAAGACCGGGCCGGACGTTGGCGCGCGGCCGTCGTCGCTGGCGTCGGCTATCTGATCTTCGGCGGCATTACCGCCACCATCACCGCACTGGTGTTCACCGGCCCGCCCGGCCTGCTGCAGGCCGCCGCCGGGGTGGCGCTACTGGGCACTTTGGGTTCGTCGTTGCTGGGTGCGATCAGTGAGGCGGAGGGTCGCGAGGCTGCCGTGGTGACCTTCCTGGTGGCTGCTTCGGGAGTGAGCGTGTTCGGTATCGGTGCCGCCTTCTGGGCGTTAGCAGCCGGCCTTTTGGTGCGCTGGGTGAGCGTCACGATGCGGTCGCGCAAGGCGGTTTAGTGCAGCTTCGTCCGCAATGGCGACACTCTGGCGTCGGGCAAGTGGACGGGGGGTACTGTTACGCCACCTTCACATGGGGTGGCTAAGGTCAGCGCCGTTACTCGCCCCCGGGAAGTCACAATCGACTCTGACGAGAAAGAAGCGTGGTAATGCGCATTACCAAGACTTTTGCAGTGGCGGCATCGGTGGCCGCCCTCGCCCTGGCCTTCGCCGGTTGCGCCGGCCCGGCCGCCCCGTCTGCTCCCGCGAGCAGCGCTGCCGCCGTCGACTACAAGCTGGTCACTCCCGGCGCCCTGACTGTGTGCTCCGACGTGCCCTACGCGCCCTTTGAGATGGAGGACGCCGCCGCGCCGAGCGGGTACACCGGCTTCGATATCGAGATCATGAACAGCGTGGCGACGAAGCTCGGCCTGACCCTGAAGGTCAAGGCGATCGGCTTCGACCCGATCAAGTCGGGTACGGCGTTGGCCGCGGGCCAGTGCGACGTGGCTGCCTCTGCACTCAGCATCTCCGAGGAACGCCGTAAGAACATCGACTTCTCCGATCCCTACTACGACTCGCTGCAGTCGCTGCTGGTCAAGTCCGCCTCGGGAATCACCAACCTCGCGGGGCTCGCGGGCAAGAACGTCGGAGTCCAAGCCGGTACCACCGGCAAGGATTACGCGGTCGCGAACGCCCCGAAGGATGCCAAGTTGATCGATTTCGACAACGACGGACTCCTCTGGTCAGCGATCCAGGCAGGCAAGATCGACGCCATCTTGCAGGATTACCCGGTCAACTGGGTCCACCAGCAAGCTGATTCCAATTACAAGATCGCCGAGACTTACAAGACCGACGAGCAGTACGGCTTCGGTTTCGCCAAGGGGAAGAGCCCGGCCTTGGTGGAAGCAGTCAACGCGCAGCTGACGGCCATGAAGGCAGACGGCAGCTACGACACCCTGTACAAGAAGTACTTCAGCTGATCCTTGCGGTTTCTGGTGCCGCAGCGACAACTGCGGCACCAGAAACCCCCGATAGGAGCGCCACGCTATGGCCGCCTTCATTCATCTACGACCGACAACTCGCCGCAGATTAGGGCGATGGGCGACCTACGTCCTTGCCGTGGTTGTCGTGGTCGTCGTGGCGCTGCCAGTGAACTGGCCGGAAATCGGTCGGTTGTTCTTCAATCCCGAAATCGCCGCCAAGATGTGGCCGACGGTCGTTACCGTGGCGCTCAAGAACACCCTGATCTACACCTTCGCAGGCTTCGTGGGTGGCACGATCTTCGGGACCGTATTGGCCCTGATGAAGATCGGTAGGGGCCCCTTCGGTGCGTTCGCGACCGCTTACATCGAGTTCTTCCGCGGCATCCCGATGCTCCTGACGATCTTCGCTATCGCGTTCATGATTCCCATCGCTTTCCCCGGCGCGTCTCAGTTGAGTGGCGTGGTAGGCGGTGTCATTGGTTTGATCATGGTCACCGCTGCCTATACCGCTGAGATCATCCGCTCCGGCATCCAGGCGGTCCCTCCGGGGCAGGCCGAAGCGGCCCGCTCGTTGGGGATGTCGAGTCTGCAGACCATGTTCTGGGTGGTGCTGCCTCAGGGGTTCCGGATCGTCATCCCGCCGCTGACCAACGAGTTCGTGATGCTGCTGAAAGACACGTCGCTGATCTTCATCGCCGGTCTGATGGTGACCGAGAAGGAACTCACCACTTTTGCCCGTGACGACGTGTCGAAGTACTTCAACGCAACACCGCTGATGGTGGCTGCTGCCGCTTACCTCGTCGTCACGCTTCCCCTCACCTGGATGGCCGGGAAGCTCGAGAAGAAGTTGGATCCCAAGCGATGAGCTACCTGGTGCCCTCGGTCGAATCCGCCCAGCCCCCGGTCGTAATCAGGGGGCTTCACAAGAGCTTCGGTGACAACGAGGTGCTGCGAGGCATCGACTTGACCGTCCGGTCCGGTGAGGTGGTCTGCATCATCGGCCCGTCCGGATCGGGTAAGTCGACGTTGCTGCGGTGTGTGAACACTCTGGAGTCACCGACTCGGGGTTCCATCCAACTCTTGGGAGCCGAGGTCACCGACCCCGACGTTGAGATCAACCAGGTGCGCACCCACGTCGGAATGGTGTTCCAGTCGTTCAATCTCTTCCCCAACATGACCGCGATCGGCAACTGCACCATCGCTCAGCGGCAGGTGTTGAAGCGATCCAAGGCCGAAGCCATCGAGATCGCGAAGAAGAATCTCACCATGGTGGGGCTCTCGGACCGAATGGATTACTACCCAGCGCAGCTGTCCGGCGGGCAGCAGCAGCGAGTGGCGATCGCCCGGGCGCTGTCTATGGATCCCAAGGTGATGCTCTTCGACGAGCCGACTGCGGCCCTCGATCCGGAACTGGTCGGCGATGTGCTGGCGGTCATGCGCGACCTGGCCAAAGCGGGCATGACGATGCTGGTGGTCACTCACGAGATGCTGTTCGCGCGCGACGTGTCCGACCGCACGATCTTCATGGACGGCGGGGTCATTGTCGAAGAAGGCCCCTCTGCGACGTTGGTCACCGCGCCGAGCCACAAGCGCACGCAGATCTTCCTCAAGCGCGTGCTGAACCCCACCGCGATCGACGATTCGGAACTCGGCGAGACCGAGGCGGATTGACGTTCAGGCGATTTCGGCCACCGGAGCCCCGGTGAGTTCGACTAGTTCATCAGGGCTGAGCGGAAACACGGTGTACGGGTGGCCGGCAGCGGCCCAAATTTGGGTGTAGCGGAACAGTTCGCGATCAATCAGCATCACCGGGGCTTTGCTGTGGGCGATGGGGGAGACCCCGCCGATCGAGAAGCCGGTGGCGGCCTTCACGAAGTCGGCATCGGCACGACCGAGTTTGCCGACCAGGGTGGCCACCTTCTTCTCATCCACCCGCAGATCCCCGGATGTCACCACCAGCACCGCAGCGTCGTCGGATTTGCGGCGAAAGACGATGCTCTTGGCGATCTGGCCCAGCTCCACTCCCAGGGCGGCAGCGGCATCGGCAGCGGTGCGTCCGGTTACCGGCAGCATCACCACCTCGTGGGGGTGGCCGGCCGCAGCTAGGAAGTCGACCACCTTTTGCGCGCTTGGGGGAATGTCACTTTGGCTCACGCCAGTCATTTTGCCAGCCGGGGGCTTCGGCAGGCTCAGCCGTCTTGGACCTTGGCTCAGCCGCCTTCCGGTGCCAGTTCCCTGAGCGGTAGGTCAGTTCCCTGAGCCTGTCGAAGGGGCTGGGCTCCGGCAGGCTCAGCCGCCATGGGTTTGGGCCGATAAGATCACCCGGTGATTACCCGACTTTCTCAGCTGTTCTTCCGCACGCTCCGCGAGGATCCGGCCGACGCCGAAGTCCCCAGCCATCGCTGGTTGGTGCGCGCGGGCTACATTCGCCGCGCCGCGCCGGGCATCTACACCTGGCTGCCGCTAGGGCTGAAGGTGCTAGGTGGAGTTGAGCAGGTCGTCCGCGAAGAGATGGACGCCATCGGCGCGCAAGAGGTGCGGTTCCCCGCGCTGTTGCCGCGCGAACCCTACGAGGCCACCAATCGGTGGACCGAATACGGGGCGAACCTCTTCCGCCTCAAGGACCGCAAGGGCACCGACTACCTGCTCGGGCCCACGCATGAGGAGATGTTCACCCTGCTGGTGAAGGATCTCTACTCCTCCTACAAGGATCTGCCGCTATCGCTGTACCAGATTCAGACCAAATACCGCGATGAGGCGCGGCCGCGCGCTGGCCTGCTGCGGGGGCGTGAGTTCGTGATGAAGGACTCCTACTCCTTCGATGTTGACGACGCCGGGCTGGCCGCCTCCTATGAGGCGCACCGCCAGGCCTACGTCCGCATCTTCGACCGCCTTGGGTTCGAGTACGTGATAGTCAAGGCCACCTCGGGGGCGATGGGTGGTTCGGCCAGCGAGGAGTTCCTGGCCGTCTCGCCGACCGGTGAAGACACCTTCGTCCGATCCCCGGGCGGCTACGCAGCCAATGTGGAAGCGGTCACAGTGCCGCCGCCCGCCGAGCAGGACGCGTCCGGTATCGGTGCGGCCCACACTGTCGATACGCCCAACACGGGCACAATCGTCGAACTGGTTGACGTAGCCAACGCCAAGTTCCCGCGCGCTGATCGGGCCTGGACGGCAGCCGACACGTTGAAGAACGTGGTGTTCAAGCTGACCTATCCCGATTCGCGCACTGAGTTGCTGGTGGTCGGCCTACCTGGTGATCGCGATGTCGACTTGAAGCGACTCGAAGCCGCCGTCGCGCCAGCCGAAGCCGCCCCGGTGACCGATGAGGATTTCCAGGCCAACCCCGGCCTGGTGAAGGGCTACATCGGCCCGATCAAGGTGGTCGACGGGGTAGTCGAGCAGCATCTGGGGGTCGAAGGCCCGCTCAAGCTGCGCTACCTCACCGACCCGCGGGTGGTCGCCGGCACCGCCTGGATCACCGGCTCCAACCTGGTCGATACCCATATGACCGATGTGGTGGCTGGCCGTGACTTCACTTCCGACGGCGTGATCGACGTGGCCGAAGTGCGTGCCGGTGACCCGGCACCGGACGGTTCTGGTCCGTTGAGTCTGGCCCGCGGCATCGAAATGGGTCATATCTTCCAACTCGGCCGCAAATACGCCGAAGCCCTCGGGCTGAAGGTGCTGGACGAGAACGGCAAGCTGGTTACCGTCACCATGGGCTCCTACGGCGTGGGCGTGTCGCGAGCGGTCGCCGCAGTTGCCGAGGCAACCTGTGATGATCGAGGCCTGTGCTGGCCGCGGGAGCTGGCGCCATTCGATGTGCAGATTTTGGCTGCTGGCAAGGGCGAAGAGATCACCGCCACCGCCGAGCGGCTGGCCGCCGAGTTGGACGTTGCTGGCGTCCGCGTCCTGCTGGATGATCGCAAGGCCAGCCCAGGAGTGAAGTTCACCGACGCCGAAGTGATGGGCATGCCTACCTCAGTGGTGGTCGGTCGTAGCCTGGCCGACGGCTTGGTTGAGGTTCGCGATCGGGCCACCGGCGAGCGCGCCGAGGTGCCCGTGACTGAGGTGGTTGCGCAGTTGATCGCGCTGGTGAAGGGCTGAGCCCGTCCCCCAACCACCTAAGATGGCCTGAATACAGTTCGCCCGAGTCGGGGCGGCTCGACAATCGCAGTACACAATCGGATCGAGGTAGGGCATGGATTCCACGGCAATTGGCAAGCTCCTAACCCCCGTGGTAGCTGCCCATGACCTTGAGATTGACCGGCTGGAAATCACTGCGGCAGGCAAGCGATCCGTGGTGCGCATCTTCCTCGACGGGGACGGTCCGGCGGGTGTTGGCCCCTCGATGGACCAGATCGCTCAGGCCACTCGCAGCATCTCGGTGGCCCTCGATGATGCTGATGTCACCAAGGGTCGCCCCTACACCCTTGAGGTTTCCTCGCGCGGGGTCGGGCGTCCCTTGACCGAAGCCAAGCACTTCCGCCGCAACCGCGGTCGGCTGGTGGCCATCACCACCGCCGATGAGCCGGTGACCGGACGAATCGCTGGCGTCAGTGACGAGGTCCTGGAGCTCGAAGTGGCCGGAGTTGTGCAAGAAATCGCGCTGGCGGCGATCACAACCGCTCAAGTGCAGGTGGAGATGAATCGCTCCATCAACAAGTCTGACGATGAGGAAGAGGAGGTCTGAGGTGGATGTCGACCTGAGCGCCCTGAAAGCGCTAGAACGCGACAAGGAAATCAGCATGGACGTGCTGCTGAACGCCTTGACCGAAGCTCTGCTGAACGCTTACGCCAAGACCCCCGGTGCGGTTGAAGGTGCGCGGGTTGAGATTGACCGGCGCAGTGGCAAGGTGAGTGTCTTCGCCCCCGAACTTGATGAGGACGGCAACCCCATCGGTGAGTTTGATCACACTCCCGAGGGTTTTGGCCGAGTGGCTGCGGCCACCGCGCGCCAGGTGATCACCCAGCGGCTTCGCGAAGCCGAGGACGAGCAGAAGTTCGGCCATTTTGCTGGCTCCGAGGGCGACATCCTGGTGGGTGTGGTTCAGCAGGATCGCGATCCGCGAGTGGTGCGGGTCGACCTGGGCTCCATCGAGGCCATCATGCCGGCTGCCGAACAGGTGCCCGGCGAGGACTACAGCCACGGCAAGCGGCTGCGGGTGTTCGTGGTGAGTGTTCGCCGCGAGCTGCGCGGACCGCAGGTGGTGGTGTCGCGTACCCACCCCAACCTGGTGGCCAAGCTATTCGCCCTTGAAGTGCCCGAGATCGAACACGGTGTGGTCGAGATCAAGGCGCTGGCTCGCGAGGCCGGTCATCGCACCAAGATCGCGGTAGTGAGCCACAACGCGGACGTGTCAGCAAAGGGTGCTTGTATCGGCCCGATGGGGCAGCGGGTGCGGGCAATCATGCACGAACTCAATGAAGAAAAGATCGACATTATCGACTATTCCGATGAGCCGGAGGTGTTCGTCGCCCAGGCGCTCAGCCCGGCCAAGGTCTCTTCGGTGACGGTCGTCGATGCCGCAGCTAGGTCTGCCCGGGTGATCGTGCCCGACTACCAGCTGAGCCTGGCGATCGGCCGGGAAGGCCAGAACGCCAGGCTCGCTGCTCGGCTGACGGGTTGGCGGATCGACATCCGTCCTGATACCGCGGCTGAGTAGGCCGCGCTAACGCCGGCGACTCAACTCGGCTGACCGCTGGGTTGAGCGCTTGGCTGTCCGCCGCGAGGTCCGTTGCTCTGCCACACCTCTTGGAGGGCGGCCAGCACCTTGGCCTGATCGAGATTCAGTTCGGTGGCTATGGAGGTAGCCACAGTGGTGAGCATCTCGGTGCGCCGGGAATCATCCTGGCCACCCGAGGTTGGCGCACCGCTGGGAGCACCGCTGGGCGCGGCGCCCCCGCTGCCGCCGCCAGGCGCCCCGGTTGGCTGGCCTGAGGCCTGGCCGGACGGCCGACTGGCCTGCATCGCATTGTCGAGCGCGGTCTTCATCTTGGCCTCGTCCACCCCCAGCTTCGCCGCCATGGCCTTCGCCATCGCGGTGGTATCAAGCTGTTGGCCGCCGCTGCGGCTGCCATCTTGGCCGTCAGGCCGTTGTCCGTAGCCGGGGACGTCCGGGGTGCTGCCGCCGGCAAGGTTGGCCGCGGCAGCCCCCACGCCGACCGCGGCCGCGACCGCGATGATGCCGCCGCCGACGGCCAGCCCGATGCGCTGCTTGCTGTTCATTTAGCTCCTCGTGGTAGATCCAGGCCCAGACAACTCTGTTGGGCTGTGCCAAAGCCCAGCCCAACCTGGGTGCCACCTGTGGATGGTTGGAGCCGCTTGGAGTGGCTTAGACTCCCAACTCGTGGAACCCCAACGCACCTGCATCGGCTGTCGACAGCGTGGCGACAAGTCCGGCCTCCTCCGGCTGGTGTGGAGTGCTGCCGAAGGTGCGGTGCTGGTGGATGTCGCTGCGCGCCTGCCCGGCCGGGGCTGCTATCTGCATCCATCCTGTGCCGCGGTAGCACTGCAGCGCCGGGCGGTGGGCCGGGCATTGAAGGTTGGAGTCGACCCTGAACAAGTGGCGCTGGTGCTGGCCGAACTGACTGTTTAGTGAACTTTGCCGGGCTGGTTGGGGTGTTCGGAGGCGCGCCGCGGCCCATTTTGCCTGCGGGCTCGCCCCGAGCGATTGAGCGGATGGGCCTCCAGCGCGATAGACTGCGCGCTGCGCGTTCGCTGATCCGTGGCGAGCACAACCAGAAAGTGGGCTCACGCTCATGACCACTCGATGAGTACCTCGAAATGAGCATTAACCCGAACTAGTGGTCCGACGCGCCTGCGCGGGCCTGAAGGAGAGTAGTGGCCAAGGTCCGCGTCTACGAGCTCGCAAAAGAGCTCGGACTCGAAAGCAAGGAACTTTTGCAGACCCTCAATGATTTGGGGGAGTTCGTTCGATCTGCATCTTCAACCATCGAAGCACCGGTGGTACGTAAGCTCCGGGAGAAGTCAGCCGCTGGGCAGCAGGGGAAGCCTGCCGACAAGCCGGCACCGGCCAAGCCAGCAGCCGCGAAGCCGGCCCCCGCAGCCGCCCCCGCCGCGCCAGCTCCGGCGGAGCCAGTAAAACCCGAAGCACCCAAATCTGAAACCAGCGCGCCGGCCAAGGCCGAAGCGGCTCCGGCCCCGGGCCCACGTCCGGCTGCGGCCCCGCGGGCTGCTGAGGCTCGGCCAGCCGAACGACGTCCCGCTGCGGCGCCGCGTCCTGCTGGGTCACGTCCGGCTGAGGCCCGTCCTGCTGAGGCGCGCGCGGCTGAGTCCCGTCCTGCTGAGGCACGTCCGGCCGAGTCCCGGGCGGCCGATTCCGCCGCTGTTGACTCTCGGCCTGTTGAATCGCGACCGGGCGATCCCTCTGCGGTGCCGCGCCCTCGCCCCATGCCGCGCCCCGGTGGCACCGGCGGTCTGCCGGGCGGGAATTCTCGCCGCCCCGGAGCTCCGCGTCCCGGCAACAATCCTTTTGCTCCCCGTCAGGGCATGGGCGTGCAGCGCCCCCGCCCCGAGGGTGCCGCACCAAGGCCGGATCGTCCCTTCACTGATCGGCCAGCCGGTCAGCGGCCGGATCGCCCGCCGCGCCCCGGTGGCAGCAGTGCTCCGGGAATGCCAAGGCCCAACCCGGCGATGATGCCCAAGACCGCTGGAACCGGGCTTGGTGGCCCGACCCGCGCCGGTCAAGGTGGACGCCCCGGTGGCGCCCCCGGTGGCGCTGGCCGTGGCCGTCCCGGTGGGGCTCCTGGTCGTGGTGGCGTCGGCGGCCCGCCCGGTGGCGGTGGCCCGCCCGGTGGCGGTGGCGGTCGTGGCCGCGGTGGTCGCGGCGGCTCGGGCACCCAGGGCGCTTTCGGGCGTCCCGGTGGTCAGCCCAAGCGCGGCCGCAAGTCGAAGAAACAGCGCAGGCAGGAATTCGACCAGATGGAGGCCCCCTCCATTGGCGGTGTGCGCGTCCGTCAGGGCGACGGACAGATCGTCCGGCTTAGTCGTGGTTCCTCGCTGACTGACCTGGCCGAGAAGATTGGCGTCGATGCAGCCTCGCTGGTGCAGGTGCTGTTCCACCTGGGCGAAATGGTCAACGCCACCCAGTCCGTCTCCGATGACACCCTCGAGGTGCTGGGTGCCGAACTCAACTACAAGATCGAGGTCGTCTCCCCAGAGGATGAGGACCGCGAACTGCTGGAGAGCTTCGACATCGAGTTTGGTGAGGACCTTGGCGATGAGGAGGATCTGGAGGCTCGTCCGCCGGTGGTCACCGTCATGGGTCACGTCGATCACGGTAAGACCAAGCTGTTGGACGCGTTGCGCAACACCAACGTGGTAGCTGGTGAGCACGGCGGCATCACCCAGGCCATCGGCGCGTATCAGATCGCCACCGAGGTTGACGGCAACCTGCGCAAGATCACCTTCATCGACACCCCCGGTCACGAGGCGTTCACCGCCATGCGTGCCCGTGGGGCGAAGTCCACCGACATTGCAGTGCTCGTTGTTGCTGCTGATGACGGTGTGATGCCGCAGACCATCGAGGCGCTCAACCACGCCAAGGCGGCCGATGTGCCGATCGTGGTAGCGATCAACAAGATGGACAAGGAAGCTGCCGACCCGGTCAAGGTCCGCGGCCAGCTAACCGAGTTCGGTCTGGTGCCGGAGGAATACGGCGGCGACACCATGTTCGTCGAAGTTTCGGCAACCTCGCGTACCGGCTTGGCCGAGTTGGAGGAGGCGATCATCTTGACTGCTGACGCTTCCTTGGATCTGCGCGCCAACCCGGAAATGCCAGCTCAGGGTGTGGCCATCGAGGGACACCTCGACAAGGGTCGCGGCCCGGTGGCTACCGTCCTGGTGCACCGCGGCACGCTGCGTACCGGCGATTCGATCGTGGCCGGTTCGGCCTACGGTCGGGTGCGAGCACTGATCAACGATCAGGGCGACACCGTCGACTTCGCACCGCCGTCCATGCCGGTCCAGGTATTGGGCCTTACTTCGGTTCCCGGTGCTGGCGACAACTTCCTGGTCGTCGATGACGACCGGATGGCGCGCCAGATTGCCGAGAAGCGGGAAGCCCGGCAGCGGGCCGCCATGTTGGCCAAGACGACCCGGCGCAAGACGCTGGATCAGCTGTTCGAGCAGCTGGCCAAGGGCGAGGCCCAAGAACTGCACCTCATCCTCAAGGGCGATTCGGCCGGTGCGGTCGAGGCTCTGGAAGATGCGCTTCTGCAGATCGATGTGGGCGAGGAAGTCTCCTTGCGAGTCATCGACCGCGGTGTCGGTGCGATCACCGAGACCAACGTCACCTTGGCTGCGGCCTCCGATGCAGTCATCATCGGCTTCAACGTCCGGGCCCAGGGCAAGGCCACCCAGCTGGCCGATGCCGAGGGTGTCGACGTCCGCTACTACTCGGTGATCTACGCCGCGATCGATGAGGTCGAGGCTGCGTTGAAGGGTCTGCTGAAGCCGATTTACGAGGAGAAGGTGCTCGGCCAGGCCGAGATCCGCGAGATCTTCCGCTCTTCGAAGTTCGGCATCATTTCCGGCTGCATGGTGCTCAACGGCATCCTGCGCCGCAATGCCAAGGCCCGACTCATTCGTGACGGAGTGGTGGTTGCAGAGACCTCCATCGCCTCGCTGCGACGGGAGAAGGACGACGCTACTGAGGTGCGCGAGGGCTTTGAGTGTGGCACCACCTTGTCGCACTTCTCTGACGTCAAGATTGGCGACATCATCGAGACCTTCGAGATGGTGGAGAAGCCGCGCGACTGAGCATCTCGACCGGCTCAGCACAAGCAGTATCGTCCGCCCGGTCCTTCGGTTGAGGGGCCGGGCGGACGTTTCAAAAAGGAGTAGGCATGTCCAAGCCACGGTTCGCCAAGGTGTCAGAGCAGATCAAGTTCGTGGTCGCCGAGATGCTGCAGCGTCGAATCAAGGACCCCCGTCTCGGCTTCGTGACCGTCACTGACGTGCGCATGACCGGCGACGGTCACGATGCCACCGTGTTCTACACGGTCCTCGGTGATGCCGACGCCCGGGCGGATTCGGCGGTGGCGTTGAAATCGGCCACCGGCGTGCTGCGTTCGGCGGTCGGCAAGCACCTGGGTCTGAAGTTCACCCCGACCCTGGAATTCGTCCTGGATGCGGTCGAGGAAGATGCCGCCCACCTGGAGGACGTGATCGCCCGCGCCAAAGCGCTGGACGCCGCCGTGGCGGCCCAGGCTGCGGGTGCCAGCTACGCCGGGGAGCCTGACCCCTACCGCAAGCCTGGTGAAGCAGACGTTGTCGATGACTGAGGCCCCAATGGTCTCTGGCCTGGTGGTGGTAGACAAGCCGCAAGGCTGGACATCGCATCAGGTCGTGGGCCGCTGCCGGCGCCTCTATGGCACCCGGAAGGTCGGGCATGCCGGCACCTTGGACCCGATGGCCACCGGCGTACTGCTGGTGGGTGTGAATCGAGCCACCAGACTGCTGGGCCACCTGGCCGGACACGATAAGACCTACACCGCCACCATTCGGCTGGGCGTCGACACCATCACTGATGATGCCGAAGGTGATGTCGTGGCGGCCAGGGGAGCGTCCGGGGTGAGCGAGGCCGACGTGCGTGCCGCCGTGGGCGGATTCCGTGGCCAGATCAGCCAGGTGCCCTCGGCGGTTTCGGCGATCAAGGTCGACGGCAAGCGCGCCTACGCCCGGGTCCGGGCTGGCGAGCAGGTGGAGTTGGCAGCTCGGCAGGTCACCGTTTCCCGCTATGAGGTGCTCGCGGTTCGTCCCGGCGAAACAATCGGCGAGCCGGTCGGAACCCCGGTGCTCGACCTGGACGTGATTGTTGACTGCTCTTCGGGCACCTACATCCGGGCCCTGGCTCGTGACCTGGGTGCCCAGCTAGGCACCGGAGGTCATCTGACGGCCCTACGGCGCACCCGCATCGGCGGATTCGAGTTGAGCATGGCGAGCCTGGACGAGCAGGGCCTGGCAGGCGAAGAAGCGCCGCCGCTCATCGGTCTGGGCGAGGTCGCCCGCCGGGCATTCCCGGTGGTGGAAGTGAGCGCAGCCCAAGCAGTGGAGATCGGTTTCGGGCGGCCCCTCGACCTGAGCCTGCCAGCCGATGTGACGGCACTGGTCTTTGATGGTGAGTTGTTGGCCCTTTACCGCCCCGACCCGGAGCTGCGGGCGGCACCGATTGCGGTGCTGGCGGGCTGACCAATCCGAACGGGATGAGGAAGGTATGGTGGATAACCGGTGCACCAAGGTAGGTCAGGGAAGGCGTTCGTGGGTTCTTCAGTAGTCGTCATCGGCAACTTCGACGGCGTCCACCCCGGCCACCGCGAAGTGCTCGCCGAAGCAAAGCGCCAGCATCCCGAGTTGCCGCTGGTGGTGGTCACCTTCTGGCCACACCCGGTCTCGGTGCTGCGGCCAGCCTCAGCCCCGTTGCTGTTGACCAGTCTTGAGGCGCGCATCGAATACCTCACTGAAGCCGGTGCCGATCGGGTACGGGTAATCGACTTCACCGAAGAGTTCGCGTCCTGGCCGCCAGCGAAGTTCGTCGATGAGATTTTGGTTCCCCTGGATCCAACCCTGGTGGTGGTAGGGGAGAACTTCCGCTTCGGTCATTTGGCCGCCGGCTCGTTGGAGACCTTGACCGAGCTGTCGGCTGGCCGCTTCGAAGTGGAGGGCCTGCCGTTGGTTCGCTTTGGTGACGAAGAAACCTGCTCCACGACGATTCGCGAGGCCCTGGCCGTCGGCAATGTGGTGCACGCCGCCGAACATCTTGGTCGGCCGTTCTGCTTCCGTGGAGTGGTGGCCCATGGCGACCAGCGTGGCCGCGAGCTTGGTTTCCCAACCGCCAATCTGCCAGTGCCCGAACTGCTTGCTTCCCCCATCGATGGGGTCTATGCCGGGTGGGTCACTCGCCGAGACGGCCTTGATGCCCACGGTGAGGCGCTGGTGCCCGGCAGGAAGGCCGAACGCTGGCCGGCCGCAATCTCAGTTGGCACCAACCCCACCTTCGATGGCATCTCGCGACGGGTGGAGTCCTATGTGCTCGACCGGGACGATCTGGAACTTTACGGTGCCCCAATCTCGGTGGAGTTCACCGCGCGAATCCGCGGCCAGATTCGCTTCACCGACATCAGCGAACTGATTACCCAGATGCAGGACGACGTGCGCCAGTGCCGCACCATTCTCGGCCTCGACTAAGAGTCAGCAACGCGAAGGGCCCCCACCGTCTACCGGTGGGGGCCCTTCGCGTTTGGTGCTCAGTCAGCTGTCAGTCCAGCGCCTTCAGGATGTCTTCCACCCGCTGCTTGGCGTCGCCAAACAGCATCTGGGTGTTCTCCTTGAAGAACAGCGGGTTCTGCACCCCGGCGTAGCCGGTGGCCATCGACCGCTTGAACACGATGACGTTCTCGGCTTTCCAGACCTCAAGCACCGGCATGCCGGCGATCGGGGAACCGGGGTCGTCGAGGGCGGCCGGGTTCACGGTGTCGTTGGCACCGATCACCAGCACCACGTCGGTCTCGGGGAAGTCCTCGTTGATCTCGTCCATTTCCAGCACGATGTCGTAGGGGACGTTCGCCTCGGCCAGCAGCACGTTCATGTGACCAGGTAGCCGTCCGGCAACCGGGTGGACGCCGAACCGGACGTTGATGCCCTTGGCTCGCAGCTGGGAGGTGATTTCGGCTACCGGATACTGCGCCTTGGCCACCGCCATGCCGTAACCGGGGGTGATGACCACGGACTTGGCGTTGAGCAGCATGTCCGCCGCACCAGCAGCATCGATCTCTCGGTGCTCGCCCTGCTCGTCGGAGCTAGCTGCCACCGTGCCGCCGTCCACCCCGAAGCCACCGAGGATGACCGAGATGAAGGAGCGGTTCATCGCCCGGCACATGATGTAGCTCAGAATCGCACCGGAGGAGCCAACCAGCGAGCCGGTGATGATGAGCAGGTTGTTGTTCAACATGAACCCGGCTGCGGCCGCGGCCCAACCGGAGTAGGAGTTGAGCATCGACACCACGACCGGCATATCGCCGCCACCGATAGCGGCCACCATGTGGTAGCCGAGCAGGAAGCCGATTGCCGCAATTCCGATGATCAGACCCCAGCCGAGCATGGTCGGTGCGTGATGCTCACCGGTGCCGAACATGGTGAAGCTGACCATCAGGGCGACGAAGATCGCAAACCCAGCCAGGTTGAGCAGGTTACGTCCGGGCAGCGTCAGCGGCGCGGAACTCATCTTGGCCGAGAGCTTCAGATAGGCCACCACGGAACCGGTGAAGGTGTAGGCGCCGATGAGGACGCCGAGGGCGACCTCGACCAGATGCACCGTGCCACCAGCGCCTTCACCGGGGACGGCAAAGGAGTTGAAGCCGACCAGCACCGCAGCCATACCCACAAATGAGTGGAAGATGGCGATCAGTTCAGGCATCTGGGTCATCTCGACCTTGCGGGCGATCGGGGTGCCGATCGCCGCACCGATCACCAGCACGGCCAGGATCAGGCCCAAGGTGATCATCCAGGGCAGGCGAGTTGGGCTGCCTGCTTGGTTGGCCACCCAGGAGGTGGTCACCGAGGCCGCGATAACTGCGGCCAGGGCCAAGACCATGCCGACCATGCCAGCGATGTTGCCGACCCGGGAGGTGGTCTGCTTGGACAAACCAGCCAGGGAGAGGATGAACAGCACCCCGGCAACGATGTACATACCGTCAATGAACTGCGTCAGCATGTTCATGCCCCTTTCTTGAACATGCTGAGCATCCGGTAGGACACCAGGAAGCCGCCGAAGATGTTGATGCTGGCGATGGCCGCTGCGATGAACGACATGATCAGCACTGCTAGATCGGTCGAGCCGAGCTGAAGCACGGCGCCGACCAGGATGATGCCGGAGATGGCGTTGGTTTGAGCCATCAACGGAGTGTGTAGGGAGTGTGCAACCCCGCTAATCACGTAGAAGCCGACAATCACGGCCAGCGCGAACACGGTGAACGCGCCGACGAAGCTCGCCGGGGAGAACGTCACCGCCAGGATCACCAGGATGGCGGCGATCACCGACGTCAATAGCTGGCGACGACCCTTGGCCTTGGCCTCGGCAGCCTCGCGGGCCGCCTTGACTGCCGGCTCTTCGACCGGCACGACCGCGACTGCTGCGGCTGGTGCTGCGGCTGAGACCTGTACTGGTGGCGGTGGCCACATCAGGTCGCCGTCCTTGCAGACCGTCATCCCGCGGATCACCACATCGTCGAAGTCGAGGTTGACTTCGCCGTCCTTGTTGGGGGTGAGCAGCTTGAACAGGTTGACCACGTTGGTGCCGTACAGCTGGGAAGCCTGGGTTGGCAGGCGGCCGGGCAGATCGGTGTAACCGATGATCTTCACGCCGTTCTCGGTCACCACCATCTTGTCGGCCACCGAGCCCTCGACGTTGCCACCGTTGGAGGCGGCCATATCGACGATTACCGAGCCTGGCTTCATGGTCGCCACCATCTCGGCGGTGATCAGGCGGGGAGCAGGCTTCCCGGGGATCAACGCGGTAGTGATGATGATGTCGACGTCCTTGCACTGGTCGGCATACAGCTGAGCAGCAGCCTCCTTGTAGGCGTCACTGGCCTCCTTGGCGTAGCCATCCGACGACTTCTGCTGCTCAGCCTGAACGGCCACGAACTCGCCACCCATTGACTGGACCTGCTCGGCCACTTCGGCCCGCAGATCGGTCGCGCGAACGATCGCGCCCAGCGACTTCGCCGTCCCAACAGCAGCCAGGCCAGCCACCCCAGCACCAGAGACGAAGACCTTGGCTGGCGGAACCTTGCCTGCCGCAGTCACCTGACCGGTGAAGAAGGAGCCGAACTCGTTGGCAGCTTCAATCACAGCGCGGTAGCCAGCGATGTTGGCCATCGAACTCAAGACGTCCAGCGCCTGAGCTCGCGAAATTCGGGGGACCGCATCCATCGCCATCACCGTGAGGCCACGCTTGGTGAGCTTCTCGACCAGTTCCGGGCTACGGCCAGGTGCGATCAGCGAGATCAGCGTGGTGCCCTTGGCCAGTTGATTGATCTCCCTGGCGTTGGGCGGGTTGATTTTGGCGACGACCGGGGCTGCCCATGACTGGGCTCGATCGCCGATGACGGCGCCGGCTGCCTCGAATTCGGCGTCGGGGTAGGAGGATTTGGCCCCAGCGCCTGCTTCGACGATGACGCTGTGTCCGAGTTTGATCAGTTGGGCCACTGTCTTGGGGGTGGCCGCTACTCGCGTCTCCCCCTTGAGAGTTTCCAGAGGAATCCCGATCTGCATGTGTTTGAAAGTCCTTCCAGTGGAGCCGGACCTGCCGGGTCTGCTCGCCGTAGCGTAGTGGTATAGGCCCTTGGTTGGTGGCCGAGCCAGCTGAGGGTTCGGCATTTGGGCGCGAGTCCGATTCGCGGGGACCGATCCCAGCCGGTAGACTCGCAACGCCGTCATGACGGCCGCGGACGCCTAAGAGCTCCCCAGCGATTTTGTTAATCCAAAGATCGTGCCATTTGGCAGGGAAGCGCCGCGCAACGGGAAACCGAAAGGAGCAGCGAGTCGATGGACGCTGACACCAAGAAGAAGATCATTGAAGACTACGCCACTACCCCGGGCGATACCGGTTCGCCGGATGTTCAAATCGCGCTGCTCACCAAGCGGATCTCGCATCTGACCGAGCACTTGAAGGTCCACAAGGGCGACCACCATAGCCGCCGTGGCCTGATGCTGATGGTCGGCCAGCGTCGCCGCCTGCTCAACTACGTCGCCAAGAACGATGTTGAGCATTACCGCTCGCTGATCGCACGCCTCGGCTTGCGTCGGTGACCAACGCTTCATGACTAGCCGGTGACGGGTAACCCGTCGCCGGCTAGTCGTGCTTCACAACAAAAAACAGCCCCAGGCAGTGTCTGGTTTGGTCCTCGGTAGTGACTTTCGGGCAGCAGTGAACGCCTCCCGCGAGCCTCGATCGAAGACCGGGCGGGTCCGGCCTGGGGCGAACCGAAAGGAATCCAAATGGAAGGTCCTGACCTTCGTTTCACTGAGGCCGTGATTGACAACGGCCCCCTGGGCAAGCACGTCGTTCGCTTCGAATCCGGTCTGCTCGCTCGCCAGGCCAGCGGCAGCGCCGCGGTCTACCTCGACGGCGACACCATGCTGCTGTCGGCCACCACCGCGCAGAAGACCCCGCGCGATGCCATCGACTTCTTCCCGCTCACCGTGGACGTGGAAGAGCGCATGTACGCCGCTGGCCGCATCCCCGGCTCTTTCTTCCGTCGGGAGGGTCGTCCCTCTGAGGGCGCCATCCTGGCCTGCCGGCTGACCGACCGTCCGCTGCGTCCCTGCTTCGTCAAGGGCCTGCGCAACGAGGTGCAGGTAGTCATCACCGTGATGGCCCTGAACCCGAACGTCCGCTACGACGTGCTGGCGATCAACGCTGGCTCCGCCTCCACCACGCTGGCTGGCCTGCCGTTCTCCGGCCCGGTCGGCGGCGTCCGCGTCGCCCTGATCGGTGACCAGTGGGTCGGCTTCCCGACCGTTGAACAGAGCGCATCGGCGACTTTCGAGATGGCCATTGCCGGCCGGGTGCTACCCGATGGCGATGTCGCGATCATGATGGTCGAGGCCGAATCCACTGAGTTCACCTGGGATCTGGTTCGCTCGGGCAAGACCGCCCCGACCGAAGAGGTTGTCGCTCAGGGCATCGAGGCGTCAAAGCCGTTCATCAAGGCCCTTTGCGACGCGCAGGCCGAGTTGGCCGCAATGCTGCCCAAGCCGGTGACCCAGTTCCCGGTGTTCCTCGATTACCAGCCTGACGTCTACGACGTGGTGGCCGAGGTCGGCACGGACCGGTTGGTGGCCGTGATGAGCATTTCCGGCAAGCAGGAGCGCGAAACTGCTACTGAAGAGCTGAAAGATGCCCTGCACGCTGAACTGGATGACCGGTTCCCCGAGCGGGTCAAGGAGATCTCCGGTGCCTTCCGGGCACTGACCAAGAAGATCGTCCGGCAGCGCACCCTCACCGAGCAGGTCCGGATCGACGGCCGTGGGGTGCGCGATATCCGCACCCTTTCTGCCGAGGTCGGCGTGCTCCCGCGGGTGCACGGTTCGGCGCTGTTCCAGCGTGGCGAGACCCAGATCCTGGGGGTGTCCACGCTCAACATGCTCGACATGGAGCAGAAGCTCGACACGCTCGCGCCGGAGACCACCAAGCGCTACATGCACAACTACAACTTCCCGCCTTACTCCACCGGTGAGACCGGTCGCGTTGGTTCGCCGAAGCGCCGCGAAATCGGCCACGGCGCGCTGGCTGAGCGCGCCTTGGTGCCGGTGCTGCCGAAGCGGGACGAGTTCCCCTACGCCATCCGGCAGGTCTCCGAAGCCCTGGGCTCCAACGGTTCCACCTCGATGGGTTCGGTTTGCGCCTCCACTTTGTCGCTGCTGAACGCGGGCGTGCCATTGAAGGCGGCCGTGGCTGGCATCGCGATGGGCCTGATGAGCGAAGAGATCGACGGCGAGACCCGCTACGTCGCCCTCACCGACATCCTGGGCGCCGAAGATGCCCTGGGTGATATGGACTTCAAGGTCGCTGGCACCCGGGACTTCGTCACCGCTCTGCAGTTGGACACCAAGCTCGACGGGATTCCCGCCGAGGTGCTGGCCAGCGCGCTGTTGCAGGCCCGCGAAGCCCGCTACGCCATCCTTGACGTGATGGGCGAGGCGATCGATGCTCCTGATGAGCTGAGCCAGTACGCCCCTCGGATCATCACCATTCGGATCCCGATCGACAAGATCGGCGAGGTCATTGGGCCTAAGGGCAAGATGATCAACCAGATCCAGGATGACACCGGCGCGAACATCTCCATCGAGGACGACGGCACCATCTACATCGGTGCCGACAATGGTGAAGCCGCCGAGGCTGCCCGCTCGATCATCAACGCCATCGCCAACCCGACGATGCCGGAGAAGGGCGAACGCTACCTGGGTACCGTGGTGAAGATCATGCCGTTCGGCGCGTTCATCTCCCTGCTCCCGGGCAAGGACGGCCTGCTGCACATCTCCAAGCTCCGCTCCCTCGCCGGTGGCGGTCGCGTGGAGAACGTGGAGGACGTGGTCAGTGTCGGCCAGAAGATCCAGGTTGAGATCTCCGAGATCGATGACAAGGGCAAGCTTTCGCTGATCCCGGTTGTCGAGGAGTCCGCTGCGGCCGAAGCGCCCAGCACCGAGGCCTGATTTCGGCTACCAGAACCGGCGCCCTGCACCCACAGGGCGCCGGTTCTGGCGTTTTCGGCCATTGACAGTCGCGCCCTAGGATGGCGGGCGACGAAAGGGGAACCACCATGCGGGTAGCCGTCTTCGGGGCCAAGGGCCGAATGGGCGATGAGGTGTGCCGGGCGGTGGCGGCGTCCGCCGATCTGGAGCTGGTTGCGGCGATCGATGCTGGCGATGATCGCAGTGCGGCAGCCAATGCTGAGGTGGTGGTCGATTTCACCGTGCCGAGTGTGGTGATGGACAACCTGTCGTGGTGCATCGAGCACGGAGTGCATGCGGTGGTGGGTACCACCGGCTTCAGCGAAGACCGCCTGCAGAGCCTGCGCGATCAGCTGGCCGCAAAGCCGGGCGCGAACATCCTGGTGGCACCGAACTTTTCCATTGGGGCGGTGCTGATGATGCATTTCGCTGATCAGGCGGCCCGCTTCTTCGAGTCAGCCGAGATCATCGAGCTCCACCACCCGAACAAGGTGGATGCCCCATCTGGCACCGCTCAGGCCACCGCTGGTCGGATCGCCGCAGCGCGGGCCGCTGCCGGGTTGGGCTCCGTGCCGGATGCCACCAACACTGGCCTGGAGGGCGCCCGCGGAGCTGAGGTTTCGGGTATTCACATTCACGGCGTGCGTCTGCGAGGGCTAATCGCCCATCAGGAGGTGCTGTTCGGCTCGGCGGGGGAGACCCTGACTATTCGTCACGACTCCTTGGATCGAGTCGGCTTCATGCCCGGTGTGTTGGCGGCAGTACGCGCCGTCCCTGGGCTGCCAGGGCTGACGGTAGGCATCGACGCGCTGCTGGGTTTGTGAGGTGAAGAAGGCCGTTGCCTGGCTGGCGGCGACTGTGGTCGTCTTCGGGCTGGGCTACCTCGGCGACAACATGGCCAGAGGCTATGTGGAGAACCGGGCCGCAGATGCTGTGGCGGCGGCTGTCGGCACTCAGGAGTGGGTTGGAGTTGGGCTTGGTGGGCTGCCATTTTCGGTTGCCCTCCTCACGCGGAGCGTCCCGGAGTCGACGGTGGGCATCGCCAGCTTCAAGACCCACATCGATGGTCATCAAGTTACCTTGAGCCATCTGAGCGCCCGCACCGCAACAGTCCAACTGGGCGGCGACGCCGTCACCGCCACCGGGATCGCTGGGACCACCCAGCTCAGCTACGCTGATTGTGGCGAACTGGCCGGAATGCCCATCAGTTCCGCAGCCGATGGCCGGATCAAGATTGCCTACTCGCTGGATCTCTTCGGGAGATCCCTGACTGCGACGGTGACGGCGCTACCGGTGCTCGATGCCGAGGCCCAAGCCATTCTGCTTACCGAACCGGAGTTGAACCTCGATGGCCTAGGTGGGTTGTCAGTGACGCTCGGCAAAGAACTAATGGGTCAGTTGGTCAAACCGCTGAAGTTTCGGCTGCCAACGCAGTTCCGTCTGACCTCCTTCGTCGCCGATAACGAGACGGTGCTGGTCGGCTTCGCGGCAGATTCGCTGACCCTGTCGCTGCGCTGAGTCTCAGCTGATCGCGGTATGCAACCGGACCAGTTTCAGGCGGGCGCCCTCTTCGTCCATGGCTACCTCGGTGTGAGCGCCGTCGAAGGCCCAGCCAGCTTCGCTAAGGAAGCGGCGCAGGACGTCATCATCGGCACGCACCCACCAGGTGGCCCGAGTGAAACCGTCGGCACGCAGGGTGTCGACACAGGCGTTCAGTAGCCGGGAACCGTGCCCCTTGCCGACTGCGACCGGATCGATGGTGAACTCTGCGATCAGGGCGTCAGTGGCAGGTTCAGCGTCCGGATCGTCGCTGGGTCCCAAAGCCGCGAAGCCGACGACCCGGTCAGAGCCGACTGCGACCAGGACCCGGAACTGTGCCAATGGTGGCCGCTGGATGGCCTCAAGCCAACTAGTGGACATCTCGTCTAGGTCCACAGAGTTGAGCAGTTGGTTGGCTGCGTCGGTTGGTAGACCGGCCGCCCAACTGCGTCGCTGCAGTTCGGCGATGGCGGCAGCTTCTCCAGGCATGGCCAGGCGGACAGAATCAGCGATCACGGTCGTCACTGTACCTATCTCGGCCCACTAACTCCTCGGCTAGCGCTCCCGATGGGAGTCTGCCGTCACCGGCGCGCGGTAGGTTATTGGCGTGCGAGATACCCTGCGAACCCCCCCGAAGCTGGCCCCCGACACCCTGCGGGTGATCCCCCTGGGCGGTCTTGGCGATATCGGCCGGAACATGACCTCCTTCGAGATCAATGGCGAGTTGATGTTCATTGACTGCGGCGTGCTGTTCCCGTCGGAGGAACATCCCGGAGTTGACCTCATCCTGCCTGGATTGCACTTGATCGAGGATCGAATGGACGAGGTCCAGGCCCTGGTGCTGACCCACGGGCATGAGGATCACATTGGCGGGATTCCGTATCTGCTGCGTCGCCGCGGCAACCTGCCGATCTACGGGTCCAAGCTGACGTTGGCATTGGTGCGGGCAAAGCTGCGTGAGCACCGGCTGCGCGACCTCGACCTGCGTGAGGTGGCCGAAGGTGACCGGGTTACGGTGGGCGAGTTTGAGCTGGAGTTCCTCGCGGTCAACCACTCGATCCCGGACGCGCTGGCAGTGGTTATGCGCACCAAGGCTGGCACGGTGCTGCATACCGGCGACTTCAAGATGGATCAGCTGCCGCTGGACCACCGCCTCACCGATCTGCGGGGCTTTGCCAAACTGGGCGAAGAGGGCGTGGACCTGTTCATGGTGGATTCGACGAACGCCGAAACCGCCGGGTTCACCGGCCACGAGCGCGATATTGAGCCAGCCATGGAGCGGGTGTTCGCCAATGCGAAGAAGAAGCTCATCGTGGCCTGCTTCGCCTCCCATGTGCACCGGGTGCAGCAGGTGATGGACGCTGCAGTTCGCCACCAGCGCAAGGTGGTCTATGTGGGCCGCTCGATGGTGCGCAATATGACGGTGGCCCGCGAGTTGGGCTTCCTGAAGGTGCCGGAGAACACCCTGATCGACCTGAAGCAGATCGACAACTATCCCGAGGATCAGGTGGTGATCATCTCCACCGGGTCTCAGGGCGAGCCGCTGAGCGCGCTGTCCCGCATCTCCAGCCACGAGCATCCGGTGATCACCGCTGGCGCTGGCGATGTGGTCTTGTTGGCCTCCTCGCTGATCCCCGGCAATGAGAACTCGGTCTATCGAGTGATCAACGGGTTGGCGGGCAACGGGGTCGACGTGGTCCACCGGGGCAACGCGATGGTGCACGTCTCGGGCCATGCCAGCGCGGGGGAGTTGCTGTACTGCTACAACCTGCTGACACCCAGGAACGTGCTGCCCGTCCACGGGGAGGTGCGGCACCTGATCGCCAACGCCAAACTGGCGGTAGCCACTGGAGTTCCCGAAGCAAACGTGTTCGCCGTCGAAGATGGCGCCGTCCTCGATCTGCCCGTTGGCGGGCCGGCACGGGTGGTTGGCCAACTCGATTGCAGCTACATCTTTGTGGACGGCCTTACCGAAGGCGAGGTCTCCGATACCGAGCTGACCGACCGCAAGATTCTGGGCGAAGAGGGCATGATCAGCGTGGTCACCGTGGTGAGCTTCCGAGCGCGGCGACTGGTCAGCGGGCCAGACATCCATGCACGAGGATTTGCCGAAGGCGATGCGGTCTTTGACGCGGTTCGCCCCGAGCTGATCGCCGCGATCGAAAAGGCGCTCGCTGACGGGGTGGAAGACACCTTCCAACTGCAGCAGCTGGTGCGGCGCACTATCGGTAGGTGGGTGAACAACAACTTCCGGCGGCGTCCCATGATTCTGCCGATCGTGGTCGCTTCCTGAGCCTTGATGTCGATTCGCATCCGTCGGTTCGATTCAGGTATCGTAGGCAGGTCCCCGTCGTGGGGGCCGCTCTTGCGCGCGTCTCGTGGATGCGCGGATTCGCTAGATAACGAGGAGTACTCCAGTGGCTGCTGTCTGTGACATCTGCGCCAAGGGCCCGGGCTTCGGTCACAACGTGCCTTGGTCGAAGAAGAAGACCAATCGGCGCTGGAACCCGAACATTCAGCGCGTGCGGGCCGTCGTCAATGGCACCCCGAAGCGCCTGAACGTGTGCACGTCCTGCCTGAAGGCTGGTCGCGTAACCCGCTGACCCAACCACAAAGAGACCCGCCGTCCAGCGGGTCTCTTTGTGTGTCCGCGACCGTAGGTATGGCAGCATCGAGACCGTGAACCCCGAGCGCCTACCCCAGCCGCCCGCCTCAGATTCCTTCCCTGAACCGGACGGGTTTGTCGACGACCAACACAGCGCCTACCGCTGGGACGGCTATCCGCCATCGGGTGCCAGCAGATCGGCAACGCCGGTGCGACCGACGGGCCGAGTGGTGCGGCGAAGGCTACCCGCGCCGGCTACGCCGCAATCCTCGGTGGTGTCCGGGCCGCGCTTGGGTGCGTACGCGATCCTGGCCGGTGGTGGTGCGGTGCTGCTGGGGCTACTCGGCGGGCTGACTTTGGCAGCGGTCTTTTTCTGGGCGGCCGGTGTGCTGGCGCTGGTCGGGGCATCGCTGGCCCTGGTCGGCTATCGGCGCTATCGCAACCGTCCCTAGCTGAGGGGCGCTCCGTGGCACCTCCAGCGGGCTGGGGGAGGCAACGCCTAGGCTGACTGCCCGTGGACACCGCAATCAGCCCGTGGCGCACGCGTGCCTATGCCGAACTGAATGCGTCCCTAGGCCCCGTGCTGGGGGAGCGCACCGCCAAGGAGTTCTCGGCATTGCGCATACACAGCGTCGGTGACCTGTTGCGCCACATTCCGCGCCACTACCTCTCCGGCACCGAACTCACCGACTTGGGCGGCCTGCAGCCGGGCGAACTGGTGGCGGTGACCGCGCGTGTGGCCGACATCGTGCGCCACGAGCCGCGTCCTCGAGCCGGAGGAGCACCCCGGCCGGGTCGACTCGAAGTTGCCCTCACTGACGGCCAAGGCCGGCTGACGGCCACCTTCTTCGGCAAGACCCACCTGCTGGAGTGGTGGGAGCGGCAGTTGCGGGCCGGAGTCGCCGGACTGTTCGTCGGCAAGGTGGGCACCTTCCGAGACCAGCTGCAGATGAGTCACCCAACCTTCGTGATGATGGACGCGGCCGGACGCATCGTGGCGACTTCGGAGGAGAAGGAGCGGCTGGCTGCCCTTTCCAGTGGCGGCTTGGTGGGGATGTACCCGGCCACGGCGAAACTGCCCACCTGGAAGGTCGCTGAGTGCGCCCGGCTGGTGCTGGCCAACCTGGCCGGCATCGAAGACCCCTGGCCAGCCTGGCTACGCGAGGCCGCAGAGGTGATGGAGCTGGCCGAGGCCCTCGCTGCAGTGCATCAGCCGGTGAACCTCCAGCAGGCGGCCCGCGGCGCCGAACGGTTGGTGTTCGACGAAGCCATGGCCACTCAGCTCACCATGGCCTATCGCCGGGCGGACGCGGCCGGGCGGGCGGCCAAGCCCAGACCCCGGCTCAGCGATGGGCTGCTGGCAGCCTTTGACGCCCAGTTGCCCTTCCAGCTCACTGCCGGGCAGATTGAAGTGAGTGCGGCGGTTTTCGCCGACCTGGAACAGACCCGCCCAATGCAGCGCCTACTCCAAGGCGAGGTGGGCTCAGGCAAGACCGTGGTGGCGCTGCGGGCGATGCTCGCGGTGGTCGACTCCGGCGGCCAGGCCGCCCTGCTGGCGCCCACCGAGGTCCTAGCCGCCCAGCACTATCAGACCATCACGTCGCTGCTGGGTGAGCTCGGAGGAGGCCGGATGCTTGGCACCCCAGAGATGGCCACTGACGTGGTGCTGGTCACTGGCTCGATGTCTGCTCAAGCCAAGCGTTCGGCCTTGCTGCGAGCCGCCAGCGGCGAAGCTGGCATCGTCATTGGCACCCATGCCCTCCTGGCTGATCGGGTGCAGTTCGCCGAACTTGGCCTAGTGGTGATCGACGAACAACACCGCTTCGGGGTGGAGCAGCGCGCGGTGCTAGCTAGCAAGGCCGAGACTCAACCACATTTGCTGGTGCTCACCGCCACCCCCATTCCGCGGTCGGTGGCCATGACCATCTTCGGCGATCTGGAGACTTCGGTGTTGGCCGAGTTGCCCGCCGGGCGGGCCGAGGTGTCGACGGTGGTCGTGGATGCCGGCGCGCGTCCGGCCTGGCTGGACAGGGCCTGGCAGCGGGTGGTTGAGGAGGTCGCCGCCGGGCGGCAGGTTTTTGTGGTGGTGCCCCGGATCGGCGGGCAGCGCACTACCGAAGGCAAAGGCGTCGTCGAGCTCGCCGCTGAGTTGGCCGCCGGCCCGTTGAAGGGGCTGCGACTAGGCATTCTGCACGGCCAGCTAGCCAGTGACGCCAAAGATGAGGCGATGGCCGCCTTTGCCGCTGGCGCGCTCGATGTGCTCGTCGCCACCACGGTCATCGAGGTGGGGGTGGATATTCCGAACGCCACCATGATGGTGGTCTGGGATGCCGACCGGTTTGGGATTTCCCAGCTACACCAGCTCCGGGGACGAATCGGCCGCGGCAGCCACCCGGGGGTGTGTCTGCTGATCACCACGGTGGCCCCCGGTGAGCCGGCCCGTGATCGTCTGGACGCAGTAGCTGCGACCCGGGACGGGTTCCGCCTGGCCGAGCTCGACCTTGAGCAGCGCCGCGAGGGCGACGTCCTGGGAGCAGTTCAAGCTGGCAGCCGGTCAAGCCTGCGATTGCTGCGGGTGCTCGACCATGCCGAGGTGATCGCCTTGGCCCGCGACCTGGCAATCGAGGCTGTCTCCCGTGACCCGGGACGGGCCGTCCCAGGCTTCGCAGACGCCGTGCGCGCCACCGAGTTGCTCACCAGCGGAGACTGGCTCGAACACAGTTGAGCCACCATGGCCCGCAGCCAACTAGGCTGGCCGATTGTGACCAGGATCATTGCCGGCACCTGCAAAGGGCATCGGCTCCGCACGCCAGCGACTTCGGCTACCCGTCCCACTACTGACCGGGTCCGGGAGGCGGCATTTTCGGTGATTGCTGATTGGGCTGGCACCGGCGGTGAGCCCAGCGCCGAAATGCTGGCCGGATTGTCCTTCCTCGATCTGTACGCGGGCTCGGCTGCGGTCGCGCTTGAAGCCGCGAGTCGGGGTGCCGAGCCGGTGCTGGCAGTCGAATCGGTGGGCGCGGTGTCCGCGCTGGCCAAGGGGAACGCCCAAGCCACTGGTTTGAAGGTGAAGATGGTCACAGCGAAGGTGGAGAAATGGCTAGCCACACCGGCTTCGCAGCCTTTCGACGTGGTGTGGGCAGACCCGCCATATGCGGTCGAGAACGCCGAGGTGGAGCGGGTGGTTTCCTTGCTCGAGCAGGGCTGGCTGGCCCCGGATGGACTGCTGGTCCTCGAGCGCTCATCAAGGGATGAGCCACCACAACTGCCAGTTGCACTAACGCGGACCTGGCTTCGGCGTTACGGTGAGACAACCCTGTACTTCGCGATGAAGGAAGAAACTTGTTAGCCGTCTGCCCAGGTTCGTTCGATCCGATCACAAACGGGCATCTGGACGTGATCACTCGCGCCGCGGCGATCTTCGACGATGTGCTGGTGGCCGTCGGGCAGAACTCGACCAAGCAGTACCTGTTCAGTCTCGCTGAGCGGGTGGAACTGGTTGGCGCCTGCACCGCTCACCTACCCAACGTCCGCGTAGAGGAGCTCACCGGCCTGCTGGTGGACTTCGTGAAGGAGCGGGGTGGCCGGGTTTTGGTTAAAGGGGTACGGTTTGCCGCTGACTTTGAATTTGAACTGCAGATGGCGAATCTGAACTCAGCTGTTGGTGGGGTCGAGACTTTGATCTTGCCTTCGGCGTCACAGTGGTCGACTCTGTCTTCCACGATGGTTCGGGAAATCGCGGTCCACGGAGGGGATGTGTCCAGCTTTGTGCCGGACGCCGTGGCCGCGCGCATCCGGCTCAAGTCCGCAGGAGAGGAGAGGGCCGATGGTTGATCGGACTGAAGGGGTACTTAACCAGTTACGCGAAGTCGTGGCCGGCGCTAAATCGGTGCCGATGTCCGCGTCCTGCATGATCAACAGGGCTGAACTGCTGTCCCTGATTGACAAAGCGATGGTCGCCTTGGCCGAAGACGTCCAAGAGGCACATCGAGTAACCGCAACTTCACTGGAGACCCTTGAACGGGCCCATGCCGAGGCGCAACAGATCGTGGCGGCCGCTGAAGACCGGGCTGTTTATCTGGCTACCCAGGATCAAGTGTTCGAGGAAGCCCAGCGCAAGGCCACCGCCTTGGAGCAGAAGGCCCTTGCCGATGCTGAGGCGCTGCGCCGTGAGGCCGATTCCTACGTCGATTCCCGGATCGCGACCTTCGAGGCCAGCCTGCACAAGACCATGTCGCAGGTGCGGACGATGCGGGAACGGTTGGCTCGCCGATCCTCACTTGACGACGACTCCACCAGAGCTCTGCCCAAGCTTGAAGACTGACCCGCCCACCTCACTATCGGCGGCTTTTGCCGCCGCAGCATGTGCCTTGGTAGAGTTCGTCGTTGGTTATGACGCTGCCGAGCTATGTCGAAGGGAACCGTCGTGACTCCCCATCTGCTAGACCCGCGTTCCGGGCTTGTCCTGGACACTCGTGATTTGAGTCGTCGGCCTGGTGTGATGAAGGAGATCACTCGGGTCGCGGAGGCACCATCGGATCTCGGCATCGAAGTAATCGGGGTGCCACCCGGCTCACCCATCGAGTTCGACCTCAGGTTGGAATCGGTGGTGGAAGGGGTGCTGGTCACCGGATCCGCTAAGGTCCAACTTCGCGGTAGCTGTACGCGCTGTCTGGAAGAGATCGCCTCGAGCGAGGAGATCGATATCCAGGAGCTGTTCTGTTACCCGGGCAAGGAACTTGGCGATGAGGAGGCCAGCCGCATCGAGGGCGATTTGATCGACCTCGAACCCGTCCTGCGGGACGCGGTGGTGCTCGATTTGCCGTTTACGCCGTTATGTCGTCCGGACTGCGCCGGGTTGTGCCCTGACTGTGGGGCCAATCTGAACGCCGACCCGGATCACATTCATGATGAGTCGATCGATCCTCGATGGACTTCTCTGGCGGAATGGACGCAAGAGCAGACGACGAAGAACAAGGAGTGACCCCGTGGCCGTCCCCAAGCGGAAAATGTCCCGTGCTAACACCCGGGCCCGCCGTTCCCAGTGGAAGACCACTGCACCGACGCTGGTGACCTGTGCCAACGCCGCTTGCGGGGCTGTGCATCTGCCGCACACGGTTTGCCCTGCGTGCGGTCAGTATGGCCCTCGGGCCGCCCGCCGTCAGGTTCTCGAGTCCTGACGTCATGCCGGATGCTTCCGGCGAAAGCGCGACCCACGGTCGCGCCTTACAGCTGATTGAGCAGTTGGGGATCGATCTCGACCCCCAACTGTTTCAGCTCGCCATGACCCATCGCTCCTTTGCCTACGAGCATGGTGGCCTGCCGCACAACGAGCGGCTTGAGTTCCTTGGCGACGCCGTCCTTGGCGTTGTGGTGACCGAACACCTCTACCGCACCTATCCCGACCTTCCCGAGGGCCGGTTGGCAAAGCTGCGCGCCGCGGTGGTGAATGCTCACAGCCTTGCTGATGTGGCCCGCGATCTCGATCTCGGCTCCCAGATCCGGTTGGGGCGTGGCGAGCAGAGCACCGGTGGGGCCGACAAGTCCTCCATTCTGGCCGATTCGCTGGAGGCGTTCCTGGGTTCGGTGCTGATCTCGGCTGGACGCGACAGCGCCGACCGGCTGATCCGACACCTCTTTGACCCGCTGGTTGCTGAGGCTGCCGCACTGGGTGCGGGACTGGACTGGAAGACCAGCCTCCAAGAGCTCGCCGCCGACCGTGATCTTGGTCTGGTCAGCTATCGGATCACCGAATCCGGCCCGGACCACGACAAGCGCTTTGAGGCGATTGCGGTCGTAGCTGGCAACTCTTTCCCGCCTGGTCGCGGCACTTCAAAGAAGCAGGCCGAACAGGGCGCAGCCGAGCACGCCTTCAACGTGCTGGCGGCCCAACCCGTCTGATGCCCGAGCTTCCCGAGGTCGAAGTGGTTCGGCTCGGCCTAGCTGGTGCCATCCCCAATCGCAGGATCGCCGAGGTTTCGGTGCTCCATCCCCGGCCGGTGCGCCGTCATGTTGGGGGAGCCGACGACTTCGCGTCCAGCCTGACAGGGCGCAGCTTCGGCGTACCGCGACGGCGCGGGAAGTACCTGTGGTTGCCATTTGCTGACGGAGACGCGCTGATGGCCCATCTGGGTATGAGCGGCCAGTTTCGGCTGGACGATCCCGGTAGCCCGTTGCCCCCGCAATGCCGGGTGGTGATTGCTTTCACTGACGGCGGGACCGAGCTGCGATTCGCTGACCAGCGGATGTTCGGTGGCCTGTGGGTGAGCGCGGGCGGTGCTGATGGTCCAACCGAGATCGCCCACATCGCTGCCGACCTGTTCGACGATTCGCTCGACCTGGACGCGTTGTCGGCAGTCATCACCACCAAGCGAAGCGGGATCAAGCGGGTACTGCTGAACCAGACGGTGGTTTCCGGCATCGGCAACATCTATGCCGACGAGGCGCTTTGGCGAGCGCGGCTCCACTACGACACCCCCGCCAACCAACTCAGCCAGGCCGAGGCGCTCGACCTGCTGGAGGCCGCCAGGCAGGTAATGGCGGCAGCTCTTGCCGAAGGTGGCACTTCCTTCGACGCCCTCTATGTGAATGTGAACGGGTCGGTCGGTTACTTCGGACGTTCGCTGGCCGCCTATGGCCGGGCGGATCTTCCTTGTGATCGATGCGGCCAGCCAATCGTGCGGGAGGCCTTCATGAACCGGTCTTCCTATCGCTGCCCTGGCTGTCAGCCGCGTCCGAGCGCCGTCGGCTGAACCGCCGCCGTGAGCAAACCTCGCCGCGCTGGGCTGGTCCGGTGAGCTGGCGGACGCTTGGGCGTATATCCTTCGCAGTTGTGAGCCCCGCCAATCTGTACCAGCGCTATGGCCACGTTCTGAGGCAGTTCATCAAGTTCGGATTGGTGGGCGGCGCCGGGGTCGTGGTGAACATGATCGTGGCCATCGCTATGAACAAGGCCAATGGCGGCACGGTGAACGCCCAACAGGTTTTGTTCGCCATTCCGGGCACTAGCTACAACTTCCGGTTCACTTCGCTGGTGTGGATCGTGGCGTTCCTCATCGCCAACGTCTTCAACTTCCAGCTGAACCGCTCCTGGACCTTTCGCGGCACGGCGAAGGCGCCCTGGTTCCACGAGTTTTGGCCGTTTCTGTTGGTTGGCAGCGTGGCCGCCCTGATCGGCCTGTTCGTGAAGATTGCCTTCACCAACCCGACCTCGCCGATCTACCTTCCCGAGCCCTGGTTCCACGAGAACGCTGGGTTGCGCTCACGGGAGTACTGGTCGCAGTTGCTCACGATCGTGGTGACCATGCCGATCAACTTCCTGGTCAACAAGCTGTGGACCTTCCGGCACGTCCGCAGGCGTCATGCTGAGCGGATCGACGAAGCGGTGAGCGGCTGACATGTACCTGAAGAGCCTGACGATGCGCGGTTTCAAGTCGTTCGCTTCCAGCACCACGATGGTCTTCGAGCCTGGCGTCACCTGCGTGGTCGGTCCGAACGGTTCGGGCAAGTCGAACGTGGTTGATGCGCTGGCCTGGGTAATGGGCGAGCAGGGTGCTAAGACCCTGCGTGGCGGCAAGATGGAAGATGTTATCTTCGCTGGCACGTCTGGACGGGCACCGTTGGGTCGAGCCGAAGTCGAACTGAAGATCGACAATTCCGACGGGGCATTGCCCATCGACTACACCGAAGTGACGATCAGCCGGACGATGTTCCGCAGCGGCGGCTCGGAGTATGCGATCAACGGCACACCAGCCCGCCTGCTGGACGTCCAGGAGTTGCTCAGCGATTCCGGTATCGGCCGGGAGATGCACGTCATTGTTGGCCAGGGCCAACTCGACTCGATCTTGCAGGCCACTCCGGAAATCCGCCGGGGCTTCATCGAAGAAGCCGCTGGTGTACTCAAACACCGCAAGCGCAAGGAGAAGGCCGAGCGCAAGCTCGAGTCGACCGCAGCCAATCTGAACCGGCTGAACGACCTGCTAGGCGAGATCCGCCGCCAACTGAAGCCGCTGGGCCGACAGGCCGAGGTGGCCCGGAAGGCCGCAGTGGTGCAGGCCGAGGTGCGCGACGCCAGGGCCAGGCTGCTGGCAGAAGATCTGGCCACGGCCAGTCAGGCTTTGGAATCGGATCTGGCCGCCGAGGCTGAGCTCAAGCAGCGACGGCTGCGGCTGGAGGAGCAGCTGACAGAGGCTCGCCAGGCTGAGCAGTTGGCAGAGGCCGCGGCCCAACAGGCGCTGCCGCGGCTGGCCGCGGCGCAGGAGACCTGGTATTCGTTGGCGGGCCTGGCCGAGCGCGTCTCGAGCACGGCGACGATCGCGGCCGAACGACTGCGCAATGCTGAGGCAATCGGCACCGAAGAGCGACCGGGTCGCGACCCGGAGGCAATCGAGCGCGAGGCGGCCGAAGTGGTGGCCGCCGAGGCCGAACTCGGCCACGAGATTGAGTCGCTCGCGGCGGCATTGACCGCGGCCACCGAGGCGCGGACGGTCGCCGAGGCTGCCCACACCGAAGCCGAACAGCAGTACGCGGCCCAGCAGCGCGCGATCGCCGATCGACGCGAGGGCCTGGCCCGGCTGATTGGTGAGGTAAATACGCTTCGCAGCCGGGTTGAGGCCGCCGCGTCCGAAATCGATCGGCTCGCCGAGGCTCGGGCCCAAGCCGATGAGCGAGGTGCGCAGGCCAAGCACCGGTTCGCCTCCTTGGAGACCCGGCTGGCCGGGCTGAGCGCTGGCGAGTCTGGTTTGGATGCCGCTTACGAGGTTGCTGCTGAAGCCGAGGCCAACGCCGAAGCCGAACGCAATCGGCTGACTGATGCCCTCCGGGCCGCCGCTGCCGAGCGGGGGGCGCTGGCTGCGCGCGCCGAAGCTCTGGCTCTGGGGCTCAACCAGCGCGACGGCGGCGCCGCCTTGCTGGCCGCCGGCAACCGGCTGGACGGCCTGCTGGGCTCGGTGGCGGCACTGATCAAGGTCAATCCCGGCGATCAGGTGGCGATTGCTGCTGCACTTGGTGCGGCCGCGGACGCGGTAGCGGTGACCGGGGTGGATGCCGCGGTCCGGGCCTTTGACCACCTGAAGACCGAGGATCTCGGCCGCGCGGGCCTGCTATTGGGCGGCGGGCCGAGTGAGGACCCGGCCAGTTGGCCGAAACTGCCGACTACAGCCCGCTGGGCCATCGACACGGTGGAGTGCGAAGAGCGCATGCGTCCGCCACTCCAACGTTTGCTTTTCAAGGTCGCGCTAGTGGCCGACCTAGCCACCGCCCGCGAGCTGGTGACCAAGCTGCCCGAAGTGAGCGCGGTTACCGCCGACGGCGACCTGCTGAGCTCCTGGTTTGCCGCAGGCGGTTCGGCTGGGCAGCCATCAGTGATCGAGGTTCAGGCCGCCCTCGACGAAGCCAACGCCAAGCTCGCCGCTGCCCAAACTGATGCTGAGCGGCTGCGCTTCGCCGTGGCTAAGGCCGAAGACGAGTTGGCAGCCGCCAAACAACGCGCGGAGGCTGCCCTAGCGCGGCTCCACGAATCCGACGCCGAGCATGGAGCCCTCGCCGAAGAGGCCGCCGAACTCAATCAGACCGTGCGAGCCGCGCTTGCTGAGGCGGGTCGGTTGAGCGAAGCAGCCCAGAATGCCGCCACGGCCAGAGAGCAGGGGTTGGCCAATCTCTCCGACCTGGAACGCCGCCTGGAACTGGCTGAGGCTCAAACCGAGTTGAGCGAGGCGGACCCGACCCAACGCGACCACAGCTCTGATGTCGCTCGCGCAGCTCGGGCCGCCGAGATGGAGGCCCGGTTGGGCCTGCGTACGGTCGAAGAGCGGGCTAGGGCGTTGGCTGGCAGAGCTGAAAGCCTCACCCGAGCCGCCCAGGCTGAGCGGGACGCGCGAGCCAAGGCCGCAGCCAGACGGGAACAGTTGCGCCGCGAGGCGGAAACCGCCGCTTCGGTACAGCTGGCCGCAACCTGGCTTGCCGGGCAGATCGGCAACTCCCGGGTGTTGGCCGAGGCCGAGCGCACTGCTGCCCAACAGGCCCGTGCCGCCGCCGAGGGCGAGTTGTCGGCTGCCCGTCAGCGCGGCCGCGAGCTGGCCAAGCAGTTCGAGGGCATGGTGGATACCGTCCACCGCGACGAGCTCGCCCGGGCTCAGCAGCAGATGAAGATCGAGGCGTTGGCCGAAAAGGCGCTGGCCGAGCTCGGCTTGGACGCGGCCGTGCTGTTGGCGGACTACGGGCCGCAGGTGCCCGTCCCGCTGCTGCTAGGACCCGACGGCGCACCGTTGGGCGTCGACGATGAGCCGCCAGAGCCGGTGCCTTACGTCCGTGCTGAGCAGGAGAAGCGGCTGCGCGCTGCCGAGCGGGACTTGGCGGTGCTGGGCAAGGTGAATCCGCTGGCGCTGGAAGAGTTCGAGGCAATGAGTGAGCGCCACGCCTTCCTGGCCGAGCAGTTGGTCGACCTGCGCAAGACCCGTGAAGACCTGATGGAGATCATCAGCGACGTCGACACCCGCGTGCAGGAGGTTTTTGCGGCCGCGTATGCCGACGTTGAGGCAGCTTTTGCCGACTCTTTCTCCCGGCTGTTCCCCGGCGGTGAGGGACGTCTGGTGCTCACCGAACCAGGGGAGTGGCTGACTACCGGAGTCGATGTCGAGGCCCGTCCCGCCGGTAAGAAGGTCAAGCGGCTTTCGTTGCTCTCTGGCGGTGAGCGCTCCCTGGTGGCGGTGGCCTTCCTGGTGGCCTTATTCAAGGCCAGGCCCAGCCCCTTCTACATCCTGGATGAGGTTGAGGCTGCCCTCGACGATGTGAACCTCGGCCGACTTCTGGAGATCTACCAGGAATTGCGCAACGACAGCCAGTTGCTGGTTATCACTCACCAGAAGCGGACGATGGAGATTGCCGACGCGCTTTATGGCGTGACGATGCGCGCAGACGGTGTCACTACGGTGATCAGCCAGCGGCTGAGGGAAAGCTGAGTGTTGCTAGAAACTCGCTGAGGGCGCTTTGGTGCTGGAATTCGTGAGGCATACTTGGCCATGGTTCTGTTTTGAAAGGCTAACTTGTGTTGCTCGCCTGGGTCTCCACTGGAGTGATCCTGCTGATCGCGGTTGCGGTGATCGCCGTAGTTGCTGTTGGTATGAACGGGTCGATGGCTGAGCGCGCGCCCGAGTTGGCCGATGTGATGGCCAGTACCGCTCGTCATCTCAACGGTGACGCCGAACCGCCCAAGGTGCTGGTCGAACTTTTCGAGGAGATCCCAGAGCTCCGGCCGTCGGCTCGCAGCGCAGAATCTGCCCCGATGTTCGGCACTGAGCCAGCTGCGGGAACAGACCGGCGCTGAGACCCACCGCAAGTTTGCGCGGTAAGGCCGCCTAGAATCCGTGCGTGGAGTTTTTCTGGATAATTCTTGGCGGCGTCGTGCTGGTGCTGCTGGTCGCTACCCTCACTATCGTTTTCGGCAAGCAGCGTGCGCTGCCGCCGTCCGATTCGACGCTGGCGCTTTCGCCGGTCGAACCTGAGGCGTCCGATGGCGCTGCCGCGGGGAGCGAGCCCAGCGCCGCTGCCCCTTCCGCAGTCATCGAGACCGAGTCGGCCTGGCCGGAGGCGGCACCCGAGCCAGCCGCGTCCAGACTCACTCGGCTGCGGCGCCGGCTTTCGGCCAGCAACAACCCCTTGGCTCGCGGCCTGCTTTCGTTATTGTCTGCCGACCGGCTGGACGCCGAGGCCTGGGACGACCTCGAAGCCACCCTGATCACCGCTGACCTGGGGGTAGGGCCTACCCAGGAGTTGATCACTGCGTTGCGCCGAGAACTCGCGATCGATGCGGGCTCGGATCGCGGCCAGGCCAAGCAGGTGCTGCGCAACGAGCTACTGAGACTGGTCGGCACTGAAGCCGACCGGAGCCTGCACATCACCGGTGCCGATGGCGTGCCCGGGGTGGTGCTGGTGGTTGGAGTGAACGGCACCGGAAAGACCACCACCGTCGGCAAGCTGGCCAGGGTGCTGGTCTCTGAGGGTCACTCGGTTTTATTGGCTGCGGCCGACACGTTCCGGGCGGCGGCGGCTGATCAGCTGCAGACCTGGGGTTCACGAGTCGGGGTGGAAGTGGTTCGCGGCCCCGAGGCTGGCGATCCGGCCTCAGTGGCCTTCGATGCCGTGGCCAAGGGCATCGCCGACGGAGTCGATGTGGTGGTCGTCGACACCGCTGGGCGGCTGCACACCAAAGCCGGGCTGATGGACGAACTGGGCAAGATCAAGCGGGTAATCGAGCGCAAAGCCCCGGTGACCGAAGTGCTGCTGCTGATCGATGCCACCACCGGTCAGAACGGGCTTGCCCAAGCCAGGGTGTTCGCGGAAGTGGTTGAGGTCACCGGCATCGTGCTGTCCAAACTCGACGGGTCGGCCAAGGGTGGCATCGTCGTGCCAGTGCAGCGTGAGCTGGGGGTGCCGGTGAAGCTGATCGGGCTTGGTGAAGGGCCAGATGACCTGGCGCCGTTCGATCCCGAAGGCTTCGTAGACGCCCTCCTTGAGGAGTAACGGTGGAAATCCGTGACGCTGAGCCCAGTGACCTGCCTGCGATCCTGGAGATCTACAACGAGGCGGTGGCCAACACCACCGCCAGCTGGGACTACGAACCCTGGACGCCGGTGCAGCACGCCGACTGGTATGCCCACAAGGCAGAGCTCGGATTTCCGCTGCTGGTAGCCGAGGACGACGGCGTGGTGGTGGGTTATGCGACCTATTCGGCGTTCCGGGAGAAGATCGGCTACGCCCTCACCCGAGAGCACAGCGTCTACCTGGCGCCGGACGCTCGGGGCCGTGGCATCGGAAAGTTGCTCATGGTCCGACTCATCGAGGTGGCTCGCCGTGACGGCGTTCACGTGCTCGTCGGGGCGCTGAGTGCCGACAACGAGGCCTCGATTCGGCTGCACGAGTCGCTGGGTTTCGCCGAGGTGGGTCGGCTGCCGCAGACTGGGCGAAAGTTCGGCCGGTGGCTGGATCTGGTCTACGTGCAGCTGGTGTTGTAGCGAAACACCATTGCTTTCCCCGCCGGTAGTATGTGCTTCCGGCCCAATCCAGCGTTAGGGATCTCTTGTTCGACACGCTTTCAGATCGCCTTTCTGCGGTCTTCCGCAACCTTCGGGGCAAAGGACGTCTCAGCGAGGCCGATCTCACCGAGACGCTGCGGGAGATCCGATTGGCGCTGCTCGAAGCCGACGTCAACCTTGGGGTAGTCAAGGAGTTCATCGCCGCGGTGCGCGAGCGCGCAGTCGGCGTCCAGATCCACGCTGCGCTGAATCCGGCTCAGCAGATCATCCAGATCGTCAACGATGAACTCACCGAGATCCTGGGCGGGCAAACTCGGCAGCTGCGCTTCGCCAAGCGTCCGCCGACGGTCATCATGCTGGCCGGTCTGCAGGGTGCCGGTAAGACCACCCTGGCCGGCAAGCTGGGCAAATGGCTCAGAGATCAGGGCCATTCACCGCTGCTGGTGGCCGCCGACCTGCAGCGTCCCAATGCGGTCAATCAGCTTCAGGTGGTTGGCGAGCGGGCCGGGGTGCATGTCTTCGCCCCAGAACCTGGCAACGGGGTCGGCGACCCGGTGGCCGTGGCGAAGGCGTCGATCGAGCATGCCACCACCAAACTGTACGACGTCGTGATCGTCGACACGGCGGGCCGGTTGGGCGTGGATGCCGAACTGATGCAGCAGGCGGCTGACATTCGCGATGCCGTAGAGCCGAACGAGATCCTGTTCGTCGTTGACGCGATGATCGGTCAGGACGCGGTGAACACCGCCAATGCCTTCGCGGCCGGGGTCGGCTTCGACGGCGTGGTGCTTTCCAAGATGGACGGCGACGCCCGCGGTGGCGCAGCTTTGTCGATCACCAAAGTCACCGGCAAGCCGATCATGTTCGCCTCCAACGGTGAGGGCTTGGACGACTTTGACGCCTTCCATCCCGATCGGATGGCCAGCCGCATCCTCGACCTGGGTGACGTGCTGACCCTGATTGAGCAGGCCCAGAAGTCCTTCGACACTGAGGCCAGCGCGAAGGCGGCTGAGAAGCTGCTGGGCGGCAAGGGCGACTTCGGTCTGGACGACTTCCTGCAGCAGATGCAATCGGTGCGCAAGATGGGGCCGCTGTCGAAGATTCTGGGGATGATGCCCGGAATGGGGCAGATGAAGGATCAGATCGCCGGCATCGATGAACGCGAGATTGATCGAATCGAGGCAATCATCTATTCGATGACCCCGTCCGAGCGGTCCGACCCCAAGTTGTTGAATGGCTCGCGGCGCTTGCGAATCGCCAACGGATCGGGCACCAAGGTCTCTGACGTCAATGCCTTGGTGAAGCGGTTCACCGAAGCCAAGAAGATGATGCAGATGATGGCCGGCGGCATGCCCGGCATGCCCGGAATGCCGGGCATGGCTGGCGGGGGTGCGATCGGCGGTGGCGGCAAGAAGCGCCAGGCCAGGGCGGCCAAGAAGCGCAAAGGCCCGGCCGGGCCACCGCGTCCGGCTGCTCGTCCTGAGCTTGAGTCGCCGCAGGCATCGCCGTTCGGCGCAACGGCCGCAGTGCCGCAGGCCGATGTCGCCAAGCAGTTGACCGACTTCCAGTTGCCGCCGGAGTTGCAGCAGCTGTTCAACCCGCAGAACAAGGGCCCCAGCTGAATCTCTGCCCGCGTCTGAGTTAGGTGGGCCGTCAAGCCGGCGCAAACGAGTTGGCGTTTCCGTGTTACCTATTGACCCCTGCTGGCCAGTTACAGGTGGAATGCTCATCTCTGGCGGGCCGCCACCGGTGGCCCAGGTGAGCCCCTAGGGAGGCCGCTGTGGGGGCGAATGCTCAGCAGGCCGGGTCGGCGGCAGCATCCGAAGTTGCGCCCGACCCGCTGGATACCCACGGCGTGGTGGTCCGCTACGAGCGGATGGTCTACGGGATCGCGCTGAGTCACACCCAATGCCGCGGGGACGCTGACGACGTCTTTCAGGAGGTTTTCCTTGCCTACCATCGCCGCCAGCCGCCCTGCCGCAGCGAAGAACACCGCAAAGCCTGGTTGATCACCACGGCCCTCAACTGCGCCCGCCAGTTGGCTGGCAGTTCGTGGCGCACCAGGATCGTGCCGCTAACCGCCGATGTTCGCGACTCGACCCCGCAGCAATTCGAGTTCGCAACTCTGGAGCAGAACATGCTGTTCGCCGCCCTGCGGGCATTGCCGCCGTCCTATCGCGCGGTGCTTTTTCTCTTCTACTTCGAAGACCTCCCGATCGCGCAGGTCGCTGAGGTGCTGGACCTGTCGGCGGCCACGGTGAAGATGCGGCTGTCGCGGGGCAGGCGTTTGATGCGAGACCGACTCACTGGAGGTGTGTTCGATGAATGACGAAATCTTCGCCGCAATGGTTGAGCAAATGCGCCCGGAGCAGTCGGTGCTGGCGGAACTGCGAACCCAGATCGATGCGGAAAGCCCCGCTGGGCTGTCCGTCGGCACCGCTGCCACTGGCCAGGGCAAGCTCTCCCATCCGCGTTGGGGGCTGGCACTGGCCGCAGCTGTGCTTGCGGTGGCATTGGTGGTGCCTGCGCTGAGTGGTGGCTGGCCCTTCGCCCCAGGTGGTGCGACCGTGGAGTCCGACGCCAACACGGTGACGGCGGCCGACTACGCCACTTTGTATCGGGCGGTCTCGGACTCAGCGACCAAGTGGGCCGGCACAGATGATGTCGTTGTTGGGGACAGCTCCACTTCGAGGGCGGAGTATGGTCCGGCCCCGACGGCCTCGAGCGGGAAGACGAACGTCCAGATCGACGGGATCGATGAGGGCGACATCGTCAAGAGCGATGGCCGCGTCATCTATGTGGCCACCGGGAAACAGGTCGCCATCGTGGCTGCCGATGGCGACCAAACCCGCGAATTGGGCCGCATCGACACTTCCACTGGCGGGGCGGGTAAACCGAGCCAGGCGCAAAACAGCTTGCAGGGGCCGGTGGTGGAGTTGGTATTGCGCGGCTCCACGCTGGTAGTGCTGGTCATTGAGTACCGGCCGCGGGCTTCCGCACTGCCCAGCGGATTCCCGGGGACGCGGGGTCCCACCTACCTGCCCCTGGACGCGGCTCTCACCAAGGCGCTGATCTATGACGTCTCCGATCCAGCGGCGCCGCGCTATCTCACCAGCCTGGGTCAAAGCGGGGCGCTGGTCACCACTCGGCTTGCCGGTGATCTGCTCTACGTGGTGACTGAATACCTGATCGCCGACAAGGACTCCGTGAAGCCTGACGATCCGCAGACCTTCGTGCCGGTGCTCACCAAGGATGAAGCGGTCAGCGCGGCCAAGCCAGCCGACTGCGGAATCATGCCGGCGCCGGACGGACCGCGCTATGCCGTAGTGAGCAGCATCGATTTGGGCAGTCGCGCCCGGGTGGATACCGAGTCAGTCTTTGGTGGGTCAGCCACGGTCTTCATGAGCGTCGACAACCTCTACCTGGCCGCCGGGCAATGGGACGCATCGAAGGCTGAGGCCGGCAAAGCCGGGGCTCCGAAAGACCTGGAGCAGGTGACGCTCACCCAGCTGGCCCGAATCGCCATCGACGCTGGGAAGCTCACCTTGGCAGCCCAGGGGGCAGTGCCGGGCACAGTGCTCAACCAGTTCGCCCTGGATGAGTACGAGGGGAAGCTGCGGGTGGTCACCAGCATCGAGGGGCAGAGTCGGCAGGGTCGCTGGGAGCGGCGCGCGGCGCTGTTCGTCCTTGGGGCCAACCTGAAGCCGGTCGGCTCGATCTCGTCGCTGGTCAAAGGTGAGACGGTTCAATCGGTGCGGTTCGCCGGGCCGGTGGGTTACGTGGTGACCTTCAAGCAAGTCGACCCGCTGTTCGCGATCGATCTGAGCGATCCGGCCAAGCCAAAGGTGCTCAGCGCTTTGAAGATCCCTGGCTTCAGCACCTACCTGCACCCGTGGAGCGATGGTGATTTGCTCGGTCTTGGTCGTAGCGCCAACAACAAGGGTCAGCAGAGCGGTCTGAAGCTCGCCATGTTTGACGTGACCGATCCGCTCGCGGTGCGCGAAAGTGCGTCGCTGCCGGTTCGCGGCGACGACTCTGAAGCGCTAACCGAGCACAAGGCCGTCCTGGTCGATACCGGTACCGGTCTGATCGGATTCCCGATCAGCTCGTGGTCCTCAGAAGAGTTGAAGCTGAGCTACGCGGTGTATCGGTATTCGCCGGGGACCGGCTTCACGCTGGCGAAGAAGATCACCCTCAGTTCGTCCGCCCAATCTCAGGCCGACGCAGTTCGCGGGCTGCTCATTGGTGGTCACCTCTACCTCGCCAGCGCAGGTTCGGTGACCAGCTACCGCAGCGACTCCTTCCAGGCTGTGGTGAAGGTGACCCTGGGCCGCTGAACTGCGGGGGTCCCTTTGCTGGGCGAATCCGCTAACCTCCCGACCATGGATCAGCAGCACGCTCCGCTGGGCTTGGGAGAACCCGAGTTCTTCGTCCACTCCCACGGTGTCGCAGAACCTTCCGGCCCTCTCCACAAGGGGGCGCTCCACCTGCAGGGGGTGATCCTCCCCGATGGTGAGGTTGGTGAGCTGTGGGTCGTTGATGGCGTGCTGCGCACTGAACCGGTAGCCGATGCGGTGACTGTTTGTCGTGGTGCCTGGATCATGCCAGGGCTAGTGGACGCGCATTGCCACGTCGGGCTGGGTCCGCACGGCCCGGTGCCCAATGAAGTCGCCGAAGCCCAAGCGGTCACCGATCGGGAGGCTGGCACCTTGCTGATCCGCGACGCCGGGTCGCCGATCGATACCCGTTGGATTGATGATCGCCCCGACCTGCCGCGGATCGTCCGGGCCGGCCGACACATCGCCCGTACCAAGCGCTACCTGCGCAATTACGCCAACGAAGTCGAACCCGAAGAACTCATTGACGAGGTGGCTCGCCAGGCGGTCGTCGGTGATGGCTGGGTGAAGCTGGTGGGGGACTGGATCGACCGCGACAGCGGCGACCTGGGCCCACTGTGGCCAGCTGAGGTGGCAACCGCAGCCATCGCCAAGGCCCACGAACTCGGCGCTCGGGTGACGGCACACTGCTTCGGGGAAGAATCGGTGCAGCAACTGGTTCGCGCTGGCATCGACGGCATCGAGCACGGCACCGGCCTGGATCCGGCGACGATCGAGTTGATGGCCGACCGGGGGGTGGCGCTGGTGCCCACCATGATCAATCTGGAGAACTTCCCGGCCTTCGCCGATGCTGGCGAGGAGAAGTTCCCTCGGTATGCCGCCCACATGCGTGACCTGTATGAGCGTCGTTACCAGACCCTCGGGGCCGCGGTGGAGGCCGGGGTGCCAGTTTTCGCCGGGACGGATGCTGGCGGCACCATCCCGCACGGGTTGATTGCTGCCGAGGTGGAATTGCTGGCCAAGCTTGGCGGAGTCGACTTCGCCTTGGGGGCTGCCTCCTGGCGGGCCAGAAATTGGCTGGGGGCGCCGGAGTTGGCTGATGGCCAGTGGGCTGATCTGGTGGTCTACGCCGCTGACCCGAGACGTGAGTTGGCCGTCCTGGCCCATCCGGAACTGGTGATCCTGCGCGGTCGAGTGGTGGCCGGACCGGTTGGCTGAGCCTTCGGGGTGCCAATGGTGGGTGCGGCAGACGGCGCCGGTTCGCCCAAGGTGGTGCCGGTCTGGCAGAATGGCCTGCGCATCTGTGCCGTGGCGCCCTCTCTCGTGTCCGCGTGCATTTGATCCATCCGGGTTCGTTCGTCGTTGCCCCACAGCGCCGACCGGAACCACCCGTTCGGGCCGGTGACGTTACCGGTCCTAGTTCTGCACAGGAGAAACCACACCCGTGGCTGTCAAAATTCGACTGAAGCGGCTCGGCAAGATCCGCTCACCTCACTACCGCATTGTCGTCATGGATGCCCGCGCCAAGCGGGACGGCCGGGCGATCGAGGAAATCGGCCTCTACCACCCGAAGAACGACCCGTCGGTAATCAGGGTCAACTCCGAGCGGGCCCAGTACTGGCTAGGCGTTGGTGCCCAGCCCACTGAAGCTGTCGTTGCGATCTTCAAGCGCACCGGCGATTGGCAGAAGTTCAGCGGCGACACCAGCCCGTCCGGTGTTGACCCGCAGCCGCCGCGTCCAGACAAGGTGGCCATCTTCAATGCCGCCCTGGCTGAGGCCGACGACCAGCCCGCCACTTCGGCCATCTCGAAGGCGAAGAAGGGCAAGAAGGCTGAAGCCGAGGCTGCCGAAGAGGCTGCCGTTGAAGCTCCCGCCGAGGTCGAGGCTCCGGCCGAGGCTGAAGCCCCGGCAAAGGCTGAAGAGGCCTGACGGTGCTTACCGACGCACTGGAGCACCTGGTTCGTGGCCTGGTGCCCAACCCGGATGATGTCCGGGTGCGGGAGTACGACCGTGGGCGCGTCCGCACCATTGAGGTGCGGGTGCATCCAGAAGACATCGGCAAGGTCATCGGTCGTCAGGGCCGCACCGCAAGCGCGCTGCGTACCGTGATCGCCGCCCTGGCCGGACGAGAGCAGGTTCGCATCGATTTCGTCGATGTCGACCGGCAGACCCGTCGTCGTCGCTGAATAGCAGCTCCCTTCGGGGGGCCCATCTACCGCCCCGTCCGCAGTATGCGGCGGGGCGGTCGGTATTTATGGAGGTCAGATGAGCCAGCTAGTGGTCGTAGGCGTGGTCGGTCGTCCGCACGGGTTGCGAGGCGAGGTGACGGTGCGTCCCCACACCGACCAGGTCGAGGAACGGTTTGCCGATGGCGCGCAGTTCGCATTCGAGGGGCGCCAACTCACGGTGGCTAGCCACAGCTGGACCCAGGGGCGGCTGGTGGTCGGCTTTGCTGGCGTAACTGACCGTTCCGGGGCTGAAGGCCTGCGTGGCGTGGAGCTATGGGCTGAGGCCAGCCAGGCAGAACTCGGCGAAGATGAGTTTCACGACACCGTGCTGGTGGGTTTGACGGCGGTGGATCCTGCTGGGCTCCACTTAGGCGAAGTGATCGGGGTTCAACATCATCCCGCCCAGGATCTGCTGGTGGTGCGTACCTCCGCCGGCGAGCGGCTGGTCCCTTTCGTGAGTGAGCTGGTGCCTGAGGTGGATCCGCAGAACCGGCGGCTGGTGATCAATCCAATTCCGGGGCTGCTTAGCGAGGTGCCCGATGAGGATTGACCTGATCAGCATCTTCCCTGACTATTTCGCGCCATTGCAGTTGTCCTTGGTGGGCAAGGCGATCAGCACCGGCCTGGTGGACGTCGGCGTCCACGATCTGCGCGATTGGACCCACGATCGGCATCGGAGCGTTGACGACACCCCCTACGGCGGCGGTGCTGGCATGGTGATGAAGCCCGAGCCTTGGGGAGAGGCCCTGGACACCCTCGTCCCGGACGGTGGGCCGACCCCGATCCTGGTGGTGCCGACCCCAGCTGGACAGCCGTTTCGGCAGGCCTTGGCCGCAGAGTTGGCCCAGGCCGATTGGCTGGTGTTCGCCTGTGGCCGTTATGAGGGCATCGACGCCCGGGTGATGGAACACGCTCGAACGCGGCTGGTGGTCCGGGAAGTCAGCCTCGGTGATTACGTCCTCAACGGCGGAGAAGTGGCTGCTTTGGCGATCATCGAAGCCGTGGTGCGGCTGCTACCGGGGGTGGTCGGTAACCCCGAGTCACTGGTCGAGGAATCCCATGGGGCCGACTTGGACGGACTGCTGGAATACCCGGTCTACACCAAACCTGCGTCCTGGAGAGGCCTGGAGGTGCCGCCGGTGCTGCTTAGCGGTCATCACGGCGAAGTGACCAAGTGGCGAGCCGAGCAGGCGCTCCGGATCACTGCCGAGCGGCGGCCAGATCTCCTAAAAGGGCCTGAATTAGGAAACGTCTAGGTTTCAAAATCATCCTATTAGGCCTAGCCGGGCCCAGTTCGTCCACATTGTGAGACAGCTGAGTCGGCCATGTCTGCCCATGGGCCAAACAGCGCCGCCAACTCACTAGGGTGTGCACCGTGGCGACAATGACCCTTACCCCTCATCAGAGGGCTGTCCGATCCTCGGTCGCGCTGAAGGCCTTGATGGCCCTCACGGGGCTGTTGCTGATCGGCTTCCTGCTGATGCACATGTTTGGCAACTTCAAGATGTTCCTCGGTGAGGAGGCCTTCAACCACTATGCAGGTTGGCTCAAAGGCGAGACTCCCGACGGTGGCATCCTCTACCCGATCCTGCCCGCTGGGGCGTTCATCTGGGTGTTCCGCACCGTGCTGGTGGCAGCGGTATTGCTGCACGTGTACTCCGCTCTCACCCTGTGGCAGCGCGCTAAGGCAGCGACGCCGTCGTCCTACCAGGCCAAGCGCACGCTTTCCCAGACCTATTCGGCGCGCACCATGCGCTGGGGCGGAGTGATCCTGGCTGGCGTGCTGATCTTCCACCTGGCTCAATTCACGGTGCACTCCGCGCTGACGGCTGGCTCCTTCGGAGCGACCTACGCCGACTCCCCGTACAAGATGTTCGTGGGCGAGTTCCAGCAGTGGTGGATGGTGGCCCTGTACGCGATCTGGATGGCGACGGTCGCCATGCATGTCCGGCACGGCTTCTGGAGTGCGTTCGCGACCCTGGGGGCCAACACCAGCCCTAAGGCACAAACGGTGCTTAATGCCTGCGCGTGGGCGGCGGCGATCCTGCTCTACATCGGCTTCATCTTCGCGCCGGTGGCCGTACTCTTCGGATGGATTCACTGATGGCTACGACTTCCAAGACCCTGCCCGGTGCCGACTTCTTCACCCTCGGTGCCGAAATCGCTGATACCAAGGCGCCCGCTGGCCCGATCGAGAAGAAGTGGTCACAGCGCAAGTTCGGCGCGAAGCTGGTTAACCCGGCCAACCGTCGCAAGATGACGGTGATCATCGTCGGAACCGGTCTCGCCGGTGGCGCGGCCGCTGCCTCGCTGGGCGAAGCCGGCTACAACGTGCTGAACTTCTGCTACCAGGACAGCCCGCGCCGGGCGCACTCGATTGCAGCTCAGGGCGGCATCAATGCGGCCAAGAACTACCGCAACGACAACGACTCGGTGTACCGCCTGTTCTACGACACGGTGAAGGGTGGCGACTACCGGGCTCGGGAGACCAACGTTTACCGGCTCGCCGAGATCAGCGCGAACATCATCGATCAGTGTGTGGCTCAGGGCGTCCCGTTCGCACGTGAGTACAGCGGCCTGCTCGACAACCGCTCCTTCGGCGGCGTGCAGGTGCAGCGCACCTTCTACGCCCGCGGCCAGACCGGTCAGCAGTTGCTGATCGGCGCCTACCAGGCCCTTGAGCGCCAGGTGGCGGCTGGCACGGTGAAGAACTACACCCGCAACGAGATGCTCGAAGTGATCGTGGCGGACGGGCGTGCCCGCGGCATCGTCACCCGTGACCTGGTCACCGGCGAGATTGAGACCTATCTGGGCGATGCAGTGGTGTTGGCCACCGGCGGCTACGGAAACGTGTTCTACCTGTCGACCAACGCGATGGGTTCGAACGTGACCGCGGCCTGGCGCGCGCACCGCAAGGGCGCCTACATGGCCAACCCGTGCTACACCCAGATCCATCCGACCTGCATCCCGGTCCATGGCGACAGCCAATCCAAGCTCACCTTGATGAGTGAGTCGTTGCGAAACGACGGTCGGATTTGGGTGCCTAAGCGGGTCGAAGACTGCGATAAGGACCCGCGCGACATCGCCGAGGAGGACCGCGACTACTACCTGGAGCGGATCTACCCGTCCTTCGGCAACCTGGTGCCGCGTGATATCGCTTCGCGTCAGGCCAAGAACATGTGCGACGAAGGTCGCGGTGTCGGTCCGGCAGTCAAGGAGTTCGATCACGACGGCAACGAGGTGCATGTGCGTCGCGGTGTCTACCTGGACTTCGCTGAGGCCATCGAGCGCCTCGGCAAGGACGAGGTGGCAGCCCGTTACGGCAACCTCTTTGACATGTACGCCCAGATCACCGGTGAGAAGCCGTACGAGGCGCCGATGCGGATCTACCCGGCGGTGCACTACGTGATGGGCGGGCTGTGGGTCGACTACGACCTGATGAGCTCAATCCAGGGCCTGTATGTGGCCGGGGAAGCCAACTTCTCCGATCACGGCGCCAACCGGCTGGGCGCTTCGGCGCTGATGCAGGGCCTTGGGGACGGCTACTTCGTCCTGCCGAACACCATCAACGACTACCTCGCCGATTCGGCCAAGTTCGACAAGATCGACGAGTCGCACCCGGCAGTAGTCGAGGCACTCGCCGACGTGAAGGGCCGGGTCGAGAAGCTGCTTGCCATTCAGGGCACCCGCTCGGTGGACTCTTTCCACAAGGAACTGGGTCACATCATGTGGGAGTACTGCGGCATGGAGCGCACTGAGGAAGGCCTGCAGATCGCGATCGCCAAGATCGACAAGCTGAACGAGGAGTTCTGGAGCAACGTCAAGGTCACCGGCGTGAACGAGGACTTCAATCAGGCGCTGGAAAAGGCCGGCCGAGTGGCCGACTTCATCGAGTTGGGCCGGTTGCTGTGTGTCGATGCCCTGCATCGACGCGAGTCCTGCGGTGGGCATTTCCGGGCTGAGAGCCAGACCGAGGAAGGCGAAGCGCTTCGCGACGACGACCAGTTCCTCTATGCGGCTGCCTGGGAGTACACCGGCGAGGGTGCCAAGCCGGTGCTGCATAAGGAACCACTGGTCTATGAGGCCATCGAGCTGAAGCAACGGAGTTACAAGTGAACATCACCCTGCGCGTATGGCGCCAAGCAAACGCCGCCTCACAGGGGCGGATGGTCACTTACCAGGTTCAGGACGTATCGGAAGACATGTCTTTCCTGGAGATGCTCGACCTGCTCAATGAGGATCTCACCGTCAAGGGTGAAGAGCCGGTGGCCTTCGACCACGACTGCCGTGAGGGCATCTGCGGCATGTGTGGCGTCGTCATCAACGGCACGGCCCACGGGCGGGGCAACTCGCCGGTGGCCACCACTACTTGCCAGTTGCACATGCGGTCCTTCTCCGACGGTGCGGTCATCGACGTCGAGCCTTGGCGGGCTGGTTCCTTCCCAGTGATCAAGGACCTGGTCGTCAATCGGTCGGCCTTTGACCGGATCATCCAGGCTGGTGGCTTTGTGTCGGTGAGCACCGGTGCAGCCCCGGAGGCTCATGCCAATGCGGTCAGCAAGCTGAAGGCCGATCGGGCCTTCGACGCGGCCACCTGCATCGGTTGCGGTGCCTGCGTGGCCGCCTGCCCGAACCACTCCGGCATGCTGTTCGCTGCTGCCAAGATCACCCACCTGGCGATGCTTCCGCAAGGCCAGCCGGAGCGTCCGCTGCGGATCAAGAAGATGGTCGCTGCGCACGACGAAGAGGGCTTCGGTGGTTGCACCAACATCGGCGAATGCGCCGCGGTGTGCCCCAAGGAGATTCCTCTGGACGTGATCGGCCAGCTCAACCGGGATCTGCTCGCCTCGCTGTTCAAGCGAGACGGCAAGTAGTTCAACCTCGAAGGCGGGCTCTGGAGATTGCTTCCAGAGCCCGCCTTCGTTGCTTTAGTCTGCGTTGGTGAGCTCGGGAGGTGAAGTGGCCTACGAACGGTTGGACGCCGAGGCGGTCGCGATGACGGCGCATCGCCTGACCGATCGGATCAAGGCCCGTTTTCCGCAGCGCAATCTTGGGCAGGTGGCAGACCGCCTAGCCAGCATCACCGCTGAGGTTGAGCAGGCGACAGCTCGCTCAACCACGATGCGGGTGTTGCGGGGCACCGGCGTGGTCCTGATCGCAGTCCTGGTCGTGTTGGCGGTCATTTCCCTGGCCGCGCTGGCTGTCGAACTGGTGAGCAACACTGGATCCACCCTCGGCTGGCTTCAGGCCATCGAGACCACGGTCAATGACCTGGTGTTCGGCGGCATCGCCGTGGCCTTCTTGTGGTTGCTGCCGGCCCGAGTGGAGCGGCGCCGGATCCTCGCGGAGTTGCATCGACTGCGATCACTTGCGCACGTGATTGACATGCACCAGCTCACTAAGGACCCGGAGCGGTTCGCCGCCGACTATGAGCGCACCGAGCAGTCGGTACGAGTGGGGCTGGAAGCCCACGAAGTGGGCAACTACCTGGAGTACTGCTCGGAGCTGTTGTCATTGGTAGCCAAGACCGCTGCGCTGTATGCGGAGCGGACTACCGACGGTGCCGTGCTGGCGACGATTTCCGACATTGAGAACCTCACCAACTCGATGTCGCGCAAGATCTGGCAGAAGCTGGCGCTGCTGCCTCGTGAAACGGCCGCCGGGCTGAGCTGAGGCGATTTCCCCAGCCGCCTGCGATATGGCAAACTTGGCTGTCGTTGTGCTGAGCGTGCTCCTGCCACAGGGGGAAGGCGTGCTCACCCAGATTCAAAGCGAACGAAGTGGCCTGTGGCACTGGCGAGGAAACCATGAATAAGTTGGTAGAGCAGGTCGGCGCGGCCGGGCTTCGAGACGATATGCCCGACTTCCGTCCCGGCGATCAGGTGCGCGTTCACGTGCGCGTGGTCGAGGGCACCCGCTCCCGTATTCAGGTCTTCGCAGGTGCGGTCATCGGCCGCAACGGCTCGGGCATCACCGAGGCGTTCACCGTCCGCAAGGTCAGCTTCGGTACCGGTGTCGAGCGCACCTTCCCGCTGCACAGCCCGATCATCGAGAAGATTGAGGTCGAGCGGTTCGGAGACGTGCGGCGCGCCAAGCTTTACTACCTTCGTGGTCTGCGCGGCAAAGCTGCAAAGATCAAGGAGAAGCGCGACCGCTGACGGTTCGCGCTGTAGCGCGGGCAAGAAATGCTGCAGCATGGCCGAGAGGGGACGTAAGTGAGCGGTCGAGAGCGGAGTTCTGGCTCTGCCGGAACATCCAGCAGCAGCCCGATGCTCGCTTGGCTCCGTGAGATCACCATCGTCGTCATCGGCGCGCTGGTCGCCTCCACGCTGTTGCGCCTGTTCGTGGCGCAGATGTTCGTGATTCCGTCTTCCTCGATGGAGAACACCCTGCTAATCGGCGACCGCGTAGCGGTGCAGAAGATTGTGCCCTTCCAGCGTGGTGATGTCGTGGTCTTCCGCGATTCGCTCGGCTGGCTGGGCGCAGCTCCTCCCGAGGAGAAGATCGGGCAGAAGGTGCTCATCTTCATCGGGCTGGCTCCAGATGAGAGCGCCAATCACCTGATCAAGCGAGTGGTGGGCATCCCCGGTGACCACGTGACCTGCTGTGACGCCCAGGGACGGGTGACGGTGAATGGCGTCGCCCTGAACGAGGCGGAGTATCTCTACGTCGATCCGATCACCGGCCGTCGGGCCGACCCTTCTTCAAGGTCTTTTGACGTGGTCGTCCCAGCTGGCACCGTGTTCGTGATGGGGGATCACCGCAACGCCTCCCAGGATTCGCGCTGTCACATTGGCGAGGAGGTGCCAGGTAAGCCCGAGGGCTACCAGGCCTTCGTGCCCATCAGTGACATCGTGGGCACCGCGGTTGCAGTGGTGTATCCCTTCGGGCGCTTCCACGGGCTAGTGCGACCAGCCACCTACCAAAACCTTCCCGCTCCCGCCGCGGCCCCTAAGGACCCGGTGATCAAGGGAGATCGGGTCACCTGCTAGGCGATGACCGTCACCGTACGTCCGGGATCGGGCATCTACGGCTACGAGCAAGCATTGCGGCGTGGCGGCTTTGACCTGATCGGGGGAGCCGACGAGGCCGGTCGAGGCGCCTGCGCTGGGCCCTTGGTGGCCGGTGCGGTGATTCTTCGTCCAGGCCGATCGGGTCGCATTGATGGGCTGGCTGATTCAAAACTGCTGTCGCCCAAACAGCGGGACCGGATCTATGAAGTGATCCTTTCCCGGGCGTTGGCCTGGTCAGTGGTAGCCATCGATCCGGCCGAATGCGACCAGCTAGGAATGCATCAGGCGAACCTGACCGCGTTGCGGCGGGCACTGGCCAGCCTCAGCCCGCAGCCGGACTTCGTCCTGACCGACGGCTTCAGCGTTGACGGTTTGCCCTCGCCAAGCCTGTCGATGTGGAAGGGCGATCGGGTGGCAGCGTGTGTGTCTGCTGCCTCAGTGGTGGCGAAGGTCACCCGGGACCGGATCATGACTGACTGGCACCAGCGCTACCCGGAGTACGCCCTGGATATTCACAAGGGCTACTGCACGGTGCTGCACCAGGAGCGACTGGAGCAACACGGGCCCAGCGTTATCCACCGACAGTGCTTCGAGAACGTCAGACGAGCGGGTAAGGTGAGGCCGAAATGAGCGCCGAAGACTTGGAGCAGTACGAGTCGGATCTCGAGCTGCAGCTGTACAAGGAATACAAGGACGTCGTCGGGATCTTCACCTACGCGGTCGAGACCGAGCGTCGTTTCTACCTGTGCAACGCGGTCGACCTGAAGGTCCGCACCGAGGGTGGCGATGTCTACTACGAGGTATCGATGGCTGATGCCTGGGTGTGGGACATGTACCGTCCGGCTCGGTTCGTGAAGAGCGCGAAGGTGCTCACCTTCCGCGACGTGTCGATCGAGGAGATCGTCCACAACGACCTGAAGGTTCCCGACGGCTTGTGAGTCCTGCCGTTTGCCTGTGGATGAGCCGATGGACTGATCCACACCCACCGCTTTGCTGAACACTTCCCTGGTGGCCTGCCCATAGTCACCACTGGAGGTGGTTGGCTGTGGACAAAGCTCAGGTCTGGCATGCGGGGGAGGACGTCGCGGCAGAGCACCTGGCCGGGCTGGGTTGGCGCATTGTGGAGCGAAACTGGCGCTGTCGTGCCGGTGAGCTGGACATCATCGCGATCGAACCTGGTCCAGAGCCGGTAGTGGTGTTCTGCGAAGTCAAAACCCGACGCGGTACGGCCTTCGGTCAACCAGTGGAGGCCATCACGAGGGCCAAGCTGGCCAAATTGCGGGAGTTGTCCCTGCTCTGGTTGCGGGCAGCCGGGCACACCGGTGCGAACCTTCGAATCGACGCGATCGGCGTACTGCTCTCTCAACACGGTCCGGCTTTGGTGGATCACCGACGAGGGATCTGCTGATGCGGCAGGCGAAGTCGTTCTCGGTCGCCCTGGTGGGGGTTGAAGGAGCCGTGATCGAGGTGGAGGCGGCCATCAGTTCTGGTCTGCCCCGGACCACGATGGTCGGGCTGCCGGACGCTGCGCTGAAGGAAGCTAGAGATCGCTGCCGAGCGGCGATGAGCGCGGTGGGTCCGGGCTGGCCAACAGGTCCAGTCACGATCAACCTCTCCCCGGCGACTCTGCCCAAGGCCGGTTCTCACTACGACCTGAGCATTGCCGCTGCCGTGGCCGCAGCAAAGGGAACCTTTGATCCGCGGGCGCTTGAGGGCGTGGTGCTGTTCGGGGAGCTTGGCTTGGGCGGCCGAGTCAGAGGAGTGCGCGGGCTGCTGCCCGCACTGCTGACGGCGGTGGCGAAGGGCTTCACCCGGGCTGTCGTGCCTGCTGAGCAGCTTCGGGAGGCCACGCTGATTACGGGGCTGAGTGTCTACGGGGTGGGCGATCTCGCCGAGCTGTTCGACGTGCTGGCCGGTGGGGGCGGTGCTGCGATGCCGGCGCCAGGGGCAGCGGAGGTTGATGATCGACGCCGTCCCGATCTCGCCGATGTAGCTGGCCAAGAGGAAGCCAAGTGGGCATTGGAGGTGGCTGCGGCCGGTCGGCACCATCTCTACCTGCATGGGCCACCCGGAGTTGGCAAGACGCTGTTGGCTGAGCGCCTGGCCTCGATCCTGCCCGACCTAACCGAAGCCGAGTCGTTGGAGGTCTCGGCCATCCATTCGCTGTGCGGAATCAATCTGGATGACGGGCTGGTGCGCCGCCCTCCCTATGCCGACCCGCATCACTCGGCTTCCCTGGCGAGTCTGGTTGGCGGCGGCGCGCGAGTCGCGATGCCTGGGGCAATCTCCCGGGCCCACCGGGGGGTGCTCTTTCTGGACGAGGCGCCGGAGTTCCCACCCCGGGCCATGGACGCGCTGCGGGTGCCCCTGGAGTCTGGGCGGGTCGTGCTGGCGCGTTCGGAGTCCACGGCGGTGTATCCGGCGAGGTTCCAGCTCGTGATGGCAGCCAATCCCTGCCCGTGTGGGATGGCCGGGACGCCGGGGGCCGATTGCCGGTGTCCACCCATGGCGGTGCGGCGCTACGCGTCCCGGGTATCGGGACCGGTCTTGGACCGGGTGGATATTCACCAGCGGCTGCGGCCAGTGCGCAGCGCGTTGCTGTCGTCCGCCGACTCAGTGGGGGAGTCAAGCGCTGCGGTCGCCGACCGGGTGGCGGCGGCCCGGGATCGGCAGCGGCATCGGTTGAGCCCACTCGGTTGGAGCACCAATGCTGAAGTGCCAGGGCCAGTACTACGAAAACACCTGCCGGCACCTGTCGGCGCCGAGCTGATCACCCGGGCACTGGTGCGGGGGCAACTCTCGGCCCGTGGCGTTGACAAGGTACTGCGGCTGGCCTGGACAGTGGCGGACCTGGCTGGGGCGCCGTCACCGACTGTTGATCATCTACACACCGCGTTGGCGATGCGGCGCGGAGAAGACGGAGCGGGGGGATCACATTGACCGACGAACGGACGGCGCGGATGTGCCTGGCAGCGGTGGTGGAGCCCGGGCACCGAGCGGTCGGCGAGGCGGTGGCCGAGTTTGGCGCCGAAGCGGTTTGGGCCGGTTTGGCCGCCGCGGGTGGGAGCAGCCCGCTAGAACGGCGCGCCCAGACCATCGTCCCCGAAGACCTCGTCGCCCACACCCGGGTAGCGGGGCAGCGCTTCGTCATCCCCGGCGATGAGGAGTGGCCCGCAGGGATGTCCGGATTGGCCGAGTGTGAACCGGTGCAACAGTTGGGTGGTGGGCCGCTGGGGCTTTGGGTGTCCGGTGCCGGGCGGCTGGGCGAACTCACCGCAAAGGCGGTGGCCATTGTGGGGTCGAGGGCCTCAACTGCCTACGGTGATCGAGTGGCTGCCGACTTCGCTGCCGAGCTCTCCGAAGCTGGCCGAACCGTGGTTTCCGGCGGCGCCTATGGCATCGATGCGGCCGCGCATCGTGGCGCGCTGGCGGGCCGCACCCCGACGGTGGCGGTCCAGGCCGGCGGATTGGATCAGCCTTACCCGAGTGGGCACGCCAAGTTGTTCTCCCGAATCGCCGAAGCCGGTGTGGTGGTCGGTGAGTTGGCGCCAGGAGAGCACCCGACCCGGGTGCGCTTTCTGGCCAGAAACCGGCTGATTGCTGCGATGTCTGAAGGGACGGTGATGGTGGAGGCGGCGGCCCGTTCGGGGGCGCGCAATACCGTCACCTGGGCCAATGCCTTGCGGCGACTGGTGATGGCAGTGCCGGGTCCGGTCACCAGTGCCAACTCGGTCACGCCACATCGGTTGATCCGTGAGGCGGAGGCGACCCTGGTGAGTTCCCCGGCAGAGGTCTTGGAGTTGCTCTCGCCGCTTGGCGGGGACTTCCGGCAGCCGCGTGGTGAACATCGCCCCACCGACGATTTGGCCGCTGATGAGCTAAGGCTGTTCGAGGCAATCCCTGCTCGCGGGGCGCTGAGCGCGGGGGAGCTGGCGTTGAAGGCTGGATTGGCCATGCCAACTTGCCTGGCCCTGCTCAGCAGGCTCGCCGAGCAGGGCTTCATCAGCCAGGACGCGGAGTCGAACTGGCGCCTGCCTGCGCGACTTCGCAAGGACCGGCGAGCCTCGGAGTAGGGGTGTAACCCCAACGGGGACTTTTCGGGGGCCCAGGATCGATCTAGCCTCTTTGTATCAGGGGGGAGCAGCCGCTACTCGGCGAACCGTAACTGGTGGGCAGCGACTGACCTGGATACCCATCGCAACGTCATGGGGTGGACGAGAGCCATGCTCGTCCACCCCATGTCCTGTTTGGTGGGCGGAAGGAAGCAAGTTTCCCAAGGACCGCCGTGGCCAGGGATGCCTCGTGGCGCTGATCGACCCAGTGGCTCTGCTCCCGAGATCGGGAGGCCAGGAAATCCACAACGACGAAGCAACTTAATTCGACGTATCGCCTAGTCGTGCGCGGTGTGAAAGTAGCCGATGCCGTTTGTCAAAATGGTCCTTGGCTATGCCCCCGGGGGTGTAGCCTGATGGTGGTTGAGCAAAGCAGCTGAACCAGATCAAGGAGAGTCAGAGGCAATGTCTGCGTCCGTGGAAGAACTCAAGGCCATCGCGTCCCCTGTCATCGTTGACGCTAGAGGCGTCTCCTGCCCCGGCCCCATCCTGGCGGCCAAGAAGCAGATCAGTGGCGTCACTGTCGGCAATGTCATGGAGGTGCTGGCGACTGATTCCGGCACCCTGAAAGATATTCCCGCCTGGTGCCGCAAGATGGGTCACGATTTCCTCGGCTCTTTTGAAGAGGCTGGTGCGATCCACCTGTTCTTGCGCAAAGCGAAGTAAGCCATGTCGCCAGAGATCCACCCCGACACGAACTCACCAAGGATCCTGGTCTTCTCCACGATCAACATCTCCGACCCCGGCATCGACCTGGCTGGGAGTCGCCATCTGGAGTACCCGGCGACGGTGCAGACCATGCCTGTTCCTTGCAGCAGTGGGCTCAAGCCCGCTTGGCTGATACATGCCCTTGAGAAGGGGTTTGACGGTGTCTTCGTCGCCTCAGATGGCGAAGAGTGCGCCTACCTTCCGGATTGTGCGGAGCGAACCTCGAGGATCATCGCCGAAGCCCAGGCGATCATGACTGCTCGCGGGATCTCCCCGGACCGGCTCAAGATGGCCGCGGTGTGTTCGGTGTGCGCCGAACCCTTCGCCAACTACATGCGTGAATTCTCGGAGAAGCTAAAGCAGGTCCGCGCGGCTTCTTCCGTAGCGTGAACTATCTCTAAAAACAAACAGAAAGCGGTGACAAAGATGTCGAAGAAGACCATCATTGTCTTCAGCGGAGACTACGATCGCGTGATGGCTGCATTCATCATTGCGAACGGTGCCGCAGCAATGGACGACGAAGTAACTATGTTCTTCACCTTCTGGGGCCTTTCGGCTCTGCGCAAGCAGCCTAATCCGGGAGCCCCGGCTGCGGCAAAGAGTGGCTTGCAGAAGGTGTTTTCCGGAATGCTGCCAAAGCATCCTGAGAAGCTCGGCCTGTCTAAATTCAACTTCGCTGGCGCTGGCCGCATGATGATGAAGAAGGTCATGAAGTCCGAGAACGTAATGACGGTTTCCGAATTGCTGGAGACCGCCCAGGAGCAAGGCATCAAGATGATCGCCTGCACCATGTCGATGGACGTCCTGGGCATCGGCAAGGAAGAGCTGATCGATGGGATCGAATACGCCGGCGTCGCCACCTATCTGGGTGAAGCGGACGAGGCGAACGTCAACCTCTTCATCTAGCTAGAGCGGGAAGTCAGCGGTGACAAGCAAGGAGACTGCGATGGACTACGACGTCCTGGTGTTGGGCAGCGGTATCGGGGGCATGGAGTCCTCGATCAAATTGGCTGACATGGGCTACCAGGTCCTGTTGGTGGAGAAGGAGGCCAGTGTTGGCGGTCGGATGATCTTGTTGAGCAAGGTGTTCCCGACCCTGGACTGCGCTTCCTGTATCTCGGGGCCGAAAATGTCAACGACCATTAATCACCCCAACATCAAGACGCTCGCCTACAGCGAGATCGATCACATCAGCAGAAATACGCATGGTGGATTCCAGGTGACGGTTCGCGAGAAGGCGAAGTTTGTCGACTGGGCGGCCTGCACCGGCTGCGATGTGTGTCAGAAGGAGTGCACGGTCGCAGTCCCTGATCAGTTCAACGCTGAACTAGCCCCGCGTCGAGCTGCCTACATCGCTTTTCCCCAAGCCGTACCGAAGAAGGCGATTCTCGATCGCTCTGGAACATCGCCCTGTATCGCGGCTTGCCCGGCGGGTATCAAGGCACATGGCTACGTCTCGCTGACGCGCACCGGCAAGTACGAAGAGGCTTTTCAGCTGAATCTTGATGCGACGCCCCTGGTGGGCACGCTGGGACGGGCCTGCTACGCACCCTGCGAAAACGGCTGCACCCGCAGCCAGGTCGAGGGCACTCTGCCCATCCGGATGATCAAGCGCTACGTCGCTGACGAGCACTACGCGACTCACGAAGGTCCGGGCGTCGAGGTGTCGCCACCGACCGGCAAGTCGGTCGCGGTCGTCGGTTCCGGCCCCGCCGGGCTAACTGCCGCTTGGCAACTGGCCCGTCAAGGCCACCGCGTCACCATCCACGAGGCTCAGGCAAGCCCCGGCGGGTACGCCCGCCACGGCATTCCGAGCTTCCGGTTGCCCAAGGATGTTGTCGAGGCCGATATCGCCAACCTGACGGCAATCGGAGTTGAGATCATCTGCAACTCCCCGGTCGCTGACCTTCAGGCGCTGAAGGATTCCGGCTACGACGCGGTCGTTATTGCCACCGGAGCTCATCGCGAAGCCGCGTTGGACGCCGCCGGTGTTGACGCAGCCGGGGTGGTGTCAGGGCTTTCCTACTTGAAGGACTCCGCGGCTGAGGTTGGTCCGGATCTCACCGGAAAGCGAGTAGTGGTGGTCGGCGGAGACGTGGTCGCCATGAACGCCGCCCGGACGGCATTGCGCCAAGGTGCTACCTCGGCCACCGTAGTTGCCGAGGCTGGCAAGCCCGGTGCGCTGCCCTGCAACGAGATCGAGTACACCGAAGCTGCCGCCGAAGGGGTGGAGTTCGTCTTCTCCACCAGCGTCGCTGAACTCCGCACCGCTGCCAGCGGTGAGGTGACCGCGGTGCGCTGCGTTCCATTCAGCGCACCGAGCACTTCGGCTGACGCATCCGAGGATGCCGAGGCTGGCGAGACTGTCCAGGCTGCTGCCGCTCCGGCGACAGCGTCCACGGCGGCCAGCGAACTGGTGGCCGATCTGGTGATCACCTGCCTGGGCCTTGACGTGGACGAGTCGTTGTTCGTCGAGCTAGCTGGCGTTGGCAACAAGTCCCGCATTCTGGCCAACCGGCGCTCGCTGCAAACCAAGGCCAAGTGGCTGTTCGCAGCAGGGGATGTGGCCAGTGGCCTCTCGACGATCACCAGGGCCGTTGGCTCGGGACGGCGAGCTGCCCACATGGTCGATCGCTTCTTGAAGGGCGAGTCGCTGGACGGCTTCGAGCTGGACAGCAAGCTCTCCACGACCAAGCACCGCGATGTGTTGGCCAGGCATTCATCGATTACCCATCGCGATCCGGTCACTGGTCAGGTGCGGCTCAACCAACAGCCGCGGGACTTCGCCGAAATCGAAGCTGGGCTCACCGAGGAAGAGGCCCGCTCTGGGGCCGGTTCCTGCCTGGACTGCGGGATCTGTTCGGAATGCCAGGAGTGCGCCAAGCAGTGTCCGGCATTCGCCATCGACATGACCCAACGCGACAAGGTGTCTGAGGTTGAAGTGGGTGCGGTGGTGGTTTCCACCGGGCACAAGCTGTTCGCCGCTGACCTCAAGCCGGAGTACGGCTTCGGCAAGTTCCCCAACGTCATCACCGCGATGCAGATGGACCGCCTGCTGGCGCCCACTCGTCCGTTCAACACAGTGCTGAGACCCGGTGACGGCAAGGTCCCCGACCGCATCGCCTACATCTCCTGCACTGGTTCGCGAGACAAGACCGTGGGCAATCCGCTGTGCTCGAAGTTCTGCTGCATGTATTCGATCAAGCAGAACCAGCTGATCATGGGCGCGCTGCCACTGGCCGACGTCACCATGCACTACATGGACATGCGGGCGGCCGGTAAGCGCTACGAGGAGTTCTACACCCAGGCTCGTGACATGGGGGCGCAGTACATCAAGGGCCGCGTGGCCAAGATCACCGAAGAAGAAAACGGTGACCTGCTGGTTCGCTATGAGGACATCGAGAACGGTGGTGGCATCGTCGAAGCGAGCTACGACCTGGTGGTCCTGGCGGTTGGCATCCAACCCAACCGTGACGTGGAGAACCTGTTCACTGATGCGCCGCTGGGCCTGGACGAGTACTACTACGTGGCCGAACCCAGTGCTGAGCTGAGTCCCGGGCAGACCAATATCCCTGGCGTTTTCGTGGCAGGTACGGCCGCAGGCGCCAAGGACATCGTGGACACCATCCTGCACGCCGGCGCAGCCGTGGCCCAGGTGGCAGCCCACCTCGAACACCAACACTTCGCTGAGCAGGAGGCCCTGGTATGAGCGAGAACGAAGCCACCCCTGTGGGCAAGGTCGCACCAGAAGACCGCCGGATCGGCGTCTACATCTGCCACTGTGGCGGCAACATCTCCGACTACGTAGATGTGGAAGCCGTCCGGGAAGCATTGGCTGACGAGCCCGGCGTGGTCGTTTCCACCACGGAGCTGTTCGCCTGTTCAGACGGCACCCAGCACGACATGATCGATGCGATCAAGGAGAAGCAGCTCGACGGGCTGGTGGTCGCCTCCTGTTCACCGAAGCTGCATCAGGTGACCTTCCGCAATGTTGCCGCCCGGGCGGGGATGAACCCCTACACCTACTCCCAGGTGAACGTGCGTGAGCAGGGCTCCTGGGCGCACCAGCACGACAAAGCTGGCGCTACCGAGAAGGTGATTGGCCTGGTGCGCTCCAGTGTGGCCAAGACGAGATTGTCTGATGCTCTGGAGCCGCTGCGGTTCGACACCGTGCCGCGAGCACTGGTCGTTGGCGGCGGGATCGCCGGGTTGCGGGCCGCGATTGGCCTGGCCGAGATCGGCCTCGAAGCAGTGGTGGTCGAGAAGGCCCCCGAAGTTGGGGGTTGGGTTGGCCGCCATGGCGAGACCTTCCCTTCGAATGCTGCCGGACGCGACCAGATCGCCTCGTTGACCGAGCAGATCAAGCAGCGCCGCGACATCACCGTCTACACCAACGCTGAGCTGACCGGAAAGTCAGGCACCTTCGGCAACTACAGCGCCGAAATCACGCTGCATCGCGAAGGCGGCGACAAGACCCTGAGCGTCGACGTCGGCTCGATCATCGTCGCGACAGGCTTCGATTCCTACGCCCCCGACGATGGCGAGTTCGGCTACGGCATCGACGGAGTGGTCACCCTCCCGCAGTTCAAAGAACTGGTGGACGCCTCCGAGGTCGGCAAACTCACCTACAACGGGCGCCCGGTGCGCTCGGTCGGCTATGTCTACTGCGTCGGGTCCAGGCAAGAGGCAGGTGGCAACGAGTACTGCTCGAAGTTCTGCTGCACCGCCGCGATTCACGCCTCAGTGCTGGTGAACAAGCTGGATCCGGGCATTCGGCAGTTCCACCTGTATCGCGACGTGCGGGCCTACGGGCGCAACGAGTTGCTTTACAACGAAACGCGCGATGCCGGCTCGGTCTTCCTGAAATTCGCCGACGATGCCCCGCCAACAGTGGCGAAGCTACCGAGCGGCGGTCTGGGACTCACCATCACCGATCTGCTTACCGATAGCCGCGAAGTGACGATTCCGGTCGATCTGGTGGTGTTGGTGACGGGGATGGTGCCGAGGCAGAACAAGTCCCTGGTGGATCTGCTGAAACTTCCGTTGGGTACCGATGGCTTCTTCAACGAGATCCATCCCAAGCTGCGCCCGGTGGAGACGGTGGTGGACGGCGTGATGATCGCCGGCTGCTGCCAGAGTCCGCGCACCGCTGGGGAAAGCGTTGCAGCTGGCCTGGCCGCAGTGGCCCAAAGCGCAGCCCTGCTGAAAAAGGGCTACGCCGAACTCGAGCCGCTGGTGGCCAGGATCGATCCGGAGAAATGCACCGGAAGCGGGGACTGCCTCACCGCCTGTCCCTACGACTCGATCACCAGTATCGAATGGGACGGTCGCCAGATCGCCTCAGTTGACCCAGCGACCTGCAAGGGCTGCGGCGGTTGCATCCCGGTTTGCGGGGCTGATGCCATCGACCTGCTCGGCTACACCGACGCCCAGATGCGGGCTGCGATCGAAGAGATGTTTGAGGCCAGTGTGCCAGTGAAGGAGCCGGTGGCATGAACCAGACGCTGCGTGACCCGCGTGAAGTGATGCGCGAGGAGATGCTGATGCATGCACCGATCCTCGCCGCCGTTGCCGAAGAGCCGTTGACCATTCCGCAGATTGCCGAACGGATCGGGCATCCCGCTCCCGAAGTGGTCTATTGGGTGATGGGGATGCGGCGCTATGGCTTCCTCTCAGAAAGCGGTGACGCCGATGACGACGGCTTCTTCGCCTACGCCGCTACCGGAAGGCAGGTCTAACGATGGCCACCTTGGTGAACCCGAATCTGATTACCGACCTACAGAAGTTCGGCGCCGCTGACGTCAACGCCTGCTTCTCCTGTGGCAACTGCACCGCGATCTGCCCGCTGGCCGACAACGATGCCACCTTCCCGCGGCGCTTCATTCGGCTGGCCCAGGTTGGCTTGACTGACGACCTGGTTACCAGCAAGGAGTTGTGGACCTGCTACCAATGCGGCATGTGCACCTCCCGGTGCCCGCAAGAAGCTGATCCGGCTGAGTTCATGGCTACTGCTCGGCGCTACGCCATCGCCAAGCTCGACCGGACCGGCATCGCTCGAGCGATGTACACCAGCCCGGTGGCTGCGGCCGTGATTTCCCTGGTTGGACTGGTGATCTTTGGCGGCTTCTTCGCGTCAGTGAAGGCATCTGCTGAGGAAAGGCTCGTCTTCGGCGTCCCGTATGAGTGGATTCACTTGGTGGGACTCGTAGTCATGATCCTGGTCGTGCTGATCGCCGTGTTCAACCTGGCGATGATGGCGCGGGCTACTGCAAAGCGAGACGAGGTCAGCGCCAAGTCGCTGTTCGGATCCAGGAAGGCCTGGGGCAACACCCTGCGAGCCGTGTGGTACTCGGTCGGAGTTGAGTCGCTGGGCCAGAAGCGCTACCGCGAGGATTGCGAGGACGACGACCCCAAGGAGCCGCTGTACCGGCGCCGTTGGCTGATTCACTTCTTGACCGTGTGGGGTTTCCTGGCGCTGTTTGCGGCGACGTTGATCCACTACGGAAGTGACATCATCGGCTTGCAGGGGGCCGCTGTGGGTGTGGTTGCCTTGGTGGCTCGGCTCGTGGGCACGGTCGGCGGGGTAGCGATGATGTACGGCGTCACCTGGTTCATGATCAACCGCAAGCAGAAGGTGAGCGCTGCCGCGCAGCACAGTGCGCCCTCGGATTGGCTGTTCCTGTGGATGCTATGGATCACTGGCCTGACCGGCTTCATCATCGAGGTCTCGCTGTACCTGCCGCAGGATCATCCGCAGCCGTGGGCGTATGTGTTGTTCCTGGTGCATGTGGCGATCGCGATGGAGTTGGTGTTGTTCCTGCCGTTCACCAAGTTCGCTCATGTGATGTACCGACCGGTGGCGCTGTTCTTCTACGCACTCGCTAAGCAGCGTTCTGCGGAGTTGCAGTCGGTCTGAGTTAACGTCTTGCGGCAGCCCTGGTCGAGCACCCCTCGACCAGGGCCGTGCCACGTCATCACCGGGTGATGTAGGCCGCCAGGTACTTTGCGGTGAGGGTCTGGTCGGCCGCGACCAGGTCGGACGGCGTCCCAGCGAAGACGATCCGGCCACCATCGTGGCCGGCTCCCGGGCCGAGATCGATGATCCAGTCGGCATGCGCCATGACGGCTTGATGGTGCTCGATGGCGATCACCGACTTGCCGGCGTCAACCAGCCGATCCAGCAGGCCCAGCAACTGCTCGACGTCGGCCAGATGGAGGCCGACGGTGGGCTCATCCAGCACGTAGATGCCGCCTGCAGCGGCCATTTGGGTGGCCAGCTTCAGCCGCTGCCGCTCGCCGCCAGACAGTGTCGTCAGCGGTTGGCCGAGAGTCAGGTAACCCAATCCGACGTCGGTGAGGCGATCAAGGATCGCCTTCGCCGGCGTCACCTTCGCGGTGCTGGAGTTGAAGAAGTCGGCGGCCTCAGCGACCGGCATCGCCAGCACCTCGGCGATATTGCGTCCGGCCAGGTGGTATTCCAGCACTGCGGCCTGGAATCGCTTGCCCTCGCATTCGGCGCAGGTGGTGGCAACCCCAGCCATGATGGCCAGGTCGGTGTAGATCACCCCGGCCCCGTTGCAGGCGGGGCAGGCGCCTTCGGAGTTGGCGCTGAACAATGCCGGTTTGACCCCGTTGGCCTTGGCAAAGGCCTTCCGAACTGGTTCGAGCAGCCCGGTGTAGGTGGCGGGATTGCTTCTTCGGGAACCGCGGATGGCTCCCTGATCGATGAGCACGACATCGTCCAGCGGTGCCACCGAGCTGTCAATGAGCGAGCTCTTGCCCGATCCGGCCACCCCGGTGAGTACGACCAGCACGCCCAGCGGGATGTCCACGTCGACGTTGCGCAGGTTGTGACTGGTGGCCCCACGAACCGCAAGCGCACCGGTGGGGGTCCGAACCGCGTCCTTCAGCTTGGCGCGGTCTTCGAAATGGCGCCCAGTGATGGTGTTGCTGGCTCGTAGTGCGTCCACGCTGCCTTCAAAACAGACCTCGCCACCAGACACTCCGGCGCCAGGGCCCAAGTCGACCACATGGTCTGCGATGGCGATGATTTCGGGCTTGTGCTCGATGACCAACACCGTGTTGCCCTTGTCGCGCAGGCGCAACAGCAGGGCATTCAGCCGTTGGATGTCTGCCGGATGCAGCCCGATGCTCGGCTCGTCGAAGACGTAGGTGATGTCGGTGAGGGCTGAGCCGAGATGCCGGACCATCTTCGCCCGCTGCGCCTCCCCACCCGAAAGAGTGCCGGAGGAGCGATCCAAGCTCAGGTAGCCCAGGCCAATCTCGGTGAAGGAGTCCAGCAGGGCGAGCAACTTGGCCAGCAGGGGGGCCACCGAATCGTCGGTGATGCCGCGAACCCAATCGGCCAGATCGCCGATCTGCATCGCGCAGGCCTCAGCGATGCTGATGCCGTCCACCAGTGAGGAGCGAGCGCCGTCGTTGAGACGGGTACCGGCACAATCGGGGCACGTGGTGAAAGTGGCCGCCCGCTCCACGAAGGCGCGGATATGGGGCTGCAACGAATCGATGTCCTTGCTCAGGATCGACTTCTGCACGCGGGGCACCAGGCCTTCATAGGTGACGTTGATGCCCTCGACTTTGATCCGGCGGGCTTGGCCGTAAAGGAACTCGTGCAGCTGACGTTCGGTGAACTCCGAGATCGGCGAGTCGCCGGGCACCACTGCGGCGAAGATGCGCCCGTACCAGCCGTCCGCGCTGAAGCCGGGCACCTTGATGGCACCCTCGAACAGCGTCTTCGATTCGTCGTAGAGCTGAGTCAGGTCGAGGTCGTTGATGCTGCCCAGGCCCTCGCAGCGCGGGCACATGCCCCCGATAGCGGTGAAGGCCGCCTTCTGTTTCACCGGCTTTCCGGGGCCGCGCTCGATGGTGACCGCACCGGCACCATGCACGGTGGCGACGTTGAAACTGAACGCCTGGGGCGAGCCAAGATGCGGCTGGCCGAGGCGGCTGAACAAGATGCGCAGCATGGCGTTGGCATCGGTAACGGTGCCAAGCGTCGAGCGCGGATTGCCACCGATTCGTTCCTGGTCAACGATGATCGCCGTGGTTAGCCCTTCGAGGAGGTCCACCTCTGGGCGATCCAGTGTTGGCATGAAGCCCTGAATGAACGAGGAGTAGGTCTCGTTGATCAGTCGCTGCGATTCGGCAGCGATCGTGCCGAAGACCAGGGAGCTCTTGCCGGACCCAGAAACCCCGGTGAAGACCGTCAGGCGTCGCTTAGGTAGCTCCACGGTGATGTTCTTGAGGTTGTTCTCCCGGGCACCGTGGACGCGAATCACTTCGTGGAGGTCAGCACTGGCAGCCTGGGACGTCCTCGTCCGGTCTTCACCCATGGGCCTCAGGCTAGCTTGCGATGGTGGCGCCCGGCGTCTGGCTAGGTAGGGCTTCTAGTTCAGACGCTCGTGCGTATATTGGTGGGCAGGATCTGGTCAGTTCCGGTTCGCGCTTGCGCGATTCGGCCCGGTGGGCGGGGCGCCTAAGCGCTTGTTGTCAGACTCACCTCGATGCCAACCAGCACTAGGTCGTCGGCTACGCGCACGGCGCGATCAGGCGCCCACGGACCCCCGCTTCTCTTGAGACACCCCCAACCAAGGAGAATCAAATGTCGAACAATTTCAGCACAACGCAGAGTGGTGCTCCGATCGCCAGCAATGAGCACTCGTTGACCACTGGGCCCGACGGCGTCACCGCGCTGCATGATCACGTCCTTCTCGAGAAGCTCGCGGCGTTCAACCGTGAGCGTGTCCCGGAGCGTAATCCGCATGCCAAGGGCGGCGGCGCCTTTGGCGAGTTAGTGGTCACCGAAGACGTCTCGGCCTACACCCGAGCGGCCGTTTTTCAGCCGGGTACGACAACCGAGATGCTGTTGCGGTTCTCCTCAGTAGCAGGCGAGCAGGGGTCACCTGATACCTGGCGTGATGTGCGTGGCTACGCGCTGCGCTTCTACACCACCGAGGGTAACTACGACATCGTCGGCAACAACACCCCGGTGTTCTTCATCCGCGATGCGATGAAGTTCCCCGACTTCATCCACTCACAAAAGCGCCTCCCGGGTTCGGCGCTGCGCGACCCCGACATGCAGTGGGACTTCTGGACGCTTTCACCCGAGTCCGCGCACCAGGTGACCTACCTAATGGGGGACCGCGGGCTTTCAAAGTCGTGGCGTCACCTAAACGGCTACGGCTCACACACCTACCAGTGGATCAACGCTGCTGGCGATCGGTTCTGGGTGCAATACCACTTCAAGTCCCGTCAGGGCGTCGAGCGCCTCGACGCCGATGAAGCTGAGCGGCTCGCTGGCACGGACGCGGACTACTACCGTCGGGACCTTCACGAGGCTATCGAGCGTGGTGAGTTGCCGATCTGGGACGTCTTCGTGCAGGTCATGCCCTACCACGAGGCGAACACCTACCGATTCAATCCCTTCGACCTCACCAAGATCTGGCCGCATGCGGACTACCCGCTGATCAAGGTCGGGCACTACACCCTGAATCGAAACCCGCAGAACTTCTTCGCCGAGATCGAACAGGCGGCATTCTCGCCGTCGAACCTGGTGCCGGGCATCGGCATCAGCCCCGACAAGATGCTCATGGCTCGGGTCTTCGCCTACCCAGACGCGCAGCGCAATCGCATCGGCACGAATTACAACCAACTGCCGGTGAATCAGCCGCACGCGGCTGAGGTGCACACCAACCAGCACGAGGGCAGCATGCGCTACCAGTTCAGTGACGCCACCGTGCCGACCTATTCGCCCAACTCGCTCGGTGGCCCGGTGCCGGACGTCGATCGCGCGGGCGAGGCGAGCTGGGAGACCGACGGCGCGCTGATCCGGGCGGCCCAGACGCTGCACAGCGAAGACGACGATTTCGGTCAGGCCGGAACGCTGTACCGCGACGTCTTCGATGATGCGGCAAAGGGCCGCCTGCAACAGGTGCTGATCGGCCAGTACAGCGCCTTGACCATCAACGCCATCAAGGAGCGTTTCATTTGGTATTGGACCCAAGTCGACGCCAACCTCGGACGCTCGCTGGCAGTCGCGGTGGGCGCACCTGCGGCTTGACCTCGCTCGGGGTCCGGAAATTGGCAGTGGCTCTGACTAATTCTCCTAGTCAGAGCCACAACTGCTGGTGTCCGAGAGAGGACTTGAACCTCCACGCCCGATAAAGGGCACTAGCACCTCAAGCTAGCGCGTCTACCTATTCCGCCACCCGGACAGGTGGTCTGCTGGGCTAGGCCCAGACAGCCTGAGAACTATAGCAACGCCAGACCAGCATGGCGATTTGGGGACCCTGCTGCCACCGCCGGGGCAGTGGCAGGATGAGGGGATGGATGCCCCGCCAACCGCGAGTGATGAAGTCGCCGACCTTTGCAGCGAACTGATTCGGTTCGACACCTCCAATTTTGGCCCTGAAGGGTCGAAGGGCGAGCGGGAGGCTACTGAGTATGTGGCGGCCAAGCTCGCCGAGGTCGGCATCGAGTCGGAGTTGTTCGAGTCTGAGCATCGGCGAACCTCGCTGGTTGCCCATTGGGAGCCGGACGGGTGCGACAAGAACGCGCCGCCACTGCTCATTCACGGGCATACCGATGTGGTGCCAGCGATCGCCTCGGAGTGGCAGGTGGACCCCTTCGCTGGGGAAGTGCGCGACGGCTACGTCTGGGGTCGGGGCGCGGTAGACATGAAGGACTTCGATGCAATCCTGCTGGCGGTGGTGCGTGATCGGCAGCGCACTGGACGCCCACCGCGGCGGCCGATCCGATTGGTGTTCACCGCAGACGAGGAGGCCGGCGGTGCGAAGGGGGCCGGGTGGCTGGCCAAGAACCACCCCGAGCTGATCGCCGACTGCAGTGAGGCTATCGGCGAGGTGGGCGGCTTCTCGCTCACCGTCAACGACAAGCGGCTCTACCTGATCCAAACCGCCGAAAAGGGCCTGGCCTGGTTGAACCTGATTGCAACGGGTACTGCGGGACATGGCTCGATGCGCAATGACGACAATGCCATCACCGAGTTGGCCGGCGCGGTCAGCCGGGTTGGCAACTACCGCTGGCCGCAGCGGCTGCGTCCGTCGGTGCAGGCCTTTCTTGAGGCACTCGAAGACACCCTGGGCACTCAGATCGCCACCGACGATGTGGAGCAAACCTTGGCCCGGCTGGGTTCGATAGCCCGCATGGTCGGCGCCACGATGTCGAACACTGCCAATCCGACGATGCTCGCCGGCGGCTACAAGTTGAACGTGATTCCCGGCGAGGCGACCGCTGGCATCGATGGACGTTTCATCCCTGGCTTTGAGCAGGAATTCTACGAGACCATCACTGAACTCATCGGTGACAAGGTGCGCTACGAAGTAGCCACCGGCGACATCGCGGTCGAAACCACCTTCGACGGCGACCTGGTCAACGCGATGACCGCCAGTCTGGCCGCGGCCGATCCGGGATCGATCGCCGTCCCCTTCATGATGAGCGCCGGCACTGATGCCAAGGCTTGGGCGCCGCTGGGGGTGCGTTGCTTCGGGTTCGCGCCCTTGCGGCTGCCGCCTGAGCTGGATTTCGTAGCCCTCTTCCATGGGGTGGACGAACGGGTGCCGATCGAGTCGCTGCAGTTCGGCTGCCAGGTGCTTGACGACTTCCTGGACCGGGCCTGATGAGTGACGTCGAACGAGCCACGAGTTTTGGGTCGGCGGTGGACGCCTACCAGACCGGGCGTCCGGAGTATGACCGCGAGCATGTGGCTTGGCTCTTGGCGGAGGTCAGCGGGCGCGTCCTCGATCTGGGTGCCGGCTCGGGCAAGCTGACTCGCGCAATCGCCCGGCTCGGCTTCGAGGTGGTGGCAGTCGATCCAGATGAGCAGATGCTGGCCGGGCTCGGTGAGCTGCCGAACCTGGTTGGCACCGCAGAGCAGATTCCGCTGCCGGACGCGAGCGTGGCTGCGGTCACCGTTGGCCAGGCCTGGCACTGGTTCGACCCTGTCAGCGCTGGCGCTGAGATCGCCCGAGTGCTGCAACCCGGAGGCAGGCTCGGCCTGATCTGGAATACCCGAGACCTTGCCCATCCCTTCGTCGCTGAGTTGTCTGAAGTGATGGGGGAGTCGCCGGCGGAGCGGATGATGGATGAGGAACTAGTCACCGACGTACCAGGATTCACCCCCTTCGAGTGCAGCCGCCGGGATCGGATCCGCATGATGACCCCGGCCGAACTGGAGGCGATGGTGGTCTCCCGCAGCCACTACCTGACCGGATCGCCGCAGTTGCGGCGTGACGTGGTTGCTGGCGTCCACCGCCTCCTGGCCACCCATCCGCATACCCGGGGCCGGGAAGAGTTCGAATACCCGCTGCATGGCACCGCCTACCGGGCCAACCTGGCTGCGTCTGGCTAGCTGTCCAGGTAGTCCGGGCTGTACCAACTCAGGATCGTGGCTTGGCCGGCGCTGACCTGGATGGAAACCATCAGCCCGTGCCGACAGGTCGTCTGACGATAGCTACCGGTCTGGCGATAGATCTGGTCCCACGGGTGGCGCCAGCCGACACTGTGCTCGGGCTTCGCGGTGGTCGTATCGTCGATCAGGATCGACACCACCGCGATCACCCCTTTGTCGCTGCGGCCGATACGGATGCCGCCCCGCTGAATCCAGGCCGACCACCGGGTGGTGCTCCAGTAGGTGGGCTTATGGTCGTTGGTCCGCCACTTCTTCAAGTCAGCGGGCAGTTCCAGACTCACCTTGCCGCTAGTCAGATACCGCACCACCTTGGCCGCTGCCTCTTCAACTGCCCTGCGCTCCTCAATCGTCGGCTCGCCCTGCCCGGCCGCTGGTGGGGCAGGCTTGCCAGCCGACACCACGGCGACCTCTAGCCAGGGTGAGTAGGAATGGGCGCGAGTGAAGACCGACGCGTTGACCGGTGTTCGATCGGGTTCGGAGCCGCAGGAGATCACTCTGGTGGCCAGCACCTCCAACGGATAGGCGTGTGGGGCGATACCCGGATAGGACACTCCCAGCTTCGTGCGGCAGGTGGCGGCTTTGGCTTTGGTTTTCTCTACTCGGCTCCAGGCGGTGTCGAAACGCTCGGCGGCGAGCAGTAGTTCGCCGTTTGCGGTGGACCACTCCCGATCGGAGTAGCGCGGGGCCGCGGCCGCTGCGCTGGCAGCATTTCGGCGTCGGTCATAGTCGGCGGCGAGGGCCGTCAGGTCCAGCCCGTCGAGGGGATCTCGGGTCAGTTCCTTGCGGGGTGTTAGTGGCACCTTGCCGACCAACTCTTCGGTCGAGCAGCCCGAGCCTGCTAATAAGACTGAGCAGCCCAGCAGCACGACGGTGAGCGTCCGCAGTGCGCGCAGTGGGGAGTGGGTGGGCTCGGCAGTCTCCTCTGCGGGTCCGACCAGCTGCCGTTGCTGGCGCCGCCGAAACCAGGGCGCACCGACCAGAAGCACGACGCCGACGCTGGTTAGTGAGAGCGAAATCGCGAATGCTCCGGGGAGCTGGCTGCCGATGGAAACGCGCAGGGCGGCAGATCCGCCCGTCACGGTGGTGACCACCGCCTCGACTGGTTGGCCAGCGAAGTCGCCCGCGACAGCCTGGGTTCCCGGTCCTATCGATCGGGCCTTCCAGAAGTCGAGCCCGGCCGGTGCGGCGGGCAGGGCCGGGTTCTGGGCTGGCCGAGATTCCGCCATCAGGCCTGCAGGGGAAAACCAGCCGACCTGTGCGGTGGTGGTAGTGGCGATGTAGTCGTCCACGTCGACGGCGTGGCCGATGCCGATGAATACCTCGCCGGCTGAGGAAGATGCGGAGATTCGCATCGGGAGAGATTGGGACAGCAGGCCGTAGTTGGTTACGACCGCTTCTTCGCCACTTGGATTCACCAACTGCGCTGGCGAATCGATCCAGTCATCAGGACCGACCCAGTAGGCAGCACCTAACCCGGCCACCACCATGGCGACCCCCGCCGCTCCCGCCAGCCACCGCAACCGCCCCATTTCCCGCCCTCCTGATCGACTTCGTCAGTCAACCTAGAGGCGTCGAAGCCCGCGTCGGGGGAGTTATCCACAGGCCCCCGGGGCCGTCCTGGCTTAGAACGGACGCTCGCCGCGGGCAGCCTTGGCGGCAATCGCAGCGATTCGGCGTTCCCTGGTCTCGGGGCGTTTGGCGGTGGCGATCCAGCCCAGCGCTTGCTTGCGCTGGCTGGGCGGGAACGAATCCCACTCCTGCCTAGCCGCTGGGTCGGCAGCCAGGGCAGCGGACAGATCCTCCGGCACGATTAGGGCCTCCGCGGCGTCCAGCAGCGTCCAGCGTCCGTCGGCTTTCGCGCGCTCAATCTCGGCGATTCCTGCTGGCTGCAAGCGTCCCTCGGCTGCCAGTTCGGCCACCCGCGCTTTGTTGGTGGCGGCCCAGGGGCTATTTGGACGCCTGCGGGTAAACCACAGCATCGATCGAGTGTCGTCTAGCGGCTTGGATTGGCCATCGATCCAACCCCAGCACAAAGCTTCGCGGATCAGTTCGTCATAGCTGGGATGCGGCTGGCCGGTGCTAGGACGCCAGAGCACCACCCAAACGCCTTCAGATTCGCCGTGGTGAAGCGACAGCCACTGGTGCCAGTCTTGGATTGTCTCCACCGATAGTCGGTGCGCCTGCGCCATCCCCATTGGAATCTCCGCTCCTAGTCGCCGATCACTCCAACGTGATGGTGGGCTCGTCAGCTTCCCGCAGCAGATTCGGGCCGCCGGAAACATCGTCGAGAGCTGCGGTGATTTCGGCCGGAAGCTCAAGGTCTTCAGCGGCGAGATAGGGCTCCAGTTGGTTGAGCGTGCGGGCGCCGAGTAGGGGAGCGGTCACTCCCGGAGCATCCCGCACCCACAGCAGGGCGACCTGAGCCGGGGTGAACTCCAGTCCGTCGGCGGCAATCATCACCGCGTCCACCACGGAGCGCGAGCGGGCCTCCAAATAGGGCTCGACGAACCAGGAGAAGTGTTCGCTCGAGCCGCGCGAGCCCTTCGGCTGACCGCCGCGGTATTTGCCGGTGAGTACCCCCCGACCGATCGGCGACCAAGGGAAGAAGCCCATGTGGAACGCGCGAATCGCCGGAATCACCTCCACCTCGGCGCGCCGGGCCAGCAGCGAGTACTCCACCTGCGCGGTGGTGATCGGGGCCCGTCCAGGAAAGGCGCCTTGCCAGGTCGCCGCCTGGGCGGTCTGCCAGCCGACGAAATTACTCACCCCGGCGTAGCGGACCTCACCAGCGCCAACTGCAGTATCAATCGCGGCCAAAGTTTCCTCGATCGGGGCCTGACCCCAGGCGTGGATCTGCCAGATGTCGATGTGGTCGGTGCCGAGTCGGCGCAACGACTCGCGAAGGTCGGCGAGCAACGAGGTGCGGGACGTGTCGACCACGCGCTGCCCGTTGCGGATGCCGAACCCTGCTTTGGTTGCGATCACCAGGTCATCACGGTCGACATCGCCAGCTCTGATGAGGCGTCCGATGATGCGTTCAGCATCGCCGGCGGCGTAGGCGGCGGCGGTATCGAGCAGATTGCCGCCAGCGCCGACGAACTTGCGCAGCACCGCACGGGCGTCCTCGAGTTTGGTCTCCCGTCCCCAGGTCAGGGTGCCCAGACCCAGTCGGGAAACCTGGAGGCCACTTCGACCCACCGCCCTGAGCTGCATGCGCCAACCCTACGGCTGCAACACTCCGGTCAGGAGCAAGGAGGCCACTACGGCGGCGAGTCCGAGGCGATACCAGACAAAGATCGAGAAGGTGTGCTTGCTGACGTACTTCAGCAGCCAATGAATGACGCCCAAGGCGATGACGAAGGCGATCACGGTGGCCACGATCGTCGGGCCCCAAGACAGGGTGGGGTCGTCCGGAATGTCCTTCAGCTTGAACAGCCCCGAGATGAACACTGCCGGGATTGCCAGCAGGAAGGCATAGCGGGCTGAAGCCTCGCGCTTGTAGCCCAGAAACAGCCCGCCGGCGATGGTGGCTCCGGAGCGGGAGACCCCGGGAATGAGCGCGAGTGCCTGAGCGAAGCCGAGCGCGATGCCGTCCCACCAGGTCAGCTGGGTGAGTTCGTAACTGTTCTTAGCCACCCGGTCGGCGATCCAGAGCACGACTGCGAAGACCGCCAACATGGCCACGGTGATCCACAGGTTGCGCAGGCTGGTGTCGATCGCATCTTCGAATAGCAGCCCCAACACCCCGATCGGAATCGAGCCGATGATCACTAGCCAGCCCATCCGGGCGTCCGGATCATTTCGCGGGATGCGTCCAAACAGCGCCTGAAACCAGTGCGAGATGATCCGCCCGATGTCCCGGGCGAAATAGAGGATCACCGCAGACTCAGTGCCTAGCTGAGTGACAGCGGTGAAGGCCGCGCCGGGGTCGTGTCCGCCGAAGAAGAGCTGACCGACGATCGACTGGTGTGCGCTGGAGGAGATCGGAAGGAACTCGGTCAACCCCTGCACAATGCCGAGCACAATCGCTTCTAGCCAACTCATCAACTGCCCCTTTCGTTCGCGGGCCAGCCTAGGCCCTGGCGTCGATAGGCTTCGCGCATGGATGCCTGGGAATCAGTGGTGGTGCCGAAGCTGCCCGCCGCGGCCGATTCGATGGTTCGCCTGCACAACCCGCTCACTGGCGACACGTTGCCCGTCGGACCGGCCAGCGGCGAGGCGCGACTCTACGCCTGCGGTATCACCCCCTACGACGCCACTCATCTCGGGCACGCCTTCACCTACGTTTCGGTCGACCTATTGGTCCGAGCCTGGATGGATACCGCGCTAACGGTTCGCTACGCCCAAAACGTCACCGATGTGGACGACCCGCTGCTGGAGCGCGCCAACGCCACCGGAGTTGATTGGGAGGCGCTGGCAGCCGAGCAGATTGAGCTCTTTCGCACCGACATGCGCACGCTCCGGGTGCTGCCGCCGGCGCAGCTGACTGGGGTGGTGGAGTCCTTGGAGCTGGTGACCGGAGCCATTCAGCGGCTCAAGGATCGCCAAGTGATCTACCAGGTGCCCGACCCGGCCTACCCAGACTGGTACTTCTCAATCACCAGCACCAGCAATCTGTTGGCCGATTCCCCGGTCTCGATGTTGGAGGCCGATCAGCTGTTCGCCGAACGCGGCGGTGACCCCGAGCGAGAGGGCAAGCGACACCGCCTCGATCCGCTCCTGTGGCGCCAACAACGAGCCGGTGAACCTGGCTGGGATTCCTGGCTGGGACGAGGCCGTCCTGGTTGGCATATCGAATGCACCGCCATCGCCGTGGACGCCTTGGGTCCGGCCTTCGATGTGCAGGCCGGCGGTAGGGACCTTGCCTTCCCCCATCATCCGATGTCGGCGGCTGGAGCAAGGGCACTCACTGGGGAGCCGTTCGCGAAGGCCTTCCTGCACACCGGGATGGTCGGCTATGCCGGGGCCAAGATGAGCAAATCCCTTGGGAATCTGGTGTTCGTTTCGCAGCTCCTGGCCGACGGCGTCGACCCGATGGCCATCCGGCTGCTATTGCTCAGCCAGCACTACCGCAGCGACTGGGAATACACCCCGGAGTTGCTGGCAGCTGCGGCTGACCGGTTGGCGCGGTGGCGAGCCGCAGTTGGGGCGCCGACGGCTCCGAATGCGGACTCGCTGGTGGCTGCGGTTCGAGCCGCGATCCGCAATGACCTGGACGCGCCGAGCGCGCTGGCTGCGCTCGATGCCTGGGCGCAGTCCGTTAGTGAGGGCGGGGGAGCCGACGCCGCGGCCCCGGGGTTGGTGCGAGACCTGGTGGACGCGCTCCTAGGGGTGCGGCTCTAAGTCGTCCGCCGAGTTGCGACAAGTGCGGCTGAGGCGGGCTCACCGGTAGGCTGCGCGAACGTGAGCAAATCCTTCGAAGACCTGTTCGCCGAACTGCGCGTCCGAGCTGCGACCCGTCCGGCCGGTTCGGGCACCGTGCGCGAGTTGGACGCTGGGGTGCATGCCATCGGCAAGAAGATTGTCGAAGAGGCCGCTGAGGTGTGGATGGCCGCGGAATTTCAGTCGAAAGGCGAGGCCGCCGAAGAGATCAGCCAACTGCTGTATCACCTGCAAGTACTGATGCTCTCGCTCGGGCTGGAGCTCGAAGACGTTTACGAATACTTGTGAGCCGGAAAGAGGAACCTGCGATGGCCACTGAGCTGTTGAAGATCGCTGTGCCCAACAAGGGCTCACTGGCTGAAGGTGCCGCCGAGATGCTGCGCGAAGCCGGCTACCGGCAGCGCCACGACGCCAAAGACCTGGTGCTGGTTGATGAGACCAACGGGGTGGAGTTCTATTACCTGCGTCCCCGCGATATCGCCGTTTACGTTGGCGAGGGCACCCTCGACCTCGGCATCACCGGGCGCGACATGCTGCTCGACTCCGGTGCCGAAGCCGACGAGGTGATCAGCCTCGGGTTCGGTGGTACCCGATTCCGGTTCGCCGCCCCTGGCGGCGCCGAACTGTCACTGGCCGATCTGGCCGGAAAGCGAATCGCCACTTCCTACGCTGGTCTGGTTGGCGCCTACCTCGATCAGGCTGGCATTTCGGCCCGCTTGATTCACTTGGACGGGGCGGTTGAGTCTTCGGTGCGCCTCGGTGTGGCTGACGTCGTGGCCGACGTGGTCGAGACCGGTACCACTTTGAAGCGGGCCGGGCTGGAGTTGTTCGGGGAAGCGATTCTGGAATCGGAGGCGGTGCTGATTCAGCGTCGTGGTGTGGCGGCTCCCGATGGGCTCGACCTGCTGGTTCGCCGCCTCAACGGCGTCCTGACCGCCCGGGACTACTTGATGGTCGACTACAACGTGCCCACCGAGTTGTTGGCTGTGACCACCGCTGTGACTCCGGGACTGGATGCACCAACGGTCTCGCCGCTAGCCAAGGAAGGCTGGGTTGCCGTGCGAGCCATGATCCCGGCCAAGCGGGCCCAACAGATCATGGATGAGCTCTGGGAAGCGGGGGCTGAGGGGATCCTGGTCACCAGCATCCACGCTTGCCGGTTGTAGGCGAAGGTGGAACCGCCCGCTTTCGATTCGTGTCAGCGGGCGGGTTCAGGCTAGAATCGCGGTTGATCGACTGCACCGAGAGGTGGCAGTCCGCGAAAGTGGAGACCTGAGCTCCCACCTGATCACCTGGCTGGTGATGGGTCGGTAACTGCGAAGCGACGCTCGGCGTCGCCAAAGCATCAGGGTCTTCGCGTGCGCGGAGGCCCTTTTCGTTGCCTGCAAATCAGCCACAAACGAGTCTTTGGAGGACACATCAGCACTGAACCGCGGATCAACGAGCGCATCAAGGTATCTGAGGTGCGCCTGGTCGGCCCTGCCGGAGAGCAGGTCGGCATCGTGCGGATCGACGACGCGCTACGCCTTGCTCGCGAGTCCGATCTCGACTTGGTCGAGGTCGCACCGATGGCGCGTCCGCCGGTGGCCAAGTTGATGGACTACGGCAAGTTCAAATACGAAGCCGCGCAGAAAGCCCGCGAGTCCCGGCGCAACCAGACCAACACCGTGATCAAGGAGATGAAGCTTCGTCCCAAGATCGACAGCCACGACTACGAGACAAAAAAGGGTCACGTGGTCCGGTTCCTCAAGGCTGGCGACAAGGTGAAGATCACCATCATGTTCCGTGGACGCGAACAGAGTCGCCCCGAGTTGGGCTTCAACCTGTTGAAGAAGCTCGCCGAAGACGTGGTTGAGGACGGGTTCATCGAATCCGCGCCCAAGCAGGACGGGCGCAACATGCTGATGGTGCTGTCGCCCACCCGGAAGAAGACCGAAGCCAAGGTTGAGGTGGAAGCCGCCAAGGCTGCTAAGGCAGCTATTCGCGCCGCCGCGGCTGAAGAAGCACATCGCTTGGAGGCTGAGTTGCGAGCTGCGTCAGTGGCTGCTGCTCATCCGAAGAAGAAGCGGGGGCCCGCTGACAACATGGACCCCGACATCGACCTGTAAAGAGATAGAGAAGGACGCCAGATATGCCGAAGATGAAGACCCACTCGGGTGCTAAGAAGCGCTTCCGGGTTACTGGCACGGGCAAGATCATGCACCGCCAGGCCGGCAAGATGCACCTAAACGAGCACAAGCCCAGCACCCAGACCCGCCGGCTGGATGGCGACCAGGTCCTAGCGCCCGGCGATGCCAAGAAGGCCCGCAAGCTTCTCGGCAAACGCGCCAAGTGACGCACCAATCCTGAACTTTAGAACTGAGGAGTAACCGAAATGGCACGCGTGAAGCGTTCTGTGAATGCGCACAAGAAGCGCCGCGAAGTCCTGGACGAGGCGTCCGGCTACCGCGGCCAGCGCTCGCGGTTGTACCGCAAGGCCAAGGAGCAGCTGCTGCACTCCTACACCTACGCCTACCGGGATCGTCGCGCTCGCAAGGGCGACTTCCGCTCCCTGTGGATCCAGCGCATCAACGCTGCGACCCGTGCGGAGGGGATGACCTACAACCGATTTATCAACGGTCTGAAGACCGCTGGTATCGAGGTTGATCGCAAGATGCTGGCTGAAATGGCAGTGAACGACACCACGGCGTTTAACGCGTTGGTCGCCATCGCCAAGCAGAACCAGCCGGCCCAGGCCGCCTGAGCACAAGCTCAACACCGGCCGGGCTCGATAATCGGGCCCGGCCGACCCCATTCCAAGTAGAAGGACAGACGAGTGAGTGTCCCTTCATCACTTGAACTACCTGAACCGTCCCAGGCGATGTTGCGCGCCGCTCGTGCGCTGCAACGGCGCCCGGAGCGTAAGGAAACCGGCAAGTTCCTCGTAGAAGGCCGCCAAGCCGTTCGAGAGGCTCTCGGGATGCCCGGCGTGGTGGAAGCGGTCTACTTCCGCTGGTCTGCCGCGTTGGACAACGCCGATCTGGTCGAGGTGGCCAAGAATGCTGGCGTCCCCTACTTCGGGGTCAGCGAGCAGAACCTGGCCACCATGACCGACACGGTCACGCCCCAAGGTGTGGTGGCAGTGGCCAACGACATCGACGTGCCGCTGGCCGATGTCGTCGGCGAAGGCACCAAGCTGGTGGTCATCTGCGCCCAGGTGCGCGACCCGGGTAACGCTGGGACGGTGATTCGCTGTGCTGATGCTTTCGGGGCCGATGCGGTGATTCTGAGCTCGGATTCGGTTGAGGTGTACAACCCAAAGACCGTCCGCGCGAGCGTCGGGAGTCTCTTTCACCTGCCGATCGTCGTTGGGGTGGATCTGGCCGAGGCGATCGCGGCCTGCCGCGATGCCGGGATGCAGATCTATGCCACCGATGGTGCGGCTGGCACCGACTTGACCGATTTGACTGCCGACCTGGGCAAGCCAACCGCCTGGGTGATGGGCAACGAGTCCTGGGGTCTACCGGTGGAGCATTTGGCGATGGCTGACCGCACGGTGGCCGTCCCGATCTATGGCAAGGCTGAGAGCCTAAATCTGGCCACCGCTGCCGCGGTATGCCTGTACGCCAGCGCTAGCGCGCAGCGCGCGTCCAACTGATTTGCAAGGAGTGACGTCCATGACCGGCTCCACACCGAAGGCCGACCTGGGCCAGGAGTCCCTCGACGCCCTGGTCGCAGCCGCTTTGGCCGGCTTCGCCGATGCCACCACCACTGCGGAGCTGAAGCAGGCCAGGTTGGCGCACTCGGGTGACCGTTCGCCGCTGGCATTGGCCAACCGGGCCATCGGCACGTTGCCAGGCACCGAACGCAAAGACGCTGGGCAGCGGATCGGCACGGCGCGAGCCCAGGTTGCCGCCGCGCTTGCCGAGCGGGAGGCCGCTGTTGGCGCTGCCGAGCTAGCAGCCCGACTGGCCAGCGAACGCATCGATGTGACCCTGCCGGTGGAACTGGTTCCCGAGGGCGCGCCGCATCCCATCACTTCGCTAATCGAGTTGATGAGCGATGTCTTCACCTCCATGGGGTGGGAGATCGCTGAAGGGCCGGAGGCCGAGGGGGAGTGGCTCAACTTCGATGCTTTGAATATCGGCCCCGATCACCCGGCCCGTGGCACCACCGACACCCTCTTTGTCGAACCCCTTGAGAACCACATCGTCTTGCGTACCCACACCTCCCCGGTGCAGGCGCGCTCGATGTTGACCAGGGACCTACCGATCTACATCGTCTGCCCGGGCAAGGTGTATCGCGCTGACGAGTTCGACGCCACCCACGTGCCGGTGTTCCACCAGATCGAAGGTTTGTGCATCGACAAGGGCATCTCGCTGGCGAACTTGAAAGGCACGCTCGACCATCTGGCCAAGGCGATGTTCGGTCAGGAAATCGAGACCCGGATGCGCCCGCATTACTTCCCGTTCACCGAGCCATCGGCCGAAGTAGATCTGAAGTGCTTCGTCTGTCATGGCGCCAGCGTCGGCAATCCTGAGGCGCCGTGCCGAACATGTAAGTCGCAGGGCTGGATCGAGTGGGGTGGCTGCGGTGTGGTCAACCCCCGGGTGCTGATCGCCTGCGGGATCGACCCGGAGGTGTACTCCGGCTTCGCCTTCGGCATGGGTATTGAGCGGACGCTGATGTTCCGCAACAACGCCGCCGATATGCGCGACATGGTTGAGGGCGACGTGCGGTTCAGCCGCTCGCTGAAGGGATTGGCACGATGAGGGCGCCGCTGAACTGGCTGGCTGAGCACGTCGAATTACCCGCCGAGCTGACCGGGCGCGAATTGGGCGAGGTGCTGATCCGAGCCGGGCTAGAGGTGGAAACCGTCGATGAGGTTGGCGCCGACGTCACTGGCCCGATCGTGGTCGGCCAGATTCTGGCTTTTGTTGCCGAACCGCAGGCGAACGGCAAGACCATCCGTTGGGTTCAGGTCGATGTTGGAGCCGAACACAATCAGCCGCATGAGGACTATCCCCAGGGTTGCCGAAGCGTGGTTTGCGGTGCCGACAACTTCGCCGTCGGCGACCTGGTCGTGGTGGCGCTGCCTGGCTCGGTGCTAGCTGGCGACTTCGCCATCTCGGCGCGCAAGACCTATGGGCACCTCTCCGACGGAATGATCTGCGCTGAAGATGAGCTCGGGATCGGCACCGACCACACCGGCATTATCGTGCTACCCAGCGAACTCGCCGATGGCTCGGTGCTGGCCCCTGGCGATGATCCGGCGGAGTACCTGTTGCTGCGCGATGACGTGCTCGACATCGACGTGAGTCCCGATATTGGCTATTGCCTCAGCATTCGCGGCCTGGCTCGCGAGACGGCCCAGAACCTCGGTGGTGCGTTCACCGATGTGGTCGACCGGGCCACCCCGGCCACCAAAGCCGATGGCTACCCGGTGGTGCTCGCCGATCCGGCCTGCCCGCTGTTCGTCGCGCTAAGTGTCTCGGGCATCGACCCGAGCCAGCCGACCCCGCGCTGGATGGCGCGGCGGCTGGTGATGGCGGGAATGCGGTCGATTTCGCTCGCGGTGGACATCACCAACTATGTGATGTTGGAGACCGGGCAGCCGTTGCATGCCTACGACGCGTCGCTATTGCAGGGCCCGATAGTGGTGCGGAAGGCCAATCCGGGGGAGACCCTGGTCACTTTGGACGATCAGAAACGCACCCTCGATCCGGACGACTTGCTGATCACTGATGACACCGGGCCGATCGGCCTGGCCGGCGTGATGGGCGGTGAATCGACCGAACTGCGCGAAACCAGCACCGACGTGCTGATCGAGGCTGCCAACTTCGACCCGACCACGATTTCGCGCACCCTGCGCCGCCACAACCTGCCCTCTGAGGCCTCCAAACGGTTCCACCGGGGCGTTGACCCGAACGCCGCCTACAGCGCAGCACACCTGGCAGCCCGGCTGCTGGAGGAGTTGGCCGGGGGCACCCTGTGGAGTGCGGAGACCGTTGCTGGTGCTGTGCCGCAGCCGCCCACCCAAACCATCGCCGCCGACCTGCCCACGCGCATTCTTGGCCTGGAAGTGTCGGCAGACCGGGTCGCTGAGATCCTCAGCGCGAGCGGTTGTCAGGTCAGCCGTGCCGGGGATCAGTTGTCCTTGGTGCCGCCGACCTGGCGCCCGGACTTGCGCGATCCCTACGACTACGTTGAAGAAGTCGGCCGCAAGGTTGGCCTCGACAAGCTGCCCTCGGTGCTCCCGTCCGCGCCTGCTGGACGAGGCCTGACCCGCGAGCAGCGGGCCCACCGAGCCGTGGGCCGCGCCGCAGTGGCGTCCGGCTTCGTGGAGGTGCTGACCTTCCCGTTTGCCGCCGAAGAAGATCTGGATCGGATGGCGATCTCGCCTGAGGATCCACGACGCACCCTGGTGCGGCTGGCGAACCCCCTGGCTGGCACTGCGCCGTACTTGCGAACCTCGATCCTGCCGGCGTTGTTCGCGTCGGTGGCGCGCAATACTTCGCGCGGGAATGACGACCTGGCCATCTTTGAGACCGGCAGCGTTTTCCGGGCCGGGTCGGGGCAGCCTGCGCCGCTGCCTGCAGTAACCCAGCGTCCGAGCGTCGAGGAGCTAGCCGCGATCGAGGCCGCGCTGCCAGTTCAGCCTCGGCATTTCGCTGCCGTGTTGTGTGGGAGCTGGCGCTGTCCGGGCTGGGCGGGTGCTGGCGAGCCCGCTGGTTGGCAGCAGGTGTTTGCTCTGGTGGACGCGCTCGGCGCCGCAGTTGGCGCGCCGGTGACGCGCCTGGCGGCTGCGGAGGCGCCCTGGCATCCTGGACGCTGTGCCGCTGTGGTTGTTGCGGGCGAGGTCATTGGCCACGCTGGCGAACTGCATCCTTCAGTAGTGGGGGAATTCGGCTTGCCTGAGCGCAGCGCAGCAGTAGAGATTGATCTGGACCGGCTGGTGGCCCTGGCGCCTCACGGTGGCAGCATTGCGCCAGTGTCGGGGCATCCGGTGGCCAAGGAAGATATCGCGGTGGTCGTTCCTGATGCCGTAAGCGTCGGTGAGGTGCAACGCGCTCTGGCGGCCGGTGCCGGTGAACTGCTTGAGTCGATCAGTCTTTTCGACCTTTACACCGGCGGACAGGTGCCCGACGGCCACCGCTCGCTGGCATTCGCACTGCGCTTCCGTGCGCCTGACCGGACACTCACCGACGCCGAGACAGCCGCGGCTCGTCAGCGGGCCGTGGTGGCGGCTGCCGAACTGGGTGCGGTGCTGAGGGATTTCTGAGGCTCCCTTTCGGCATTGACGCTGTTTGATTGCGAAAATGCCTAAAAACTGAGCATCAGTATGAAAAATATCCCGGTGGCGATAGCTCGGTTCCCCCGCACGGGTACCTGGTCTTGTGACCCATTTGGGGGACAGGTGGGGGAACCCTCACCCATACGACGAGCCTTGACCACAATATGGCGCCTTCTGGCGCTATCACTGACCCCAAGATGGTAGCGCTTACATCGCGTTGACTAGGTATAACGCAAATTCAGACGGCTGAAGAATGAGCCCTGTCAGGTAGGTGGGCGGGTGGTTCTACCTACCCGATGTCGAGAAATCGAAGCAGCCAGGGCAGACTACTAAGTGAACGAACTGTAATCGCCGAGGTAGCAGATCGGCACAGTCTTTAGGAAGTGACTACGGTGTCCGCCAACACTTACGTTACGCAGAGGCTCTGGCGTAGGACTCGCCAGGTCGTCGCTGGTATGGCCGGGATTCTCATCACGACCATCGGTGCGACGACCACGGCGCTGGCCGTCAGAGACCTCGGCGGCTTCGAGGTGTTCCAGGGGATCGGTCGGGTCGATCTGAAGGCCGCCCCGGCTGGCGTAGTCACACTCAGCGAACATGACAGCGCTGCAGATGCCGCGCGGCTCAGTGACCAAGCCGTCACCGATGGACTGCAGCCGGGTGAGGCTGCCTACTTCGGCTACACCCTCGCCCTGGGTGCGCAAAGTGTCCCGGTAGCTGCGGTCACGATGGAGCCGTCCGCGGTGAGCGGCGACCGAAGTGCGCTGAGCTATGAGGTGCGCAAGGTTGCAGATGCCACCCAGTGCCGACGTGATTGGTCGGCAGGTGAAGTAGTCGTTGCGCCGCGAGCCTTCAGCGATCCAGCGTCGGAGTCTTTTGGCGTTACCCGGCTCGGTGCATCACCCCGGCCGACGCAGCTCTGCATCAAGGTGTCGCTGGCGGACTCGGCCACCTCTGCACACACCGGTTCGGTCGCTTGGCGGTTCCTCGCCACTCCTGCTACCTGATAGCGAAAACACAGTTCCAATCGCACGACATCGATGACAGCCGTCCCCTAATGGGTGACAGGAGTTAGTCGTCATGTCCCCTTTATGGGTGACAAATGGGACGTTAAGTGGTCACTCTGGTGGGTGACAAAAGCAAAATACCTTTGGAGGTTGAAAACGGTGTTCTCTCTTTCCTGTGGTCGCTCAAGGCCCTCCGCACTAGGGGCGACGGCATGCATGTAGCCCGTAAGGGGGGATGATTGCGATGCTTGTTGTGCTTGTGGGGGCGGCATTAATCGCTTGTATTCCGGCGCATTTATCGTTACTGTCAGTGCCACTCATCCAGCAAGTTAGGGACTTCTAGGAAAGGCACTGACATGACCTCCACCACCACCGCTGATCGGCGCGGTCGGCGGCGCAAGTTAGCCGCGATCTTGGCCGGCGGCTTGGTCGTTGGCGTCGGCACCATGGCCACCCTGGCGTCGTGGAACGACGCCGAGTACGCCTCGGGCAGCTTCACTGCGGGCAGGTTCAACCTGCTGGGCAGTGTCGATCAGTCCGCGTTCGGCGAGCACGCCTCCGCTGGTGCTGCCGCCGCATTGACCTTCACAGCACCGGTGACTGCCCTCACTCCAGGTGATGTTGTGTATGCCCCCTACGCGCTGCGCTTGGATGACACCACCACCAATGGCGGCACCGTCGCAGTCACCCCGGGCGCCAGTACCGGCACCGTGACCAACGTCACCTACACCTTGTTCACCACCGCGACTGCTGGCTGCTCGGCGGCCTCAACTCCAGTCACTACTGTGGTGGCCAACGGTACGGACCTCGGCTCGGTTGGCACTCCGCTGACTTTCGCCGTGGCCAAGCCGGTACTTCCGTCGGCCGGGGCCATTACCTACCTGTGTTTCAAGGTAACTGCAGGCGCGGCCCTCGGGCAGGGGCAGACTGGTACTGCAAGCTGGGTGTTCACCGCCACCTCTAACTGACAGTAATCGGGATCCGGCCAGGGCTTGACCCTGGCCGGACTTCCGCGGAAAGGACCAACCCCATGTCCCGTACGCGAGGTTCCAGTAGGCCAGAAGGGCCGCGCGTGCGTCGGGCCCGACCGAGCTGGTGGCACCGAGTCAGTGAGAATCTGATCGATGTCGTGTTGTGGAGCCTCGGCGTGTTGGGCCTGCTTAGCCTCATTGCGGCCGGTGTGGCCCATTTCTGGGGGCTTTCGATCGTCCTGTTCTCCACTGGCTCAATGTCGCCCACCATCCCGGCTGGCGCGGCTGCGTTGGTGCAGCGCATACCGGCCAGCCAAATTATGGTCGGGGACGTGGTTACCGTCGAGCGTGCTGATGCGCTGCCGGTCACTCACCGGGTCACTTCGGTGCGTCCGGCCGAGACCCCGGGCGAATACGTCATCACTATGCGTGGTGATGCCAACCCAGCTGAGGACGTCAACCCCTACCAGGTCCGCGAGGTGCGCCGCGTCCTGTATTCGGTGCCCGGGGTCGCAGCAGGTATCGCCAGGCTTCGCGATCCGCGGCTCATCGCCGGCATGACCCTGGTTGCCGGGGTCCTGGTTACCTGGGCCTTCTGGCCGCGGCGGGGCTCCGGTCCGACCCGCTTGGTCGAGGAGGATGCTGAGCCGACCGATGAAGCTGAGGGGCCCGTTGAGCCCATCGCTGCGCAGCCAGGCGAGGTTGTCATCGGCTCAGATTCAACGATCGACCCTGAAGCCTCCGGCCCGGTTCCGAATTAGGGGTGGGGCGTCCCCATTTGGGGGACAAAGGGAACGGAAAAAGTCTCACGATAGAGAACGTCGTTCGCGCCATTTCTGATGATGTCCCCAATAAGGGTGACAATGGTGAAACGCGTGCCTGAGATCCCTTTGTGGGGGCCAGGATCGTGCCGGTCGCTCATAGGGGTGACAAGGGGGGATGCGTTCCAGGACGTGCTTTAACCAGGATTAACGTTCCGGGGTTCGAAGGCCATCTGGATCACCGGTGGCGTTGCACTATTTGCGTAGTCGTGAGTGACTATTACCGGTGTACTTATCTGACAAAAACTAGTGGAAGGCCTTCAAGTGGCTCTCACCCAATCCAATGAGGACGGCCGCGGCAAGCGCCGCAAGGTGGCCGCGATCCTGGCCGGCGGCTTGGTCGTCGGCGTCGGCACGATGGCGACCCTGGCGTCCTGGAATGATGCCGAGTACGCCTCCGGCAGCTTCACTGCAGGCAAGTTCAATCTGCAGGGCAGCATCGATCAGGCCGCGTTCACCGAACATGCGACTGCCGGCGCGGCGGCCGCACTGACGTTCAGCGCTCCGGTCACGGCGATGACTCCGACTGACACCGTCTATTCCGGCTACGCGCTGCGCTTGGACAAGACCTCGTCCAACGCTGGCACCGTAGTGGTGACGGCTGGTAGCAGCGTCGGCACGGTGACTGACGTCACCTACACCCTGTTTACCACCGCGACTGCAGGCTGCTCGGCGGCTTCGACCCCGGTCACCACAGTTGTCCCCAATGGCACCGCACTCGGTTCGGTCGGGTCTGCGACCAGCTTCGCGGTTGCCAAGCCGGCGAACACCACCACCGATGGTGTCCCGACCTACCTCTGCTTCAAGGTGACCGCTGGTGCGGGCCTCACGCAGGGCCAGACCGGGACTGCCAACTGGGTGTTCACCGCTACTTCCAACTAATCCGCAACTCTGCCGGGAACCCGGCCAGGAAACGCCCACCGGGTGACCTGGCCGGGTTACTGTCAGATTCGGAGGTCAGAAGATGCTTGAAACTTCCCTGAGTGTTGCGGCAGTCGCCTCATCCGATGAGTGCCAGCTGTCGGGTTTGAGGCGCCCGCACGCACAGGGATCGCAAGCGACCGGGGCCGGATTGCTAGCTGGTGCCGGTTGGATGATCGCGGGCGAGCCTGTTACTGGGTTCGATACGTGGTCGAGCCGGGAGGTAGTGCAGTGAAGAGGGGTCTGCACTACCACCCGGCGTCACCAAGGGGACGCCGCCGAGTACTGGCGTTCGGGATGGGCATGCTGGCCGCCATGTCACTGGTGTGGCAACAGCAGGCCACCTTGGCCAGCTTCGTGGATGCCGAGCATGGCAAGGGCACCTTCAGTGCAGACACCCTGAGTGCCATTACGCCGACGCTGACGCCCAGCTACGGCAGGATCGCAGCCTCCTGGAGCGCTGATGCGCCAACCGACCCTTGGGCCACCCCGCAATACACTCTGGACTGGTCGCCGAATGTGGGCGGGCTGGGCTCCAGTGAGCTCTACAGCGGAACCGGGACCAGCGCCAATCTGACTACTGGCACCGCGACCCAGAGCAGCACTGCGCTGCTTTTCACCGATGTGGCCGCCGGTGGCACTCATGCCTGCGGCGTGTCGCAGGGTGCCGTCTACTGCTGGGGCACTAGCACGGTGGGTGCCCTAGGTCTCGGCACGGGTACCACCGGCACCAACGTTCCCCTGCGAGTGAATGGCGGGACGCTGGGCACCAAGACCGTGGTGCAGGTGACCGCCGGCACTGGTCACACCTGCGTACGAACCAGCGACGCCAGGGCCTATTGCTGGGGGGCTGGCGCCAGTGGCCGGCTGGGCAGCGGCACCACTGCCAATCAGTTCCTGCCGGTGACGGTCTCCACGCTCGCCGACGTGACCGACATCGCGGGCGGCACCACCCACACCTGCGCGGTGAACGGTGGCGCGGCCTACTGCTGGGGCCTCAACGGCAATGGCCAACTCGGCGACAACTCGTACACCACTCGCACCACGCCGGTACCGGTCTACACCTCCGGCATCTTCGGTGGGCGGACGGTTAGTGCGGTGTCAGCTGGCGGAACGCACAGTTGCGCCGTCGCTGATGGTCGGGCCTTCTGTTGGGGATACAACGGCAACGGACGCTTGGGCAACAGTTCGTACGCGCAGTCGGTGATTCCGGTCGCCGTATCCACCGCGACGCTGCTGGCTGGACGTACGGTCACGAAGATCAGTGCGGGGACCTCCCATAGCTGTGCTGTGGCCGACGGAAAGGCCTTCTGCTGGGGGCTCAACACCAACGGACGCCTCGGCGACAGCTCGGCTACTACCAGGACCGTCCCAGTCGCGGTGACCACAACTGTGATGTCTGGAGCTGTTGAAACCATCAGTGCTGGCTACGCCCACACTTGTGCAGTCGCCGCTGGTGGTGCCTACTGTTGGGGTCTGGGTACCAGTGGCCAACTCGGCAGCGCCGCCTCGGCCAGTTCGACGGTGCCGGTGAAGGCGGCGGGCACACTCAGCTCACGAACGGTCACGACCGTGTCAGCTGGCACCAACTTTTCCTGCGCCACCGGTAACACCCCGGCCGCTTGTTGGGGACTGGGCACCAGTCGCCAAATCGGCGATGGCGCTTCGACGACCAGGAACGCGCCTGTTGACGTCCTGCTGAATGGGAGCACCTGTCCGGATGGGTCGGTGCGGGTGGCGAGCGACTGTTCGCTGGCCGAGGGCACCAACTACTACCTCCGGCTTGGCTACAGCATCGGTTCGTGGACGGCCCCGGACAGTGCCTGGATAAGGGGAACGACCCAAACCCGCGACGGCGTTGACCCGAGCCTAGATTCGCGCACCACCACGTCCGTCACACTGCAATGGGACGCGGCGCCCGAGCCGGAAGACTCGTTTGCGGAGTACACCGTGAAGCGTTCGACCAGCGCGAGCGGCTCGAGCCCGACGACCCTGGCCATCACTCCGAGTCTCGGAGCGACCGATCGGGGTGGTCTACCCACCAGCCGCACCTACACCAAGATTTCGGTCGGCACCGGGCACGCCTGCGGGATTCTGGACGGCGATCTCTACTGCTGGGGGCTGAATACCAGCGGGCAGCTTGGCCTCGGCGACCTGGTCGAGCGGAATGCCCCGACGAGGGTGCCCGGGCTTTCTGGCACGGTCACCGATGTATCGGCCGGCGCTACCCATACCTGCGCGGTGGCAAGCGGAGTTGTCTACTGCTGGGGCCTCAACACCTACGGGCAACTCGGCGACAACAGCACCACCACGCGCACCAGCCCGGTATCGGTGTCGAATCAAACCGGCTACACCGTGCTTCAGGTCAGCGCTGGCACCTCCCACAGCTGTGCAATCACCCAGGGCGGTGAGTCTTGGTGCTGGGGCCGCAACAACTCCGGTCAGCTCGGCAACGGTGGCACCACCAACAGCAGCGTGCCGGTAGGCCCGCACACGGGTGCCATTCCGGCTGGTCAGGTAGTTGAGATCAGCGCTGGCGGTTCGCATACCTGTGCAGTTGCGGCGTCGCGCGCCTATTGCTGGGGTCTGGGTACCTCTGGCCAGTTGGGTGCCGCGGGATCCTCTTACACCCCGATTGCCGTCAACACCGGCTACGCCATGGGTACCAACGCGGTCACCGAAATCAGCGCCGGCAATGTCCATACCTGTGCGATCGCGGCTAGTCGGGCCTACTGCTGGGGTTCGGACAACAAAGGCCAGGTGGGCAACGGCGCGGCGGGCTCCAGTTGGAATACCTCCGCGGTGACCACAACTTTGATGTCGGGGACGGTGACCTCGATTTCGAGTGGCACCGAAACCACCTGTGCCACGGCTTCGAGCAAGAACTACTGCTGGGGTGAGGGCAGTTCGGGCCAGCTAGGCAACACTGCTTCCGCTGATGCGACTTCGCCAGTCGCGGTTTCCGCTCAAGGTGCGCTAGCTGGCATGACCGCCAGTGATGTCGCGACCGGCGCCACCCACAGCTGTGGGTTGCTCGACGGCCGCCCGTACTGCTGGGGGCGGGGCGAGAACGGGCGCTTGGGTAACCGTGAGGTTGTGGCTGCGACTTTCAACTACCCACAGCAGACTCCGCCGGACGCGCTGTGCGCAGTCGGCGCGACCCCAATGGGCGATGGCTCCTGCAGCCTGGCGCCTAGTACCACCTACTACTACCGGGTCTCCTACACCTTGGACGGTGGCCCGGCGCGAACCGGTAGCTGGGTGGGAATCAGCACTAGCTAGCACTGGCGGCGGCCCGAGCCGCTGCTGGTAGCGCGGCAACCGCCCGCTCGATCACCGACTCGTCGTGGGCTGCCGAGACGAACCAGGCCTCAAAAGCTGATGGCGGCAGGGCTACTCCCGCGCTTAGCATCGCGTGGAAGAACGCTCGGTAGGGCGACACCTGCTGGGTTTGGGCCTCGGCGTAGTTACGCACCGGGGTGTCCAGGCCCCAAAACACTGAAAACAGCGATCCCGCTCGCTGCAGCCGGTGGGACACACCAGCTTCGGTGAGTGCTGCGGTGACCGCTGCAGCCAGCGCAGCCGCAGCAGCGTCCACCCGGTCGTAGACGCCAGCATCGGCCAGCCTCAACGTGGCAATGCCAGCTGCAGTCGCCAACGGGTTACCAGACAGGGTGCCAGCCTGGTAGACCGGCCCGAGCGGAGCGAGCAGCTCCATGATTTCGGCCCGGCCGCCGATCGCGGCCAACGGCATTCCACCGCCAACCACCTTGCCGAAGGTGAACAGATCCGGAGCCACCTTTCGGCCCTCGTAGCCCCACCAGCCGGACGCTGAAACCCGGAAGCCGACCAGCACCTCGTCATAGATGAGCAGCGCGCCGTGCGCGGTGGTCAACTCGCGCAGCAGTTCGTTGAAGCCCGGCTCAGGTGGCACGATGCCCATATTCGCCGCGGCCGGCTCAGTGATAACTGCCGCAATCTGATCGCCCCGCTCGGCGAACAACGCGCGAATGGCTGCAAAGTCATTGAACGGCACCACCAGGGTCTGTGCAGCGATGGCCGCTGGCACGCCCGCAGACCCCGGCAAACTGGCAGTGGCGAGCCCCGAACCAGCGGCGACCAACAATCCGTCGGAGTGGCCGTGATAGCAGCCGGCGAACTTCACCAGGAGATCGCGCCCAGTTGCGCCCCGGGCCAGCCGGATCGCGGTCATGGTGGCTTCAGTGCCGGTGGAAACCAGCCGCACCCGCTCGGCGAGCGGCACTCTGGCCCGGACCAGCTCGGCCAGTTCAGCCTCGGCCACCGTCGGGGCGCCGAAGGATAGGCCCTTGGCTGCGGCCGCCTGCACGGCGGCGACCACCTCAGGGTGGGCATGGCCGAGCAGCGCCGGGCCCCAGGAGCCGACCAGATCGAGGTATTCGCGTCCATCAACGTCATAGACAAAGGCTCCGCGGGCGTGATCGATGAAGCGTGGCGTGCCGCCCACCGAGCCGAACGCCCGGACGGGGGAGTCGACACCGCCAGGAATGACTCGCTGAGCGCGGTCGAAGGCCGCCTCGTTGCCGCTCATCGCAGCCACCCGGCCAACTCCAGGGCAGCATAGGTGAGCACGATGTCAGCACCGGCGCGGACGATGCAGGTGACGGATTCGGTCAGGGCTGCCTGCCGATCGATCCAACCTCGCTCAGCGGCGGCGGCGATCATCGCGTACTCGCCGGAGACCTGGTAGGCCGCAACCGGCACCTGACTGGCCTGAGCGACCTCGGCCAGCACGTCGAGGTAATGCCCGGCAGGCTTCACCATCACGATGTCAGCGCCCTCGAACTCGTCCAGGCTGGCCTCCAGGCGCCCCTCTCGACGGTTGGCCGGATCCTGCTGGTAGGTCCGGCGATCACCGCTGAGCGAGGACCCGACGGCTTCCCGGAAGGGGCCGTAGAAAGCTGAGGCGTATTTGGCTGAGTAGGCCAAGATGCCGACATCGATGAAACCCGACTCGTCGAGAGCGTCGCGGATGGCCATTACTTGACCATCCATCATCCCCGACGGCGCGACGAAGTGCGCGCCAGCCTCGGCCTGGGAAACCGCCTGCTGCTGGTAGAGATCCAAAGTCGCATCGTTGTCGACTGCGCCGGCCGGATCAAGCACGCCACAGTGCCCGTGGTCAGTGAACTCGTCCAGGCAGGTGTCGGCGATGACCACCAAGTCGTCACCCACCTCGGCGCGGACGGCAGCCAGAGCGCGGTTCAAAATGCCGTCGGCGGCATAGGCGCCGCGTCCGAGCGCGTCTTTGCCTTCGGCGGCCGGGACGCCGAACAACGCGATCCCGCCAAGTCCGGCTTCGGCGGCACGCAGTGACTCAGCCCGGATCGAATCCAGATTGTGCTGGACGACCCCGGGCAGCGAACTGATGGCCCGCGGGCCCGCCAGCCCGTCGGCGACGAAGGCCGGTAGCACCAGTTGGGACGGATGCACTCTGGTTTCGGCAACCATGCGGCGGATGGCCGGGGTGGACCGCAGTCTTCTGGGCCTGCGGATGATTTGCGACATGCGGACTAGCTCCTCAGCTGGATTGCCTAGTCATTGTGGACCATCAATGCGGGTGCTCAAACCCGGGATTGGCCAGCGTTCACTCTGTGGAAACTTCGCGGTGCCACACTTGAGGCATGAAGCGAAGCGTGCGTGACATCGAATGCTGGCTGACCGACATGGACGGAGTGCTGGTTCACGAGGATCGGCCGATTCCTGGAGCGGTCGAGCTGCTCAACCGCTGGGTAGACACCTCCCGACGATTTCTAGTGCTCACCAACAACTCGATCTACACCCCGCGCGACCTTTCGGCCAGATTGGCCCGCTCCGGCCTGAACGTGCCGGAAGAGAATTTGTGGACCTCTGCTCTGGCCACTGCCGACTTCTTGGCCAGCCAGCCCGGTGAGAAGACGGCGTTCGTGATCGGTGAGGCCGGTCTGACCACCGCCCTGCACGAGGCAGGTTTCGTGATGACCGAAACTTCCCCTGCCTACGTGGTGATGGGGGAGACTCGCAATTACAGCTTCGACGCAATCACCAAGGCTGTCCGGCTGATCATCGCTGGGGCTCGGTTCATCGTCACCAACCCGGACACCACCGGACCATCAGCTGACGGCCCCCTGCCAGCCACCGGGGCGGTCGCGGCGATGGTCACCGCGGCCACGAACCGGCAGCCTTACGTGGTGGGCAAGCCCAACCCGATGATGTTCCGCTCGGCCATGAACCGGATCGAAGCTCACTCCGAAACCACCGCCATGATCGGGGATCGGATGGACACTGACATCGTCGCTGGCATGGAGGCTGGTCTGCTGACCGTCCTGGTGATGTCTGGGGTCACTCAACCTGAGGAGATCGAGACCTTCCCGTACCGGCCCTCTGAGGTGCTGAACTCAGTGGCCGATCTGGTGCCGTTGCTCTAAGGCTTCAGCCCAGAGCTGCCAGCACCGCGTCCACTAACCCACCGGTGTCGGGGGTGGTGGCCACCCCGATCACGTTGAGGCCGGCCTCGCGGGCCGCAATCGCGGTCGGTGCGCCGATGGCGATTACGGGGGCACCGGGTTGCCCCAACTCAGCGGCTGCCTTGGCCACCGAACCTGCGGTGGCGATGAAGGCGTCATAGCTCGGCCAATCGCGTTGGACGGATTCGGCCACCGCGACCGGCACGGTGCGGTAGACGGCCGGGTTGTTAACCGTCCAGCCTTTGGCGCGGAGCCCGGCTGCCGGTTCGGGCGACGCGACGGCCGCGCTAGGCAGCAGCACCACGCCTGGCCCTGCTTCAAAGGCCGCTACCAGGGCGGCCCCGCCCCCGGGGTTGGCCACCAGGTCGGGGGTCAGCCCAGCTGAGGTCAGGGCTCGGGCGGTCGCCGGGCCGACCGCGGCCACCTTGGCGCCGGCGGGCAGGTTCGCGGCCAGGTCGTAGCCCTGGTCGGCCAGGGCAGTCAGGGCTGCGGCTGAGCTAAGCACCAACCAGTCGTAGCCAGCAGTTGTGGCAGCCAGAAAGGCGGTCAGTTCGAGCGGTTCCTGGGCAGTGAACTCGGCTTGGGTAATCAGGGCGCCAGCGCTGGTCAGGGCTTCGGCCAGGCCAACCGGACAGCGACTGGGTAGCAGCAGCCGTCGGCCAGCGAGTGGGGCCGCCTTGGTGGCGGCAAGGTCCACGATGGCGGCTGCACCTGCCTGAAGCAGGGCGGCGGTGACTCGGGCCCCCAACGCTTCGGCGGCGGACAGGCTCAAGTCAGTGGTGTGGGCACTCTGCACCAGGCGGGTGCTGCCGTCGGTTGTGATGACGGCAGCCGACAGTTGCAGGCGGGCGTCCAGTACTTGGGCGTGGGCGCCAACCGGGGCGGCGCAGCCAGCCTGCAGACCAGACAGGACGGCGCGCTCGGCCACTGCGGCCAGCCGAGTGTTGGGGTCATCGAGGGCTGCCAACGCCGCCAACACGTCGGCGGCATCTGCGCGGCATTCGATCGCCAGCGCACCCTGGGACGGTGCGGGCAGGAACACTGCCGGGTCGAGCCGCTCGCTGATGCGTCCGGACAAGCCAATCCGGGTGAGTCCGGCCGCAGCCAGCAGCACCGCATCGAGGTCGGCGCCAGCCCGGGCCAGCCGGGTTTCGACGTTGCCGCGGATCTCAACCGTGGTCAGATCGGGCCGCAATGCCAGTAGTTGGGCCGCCCTTCGGGGGCTGCCCGTGCCAACCTTGGCCCCAGACGGCAGCGCGGCTAGACCACGGCCGTCGGCGGTGCAAAGCGCATCAGCCGGGTCCTCGCGGGGCGGCACCGCGGCGAGCGTCAAGTCGGCTGCGGGGGCGGTGGGCAAATCCTTGAACGAATGGACGGCGAAGTCGCACTCGCCGCTGAGCACAGCAGCTCGCACTGCCCCGACGAACACGCCAGCGCCGCCCAGGCTGGCCAGCGGCGCGGTGGTGACATCACCGTGAGTGGTGATTCGCACCAGTTCGACCTCGTGACCCAGGGCCCGCAGCGCGTCGGCCACCTGTCCGGATTGGCCCCAGGCGAGCTTCGAGCCTCGGGTCGCCAGTCGTAGCTTCATCGAGACTCCTGGTCGCTCAAGGCAGTTCCGGGCACGGTCGGTGCCTGGCTGCGGGGGTTGAGGCAGCAATCGCCGTGGCAGTTCTGGCCGGGCACGGTTTGGTCGACGCCGGCCAGTAGCGCGGAGGTGATTCGCTCAGCCAGACTGGCAACGAACCGCGGGTGGGTGCCAACAGTGGGGGTGCGTACCAGGCGCAATCCGAGCTGCTTGGCGGTCTGGCTGGCCTGGGTGTCGAGATCCCAGATCACTTCCATGTGGTCACTGATGAACCCGATCGGCACGAGCACCACGTCGGTGGAACCAGTCGCTGAGTACTCCGTCAAAGCGTCATTGACGTCTGGCTCCAGCCAGGGAACCTGCGGTGGCCCGGAGCGGGATTGAAAGACAAGTTCCCAGGGCTTGTCGATGCCGGTGGCCGCAGCAATACCGGCGGCCACCTGCGCGGCGACCCACCGGTGCTGGCTCACGTAAGCGTCCCCGGTCGACCCGGAACTGGCCGCCATCGAGTTCGGAATCGAGTGCGTGGTGAACACCAGCTTGGTGGTGTCGGCGGCCAGATCGAGATCGGACGGCAGCGCCTGCAACAGCAACTCGGTGATGGCTGCCGTGAACCCGTCAAGGTCGAAGAACGGGGGCAGCTTGCGCACCACCAGCTCCAACCCAGTAGCTGCCAGGGCTGAGCCGAGATCTTCGCGGTACTGCCTGCAGGCGGAATAGCCGGAATAGGCCGCCGTGGCAACGCCCAAGATCCGGCGGTGACCGCGCGCGGCCAGGTCGCGGAGCACGTCAGGCACAAACGGGGGTGAGTTGCGATTGGCCAGAGCGGTCTCAATCAGGACCCCCTCGGCGTCGAACCGCTGGCTCAGGGCGGCCAGCAGGGCGCGATTCTGGGCGTTAATTGGGCTGACCCCGCCCATGGCGAAGTAATGCTGGCCCACCTCGGCCAGTCGCTCGGGCGGAATCCCACGGCCAGCCGTCACTTGCTCTAGGAAGGGCACGACCTCCTCGACCCCTTCTGGCCCGCCGAAACCGAGCAACACCACTGCGTCGTAGCGCTGATTCATCGCAGCACTTGAGCCAGTTCCGCAGGCGACACTCGACGCCCGGTATAGAAGGGAATTTCGATCCGGACATGCCGCCTGGCTCCGGAAGAGCGCAGGTGTCGCATCAGGTCGACCAGGTCAATCAACTCGTCGGCTTCCAGACCCAACAGCCACTCGTAGTCGCCAAGGGCGAAAGCCGCGACGGTGTTGCTAAGTACCTGCGGGAACTCCCGTCCGGCCTGGCCGTGCTCGGCCAGTAAGCGGCGGCGTTCCTCTTCCGGCAACAGGTACCACTCGTAGGAGCGGACGAAGGGGTAGACAGTCAGCCATCGCTTCGGCTCGGCGCCGTTGAGGAAGGCAGGGGCGTGACGCCGGTTGAACTCCGCCACTCGGTGCACCCCCATCGCCGACCAGGTCAACTCAGCTGCGCCGCCAAACGCCTGGTGCTCGAACAACCTAACGGCTTCCTGCAGGTCCTGCGCCGCCGGTCCGTGCAACCACACCAGGAGGTCGGCGCCGGCTGGCATCGTGGCGACGTCGTAGAGGCCGCGGACGGTAACGCCGCGCTCGCGGAGTTGCTCGATCACCTTGGTGGTGCTTTCGGCGACGAGGTCAGAGACGGGCTCTCGGCGGGTGAAGACCGCGTAACAGGTGAAGGCAGTCAGCTCAGCGGAAACAGTCATTCCTCGACCCTAACCCTGCCCAGCGCGGCAGCGGTCAAAGCCAAGTCAGCTTGCCTACGTCCGTCAGCCACGCAATCGGGTACCCCAACGCCGCGCAGCGGCGAACCGGCTACCCGCCAGCAGGGCAGGTTCGCCAGTCCGGCTTCGACGGCGGCCACCCGATCGAGATGCCCGAGGGTGTACTTCGGCATCATTCTTGGCCAGCGAGACACGCGGACGCTGGTGGGCGGCCGTTGGGCCCCCAACACCCCGCCCACGTGGTCGGTCACTGCGGCGATGAGTTCGGCTTCCGGCGCCTCGGCGATCGCGCCCAGCCGTCCGGGCACGAAAGCCCTGATCAAAACCGTGTCCACCGGGGCGCGTCCAGCCCACTTCGCTGAAGAAACTGTGATGCCACTAATTGGGGCCGGATCTGCTTCCAGCCAGCCGTGGGTGGTCACCGGGTTGGCGAAGGCCTCGGCGGGGTAGGCAAGGCTGAGAACAGTGGAGGTGGCCAGTGGCACCTGCGCCAGGGCCGCCGCCGCTGCGGGCGCTGCGGCCTTTAGCAACTCCTCGCTGCCTTCGACCCCCGCGGCCAAGACCACCGCGTCGAAGTGTTGAGTCGAGCCGTCGGAAAACCGCGCTTCGGCTCCGCCGCCGGGCAGCGGGGTGAGGCGGTCCACACTGAGTCCGGTGTGCAGGCTGACCCCGGCTGCGGTCAACTGCTCAACGAGCGCTGAGATCAGGCTGCCCAAGCCGCCATTCAGGGTGCGAAACGGTGAGCTGGGGCCCCGCGCGGCCGATCGGGCTTTGCGTCCGGCAGCCAAGGAGGCCAGCATCAGGCTGCGGTATTTGGCCTCATCGGCCCGCAGCGATGGCAGCACGGCATCCAGGCTGAGCTCGTCGACGCTGGCGCCATAGATGCCGCCCACCATCGGATCGGCGAAGCGCTGCACGATCCCGCCACCGAGGCGGGCCCGCAGGAAGGCGCCGATTGTCGTGTCTTGCCCATTGCGCAGGCGCCGGGGCAGCAGCAGATCGAACCCGGCTCGCAGCTTGTCGAAGGGCGAAAGAATGCCGGTGGTTACAAACGGCCACAGTTTCGTTGGCAGCACCATGCCCATACCTGAGGGCAGCGGACGCAGCCGTCCGCGGGAACGCAGGTACACCGTGCGGGTGCCGCTGATCGAGATCACCTGGTCGGCTAGGCCAAGTTCTTCGATGAGCTTGAGCGCGGCGGGACGGTAGGCCACAAAGGAATCGGGGCCGTGTTCGATCAGCAGCGAATCGACTACTTCGGTGCGCACCTTGCCACCAAAGGTGTCTGCGGCCTCGACGAGGACTACTTCGGCCGGCGGGAGACCTTTGCTACCGCGAATCGCCTCCCAGGCAGCAGCCAAGCCGGTGATCCCGCCGCCGACTACTAGCAGCCTCACTAGACCGGCTTGGGCTGATAGGGGCACAGCGGGTCGGATTCCAGCGGGTCGCCGGTCCAGGCGAAGGCGCGGGCCCGGGAGCCGCCGCACCAGTTGCGGTACTCGCAAACGCCGCAACGTCCCTTGAACTGTTCAGGATCGCGCAGCGAACGCATCAACTCGGTGTTGCGATACAGCTCGACCAGCGAGGTGTCCTTGACGTTTCCGACCACCGTGGGCAGGAACCCGGACGGGCAGACGTCCCCGAGGTTGGAAATGAAGACGATGCCGTTGCCATCGCGAATCCCAAACCCTCGAGACATCGGCCCGGCCTCGATTTCCGCCCAACTCTTGCCGGCCCGCAGCAGCGGGGCGCTCACCAGGCGGCGGTAGTGCATCGCCTCGGTCGTCTTGACCCGGAACGGCGACTCCCGGTTGATGGCGGCAGCCCACATCAACCACTTCTCGGCCTCACCGGGGGACAGTTCGACCAGCTCGCTGCCGCGGCCGATGGAGATCAGGAAGAACAGGCTCCACTGCATCAGCTTGTGCTGGCTAAGCACCTCATAGACCGCTGGCAGGTCGGGGGCGGTGGTCTCAGTAACCAGCGTGTTCACCTGCACCGCCAGACCAGCTTCAGCGGCGTGATCGAGGGCGACCAGCGTGGCGTCGAAGGTACCGGGCACCATCCGAATGCCGTCGTGATACTCGGCATTGGAGGCGTCCAAAGACAGCGAGATGGCCTGGATGCCGATCTCCTTCATCCAAAACAGCTTTTCGCGGGTGAGTAGGGGAGTCACCGCCGGGGCCAGCGAAACCCCGATTCCGCGAGCCTGGGCCGCAGCCACCAACTCAGCCAAATCGGGCCGCTTTAACGGGTCGCCACCAGTCATCACCAGGTGGGGCAGTGCCTCACCGTCGGTGGCGAAGCCAACAATGTCGTCGAGCACCGCGATCGCTTGCTCGGTGCTGAGTTCGCCAGGGGCAGCCTCAGGTTGGGCAGTGGCTCGGCAATGCCGACAGGAGAGCCCGCAGGCGTTGGTCAGCTCCCAATAGATGATCATCGGGGCCCGCTCGTAGGCCCACAGTTCGTTGGGCTTGACCGAGCCGATACCGACGGAATGGGTGGTCATTCAGGACTCCTGGGGCGGCTTGGGTGCAATTGAATGGACGAGTTCGACCAGCGCAGTGAGCACCTCAGGGTCGGTATCGGGAGTAACGCCATGGCCGAGGTTGAAGACGTGGCCGGGAGCGAGATCGCCCTGCGCGCAAATCTCTCGGGTGGCGTCTTCGCGAGCCTGAGCCGGGGCGCTGAGCAGGGCGGGATCGAGATTGCCCTGCAAGGGCACGGTTCCACCAAGGCGGCGATTGGCCTCAGCCAGCGAAATGTCGGCGGCCACCCCGACCACGTCCGCGCCAGCTGCGTAAAGATTGGTGAGCAGGTCGCCGGTGGCGGTGCCGAAGTGGACCCTCGGGACGCCCAGATCGGCGATGCTGTCGAACACTGCGGTCGAGTGCGGTTGCACGGCCCGCTCGTACTCGGCGACGCTGAGCCGTCCGACCCAGGAGTCAAAGAGCTGGAGGGCGCTGGCGCCAGCCTCAGCTTGGGCCCGCAGGAAGGTGGTGGTCAGCCGGGCCACCCAGCCCAGCAGCCGGTTCCAGGTTTCGGGGTCCTCAGCCATCAGTGCCCGGGTCGCTGGCAGTTCCCGGTTCGGCCGTCCCTCAATTAGGTAGGACGCGAGCGTGAACGGCGCCCCGGCAAAACCGATCAGCGGGGTGTCGCCGAGTTCGGCCACGGTGATCCCGATCGCCTCGCGGATCGGGGCCAGCGCCGCCGGATCCAGCTCCGGCAGGGCGGCCACCTCGGCGGCGCTTCGCACTGGGCTGCCCATCACCGGTCCGACTCCGCCGACGATTTCGACCTCGATGCCAGCCAGTTTGAGCGGCACGACGATGTCGGAGAAGAAGATGCCAGCATCCACGTGGTGCCGACGAACTGGTTGCAGGGTGATTTCGGCCGCCATCGCTGGGTTCAGACACGAGCCGAGCATCGTGGTGCCCTCGCGCAGGGCCCGGTATTCCGGCAGCGAGCGGCCGGCTTGGCGCATGAACCAGACCGGACGCTGGGCCACGCTGCGTCCGGTGTAGGCCCTGATCAGGTCCGAATCAAGGGTGCGGCCCTGCAACAGCGGGTGGGCGGCGGGAAGTCGAAAGGTCATGAGTGGGCCTCCACGTCGATACCGAAAAGGGTTTGCAGGGCGTGCTGGTAGTCATCCAGACCACCGGCGCGCGCCAGCTCCGCTGCCCGCAGGGACGGCGTGTGCAGCAGGGCATTTGAGACCCGGCGCAGCGATCGGGCGACGGCGGCTGAGGTGGCGGGGTCGTAGCGCCGAGCGGCCGCCTCAATCTCACGCTCGATGAACTGGCTCACATGCGAGCGCATGGCGGTGACTGCCGGAGTAGCGGCCCGTCCGGATTCCAGATGCTGGTAGGTGTCTACTCCGCGGGCGACGAGGTCCCGAGCGGCCAGCACTGCGGCGCTCTGTGAGGCTGGCGCGTGCGCACCAATTTCGTCCAGGTTGATCAGGTCGACCCCGATCAGGGCGGCCGCGTCATCGGAGACGTCACCGGAGAGGGACAGGTCGAGCACCGGCAACAGTGAGCTGGTTGAATCCCGGGCGCTGGCGAGCAGGTCAGCGGTCAGGATCGGGGTGGAGTGCTGATGCCCGCTGCAGGTGACTACCAGGTCGGCATCGGCCAGGGCAGAGATGAGTCCGTCGGACGGGATTGCTTCGACCGGATGGCTGGCGGCGAACCGCTCAGCCCGGCCACTGCGGGAGTAGACGGCCAAGTCGGTGCAGCCGGAGCGCACCAGGCTCGCGGTGACCACCCTGGCGTAGTTGCCGGTGCCGATCAGCAGCACCCGTCGTCCGGCGAGGCTGAAGTGCCGTTGTTCGACCAAAGCCAGGCCAACTGCGGCGATCGAGCGCCCGGCTGCCCCCAGATCGGTCTGGCTGCTGACCGCCTTGCCGGTAGTAAGCGCGGCGTGGAACAGCCGGCGCAGGCCGGGGGTGTTGTGGCATTCGGCGCTGGCAAGGGCGTCGCGTACCTGGCCAAGGATCTCCGCCTCGCCGACCACCATTGCGTCCAGTCCGGCGGCGACCTCAAGCAGGTGCTGCACGGCCATCTGGCCGGCGTGCACTTCGAGTTCACTGGCCAAATCAGCGCGCTCGGGCGGCAAGGCCGCGCGGATCGCACCGAGCACGGCTTCGAGGGAGGGGTGAAAGAGCGGCGCGTCGAAGTAGAGCTCGTAGCGGTTACAGGTGCTGAGCAACACAAAACCCGACACGTCGGGGTGAGCTTCCAACGCTGAGGTGACCTCAGACGCAGTGGCACTGAGAGCTGCCAGTTCGTCGAGGGACACAAGATGGTGACTAATACCTAAAGCGGCGATCGGCACGCGCAGCATCGTAACCCCTTACTGCGGCGCGGCTAACCATGACAGGTTGGAATATTCATTCCGAGTGCGGCATAATCATGCACATGACGTTCAAGGTTGCGGTGGCCGGTGCCACCGGTTACGCCGGTGGGGAAGTCCTGCGGCTGCTGCTGAGCCATCCCGAGGTGGAGATCGGCGCGCTCACCGCTGGCTCCAGCGCCGGCACCAAGTTGTTGAGCCATCACCCGCACCTGGTCACCCTTGGCGATCGCGAGATCCTCGACACAACGCCAGCCAACCTTGCCAACCACGATGTGGTCTTTCTCGCCCTGCCTCACGGGACCTCGGCGGCGATTGCGGCCGAATTTGGCTCCGAGGTTCTGGTGGTCGACGCTGGCGCTGATCATCGGCTCATCGATGCCGACCAGTGGCGTCAGTTCTATGGCACCGAGCATGCCGGCACCTGGCCCTATGGCCTGCCGGAGTTGCCCGGTCAGCGCGCGGTGTTGGCCGAGGCGCGGCGCATCGCGGTGCCGGGGTGTTACCCAACCAGCGTCACGCTCGCACTGTTACCGGCTCTCACCGCCGGGCTGGTGACCGGAGTGGACGTGGTGGCCGTGGCGGCCTCTGGCACTTCGGGGGCGGGCAAGGCGCTGAAGGCGAACCTGTTGGGCTCAGAAGTAATGGGCTCGGCGGCGGCCTACGGGGTCGGCGGCGGGCATCGCCACGTCCCGGAGATCCTGCAGAACTTCACCAAGCTGGGCGCCAACAACCCAACCGTGTCATTCACCCCGGTGCTGGTGCCGATGCCGCGCGGAATCCTGGCCACTGTGACCGCACCGCTTGCGGCGGGTATCAGCGCGGCGGCAGTGCGGCAGGCCTACGCCGACGCCTATGCCGATGAACCCTTCATCACCCTGCTTCCCGAAGGGGTGTGGCCGCAGACCAAGTCAGTGGTCGGCTCCAACGGGGTGCACGTGCAGGTCACCGTGGACGCGGCGGCCGCTCGATTGGTGGCCGTGGCCGCGATCGACAACCTGACCAAAGGCACCGCCGGCGGTGCCGTCCAGTCAATGAATATCGCCCTGGGTTTGCCCGAAACCCTCGGTCTTAGCGCGATCGGAGTTGCCCCGTGAGTGTCACCGCAGCCAAAGGATTCCTCGCCGCCGGCGTCCCCGCCGGTATCAAGGCCTCCGGCAGGTCGGACTTCGCCCTGGTGGTCAACAGTGGGCCGGATGCTCATGCTGCCGGCGTGTTCACCAGCAACAGGTTCACCGCTGCGCCGGTGAAGTGGAGCCAACAGGTGATCGCTGACGGCCGGCTGGCGGCCGTGGCGCTCAACTCCGGGGGGGCCAACGCTTGCACCGGGGACGCTGGCTACGCCGATACCGTCCAGACCGCTGAGTGGGTGGCCGCCGAGGTCGGTTGCGACGTTAACGATGTGGCCGTTTGTTCGACCGGCCTGATCGGGGTTCGGCTGCCGATGGACGCAGTCCTTAACGGGGTGCAACTGGCCGCCCAAGACCTCTCCCATGCTGGCGGTCCGGCCGCGGCCGAGGCGATCATGACCACCGACACCGTCGCCAAGGAGGCGATCCACACCTCGCCGTCGGGATGGACCATCGGCGGCATGGCCAAGGGCGCCGGCATGTTGGCCCCAGCGCTGGCCACGATGCTGGTGGTGGTCACCACTGATGCCAAGCTGACTCCGTCGGAGTTGGACGCCGCCTTGAAGGTTGCCACCGGTTTCACCTTTGACCGCACCGACTCCGACGGCTGCATGTCCACCAATGACACGGTGTTGTTGTTGGCCTCGGGCGCTTCTCAGATCGTCCCGGACACTGCCGAGTTCGGCGAAGCTCTCACCGGGGTATGTGCCAACCTGGCCAAGCAGTTGCTGGCCGATGCTGAGGGCTCGGCCCACGACATCGAGGTTCGAGTGGTCGGGGCCGCCACCGAGGCTGACGCCTTGGCGGTGGCCCGCGCAATCGCCCGGAGCAACCTGTTCAAGTGCGCGATCTTCGGCAACGACCCGAACTGGGGACGGGTCCTGGCCGCTGCTGGCACCGTGTCAGCTGGCTACGACCCGGAGCACGTCGACGTCTCCTTCAACGGAGTCGGGGTGTTCCTCGACGGTCAACTCGGCGCCGATCGCAGCGAGGTTGATCTCACCAAGCGCGCGGTGCTGGTGGAGTTGAACCTGCACGCTGGCGAGGCGGCTGCCGCCATCTGGACCAACGACCTGACTTATGACTACGTCAAAGAGAACGCGGAGTACTCCTCATGACTGAAGCGATCGACAAAGCGGCCATCCTGATTGAGGCGCTGCCCTGGCTGGAGCGCTACGTCGGCAAGACCATCGTGATCAAGTACGGCGGCAATGCGATGGTGGATGAGAAGCTCAAGGCCGCCTTCGCCACCGACATCGTCTTCTTGCGCACCGTCGGGGTGAAGCCCGTGGTGGTGCACGGCGGTGGCCCGCAGATCTCGGAGATGCTGAGTCGGCTCGGCATTGAGAGTGAGTTCCGCGGTGGGCTGCGGGTAACCACGCCCGAAACCATGGACGTGGTGCGGATGGTGCTGATGGGTCAGGTGAATCGCGAACTGGTGGGCTTGATCAACTCCCACGGACCGTTGGCCGTCGGCTTCTCCGGGGAGGACGCCGGTCTGCTGACCGCCGAGCGCAAAGGGGTCGAGATCAACGGCCAGGAGGTCGACCTCGGCCTGGTCGGCGAGGTCACTGAGGTGCGTCCCGAAGCGGTCCTTGACCTGCTTGCCGCCGGACGGATCCCCGTGGTGGCCACTGTGGCCCCCGACGAAGATGGCTTGGTGCACAACGTCAACGCTGACACCGCAGCCGGTGCCTTGGCGGCAGCCCTGGGTGCGGAACGGTTGATCGTCCTGACTGATGTGGCGGGGCTGTATCGGGATTGGCCCAACTCCACCGATGTCATCCGGCAGATCGCGGTGGACGATCTGGCTGCCATGCTGCCAACGCTGGCCTCAGGAATGATCCCCAAGATGGAGGCCTGTGTCGACGCCGTCCGGGCCGGGGTGCCAAAGGCCACCGTGATTGATGGACGCATTCCGCACTCATTGTTGTTGGAGGTCTTCACCGATGAGGGCATCGGCACGATGGTGCTGGGCCACTCGGCCCTTGGCGAGATGCTCCCGTGAACCAGCCAGTCGAGGGCAAGTCGGCGGCCACCGACCCGAAGTTGGCTGTTGCCGACTCCAAGTTGGCTGTTGCCGACCCCAAGTTGGCTGAGCCTGTCGAAGCCTCAGCCCAGGCGGCCCTGCTCAGTCGCTATGACGGTGCGGTGATGAACACCTTTGGGGCGCCATCGCGGGTGTTCGTCCGCGGCGAAGGCGTGTACCTGTGGGACGCCGATGGCAACCGTTACCTCGATCTGCTTTCGGGGCTGGCCGTGAACGCCCTGGGCCATGCTCACCCGCAGGTGCTGGGGGCCATCTCGGCCCAGCTCTCGACGCTGGGTCATGTGTCGAACTTCTTCGCGACCCCGACCCAGATTGCCCTGGCCGAGCGGCTGGTCGGCTTCGTCACCGCGAACGCGCCTGGCACCCCGGGCCGGGTGTTCTTCACCAACTCCGGCACCGAGGCCAACGAGGCCGGCTTCAAGATCACCCGGATGACCGGACGTACGCGCCTGATCGCCATGGACGGTGCTTTCCATGGACGCAGCCTCGGCGCCTTGGCGCTGACAGCTAATCCGAAGTACCGCGAGCCTTTCGAGCCGCTGCCCGGCGAGGTTACCTTCGTGCCGTATGGCGATGTCGAGGCGCTGGCCGCTGCGGTTGACCACACGGTGGCCGCGGTGATCATCGAACCCATCCAGGGGGAGAACGGGGTCATCGAACCCCCTGACGGCTTCTTGGCCAAAGCCCGCGAAATCACTGCCGCTGCTGGGGCGCTGCTCTGGCTGGATGAGGTGCAGACTGGCCTCGGCCGATGCGGTGATTGGCTGGCCAGCACCTCCTCGGGAGTGACCGCAGACATCGTCACCTTTGCCAAAGGGCTGGGCAACGGCTTCCCGATCGGGGCCTGCGTGGCGACCGGGGCGGCAGCGTCCCTGCTCACCCCGGGGACCCATGGCAGCACCTTCGGCGGCAACCCGGTGGCCGCCGCAGCCGGGCTGGCCGTGCTGGCCATTATCGAGCGCGATGGCCTGCTGGCCCGCTCGGTCGTGGCGGGGGAGCACTTGGCCTCGGCGGTGATGGCGCTGAACCACCCGCTGATCGCTGCCGTCCGCGGCCGCGGCCTGCTGCGCGGCATCGTCTTGACCAAGCCCATCGCGGCGAGCGTTGCTAGGGACGCCTTGGCGGCGGGTTTCGTGATCAATGCGCCTCGGCCAGAGGTGTTGCGGATCGCCCCGCCACTGATCGTTACCGACGCCCAGCTCGATGAGTTCGTCGCCGCCTTGCCGGGCCTACTCGAGCGGGCCGCCGATATTGAGGGGGGAGCGAAGTGACCGAGACCGTGAAAGCACCACTCACCAAGAGTGCGCGGCAGTCGAAGATCGCCGAACTGATCGAGCGCGACACGATTGGCTCCCAGACTGAGCTGGCCGCTCGACTGGCCGAGTCGGGGATTGCCGTCTCTCAGGGCACCCTGAGCAAGGATCTGCTGGAGCTGGGTGCGGTGCGGGTGCGCACGGTTGCCGGACAGTTCGCCTACGCGCTGCTCGCTGGCGAACACGGACCAGGCAGCCCGGCGGCGTTGTCGCGGCTGAGTCGGCTATGTGGCGAGCTGTTGTTGTCTGCGGAGGGCTCGGCCAATCTGGCAGTTCTACACACTCCGCCAGGTGCGGCCCAGTTTTTCGCCTCGGCCATCGACAAGGTCGCCTTCGAAGCGATCCTGGGTACGATCGCCGGCGACGACACCGTCCTGGTGATTTCTCGTGATCCGCTCGGGGGAGTGGCGCTGGCCGAATCCCTGCTGAGCTTGCATGCCAATTAAGAGAGGTGCGATGACTGAGGCGACCGATTCCGGACGGCTTTGGGGCGGACGTTTCGCCGGCGGCCCTGCTGAGGCGATGTTCGCCCTTTCGAAGTCGACCCACTTCGATTGGCGGCTGGCTGGTCATGACCTGGCCGCTTCCAAGGCGCATGCCCTGGCGCTGCACGCCGCGGGGTTGCTGACGCCTGCTGAGCTATCAGCCATGCTGGCGGGCCTGGATGCGCTGCTGGCCAGGCTGGCCGCTGGCGAGTTGGCTCCCGAGCCGTCCGATGAAGACGTCCACGGCGCGCTGGAGCGGTTGCTGATCGCCGAGGTTGGCCCCGAACTGGGCGGACGGCTGCGCGCAGGCCGGTCCCGCAACGATCAGATCGCCACGCTGATTCGTAGCTACCTGCGCGATGCCAACACTGTGCTCGCTGCCGACATTCGCGACCTGGTTGCGGCCCTTGGTGACCAGGCCGAGGCCAATCTCGGCGCCATCATGCCTGGACGCACCCATCTGCAGTCGGCCCAGCCGGTGCTGTTGAGCCATCACCTGTTAGCCCACGCCTGGCCGTTGGTCCGTGACCTGCAACGGCTGGCCGATTTGGGCCGGCGCCTGGCGCTGAGTCCATATGGCTCTGGTGCCCTGGCTGGCACCTCGTTGGGTCTTGATCCAGAGCTGGTCGCGGCCGAGTTGGGCTTCGCTGGGTCGGTGCCCAACAGCATCGATGGCACTGCCGCCCGCGATCTGGTGGCCGAGCAGGCCTACGTCCTGGCCCAGATCGGAGTGGACCTGTCGCGGCTGAGCGAGGACGTGATCCTGTGGTGCACCGCTGAGTTTGGGTTTGCCACTCTTGACGACGCCTGGTCGACCGGATCCTCGATCATGCCGCAGAAGAAGAACCCCGACGTTGCTGAGTTGGCCCGAGGCAAGGCTGGCCGACTCATCGGCAATCTCGCCGGCCTGCTGGCTACCTGCAAGGGTCTGCCGTTGGCCTACAACCGGGATCTACAAGAGGACAAGGAGCCGGTCTTCGACGGCCTCGATCAACTGCGGGTGCTGTTGCCCGCAGTGACCGGCATGGTGGCCACCTTGAGGTTCCACCCGGAGCGGATGGCCTCGCTCGCCCCGAAGGGCTTTTCATTGGCCACCGATGTAGCCGACTGGTTGGTGCGCCGCCGGGTGCCGTTCGCTCAGGCCCATGAGATAGCTGGCGCCTGCGTGAAGTTCTGCGAGGGCCATGGCATCGAACTGGCCGAGCTCAGCGAAACTCAGTTGGCCGAGATTTCGGCGGAGCTGACCGTCGAGGTATTAACGGTGCTGACCATTGAAGGGTCAGTAGCCTCCCGCAACGGACGGGGCGGTACTGCACCCGATCAGGTACGCGCGCAGCTGGCCGAGTTGCGCGCCGCCATCAGCTGAAATGAGCGTCCACCCGAGCGTTGCCTTTGTGCCGCTGGACGCCAACCTGGCTGAAGTGGCAGCCACCTGGGTGAATTCGGCTGCCGATGTGGCGTTGTTCGCTGGCCCGAGCTTGTCCTGGCCACTGGTCTTTGAACAGATACTGGCGGTTGTTCATCAACAGCAGCGCAATGTTCAAGTACTGCTGGTCGATGGGCTGCCAGTGGCGATGGGCTCAGTGCAGCCGATGCCCTGCGCGGTGCGGATCGGTTGGGTGCTGGTTGATCCACAGCGGCGTGGCCAGGGTTGGGGACGGGTGATCTTCACCCACCTGTTGGCTTTGGCGAGCAGCGACCCACATGCCGATCTGGTCACCCTTGGCGTCTACGAGCAAAACCTGGCCGCGCGCACCCTCTATCTAGGGCTGGGGTTCACCGATACCGACACCAGGAGGGTCCTGAGCGTCGACGGCACTGACTGGGTGAGCGTTGAGATGGAGTATCGCCCGACTGCGGGCCTGCCGGGTTCTTAAGCCGCATCGACGGCATCCCAGCGACCCTTGGTGCGGCGAAACACTCGCAGATCCCGCCATTGGGCCACCTGGCCTACGTGGGTCGCGAGCTGTCTGGCCGCCTGCCACGCGGTGGCGTCTTCGTTGGCGTTGTTCGACCACGGCACCACAAAGCGGACGGTCACCCGCGGCAGCCCGCCGCGGCGCAGCGGATCGACATCAACGAATCCGTCCTCAATGTGCCAACTGGTGGCGATACCGGCTTGGGCGGCGGCCAACACCTCGGCAGGGGAGCGGCCTCCGGTGACCCTGATCACGGCGAGGCTGGCCCGAAAGGAAGGCATGGCATCGAACCTAGCCGGTGCCACCGACAGCGTCGGTTCGGAGCTGACCGCTGGGCGCCACTACGCTTACCAAGCGTGAATGCCTTACTGGAAGAACTGACCTGGCGCGGGTTCGTCGCCCACTCCACCGATCCGGACGCTCTCGCGGCCGCCCTGGACGCCGGTCAGGTGAAGTCCTACGTGGGGTTCGACCCGACTGCACCGAGCATTCACATGGGCAACCTGGTGCAACTGATGCTGTCGCGTCGCCTTCAAGCCGCCGGGCATCGTCCCTTCCTTCTGGTCGGGGGGTCCACCGGGCTGATTGGCGACCCGAGGCAGACCAGCGAGCGCAACCTGAACCCCAAGGATCTGGTGCACGAGTGGGTCGAGCGGATTCGCGACCAAGTGAGCAAGTTCGTCGACTTCGACGGCCCAAACTCGGCCACGGTGGTCAACAACTATGACTGGACGGCCGAACTGAGCACGCTGGACTTCCTGCGCGACATCGGCAAGCACTTCAGCGTGAATCGGATGCTCGACCGCGAAGTCGTGAAGGCCCGTCTGGAGACTGGTATCTCCTACACCGAGTTCTCCTACATGCTGCTGCAGTCCCTGGACTTCCTTGAGCTGTACCGCCGACACGGCGTAACCATGCAGACTGGCGGCTCCGATCAGTGGGGCAACCTGACCTCCGGAGTTGAACTGATCCGACGGGCCGACGGCGGCAAGGCCCACGCGTTGGCCACCCCGCTGTTGACCAAGGCCGACGGCACCAAGTTCGGCAAGACCGAGTCCGGCACGGTCTGGCTCGATCCGGCTATGACAAGTCCGTACGCGTTCCATCAGTTCTTCCTGAACGCCGAAGACGCGATGGCCGCCACCTACTTGCGGATCTTCTCCGAGCGGGGCCGAGAAGAGTTGGACGACTTGGTGCGGCAATCTGCCGAAGCTCCGCACCTCAGGATTGCGCAACGGGCGCTGGCCGATGACATCACTGACCTGGTTCATTCGCCAGCCGAACGCGTGGCGGCCACCCAAGCTGCCGCAGCGATCTTTGGCGGGGGAGAGCTAAGGGACCTGCCGGCCGCGGTGCTGAAGGCGGTCAATACCGAGCTCGGGGGCGTGGAACTAGCCATTGGTACCGATTTTCCGAGCGTTGTTGAGGTCATGGTCGCCGCCGGTGTGGTGCCCAGCAAGTCGGCTGGCAGACGGACGGTGGCCGAGGGCGGGGCGTACCTGAATAACGTCAAGGTGACCGATCCAGAGCAATTGGCCACGGCCGATGACCTGTTGGCGGAAAAGTTCTTGGTTGTTCGTCGGGGCCGAAAGACCGTTGGAGCGGTCGAAATCACCCGTTTGGCCTAGTCAGAGTGGGACACGCCCGGACTCCGGCCCGATTTGACCCACCCACCCCAACCGCGTAATGTTCATCGAGCGCTGCCGGTGACACGGACGAGACAGCAAGAAGCTGGAACGGACGGATCGGAGCGCCGAACCCAACCAAGACACCTTGGATGCGGTGTGTCTTCATGCCAGAAGCCACCAAGTCCAAGCCCTAGTCACGGCCAAGTTCGAGGGAAGAACCCCGGTTTGACAACGGGGTTCGGAACTACTAAAGTAAGTCGAGTTGCCCCAAGCGGCGGTGAAAGCCAAAGCGACGAGCGCACCCGAAACTTGAGAACTCAACAGCGTGCTTAAAAGTCAATGCACAATAATGCACTCTTCGGAGTGCGAACAAAACCCCGTACCGGGGTGTGTGAAGCGAAAGCAGAACGCAATCCGGAACGGATTCCTTTGATTATTGATACAGACCAGCAATGGTCTGCGTCAGAATCAAACTAAAGTTGACGGTAACTGGGCCTTAAAGCCCACACCGAAATTTTTCAACGGAGAGTTTGATCCTGGCTCAGGACGAACGCTGGCGGCGTGCTTAACACATGCAAGTCGAACGGTGAAGGAGAGCTTGCTCTCCGGATCAGTGGCGAACGGGTGAGTAACACGTGAGCAACCTGCCCTTGACCCTGGGATAACAGTTGGAAACAGCTGCTAATACCGGATACGACCCTGGCGGGCATCTGCCGGGGTGGAAAGCTCCGACGGTCAAGGATGGGCTCGCGGCCTATCAGCTTGTTGGTGAGGTAACGGCCCACCAAGGCGACGACGGGTAGCCGGCCTGAGAGGGCGACCGGCCACACTGGGACTGAGATACGGCCCAGACTCCTACGGGAGGCAGCAGTGGGGAATATTGCGCAATGGGCGAAAGCCTGACGCAGCAACGCCGCGTGCGGGATGAAGGCCTTCGGGTTGTAAACCGCTTTCAGCAGGGACGAAGGGTTACCTTGACGGTACCTGCAGAAGAAGCACCGGCTAACTACGTGCCAGCAGCCGCGGTGATACGTAGGGTGCGAGCGTTGTCCGGAATTATTGGGCGTAAAGAGCTTGTAGGCGGTCTGTTGCGTCGGAAGTGAAAACTCAGGGCTTAACCCTGAGCCGGCTTTCGATACGGGCAGACTTGAGGGATGTAGGGGAGAACGGAATTCCTGGTGGAGCGGTGGAATGCGCAGATATCAGGAGGAACACCAGTGGCGAAGGCGGTTCTCTGGACATTTCCTGACGCTGAGAAGCGAAAGCGTGGGGAGCAAACAGGCTTAGATACCCTGGTAGTCCACGCCGTAAACGGTGGGCACTAGGTGTGGGATCCTTCCACGGATTCCGTGCCGTAGCTAACGCATTAAGTGCCCCGCCTGGGGAGTACGGCCGCAAGGCTAAAACTCAAAGGAATTGACGGGGGCCCGCACAAGCGGCGGAGCATGCGGATTAATTCGATGCAACGCGAAGAACCTTACCTGGGTTTGACATATGCCGGAAACATCTGGAGACAGGTGCCCCGCAAGGTCGGTATACAGGTGGTGCATGGCTGTCGTCAGCTCGTGTCGTGAGATGTTGGGTTAAGTCCCGCAACGAGCGCAACCCTCGTTCTATGTTGCCAGCGGGTAATGCCGGGAACTCATAGGAGACTGCCGGGGTCAACTCGGAGGAAGGTGGGGATGACGTCAAGTCATCATGCCCCTTATGTCCAGGGCTTCACGCATGCTACAATGGCTGGTACAAAGGGCTGCAATACCGCAAGGTGGAGCGAATCCCATAAAGCCAGTCTCAGTTCGGATTGGGGTCTGCAACTCGACCCCATGAAGTCGGAGTCGCTAGTAATCGCAGATCAGCAACGCTGCGGTGAATACGTTCCCGGGCCTTGTACACACCGCCCGTCAAGTCATGAAAGTCGGTAACACCCGAAGCCGGTGGCCTAACCCTTGTGGAGGGAGCCGTCGAAGGTGGGACCGGTAATTAGGACTAAGTCGTAACAAGGTAGCCGTACCGGAAGGTGCGGCTGGATCACCTCCTTTCTAAGGAGCTATTGGCAGGCATAATCAACCTGTCCAGCGCTTGGTTCCATCGCAAACGTCGATGGCCAAGCAAGCACCTAGTGGAGCATTGACCATTAAGCTGAGCCACCTGGCTCGTCAGTACAACTGTCCGGTTCGCCGGCAGAGTGGAACGTCGAGCGAAGGAGCGAAGCCCAAGCACGCTGTTGGGTCCTGAAGGGTCGGTCGCGAAAGCAACCTTCTTTTCAGCGCGGACCAGCCACCGACTCCCTCACAGGAGCCGGACCTGGGCCCGCCCGTTTCTTGAGAACTGCACAGTGGACGCGAGCATCTTTGTAGTGAAATAACAAGCTACTAAGGGCAATCGGTGGATGCCTAGGCACCAAGAGCCGATGAAGGACGTTGTAACCTGCGATAAGCCCCGGGGAGCTGGTAAACGAGCTTCGATCCGGGGATCTCCGAATAGGGAAACCTCGAAAGAAACCGGAGTAATGTCCGGCGACCTCTACCTGAACACATAGGGTAGTTGGAGGGAACGTGGGGAAGTGAAACATCTCAGTACCCACAGGAAAAGAAAACAACCGTGATTCCGTAAGTAGTGGCGAGCGAACGCGGAAGAGGCCAAACCCCGCATGTGTGATAGCTAACAGGCGTTGCATGCTGGGTGTTGTGGGGCCGTTCAGACCGGGCTGTTAACCGGTCAGGGAGTAAGAAAAGATCAATGAAGTCGAAGGACTCTGGGAAGTTCCGGCAAAGAGGGTAACACCCCCGTAGATGTAAGTTGATCTCTCCCGAGCGTCACCCCAAGTAATGCGGAACCCCTGAAATTCCGCATGAATCTGGCGGGACCACCCGTTAAGCCTAAATACTCCTTGGTGACCGATAGCGGACAAGTACCGTGAGGGAAAGGTGAAAAGTACCCCGGGAGGGGAGTGAAATAGTACCTGAAACCGATTGCCTACAATCCGTCGGAGCCTGCAAGGGTGACGGCGTGCCTTTTGAAGAATGAGCCTGCGAGTTAGTGGTATGTGGCGAGGTTAACCCGTGTGGGGAAGCCGTAGCGAAAGCAAGTCCGAATAGGGCGATATAGTCGCATGCTCTAGACCCGAAGCGTAGTGATCTATCCATGGCCAGGGTGAAGCGACGGTAAGACGTCGTGGAGGCCCGAACCCACTTGGGTTGAAAACCGAGGGGATGAGCTGTGGATAGGGGTGAAAGGCCAATCAAACTACGTGATAGCTGGTTCTCCCCGAAATGCATATAGGTGCAGCGTCGCGTGTTTCTTGCCGGAGGTAGAGCACTGGATGGACTAGGGGGCCTACAAGCTTACCGAATTCAGCCAAACTCCGAATGCCGGTAAGTTAGAGCGCGGCAGTGAGACTGTGGGGGATAAGCTTCATAGTCGAGAGGGAAACAGCCCAGATCATCAGCTAAGGTCCCCAAGAGATTACTAAGTGGAAAAGGATGTGGAGTTGCAGTGACAACCAGGAGGTTGGCTTGGAAGCAGCCACCCTTGAAAGAGTGCGTAATAGCTCACTGGTCAAGTGATTCTGCGCCGACAATGTAGCGGGGCTCAAGTAATCCACCGAAGCTGTGGCATTCGCATTTCAACCAGGCCTTCGTGGTCCAGGTGTGCGGATGGGTAGGGGAGCGTCGTGTGCACAGTGAAGCGGCGGGGTGACCCAGCCGTGGAGAGCACACGAGTGAGAATGCAGGCATGAGTAGCGAATGACGGGTGAGAAACCCGTCCGCCGAATATCCAAGGGTTCCAGGGTCAAGCTAATCTGCCCTGGGTAAGTCGGGACCTAAGGCGAGGCCGACAGGCGTAGTCGATGGACAACGGGTTGATATTCCCGTACCGGCGAAGCAACGACCATGCCGAGGCGAGTAATGCTAAGCACGCAAGGTTGTGGGAGGACTTCGGTCTGAGCACAGCTGAGTCTGCGACCCAAACTTGTATTAGGCAAGCTGCGGAGGGACGCAGGAAGGTAGCCCAACCCGGGTAATGGTATACCGGGCTAAGTGCGTAGGGTGAGGTGTAGGCAAATCCGCACCTCGTGAAGCCTGAGACACGATGGCGATAAAAAGTGGGTGATCCTATGCTGCCTAGAAAATCTTCGTGAGCGAGTTGTTAGCCGCCCGTACCCTAAACCGACACAGGTGGATAGGTAGAGAATACCAAGGCGATCGAGAGAATCGTGGTGAAGGAACTCGGCAAAATACCCCCGTAACTTCGGGATAAGGGGGACCTGATGTGTCAAGGCTCTTGCAGCCGGCAGCACTGAGGGTCGCAGAGACCAGGCCCAAGCGACTGTTTACTAAAAACACAGGTCCGTGCCAAGTTGAAAGACGATGTATACGGACTGACTCCTGCCCGGTGCTGGAAGGTTAAGGGGAAGTGTTAGAGCAATCGAAGCACCGAACTTAAGCCCCAGTAAACGGCGGTGGTAACTATAACCATCCTAAGGTAGCGAAATTCCTTGTCGGGTAAGTTCCGACCTGCACGAATGGAGTAACGACTTGGGCGCTGTCTCCACCACGAACTCGGCGAAATTGCACTACGAGTAAAGATGCTCGTTACGCGCAGCAGGACGGAAAGACCCCGGGACCTTTACTATAGTTTGGTATTGGTGTTCGGTACAGCTTGTGTAGGATAGGTGGGAGACTTTGAAGCAGGGACGCCAGTTCTTGTGGAGTCATCGTTGAAATACCACTCTGGCTGTTCTGGATATCTAACCTAGGTCCATTATCTGGATCAGGGACAGTGCCTGATGGGTAGTTTGACTGGGGCGGTCGCCTCCCAAAAAGTAACGGAGGCGCCCAAAGGTTCCCTCAGCCTGGTTGGCAATCAGGTGTTGAGTGTAAGTGCACAAGGGAGCTTGACTGTGAGAGGGACACCTCAAGCAGGGACGAAAGTCGGGACTAGTGATCTGACGGTGGCATGTGGAAGCGCCGTCACTCAACGGATAAAAGGTACCCCGGGGATAACAGGCTGATCTTGCCCGAGCGTCCATAGCGACGGCATGGTTTGGCACCTCGATGTCGGCTCGTCGCATCCTGGGGCTGGAGTCGGTCCCAAGGGTTGGGCTGTTCGCCCATTAAAGCGGCACGCGAGCTGGGTTTAGAACGTCGTGAGACAGTTCGGTCCCTATCCGCTGCGCGCGTAGGAATCTTGAGAGAGGCTGTCCTTAGTACGAGAGGACCGGGACGGACAAACCTCTGGTGTGCCAGTTGTCCTGCCAAGGGCACGGCTGGTTGGCTACGTTTGGAAGTGATAACCGCTGAAAGCATCTAAGCGGGAAGCACGTCTCAAGATGAGGGTTCCCACAGAGTTAATCTGGTAAGGCCCCCGGAAGACCACCGGGTTGATAGGTCGGATGTGGAAGTGCAGTAATGCATGGAGCTGACCGATACTAATAGGCCGAGGGCTTGTTTCCTACAAAGATGCTACGCGTCCACTGTGCGGTTCCCGAGTAACGGTCGGGAGCCTTCCTCAACGAGAGGATAGGCCCGCCACAACTCCATAGAGTTTCGGTGATCATGGCGAGAGGGAAACGCCCAGCTCCTTTCCGAACCTGGAAGCTAAGCCTCTCAGCGCCGATGGTACTGCAGGTGGGAACCTGTGGGAGAGTAGGACGTCGCCGGACATACATACACCCCCGTGGAGCTTCGGCCCCACGGGGGTGTTGTAGTTTCGGCCCCCAACGGGCCGGTGACACTGTTTTAAAATGGCGCTACAAGCGCAGAAGGGCAGGATGGTGCGGTGAACGAACCCACCCGAGATCGCGGTGACTCCGAGGAGCGCCGCTCGCGGCCAGACGGCCCAGCGGGCGGACGTGCCCGGACTCCGAAGAGCGGTCCCCGAAACGAAGGACGAGGGGCTCGCGACGGTGCTCCCCGTGGTAGCGGCGGATCGGCTCAACGCGGCGATCGGCCCTTCGGCGGTAACAGTCGCGGCCGTTCCGACGATAACTCTCGGAGCTCTGCTGGCAAGGCCGGCCCGCGCGCGTCCTCTGGACGTAGCTGGAGCAATGGCCCTGGCGGTGGCGATTCCCGCGGTAATCGCGATTCCCGTCCGAGTGGTTCGTGGATTAGCGATCGGGATTCGCGGCCCAGGACCGGTGACCGCGAATCCGGCGGCAGTCGTGACTCGCGTCCCAGCAGTTCCTGGAGCAATGACCGCGGCCCCCGTAGTGGTGGCGGCGATCGCGATTCGCGTCCCAGCAGTTCCTGGAATAACGATCGCGGCCCCCGTAGCGGCGGCGGCGATCGCGATTCCCGTGGCAGCCGTGACTCGCGTCCCAGCAGTTCCTGGAGCAACGATCGCGGCCCCCGTAGTGGTGGCGGCGATCGGGATTCCCGTGGCAGTCGCGATTCGCGTCCCAGCAGTTCCTGGAGCAATGACCGCGGCCCTCGTAGTGGTGGCGGCAGTCGCGATTCGCGTCCCAGCAGTTCCTGGAGCAACGATCGTGGCCCTCGTAGTGGTGGCGGCAGTCGCGATTCGCGTCCCAGCAGTTCCTGGAGTAACGACCGCGGCCCCCGTGGCGGTGGCGGCGATCGCGATTCCCGTGGCAGCCGGGATTCGCGTCCCAGCAGTTCCTGGAATAACGACCGCGGCCCCCGTAGCGGCGGCGGCGATCGCGATTCCCGTGGCAGCCGTGACTCGCGTCCCAGCAGTTCCTGGAGCAACGACCGCGGCCCCCGTAGCGGCGGCGGCGATCGAGATTCCCGTGGCAGCCGTGACTCGCGTCCCAGCAGTTCCTGGAGCAACGACCGCGGCCCCCGTGGCGGTGGCGGCGATCGCGATTCCCGTGGCAGCCGTGACTCGCGTCCCAGCAGTTCCTGGAGTAACGACCGCGGCCCCCGTGGCGGTGGCGGCGATCGCGATTCCCGTCCCAGCAGTTCCTGGAGCAACGACCGCGACCGGGGCGAGCGCACTGAGACCTTCAGAGCGCGTCCACCCCGCCGCGAGGAGCTCCAGGGCTTCCGCGCACCAGCGCTTCCCAAGGACCTCGACTTACGGGATCTGCCTCGTGGCGTTCGAGCCGAGTTGCGGAGCTTGTCCCCCGAGAAGGCTGAGATCGTTGGCGGCCACCTCCTGATGGCAGGTCGGTTGATCGATGCCGAGCCCGCCGATGCTCATCAGCATGCACTTGCGGCCAAGCATGCGGCCTCTCGCTTGCCGATCGTCCGCGAGGCCGTCGGCGAGACCGCCTACGCCTCAGCTAGTTACGCCGAAGCGCTAGCGGAGTTCCGTGCGCTGCGTCGGATGACTGGCACGGACGAGTATGTGCCCGCAATGGCCGACTGTGAGCGGGCCCTTGGACGCTACCAGGCAGCCCTGAAACTGGTGAGGGAAGGCCTGGCCACCGAGCCCGAGGTGCCCGCACTAGTGGAGCTGCGGCTGGTGGAAGCCGGCGTGCGCGCCGAAACCGGGCAGCTGGCCGAAGCGCTGCGGCTGCTTCAGGCCGAGATCGAGGCCACCGGACAGCGGGGGCCAAGGGTAGCCCGCGCCAGGCTGCGTTACGCCTATGCCGACCTGCTCGAAAACAGCGGTCAAGTGGAAGCCGCCGAGCGCTGGTTCGAGGCCGCAGCTGGTCTTGACACAGATGACGCGACTGATGCCGCAGACCGGGTCGCGCGCTTGCGTGGCGTCGTGATCGAGTTCGACGACTCCGAAGACGATGACTCCGAAGACGATGACTTCGAAGAGGGCGACTCCGAAGGCGACAGTTACGAAGATGACAGCCTCGAAGGCGACAGCTTTAGAGACGACACTGTTGAAGGTGACCTCGGCCAAGGCGACGACTCCTCGACCCAGGAGCCTGTGGTTGCGGACCTGGTTGAGCCGGAGGCTGTGGCTGAAGACGCCGTGCCGACCGATCTGGCCAAGGATGGGTCTGCCGACGGGGACGAAGGCTGAGCGGGAAATCGTGTCCGCACTCATCGACGTTTACGACACAGCACTGTTCGACCTGGACGGGGTGATCTACCTCGGTCCAAAGGTAGTGCCTGGCGCAGCCGAAGCGATGGCGGAGCTGCGCCGGCGCGAAAAGACGGTGATGTACGTGACCAACAACGCGGCGCGTCCTGTTCAGGTGGTCATCGACCAACTGAACCGCCTCGGAATCTCCGCGGATGTCGACAACGTGCTGACCAGCGCGCAGGTCGCGGCTGCTGCTTTGCAGGCCGAGCTTCCAGCCGGCGCGAGAGTGCTGGTGTGCGGGAGCGCCAACCTGGCGGTCCTGATGGGCGAAGCTGGATTCCAGGTGGTGGCGGGTGCTGACGATCATCCAGCAGCGGTGATCCAGGGCTACGACCCCGACCTGAGCTGGCGTCAGCTGGACGAGGCCGCCTTGGCAATTCAACAGGGCGCTGGATGGTACGCGACCAATGCCGACGCCTCGCGTCCGACTGACCGAGGGCTGGTCCCCGGAGTGGGCGGGGCAATCGCATTGTTGAGCACCGCGCTTGGGGGAGCCCCGATGGTCTTCGGCAAGCCCTACCGGCCGATGCTGACTGAGGCCCTACGAAGGACTGGTGCCAAGCACCCGATCTTCGTCGGCGACCGGCTTGATACCGACATCGTCGGGGCCGTCGCTGCTGGTATTCCCTCACTGCTGGTCCTCAGCGGTGCGCACGGCAAAGGCGACCTGGTGAGCGCCACGCCGGCTGCGCATCCAAGCTGCATCGGAGCTGATGTGACAGCACTGTTGAAGCCACCGCGTACCGCCAACGTAACCCTGGGCCGAGCCACATGCGGCAACCAGAGTGCCGCGGTTGTCGCCGGGAAGGTCACCATCACCTCCGTTCCTGCGACGCAGGAGGAACAGTTGGATGCGTTGTGGGCGCTGACTCAGCTGGCCTGGGGTGATCCCCAACTCGATGCCAGTGAGGCGTTGTCGGTTCTAGAACTGCTGCCCTGACCAAACCCGGTCGGGCTATCGTTGTCCGACCGCCGAGCAACAAGGAGACGAAGTGGATGCCACCGGCCGCACATCGGTAGCAGGCGACCTCGCCCTGGTTGCCGTCTTCGGTGCCCTGATTACCGCGTTCTCGATCGTGCCTGCGATCCCGATTGGGATCGGGGTGCCAATCACCCTGCAAACGCTTGCCGTCGTGCTGGCCGGGCTCGTGCTCGGTCCGTGGCGCGGCTTTTTGGCGACCCTGCTCTACATCGCGGTGGGCTTGGCTGGCTTGCCGGTTTTTGCCGCTGGGGTCGCTGGTCCGGCGGTCTTCGGCAAGGCCTCAATCGGCTACCTGTTGGCCTTCCCACTGGGCGCGCTGCTCGCTGGCCTGATCGCCAAGCTGGTCGTGAACTGGCGCGGTGCAAAGCAATACCTAGGGTTCTTCATTGCCGGCCTGGCCGCGTCGGTGGTGATTCACGGATTCGGGATCGTGGGTCTCATTCTCGGTGTCGCCCACCTGGCCCCGTCCGCAGCCTTCCTGGTCGACCTGGCCTTCTGGCCCGGTGATCTGGCCAAGATGTTTGTTGCCGCAGCGATTGCTGTAGCCGTCCACCGTGCGTTCCCGGCCGTGCTGGGCACCCGACGTGTTCCGGTGACGGCTTGAGTTGATCGAGCTTCGACAGGCCGCAGTCTCCATCGTCCTGCCCGGCGCTGGACCGGTGCGGACGAAGGACTTGCTGCATCCCACCAGCCTTGAGTTGACTGAGCCGCGGATCGCGGTTATCGGGGCCAACGGCTCAGGCAAGTCCACGTTGCTGCGCCTGCTCAATGGGCTTGTCCTCCCCAGCGCAGGCGAGGTGCGGGTCCACGGCCTAGACACCAAGCGCCAGGGCCGACAGGTTCGACGACTGGTGGGCTTCGTCTTCACCGATCCCTTGGCTCAGCTGGTGTTGGCCACGCCGATCGATGATGTCGAGCTTTCCTTGCGTCCACTGATCAAAGGCCGGACCGAGCGACGAGCCGAAGCCGCCCAGTTGCTGGCTGAGCGGGGACTGAACGAGGTGGCTGAGCAGAGCGTCTACGACCTCTCGGGGGGTGAACGGCAACTGGTCGCATTCACCTCGGTGCTCGCAGCCGGCCCGCAGATTCTGGTGGCTGACGAGCCCACCACGCTGCTGGATCTGCGCAATCGGAATCGAGTGCGCCAGGTGCTCGCCGAGCTGGATCAGCAGGTGATCCTGGCCACTCATGACTTGGAACTCGCCGCTGAAGCCGACCGGGTCCTGGTTGTCGACCAGGGCCGGGTAGTAGCTGATGACACCCCCAAAGCCGCGATTGCTGCCTACTTGAGGCTCGTGCAGGAATGAACCTCTTCGGGCTTTACGTGCCAGCGATCAGCTGGCTGCACCGGCTTGGCGCTGGCTGGAAGTACCTGCTGCTGTTGCTGCTGACGGTGCCGGTGTTGGCCTGGGCCAAGCCAGGACCCAGCCTGATTGCTTTGGCCGTGGCCATGGTGCTGCTGGTCAGCGCGCGGTTACGACCATTGACGGCGTGGGCGCTGCCCCTTGGCTTTTGGCTGGTGGCGGCGTCTTTGGCCGCATATCAGCTGCTCGTCGGCCAAACCGAGCTGGCGGTGGTCGTCGTGGCCAATCTGATCACGGCCGTCTACGCCAGCCGCCTGCTGACCATGACCACACCGGGAGCCGTGCTGATTGATGCGCTGGTTAGTGGTCTGCGTCCACTGCGTCGTCTCGGCGTGAACCCCGAACTGGTGGGATTGGCAATCGCGGTGATGCTGCGTTCGGTGCCGCTGCTGCTCGACAGCTTCACCCAGGTGCGCCAAGCGGCCCAGGCGCGAGGCCGAGAACGAAACCTGTTTGCACAGGTAACGCCGGTGGTCGTCCGCGCGGTGGGGCACGCCCAAGCCACCGGCGCGGCGCTGGCGGCCCGGGGGCTGGGCGAATGAGCTGCGGGCTTTAGAATGGCGCCCGTGAGTGAAACCGCGCCGACGCCACCGCCCGAGACCGGAGTGCCCCAGCTCGACGAAGTGCTGACGCTGGTTGACCTGAGCGGCCCGGTGGCCGAACATCCTGAACAACTGAGCGTCGCGGTAGAGGCGCTGCAACAGGCGTTGCGTACCCCGCCCCAGAGTTGAGTTCCCGACTCGATCGCGAGCTGGTTGCTCGGGGCTTGGCCCGCTCGCGGCAACAGGCCCAAGAGGCGATCCGCGCCGGCCAGGTGAGCGTCAACGGAACGCCGGCCAAGCGCAGCTCGCTCAACGTCGCGCCGACTGACCAACTGAGTGTGGCGGTCATTGACCCCTACGTTTCCCGGGCAGCCCACAAACTCGCTGGCGCGCTGGCGGCGTCCGGGCTGGAAGTGCCGCCTCGGGTGCTGGACGCCGGTGCGAGCACCGGCGGCTTCACCCAGGTATTGCTCCAGTCCGGAGCGGAGCGGGTCTATGCCGTTGATGTCGGCCACGACCAGCTGGTTGCCGAGCTGCGGGCCGACCCGCGAGTGACGGTCCGTGAGCGCCTCAACTTGCGCGACCTTGGTCTGGAACACCTGGACGGTTCGCCGGTAGATCTGGTGGTGGCCGATGTCTCCTTCATTTCCCTCAAGCTGCTGCTGGTGCCGCTTTTTGCCGTCCTCACCCCAGACGGACGGGCGCTACTGCTGGTCAAGCCGCAGTTCGAAGTCGGACGGGCTGGTCTGGACGACCATGGCGTGGTGCAGGATCGGTTGCTGCAGGAGAGTGCCGTTGCTGAAGTGATTCAAGCGGCGCAGGCATTGGGGTGGCGATCGGTCTGGCAGGGCCGCAGCCAACTTCCTGGCGAATCGGGCAATGTGGAGTACTTCGTGGAGTTCGCCCGCGACTAGCGCTGAAAACCGAGTTATCCACAACCCGATCGCACATCTGGACGCCGGGACGTGGAATGCCGCCAAGTCGGACTAGGGTTTGCTGCGTGAGCCCGAAGACCAGGCAGGTCGCGCTGACCATCCATCCGTATCGTCCGGCCGCCGTATCTGCGGCGGTCGAGTTTGTGCTCGGCATGAGCGCCCGGGGCGTTTCGTGCTTGGCCAACGCCGAGGACCGTCAACGCCTTACCGAACACACCCCCGATGCACTTCTCGATGGGCTGGAAGCGGCCGACGTCGAGTGCGAGCTGATGGTGGTTTTCGGCGGCGATGGCAACATTCTGCGGGCCGCCGAGTGGGCCGTCCCTCGGGGAGTGCCAGTGATGGGCGTGAACCTTGGGCACGTCGGGTTCCTGGCCGAGCTGGAGCCCTACGAGGTGCCGGCCCTGATCGAGCATGTGGCCAGCGGCGATTATCAGGTCGAGGAACGGATGACGATCGAGGCCGTTGTTCGCGATGCCCCCGCTGGCGTCGAGGTTTGGCGTTCCTTTGCCGTGAACGAGGTCTCGTTGGAGAAACTCGCCCGCGAGCGGATGCTCGAAGTGCTGGTGAGAATCGATGGGCGCCCGCTATCGCGGTGGGCGACCGATGGGGTCCTCGTCGCGACCCCGACCGGTTCTACGGCTTATGCCTTTTCGGCTCATGGTCCGGTGATTTGGCCGGAGCTGTCGGCGCTGCTGCTGGTGCCCTTGAGCGCCCACGCGCTGTTTGCTCGTCCACTCGTGCTTTCTGATTCAACGGTGGTCGCCATCGAGGTGCTGCCGGTTCCCGAAGCCGCTGGGGGCGTCGTCTGGTGCGATGGCCGGCGCTCGTTTGACGTGTCCGGTGGGATGGAAATCGAGGTTCGGCGCTCCGAGCGCCCCCTGCGTTTGGCGCGAATCGACGAACAACCCTTCGTCGAGCGGCTGGTGCGCAAGTTCGGCCTGCCGGTGGACGGTTGGCGCGGCGCTGCGGAACGAGACGCCGCGCATGCTCACTGAACTACGGATCGCCGATCTTGGGGTGATCGGCGATGCGACTATCGAGCCCGGTCCGGGTTTCACCGCAGTGACCGGCGAGACTGGTGCCGGCAAGACCATGATCGTCACCGGGCTGGCCCTGCTGGCTGGCGCGAAATCCGACCCGAAACTAGTGCGCACCGGCGCGGCTCGCGCGCTGGTGGAGGGCCGCTGGAAGCTACCCGGCGAGGTTCCCGAGCTTGATGGGTTGGGGGCCGAGGTGGACGACGGCGAGGTGTTGCTCAGCCGCCAGCTCGGCGCCAACCGATCCCGGATGTCGGTTGGTGGAGCGCAAGTGCCGTTGAATGTCGGCGCCGGGTTGGTGGGGGAGTGGATCACCATTCACGGCCAGTCCGAGCAGCTGCGCCTTGGTACTGCCGAGCGCCAACTTGAGGTCCTTGACCGTTACGCGGGCTCGGAGTTGGCAGCCGAACTCGCCGACTACCGCAGTGACTTCTCAACGCGGCGGGCCGCGATGGTCGAACTCGCCGAACTCACCACGGCGTCCCAGGCGCGAGCCCGGGAGCTGGATCTTCTACGATTCGGGTTGGAAGAGATTGAGAAGGTCGATCCGCAACCCGGCGAGGACGTCCAACTGGCGGCCGAGACCCTGCGCCTGCAGGCTGTTGATGACCTGCGGCAGGCCGCACAAGCCGCTTTGGTGGCTCTGACCGGCGAAGAAGACAGCTATGCAGAAGCCGCCGATGCAATCTCGCTGGTGGCGAGCGCCCGCAAGGCGCTAGCCGCTGGGGTTGAGAAGGACCCGGAGTTGCTGCCAATAGCCGAGGAGTTGGGCGGCGCCTCAGCGGCACTGACCGACGTGGGTTCAGCCCTGTCGTCCTACCTCGCCAGCCTGGACGCCGACCCGCTCCGGTTGGAGTGGATCACTGGACGGCGTGCCGAGCTTGCTCACCTGACTAGGAAATATGGCGACACCGTCGACGCGGTGCTGGGCTGGGGGGCTGAGGCTGCCGAGCGAGTGTTGCACCTAGACGCAGGCGAGGGTCGGATCGAGGAGTTGCGTGCCCAGGTCGCCGGACTCGATGGCCGCCTAGCGCTATCGGCCGCTCGAATCACCGGGCTGCGGCAGGTGGCCGCCGACAAGCTCGCCGCTTTGGTGGCCGAGGAGCTCAAAGCCTTGGCGATGCCGAAGGCCCGACTGTCCTTCGACCTGAAACCTGTCGAACTCGGTCCTAACGGTGCCGACCAAGTGACCCTGCTCTTCTCCGCCAACCCGGGCAGTGCGCCTGGCCCGCTGGGCAAGGTCGCCTCCGGCGGCGAGCTCAGTAGGGTGCGGCTCGCGCTGGAGGTAGTGCTCGCGGCCGACACCACTGGCGAAACTTTCATTTTCGATGAGGTAGACGCCGGCGTCGGCGGGGCAGTGGCGCTGGAGATCGGTCGTCGGCTGGCCCGGTTGGCTAACACCTGTCAGGTGATCGTCGTCACTCATTTGGCCCAGGTCGCCGTTTTTGCCGATCGTCACTATGTGGTGGCCAAGGCCGACGACGGCTCGGTGACCACCAGCGGCGTGCGGCTGGTGGTCGGCGAGGATCGCCTTGAGGTGCTGGCTCAGATGATGGGTGGCTTGGACGGCAGCGATTCAGCCTTGGCCCATGCTCGGGAGTTGCTGGACTCAGTGCGCGCCTGAGGCTCGCTCGGGCAGACCTTGGCGAAAGTCTGGTTACTCGAATGCGTCCGCGGAGCGTCGACTTGGTGCCGGACCCCTTTAACCACGTAGGCTGGAGGTCCGTGGGGAACTTGAGTCAGTCAAAGCACATATTCGTTACTGGAGGAGTCGTATCCTCCCTCGGCAAGGGGCTGACCGCCTCCAGCCTGGGCACCTTGTTGGTGGCCCGTGGCATGCGAGTCACAATGCAGAAGTTGGATCCGTATCTGAACGTGGATCCAGGCACCATGAACCCGTTCCAGCATGGCGAAGTCTTCGTCACCGAGGACGGCGCCGAGACTGATCTGGATATCGGTCACTACGAACGGTTCCTCAATGTGAACCTAAGTGCCGAAGCCAACGTCACCACCGGCAAGATCTACTCCTCGGTGATCGCCAAGGAACGGCGCGGTGACTTCTTGGGCGACACCGTCCAGGTGATCCCGCACATCACCAATGCCATCAAGGACGAGATGCTGGCCATGGCCACCGCCAAGGTGGACGTGGTGATCCATGAGATTGGCGGCACCGTCGGCGATATCGAATCGCTGCCGTTCCTAGAGGCCGCCCGGCAGGTGCGCCGCGAGGTCGGCCGGGAGAATGTGTTCTTCCTGCACGTCTCCTTGGTGCCCTACATCGTCCCGAGCGGTGAGTTGAAGACCAAGCCCACCCAGCACTCGGTTGCCGCCCTGCGCCAGGTCGGCATCCAACCCGATGCGATCGTCTGCCGGGCCACCATGGAGATTCCGACCGGGGTGAAGCGCAAGATCGCGCTGATGTGTGACGTGGACGAAGACGCGGTGATCTCCTGCCCCGACGCTCCCAGCATTTACGACATTCCGAAGGTCATCCACGACGAAGGCCTGGACGCCTACGTGGTGCGTCGCCTGGGTGTCGCCTTCCGCGATGTGAATTGGAGCAAGTGGAACGACCTGCTGGAGCGGGTGCACAACCCGAAGGAAGAGGTGACCATCGGTCTGGTCGGCAAATACATCGACCTACCTGACGCCTACCTTTCGGTTTCGGAGGCGCTGCGAGCCGGTGGCTTTGCTAACTGGGCGAAGGTGAACATCCGCTGGGTAGCTTCGGACCTTTGCGAAACCCCAGCCGGTGCTGCGGCCGAACTCAGTGAGCTGGATGGCATCTGTGTGCCCGGTGGCTTCGGGATTCGCGGGGTCGAAGGCAAGCTAGGTGCGCTGCGTTACGCCCGAGAGAATCAAATGCCGGCCCTCGGTCTTTGCCTGGGCCTGCAGTGCATGGTGATCGAAGCCGCTCGCAACCTGGTGGGACTGGAGAACGCTGGCTCCTCAGAGTTCGATCCCGACACCGAATACCCGGTGATTGCCACCATGGCTGAACAGGTGGCTATCGTCGCCGGCGAAGGCGACATGGGCGCCACCATGCGGTTGGGTTCCTACCCGGCTGAGTTGGTCGCCGGGTCAATAGTCGCCAAACGCTACGGGACTACCAAAGTCAGCGAGCGGCACCGTCATCGCTACGAGGTAAACAACGCCTACCGTGAGCAACTCGAGGCGGCGGGGTTGAAGATCTCCGGAGTGAGCCCTGATGCCCAACTGGTCGAGTTCGTTGAACTGGACACGAAGCTGCACCCGTACTACGTCGGCACCCAGGCCCACCCGGAGCTGAAGTCGCGGCCTACCCAGGCGCACCCCTTGTTTGTCGGCTTGATCGAGGCGGCCCTGACTCGCAAGCTGTCGGCTCGACTCCCGGTGAATGGAAGCTGAACTGATGATCCGCCTGCTGGCTCCGGACGAAATCGGCGACCGCAGCCAGCTGTGGCCGCTGATCGAACATGCGGTGCTGGCTAGCGGCAACGTTTGTGACTTCGTGGTCGACACGGTGCGCACCCCGGACGGTGGCTCAATGACCCGGCAATACACGCTGCACCCCGGTGCCGTGGGCGTGATCGCCTGGGATGAGGCCGATCGAATCGCGGTGGTGTTGCAGTACCGCCACCCCGTGGCCCATCAGTTGGTTGAACCACCGGCGGGCCTACTCGACCAAGGCGGCGAGGACTACCTGGCCGCAGCTCAACGGGAACTCGCCGAAGAAGCTGGCCTGGCCGCCGCCGACTGGCGGGTGCTGGTGGACATGTTCACCACCCCGGGCGCCAACCAGGAGTCGGTACGGATCTATCTGGCCCGCGGCCTGTCGCCAGCACCGGTGCCTGCGGGTTTCGTGGCCGAATCCGAAGAGGCGGCGATGGAAGTCGCGTGGGCGGCGCGGGCAGACCTGGTGGCTGCAGTCCTGGCCGGGCGGCTGCAGAATCCGGTGATGGTGGCCGGGGTGTTGGCCCTTGAGGTGGCCCGGCTGGGCGACGGCTTGGACGTGCTGCGTCCCGCCGAAGCGGATTGGCCGGCCCGACGGGCGTGGGAGGCTCAGAATCGGGAGCTGAAAGATGCCGCCAACCCCGGCTGAGCGGCTGATTCGCGGTTTCCTGGACCACCTGGCCGTCGAACGCGGCGCCTCGGTGAACACAGTGGGGGCCTATCGTCGCGATCTCAACCACTATCTGGAGTTTCTGAACGAGCGGGGGATCGACGATCTGCGCGCGGTCACCCCAGGTGAAGTAAGTGGCTTCCTGGTCTGGTTGCAGACTGAGGCTGGGCAGCGAAAAGCCGTCTCGGTGAGCAGCGCCACCCGGGCCCTGGCTGCGGTGCGATCGCTGCACGCCTTCGTCACCGGTGAGGGCGTGACTTTGCTCAGCCCGGCTGCCGAGGTGCATCCCCCCAAAGGTCGGCGCCGCCTCCCCAAAGCGCTGAGCTTGACTCAACTTCAGGCGTTGCTGGCCACGCCGGATCCGAGCACTCCTACCGGGCTGCGCGACGCCGCTTTGCTTGAATTGCTGTACGGCACGGGGGCGCGGATCTCTGAAGTGCTGGCGATTGATGTGGATGAGGCCACTTCGTTGTTGGCCCATCCCGATGGTGGCTTGCGCATATTCGGCAAAGGCCGCAAGGAGCGCATCGTGCCGGTGGGCAGTTTCGCGAGGAAGGCTGTTGAGGATTGGCTGGTGCGTGGACGCCCGGTCTTCGCTCAGGCGGCCACTCGGCCATCCCCGGCGCTGTTGCTCAACAGTCTGGGGCGAAGACTCAGCCGACAAAGCGCCTGGCAGTTGCTGCATGCCGCCGGCGTGGCTGCCGAACTCCCCGGGGAGATCTCGCCGCACACGCTGCGCCATACCTTCGCCACCCATCTGTTGGACGGCGGCGCTGACGTCCGGGTGGTGCAGGAGTTGCTCGGGCATGCCTCGGTGACCACCACTCAGATTTACACGTTGGTGACGGCCGAGCACTTGCGTGAAGTGTTCTTGGCGGCCCACCCGCGAGCCAGATGATCGCGGGTTGGGACGCGGGGCGAGTCGGTAAAGACTTGTCGACAAATCCGCCTAGGCTGTGGGCGTGACCAAGACCAAGCCGAAGTCGGAAATCCTGTTCGATGACGAGAGCCTCGAGATCGGCGATACCGGTCCGACGGGTCGTCCGCTGCCCGATTTCCCGATGTCGCCACCGCCGGATCCGAACCGGACCAAGAACGCCGTGATCATTGCCATGTGCAATCAGAAGGGCGGGGTGGGTAAGACCACCACCACGATCAATCTGGGGGCGGCCCTGGCCGAAACCGGACGGAAAGTGCTGCTGGTCGACTTCGATCCGCAGGGCTCGCTCTCGGTTGGTCTTGGGGTGAACCCGCACACCCTGGAGCTCAGCATCTACAACCTGCTGCTGAACCGGGGCGCTGACATCGGCCAAGTGGTGCTGCCCACGGTGGTGGAAGGGCTCGACCTGCTGCCGTCCAACATTGATCTTTCGGCCGCCGAAGTGCAGTTGGTCTCGGAGGTTGCTCGTGAGCAGACCCTCGGCCGGGTGTTGGCCAAGGTTAAGGACCAGTACGACCTGATTTTGATCGACTGTGCGCCTTCGTTGGGCTTGTTGACGGTGAACGCGCTCACCTGCGCCGACTGGGTGCTGATGCCGCTGGAGCTGGAGTTCTTCGCCTTGCGTGGCATCGCCTTGCTGACCGACACCATCCAGAAGGTGCAGGAGCGGCTCAACCCGAATCTGAAGCGGTTGGGCATTCTCGGCACGATGTATGACGCTCGCACCTTGCACAGCCGCGAGGTGTTGGACCGAGTGGTCTCGGCGTTCGGCGAGACCGTTTTCCACACTGTCATCCGCCGCACGATCAAGTTCCCCGAAACCAACGTGGCTGGTGAGCCGATCACGACCTATGCGACCACTTCCCCTGGGGCTGCGGCGTATCGCATGCTGGCCCGAGAGGTGCTCTACCGATGCCCAGGCGCGTGAAACTGCCGGGTACCGATGCGCTGATCCGGCGTACTGACGCTGCGGACGCCGACGGGGCGGCCGGTAGTGGGCGCGTGCGGCATGAAGAGAAGATCACCGTTTACGTAACCAGCGACGAACTGATCGCCTTGGAGCAAGCCAGATTGTTGTTGCGGGCCGAGCACGGGGTGGCAGTGGATCGTGGGCGGATCGTGCGTACCGCGATCGGGCTGGCGGTGGCCGACCTGGCTGCCCGTGGCTCCGAGTCGGAGCTGGTGCGTCGGCTCGAAGCGTCGTGACTGCGACATCGTCTGGACCGATCGAGCGCAGCGCTTTCACGGTTTCGCTCACCAACTTCACCGGTCCGTTCGACCTGCTGCTGCAGCTGATCAGCAAGCACAAACTGGACGTCACCGAGGTCGCGCTATCTCAAGTGACCGATGACTTCATCGCCCATATCAAGGCCGCCAAAGCTGAGAAGGGGACCGGCTGGTGGGACCTGGATCAGTCGAGCTCGTTCATCGTGATCGCGGCTACCCTGCTCGACTTGAAGGCCGCCAGACTCTTGCCGTCCGGTGAGGTGGACGATCTCGACGACCTAGCCCTACTGGAAGCCCGCGACCTGCTGTTCGCTCGGCTGCTGCAGTATCGGGCGTTCAAGATCGTTAGCAGCTGGATTTCGGCGACCCTCAACGAGCAGTCCCGCCGTTTTCCGCGTCCGGGCGGTTTAGAGGAGCGGTTCGCCAAGCTGCTGCCTCCGCCGGTACTTGACGGCTTCGCTGAGGTAATCGCGGTGTTCGCCGGGAAGGCGCTCACCCCCAGCGAGCCGGCGACGGTTTCGCTAACCCACCTGCACCTGCCGCTGGTGAGCGTGCGTGAGCAGGCCGATCTGATTGTGTCGCGGCTGCGCGAGCAGACCTCCTTGAGCTTCCGCACCCTCACCGCTGATGCCAGCGACAAACTGGTGGTGGTTGCCCGCTTCCTGGCTCTGCTGGAGCTGTTCCGGGAACGGGCCATCAGCTTCGAACAACTCAACCCCCTTGGGGAACTGACCATCCGGTGGCTCGGCAACGAGATCGACGCTGACGCGATCGGCGCGGAGTTCGACCAAGCCGAAACAAGTGAGCCAGCACCCGATCTGAACGAGGACTCTGATGAGTGAGAACTACCTGCCCGCGTTGGAGGCGCTGCTGATGCTGGCCACCGAACCGGTACCGGCGGCTGACCTAGCTGAGGCGGTGGGGGAGCCGGTGGTTGCGGTGGAGTCGGCGCTGGCCGAACTGGCCGAGTTCTACACCAGCAGCGGACGTGGATTCGAGTTGCGGCAGGTGGGCGGTGGCTGGCGGTACTACACCCGCGAGGAACACGCTGAACTGATCGCGCAGTGGCTGCTGGAGGGTCAGCGCGGCACCTTGAGTCAGGCCGCTTTGGAGACGCTGGCCGTGGTGGCCTACCTCCAGCCGATCAGTCGCGGTCGGGTGTCGGCCGTTCGAGGGGTTAACGTGGACGGTGTGATGCGCACCCTGGCTACCCGAGACCTGATCGAGGAAGTTGGCCGTGATCCAGAGACGGGCGCCCGGCTCTTCGCCACCACCGGCTTCTTCCTGGAACGCATGGGCCTGAGCAAGCTGGAGGAACTGCCACCGCTGGCTCCGCACCTGCCGGAGGCCTCGGCCCTAGAGGCCGAACTGGCCGACCTGGCAGCCCAGTCCACGGCGCAACCGCAGCCGCCAGCTTTGGTGGAGGTGGAAGATGTCTGAGGAAGAGGGCATTCGCCTGCAGAAAGCGCTGGCGCAGGCTGGAGTCGCTTCGCGTCGAGTTGGGGAGAATCTGATCCACGCTGGCCGGGTCGAAGTCAATGGCAAGGTCGTGGAAGGCCAAGGCATGCGGGTCGACCCGACCAGGGATGTGATTCGGGTGGACGGAGTGAGAATTCCGCCGCAGCGCAACACCCAGTATCTGGTGTTGAACAAGCCGCGTGGGGTGATCTCCGCGATGGAGGACCCGCATGGACGTCCGACCCTGGCGCAATATGTGCCCGAGGGAGTCCGGCTGTTCCACGTCGGCCGGTTGGATTCCGACACCGAAGGACTGCTGCTGCTGACCAATGACGGGGATTTTGCCCAGCGGATGACCCATCCCTCCTATGAGGTGTCCAAGACCTATTTGGCTGAGGTCGATGGCGCGATCACTGAGGCCACCTTGAAGAGGCTGCGCGGCGGAATCGAGCTTGAGGATGGCCCGATCAAGCCCGATGACGTGAAGCTGGTGCAGCGAGCCGATGAGCGGAGCATGGTGCAGGTGACCCTGCATTCGGGACGCAACCGGATCGTCCGCCGGATGTTTGACGCGATTGATCATCCGGTGCGCAGGCTCTCTCGCCTGTCGATTGGGCCGGTGAAGCTCGGCGACCTGCGCAGTGGCGCCACCCGCGAGTTGACCCGGGAAGAGCTCGGCGCGCTGTTGGACCTCACCGGGCTGTGACCCTTCGACGGGCTCAGGGGACTGTGGGACGGGCTCAGGGGACTATGGGGAGCAGTTGGTTGAGCTTGTCGAAACCCGCGGTGGGGCTGGCGGCAGTAGCGGTCCGGGTTGGGTAACCTTTCTCCCGTGCTGAATCGCCGAGTCGTCCCTGTAATTGTCGCTGCCGCGTTTGCGCTGACCGCCTGCGGTAGCCCGACGGCATCTCCGTCGGCCAGTCCCAGTGGCACGGTCGCTGCCTCGGCCACGCCGTCCGCCTCGGCGACGGTCGCACCCCAGACCAACCTGGACGGCATCTTGGTCACCGGCAAATGGTTGAAGACCCCCAAGGTGAGCTTCAAGGCGCCTTTTGTGATCGATCAGACGCGCAGCAAGGTGTTGCGCCCAGGTAAGGGAGCCACCGTGCTGGACAGTGGCCTGGTTACGGTGCACTACTACGGCGTGAATGGCCGCACCGGGAAGGTGTTCGACCAGTCCTACGCCCGCAAGGCCTCGATCACCTTCTCACTGGCCGGGGTGGTGGCCGGATTCCGCCTCGGCTTGACCGGCCAAAAGGTTGGTAGCAGGGTGCTGATGGCAATGTCTGGGACTGACGGCTACGACTCGCTCGGGGGCAACGCCGAAGCTGGAATCGAGGTCGGTGACACCTTGGTCTTCGTGGTCGACATCTTGGGTGCTTCGCTTTCCCAGCCAAGCGGCAAGGTGGTCGCACCCTCTGCCGGTTCGCCAGGGGTGACCGGCGGGGCTGCCGACAAGCCGACCGTGACCATGCCCGGCACGGCGGCGCCAGCGAAGATGTCTGCCCAGTCGCTGATTGCGGGCGGCGGAGCCAAGGTTGCCAAGGGCGACACAATCTACGTCCGCTATGTCGGCTACTCCTGGAAGACCGGCAAGCTGATCGATGATCAGTGGACGCCGAGCGAAGGGGCGCTGGCCAGCACGATCAGCGGCTGGCAGAAGGGCTTGGTGGGCAAGCCGGTCGGATCCCGGGTGCTGTTGGTGTTGCCTCCCGCCGACGGCTACCCCGAAGGCAGCAACAACCCGCCGCTGGAGGCCGGGGACACCATCGTCTACGTGATCGACATCCTTTACACCTACCAGCCCTGAGGCTGAACCACCCAAGGGGTGGTGGGTAGCTTGGCCGGATCGAATCGGCTCAGCAGCGCTGCTGGCGTGAGACCTTCGTTGACGTCAGCCAGGCCAAGGGATTCGGCCAACCGGCCAAGCACCTGCGCCGGGCTGATGCCGAGCTTGGCCAGTTCGCTGAGGCTGACCGCGCCGTCCCGTTTGGCCAGGCGGTTCCCGGCTGAGTTGAGGACCAGCGGCACGTGGGCATAGCTCGGGGCAGTGCCACCAAGTTTGCGTGCTAGCCAGGCCTGCCGCGGAGCCGAGGCCAGCAAGTCATCACCACGCACCACCTGGTCAACGCCGCTGAACTGGTCGTCGACCACCACCGCGAGGTTGTAGGCCGGGGTGCCGTCATTGCGGACCAGGACGAAATCGTCGACCACCCCACTGACCTGCCCGGCCAGTACGTCGGTGATGGTGCTGACGGCACCTTCGGCGCGCACCCGCAGCGCTGGGGGTCTGCTGGCGGCCAGTTCGGCCCGCCGAGCCACGCTTAGCCGTAGGCAGGTGCCCGGATAGGGACGGTGCCCATAGTCGTGCGGTGCGGAGGCGGCTTCGGCGATTTCGCGGCGGGTGCAGTAACACGGGTAGGTGTCCAACGTGGCGATGGCGGCGGCGTAGGCGTCCAGCCGGCTGGACTGCCATAGCGTCGGCGGGTCGAAGTCCAACCCGATGGCACCGAGATCGGCAAGTTGATCGCGGGCTACCTCAGCCGCTGCGGAGACTCGGGCGGTGTCCAGATCCTCAATGCGCAATAGGATCTTGGCTCCGGTGCTGCGGGCGAAGAGCCAGGCCAGCAGTGCAGTGCGCAGATTGCCCAGATGCAGCTCAGAAGTGGGACTGGGCGCGAACCGTCCGGCATCGGCCACGGTGGGCTCACCGCCTCTCGGAGCAGCTGATTGTGGCTGCCACCCTATTGCAGGGGGCAGTTTGCGAGCCGCTCGGAAACCGAGGCTGGCGCGCTGATAGCCTCGGGCAAGCAGGCCCTAACGAACGCGGAAACGAGATGACGCAGCACAAGTCCGAACGCATCATGAACCTGGCAATCTGCCTGCTCATGTCGCGTCGCTACGTCGATAAAGCCCGCATTCGGGAAGTGGTGGAGGGCTACCACGACCTCAGCGATGCTGCTTTTGAGCGCACCTTTGAACGCGACAAGGACGAGCTGCGTGGCCTCGGCGTGCCGGTGGAGACCGGCAGTAGCGATGTGTTCTTTCCAGACGAAGTGGGCTATCGGGTGCGGCGGGAGGACTTCGAGCTGGCCGCAATCGAGTTCACCCCGGCCGAGGCTGCGGCCCTCGGCTTGGCCGCCACCGTCTGGGAGTCGGCCACCCAAGCCGATCAGACCATCTCGGCATTGGCCAAGTTGCGCGCGGCCGGAGTGGATCCGGACCCGTCCCGACTGACCTCATTGGCCCCCACCATTGGGGCCCGGGAGCCCGCCTTTGCCAGCATTTGGGCCGCCTACGTTGAGCACGCTCCGATCAGCTTCAGCTACAAGGGCGAGAATCGGCGCGTTGAACCGTGGGCGATGACCTCACGGCGAGGTGCCTGGTATCTACTCGGGCGGGACCGCGACAAAGGCGAAGCCCGCATGTTCAAGCTGAGCCGGGTGGATGCTCCGGGCAACAGGATCGGTAAGCCGGGTAGCTATCAGATCCCCGACTCCGTCGATCTGGACGCCGCCTGGGCGCGGCTGGAACCAGCCAGTAGCGATGAGTTGGCGAGCTTGGCCGTCCGGGTCGGTCGGGCCAACGACTTGCGTCGACGAGCGCGTCCCGTGGGCGGGGAAGTGCCAGCTGGCTACGAAGCGCTTCAGGTGAGTTACGCCCGGGAGGGCGACTTTGTCGGCGAGGTTTGCGCGCACGGTGCCGACGTGATCGTGCTCGCGCCCGCTGAGTTGCGCCGTGCCGTGATCGCTCAGCTCACCGCGGTTGCCGGGGGTGGGGCGCAGTGACTTCTGCAGATCAGGTCTCCCGGCTGCTCGCCTTGGTGCCCTACCTTCAACTTCACCCCGATGCGGACCTGGAGACCACTGCTGGCACCTTCGGCGTCAGCACCAAGCAACTGCTGGCCGACCTAGATGTGCTTTGGTATTGCGGGCTGCCTGGCGGTCTGCCCGGGGACCTGATCGAGATCGACATGGACGCCCTGAACGCCAACGGTCGGATCCGGCTTTCCAATGCCGACTACCTTTCCCGGCCAATGCGATTCACTCCTGACGAGGCGCTGAGCCTGCTGGTGGCGCTGCGCGCGGTGCGGGAACTCGCCGGATCTCGGGCAGGGGATGGCGTAGAGAGTGCGCTGGCGAAACTGGAGGCGGCCTCGGGGGCCACGGCGCTACCGCGAGTTGCTGTTGCTGGCGGCCCTGAGAGCGTCCGTGAGGAGTTGGCTGCGGCGATCGAGGCGGCCGAGTTGGTCGAGTTTGACTACACCGATTCCGGCCTGGAACCGTCGGTTCCACAGGTGGCGCCAGTTCGGCTTCTGGTCCGTGACGGGTACGGCTATTTGCAGGCTTGGAGCCCCGAACGGGGCGGCTGGCGGACCTATCGCCTCGATCGAATCAACGCGGTGCGGGCTACCGGGATCGCGGCCGGCGAGTTGGGCGAGCCGCCCGAGTTCGGACCTGGCTGGTTGGAAAGCAGCGCCCAGGCGATGCCGGTGCAGCTGGGGTTGGCTCCTGAGGCCGCCTGGATCACCGAGTACATCCCGGTGGTGGACGTGCGGCGTTCGGCTGAGTTGGTGGAGGTAGATCTGCTGGTCGCTGACCCGGCCTGGCTGCGGGCGTTGATTCTTCGCCTAGGCAGCGGTTTGCGCGACATCGTTCCGCAGGAGGCTGCCGCCTCGGCCAGAAAGGCGGCCGCCGACGCGTTGGCCGCCTACGGTGCGGGGTAGGGTGGCGGAATCATGAACTGGGTACTGCTTTTCGGCCTGATCGCCCTGGGTGGGCTGATCACGATGGTGAGCTACGCGGTCTGGCTGTGGCACAAAGCCTCCGATCTGTTCAGCGAACTGGAAATGCTGGCCAAACGCGCCGAGGAGTTCGCCGACCTGCTCAATCAGATTCAGCCCATGCCGGAAGTGGACTCAAAGAGCTAGCGTGGCGCGGCGACGAAGGAGGCGGTAATGCCAAATGGCTGGGAGTGGGCGGTCCTAGTGGTGATCGCGCTGTTGCTGTTTGCCGGTGCCCGCTTGTCCGGGGTCGGTCGCAATGCGGGCACCTCGATTCGCGAGTTCAAGCAGGAAGTTGGCGCCGCGCCTAGTGACCGGACCTCCGAGGAGGTGTCCCCAGTAGTCGAGGCAGACCCAGCGGCTGCCGTTCCCGACGGCGATGCGGCGCCGAGCGAAAGTCTGGACGTCGAAGCGCCCGCCGAGCCTGAGCCCGCGCCCAAGCCAGAGTCGGTCTGAATCCGACGATGGCGAAAGGTACTTCGCGGTTCTCCTGGTTGAGGCCGCCCAAGCCAACCCCCGGCGGAGTGATGACGCTCGCCGATCACCTGCGCGAGTTGCGCTACCGGCTGATCGTCGCCGCGCTCGGGCTGATCGTGGCGGCTGCTGCCTCAGGGATTTGGTACCAAGAGCTCTACCTGCTGATGATGCGGCCCTACCTTCAAGCAGCCGAGATGCTCAAGCAGAGCAATCCGAACCTGAACCCGACCACGGTGATCAGCGGGGTGACTGCGCCCTTCATGCTGATCCTGCAGATCGCCTTGGTGGCCGGTCTGGTGCTGTCCAGCCCAGTGTGGTTGTACCAGTTGTGGGCCTACATTGCGCCAGCGCTGTTGGCCAAAGAGAAGAAATATGCGCTGGGCTTTCTCGCCGCCGCGATCCCGCTGTTCCTGCTGGGCGTAGCCATCGGCTACTACATCCTGCCGCAAGGCATTTCGGTGATGCTGGCCTTCACTCCATCTAGCGTTCCGGTGACCAACCTGCTGGACATCAACGAGTTCCTGAAACTCACCCTGCAACTGATGGTGGTCTTTGGGCTGGGCTTCCTGATGCCGGTGGTGATCGTCGGCGCCAACCTGATTGGCGTGGTCAGCGCTAAGCAACTGGGCAAGTACCGCACCTATGTGATCTTCGCCACGTTTGTGTTCGGCGCGGCCGCGACCCCATCCAGTGACCCGTTCTCGATGCTCGCCCTGGCCATCCCGATGACGGTGCTGTATCTGATCGCCGAAGTCATCTGCCACGTCAACGATCGACGCAAGGCCAAAGCTTTGGCTAAGGCGGAGGTGGCCGCATGAGCCAACATCACGACGGCGCTACTTTGACCTTGGTGGTGAACCCATCGGCCGGACGCGGACGCGCGGCGAAGCTGCTGCCCTCGGTAACCGCCGCCCTGGTGGCCGGTCTGCCCAACGGCAGTCTGAAGGTGATCAGTACCACTGACTGGGCAGACTCAAAGCGACACTGCGAAGAGGTGGTGGCCGCTGCTGCTGAGGAGTCTGGCGTCGATGGCCGCTTTGACTCTTTGGTGGTGATGGGCGGGGACGGCATGATGCACCTCGGTCTCAACGCAGCCGCCCAAACCCAGGTGCCCCTTGGGGTGATTCCGGGCGGTCGCGGCAACGACTTCTGCCGCGGCGTTGGGGTTGGCACCGATCCGCTAGCCGCGGTGCAGACCATCCTCGCCGGGCACCTGCGGCGGATCGATCTGGCTTCGGTGAGCGGCAAGTTGGTTGATGGCAGCGAGCATCGCTGGGTGGGCTGCATCGTCTCCACCGGGTTCGACGGTCGGGTCGGCTACCGGGCCGACCAGATGAAGCGCAGTTACGGCGGCCTGGAGTATGTGGTGGCCACCCTCGCCGAACTGCGCAGCTTCGAGCCGCTGGCCTATCGCATGATCGTGGACGGCGTCCGGCGGGAGCAGACCGCGATGTTCATCGCCGTCGGAAACGCCGCTTACTACGGGGGCGGCATGCAGGCCTGCCCCAATGCCGACCTGAACGACGGCCTCCTCGATCTCACCGTGATCAATCCGGTTAGTCGGGCCACCTTGTTGCGGCTGTTGCCATCCATGTTCACTGGCGGCTTCGTCAAGGATCCGGCCGCGGAGCTGTTGCGGGCCAAAGAGGTGGTGCTGGACGGCGACGGGCTCTATGCGATGGCCGACGGGGAGGAACTCGGCCCCGTCCCGGTAACCGTGCGCGCGGTGCGCGATGCATTGAGCATCTACGTGCCAGGACCACAATGACGGCGGTCGCCGACTTCGCCGCCGGCTATCCCTTTGCTCTAGACGATTACCAGGTAACCGCCTGTGAGCGCCTCGCCGCCGGAAGTGGAGTATTGGTCGCTGCGCCGACCGGCGCTGGCAAGACCGTAGTGGGGGAGTTTGCGGTCTTCCTGGCCCTGCAGCGGCAACGCAAGTGTTTCTACACCACCCCGATCAAAGCCCTGAGTAACCAGAAATACCACGATCTATGCGCCCGCCACGGCGAAGAAGCTGTTGGCCTGCTCACCGGCGACACCTCGATCAACGCCGAAGCCCAGGTGGTGGTGATGACCACCGAGGTGCTGCGCAACATGATCTACGCCGGCTCGCCGACCCTGGGCGGGCTGGGATTCGTGGTCATGGACGAGGTGCACTATCTGGCTGATCGCTCCCGGGGAGCGGTCTGGGAGGAAGTGATCATCTCGCTGGCCGATTCGGTGCAGGTGGTGGCGCTGTCAGCGACCGTGAGCAATGCCGAGGAGTTCGGCGATTGGCTGGATGAGGTTCGTGGGGGCGTCGAAGTGGTGGTTACTGAGCGCCGTCCAGTGCCGCTGTACCAACACGTCATGGTGGGTCGGCGGCTGCTGGAGTTGTTCGCCGGAAAAGACGTGAACCCCGAACTGCTGCGGATTGCCAAGGAGGAATCCCGAACCCAGCGTGATGACAGCCGCCGTCCGCGCGGTCGCTCCGGTAACGGGCGCCGGGATGTGTCCTACGGATCAGGGCGGTACGGCGGCGCCGCGGCCAGGTCAAAGATGGACGCCTCGCGCCACCTAATGCCGCGGCGTGACGCGACCATCGAGCGGTTGGCGGCCGAGGGATTGCTACCGGCGATCTTCTTTATCTTCTCCAGGTTGGGCTGTGACACCGCAGTTGGACAGCTGATGAACTCGGGGCTGCGGCTCACTGATGCCCACGAGCGCGCCCAGCTGGCCGAGATCGCTGCCCGGCACACCGCGAGCCTGAGTCCGCTGGATCTGGTCGCCCTTGACTACGACTCCTTCGTGGCCGCCTTCACTGCCGGGATCGCCGCGCATCACGCCGGGCTGCTGCCCGCGTTCAAAGAGGCGGTTGAAGAAGGCTTCGTCTCCGGGTTGGTGAAGGTGGTCTTCGCTACCGAGACTCTCGCTCTTGGCATCAACATGCCGGCCCGCAGCGTCGTGTTGGAGAAGTTGGTGAAGTACAACGGCGAAACCCATGCCGACATCACCGCTGGCGAGTTCACTCAGCTCACCGGTCGCGCCGGCCGACGCGGGATCGACGTTGAGGGCCACGCGGTGGTGTGTTGGCAGCCCGGACTCGATCCACGGGCAGTGGCCGGGCTGGCCTCGCGCCGCACCTATCCGCTGCGTTCCTCCTTCGCCCCCACCTACAACATGGCGGTGAACCTGGTCGGCACGGTGGGCCGCGAGCGGGCCCGTGGCCTGCTGGAGCAGTCATTTGCCCAGTTCCAGTCCGACCGTTCAGTGGTGGGGCTGGCCCGCTCGATGGCACACAACCGGACGCGGATCACTGAGGACTGGGCGCAGGCGTCCTGTGAGCTGGGTGAGGCTGAGGCGTACTTCCGCCTGCGCAGTCGGATCTCGGCAGTCGAAGCTGAAGCCGCCCGGCTACGGCGTTCTGATCGGCGGGCGGAGGCCTTGACCGCGCTGGCGGCGCTGCAGGTGGGCGACATCATCGACATTCCGGGCAAACGGCACCGAGGCTGGGCAGTGGTGGTGGAGCTGGGCCGCGCCGGTGGGGGGCCGACGGTGCTGACCGTGGACCGCCAGGTAAAGCAGCTTTCGATTGTGGACTTCCCCGAGCCGCCCACAACGGCCGGACGGGTGAAGGTGCCCAAACACTTCGACCTGCGTTCACCGGCTTCGCGGCGCAATCTGGCCGTGGCGCTACGGCAACGCATCGACGACGGCTCCCTGGCTGCGCCGGTCGCACCGGCAGCAGCCGATGCCGATGCGATGGCTCGGGTGACCGAACTTCGCGCTGAGCTGCGCAGACACCCCGTGCACGCCTGCCCCGATCGAGAGACCCACGCCCGCTATGCCGAATCGGCGCTGCGGGCCGAACGCGACAACGACGGCATCAATGCCCAGGCTGAGCGCCGCACCAACACCATCGCGGTGCGCTTCGACCGCATCTGCTCGGTGTTGGAGTCGCTCGGCTATCTCAGCCCCGATGGTGGCAAACAGGTCACTGAGGCTGGTCGGATGCTGTCGCGGCTCTACTCAGAGCTGGATCTGGTGACCGCTGAGGCGATTCGTTCTGGGGTCTTCGACAATCTCAGCGCCCCGCAGTTGGCTGCGGTGCTCTCGTCCCTGGTTTTCGAGGCGCGTGGCGATCGCCGCGAACCGGCCCGGATGCCGGATCGGGCTAGCGAAGACGCCCAGATTCGGCTGCGCAAGGTGTGGCGCGAGGTCTGCCTCACCGAGCGGGACCATCGGCTGCCCAGCCATGCTGAACCGGAGATCGGCTTCGCCGAGTCAATCCATGCCTGGGTTGGTGGGGCTGAACTTGCCGATGTGCTCAACATGTCGAACCTGACTGCCGGTGACTTCGTCCGCTGGGCCCGCCAGGTGATCGACGCGGCTGGACAGGTCGCTGATGCCGCCGGTGCTGGCCCACTGCGTGGGATGGCCAAAGAGGTGGTCTACCGGGCCAGGCGCGGCGTGGTGGACGCCGCCCCGCTAGAGGACTGAGGCGACCGGGACGACCCCCGTCCGGTTCCTCGGACGCGGAGGTGCACCCGTTCGCCCTGACCGCCGAAGATGATCAATAGCTCCAGCGGGATGCTGCCGCCGTTGGCGTAGCCGTGCTGGGTGATGGTCTCGAATTCGGCGGCTTCGCCGGGGTTGAGCAGGTAGTCGGCATCACCGAGGGTTAGCCGGAGTTGGCCGTGCAGCACGTAGGCCCACTCGTAGCCCTGGTGGGAACAAAGCTCGCGTGGGGCCGGGTTGGCTGGCTCCACTGGCAAGACCTGCTTGAAAGCGTTCAGCCCGCCGGGGTTCTTGGCTAACTGCATCCAGGTGACCCCGTTGCGAACCACCGGTCGTGGGTGAATGCGCGGATCGGCCGTGGCCGGCGCGCCGACGAGATCGTCCAGCGACACCTGGTATGCCTTGGCCAGCGGCAGCAGGAGTTCAAGGGTTGGTCGTCGCTGCCCAGATTCCAGCCGCGACAAGGTGCTGACCGAAATCCCGGTCTGCTCGGCCAATTGCTGCAAGGTGGCGCCGGTGCGGTTGCGTAGCCGTTTCAGCCGGGGGCCGACGCTGTCAAGGACAAAGTCCGATGGATCTGACACCGCCCCAGTTTGCCAGATCGGCAAAGAAGCTTGCTGGGTCGGCCAAGGCCGGGCCAGACTCCTGAACCTGTTGGCACGGCAGTGTCAGCAATGTCGCGTGCGTCTGGGACGCAGCAACGGAAGGCTCAAATCAGATGGCAGCTCAGGATTTCTCCAGCAAACACCACGCAGTGGTGCTGGGTGGCGGCTTCGCGGGAGTGGAGGCTGCGATCGGGCTGGCCAAGTCTGGCCGATTCCGGGTGACGCTGGTCTCCGAGCGGGACTTCCTGCACCTCTTTCCGATCACGATTTGGACCCCGACCCGAGCCATTCCTACCTCCCGCACGCGGGTGAGCTTGGCCGAACTTGGCCGGGTCAACCATTTCGAGGTGGTGGTGGACTCGGTCGCCAGCATCGAGACTGACGCCAACTCGGTGGTGCTCGGCGGGCAGACTCTGAGTTATGACTACCTGGTGATCGCTCTCGGCGCCGGCAAGCCGAAGCCGCCCGGAGTCGAACACACTCGCTCGCTATGCGCTGGGCCGGACGCGGCAATCGACATTCGCGATCAGCTGGATCGGCTGCTGCGTCGAGGTAAGGGACGAATCGCGGTCGGCTTCGGCGGCAACCCGAAGGATGGCTCGGCGATGCGGGGCGGCCCGGCGTTCGAGATCCTGTTCAACATCGATCACCTGTTGCGAAAGAAGGGCGTGCGGGACCGCTACGAGTTGTCCTTCTTCGCACCGATGGCCACTCCCGGGCAACGGATGGGCCCCAAGGCTCTGGCCAAGATCGGCCCGATGCTCGGGGCGCGCGGAATCCACCAGCAGGTGGGATCGCCGATCACCGGATTTGCCGCCGATGGGATCAGCTTCGAGGACGGCACCAAGCTCGGTGCAGATCTGACGCTGTTCATTCCTGGGGCGGTAGGGCTGCCAGTGATCGCCGCTTCCGGCCTGCCGACCAACGAAGCCGGGTTCGTGAAGATCGATGCCAACACCCTGGTTGAGGGCACCGTGAATGTGTACGCCGTCGGCGATGTGGCAGCTTTGGCTGGACCAGAGTGGCGGGCCAAGCAGGGCCACGTCGCCGAAGCGATGGCTCATGCCGCTGCGCACAACATAATCAAGGCTGCCCAAGGCCTCAACGACCGGATCGGCTACGCCGAGCATGTGTCCATCTTGTGTCTGATGGATACCGGCTCCGGCGGGGTGCTGGTCTACCGCAGCACCAAACGGCAGTTCGCGATCAACCTGCCGATCGTTGGGCATTGGTTCAAGCGCGGCTGGGGCTTCTACGCCCGCAACTCCAAGCTGCGACGCTTTCCGCGCCTGCCGGGGCTGTGAACCTCCACTCCTGATGGGCCGGACGCCGCTGGGCGCGTCGGTCCAGGTTGGATAACCTGAGCCCATGACGCTGGCCATCAGGGTAATTCCGTGCCTGGACGTCCATGACGGACGGGTCGTCAAGGGCGTCAACTTCGTGAATCTGCGCGACGCCGGTGATCCGGTTGAGTTGGCCGCGACCTATGGCGCCGAAGGTGCTGATGAGTTGGTCTTCCTCGACATCTCGGCATCAGCGACTGGCCGAGCGACCACCTACGACATGGTGCGCCGGACCGCGGAGACGGTGTTCATCCCGCTGGCCGTCGGCGGGGGAGTGCGCAGCGTCGAAGACGTCGACACCTTGCTGCGCTCCGGTGCCGACAAGGTGGGCATCAACACCGGCGCCATCAGTCGGCCCGAAGCGATCAACGAGATCACTGCACGTTTCGGCAATCAGGTGCTGGTGCTCTCCCTGGACGCCCGGCGCGAGGCCGGTCAGCCTTCTGGCTTCGGCGTCACCACCCACGGCGGACGACGTGCAGCAGGCCTGGACGCGATCGCCTGGGTGCGGGAAGCCGCTGAGCGCGGCGCCGGAGAGATCCTGCTGAACTCCATGGACGCCGACGGCACCACCGACGGCTTCGATCTGGAGATGATCGAGGCGGTCAAGGCGGTCGTCGACGTACCGGTGATTGCCTCCGGCGGTGCTGGCACAGTGGCACACTTCGTGGCTGCGGCCCAGGCCGGGGCTGATGCGGTCCTGGCTGCCAGCGTCTTCCACTACGGCACGCTCACCATTGCCGAGGTGAAAGCTGGCCTGGCAGGTGCCGGGTTCGCCGTACGCTGAGGGGCATGGATTGCCTGTTCTGCGCCATCATCGCCGGTGATATCCCCTCCCGACAGATCTATGCCGACGACGCCGCGGTCGCGTTTCTCGACATCAGCCCGTGGCACTCTGGTCACACCCTGGTGGTGCCCAGGAGGCATGTTGTTGACGTCCTGAGCCAGCCGGAGGCCTTGAGCGAGATTGCGCCAGCCATCAACGCCACCGGCCAACTGCTCACCGAGAAGCTGGGCGCGGCCGGGCTCAACGTGCTACTGAACTCAGGGGCGGTGGCCGGCCAGGAGGTCTTCCACCTGCACGCTCACCTGATTCCGCGGTACGCCGACCGTCCAGGGATGGCTGGCCTGATGATGCGCGAGCCCGACATCGATCTGGACGACGTGCACCGCAGGATCACCCAGCAGGACTGATAGCCCAACGGCTCACTACTTGGCGGCGGTGTTCACCCCAGACGTGGTGAAGGAGAACAGCGTCTCTTTCAGGCCGAACTTCGATTTGAAGCTGCCGCCGCTGACAGTGATGGAACCGGCCGTGCCACTGATCTTGACCAGGAGGGCTCGGCCTTGACCGTTGAAGGGGCCGACTCCGGTACGGGTGGTCACCTGGATCGTGGTGAAGGCGCCGATCGACGGGTAGGCCTTCTGCAGTGACGACGCAGTGATCGTCTTCGTCCAGGTGCGCACCGGATCGTAGGGATCCTGTTTGGCCGAGAGATAGGGCAGCCCGATGTAGCTGGCAGCCCAGCCGCCGTTCGAACTGGAGAACTGAGTCAGCGCGAGGGCTCCCTTGTAAAGCACCACCTTGTTGGCGGTAGCTGCGATCGCGGCGTCGGTGCTGGCGTAGCGAGTCGAGTTGTCCTTGTACACCTGGCAAGCGGAGGTATCGCAGATGTCATAGATGTAGCCGGCCGGCTTCGCCTGGCGCTCCTTGGCGGCGTAGGTACGGGCCGCGACCGCCTGGGCCTTGAGGGCCTCGGTGGCCCAACTGGCCGGCATCTCGGCGGGCACTACCGAGCGTAGATAGGTTTCCATGCTCAGGTAGTTGACCGTGACCGCTGAGCTGCCCTTGAAGCGCAGCGCCATGCGGCCGGAATAGGTACGGGTGGAGCCGTTGGGCATGGCCAGCTTCACGGTGCCGGTCTTGGTGTTCTTAACCCACCAGCTGCGCTTCGCGTTGAGCTTGGACTTGTACGTCACGTACTTGCCAGCGGCGTTGCGGTAGTAGAGCACCCGGGAGGTGCCCCTTCGGGAGATCCGCCACTTGGTGTACTTGCTGGACGTGGGCAGGTTTACCTTGTGCCCGGCGGTGTCATAGACCTGCAGACCGGCGGCTGGCCGGAAGTGCAACCCGGAGTCGGTGTCGGCGGTGATCCACACCCGCATGGTGTTGCCTTTGGGCAGCGAGCCCAAGGTGGTGCCGGTGTAGTAGAAGGCGATGATCTTGTCGTAGCTCAGGCCCTGCTTGGCCGCGCCGGCGGCACCGTACTGGGACATTCCTTTGCCGTGGCCCCAGCCGGCGCCGTTAACGATCACCTTTTGGTCGGGCGGGGTCACTGCATCGTCGGCTTTCGCCGGTAGGGCGGCTCCGGTCAATACCAGTGCGCTTGCTCCGACTAGGGAGGTCAGAGTGCGCATGGAAAGCCGCCGGCTGCTTACTGAGGGCATGTTGGGGGTCCTTCGGTTTGCGTTCAGCTCAACAACAATCGTCGCCCCTCGGCGTGTCGCATTGCCAGCGAATCGGTGAAACCTCCAGGAATCGAGGGTCAAGTCGCACCCGCTGGTCGAGCGTTCGTCCGTCCGCCCAAGATGTGGGACGCCGAGGAGAGGTGTTTGACAAGGTGGGTGATCGGGGGGAACTCTTGACGCGTGCGGAAGTTCATTCTCGTAGTAAGCAAGCGTGTCGGCTGAGTTCACTCATCCCGACACGCTCCCTCGTCTGCTCTAGCAGCGGGGGTTTTTTTCTGCGTTCGTACGTCCAACCCAAGTCAGAAGTGAGGTAAAGATGCCTGGGGAGTCACCACAACCGATGACCGGCGCACAGTCGCTGGTCAAGTCCCTGGAGCGGATGGGTGTTGAGGTTATCTTCGGCATCCCTGGCGGGTCGATCCTGCCGGCCTATGATCCGCTCTTCGACTCGAAGATCCGGCACATCCTGGTGCGTCATGAGCAGGGAGCCGGTCACGCCGCTGAAGGCTACGCCCAGGCCACCGGGCGGGTTGGAGTGTGCATTGCCACCTCCGGTCCGGGAGCCACCAACCTGGTGACCGCGATCGCCGACGCCTACATGGATTCGGTGCCGATGGTGGCCATCACCGGCCAGGTGGCCAGCAAAGCGATTGGTACTGACGCCTTCCAGGAAGCCGACATTCGGGGCATCACCTTCCCGATCACCAAGCACAGCTTCCTGATCACCGATCCGGCCGAGATCCCGCATGCGATCGCGGCAGCGTTCCACCTGGCCAAGACCGGCCGCCCCGGTCCGGTGCTGGTCGACATTGCCAAGGACGCACTGGCGGGCCCCACTGAGTATGTCTGGCCTGAGGAGCTCGACCTGCCCGGCTACCGCCCGGTGAGTAAGCCCCATGGCAAACAGATCCGCGAAGCGGCCCGACTGATCGGCCAGGCCAAACGTCCGGTCATCTACCTCGGTGGCGGGGTCAACCGGGCGCGAGCCTGGGAGGCGCTGGCCGAGTTCGTCGAGATCACCAAGATGCCGGTTGTGACCACGCTGATGGCTCGCGGGGCTTTCCCCGACAGCCACCCGCTGAACTACGGCATGCCTGGAATGCATGGCACCGTGGCAGCCGTGGGCGCGATGCAGCGTTCGGATCTGCTGATTGCCCTTGGCGCCCGCTTCGATGACCGGGTCACCGGCAAGCTGGACACCTTCGCCCCCGAGGCCAAGATCATCCACGCCGACATCGATCCGGCCGAGATCTCCAAGAACCGGATGGCTGATGTGCCGATCGTTGGCGATCTTGGTGAAGTGTTGGCCGAGCTGAACGCCGCCTTGCGTGAGGAGGCCCATGGCGACATCGGTGATTGGGTGCGCTTCCTCGACGGTCTGCGTAAGCGCTACCTGCCCACCGAGTACCCGGCGATGGAAGACGGCCTGCTGAGTCCGGAGTACGTGATCAAGCGCCTGGGTGAACTGGTCGGCCCGGAGGCGACCTATGTTGCCGGCGTGGGCCAGCATCAGATGTGGGCCGCTCATCTGCTGCCGCACGAGCGTCCGGCCAGGTTCTTCAACTCCGGCGGTGCCGGCACGATGGGCTACTGCGTTCCGGCCGCGATGGGCGCCAAGGTTGGTCGCCCGGACGACGTGGTGTGGGGCATCGATGGTGACGGTTGTTTCCAGATGACCAACCAGGAGCTGGTCACCTGCTTCCTGGAGGGGATCCCGATCAAGATTGCGGTGATGAACAACCGCAGCCTCGGCATGGTGCGCCAGTGGCAGACCCTCTTCTATGGGGAGCGCTACTCCAACACCAACCTGAAGTCGCACCTGGTGCCCGACTTCCCGAAACTGGCTGAGGCCATGGGCGCAGTTGGTTTGCGGGCCGAGACTGTTGAAGAAGTCGACGAGGTGATCGCCAAGGCGATGGAAATCAACGACCGGCCCGTGGTGGTCGAGTTCGTGGTGCACAAGGACGCCATGGTGTGGCCGATGGTTCCGGCAGGCACCAGCAATGATCAGATCAAGATCGCTCGGGACCTGGCTCCCGATTGGAGCGGGGAGGAAGACCTGTGAACACTCACACTCTGAGCGTGCTGGTGGAGAACAAGCCTGGTGTGCTCGCGCGGATCTCGGGCCTGTTCGCTCGCCGCGGTTACAACATCGAATCCCTGGCGGTCGGCCCGACCGAGAACGAGGAGTTCTCCCGGATCACCGTCCAGGTGGCGGTGAGCAGCCAACAGGTGCTGGAACAGATCATCAAGCAGCTGAACAAGCTGATTGAGGTGCTCAAGATCGTGGAACTTGACGAAGGTTCCTCGGTTCGTCGCGAGCTGATGCTGATCAAGGTGAAGGCCGACCCGGCCACCCGCAGCCAGATCATCGAAATTGTTCAGCTGTTCCGCGGCAAGACCGTGGACGTCCACAACGACGCGATGACCATCGAGGCCACCGGCTCGCCGGACAAACTGGCCGCGCTGCTGGAAATGCTCAACCCCTATGGTGTGCGCGAACTCGTGCAGTCGGGCCTGGTCGCGCTTGGTCGCGGTGGGCGTTCGCTGTCGGATCGTGCCAAGATCGAGAAGTCCCGTCCGGCCGCTGGCCCGGCCAACTGAAAGCACTGAAAAGGAACCCAAATGGCAGAAATGTTCTACGACGCCGACGCCGACCTAGCGCTCATCCAGGGCCGCAGCGTCGCTGTGATCGGCTATGGCAGCCAGGGCCACGCCCACGCGCTTAGCCTGCGTGACTCCGGGGTGGACGTACGGGTCGGACTGCGCGAAGGCTCCAAGAGCTGGGCCAAAGCCGAGGCTGAAGGCTTGCGGGTCGTCACCCCAGCCCAGGCCTGTGAAGAAGCCGACCTGATCATGGTGTTGGCTCCGGACCAGGTGCAGCGGCACCTCTACAAAGAGGCCATTGAGCCCAACCTGGTGGCCGGCGATGCGCTGTTCTTCGCTCACGGCTTCAACATCCGGTTCGGCTACATCCAGCCGCCAGCAGGGGTGGATGTGTGCATGGTCGCGCCGAAGGGTCCCGGCCACCTGGTGCGCCGGGAGTACACCGAAGGCCGTGGCGTGCCGGTGATCGTTGCGGTGGAGAAGGATGAGACCGGCAACGCTTGGCCGTTGACTCTTGCCTATGCCAAGGGCATCGGCGGGTTGCGTGCCGGTGGCATCAAGACCACTTTCACCGAGGAGACCGAAACCGATCTGTTTGGTGAGCAGGCGGTGCTCTGTGGCGGCGCTTCGGCCCTGGTCACCGCAGGCTTTGAGGTGCTCACCGAGGCTGGCTACCAGCCCGAGGTGGCTTACTTCGAGTGTCTGCATGAGCTGAAGCTGATCGTCGATCTGATGTACGAAGGCGGCATCGCCAAGCAGCGGTGGAGCGTCTCGGACACCGCCGAGTTCGGTGACTATGTCTCCGGCCCTCGGGTGATCGACGCGAGCGTGAAGCAGCGGATGAAGGACGTCCTGACTGACATCCAGACCGGTGCTTTCGCCAAGCGGTTCATCGACGACCAGGACGCCGGTGCGCCGGAGTTCAAGGCGTTGCGGGCCAAGGGTGAGCAGCACCCGATCGAGGAGACCGGTCGGAAGCTGCGCGGCCTGATGGCGTGGGTCAAGTCGCATGACGACGACTACGTCGAAGGCAACGCAGCCCGCTGAGCACGTAGCTCCATCACAGCGACCGCCGGGATTCCCGGCGGTCGCTGTGCGTTTGCACGGGCAGCGGTGATCTGATGGCGGGCGCTTTCCTCCACCGCTCCGTGCATCTCAGGAGTCGCCCCCGAAGTGAGCCGCCGCCCCCGATAATTCGGTCGCGAGTCCGCGTTTCGGGGGCGGCACGGCCCGGCGTGATTTGGGCTGGGGTTGCCGGGGTCTGGCAAGCTGACGGCCATGACGATCGCCACCCAAGAGGTTCCTGGGCTGACCAGCGCCGAAGTTGCTGAGCGGGTAGCCCGCGGCCAGACCAATGACCTGCCGCCGCGCTCTGGGCGCACCACCTGGGACATTGTGAAAGCCAATGTGTTCACCAGGATCAACTTCCTGCTGATGGTGCTGTTCGTGATCGTGCTGAGTACCGGCAGCATCGGCAACGCGTTGTTCGGATTCCTGATCATCATCAACTCTGGAATCGGGGCGTTCCAGGAGCTCAAAGCCAAGCGAACCCTCGACAACCTGGCGGTGGTCGGTGAGGGCAAACCGCTGGTACGCCGTGACGGCGCGGTCGCCGAGTTGCCCCGCGAATCGATCGTCGTGGACGACATCATCGAGATCGGCCCTGGCGATCAGATCATCGTCGACGGCGAAATCGTGGAGGCCAGCTATCTGGAAGTGGACGAATCGCTGCTCACCGGCGAGTCCGACCCGCTGGAGAAGGCTCCTGGTGATCCGGTTATGTCGGGTAGCTTCGTGGTGGCTGGCGTCGGTGCCTTCCGCGCCACCCGGGTGGGTCATGAGTCCTATGCGGCCCAACTCGCCGCTGAGGCCAGCAAGTTTTCGTTGGTGAAATCAGAGCTACAGACCGCCATCAACAAGATCCTGCGATTGGTCACCTGGCTGCTGATTCCGGTCGGGGTCGCCACAGTCTGGGTGCAGTGGACCCAGAACCCCGGGGAGACCTGGCAGCAGATCGTCCTGCGGATGTCGGGTGCCCTGGTGCCGATGGTGCCAGAGGGGCTGGTGCTGCTCACCTCGCTGGCCTTCGCGGTTGGCGTGATCCGGCTCGGGCAGATGAACGTCCTGGTGCAGGAACTGCCAGCGATTGAAGGCCTGGCCCGGGTGGATGTGGTGTGTGCCGATAAGACCGGCACGCTCACCGAAAACGGCTTGAAATACACCGATGCCAACCCGGTAGATGACACCGATGTTGACCAGGTGCGGGAGGTGGTGGCGCAGTTGTCCGCCGCGGACCCCCGTCCGAATGCTTCGATCCAGGCCTTGGCGCATGCCCATGAGCCAACCCAAGCTGCCTGGTCGGTCAACGCGGTCGCGCCGTTCACCTCGGCCAAGAAATGGTCGGGCATGAGCTTCGCTGACCACGGCAACTGGGTGATTGGCGCCCCGGACGTGTTGGCCGCCCCCGGAAGCGATATCGCCAGCGAAGCCGATCGGATTGGTTCCTCGGGGCGCCGGGTGCTTTTACTGGCCGAAAGCGACCGGCCGGTAGATGCCACCGACGCCCCCGGGCAGGTGAGCCCACGGGCGCTGTTGGTGCTCGAGCAGAAGGTGCGCCCCGAAGCTGCCGGCACGCTGGCCTACTTCGCCGCCCAGGACGTAGCGGTCAAGGTGATCTCCGGTGACAATGCCAAATCAGTGGGGGCAGTGACCAGTTCGTTGGGGGTGACCGCCGGCGAGGTGATCGATGCTCGCTCGCTGCCCGAAGACCCAGAAGCCTTCGCCGACACGATCGAGACCGCCGGCGTATTCGGCCGGGTCACCCCGCAACAGAAGCGGCAGATGGTGGCCGCCCTGCAGTCTCGCGGCCACACCGTCGCCATGACCGGGGACGGTGTCAACGATGTGCTCGCGATCAAGGATTCAGACCTCGGCGTGGCGATGGGCTCTGGCGCACCAGCTACTCGTTCGGTGGCCCAGATCGTCCTGCTCGACGACGACTTCGCCACTCTGCCGCACGTGGTGGCCGAGGGTCGCCGGGTAATCGGCAACATCGAGCGGGTGGCCAACTTCTTCCTGACCAAGACGATGTACTCGATCGTGTTGGCACTATTAGTGGCGCTGTGGCAGTTGCCGTTCCCCTTCGTGCCGATGCACGTTTCGTTCATCGGGTGGTACACCATCGGCATTCCAGCGGCGATCCTGGCGCTGGCGCCCAACGCTGAGCGGGCCCGCACCGGGTTCCTGAAGCGGGTGCTGTCCTTCTCCATTCCAGCAGGGGTGGTCGTCGGGGTCACCGCGTTTGTGACCTATCTGTTGAATCTGCGTTTGGTCACCGACGATGCCGGAGCCACTCAGGCCAGTACGGCCACGGTGATCGCGGTGATGATTGCTGGGGGCTGGGTGATGATCACCATCGCCCGCCCCTACCAGCTGTGGAAGATCGTGATGATCGTGGTGCTGCTGTTCGCGGCTTACCTGACGGTCTTTTGGCTGCCTGGGTGGTACGCCGTAGGGGTGCAGGCTTGGCCGTGGTTGTCCGGGTTTAACCCACAACTCGATCCGACCAACGCCGCGATGAACACCACTGGAGCCTGGCTAGGGGCGAGCGCGGCAGTAATAGTCGAAGCCCTTTGGTGGTTCTCCGGACGGGTCACCGGCCTGCACCGGCGGGTGTTCGGCAGCCTGGGTGAGCGCTGAGCGCTCACCCAGTCGGAGTTCAGGCCAGCCGGGCGGCGATCTCGTCGCCAACCACCGAGGTTGGCCGCTTGGTCGCACCGCGCTCGGCGATATCGGCATCCACCGCATCCTCGATGCGCTTGGCGTCCTCACCTCGACCCAGGTGGTCCAGCAGCAGGGCCATGCTCAGGATGGTCGCGGTCGGATCAGCAATACCCTGACCGGCGATGTCGGGGGCCGAGCCGTGCACCGGCTCAAACATGGACGGGAAGGCGCCACTCGGGTTGATGTTGGCCGAGGCCGCCAGCCCGATACCGCCGGTAACTGCGGCGGCGAGATCGGTGAGGATGTCGCCGAATAGGTTGTCGGTGACCATCACGTCGAAGCGCTGCGGATCTTGCACCAGGGCGATGGTGGCTGCGTCCACATGGAGATAGTCGGTGGTCACGTCCGGGTGCTCTTCAGCGACGGCGAGGAACAGTCGGTTCCACAGGCCGCCGGCGTTCACCAGCACGTTGTGCTTGTGCACCATGGTGACCTTTTTATTGCGCTTCTCGGCTCGATCGAAGGCGTCCCGAATGACCCGCTCAACGCCGTGGGCGGTGTTGACGCTGAGCTCATTGGCGATCTCGAACTCGGTGCCCTGACGAAACACGCCACCGTTGCCGCAGTACAACCCTTCGGTGCCCTCGCGGACCACGACGAAGTCGATCGGACCGCGGCTGGTGATTGAGTCGGCCAGAGGAGTGGGCACGCCGGGGTAGAGCTTGGACGGGCGCAGATTCACGTAGTGATCGAAGGCGAAGCGCAGCTTCAGCAGCAGGCCGCGCTCCAGCAGGCCCGAGGGGATTGCCGTGGAACCCGGTGCCGCACCAACCGCGCCGAGAATGATGGCATCTGCGGTGGCCAGCTGTTCGAGGTCGGCCTCGGGCAGCACCTCACCGGTGCGCTGCCAGCGCTCGGCGCCCAAATCATGGTGGACGAAATCGAAGGTGTCCTCGCCGACCACTCGGGTCAGCACCTTCAGGCCTTCGGCCACCACTTCGGGACCGATGCCGTCACCAGCGATGACGGAGATTACTGGCTTGGCCGTGGTTGTCTGTGCGCTCACCCGCGCGAGGCTACCTTGAGGCCCAACTCCTGGACGATTCCGTCTCAGAAGAAGCGCTACCATTCGCGCATGGCGCTGCGCTTCAACCTGACTGCTAACCCGACACCCCGCACTGAGGCGGAGGTGGCCGAGGTATTGGCCGACCCGGGTTTTGGGGTTCGGTTCACCGACCACATGGCCGTGGCCACCTGGACCAAGTCGGGTGGCTGGTCCGATGACCAGGTGCGCCCCTATGGGCCATTCCAGATCGATCCGGCCGGTGCCGTGCTGCACTACGCCCAGGAGGTGTTCGAAGGGCTGAAGGCATATCGGCACGCCGATGGCTCAATCCATCTGTTCCGTCCCGAGGCCAACGCGCGTCGGCTGCAGACCTCGGCTGCGCGGATGATGCTGCCGGAGTTGGCTGTCGAGGACTTCATCACCGCAGTGGAGACATTGGTGCGAGCCGATCAGCGCTGGGTGCCGGATTTCGAAGGCGAGAAGAGCCTCTACCTGCGTCCGTTCATGTTCGCCGATGAGGTGTTCTTGGGCGTGCGTGCGGCCGAGCGGGTCACTTTCGCCGTGATCGCCTCGCCTTCTGGTCCGTATTTTGCGGGCGGGGTGAAGCCGGTGGATATCTGGGTTACCGACAGCTACGCCCGGGCCGGGGTCGGTGGCACCGGCGCGGCCAAGTGCGGCGGTAACTACGCGGCCTCGCTGATTGCCCAATATGAAGGCTACGAGCACGGTTGTTCCCAAGTGCTGTTCATCGAGGCCGCCGACAAGGATCGGGTCGAAGAACTGGGCGGGATGAACGTCTTCCTGGTGACCGCTGAGGGCAGGCTGGTTACGCCGGCGCTGACCGGCACCATCTTGGATGGCATCACCAGGTCCTCAATCCTCACCGTGGCCGCTGATCTTGGGCTGGCCCCCGAGGAACGCCAGGTGAGCCCTGATGAGTTGTTCGGGGGCATCGCCGATGGCCGCTTCGTCGAGGCGTTCTCCTGTGGCACCGCCGCCGTGGTCACGCCGATTGGCGCTTTCCGGTCGACGGCGGGGGAGTGGAAGCTGCCCGCAGGCAGCGAGCACACCTTGGCGATTCGCGATGCGATCCTCGACATTCAGTACGGACGGGTGCCCGATACCCGCGGCTGGATGCGGCGAGTGGTCTAGGCGCTACTGCCTCCCCAGACGTCTCAGTCGCTGAAACCTGCCCGTAACCGCTGACCGGACAGGCAAACTCGTGCGAATACTGCCCCGACTACCTCAAGGCCGCCGATGACCATGCTCCTGCCCGCGATGCCGGACATCTTCCATGTCTATGACACCACGCTGCGCGACGGCGCCCAGCAGGAGGGCCTGCAGCTGAACGTCAACGACAAGCTGAAGATCGCTCGCTACCTTGACGAACTGGGCGTGGGCTTCATCGAGGGTGGCTGGCCGGGCGCCAACCCCAACGACACGGCCTTCTTCGCTGCCGCGGCCGATGGCGTGCTCCAGTTGAAGAACGCCAAGCTCGTCGCGTTCGGGGCCACCCGTAAAGCTGGCACCACTGCGGCGGAGGATCCTCAGGTGCAGGGCTTGATCGACGCCCGCACCGAGGTGGTCTGCATCGTCGCCAAGAGCCACGATGAGCACGTCTTCCGAGCCCTGCGCACCACCCTTGAAGAAAACTTGGAGATGGTTGCCGATACCGTGCGGCACCTGGTTTCCCAAGGTAGGCGGGTGTTCGTCGACTGCGAGCACTTCTTCGATGGCTACAAGGCCAATCCGGAGTATGCCCTCGAGGTGATCCGGACGGCGGCCGACGCCGGAGCTGAGGTGGTCGTGTTGTGCGACACCAACGGTGGCATGCTGCCCTCGCAGATGGGGGACGTGGTCTCTGCCGCCGGGGCCATCGGGGTGGATCTGGGCATTCATTGCCACAACGACACCGGCTGCGCGGTCGCCAACACGATGTCGGCGGTGGACGCCGGGGTGATGCACTTCCAGGGCACGTTAAACGAGTACGGCGAGCGCACCGGCAATGCCAACCTCGTCACCGTCCTGGCTAACCTGCAGTTGAAGTACGGCTGGCCGTTGGTGTCGCCGGGCGCCTTGGCCGAGGCCACCCGAATCGCCCACGCGGTAGCGGGGGTGACCAATGTGCCGCTGAACAACCGCCAGCCCTATGTGGGATCGTCGGCTTTCGCGCACAAGGCCGGTCTGCATGCTTCGGCGATCAAGGTCGATGCCAATCTCTACCAGCACATCGACCCGATTCTGGTGGGCAATGACATGCGCATGCTGGTCTCCGACATGGCCGGACGGGCCAACATTCAGCTGAAGGGCTCCGAGCTCGGCTACGACCTGTCCAACCGCGATCTGGCTGCCAAGGTCACCGACACGGTGAAGGCCCGCGAAATGGACGGGTACTCCTACGAGTCGGCTGATGCCAGCTTCGAACTGCTCCTGCGCGCCGAGATGGGCCTACTGGAGGACTTCTTCGAAGTGCTCAGCTGGCGAGTCATCACCGGGCACGAAATGAAACCTGAAGGCGATTCCGAGGCGACGGTGAAGCTGCGAGCCAAGGGCGTGGTGCACCATCTGGTGGGCGAGGGCCACGGCCCGCTGAACTCGCTGGATGTCGCTTTGCGCGGTGCGCTGAAGCAGGCCTTCCCCCAGGTGGATTCCTACGAGCTCACCGACTTCAAGGTGCGCATCCTCGATCAGGGTCACGGCACGGACGCGATCGTCCGCACGATGATCGATATGACCGACGGCGAGCGCCTCTGGACCACGGTTGGAGTTGGCACCAACGTGATTGAGGCTTCCTGGGAGGCGCTCTATGACGCCTACCGGTGGGGGATGCTGAAGCGCTGACCAAAGGCGGTCCCCACCTGCCCGGGCTAGGCTCCACGATATGGAAATGACACCGGAGCCAACTGGTGCGCAGCTGGCTGCCAACGAGCGTGCGCAAGCGCGATCGCACCTTCGCAGCCTGGCTGAGCAGGGCGCCTTTCCGCCGGCCGAGCTGGATCGGCGGCTAGCCGAACTCGATCTGGTGAACTCGCAGGTGGTACCGGCCGTCATCGCGCTGCCGGGCTACCGCCCCGATGATCGGTTGCGGCTAGTCGCAGGCATGTCTCGCGAGCGCCGCCGTGGCGTCTGGACGGTGCCGCCCTACCTTTTCGTCCAGGCGGCCGGTTCGAATGTGCGGCTGGATTGTCGCGAGGCAAGCGCGGTAGCTGCGGTGATCGACTTGGAGATCAGCGGGGGACTGGGAACGGTGAAGCTGATTCTGCCCGAGGGCTGGGCGGTCAACACCGACCGGTTGGCTAAACAGATCGGTACGGCCTCGGTGCGGACGCCCGGCACTCCAGCGGCAGGCTGTCCGCTGATCGTGGTGCACGGGGCCCTGGGCGTGGGTAACTTCCGAGCGGTGACCAGGCGGTCGCGGCGCCGCTGAGGTCAGCTGATTCGTTCCAGTACCACCGGGTTGCCGGTCGGCGCTTCGGTGCCGATCTGGACCGCGCCGGTGATCGCCTGCTTGGCCCGCTCGATGCGTTCGGCGGTGTCGGTGTGCAGCTCGAACAATGGCTGTCCGGCTCGAACGTGGTCGCCGACCCCGGCGTGCCAGGTGACGCCAGCGGCCGCCTGCACCGGGTCGCCCTGTTTGGCCCGACCAGCACCCAACCGCCAGGCGGCCAGCCCGACGGCCATCGCGTCCATCGAAGTCAGGTAGCCGTCGGCCTCGGCGGTGATCACTTCGGTGTACTTCGGGGTGGGCAAGGGGGCGTCCGGATCGCCACCCTGGGCGCGAATCATCGCCTTCCAGGAGTCCATCGCCTTGCCGGAGGCCAGCACGGCGGCCGGGTCGGCATCGATGCCAGCACAGGCGAGCATTTCGGTGGCCAGAGCGACCGTGAGCTCAACCACATCGGCTGGGCCACCCCCGGCCAACACCTCGACTGATTCGGTGACTTCGACCCCGTTGCCGGCGCTACGGCCCAGCGGTGCGTTCATGTCGGTGATCAGGGCAACGGTGTTGACTCCGGCGTCGCGGCCGATCTCAACCATGGTGCGGGCCAGCGACTGCGCGTTGGCCACGGTCTTCATGAAGGCCCCAGCACCGGTCTTGACGTCCAGTACCAGCGAGGCGGTGCCCTCGGCGATCTTTTTGCTCATGATGGAGGCCGAGATCATTGGGATCGACTCGATGGTGGCGGTGACATCGCGCAGCGCATACAGCTTCTTGTCCGCTGGTGCCAGGCCGGCGCCAGCAGCACAGATGACGGCACCGACATCTTCCAGCTGGGCCAGCATCTCGGCGTTGGTCAGGCTGGCGCGCCAGCCAGGAATGGCCTCGAGTTTGTCCAGAGTGCCGCCGGTGTGGCCCAGGCCGCGTCCGGAGAGCTGCGGTACGGCCGCCCCGCAGGCGGCAACCAGCGGCGCCAGGGGCAGGGTGATCTTGTCACCGACCCCACCGGTGGAGTGCTTGTCGACCGTGGGACGCGACAGCGAGGAGAAGTCCATCCGCTCCCCGGTGGCGATCATGGCTGCGGTCCAGCGGCTCAACTCGTCGCGCTCCAGGCCGCGGAAGAAGATCGCCATCGCCATTGCCGACATCTGCTCATCGCTGACTACCGCGTCGGTGTAGGCCCGGATCAGCCAGTCGATCGCTTCGGGGGCCAATCGGCCGCCGTCCCGCTTGATCCGGATCAGTTCGACAGCATCGAAGTCGGCGACATTGCTCATAGTCGAACCCTAGAACCTGACCAGGCTTTGCGCATCTCAGCGCGGCTAGCGCGACAGGTCTTTGAGCGCGCCAGCATCTAGCAGCTGGAAGGTGCGCCCGTCGATGGCCAGTAGGCCCTCATCAGCCATCCGGCCGAGTTCACGGGTCATCGAAGCCCGCGACACTTGGAGATGGTCGGCCAGTTCCTGTCGAGTCAGCGAGGGCGCCACCCGTCCGTTGGCATCGGCGGTTCGGACCAGGTAGAACGCCAACCGCGCTCGAAGACCGCGACGGGTGAGCAGTTCGCCACGGGAGTTCAGATGCCGGGCCCGGTCGGCGAGCAAATGGACGCAGTTCTGCAGTAGGCGTTGGCGCAGCGGCTGCGGGGCGGCGTCGGAGAGCAGCTCTCGGGTGTCGACGACCAGCACCCGGCTGGCCCGGGCCGCGTGGACGTCGGCTGGCCAGCGCGGTTTGGCGGCGAAAGCGGTGACCGCGCCACAGGCGCCGCCGGTATTCACCACATCGATGATGTGTCGGCTGCCGTCGGTGCGGGTGCGGATGACTTGCAGTCGGCCAGAAAGCACCACAAAGAACTCGCGTTGAGGCTCGGCGCGATGGGCCAGCACCGCGCCGGTCGGCCAACTGGCCAGCCGGGCGTAGCCGTCGGCGAGCAGCCGGGCGAGGTCATCGACAGCTAGACCGTGGCCGAGCACCGAGTCGACGAAGCCCTGCCCGTCCCCTGCCGACGGTGAACCTGTCGCGTCCATCTCGGCGCTGCCTTCGCTCACCCGGCCTCCAAAGTGTTGCCCGGGCGACAGACGTCCGAGTGTCGACGAATCTAGCCTTTGGCCGAAGAAACGCCACATTCGGGCGCATTACTCCTTACCAGGAAGGCATTTCCAGCATGGGTATGTTCTGTTTCCAGTGCGAGCAAACGGTAGGCGGGGCGGCCTGCCTCGACGTCAGCAACTGCGGCAAGACCGCCGAGACCTCTGACGCGCAAGACCGCATCACCTACGAGCTGATGAAGCTCGCCGTAGCCGCCGAGGGCACCGGACGCGATGCCGAACTGGCCGTCACCTTCATGGAAGGTCTGTTCACCACGGTGACCAATGTCAGCTTCGACGCCGACGCCTGCAACCAGCTGGCCAATGAGATAGACGCCATGCGGCGCGAAATCACCGGGGGAGCCGACACCACGTTGGACGCGGTCTCCGGGCCGGATCAAATCTTCACCGTTGGTGGCGCTGAGCCGTCCCTGCGGGCACTGCTCGTTATTGGACTGCGCGGGATGGCCGCCTACGCCCACCATGCCCACGTGCTCGGTTTCCGCGATGCCAGCGTCGACGGCTGGCTGATCAGCGGTCTGGCAGCCGCGTCCCGCTCACACGAGGTGGGTACCTGGCTGGAGTTGCTGCACGACTTCGGCATGGTGAACTTCCGTTGCCTGGAGCTGTTGGATCAGGCCAACACCGGCAGCTACGGCAACCCCGAGCCCACCACGGTGACCATGGAGGTGCAGGCCGGCCCGTTCATTGTGGTCACCGGTCACGATCTGCACGACCTGAAGATGCTCGCCGAGCAATGCGAGACCGCCGGGGTGGCCATCTACACCCACGGTGAGATGCTGCCCGGCCACGCCTACCCGGAGCTGCGCAAATACACCTGCTTGAAGGGTCACTTCGGCACCGCCTGGCAAAACCAGCGCAAGGAGTTCCTGGGCGTCCCCGGCGCCTTCCTGTTCACCACCAACTGCCTAATGCCCCCGCTGCCGGCCTACGCGCCCAACATCTTCACCACTGCGATGGTCGCCCACCCCGGGGTCGCCCATGTGCCAGCGGCAGCAGACGGCACCAAGGACTTCGCTGCCGTGATTGCCAAAGCGATCGAACTCGGCGGCTGGAGCGAGCCGAAGATGTTCGCTGGCATCAACGGCGGCAATGAGCTGACCACCGGGTTCGGCCACCACGCCGTGCTGGGCGTGGCCGATGTGGTGATCGAGGCCATCAAGGCCGGCGACCTGAAGCACATCTATCTGGTGGGCGGTTGCGATGGTGCTCTGCACGGTCGCAACTACTTCACCGATCTGGTGGAGCAGACCCCCGCCGACAGCATCGTATTGACGCTGGCCTGCGGCAAGTTCCGGTTCAACGACCTCAACCTGGGCACTGTTGGTGGCCTGCCTCGGATGCTCGACATGGGGCAATGCAATGACGCCTACTCGGCGGTGAAGGTTGCCAGCGCCTTGGCGGAAGCCTTCGACATCGGGATCAACGAGCTACCGCTTTCCCTGGTGCTTTCGTGGTACGAGCAGAAGGCGGTCTGTGTCCTGCTCAGCCTCTTGGCGCTGGGGGTAAAGAACATTTACCTCGGCCCCAGCCTGCCGGCGTTCGTCTCGCCGGAGGTGCTGGCGGTTTTGGTGAGCGAGTTCGGGCTTCGTCCCACCAGCACCGTCGAAGCCGACCTGGCGGCGATGCGTCCGGTATTGGTCTGAGCTGATCGCCCTCGGCTCTGGTGTGGGGGCACTGGGCCGGGGGAGCAGCACCCCTTGGAGTGGCTGAGCGGACAGCCACTCCAAGGGGTGTTTCCGCGCCGGGGCCGGTGTGTGGGCCAGCCGTGGTGGGCAGCTAGGGTGATCGCCATGCGTATTGCCAGATTCGTGGCCCAGGGCGACCCAACTTTCGGAGTGGTCGAACTGGCCGAGGACCAGGGGTCGAACCCAGAAACCATCGCGGTGGTGAGCGGGGATCCACTCGCCGGCCCGGTGAACTACACCGGGGAACGGCTTGACCTGGCTGAGGTCCGGTTGGTGTCGCCGGTTATTCCGCGCAGCAAGGTCCTAGGGATCGGACGCAACTACGCCGACCATGCCGCTGAGCGAGGCGTCGAGGTGCCCGGGACTCCACTGGTCTTCTTCAAGCCGAACACCGCGGTGATCGGTCCCGGCGAGCCGATCGTGTACCCGGTCGAAACCAGCAACCTGCATTTCGAAGGTGAGTTGGCGGTAGTCATCGGTCGGATCTGCCGACGGGTGCCGCCGGAGCGGGCAGCGGAGGTCATCTTCGGGTACACCGTCGCCAACGACGTCACCGCCCGCGACCTGCAGGCTAGCGATGGCCAGTGGGCTCGAGCCAAGGGCTTTGACACCTTCTGCCCGTTGGGTCCGTGGATCTCGACTCACCTCGAACCCGGCGAAGCCGCACACCTGGAGATCACCACCACGTTGAATGGCGAGTTGCGGCAGTCGGGCAACACCGCCGATTTGGTGCACTCGATTCCTGAACTGATCGCGCACATCTCCGGGTTCACCACCCTGCTGCCCGGGGACGTGATCCTGACCGGCACCCCGTCCGGGGTGGGACCGATGAATCCTGGCGACTCCGTTTCGGTGACGATCGCAGGCATCGGCACCCTGACCAATCCGGTCGTCGCTGAGGAGGCCTGATGGGCAGCTTCCTGAATCGGTTCGTCCGTTTCGAGCCGGCTCCCGGGGTGGCCTACCCCCGCAGCCTGAGGATTGAGGATCCGAGCTTCTCGCCGCTGCGCCAGATCGCCTTGGGCATCGGCGGCGCCATGTTGGTGCTGATGTTGCTGTGGACGATTCCCGCAGTAGTCACCCGGTCAGCTCTGGGCCTCTTCTATCTGATCTCAGGTTCGCCGGGGGACTGGGCCACCTACGTTGCTGCCGCGGCCACCTTCGCCATCCCGGCGGGAATGGCAGCCGCTCAGCTGGGGCTCGCCGCGATGATTCCGGTGACGCTGGCCTTGGTGCTGTTCGTGAACCGGTTTCGTCCGCGCTGGCTGCATTCGGTGCAACCAGGCTTCCGGTGGCGCTACGCGTTGCTGGCGCTAGTCGCTGCCGTGGTCGTGATCGGCGGGGTGTGGGCGCTGAGCCGCATCGGTCAGGAGTGGACGTTTCGACCAGAGGCTGATTGGGGCTGGTTCCTGCTGGTGATCGTGTTGGTGACGCCGCTGCAGGCCGCTGGCGAGGAGTACGTCTTCCGCGGCTACCTGATGCAAGCCATCTCGAGCACTGCGGTGGACCTCCGTCCCATCGACGTGGGCAAAGACGGCCCGATGGCGAAGGTGGGCGACTGGTTGGCCAAGGAGTTCCCCAGCTGGGCAGGGATCGCCGGTTCGGCGATCATCTTCACGCTGATGCACCCTTCCCAGAATCTGCCGGCCCTCCTCTACCCATTGGGCTTCGGTCTGCTGGCCGGTTGGTTGGTGGTGAAGACCGGCGGCTTGGAGGCCAGCATCGCAGCGCACGTGGTGAACAACGTGATCACCTTCGGCTACGCCACGATGTCAGGAACCATGGTGGCCACCTACACCCAACGGTCAGTGGACTGGCTGGGGCTGGTGATAACGCTGGGCTCTTTCGCCCTGTTCGCGGTCGCAGCAATCTGGTTGGCGAAGCGAATGAAGTTGGCCACGACCACCCCGGTGTCTCGGTTTTGACGGGGAGTGCGGCTCTAGTAAAGTAAGCGGTCGCTGGCCTCACCGGGCCAGCAAGTCTATGAGTGGCGCAAGGGCCGTGATCCGGCTGAAGTGACTACTGATAGACGATGGGGTATGGGGTAATTGGCAGCCCGCCGGATTCTGATTCCGTCAGTCTAGGTTCGAGTCCTAGTACCCCAACGCAGTGAAGATGCGCTGCGTTGGCAGTTTCATGCTGGCGTTGCAGGTGCGCTAGTCTTCGCTGGCGTTGCGTAAGCAACACCGCGATTGGCCCCGTTGTGTAGTGGCCTAGCACGCCGCCCTCTCAAGGCGGTAGCGCGGGTTCGAATCCCGTCGGGGCTACAAGGTGAAACCCCCTGTCAGAGGCAACTCTGGCAGGGGGTTTCTTGCATTCGGCGAAGCGGGTCGCCTTCAGGGTCGCCCTCGATTGCGCTTTGCCCGGCGGACCAACTTGACCAGTTCCTCGGCCCAGAGGACGACCGACGCCATCCCGACGGCGATGGCCCAATGCGTCAGGTCCAAGGAGGCGGTACCGAAGGCGGTCTGCAGAACGGGCACCTGCACCACGGCGACCTGCGAGGCGACTCCGAACAAGATCGAGCCCCAAAGCCACTTGTTGTTGAATGGGTGGCGAAACGCCGAGTTCAGGTCGGAGCGGGCGTTGAAAGCGTTGAACAACTGGGCGAAAACAAGCGTGACGAACCCAGCCGTGCGGGCGACGTCGAGCGAATCCGAGCCCGGGATGAGCCCCCCGGGCAGGAACATGTCGATGGTGAGCAAGGTGACGGCGCCCATGGTGAGACCAATGAACCCCACTCGCTGCCACATATGCCGATCGATGATCCGTTCGTCCGGGCTGCGCGGTTTGCGTGCCATGACGTCGCCATCTTCGGGGTCGACGCCCATGGCCAGGGCCGGAGCAGCGTCGGTCACCAGGTTGATCCACAGGATCTGGGTGGCCAACAGGGGCAGCACGATGGCGCCAGAGCCGCTGGCGTCGGTGAGTCCGATCAGCCCGGCCAGGACGACTCCGAAAAACACGGTCGCGACCTCGCCCATGTTGGACGACAGCAGGTAGCGCAGGAACTTGCGGATGTTGTCGAAAATGGCCCGGCCCTGACGGACGGCCGCAACGATCGTGGCGTAGTTGTCGTCGGCCAGGATCATTGTTGCGGCCTCTTTGGTGACCTCGGTGCCGGTGATCCCCATCGCAACCCCGATGTCGGCTGACTTGAGCGCTGGTGCGTCGTTCACGCCATCGCCGGTCATCGCCACCACGTGTCGGTCGGCCTGCAGGGCGTCCACAATGCGCAACTTGTGCTCTGGTGCGACGCGGGCGTAAATCGAGGTGTCCCGCGTCGCCTGCCGAAACTCATCTTCGGACAGCTGGTCGAGTTCGGCGCCGGTCAACGCTTTGGCGCCAACCTCAACCAGGCCAAGGTCGGACGCGATCCGCGCCGCGGTCACCGGGTGGTCGCCGGTGATCATCACCGTCCGGATGCCCGCCCGGTGCGCCTGCTTCACCGCGGCGGCGACTTCTTCCCGCGGCGGGTCGATGATGCCGACGACACCGACAAACACCAGATCGGTCTCGTCGGACCCGTCCAGGTCATTTGCGGCCGAACGGTCGGCGTCCATCGTCTTGTAGGCCACGCCCAGGGTGCGGTACCCCGCACCGGAGAGCCGCTCCACCGCGGCGAGGACCTGCGCCCGTCGGGCGTCGTTGAGCGGGGTGACCTCTGCGCCCACCTGCTGTTCGGAGCAGAGGTCCAACAACACATCTGGCGCGCCCTTGGTGAACATCCGGCGGACGCCGCTCTCGGACTCCTCGCCCAGCACCGACATCAGCTTGCGCTCGGAAGTGAATGGCACCTCTGCGCGCCGCTCGTAGGCCTCAACCCGCTCCGGCGCGCCCTGTAGTTTCCGAAGCGCAACCAGGAAGGCGGCCTCGGTAGGGTCGCCCTGAATCTCCCAGTCGGCTTCCTTTCGCAGTTGGGCGTTGTTGGCCAACGAGCCACCGACCAGTGCCCTGCGGGCCTCCCGGACCGCAGCATCCGGTGGCGAGCCGAGGACCCCACCCTCGGGTCGGTACCCCGTGCCGCTGAGCTCGGTCTCACCGGAGGCCGTCACGACTGTGCGCAGTGTCATCTCGTTGCGGGTGAGGGTGCCGGTCTTGTCCGAGCAAATCACCGACGCTGACCCGAGCGTTTCCACCGAATGCAGGTCCTTCATAACGGCATTACGCTTCGCCAGCGCCTGCACCCCGATCGCCAACACGAGCGACAGGATGGTGGGCAGGCCCTCGGGTACGGCCGCGACGGCGAGCGAGACGCCTAACAGCAGGATCGTGACCAGGTCGGAGGTGGTCTGCGCACCGTTGATGAGGACGAGGGTCACCATGACGACAACGGCGATGCCGATCACCCCAAGCCCCAGGGTCTTGCTGACCTTGGCAATCTCCTTCTGGAGCGGGGACGGGTCGGACTCGGTGTTGTCGAGCAATTCGGCGATAGTGCCCACCTCGGTATCCATGCCGGTCGAGGTCACCAGCGCCCGACCGACCCCCTGGACCACAGCAGTCCCCTTGAACACCATGTTGAGCCGGTCACCGATCGACGCCCTGCCGGCCAACGTGTCGGTGAACTTGCCGACAGCTTCGGACTCGCCGGTCAGTGATGACTCTTGGATCCGCAGTCCGGTGGCGCTGATCAGGCGGCCGTCCGCGCCGACCGAATCGCCCTCGCTCAGCACCAGGACGTCACCGCGCACGAGGTCGCTGGCGGGCACCGACATCAGCCGACCGTCACGGAGCACGGTCGAGGTAACGGCGGTCATGCTGGCCAGGGCCGCCACCGCGCTCTCAGCCTTGTTCTCCTGGAGAAAGCCGATCAAGGCGTTCGCAACCACGATTAGGGCGATGACGATCACGTCAATCGGCGCCCCGTTGGCGCCCTCAGCGAACCAGGCCGCCAGGGAGATGGCCATCGCGACGAGGAGCAGATAGACCAGCGGGTCCTGGAACTGCCGCAGGATCTTGCGCCACAGCGGCTCCGGAGGCTGGTGCCGGAGCTCGTTGGGCCCGTCGGAGCTGAGTCGGCCAGCGGCGTCCGCACTGGTCAGGCCCTGGCCGGGGTCGACCCTCAAACTGACAGCGATCTCCGTGGCATCGGTCCGGCTGGGATCAAACCGGGGGGCAAGTGTGTCGTTCATCCGGGTTCCTTCCGGCGTGGCCGCCCACTGAGGCGGCCGCAAGACCACAGTAAGCGACCGGCCTCGGCAGTGCCCGCGGAACTCAACGACGCGGCCGGCTCCTTCGCGTTGCTTGCATGACAAGACCGAATGCGCTTCCAGGTGCCAACCGCCGTTTATGCGACAACGACTTCCCCATTGCGTGGCAGGCCACCAAGGAAAGAAATGCGGGTAGCGGTGGCGCTGTGAATGTCGGCGCGGTCCATCGCCTGTAGGTGCAGATGCGGTTCGGTGCTGTTGCCTGAATTCCCGCACTGCGCCACAACACTGCCGGTGGTGACCGGTTGGCCACGACTGACCGTGATGCTGTCCCGCCGCAGATGGCACAAGACGACGACTGGACCGGCCTCGACTTGAATCACGACGTGATTGCCCGCCAGGCCGAGCCACCCGTCAGCCGCTCGGCGGCCTTGGGTGAGTGCATAGCCGATCGACGGTAGGCCGCGGTAAGCATCGTGGTCGGGTTCCCCATCGTGTACCGCGACGACTAGGCCGGAGATCGGCGCCAGAATCGGGCGACCGAAGCCGGGGAAGCGCGTGGGCGCTTCCGTCCGGATCATGGACGCAAGTCTGAATGGTGCGGTCCGGCCGTGCGCGTCCACTGGCACGAAGTCGATCGCATAGCTGGTGCCGAAAAGCTCAGTGCCGTGACTCGGAACTCGATTGGCCGGGCTGTTCTGCACCAGCCATCGTCCATTGAACGGATAGGCGAGTTCGAGGTTGGTCATTGCCTGCGGCGCCCTCGAACGCCGCCTGATGGGAACATCCCGATTTGGCTCCATGCAGACCATCATCGCAATCAAGTCCACTTGCCCGACTGGGTGGGTGCCATCGAACCAGTGGAACCGCCTGGTCTATCGCGCCTGGGGCCCCGGCTACGACCGGGCGCTGGGGAGCGGTTCTTCGCCCCCGGACGCGCGACGGCTGTCCCGGCTACTGGCCATACGTCCGCGCTCGCGATTGGCTCACCGGACCAATGGCTTCGTGGTGCCGAAATCCCAAGCGCAGGTCAGGCGAGGGCGATCCTGGCCGTGAAGCCGTCCGGCTGCTGCGCAATGCTCCCCATGCCATCCCGGATGGTGCCAATTCGGACGATTCCGTCCCAGTAACCGACCTCGCCGTAGTAGAGAACGAGGTCGTTCGTTGGGCTGTAGTAGCCGATGTCGTTGATTTCGGGGTCTGCGCCGGGAGGAACGCCTTCGATGGTGAGGGGGCGGCGGAGTTTGGCGATCTTTTCGACCTTGTTGTAGTCCTTGAAGGAGAGGGTGAGTGGTAGTTGCGCAGTGAGATCACGTGCGGTGGGGCTATCAGCCAAGGTGGCTATATAGGTTTCTGCACCGATGGTGATGGTGATTGGCGTCAATCCGGAGGCCTCACTCTCGGGTGGCGTGGGTGCTGAGGAGACTTCAGCAGCGCAGGCGGAAGTCGCTAGCACCGCAAGCAGGACCAGCCAGGTGGTGCTTGCCGTGCGAATCGCACTCCACAGTCTCTTCACCGTGATGGTCATCATTCTGGCGCGCGTGCTCAGAACCTGAGCAGCGCCTTGATCGCGCGGCGTTCGTCCATGGCGCGGTAGGCCTCGGCGGCTTGGTCGAAGGGCAACTCGAGGTCGAAGACCCGGCCAGGGTTGATCTCGCGCCTCATCACCCGCTCGATCAAGTCGGGCAGATAGTCGCGCACCGGTGCTGGCCCGCCGTGGAGGTGCACTTGGGAGAAGAACAGTTCCAGTCCAGACAGGTTGACGTCGTGGGAGACGCCCACGTAGCCGACGTGCCCGCCCCGGCGGGTAGCGCGGATGGCTTGCATCATGGATTCCTGGGTGCCGACGGCTTCGAGGGCGCTGTGCACACCGAGCCCGCCGGTGATTTCCTTAATTCTCGCCACGCCGGCGTCGCCGCGTTCGGTGACGATGTCGGTGGCTCCAAACTCGAGGGCCAGTTGCTGGCGGGGTTCGTGGCGGCTCATCGCGATGATGCGCTCGGCGCCGAGGAGTTTCGCCGACAGCACGGCGAGAAGACCGACGGCGCCGTCGCCGATAACGGCGACGGTCTTGCCCGAGCCAACTTCGGCAGCCTTGGCGGCGAACCAGCCGGTGCCGAGTACGTCGGAGCAGGCGAGCAGGCTGGGGATCAAGTCAGGATCGGGCGTGGTGGAGGTGGCAACGAGGGTGCCGTCGGCGAGGGGGACTCGGAGGTATTCGGCCTGGCAGTTCTGCTCGCCCATCGCTCGGCGGTCCAGGCAGCCGCTCTGGTAGCCGGATTGGCAGATCTCGCAGGTGTTGTCGGAGGCGAAAAAGGAGCCGACGACGAAGTCCCCGGGTTTGACGTTCTTAACGCTCGGGCCGACCTCTTCCACAACGCCGCAGTACTCGTGGCCGACGGAGATGGGTGTGGTGATTGGGTCGATGCCGCGGTAGGCCCACAAGTCGGACCCGCAGACGCAGGCGGCGGCCAGTTTGATGATCGCGTCGCCGTCCTCGACGATTTTGGGTAGGGGCACCTCGTCGACGCGGACATCATGAGCGCCGTGTAGCAGGACTGCTCGCATTTTGGTGGTCCTTCCGTTGGTGATGAACTTTTGGTGGTCAGGGGCGATGCGCAGTACGGGTGAGCGCCATCGCTGCAAGTGAGGCAGCCGTCAGTGCCAGGATAATTACGGCCATTGGGACGGCGGTGCGGTCACCGCCGAGGCCAGCGATCGGCGCGATCACCCCCGCTGTGCACCACTGCAGAAATCCCAGGGCCGCAGACCCGGTACCTGGGTGCTCGGGAGCCTCGTTCGAGGCGAGCGCTCCGGCGTTGGCCCCGACGAGGCCTTGGGCACTCATGAGTGCGAAGAAGCCGACGATCGCCACCCAGAGCGGCATTCCCCCGATTGCGCCAGCCAGGAGCAGGAGACCAGCGGCACCGGTGGCGGTCAGGCCGATCATGATCACCGTCCGGGTGCGGACCCTGCCCGCCATCCGCCCCGCGGCGAGAGTGGTGAGTGCGAGCCCGACCGCGTTCGCGGCGAAAAGGATCGAGTATGTCATCGGCGACAGGCGGTTCATCGACTGGAGAATGAACGCAGAGGTCGCCACATAGGCGAAGGTAACCCCCATCGAGAAGGCTGTCACTATCAGGTACGCGACGAACCGGGGGCGTCCTAGCACCTGGCGTGCTGCGTGGCGCAGGCGGGTCAGGCCACCGCCGTGGCGACGATCGGCTGGGAGCGTCTCTGGAACCGCGACCGCGACGGCGACGGCCATGACCGCAGCGAGGGCGGCGACGACGACGAACGATGCGCGCCAGTGCCATCCCTGCAGGATCGCCGCGCCCAGTAGCGGCCCCACCACTGGCGCGATCCCGCCCACACCAGCGACCACGTTCAGGGCACGCACAAGGTATATGCCGGAGACGAGGTCGACGACTATTGCGCGACCGATCACCATCGCCCAGCCGCCGGAGAAGCCCTGGACGAAGCGTGCCGTCAGCATGATCGAGATCGAAGGACTCCACGCACACGCCAGCGATGCGATGGTCAGGACGGCCAGCGGGGAAAGCAGGGGTTTGCGGCGTCCGCGCTGGTCAGAGACCGGGCCGCCAAGGAGTTGTCCCATAGCCATGCCGATGAAGAAGGTGGTCAGTGACAGCTGAACCTGCGTGGCGCCCGCGCGCAAGTCCGCGGCCACTAGGGGAAAGGCAGGAACATACATGTCAGTGGCGAGCGGGGCGATCCCGCCGACGAATACGACCGTGGCCAGGATCGTCCCGGTGAGCTGCAGAGGAGGGGGAGTCGATGCGGCGACGGCGGTCGTCTTCATCGACGTGCTCTTGGTCGAATTGGGGATCACATGAGCCAGGTAACCAGTGACGGCTGGCATTAGGGAGTCCCGCTGAATAGGCGTACTGGCAGGGTGTGTCTACCCGAATGCTGGGGGCCTACCGTGGTGGACATGGATTATCGAGCCGAGGCCTGCGAGTTCCTCACCTCCCGGCGGGCCAAGCTGTCACCGGGCGATGTTGGCCTGCCCGACGGTGGGCGAAGGCGGGTGCCGGGGTTGCGGCGCAGTGAGGTCGCCGCGCTAGCCGGGGTCAGCGTGGAGTATTACGCCAGGATCGAGCGGGGCGGTTTCGCGGGAGTGAGCCCATCCATCCTGCACGCCATCGCCCGGGCGTTGCGGCTGGACGAGGCTGAGCGGGCCCACATGTTTCACCTCGCGGAGGCCTCCGATGGAGCCAGCTCGCTGTTGCGGCCCCGGCACAGGTCGGCACGGTCATGGACGCCTCGGCCCAGCTTGCAGTGGGCGCTGGATGCCATCACGGGCGGTCCAGCGATCATCCGCAACGGGCGGATGGACCTTCTAGCCACCAACCAGCTGGGTCGGGCGATGCACTCCTCGCTCTATGAACGCACTACTGGGGGCGTTCCGAACTTCGCCCGCTACACCTTCCTCGACGATGACTCCCGCACCTTTTACGCGGACTGGCACACTGCGGCCGACGTCTGCGTTGCCATCCTGCGCACCGAGGCCGGACGAGATCCTCACGACCGGCAACTGCAGGACCTGGTCGGTGAGCTGTCGACCCTTAGCGACGATTTCGGTCGGCGGTGGAGTAGCCACGATGTGCGCCTGCACGGGGCGGGCAGCAAACTCTTCCACCACTGCGTCGTCGGCGACCTCGACCTGGCCTACGAGAGCCTCGAACTGGTCTCTGACCCCAGGCTGACCCTCACCATCTACGCCGCCGAGCCCGCCTCACGCACCGCCGAAGCATTGCGCCTGCTCGGTTCCTGGACGGTGACCTCAGTCGCTGCGGATTGATCGGGTTAGCGGCTTCTGCAGGGGCTGGCACCGTCTGATTGCCCGACGGGCGCGCTTAGAGGCGCTCGACGTAGTTCTTGGCTTCGGCTAGCCCCCAGTTGGTGGCTTCGCGAACCACCTTGATCGCCTGGATCTTTTCGCCGGCCTGGTGGAGCCGGCGGGCCTCTAGCTGCCAGGCCGATGGTGCGCCGACCGGGGGAGTGCCAAGCGCCTCAACTGCGAGGGGGAAGGCAGCCAGGCGGGCCACCTCGGCGGTCAGCCCAGCCACCTTTGCCTCCAGGGCGGCGATGCGCGCTTCCAGAGCGAGTTGATCCCCGTGTGCAGAGTCAGATCCGAAAAGGCCCATGGCGGTGATGCTAGCGGCAGCCGCCAAGACTGGGGCAGTGCTCAGTACCCGAGGTAACGATCGGGGCGGTGGTTGAGAGCCAAGACGATATTCAGCACCACCGCGCCAGCTACCGACAACGCCACATTCGCTGGCGGCACCACGGCCAGCGCGGCTGCGATGATCACCGCGTCGGTGCTCAACTGCACCCAGCCAGCTCGCCAACCAAACTTGTCTTGCGCCAGCAGCGCCAAAGTGTTCAAGCCGCCCAGGCTGGCGCGATGACGGAAGACCATCAGCATGCCGATGCCAGCCAGCAGATTGCCCACAAGTACTGCGTAGACCGGTTCGATGACCAGATTCGGCATCAGTACCGGGTGCAGAAACGCGAAGCCTGACACCAGCCCGATGGAAATCAGGGTGCGGACAGCGAAGCTCCACCCCTTCTGCTTCACGGCCAGGACGAAGAACGGCAGATTGATTCCGAAGAAGAGCAGCCCGAACGGCCAGCCACTCGAGTAGCTGAGGAGCAGGGCCAGCCCGGCGGTGCCCCCGGTAACGGCCTCGACGGTCTTCAGCAGGTACACGCCTAGTGAGACCACGAAAGCGCCGCTGAGGAGGCCGAAGACGTCCTCAAGAAGGGTATGGCGCAGCCCCTCGGGTTGGGTGTCAACGCCCGAAACGGGCTGCGCCGACATCGGCTACTCCTGGGCCTGGGTGGAATCGGCCGAAGCCGCTACCAGAGCCTGATCAGCCAGGACGGCCAACACCCGATCATTGGCCTCGCGAGCGGCGATGGTGATGCGTACGCCATCGCCGGGGTAGCCGCGTACCAGGATCTCGGCGGCGTCAAAGGCTTCGACCAGCCTGGCGCGTTGGTCGTCATCAGTTCGCAGCCAGATGAAGTTGGCGGCGCCGTCGGGCACCGTCCAGCCGTGCTCGCGGACCGCAGCGATCACCCGCTCACGCTCGGCAACCACCATTGCGGCGCGATCGCGTACCTCGGCAGTGGCGCCCAACGCGGCGATAGCGGCGGCCTCGGCGACCCCGCTCACCGAGAAGGGGATCTGGGTGCGTCGCAGGCCTTCAGCAATCGGCTCGCGGGCGATGGCGTACCCGACTCGCAATCCTGCCAGGCCGTAGGCCTTGGAGAAGGTGCGCAGTAGGCAGAGATTTGGGTACTTGCGGTAGAGGGCCACCGAATCCAGACCGCCATCGGCGGCATACTCCCGGTAGGCCTCATCCAGCACCACCAAGACCCGCGGGGGAACGTCAGCAAGGAAGCTCTCCAGTTCAGCGGTGCTGATCGCGGTGCCGGTCGGGTTGTTGGGGGAGCAAAGGAGTACGACGCGGGTGCGGTCGGTGATCGCGGCCGCCATGGCAGCCAAGTCGTGGTGTTCGGTCGCGGTCAGCGGCACCTTGACTGCGTTGGCGCCAGCAATCTGGCAAAGGATCGGATAGGCCTCAAAGGACCGCCAGGCGAAGACCACTTCATCTTCGGGGTCGCAAAGGGCCGAGATCAGCTGGGCAAGCACGCCGACACTGCCGGGGCCAACAGCGATTTCGGCGGGGTCAACTTCGAACTCGGTGGCCACGCGGGCCCGCAGGCTGGTCGAGGCCATATCGGGGTAACGGTTCACCCGGACGGCGGCGCCGGCGATGGCCGACAACACCGTGGGCAAGGGCAGGAAGTGACTTTCGTTGGCGGCGAGCGGCTCGGTGAGGGGGGTTTGGGCTCGACGCCCGGCAACATAGGCGGGCAGGGCTGCTACTGCTGGACGAGGCTGAGGGGCGGGCTGGGACTTCATCTACTTCCTTCCGTGATGCTCCCCAAGTGAATCGAACTCGACGCATTGGCGATGCGCTGTCCCAAGGAGCAGGAGGTGGCATCCGGAGCCGGTGTTTGGCGGTGGTGCCCGCAGACGAGCCGAGCGGCGGGGCGGATTTCTTCCTTTACCGCTGTCGGCGATATTGTCACGCGGGCGTCAGTACCCTACGCGGGATGCCCGGTGGAACGCGGGTGCCTCACGGCTCGGTCAGTTTCAGATGACGGTAACCTCGGTGGGGATTCTGTTTTGCACTGCTTGTCCGCAACCGAGGAGTTCGGGTCGTGATGACCAACACCGATAGCCAACCCAACACCGATCAACCGCTGGGAACCTTCGACGTGATCGTGGTCGGGGCCGGATTCGCTGGCGCCACCGTCGCTCGCGAACTCGCCGAGCGCGGCGGCCGCAAAGTGGTCGTCCTTGAACGCCGAGACCAGGTGGGCGGTAACGCCTACGACCGGTTGGCCGACAACGGCGTGCTGATCCACGAGTTTGGGCCGCACATCTTCCATACCGGCGACGAGCGGGTGTTCAACTACCTGTCGCGCTTCACCAGCTGGAATGGCTACAGCCATGAGGTACTCGCCGACGTGTTTGGCACCTACCTGCCCGTCCCGTTCAACAAGGTCTCCCTGCGTATCGCGTTCGGTGCCGAGCGGGGCGAGGAACTAATCGCCAAACTTATCGCCCGGTTCGGGGATGGCGCGAAGGTGCCGATCAGCGAGCTTCGGCGCGAGGCCGATGCCGATCTGAACGAAATCGCTGACTACGTGTGGAACAACGTGTTCCTGCACTACACCACCAAGCAGTGGGGCAAATCGGCCGAGCAGATCGACCCATCGGTTACCGCCCGAGTACCGGTCTTCATCTCCGATGACTGCCGTTACTTCACCGACCCCTATCAAGGCCTGCCGACCGACGGCTACACCGCAGCTTTCGAGCGGATGCTGGATCACCCTGGCATCACCGTCCGCACCGGGGTGGACGCCAAATCGGTGTTGGACCTGTCCCAGGACGGCGCGGTGTTGATCGATGGCGAGCCGTTCGGCGGCACGATCATTTACACCGGCCCACTGGACGAACTGTTCGGCTACCGGTTCGGGCGCCTGCCCTACCGCAGCCTCGACTTCGTCTTCGAGACCTATGACGTCGACCAGTGGCAACCTCGCGGCACGATCAACTACACGGTTTCGCAGGATTACACCCGGATCACCGAGTTCAAGCACCTGACCCGGCAGGTCGTGCCCGGCACGACCACGATCGTGCGTGAGTTCAGCAAGGAATACGACCCAGAAGACGGCGACGATCCGTACTACCCCGAGGTCAACGATCAGGCGCAGGCGATGCACGCCGGATACCTCGAATTGGCGGCTAGCTTGCCCGCCTTCCACGCAGTGGGGCGCCTGGCCGAATACCGTTACTACAACATGGATGCGACCGTCGCGAAAGCTCTCGACCTCGCCGACCGCCTGCTGGAGGAATCGAAGTGAGGACCAAGCGCATCAAGACGATCACGTTCGTGATCCCGTGCTACAACTCCGCCGCCTACATGGACGCCTGCATCGAATCGATCCTTGGTGGGGGCCGCGACGTTGAGATCATCATCGTCAACGACGGCTCAACCAAGGATGACACCGCCGAGAAGGCTGATGAGTGGGCTGAGTCGCACCCGGACGTCATCAAGGTCATTCACCAGGAGAACGCCGGCCACGGCGGCGCGGTGATGGCTGGACTGCGGGCGGCGACCGGGGTCTATTTCAAGGTCGTCGACTCTGATGACTGGCTGGATCGCACGGCACGCGATCTGCTGATGGCCAAGTTGCGCGGCTTCATTGCCGGGGACAACCTGGTCGATCTAGTGGTGTGCAACTACGTGTACGAGCACATTCAGACCGGGTCGCAGAAGATCATTCGTTACCGGGGCGCGCTGCCCACCAACAAGATCGTCGGTTGGGAGGACATCGGGGTCTTCGGCCCAGGTCAGAACATCTTGATGCACGCTGCGGTCTTCCGCACCCAGGTGCTGCGGGATTCTGGTTTGGAGTTACCCAAGCACACCTTCTACGTCGACAACATCTTCGTTTACGTGCCGCTGCCGTTCGTGAAGACGCTGCACTACCTGCCGGTGAACCTGTACCGCTACTTCATTGGACGGGACGACCAGTCGGTCAACGAGCCGGTGCAGCTGGGGCGCCTGGATCAGCAAATGCGAGTTACCAAGGCATTGATTGACGCCTACCTGCTGCCCGACGAGATCCCGAGCAAGCGCCTGGCCCGCTACATGGAGGGCTTCCTAGCGATCATCCTGGCGGCATCCTCGATGTTCTCAGTATTGCGCGGGGATCCCGAGGCGCTGCAGATGCGTAAGCAGATGTGGGCCGACTTCTACGCCAAAGACGAGAAGATGGCCAAGAGGCTGGGGAGGCATCCGCTGGTACTGGGGTCGAACCTCACCAGCCCGTCGGGGCGACGGATCTCGGTGGCGCTCTACCGAGTGGCGCAGCGCCTCTACCGGTTCAGCTAGTCGAGGCTAGGCCGACTCTTTGGTTGGGCCTGTGGCCCGCGCGACGACGATGTCTTCATCGAAGTGCGGGTGCACAGTGGTGAGGCGGATGACGCCAGCTATCGCGGCCGCGCCCAGCATGATCATCAAGGTGGCTGAGATCGGGTCCAGGTGGGCGCCTTCGCCCAGGACTGCGATACCCCAGATGACTGCGACCAGCGGTGAGGTGATGGTCATCGAGGCCACCACCAACTCCGCTGGCCCGGTGGCGTAGCCGTGCTGCACCATCCAACCGGCGGTGGCACTGCCGATTATCAGCGCGATGAGCGCGAGCCAGAAGGCCGGGGCGTGCATCCAGTCGGATTGTTTGGCGAACTCCATCAGTGACTTAACCAGGGACGCCTCCAGACCGTAAAACACCGCCCCGCCAGAGGCCCAGAACAGGCTGCGCCACTGCGGGGCGCCGCGGGAACCCAGGAAGCCGAGCCCGGCAGCGACGGCGTAGACCACCAGCGCACCGACGATCACCCCTTGTTGACTGAGTGCGGCTTCCGGTGCGGCGTTGACGCCACCAACAACGATGAACCCGCCGATCGCAAGCACGGTTGCCACCACGGCCAGCCGGGCAGCGGGCGGGATCGGCTGCCGGTGCTTGCGGGATTGGATGATCATCGACCACGGAAAGGCCAGCACCCCAACCGGCTGCACGATGGAGACGGGCGCAAAGCTGAGGGCGAGTACTTGGCAGACCAGGGAGGCGCCCATCAGCAACAGGCCGAGCTGCCAGCGCGGGGTTTTGATGCTTTCCCACAGCGCTGTCCAGTTGAGTTTCGCCTTGTTGGGACTCTCCGAGATTTCGGCCACGACCACCCGATCTTGCAGGTAGGCCGCATAGGCAAAGAAGAAGGAGCCGACAGTCTGAAGCAGCACGGCTACCGGGATGTTCTGCGGCAACGCCATCCTTCCTCGTCAGTGACCAACGGGTTCACCCAACGCTACTGCACATTGGGTCGCTGCTCTGCGCACCAGCGAGCGCTCGCCGCCGCTCAGCGACGGGTAGTTCAGGGACGACAACTACCGACCGGTTCGGGGCAGCCAACCACCAGCCAGGCATGATTGCCTGGTGCGCCGAATCGAGGAGTCCCCAGCAACACCGGAGGTGATCGAACTGCGCCAACAGCTGCTGGACTTTGTTGCGGTCACTGATTCCAGGGCTCCGCTTTATGCCCGGCTGGCCGTCGGCATCGCCGAGGCCGATGAGGTGCTGACCATCTTGGCAGCCGCCCCGCAGACCAAGCGGCTGCCGGTGACCCTTTTCGCTGCAATTCATGATGTGTTGCTGGCCAACCCCGACGAGCCGCTGGCCGACTGGTATCCCAACCTGAGCAGTAGCCGACGCAGTGACGATCCAGTGCCCGCTCTGCTGGAACTGTGCTCGCGGCGCCGGGCGGAACTGATCGAGTTGGTGCGCACCCGCACCCCGCAGACCAACGAAATTGGCCGAAGCTCACTGTTGTTGGTCGGACTCAGCCTGCTGGCCGCAGAGGTTGGCCCGTTGGCCCACTTGGACGTCGGCGCGAGCGCGGGGTTAAACCTGCTCGTCGACCGCTTCCGCTACGACTACGACGGCCATCACGTAGGTGCCGGTCAGATCGAGTTGCGTTGCGGGATCCGCGGCGAGTCCCGTCCCGAGTTGTTGCCATCGGCGCTGCCGGTGATCACTTCCCGGCTGGGCCTGGATCTGAACCCGGTTGAAGTCAGCGACCCCGAGCAGGTGCGTTGGTTGGAGGCCTGCGTTTGGCCAGATCAGCCTGATCGCTTCGAGCGATTGCGGTTGGCGCTGGCCGAGGCAGCCAAGCACAAGGCGCGGCTGCTGGCCGGTGATGCGATTGACGATCTGGAGGCCGCGGTGGCCGAACTCGGCCCTGGGCATCCGGTGGTCACCACCTCGTGGGTGCTGAACTACCTCGGCGAGGAGGGGCAGCGCCGCTTCATGAAGGCGATGGACGCCCTAGGTCGCCACCGAGAGTTGAGCCTGGTCTGCTACGAGGCGCCGAACCTGACCCCTGGTCTGGACTGGCCGACTGAGGTGGCCGAAACCGATCTCAGTGTGTTGCGCCTCTTCAGCTGGCGGGACGGCCGCCGCACCGATGAAGTCATAGCCAAGGGCCATCCGCATGGTTACTGGCTCACCTGGTTGCGCTGACCCTTCGACGAGCTCAGGGAACTGAAGGCGAGTGGGCAGCGAACTGATTGCCAGTTGGCTGAGCTTGTCGAAGCCTCAGGCCTCGCCGCCGTTGCGGCGCAACACTTCGCTGAGGCGCTCGGCGGCAGCGATTACCGCTGGCGCATGCAGCCGTCCGGGCTGGCGGGAGAGGCGCTCTATCGGTCCGGAGACACTGACGGCGGCGATCACCTTGCCGCTGGGGGAGCGCACTGGAGCCGAAACCGAGGCGACCCCTGGCTCGCGCTCGGCGACCGACTGGGCCCAGCCGCGCCGACGCACGGTGGCCAGGGCCACCGCCGAGAACGAAGAACTTTGCAGGCCGCGCTGAATGCGATCGGGGTCCTCCCAGGCCAACAGCACCTGAGCAGCCGAGCCAGCGCTCATGGTGAGCTGGGTGCCCACTGGGATGGTGTCGCGCAGACCGACCGGACGCTCCGCAGCTGCGGCACAGACCCGCATATCGCCTTGCCGACGGAAGAGCTGAGCCGATTCGCCGGTGATGTCACGAAGCCGGGCCAACACCGGTCCAGCGGTGGCCAGCAGGCGGTCTTCGCCAGCAGCCGAGGCTAGTTCGGTGAGGCGCGGCCCGAGGACGAAACGTCCCTGCAGATCGCGGCTGACCAGACGGTGGTGTTCGAGGGCCACCGCGAGGCGGTGGGCGGTCGGACGGGCCAAGCCGGTGGCGGTTACCAAACCAGCAAGGGTGGTGGGGCCTTGTTCGAGTGCTGTAAGCACAAGAGCTGCCTTGTCGAGAACGCCAACGCCGCTTGAACTGTCCATAGGCTAAGACTGCCGTCTCGGATCATGATATGCAAGCTATAGACTCGGAGAAATTGCAGGAGCACCGTGAGGAGCGATGGAGGTCCGATGGGAAAAACCCTGAGTGACAAGGTATGGGAGCAGCACGTCGTCCGTACAGCGGCGGGGGAACCCGATCTGCTTTACATCGATTTGCACCTGGTTCATGAGGTCACCAGCCCGCAGGCATTCGACGGCTTGCGCCTTGCCGGACGCCCGCTGCGGCGAACCGACCTGACCATGGCCACCGAGGATCACAACACCCCGACGCTGAACATCACTGCGCCGATCGCTGATCCAGTTTCCAAGCTACAGGTCGACACGCTGCGCGCCAACGCTGCTGAGTTCGGCGTCCGCATTCATTCCCTGGGTGATCTCGATCAGGGCGTGGTGCACATCATCGGCCCCCAGCTGGGGCTGACCCAGCCCGGTCTGACCGTGGTGTGTGGCGATTCGCACACGGCCACTCATGGCGCCTTCGGGGCGCTGGCCTTCGGCATCGGCACCTCCGAGGTCGAGCACGTGATGGCCACTCAGACGTTGCCGCAGGCTCGTCCAAAGACGATGGCGGTCAACATCAACGGCGAGTTGCCCACCGGGGTCACCGCCAAGGATGTGGTGTTGGCGCTGATCGCGAAGGTCGGCACCGGCGGCGGGCAGGGCTACATCGTTGAATATCGCGGCAGCACCATCGAGGCCATGTCGATGGAGGGTCGGATGACCATCTGCAATATGAGCATCGAGTGGGGTGCCAAGGCCGGCATGATGGCGCCGGACGAGACCACTTTCGCCTACCTCAAGGGTCGTCCGCACGCGCCTGTTGGCGACGAATGGGACGCCGCCGTGGCGCACTGGCAGACGCTGTTCACTGACTCGGATGCGGTCTTTGACGCCGAGGTGAGCATCGATGCCACCCAGCTGACCCCCTTCGTCACCTGGGGCACCAACCCCGGCCAGGGCGTCCCGCTGAATGCGGTGGTGCCGACCCCGGCTGGTTTTGCTGACCCGGTCGAACAGGCTGCCGCCGAGCGTGCCCTGGAATACATGGGGCTGACCGCTGGCACCCCGATGCGCGAAATCAAGGTCGACACCGTCTTCCTGGGATCGTGCACCAACGGGCGCATCGAAGATCTACGTGCTGCCGCCGACGTGCTCAAGGGTGCCAAGATCGCCGAAGGCGTGCGCATGCTGGTGGTTCCCGGTTCGGCGCGGGTTGGTGTACAGGCTGTGGAAGAGGGTCTGGACAAGGTCTTTATCGATTTTGGTGCCGAGTGGCGCGCTGCTGGCTGCTCGATGTGCCTGGGCATGAACCCCGACCAGCTGGCACCAGGGGAGCGCAGCGCTTCCACCTCGAACCGGAACTTCGAAGGTCGCCAGGGCAAGGGCGGACGTACCCACCTGGTGTCACCGCTGGTGGCCGCGGCCACCGCTATCCGCGGCACTCTGAGCTCCCCGGCCGACCTGTAAGGAAACTGACATGGACAAGTTCAGCTCACACACCGGCATCGCCGTCCCGCTGCGTCGCAGCAATGTCGACACCGACCAGATCATTCCTGCGGTCTATCTGAAGCGGGTCACCCGGACCGGCTTCGAAGACGGCCTGTTCGCCGCCTGGCGCAACGATCCCGATTTCGTGCTCAACACCCCGGCCTATGCCGCCGGCTCGATCCTGATTCCCGGCCCCGAATTTGGCACCGGATCTTCGCGTGAGCACGCGGTTTGGGCGCTGCAGAACTACGGCTTCAAGGTGATCATCGGCTCTCGCTTTGGCGACATCTTCCGCGGCAACTCCGGCAAGGCTGGCCTGGTGGTCGCCCTGGTCGAGCAGTCGGTGGTCGAGCAGCTGTGGGCGCTAGCCGAAGAGACCCCCGGGGTGGAGTTCACCGTCGATCTGGCGACCAAGACCATCACCGCTGGCGAGCAGGTCTTTGAGTTCGCTATCGACGACTACACCCGGCATCGCCTGCTGGAAGGCCTGGACGATATCGGGGTCACCCTCACCCACGAAGCTGAGATTTCGGCGTTCGAAGCCACCCGTCCTAGCTGGCTACCCAAGACGCTGCCAGCCAAGGTCGCCAGCTAGTCGAACGGCCCGCAGCGGGCCCGAACCACTACCTGTTCGGCGCTAGGGTTGGGGCGGATCAACCCCGGAGGTCAGATGTCGAACCAGCCCACCCGAACGCGGGTACTCCTCGTTTTCGGCGGTGCCAGCTCTGAGCACCAGATCAGTTGCCTGACCGCTGGGGGCGTGGCCCGTGCGATCGATGGCGACCGTTTCGAAGTGGTCGGGGTTGGCATCACCCACGAAGGCGCCTGGGTGCGGATTCCAGCTACCGAACTGGTCGGCTACGAAGTGATCGACGGACGCCTGCCCGAGGTGCCGGCAGATCGCCCGATGGCCATCCTGGTGCCTGGTGAGCGTCCGGTAGTGGCCACCCTTGACGGCGACCGGCTCCTCGACGTGGAGCCCTTCGATGTGGCGTTCGCGCTGCTGCATGGCCCCTTTGGCGAGGACGGCACCATTCAGGGCCTGTTCGAGATGGGCGGGGTGCGCTACGTCGGCTCCGGAGTGACCGCCAGCGCCATCGGCATGGACAAAGACCTGATGAAGCGCGCGATGGCCGCCGGTGGGCTGCCGGTGGGGCCGTGGGTGACTATCAACCCCACCGACTGGCTAACTGATCGGGCTGGCTGTCTGGCCCGCGCGGCGGAGCTGAAGCTGCCGGTGTTCGTCAAGCCGGCCCGTGGTGGCTCCAGCCTTGGCATCGTCAAGGTGGAGACGGCCGCCGCGATGGAGGCCGCCATTGCTGAGGCCCAGCGCTTCGACCCCAAGGTGGTGATCGAACAGGGCTTCACCGGCATTCGCGAAGTCGAAGTAGCCGTGCTCGGCGGGCACGATGGGGTGCCGCGGGCGTCATTGCCGGGCGAGATTCGGATGCACGATCCGAATGCCTTCTACGATTTCGACGCCAAGTATCTTCCGCAGAACCAGGTCAGTCTGGACGTGCCTGCCAACCTTGAGGAGGCCACCATCGCGGCAGTGCGCGAACTGGCCGCTCGCACCTTCACCGTGATGAATGCCGAAGGGCTGGCCCGCGTTGACCTCTTCCTGGCCGCGGACGGGCAGGCCTATGTGAACGAGCTGAACACGATGCCCGGGTTCACTCGCACCTCGATGTTCCCGATGATGTGGGCCGCCAGCGGGCTGGAATACCCCGACCTGATTGCCACCCTGGTGGAGTTGGCCCTTAACCGGCCGCTGGGGCTGCGATGAGCGGATCGGCCGCCGAAGTCGGCGAGTTCGCGCTGATCGACCGGATCACCGCCGGCCTAGGTGCTGGCGGGCCAGTGCTGCTGGGTGTCGGCGATGATGCCGCGGTGTTGCGGCTGGTCGGCGACCTGGCCGTCTCGACCGACACCATGGTTGAGAACGTGCACTTTCGCCGCAACTGGTCTGGTCCCGATGACGTTGGCCGCAGAGCAGTGGGTGCCTGCGTTGCCGACGCTGAAGCGATGGGCGCCGTGCCGGTCGGCGTGGTGGTCAGTTTGGCCATGCCAACTGAAACGCCCACCGATTGGGTGGACGGCTTCGCGCGCGGCGTCCGAGCTGAGTGCGAAAAGGCTGGCGCCAAACTGGTCGGCGGCGATCTCACCGCGGCTTCGCTGATCGTGGTCACCGTCACCGTGCTGGCTGATCTGGGTGGGGTGGCGCCGGTTACCCGCAGCGGTGCCCGTCCCGGCGAGGTAGTGGCCTTTGTCGGCCGGCTCGGCTGGGCTGCTGCAGGGTTGGCCGTGCTGACCAGGGGATTCCGCTCGCCGGGCGCGGTAGTGGTGGCCCACCGGGTACCTGAAGTGCCCTACGGCGAGGGCCGGATCGCCGCCGAAGCTGGCGCTACCGCGATGATCGATGTTTCTGATGGTCTGCTCGCCGATCTCGGCCACGTCGCACAGGCGTCCGGGGTGTGCATTGAGCTGGACTCGGCGGCCTTCGAGATCGCCGAGCCGCAACAGGCGGTGGCGGCGGCCCTTGGTGGGGGAGACCCGTTGGGGTTCCAACTGACCGGTGGCGACGACCACGCCTTGGTGGCCACTTTCCCACCAGGCAAGGTGCCCGCCGGGTGGACGCCGATCGGCAAAGTGGCGTCTGGGCAGCCGTCGGTCCTAGTGGACGGCGCTGTGCCAGCGGTGGATTCGGCGGGCTGGAAGCACTTCTGATGGGCCAACCTGAGCCCGTCCCGGCGTGGAAGCCTTGGGTTTTGGCCTCGGCTGGATAGGTTGGTCTCATGGCGACCCGCGCGTCTTCCCCTTCGCGGAGCCGCACCTCTGCGTCTACGCGCTCTGGTGCCTCCAGGAGTTCCGGAAGTAAGAAGAGCACTTCAGCACGCAGCAAACAGCCCCAGCAGTCTGGGCTGTCGAAGCTGGTCTCCGGCATCGGCCGCGGTATCGCTGCCGGTTGGCGAGGGCTGGCAAGTGCGTGTGGCAACGGGATTCGCGCTATCGGCCCCTCGGTGAAAGATCTCGATCCCGAGAAGCGACATGACGGCTCCTCCTTGGCGTTGATGCTGTTCGCGCTGCTGGTGGCCGCTCAGTTCTGGTTTGGTTTGCCGGCCCCGGTCGGTACCTGGATTGCCATCGGCGTCACCACGGTGGTCGGAGTGTTCGCCTACGCGGTACCAGTGGCTGCGGTGGCGATGGCTTGGCGCACCTTCCGTCACCCGGAGCGCCACGGCAGCGCCGGACGCCAGGTGGTGGGCTGGGCGGCCGCGCTTTTCGGCACTCTCGGCGTGATTCACATCGCCCGCGGTTTCCCGCCGGGCAATCAGCCAGCTTTGGTACGTGAGGCTGGTGGGTTCCTAGGCTTCCTGTCTTCTTCGATGCTGATGCAGCCGCTGGGCTCCGGTTTAGCCCTGACCGCGCTGCTGATCGTCGCGCTCATTGGTGCACTGGTGATCGTGGGCATTCCCCTGAACGAAATAGGCGGCCACATCGCTGCGCTGGCCGGCAGACTGCGTCGTCCGCCGAAGCCCGAAATCGAGTACGGCATCAGTCATCGCGCCTATGACACCCCCTTGGTTGCAGAGGACGACGACCTCGAGGACCCGGACGCTGAGCAGACGGTGGCGTTGGTCGACCGGCCACGTCCTGGTGCCCGAAAGAAGCCGATTGAGCCAGCGTTGGTCGCCCCGGAGATTTCTTCGGCACCGCTGCGGGCCGAGCAGCCCGCGCTTAGTGGCGATGTCGTCTACGAACTGCCTGATCCGGCGATTCTGAAGCCGGGCAGCGTGCCGAAAGCGCGCACCGTAGCCAGTGACCAGGTGGTCGGCAGTCTCACGCAGGTGCTCAAGCAGTTCGAGATCGACGCCACCGTCACCGGCTACACCCGCGGACCAACGGTGACCCGCTACGAAGTCGAGCTGGGCAATGCGGTGAAGGTTGAGAAGGTCACGGCGCTGGCCAAGAACATCGCCTACGCGGTGGCCTCGGCCGATGTGCGCATCCTGAGCCCGATTCCGGGCAAGTCGGCGATCGGCATTGAGATTCCCAACGCTGACAAGGAGATCGTCTCCCTCGGCGATGTGCTGCGCTCCAATCGGGCCCGCAACGACCACCACCCGATGACGGTTGGGCTGGGCAAGGATGTCGAGGGCGGCTACGTGGTGGCCAACCTGTGCAAGATGCCCCACCTGCTGGTGGCCGGCGCCACTGGTTCGGGCAAGTCGAGCTTCGTGAACTCGATGATCACCTCGATCATGATGCGCTCCACGCCTGAGGAGGTGCGGATGCTGCTGGTCGATCCCAAGCGGGTCGAGCTGACCCACTACGAAGGCATCCCGCACCTGGTCACACCGATCATCACCAACGCCAAGAAGGCCGCAGAAGCCCTGCAATGGGTGGTGCGGGAGATGGACGCCCGCTACGACGATCTGGCCGCTTTCGGGTTCCGCCACGTCGACGACTTCAACAAGGCCGTGCGAGGTGGTCAGGTGAAGCTGCCGCCGGGTTCGGAGCGGATTCTGGCTCCCTACCCCTACCTGCTGGTGATCGTCGACGAGCTTTCCGACCTGATGATGGTCGCGCCGCGCGATGTGGAGGATTCGATCGTTCGGATCACCCAGTTGGCGCGCGCCGCCGGCATCCACTTGGTGCTGGCCACCCAGCGTCCGTCCACTGATGTGGTTACTGGCCTGATCAAGGCCAATGTGCCGTCCCGGTTGGCCTTCGCCACCAGTTCGATGACCGATTCACGAGTCATTCTCGACACGCCAGGCGCGGAGAAGCTGGTCGGCCAGGGCGACGCGCTCTTCCTGCCGATGGGCCAATCCAAGCCGCTGCGCGTCCAGGGCGCGTGGGTGACTGAGTCCGAGATCCGCGCCGTGGTGAAGAAGGTCAGCGAACAGCTCGCCCCGCAATACCGCGAGGACGTGGCCGTGCCAGCGGAATCGAGCCGTGCCGTTGCCGAAGATATTGGCGACGATCTGGAACTGGTGCTCGAAGCCGCCCACTTGGTGGTGAACCTGCAGCTTGGATCCACCTCGATGCTGCAGCGCAAGCTGCGGGTCGGCTTCGCCAAAGGCGGGCGCCTGATGGACATTCTTGAAACCAGGGGAGTGGTCGGGCCTTCGGAGGGTTCGAAGCCGCGCGAGGTGCTGGTCAAGCCTGACGACCTCGATGACGTCTTGGCGGCGCTGCGCGAAGGCTGAGCTGCAGGTAGCCTGAGCCGGTGATTGAGCAAGGCGCGGCCGTCGGAGTCCATCTAATCAGCCTCGGCTGTGCCCGCAACGAAGTCGATTCTGAAGAGTTGGCTGGCCGCCTTGCCGCCGACGGCTTCGAGCTCGTTGACGATCCACAGGCCGCTGCCGCGATTGTGGTGAACACCTGTGGGTTCATCGATGCGGCCAAGAAGGACTCAGTCGACACTCTGCTCGCCGCGGCCGACCATAAGGGCAGCGGTGCCACCAAGGCGGTGATCGCGGTCGGTTGCCTAGCCGAGCGCTATGGCGCCGAGCTGGCTGAGGCCCTGCCCGAAGCTGACGCAGTACTCGGCTTTGACGACTACCCCGACATTGGCGCCCGCCTTACCGCGATCCTGGCCGGGGATCGGCCCAAATCACATCAGCGCCGCGATCGCCGGACGCTACTGCCGCTGGCACCGGCGGCCCGGCGGGCGGGCGCCTCAGGTCTTTCGGTGCCCGGGCATGCGGATTTGCCGGTCGGTGTAGCACCGCTGGGTGGCCCCAGGGTGTTGCGGCAGCGGTTGGACGCCGGTCCAAGCGCACCGTTGAAGATCGCTTCTGGTTGCGATCGTCGCTGTGCGTTCTGCGCCATTCCGAGTTTTCGCGGCTCTTACTTGTCGCGTCCAGTGGCTGAAGTGGTGAACGAGGCGCGCTGGCTGGTGTCCAGTGGTGTGCGTGAAGTCGTCCTGGTTAGCGAGAACTCCACCGGCTATGGCCGCGATCTCGGGACCAACCTGGAAACCCTGATCGCCGAGTTGTCTGGAGTGGACGGCTTGGACTGGATTCGAGTCAGCTACCTGCAGCCGGCCGAGATCCACAGCTCATTGCTACATTCGATGCTTACGCTGCCCAACGTGGTGCCGTACTTCGATCTGCCCTTCCAGCATGCCGCTGAGCCGCTGCTGCGCCGGATGCGACGCTTCGGTAATCCCGAGTCGTTCCTCGACCTACTCGCGCGCATTCGTGCCGACCGGCCCGAGGCCGGGATCCGCAGCAACGTGATCCTTGGCTTCCCTGGTGAGACCGAGGAGATGGTCAACGAACTGGCCGACTTCCTGGCCGCCGCCGAAATGGACGCGGTCGGAGTGTTCGGCTACTCCGATGAAGAGGGCACCGAGGGGGAGCGGTTGCGTCCGAAAGTCGCTGAGGAGGTAATCGCAGACAGAGTGGATCGCATCGCGAGCCTGGTGGAGACGGTCTCGGCTGAGCGGGCCCAAGCTCGCATCGGTTCGCGGGTGCAAGTACTGGTTGAGGCGGTCGGCGAGACCGGCGAGGTCGTCGGTCGCGCCGCCCATCAGGGGCCGGAGACCGATGGGCAGACCACTTTGCGGCCAACCGCAGCGAGCGTAGGAGTTGGCAGCCTGGTTTGGAGTATCGTCAGCGAGGCGGACGGGGTGGACCTGATCGCCGAGTTGGAGAACCAATGAGCCAGGACATCCCGCCGGTGAAGCCGCCAATTCCAGCCCAATTGCCCAACGCCCTCACCGTGCTGCGGCTGGTGCTGGTGCCGGTCTTCGTGGTGCTGATGTTCGTGGAGCCTGGAGTGGGCTTCGGCTGGCGGCTGGCTGGCACGGCCGCCTTCGGGCTGGCCATCCTCACCGACTACTTCGATGGCATGTTGGCTCGCAAATACGGCTTGGTCAGCGATTTCGGCAAGATCTGGGATCCGATCGCTGACAAGGCGCTCACCGGCGCAGCGTTCATCGTGCTGAGCGTTTTCGGTGAGCTGCCCTGGTGGATCACCGTCCTGATCCTGGCTCGCGAATGGGGCATCACCTGGATGCGGGTAGTGATGCTGAAGTACGCGGTGATGGCTGCCGCCCCGGCCGGAAAACTCAAGACGGTCACCCAGGCGATTGCCCTGCTGATCTTCCTGCCCTACCCGATCGGGCAGGCGGCACCGTTCTGGTTCTGGCTGGGGTGGCTGGTGATGGGGGCTGCCTTCGCGCTGACCGTGATCACCGGCGTGATGTACGTCTTCGACGCGTTGCGGTTGCGCCGTCAAAGCAACGCGGAACCGAAGTCGGATGCCTCCTGAGCCACTGGCCGAACGGGTAGTCGCGGCGCTGATCACCGCCGAGCAAACCCTGGCTACGGCCGAATCGCTCACCGGTGGCCTGATCGGTGCGGCCCTCACTGCGGTGCCGGGCGCATCGAAGGCCTATCTGGGCGGGCTGATCACCTACGCCAGCGAGCTGAAGGCAAGCCTGGCCGGCGTTGAGGCTGAGGTGTTGGGCGTCCACGGAGCCGTTTCGAGCCAGGCCGCCGAGGAGATGGCCGTTGGGGCCCGACGCTTGACTGGCGCCGATTGGGCGATCGCGGTCACCGGTGTGGCTGGCCCCGACCCTCAGGACGGGCACCTGCCCGGTGAGGTATGGCTGGGTCTTGCTGGGCCGGACGGAGGCTGCGCTGCTAGCAGAATTGACCTGGTCGGCTCCCGTGACCAGATCCGGGCAGGTACCGTTACCGCTGCGCTAGCGGGCCTGCTGGCAAGGCTGGAGGCGGCCTCTACCAATGGTTGAGGAACAATCTGGCGTCCGCGTGGCGTTGTTGAACTAAGACCAGAACCACAGCAAGGGGCAGGTAGAGTCGAGTCATGGTTACCGAAGTGCACACCCGGCCGGTGATCCTGAGGGAGATCCTCGGTGAGTCACTGCGTGAGTTGCGCACGTCCGAAAACCTGACCTTGCGCGAGGTCTCTGGACGGGCCCAGGTGAGCCTCGGCTACCTGTCGGAGATTGAACGCGGCCAGAAGGAAGCCTCCTCGGAGCTGTTGAACGCCATTTGCGGGGCTCTCGGAGTGCCACTTTCCAGTGTGCTGCGTCAGGTTTCAGATCGCATCGATTCGCTGCGCACCGCCCAGGTGACCCAGTTGCCGCTGCGCCCCCGCGTTCAGGCTGCCTGAATCGCGATGCGCGAGGCCGAACTTCGCGCCCGACTGGATAAGCACCTCACCTATCCGTACTCGTTGTTGTGGGCCCAGACCTACGTGATCGGCGCGTTGGGACAACGCACCGTCGAAGAAGCGCTCGCTGCTGGCCTCCCGTGCAAGCAGATCTGGCGTTGTGCCTGGGCCGAGTTGGAGTTGGCCGAAACTCATCGGTGATGGCTTACGGCGTGTCGCTGCATATCGAACACCTGTTCGCCTAGGCTTGCCTGCATCGACGCTCCAGCCCAGTTATGCACAGCCGGGAAGTCCGCCTGAACGATTGTCAGAGGCGCTACCTAAGGTGAGGGTGAAGAAGCAGAACGGGAAAGGAAACCAGCATGGCGGTGGCAGATCGGGAGAAGGCGCTGGCAGCAGCGCTAGCCCAGATTGAGAAGGCTCACGGCAAGGGATCAGTGATGCGGCTGGGGGATGAGACCCGCCTGCCGATCGAGGTGATTCCGACCGGGTCGATCGCTTTGGACGTCGCCCTCGGTATCGGCGGCCTGCCACGCGGTCGCGTGGTGGAGATCTACGGCCCGGAGTCCTCTGGTAAGACCACCGTGGCGTTGCACGCGATCGCCAGTGCCCAGGCGATGGGCGGCATCTGTGCGTTCATTGACGCCGAGCATGCGCTGGATCCCGACTACGCCTCCAAGTTGGGCGTTGACACCGATGCGCTGCTGGTGAGCCAGCCCGACAACGGCGAGCAGGCGCTCGAAATCGCCGACACCCTGGTGCGCTCCGGCGCGCTGGCACTGATCGTGATCGACTCTGTCGCCGCGTTGACCCCGCGGGCTGAGATCGAGGGCGAGATGGGCGATTCGCATGTGGGGCTTCAGGCGCGACTGATGAGCCAGGCCCTACGCAAGATGACCGGAGCGTTGTCCAATGCCAACACCACGGCCATCTTCATCAACCAGCTGCGCGAGAAGATCGGCGTTATGTTCGGCTCCCCGGAGACCACCACGGGTGGGCGGGCGCTGAAGTTCTACTCCTCGGTGCGCCTTGATGTGCGCCGCATTGAGACCTTGAAGGACGGTGCCGAGATGGTGGGCAACCGGACGCGGGTGAAGGTCGCGAAGAACAAGGTGGCCCCGCCGTTCAAGCAGGCCGAGTTCGACATCATTTACGGTCAGGGCATCAGCCGTGAAGGCAGCCTGATCGACCTGGGTGTGGATTGCGGCATCATCCGCAAAGCCGGTGCGTGGTTCACCTATGAGGCTGACCAGTTGGGCCAGGGCAAGGAAAATGCTCGCACCTTCCTGAAGAACAATCCTGCGGTCGCCGACGAGATCGAAAAGCGCATCCTCACCCAGATGGGCATCGGTGAGTATGCCGCAGTGCCTGAGGGCATCAACCCGGTTACCGGCGAGGTGGAGTTCTGAGGCTATGCGTGCTGCTGAGCCTCCGGCCACCGACGACTCGGCTGAGGCTGATCCGGTAGCCGTAGCCCGCGAGATCGCGTTGCGGCAGCTGACGGTGCGCGCCAGGAGTCGGGCCGAGTTGGCCCGGGCCCTGGCGCGTAAGCAGGTGCCGGAGGCGACAGCGAAGACGGTGTTGGATCGCCTCGCCGAGGTTGGGCTGGTTGACGACGAGGTGTTCGCCCGTGACTGGCTCGCTGCCGGGGATCGCCGTCAGCGCAGCCGACGCGCATTGTTGGCCGAACTCGCTGAGAAGGGCGTTGATCGGGACGTGGCCGAAGCTGCTGCCAGCGAGCTCGACTCGGAGCGGGACTACGCGGTGGCCCGGGCCTACGCCGAGCGCAAGGCGCGCGGACTGGGCCGGGTAGAGCCGGCCGCACGCTACCGCCGGCTCGCCGGAGCGCTAGCCAGACGAGGGTTCCCCGCCCCCGTGGTGGCTCAGGTGGCCAGGGAAGTGCTGGATGATCTTCCCGACTTTGGCGAGGTGGACGATTCCGTCGATTGAGGTCGTCGCCTTGGCTCGCCTTGCCAGGGGATCGTTGGGCGTTTAGCGTTGTCATGGGCGTTTCGGCGACCCGACACTGAGATTGCAAACTATTGGGGCCTGAACCCCGCCACAACTGAGCCAGTCACGGAGCCCTGAAACGGGCGGGCCGCGAGGTTTGGTGCTGCACCTCAGGTTCGGCTCTGCGTCCCGCTGAACTCAGGAGGAAGCCATGGAGCTCATCATCATTTTGGCGGTCTTGGTCCCGCTACTCGCAGTGCTGATCGCACTGGTGGTGGTGATCCGGCGCGTCGGTCGCGGTGCGGCCCCGGAAGCCGCCGACGGCGCAGGTGCGCGGGAAGGGCTACTCAACGAGCGCGAGGCGCGGCTCAACCGCGTCGAAGCCGAACAGCTAGGACGCGGCGAATCACTAGCCCGTGCTGAGGCCGCGTTGGTGTCTCGCGAAGCCGAGCTGCGCCAGAGCGAGACGGCCCGCGCCGACGCTTTGGCCGAGATTGCCGCCCTCACCCCGGAGCAGGCAAGAGTTGAGTTGCTCGCTCAAGTCGAACGCGAGGCGAGGCTCGTGGCGGCTCAACTCAGCCACGACATCGAAGCTGCGGCCCAAGCGCAAGCTGAGGCCAGCGCCCGCCGGGCCATCGTAACGACCATCCAGCGGGTTGCAGCCGAGCAAACCAACGAGTCCGCGGTCGCGGTGGTGACGCTGCCCAGCGATGACTTGAAAGGCCGCCTGATCGGCAAGGATGGGCGCAACATTCGTTCCTTCGAGCAGGTCACCGGCGCCAACCTGCTGATCGATGACACCCCTGGCACGGTGCTGTTGAGTTGCTTCGATCCGCTGCGCCGCGAGATCGCGCGACTGACACTGATCGATCTAATCGCTGACGGCCGCATTCACCCAGGCCGAATCGAAGACGTGCATGCCCGCAACTCAGCCAATACCGAGCGGCTCTGCGTCCAGGCCGCCGAATCAGCGCTGTCCGAAATGGGCATCACCGACCTGAACCCAGCCCTGCTACCGGTGCTCGGGTCGCTGAAGTTCCGCACTTCCTACGGTCAGAACGTTCTCGCGCATCTGGTCGAGTGTGGGCACATCGCGGCGACCCTGGCCGCAGAGCTCGGCGTCGACGTGGCCACCTGTCGGCGGGCCGCCTTCCTGCATGACCTGGGCAAGGCCGTGGTTGATGAGTCCGGCTCGCACGCAATGGTGGGCGCCGAGTTGGCCCGTCGCTACGGCGAGCATCCGGACATCGTCCATGCCATCGAGGCCCACCACAACGAAGTCGAGCCGACCACGGTCGAGGCCATCCTCACCCAGGCCGCGGATAGCATCAGCGCCAGCCGTCCCGGCGCCCGACGGGAGAGCCTGGAGGCCTATGTGCAGCGGCTGGAAAAGTTGGAGAAGCTGGCCGGCGCTCACCCAGGGGTGACGAAGGTGTACGCCATGCAAGCCGGACGCGAAGTGCGAGTGCTGGTGGCCCCCGAGCAAGTCACCGACGCCGATTCGCTAGCCCTGGCCCGCGAGATCGCCAGGCAGGTCGAGGCAGAACTCAGCTACCCCGGCAACATCCACATCACTGTGGTCCGCGAATCCAGAGCCACTGCCGTGGCGCGTTGAACCGGTAAAGTCAGACAGCCACCAAACGGCTCCCAGCACCTTCAGGATGAAGACCAACCCATGAGCAACACCGCCCAACCCCGCACCTTCCAGGTAATCACCTACGGCTGCCAGATGAATGTGCACGACTCTGAACGCATCGCTGGCGTCCTGATTGAGGCCGGCTATCGGCAGGCAGCCGTAGCCGATCAGGCCGACCTGGTGGTGTTCAATACCTGCGCGGTGCGGGAAAACGCCGACAACCGGCTCTACGGCAATCTGGGCCACCTGGCGCCGGTAAAGCAGGGTCATCCTGGGATGCAAATCGCGGTCGGCGGCTGCATGGCGCAGAAGGACCGCCAAATTGTCGTTGACAAGGCGCCCTGGGTGGACGTGGTCTTCGGCACCAACAATTTGGGGTCCTTGCCCGCACTCCTGGAGCGATCGCGGGTGAACAACGCCGCCCAGGTGGAGATCCTGGAATCGTTGGAACGCTTCCCCTCCACCCTGCCTACCCGGCGCGACTCTGCCTACGCGGCTTGGGTATCGATCAGCGTCGGCTGCAACAACACCTGCACCTTCTGCATCGTGCCGGCACTGCGGGGCAAAGAGACCGACCGGCGCCCCGGCGACATCCTGGCCGAGATTCGCGCACTGGTTTCCGAAGGCGTCCAGGAAATTACCCTGTTGGGGCAGAACGTCAACACCTACGGAGTGGAATTTGGGGACGCTGGGGCCTTCGCCAAGCTGTTGCGATCCTGCGGTGAGATCGACGGATTGGAGCGGGTGCGCTTCACCTCTCCGCATCCGGCTGCGTTCAGCGACGACGTAATCGCCGCCATGGCCGAGACCCCCAACGTGATGCCCAGCCTGCACATGCCGCTGCAATCCGGCTCGGACGTGGTCCTCAAGGCGATGCGGCGCTCCTACCGTTCGGAGAAGTTCCTGGGCATCCTCGACCGGGTGCGTGCTGCGATGCCGGATGCCGCCATCACCACCGACGTAATCGTCGGCTTCCCTGGCGAAACTGAAGCCGACTTCCAGTCCACCCTGGACGTGGTGGCCGCGGCTCGCTTCGCTGCGGCCTTCACCTTCCAATACTCGATTAGGCCAGGTACCCCCGCCGCGACCATGCCTGATCAGGTGCCAGCCAAGGTCGTCACCGAGCGCTACCAGCGGCTGGTTGATCTGGTCGGCGAGATCAGCTGGGCGGAGAACTCCAAACTGGTTGGGCAGCAGGTCGAGGTGATGTTCGCCGATGGGGAGGGTCGCAAAGACGGCGCCACCGCACGGATGTCGGGCCGGGCGCGCGACAACCGACTGGTGCACGTGCGAGTGCCCGAGGAGGCCGAAGCGAGGCCCCGTCCCGGCGATATTGGGCTGGTGGAGGTCACCTACGCTGCACCGCACCATCTCAACGCGGATGCGCCGCTCACCGACTTGCGCCGGACCCGCGGTGGGGACGCCTGGGCGTCCGCCCAGGGCCCGACCACGATCGGACTGGGGTTGCCGAAGCTGGCCAGAAAATGAGCCGAGGGGCCGGCATTTGAGCCGACCCCTCGGGTTCGTCGTTTGTGCAGGTCTTAACCTGCTTCCAGATCAGTCGATCTGCTACTGGCCTTCGCCGCCCAGTTGATCCTTGAGGAAGTCCTGGGCCTGATCGACCTGCGCGGAGTACTGGCCGCCGGTCTGGCCATCAATCAAGTCACCAACCAAGTCGATGCCCTGCTTGACCTCAGCTTCGTGGCCGTCCACCGCGTCTTTGATCTGTTCGACGATGTCCATGCGACCTCCTCTCTGTCCGGGTAAGCCGGTGGGATCCCGGCTGCCCCACCATTGTGGCTCAAGCCCACAGGTTGTGGCAGTACTTCGAATGGCAAGACTTGCCCAATTCTTCGATACCGAAGCTGAGCCTCAGCCGCGCCCATTGGGCCGCAGCAGGGCAGCCGGGGGAGAATGTCTCAGATGACTCAGTTCCCAGTGGTGGCCCTCAACGGTCCGACGGCCAGCGGCAAGACCGCGGCGGCCGTGGCACTGGCCCACGAACTCGCCGGCATCGGCATCACTGCCGAAGTGATCAACGCCGATTCGATGTTGGTCTACCGGGGAATGGATATCGGCACGGCCAAACCCACCCTCGCCGAACGAGAAGGCGTGCCGCATCATCTGATCGACATTCTTCCGGTGACCCAGACCGCCTCGGTGGCGGAGTTTCAAAAGCTGGCCAGGGCGGCCATCGCCGACTGCCGGCGGCGAGAGGTGCTACCCATCCTCACCGGAGGCTCGGCGCTGTACGTCCATGCGATCGTGGATGAGTTCAGCTTCCCGGCCACCGACCCGCAGCTGCGGGCCCGCCTGGAGGCCGACCTCGAGGAACTCGGGTCGCAGGCGCTGTACGAGCGCCTGAAGGCGGTGGATGCCGCGACCGCCGCAGTAATGATTCCGGGCAACGGCCGCCGGATCGTCCGGGCACTGGAGGCCCTGGAGCTCACCGGCTCGTTCACCGCCGAGCTACCCGAATGGCGCTACGCCCTGGCCGGGGTGCTTCAGTTCGGGTTGGAAGTGCCCCGAGAAGTGCTGGACGTGCGCATCAACGCGCGGGTGGACCAGATGTGGGCCGATGGGCTGGTCGCCGAGGTGCAGGAGTTGGAGGCCCAGGGGTTGCGCCAAGGGCGGACGGCTTCGCGGGCGATCGGGTACCGGCAGGTGCTGGCGATGTTGGACGGCGAACTGAGCCCGGCGGAGGCGAAGGCGTCCACAGCGCAGGGCACCCGACGATTGGCCCGTAAACAGCTTGGCTGGTTCCGCCGCGATCCGCGGATCACCTGGTTGCCGCCCGAGCCTGATGGGGCGCGGAGTTTCGCCGCGCAGGTGCGAGGTAGGGTTCAAGCTGAAGTCAGGGAGGCATGAGATGCGCAGCATCGAGTTCGCGAAGGGTCACGGCACCCGCAATGATTTCGTGCTCATCCTCGACCGCGATGGCCTGATGGAACTGTCCGATGCAGAAGTCGCTTTCCTGTGTGACCGGCGTGGCGGCATCGGTGGTGACGGCATCCTGCGGGCAGTCGATTCGGCCATGATGCCTGGCTACGAATCGCCAGATGGGCTGTGGTTCATGGACTACCGCAATGCTGACGGCTCGATCGCTGAGATGTGCGGTAACGGGCTGCGGGTCTTTCTGCGCTTTCTGGCCGAGGAGAACCTGGTCGATCCCACCGGGCCGGTGACCGTGGGCACCCGGGCCGGACTGCGTACCGGTCATTTTCTCAGTGATGGTCGGATCGCGGTGACCATGGGCCAGGTGCGAGCGGACGGGCCGGTTCAGATCGAGTTGGGTGGCCGCAGCTGGCTAGCTGAGTCGGTTGACGTGGGCAATCCCCACGCCGTGGTGCGCCTTGACCCAACCGACTCGCTGGCCGACCTTGATCTGACCAAACAACCCACCTGGACGCCGGTTGCCGCCTTTCCCAATGGGGTGAATGTTGAGTTCGTGGTGCCAGCGGGGCCTCAGCGAGTGAGTCTGCGCGTCCATGAGCGGGGAGTGGGGGAGACCCAGTCGTGTGGCACCGGAGTGGTGGCGGTGGCTTCAGTATTTGCCCCGGGCGGCCGGTGCGCCGTGATGGTGCCCGGTGGTGAGCTTGAAGTGGACTCCAGCGGTGCCGAGGCGATTCTCACTGGACCGGCCGAAATCGTCGCCCGCGGACGCTGCTATTTGCCAGCGAATCCGGCCTAGCCGAATGGTTGAAATGAACGACGACCCCTACCTCGACGACCCTGATGATGATCTGGACGGCGACCAGCTGGAACTTGCCGAACGGCGATCGTTGCGCCGGGTCGCGGGCATGTCCACCCAGTTGGCCGACATCAGCGAAGTCGAATACCGCGACCTCCAACTGGAGCGGGTGGTGCTGGTCAGCGTGTGGACGTCCGGCACTCAAGCAGACGCCGACTTTGCGATGGCCGAACTGAAGCTGCTGGCCGAGACCGCTGGCTCGGAGGTGCTGGAAGGATTGGTGCAGCGACGCAACAGCCCTGATCCGGCAACCTTTGTCGGCCGGGGCAAGGTGGACGAGGTCCGCGAGGCGGTGATCGCCACTGGTGCCGACACGGTGATCTGCGACGGTGAACTCGAACCGGCCCAGTTGCGCAACTTGGAAGATCGGATCGGGGTGAAGGTGATCGACCGCACCTCGCTGATTCTGGATATCTTCGCCCAGCATGCCAAAAGCATTGAGGGCAAAGCCCAAGTGGAGCTGGCCCAACTGCAGTATCTGCGCCAGCGGCTGCGTGGTTGGGGTGGAAACCTGTCTCGCCAAGCCGGTGGCCGGGCTGCCGCCGGTGCCGGGATCGGTGGACGCGGGCCGGGTGAGACCAAGATCGAAACTGACCGGCGTCGAATAAAGACCCGGATCTCCATACTGCGGCGGCGACTGCGGGAGCTCGATGAGGTGCGCCAGACCAAGCGCGCCCAGCGACACCGAAACCAGGTGCCCAGCGTGGCCATTGTTGGGTACACCAATGCCGGGAAGAGCTCTCTGCTGAACCGGCTGACTGGTGCTGGGGTGCTGGTGGAGAATGCACTATTCGCGACGCTGGACCCGACCACCCGACGCACCGAAGGCGCGGACGGGCGGGTCTACACCCTCACTGACACGGTCGGCTTCATTCGCCACCTGCCCCATGACCTGGTGGAGGCTTTCCGCTCCACTTTGGAGGAATCGGTAGCTGCCGATCTGCTCCTGCATGTGGTGGACGGTTCCGACCCCGACCCCTTCGGCCAGGTGGATGCGGTGCGCAAGGTGCTGGGCGAGATCGGTGCGACCGGAGTCGCCGAGCAGTTGGTGATCAACAAGATCGACGCTGCCGCTGCTGATGTGTTGCTGGCCCTGCGTGGCCGCTTTCCCGAAGCCATGCTGGTCTCGGCACGAACTGGTGAGGGCATCGCGGAGTTGCTGGTCAGGATTGAGGAGCGGTTGCCGCGTCCTGGCGTGGAGGTGCGTGCCCTGGTGCCGTACGCCCGTGGGGACCTGATCGACCGGATCCACTCAGCAGGTGAGTTCATCAGCAGCGAGCACACCGAAGCCGGCACGTTGGTGGTGGCCAGGGTGAATGCCGACTTGGCCGGCGAGTTGGCCCGCTATGCCGAGGCCGAAGATGCCGGACAGCACTGAGGCGACCGAGCAGATCCTGGCGACTGCGGTAGCTGGGATCGGGGGCGCCCGCCGTCCAGGCCAGGTGGTGATGGCGGCCGAGGTCGAGGAGACCTTCGCGGCGGGCCAACATGTGCTCGTGCAAGCCGGCACCGGCACCGGGAAATCGCTGGGCTACTTGGCCCCGGCGCTGGCCAAGCTGGTTGCCGAGCCGGAATCACGGGTGGTGATTGCGACCGCCACTCTGGCCCTGCAGGCCCAGCTGGCCAGCAAGGACATCCCAGCTGCGGTGGCGGCTTGCGAGGAGGTCACCGGGGCTGTGGTGCGCCACGCAGTGCTGAAAGGCCGCAGCAACTACGTGTGCCTGTTGAAGGTGCGCGACGGTCAAGGCGAAGAGCAGGCCGCGTTGCTGCCCGAGACGGGCCAAACCTCTGATTTGGGTGCCGAGGTGCTCCAGCTGCGCAGTTGGGCTGAAGAGCAGGCCGAATCCGGGGCATTGGGTGATCGCGATGACGCCCCTGGTCACTCTCCGGCCGCCTGGGCGCAGGTTTCGGTGCCGGTACGGGAGTGCCTCGGGGTGCAACGCTGCCCGCAAGGGGCCGCCTGTCTGGTGGAGAAATCCCGCCAGCTGGCCCGCGGTAGCCAGTTGGTAGTGACCAATCACGCCCTATTGGCAATCGATGCCCTGCATGGTGGCACCGCGCTGCCCGAGTACGACGCCTTGGTGATCGATGAGGCCCATGAGCTGGTCTCGCGGGTCACCGGTGCGGCCTCAGTCGAGCTGAGTCCGTCCACGGTGGAGCGGGTGGCCAAGCGATGCCTGTCCTGGTTGAGCGATGACACTGGGCTGGACTTCCTTGATGCTGCCGATGCACTGCAAACCGGACTTGACGCCGGCGAAGTGGGCCGCGTCACCGATCCCGACGCCGAAGTACGCGCGGCATTCGTGGCCGTCCGAGATTCGGCTCGGGCCGCGATCAGCGGACTGGCTGGCGGCAGCGATGACGAGACCGAGCGACGCCAGGCCCAGGCCGCGGCGCAGGAAATCTTCGACGTCGCCGAGCGGATGGCCAAATTGGGCGAATTCGACGTGATCTGGGTCTCCGAATCTGATCGGTTCGGGCGGCAGGCCAACTGCGCTCCGCTATCAGTAGCTGGGTTGCTGCGAAACCAGATCTTCGACGCCCATCCCACGGTGCTCACTTCGGCGACGCTCAAGATCGGCGGCGACTTCACCTCATTTGCCTACTCTCTTGGGCTGGGTGGACCAGCCGATGGCGGCTACCGGGCCGTCGATGTCGGCTCGCCATTCGACTATGGGACCCAAGGCATCCTGTACGTCGCTCGCCAACTGCCACCGCCGAGCCGCGAGGGCAGTAGTCCTGAGACGCTGGCCGAGATCGCTGAACTGCTGTGGGCCGCTGAGGGGCGCACCTTGGGCTTGTTCGCTTCCCAACGGGCTGCCGAAGCCGCGGCCCGGTATTGCCGGGAGCAACTTCCCGACCGGCTGGTGCTGTGCCAGGGTGATGCGCACCTGGCCCGCCTCACCACTGAGTTCATTGAAGACCCGGAGGCCTCACTGTTTGGCACCTTGTCGCTGTGGCAGGGCATCGACGTGCCTGGTGATACCTGCCGGTTGGTGATCATCGACAAGATTCCCTTCCCGAGACCGGACGACCCGCTGATGCAGGCCCGGCAACAGGCAGTGGCCGAGGCTGGCGGCAACGGCTTCATGGCGGTGGCCGCGACTCACGCCGGTCTGCTGCTGGCCCAGGGCGCGGGGCGGCTGATCCGGACCATGGAGGATCGCGGAGTGGTCGCGGTTCTGGACCCCCGCCTGGTCACCGCCCGCTACGGGAGCTTCCTGAAGGCGTCCATGCCGGACTTCTGGATGACGACTGATCGCGAAGTGGCCATCGCAGCCTTGAGACGGCTGGGGGAGAGCGCTTAGTTCGCGGCCTCGGCGACGTGGGCCACCGCTTCCTCGTAGGAGGCCTGGCCCGGCAACTCCGACTTGTTATAGATCAGTCGCACCACGCCGGTTGGGTACGCCTGGCAGCGATCCAGCCGGAGTGGTTGCAGTCCGGAATGTTCGGCGAAGAGGCGCTGCCCAGCACCGGCCAGTACGGGATGGACGTACAGGCGGAGCTCGTCCAACTCCCCGGCTGCCAGCAATTGGCGAACTACCGAGATCGACCCGGGAACCAGCACCTTGGCTGTTCCCGGCTGCTCATGCAACTGCTGTGCTGTTGCCAATAGATCAGCGGTCGAGGTCACATTGCGCCAGCCCAGATCGGTCGCGCCCCGGGTGGCGACCATCTTGGGTAGGTCGCCCAGCTGAGCAGCGAAGGCTGCGTCCTCGCCGCCATCAGCCTCACGCTGCGGCCAAGCGCCAGCGAAGCTGTCGTAGGTGACGCGGCCAAGTAGTAGCAGGTCGACGTCGGCGTAGTCTTCGGCAACGCCGGCGCCCATGTTTTGGTCAAAGTAGGGGAAGTGCCAGGCTTCATCGATCTCGGCTACGCCGTCCAATGAGCAGAAGTGGGTAGCGACGATCGTGGTCATTGGCAATCCTCAACTGTCGAGAAGCTCCTGGAGGCGATCATGATGATCGCCGGTGATCTCAACCAGTTTGGACCTACTGGTGGTACCCGACACCAGTGTCAATTCCCGCACGGGCACTTTGAACGCCTTCGCCAGCGCCTTGAAAGCCCCTTCGGTGGCGCGCCCATCTACTGCCGGTGCTTGGACGGCCACCACCAGGGCGTCCTCGCCATAGCGTCCACCGACCTTGGTGCGGCTGGCGCCTGGCTTAACCCGGATAGCGAATCTGATGGTCAGACCCGCCTCAGGACCGCGACCACCTTGCCAAGGATGGAAGCTTCGTTGCCATCGATCGGTTCGTAGGCCGGGTTGTGTGGCAATAGCCAAACCTGACCCGGAGTGCGCTTGAAAGTCTTCACCGTGGCTTCCTCGCCGAGGAGCGCAGCGACGATATCGCCGTTGCTCGCGTCAGGCTGCTGGCGCACAACCACGTAGTCGCCGTCGCAGATTGCTGCCTCGATCATCGAATCGCCCTTGACCTCCAGCAAGAACAAAGTGCCTTCACCCACGAGCTGCTTGGGCAAGCTGAAGACGTCTTCAACCACTTGCTCGGCCAGGATCGGCCCGCCGGCGGCGATCCGTCCCAGCACCGGTACTTCAACCGAGGACGCCTTCGGCGGCGGGAAGTCGGGCTCAACCGAGGCCGCCACCACCGGTGCGGGGGCCATGGACTCAGGCAGCCGCACCTCGAGGGCACGGGGGCGATGGGGATCGCGGAAAAGGTAGCCCTTGGCTTGGAGCACCTTCAGCTGGTGGGCCGCCGAGGAGGAAGACGCCAACCCGACTCGGTCGGCGATCTCGCGGATGCTGGGCGGGTAGCCGCGGTCGGCCAACGCGTCGCGAATGACTTCCAGAATGCGTCGCTGCCGGGCGGTCAGACCCTCGGCATCGACGGGACCGTCAGGCAGCTCGCTGACCTTGGTGCCGAGCTGGGCGGCCACATCTTCTTTGCTGGGACGACCCGGCCGACGCGGAGGCGGGGGAACGGACTTTGTTGCCATGTAGCCAAGTTAGCGCCGCGCCCGCGGGGAATCAAACATATGTTCGAGCGTGTCGCCAGATCGGCTGTCGATCCAGTGTCTGCGGAACTGTCAGTGCCACCTGGGAGGGTTCTTTTAGCGCGACACGCCGAGGCGAACAGCTGTTCGATTAAGTCGGAGTCGAGCGATAGAGTATCGAACAGTTGTTCGAGAGAGGTGGAGACCATGAGCGCAGTGCTGGTTGACGAACTTACAGTTCCGGCCCGAGCTTTGCTTCGGCGGGCGCGCGCCGCCACCGCTGCCGACCGTCTCTCCGCTCCAGCCCAGACCGCAGACCGAGTGGCGGTGGTTCGTGAGCTTCGCCCTGGTAGGGCTGTCCAGTTGGCGCCGCTGCCGCCAGTGGTGGCACTGCCAACTGGCGACGCGACGGCCTGGCGACTTACTGATCGCGGCATCGCGGTGGTCTTGGCCCTTTTTGTGGGGCTATTCGTCACTGGGGTGGCTGTAATCGTTACTAGCTTCCTCGCGGTGAGCGAGGCCCCGCTAGGGGCCGCCGATTCTATGAGCGTGGTGGCTGGCTCGGTTCGCTGAGCGGCGGAGGGTGATCAATTAGGTAGTGCGGAGCGACACGCCAACGAGTTGGCCTTGCATAGTGGTCCCTTTGCTGCGTAACCTCTAGATCTAGTAGTTACATGCTTGTGTTTCGTCCACAGATTGTGGTCGTTGCCCACATGTTTTCCACAGCTTCACCCACCGCCAGCCCGCAGGAAGGTCCGAAGATGCACTGCCCGTTCTGTCGTCACACCGATACGAGGGTGCTTGACAGCCGGGTTGCCGAAGATGGCAAGAGCATCCGACGTCGGCGCCAATGTCCTACCTGTGAACGGCGGTTCACCACGCTGGAGCAGATGCAGCTCGTGGTGGTGAAGCGATCTGGCGTGGTGGAGCCCTTCTCCAGGGAGAAGGTCATCACCGGTGTCGCCAAGGCCTGCAAGGGCCGGCCAGTCTCCGAAACCGATCTGGCCAGGTTGGGCCAGCAAGTGGAAGAGGTGCTGCGCGCCTCCGGACAAGCCGAGATCCCCGCCGATGAAGTCGGCGTGACGATTCTCGGCCCACTGCGAGAACTCGACGCGGTGGCCTACCTGCGCTTCGCCAGCGTGTACAAGAAGTTTGACTCGGTAGACGATTTCTCCGAAGAGATCGAGACGTTGCGTCAGCCCGCCCTGACCAAGCAGTAAACCAGCAATCGCCCCCCAAGAATCGAAAGGCAGTTCCATCATGACCGAGACCGTGAAGGCCACCTCCCGCGGTGGCCGCAAGGCTCCGGGTTTGAAGATCGACCGGGTCTTCACCACGTCCGGTGTGCACCCCTATGACCAGGTCACTTGGGATCTGCGCGATGTGGTGCAGACCAACTGGAAGACCGGTGAGACGGTTTTCGAGCAGCGCGGGGTGGAGTTCCCCGATTTCTGGAGCGTGAATGCCTCCACGATCGTCACCACCAAATACTTCCGGGGCGCGCTGGGCACGCCGGTTCGCGAGTCGAGCCTGAAGACGCTGATCGATCGGGTGGTGAAGACCTACCGCAAGGCTGGTGAAGACAACGATTACTTCGCTTCGCCCGAAGATGCCGAGGTTTTCGAGCACGAACTAACCTGGATGCTGCTGCATCAGTACTTCAGCTTCAACTCCCCAGTTTGGTTCAACGTGGGCACCACCAGCCCGCAGCAGGTGAGTGCCTGCTTCATTCTCAGCGTTGACGACTCGATGGACTCGATCCTGAACTGGTACAAGGAAGAGGGCTTCATCTTCAAGGGCGGCTCGGGGGCCGGCCTGAACCTCTCGCGGATCCGGTCGTCCAAGGAGTTGCTGTCTTCGGGTGGCACGGCATCGGGACCGGTGTCGTTCATGCGTGGTGCCGATGCCAGCGCGGGCACGATCAAGTCCGGCGGAGCTACTCGGCGCGCGGCCAAGATGGTCGTGCTGGACGTTGACCACCCAGATATCTACGAGTTTGTTGAGACCAAAGCGCGCGAAGAAGACAAGATCCGCGCCCTGCGCGACGCCGGCTTCGACATGGACCTTGGTGGCCGCGACATTGTCAGCGTCCAGTACCAGAACGCCAACAACTCGGTGCGAGTGAGCGACGAGTTCATGCGCGCGGTCGAAGACGGCACGCCTTTCGGGCTGCGGGCCCGAGGGACCGGCGAGGTGATTGAGACTGTCGATGCCCGTGAGTTGTTCGGCAAGATCAGCCACGCCGCGTGGGAATGCGCCGACCCCGGCATCCAGTACGACGACACGATCAACGCCTGGCACACCAACCCGGAGTCTGGCCGGATCAATGCGTCCAACCCCTGCAGCGAGTACATGAGCCTGGACAACTCCTCCTGCAACCTGGCCAGCCTGAACCTGATGAAATTCCTGCGCGCCGACGACACCTTCGACGTGGAGCAGTTCGTCAAGGCGGTCGAGATCATCATCACCGCGATGGACATCTCGATCTGCTTCGCCGACTTCCCGACCGAGCCCATCGCCCAGACCACTCGCGACTTCCGCCAGCTGGGCATCGGTTATGCCAACCTCGGTGCGCTGTTGATGGCAGTCGGGCGTGGCTACGACTCCGACGGTGGACGGGCGTTGGCGGCGGCGATCACCTCACTGATGACCGCTACCTCCTACCGGCGCTCGGCTGAGTTGGCCGCCATCGTTGGCCCGTACGCCGGCTACGCCCGCAACGCTGCCGCTCATCAGCGGGTGATGCGCAAGCACCAGGCTGCCAACGACGACGTCCGTACCTTCGACGGCCTCGACTCGCCGGTGCTCACCGCGGCTGGAGCCGAATGGAGCAAGGTTGTCTCCCTCGGCGCCAAGAACGGCTTCCGTAACGCCCAGGCCTCGGTGTTGGCTCCGACCGGAACCATCGGCTTCATGATGGATTGCGATACCACCGGCATCGAGCCGGACTTCTCGCTGGTGAAGTTCAAGAAGCTGGTTGGTGGCGGTTCGATGCAGATCGTCAACCAGACGATTCCGCGGGCGCTCACCCGGCTCGGCTATGCCGAGGAGACCGCCGAGGCGATCGTCGAGTTCATCGCCAACCACGGCCACGTGATCGATGCGCCAGCGCTGAAGACCGAACACTACGACGTGTTCGACACCGCCATGGGCCAACGTGCCATCAAGCCGATGGGTCATGTGCGAATGATGGCCGCGGTGCAACCGTTCCTCTCCGGCGCGATTTCCAAGACGGTGAATCTGCCCGAAACCGCCGAGGTGGAAGACATCGCCGATGTCTACGTGCAGGGCTGGAAACTCGGCCTGAAGGCACTGGCGGTCTACCGTGACAACTGCAAGGTTGGCCAGCCGCTAAGCGACGGCAAGAAGCCCGAAGAAAAGGCTGCCACAGCTGCTGAGCCGACGGTGAAGATCGAATACCGGCCACGCCGCAACCGGCTGCCGAAGTCTCGGATCAGCCGCACTACCTCCTTCTCGGTGGCAGGCGCTGAGGGTTACATGACCTCAGGTCAGTACGACGAGGGCGGCCTGGGCGAGTTGTTCCTCAAGCTCGGCAAGCAGGGTTCAACCCTGGCTGGTGTGATGGATGCCTTCTCGATTGCGGTCTCGATCGGTCTGCAATACGGCGTGCCACTTGAGCAGTACGTGCAGAAGTTCACCAACCTGAAGTTCGAGCCGGCTGGCATGACCGATGACCCCGACATTCGGATGGCGCAATCGATCATGGACTACATCTTCCGGCGGCTAGCGCTGGACTACCTGTCCTTCGATGAGCGGGCCGAGCTGGGCATTCACACTGCGGGCGAGCGGGCGCGCTACGTGGAGACCGGCAAGTACATCTCCGAAGAGGATGAGGCGGAGATGATCGAGTCCGAGTCGTTGAAGAACGACGAGGGAGATGACGTCCGGGTGCATGAGGACGGCCCGAATCAGCCAGCCCTGGTGCCCATGGAGGCGCATTCCACCGCCGAGGTGCTGGAGCGGATTTCCGGCATGAGTGTGGACGCGCCGTTGTGTCTCACCTGTGGCACCAAGATGCGCCGCTCGGGCTCCTGCTACATCTGCGAAGGCTGTGGCGCTACCAGCGGTTGCAGCTGACCTGAGGATCTAAGGCGCGCGGGCCGGGTGTGGGGATGCTTCCCACCCGGCCCGCACGCCTTAGCTAGCTGAATCTCAGTCCTGGTCTGCGTCCTCGTCATCCGCCGCGCTGACCACATTGGTGGTGACGGCGAAGTTGACCACCGAGGCCGTCTGGGTTGGCTGAGGCGCCGGAGGCGCGGAGCGCTCGCCGGGAACGTTGGGACGGACGGGCTCGCCCATCGCTGCGCGAAGAGCTTGCGCGATCGCATTACCAGCCGCGGGGTCGTATTTGCGGATTTCGGCCATGGCCTAAGCCTACGGCGCCGGAGTGGAGATATTGGGCTCAGGCTGCCGAGTCTCAGGCGTGCCGGTGCGCCGCCGGAACTGCCAAACGACATAGAACGCGATGGCTGCGGACGCGAGGGCGAAGCCGCCAATGGCCAGCGCTGGCGAAAAGGCGTAGAGCCGGCCGAACAGATCCAGCCCAACCGTGCCCAGAGTGGCGTAAAGCAGCGCCCACACCACTCCGCCGATGGCTACCGCTGGCAGATAGTGGCGCAACTTCATTCCGGTGGCACCAGCGGCGAGGTTGGCCAGAGTCTGGAAACCGATGGTGAGGAACGACAGGGTCACCACGGGGGCGCCGTAGATGTCGATGCGCTCGGCCGCACGGACGTAGCCGGGTGAGTTGAGTAGCTTCGACAACCGGGTGTGACGGATTCCCGCCGAGCCGAGGCGTCCCAGCCAGAAGGTGGCGTTGGCCCGCGCCATCACGATCACGAACAGCGCCGCAACGATGATCGGGAAGGGGGCGTCCCACTTAGTCGGGTCCATTGAGCCTCCTAGTCCGCCCGGCAATCCAGGAGTCTAACTGGAGGTTCGCTCCGTTGCTCGCCACAGCACCACGGCGCCAGCCAGGAAGAGCGCCAGAGCCAACCCCGCCGAGGGATCGCTGGGGTGCAGCAGGGCTCCAGATTGCCAGATCGCCCAGGTGCCGGCGGCGAACAGGGCGAACCCGCCGATGGCGCCCAGTTGGCTTGGTTCGCCTGGTCCGGGAGTGGGCATGAGTCGCACCTCGATTCGGGCGAGTTGAGGCACTCCGAGCACGACCATCAGCAACACCAGGGCGATCAGCAGCAGGGGATTGAGCAAAACTGCGGCTGCGGACGGGAACAGCACAGCTAGTCCAGCCACGATGCCCACGCTGACCACGATCGCTGGCACATGCCACAGGTAGACCGAAAGCAGCAGGGCGTTGGCCAGTTGCACCACCCGCGCGACCCGGCGGCTCAGCCGATCAGCCACCCGGCGCTTCTCCAACAGTGCCAACACTGCCGTCTGGCACAGGCCCAGCAGCGTAATCACCAGCGTTGGTGGTAGCAGGTTGGCCACCGGCACATCGGCCCACGCGACAGCGGCCTGGGGGTAGTGCAGCCAACCGACCAGCGCCGCGATTAGCAGGGCCGCCAGCGCGAATACCCCCACCACGGTCGCTGTGCGCCAGCCGCGGAACCAGCCGCGGTGGTATGCGATGCCCCATTGGTGGGCCAGTGGCCAGACGAAGGCGAGGTTGAGCCATTGCAGCTCCAGGTTCCCGGTGAGCCGGACGGCCACGTCCACTGCGATCAGGGCGATCAGCAGCGGCAGCATCACCCAGCCGCCGAAACGGTCGTGGAGCCAAACGGTGAAGGGCGCCGCCGCGAGCAGCAGTAGATAGACCACCGCGAACCACAACAGCTGGGCGAACTGGCGGCTGAGGGCTGAGGCTTGAGCTGGCAATCCAAACCAGGCCGCCACTGAGCCGATGATGGCGAACACGACCACGTACAGCGTCATCGGGCCGAGCAGCCGGCTGCCTCGGATGGTCAGGAAGCGGGCGTATCGCCACCCTGATTCACGCCACTTGTCCACGACCACGGCGTTGGCGTAGCCGGCCGCGACGAAGAAGATCGGGATGATCGTGCAGATCCAGCTGATTGCCCACCAGATCGGTCCCGGCGCCCACGGCACCACCTGAATCTGGCCGTTCACCATCAGCACCTGCCAAAGCAGGGTGTGAAAGATGATCACGATGAGCATGGAGGCCACCCGGGCAAGGTCTACCAGGTGGTTGCGTTGTTGCACGGCGCGATTCTAGGTGCTGCCGCGCTGGGACCGGGACGTGATCAGCACCTGAGGCGGCTTAGGCTGGCCAGGTGCAGGCAGCGTTGAATGGGTACTTCACCATCTGGACGGTGATCGGCGCCGGTTGGCTCGCTGCGCATCTGCGCATCCTGGACGACAACGCCCGTCGAGTGCTTTCCCGGCTGGCCTTCACCGTCGCCTCGCCGGTACTGCTGTTCACTTTGGTGGCTCGCGCGGATCTGAAGCATTTGTTCAGCAGCACCCTGGTCGTCTCAGGCCTGGCAATCCTGGCGATGGTAATCAGCTACCTGATCGTGGCGAGGGTCTTCCTGGGCCCGGGGCGCCTGGCTGACCGGGTGATCGGGACGCTGTGCTCGAGCTACACCAATGCTGGAAACCTCGGGTTGCCGGTGGCGGCCTATGTGCTCGGGGACATGACCTGGATGGCGCCGATTCTGCTGATTCAGATTGGCATCCTGCAACCCGCGGCTCTGGCCCTGCTGGACGTTGCCGCGGCCCGTGGCACTGGCGAGCGGCTCAGCTGGGCGCGCTATGCCACGCTGCCACTGCGCAACCCGCTCACTGTTGGCACCTTGGCCGGGCTGGTGGTGAATGCTGCGGGGATCGTGGTCCCCGAGTTGTTGTGGGCGCCGGCCTCGATGTTGGGGGCGGTTGCGGTGCCAGCGATGCTGATCGCCTTTGGCGTGTCGCTGCGGTTGGATCCGTTGCCGGGGCGCGGTCCGCATGCCCGCGAACTGCTGCTGGTCACTGCCGGAAAGGTCTTGCTCCATCCAGCCATTGCCTTTGGGCTGGCCACTTGGGTGTTCAGGCTGCCGATTGAGCAGGTGCTTGCCGTCACGGTGATTGCGGCGCTGCCGACCGCGCAGAACATCTTCGTGATTGCGGGTCGGTATCGAGTGGGATACCGGTTGGCTCGCGACGCGATCTTCATCTCTACGCTGGCCTCAGTGCCGGTGATCATTGCCGCGTCAACCTGGCTTCGTTGAGTTCGCCACGCCGCAGTTTTAGGCCTGGAACTGGCACAAACCCCCATTTGGGGCCGCTGAACGGTAACATTTCGGCCGCGATGGATTACGACGGCCACTTCACCCGACTCTCTGGTGACGAATGTCGCCAGTTGCTGCGTGCCCGCGGAGTTGGACGGGTCGGCTGGCGGTCAGCACAGGGGCAACAGATCCTCCCGGTCACCTACACGATGACCGGGGAGTTGATCGCGTTCCGGACGCGCCCGGACTCGATCATGGGTGAGCTGGTGGCCTCGGTTGAGGTCAGCTTTGAGATCGATGACGTCGATGAAGACACCGCGACCGGCTGGAGTGTGCTGGTGCAGGGGCAGGCCCGCGGCTATCTCGACGAGCCCCCCGATGGTTTGAATCTGCCCGAACCGTGGGCACCCGGAGACCACCCGCTCACTGTGGTGATCGAACCCACCAACTACTCTGGACGCGCGGTCTCTGCAACCACTGGAGGTGCGGGATGCTGAAGCCCTATCAAGGTCAACCTAGAGTCCTAGTCGGTTTCGACGGCTCTGATGACGCCTTTCGTGCCCTTGAACTCGGAATCAAAGAGGCGCAGGCACGCGAAGCCGAACTGGTGGTCGTCCACGCTGTTGACGACACGGTGTTGAACAGCGCCTGGGGAGTGGTTTTCGACCCCGAGGAGATCAAGCTCAACGCTGCGGAGATGGTGGCTCGCGGCGTCGAGGACGCCGTTGCCGCTGGTCTGCCCCGGCAGCGGGTGCGCACCGAGGTGGTTCTGGGTAACCCGGCGGCGGCCCTGACCCGGATGAGCCATCAGGCTTCGCTGGTTGTGGTCGGGCGTCGGGCCACCGAACCGGGGGAGCGGTTGTTCGTCGGCTCCACCTCGGTCGGTGTTGTTGGTGCTGCCCACTGCCCGGTGATCGTGGTGTCGGCGGCCGACACTCTGCACGACGGCCGAATCGGTGTGATCGGGGTAGCGGTCGATACCTCCGCTCGTGGCGCGGTGGCGCTGGAGTGGGCGCTGCAGGAGTGCACTCAGTTCGGTGGACGGGTGGTGGTGATCAGCATCTTCCGAGCGCCGCAGGGCCGTTGGTTCAGTGGTGGACAACCCACTCAGGAGCAGCAGGACGCTGCCGTTGAGGTCACTCGGGCCCGGATGGCCGAGATGGTCTCCGAAATCACCGAGGACTACCCAGAAGTCGAGGTCACCTTAGAGGTGTCTTACGGCAGCCCGGTGGACGTGCTGGTTTCGCGCACCGACGAGCTGGATCTGTTGATGCTCGAAGTGCATGCTTCCTTCCCGACGTTCTCAGTCGGTGGCTTGATCCGGGGCGTGCTCACTCACGGCCGCTGCCCGATCGGCGTGATTCGCCCGCGCGACAGCCACGGTTCCTGAGCTGGGGGCGCGGTAGGGCGCCGTTGGCCTCGGGTCGGTTGGCGCCTCGGCGTGACCGGGGGAGCGGACGGTCCTAAGCTGGGCCAGCTATGACCACTGAACCGCCCCAGCTCGCCTTTGATGAGGCGCTGCCGATCAGCGCTCACGTCGAGCAGATCAGTGCCGCGCTCGCTGTGCATCAGGTGTTGGTGGTGGCCGGGGAGACCGGTTCGGGTAAGACAACTCAGCTGCCCAAAATCTGTCTGCTGGCCGGACGCAAACGCATCGGGCACACCCAGCCGCGGCGGCTCGCCGCTCGCAGTGTGGCTGCGCGGATGGCTGCAGAGCTGGGCGAGCAACTTGGCCAGACGATCGGCTTCCAGGTGCGGTTCTCCGGCCAGCGAAGCGCTCAGACCAAGGTCAAAGTGATGACCGACGGCATCTTGTTGGCCGAAATCTCCCATGACCGTCAACTGCGCCGCTACGACACGATCATCATCGATGAGGCCCACGAGCGCAGCCTGAATATCGACTTCCTGTTGGGCTACCTGAAGCAGCTGTTGCCCAAGCGCCCGGATCTGAAGGTGATCATCACCTCAGCAACCATCGACACCTCTCGGTTCAGCGCCCATTTCGAAGATGCCCCGGTGATCGAGGTATCTGGACGCACCTACCCGGTAGAAGTTCGCTATCGGCCAGTCGTGGATGGCGCTGGGCAACGCGATCGGGATCAGGTTGAGGCGATCTGTGACGCCGTCAACGAACTATCGACAAATCTCGACGGCGACATTTTGGTGTTCTGTTCTGGCGAGCGCGAGATCCGGGACACTGCTGAAGCCATCAACGCACTCGCTTTGCGTTTCACCGAGGTGGTGCCGCTGTATGCGCGGCTGTCGATGGCTGAGCAGCAGCGAGTCTTCTCACCGCACACCGGTCGGCGGGTGGTGCTGGCCACCAACGTGGCCGAAACGTCGCTAACGGTGCCGGGGGTTCGGTACGTGATCGACCCCGGCTTTGCCCGCATCTCGCGCTACTCCGCCCGCACCAAAGTGCAGCGGCTGCCGATCGAGCCGATCTCCCAGGCCTCAGCGAATCAGCGGGCCGGGCGGTGTGGGCGGCTGGGTCCTGGGGTCTGCATTCGGCTCTACAGCGAAGAGGACTTCGCCGCCCGCGACGAGTTCACCCAGCCCGAGATCCTGCGCACCAATCTCGCCTCGGTGATTCTGCAGATGGCTGACGCCGGGCTGGGTGACATTGCCGGATTCCCCTTCGTCGAGCCACCCGATGCCTCTCAGGTGCGCGATGGCGTGCGCCTGCTCACCGAGCTTGGCGCCATCGGGGGCGGCAAAGCAAAGCATGCCCAGGTGAGGCTCACCGCGGTGGGGCGCAAACTCGCCCGCCTGCCCGTCGACCCACGTCTGGGCCGAATGCTGGTGGAGGCCGGTCAGCTGGGTTGTCTGCGCGAGGTGTTGCCCATCGTGGCCGGGATTGCGATTCCCGATGTTCGTGAGCGTCCGGCGGCCGCCGAGGCAGCCGCAGACGCGAGCCATCGACGCTTCTGGGCGCCAATGGACGGTGCTGCGGAGCCGAGCCCGGATGGGTCTGACGTAGCGGCGCTGTGGCGGCTGTGGCGGTACCTGCGCGACCAGCGCAAGAACCTTTCGGGCAACGCCTTCCGCAGGATGTGCCGCGATGAGTATCTGAACTTCCTCCGGGTGCGGGAATGGCAGGATCTGCACGCCCAACTGCGCGACGCCTGCGCCGAGGTCGAGTTGCGGCGCAACGACGTTGACGCAGATTTTGAGCGGGTGCACACGGCGGTGCTGGCCGGCCTGCTCTCCCACATCGGCCTGTTGGATGCGGCCAGCGTCGCCAAACCCGAGCGTGGCCGTCGGCGAGGCCCGGCGGAGTACCTGGGCGCGCGCGGCGCAAGATTCGCGATCAATCCCGGCTCGAGTGCGGCTCGCACGAAGGCTGAGTTGGTGATGGCGGTCGAACTGGTCGAAACCAGCCGACTTTGGGCCCGGACGGTGGCCCCGATCACCGCCGAGCAGGTCGAACAGGTCGGTGGGCACCTGTTGAAGCGGCACTACTCCGAACCGCACTGGTCGGCCAACGGTGGCCAGTGCGTCGCCTACGAGCGGGTCAGCCTGCTCGGGGTCCCGATCATCGCCCAACGGCTGGTCAGCTACGCCAAGATCGACCCAGTCACTGCTCGTGAAGTGTTCATCGCCTCGGCCTTGGTGGAGGGCCAGTGGCATACCCGGCATCACTTCTGGGCCCGCAACGAGGCGGTTCGGGCTGAAGCCGAGCAACTTGCCGATCGAAACCGTCGCCGTGACCTGTTGGTAGACGACGTGACGATCGCAGCCTTCTATGACTCCCGAATACCGGCCGATGTGGTCAGCGTCGCCCACTTTGACCGCTGGTGGCGGGATGCTCGCAGCGATCAGCCGGGGCTGCTGGATCTCACCTTGGACGATCTGGTGGCGGCCGAACTTAGTGCCGACGACGAGCAGTATCCCGAGCGGTGGCGGGCCAGCGTCGGCGAACTCGCCATCGACTACGCCTTCGACCCGGGCAGTGGCCACGACGGGGTCACGGTGAACGTCCCGCTGGCCGCGCTGACCCGGCTTTCGGCAGCCGACTTCACCTGGCAGGTTCCTGGTCTGCGCGGCGAAGTTGCCACTGAGCTGATCCGGGCCCTACCCAAGCAGCTACGCACCCAACTGGTGCCAGCTCCGGATACCGCCCGCCGAGTGCTGGAGTGGCTCAGTGAGCACCCTGGGCCGGCTGGTGAACCATTGTGGACGGCCCTGGGGCGCGGCGTGAGCGCCTTGACGGGGGTGCAGGTACCAGCGCAGGAGTGGCGGCCTGCGGCGATCCCTGAGCACCTGCAGATGCGGTTCCGCGTGCACGCCGAGGGTGCGCCACCAGTCGTTGGGCGCGATCTGGGCGAACTCGCCGAGCGGTTGGCCCCAAAGGTGAGCCGGACGCTGAATGCCGCGGCCAGTCATCTGATTCACGACGGGGCCACTGAGTGGGTTTTCGGCGTCCTGCCGGTACGGATCGACGAGCCAATGCCGGGCTTCCCGGCGTTGGTCGATCGGGTGAACCGGGTTGGGGTGCAGATCTTCGCCGAACAGGGCGCCGCGGTGCGCGAGCACCGGAACGGGTTGCGACGATTGGTGACCTTGACCACGGTCGACCCGACCAGGTCGGTGGTGGCCCGGATGTCCAACCCCACCAAGATGGCTCTGGCGACCTCGCCCTATGCCTCAGTGCCCGCGCTGTTGGCGGACGCCCGGCTGAAGGTGACCGGTGAAGCTATCGATGCGCTCGGGTCAGCCCAGCAGGTGCGCGATGCCGATGGGTTCGCGAAGCTGACTGATGCGGTCAGAGCCGAAATTGCCCCGGCGATGCAGGCTGCGGTGGCTGGTGCCGGCGAGGTGTTGGCGCTGGCCGGGGAGATCACCACTCGGTTGGACGGGCTGCCCGCCGACACCGGCGAGGACGTCGCTGAACAGCTTGGTGGCTTGGTCTATCCGGGATTCATCGCAGCCACGCCCGCTGGAGCCTGGCGACGGCTGCCGACCTACCTGCGGGCGATCAGGCGTCGCATCGAGGGCAGCCGCACCAACGCGCGCCAGGAGAGCGCCGGATTGGTGGTGATCAGCGAGCTGGAAGACGAATATGCCCAGCTATGTGCTGGGTTCGGCTCCGGGGCGCTTCCGCCAGCGGTGGCCGAGGTCGGCTGGCTGATGGAAGAACTGCGGGTGAGCCTGTTCGCCCAAGCCCTCGGTACTGCTGTGCCAGTGTCGGCTAAGCGGGTGCGGACGGCGATGGCTGCGGCAAGGGCTGGTGATTCCCACTGAGGCCGACGCGCCCGCCCGACTCAACTCAGGGCTGAGTCGGTCCTGGTGCGGCCGACGTCGGCTCAGCGGTGGGGTAGTGCTCCGTTGGGCGTCGAAAGTGAACTGAACGACGCGGCGGGGCACTGCTCAAACGCTGGCGAGATGAGTGCGAATGGATTCGCCCTCGGTCATCGCCTTGCGGAACCAATGCCGTCGATCGAACCTTCGGGGGTGAATCGGGGTGGGCTCGATCATCCGGGCAATGTCGAGGTCCTCCGCGAGACGTTCGCGGTCCCGATCGGTTACTGAGTAGCTCAACATGCAACCAGCGTCTCGCAGTTGTCGATTCGGGACAAGCGCACTTTGCCGAATAATCATACGGCAATGCCATACAATGAAACCATGCTCGATTTGAACCGATTGCGCATCCTGCGCGCTGTGGTGGCTAGTGGCTCGGTGAATGAGACGGCGCGCCGGCTGGGCTATACCCCATCGACAGTCAGCCAACATGTGCACACCCTCGAACGAGAGGTCGGCTTTCCTCTGGTGGAGCGAGTCGGGCGCGGCATCGTGCCGACCGCTGCGGCGATCGACTTGGCCAGCGCGAGCGGTGACGTGCTGCATGCCGCCACGAAGCTGGCTGCTCTGGCCCGCGATCTGCGGGAGGGTGCCACCGATCGGCTCGAACTGCGGACCTTCGCCTCGGCGGCCTACACCTGGATGCCTACCATCGCGCGGACGCTGCGCCACGAGTTTCCCGGTTTGACCCTAGAGCTGACCATCAACGAAACCGACGCCGCCGAAGAAGCCGGCCGGGCCGACATTGAGATCCACACTGAGCTGCCCTATGCCTCACCAATGACGGCGGACGGTTACCGGCGAATCGAGTTGTGCACTGACGACTTCCTACTGGCCCTGCCTTCAGATCACCCCTTGGTTGGCAGCGGACCGATCGACCTGGCCGAGTTCGCCGAGGACGATTGGGTTCAGTACGACTTTCGCGACGAGATCGCCACCGGGTTGGCCGCCCGCGCCTGCGCCGAGGCCGGTTTCACTCCCAGGTACGTGGCTCGTGCCCAGGACCACGTGACAGGCCTGGCCTTCGTCGCGGCCGGAGTCGGCATCGCGTTGATCCCAGAGCTGGCTGCGGCCTGGTCAGCCTTCGACGTCGACTTCGTCCGGACGCAGAACCCGACTCCGCATCGCCGGATCGTGGTGTTGGTTCGCAACACGGTGGCCTCCAATCCCGCTGCGGCTCGGCTAGTGGAATTGCTGGTTGGGTTGGCGGCCGAACCAGTAGCCCCGCACGGGCCGCGGCACTGAGCCGGGGCCTCCCGCCCGCACGCTGGAGGGCGAGGTACAGTGGCCCGGTGCTGGATCCGAGTTCGCTTTACCACCTCGAGCCCGACGTGGCCGCCTCCGTGCTGGGCACTCGCCCGGCGCTGATCCATCTCTTCGATGGCTATATCGACGCTGGTTCGGTGACCCACAGCACGGCGAGGTACCTGCTGGACACCTGTGAGCATCAGGTGCTGGCCACCTTCGATCACGACCAGCTGCACGACTATCGGTCGCGGCGCCCGCAGATGGTGTTCGACACCAACCATTGGGCTGACCTGACCGACTACGCACTGCTGGTCCATCGACTGCTGGATGTCAATGGCCGTCCATTCCTGCTGCTGACTGGCCCCGAACCTGACTCCCAGTGGAATCGGGCCGCTGCGGCCGTTTTGCAGCTCGCTGGGCAGCTTGGGGTTTCCCAGCTGCTCACCTGCGCTGGGGTTCCGATGGCGGTGCCGCACACCCGACCCACCCTCGTTACTGCACACGCCACCGATCCCGCTCTGGCCTCCGGAAACCCGATGTGGATCGATCGGGTGCAGTTGCCCGGCTCCTTCTCGCACGTGGTTGAGTATCGCTCCGGCCAGGCTGGTTTGTTGGCCCAGGGCTTTGTAGCTCACGTGCCCCACTACCTGGCGCAATCGAACTTCCCCCAGGCCACTGCCGCGGTGGTGGGACGGATCGCTGCCGCGGCCGGTTTGGACATTCCGATGGATCCGCTTCATCAGGCCAGCGAGACGAACCTGGCCAATATCGAGGCCGAGACCGGCGAGGATGCCGAGTTTCCGGCAATGGTGGCCGCGCTGGAGGAGCAGTACGACCAGCTTGCGGCCAATGGGGGGGCCTCGGTTCCCACCGCAGAGGAGATCGGCGCGGCTGTCGAGCAGTTCCTGGCCGATCAGGATCCGCCGAACGACTTCCGGCGGTAACAGATGCCTGAGTCGGTAGCCGAGTTGATCGGCCTACTCGACCTGGATCAGGTTGAGCAGAACGTCTTCGTCGGGCGGGACGACGACAGTCCGGGCCGGTTCGTTCAGCGGGTCTTCGGCGGGCAGGTATTGGCTCAAGCACTCACTGCCGCCTACCGAACCGTCGAGGAAGGCCGGGTAGCGCACTCTTTGGGGGCCTACTTCTTGCGGGGCGGCAATCCGGGTGTGCCGATCACCTATTCGGTTGAGGTCACCCGCGATGGCGGCAGCTTCTCGGCCCGGCGGGTGGTGGCCTCCCAGGGCGACCGTGAGATCTTTTCCATGGTGAGTTCATTTCACGACCCTGAGCCTGGCCTAACGCACTCCGATCTTCCGCCGGCACAGGTGGCAGCCCCCAACGAGTGCCCACCCCTGTCGGAGGTGCTTGGGGCAAGGTCGCGGCGCGAAGCCGAGGCGTGGCGCCGCGAATGGGGTGTACTGGACGTTCGCTTCGCCGGGGACACCTCCAGCTTGAGCGCGGCCGGGCGCAAGGATGCCGACATGTTGGTGTGGGTGCGGGCCGCCAGCGATCTCCCTGATGATCCCCGGCTACATCAAGCGGTTCTGGCCTATGCCAGCGACCTGACATTGTTGGGTGTCAGCACCGTTCCGCACCCGGTGGAGTTCGGTGGGCCCGGCATGCAGGTGGCTTCGATTGATCACTCGATGTGGTTTCACCGGCCCGCCCGTGCTGACCAATGGCTGCTTTACGACCAGGTATCGCCATCGGCATCAGCTGGCCTTGGTTTCAGCTTCGGCCGGATGTTCGCTGGCACTACCTTGGCTGCGTCTTGTGCCCAAGAGGGGCTGATCCGGCTAATCGACCAACCCTGAGTCGACGCAATGCGGGCCCCGAGCCGCTGCGCGGAAAGGCTCGGGGCCCGCAAGACTTAGGGCTGCTCAGGCGGCTTCGGAAACCGAACGCAGCTTGGAGATGGCGTGCCGCTCGATTTGGCGGACGCGCTCAGCGGTGATGCCCCACAAGGCGGCGATGTCGGCCAGCTTGGCCTGGCGCCCGTCCAGCAGGCCGTAGCGACGCCGAACGACGTCGGCCGAACGGTCATCGAGGCTGGCCAGTAGCGCCTCCAGTCGGAGTCGATCCTGGGCGTCGAGCACCATTTCGTCCGGTCCGGGTGCGGTTTCCCGGGCGAGCAGATCGCCAAGGGCGGTATCGCCGTTCTCCTCAACGGGCGCGTCCAAGCTGACGTGGTCACGCGAAAGGCGGAGCAGATCGACGATCTGTGCGGCCGGTACCTCAAGCTCGGCGGCGATCTCGGCCAGCTCAGGTTCGCGGCCGAGGCGGCGTTCCAGCGTCCGGCGTACCGCAGAGACCTGATTGACCTGCTCGGCTACATGAACCGGCAGCCGTACGATGCGGGCCTGCTGGGCGATGCCCCGGGAGATCGACTGGCGAACCCACCAGGTTCCATAGGTGGAGAACTTGAACCCCTTGGTGTAGTCGAACTTTTCGACGGCCCGGATCAGGCCGGTGTTGCCCTCCTGAACCAGATCCAGCAGGGGCATCTGCGCCCGGCCGTACTTGCGGGCGACTGAGACCACCAAGCGGAGATTCGCAGTGATGAAGCGCTGCATGGCAGCGTCTCCCTCGGCCGCGATCTGCTCGAGCTCATCGATGCCGGCTTTGACGTGGCGCTCGCCCTCGTCGGTGGGGCTGAGCGTGCCGTCGAGAATTGACTGGGCATAGCGGCCGGCTTCGATCTTCCTGGCCAGCTCGACTTCCTCGGCCGCATTGAGCAGTGCGGTTTTGGCGATGCCGTCCAAGTAAAGCCCGACGGCGTCTTTTCCGTCGATGCCGTCAGTGCTGCGGACCCGATGTGCCGTTGAAATCACGTTGACTCCCTTTTCGCTTGGCCCAAGTACAACGTGAACGCAGTGCACAAATCTGCCCCTGACGCGGCTCACCAGCCTTTGGGACGAGGGGAGTGGACCAATCTCAGACCACGGTCTGATCTCGTATCGCTACCTCGGTCGCTTGCCACCAGCCAGCCCTCAGCGGGCTCTCAGTCCGCACCCAGAAAAGCGAAGTCAGTTGCCCGGAGTCTGGGCGGGCAGCGAGGTCTGGGTGATCAGCCAGGCGAGCTCAAAAGCGGCATCGCGCCAGGTCTGGTAACGGCCGGAAGCGCCCCCGTGGCCAGCCACCAGTTCGGTCTTCATCAACACCGGCTGGGAGGTGCCAGTGGTGTGACGCAACTCGGCCACCCACTTGGCCGGCTCAGTCACCTCAACCCTGGTGTCGTTGAGGCTGGTGGTCACCAGGATTGCTGGGTGTTGCCCGGGCTGAATGTTCTCGTAAGGGGAGTAGCTGCGGATGCGTTCATAGGCTTGCGAGTCATGCAGCGGGTCGCCCCACTCCTCCCATTCGGTGACCGTCAGCGGCAACTCTGGATCGAGCACGGTGGTGAGCGGGTCAACAAAGGGAACTGCCGCATGGACGGCAGCAAAGGCGTCAGGTGCAAGGTTGATCGCCGCGCCAACCAGCAGTCCGCCAGCGCTGCCACCTTCGGCAGCCAGTCGCTCAGGCCGGGTGTAGCCGGCTTGGACCAGATGGCGGGCACAGGCGACGAAGTCGGTGAACGAGTTGTCCTTTTCGGCCAGCCGTCCGCTTTCGTACCACGCCCGGCCCAGCTCACCGCCGCCGCGAACGTGGGCGGTGGCGTAGATGTAGCCGCGATCAAGCAGGCTGAGTCGGGCGATTGAGAACGATGGCGTCAGGCTGATTTCGTAGGCGCCGTACCCATAGAGCAGGCAGCCTGCGGTGCCGTCCAGCGCAGTGTCGGCGCGATAGACCAAGGAGATCGGGATTCTGGTTCCGTCGGCGGCCAGTGCCCAATCGCGGCGTTGGACGTAGTCCTGGCTGCGGTAGGGGCCGAAGGTGGGGTGATCGAGCACCGGACGCGACCGAAGCACCTTCCGCAAGCCGTCATCGAGGCGGTATTCCAGCACCTGCCCTGGCGTGACCATCGACTGATAGTGCAGCCGGATGCGGTCGGTGTCAGCCTCATCACCGTCGTCGGCTTCAGCGCTGAACAGGGGCTCGGCAAACTCGATCGGTTTGGCCGGACCCACCTCACCGGCAGGATCACGTAGCCGCAGCGACACCTGGTTCAGCCCGTCACGGCGCTCGCTGATCACCAGCACTCGGTCGTAGGCGCTCACCCCGAGCAGCCGAACTCCGGGTTCGCCGGCCCAGATGGGCTGCCACTGTTCGTGGCTGGTCGCGGTCAGTTCCGCCTGGGCCAGGGCGAAATCGGCGGCACCGTCGTTGTGCACGATGAACAGCCGGTCGCTGGCGACCTCGACGTCGTACTCGACTCCTTCGCGACGTTCGGCGACGCTGCGCAACCCGACGGGGTCGCCGTCGACCTCGGCCAGCCAGGTCTGGGAGGTGTTCTTGCTGCTGGCGGTGACGACCACCCAACGGCTGTCGCGGGACCCATCGACGCCCAGCCAAAACCGCTCGTCGGATTCGGTCAGCAGGAGCTGATCATCTGGCTGCCCAAGGGTGTGCAGCCAGAGGCGATCGGGTCGCCAGGCGTCGTCCACCGTGAGGTAACAGAACCGCTCTTCGCCGACCCACACTCCGCCGGCTGAAATGCCGTCGATTTGATCAGGCAGGTGCTCACCGGTGACGAGGTCGAGGAAGTGCAACCGGTAGCGCTCATCGCCGGCAGTGTCGATCGAGTAGGCCAGGCGCCGTCCGCTCAACGGGACGGTGAACGCCCCGAGGGCGAAGAAGTCAGTGTCCGCTGCCAACTGTTGTGCGTCTAGCAGCAACTCCTCCCGAAGCGGAGCGGCGGAATCTGGATCGGGCAGCTCATCTCGGCTGCTGGCGGGGCAGCGGTGGTAGCTGGGGTAGTCGTGGCCCTCGGTGGTGCGGGCGTAGTACCAGTAGTCGCCAAGGCCAGGGTGACGGACGAACTCGGGCACGCTCAGGTCGGTTTGGCGCGTACGAACCGAAATATCGTCGAAGATCTCGGCCCGCAGTCCGCCCTGGTCGGCGGTGAGGGCCTCGGCATAGGCATTTTCCGCATTCAACAGATCAAGGAACTCCGCTGCGGTCTTGTCGCGCATCCAGGCGTAGGGATCAAGGAAGGTGTGCCCGTGATGCGTCCGCGGCTGCGGACGGCGCGGCGGCACCGGCGGCTGGGCGAGTGACATGAGGGCCACTCTAGAGGTGCGTCCAGGTTGGGTGTTTTGCGAACCCGTGGCACAATACAGTGATCGAAGGTATTGACAGCTCCCGGCTGTTGCATGCCCTGTGACGATTCTTGTCGAGAGGTCTGACTGTGTCTCCACGCTCAACTGCTGCCGCTGCGCCTGTCGCTGACGAGCCGGTGGTGGCTGCCCCCAAGAGGCGTGCCAAGAAGGCGGCGGAGCCGGTTGCTCCGGTAACCAAGGCGACCAAAGCGCAATCCTCGCCGGTAACCCCGGACGTTGATGTTGATCCGGCCGACGACGTACTAGTTGAAGAGGTCGTCGAAGAGGATCTCGAAACCGTCTTGGACGATGGCGATGAAGCCGAGGAACTAGTCGTAGCAGTGACGCTAGAAACCGCGATTATCGCCCCGGACACCAAGGTGATCCGTGACGGCGATGATGTGGTGCTGACCGTCGGTGGCAAGAAGCGCACCCTGGACGACGTCGATGATTCCTCCTTCGAGCCAGCCGAGGCGGCCAAGACCGAGGCAGAGATCACCGAAGACCAGGGCTTCAGCCTCTCCGACACCGATGATGCCGACGAGCCCGAGCAACAGGTGATGGCTGCCGGTGCGACCGCTGACCCGGTCAAGGACTACCTCAAGCAGATCGGCAAGGTCGCGCTGCTGAACGCCGAGCAGGAAGTCCAGCTCGCCAAGCGGATCGAAGCCGGCCTGTTCGCCGAGGAAACCCTCAACGAGGGCAATGCCGCCCCCGACGTGGATGATCTCGACTGGATCTCCGAGGATGGACGCCGCGCCAAGAACCACCTGCTGGAAGCCAACCTTCGACTGGTGGTCTCCCTGGCTAAGCGCTACACCGGGCGCGGCATGCTCTTCTTGGATCTGATTCAGGAAGGCAACCTCGGCCTGATCCGCGCCGTGGAGAAGTTCGACTACACCAAGGGCTACAAGTTCTCGACGTATGCGACCTGGTGGATCAAGCAGGCAATCACGCGGGCGATGGCCGACCAGGCCCGCACCATCCGCATTCCGGTGCACATGGTTGAGGTCATCAACAAGCTGGCTCGCGTCCAGCGGCAGATGCTGCAGGATCTGGGTCGCGAACCAACGCCGGAGGAACTGGCCAAGGAACTCGACATGACCCCCGAAAAGGTCGTCGAAGTGCAGAAGTACGGCCGCGAGCCGATCTCCCTGCACACCCCGCTGGGTGAAGATGGCGATTCCGAGTTCGGCGACCTGATCGAGGACTCCGAAGCTGTCGTTCCGGCCGAAGCGGTGAACTTCACCCTGCTTCAGGAGCAACTGCACGATGTGCTCGACACCTTGAGCGAGCGTGAGGCCGGCGTGGTCAGCATGCGCTTCGGTCTCACCGACGGTCAGCCAAAGACTCTGGACGAGATCGGCAAGGTCTACGGCGTGACGCGGGAGCGGATTCGCCAGATCGAGTCCAAGACCATGAGCAAGCTGCGGCACCCGTCGCGCTCCCAGGTGCTGCGCGACTACCTCGACTGAGCAAGGTCGCGGTAGCCAGCGGCGTCGGGGTCAATCCGGCCTTGGGTTGCCTGGCCGCGTCCTCAGGTGGTGGGGTCTACTGGCCCTTCGCCTGGCTGGTCCTGGACGGGGTCCGGACCGGCGTCCGGGGAGGAGACCTTCGCGGGCTTCTGGTGGCGAGCCCGCCGCCACCACATCACCGGTAGGACGACGAGAGCCACCAGAACTGCTAGCGGAATCACCGCGCCGATCACGGTGAGCAGGATGCTGATCATCGCCAGCATCGCGGTCCAGCCGTTGGTGAGCCCCTCGATGAATGGGTTGGGGGTCGCCGTTACCGACAACGGCTCCAAGGTCACCGTAAGGGGAGCCATGGCGACGCGATTCGCCAGCAGCTTCTGTTGGGCCAACAAGGCTTCGAGCTCGGTTTGGCGCGAGGTGATTTCCCTTTCGACCGCCGCGATTTCGGTGATCGTGCCCGCCTTATCCATGAGGGCTCGGACCCGCGCAATCGAGTCCCGCATGGTCTTTATCCGTGCTTCGACGTCAACAACTTGACCGGTGACGTCCTCGGCGGTCACCACGCGAGAGGTCACCTCACCGACGCCAGCGGTCGCATCCATCGCCTGGGCGAGCTTCTCGCTGGGCACCGAAATGATGACGGTGGACGGCTTCGCGTACTTGCCGTCGACCAGTTTGGTATCGATCCTTTCGGTGGAGATGAAACCTCCGACGCTCGCCGCGACAGTGCGCAGCTCCGCGGCGGCCTTGGCAGGGTCGGTGATGGTTACGGTCATGTTGGCGGTGCGGGCGACCAGTCGGCCCGCACCCGTGGTGGCTTCGGGGGCGGGCGCCTCTCGTTGGTCGTCCGGCAGCCCCGCCGGAGTGCCTGAAGCGCCAGAGCAACCAGCGGTGGTCAGGGCGAAAAATGCGAGGGTGGCAGCAGCGCAGCGGCGCATCACATTTCGAGACATGAGCGGATCCTAGTCCGCGTGCAGCGCGCCGTACTGAGGTAGGCCTGGTTCGGTGGCGGGCGTGAAGCCGTGGACCCGACCCAGGAAGGCCAATGATTCCTCGGCGACGGCGATGACGGTCGCATCTTGGCGGAAGCCATGTCCTTCGCCGTCAAAGATCCGCAAGCGCACTGATAGCCCTTTGGCGGCCACCGCTGCGGCCAAGTCCCTGGCTTGGCCCGGTGGCACCACCTTGTCGTCGGCGCCTTGGAGGATCAGCATCGGGCACCGGAGTTGATCGAGGTGGCCGATAGGTGAGCGATCCAGGTAGACCTGGCGCTCCTGTGGATAGGGCGCGACCAGTCGGTCGAGGTAGCGGGCCTCGAATTTGTGCGTGCCCGTCGCCAGCGACTCCAGGTCACCAATGCCATAGAGGCTGATCCCGGCGGTGAAGACTTCACTGGTGGTCAGGGCAGCCAAGGTGGTGAAGCCGCCCGCAGAGCTGCCCCTGATGCTGAGCCGCTGAGGGTCGGCCCGTCCGCCAGCCACCAGCGCACGGGCGCCAGCGACACAATCGCGGACATCGCTTAGGCCCCAGTTGCCGACCAGGCGGTCCCGATAGGCCCGTCCGTAGCCGGTGGAGCCGGAGTAGTTCACGTCCAGGATTCCGATGCCGCGCGAGGTCCAGAACTGGACGGCCAGGCGAAACTCCGGCCCGGAGAAAGCAGTGGGTCCGCCATGGCTCCACACCTGAACCGGTGGCAGCTCGCCACTGGCCCCACTGAGCGCGCCGTTGGTGGGCGGGTAGTACCAAGCGTGCACCGGGCCGTCCGGGGACTCCCAGGTGAGTGCCTGAGCCCTGGAAACCACCTCAGGGGCCACCTCAAGGCGGCTAGTGGCCCGGACGGTGGTGGTTGCGCCGGTCTCCCAGTCGAGTTCGACCAGCTCGGCTGGACGATCTGGGTAGCCCAACAGGGCCAGACAGTTCGGGCCAGCACCAGTTACCTCTGCCGTGACAGCGGCACTGGGAATTTCGGTCAAGGATGTTGCGCCGGTATCGAAGCTGAGCACGCCCAGTTTGGCGAAGCCGTCGGCGAGCCAGGAACAACCAATCCGCTCGGCATCGATGATCGTGTACGGCACCGGCGTGAGCACCCAGAGCGGGCCACAGAAGTCGTAGGGGGCCGGCTTGAGCGCACTGGTGTGGCCGGCCAACCAGCGGTAGAAGTTCCAGTAGCCGGTTTCGTCGCTGAGGAAAATCAGGGCACCGTCGGGCGCCCAGGCGGGATATAGCGCCGAGACCCCGGCGGCTGCGGCCACCGCCGTGCGCTCAGCGGGGTTGGCCAGTGGTGCGGTGACGATTGCGGCCTGGTCCCACGGCATCGCGGGGTGGTTCCATTCACACCAGGCCAACCGTCCATCGCTGCTCAGGCTGGGGTGAGCGTAGAAGTCGCAGCCGGCGGCCAGTATTCGGCCGCCAGTGGCGTTGGCTGAATCGAGGTCAAGCGCGACCACGACTTGTGTCGGCTCTGCCTCGCCGCGGTGGTCTTCGCGCACGGCCAGCAGCAGTCGACGGTACGGATCCAGCGACAGGGCGGCGTATCGCAGACCGCCGCCGGGCGCGATTTGCCGGGGGGCTGCCGCGCCTTCGATAAGGAAGACCGCGCCGTCGGGCCAGTTGGAGTAGGCCACCAGGCCGCCGGCCGCGGTCCAGTCGCCGCCGCCGTACTCGTTGACCCCGGTGCGCACGTAGGCCCGGGGGGTCAGTTCGGTGGGTCGGCCATCGGGGCCGCGCCGCCATAGCCCAACCCGTCCACCTTGTTCGGGGTGGCCTTCAGCCCAGTAGGCGAAACCACCATCGGCGACCCCGGGGGACAGGCGCAGCGCTGCCGTGCTCAAATCGGTGGGTCGGATCGACGATGGCCAAGAGCCATAGGGGAGTGCGGTGGTCATCGCAGCCTGCTCAGTTCGGCAGCGAAGGCGTCATAGAGCGGTTGGTTGAACAGCACGAAGCGCACCCGTTCGATGCCGGTGCGCGGATGGGTGGCCACCGCTGCGACTGCGACCCGGGCCGCAGTCTCAGCTGACCAGCCGTAAACCCCGGCCCCGATCGCCGGAAACGCAATAGTGCCTACGCCCAGCTCGACGGCCACCTGAAGGGAGTTGGTGTAGGCCACGGCCAGTAGGGCCTCATCGGTTTGTCCGGCGTGCCGGTTGGGGCCAACGGTGTGGATGACCCACTTGGCGGGCAGCAACCCGGCCGGGGTCGCCACCGCCTCGCCTACCGGTAGTCCGGCGGGGTATTGCTCGGCCCGAACCTGGCGACAGGCGGCCAATAGTGCACCGCCGGCGGCAGCGTGTAGGGCGCCATCGACGCCACCGCCGCCGAGCAGGGTGGAGTTGGCGGCGTTTACCAGTGCATCGGCGTGCTCAGTGGTGAGGTCGCCGTGGATGGCGTCGATGGTTTGCACGCCAGCAGTATCCCAGCCCAAAGCAGTGGGCCCCGGGGAAGCTACCCCGGGGCCCACAGTGAAAGTCGGTGGTCAGGACAGCTTGTTCGTCTCGTCCTGGATGGTCAGGGCGACCTGGCTGAGCTTGGCGGAATGCTCGTTGGCGTGGTGGCCGCAGAAAAGAAGTTCGCCGCCGGAGGTGAGGATTACTCGCAGGTAGGCCTGGGCGCCACAGCGATCACAACGATCAGCTGAGGTCAGGGGCTCGGCGTAGGTGCTGGTCATGGTCTTCCTCACTTTCTCACTCAACAAGAGTGTTCGGCATGGGTGACAACGTCTGCGGTTGCTCGGATGTTCCCTGGCCACCTTCAGTGTAGGCATCCATGGGCAAAGTCCGGGCAACAAGCCCCGACACCGTCACTGGAATACGCAGAACTGTTACGTCGCCGAGATAATCTGCCGGACGTGAGCACGACTAAAGCTGGCGAGGGCAGAGACTACGAGGCGCGGCACCTGCTGGTGCTGGAGGGGCTGGAGGCCGTCCGCAAGCGCCCGGCGATGTACATCGGGTCCACCGACACTCGCGGCTTGATGCACTGCCTGTGGGAGATCATCGACAACTCGGTCGACGAGGCGCTGGCCGGCTATGGCAATCGGATCGTGGTTCGGCTCAATCCCGACGCCTCCATCAGCGTGATCGACGTTGCCCGCGGCATTCCGGTAGACATCGAACCACGCACCAAGCTCACCGGGGTTGAGGTGGTGTTCACCAAACTGCACGCCGGCGGCAAGTTCGGCGCTGGCTCCTACAACGCCACCGGTGGCCTGCACGGGGTGGGCGCCTCGGTGGTGAACGCGCTGTCAGCCCGCCTGGACGTTGAGGTCGACCGCAACGGCTTCACTCATGCGATGAGCTTTCGGCGCGGTGTACCCGGCGTCTTCGACGGAGACGGCCCCGAGGTTCCCTTCGAGCCCGGTAACGCGCTGCGCAAGGTTGGCAAGGTCGCCAAGGGCGTCACTGGTACCCGGATCCGCTATTGGCCGGATCGGCAGATTTTCCTGCCCGGCGCGGAGCTCTCGCTGAATCAACTGCTGGGGCGGGCTCGGCAGACCAGCTTCCTGGTACCCGGCTTGGAGCTGGCGGTCACCGACGCGCGCACCGATGAGGTCAGCGAAGAGGTGTTCAAGCACGAGGGCGGGATCAGCGAGTTCTGCGACTACCTGTCCAGCGGCACCCCGGTGACCGAGGTGATCCGGCTGCGTGGCTCGGACGCGTTCACCGAAACCGTGCCGATGCTTGACGACAACGGTGCGATGACGCCCACCGATGTTGAGCGCGAACTGGACATCGACATCGCCCTGCGCTGGAACGGTGCCTACGACACCCACGTGTCCTCCTTCGTGAACATCATCGCCACGCCAAAGGGCGGCACCCACGTCTCGGGCTTCGAGCGCGGCTTGACCAGGGGTTTTGGCCGCGGACTTGAGGGCACTCGGCTGCTGAAGGCGAACGAGGAGGTCACCAAGGACGACGTGATGGAAGGCCTCACCGCCGTGGTCACGGTGCGCTTGGCTGAGCCGCAGTTCGAGGGTCAGACCAAGGAGGTGCTCGGCACACCGCCGGTGACGCGCCTGGTTGCCAAGGTGGTCGAGCGCGAACTCGGCGACTTCCTCACTTCAAACAAGGCGGCCATCCGCACCCAGGCCCGCGCGCTAATGGAGAAGGTGGTGGCGGCCTCCCGCACCCGGGTCCAAGCCCGCGCCCACAAGGACGCCCAACGCCGCAAGAACGCCTTGGAGTCCTCCACGCTGCCTGCCAAGCTCGCCGACTGCCGCAGCACCGACCTTGATCGCACGGAGCTGTTCATTGTGGAGGGCAACTCGGCGCTGGGCACCGCCAAACTGGCCAGGAATTCGGAGTTCCAGGCGCTGCTGCCGATCCGGGGGAAGATCCTGAATGTGCAGAAGGCCTCAGTTGGCGACATGTTGAAAAACGCAGAGTGCGCCTCAATCATTCAGGTGGTCGGGGCCGGTTCTGGACGCACCTTCGATCTCGACGCGGCCCGCTACTCCAAGATCGTCTTTATGGCCGATGCCGACTCCGATGGTGCCCACATTCGCACCCTGCTGGCCACGCTCTTCTTCAAGTACATGCGTCCGATGGTGGAGGCAGGCCGGATCTACAGCGCGGTGCCGCCACTGCACCGGTTCGAGTTGATCAACCCGAAGAAAGGCCAGGAGAAGTACATCTACACCTACAACGAGGCCGAATACCGCCGCAAACTGGCTGAGTTGACCAAGCGGGGGCAAGCGTTCAAGGAGCCGCAGCGCTACAAGGGGCTGGGAGAGATGGACGCCGATCAGTTGGCCGACACCACGATGAATCCGCGGCATCGCACCCTGCGCCGAATCACCGTGGACGATGCTGCTGCCGCCGAGACGACGTTCGAGAAGCTGATGGGCAACGATGTCGGCCCACGCAAGGATTTCATCATCGAAGGTGCCTACAGCCTGGATGCTGAACGCATCGACGCCTAGCTGGGGAGTCAGCAGATCTGCTGTAGCAGGCCGGTGTCGACGTCGTAGAGGAACCCGCCCACCTGGGCCCGTCCGCTGATCAGAGCGTGGCTGGCAACCGTGGCAACATCAGCGCGCAGGCGCTCGAGTTGGTTGGGATCGGCATCGAAGGTGTACGCCGAGGCGTCGGCACCAGCGGCCACCCCGACCTGGCGACGGATCTCGTCTTCGGCTGCGGTGGCCATGGCACAGCGAGTGTGAGCGATGATCAGCACGCGATCCACTTGGAGCAGGTTCACCGCCAAGGCGCACCCAGCCAAAGCATCGGCGGTGACGTGACCGCCGGGCGTGCGCAGGATCTTCGCCTCGCCGAGAAACAGCCCAATCATTTCCAGTGGCTGCAGGCGCGAGTCCATGCAGGTGACCACGGCAACGCCAGCGTGGGCGTAGCCGTCGAAGTTGCGTGGCGCAGAGTTGGCGTAGCGCAGGTTGGCGGCTAGGAGATCGTCGAAACCTTCGTGCATGCGATCACCCTAACTGGCACCGGACGGGGCCGCAGACCGCAACCTCAGGCGTGGTAGCGCGATCCGACGGCTGCCACCGGCTGACCAATCGAGATTCCAGAGCCGTCGCGCCGGGGGTCCAGTGGCGGCAACTCGATCGGGGAACCGCTGGCGGCCGCGGCAATCGCCGGGTCGGGGCCAGCCCAGGCCAACAGCAGCACGTCTTCGCCCTTCAACAAACGCTGGCAGCGGACCCCACCAGTGGCCCGCCCCTTGGTGGGGTACTCGGCCAACGGCGTCAGCTTGATGCTGCCAGCATCAGTTCCGGGAAGCGCAGCTGAGGAGCCGGCGACCGTGACCACACTGGAGTCTGCCGTTGGGGTAGCGCCGAAGAACAGCACCTGCGCCTGCCCGGCCAGCTTCACCCCGGCCATGCCGCCACCGGAGCGACCTTGCGGGCGCACCCCGGCGGCCGGGAAGTGGAGCAGCTGGGCATCGCTGGTGATGAATACCAGCGAAACCAGGTCGTGGGTGAGCTCGACGGCCCCGACCACCTCGTCGCCGTCCTCGAGACGGATGATCTCCCAAGCATCCTTGGCCAGCACCTCGGGATTAACCCGCTTCACCACACCGCGTTTGGTGCCCAAGGCCCAGCCGAAGGTGGACCCGCTCAAGGTGCCCAACCCGAGAATTCGTTCGCCAGGCTCCAAGGGGAGCAGTTCGCTGGCCGGTGATCCGCCTTGCAGATTGGGGGCCGATGCGGTTACTGGAACCGAGGGCACCTCGATGGCATGCCCGCGCAGTAGCCGTCCGGTGTTGGTGAAGGCGCAGAAGTCGCCGCGAGCAGTGGTGCGCACCGCAGAGACGATCACATCGTGGACGGCCCGTGGCCCGGAACTGGGCAGCGGATCGTCATTATCGGTGCGCGCGAGCAGACCGGCAGAGGAGAGCATCAACCAGCAGGGGTCGTCGGCAATCTCGAGGGCGGCCGCGGTCTTGGCTGCGGTCACCTGATTACCTGCCGAGGCCAACAGCACGGTACGGCGAGGCGTGCCGTGGGTACGGGCCACTTCGTCGAGTTCGGTCGCGGTCACCTCCCGAAGCCGCTCATCAGAATCCAGGATCGCCTGCAGGTCGGAGATGGTCTGCCAGAGCTTGTCGCGTTCGGCCTCCAGGTCGATCCGGCTGAACTTGGTCAGTCGGCGCAGCTGCATGTCGAGGATGTAGTTGGTTTGGGTCTCGCTGAGTTCGAAGGCTTCCATCAAGCGCACCCTTGCCTGGGCGGCGTCGTCAGAGGATCGGATGATCGCGATGACATCATCGATGTCGACAATCGCCAACAGCAATCCCTCAACCAGGTGGAGGCGGTCTTTGGCGCGGCCGAGCAGGTAGGCCGAGCGGCGCCGGATCACCTGCAGGCGGTGATCCAGGTACACCGTCAGCATCGCCCGTAACCCGAGGGTGGATGGCTGGCCATCGACGAGCGCGACGTTGTTGGAGGAGAACGAATCCTCCAGCTTGGTCAGGCGGAACAATTCCTCCAGAAGGGCTTCGGGGTTGATGCCGTTTTTGACCTCGATCACCAGCCGGGTGCCATTGGCGAGGTCGGTGAGGTCTTTGATGTCGGCGATCCCGGTCAGCTTCTTGTTGGTGACCAAGGTCTTCACCTGCTCGATGATCCGCTCGGGACCGATCTGGTAGGGAAGTTCGGTGACCACAATGCCCTTGCGACGGGGGCTTACCTGTTCGATCCGGGCCGAGGAGCGCACCTTGAACTGGCCGCGTCCGGTCAGGTAGGCGTCGCGAACGCCGTCGAGGCCGATGATCTTGCCCCCGGTGGGGAAGTCCGGGCCGGGCACGAAGCGCATCAGCTCTTCGCTGTCGGCGTCCGGGTGCTTCAGCAGATGCTTCAGGGCGTGGACGACTTCCACCAGGTTGTGCGGCGGGATGTTGGTGGCCATACCAACGGCGATTCCGGTGCTGCCGTTGACCAGCAGGTTGGGGAAAGCTGCCGGCAGCACGATCGGCTCGGACTCTTTGCCGTCGTAGTTTGGCCGGAAGTCGACTGTGTCGGATTCGATGTCAGCGGTCATGGCTACCGCAGCCGGCGCCATCCGGCACTCGGTATAGCGCATCGCGGCGGGGCCAGAGTCGAGCGAGCCGAAGTTGCCGTGGCCATCGACAGTCGGTAGTCGCATCGACCAGGTCTGCCCCAGGCGCACCAAAGCCTCATAGATCGCCGAGTCGCCGTGGGGGTGGTAGAGGCCCATGACCTGGCCGACAACCCGGGAGCACTTCACATGGGAGGCGTCCGGGCGGATGCGCATCTGGTCCATCCCGTAGAGAATGCGGCGCTGGACGGGTTTGAGGCCGTCGCGAGCATCAGGAAGGGCGCGAGAGTAGATGACCGAGTAGGCGTACTCGAGGAAGCTGGTTTCCATCTCGGAGGAGACGTCAACATCGACGATTCGCTCAGCGAAATCGTCCTCAACCGGAGGCGGTTTGGCAACCATCGTGCGTGCGCAGGCCTTTCTTGGTGTTGGTTTCAGTCGAGCTGGGACAGGCCGTTGAGGGCGGCCAGCAGGCCACGTCCATCGGGGGCGGTGACCAGCGGAATCCCGGTTGCAGCGTTGTCTGGATCGATCAGCCCAGGGCTGCCATGGGCCAACACCTGCTCGGCTGCAGTGAGCTGCCGAATGGCGATGGCTCGAACATGGCCGGGTGCTACTCGGGCGAAGTCGGCGTAGATCGCCGGATCGTGTTGGCCGTCGTCGCCGACCAGCAACCAGGAGATGCCCGGGAAATCACGAGTCAACTCCAGCAGGGCTTCAACCTTGTGGGCGTAGCCGGACCGGAACCAGCCGGTGTTGGTCGGGCCCCAGTCGGTCATCAGCATCGGCCCGACGGGGAAGCCGTGCCGCTTCAGGAACCGGGAGAGGAACGCATGGGTGTTCCAGGCACCGGTCGAGATGTAGATCACTGGTGTCTCGGGATGGCGAGCCAACAGTGAGTTGTACATCCGCGCCATTCCGGGGATGGCCTGCCTGGCCGACTCGTCCCGGATGAAGGAGTTCCAGGCGGCAATCATGGGCCGGGGCAGGAAGGTGGTGATGATCGTGTCGTCGATGTCTGACACCACTCCGAAAGTCACGTCGTCGCCGACAACCTGCACGTCGGCGAGGGTGGACTCCGAGCCAGCGCTGCGTACCTCAACCTGTTGCCAGCCTGCGGTCAGGTTGTGGTCACGGATGCGCTCGTCGATGTAGCCACCGCGATCGGTAATACCAGAAACCCGCAGTTCGCCGACCTGGACGGTGAACTGCGCGCGCACACAGGCGGTGCTGAAGAAGTTGCGGAAGCCGCGACGGCGGATCATTTCCTCGGTGGCTTTACCTAGGCCGGTGCGCGCCCGCTTGGGCACCAGAATCACTCGTCCGAGCACCCGGATGCTCGAGGTGCTGCCGTAGCCGGTGTAGCTGATCACCTGCTCTCGCCAACCGATGGCTCGCAGCAGCGCTTCGATCCGCCGATCGATGAACTCCTCCAAACGCGCGGCGAAGAACGGACGGGTACTCACGGCACCCCACCCTAGTGGCGCGCAGGGCTTTTGGGCCCCAGTTGGCACGCGTGGGAAGATGTCGCGCGTGAGCTCAACAGGTACGCGACGGCTGCCAGCCGATCTAGGTGCCGAGATACAGGCCTGCCGGTACTTCCCTGAACTGATCGCTGACACTGTCGCGATGTGTTTGGGCGCAGAACAGCCGGTTGCCCATCTGGTGCATCAGGAGGCGACCTTCAATCGGGACGAGATCCAGCGGCATCTAACCGTCCTCGTGCTCACCCCGACCCGACTTCTGGTCTGCCATACCGATGAGAACGGTGAGCCAGGAGTCCCCGCGCAGGCCTTGACCACCTCTGAGGCCGTGGGTCTGGGCAAGATCACCTCGGTGGCGCTGAGTCAAGTGGTCACCAACGCCGAGCGCTACGGCTCACGCAAGGCCAATATCACCGAGACTTGGTTGGCGATCGCTTGGGGGACCATGCGCCGCATTGACCTGGAACCGACCCAATGCCCGGACCCGAATTGCGAGGCCGACCACGGTCTGAGCGGCATGATCGCCGCCGAAGACCTGACCGTACGCATCAGCACCGCAGCCGATGGCCCCGACAAGGTTCAACAGCTACTCAGCTTCGCCACCGCGCTACAGCAGGTGACTGGCCTGGCTCGATGAAGGCGCCGCAGATTCCGGCTTACGGCCAAAACACGCTGGCTGATCTGCTGCCCAGCCTTGGTGCCCACTTGGGGCTGCCTGGCAGCGATCGCTTGGGTCTGCCAGCGGCCGAGCGCTATCTGGTGTTGCTGGTCGACGGGCTCGGCGCTGAGCAACTGGGCGAGCACGCTGAGCTCGCGCCCTTCCTTACCGGTCTTGAGCAGCGCACCATCACCTGCGGGGTACCAAGCACCACTGCCACGTCCATCACCAGTCTCGGCACCGGTCTGGCCCCCGGTGGTCACGGGATTGCGGGCTACACCTTCTGGTATCCGCCGAAGGGGCAGGTGCTCAACGCGTTGCGCTGGCCCGCTGATCTGAGTGGCTTGGACGTCCAGCCGCAGTTGACCTTCTTTGAACGTCTCAACAAGGCCGGGATCGAGAACGGCACCATCGCGCCCGCAGCATTCGCCGACAGTGGGCTGACTACCGTGGCTTTGCGAGGCGCCCGGTTCTGGCCGGTGGAGGACGAACGCGATCACCGCCGACGAGTTGAACTTGCCACCGCTGCGGTGGCTGCCGGCAACCGCAATCTGAGCTACTGCTACGAGCGGGTGCTGGATCACACCGGTCACGGCGCCGGCATCGATTCGCCAGCCTGGCGGGCAGCGCTGGCCGAGGTGGACGCCCTGGCAGCAAGCCTGCGCGAGGCCCTGCCGGAGTCGGTGCGGCTGGTGATCACTGCTGACCACGGCATGGTGGACGTCCCTGGTGATGCGCGGGTGCTGGTTGAGGACGAGCCCGGCCTGCTCACTGAGGTAACCGCCTTTGCCGGTGAGGGCCGGCTGCGGCACCTGATGGTCGAATCAGGTTGCAGCGAGCAGGTGGCGGCGCGGTGGCGGGCCCGGCTGGGGGAGCGAGCCTGGGTGCGCACCAGGGCCGAAGCCGTCGCTGAAGGCTGGTTCGGCGAAACCTCGAACCGATTGGCGCACCGTTTCGGCGATGTGATCGTGGCAATGGCAGATGACGGTGCCATACTCAGCCGGAAGCTGGTTGGTGAACTCAGCCTGGTCGGCATGCACGGCTCGCTAACCTCGGCCGAGATGGGCATTCCACTGTTGGTCGCTTGATCGGCCCAGCGCTGCGCGTGGGCATCACAACGGGAGATAGACGGCATGGCTGAACTGACCTACTTCACCGGTCCGATGGACTGTGGGAAGTCGACGCTGGCTCTGCAGGTCGCATACACCGAAGCCGAGGCGGGTCGGGAGGGGCGGCTGTTCACGATGCTGGATCGCTCCGGCGGCGCCACCATCACCTCGCGGATCGGTCTGAGTCGGCCGGCGCTCGAGGTCAAGCCGGAGTTCGATTTTTGGATCTACGTAGTGAGCGAGCTGACCGGCGGGCGCCGGGTGGACTTCCTCGTGTGCGATGAGGCCCAGTTCTACAACAGCGCCCACGTCGATCAGTTGGCCAGAATCGTGGACGAGTTGCAGATCGACGTCTTCTGTTTCGGCATCCTCACGGACTTCCGTACCCAGCTGTTCCCAGCCTCGCGTCGGCTGGTCGAGCTTTGTGATCGGATGGAGATGCTTCAGGTGCGGCCGCGGTGCTGGTGTGGTGAGCCCGCCACGCACAACGCGCGGACGGTCAATGGCGCGATGGTGACTGAAGGCAGCCAGGTAGTGGTCGGCGACATCGACAACAGCGCTGAGGTTGCCTACCAGGTTCTCTGTCGGCGCCACCATCGGCGCCGAGTCACCGCTGAGGTTGCCGCCGTGACTCTCAACCCAGAGCCGCTGCCCTTTGGTGAGTCCTAGGAGCGGTTCTTCGGTGAGCCGAACATAATTTCGTCCCAGCTGGGCACCTCGGCCCGCTTGCGGCGAGTGCGTGGCTTCTCCGCCGCAGCCTCTTCAGCGGCGTCTTCCAGCGACGGCTGCGCATCCTTGCTTTCCGGAGGAGCTTTCACCGAACTCGCCCCGGCCGCCGGTGGCGTGTTCGCCTTGCGAGCTGAGGCCGACCTACTTGGGTCCGGTTCGCTGTCCTGGACTGCTGGGGGAGCCGCGTCAAGCACCGGTGGGCGACCGCTCCCGTTACGCAGATCCTCGCTAATCAGGCCGGCGTAGATCTGGACGGAATCCTCGTCAAAGCTGGAGAGCATGTCGTAGAGCACGTCGAGCCCGCCGGTATGACTAGGCAGAATGTCGTAGACGCCATCGACCTCTGCCAGCTCAGCTTCGGTGTAGGCATCATCGACCTCGCCCTCGGTCTCATCCATCGGTGCGGTGTCGTTGGGATCGGGGAACTCCTCGGCGCGGGGCTGCACTACCCGAACCAGAGCGAGGTCATCGTTGAGGTCGACGGTCGGTTCAGCCTCTTCGTCGCGGCGACGGCGGCCGGGTTGGGGGCCGTGGGAGGCCGAATGGAGGCCGAGCAGCCAACGAGCGTCGTCATTGTCAGCAACCGAGAAGCGGCCGTTGGAGTCGTAGACGAACCGCGCCTCTCGGCGGGACTTGCCGGAGTCGTAGTCCAGACGCACCAGCCAGCGACGCCCTTCAAGCCGCCAGGCATCCCATTCCAGGGCATCGGTGTTGACGCGGCGTGAGGCGAGCCGGTCGGCAACCACTTGGCCCAGCGTGCGGTGGGCGATGGTTTCCCCACCGCGGCGCACCTGATGGTTCTGAGCTTGTTGGGCAACGTACTCACGTTCGGCCAGGACGGGGACGGCAAAGGGTTCGATCCACTCCAGCGACATGCCTGCGACGCGGGCTACCTCTTCGATCGAGTCACCTGCTCGGACGCGCGCCTGGATCTCTCGTGGGCTGAGCGCGCTTTCCATTTCGATCTCCAGATGGATGGGTTGTGGCGCCGGGCGCACCGAAGGCTGACCTAGATCAGGGCCGGATCGGTGAGTCATGGTGTCACTTCCGATGCTGTTTGCAGGTAACCTACCAACCCGCTCCGCGTTAAGCGCGTCGGCTGGCCGCAAAGTGGCCGTCCGACACCGCGGTTCGGGAATATGGGCGGTGTAACCCAGCGCTACAGATTGCTGGCACCATTACCGCACACCTCCACGCACTACGACAGGGAATACCAGCCGATGGCAACCGACTACGACGCTCCTCGCAAGACTGACGAGGAAAGCGAAGACTCGATCGAGGAGTTGAAGACCCGTCGCAACGACAAGAACTCGGGCAAGGTGGACGAGGACGAGGTCGAAGCCGCGGAAGCCTTTGAGCTGCCCGGTGCAGATCTCTCGCATGAAGAACTCACCGTCCGGGTCCTGCCGCGGCAGGCCGACGAATTTACCTGTGGCTCCTGCTTCCTGGTGAAGCACCGCAGCCAGGTCGCCGTCGTCAAGGGCGGCGTTAGCTACTGCGTCGACTGCGCCGGCTAAGGCCGACGGGGTTTTACCGACTTCGACCGGCATTGCCGAAGCCAGGCGCTGGCGTGCCCATTATTCGGGTCCACTGATTGGCCGCGAAGCGGTTCATCAGCAGTTGGGCAAGGCCGACGCCCAGTCCGCTGGCCACCGCCCAGGTGATGGCGCGGCGAAGCGGAACCTCGGGATCGTTGGGTAGGGGTGGTTCGTCCCCGGTAGTCAACTCCCAGACCTTGCTGACCAGTTTGGCGGCCGCAACTGTGGTGAGGGCACCGACGATGCCGGCATAGATATTCCAGATCAGTCTCTGTGAAGTGTTCACTTGGCCTCCTATTGGCATCATGCCCTGGCTGCCTGGCCCGGGCAATGCCTAGGGTCGGGCAGCGACGCTGAGGGCGGGGCGCGCGAAGCTAGACTGCCCAGGTGAGATCGACGAACCCCCAACCGGTGGTAATCGGACTGGTGCGCCTGGATCCAGGCCTGCCGGTGCCGCGCTACGCCCACCCGGGCGATGCGGGTGCTGACCTGGCCATCAGCGAGGATTGCGAACTCGCCCCTGGGCAGCGATGTGTTGTCGGAACCGGGGTTGCGATCGCCCTACCAGTTGGCTGGGCTGGCTTCGTACACCCCCGCTCAGGACTGGCCGCACGCAGTGGTCTGACCATCGTCAACGCGCCGGGCACGATCGACGCGGGTTACCGTGGCGAAGTCAAGGTGTGTCTGCTGAACACCGATCCGGCTGTCCCCATCAGATTGGCTCGGGGCGATCTGATCGCTCAGCTGGTGGTGCAGCAGGTAGCGAGCGCCGAGTTTGTCGAACTCACTGAGCTACCACCGACGGCGCGTGGCGCCGGGGGCTACGGCTCAACCGGAGGAATTGCTGATTGGACCGCGGAAGCGGTCGGAACCGAGGTAGAGAAGTGATTTTTGGACGCAAGCGACGCTCCGACTTGGTGGAGGACGCTGGGGCCGGCCCTGTTGAGGTGCCCGCAGACGAGGACGAGAGCCTCAGCGATCAGGAAGCTGAGGACTCAGCCGATTCGGTCACCGAGGACGTCGATCAGGCGCTGGAGACCGAGGACCAGGACTGGCGCGCCGACGGACCTTTCGACTACGACGAGGTCGACCTTGGCGCTGAGGTGGCCCGAATCGATCTGGAGACCCTGATCATCACTCCCTGGGACGGGCTCAACCTCCAGCTTCAGGTGGACGAAGAGTCCCGCCGGGTGCTGGCCGTCACCGGTGTCTGGGCCGAATCAGGCCTGGAGTTGGTGCTGTTCGCAGCCCCGGCGGTCGGCGGGTTGGCTGCAGACCTGCGGGCAGAGGCGATCGCGGAAGCTGAGCAGGCTAATGGCACGGTGGAGGTTGCCGTTGGCGCCTTCGGCCCCGAACTTCGCCGGGTGCTGCCGCAAAGCGGCCCGAAGGGGGAGAAGCTCTTCCACGTTTCCAAGGTCTGGTTTGCCGAAGGCCCACGGTGGTTACTGCGCGGCACCCTGCTCGGTGAGGCTGCCTTGGACACCGTTGCTCAGGACAAGACCGCCCCATTCGTGGAGTTCTTCCGCAATGTGGTGGTGCGCCGCGGCAACCAGCCAATGGTTCCCGGCGACCGCATCACGATGCGGCTACCGGAGGGGGCGTCCTAATGAGCAAGGCCAACCCGTTTGTGGCTGCGCTCAAGCGTTGGGGCGCCTCAAATGCCGAGCTCGAATCGCAGGAGCGTCAGCGGGTAGCCGAGTCCTCCGGTGCGAACAAGGTCGGCGATCTATGTGATCGGCAACAGGCCCGGCTGCGCGGGACGATCTCGGTGTTGACCATCAAGCCGCGAGCCGGGATGCCCTGGTTGGAGGCTGAACTCAGCGATGGGTCGGGTTCGGTCACGTTGATCTGGATGGGTCGCCGGGAGATCCCCGGGGTGGTCGCTGGCCGCGAACTCATCGTGAACGGACGGGTGTCCTGCGTCGATGGCGGGCGACGGATCTACAACCCGCACTACGAACTGGTGGCTGGCTGACCCGGAGCGCTAGGCGTCCCGGACCACCCGCGGCATCAGATACTGAGCGAGCTCTGGCTCATAGCTCGGCGCGGCGATGAAAAGCAGTTCGTCATCGGCTTCCAACGCGGCGTCTCGTTCGGGCGCTCTGGCCACCCCGTCCCGGATGATGGCAACGAGCACACAGTCACCGGGCAGATTCAGATCTGAGACCCGGGTGCCGACGCGTGGTGACTCCTCGGGCAGGGTCATCTCAACCAGATTGCTATGACCGCCGCGGAAGCTGAACAACCGAACCAGGTCACCAACGGTGACCGCCTCTTCGACCAGCGCGCACATCAGCCTTGGCGTGGAGACGGCGACATCGACGCCCCAAAGGTCGTCGAACATCCACTCGTTGGCCGGATGATTCACTCGACCAACAGTCCTTGGTACGGCGAACTCGGTCTTGGCCAGCAGCGAATGAACCAGATTGGCCTTGTCATCACCGGTAGAGGCGATAGCCACATCACAGGTGTCAAGGCCGGCTTCTTCCAGGCTGCTCACCTCACAGGCGTCGGCCAACAGCCACTCGGCCTCTGGGACGCTTTCGGGCTTGATGGCATTCGGATCACGATCGATGAGCAGGACCTCGTGACCGTTGGCGATCAACTCCCGGGCGATGGAGCGGCCGACATTTCCGGCCCCGGCGATGGCTACGCGCATTGCTCAGCCCCTTCTCAGTGCTCTAGTGGTGCTGCGCCGAGGATGTTCTCCACGTCGCCAACCTGGTCGTTGGTTACGGCGGCGTAGATGAGATCGCCGTCCTGGAAGACTGTCCGCTCATCAGGCACCATCCCGGTGCCGAAGCGCATCAGGAACGGAATGCGCGAACGGGAATGGGCCTCCATTTCCGAAATCTTGCGGCCCACCCAACTGGGGTCGACGTGTACCTCGATCAAGCGGACGGTTCCCGAAGGGTCGCGCCATTGCGGCTCTGAGCCTGAGGGGAGCAGCCGGCGCAGCACCTGATCGGCAGCCCACCGCACCGTGGCGACGCTGGGGATGCCCAGCCGTTCGTACACCTCGGCGCGGCCCTGGTCGTAGATGCGGGCCACGACGTTGTTGACCTCAAAGGTTTCGCGGACCACCCGAGCGGCCAGGATGTTGGAGTTGTCACCGCTGGACACAGCAGCAAAGCCGTCGGCGCGCTCGATGCCGGCGCGGACCAACACCTGGCGATCGAAACCGACACCTTTGACGGTTTTGCCCTGGAACTCGGGCCCGAGGCGGCGGAAAGAATCCTGGACCAGGTCGATGACCGCGACCGAATGGCCTCGGCGCTCAAGAGCTCGGGCGAGCGATGAACCGACTCGGCCGCAGCCCATGATGACGATGTGCATCGCCGTTGCCTCCAAGAATGTTGGTCGAGGTTCCTGGCTCGACCCTATCAATCCGCACCTGGGCCCGGGGACGAGCTCCAGCTGCATTTTGGGCCCTCTTCTGGGCGAGGGGGTTTCAAAGCTGGCTTTGGCATAGGGTTCGTAGACGTGAACGCCACAGACTTCGTCAAGCGGTTGTTGGTGGGTCGCAAGCTGGCGAGCACCCAGCTTGGCGAGACCCTGCTTCCCAAGCGGATCGCCTTGCCGGTTTTCGCCTCCGACGCGCTGAGCTCGGTTGCCTACGCTCCCGACGAGATTCTGCTGACCCTCTCCCTGGCGGGCATGGCTGGCTTCGCCTTCTCTTGGGAAATCGCCTTGGCGGTGGCGGTGGTGATGCTGTTGGTGGTGATGTCCTATCGGCAGACCGTCCACGCCTATCCGTCCGGCGGCGGCGACTACGAAGTGGCCACGGTGAATCTGGGCCCGAACGCTGGCGTGGTGGTGGCCAGCGCACTGCTGGTTGACTACGTGCTCACGGTGGCGGTGTCAGTGTCTTCCGGAGTCCAGAACGCGAAGGCGATGATGCCTTTCCTGGCTGGCAATGAGGGCCTTTGGGCTGCGGTGGTGATTCTGGCGCTGATGGCGATGAACCTGCGCGGCGTTCGGGAATCGGGCTCATTCTTCGCGGTTCCTACCTACGGCTTCCTAATCGGCGTGCTGGGCATGACAGCTTGGGGGCTGTTTCGAATCCTCGGCCTTGGTGAGAACCTGCAGGCGCCGACCGCTGGCTATGAGGTGGTCGGCTCACCGGCCTATGAACCATTCGTTGGCCTGGTGATGGTGGTATTGCTGGCCCGAGCGTTCTCCTCCGGATGTGCGGCGTTGACCGGAGTTGAGGCGATCTCCAATGGCGTGCCGGCCTTCCGTGAACCGAAGAGCCACAACGCTGCCACCACCTTGGCAATGCTGGGCGGCATCGCGATCACCATGTTCGGCGGCATCATCTTGTTGGCCAACCTCACCGGGTTGAAGTTGATCGACCCCGACGGCCACTCCCACTTCCTGGACTCCGGGGTGCCGGTCGACGTCGCGCACGAGACAGTGATGGGCCAACTGGCCCGCACGATCTTCGACACCTTCCCGGTCGGCTTCTTCTTCGTGATCACCGCCACCATGATCATCTTGTTCCTGGCCGCAAACACCGCCTTCAACGGCTTCCCAGTGTTGGGCTCGATCCTTGCTCGGGACGGCTTCCTGCCGCGGATGTTGCACACCAGAGGTGACCGGCTGGCTTACTCCAACGGCATCTTCGTGTTGGCGATGGCCGCGGTGGGCCTGGTGCTGGCGTTCAACGCCAATGTGACCGCGCTGATCCAGCTCTACGTCGTGGGCGTGTTCGTGTCGTTCACGATTAGCCAGTTCGGCATGACGCGGCACTGGACGCGGCACCTGAAGACCGAAACCGATCCGCGGAATCGGGCCCGGATGCTGCGCGCGCGCGTCATCAACACCGTGGGGCTTGCCGGCACTGGGATCGTGCTGATCATCGTGCTCGCCTCCAAGTTCGTCTACGGCGCCTACCAGGCGGTGTTGGCAATGGCGGTGCTTTTCGTGGTGATGCGGTCGATCAAGGCGCATTACCAGAAGGTCGCCCGCGAGACTGCGGTTGGGGCGATGGATGCACGACTGCTGCCGAGTCGGGTGCGGGCGGTGATCCTGGTGCAAGAGGTGAACAAGCCGACGATGCGGGCGGTCAACTTCGCTCGGGCCACCCGTACCAGCAGCATCGAGGCAGTTACGGTGGCCGTGGACGAGGCCGAGACCAAAGAGATCGTGGCCAAGTGGGATGAGCAAGGCCTGGACCTGCCACTGAAGGTGATCTCTTCGCCCTACCGGGAGGTCACCGGGCCGTTCGTCAACTACGTGCGCGGCATCCGGTCGGACAATCCTCGCGATGTGGTGTGCGTCTACATCCCTGAGTACATCGTCGGTCACTGGTGGGAACAGCTGCTGCACAACCAGACCGCACTCATCGTGCGGACGCGGCTGAACTTCATGCAGGGCGTAATGGTGACATCGGTGCCTTACCAGCTGGCGTCCTCGAAGTACGCCTTCGACCGCGCCGAGCGAAACAGCGCCGCCGCCTGGCGTAGGCCAGGGACCGGCCAGGTGCGGGTGGGCGACTTCAACGAACCCGGTCGACGCGAGTGAGCCTCGAGGTAGGGCAGGTCCTTCGCTCGGTGGAGATCGGACCGGTGGCCCACGGGGGCCACTTCGTGACGCGGTATTCCGGGCAGGTGGTGTTCGTTCGCGGTGGCCTCACCGGTGAACTGGCTGATGTGGAGGTGACCGAGGCCAACCGCAAATACGCCCGCGGCGAAGTGGTGTCGGTTCAACGCGCCAGTGAGCATCGAGTCGAGCCACCTTGTCCGATCGCGGGCAGTTGCGGCGGGTGTGACTTCCAGCATGTCGAGTTGGCGCACACTCGCGAGTTGAAGCGGCAAGTGGTCGCCGAGCTACTCGGCCATTTGGGCGACTACGACTTTCAGGGCCAAGTGCTTGAGGTGGCTCCGGCCCCCTTCGGCTGGCGTACTCGGATGCGCTACCAACACGACGGAACTGGCCGCCTGGGTTTGATGGAGCACCGCTCCCGCCAGGTGGTGCCGCTACCTGCGCAGGGCTGCCTGCTTGCGGTGCCGCAGCTCGCGTACCCAAAGGTTGCCCACCGCGCGCCAGCAGAGGTGGTCGCGGTGGCGGCCGCGTCTGGACTGGTGGTAGTTGGCGGCGACGTTGTCGGTTCGACAGTCACCGAAGAAGTGTTGGGGCATGAGTTCACCGTGGAGGCGACTGGGTTTTGGCAGGCCCATCGTGGCGCGCCGGCGGCCCTGGTAGCGGCCGTACTGGCTGGCCTGGAGCCAGCGGCGGGGGAGCGGGCGGCCGATCTCTACTGCGGTTCGGGGCTGTTCGCGAGTTTCCTGGCTGAGGCTGGCTGTCAGGTCCTGGGCATAGAGGGAGATCGCCGGGCTACCGAGTTGGCCCGCCAGAATGTGCCAGTGGGGGAGTTCATTCAAGGCGATGTGGCCAAGCTGGTGGACCGGTTGCCGCTGACTTTGGACGTGGCCGTGCTGGACCCGCCCAGGGTGGGTGCTGGTGACGCTGTGCTGACCGCGCTACTGGCCCGCCATCCCCGAGCGGTGGCCTACATCGCCTGTGACCCGGCCGCTTTGGGTCGTGATCTGCGGATCGCCGCGAGCTGTGGCTACCAGGTGGCCAGCGTGACCGCCTTCGACCTTTTCCCGCTCACCCACCATGTGGAGTGCGTGGCCATTTTGAAACCGGCCTGAGCCCGTTCTGGCAACGGGAAATGGCCTGACATACACACCATTGGGTCCCGGAGGCCGGGAGTGGGTAAGAGTGCTTTGGACAATCCCAGCCAAAGCTCGCCGCCCGGGCGCCAGTCGAGCTAGCCTGTCGGGGATCGAGTTGGCTAATATCTCGATATCAAGATATTTCGTAGGCTTCGGGAGGCCCAATGAGCATCGACAGCTACCGTGCATCAGACGAACTGAAGGTCGGGGAGCAGAGCTACCAGATCTTCCGCATCGATGCCGTCGAGGGGTCGGCGAGCCTGCCGTTCAGCCTCAAGGTGCTGTTGGAGAACCTGCTTCGCGCTGAGGATGGCGCGAACATCACCGCAGGGGACATCGCAGCCCTCGGCGCCTGGGATCCCGCCTCGGAGCCCAATCGGGAGATTCAGTTCACCCCGGCGCGAGTGATCATGCAGGACTTCACTGGCGTGGCTTGCGTCGTTGACCTGGCCACCATGCGCCAGGCCGTCGCCGATCTTGGTGGCGATCCGGCCTCAATCAACCCGCTGGCCCCGGCCGAACTGGTCATCGACCATTCGATCATCGCTGAGTACTTCGGCACCCCCGAGGCGCTCGCGCTGAACGTCGGCGTGGAGTACCAGCGCAACGAGGAACGCTACAAGCTGCTGCGCTGGGCGCAGACCGCTTTCGACGAGTTCAAGGTGGTGCCCCCGGGCACCGGCATCGTCCACCAGGTGAATATCGAGAACCTGGCCCGGGTGACTTTCGCCCGCGAGGTCGACGGCGTCCTACAGGCCTACCCGGACACCTGCGTCGGCACTGACTCCCACACCACCATGGTCAACGGCCTTGGGGTCGTGGGTTGGGGTGTTGGCGGTATCGAGGCCGAAGCGGCCATGCTCGGTCAGCCCATTTCGATGTTGATTCCGCGGGTGGTCGGCTTCAAGCTGTCCGGGAAGCTCAACGATGGCGTGACCGCGACGGACCTGGTGCTCACCATCACCGAGATTCTGCGCAAGCACGGAGTGGTCGGCAAGTTTGTGGAGTTCTATGGACCCGGCGTCGGGGAGATCCCGTTAGCCAACCGCGCCACCATCGCCAACATGTCGCCGGAGTTCGGCTCGACGATCGCGGTGTTCCCGGTGGACAGCAAGACTCTGGATTACCTGCGGATGACCGGGCGCCCCGAGGATCAGATCTCCCTGGTCGAGGCCTACGCCAAGACTCAAGGCCTGTGGCTGGATCCCGCTGCCGAACCGCGCTACTCCGAGAAGCTTGAACTCGACCTAGCCAGCGTGGTGCCCAGCATTTCCGGACCGAAGCGTCCTCAGGACCGCATCGTGCTCGCCGAGAGCAAGGCCAAGTACAACGAAATCATCGGCAGCTACACCGATGATGTGGCCGCCTCGATTCCAGTGACGCTCGCCGACGGTCGCAGCTTCGAACTCAAGAATGGCGCGGTGACGGTGGCCTCAATCACCTCCTGCACCAATACCTCCAACCCATCGGTGATGCTCGGTGCTGCTCTGGTAGCCAAAAAGGCCCACGAACTGGGCCTTAAGCCCAAGCCCTGGGTCAAGACCTCGGTTGCCCCCGGCTCACAGGTGGTCACCGACTACTTCGCCAAGGCTGGCTTGCAGGAGCACCTGGACGCGCTCGGTTTCGAGACCGTCGGCTACGGCTGTGTCACCTGCATCGGTAACACCGGCCCGCTGATCCCTGAGGTCTCCAAGGCCATCAACGACAACAACCTGTCGGTGACCGCCGTGCTTTCGGGCAACCGCAACTTCGAGGGCCGGATCAGCCCGGACGTGAAGATGAACTACCTCGCGTCGCCGCCGCTGGTAATCGCCTACGCCCTGGCGGGCACCATGGACATCGATCTCGCCAACGAGCCACTGGGTGAGGGTGACAACGGCCCGGTCTACCTCGCCGATGTCTGGCCCAGCACCGAGGAAATTGAGCAGGTCGTGGCCAGCTCAATCAGTCCGGAGATGTTCGCCACCCGGTATGCCGATGTCTTCGCTGGCGATGCCCTCTGGCAGAACCTGCCGACCCCTGAGGGCAACTTGTTCGACTGGGATCCGGCTTCGACCTATATTCGCCGCGCGCCGTACTTCGACGGTATGCCGGCCACGCCGGTGCCGGTGACCGACTTCGCTGGTGCTCGGGTGTTCATGAAGCTGGGCGATTCGGTAACCACCGACCACATCTCGCCGGCTGGCTCGATCAAGCCCGAGACGCCGGCAGGCCAGTACCTGACGGGCCATGGGGTTGCACGTCCCGACTTCAACAGCTTGGGCAGTCGACGTGGCAACCACGAGGTGATGATTCGCGGTACCTTCGCCAACATTCGCCTTCGCAACCAGGTGGCGCCGGGCACCGAGGGTGGCTTCACCCGCGACTTCACCCAGCCTGACGGCCCGGTCGTTTACGCCTACGATGCGGCCGAGAACTACGCCAAGGCTGGCGTGCCGCTGGTGGTGCTAGCGGGCAAGGAGTACGGCTCTGGTTCCTCGCGTGACTGGGCGGCCAAGGGCACCACACTGCTTGGCGTCAAGGTGGTCATTGCCGAGAGTTACGAGCGCATTCACCGCTCGAATCTGATCGGCATGGGTGTCCTGCCGTTGCAGTATCCCGAAGGCCAGAACGCCGACAGCCTCGGTCTGACCGGCACCGAGACCTTCTCGGTAACCGGCATCACGGAGCTGAACGACGGCACCACCCCGGCGACTGTCCGGGTGGAGGCCGTCGGCGACGGCGAGCCGATCGTCTTCGACGCCGTGCTGCGGATCGATACCCCCGGTGAGGCTGACTACTACCGTCACGGCGGCATCATGCAGTACGTCCTGCGTTCGCTCCTGGCCAAGTAGTTCGATGTCCAAGCGGCGCGCCAAGGCGGCCGTAGCCCTAGCGCGGGCCGAAGCCGGAGATCTTCCGGTCTCGGCCCGTGTTGCTTGGGGTTACCTAGCCGCGCTGTTGGCTGGCGTCACGGCTGGGGTGCTGGTCCTGATCGCCGACCAAACTGCCGCGGTGGTGCTGTGCCGCTCGGCACTGGACGACGCTGCGGCCGACTGCAAGTTGGGCTGGGCGATTTGGGTTGGCGTTGCTGGCTTCCTGATCAGCCTGATTCCATTTGCGCTGAAGCTGAAGCTGGATTGGTGGTTCCTGGCCTCGATGTGGGCCGGCATCGGTGGTTGGGTGGCCTTTGATGCCATCGACCAGTGGTGGTGGTGGGCCGCAGCGCCGCTATTGCCGGCCGTCGCCGCGCTGCTCAGCGCCGACTGGCAGCGGGGCCCACGCCTGCGGCGGGCTCAGCTGGCGATCATCGTGGTGCTGATGGCTGGCGCGATCGGCTCCCTGATCTGGTGGTACCTGAGGGGCTGAGGTATATTCGCACTAGTGTGCGAATAGGAGACCGGTGCGAGATCAGCCGCCATGGATGCCGCCGGGCTGGCCAGAACAGGTCCGTCCGCCCGGAAGCGACGCTTGGGAACAGAGCGCTGCGGCCTTCCTCTTCGACTGTTGCCCGCCTGACTACCGGGGCTACCCGGTGCTGCGGCGGCACCCGGTGGTGTTGGCCCGCTTCGCCATCGCCTACGTGGAGGGGCACCTGGAAGCAAATGGGTGCGGGCTACCCGTGCTGCGTACCGCCCTGGCAGCCGAGGTACCGCCAGAGGCGGTGAGCGCCGCAGTGGATGCCTGGTCGAGCGAGGCGGCCAAGTTGGTGCGGCTGCGGCGCGAGCTGGGGCTGGTCGCTGACGCGTTGCGCGGCGTGCGGTTTCGTCCGCGGCTGTGACGTAGACTCCTTGGGTGCCGTTGCTTAACAGGATCACCGGTCCCGCCGACCTGAAGAAGCTCTCTGCAGGAGAGCTGCCAGCGTTGGCCGCAGAGATTCGGAAGTTCCTGATCCGGAATGTCAGCCGCACCGGCGGCCATCTCGGTCCAAACCTCGGCGTGGTAGAGCTCACCATCGCCCTGCATCGGGTTTTTGACTCTCCTCGCGACGCCTTGATCTTCGATACCGGCCATCAGAGCTACGTCCACAAGATCCTCACCGGTCGGCAAGCTGGTTTCCCGCTGCTACGGCAGCGCGGGGGGCTCTCGGGCTACCCCAATCGCGCAGAGTCTGAGCATGACTGGGTAGAAAACTCCCACGCCTCCACCTCGCTGTCGTGGGCCGACGGGATGGCGAAAGCCTTCCGGTTGCGCGGTGAAGAGCGTTGGGTGGTCGCGGTGATCGGCGATGGCGCGCTCACCGGCGGCATGGCTTGGGAGGCACTGAACAACATCGCGGTGGGCGAAGACGAACGGCTGGTGATCGTGGTCAACGACAACGGTCGCTCCTACACCCCCACTGTCGGCGGCCTGGCAACCCAGCTTTCCGGATTGGGCCAACAGCTCACCGCGATCCGTACCGATCGTCGCTACGAACGCGCGCTGCGACTTATCAAGGAGAAGGTGTTGGCCGCTCCGGTGATCGGCCAGATGGTGTACGGGTTGATGCACGGTCTAAAGACCGGAGTGAAGGACGTCCTGGTGCCGCGGGGGATGTTCTCCGACCTGGGACTGAAGTATGTCGGGCCGATCGACGGCCACGACGTCGACGCTGTCGAGCTGGCGCTACAGCAGGCCAAGCGGTACGGCGGGCCAGTGCTGGTGCACTGCATCACCGAGAAAGGCCGGGGTTTCAAGGCCGCCGAACAGAACGAGCAGGACCGATTCCACGCCGTCGGCATCATCGATGAGGACACCGGCGAGCCGCTGGTCTGCGGTGGCCGCACCTGGACTGACGCCTTTGGCGAGGAGATGGCCCGAATCGGTGCCACCAACGATCGAGTGGTGGCGATCACGGCCGCGATGCTGCATCCCACCGGGTTGGACAGGTTCGCCAGGCTTTTCCCGAACCGGATTTTTGACGTTGGCATCGCCGAGCAGCATGCGGTGACCGCAGCTGCCGGCATGGCCTCTGGCGGGCTGCACCCGGTGGTTGCGGTGTACGCCACTTTCCTGAACCGGGCTTTCGACCAGGTGCTGATGGACGTCGGCATGCACAAAATGGGCGTCACTTTCGTACTGGACCGAGCCGGCATCACGGGCCCGGACGGTGCCAGTCATCACGGAATCTGGGATTCGTCCTTCCTTGGGTTGGTTCCCGGTCTGCAGTTGAGTGCCCCCCGCGATGAGCAGCGCTTGGGTGAGGCGTTGCGGCTTTCGGTTGCGGTGAGCGATGCGCCGACGGTGATTCGGTACTCCAAGGAGAGCCTGCCCGAGCCGATTGCGGCATTGCGCCGCCAGGGTGATGTTGATGTGCTTTTCGAGACTGCCAAGCCCAAAGTGTTGGTGATCGGGTACGGGCAGTTTTGTGGGCTGGCAGCCGAAGTCGGTCAGCGGCTGTCCCAGCAGGGCATCGGCGCAACCGTGGTCGATCCAGTCTGGGCTCTCCCGGTGTCAGCCGATTTGCTCGCGCTGGTCGCCAGTCATGAATTGGTGATCACTGTCGAAGACGGCGGCATCGTTGGTGGGCTTGGGGCCCGGGTCTCCCAAGAGGCTCGGTTGGCTGGCATCACCAGCCGCTTCCGCGAGTTCGGCGTGCCGTCGGCGTTCATCTCCCACGCAACCCGTTCGGAAATACTTGATCAGCTGGGTTTGACCGCTCAGGAGTTGGCCAGGTTCGCCACCGAGCAGGTCGCCGCTGATGAGGGCAGTAGCCCGCTCACCAGTTCTGAGCGATAACCGGCACTACCAGTCGGCGTTGCCAGTTACGGGCACCGAGTTCGATCAGCCGAGCGGCGATCGTTGCCTCATCGGTTTCCTCCGGTGAGTCCCACAACAACCGACGCAGGTGATCCGGTGAGAGCAGGTTTTCCACCGGAAGATCAACCTCCTCGGCCAACTCAGTGAGTGCTGGCCGGATTCGGTAGAAACGCTCAAACGAGCTAGGCCATCGACGTTCCCAGGAGCGCGGCTGGGGCGGGCCGTCGGGGCTGAGGTGGCGGGTAGGCAGCTCAGCCTTTGGGGTGGCTGCGGCACGGTCCAGCGCGGCCAGCCAATCAGCCTCATACCGAGCGGTGAGTCGGTTGCCGAAGGCGCGCACAATCCGCAGATCGGAGCGGGTCAGCCGGGTCTTCTTGCTGGTCTCCATGTAGGTGGCCAGGTCGGTGATGGCTCGGTCAGCTAGCACCCGTCCCGGAGAGCGATCCAGATCGCGGGCGATCTGCTCACGGGTCGTCCACAGCTCGCGTACCACCGCCAGCGCGGCCGGGTTGTGAATGGCGTGCAGCCCAGAGGTGCGTCGCCAAGGATCGGTCCGCGGTACTACCGGATCGGCGGCGTGCTCGGCCAGGTAGGCGAACTCCTCTAAGGCCCAATCCAACTTGGCGGCAGCGGTGAGCTTCTCGATCAGCCATTCGCGCAGGTCGGTGAGGCGTTCGACGTCCAGCGCTGCGTAGGCCAACCAGTCTTGGGGAATTGGCCGCTTGGACCAGTCCGCAGCCGAGTGCTCCTTGAGCAGGGTGACTCCCACCGCAGTCTCCATCAGCGCGCTGAGGTTCACCCGGGGCAGGTTTAGCAGCCGGGCGGCCAGCTCGCTGTCGAACAGCTGGGTGGGCAGGAACTTGATCTCGGCCAGGCAGGGCAGATCCTGGCTGGCCGCGTGCAGAATCCAATCGACATCGCTCAGCTCGGCGGCAAACTCAGCGAAGTCAGCTCGGGGTTGATCACCTTCGAAGGCTGTCGGATCAATCAGATGGGTGCCGGCACCAGCGCGCCGCAATTGAAGCAGGTAGGCCTTGGCGGTGTACCGGTAGCCCTGAGCGCGTTCGGTATCGACCGCGAGCGGTCCAGTACCCGCAGCGAGCGCCCGGCGCGCGTCAGCAAGCGCTTCCGGGGTTTCAATAACCTCCGGTATGCCATCGGCCGGTACCGCCAGAATCGGGTAGGTCACTGCCTCGGTCTTTTCGGCGGGAACTGACTCGGTCTCTTCGGCGGTCACCGCGGCCATGCCCCGGGACGACGCGGAGTGATGGGTACCACACCCTCAGGCAGCGGGGGCAGCCCGGCGGCGAGACACAACAACTCCGACCAGGCCACCAGATGGGCGTTGACGTCTTCGACTGAGTTGATGATCGGGGTCCAAGAAGCGCGCACTTCAACCTCGGCTCTAGCTGGATCCTCAGCGATGCCGCCGAAGGACTTACTGGACACTGCGGTGACTGTGCCACTTGGCGCCCGATAGGCCGCCTGATTGCGCTCCAGCGCCTCCAGCAGCCAGGACCAACCCACTTCGCTCAGCAGCGGATCGGTCACCATTTCCGGATCGACGTCAGCGCGGGAGAAGCTAACGCAGCGAAAGTCGCCGTCCCAGGAAGGACTGCCATCAGGATCATGGAGGAGCACCAGCCGTCCGGTGCCCAAATCTTCACCGTTGCTGGTGATCTCCGCGCTGATGGCGACGGCAAAAGGGGCGATTTTTTGGGGCGCAGGGATCTGATCGACCTTCAACTCCGGGCGCCAGGGCATAGTCAGCATGGCCTGGGCCGCGGCGTCGAATAGCTGCGGCGTCCCGTGATCACGGCGTGCGTCCACAGGATGAGAGTATCGGGGCACTCCAGGAGCGACGGACTGGCGCGCCGGACCTTTTGTCCTAGTCGGGTACGAACTGCAGGGACACAGAGTTGATGCACCAACGCTCATCGGTGGGGGTTTGGTAGCCCTCGCCGGCAAAGACGTGGCCGAGATGAGAATCGCAACTGGCGCAGCGGACTTCTGTTCGTGGTGGGCCAGGCAGACTTCGATCTGCCACCAGCCGCACTGCCTCGCCCGCAGCGGCGGTGTAGAACGACGGCCAGCCGCAATGGGATGCAAACTTGTGCTCACTGCGGAAGAGGTCGGTTCCGCAGGCTCGACACTGATAGCGACCAGCGGCGCTCAGGTCGGTGTACTCGCCGGTGAACGGCGCTTCAGTTCCGGCTTCGCGTAACACCCGGTATTCCGCTGGGGTGAGCTGAGCGCGCCACTCCTGCGGTGTCTTGATCACCTTGAGTTCCATGGGCATCTCCTTCGATCCGGCTCTCCAGCATAGGAACGAAAGGCGAAGTAGCCTGCGGTCATGGTCGAGAAAGCGGTGGAACTGCTGATCGAGGGACGCGCCGTTCGGCTAAGCAGTCCGGACAAGCCGTACTTCGAGATCCTGGGCGCCTCCAAGCTCGCAGTGGCGCAGTATTTCCTGGACGTTGGCGCTGGCATCCTGGCGGCCCTGCAGAATCGTCCGACCACCATGGAGCGATGGCCAGGAGGGGTGCGCTCGGACGTCAAGCTGGCCACCAGGGCCGACGGCTCGGGGGAGGCGTTCTTTCAGAAGCGGGCGCCGAGCTCGACCCCAGAGTGGGTGCAGACCGCCGAGGTGCGGTTTCCCTCGGGACGGACGGCGATGGAGGTGGCCCCAGCCGACCTGGCCACCATCATCTGGATGGTCAACCTGGGTACCGTTCGTTTCCACCCCTGGCCGGTACTGGTAGCTGACACCGAGGCGGTGGATCAGCTACGCATCGATCTTGATCCGCAACCCGGTGTTGGTTTTGATAATGCGGTGGTGGCAGCGCTCGAGCTGCGCAAGGTGCTGGCCGAGGCGGGGCTGACGGGTTTCTGCAAGACCAGCGGTGGTAGGGGAGTGCATGTCTACGCCCCGATCGAGTCGACAGATTTCATCGCCGCCCGCCACGCCGTGATCGCGATCGGGCGCGAACTGGCGCGGCGACTGCCCGCCGAGGTGACCGTGAACTGGTGGAAGGAGGAGCGGGGGGCGAGGGTCTTCGTCGACTTCAACCAGATGGCCAGGGATCGGTTGATGACTTCGGCCTATTCGATTCGACCGACTCCCGCGGGTTTGGTTTCGGCGCCGCTGACCTGGGATGAGCTCCCATGGGTAGCGCCTGGTGACTTCACGGTGGTGACGATGCCAGCCAGATTCGCCAAGCTTGGCGATCTGTGGGCGCCGATGGCTACTACTGCTCGTGGTTCGGTGGCCACCGCGGTCGAGTGGTACGAGCGTGATGCCCGGGCAGGGGAGGGCGAACTGCCCTACCCTCCCGAATATCCGAAAATGCCCGGAGAGCCACCGCGAGTCCAGCCGTCCCGGGCCCGCAGCAATGGGCGAACTTGACCAGGCTCAGGCAGGACCGCCCAGGATTGAGGCGAGGTCGTAGCCGGGCACCTCGTCAAGCTGATCGAAGGTGCAGGAGCGTGGCTCACGCTCGGGACGCCACCGGCGAAACTGCGCAGAGTGACGAAAGCGAGCGCCCTGCATGTGTTCGTAGCCAACGGTGCACACCAGGAGTGGGGAGATCAGCAAGGTCTCCTTCAGCTCAGATGACCAGCGGGTGATGGCGCCTGGGCGCCGTACCCCGGCCGCAGCTTCGGCCCATGGGTGTTCGCCGTCCGCAGTCAGGCGGAGCTGCTCGAATTGAGCCGCGAACTCCGACCTGGTGGCATCGCTGAACGCTGCGGCGACGCCGACGAAGTGCAGGTCCTCGCCGTCGAACAGCCCTAGCTGGAGTGAGCCGAGCAGCGGGCGCTCGGGAGTCGAGTTTCGGTGCAGCCGATAGCCAGCCACCACGACGTCAGCCTCCCGGGAGTGCTTGACCTTAACCATGGCTCGCTTGCCCGGAAGATACTGTCCGTCCAGGGGTTTGGCCACAATGCCATCCAGACCAGCACCCTCAAAGCTGGCGAACCAGTCTGCAGCCAGCTGCAGATCGGTGGTCAACGGGGTCAGGTGCACCCTTGACCCGGCCGCCTGCAAGCTGCTGGCCAACGCTTCGCGGCGATAGCTGAACGGGCTGTCCATCAGTACCTCATCGCCCAGGCACAGCAAATCCCAACAGACCAGCGAGGCTGGAATGGCCTGGCTGAGCGCATCGATTCGACTCTGTGCGGGATGGATTCGCTCACTGAGGCGATCGAATTCCAGCCGGTCGCCAACTGCCACCACGAGTTCGCCATCCAGGACGCAGCGGGCCGGGGCCTCGGCGCGAACGGCCGCTACCACCTCCGGGAAATAGCGGGTCAGGTCGCGACCATTGCGACTTAGCAGCAGGACGTCGTCGAGGTCGCGGAAGACCAGGCAGCGAAAACCGTCCCATTTCGGCTCGTAGGCCATTCCAGCCGGCAGCGTGGCCGCCGTCCGGGCCAGCATCGGTTCGATCGGCGGCGACAAAGGCAGCGACATCGCTCAATACTGCCGCAGTAAGGCACACCAACGGTCCAGACTGAGCACATGAGCGCAGCCAAGAAGAAGAATCAACCGCTGTCGGAGCTGCTCCGCGTGGCGCCGGGGCCAGTGTCATTGGCAGATTTCGACCCGGCGGCTACTCCTGGCTATCCCGGCAAGGGCAAGCAGGACGCGCCGGAGCGGACCGCGGCAATGGCCACTGAACTGTCGGAGTTGCAGGAGCGGCTGTATGCCAGTGGGCGAGCCAATCCTGAGTCCGCCCCGAGCGTCCTGGTGGTGCTACAGGGCATGGACACCTCCGGCAAAGGCGGTGTGGTGCGACACGCGATGGGGTTGGTCGACCCGCAGGGCGTGGCACTCACCTCGTTCAAGGCTCCTTCAGCGCAGGAGCGGAAGCATCACTACTTGTGGCGCATCCGCCGCGCGCTGCCCAGCACCGGCATGATCGGCGTATTCGACCGCTCTCAGTACGAGGACGTCTTGGTCGTGCGGGTGGAGAGCCTCGTGCCCGAAGATGTCTGGAGCAAGCGCTATGAGGAGATCAACCGGTTCGAGCAGAAGGCCGCAGCAGCAGGCACCCGGATCATCAAGTGCATGCTGAACGTCTCCTTCGAGGAGCAAAAGAAGCGGCTGGCGGCCCGGGTCGGGGACCCAACGAAGTACTGGAAGTACAACCCCGGCGACGTGGACGCGCGAGCGAAGTGGCCCGCCTACATGGCGGCCTACGAGGCGGCGTTGGAGAAATGCAACACTGAGACCGCTCCCTGGCACGTGATTCCAGCCGACCGCAAGTGGTACCGAAACTGGGCGGTGGCCGAACTACTGCGCGAGACACTGAGCGGGATGGACCTGCAATGGCCCGCAGCGGATTTCGACGTAAACGCCGAGATCAAACGAGTCGCAGCTTGCTGAGCTCAGGCGCTGACGACTGACAGGTGCGGCACTGGCGGAGCTTCGTCGTCGGAATCGGCAAAGCCGAAATCGAGTAGGTCCATCGCGGCGAAGGCGTAGCGAGCCAACACCAGGTCGATGACCTCCCTGGCTGCCCCGATCGGTTCGCTGACCGCGACGGCGCCGTACCGGTAAGCCAGGTCTGACTGGGTGTGGTAGGCGTCATCGGCGGCGAGGAAGAAGGAGCCGACCGCAATGTGGCGACGCCCTTGAGCCCGCAAGCCCATGATCGCCTGCGCCACCGACGGCCCGCCATCATCGGCGACAGCGGTGAGACAGGGGAGTCGGTGGTGGGTGGACCACTGCCGGGCCCGACGCGCCAGCAGGGAAGTGCCGCGCACGTCGCCGGCGCAGGCTGAGGAGAGCACCAGGCCGTCCAGCTCAAGACACCGGGCCTGACTGAGTGCGGTACGCAACCGCTGATCGAGAATGGTGAGCAGGCTCAACTCCGGCCCAAGCGGACGGGACAAGGTCAGTCGCAGGCTTGGGAAACGAGCGTGAGCCTTGGCCATGAGTTCTTCCATGGGCAAGGAGCCCTCAACGGCGTGGGTGAGCTGCATCGGCACCAGGGCCACCTCGCCGACGCCGTCGGCGATCACCTGATCGAGGATCTGGGAAAGCGATGGGGGATTCTGATCCACGAAGGCGCAATGCGTCTGGATCTCTGGACGAAGCCGACGTAGCCCCTGGCGCAGTTCATGAGCGACCTGAGCGACGGACGGATCGGCGCTTCCGCGGGTGACCATAACGAGAACTGGTGCGGTCATCTGCAGCCTTCCTTACGGAGTGGCGGCATCTTTGCCATGCCTTGTAAGGACAATCGTGGTGCGACAAGGCCGCCGGTGCAATTTGACTGGTCACATGCTGAGATGAGGGTCCACCATATGGACTCAATCGTTTCACCAAAGTTACGCCCGGCAGCTTGTCCCGCTCAAGGGGGCGCCGGGTGATCGACAGCCGAGACGAAAGTTCTCGAAATGTGAGAAGCGATGGAGGTCCGGCCTGCCAGCGCGGATGTGGGGGAGTTGGCAACAGAGCCAACGGCTCAAAGTGTTGGTGGGCGATACTGGGTTCGAACCAGTGACCTCTTCGGTGTGAACGAAGCGCGCTACCACTGCGCCAATCGCCCCTTGCGGGGAAAAGAAACCTTGTTGGTGAACACCTTGGTGTTCACCAACTGCCTGCCTCGGTTAGACCGAGACCCGTTGGTCGTGGGCGACACTGGGATCGAACCAGTGACCTCTTCCGTGTCAGGGAAGCGCGCTACCGCTGCGCCAGCCGCCCGAGGTGGAGACGGGATTTGAACCCGTGTACACGGATTTGCAGTCCGTTGCCTCGCCTCTCGGCCACTCCACCGGCGAGAGCCGGTCTCGTCGACGAGCCATTGAGACCTTCTCCGAGCGGACGACGGGATTCGAACCCGCGACCCTCACCTTGGCAAGGTGATGCTCTACCAACTGAGCCACGTCCGCACCGCAAATCACGCTCCGGCGTGAAGTGCGAGTGCAACCTTAACCCAGGCGTGGGACAGCTCGCAAAACACGGCTGAATCGCCGGGAAATCTGGTTGCTGGGGGCGGGGCGGGGCGGCGCTGAGTACGTTTGCCACCCGGAAGGCCCCGATCGGACGAAACGACCTAAACGGCTGACAACCTGGTGTTCTGTACCTCAAGGAGCAAAGTGGACCAAGGTCAGCGTGCGGTCGAGATTGTCGACCTGGTGACTGCGGTGGCCGAGTCGCTGCGGGCGAACCGACCAGCCGGGGGAGTTTTCTGCGCCTCCCTGGCCCGGGCCACCGGCGCTGAGGCGTCAGCTTGGATCGCGGTTCGTGAGGGCGAGGAGCCCGAGGTGCTTTGGGCTCAGCCGACTGGCCCGGAATCCGAGACTCTGGTGGCCTCGGCCCTCGACCATGGCTTGGGGCTCGGCAAGCAGTTCCTGAGCGCTCGTGCCGGTCGGCTAGGTCAGATCGTCTTGCTTACCCCGGACGAGGTACCCGGAACCGGCCCCGCCAATGCTCATCGAGTGCTGGCCTTGGCCAAGCGCCGAGGTTTCACCGAGTCGGAACTGGAGCTGTTGGTAGCCAGTTTGCCGGCGCTGACCTGGATGCTCTCCGCGGTGATGGCAGCCAGCGAACATGCCCGCAGCTTGGCCGCTCAAGTAGCCGCAGCCAAGAAGCTAGGGCTGAGCGAGCGTGAATTGGAGGTGCTTCAGCTGCTCTCTCAGGGCCTGCTGGCCACCTCCATTGCGTCCCGGTTGGCTCTATCGCCCCGGACGGTGCACAAACACCTGGGCAACATCTACGAAAAGATGGGCGTCCACGATCGCCTAGTTGCGGTGCAACTGGCCCGCCAACATGGTTTGGTAAGTTCCCCCGCCTGAGTCTCAATCCCTTGAGCCACGCTGCGCCGAGGAAACTCGGAGCGTTTTGTGCGGCAGACTAGGAAGCCGCAGCGAAAGGAACCAACCCGTGTCCGTGACCATCACCGTGTCTGACCAGCTCTCCGATTCCAAGCAGCAGGTCGTGGACGCCGGTACTACCGCCGCGGCCCTGTTCGGTTACAACCCGAGCGTGGTCGCAGCGCGGGTGAACGGAAACCTGGTTGATGTTGTCGTCAAGCTCCGCGACGGCGACGTCGTGGAGGCGGTGAGTGCCGACTCGCCCGATGGTCTCAACGTGATTCGCCATTCCTGCGCCCATGTGGCTGCCCAAGCGGTGCAGACCCTCTTCGCTGAGGCCAAGCTAGGTATCGGACCCCCGATTACCGATGGTTTCTACTACGACTTCGACGTGCCCACGCCGTTCACCCCGCAGGACTACCAGGCGATTGAGAAGGCCATGGGCCGGATCGTGAAAGAGAAGCAACGCTTCATCCGCCGCGTGGTCACTGATGAGGAAGCGCGAGCCGAGCTCGCCGCCGAGCCCTACAAGCTGGAGCTCATCGGTCTCAAGGGCGCCTCCGAGGCGACCGAAGGCGCCTCGGTGGAAGTCGGCGCCGGCGAACTCACCATTTATGACAACGTTCGGCGCGACGGATCGGTGGCTTGGAAGGATCTTTGCCGCGGCCCGCACGTGCCTGACACCTCTTTCCTGAAGGCCTACGCCGTTACCCGGAGTTCGGCCGCGTACTGGCGCGGTGACCAGGCGAACGCGCAACTGCAACGTCTGTATGGCACCGCCTGGCCGACCAAAGAGGATCTGGCGGCCTACCAGCACCGGCTAGCCGAGGCCGCGCGGCGCGACCATCGCAAGCTGGGCGTCGAGCTCGACCTGTTTAGCTTCCCGGAGGAGCTGGGCGCTGGCCTTCCCGTCTTCCACCCCAAGGGTGGCGTGATCAAGCGGGTCATGGAGGACTACGTCCGGGACGCCCACATCAAGGCTGGTTTCCAGTACGTCGGCACCCCGCACATTTCCAAAGAGGGCCTCTTCCACACCTCCGGACACCTGCCCTACTACGCAGACGGCATGTTCCCGCCCATGGACGACGACGGCCAAAACTATTACCTCAAGGCAATGAACTGCCCGATGCACAACCTGATTTTCGCCTCCCGCGGCAGGTCGTATCGGGAGCTGCCGCTGCGCTTCTTTGAGTTTGGCACGGTCTACCGCAACGAGAAGTCGGGCGTGCTGCAGGGTTTGACCCGGGTTCGGATGATCACCCAGGACGACTCCCACTCCTACGTGATGGCCCAGGACGCTGCCGAGGAGGTGAAGCACCTGTTGGCCTTCATCACCAACCTGCTGGAGGACTTCGGCCTGGACGATTACTACCTGGAGCTGTCCACCAGAGACGGTGAAGGGGCCAAATCGACCAAATTCATCGGCACCGAGGAGCAATGGGAGAAGGCCACGGCCGTCCTGGAGCAGGTCGGGCGAGACTCTGGGTTGACTCTGGTGCCCGACCCTGGCGGCGCGGCCTACTACGGTCCGAAGATCTCGGTTCAAGCCAAGGATGCGATCGGGCGCACCTGGCAGATGTCGACCATTCAGTATGACTTCAACCAGCCGGCCCGTTTCGGATTGACCTACACCGGGCCTGATGGCCATCCGGCCGAGCCGGTGATGATCCATTCGGCCAAGTTCGGCTCGATCGAACGCTTCATCGGCGTGCTCACCGAGCACTATGCCGGGGCTTTCCCGGCCTGGCTCGCGCCGGTTCAGGTGCAGTGCATCCCGGTGGCTGAGGAATACGAGGGCTACCTCGGCGAGGTGGCGGCGAAGCTGCGCGCGGCTGACGTGCGGGTTGAAGTCGACTACAGCGATGACCGTTTCGGCAAGAAGATCCGCAACGCCCAGACCCAGAAGGTGCCGTTCATGTTGATTGTCGGTGAGGCTGATGCCGCCGCCGGCGCGGTCTCCTTCCGCTACCGGGACGGCAGTCAGAACAACGGGGTGCCCATCGAAGACGCCATCGCCGAGATCGTGGCAGCTACCAGGCCGCCACGACGATGACCGACGATGCGGTGCCCGCTGAGGCTGGAACCCTGGAGGACGGGGCAACGCTGGCCGGCGTGCCGGACGCGTTCCAGCGCCTGTGGACACCGCACCGGATGGCCTACATCGCGGGGGAGAGCAAACCGATTGACGCCACCTCAGGCAACTGCCCGTTCTGCACGGCACCTGGACGCCAGGACGCCGACGGCCTGGTGGTGCACCGGGGCGAGCACGTCTACGCCGTGATGAACTTGTACCCGTACTCGCCTGGACACCTCCTGCTGTGCCCCTACCGCCACATCAGCGACTTCACCGAGCTGACGAAGCCGGAGGCCGCAGAGCTCGCTGCGTTCACGGCCCAGGCGATGACGGTGTTGCGCATGGTGTCGCATCCGACCGGGTTCAACCTCGGCATCAATCAGGGCCAGGTCGCTGGGGCCGGGATCACCGCGCACCTGCACCAGCATGTGGTGCCGCGCTGGCTGGGTGACGCGAACTTCCTGCCCGTGGTCGCTCAGACCAAAGCTTTGCCGATGCTGCTGGAGGACTCCCGACAGCAGTTGGCGGCAGCATGGGCCGCCCTGTGACGCGGATCGCTTAACATGGCGGACGTGGGAGGGGCACCGTACGACAGCGAGCCGGTGATGACCGGCGTGGCCGGCGAGCCCTACGACACTGAGCGCATTCTCACCGTGCCGAACATCCTCAGCTTCATTCGACTGGCGGGGATGCCGCTGTTCCTTTGGTTGCTGCTGGTGCGCGAAGCAGACCTTTGGGCGGTGGCCGTGCTGGCGATCGGCGGCGCCACTGATTGGCTGGACGGCTACCTGGCTCGCAGTTGGCATCAGCGCTCGCGGCTGGGGCAGGTGCTCGACCCGATGGCGGACCGCCTCTACATTCTGGCGACTCTGGTCGGCCTGGCGATCCGCGAAATCGTCCCCTGGTGGTTGGTGGTGCTGTTGGCCGCGCGCGATCTGGTGATGGCGACCACTATCTGGCCAGCCCTGCGGCGGCGGGGGTTCGCCAGTCTCCCGGTGCACTTCCTGGGCAAGGCTGCGACCTTCTCACTGCTCTATGCCTTCCCATTGGTACTACTGGGATCCGGCAGCGGATTCTGGCCCGAGCTGGCCAAGGTCATCGGTTGGGCGTGCGTGATCTGGGGTGCAGCGTTGTATTGGTGGTCGGGGCTGCTCTATCTGGGCCAGGGTGCCGAACTGGTTCGGCGGTTCCCACTGGAGGCAGACAGCACTCGTGCCATCGCCGATAGCGAGACCAAACACCGGTAGGGTGTGCCAGTAATCCCGCCTTCGGGTTAGTGGGGTTGTCGAACAAGGAGACTTACGTTGTTCCCAGATGATCTGCTCTACACCAGCAAGCATGAATGGGTTCGCCGTGGCGACGCAGGCACGGTCCGGGTCGGCATCACCAGCTTCGCTTCCGCTGAGCTGGGGGACGTAGTTTTCGTCTCCCTTCCCCAGGTCGGTGAAGAAGTGGCGGCTGAGGATGCCTGCGCTGAGGTGGAATCCACCAAGAGTGTTTCGGGGGTCTACACCCCGGCAGCTGGCGTGGTTACTGCGGTGAATGAGTTGCTCAACGACTCTCCTGAGACGATCAACTCTGATCCTTATGGGGAGGGTTGGTTGTTCGAACTGGAGTTGGCTGATGAAAACCAGCTTGCCGGACTTCTCAGCGCGGACGCGTACAGCGAACTGGTCTCGGGATAGGGTGAAGGTCAATCTGTAGTAAAGCCCCGCTGTTCGGGACAACCCTCAACCCGGGCGCGAAAGGTGACCTTGATGAGCAACTGCCCAGCATGCGGCCACGAGATGATCGAGGCTGCCAATTTCTGCCCCCATTGCGGCACCAGTCTGGCCAAGCTGTCAGGTGACACTACCCGGGTGATCCCGCCGGTCGTTGAGGAATTCCAGCTGGAAGACCTTGGTGCCGAGGACGCTGCTGCGGTGGAGGCACTGCCTGCTGGCTCAGCCTTGCTGTTGGTGCTGAAGGGTGGCCAATCTGGCGGGCGCTACTTGATCGATGCGGATTTGGCCACCGCCGGGCGTCACCCGCGCTGCGACATCTTCCTCGACGACATCACCGTATCCAGGCACCACGCACGCTTCACCCGCCAGGGTTTGCAGTTTTGGGTGACCGATGAGAACAGCCTCAACGGCACCTACGTCAACGGGACCCTCACCGACGGGCCGGTCGCGCTGCGGCGCGGCGATGAAGTGCAGATCGGAAAATTCCGAATGGTGTTCTTCACCAAGCAGGATTGAGTCGGGCGGTTTTGGATGGCGTTGGGGCTGCGCAGTATCGGCCAGGTTCTGGCCATACTCAAACCCGACTTCGATGACATCTCCATCTCCAAAATCCGGTTCCTGGAGGCTGAGGGGCTGATCTCCCCGGAGCGGGCACCTTCGGGCTATCGGCGCTATGCCGAGTCCGATATCGAGCGGCTGCGCTACATCCTCGACGTCCAGAAGCATCACTACCTTCCGTTGAAGGTGATCCGCGAACACCTCGACATGATGGATCGCGGGCAACGTCCGCCCGCGATGACGGCCGCTGCTGCCGCTGATCCGGAGGAGCCGCTGGACCAGGCCGATGGGCTGACACCGCATCCCCGTCCGCCTCGGCGGGCGATCAGGGTTACCCGACGTGAGTTGCTCGATGTGAGCGGCCTGAGCGAAGCGGCCCTGACCGAACTGGAGAAGCACCAACTGGTCGTGCCGCGGCGCGGAACGATTTACTACGGTCGCGACGCGCTGACGGTCGCCGTCGTAGCTCGCAAACTCTCCGCTTATGGGATGGATGCCCGGCACCTGCGGGTCGTGAAACAGGCTGCGGAGCGGGAGGTGGGCCTGATTGAACAGGCCATCGCCCCGCATTTGCGGCGCAACCCGGCGGCGCGCGCGCTGCCGGCCGAGGTGATGCAGCTGGTGTTGCACGCCCACGCCGCGATCATGCGCTCTCAGCTGACCCAGTAGCGAGAACCATGATTGAACTCAAGGTCGCCGAAATCCGGGTCGCAGGCACCGAGACCCCGCCAGTGGTGGTGCTTGCCGAAGTGGACGGCGAAGAGCGGCTATTGCCGATCTGGATGACCCACGGCGGCGCAGCCGCGATTTTGGGTGCCACCGAGGAGCCGGACGTTCGCCGTCCCTCGATACACGACTTGGCCGGGTTGATCCTCAGCGAGCTGGGGGCGAGTGAACTCAGCGCGGTACACATCGTTGGCTGCGAGGAGGGGCAGTTCTTCGCCGAACTGGTCTTCGCTGATCGACGGTTGCCTGCTCGTCCCAGTGATGCCATCGCGCTGGCCCTTCGGGTGAGCTGCCCAATCCGCTGCACCAAGGCAGTGATGGAGGCCCATTCAGTCGCGGCTGAGGCAGTGGTCGGCACCAAGACGGTGCAGGCCGAGGCTGAAGTTGAGCGTTTCCTGGAGTTTTTGGACACCGTGACGCCGGATGACTTCACCGGCGAGGAGAAACCCTGAGCCTTTGGTTCAGACTCCCGGGGTGGGAGAATGTGCGGGCGGCGTGTCGTTGACCGTGGACTCAGAGGCGGATTACCGTCTTAATCGCAACGACGTGATTCGTCTGAGAAAGAGGTCGACCAATGAACGCTCCGGATCAGCTGCCCGGCACCGAACGTGCTGCCCAGGATCTGCTGTTCGATGGCGACTTCGCCCCGATGCCTGATGATGTTGGGTTCCGCGGACCGGTTGCTTGCCGTGCGGCCGACATCACCTACCGCCAGCTCGACTACTGGGCCCGCACCGGCCTGGTAGTTCCCGAGGTGCGCTCCGCTGGGGGTTCGGGTACCCAGCGGCTCTACAGCTTCCGTGACCTGCTGATCCTGAAGGTGATCAAGCGGCTGATTGATGCCGGGATATCGCTACAGCAGATTCGGACCGCCATCGAGCATCTACGCGCTCGCGGTGTCGAGGACCTCACCCAGGTGACGCTGATGAGCGATGGCATTTCGGTCTACGAATGCACCTCAGACGACCAGGTAGTCGACGTCCTTCGTGGCGGCCAGGGCATGTTCGGTATTGCGCTGGGCGGGGTCTGGCGCGACATCGAGGGGACGTTGCAGGAACTGCCGGCCGAACGGGTTGACGCGCACCCAGCACACCTCAGCGATGACGAACTGTCCCGGCGGCGCCGGGCGCGCGCCGTCAGCTGACCTGCCGGTTCGGCTGAGGCGGCCGGGCCCCTGGTGGGGATAGGTTTAACCCTGCCATGACTGATTTTCTCTCCCGCCACCTCGGCGCAAATGCAAATGAGCAGCAGCAGATGCTGGGCTTGCTCGGCTACGACACCCTGGATCAGCTGATTGATGCTGTGGTCCCGGATGGGATTCGGCAAGCCGAGCCGCTGAACCTCCCACCGGCCCGCACCGAGGCTCAGGTGCAGCAACGGCTGAGTGAGTTCGCTGCTCGCAACCGGCCCGGCACCGCGATGATCGGGTTGGGCTATCACCAAACGGTGACCCCGCCGGCCATCCGCCGGCTGGTGCTGGAGAATCCGGCCTGGTACACCGCCTACACCCCCTATCAGCCCGAGATCAGCCAAGGGCGACTCGAAGTGCTGGCCACCTTCCAGACCATGATTTCTGACCTCACCGGGCTGCCGGTGGCCGGGGCCAGCCTGTTGGACGAGGCCACCGCGGTGGCCGAGGCGGTCTCGATGGCTCATCGGGCGACCAAGGCTGGTGATCGGGTCGTTGTCGATTCCGGGCTATTGCCGCAGAGTCTGGCGGTCCTGCAGACCCGTGCCGGCGCTATCGGGATCGAAGTGAGCCCCGCCCAAGGCTCCTTGGTTGCCGCCGTCCGTGAGCAGACCCCCTTCGCCGTAGTGGCCCAAGTTCCGGCTGCGGACGGACGCCTGGCTACCGCAGCCGAACTCACCGAACTCGCCGAAGTCGTGCATGCCGGTGGTGGACTGCTGATCGTGGCGGTGGATCTGCTGGCTTTGGCCCTGATCGGATCGACTGCCGAGTGGGGTGCCGACATCGCGGTCGGTTCAGCGCAGCGCTTCGGCGTCCCGTTGTTCTACGGTGGCCCGCATGCAGGGTTCCTGGCCGCCCGAGCCGGACTCGAACGCCAGCTGCCCGGTCGCGTGGTCGGGTTGAGTAAGGACGCTGATGGGGTGCCCGCCTATCGGTTGGCCCTACAGACCCGCGAGCAACACATTCGTCGGGAGAAGGCGACCTCCAATATCTGCACCTCCCAGGTGCTGCTGGCCGTGGCCGCGGCCCTGTATGCGGTTCATCATGGTGCCCACGGATTAGTTCGCATCGCGACGCAGATTCATCAGCAGACCAAACGGCTCGCCGCCGCTCTGGTGGCCGGTGGCTACCAACTGGCTCAGGACAGCTTCTTCGACACCATCACGGTGGCAGTGCCTGGCCGTGGCCAAGAGCTGCTCGACTCGGCCAGGGCCGCAGGGCTGTACCTACGGCTCGTTGACGGCGATACCGTCGGGCTGTCGATCGGCGAAGGTATTGGCGACGACGTGTTGGCCGGGGTTTGCGCCGTCTTTGGCGTGCCGGTGCCGACCGAGGCTGAGTATGGCGGGCTGAGCGATCATCGGCGGGTGGGGGAGTTCCTGACCCATCCGGCTTTCACCGCTTATCACAGCGAGACCGAGTTCATGCGCTACCTGCGGACGCTGGCCGACCGCGATTTCGCGCTGGACAAGGGCATGATCCCGCTCGGCTCGTGCACCATGAAGCTCAACCCGGCCGCAGCCATGGAACCGATGAGCTACCCCGGCTTCGCTGCGCTGCACCCCTTTGTGCCGGCCGCCGAGGCAACCGGCTACGCCGAGCTGATCAGTGAGTTGAGTGGCTGGTTGGCCGAAATCACCGGCTATGACGAAGTGAGCTTGCAGCCGAATGCCGGTAGCCAGGGTGAGTTTGCTGGCCTGATGGCGATTCGCTCCTGGCATCTGGCCAATGGCGATGGCGGCCGCAACATTTGCCTCATCCCAGCCTCAGCGCACGGCACCAATGCCGCCTCCGCAGTGATGGCGGGGATGCGAGTGGTGGTCGTCAATACCGCTGGTGACGGCTCGGTCGACCTGCCCGATCTGCACGCAAAGATCGCTCAACACCGCGATCAGCTCGCTGCGGCGATGATCACCTACCCCTCAACTCATGGGGTATTCGAGGACACGATCTCCGAGATTTGCGCCGCCGTCCATGCCGTGGGCGGCCAGGTGTATGTCGATGGGGCTAACCTCAATGCGCTGCTTGGCCTAGCCCGTCCGGGTCGTTTCGGGGCGGACGTAAGCCATCTCAATCTCCACAAGACCTTCGCCATCCCGCACGGCGGTGGCGGTCCCGGCGTTGGACCGGTGGCGGTACGCGCCCATTTGGCGCCCTACTTGCCGAATCACCCGTTGGTGGCAGCTGGCCCGGAAACCTCTTATGGCCCGGTGAGCGCAGCGCCTTTTGGCTCAGCCGGCGTACTGCCAATCTCGTGGGCCTACATCGCGCTGATGGGAGCCGAGGGGCTTAAAGCGTCCTCGACCGGCGCGATTTTGGCGGCCAACTACGTGGCGCGGCGACTGAACGAGCATTATCCGGTGCTGTACACCGGCGCTGCGGGCTTGGTGGCCCATGAGTGCATCGTCGATCTGCGTGAGCTCACCAAGCGAAGCGGGGTTAGCGTGGACGATGTGGCCAAGCGCCTGATCGATTTCGGCTTCCATGCGCCGACGATGAGCTTCCCGGTGTCGGGCACGTTGATGATCGAACCGACTGAATCCGAATCTAAGGCCGAGCTTGATCGCTTCTGCGACGCCATGATTCAGATTCGCGGCGAGCTGGACAAGGTGGCTGCCGGAGTATGGCCAGCCGATGACAACCCGCTGCACAATGCGCCGCATCCCTACCTTCGCCTAGTGGCGGACGAGTGGAGCCATCCGTACAGCCGGGAGCTGGCCGCCTTCCCGACCGGGCATCGTCGCGGACCGATTGCCTCCGGTGGCCGCGACAAGTACTGGCCTCCGGTTGCCCGAATCGACGGTGCCTACGGTGACCGCAATCTGGTGTGCACCTGTGGTCCGGTTACTTCCTACGACTCGGGAGTAGACAAGGGGTAGGGCGATGCAGCAGCGGTGGCAGCAGTTCTCCCAGCATCCGTTGGTGGCCCATCTGATCAGAGCGGTGAATCGGTTCAATGTCCGCGGTGGCAGCCAGTTTGCGGCCGCGATCTCCTACTTCTCGGTGCTCTCCCTGGTGCCGGTATTGATGCTCGCCTTCTCGGGTCTGGGGCTGGCGCTCACGGTGATGGTTCCGGAGTCGTTGCAGTCGCTGGAGGATTGGCTCACTCAGAACCTGACTTCCTACGGCGAGCTTGGCGAAACCCTGGCGAATGTGGTGATCGGTGCCCTGGGCAACTGGGCAGCACTCGGCCTGGCTGGTTTCGCGATCGCTTTGTGGACCGGCGCCAGCTGGATCGGCAATTTGAAGCGGGCGAGTCGGGCGCTGATGCGCACCGACTACGACGACCCTGGCGAGTCGCTGCCGCTGCCACTGGATCTGCTGGTGAACTTCGCCGCCTTGGTGGTGTTGTTCCTCGGCGTTGGGTTGAGCGCTGCGGCGACCATCGGAGCCACCACGCTGGGACAGGAACTTGGTCGTTGGCTCGGCCAGTCCGACGCTCCGGGCTGGGCCTTCGTGGTGCGGACGGTGAGCCTGCTGCTCTCGCTGGCGGTGGGCACGCTGCTGTTCTGGGGGATCTTCCGCTGGTTTACTCTCAGCCCGGTGCGCAGCCGCCTGTTGTGGATTGGCGCCTTCGTCGGTGCAGTGGGGCTCACGGTGCTGTTGCTGGTGGCGAGCTACCTGATCGAGGTGTTCTCCAAGAACGTCACCGCCTCGCTGTTCGGGCCGGTGATAGTGCTGATGATCTTCCTGAACCTGTTCGCCACCCTGATTCTCTTCGTGGCGTCCTGGCTGGCCACCGCTGTTGCCCCGACTCCGCGGACTGTCAGCCACACTGATCCGCCCGAACCGGTGCCAACCGAGCGCCGGCCGGGGGAGTTGTACGTGTCAGCGGAAGTCGCCAGGAAGTCGATGGGGTTTGGGCTTGGCGCTGGTTATGCGATTGGCGGCGCCACCGGGCTCGGTCTTGGCGCAATTGCGGCCGCGACCCTCGCCTGGATCCGGCGCAGGGACTGATGCCACGGGCGCTGAGGGCCCGTGGCATCAGGTTGATCAGTGTTCGGCAGGCGGTGCAGCCACCGGCGTTGACTGACCGATCTTGGCCAGCAGTTCGACGTACCAGTCTTCGGTGATGTCGAAGGGTTTGCCGCCCTTGATCCGATCGAAGGCGATCACGCTCAACAGATCGTCGTTCTCCTCATCGTGACCGATAACCCCGGGAGTCCCCGCTAGGGCGGAATCTACTGCCAGATCGGTCATCGACCTGATCAGGGCACGGTCGAAGGCGTTTGCCGGAGCTGAGCGGGAGTAGTAGCCCGACTTCTGCACCAGCACTTTCTGGGCATTGAGCATTTCAGCGAACTGCTTGCCGAACCAGGCGCCGGGGTTGATCCGCTCCAACCGAACGTGGCCGAAAGCATCGCGAGCGACCTCCTGGCCCTCGCGCTCCATCTCGGCGATGATGTCGGTCACGCCGGCGCCTTCGGAGAGGAAGATGTTGACGCAGCCAACCTCGTCCATCACCTTGTGCAGCCGAGCCGCCTCTTGGTCGATATCGAGGACGGCTTCGGGTACGAAGACCGCGTGGACGTCCCAGGCCTCCTGGCTCAATCCGATCTCCGGCAGCCAGTCGACGCTTTCAGTCCATTCGTGGTACTTGCGGGCGGTCGCGGCGGTCAGCCAGCCACAGTTGCGGCCCATCACCTCGTGAATGATCAGGATCCGACTGCCAGCGTTGTGCTCGGCCATCACGTTCTTGGCGAACCGGGCGCCCATTTCGGCAGCGGTGTCCGCGCCGAGGGACTGCCGGATCGGCACGATGTCGTTGTCGATGGTCTTGGGCAGCCCGACCACCGTCAGGCCGTAGTCGTTCCTGGCAAGGTAGGCGGCCAGATCGGCGGCAGTCGTGTTGGTGTCGTCGCCACCAATGGTGTGCAGCACCTCCACCCCATCAGCCACCAGGCGGTCAGCAGCGACCTTGAGGGGATCCTCGCCCTCGGCCACCAGGCCCCGGTTGACGAGGTCATTGGCATTGGTGAGCTTGACCCTGGAGTTCCCGATGGGGGAGCCGCCGTACTCGTGGAGCAGCGCAGCCTTGGCTCGAATCCCTTCGGTGATGGTGAGGTAGTCGCCGGTCAGTAGCCCCTGGTATCCGTTGCGGTAGGCAATGATCTCGATCTCGGGCGCGACTTCGGTGTAGCGCTCGATTAGCCCGCCGATGGCGGACGAGAGACATGGGGCGAACCCGCCGGCGGTGAGCAGGGCGACTTTCTGGACCATCGTTTTTGGTTTCCAATCAGTGCATAGGGCCTTGTTGCAGCGAGCTTACCGAGGACTGTTGGGCCAAAGGTGTGGACAGCCGTGGTTTGGAACGTTCTTCAATGAGCAGAATGGACCCGGTAGAGGAAACCGTCGGCAGTGGGGGAGAGGCATGGGGTCGCAGCGGGGAATGTCGTTGTCGCCGTTCATCGCGGTGCTGTTGCCAGCCCTGCTGGTGATGATTGGTCTGGTAGTCGACGGTGGCGCCCAGGCTGCGGCCGCCAACCGTGCCGAACGAATAGCAGCTGCCGCAGCTCGCGCGGCCAGTGACGACACGGCGGCAGCCAGGCTCGCTGGTGGGCAGCTGAATGTCGCCCACGCCATCACGGTCGCTCAGCAGCGAGTGGCGGCCGAGACTGGCGTTAGCGCCCAGGTGAGCGTGCAGGGTGGCCAGATTCTGGTGCGGACGAAGGTGGTGACCGCCACCACCCTGCTGAATCTGATCGGCATCAACGAGTTGACCGCTACCGGTTCGGCCCAGGCTCAGTTGACTGCGGATCGCTGAGCTGATTCGAGGCTGGTCACCATCCGCGCGACGGCATCGCGGACCACCTCTGGAGAGCAGGCGAGGTTGATCCGGACCCACTGCCGATGTGTTGAGCCGAAGACGACGCCTGGGGAGAAAGCGACCGATCCGTGTTCGCGGAAGTGCCGCGCCGGGTCGCCTAACCCAAGACCAGAACAGTCGACCCAGGCCAGATAGGTCCCTGGCCGGGGCTCATAGACCACCTTGGGCAGCTTTTCGGCGAGTTCGGCCTGCAACAGACGCTTATTGGCCGCAACTTCGACCATCAGTTCGTCCACCCAATCCTGAGCGTAGGTGAGCGCGGCGGTGTGGGCGAGGTTGCCCAGGTGTCCAGCAGACTGCTGCGCCAGTGGCGGTAGCCCGTCAAGAACCTCGGTGGCCGCGGTGCCAGCGATAATCAACCCGGCTTTGAAGCCCGCGAGATTCCAAGCCTTACCAGCCGAGGTAGCCACGACGGCATGCTCCCCGCCTGGCACCGAGAGCAGGGGGACGAACTCCTGGCCCGGGTCAACCAGGCAGGCGTGAATCTCATCGCTGATCACTTGGACGCCGTGGGTTTGGGCCAGCGCCATGACAGCGCTGAGTTCGTCGCGGGTGTGCACAGTGCCGGTGGGATTGTGCGGAGAACACAGGAGGTAGGCCCGCGGCGCGGCTGGTCCGCTGAAGGCCTCAGCCAGCGCGTCCAGATCGAGGCGCCCCTCCGGGCTCAGGGGTGCCTCCACGATCTCGCGACCGTAGCCGCTGACCACCTGCCGGAAGGGCGTGTAGACCGGGGGATTGATCACCACTGCATCGCCGTGATTGGTGGTGGCCTCCAATACCGCCGAAATCGAGTTCATTACATCCCCGGCGCGGCGGATCTGGGTGTGGGGGTCAACCGTCCATCCCCAGCGGGTTTGCGCCATCGCGGCGAAAGCGACGGCGTAGTCGCTGCCGTAGGGGTAGCCGGTGTCACCACGCTCGCAGGCTTCCAGTACCACCTGTTGCACCGCGGGATGCATCCGGGTATCCATCTCAGCGACCCATAAGGGGAGCACGTCTGCTGGGTAGAGCCGCCACTTCAGGCTGGCCCGTTGCCGGAGTTCCTCGAGCGGCACCGATAGCTTTGGCATGGGTTCACCTTAGCTGCCCAGCTAGGCTGGATTCATGGCTCGCTACTACGACGTCCATCCGCAGAATCCGCAGCCGCGCACCTTGGTGCAGGTCGCCGAGTTGATCGCATCCGGTGGGCTGATTGCCTACCCGACCGACTCTGGCTACGCGCTGGGCTGCAAACTGGGCAACCGGGAGGGCCTGGAGCGGATCAGGTCGATTCGGCGCCTCGATGATCGCCACCATTTCACCCTGGTCTGCAGCGAGTTCGCCCAGTTGGGTCAATACGTGCAGATGGACAACGACGTGTTTCGTGCGGTGAAGGCCGCCACCCCTGGGCCATACACCTTCATTCTGAAAGCCACCAAGGAAGCGCCGAAGGTGATGTTGCACCCAAAGAAGAAGACCGTTGGGGTGCGCCTGCCGAACCACACCACGGCGTTGGAGCTGCTCAAGGTGCTCGGGGAGCCGTTGATGAGTTCGACGCTGATGTTGCCCGAAGCCGTCGATCCGCTCACTGAGGGGTGGGTGGTTGATTCCGAAATCGGCAACCTGATCGATGCGGTGCTCGACTCAGGCGACTGCGGCCTGGAGCCCACCACCATTGTCGATCTGTCGACCGATGAGCCGCAGATCCTGCGCTACGGGGCCGGGGACGCTGCCGCGTTCGAGTCCTGAACGCGCTGATCGGCGAGCGGACGTAGCTGCAGCAACACCGGTGGCGGGGCGGCCAGTTCGGTGAAGGTGAGCCGGCTGGTGCCGGGCTGAGCATTCTTGAGCGCGGTCGCCACGACCAGCTTGATTCGATTGAGCTGGTTCACCTCGCTGGCCCCGGGGTCATAGTCAATCGAGGCGATATTCGCCTCTGGATGGCGCCGCCTGATCTCGGCGAACATGCCCTTGCCCACAACGTGATTGGGCAGGCACGCGAAGGGCTGAGCGCAGATGATGTTCGGCGTCCCGCTGGTAATCAACTCCAGCATTTCGGCGGTCAGCAGCCAGCCTTCACCGGCGGTGGTGCCGAGCGAGATGACTTCCTGGGCCCGTTCAGCCATCGTCTCCAGGCTCGATTGGACGGTGAACTTGCCGTTGCTGCGTGCCAGTGCCCGGTTGACCACCGACTGGTACTGCTCGATCAGCCAAAGGCCAAGCTTCTTGGCCTGTCGGGTCCGCTTGCCGATGCCAAGGTGCTGCCACTTCCATTCGCCGGTAAACAGGGCCTGGCCGAAGAACTCCAACAGGCCGGGCAGCACCGCCTCGCAGCCCTCGGCCTCGATCACCCCCACTGCGTTGTTGTTGGCGTCTGGATGGAACTTGACCAGGATTTCGCCGACCAACCCGATGCGCGGCTTGCGGCCGATGTTCAACAGAGGCAGCGCGTCGAACTCGCTGACAATCTGTTCGATCAGCTTCGCGTAGCCCAGACGCTTGCCAAAGGTGGGACTGTGGCCATTGTTGGTGAAATGCTCGGCGCAGATCGCGTCCCACCGACGGTACAGCTCATCAGCACTGCCGGGCACCTCCTCATAGGGGCGCACTCTAAGCAGGACGGTTTGCAGTAGATCTCCCAGGACCAAGGCCTGGATGCCCTTGTGGACCAACCCTGGAGTGATCTTGAACCCCGGGTTCTCTTCGAATCCCTGGGCGCTGACCGCGATCACTGGCACCTGCCCGAAACCAGCATCGGCCAGCCCCTTGCGCAACATGCCTGCGTAGTTGGTGGCTCGGCACATGCCGCCGGTCTGGGTGATCATCACGCTGGCATTGCCGGGATCACCACCCCCGGTGAGGAATTTGTTCACCAGTTGGCCGATCACCATCACCGCGGGGTAGCAGGCGTCGTTGTTGACGTACTTCAGGCCGGCTTCGACGTCGGCGGCGCTGGCCTGTTCGAGCAGTTCGACGTTGTAGCCGAGTTGGCGAAGCACGACGGTGACCAGCCTGAAGTGGATCGGGGCCATTTGTGGGGCGTAGATGGTGTGGTTTCGCCGATCAGCCTTGGTGAAGGCCGGGCGAACCGAGCGCGCTAGGTCGTCGGCGTAGGTGACGATCTCAGCGCTGGCTCGGCGATCCTCGGTGGCGGCCTTCAGCGAGCGGAGCCTGATCCGCGCGGCTCCGAGGTTTGAGACTTCGTCGATCTTGAGCACGGTGTAGACGTTGTCGGCTGCTTCCAGAATCTCCTGCACCTGGTCGGTGGTGATGGCATCGACCCCGCAGCCGAAGGAATTCAGTTGCACGAGTTCGAGGCTCTGGTTGGTGATGCTGACTGCAGCCGCCTCATAAAGCCGGGTGTGGTAGGCCCACTGATCCCGGACGCGCAGCGGGCGCACCACGCGAGGTTCATCGATGATGCTGTCTTCGGTGAAGACGGCCAGGCCCAGGCCGGTGATCAGTTCGGGCAGTCCGTGGTTGATCTCCGGATCCACGTGATAGGGGCGACCAGCCAGCACGATGCCGCGGCCACCTTGCTCGGCGAGCCAGGCCAACCCGCGGGCGCCTTCGGCTTTGATATCGGCTTTGAATCGCTCGTCCTCGGCGTAACCCGCAGCCACCGCAGCGCTCGCCTCGGCCAGAGTCACCCCATAGGTGGTGAAGGTCTCCATCAAGCGGCGCGGCAGGATGCTCGGCTCATTCAAGTTGAGGAAGGGGCTGAAGAGTTGCACGCCGGGTTCCCGCAGCCCGGCAATGTTGGCGCCAAGTACTTGCGGGTAGTAGGCGACCACCGGGCAGTTGAAGTGATTGTCGGCGCCCGGGCTGGCGTCCTGTTCGAAGGGGACGCACGGATAGAAGATGGCTTTGACGCCGCGGGCCAGCAGATCCTCAATGTGACCATGAGCGAGCTTGGCCGGATAGCAGACGTTTTCGGACGGGATGGATTCCGCGCCCTTGGTGAGGGTGTCGTGGTCGGAGCGTTTGGACAAAATCACCCGGAAGCCAAGCCGGGATAGCACGGTGAACCAGAACGGGTAGTTCTCATACATGTTCAGCACCCGCGGGATGCCGATGTCACCGCGGGTCGCCGCAGCCGCGGACAGCCGACGGTAGCCGAAGGCTCGTCGGTACTTGTAGTCGTAGAGGTTCGGTAGCTCGGCCCGGTGCGGCGCGCCGTCGGCTGCCGCGCCGCGCTCGCAGCGGTTCCCCGAAACGTGGCGGGTGCCATCGCTAAACGCCGACACGGTGAGCTGACAGTGGTTCTGGCAAAGCCGACAGAGGTCCATTTCGGCCTTGACACTGAACTCGGCCAGTTCGCCGGCCGTCAGGGCCTCGGAGCGCTCCCCGGGCTGCCAGCGAGCGCCCGCAGTGAGCGCAGCTCCGTAGGCACCCATGAGGCCGGCCAGATCAGGGCGGACGACCTGGGCGCCAGTTAGGAGTTCGAAGGCGCGAAGCACGGCGTCGTTGAGGAAAGTGCCGCCCTGCACCACCACCTTGGGCCCGAGCTGACCGGCGTCCCTGAGCTTGATGACCTTGTAGAGGGCGTTTCGCACGACCGAATAGGACAGCCCGGCGGAAATGTCGCCGACCTCAGCACCGTCCTTTTGGGCCTGCTTCACCGAGGAGTTCATGAAGACCGTGCACCGGCTGCCGAGATCGACGGGCGCATTGGCCGAAACCGCCGCATCCGCAAAGGAAGCCACGTCGGTGCCCATGGTTTCGGCGAAGGTCTGCAGGAACGAACCGCAACCTGAGGAGCAGGCCTCGTTCACCGAGATCGAGTCGACGGCGCCACCCTTGATCTTGAGGTACTTCATGTCCTGGCCGCCGATGTCGATCACCGAGCTCACCCCAGGGCAGACCCGCTCGGCGGCGCGATAGTGGGCCATGGTCTCAACTTCGCCCTCATCGATCCGCAGGGCTGCGCGAATCAGGTCTTCGCCGTAACCGGTCACACAGCTTCGGGCAAGGTAGGCCGCCGCTGGCAGCGCGCCGCGTACTCGGGTGAGAATGTCGACCGCGGCACTGACCGGATCGCCCATGTTGGAGGCGTAGTGGGAGAACAACACCTGGTCAGCGGTGTCGATCAGCACTGCTTTGATCGTCGTTGAACCGGCGTCAATTCCCAGGAAACAGGGCCCAACAGCGGTGGTCAGTTCGCTGCGGGGGAGCCGGGTGCGATCGTGGCGCTCAACGAAAGCCAGCCGTTCGGCCTCATCGGTGAAGAGTGGGCGCATGGCTGGCGTTACGACGCTCAACGGGACGGCGCGGCGCAGCCCGTCCAGCATGTCGGGGATGGTGCGCAGTTGGCTATCGGCCAGCAGGGCTGCTCCGATGGCTACGAAAAGCTGGGCATTCGGCGGGGTGGTGAAACGGGTGACCGGTCCGGTCAGGGCGCGGCGGAAGGCTTCGCGTAGGCCGGGCAGGAAATGCAATGGCCCACCGAGGAAGACCAGGTTGCCGCGAATCGGGTGACCGGCGGCCAAACCAGAGATCGTCTGCAGTGCGACGGCCTGAAACACCGAGGCCGCCAGATCATGATGGGCCGCTCCTTGATTGATTAGGGGCTGCAGGTCGGACTTGGCGAACACGCCGCAGCGGGAGGCGATCGGGTAGAGCGTCTGATAGCGCTCGGCCAACTCCGAGAGCCCAGCCGCGTCGGTCTGTAGCAGGGTGGCCATCTGATCGATGAAGGCACCGGTGCCGCCAGCACAGGTGCCGTTCATGCGCTGCTCAGGGACTGGATGTAAGTAGGTGATCTTCGCGTCCTCGCCGCCCAGTTCCACAATCACGTCCGCGCCAGCCACGTGGCGCTCGACAGCTTCAGTGCTGGCAATGACTTCTTGGACGAAACCAACTCCCATCAGCTCGGCTACGTGCACACCGCCGGAACCGGTAACCGCGCAGTTGAACTTGGCTGCTGGGTAGACGGCGGAGATGTGGCCGAGTAGCTTGCGCAGTTCGCCGCGGACGTCGGCGTTGTGGCGGCGGTAGTCGCTGAAGACCACCTGACCCTGATCGAGGATGACCGCCTTGACTGTGGTGGAACCGATGTCGAGGCCGAGGCGCGGCCCAATCACTGGGCGTGCCGCTGGTCGGTGCGAAGTACAGCTTTCGTCCGTCCGGGGTTGCCGTGAGGTGTCAGCAATCGGTCCGACATGGCCCCATCCTGCCGCAGACTGGCTCGGCATGCACCTGAGTTGACCGGCGAAATGCCGGTTGTTGGATCATTCAACGCCGGACCGCTTCGAGTTCTTGGAGTTCGGCGTGGAGGTTCGCCATCGCTTTGTCGGCCCAGAGTTGCTGGCCGATCGCGGTGTGGAACAGGGGAGTGGCGCCCAGCAGCATCAGCACCCGCGACCGGCGCTGGTCGCGCCATTGGCGGCTGTTCAGCTCGGCGAATTCCGCGCGCAGTTGCGCCACTGACTCCCAATAACGGTCCGACTTGGCGCCCAGCACTGCTAGATCGGCGTCGCTGATCCGGGCACCAGGACCATCCAGTTCGAGCGGTGCGTGATCAATGGTGATCAACACCAGTCGTTCAACCTCGCTGACCTCGGACGCCGGCAGCCCGGAGGCAGTCAGCTCGCTACGAGCCAAGGCTGCCGATGCTCGTTCGTCGGCCCCCGCCCGGTTGTGGTGTACCGAGTCATGAAACCAAATGGCCAACGCCTCTACTCGAGCAGTTGAGCCAAGTTGAGCAAGCGCGTCCAGACAATCGGCCAAGTGCAGAAGCCCATGGAAGTGCCGAGGTGGCGCCGCCCAGCGGGCCAGCAGGCGATCGCCAAGGCCGGGATCCTCGGGCAGCAGCTCAGCCCAGGAATGCCGGAGTGATCCCATCACCACAGGGTGATCAGCCACCAGGCCAGCCCAGCACAAGCGGCGGCGAAGAGGGTGCTGGCGAACGTGCCGATGATGAATCGCTCCGCGGCGCCAGAGGTGGTGGCGCGCAGCTCTGGATAGCGGGCCAAGCTCTTGACGGCAAGGACGACCGCAAGACCCTCACCAAAGCCGGCCAGCAGGGAAGCGAAGATGGCGAGCCGCTCGAGCATGCCGATCCAATGCCCGCCTCGCAGCAGCACGCCGGCGGCCAGCAGGCGAGGTGCCGGGGCCTGTGACTCGTCCTTGGCGTGAGCCTTGGCGGTAGCGGCGTCCACCCGACCGAAGAGCCAGCTCACCACCGGACTGCCGACAAATACCGCGATCGCGCCGAAGGCCGCCACCAGCAGCACCTTCAACGCCAGCGCCAACAACGGGTTCATCGGAAATCACCCTCCCCATGCTGCAACAGATCGCTCAGCAGGCGCTGGCACAGATCAGCACCGCGCCGACCTTCTTCACGGGCGGCAGCGGTCAGGCGTTGGCTGACCGCTGAAGGTGAGATACCCAGCTGCCGGGCTGCTTCGGCGTTGGTTAATCCAGAATCGAGCAGGTCCATCAGCTCCCATCCTTCCTGGCTGCGTCGAGTGAGCACCCCCCGCCACAACCAAATCGCAGTTTCGGCGGCCCGCGCGTCTTCGGAGAGTTCACCGTAGCGCGCAGGGCTGACGTTCGGACTCACCCGCAAGGCGAAGGAGGTGGGCGCCTTACGGGCCGCCCCGATTGCCTCTCTGGCCGCGAGGTAGGCCGGTCCGCGGGCGGCTCTGGTGGAAGCTGGCAGCGGTTGATCGACGGAACCGAAGCCGACTCCTAGCCGCCAGCCGGCGTCCCTGGTGAGGGTCGCGATTGCGCCCACCAGGGCGTCCGGGGAGCTCACCAATGCCTGAATCTCGTCACCAGCGGTGCGTTCGAATGGCAGCACCAAATCCAGGCTGGCAAGGTGCGCCAGTGCCGTAGGCACCAGATCGGAGCCGTCGCGGCTGCCAATTTGGTCGGCAACCACCGCAAAAGTGAAGGCGTGTGACTTCATTTCTCAAACTTAAGCTAAATGCCTTCACGTGGCAAGGGTTAGGCCTCTTCGGCGCACAGATCGGCCAGGATGGCCGCTGGCATGGCTTGCAGCAGAGCAGTGGGGGAGAGCTCGACACTCAGCTCGGGGGAGCCACCACCGCAATAGAGCACTGGAAGTTCGGTCAGCGAGCGCTCCAGGACCAACAACACCTCGGGATCGGTGGTGAAGGGGGCCACGCCGCCCGGCGCCATACCGAGCGCAGCCAGGGTCTCGGGTGTGGCCGGACGCAGCGCTGAGCGTGAGACGGCGAGAGCTGCGGCCAGTTTCGGGTAGCGCAGCTTTGCCAGGCCAGGAATCGCGGCCAGGACACTGCGGCCGTCAGTGAGGGTGAAGGCCAGCGTCTTGGCCGAGGTGGAAACATCCAGCCCAGTTAGGTGCAGTTCATCGAAGTTGCGTGCCGGCGGGTGGCGATGCAGCTTGAACTCAACTTCAGCCGCGCGCAGCGCGGCCAGTGCGCCGGGAAGCTCGGTGGTGGTCACGGCTTCATTGTGGGGCATCGCGGAGGAGGCTCAGAGATCAGCCCGGATCAGGCATAATGTCATAATGTACCTTATCGGACAATGCCCTGAACGCGGTGCGAAGGTGGCGCTTGCCCCAACTGGGCTGGTATCAGGGATGGGTCTGGAAGAACGTATCCACCGGCCCGAACAGACCCAGCGTCGAGTTCCCCAGAGCCGCGACGGCGACGATGATGACCGCGGCCACCGTGGCAACCAGGATCGCGTACTCGGCGCTGGTGGCGCCACGCTCAGTGCTGAAAATCACGCCCCAAACTCTAAATGCAAACAATGGGGTTTGGCTGTCCCCCATCAGAGCTACTGCGCAATCAGCTTCTCAACTTCTCACAAATTGATCATGTGCCCGGCAATGCCTTCGACGGCCTCCTTTAGGGCCTCAGACAAGCTCGGGTGGGCGTGGACATTGCGGGCCACCTCATCAGCAGTGAGATCCCACAGCTGGGCCAGGGTGAGTTCAGGCAGCAACTCCGAGACGTCCGGACCAATCATGTGGGCGCCGAGAAGCTCGTTGTAGCGGGCATCAGCGACGATCTTCACAAACCCAGTGGCATCGCCGAGGCCATGGGCCTTTCCGTTGGCGCTGAAGGGGAACTTGGACACCTTCACCTCAAAGCCCAGTTCTCTGGCCTGGGCTTCGGTGTAGCCAAAGGAGGCGATCTGAGGCTGGCAGTAGGTGGCTCGCGGAATCATCACGTAGTTCAGCGGCATGGTCTCGGTTCCGGCAATGGTTTCGGCGGCCACTACCCCTTGAGCCTCGGCGGTGTGGGCGAGCATCAGCTTCGCGGTCACGTCGCCGAGAGCGTAGATGCCGGGCACATTGGTCCGCAGGTAGTCGTCAACCTCGATCGCACCACGATCGGTGAGCTGCACGCCGGTGTTCTCCAGGCCGTAACCCTCGGTGCGCGGCGCGAATCCCAAAGACTGCAGCACGCGGTCGGCCTCGATTACTTGGCCCTCTCCCCCAGCTGCCGGGCTTACGTGGACGCGAACGCCGTCGGCATGCTCCTCGATCGAGTCGACCTTGGTGCTGGTGAGGATGTTGATGCCCAGCTTGCGGTAAGCCTTGGCGAGCTCGGCCGAAACTTCGGCGTCCTCATTGGGCACCATCCGGTCGAGATATTCCACAATGGTTACCTGGGCGCCGTAATTGGCCAGCACATAAGCGAATTCGGTGCCGATGGCGCCGGCGCCACAGATAACGATGGATTTCGGCACATCTTCGGAAAGAATCTGCTGCACGTAGGTGTAGACCCGGTCGCTGACCTGGGTGTTGGGCAGCATCTTGGTGATCGCGCCGACGGCGATGATGCAGTCCTGGAAGCCCACCTCGGTGGTGCTCCCGTCCGCAGCGGCCACCGAAATCGTCTTCGGGCCGGTGAAGGTACCCCAGCCGTCCAGTTCGGTGATCTTGTTCTTGCGCATCAGGAAATGGACGCCTTTGACCATACGGTCGCTGACGGCCCGGCTGCGCTTGAAGGCGGTGCCGTAGTTGAAGCTCACCTGGCCCTCAATGCCAAAGGTGTCCGCTTCGGCGTTGAAGATGTGGGCCAGTTCGGCGTTGCGCAGCAGGGCCTTGGTCGGGATGCAGCCGACATTGAGGCAGACGCCACCCCACCACTGCTTCTCGATGATGGCCACCTTTTTGCCCAACTGGGCTGCACGGATGGCGGCCACGTACCCTCCCGGGCCCGCGCCAAGTACGACAACGTCGAAGTTCTGGGTCATGGGCGCCACTTTAGACGACTTGCCAGCCACCATGCGCAGTGCCCTCCCCTCCCCTGGCCCGCCTTTGGGGCTGGGGTTCATATCCCATATGAGATATGGTCGGCCCGTGGTAGAACTCCTTCCCGCTAGCGTGGGCACCCTCATCCGTGACGCCAGAAAACAGCGAGGCCTTACCCAACAGGAACTCGCCGACGTTCTTGGCACCTCCCAAAGTGCAGTTCATCGAATCGAATCCGGTGGGCAGAACCTGAGCCTGGAGATGATCAACCGCATCGCCACGGCCCTGGAGAGCCCCCTGATCACCGCTGGTTCCGGCGGACCGACGCACATGCGCATCGAAGGCCCAGTGAAGCTGCATGGCTCGATCGCGGTGCGGTCCAGCAAGAACGCAGCGGTGGCGCTGCTGTGCGCGTCCCTGATCAACCGGGGCCGGACGGTGCTGCGCGGCATCGCTCAGATCGAAGAGGTCAACCGAATCCTGGAGGTGCTCACCAGCATCGGGGTGCGAGCAACTTGGTCGGAAGACAAGAGCGAACTTGAGCTGATTAGGCCTGATGTGCTCGATCTGGCCAATATGGACGAGGCCGCCGCGCGTCGGACCCGCTCGGTGATCATGTTCCTCGGGCCGCTGCTGCACTCCGAACAGAACTTCGAGCTGCCCTACGCCGGCGGCTGCAATTTGGGTGCGCGCACCATCACCCCGCACCTGCAGGCATTGCGCCACTTCGGATTGAACGTTCAAACAACCATGGGTGCCTACCACGCCGAGGTCAATCCAATCGCCTCGGACGAGATCCGCCTCACCCTCACCGAGCGCGGTGACACCGTGACCGAAAACGTGCTGATGGCGGCGGCGCTGTTCGCCGGACGCACCGAAATTCGCAACGCCTCCAGCAACTACATGGTGCAGGATCTCTGCTTCTTCCTGGTCGAACTGGGTGTCCGGATCGACGGCATCGGCACCACCACCTTGGTGGTGCACGGCCGCGCCGATATTCACGCCGACGTGGCCTTCGCGCCATCGGAAGACCCGATCGAGGCCATGAGCCTGCTCACCGCCGCGATCGTCACCGGCTCGGAGCTGACCATTCAGCGAGCCCCTATTGAGTTCCTCGATATCGAGCTGGCGATTCTGGCCGAAATGGGCCTGAAGTACGTACTGAGCCCCGAATACCGCTCCGACAACGGCCAAACCCGGCTGGTTGACCTCACGGTGTACCCCTCAGAACTGCATGCCTCCACCGACAAGATCCACCCGATGCCGTTCCCTGGCCTGAATATCGACAATCTGCCCTTCTTCGCCGTGATCGCCGCGGTGGCCGATGGCCGGACGATGATCCACGACTGGGTGTACGAGAACCGGGCAATCCATCTGGTGGAGCTGAACAAGCTCGGCGCCGATGTCCAGCTATTGGATCCGCACCGGATCGTGGTGACCGGCCCGACCCGTTGGCGTGGCCAGGAAATCGTGTGCCCGCAGGCTTTGCGGCCAGCGGTATGCCTGCTACTAGCGGCGTTGGCAGCCAAGGGCACCAGCGTGTTGCGCGATGTTTATGTAATCAACCGCGGCTATGAGGACCTGCCCAACCGGCTCAATGCACTCGGCGCGAAGGTGTCGGTCTTCCAAGACTGAGGCGCGGAGCCCTGGTGGCCTCAGCGAATCCGGGCCACTTCGAAGTGGTGGGTTGGCTCGACGAGCTCGTTTTGGGCCGCCACCAACGCCAGTTCGAGGGACCCGCTGTCGGTGGTGACCTTAAGTAGGGAGTAGACCGCATCGGCGGTGCGTCCCATCGCCTCGCCTGCATCGGCACCTCGCAGGAGGTGGGCTAGGAACAGTGCTGCGGTTAGATCGCCAGATCCGGTGAAGTTGCGCTCAAGACGTGGGGTCGAGACCGTCCAGGCAGCATCAGCGGTCACCGCCAGCATGATGACCCGCTCTGGATCGGTCCCCTGCAGCACCGTTGAGGTCACCAAGACCGTCGTTGGGCCCAGTTCGCGTAGGGCATCAGCGGCCGCGAGCACCTCGGCCAGCGTCGAGGTGCTACGGCCGGTGAGGAAGTCGAGTTCAAAGTGGTTCGGCGTGACGATCTGGGCAGCCGGTACCACCTGATCACGCATGAACTCCGGGATGCCCGGACGCACGTAGATGCCCCGGCCGATGTCACCGATAACCGGATCACAGCAGTACACCGCCGCCGGATTTCGCTCCTTCACCAGGGCGACCGCCTTCAGCACCTCAGCGCCGACGGCCTCGGCGCCCTGGTAGCCCGACAACACCGCGTCGACTCGCGGTAGTACGCCGCGCTCGTCGATGCCAGCAATCACCTCGGCGATGTCAGTGGCGGTCAAAAGTGGGCCCCGCCAGGCGCCGTAGCCGGTGTGATTGGAGAAATGCACGGTGAGCACCGGCCACACCTCCACGCCCAGCCGCATCAATGGAAAAGTGGCCGCGCTATTGCCGACGTGACCGTAGGCCACCGAAGACTGAATCGACAGGATCGTGTTGGGCATGGCCACCTCTCGTGCTGGGAACGGGTCGAGGAAGAATCGCGACCTGGACGCCGCCAAAGCCTAAGCCGTCGCCCGTGATCGCGCCCGTCCGGCCCGCGAGGCAGGATGCCCGCGAGGCGTCGCCGGGGCGACTGAGTTGACCAACGATCGAAGACGCGGTGAATTCTGCGACCAACACCGGCCCCAGCGCACCCGTCAAGCCCTAGAGTTTCGCCTGTGCGTGACTCCCAACACCCCTATCTGGGCACCAACTTCGTAGCAATGGCCCATCGGGGTGGGTGGTTGAGCCTGGAAGACCGAGCCAGGGAGAACACCTGGTACGCCTTCGCCCAGGCAGTCGCTGAGGGCTACCGCCACTTGGAGACTGATGTCCACACCACCGCTGACGGCACGCTGGTCGCGTTCCACGATTCTCAGTTGGGTCGGCTAACTGACGCCAGTGGCCAGCTGAACAAGCACAACTGGGCCGAACTGGCCGACGTCCGGGTGGGTGGTAGCGACCCGATCTCGCCGCTGGAAGAGCTCCTGGCGGAGTTCTCCTCGACGTATTTCAACATCGACCTCAAAGACGACGCCGCTGTCACAGCACTCCCGGTGCTGCTGGCGAAGCTGGGCGCGGAGGACCGGGTCTGTGTGGCGTCCTTTTCGACGCTGCGCCTGCGCCGCTTTCGCGCGCTCGCTCCGAACGTGCTTACCGCGACCACCCCGGCCGAGATCGCCTGGTACGCCTTCGGCGTCGGCCTGCGACGTCGTCCGCTCGGCGCGGGCGCGGTGCTGCAGGTACCGACGCGGGTGTTTGGCGACCGAATCCCGCTGGTGCGTCCGGACGTGCTCGCGGCCGCGCACGCTGCTGGCCGCAAGGTGCACGTCTGGACAGTCGATGAGCGCGCCGAGATGGAACGCCTAATCGATCTGGGTGTGGACGGAATCATCACGAACGAAATCGGCATCTTGAAGCAGGTGCTGACCGAACGCGGTCTTTGGGAGGGGCAGGAATGAAGAGCACCAAGGAACAGCGGTCCTGGTACTGGTACGACTGGGCCAACTCGGCCTACATCACCACCACGGCCACGGTCATCATCGGCCCGTACCTGACGAGCTTGGCCAACAATGCGGCCTGCCCCGATCTGGTCGATGGCCAGGTCTGTCAGAACCCCGTGATGCTGTTGGGACTGTTCCCAGTGCTGCCAGGAGCACTGCACCCCTTCCTGGCGACGCTCAGCACCATCATTTCTGCGGTTCTGCTGCTGTTCGTCGGTGCGCTGGTCGACCGCTCGGCCCACCCCCACCGCTGGCTGGCTGGCTCGGCCTGGCTGGGCGCGACGGCTGGCAGCATGATGTTCTTCCTCGAAGGCGACAACTGGGAACTGGGCGCTTGGCTGATGATCATCGCCGCCTTCAGCTTCGGCGCCTCCACCGTGGTCTACGACTCGATCCTGGTGCGAATTTCCGGACCTGATGATCGCGATCGGGTGTCCAGCCGTGGTTGGGCTTTTGGTTACGTCGGGGGTGGTCTGCTGCTGGCGGCCAACTTCCTGCTAATGACCTTCTACGACCAACTGGGTCTGAGCTATGGCATGGCGATCCGGCTGAGCCTGCTGTCGGCCGGCCTTTGGTGGGGCCTGTTCACGATCATTCCGGTGCTGGGGCTGCGAAAGCTGCCCAAGGAGGTGCCAGTGGAGGTGTCCGGGCACAATCCCTTCAGCCAACTGGCCAACACCTTCGCGCAGATGAAGCACTACCCGCAGACGATGCTGTTCCTGCTCGCGTTCCTGTTCTACAACGACGGCATTCAGACGGTGATCGTCTCCTCCAGTCTGTACGCCTCGAAGGAACTCGGCATGGCCACCAGCCAGGTCATGTTGACCTTCCTGGTCACCCAATTTGTCGCCATCGCCGGCGCCCTCCTCTTCGGGCTGGCTGCGGCAAAGATCGGCGCGAAGAAGACAGTGCTGATCGGCTTGGTGATCTGGTTGGGCGTGGTCGGGGTGGGTTTCGTCCTGCCGGTCGGCGTCTTTGGTGCTCTGGTGGCGCTGGGCGCCGCAATCGGGCTGGTGATGGGCGGGACGCAGGCGCTGTCGCGCTCGATGTATAGCCAGTTGATCCCGCTGGGCCGCGAATCGGAGTACTTCAGCTTCTACCAGGCCATGGAGCGTGGCACGAGCTGGCTGGGCACCCTGACCTTCGCCCTGGTGTTCCAGTTCAGCCAGTCCTATCGGCTGGCGTTGGTGGCCCTGATCGTCTTCTTCGTCATCGGTGGAGTGCTACTGAGCAGGGTGAACATGCGTCAGGGAATCACCGACGCCGGAAATGCGTTGCCCAAAGTGCTGTGATCTTGGGTCCGGCAGCTATTTTGGAGGCGGAGGTAAATCATGGCCGATCGGGCATTGCGGGGTTCAGGGTTGGGTTCGAAGAGTTTGGCCGAGCCATCGGCTGTTGAGTTGGCCCCACGCCAGGAGGTCGGTTTCGACTGTGCGAAGGGCCATCACTTCGACGTCGTCTTCGCTATCGAGGCTGAGCTACCCACCGAGTGGGAGTGCACCCGCTGTGGCGAAATGGCTCGCCGCTCCGACGGCGTCCAGCCTGAAGTCAAAGAGACCAAGCCGGTACGTACCCACTGGGACATGCTGCGCGAACGCCGCTCGATCCCGGAGCTGGAAGACCTGCTGGCCGAGCGCCTCGACGAAATCCGTGGCCAGAGCCGCTGACCTACTCGATCTCTCCTGAGATCACGTCGCGATCGGCTTGGGTCGGCGATTTGGGCGCTTGATCTTCAACTACCTCCCCGGGTACGACCCCAGGGGCGTTCTTTGGTAGCGCCGAACCCAGATTCAGCCCGGCCCGAGACATCTGCCGCGCGACCACCCAGCCCAAGGCCTTACGGGCCAGCGGACGGGTGAACGGCAACAGGAAGACCAGCCCGATGATGTCGGTGAAAAAGCCCGGCAGGATCAGCATGATGCCGCCGGCCAACACCAAAGCGGCATCGGCCAGATGGCCGGTCGGGGTCCGTCCAGCCTCATAGGCCTTGACGAGCGCGCTCCACGACTTTCGGCCCTCGCGCCGCAGCAGCCAAGCCCCCAGGAAGGCCTCAGCGACCAGAATCAGCAAAGTCCAACCGAGTCCGATCCAGCCACCCACCAGGGTCAGTAGCCAAACCTCGGCGACTGAGATCAGGATGAACGAGATCACCAGCGCAGGCAGCAGCAGCCGGTAAGCGCCTTGGGGATTCTTCACCTGGTGGTGTCCTTACTGTCTTGAGTGACTGCTGGCCTGGTGCCAGCGAAGACCGTGCGGATCTGCGACAAGCGGTGCTTGATCCCCCACCGGGTGGTGAGCAACATGGCCTCGGCCACGATAGCCCCACTCATCTTCGAGTCACCCAATTCGCGCTCAACGAAAGTGATGGGCACCTCGGCAACGGTGAAGCCGCCGCGTACCGCGCGCCAGATCAGATCCACCTGGAAGCCGTAGCCGGCCGCCTCGACGGCGTCCAGATCCATCCCGCGAAGGGTTGTCGCACGCCACGCCGCGAGGCCGCCAGTGGCGTCCTTGACCGGCAACCCGAGCCACATTCTGGTCCAGAGGTTGCCGCCGCGGCTGAGCAGTTCGCGGTGCAGTGGCCAGCCCTCGGTGGCGCCACCGGGCACATAACGCGAGCCCTTCACCACATCAGCGGTCTGCAGTCGTTCCAGAATGGCTGGCAGGTATTCGGGCTGATGAGAGCCGTCAGCATCGTGCTCAATCAGGACGTCGTAGCCAGCGTCCAGTCCCCACCGAAAGCCAGCGATGTAGGCAGCTCCCAAGCCTTCTTTGCCGGCCCGATGCAGGACGTGGACATGATCATCTGCGGCGGCCAGCTCATCAGCGTGCTGCCCGGTGCCGTCTGGGGAATTGTCGTCGGCGATGAGGATGTGCGCGCTCGGCACCGCTTTTCGGATCCTGGTGGTGATCGGCCCAACGTTTTCGCATTCGTTGTAGGTGGGGATCACTACCAACACCCGCTCAAGCGAGGCGGCCGGGTCAGCCATGCTGTACTCCTGATTCGGTTTTGGACTTAGTCATTCTGCCCCAAAAAGCGCTGAGGCCGAATCCGAGAAGTCCGAAGGTGATGATGACCAACTCGATCGTCCTGGCCCCGACGGCCGCAATCGTCACGTTGTTGCGCATTGGGAGCTGGACTACGCCGGAGGCGGCGTGGTGGTCGGTGGTTTGGAAGGCGACTGAGCCGTCGGGGCGGATCAATCCCGATACCCCGCTGGTGGTCACCACGAGGATTTCCCGGCGCAATTCCATCGCCCGGACCCGGGTCATCGCAAACTGCTGATCGATCTGCCCGGTGCCTTGGTACATGGCGTTCGAGGACTGCACCACCAACACCTGCCCGCCGTGGGTCACCGTATCGGCGATGACGTCGTCAAAGGCCAGGTCGTAGCAGACGATCACTCCAAGATCGAGGCTGCGATCGCCGGCGATGGTGGTGGGCAGCACTCCAGGGGCAGTGCCAGCCACGGACTGGGGCCCGACATAGGCCAGCTCTGGGACCAACGGCAGCAGCAGTTCGCGGAACGGCACCCATTCACCGAAGGGGACGATGCCGCGTTTGAGGTAGCGCAAGGTCGCGCCCTCGGCGGGGGTCCACCACAGTGAAGCCGTTTGTCGCTGGTCGTAGCCGGGGCCGTCCAGGATGGCGCCCACCAGAATCGGCACTTGGGCGCGGGCGGAGGCGGCTCGCACCATTCGTCCGGTTTCGGCGTCGACCAGCGGGTCCATATCGGTGGAGTTCTCCGGCCAGACGATGAAATCGGCTCGGCTCACCTCGCCGGCTTCGATGCGTCCGACCAGCCGGGTGGTTTCGGCCAGTTGATTTGCGGTGATCGTCCGTGCCGGGCCGAGGCCGTACACCCCGCCACCGGGGGCACCGCCTTGCACCCAGCCGGCGCTGACTTCGCCGGTACCCTGGCCAGGTGTCACCAGCAGACCGGTGGCGCTGAGGCCGAGCACCGCCGCCATCCCGCCAGCCAGCGCGCCAGCTCGTCGACGGGTGGGCTGTTGGATCAGCCACGCCAGGCCCTGGCCAATCAGGGCGGTGAGGAAGCTAGCTCCGGCCACACCGAAGACTGGGAGCCCCCAAGACAGCGGCGAATCAACCATGGCGTAGCCAAGCCGTAGCCACCCAAACCCGTCGAAGGGGAAATGGGAAAAGGAGTACTCGGTGATCGACCAAGCCGCGGCCCCCAGCAGCGGCCACCAGCTCGAGCCGAGAGCGAGCCGCAATAGGGCGGCCAACAGGCCGTAGAACAGCGCCTCGAACATCACCAGCCCCACCATCGCTTGGACGTAGATGATCTGCATCCAGCCAACGCCGACCAGCAACAATCCCAGTCCGTAGGCATAGCCAATTCCGACCGCCCCAAGGGCCCGGTTCGCTGCGGCGACCGCCAACGTGAGACCGGCAACGCCAAGAATCGCCAGCGGCCACCAGCCGTAGGGTGCGAAACCGAGCGCGGTGAGCAGGCCGAGGGCAAAGGCGGCGATCAAGCGGAGGCTCCAATGCCAGCCCGACAGCCACGAAATCACCGGCCCAGCCTAGCCGGGTCGCCAACAGCAGCCGCATCGTCACCTCTGCATGGCAGCATGGGGAAATGAGCGAGCCGAGAATGCTGCTGTTCGACACCGCTTCGGTGTACTTCCGAGCCTTCTTCGGGCTGCCCAGTTCGCTGCGTTCGCCAGACGGTCGCCAGGTCAACGCAGTGCGGGGGCTGCTGGACTATTTGGCTCGATTCATCACCGACTACTCCCCCACGCAGGTGGCTTACTGTTGGGACAACTCGTGGCGCCCGGCGTGGCGGGTGGCCCTGGTGCCGTCCTACAAGGCGCAGCGCGTCGCCTACGGCGACGTCGAAGTGGTGCCAGCGGAGCTGACTGCGCAGGTGCCGCTGATTCGTGACGTGCTCGATGCGCTGGGAATCCCGGTGATCGGCGCGGACGGCTACGAGGCCGACGACGTGATCGCCACCATGGCCAAGGCCAGTTCCGTGCCAACCGAGGTGGTCACCGGTGATCGCGATCTGTTCCAAGTGGTTGACGATGCCGCGGCGGTTCGGGTGCTCTACCTGGGTCGTGGCGCAGGTCGGCATGATCGGGTGGACGGGGCTTGGCTGCGTGAGCGCTACGGAGTATCCCCAGATCAATATGTCGATTTTGCCGTCCTGCGCGGCGACCCGTCCGATGGGCTTCCTGGCGTGGCGGGCATCGGTGAGAAGACGGCGGCTGGACTCCTGGCCAGCCATCACGACCTGGAGCAGATCCTGGCCGCAGCCCAGCAGGGTCTCCTGGCCCCACGGGTGACCGCAGCCCTGGCGGCGTCGGTGGACTACCTGGGTGCGGCGCGTGAGGTGGTCAGCGCTGCGGTGGACGTACCCGTGCCCGCGTTCAAGCTGGAGTTGTCGCGCTCCCCTGCCGATCCGGCCCGGTTCGAGCGGCTCAGTGCAGAGCTGGGTCTGGGCGGAAGCGCTGCGCGTTTGATCGCGGCGCTAGCTCAAGCCCGCAGCACGTAGACCGCGGCCGCACCGAAAAGGTTGGGCCAGGCCTGGCCGGTGGGCGACGGCAGCCCGGTGGGTGCCAGCACGATCCGCTGCTCGATTCTGAGGTCAACCGAAGCAAACAGGTCCTCAAGATCCACCAAGGTGGTGAATCGGAGGTTGGGGGTGTCGTACCAACGGTGCGGGAGATCCCGTGACATCGGCATCCGCCCGCGCATTAGCCGCAGCCGGTTACGCAGCAGGCCGAAGTTGGGCACCGAGACGATCAGTTGGTCACCGATGCGAGCCATCTGTTGAAGCACCTCGCGGGGCCGCTTCAGGGTCTGGATAGTGCGAGAAAGCACCACCACGTCGTAGGAATCCTCGGCGAAGTGATCAAGCTCGGTGTCCAGGTCGAGTTCGACTACCGGCACGCCAAGCGAAATCGCCGCCAGCACCGCGTCCGGATCGATTTCCACCCCAGCACCGCGACAGGTCTTGTTGGCAATCAGGTGGGCCAGCAACACTCCGCTGCCGCAACCAAGGTCGAGCACCCGGGAGCCGTCCGGAATCAGTCCGGCGAGCAGGGTGAGATCAGGACGTAGGGTCATTGAGACACCTCCACTAGGGCGCGATCCAGGAAGGCCCGCAGCGTTGCGTGGTAGGACGGAACCTCAAGCAGGAACGAATCGTGGCCCCACGGCGACTGAATCTCGCGGAAAGTCACCGGCTGCTCGGCCAACTCCAGCCTCCGCACGATTCGGCGGGAGTGTTCGGTGCCGAAGCGCCAATCGGTATCGAACGACATCACCAACCACTTCACCGGCTGCTCGGTGACCTTAGCGGTGGAGGCCGAGGCGGAAAATGGGTCGAAGTAGTCCATCACCCGTGACAGGTACAGATAGCTCAGGGCGTCGAAGCGGCCCAGGAAGACCTGTCCCTGGTGATCAAGGTAGCTCTCGACGGCGAAGTCGATCCCGAAGCCCGGCTCCCGACTGTCTGGGTGGGGTTCGCGGCCGAATTTCTCAGTGAGCGCATCCTCGGACAAGTAGGTGATGTGCGCCATCATCCGAGCAATCGCCAGTCCGACGTCCGGATTGGTCTCCTGGCTGACGTAGTCGCCGCCGAGGAAGTTCGGATCAGTCATGATCGCCCGCCGCGCAACTGCGGAGAAGGCGATGTTTTGCGCCGTAAGCCGACTAGAGGCGGCCACCACTACCCCGTTGGCGACTTCTTCGGGATAGCTCAGTCCCCATTGCAGCGCCTGCATGCCACCAAGTGAGCCACCCAGGGCAGCCAACAGTCGACTGATGCCCAAATGGCGAAGCAGCGCGCGGTGGACTTCCACCAAGTCGGCCACAGTCAGTTGCGGAAACCCCAAACCGAAGGGCGAGCCAGTGGCCGGATTGATCGAGGACGGTCCGGTGGTGCCCTGACAGCCGCCGAGCAGGTTGGCGCAGATGACAAAGAAACGGTCGGTGTCCAGCGGTTTGCCCGGACCGATCAGGTTGTCCCACCATCCCGGACGGGCGGCGCCAGCGTGATAGCCGGCTGCATGGGCGTCCCCGGTGAGCGCATGCAAGATGAAGACGGCGTTGTCGCGGCGATCATTGAGGTTGCCGTAGGTCTCAAAGGCCACCTCGACCGGGCCCAGCTTCTCGCCATTGGCGAGGACCAGCGGTTCGGCCTCAGTGAAGAGGCAGGCCATCTGGAGTTCTACCTGCCCGACCGATCCTGGCTCTGGCACGTTCACACCCATTTGACGACCTCCTGAATACCGGGCCTCAGCATAGCCGGGCCAAGCTGTGGCTACGGTCGTGGGAGAATGTGGTCGTTTGTGGAAAGGACGATGCGATGAGCGAGCTAGCCCAACAGATCCAGGCCGACATGGTGGCCTCGATGAAGGCCCACGACGACCTGACCCGGTCGACCTTGCGGATGGCCATCTCGGCGATCAAGAACGAGCAGGTTGCTGGCAAGCAGGCCCGCGAGCTTACCGACTCCGATGTGGTGATCGTGCTCAATCGCGAAGTGGCCAAGCGCCGCGACTCGGCCGAGGCCTACACCAGCGGTAACCGTCCTGAGCTGGCCGCGAAGGAACTGGCCGAAATTGAGGTGCTGCAGCGCTACCTGCCCGCTGCCCTCAGCGATGCCGAATTGGATGTACTTATCGCCAATGCCCTGGCCCAGGCCGAAGCCCAACTGGGGGCCAAACCGACCCTCAAACAGATGGGCGTCGTGATGAAGACCGTCACGGCCGAGGTCGCTGGCCGCGCCGAGGGTGGCAAGGTGGCCGCCAAGGTCAAGGCCGCGCTGGCCTGAGCCGCCAGCAGGCGTACGGGCGACTGGACGCAGACCTGAGGGGCACTGAGGGCTGGGACCGCACTCGGTTTGGGTCTAGGCTACGGCCGTGGCGGTTCACCGGATCGCCCAACCACCCCCAAAGCTTGACCACGCCGCATCGACCTTTTAGGACGTAATGAGCTTCAGGGGGATTGTTGCCTACTGCTGCTTGGCTGCCTTCTGGGCGGCGTTCTTCGTCGGTCTTGCCGTCGCCGTAGGTGCCCTCGGGATTGGCCTGGCCGCCGCAATCTTCGCCATCGTGGGCGGACTGAGCTTGTTGGCGATGGCCAAAATCGTCGGTCGAGAGTTGCGCTGGCACCTCGATTGGGCTGCGGTGCTGATGTGGGCGGCCCTGGGATTGACCATCCTGGTTGCGGTCGCCACCTCGGTGGCCCACCTCGGGTCGGCACTCAGCGCAGTGGTAGTGAGTTCGATTCCGCTATTCGCCACCGTAGTCGGCCAAATGCGTGGCCTGGAGCGAGTCACCGGGTTGGGTGCGTTGAGCATTCTGCTGGGCATCAGCGGCTTGTTGTTGGTGGCGGCGTTCCCCGTCGGCTATCCGAGCTGGGGATTCCTCGGCGGGGTCATTGCGGCTTTGGTGGCGGCCATCGCGGCCGGATCCTGCGGGCGTCATCTGGCGGCCCGATTGCACTCCCCACGCGCATTGGAGACCGCCATTGCCGCCGCCCTGATCGGTGGCCTCGGCGCCTTGACCCTGACCCCATTCACCCCGGTGCCAGGAAGAGTTGACGGGTGGCCGATCGCACTACTGGTGATGCTCGCCATCTGCTGCGGCTTCTTGGGATTGTTTGCGCTGTCGAGCGCTAGCGATTCAGTGCCCCGCCGCACGGCAGCCACTCTGCCTGGGGTCGGAACGGTGCTGGCCGCCATCGCTGGCGTGGTCTTATTGAGCGAAGTGGTTTCGTTCGCGCAGGTGCTCGGTATGTTCGCGATTCTCGCCGGCACCGCGCTGTTGCGCGGGCTGGTGCCCCGTTGGTTCCCGGCGTCCTGGCGGTCTTGACCCGCGGGGGCACCTAATCGCCCTAATCTGTCCACATGACGCGCTCTGAAACCCCCGATGCGTCCGCGCCGACCGAGGCCGAGCAGCCGAAGTCGCCCGACTCCGAGGAAGTCCTAACCGATGTCGTGGCGGCGGCAGCCGAGCCGGCCCGTCCCCGTTCATTGAAGGTGTTGGCCGACTTCAAGAATCCGTTTAGCTGGGGCTTTGTGGCCACCATTGGTGTCCTGCTCGCGCTCGCCCTGGGCGGCGCGTTGGCCTCACTATCCACGGTGCTGGTCTGGATGGGCATCGCCTTGTTCATCGCGTTGGCCTTGGACCCGATGGTGAAGTGGTTGGAGGGGCGCGGTTTGGCGCGCGGGATCAGCATCGCGCTGGTCTTCCTCGGCTTCGCCCTAGTACTCGGCGGGTTGTTGGCCCTAGTGGTGCCGACCGCAGTGCGTCAGATCTCGCTGTTTGCGGCCTCCGTGCCGACCTACCTCACCGACCTGCAGAATGCGCCCTGGTTCCAGTCCCTCATCGCTGCCACTGGTCAAAGCGATTGGTACAGCACCTTGCTCACCCAAGCTCGCACCTGGCTGTCGGATCCGGCCAATCTGCTGGCCCTTGGTGGTGGTGCGCTCACGGTGGGCACCGGGCTGGTCAACTGGGCTTCGGGCAGCTTTGTAGTGCTGGTGCTCACCTTGTACTTCTTGGCGTCGCTGCGCACCATGAAGGCAGCGCTGGTGCGGCTGGCCCCGGCGTATTCGCGGCCTCAATTGGCATCCTTTGCCGACCGCATGACCGACTCGGTCGGCAACTATGTGTCCGGGATGGCGATCTTGGCCACCTGCAACGCCCTGTTCTCCTTCATAGTCCTCAGTTTGCTCGGCGTGCCGTTCGCGGCCCTGTTGGCCTTCGCCGCGTTGATCCTGACGATGATCCCGATGATCGGTTCACCAGTGTTCTGGGTGTTGGCCACGGTGGTCAGCCTGTTCACCTCATGGTGGGCCGCGCTGATCTTCACCATCGCCTACAACGTCTACATCCAGATCGAGGCCTACGTGATGACCCCACGGGTGATGAACAAAGCGGTCAACATCCCCGGGCTGCTGGTCGTGATCGGCGCCCTGGTTGGTGGCACGCTATTTGGCCTGCTCGGCGCCCTGGTGGCCGTGCCGGTCACCGCATCGCTGCTGATGGTGGTGCAGGAAGTGTTCCTGCCAAAGCAGGACGCGAAGACGGTTTCGCCCAACTGAGCCGAGCTGGCTAGGCCGGCTCGGTTGCCGGTTTGTGGGCCGACGCCAACTCGGCGAAGGTGGTGGCCAACTCTGCTGGCGAAGTGAAGCGGCGCAGCCGGACCTTTGGTGCCAATGCTGTCAGCCGGTCCAGTTCGTCATTGAGGTATTCGCGACGCCAGCGGAACAGCCAAACCCGAAGGTCGCGGCGCTCCTCGGGGTATTGCAGAGCACGAATCAGGCAGGTCAGAGGGCTGAAGTCGAGCACCCACACCTCGTCAGGATGGCCGAGGCGCGGCTCGTCGGCATCGAATGGACCCAAATCAGCATCGAGCACCCAGCGTTCGCTGGTGTCGAGCTCCTGTTGCACCTTCGCCCAGTGGGCGGCTGGTTGCGGACGTCGGTCTACCGGCCAGAAGTGCTTGTCGATCCGAATGATCGGTCGTCCGGTGATCTCGGCCAGTCGTTTCGCCGCTGGCGTGGCGTCCGTTCCCCCGCGGCCGAGAATCGCGATTCGACTGCCGAGTTCCATCTGTTCCTGCATGTTCAGATGATTTCAGCTGTCAGGCCCGGGCGCAGCAGAAACCTCTGAAATGTCCGTACAAACCACGCCGAGGCTTCGGTCGGTGGTCAATGGCGCGCTGTTCAGCCGCTGGGACGGCCGTACCTAATTCACCAAATTGGCCCCCAATGGGTGACTGCGCCGGTCCCTCGCGCCGGGTTAACCTCCCTTGGACGGGCCTTCGCCTATTCCCGACACCGTCGATAGCGAGCCGAGGATGACCCTTACTCTCCCCCGCCGCGCCCTCGTCGATCCTGACGAGTTGCCGCCGCTATCGTTGCGCGCCTCCGTACCCCAGCCTTTCGCCCCCACCTCAGCAGAGCCAGATGCGCTGGACGGCTTCGAACTCGGGCGCGAATGGCTGCGCAAGCTCAACTGGGGTTTGTTCGAGACGCTGGTGGAGACCGCCTTCTCCCGTGACGGCTTCCTGGTACTGCCAGCGCCAGCTCGCCTGGCCGGGCGCGCAGACATGGTGTTGGAGCGGCGGGGTGAGCGGCTGTTTGTCCAATGCAAGCACTGGAAGGCCTGGCAGGTTGGCACCCCGACTGTGCGGGAGCTACAGGCGCTTGTTTCGCTCGACCGTGCCACCGGCGGCATCGTGATTACGGCTGGTAAGTACAGCGTGGAAGCGCTCGCGTTCGCTGGCGAGGTCGGCCTGATCCTGCTGGACGGTGACGACCTGCTCCGGATGGCGGTCGGGGCGCCGGTGCTGCCACTGGCGGAGGAAACCACGACGCAATGGAGGGCACCGGCGGCTTGGACCGCGTTCGGCGCCCCCACCTGTCCGGTCTGTGAAGCGCCGATGTTGTACAAGCGGGTGCGGATGGGTGCCCATGCCGGTACGCGCTTTTGGGGTTGCCCCGGCTTCCCGACTTGCCGAGCGGTCCGCGAGGCTGGCCCCGGCACGGCCCTGCCGATGGAGCGCCCGGTCGCTGGCGCCGAACTCAGCGCCGTCGCGGTCTACGACCACCAGACTCCCCCGGCAACCGCCGACTCAAGTACCCCCATGGCGCAGGACCCACCCGCCGCAGCGCCGGTGATTGATGACCCGGCACCCGCTGAGGTCGAATTCGCTGCCGACCCGCCGAAGCTGACCGAGCCACCAGTGGACCAGCCTGGGTCACCGAACCTGACCGCACTGGTCGAATCGACCCCGAATGAACCGATCAGCGAACCAGCGGAGGCCGGTGAACTCCTGCTGGCACTGCTGGCCCCCGAGCCGACCTACGCCGAACCTCGGCCGCGGACGATTCAGCCAGCGCCGCTGCGCGCGCCAACGTTCGGCGGTGCGCTCGCGCCACCGCTGGCCTGGCCACCGGACACCTTCAGGGCGGTGCCACCGGCTGCTGTTCAACCGCAGCCGGTTCGACCGCAGCCGGTTCGACCCTCACCCGCTCAACCCGCATCCGTCCAAATCGAAAATCCCGTACCGGGCCCAGCCGCACCCAGATTTGCCGAAGTAGAGCCGCAACTGGCGACTGCGGAACCGGAGACTGACGAGGGCGGGCATCGGCGCAGCACGGTGCGCCTGATGGCAGTGATCCTGATTTGTGCTGCGGCTGCTGTGGTGGTCGCAGCTGCGGTGCCCGCAGTGCTGCAAGTCGTCCGGCTGCTCACCCGCTAGGCCGCATCGTCGGTTGGCGAGCTGGCCATTATCTGGGCGCCTGCTGCCGCGTCACACCAAATGGATACGGTCTGGTCTTGCTGATCAGGGGATCAGCTCTCGCTAGGAGACTCAATGGGTTGGCGAATGCCGTCGGAAACCGCAGCGCACGAGCGCACCTGGATGGCCTTCCCACGGGAGGGCTACACCCTCGGCCAGACCTCCGGCGACCGCGAAGAGGGCTATGCGGCTTGGTGCGCTACCGCCCACGCGATCTCGGAGTTCGAGCCGGTGACCATGGTCGTCGACCCCTCCGAGCTGAGTCGGGCGCGGCGAATGCTCTCGGCCCAAATCGAGTTGATTGTTGCGCCGCTGGATGAGTTCTGGATGCGCGATTTCGGCCCCACCTTCGTGGTCGACGATGCCCGCCCCGAGGCGTTGGGCGCAGTCACCTGGACCTTCAACGGTTGGGGCGACCAGGAGTGGGCCCAATGGCAGGATTCGGCGCTAATCGGTGCTCGGGTCGCCGAGATCGCTGGCGCGGAAACCCTCAGTTCGCCGCTGGTGAACGAGGGCGGTGGCCTGCATGTCGACGGTCAGGGCACCGTGCTGCTCACCGAGACCGTCCAACTCGACCCGCGGCGCAACCCTGACGCCAATCGAGCCAGCGTGGAGGCTGAACTCGCCCGGACGATCGGGGCCACCCACGCGATTTGGCTACCGCGCGGACTCACCCGCGACTACGACGAGTTCGGCACAAATGGGCATGTCGACATCGTGGCCACCATGCCATCGCCAGGACGGGTGCTCCTACACACCCAGCAAGCTGGCGAGCATCCCGACTACGAGGTCTCCAAGCAGTTGCGGGCCCTCTTAGCCAGCGTTACCGACGCCCACGGGCAAACACTGGAGGTCATCGACCTGCCGGCCCCGGCCACGCTGCGCGATAGCGATGGCTACCTCGACTGGAGCTACGTCAACCATCTGGTCGTCAACGGCGGGGTGGTGGCTTGCGCCTTCGCCGAACCGGAGGCCGATGCCCGCGCAGTCGAGATCCTCCAGGACGCCTACCCGGGCCGCCAGGTAGTTGCCGTCGATGCTCGGCCAATCTTCGCCCGCGGCGGCGGGGTCCATTGCATTACCCAACAGCAGCCACGAGTGGGTCTTGCCGGTGTTTGACGTTGTTGAGGCCACCATCGCCGAGTTGCGCGCCGCTCTGGAGACGGGCCGCACCACCAGTGTGGGGCTGGTGGCGGCCTACTTGGCCCGCCTGGAGGCTTACGAAGGGCCAGCCACCGCGACTGCCCTCAACGCCGTCGTGGTGCGCAATCCGGACGCGCTGGCCGAGGCCCGCGCTTCCGACGAACGGCGGGCGAGCGGCCGAACCCTAGGGCCTTTGGACGGCATCCCCTACACCGCCAAGGACAGCTACCTGGTGCGTGGCCTCACCGCCGCTGCGGGCAGTCCGGCCTTCGCCGAGTTGGTCGCTCAGCGCGACGCGTTCACCATTGAACGGCTGCGCGGTGGCGGGGCGATCTGCCTGGGGCTGACCAACATGCCGCCGATGGCCAACGGCGGCATGCAGCGCGGTATCTACGGCCGGGCCGAGAGCCCCTACAACGCCGACTACCTGACGGCTCCGTTCGGCTCTGGCTCTTCAAACGGTTCGGCCACCGCGACTGCGGCCAGCTTCGCCGCCTTCGGGTTGGGCGAGGAGACCTGGTCGAGTGGCCGCGGCCCGGCCTCCAACAACGCGCTGTGCGCCTACACCCCGTCGTGGGGGGTGATTTCGGTGCGCGGCAACTGGCCGTTGGTGCCCACCATGGACGTGGTGGTGCCGCAGACCCGGACGATGGCTGACCTGCTGGAGATCCTTGAGGTGGTCGTGGCCGATGACCACGAGACCCGCGGTGACTTCTGGCGCACCCAGCCGTGGCTGGAGTTGCCGCGGGCCAGCGAGGTGCGTCCGTCGAGCTACCCGGGGCTGGCACCGGCCTCGTTGGTCGAGGCGCGGCAAACCCTGGCTGGTCGGCGCATCGGCGTCCCGAGAATGTATGTCAACGCCGACCCTGAGGCCGGCACCGCTGCGGAGCCCGGCATCGGCGGGCCGACCGGGCAGCGCATTGACACCCGTGCGACAGTGCTGGAGTTGTGGCGCGGCGCCCGCGCTGACCTGGAGGCTGCCGGTGCGAGGGTGGTCGAGGTCGACTTCCCGGTGGTGTCCAACTATGAAGGTGATCGTCCGGGGGCGCCCACGATCGCCTCTCGCGGTTGGGTGAGCCCTGAGTATCTTGCCCACGAGATTCTCGACCTCTGTGCGTGGGGTTGGGACGACTTCCTGCGCGCCAACGCAGACCCGGCACTCCGGGACCTTTCGGTGGTCAATGGCGCCCAGATCTTCCCGCCGCCTGCGGGAGCGCTGCCGGATCGCTACACCGGCTTCGATGACGACATCACTGGATATCCGCAGTTCATTCGCGAGCATCCGATTGGTGCGCTGACCGAGATTCCGCAGCTGGCTGAAGGCTTGGCCGGGCTGATCCGCACCCGCGAGGCCGACCTGGAAGCCTGGATGACCGAGCTAGGGCTAGACGCGGTCGCCTTCCCCGCAGTGGCCGATGTCGGCCCGGCCGACATGGACGTGAACCGGGCCTCGGCCGACTTGGGCTGGCGCAATGGGGTGTGGGTGGCCAACGGCAATCTGGCGATCCGCCACCTCGGTATTCCCACGGTGACGGTGCCGATGGGCCTGCTCGCCGATATCGGGATGCCAGTTGGGCTGACTTTCGCTGGCCGCGCCTACGACGACAATGCCCTGCTCCGGCTGGGAGCAGCCTTTGAGGCCCTTGGGCAGCGGCGCACTCCCCCGCCGCGGACCCCACCGCTGGGCTGAACTGAGGCCAGGCAGGCCAGACACCCGGCTGTAACCGGCCCTGTTTATGATCGCCGCCGAGTGCTGTTTGAGGAGGCTGTGGTGCGTTACGCGGAGTTGGTGTTTGTTGGTGGGCCGGTCTTCACCTCCGATGAGGTGCGTTCGCGCACTGACGCGGTGGCGGTGGCTGATGGTCGCATTGTCGCGGTCGGCAACCAGGCGGTGACTGCGCTGATCGGCCCGGACACCGAGGTGGTCGATCTGGCCGGACGGCTACTCGTGCCCGGCTTCCAGGATGCCCACATTCACCCGGTCGGTGGTGGCATGGAGCTGTTGCGCTGCAACCTCGCCAACGTCAGCAGCCCGTCGGAGTACGAAGCGGTGATCGCCGCCTATGCCGCAGCCAATCCCGATGAGCAGTGGATTGTCGGCGGCGGCTGGGCAATGTCGGCCTTCCCAGGTGGCACGCCGAGCGCTGCTGTCCTTGATCGGCTGGTGCCAGATCGGCCAGTGTTCTTGCCCAACCGCGATCACCACAGCGCCTGGGTGAACTCGATGGCCCTGCGCCTGGCCGGGATCGACAAGGACACTCCCGATCCGGCCGATGGCCGCATCGAACGCGACGCCGACGGCGTCCCGTCCGGGGTGCTGCATGAGGGTGCGATGTATCTGGTGGAGGGGCTCATTCCCGAGCCCACCATTGACGAGATCGTCGAGGGGCTGTTGGCAGGGCAGGCCTATCTGCATTCGCTGGGCATCACCGGCTGGCAGGACGCGATCATCGGCAAGTACAGCGGCATTCCTGACGCCGGCGAGGCCTACCTGGCCGCAGCCAACGCTGGGCTGCTGACCGCCCGGGTGGTCGGGGCCCTGTGGTGGGACCGCACCGTTGGGGCCGAGCAGATACCGGGTCTGGTGGCCCGCAGGGAACGGTTGCGCGCCGGCCGGTTCAGCGCCACTTCGGTAAAGATCATGCAGGACGGGGTGCCGGAGAACTTCACCGCTTCGATGCTGTTTCCCTATGAGGACGGCTGCGGGCACGCCACCGATCGATCAGGCATCTCGTTCGTGCCAGCCGAGGTGCTGAATGAAATCGTGCCGCAACTGGACGCCCTCGGTTTCCAAGTGCATTTCCACGGCATCGGTGACCGGGCAGTGCGCGAATGCTTGGACGCAGTTGAGCACGCGATAGCCCGCAACGGCCGCAACGATCACCGCCATCACATCGCCCATCTGCAGGTGGTGCACCCTGACGACGTGCCCCGCTTCGCGCAGTTGGGGGTCGCGGCCAACCTCCAGCCGCTATGGGCGACTCACGATGAGCAGATGGACGAGCTGAACTTGCCGTTCCTTGGTCAACCGCGCGGCAGCTGGCAATACCCGTTCGGCGACCTGCTGCGTAGCGGTGCGGTGTTGGCTGGCGGCAGCGACTGGCCGGTGACTACCCCTGATCCGTTCGACGCGATGCATACTGCGGTCACCAGGCTCAGCGCGCCCGGCTACAGCGACACCATCGCTGAACCGTTCCTGCCGGAGCAGAAGATCGATCTGGCCACCGTGCTGGTGGCCTACACCGCTGGTTCGGCCTGGGTGAACCACCTTGAAGCTGATACCGGCACCATCGAGGTTGGCAAGTACGCCGATCTGGCGCTCCTGGATTCCGACCCCTTCGCTACTGGCGACATCGCTGGCACTCGCGTGGTGGCGACCTTCGTTGAGGGTAAGCGGGTGTTTACCGCGGGTTGATCGAGCGCAACCTGGGTACTGGGCAGGTAGCCGAGGTTCACCAGCCCGAACCCGGCACCGCCAGATAGCCAAGGAGAACTCATGTCACCCACCGCCGGATCGGGTATCGGATTGCTCGTGATCGGAGCGATTCTCGCCTTTGCCGTCAAGGACTCCATCCCAGGAATCAGCCTGGAAATCGTCGGCTACATCTGCATGGCAGGTGGCGTGTTGGCGATCATCTTCGGCTTCGTCGGGGCCAGGTCACAAACCTCTCGGCGGACAGATTCCACCGAACGGCGCAACGACGATCAGCTCTGAGGGGCCTGTTTGGCCCCGTGCGGGCGCCGCAAAATCGGGCTCGTCCGGGCCGGTGGTAGTCAAAATGCCTACGAAAATTGCCATAGACGTCCCCTTATGGGGGACAGCGTTGGTCCCCCTAGCTCGGCTAGCCTCGAACGCAACGGACGGCAGACACCCCTCTACCCCCTGCCGAAGACCAAAATGAATACACCCCTCCCGCGGCGAGCTTTGCTCGAACCGTACGCAGTGTCGTCATCTTCGTCGGAAGCCATCTCAACGACCCCCAGCGCGCATGCTGGTTCGGGCTGGCGAGCCAATCTTGGCTATCAATTCGCGGCGCCCGCCGCTCAACACGAGCCCCGGCGGCTGCTGAAGTAGCACCCTTTCGCTCTGACCTGGTTGGGGTGGTGAGCGGCGATGCTCACCACCCCAACCAGGCCTTTAGTGCGCCAGTTGTTGCACAGCGAGGTCGAACACCCTTGGCAACCGAGCGGCCAACGGCACGATGCGATGGCCAAGGGACGGCTGACGCCTGGCCCAAAGCAAGGCCGAGGTGATGAGGCGGTAGCGCCGGGAGGCCGCCAGCCAGCGCCGTTCGTAGGCGCCTGCGTCATCGGCCACAACGCAGTCCACCAATGCCCGAGCGCTCGCCATTGCCACCGCGATGCCCTCCCCGGTCAGGGCATCGATGAATCCGGCGGAGTCGCCGACCAGCAGCACCCGTCCGGACACCCGGGCCGAGGTTCGCTGCAGCAGTGGGCCGGCCCCCCTTACCGAGGTGATGCCCACTTCGGGCAGTTGTTCGCGCAGAGCCGGGAAGTCCAGGAGTTGCTGGGCAAAGGGCGCCTGCGCGCTGGAGAGCAGGGCAATGCTGACCAGCTCGGGCCCGACTGGCGTCACGTAGACCTCCGATTGGGGCCCCCAATGCACCTCGACCAGATCGGTCCAGGGCGCCACCGCGAAATGCTGACGGGTCCCCCACCGCGGCGGCGTGGACGGCGCGGCTCTGAGGAGTCCGAATTGGCGGCGAATCGGCGAGTGCAGCCCGTCGGCTGCGGCCAGATACCGGGCCCGGTGTCCGTCCACGCTCACCCCTTCGGCATCCTGGCGAATGTCCACGGCACGATCGGTGACCACCGTGACCCCAGCAGCCTCGACGGCGGCCATCATCGCGGCCTGCAGGGTCGTCCGGCGCACTCCAAGGCCTGGGCCGTGCCGGAAGGCGGCGTCGACACTACGACTCCCATCGGTGTAGCGGATGCCGGGGAAGGCCCAGCCCTGCGGGTGCACGCCGAGCTCGCCCAGCGCGCGAACTGCCTGGGGCATCAGTCCCTCGCCACACGCCTTGTCGATCGGGCTGGCACGGTTTTCGAACACCATCGTGCGCAGCCCGGCCCGCTCGGCATACAGCGCGGTTGCTAGCCCGGCTGGTCCGGCGCCAATGACGATGAGGTCAGCGTCCATCGGGTCACCGTCCATCCTGGGTTAGGGCCTGCGCCATGGCCGCGTTTTCGGCCGAGATCCGTACCCGCAGCAGGCCAGCGTTGAGCACGGTGAAGACGATCGCGGTCATCCAGGCGCTGTGCACCAGCGGCAGGGCGATGCCTTCGGCCACCACCGCGACATAGTTCGGGTGCCGCAACCAGCGGTAAGGCCCCGAGCTGATCAGGGGTAGCCCGGGGATGACGACAATGTGGGTGTTCCACCGGGGCCCGAGGGTGCCGATGCACCACCAGCGAAGGGCTTGGGCCAGCACCACCACCACGAGCATCGACCAGCCCAGGGCCGGGATGAATGGCTGTTGCGTGGCTTCGAGCACGCAGGCGACCAGCAGCCCGGTGTGCAGGACCACCATGAACGGATAATGCCCAAAGCCGGATTCGAAGCCGCCTTGGGTTCGCGCCCAGGCGAGGTTGCGACGGGAGATCACCAGTTCGACCAGCCGTTCCACGGCAACCGCGGCGATTAGCACGAGGTAGGCGGTCATTTGGTCACCACTCGAGCAGGACGAGCTCGGAGCAGAAGCCCGGCCCCATCGCCATCAGCACGCCGGGGGTGCCTGCGGTCAGAGAGCTCTGGTCGAGGGTGTCCCTCAGTACGTGCAGCACCGAGGAGGAGGACAGATTGCCGATCTGGTCGAGTGAGCGCCAGGTGAGCCCTAGCGGGTTGGTGTCCAGACCGAGCTCGGCCTCGATGGCCTCGATCACTTTGGGGCCGCCCGGATGGGACACCCACGCGGCGACGTCCTCGATCTGCAGGGAGTGTGGCGCCAGGAAGGCCCGCAGGTCGTCGCCGAGATACTGGCGCACGATGTCGGGAACTCGCGGGTCGAGCACGATCTTCAGGCCGCTGCCGCCGACGTCCCAGCCCATGATGCGCTCGCTGTCTGGATAGAGGTGGCTGCGGGAGTCCAGGACCCGCGGACCGGGCTCGGGACGGTTGGCGCCCACCGCAATCACCGCGGCCGCTCCGTCACCGAACAGCCCGCTGGCTACCAGGTTCGCCACCGAGCGATCGTCGCGCTGCACGGTGAGCGAGCAGAGCTCGACTGACACCAAGGCGCCCACTTCGTCGGGATGACCGATCAGATAGTCGTGTAGGCGGGCTATTCCGGCTGCGCCGGCCACACAACCCAGCCCGAACAGCGGCAGCCGCTTCACGTCCGGGCGCAGCCCGACCACCTGGGCGATTCGGGCTTCGATTGAGGGCACCGCGACGCCGGTGATGGTGGTGGAGATGACCACGTCCACCTCGTCGGCATCGATTCCGGCCCGCTGCAACGCGCCGGTAAGCGCTGCGGCCCCCAGCTCGACGGCGTTGGCGATGAAGAGGTCGTTTGATTCGCGGAAATCGGCAATTGTCGCGTACTGCTCCAGGGGAAGAACCAGGTGTCGAGTGCTGACTCGGGCGTGGTCGTGGAACCGCTGCAACAGGGCCTGGTTGCCGTCCGGTCCAAGGCACAATTCGGTGAAAGCAGCGGTCAGATCTGCCTGTTGGTAGCGATGGGGCGGAAGAGCGGCGTGGACGCCAGCAAGGCTGGTCACGCTCCCACCATAAGGTGCCGAAGCCGCAACGGGTACCTGCAGCTGGGCGGAGGGGGCCTCCGTCCACCGTCTAGCATCACCTCCATGGCCAACTTCTCGGTAGTGCGAGCGCTGGCCCTGTCGTGCCATCCGCTGCCTTCGGTGGCCGTCACCGCGCTCAGTGCCGGGCTCGCCGCACTGGCTGGCCTCCCGCTCAGCACGGGCGCACTGGTGACGGCAGCGGTCTTCACCGGGCAGCTGTCGATCGGCTGGTCAAATGACTATCTGGACGCCGAGCGTGATCGGGCGGTCGGCCGCACCAACAAGCCTTTGGCTGCCGGGGTGGTGGCGCCCCAGGTAGCCGGCCTAGCTGCCCTGGTCGCACTGGCTCTGACTATCGCTGTCTCGGTGGTCCTCGGTTGGCCCGGCGGTGCCGCTGCTCTGGTGATTGTGGCCTGCGGCTGGCTCTACAACTTGGGCTTGAAGGGGACGGTCTTCTCCTGGCTGCCGTATGCGATCGCCTTCGGGATGCTCCCGGCGGCGGCAACCATGGCGGCCACTCCCCCACGCTGGCCGCCGGTCTGGGCGCTGGCCGCGGGCGCGTTACTCGGTGTGGCCGCTCATCTGGCCAACGTGCTGCCAGACCTGCGCACCGACGCCGCCACCGGAGTGCGCGGGCTGCCCCACCGCCTCGGGGCGAACGTCACCGCACTTACTGGCGCGGGGGTTTTGCTGGCGACCTCCGCAGTGATCCTGTTCGGTCCGGCTGGTGACCCGGGACTGTGGCGCTGGGCGGGTTTCGTGATCGCACTCTTGATTGCCGGTACTGCCGCGGCTATCGCTTACCGCGACCCGTCCTCGCGACTGTTCTTCCTAGCCACGATCCTGATTGCCGTGCTGAACCTGGTCTTCTTCGCCCTCGCCGGTACGGGGCTGTAGTCGCAACTGGTGCCGGCAGGCCGCCCGTTGCCCTCGCTGGTTCGTCGGGGAGGGGCTTCACGCAAGCATCACAAACGATCACCTAGGGGCAACACACGAGCCGCGTCTACTGGGGTGCAGGAAGCAATCCAGCACACACCAAGGAGTTGAGATGTCCATCATCAAGAAGGTCGCCCTCACTGTTGCGGGCGGCGCAATCATCGTCGGATCCGGGTTCGGAGTAGCCAGCCTGGCAAGTGCCGAGACCCCCAGCCCCACGCCGACCCCGACCCAAGCCTGGCAAGGCGGCGGGTACGGACGGACGGGCAACACGGCCAATCCCAACGCGGGCCTTCGCAACGGCACCGGGTACGGAGCGGTCGAAAACACCGAGTACCTGGCCAGCAAGCTCGGGGTCAGTCAGGACGCCGTCACCGCGGCCATGCTGAAGTACCACACCACCAATCCGACCCAGGCCCGCGGCCGCGACCTGACCGACGCTCAACAGGCCACCCAGCACGCCGAGCTCGCTGCGTTCCTTGCCAAGGAACTCAACGTGCCCGAGGCAGGCGTCCTGGCCGCTCTCAATGGCCAGCAGGACGTCCGCCAGGCTGACCGCACCGCTCAGATCAAGGCAAACCTCGACGAATCGGTCAAGGCCGGACGACTCACCCAGGCACAGGCCGACGCCATCCTCGCGGCCCACGACGCCGGCGACGGCGTGGGGATGGGCGGAATGCGTGGCGGTTTCGGTGGCGGGTCACGCCGATAGGGACACAGCAGCCATCAACAAAGGACGTCTGAACCTACAAAATTGCAGGTTCAGACGTCCTCAATGCCGCTGGCGCGCTACTCAGCGTGGCCGCTCATGTGGCCAACGCGCTGCCAGACCTGCACACCGATGCCGCCACTGGAGTTCGCGGGCTGCCACACCGTCTGGGGGCGAAGGCCACCGCGCTGGCCGGCGCCGGAATTCTGTTGGGTACCTCGGCGGTGATCCTGTTCGGTCCCACTGGTGAACCGGGACCATAGCGCTGGGCAGGCTTCGTCATCGCACTCCTGGTCGCCGGGGCTGCCGCAGCGGGTGGCTACCGCGGCCCGTTCTCGCGCCTGTTCTTCCTAGCCACCATCCTGATCGCCGTGCTCAACCTGGCCTTCTTCGCCCTCGCTGGTACGGGTTTGTAGAGCAACAGTCGTTTGCGGGTCGTGATTATCGCTGCGTCAAGGTGGCCTGAGCACTCCAGCGGCAACGCCCATTGCGGACTGCCTCCATGGCACCCGAGTGGTGTGCGATGCGGTGTCCGGATGCTCGTCTATGGTGGGAGTGATGAGCGCGATCACGCCCCATGTGGCACCCCAAAACTACGGTGAGGTCTTCACCAGACGCTGGGTCGTGGACGCACTTCTCGACTTGACCGGCTATGCCGCCGATAGCGACCTCGGTGCGCTCACTGCGGTCGAGCCGTCTGCCGGGTCGGGCGCATTTCTTCTCCCGATGGTCGAGCGGTTGGCTGCAAGTGCCAAGATTCATGGACGCGACCTGCGGTCACTCGGTGGCGCGATTCGCGCTTGGGAACTCCAACCTGCAAACGTCGTGGTGCTTCGTTCGGGCGTGCGACAGGTGCTTGTCGATGCTGGTGCTCTCGAATTGGACGCACACCATCTGGCGCATGAGTGGATCATCGAAGGCGACTTCCTTCTGCCCGATGGCGACGACCTGCTCACCGCAGACGTCGCACAGGTCAAGGCTGACGTTGTAGTGGGCAACCCTCCCTACATTCGGTTCGACGATCTCGATGACGCGGTTGCTGCGGCCTACCGGCGACGCTGGTCGACGATGGCTGGACGAGGCGACATCTACGTGGGCTTCTATGAGCGAGGTCTCGGCATACTCAAGCCCGGCGGCAAGCTCGGATTCATCTGCGCAGACCGCTGGATGCGTAACGCTTACGGTGCCAAGCTGCGTGCGTTCATCTCGCGGCGATACGCGGTCGAGACCCTGTGGCAGATGCACGACGTTGACGCCTTCGAGGCTGACGTGAGCGCGTATCCCGCCGTTACTGTGTTGGCGAATCGTCAACAAGGTGCAGTGACTGTGGTGGACACCACCGCGAGGTTCGGTCCTGTGTCTGCGTGCGCGGCTGTCGCCTTCGCGGACTCTTCCGCTGAGGAAACTGACGGGGAGGGGTTCAAGGCCGCGCGGCTTCCGAGTTGGTTCGAAGGCTCTGATCTCTGGCCAGCTGGCGGGCCGAAGGAGATTCGGCTTCTTGAAGACCTCAACGAGCGCTTCCCCACGCTGGAACAAACCGGTGGTGACACGCGCATCAGCATCGGCGTCGCTACCGGAGCCGACAAGGCCTACGTCGTCACTCGCGAGGCGGCTGATGTCGAACCGGATCGGCTCACTCCCCTAGTGATGGCTGACGACATTCGCACCGGGCGTCTCGTCCCACCGCGGAAGGTTCTCATCAACCCTTGGGACGACGAGGGTCGATTGGTCGACATCAAGCGGTACCCAAGGATGGCCAATGCCCTCGCGAGCCACCCGAGCGTCATCGCCCGGTTTGTGGCCAAGCGCAACCCGGACGACTGGTATCGAACCATCGACAAGGTCTATCCGGGTCTTGCCGACAAGCCAAAGCTTCTCCTGCAGGACATGAAGGCCCAGATCACGCCGGTGCTTGAGCCTGGTGGTCTGTACCCACACCACAACCTGTACTACATCGTCTCCACCGGTTGGGACCTTGAAGTGCTCGGAGGTCTGCTGCTCTCCCGAATCGCCCAGGCGTTTATCGAGGCCTACGGCGTCAAGATGCGTGGCGGGACACTCCGGTTCCAAGCGCAATACCTGCGAAAGATCCGCGTCCCCGCACCAGAGGTGATCCCTGCCGACATCACGGGTCGATTGCGGGAGGCCTTCCGCAATTACGACAGGGACGCAGCGACGCGCGCCGCCGAGGCCGCCTACGGACTTCCCGAAGGGGGCCTCTAGCAAATTGTCAGTCTTGTCGAGGAGGGGTCTTGGACGTTCCACCTATGCGCGGTGACTTCGTCTGGAAGGCGCCGCTCCAGCGATTTTGGCAGGTGCGCGGCCAACAGACGCAGAAACAGATCGAGGCTGGCGTTCTGGATGCGGGCACGCGCAGCTCAGTGACTGGCGGCAAACATATGGACGCCCTCGCATCTGCGGTCGCCGACCTCTTTCGTGCTGACCCAGAGATCGCGTTCGACATCCGCATCGGAGGACGCCTGAGCCTGCCCGGCTACTACCGGCGCACCAAGGACTGGGACCTGGTGGTGCTCTATCGTGGTGTGCTTGTTGCTGCCGTAGAACTCAAGTCACAGGTGGGCAGCTTCGGCAACAATTTCAACAACCGATCAGAAGAGGCCATCGGCAACGCTGCTGACATCTGGCGTGCCTACGAAGAAGGCTTCTTCGGCCACATCCGGCCTTGGTTGGGGTTCATCATGGTCCTTGAGAGGGCCAAGGGCTCCACCACCCCACTCGGCGATTCGACCGCAATCTTTGCCACCGACCCGGTCTTCCGCAACACGGGATACCTAGACCGATATCGGATCCTCATGCAACGCCTCGTCCGTGAAAAGCAGTACGACGCGGCCGTTGTCGTCGCCACGGAGAAAGGGCAGGACACGATCGACGAGCCGGTCTTCGACCTGTCCTTCGCCAACTTCGAGGCCGCCGTCGCCGCCCGAATCGCCTACATAAGGGCGCTTCCCGACGGCGCTTTTCCCGACGACAAGTTGCCTTTCTAGCAGCAGGCCGAGCCTCGTTGCCTGCCTTTGTCTGTCCGCAAGGGGCTCCAACTTCTCCGGTGAAGCCCATCGTGCGAAATCTGAGCACTCGGCACCCTCTCGACAGAGGCATTGTCCGGGCCGGTGGGTGTGCTGCTGGTCGTCTGCGCCAACGGCTACGATTCGGTCGGAGCATTGGTCGAGTTCGCCGGCATTGAAGGCGTCGAGGACGCCCGTGATCCTGTGTCCGCCGTCGACTACCGCCTCGACATCGTCGGCCTCCGGAAGCGCGGGAGCACGTCCACTCCACTCCTCTATCCGGACGTCGAGCGCCTCAGCCGACACCCCCCATTCAGGTACTTCCTGGCTGCAGGCGAGTGGTGGCGCTTAGCTCTCCTTCAAACTGGTTCGCCACCTGATCGAAGAGCTACATCGTCGGCCCTCAAGCGTCGAATCGGTCGCCCTGCGACGGTTGCATTTGCCGCCGCTGCAGCGGCGGACCCGTTGTCATGTACTCGGATCACCGCCCCCGGTGGTGGCATCACCATGGACGTGAACGCGTGATGTGCGGGGTTGGCCGCAACCCAATCGACCGATGCAGCGACTACCCGATCGTTGTGTTCTGCAGCGAATGAAGCTGCCACTTCGCCGGCGAGCCGCATCTCATGAGGCATCCGGTGAACGGCAGCGGAACCATAGAGCATCATGGCCGAGGGCGACACTGCAAGCATTATGAGGTCGGCGTTCGCGAATCCTCTCGCAGAAGCCTCCGGTGGGCTGAGTTGGCCTCTGCCGCTCAACCCATCCCCTGAGTGCCCGAGTATTGGGGATTCATCACTGTGCACGGTAACGACAGGCTCGTCACCGGTGATGAGGAGCGGAGCATCCAGGAAGACGAGCGACATCGGGCGACGTCCGAGGACATCTCCCCCACGCTCGGCGAGCGCGCCGATCACGCTGAGGTGCTCGTTTGGGTGTGGCACAAAGACAAGGTCCTCAGCTTCGCTCTTCGAGAGCTGGTCCTGATTGAGAAGCTTGACGCTGTAGTCGGTAACGACCTCAATCAGGCGTCGCATGCGCATACCGCGGACACTCTGCATGGCGACAAACGTGTCGATGGTGGCGCGCTCCTCTGGTGTGAATGCTCGAGGATGCGCGAAGGCTCGGAGGTCCAAGTGATGCCGTAGGACGTTGGCCGCTCCGCCTTCTACGACGCTCAGTAAGGACTCGAGGCTTGAGTCGAAGCCGATGTCGTCTGCGACGGACGTATAGAAGTCACGAATGGCCAGATCGCCGACGGCGCGAAGAGTGATCGCGCCGTCGGTCCTGCTTCGAACGCGAAGCTGCCCACTTGAAGAAGCAAATCGCGTGAGAAGAAACCGAGGAACGATGTGGTGACGACTGCCAACGGCGGCCTGGCGATCGAGGTTGTTCAGCCATACGCGAGCTCGACGGTCAGCTTCGCGCTGTGACGCGTGTGGTTGAAGGAGGTCACTCATGGTGACCATTGTCGTGGCCGAGACTGACACCGCCGCCGAGAGAGGGGGCGGCGTTCGCACGCGCGCCGTATCGGGAACCCGCTCGCGGGTGGCGGGTTGGAGGAACTGCGCCATCGACTGCTGGACCGTGGTGATGGTGTTCGCTCTTGGTCCGGCCGTCGCCCTGGAGGGCTCCCTGAAGAAGTCCGTTCCTGCGGCGTCGCGGGGCGTCGCGGCCGAGCGCGAACGAAGGCCCCGGGGCAACCCTGGCTCAACCCACGAGTCGAGCCAGCGATCCTCACCAAAGGGCTTCTCGCCGAACTCAGCGTCTCAACGACAAGCCACTAATGCGCTTCGGTTCCGCGCGCTGTGTTTGTGTGCAGACGCTCACGGGACGAAGTCGTGTCCACAGCGAGGGCACTCGACCTGTGCTCCCTTGACCTGTGTTGCCCCTCGGGCTTGGTCGTAGGCGGCGGTCAGGCCCCTGCCTTGGGGCCAGCGGCCACCGCGTCTGAGCCAGAGCGCGACGGTGGCGACCTTCGTCGCAATCCCCTTTGCGCCACCCTCGGTCAGCTCGCCGCTAAGCGCCCGAATCACCTCCTGGCGAATCAGGTTGTACCCGTCTATGGTCGCGGCGGCGGTGTGGCACGCGTCCATGTATTGGGCTGTAGAGGCAGCCATGTCCTTCGTGCGAAATTCGGCCCCTGCCGCCGCTTGGGATGCGTAGTCACTCATGAGGCCCCTCCTTCGGATGGCGGATTTGAAGGCTCCCATGTCGAGAAGTCCGCCGAACCTGTCTGCGCCGCAACGCACAGTGAACAGGTTGCGACATGCTCGACTCTCTGATGTGGGCGACCTAAGACGCCCGCTATCGCGATGAGGTGCACGCCGCCGGGGCGAACGGCGTGCTGACCGCAGCAACCTCGACCCGCTCACACCGGCCGCAGCCCCCAGCCCACGAGAAACCCAGACATTGGGGGGTGGGGTGGATACCGCCATGTCCCCACTGCTTCCCTCTCCCGGGCGTGCATCTGGGGTTGCGCGAGCGCGAGAGGTGTTCCGCCGCCCACACCACACGTTCCCCACAACGAGAGAGAAGCCGAAATGCCCACCGACGAGCACCGAAGCACTCGCAAGGCACCGCCACCGCCCGGCCTCGGCGTCGCCGATCGCCGCCTTTGGGATGCCGCCACTCGCCAACTGAGGGACGCCCGAAGGCCCCAGGATGGTCTTTCGAGAGTGCTTCTAACTGACGCTTGCCGCAACGCCAACGACACCGAACGCCTTGCCGCACAATTAGCCGCCGAACAGGTCACCGTGCCCGGTAACACAGGCCAACCGCGCCCGAACCCACTATTCGCCGAAGTCCGCCGATCCCGCGAACTCACCAGCCAACTACTCAGCCGCGTTGGGCTGGGAACCGCGGGCCAACGCTGAGTGTCGTGCGCGCCACCGAACGGCCCGCTTGCCGACTTGCCACCACCTAGTGGGCTTGGGTTCAACAATGGCAACCCGCAACAGAAGGACTGCAGCATTGCGGAGGTCGGTTACGGCCTGTTCGAACTCGCGTAGGGCTCGAAGGGCCTGCCGTGGTGCGTCGTCGTCGTTCTTCCGAGAGCTGTCCGTGACAGGCCCGCTGATGGAGTTGGGAGTGTCGAGCCAGAGGTCATGAACCTTGTACACGGCGCCCTGAAGCCGCTCGTCGCCGACCAGGCCAATCAAGTGGTGGAGTTCGCTGGTGACGTTCTGCCTCAATACTGCGATTCTCGCGAAGGACTCGCTGTTAGCAAGGGCCATGAAGTCATCTTCGGACGACTTCCAAAGGACGAACACCACGATCTCGTACTGTGATGACCACTCACGAGCGCTCACTATGAACTCGACCACGTGGGTACGCAACTCCGCCCGGCGTCTGTCGGCACGTTCGACATCGGCGAGCGCGCGCTGGTGCCGCTGAGCGATCGCTACGCCGCCAAAGGCGGCTATGAGTGTTGCCGCTGCGGTGATTATCTGCGGAATGAAGTCAGACAAGTGGAGGGCCCCCACGTCCCATTGACACTGGGCGAACTCTATCGCTCCGTGCAACAGCATCAGATGGCTAACGCCAACCCGCCTGGCAAGCATCGCCGGCGACTCAGAAGTCCTGACGCTGCACTCCGCCTCCCGCTCGATCTGGTGACCAACTCGCCATCAAATGTCTGAGAGGGCTTCTACAGTTCTAGTAGTTTGGTCACGGAAGCCAGGCGAAAGGGGCGAGCGAGCATGGCTGCGGTGCTGGATGTGGCGACGTTCATCTTGCATGAGCACGGTCCGATGACTGCGATGAAGCTTCAGAAGCTTGTTTACTACTCCCAGTCATGGCACCTCGTCTGGGAGGACTGTGAGCTGTTTCCCGAGCGCATCGAGGCTTGGGCCAACGGCCCAGTGGTGCCCGACCTGTATCGGGAACACCGACGTCAGTTCCGTTTGAGCGAGTCCGACATCTCCGGCAATCCAGCGATGTTGGACAAGCCTGAGAAGAGCACAGTGATGGCTGTTCTCAAGTACTACGGGAAACTCTCCGCGCAGCAACTTAGCGACCTCACCCACAGCGAGGAGCCATGGAAGGGTGCTCGCGAGGGATATGGTCCCGGCGAGCGGTCCTACGACATCATTCCGCTGTCCGCGATGGCGGAGTACTACGGCTCTCTGTAGGGCCATCCTCAGTGCAGAAGACCGTCCCTGCCCCAGCGTCGCGGAGCAGACGCAAATCAGCCAAGAAGCCGCGCACGGCTGACGGCTTCCCCGCAAAGAGGCGCGACCCCGTGGCTGCGGGAGGGGCAAGCACCTCCAACGATCCCGTGCGGTTCTGCTTCTCTCTTCTCGATCACAACGGGCCGTGGCCCCTTCACACTGAAGAGTCCGAGAAACTTCGCGAAGTACTCGAAAAGATGGCGGAATACGAGCGACGGAGTTGGGCTGAGGTTACGACCTCCCAGAGCTATGAAAGCTACGGCGACATGTCAACCTGTCCGAACCGCGATGCGATTCACAGGCTCACAGAGAACTACGAAGGTCTCGACCACATCGGACGGTTCCGCCTGTCCGGACGTGAGCGGCTCTACGGCGTTCGTAGGGGAGGTGACTTCCTCATCTTGTGGTGGGACCCCCGCCACGAGATTTGGCCCAGTACAAAAAGGCACACCTAGATCGAGCAGCCTTCGTAAGTCGGTGCCACAGGGGTATCAAGTGACCCGTCCGTCGGTGCCGCTGTCGACCGCGATCGCATCCAACACCCGAGCAACCTCCATCAGGTCGGCGGCATAGCCGTCGAGCCTCCTCGGCATCATCGAAGTCGTCTAGGTGCGTTTCGACGCCGACCCCGTCGAGTTCTGTCGAGCCGTCCGGGTTGATGCGTTCTGCGGCCACGACAGTGAACGGCCCGACAAGGCGGGCGTGGGTCCGCCAGTAGCCGTCCGCCCCGTCGTCCTCCCACTGATGACCCTCCGCGGTGTGATCGCACCACCAGGGGCAGGGCGTGGACAGAAGCGCGGCTAGGGCATCAACTGCCGCCGCGGGGTCGAAGTTGTTGCCGGCCATGCGGCAATCCTGACAGCGCCGAGCCCGTGGTGCTCTTGGTGGTGGTTGGCCAGTGCATCTAGTGCAGTTTCCCGGCTGGAGTACGCGCGAGCAGCGAGGACGCACTTAGTCGCAAAGGATGGGCAAAGGGCAACGCACTGGCCAGCCCGCTCATGCATCCAGCCGAGCCGAAGGCCCGCGGTTTGAGCTTCCTGAACGCGGGCTCTCTTGGCTGACAGTACGGGCGTTCATGGCTCCCCTCGATTGGGAGCCAAACGCTTGGGATGCATGGAAGATGCACGACCAGCTTTCGGCAGTCGAAAACTGCTCTGACAAGCCGGAATACTTGTCGGGCTGACAGGATTTGAACCTGCGACCCCTTGACCCCCAGTCAAGTGCGCTACCAAGCTGCGCTACAGCCCGTTGTGAAATTGTGTGGGGCGAGCCCCGGCGGGTTACTTTACACGCTGCACCGGGGCACGCCGAACCGGCGCGACCTGCCCGCGGCTCCGATCGGTTAGATTTGGCGACATGCTCGCACGCACCCCCTTGTTGAGGCCCAGCCCAATGGAGATCGGCGATCTGTTTGCCAGCGTCTTCACCGTCTTCAAGCAGCGTTTCGGGCTGCTGATCCTGATCATGGTGGCGCCGACGGTGCTGCTAGCTGTTGCGACTGTCGTGCCGTTCCTGGCCGTTATCCCAGCGATTTCCGCTTTCACCCTGCAAGACCGGCAAGCGATCGCGGCGCTGATCGTGGTTGGAGTGGTCATGCTGCTGCTGGTACTCGCCGCGCCGTTGTTGCAGTTGAAGGCGCAGGCCATGACGGTGGCCGCCACCTACGAGGTCGGTCAGGGTCAACGTCCAACATTTGGCAGTCTGCTGAGCAGCACCAAGGGTTTCCTGCCCCGCATCTTCCCTCTGGTCCTGCTTCTCTTCGCCGCAGTACTCGTGGCCTACGGCCTCATCTTCGGCGGCGTCGCCCTGATCGCAATGGGCTCACGCGGTGGCAATAGCGAGGCGCTAGCCGCCGGCACCGTCGCCCTGATGATCCTGCTCGTGATCGCGCTGGTGCCCGTGGTGCTCTTCCTTAGCGTCAAGCTGCTTTACGTGGTGCCGGTCATCACCATCGAAGAGTTGGGACCCATCGCTTCACTGAAGCGCTCTTGGGCACTCACCAAGGGCGCGTTCTGGCGCACGCTGGGCTACTACCTCCTGGCCTCTCTGGCAATCTCGGCGCTGAGCTCCATGGTGAGCGGAATCCTGCAGATTGGCATGGTGCCGTTCATGAGCAGCATGGAGAACGCCCAGTCTTCAGCCGAAGTGCTGGCCTACCTGACCGCCATGATTCCGCTGATGGGCTTCGCGGTGCTCGCCCAGTCACTTCTCCAACTCCTCACCACCCCATTCCTCTACGTCTACACCTCCGCGATGTATATCGATCAGGTGCGACGTTCGCTGCTGCCCCCAGCCCCGGCCCCCGCTCCATGGACGCAGCCCGGCTACCCGGGCTCCCCCGCCGGCTACGGCCCGCCGCCTACCAACTACGGGCCTCCCCCGGCCTGGCCGCAGCCCAACACGCCACCACCGGCCCCGCCTCAGCAGCAGCCCCCGACCGATCAGCCGGGGACGCCGTCCAACTGATGCTCGGCTGGACGGGTGCAGAGACTGCATCCGGTCCTAGGCTGAAAGGCGAATGGAGGCAGTCATGAAGATCCGATCTCGTTTCGCAGTCCTCCCGGTCGCCCTGGCGCTGGCCGGTGGCTTGTTCCTCACCCCAACAGCCTCAGCTGGCGTCCCAGCCGACTTCTCCACCCAGGCAACCAAGTCGGTCACGTTGCAGCCGCCAAAGCCACTAGGAAGCAACTGGCGATTTATCGCCAAAATGATCTACGGCACGACCACCAACACCCTCAGCACCAGCCCCGGCGGCGAAAGCATGAACTGGGGCCCGAGCTACGGCACTCAGGTGCCGAACAAGACCTGGTGGTACGCCGACACCGCCAAGCTTCGGCTCGCCCACTTCAGCGATTCCGGCGTCTACCTCGGGCAGGCGAAGCTGCCAGCCAAATACCTCCACCAGGGGGTGTACTTCCAGTGGCAGAACCCACAGGCACTCGCCAACGGCACCGTGGTGATGACCAGCACCACCATCGACTCTCCTGCCCTACTGAAGTACCGCAATGGCAAGTTCACCAAGGTGAAGATGAGCCGCCTGGTTGGGGTGATGATCAACGACGGCCGCTACCTTTACGGCTTCGACGAGTACAACAAGATGGTGCGAGTCAACCCGACTACTGGCAAGGTCAGCGCCACTTCCTGGTTCGTTGGCCAGCGCGGCCGCAAGTTCAAGGTGACCGTCGGCACCAGCTATCTCAAGGTGATTCGCCCAGGTGCGACCGTGCGCATCAACCTCAAATCCGCCGCCCATCCCACCCTTCCCCTGTACCCCGCGATCCAAGTTGCCATGGGCACGGACGGCAAGCTGTGGCTGCTCATCAGCGGCCTGGTTGAGTTGCCCGAATACAACACCGAGTACACCGTGGGTCTGTTGAGCGTCAGCCGCACCGGCAGGGTTTCCAAGGTCTACTCGATGCGTAACACCAGCAGCGATTCCGACCCCGGGGACGGCTACAACCTCGGCATCCGTAAGGGCGGCACGCACCCTTGGATGATGTTCATCGACACCGACGCGGTGCGAGTCCACCGCCTGAAGTGAACGGGAGAAAGCAATGAAGATCTCTGAAGCGGCCGAGGATTTCCTCACCGTCGGCCGAATCGCGGTCACTGGCGTCTCGCGCAACCCGTCCGGGCATGGCAGCAATGCGGTCTATGACCGGCTGCTGGAGCGCGGCTACGACGTAGTTGCGGTCAATCCCAATGCGGAGGCGATCCGTGATCGTCCCGCCTACGCCAACCTGGCGGCAGTCCCAGGCGGGGTGGACGCCGTAGTGATCGGCACCCGTCCCGAGCACGCCCTCGAGACCGTCAAGGAGGCCGTCGAACTGGGCATCAAGAAGGTCTGGATGCACCGGGCGGTCGATGCCGGCAGCGTCTCCCCCGAAGCCGTCACCTACGGACGTGAGCACGGCCTGACCGTGATCGACGGCGGTTGTCCGCTGATGTTTGGCGGCGCCTCCGACGGCTTTCACAAGGTGATGTGCGCGGTACTCAAGCTGACCGGTCAGGTGCCTAAGACCGTCTGAATTGTCGCCTTCGATCCTTCGACAGGCTCAGGGATCTTCAACAAGTTGACTGAGCGACCCAAGTTGGCTGAGCTTGTCGAAGCCCTTGTGGTTGGCTATTTCGGCACCTATAATAGAACGTATGAGCGAATACGGCGGAACGGCGGTTCAGTCAAGTGCGACTGACGCCGAACTCGGTGCGCTCTTGGACTATTGGACGGCCCAGTTGGCCGCCGAAAACGCCTTTGATGCCGATGCTGATGGGCTGGAGCCGTGGCAGTTTGATGATGCTGGGTTGCTCGCTGAGCTTGGCCGGGTGCAACGCCAACGCAGCGGGTTAGCCGCCCGGTGGCTGAAGCTATTGGCCGAGGCGGAAGCCCGCCAGGCCACGGTTCGCCGCGCTTCATTGCCGACGGCCGGTTGGCTGGTCGACGGCAATACCCACTCAGCGCGGTCCGCCCGCGATGAGGTGCAGTTGGCTGCCGGTTTGGCCGCGCAGCCGGTGGTCGCCCAAGCGTTGACATCGGGGCAGGTTTCGGTGGAACAGGCCCAAGTGATCGTGCGCGGTTTGGGACGGTTGCCTGCAGAGCTTTCTATGACGCAGGTTGCTGAGGTTGCCGCCGACCTAGTTGCCCGGGCCGCCGATTTTGGGCCAGCCGGGCTAGCCCGGCTGGTGAATCGTGCCGTGGAAGTCATCGCCCCCGAAGTGGCTGAAGAAGCCGATCGGTGCGCGGTTGAACGCCTCGACGCTGAGCAGCGCCGCGACCGCTACTTCAGCTGGCGCCAGGACTTTGATGGGGCCTGGCTGTTCCAGGGCAAACTCGGCACCGTCGCTGGCCAACAACTGATCAGCGTCCTGCGCTCCCTGGTTGCCGGGCAAAGCAGTGCCGCTGCACTGGTTGGGGTGGAATTGAGCCGCGGCCAAGCCACCGCTGATGCGCTGGTGGTCCTTGCTGAGCACTTCGCCGGCTGCCAATCTCTGCCAACGGTTGGCGGGGAGTGTGCGCGTGTCACGGTGAACATCGACTACGACGTGTTGTGCGGGAAACTCGGCACCGCGACCCTGATCAACACCGAAACCGGCAACACCGACACCCCGATCACCGCGCAAGAGGCCCGTCGAATCGCCTGCGACGCGATGCTGCTGCCAATAGTGCTGAACGGTAACTCCGAACCACTTGATGTTGGCCGGGAGAAGCGGCTATTCAGCTCAACCCTGCGCCAGGTGCCAATCAACCGCGACCGAGGCTGCGCCTTCCCCGGCTGCGACCGAGGGCCAGCCGAATGCGAAGGCCACCACATTTTGAGCTGGCGGGCCGGTGGCGAAACCAGTCTGCGCAACGGCGTCCTGCTGTGCACCTACCACCACCACCTGGTCGAGCCCGACCCGAACGCCCCACCTGATTCGCAATGGCAAATCCAATTGGACGCCCACGGTGATCCAGAATTCGGCTCACCGGTAGGCCGCGGCGCCCCACCAGGCCAGCGGCGCTGGCGACAACACCACCGCTACCGCACCTAAGCGGGTTGGGGACTACTAGCGGTCCTTGCGCTTCGCGCGCGCCCGCACCTCGACGACCACCGGGGAACCGGCGAAACCGAAGTCCTCCCGCAACCGACGCTCGACGAACCGCACATAAGGCGCATCAAACTGGCCCGAGGTAAACAGGGCGAAAGTCGGCGGGCAGTTGTGAGCCTGGGTGCCGAACAAGATGCGCGGCTGCTTGCCACTGCGCACCGGGTGCGGATGAGCTGCCGCCAAGCGGCCAAGGAAGGCGTTGAGCTTGCCGGTCGAGACGCGGGTCTCCCACCCTTCCAAGGCCTGCTCGATGGCTACCGCCAGCTTGTCGACGTTGCGTCCGGTCAGCGCAGAGATGTTCACACTCGGGGCCCAGGAGAAGGCACGAATATCCTGCTCGATCTCGCGACTCAGGTAGTGGCGGCGCTCTTCGTCGGTGAGATCCCACTTGTTGTAGGCGATCACCAACGCCTTGCCGGCTTCTTCCACCATCGTCAGAATGCGCAGGTCCTGATCCGAAATCGTCTCCGCCACGTCCAGGACGACGACACACACCTCAGCGCGCTCGATCGCTCCCTGGGTGCGCAGCGAGGCGTAGTACTCATGACCCGAGGCCTCTTTGACTCGACGTCGCAGCCCGGCGGTGTCGATGAAGCGGTAGGTGATGCCACCAACGGAGACCAGCTCATCAACCGGATCGACGGTCGTGCCAGCCACATTGTCGACCACGGCGCGATTGGACTTGGCGACCTTGTTCAGCAACGACGACTTGCCAACGTTCGGACGGCCAACGATGGCCACTCGGCGCGGCCCGCCGAAAGTGCCCTCTTCGACCGACGCCGAAGGCGGCAGTACGGCGAGCACCGCGTCCAGCAGATCGCCGGTCCCCCGGCCGTGCATGGCCGAGACCGGGTGCGGCTCGCCGAGGCCGAGATTCCACATTCCGGCGGCATCAGCCTCGGTGCGCGCATCATCGACCTTGTTGGCGGCCAACACCACTGGCTTGCGGCTGCGGCGCAGCACCGCCACGACTGCCTCATCGACGTCCTGGGTGCCAACGGTGGCATCAACCACGAACAGCACCACATCGGCGGCAGCAATGGCCAGCTCGGCCTGTTCGGCAATCTGGGCGGCCATGCCCTGAGCGTCCGGGGCCCAACCGCCGGTATCGACGATCACGAAATCGCGGCCAGCCCACTCAGCGTCGTAACTGACCCGATCCCGGGTTACCCCGGGCAGATCTTGGACGACCGCTTCGCGGCGCCCAATGATTCGGTTCACCAGCATGGACTTACCCACATTGGGGCGCCCGACGACCGCCACCACCGGCCTGGTGATGGTTTCGGTCTCGACTTCGGTCATGACGCTCCTCTTGCTACTGCGACCCAACAGGTTAGCGCACCGAAGCCGAGGCCCAGCGTTTGGCCTGGTCAGCCGCGATTAGCGGCCACCAAACTCAGCACGGCTTCGATGGTTTCGGCCAAACTGAGCTCGGTGCAGTCCAGCTGGGTCACGCCGTCAGCCGCGGTGGTGAAGTTCACCAATTTGGAGTCATCCCGGTCACGGCGCAGCACCTGATCGGCCAGTTGGGCCGCATCGATTCCGCCGCCCAGATCTGCCTTGCGCCGGGCCATCCGGATCTCCGGATCAGCAGTGAGCAGCAGCCGCACATCGGCGTCCGGGGCCACCACCGTGGTGATGTCGCGGCCCTCGGCAATGATGCCCAACGGCGCTGCCGCAATGATGGCTCGCTGCCGGGCCACCAGGTTTTCCCGGCATTCCGGAATCGTGGAAACCGCGCTCACTTTGGCCGAAATCTCCGGTTCGCGGATCCGTTGGGTGACCTCAACCCCATTCACCACCACGCGGTCAACGTCCGGGTCGGTGCTGATTTCGACGTCAGCTCCCAGCGTCGCCGCGATCACTCCAGCGGTATCTGAGGGCGCCACGCCGGCGTCCAAATAGGCGCAAGCAATCGCCCGATACATCGCCCCAGTGTCCAGATAGGCCAGCCCGAGGGCCTTGGCCACCCCCTTCGAGGTGGTCGATTTGCCTGACCCGGACGGCCCGTCGATGGCGATCACCAGGCGCTGCGAACTCATACTTGCACTCCTCAAAGTTGTGGCTCGTGGTCGCGAACCGTCCACCCGGCGGTGGTGAGCACGGCGTCGAGATCGGCAGCCCGATCAGGGGCCACCTGCACCGAAAGCCAGCCGCGCTCAGCTTCCAGATCGTGCTCGATGCGCAGGTCTTCAACGTTGACCCCAGCGGCTTCGATGTCGCGGAACAGTCGTCCCAGCGCGCCGGGCGCATCCGGAATCTCCACCACCACATGGGCATAGCTGACCGCGCTCAAGCCGTGCTTTCCGGGCAGCGCACGGGTGCCATCCAGGCCCCGCTGCAGCACGCCGGTCAGGTCGGCGGACGCGTCGATGCTCGCCAACAGCCCGTCGAGATCGTCGCGCAGCTGCGCCAGTTCCTGGCGCACCGCAGCCGAGTTGGCCGAAATGATCTGGCGCCACAACTGGGGATCCGAGCCTGCAATCCGGGTCACATCGCGCAAGCCCTGACCAGCGAGCCGCAAATGCTCTGCTGGCACCTCAGTGAGCCGTCCGGCCACCAGCACAGACACCAGATGTGGCAGGTGCGAAACCTGTGCCACCGCCTCATCGTGGTGAGCTGCCCCCATGCTCACCAGCCGGGCGCCGCACAACTTGGCCACTTCGTTCACATCGAGGACAGCCTGGGCCGCCGAGGTGTCATGCGGGGTGACCACCCAGGTGCGATCGACGAAGAGATCAGCGGTGGCCGTGAGCGGACCGACGCGCTGCGATCCGGCCATCGGATGCGAACCGACGTAGCGGGCCAAATCGAGGCCGGTGGCCCGCAGATCGGCCAGCACAGTGCCCTTCACCGAACCCACGTCGGTGATGGTGGCATTTGGGTAGGTGTTCAGCGCCTTGGCGATCACCTTGGCCAGGGAGGCTGGCGGCACCGCCACCACCACCAGTCGCACCTGGCTTGGCTCGGGCGCTGCCGTGGTGCCGGCTCCGCGGGAGGCGGCCACCTGGGCGTGGCTGGAGGCCTTGTCCTGCAGGTGCACCTGTACCCCGGCCCGAGTCAGGGCGTGGGCCACTGAGGCGCCCACCAAGCCGGCGCCGATCACCAGCGCCGGGGACAACTCGCGTCCGTTCACCCGTCCTCCACTTGCTTCAAACCCCGCACAGCCTATCGAGCCGCGAGCACGCCCGCGTTCGGCTCAGGCCGACGCCTCGACTCCAGCTGGACGGGGGCCGTTGTAGTCCGGGCCGTAGGCACCCGGAGCTGGCCGCCGTTTGCGCAGCGGAGCAGTCGCTCCGGGAGCCAGCCGACGAGTGAAGATCAAGAAGCCGGTGTGGCCGCTGGTGCCATGGCCAGGACGAATCGCCAATCCTTCGGCATGCCATTCCCTGGCGGTGTACTCCCGACCCACCGGCTCGGTGAAACCACCGTGCACCCGCAGCGTGTCCATGGTGCGGCCAAGCTGGGTCGCGGTGGCCACGTAACAGCACAACAGACCACCAGGCACCAGGACGTCCGCCACCATCTCGATGCACTCCCAGGGGGCGAGCATGTCGAGCACGACCCGATCGACCGGTTCGCCGCCGTTGTCGGCCACCACATCGCCAACACGCAACGTCCAGGCAGGATGCGGTGCACCGAAGAAGGTCTCCACGTTGCGTTGGGCGATCTTGGCGAACTCCTCGCGACGCTCGTAGGAGTAGACCTTTCCGGCGCTGCCGACCGCCCGGAGCAGGAACATGGTCAGAGCGCCGGAGCCAGCACCCGCCTCCAGTACCCGGGCACCGGGGAAGATGTCGGTCTGCACCAAAATGTGGGCGGCGTCCTTGGGATAGACCACCGCCGCTCCCCGCGGCATGGTGACGGTGAACTCCTCCAACAATGGCCGAAACGCCAGATACTGCGCCCCGCCTACCGAGCGGATCACGATCCCTTCGGGTTGGCCAATCAGTTCGTCGTGGCTGATGGCGCCCTTGGTGGTGTGAAAGGTGCTCCCCGGAGTCAGCACTACCGAATGACGCCGTCCCTTGGCATCAGACAGGGTGACGCGTTCGCCAACCTGAAGCAGCCCCGACCGAACGCCGCTCAACTCAGCCACGCGAAAACCCCCAAAAACCTAGTTGTTGTCCACTACCGAAAGCCCCGCCGCCGATCTTCACATTCGGCCCGACCAACAGCAGACCGTCCCTCTGACTGACCGGAAGGACGGTGTTGTCAGCGGCCGCCTGCTGCTGCAGCTCGCTCAGATCAGCGGCCCGCGAGTTGCCGGTGGCGCCGCGGGCGTGAGCCTCCAAAGAGGAGAGCTTTGCCTTTGAAGAGGCCAGCGGGGCCGAAAGGTAGAGCTGCAGCCAACCCAGGGAGTTGTTGATCCAAGCCGGAGCGCTGGTCAACACCAGATCGGCCTTGGCGCTGGTGGTGATTCGGACGCTGACGGTGTCGAGTTCTTCGATCCGGTCCCGCAGCATCCGGGCGGAATCGGCCTGACCGGGATCGGCCGGGTCGTAGCCCAAGGTCAGATTGATCCGTTGGCCCTTCAGCTTCGGCAGCTTCGGTCGACCGCCGATAGCGAAGGCCTTTACCCGGTCGGGCACGCCGAGTGGCACCACTGAATCCAGCGAGCGGTCGGCCTGCAGCGCCTTGGCCACCCCGGCTCGCAAGACGGCATTGCGGCGCAGTTTGCTCTGCGGACTCCAATACAACCGGCTCACCTTCACCCCAGGAAGGGCCACCTTCGTGAAGCCGGAGTTGGTTGGGCCGTTGTTGGTGGCCATTTCGTTCTCCAGCCGCTGTTGTGCGGCGTCGTCGAGACAGGACCAGGCAACTTCGACCCCGTTGGCGGCTACCGCCGCCTCAGCAGCCACCGAATCGGCGGCCACCTGAAGCTTCATCTCATCAAGCTGACCCATGGTGGGTCCGAAGTACTTCTCGAATTTGGCCACCAGGGCGGCGTCCGGGCTCACCTCGGTGACGGCGTAGGGCCCCGAGCCGACCGGCAAGGTCGCCAATGGTAAGGGGAAGTCCGGGTCAAAGTTGCGATGATCAACGATCGAAGTCGCCTGCCCGGCCAGGGCGTAGCCGAACTGGTTGTCCTCTCGCGACAGCACGAAACGCACCGTTTGGGCGTTTGGCGCTTCGATCCGCCGCAGCGAGGACAACAGCCCCACCGAGGTGCCTTCGACGTCCAAGCGCAGGGCCCGCAAGATGGAGAACCGGACGTCGGTCGAGGTCAGCTGATCGCCATTGTGGAAAGTTAGCGAACTCGCCAGCGTGCACTCATAGACCAGCCGCGAGGTGAAGGCGCAGTCGGTCGCCGCATCGGGCTTCAGATCACCGGTACCGGAGTCCACAAACATCAGCCGCTGGTAGACGCTGGTCACCAGCATCGAGTCGGTGCGGCTGGTCGCCACCGCCGGGTCGATCGAAGTGATCGCCCCGGTGACCATCACTGTGAAGGGCCTTGGTGCCGCGGTCTCCGACGGCGTGGCGGACGGCGCCGGCTGGGTGCAACCGCCGATCAAGGTCAAACCAAGGGTGCCGACAAGGCCAGCGATCAGCCGCCGGCGGCGGCGGACTGCTCTAGCGTGCATTGAAATACTTCGCCTCCGGGTGGTGAAGGATGATGGCGTCGGTGGATTGCTCTGGATGCAACTGCAACTCCTCCGACAAGGTGACATCGATGCGCTCTGGGCGCAACAACTCCACCAGTTTGCTCCGGTCAGCAAGCTCAGGGCAGGCCGGGTAGCCGAAGGAAAAGCGCCCGCCGCGATAGGCCTGGTCGCGAATCGCCGCCTCCACCGAGCCATCGGCGCCAAGCCCAAGCTCGGCGCGAACCCGTGAATGCCAGTACTCGGCCAGAGCTTCAGTCAGTTGGACGCTAAGGCCATGCAACTCCAGGTAGTCGCGGTAGGCGTCGGCGGCGAACAGCTTTTCGGTCGCCTCGGTGACCGGCCCCATGGTGACCAACTGCATAGCGATGACGTCCGGGCCCTGCAACGCGGTCTCAGCTTCGTCGCGGAAGAAGTCGGCCAGGCACAGGTGGCGTTCCCGTTGTTGGCGCGGCCAGGTGAAGCTGGTCAACTCGACATCGTGATCTTCAGGGTCGAGCACAATCAGTGAATCGCCGCGGGAGAAGCAGGGCCAGTAGCCATAGACGACAGCCGGGGTAACCAGATTCTCGGTGTGGAGCCGGTCGAGCCAATGCCGCAACCGGGGCAGGCCTTCGGTCTCGACGAGTTCGTCATAGCTGGCACCGCCGCGGACAGGTTTGAGACCCCATTGGCCTTGGAAGGTTGCCCGCAAATCGAGCCACGCCGATACTTCGGCCAGCTTGATCCCCTTGACCACGCGGGTGCCCCAGAACGGCGGGGACGGCACTTCGATGCCCCGAGCCACCGCGGATCGAGGGACGACAACCTCCCCAGGCGAGGCCGGCCTGGCAATGGCTGCAACCCGGCGACGGCGCGGCTCGGGCAGTCTGGCTCCCGGCACGCCCTTCTTGACTGCGACCACGTGTTCCATCAGCGCCAAGCCCTCGAAGGCATCGCGGGCATAGCGCACCTCCCCGGCGAACAGGTCGTTGAGATCCTCCTCAACGAAGGCTCGGGTAAGCGCAGCCCCGCCGAGCAGCACCGGCACGTCAGCGAGCCCGCGGCGGTTCAGTTCCTCCAGGTTGTCTCGCATCACCACCGTGGACTTCACCAGCAGGCCGGACATGCCGATCGCGTCGGCCTTGTGCACCAGGGCCGCCTCGATGATCGCGCTAACTGGCTGTTTGATGCCCAGATTGATCACGGTGTAGCCGTTGTTGGTGAGGATGATGTCGACCAGGTTCTTGCCGATGTCGTGCACATCACCCTTGACCGTGGCGATCACCAGGGTGCCCTTGCCGCCGGTGTCAGCCTTGTCCAGATGCGGTTCGAGGTATTTCACTGCCGCCTTCATCACCTCAGCTGAGGTGAGTACGAACGGGAGCTGCATCTGTCCCGAGCCGAACAGTTCCCCCACCGTCTTCATCCCAGTCAGCAGGTCATCGTTGATGATCGCCAAGCCTGGTTTGGCCGCCAGCGCCAGATCGAGATCGCCTTCCAGGCCCTTGGCATCGCCGTCGATGATCCGGCGCTGGAGGCGCTCGTTGACCGGCAGTCCGGCCAACTCCGCGGCCCGGGCATTTCGGGTGGTGGTCGCGTCGACTCCCTCGAAGAGCTCCAAGAACTTCACCAGCGGGTCGTAGCCGTCGCTGCGGCGGTCATAGATCAGGTCTTCGGCAACCTGACGCTGCTCCGCTGGGATGCGCGCGATCGGCAGGATCCGGGCTGCTGGGACGATGCCTGAATCCAGCCCAGCCTGCACGCACTCGTTCAGGAACACCGAGTTGAGCACCTGACGGGCGGCCGGATTGAGGCCGAAGGAGACGTTGGAGACCCCCAGCGTGGTGTGAATGCCGGGGTATTTCGCATTGACCTGGCGGATCGCTTCGATGGTCTCAATGGCGTCGCGCCTGGTCTCCTCCTGGCCGGTCGCGATTGGGAAGGTGAGGCAGTCCATGATGATGTCGTCGTAGCCCAGCCCCCATTCGCCGGTCAGCTTGGCCACCAACCGGTCGGCCACCCGCACTTTCCACTCTGCGGTGCGGGCCTGGCCCTCCTCATCGATCGTCAATGCGACCACTGCGGCCCCATGCTCGGCCACCAGCGCCATCACCTGGGCGAACCGGGACGTTGGGCCGTCGCCGTCCTCGAAGTTCACCGAGTTGATCGCGCAGCGCCCGCCGAGGTGCTCCAGACCGGCGCGCAGCACGGCGGGCTCGGTGGAATCGAGCATGATGGGCAGCGAGACCGCCGTGCCCAGGCGCGAGGCCAGCTCGTGCATATCGGCCACCCCATCGCGGCCGACGTAGTCGACGCACAGATCCAGCAGATGGGCCCCACCCCGGCTCTGCTGCTTGGCGATCTCCACGCATTCGGCCCAGTTCTCGGCCAGCATCGCCTCGCGGAAAGCCTTTGAGCCGTTGGCGTTGGTGCGCTCACCGATCGAGAGGTAGCTGGTGTCTTGGCGCAGCGGCACTTCGGCGTACAGGGAGGACACCGAACTCACCACCTCCGGGCTGCGCTGTGGCGTCGTCCGCCCAGCCACCGCCGCCGCGAGGGCGGTGATGTGGGCCGGTGTGGTGCCACAGCAGCCGCCGACCAGGCCCAGCCCAAACTCCTCGGTGAAACGGCCCAGGTAGCTGACGAACTCCTCAGGCCCCATCGGATACCGGGCGCCCTCAGCAGTGAGCTCAGGCAGCCCAGCATTCGGCATGCAGGACAGCATCATCGGCGCATGCCTGCTGAGGTGCCGCAGGTGCTCGCTCATTTCGGTCGGGCCGGTGCCGCAGTTCAGTCCGATCGATTCAACGCCCAGACCGGCCAGCGACGTCAACGCGGCCCCGATTTCGGTGCCAAGCAACATGGTGCCTGAGGTTTCTATCGTCACATTGGTGAAGACCGGCAGATCGACTCCGAGCGCGCGCATCGCGTGCCGGGCACCGTTGATGGCCGCCTTGGCCTGCAACAGATCCTGGCAGGTTTCCACCTGGAAGCCATCGATGCCGCCGGAGATCATCGCCTCAGCCTGCAGTTGATAGCCGGCCAGCAAGGTTGCGTAGCCGATGTGACCCAAACTGGGCAGCTTGGTGCCGGGCCCCATGCTGCCAAGGACGTAGCGCGGACGTTGCTCGGTGGCCACGGCATCGGCGGCTTCGCGGGCCAGCTTGGCACCGGCCAGGGCGAGTTCGGCGATTCGATCTGCCGCGTCGTACTCCCCCAGCGCGGCCAGGTTCGCGCCGAAAGTGTTGGTCTCAACGCAGTCCGCACCTGCCTCAAAGTAGGCGCGGTGAATGCCAGCGACCACCTCCGGCCTGGTCACGTTCAAGACTTCGTTGCAGCCCTCTAGACCGGAAAAGTCCTCAAGGGTCAGGTCATAGCCCTGCAGCATGGTGCCCATGCCACCATCCGCCACCAGTACTCGAGTGGCCAGTGCTGAGCGCAGATCTTGGGTCATGACCAGCAGAATAGGCGAGTCCGCTTAAGGTGGAGACCATGGCAGAGGCACGTGGGCTAACCGGACTCCGCAATCCGGCCGTCGTCGCCGCTTTTGGCGGCTGGAACGACGCCGCCGAAGCGGCCAGTGGGGTAATTGACCATCTGGTAGACCAATACGCCGCCGAGCTGATGTTCGCCATTGACCCGGAGGAGTATTACGACTTCCAGGTGAACCGCCCGGCCCTGAAGCTGCACGAAGGCCGCCGGGTGCTGGAATGGCCGACCACTGAGGTGCTGGTGGCCCACCTTGAGGAGCGCGACCTGGTGCTCATCGGTGGACCCGAGCCCAACTACCGCTGGCAGACCTTCACCGCGCGGCTGATGTCGATGCTGCGCAGCGTAAAGCCCGAAATGGTGGTGCTGCTGGGTGCGATGCTCACCGACGCGCCCCATTCGCGCCCCGTGCCGGTGGCTGGTTCGGCCCGCCCGCAATCGCTGGCCGATGATCTGGGCTTGGAGGCGTCCAGCTATGAGGGCCCCACCGGCATCGTCGGGGTGTTGGCCAGCGAATGCGAACGCATCGACCTCCCAGTGGTTTCGCTGTGGGCATCTGTGCCGCACTACGTCTCCGAACCACCCAACCCGAAGGCCACCCTGGCTTTGCTGGCTCGGGTGGAGGACGTGCTCAGTCTTTCCCTCGACAGCGGCGACATGGCTGAGTCGGCCACTGCCTGGATGACTCAGGTCGACGAGTTGGTCGCCGAGGATCCCGACATCGCTGGCTACATCAGCGCCTTGGAAGAACGTCGCGACGAGGTCACTCCCCCGCCAAACGGCGATTCGATCGCGGCTGAGTTCGAGCGCTACCTGCGCCGACGCAACCGCCGGCGCAGCTGAGCTGGGTTCAACTAGCTGGGTTCAACTAGCTGGGCTCAGTGTGCGTGCGCGTCGGCTTTCGCCCGCAACTCAGCCACCATGGCGTCCGGGTCTTCTGCGCTGTAAACCGCTGAACCGGCCACGAAGGTGTCTGCGCCGGCGTCCACGCAACGCTCGATGGTGGCCAGGGACACTCCGCCGTCCACTTGCAGCCAGATGTCGCCGCCGTGCTTGTTCAGCAGGGCACGGGTTCGCCGGATCTTGGGGAGCATGATGTCGAGGAACGACTGCCCACCGAAGCCGGGCTCAACGGTCATCAGCAGCACCATGTCGAGCTCGGGCAGCAGGTCTTCATAAGGCTCGATCGGCGTGGCCGGACGTAGCCCCATTGAGGCGCGAGCGCCCAGGGTGCGCAGTTCGCGGGCCAGCTTCACTGGGGCATCAGAGGCCTCAATGTGGAAGGTGACCGATTCGGCGCCTGCTTCGGCATACCCCGGCGCCCATCGATCCACCTCGGCGATCATCAAATGGATGTCGAGCATTTTGTCGGTGCCGGCCCGAACCTTCTCCACCACCGGCAGCCCAAAGGTGAGGTTCGGCACGAAGCGGTTGTCCATCACGTCAAGATGCACCGCGTCGCAACTAGGAATGCGCGCGATTTCTGCGTTCAGGTTGGCAAGGTCTGCATTGAGCACACTAGGCGTGATCCGGAATCCCATGCGGGGCACCCTACCGCCGACGCAGCATCGCAAGGAACATCGCGTCGGTACCGTGTCGGTGCGGCCACAGCTGGACGAACTCACCGCTGGCCGCCGCCGGTACCTCGGGCAGGTAGTCCGCGGCCCGCAATACCTCGACCCGATCAGCCACCCCCGCGACTATTTCGACTGTTTCGGCCGCATGCGGCGAGCAGGTCACATAGGCGACCACCCCACCGGGCTGCACCGACTCAATCGCCGAATCGATCAGCTGACGCTGCAACAGGTTCAGTTCCGCGACATCGCCCACTTGGTGGCGCCAGCGGCTCTCTGGACGGCGTCGCAGCGCGCCCAGACCGGTGCAGGGCACATCGGCCAGCACCCGGCTGAAACTCCCGGCGGCCCACGGCGGCTTGGTGCTGTCTGCGGCGATAACCAACGGGCGAATTTCTTCGGGGTAGGCCCGGATGTTGGCGGCCACCAGCTCGGCCCGGTGCGGATGCCGTTCGGCGGCGACCAACCGGTCGCCCTGCTCAGCGGCCAGGCCAGCCAGAATCGCGGTCTTGCCGCCCGGACCAGCGCACAGGTCGAGCCAACTGCCCGCTGGTGCCTCCACCCGGGCCAACGCGAGTGCGACCAGTTGTGAGCCTTCGTCCTGCACTCCAGCACGACCCTCGCGCACCGCGGCCACCAACGCTGGATCGCCGTCGGCGTAGGCACCAAACGGCGAATAGCGCGCGGGCTCTCCGCCGAGTTCAGCAACCTCGGCCAACCCCGGGCGCACCACCAGGGTGGGCTTGGCGGGCACGTTGTTTGCCGCGAAGGTGTCGATCAGTTCCGGCAGCGGGAGCACGTCGAGAAAGGCCTCGGCGATCCAGCGGGGATGATGATTAGCCAGGGCAATACGGCCAAGGTTGTCTTCCTTGGCCCCCAGAATCTCCAGCCAGCCGAGCCAGTCGTGGGCAGCCACCTTGTGCATGATCGCGTTCACCAACCCGACCAGGCGCTCCCCCACCTCCAAGGCGGCCAGATCAACCGTGGTCGAGATCGCGGCGTGGGCAGGCACCCGCATGCCCAGCAACTGATGAGTGCCCAACCGAAGCACGTCGACCACTGCCGGCTGCAGGGTGCGCAGCTCGCGTCCGGAGGCGGCTACCAACACCCGGTCATAGCTGCCCAACGCCCGGCAAGTGCCGGAAACCAACTCAGTGGTGAAGGCCGCATCTTGCGCGTCCAAGCTTGCGCGTCGCCTGGCCAGCTCCAGATTGGCGTAAGCCCCGTTGCCGGTCACCGCCCGCAGGACTTTGAAGGCGGCGCTGCGGGCCGGATCGTACCGGCGGCCCTTACGACTCACTGGAAGCGTCCTGGTTCTCGAAGGCCGCGGCCCCAGTCGGCGCCGGCGACCGCCTTGCGGCCGGCCGGTTGCACGGTGAGCAGCTCAAGGTCGCCGTCCCCGGTACCGACCACCACTCGTCGCTTCTCCGCACGAACCACGCCGATTTCAAGTCCGGACGGCTCCGCTGCCCGAGCGGCCAACACCCGGAATCGTTGACCGTCGAGTTCGGTCCAGGCCATCGGCGAGGGATTATTGGCCAGCACTTGGCGTTGGATCCGGCGGGCTGGGGCATTCCAATCGATTCGGGCCTCCGCCACGGTGAGCTTCGGGGCGAGGGTCACTCCGGCTTCGGGTTGGACGGTGGCCGTTACCGTGCCAGCGGCCATGCCGTCCAAGGTGTTGAGCAGCATCTGCCCGCCCAACTGCTGCAGCGCGGCCAGCGCTTCGCCGGTGGTCTCCTGCTCGCCCAATCGGTACTCGGCGGTGGCCAGCACCGGGCCGGCGTCCAGTTCGGCGACCAGTTCGAAGACGGTTACCCCGGTGATCTCATCCCCGGCCAGGATGGCGTGTTGCACCGGAGCCGCCCCTCGCCACCGCGGCAGCAGGGAAAAATGGACGTTGATCCAGCCATGTTTCGGCAACTCAAGTAGCGCCTGGGGAATCAGCCCGCCGTAGGCAACGACTGGGCAACAGTCCGGGGCGATTTCGGCCAGGCGGGCAGCCAACTGCGGATCGCGGGCCCGCTCGGGGCGCAGCACTTCGATGCCATGCTCGGTGGCCAGCTGCGCCACCGGACTGGGCACCAGCCGCGAGCTGCGACCTTGCGGGGCATCTGGACGGGTGAGCACCGCGACCACTTCATGGGCAGAGTGCCCCAGGAGCTGCGCGAGCGTATCGGCCGCTACCTGCGGAGTTCCGGCGAAAACCAGGCGCATACGGGCGATTCTAACTAGCTTCGCCCGCGCGCAGCCGCATCGCCAGTCCGCGGGTGGCCAGGGAAAGGTCCAAGTCGGCGATCAAAAGACCGGCCAGCCCGTGGGGTTGCCAAGTCAGAACCGAGCCATCTGGGGCGATCACCGCCGAGGTGGTGGGCGAGTTCTCCCCAGCGCAGTTCACGGTGGCGTACCAGCATTCGTTCTCGGCTGCGCGGCACCTCGCTGCGGCCTCATGGAAGGTGTTGCCAGCTTCGGCATACCCGCCCGGACGCCAGCCACCGGCCTCGGCTTGGCTGTAGTGGGGGTGCAGCACGACTTGGGCACCTTTGCCCACTGCCGCTCGCACTGTCTCTGGGTAGCGGAAGCCTTCATGGCAGATCACCACCCCGAAAGTGTCTCCGGCTAGGTCGAACACCGACCTGCCGCTGCCCGGCTCGTAGAGCGCATCTTCACTCGGGTCGAGCTGAACCTTGTCCTGCCAACCCAGCACGCTCCCGTCCGGGCCGAACACGGCAACGCTGATCCGCAACCGGCCCGCCACGAAGCGCTCCGTACCCAACACCACCGTCACTCGATGTTCTCCGGCCGCGGCAGCAATCTGCTGGTGCGCGTTGGCCAACCAAGTCGGATCGGCCGGCGGCACTGGGGCCCCCAGGGCCCGATACCCCGGAACGAAGCACTCCGGGAAGCAGACCAGCGCGGCCCCGGCCGCAGCAGCCTCTCCAATAGCCGCGATAGCCGCCGTCACCGACGCGTCCGGGCTGGCGGGAAAGGGCAGATTCGCCAAAGCGATGCGGGTCATGGCGCCAGCCTAGAGGCGGCCGGCACCAGTCAGTCCATGACCTGGGTATCAACCCGCACCCGGATCGCGGCCTCCTTGCGGGCCGCCCGGACGGCCGCGACCGCCTTCACTGCGGCCACCAACTGCCCGGCTTGGGCCAGGGCGCAGCGCAAGGTGAGTCGGTGCAGTTCTTCTTCGCCGCCGACCTCGAACGGACCGAGCACGGTGACGCCCTCGGGCACTTCCAGGGCGGCAGCCACCGCAGTCAGCGCGTCCAGATTGCCTTCGATGGTGACCATCTTCACCGCTGGCGGGAAGCCAGCCTCGGTGCGCTGGGCCAACTCACCTTCGGCGTAGCCCACTGGGTCGAGACGCACGAGCGCCTGCACCTCGCGAAGGCCGGGTTGCCCGACCACCAACACGGTGCCGCCAGCTACCGCCGGACGCACTTTGGCCACCACCGCTAGCCAGCGACGCAGCGATTCCTCCCCGGCCCGCAGATCGGCCCGGCCCAGCATCAGCTCGGCGTCCAATAGGACGGCCGCCGCGTAGCCGCCCGCCGCGTCTGGGGCCGCGCCCGGAGTGGCCAACACCAGCGCCGGCTTGTCGGGCACTTCCGGAAGCCGCCGCTCGGCACTGGACTGAATCACACTCACCCCTGGGAAGGCTTTGCCCAACTCCTCAGCGGTCCGAGAGACGCCAATCACCGGGCTACGCAGCCGCCGCCCGCCACACCCCGGGCAGCTCCACGCGGTCAGCGGCGGTCCACACCACCGACAGGTCGGGCCACTGCCGCCGTCGGTGAGCGGCTGCCCGCAACGTCCGCATTTGACCGGCTCGCGGCATTGCGCACACACCAGCAGTGGAAAATAGCCAGCCCGCGGCACCTGGACCAGCACCGGCCCGGAGATAAGACCGGCACGGACGACCCCGAAAGCCTCCTTCGGCAGCCGGGTCACTTCGGCCAAGGGGTCGCGGGCGCTGGAACCGGCCGTCGGCCGCACCGCTGCACAATCGAGGCGAGTCTGGGTGGGCGGCAACTCCAGGGCAGCTAGCCAGCCCCGGGTGACCAACTGCTGCACCTCTGCGGTGCGGTTGTGCGCGGCCAGCAGCAACGCGCAGCCCTCCCGATGGGCCCGCAGCGCGGCCACCTCGCGGGTGTGCCAATACGGCGCGTGCGGCTCGGCATAGGAATCGTTGCCGTCATCCCACAACGCAATCAGACCGAGATCGGCCACTGGTGCGAACACTGCAGCCCTGGTGCCCACCACCAGCTTCACCTGCCCGCGGGCCGCGGCCAAGAAGCTTCGGTAGCGCGCTGACGGTCCGGCGTCCGCGCTGAGCACCGCATAACTGCCTGCACCGAACCTGGCCGCACAGGCCGCGTCCAGGCGCTCCAGGTGGACCGCATCCGGCGCCAGCAGCAGAGCCCCTCGGCCCTGCGCCAGCGACACCGCGGCGGCCTCAGCGAAGCCTGCCGCCCAATCGCCGATAGTGCTCGGCGTCGGCGCCACCGTCCAGGCGGCCCGCAGCCGCCCGTCCGCGCCTAGGGCAGCCAGGAACCGGTCACCGCCGGGGTAGGCGCCCAGCACCGTGCCAGCGACCGGTTCGGTTCGCGGGGCGGGACGAGGTGAAGTGCTGGCCTTTTCGGTGGCGGCGTGGCGCGGCGGCACCGCCGCGCGAACAACGTCAGCGAAGCTCCCGGCGTAGTGATCGGCGACATCACGCACCAAGGCGGCCACCGCAATGGTCAAGACCGGCTCGGGTGAAACCACTTTGACCAGCTCAGCGAGCTCAGTGCGCTCGCCTGGCTCAGTGCGGGCCAGCACGAAACCGTCGCGTAGCCGACCAGCGAATCGCACCTTCACTCGCACCCCGGGTTGGGCCGATTCGGCCAGGGCAGCTGGCACGGCATAGTCGAAAGGTCGATCGAGGTTTGCCAACGGCACCTCCACCGCCACCTTTGCCACCGACCGCTCCATGGCCGGAATGCTATAAGGCGGCGCTGACGATCAGCCCCTGACCGCCTTGGCCAGGGCCTCGGCCCGGTCGGTGCGCTCCCAGCTCATCACGTCCAGTTCCCGGCCGAAATGCCCGTAGTTCGTCACCTGGGAGTAGATCGGCCGAATCAGATCAAGGTCGCGGATGATCGCGGCTGGACGCAGATCGAAGGTGGCCAGCACCGCTTCGGTGATTTGGGCCACCGGCACCGTTTCGGTGCCAAAGCACTCGGTGTAGAAGCCAACCGGGTGGGCCCGACCGATGGCGTAGCCCACCTGCACCTCGCAGCGCTCGGCCAGCCCAGCCGCGACCACGTTCTTTGCCACCCAGCGCATCGCGTAGGCAGCCGATCGGTCAACCTTGGACGGATCCTTGCCGGAGAAGGCGCCACCACCGTGGCGGGCCATGCCGCCATAGGTGTCGACAATGATCTTTCGACCGGTCACGCCAGCATCACCCATCGGCCCGCCGATGACGAACTTGCCGGTTGGGTTCACATAGGTCTTCAGCCCAGCCACCGATATCGGATAGCGGGCCAACACCGGATCGACCACCTTCGCCTGGATCTCGGCCGAAATGAGGCTGTGCGCGGCGTCTTCCACGTGCTGGGAGGACACCACGACCGTGTCTACCCGGACCGGAGTGGCCCCGTTGTACTCAATGGTCACTTGGGTCTTGCCGTCAGGCAGCAGGAAATCCAAGTCGCCGCTTTGGCGCACCTGCGCCAGGCGTTCGGCCAGCCGATGGGCGATGTCGATGGGCAGCGGCATCAGCGTCGCGGTATCGGTGCACGCATAGCCGAACATCAAGCCCTGATCGCCAGCTCCTTGTGCGTCCAAAAGGTCTCCGGAGCCCTCTTCGCGCTCCTCCTCGGCGTGATCCACCCCTTGGGCGATATCTGGGGACTGCTTGCCGATCGAGACCAACACGCCGCAGGAGTTGCCATCGAAACTCTTGGCTGAGGAGTCATAGCCAATCTCCAGAATCCGCTGCCGCGCCAACTGCGCCACGTCGGCATAAGCCTCGGTGGTCACTTCACCGGCCACGACCACAGTCCCAGTGGTGACGAGGGTCTCCACCGCCACCCGAGAACCCGGATCTTGGAGCAGCAACTCATCGAGCACTACATCAGAGATCGCGTCGGCGACCTTGTCCGGGTGACCCTCGGTGACAGATTCAGAGGTGAATAGACGGCTCACTCCGGCTTCCTTTCGCGGAACTTCAAGGCGGTGTCCAGAATTGCATGTGCCACTGACGTCTTGGCGCCGGTGGCCTGATTCTCCACGCCGTCGGCGGACACCATGATTACTTCGTTGTCAGCGGCGCCGAAGACGGCCCCGCCGCTGACGTTGTTCAACACCAGCAGTTGGCAGCCCTTGCTCGCCAATTTGGCCTTACCCAAGACCAGCAGTTCGCTCGCGTCAGCCGCGGTCTCGGCGGCAAATCCCACCAGCACCTGCCCAGCTGGACGCGCCGCGGCCAGGCCAGCCAGGACGTCGACGGTCTGCACCAGTTCAACGGTCAAGCCGGCGGGGCCGCTCTTCTTGATCTTGGCCGCACTGATTTTGGCCGCAGTGAAGTCGGCCACGGCGGCAGCCATCACTACCAGGTCGGCCTCAGCGGCGGCCGCCGTCATCACCTGGGCGAGTTCGGCGGCGGTACCGACGGCGACGACGTCGACCCCGGCCGGTGCTGGCACGGCCAGGTTGGCCGCGACGAGCAACACCTGGGCGCCCCGACTGGCCGCGGCCCGCGCCAGCCCAACGCCCATCAGGCCGGATGATTCGTTGCCTAGATAGCGCACCGGGTCCAACGGCTCGCGGGTGCCGCCAGCACTGATGACCACCTTCAACCCGGCCAGATCCTGAGCAGCCAACTGCACGGCCCGGGCCGGATCGGCCAACAGCGCCAACGCCGTGGCCTCCAGATCAGCGGGCTCAGGCAGCCGTCCGGGCCCACTATCGGCGCCGGTGAGTCGCCCGGAGGCGGGAGCCAGCACCACCGTCCCGCGGGAGCGCAGCGTGGCCACGTTGGCCTGGGTCGCAGCGTGCTGCCACATCTCGGTGTGCATGGCTGGGGCCATGACCACCGGGCAGGTGGCGGTAAGCAGCACATTGGTCAACAGATCATCAGCGCGGCCAACCGCGGCCCGCGAAATCAGATCGGCCGTAGCCGGTGCGACTATCACCAGGTCGGCCTCGCGGCCGATTCGGACGTGGTTGACCTGATCGGCGTTGGCGAACACCTCGGTGACCACTGGACGCCCCGAAAGTGCAGCCCAGGTGGCTTCACCGACGAACTTCAACGCGTTGGCTGTCGGCACAACCTCCACCTCGTGCCCAGCTTCGGCAAATAGCCGCAACAGCGAGCACGCCTTGTAGGCGGCGATCCCGGCGGATACACCGAGCACGATCCGGCTCATGCCGACAGCGCTCAGCTCAGGTCGTCAGTGGTGAAGGGGTCCAAGGAGAAGTCAGGATCAGCAACGGCCTCGGCGCGGGCAGCAGCCTCAGCCTCAGGGTCGAACTGGGTGCATTCGAGCACGCCAGCGTTCACCTCGCGCAGTGCGATCGTGAGCGGCTTTTCCTGGATGCCGATGTCGACCAGCGGGCCGACATTCTCCAACAGGCCCTCGCCCAGCTGGGAGTAGTACGCGTTGATCTGGCGGGCTCGCTTGGCGGCGAAGAGCACCAGCCGGTACTTCGAATCCACCTTCGTCAGCAGTTCGTCAATCGGCGGGTTGGTGATCCCCTCGGGAGTGTGAATGCTCAAGTTCGGCTTCCTGATCAGATGGTGGGTCGGCCGCGCAATAGGCCAGCGGCCGTCACAGACCTAACAACTCTACCAACTCGGCCACCGCTTGGCCTAAATCATCGTTGACCACGACGTGATCAAACTCCCCAGCCGCAGCCAGTTCCTCAGCTGCGGTGCGCAATCTGCGCTGCACCTGCTCCTCGGTTTCGGTGCCGCGGCCACGCAGCCGATCACCCAAAGTCAGATCGTCCGGCGGCGCCAAGAAGATGTAGCGGGCACCTGGCAGCCGAACCCGAACCTGGCGGGCGCCCTGTAGCTCGATCTCCAAAATCACCCGACGGCCAGCTGCGACCGCAGCCATCACTGCCGCCCGCGGGGTGCCGTAGCGGGCGCTGCCGTGAACCAAGGCCCACTCCAGCAGGCCGTCGGAGGCGATCAGCTCGTCGAACTCTGCTTCGCTGACGAAGAAGTAGTCGACCCCGTCCTCTTCACCAGGACGGGGCGGCCTCGTAGTTGCCGAAACCGAAATCCATACTTCGGGATGCTCGGACGCCAACGCGTGAACGACCGTGCCCTTGCCGACCCCGGAGGGCCCAGAGATGACCGTTAAGTCACCTGTCACTGAAACTCAGCCTTGAGGCCGGCAACCTGATGCCGGCCCAGCCCACGAATACGGCGATTCGGGGCGATGTCGAGACGCTCCATGACCAATCCGGCGCGCTTCTCCCCCACGCGCGGCAGGGACTTCAGCAGGTCCACAACCTTCACGTGAGCGAGCACATCGTCACCGGAGGCGGCGTCCAGGGCAGCGGCGAGGCTGAACTGACCGGTGCGAACCTTGCCCTTCAGCTCGGCGCGCCGGCGCCGCGCTTCGGTAGCGGCCGCCCGGGCGGCTTCGAGCTGTTCAGTGGTGAGCTGCGGAATAGTCACATCAATGCCTTCGTCGCGCTGTCAATGGGATCTTTTACGGGCATAACCTAGCGTTTCCGCCTGTCATGCGCCACGTCCATCAAAAGGAAAATCAAGTGTCGAACAGCTTGGCTCATCGACCGGCCTCACTCAAGAGCTGGGACACCTTCGCCCGCATCGCGTTCGCATCGGGTCCAGAACCAATCACTCCCCGCCCCACTACGGCCAGCACCTGATCGGTAGCATCGCCAAAAAGGCCGGGCAAATCACTCATCCGGCCGCCCTGGAACCCGATTCCAGGAACCAGGATGGACGCGTTGAACTCACTTAGGTCGCAGCCAAGGCTTTCGTGGGTTCCACCCACTACCAGTCCGATTGACCGAAGTCGAGAGGCGCGATTCGCTTCGGTCGCGGCATCGATGATCGACTGCACCACCGAACCATCCTGGGTCAATGCCAGTTGAACCGAGCCGCCCTCAGGATTCGAGGTGCGCGCGAGCACATAGACCCCCCGCTCGTAGCGTTGCGCGCGCTCAAAGGCTGGCGCCAGCGAACCGAAGCCCAAGTAGGGCGACAATGTCACCGCATCGCCGGCCAACGGCGAACCGTCGGCCAGGTAGGCGTCGGCATAGGCCTCCATGGTGGAGCCGATGTCACCCCGCTTGGCATCCACGATGCTTAGCGCGCCGCAGCCAGCGATATCGGTCAGCAGTCGCTCCAACACCGCGACGCCCGCAGAGCCGTAGGCCTCAAAAAAGGCCGACTGTGGTTTGAACGCGGCCACCTGATCGCCAAGAGCTGCCACCAGCTGGCGGCTGAACCGTTCAACGCCAGCGGCGGTCTCGGGCAAGTCCCAGGCCCGCAGCAGCCCAGGATGGGGGTCAATTCCGACGCAAAGTGGACCTCGCTCGGAGGTCACATCCTGGAGCCGTCGCCAGTATCCGCTCATCGGTGCAGCCTATCCAGGTCGAGTCGATTGATTCCGGCCGCCAGGGCCGGCCCCCGGTACAGGAAACCGGTGTAGAGCTGCACCAGCGCAGCGCCAGCGTCGAACATAGCCATCGCCTGGTGCGGGGCGGTAATTCCCCCGACGCCGATGATGGGCAGGTCGGTGTTCTTGGCCAGATGAGCGACCACTTCTAGCGCCCGCCTGGCCAGCGGTGCCCCAGACAGTCCCCCAGCCTGATCAGCCAGCCCAGCCTCGGCCGGCGCCAGCCCGTTGCGGGCCAAGGTGGTGTTGGTGGCAATGAGGCCGGCTGCGCCAGCGGCCGCGCTGACTTCGAGCACCTCATCCAACTGGTCGAAGCTCAGATCGGGGGCAACCTTGACGAAGATCGGCAGCGGATCGCTGCCCGGTGCCGCCAGTACCTGTGCCTCGGCCACCAGAGCAGCAACCAGCCCGGCCAGTGCGCCGCCGTCCTGCAGACTGCGTAGCCCTGGGGTGTTCGGGCTGGAGACATTGACTGCAAGGTAGTCGGCATGGAGGGCCAGGGCGCGCAACGAACTGAGGTAATCGTCGATTGCCTCGGCCACCGGCACTAGCTTGGTCTTGCCGATCGAGATGCCGACCGGCAAACCGGCGGCACCGTTGCCGCGATAGATGCCCCGGGCGGCCAAAGAGGCCGCCACCACGTCGGCCCCAGGATTGTTGAAGCCCATCCGGTTGATCAGCGCCCCAGATGCTGGCAAACGGAACACTCGAGGGCGGTCGTTGCCCGGCTGCCCCTGCGCCGTGATGGTGCCCAACTCAGCGAAGCCGAAGCCCAAACTACGCCAGGCCAACACCGCCGAGGCATCCTTGTCCATGCCAGCGGCCAGGCCAACCCGCGATCCGAAGGCGATCCCGGCCACCCGGGTGGGACGTCCAACGGACGCGGCGAGCAGTCCCACCAGCGCCCGCACCCACCGACGGGATCCGGGGCCAGCGAGCAGCTCGATCATTCGCTCGTGGATGCTCTCCGGATCGCCACCATAGGCGGCGAAAAGAGCTGGCCGGATGAGCTGTTCATACCCGAGGCGAAGCACCGGAACCGGCAGGCTCATTTCAACTCCGTTCGGCGATCTCTGCTCGTACCGCAGCGCTCCACTCCTGCAGCGAGCGCACCTCCAGCGCACCGCGGCGCAGCGCCTCAATGCCTTGCACACAGGCGCTCAGGCCCTGAACAGTGGTCACACACGGCACATCAGCCATGATCGCGGCTGACCGGATCTGCCAGCCATCTTTTCGAGGGCTGCCGTCGCGGGATTGGCCATGCGGGGTGTTGAAGATCAGATCGATCTCACCATCGAGAATGGCCTGGACGACCGTCTTTTCGCCATTCGGGCCGGGGCCCTGGGTGGCTTTACGGATCCGGGTCACGTCAACGTCCTGGCGCCGCAGTACCTGCGCGGTGCCCTCAGTGGCCAGCACCTCGAAGCCAAGATCAGCCAGGCGTTTGACCGGGAAGATCGCGTGCCGCTTATCGCGATTGGCCACTGAGACGAACACCGTGCCGCTGGTGGGCACATTGCCGAAGGAAGCCGCCTGGCTCTTGGCGAAGGCCGTGCCGAAGGTGACATCCAGCCCCATCACTTCACCGGTCGACTTCATCTCCGGCCCGAGCAGCGTATCGACCCAGGAGCCGTCAGCGGTGCGGAAGCGGTTGAAGGGCATCACGGCTTCCTTCACCGCGATCGGCGCCGATTCCAGCGTGGTAGTGCCGTCCATGCCGACCGGACGCAGCACGCCCTGAGCCCGCAGCTCGGGGATGGAGACCCCCATCGCGATCAACGTCGCGGCCTTGGCCAGCGCGGTGTCGGTCGCCTTGGAGACGAACGGGACGGTGCGCGATGCGCGTGGGTTGGCTTCCAGCACGTACAGCACGTCAGAGAGCAGCGCGAACTGGATGTTCAGCAGCCCGCGAACCCCGACACCACGAGCAATCGCCTCGGTAGAGACCCGAATCTGATCGATCACCTCATTGCCGAGGGTGATCGGCGGCAGCGAGCAGGCCGAGTCGCCGGAGTGGATACCAGCCTCCTCGATGTGCTCCATCACCCCACCCAGGTACAACTCGTTCCCGTCGAACAGGGCATCAACATCGATCTCGATCGCATCATCAAGGAAGCGATCGACCAACACCGGCCGAGAAGGGGTGATATCGGTAGCTCGCTCGATGTAGCCCACCAGCGAGGCATCGTCGTAGACGATTTCCATGCCGCGCCCGCCAAGCACATAGGAGGGCCGCACCAACACCGGGTAGCTGATTTCGTGGGCGATCTCCAGGGCCTGCTCAGCTGACTCGGCCATCCCGTAGGCGGGCGCCGGCAGACCGGCATCGGCCAGCACCTTGCCGAAGGCGCCGCGCTCCTCGGCCAGGTTGATGGCCTCCGGTGAGGTCCCGACGATCGGTACCCCGGCGTCTTTGAGGGCCTGGGCCAGCTTCAACGGCGTCTGCCCGCCCAGTTGGACGATTACGCCAGCCACTGGGCCCGCGGCCGCCTCAGCGTGGTAGACCTCGAGCACGTCTTCCAAGGTCAGCGGCTCGAAGTAGAGCCGATCGGAGGTGTCGTAGTCAGTGGAAACCGTCTCGGGGTTGCAGTTGACCATCACCGACTCATAGCCGGCTCCACGCAGCGCCATGGCTGCATGGACGCAGGAGTAGTCGAACTCGATGCCCTGACCGATCCGGTTGGGACCCGAGCCCAAGATCAGCACCGCTGGCTTGGTGCGGGGCGCAACTTCGGTCTCCTCGTCGTAGGAGGAGTAGTGGTAGGGCGTGTGCGCGGCAAACTCCGCTGCGCACGTGTCGACGGTCTTGAAGACTGGCCGCACCCCGAGCGCCCAGCGCACCCCCCGAACCACGTCGGTGGACAGGTCACGCAGCTTGGCGATTTGGGTGTCGGCCAGGCCGTGCTTCTTGGCGGTGCGCAGCAGATCGGCGGTGAGCTCAGGTGCATCGCGGACGGCCTCGGCCACCTCGAAGATCAGGTGCACCTGATCGAGGAACCAGGGGTCGATCTTGGTGGCTTCGAAGATCTGCTCGACTGTGCCCCCCAGGCGGAACCCCTGCATCACCAGATTCAGCCGACCATCGTGGGGACGGCTCATTTCGGTCAGCAGCTCATCGAGGCTGGCCGTGATCGGCGAGGTGAAATCGAACCCGGCTTTGGCGTCCTCCAACGAACGCAGCGCTTTACCCAGCGCCTCGGTGAAGTTGCGGCCGATCGCCATCGCTTCGCCCACGCTCTTCATGTGGGTGGTCAAGGTGGTGTCGGCGCCGGGAAACTTCTCGAAAGCGAAGCGAGGCGCCTTCACCACTACATAGTCAAGGCTCGGTTCGAAGGAAGCCGGGGTTTCGGCGGTGATGTCGTTGGGGATCTCGTCCAGGGTGTACCCCACGGCCACCCGGGCGGCGATTTTGGCGATCGGGAAGCCGGTGGCCTTGCTGGCCAGGGCCGAGGAACGTGAGACCCGAGGGTTCATCTCGATCACGATCATCCGACCGTTGTCGGGGTTGATCGCGAACTGAATGTTGCAGCCGCCGGTGTCTACCCCGACCGCGCGGATTACCGCGATCCCGACATCGCGCATCGACTGGTATTCGCGGTCGGTCAGCGTCATCGCCGGAGCCACGGTGATCGAGTCACCGGTGTGGACACCCATCGGGTCGAGGTTCTCGATGGAACACACGATCACGACGTTGTCGGCCTTATCGCGCATCACTTCGAGCTCGTACTCTTTCCAGCCGAGCACCGACTCCTCGATCAGCACCTCGGTGACCGGCGAAGCCGACAGCCCGAAGCCGGCGATCCGCCGCAGTTCCGCCTCGTCATGGGCGAAGCCGGAACCGACCCCACCCATGGTGAAGCTGGGGCGAACCACAACCGGGTAGCCGAGTTCGTCGACGGCGGCCATTACCTCTTCGATGCTGTGGCAGATCGCGGAACGGGCCACCTCTGGATTGGCGCCAGGTACGTCCAGTGCCTTGACGATCTGCTTGAACTTCTCCCGGTCCTCACCGGACTGGATGGCATCGATCGAGGCACCGATCAGCTCCACGCCGTATTTGGCCAGGATTCCCGACTCATGCAGCGCGACCGCAGCATTGAGCGCAGTCTGCCCTCCCAGGGTCGGCAGCAGCGCATCGGGACGTTCTTTGGCGATCACCTTTTCCAGGTATTCAGGCATGATCGGCTCGATGTAGGTGGCATCGGCGAACTCGGGGTCGGTCATGATGGTGGCCGGGTTGGAGTTCACCAGGATCACCCGGAAGCCCTCTTCGCGCAGCACCCGACATGCCTGGGTGCCGGAGTAGTCGAACTCGCAGGCTTGGCCGATGACGATCGGGCCGGACCCGATAACCAGGATCGATGAGATATCGGTACGTCGTGGCATCAGGCGTTCCCCTCCAGGTTGGCGGACGTCGCCCGACGTTGGGCCATCATTTCGGTGAACCGATCAAACAGGTAGGCGGCATCGTGCGGTCCGGCGGCAGCCTCGGGGTGGTACTGCACCGAGAACCCGATCAGGTCGCCGTCCGCGGTGCGCAACTCCAACCCCTCCACCACTTCGTCGTTGAGATTGACGTGGGAAACGCGCGCTTGACCCCATTTGACTTCCGTGGCGGCGTCCAGCGGGGCATCGACGGCGAAGCCGTGGTTGTGCGCGGTGATCTCGACCTTGCGGGTGCCCAGATCCATTACCGGCTGGTTGATCCCACGGTGTCCGTATTTGAGCTTGAAGGTGGCAAACCCCAGGGCCCGCCCGAAGATCTGATTGCCGAAGCAGATGCCGAAGTAGGGCAGGCCAGCATCCAGCACCTCGGTGAGCAGTGCCACCGCATCGTTAGCCGCAGCGGGATCGCCGGGGCCATTGGAGAAGAACACCCCATCAGGGTTCAGCGCGATGACTTCGGCCAGCGTGCTGCCCGCTGGTAGTAGGTGCACCTCGATGCCCCGCTCGGCCATCCGGGTCGGGGTCATGTCTTTGATCCCTAAGTCGATGGCGGCGACAGTGAACTGCTTCTCCCCCACCGCTGGAATCAGTTCAGCCTCGCTGACGGTGACCTCGCCGACCAGGTTCGCCCCGGCCATCGGTGGCGTGGCGAGCACCTTCGCCAACAACTTGTCGACATCTTGGTCAACAGTGGAGATCCCCACCCGCATCGCGCCGCGTTCGCGCAGATGCCGGGTCAGCGCCCGGGTGTCGACCTCAGCGATACCGACGATCCCCTGGTTTCGCAGCTCTTCGTCCAGGGAGCGAACCGAGCGCCAGTTGGAGCGCACCCGCGACAGGTCGCGGACCACATAGCCAGCCACCCAGATCTTGTCCGACTCATCGTCTTCGTCGTTCCACCCGGTGTTGCCGATGTGGGGCGCGGTAGCGACCACCACCTGGCGGTGGTAGGACGGATCGGTCAGGGTTTCCTGGTAGCCAGACATTCCGGTGGAGAACACGGCTTCACCGAAGGTTTCACCCTGTGCGCCGAACGAAACACCGCGGAAAGCGCGTCCGTCCTCCAGAACCAATAGAGCTGCTGTGGGTATGGCGATGACAGGGCTAGTGGGCATTGATGTCCTTCAGCTGGGCGGTCAGGTCCGCTCACGGACCCGAACGAGCCTACCAAATCCGATGGCCACCCTTGTGCAGACCGGGCCGACCTGGACCCAAGTAGACTCCCCAGGCGTGGAACAGAAGCCCAATTGGGTTCGGCGCGTGCTCGTGGCCGCGGTGGCGATCATCGCCGTTGCCGTGACGACTGTTTGGCTATTGGGCGGCTTCGAACAGCGCCGCGATTACCTGACTTTTGCGCCAGGCCAGCAAGTCGACGCTGGCAATCTAGTTTTCATTCTGGATTCCGCCACTGCTCAGCGCGCCGCCGATGGCGATTGGGAAGTGGTCGTGCTCGGCAGCGTCCGCAACCCTAACCACGAGTCGCTGCCCGTCATCACCGGCGACTCCGGCAACCTCGCGATCCGCACCGGCACCACCGCCGCCGTCCTGGAGCGAGTCGAACTTGGCAGCAATGCTCAGCGCGCCGTGGTGGCCCCGGACAATCGGCCGATCCAGCTCGCCGCCCACTTCAGCCTGCCGGCCGAAACGAGCCTGGCAACCGACCTGCGGGTTGGGGTGTTCGTCATGGAGTACGGCAGCACCAACATCCTCGATCTCGCTGGCGGCGAGCGTTGGCACGAAGCTGATTCACGGGTCTACGCCGCGGTGTTGCCTTTGCTCCTGCTTGAGCCGCAGCGCTGACTTAGGAGATTCGTCCGGCCATCAGCACTGGCTCGTCAATGATCAGGATCAGTCCGTCCACTTTGTCGAGCAGTCGACTTGGTACCTCGAAGGAGACTCGGATCGTACCGGTAGCACCGGACTCACACCGGTCAGATAGCGGCGGCTCCAGGCTGGCATAGCTTGGCACGCTGGCGAAGGAGTACTCCCCGGCCTGGAGGAAGAACAGGCAGCTCTGGTCGACGGCTAGTCCGGTCAGGTCAGCTCGCAGTTCAGCGGCGACATAGGTTGCCTGATTCACCGGCGGCCACCCGTCAACAGTCTCGGTGACGTAGAGCCGATCCAGCCCGAAGCTGGCTGTCCCTAGCCGGTAGGTCTGCCCGGCAGCGACCACCGTTGCTGGCACAAACCGCTTACCGTCGTTCCTTGCCAAGTACAGCCAGGCCCCGGACGTCAGCAGCGCTGCCAACAACCCAATCAGCAGCACCCGGACACCGCTGGCGGAGAGTCGCTGCAACCAACTGAGGTTGTGGTCGGTCATTTCGCCATCCGCTGTGACGCCGCGATCTCGGTGGTTGCCAGGGCATCGTCAACCCGGTCAGGACTAAGCCCCAACCAGAGCTCGGCCACTTCCTGGTAACCATGCAGGACCGCGTTCTCCCCGTAGGGAGTAAATCGCACCCGGGCATCGGCGTTGACGTCGGCGGGGTCGACTTCGAACACGATCTCCGCCAGCACCACGAAGCCAGGGCTTGCGGTCGGCGCCAGCGCACTGTCGACCGGTAAATAGGTGTTCTGGCCGCTGATCAGCTGCGCCTGCACCAGACCGCCCACCGGACCAGGGGTGTGCACCACTGCGGGCACCACCACGAACACGCCAGCGGTGGTCAGGGACTTGCCGAATAGCTGCACCGACTTGGCCACCCTCGGCTTATCGATCAACACCCGCTGATCGTTGATCCCGACTGAGGTCAACACCTGGGCGGATTTCACCTCGTCGCCGAGCTTGGTCGGCACCGCACTGGCCGCCACCAGCACCAGCCCGGTGATCACCGCGACAGTGCTGGCTTTGGTGCCCACGGCGCGCAAACTGGCGGTCAGGGCGGGCCTCCTGGTCACCAAAACTGGTTCAACGTCCGCAGTGCTGGCCGCGAAGATCGAAAGTGCGCGGGCGTAGGCGACGGCCAGAAGCACCCAAGTGATCCCCATCATCACCACCAGGTGCAGCAAGTCGAGGAAGGGATAGACCCCAATCCAGAACCTGATCGGCTGGCCACCCAGCAACCGCGTAACCCACAGGTCCAGCTGCTTGGCGCTGAAGTCGACGACAGTGAAGGCGATCACGAAGGCCCCAAGGAAGGGCCAACCAGCTCGCAACACCAACCGGAGCGACTGCCATGCCCCGAGAATGGTGGCATCCACACCGCCGAAGAAGAAGCGTTGGGTTTTCAATGCGATCAACCGGACGCCGCGGGCTCGTTCGGTGTCTTGGCGGAGTTTCGCCAACACCCGCTCGCGGCGAGTGGTGATTTCGCCAGTGGGCTCCCCCAGCTGCCACAGCTCAGCGAGACTCAGCGCCCGTGGGCCGAAGACCAGGCCGGCCATCGCCAACCAAAGCAGCGGACGCCCCACGCCGTCGAACAGAAACGGCCCAACTTGCCGCACCAGCACCGCCCAGGCCATGGCGATCGCTGCCGGGAGGTCAAACGGCAACAGCGTCCCCAACCACTGCGCAGCCTGGTCGATCCAGCCCCAGAAGGCACGCTCGGACTGCCACAGGTCTATTGCCTCGTAGATCCGGAAGCCACCCAACAGCACCACGAAGGCCAGGCTGGCTTCGACGACCACCTGCACCAACCCCAGCAGCAGGGGGTGTTTGGAGCGCGCCACCCACGGGTCGATCAGCTTCTTGAACAGGTAGCCGATCACCAGGATCACCAGCATCCAAGTCATCGTTGTCGGGCTTTGCAGCGGGTTCAGTGCACCCAGCAACTCTGGGGAGCCGCGCCGGTACCCACTGAGAATGGTGACCCGCGCGGCGTAGTCACGCACAAAGCCGAAGGCGGCGTAGATGGCCAGGAAGGGCAGCAGCGAGGTCGTGAGCAGCTGCAACAGACCCGTGTCGCGCTGGTCTTCAGCGTCTGGGCCCATCGAGGTCGTGGCCAGCATCCCCGGAACGCCCAGGTGCCCCGAAACCAATCGCAGCAACGCGAGAATCGTGGCGAGTTGGGCGACCATGCCGATCGCCAAGACCAACACGACGCCCCAGGGCCAGAGCGGGACGATCTCGGCAGCCAGCAGGATGGATCCCTCATTGGCCGACCAGCCCAACAGCATCAGCCCAAGCAGCGGCATCCACAACCGGCCGAGCGTGGAAGCAGTCTCGCCCACCAGCAGCCGCAACTCAGAACCAAGCTCGGAGACTGCGTTCTGGACCGCCGGCATCAGCTTCAGCCCCTGGCAACCGCCTGCGCCGCCACCACCGAGGCGAGCAGCCCATTCAGGAAGGCCGGCGACTCATCAGTCGATAGGTCCTGGCACAGGGACACCGCTTCGGCCAACACGACGTCGCTTGAGGTGTCAGTGTGAATCAGTTCGTAGACCGCGATCCGAGCCAGATTGCGATCCACCCGTGGAATCCGGCCTAGCGTCCAGCCTGAGGCCAGGTTGGTGCTGATCAGTTCATCGATCCGGTCGAGGTCTGCGGTCACGCCCTCGACGATCGTCACGCTGAACTCCCGCACCGGGGGGTCGTTCTCGTCCAGATGAGCAGCCAACACTTCGGTGGCCGCCAACTCGCGAAGGTCAGCCTCAAAGAGGATGTCCAGCGCGCGCTTGCGAGCCTTGGTGCGGGCCGAGCCGCGCTTGGTTGGTTCGGTGTCCGCCACCCTCAGACCCGACCGAGGTAACTGCCGTCTCGGGTGTCCACCTTGACCTTTTCGCCATTGGCGATGAACAGCGGCACCTGGATCTGCAGCCCGGTCTCGACGGTGGCCGGCTTGGTACCGCCGGTGGAACGATCGCCTTGCAGGCCCGGTTCGGTGTAGGTGATTAGCAGTTCGACCGAGGTCGGTAGATCGATGAACAGCGGGTTGCCGTCATGGAGGGCGACCGTGGCCACCTGGTTGTCCAGCAGGTAGTTCTTGGCGTCGCCGACGACCTCGTCACTCACGTTGAGCTGTTCGAAGCTGTCGGTGTCCATGAAGACGTAGGCCTCACCGTCGTGATACAGGTACTGCATCTCGCGGCGATCGACGCTGGCCGACTCGACCTTGGTGTCGGAGTTGAAGGTGCGCTCGACGACTTTGCCGGTCAGCACATGCTTCAGCTTCGTGCGCACCACGGTGTTGCCCTTGCCAGGCTTGTGATGTTGGAACCAGATGACGGTCCACAGTTGGCCGTCGAGGTCTAGGACCACGCCGTTCTTGAGATCGTTGGTGGATACCGTTGCCACTGGTTGCCCGCTCTCGCTGTGATTGGTTTTCGCGACCGCTCAGTCTAGCCGGGCCAGGTCGCTACCCGCGAACCGGCGCCCGCCTCACCCAGCGGTGTTGGCCTGTTCGCGGATTCCGGCCAGCATTTCCGCCTTCGCCAGTGCCCGGGGCAGGGAGTGCTCGCGCATCCAGTTGGCCGCCTCGGCGTTGCCACTTTCGGCGAACCCGGCGATCACCTGCTCGATGACCTCCGGCGATTTGTTCTGGCTCATCTTCGCCTTACCCACCAGCTTGGTGATGCGCAGTTCAATGCCGACGATCGAGCGAAGCAGGACTTCCACCGCATCCTCGGGCATGGTCTCCACGGTGTCATCGCCTCGAGCGGCGCTCATTTGGCGCACCACGTCCAGACCCCACTCCGGCTCGGGATGAGCGATCAGTTCGCCATGGGCGTGGACGGTCACGTAATTCCACGTCGGCACACTCACCGCCTCGGGTCGGCTCAGCCATTCGGCGTCCACGTAGTCCTGCGGGCCATTCACGATGAACAGGGCCTCGCCAGCGTCGCGCCACTGCGGATTCACCTTCGACAGGTGCCCGATCAAGGTGCCGTAGGTGCCGCCGGGCTGGTAGAGCATGGGCACGAAGGTTGCCGCCAACCCATCGGCCCCAGTGGTGACCAAATCGCCGCCCCGAACCGGGGTCAGCAGCTCGATCGACTGCTCAGTCGAAAGGGCGAAGTGTTCGGGGATGTACATCAGGCCTCCACCAGTGCGTTATAGGAATCGATCAGTTCGGCTTCGGGCGGATCTACCAGCATCCGCACCCGCCCGAGACCGGTGAGCACCACGAAACGTAGCGTGCTGCCGCGGGTCTTCTTGTCCAGGTTCATTGCTTCCCGCAGCGCCGTCCAGTTGCCGCCTGGGTAGCTGATCGGCAATCCGCACAGCGACAACACTCGACGATGTTCGGCCACCAACTCGGCCTCAATCAGACCCATTCGGGCACTGAGTTCGGCGGCGAACACCATTCCGATGGCCACGGCCTCGCCGTGCCGCCGGGAGAAATGCTCGCGGGCCTCAATGGCGTGGCCGAGAGTGTGGCCATAGTTGAGGATCTCACGCCCAACCCGGTCATCCTGCGAGGTGCGCTCGGTGAGGTCACCAGCCACCGCCTGTGCCTTCACCGCTATTGCGCGACGAATCAGCTCCCACTGCAGGTCACTGCCAGCTTGGAGCGCCGACTTGGGGTCTTCACTGAAGGCCTGCAGAATCTGCGGATCAACAATGAAGCCGCATTTCAGCACCTCGGCCATCCCGGCGCGAGTGTCGACCTCGGGCAGGGTGGTCAAGTAGACCAGGTCACAGATCACGGTGAATGGCTCGAAGAAGGCCCCGGCGAGGTTCTTCCCGGCGCTCAGATTGATGCCGGTCTTACCGCCGACGGCCGCGTCCACCATGCCCAGCAGCGTGGTCGGCAACGCGATGTAGCGCACCCCCCGCAACCAGGTCGCCGCGACGAAGCCGGCCAGATCGGTGGTAGTGCCGCCGCCGAACCCGACTACCGCATCCGACCTGGTGAAACCGGCCTCAGCCAACTGTTCCCAACAGCGGGCCAGCACCTCGGCGGTCTTGGCCGCCTCGGAGTCGGGCACTTCAATGGTGAGCACCTGCTGGTCCAGCCCAGCGATCAGTTCCGGAATCCAGTGCGCCAGGGTCGGTGGGTGGAATACCGCGACCCGATCAACGCCCTCCAGAAACTGCGGCAGCAGCTTTGGCGCGCCCCGACCGATCAGCACCTGATAGGGCTGGGCGGTGGCGACGTCTACGGCCTCCCAGGTCATCAGCCCTCCTTGTGAGCAAGTATTTGCGCGGCGATCGCTTCGGCATTCTGCCGATCGGTGTCGATCACTTCGGTGGCGACTGCCTCATACCAGCCTGCCCGTTCAGCCAGCTGGGCGTCCAGCTTCGTCCGGATGGCGGCCAGGACCTCCAGCCCAAGGCGAGCCATGCCCAATCGCCTGGTGGCGGCCACCACCGAGATCTGCAGCCAGATCACCCGGTGCCCGGCCAGGGCAGCGCGCACCTGCGCCGACTCCACGGCGCTGCTGCCTAACGCCAGGATGCACTCGCGCTCAAGGCAGACCTGGGCTAGCCGTTCCTGGGCGCGGTGATAGCTGTCCTGGCCCTCGTCATCGGCGAAGGCCTCAGTGGTACTGAGGCCGAGTTCTCCCTGAACCAAGTCATCGGTTTCGACCAGCTCGAGGCCAAGGGCTTGGGCCAGCAGTCCACCTACGGTGGACTTCCCGGCAGCCGGAATCCCGACCAACACCACCGCCGGACGACTCAAACCAGGCGCCGCTCAGCGAGGCTGGCCAGATAGCCGGCGTAATTCCGCCTAGTCTCGGCCACCGAGTCGCCGCCGAACTTCTCCAGCGCCACTTCGGCCAGCACCAACGCAACCATCGCCTCGGCGACTACCCCGGCTGCCGGAACCGCGCACACGTCCGAGCGCTGATGGTGTGCCTGGGCGGGCTCACCAGTGACCACATCGATGGTTCGCAGGGCATTCGGGACGGTGGCGATCGGCTTCATCGCGGCGCGCACCCGCAGTGGTTCGCCGTTACTCATGCCGCCTTCGGTGCCACCGGAGCGGTTCGATAGCCGCTCAATACGTTCACTGCCGGGCTGAATCTCGTCGTGGGCCAGGCTTCCTGGCGTGGCGGCCAGGCCGAAGCCATCCCCGACTTCGACCCCCTTGATGGCCTGAATGCCCATCAGGGCACCGGCCAGCTTGGCGTCCAGGCGACGGTCACCCTGAATGTGCGAACCCAGGCCCGGCGGCAACCCGTAGGCGATCACTTCGACCACGCCCCCGAGGGTGTCGCCAGCAGTCTTGGCCGCCTCAATCGCGGCCTGCATCGCCAAGCTGGACCCCTGATCGAAGCAGCGCACCGGATCGGCATCGATGGCGGCCAGATCCGCAAAGACCGGCAAGGCGGAGCCAGCCGCGCCGACCGACCCGATTCGCACCACGTGACTAAGAATCTCGATCCCGAAGGCCTGCTGCAGGAAGTTGGCCGCAACCCGGCCAAGGGCCACTCGGGCAGCAGTTTCTCGAGCTGAAGCTCGTTCCAGAATGGGCCGCGCCTCAGGCCAGTCGTATTTCTGCATGCCAGCGAGGTCCGCGTGGCCCGGGCGGGGGCGAGTGAGGGCGGCGCCGCGAGCCTGTTCGGCGAGGTCTTCGGGATCGACCGGATCAGCGGCCATCACCGTGGCCCACTTGGGCCACTCAGAGTTGCCGATCATGATCGCGATCGGCGAGCCGAGGGTCTCGCCGTGGCGCAGCCCGGCTAACACGGTCACCTCATCGGCCTCGAACTTCATCCGCGCGCCTCGCCCGGCGCCCAATCGGCGCCGGGCAAGCGCGTCGGCGAGGTCAGCGGTGGTCACCGCCACGTGGGCGGGAAGCCCCTCAATTGTGGCGACCAAGGCCGGGCCGTGGGACTCCCCCGCAGTCAAGTAACGAAGCACTGCGTCAGCCTAGGCTCACTGCCTCGCATATGACCAATGATGCGCACCGCACGCCCTCTTTGAAGGTCCCCGGTACGGCGCCTTGCCTAACAACGCGGGCCCACCCCGGGCCGTGAGCCACATGCGAACTCGAGCCCAGTCACCCTGGATGCGCAGCTAGCGGCCGCCCCATCTGCCGAATAGGGCCGTCTGGCTACGTGCGGCTAGAGCGCCACGATCCCAAACTCCAGTCGAAGAGAGAGTTGCAGGCCCAGGTTGCGGAGTCGCCATCGCAGGTTCCAGCCGCGAAGTTGATCACACGACTCTCCGGGAAATCCAGGTTGCAGACCGCCACCTTGTTATACCCCAGAGTGTTGTGGCAGACACCGTCATATTGGGTGGAGGTGCCCGCCGCATTTCGCACCTCCAAGAGTGCTCCCGCGCGCTTTCCGTCGGCCTTCGTATCCTTCACATACATTTTGTCGCCGTAGGCTACCCAACAGACTGTTGCACCGGTAACGGTCGCAGTTGCTGTGCAAGATGCCGGCCATGAAGAAGCGGTTCCCTGGTGTGGGGTGGGGTAGTCGGTTGAGGCCCATGCTGGGGCACATACCGTAGAGATTAAGAGTGCTGCTGCACCTATGGAGACAGATTTCCACATTACGATACCTTCCTGGGAGTTTAGCTGAGACGCTACACCAGACACCCCACCTTGTTAAGGCGTCCGTTCCGAAGAGGCATGACCGTGCCTGACTCCATTGGTGCCGGGTTGCGGAATGATGAGAGAGTTGGGTCGACTGCGCGCTGCCGAGGCAATAAAGCCCATCCCGTTGCCTCAATCCGGCCTCGGGTGTGAAAGACCCGTCATCGGGAAATGTCGGGAGCATGGACTTCGCAGATCGGTATCGGTTCGCACGTTAGCGAACGAAGTGGGCCACGAAGGCAATCCCGGCTCGCCGAATCGCCCTCGGCTCGCGGCACCGCCGCAGACGCAGCCCTCGTCCGTGCACCTTCTCGGTGGCGCCATCCAGGAGCCTCATGTGCCAAGACCGCTGGGTGGACTTGGCCTATCGAGCAACGGGGGCCAAATCGGGGTGGATAATGCGCTTGCGAAGGCCGAGCATCTCAAGCAGGGCCTACATCAGTCGACGATCCAACCCCAGCACGGTCGGCGAAATTGCTCTTCACCCACTAATCCTTGCATGGGACCTTCCGCAGCTGCGGCCTGTATTGTCACTTGCCGTAGCAGACCTTGTGGTTCGCGTCGTTCGCCTGACACCATTGCAGGTATTTGTCCTTGCCAGCGAGAAATTCGTTGTAATCGGCCGTGAACAATGTCTCACCAGTAGACGGATTGACGGTGATGAAGTAGATCCAGTCGCCATCCGCTGGGTTGAGCGCGGCTTCGATTGCGGCCTTGCCCGGATTCGAGATCGGGCCAGGCGGCAGGCCCTTGTGCTTGCGGGTGTTGTAGGGCGAGTTCACGGCCAGGTCAGCATCCGTGAGGTTCATCACGCCGGTCTTGCGGACGGCGTAGGCAATGGTTGAGTCCATCCCCAAAGGCATACCGGCCTTCACCCGGTTGTAGATCACCCGCGCGACCTTGGGCCGATCATCAGCCTTGAACACTTCCTTCTCAACGATGCTCGCAGCGATGAGTGCTTGGTACGGCGTGAGCTTCAGCTTCTGGGCCCTCGCCTCAATGTCCAGGCCGGTCGCGACCTGTTCAAACTGACTGGTAGCCACTTTGATCACCGCGGACGCGGTCGGCTGATCGGGCAGCTCATAGGTGTCGGGGAACAGGAACCCCTCCAGGCCGTTCTTGGCCCACTTGGGCAGGCCGAGGTTCTTCCAGTCCTTGTAGGCAGCCTTGAAGTCCGCCTCGGGCACCCCACTCGCCTTCGCCATCACGGCCGTCTGTTGCTCGATCCACTTGCCCTCTTTCAAGGTCATCCTGGTGCGCACCAGATTGGCCTTGTCGAGCAGCATGTTCAGCGCGGTTGCCGCAGGTAGCTGGGTTTTCAGGTTGTACTTGCCAGCCTGAATGGATTTCGAGTTCGGGTTCGCCGAAGCGGCCCGGTTGAACGCCTTGGCCGATTTCACCACGTCGGCCTGCACGAGGATCTCAGCGATCTTGGTTGAGGTTGCCCCCTTGGGGATCACCACGACCACCGCGGCTACGCCATCACCTAGGTAGTCCTCGGCGGTGCGGTAGTCCATCCAGGCGGCCTGAGCCTTGCTGAAGACAAACCAGCCGCCGCCCAGCAGGACGACGAAGCTCAAGATCACCGCGAACGCTGACCGCGCCCGGTAGCCGACCTCTTTGTAGTCGATCTGGCCGCTATCGGGATCGCGCCACTCGCCCGGGTTCGGATTGCTCATTCCGCTTTCGCCCTTCCTGGACTCATCAGCCGTGATGATACTGCTCGCCGGCCGGACGGCCGGTGTTCCGCTCCTGCTGCAATGCTGTCTCCAAGAGTGCCACAGCGGCCGCCTGGTCGATCACTGAGCGCTGCTTGCGGGTATTTCGCCCAACACCGGAGAGCTGCCGAGAGGCAGCGGCGGTGGTCATTCGCTCATCCACCAGCCGCAACGGCAGCTCCGGTAGCACCGCCGCGAGTTCATCAGCCACGGCAAGCATCGCGACGGCCGCCGGCCCGTCCTCACCGGCAAGATTGCGCGGTAGACCGAGAATCAGCTCGATCGGCTCATACTCGGCCACCAACGCGACCACTCTGGTGATCGCACCTGGCCCGGCCGCGATCGTCTCCACCGGGAAGGCCAGCAAAGCATCGCGGTCGCTGGCCGCGACCCCGATTCGGGCCTTTCCCCAATCGAGGGCCAACCGGACGCCGCGACGCACCGGGTCAGCCGACCAATGCGGCGCCGATAGCGCTCAGCGCGGCCTCGGCACCATCCAGATCGGTGCCGCCGCCCTGAGCCAGATCATCGCGCCCGCCACCGCGGCCGCCCAAGGACGGCGCACCAGCGGCCACCAACGCACCGGCCTTGGCACCGGAGTCTCGAGCTGCCTGGCTCGTGGCCACGATCAGCACCGGCTTGCCTTGACCGCCAACCAGCGCCACGACCCCAGGACGGGCGCCGAAGGCGTCTCGCACCTGCATCGCGAGGGTGCGTAGGTCATCGCCGCTAGTGCCAGGCAGATGCTTGGCCACGTAGCTGTAGCTGCCGAGGGTCGCTGCACTGGCAACCAGGCTCGGCACCTCGGCCAGCAACTGCTGGGCCCTTAGGTTGGCGATTTCCTTCTCGGCGTTCTTAACCTGATCGATCAATCGGGCCACCCGCTCGGGCACCTGGTCGGGCTGTACCTTGAGCAGATCAGCCAGCCCGGTGACCAACGCCCGCTCCTTGGCCAGGCTCGCGAAGGCGTCCGCCGAGACAAAGGCCTCCACCCGGCGCAACCCAGAACCGACCGAGGATTCAGTCATCAAGGTCAGCAGGCCGATCTGGGAGGTGCTGGCCACATGGGTGCCACCACAAAGCTCTCTCGACCACGGACCGCCGAGTTCGACCATCCGCACGGTCTCGCCATACTTCTCGCCGAACATCGCCTGAGCCCCCAGGGCTTTGGCCTGGGTCAGCGGCATCTCGGTTGCGCTCACCTCATAGTCAGATCGAATCGCCTCGTTGGCGACCCCTTCCAGCTCCTGCTTCATCGCCGGGCTCAAAGCGGCCACCGCGTTGAAGTCGAAGCGCAGATAGCCGGGCTTGTTGTAGGAACCAGCCTGATGCGTGCCCTGGCCTAGCAACTGGCGCAGGGCGGCGTTCACGATGTGAGTGGCGGTGTGCGCCTGGCAAGCGCCGTGGCGCGCCGCAGCGTCCACATTGGCAAATACCTGTGCTCCGGTGGCCAACTCGCCGTCGGCCACCCGCACCTTGTGCACGATCAGACCTTGCACTGGACGTTGCACATCGAGCACTTCCAGGCTTAGACCGTCGCCGGTGATCAGACCGGTATCGGCATCCTGGCCGCCAGCTTCGGCGTAGAAGGGCGTCTCTTCAAGCACCACTTCAACCACCGAACCGGGGGTGGCCCGCTCGATCAGTTGGCCATCGGCGACGATCCCGCGCACCTTGGTCTCGGCGCTGAGTTCAGTGAAACCAAGGAACGGCACTTCACCGGTGCCGCGCAGCGTCCGGTACGCCTCGGTGGCGACGGCACCGCCCTTCTTGGACTTCGCATCAGCCTTGGCCCGATCGCGCTGCTCAGTCATCAGCTTGGTGAAACCGTCGCGATCAACGCTGAGACCCTGCTCGGCGGCCATTTCCAAGGTCAGATCGATCGGGAAGCCGTAGGTGTCGTGCAGTTGGAAAGCCTGCTCGCCACTCAGCCGCGCCGCCTGGGCCTGCTTGGCCTGTACCGCAGCTAGGTCAAAGATCTGCGTGCCAGCGGCCAGGGTGCGGCGGAACGCCTCTTCCTCGGCGTAGGCGATCTGGGAGACCCGCTCCCATTCGGTGATGATCTCGGGGTAGGAGGTCTGCATTACGTCCCGGCTCACCGGTAGCAGTTCCGGCAGTACCGGGTCGTTGACGCCCAGCAGTCGCATCGCCCGGATACTGCGGCGCAGCAGCCGACGCAGCACGTAACCGCGCGCCTCATTGCCCGGAGTGACGCCATCAGTCATCAGCATCAGCGAGGAGCGGATGTGGTCGGCGACCACCCGCATCCGCACATCGTCATCACTGACGCGGCCATAGGCGCGACCAGACAGCTCCGCGGCCTTGGTCAGAACCGGGCGCACCTCGTCGATTTCGTACATGTTCTCGACGCCCTGCAACAGGTAGGCAACCCGCTCCAGGCCCATGCCGGTGTCGATGTTCTTGGCTGGCAGTGGACGGGCCACATCGAAATCATCCTTGGCCCGCACGGCCGACAGCTCTTCGGTCTGGAACACCAGGTTCCAGATCTCCAGGAAGCGATCTTCATCGGCCTCTGGCCCGCCGTCGGCACCGAATTCCTTGCCCCGGTCGACGTAGATTTCCGAACACGGTCCGCCCGGCCCAGGCACACCCATGTGCCAGTAGTTGTCTTTCAGCCCGCGCCGCTGGATCCGCTGCGTGGGCACGCCCACCTTTCGCCAAAGATCAGCGCCCTCGTCATCGTCGTAGTAGACCGTCACCCAGATGCGCTCCGGGTCGAAGCCGTAGTTGCCAGCCTCAACGCTGCCGGTAACCAACTCCCAGGCGAACTCGATCGCGCCTTCTTTGAAGTAGTCGCCGAAGGAGAAGTTGCCGTTCATCTGGAAGAACGTGCCATGCCGGGTGGTCTTACCCACCTCTTCGATGTCGAGGGTGCGCACGCACTTCTGCACACTGGCCGCCCGGGGCCAGGGCGCATCTTCGGCGCCGGTGAAGTAGGGCTTGAACGGCACCATGCCCGCATTGACGAACAGCAGCGTCGGGTCGTTGTAGAGCAGGGGTGCGGACGGCACTATCGTGTGCCCCCGCGCGGCGAAGTAGTCGAGGAATCGACGCCGGATTTCGGCGGTTTGCATGTGGTTATCTCCTGATTGGTCGGGGTTGCGAGTCAGCTCTCCTGGACGGGATCGGGTTCACCCGTCCAGGCCGGTAGCCTCCCGCAACTCCTCTTCACGCTCGGCGGTGGCCTGCGCCACGTTCTTGAAGAACTCCCCCAGCCAGGTGGTCGCGCCCTCTTGGGTACGGGCGATCTGATCGGCCACGCCCTTGGGGGTGAACCGCTCGTAGTATTCCTTGCCTTTGAAGATGATCAGGGCGGCCAGGCCAATACCGACGGCGAACCAGAACAGTCGCTTGCCCATCACTTCGCCTTTCGCTTGGCGCTGACGGCCTGGCGCAACCCGTAGGTGAAGGCGGCGGTCTTGATCAGCGGCCCGCCCAGGGTCGCGGAGAACACGGTGGAGAGCTGCGCGGCGTTCTCGGTCACGATGCTGGCATTCGCGCTCACCTTCGCGAGGTCGTTGGTGACCAGGCTCAGTTTGCCCAACTCATCGTTGGTGGCGGTGACGGTGCCTTTCAGCTCCACCAGGATCGGGACGGTGTTGTGCCCGATATCCCGGACGGCCAGTCGGGTCTCCTCCAGCACGCGGCCAAGCTTCAGCAGCGGCACCGCGCTGAACCCGACCAGGGCCACTGCGGCCATGGCTGCGATCAGACCGGCGATCTCTCCGACGGACATGGGCTACCTCGCTGATCAGGGGACGGCGTTGACGGGCCAAGCCTAGTGCACCGGCGCAGCGGTGGCTTAGCTGCTGGCGCCCGCCGATGGGGTCCACGCCTGCCGGGACTTCCGCTCAGCAAACGCGACGGTGAACCCGGCGGCCACCAGCGCCGCCGTGGCCGGTAACAGCATGCTCATCGCCATCGCGGTGCTGAAGCCGGCCTGCAGTGCAGGTGGCAGCCGTCCGGAACTCTCGGCTTGGGAGGCGGCAGTCGATCCCCCTAGGTGCACAACCAACTGCGCCTGCATCAGCGCCGCGATTGCCGCGCTGCCCAGCACCGAGCCGACCTGGCGCATCGAGTTGTAGACCCCTGAGCCGGCGCCAGCGTCGGCGCCGGTGAGGTTGTAGGTGGCGCTGGTGCCGATGGGCGACCAGGTGAACGCCGCACCCAGGCCCATCAGAGTGGCTGGCAGCAGTAACCGCCACCAAAGGGTTTCGTCGGGCACCAACCAGGCTGCGTACCAGAACATCGCCGCCGCCATCGTCACCAGCCCACCGGTGGCCAACAGCCGCGGATGCACCCGGTCGACCAGTTTGCCCACCCAAGGAGCCAATAACCCCGAAAACACCGCCGTGGGGATCGTCTGCAGCGCGGATCTGGTGGGGGTGAAGCCGAGCACCAGTTGGTAGTAGAACATCATCGGCATCGCACTGGCCGTCACTGAAACCCCCACCATCGCGATCGCGACGTTAGCCAGGGAGAAGTTGCGGTCGGCGAACAGCCGCAATGGCAACAGCGGCTCCCCACGTCCGACTCGCTGCCAAGTCAGGAAGCCAGCCAACATCACGATGCCGAAGGCGAGCAGGCTCCAAACGCTGATCGGGCCCCAGATCTGGCCCCAGTTGAAGCCTTCGCCCTCCTGAATGGCGAAGACGATGCTGAACAGCGCCACCGACCAAAGTGCCACCCCGGGCAAGTCGAAGCGGTGGCTGTGGGTCTCCAGCACCGGGACGAAGCGCCGGGCCAGCACAAAGCCGAGCACTCCCACCGGGACGTTGACGAAGAAGATCCACTCCCAACCAAGGGCGTCGACGATAAAGCCGCCCAGAATCGGTCCGACCAACGTCGCAACCGCGGCCGCGGCTCCCCAAAGACTCATCGCCTGACCGCGGGATTGCGGCGGGAAGGTGCGGGTGATCACCGCCATGGTTTGCGGCGTCAGCAGGGCGGCCCCAACGCCCTGGGTGGCCCGGGCGATGATCAGCATCTCCACCGAGTTCGACAGGCCACACCAGGCCGAGGCCACGGTGAAGACCACCAGGCCCAGCAGGTAGATGCGTTTGGGGCCGAAGCGGTCCCCCAGCCGTCCGGTCACCAACAGCGGCACCGCGTAAGTCAGCAGGTAGGCGCTGGTCGCCCACAGCACCTGATTGATGTCGGCATCCAGGCTCGCCATGATGCGGGGGTTGGCCACGCTGACGATGGTGGTGTCGACCAGGATCATGAAAAACCCGATCACCAGGGCCCAAAGAGACCGCCAGCTGCCGTTTTGGGCACTCACGATGACTGCGGGGGTCGACCCAGCAGTTCCTCCAGCCGGGTGAGGCGTTCAGCCATTGCGGCTTCGTTGCCGTGCTCGCTGGGTTGGTAGTAGCGGGCCGCCGCCAACTCATCGGGCAGATATTGCTGGGCTGCGACGCCGTGGTCAGCGTCGTGGGCGTAGAGATAGCCGGTGCCGTGGCCTAGTGCGTCGGCGCCGGAGTAGTGGGCGTCACGCAGTTGCGGCGGTACGGCCCCAATCCGGCCAGCGCGGACGTCGGCGATGGCGGCATCTACCGCCTTGATCACGGCATTCGATTTCGGCGCCAGGGCGCAGGCGATGACCGCTTGGGCCAGATTGATTCGAGCCTCGGGCATCCCGATCAGCGCGACGGCCTGGGCCGCGGCCACGCAGGTCTGTAACACCGATGGCGCAGCCATGCCGATGTCCTCGCTGGCCAGAATGATCAGCCGACGCGCAATGAAGCGCGGATCTTCGCCGGCCTCCAACATTCGCGCCAGGTAGTGCAGCCCGGCTTGGACGTCGGAGCCGCGCAGACTCTTGATGAAGGCACTGATCACGTCATAGTGCTGATCGCCAGCGCGGTCGTAGCGAACTGCGGCTTTGTCGACAGCCGCAGCCACAATCTCGGTGGTGATTTCGGTCACTCCTACCGCGTGGGCGCCGGCAGCGGCTTCCTCCAGGTAGGTCAGCGCCCGCCGCGCGTCTCCCCCGGCGAACCGCAGCAAAGCCGCCTGCGCATCGGCAGCCAGGGTGATTCGACCGCCAAAGCCGCGCTCATCGATCAGCGCCCGCTCCAACAACTTGGTGATGTCGGCATCGGTGAGCGGTTTGAGCGTCAGCAACAGCGATCTGCTCAAGAGCGGAGAGATCACCGAGAAGGACGGATTCTCGGTGGTGGCAGCGATCAGGGTCACCAGCCGGTTCTCCACCGCCGGTAGCAGCACGTCTTGTTGGGTCTTGGAGAAGCGGTGCACCTCGTCGACGAACAGCACGGTGCCGACACCATGGGCCAGCTGGCGCTGAGCCTCGGCAAGTACCTGGCGGACCTCTTTCACGCCCGCAGTCACGGCGGATAGCTCAACGAAACGCCGCGAGCCAGTGCCCGACACCACAGATGCGATGGTGGTCTTGCCAACTCCGGGCGGGCCCCAGAGAAAGACCGACATTGTGGCTGAGTCCTCAGCAAGCCGCCGAAGCGGCGATCCTGGCCCCAGCAGGTGGTCCTGGCCGACGATCTCGTCCAGGTGGCGCGGACGCATCCGAACGGCCAACGGAGCTTCGGCGTGCCGCGATCCAGACAGCGAGCCCCCAGGTGCTGGCGGTTCCCCGATCGGGTTGCCGAAGAGGTCGATGTCCACCGGCCAGACGCTACACCCACTCCGCCGGGGTTGCCTGCGCTCGATTCCCGAGCTATTCTCGATATATCGGCGACGTGCCGATGACAGATATAAGGAGTATCACCATGACTGAGTTCAATCAGAACTGGGAGGGTCCCGGCCACGGCCGTGGGCGTGGACGCCTCCACCGTGGTGGCCCGGCGGGCTTTGGGCCTGGACCGGAGATCTTCGGCCACGGCCCATTCGGTGGGCCGTTCGGACCGGGCGGGCCTTTCGGCCCCGGCGGGCCAATGGGCCCGCGTGGCCGGGGACGGGGCCGCCGTGGCCACGTCCGCAGCGCCATCCTCGCCCTATTGGCTGAGGAGCCACTCAACGGCTACCAAATCATGCAAACCCTCGCTGAGCGCACCGAAGGTGCCTGGAAGCCGAGCCCCGGCGCGGTCTACCCTGCCCTGGCCCAGCTGGAAGATGAGAGTCTCATCGAAGCGTTCGACAACGAGGGTCAGAAGGCCTACCGGCTAACCGAGGAGGGGCGTAAAGCCGCCGCCGAAGTGGAAAAGCCCTGGGAGATCGTCAACGAAGCCGTCGCGGGGCTTGGCAATGACCAACTCCGCGAAATGTGGGCCGAACTTCCCCGCCTCGGCGGTGCGTTGAAGGAACTGAGCCGCGGCGGCTCACCCCAGCAACTGGAGCAGGCCACCAAGCTGCTCGCCGCCACCCGGCGCAGCATCTACGCCCTACTGGCCGCAGATGAGGTCGAGAATCCAGAAGACCTTCGCTGAGCCAACACCAACAGTGGCCGCCCCGGATCGCTCCGGGGCGGCCACTGCTGCTTGGCACTAGTTGGTTTCGCTGGGCGCAGCCTGCTTGGGCGGCGGTGCCACATAGTCCACGCCGGCCTCCTTGCGCTGCTTGGCCGTGATCGGGGCCGGAGCGCCGGTCAGCGGGTCGAAGCCGCCGCCGGTCTTGGGGAAGGCGATCACGTCGCGAATCGATTCCGCCCCAGACAGCAGTGCGGTGATCCGGTCCCAGCCAAAGGCGATGCCGCCATGTGGCGGCGCGCCGAAGGTGAAGGCCTCCAGGAACCAGCCGAACTGAGCCTCGGCCTGCTCCGCACTGATCCCCATCACCTTGAACACCCGCTCCTGGACGTCTCGGCGGTGAATACGAATCGAGCCGCCACCGATCTCGTTGCCGTTGCAGACCAGGTCATAGGCGTAGGCCAGCGCCGAGCCCGGGTCGGTGTCGAAGGTGTCCATCGACTCCGGCTTCGGCGAGGTGAAGGCGTGATGGACGGCAGTCCAGGCCCCTTCGCCGACCGCGACGTCACCAGCGGCTACCGCCTCCGAGCTCGGCTCGAACAACGGCGCATCGACGACCCACAGGAACGACCAGGCGTCGGCGTCAATCAGGTCCTGGCGCTTGGCGATTTCGTTTCGGGTCGCCCCCAGTAACTGCTGGGACGCCTTACGGGCGCCCGCGGCGAAGAAGATGCAATCGCCCGGACGCGCCCCAACCCGATCGGCCAGCCCAGCCCGCTCGGTGTCAGTGATGTTCTTGGCCACCGGCCCGCCCAGCTCGCCGTCCTCGGCGATGGTCACGTAGGCCAGGCCCTTGGCACCGCGCTGCTTGGCCCATTCCTGCCACGCGTCGAAGGTGCGCCTTGCCTGGGATGCCCCACCAGGCATCACCACCGCGCCAACGTAAGGTGCCTGGAAGACCCGGAAAGTGGTGTCGGCAAAGAAGTCAGTCAACTCGGTCAGCGGCAAGTCGAAGCGCAGGTCGGGCTTGTCTGACCCATAGGTGTCCATCGCTTCGGCGTAGGTGAGCCGGGGCAACGGCAGGGGCAGCTTGTGCCCCTTCAGCGCCCACAGCGCCGACACCACGGCCTCGCCGACCTCAATCACGTCTTCTTGGTCGACGAAGCTCATTTCGAGGTCGAGCTGGGTGAACTCCGGCTGCCGATCGGCCCGGAAGTCCTCGTCGCGGTAGCAGCGCGCGATCTGGTAGTAGCGCTCCATCCCGGCCACCATCAGCAGCTGCTTGAACAACTGCGGGCTCTGCGGCAGGGCGTACCAGGCCCCAGGTGAGAGGCGGGCCGGTACCACGAAGTCGCGAGCGCCTTCAGGGGTGGAATGGGTCAGCGTCGGGGTCTCAATCTCCACGAAATCGCGGGCGGCCAGGACGTCACGGGCCGCCTTGCTCACCGCGGAGCGCAGCCGTAGGGCCGCAGCTGGGGCCGGACGGCGCAGATCCAGATAGCGGTACTTCAACCGCGCCTCTTCGCCGACGCTGGTCCGCTCATCGATCTGAAACGGCAGCGGCGCGGACGGGTTGAGCACCTCAAGGCTGCGAATCGCCACCTCGACTTCGCCGGTGGCCAGGCCTGGGTTGATGGTGTCGCCAGTTCGGGCCTCGACCACGCCGGTGACCGAGATGCAGTATTCGTTGCGCAGCGCGTGGGCGCCAGAAGTCTCCAGGACGTCGTCGCGCACCACCACCTGCACGATGCCGCTGGCATCGCGCAGATCAAGGAACGCCACCCCGCCCAGATCTCGACGTTTGGCCACCCAGCCGGCCAGTGTGACCGTGGTGCCAACGTGCTCCAGACGCAGCGAGCCTGCGTTATGGGTGCGAATCACGACAGAAGTTCCTTTCCGGGCCCCTACTGGGCCAGCGAAGATCTTACGACGGCGGGCTTAAGGTCGCCCGCCGGGGGCAGCCAGGTGTCAACATCGGCGGCCACTTGGTCGCCGCTACGGATGTCTTTCACCTCACCGCTGGAGAACCAGACGAACGGAATCCCGCGCCGATCGGCGTACCGAATCTGCTTGCCGAACTTGTCCGCCTTGGGCGCCACCTCGCAGGCGATCCCACGGGCCCGCAGCTGGGCCGCCGTCGCCATCGCTTCTCCCCTGGTCTCTTCGGCGTCCACGGCTACCAGCACGCAAGTGGGCACAGAACGGGAAGCAGTGAGCACCCCCTTGCCGATCAACGGCACCAGGATTCGACTCACCCCAATACTCAGTCCGACGCCGGGGTAGGTGGTTCGGCCGTCGCTGGCCAGCGAGTCGTAGCGGCCACCGGAGGAGATCGAGCCCATCGATTCGTAGCCGGCCATCGTGGTCTCATACACAGTGCCGGTGTAGTAGTCCAAGCCGCGAGCGATCTTCAGATCGGCCACCAGCCGGCCCGGAACCGCAGCGGCGGCAGCGTTCACCACCTCGGCGAGCAGCTCCAAACCGGTGGTCAACAGCGGGTGTTCCACTCCCAGCGCGATCACCTGATCGACGAAGGACGCATCTGAGGTGCGAATCCCGGCCAGTTGCAGGCACTTGGTTGCCTCAGCCTTACTCAAGCCGACCTCATCGACCAGCAAAGTGGCCACGGCGTCCGGGCCGATCTTGTCCAGCTTGTCCACCCGCTGCAGCACGGCGAGGTGATCACTGACCCCAAGCCCGCGGTAGAAGCCCTCGGAAAGCTGGCGATTGTTCACGCTCATCGTGGCTGGCGGCACGCCGAAGTCGACGTGAAGCCGCTCCAGCGCCGCCAAAGTGACCAGCGGCAGCTCAGCATCGTGATGGGCGGCCAGCGTCTCGGAGCCAACGATGTCGATATCGGCTTGAGTGAACTCGCGATAGCGGCCCTCCTGGGGACGCTCGCCCCGCCAGGCCTTCTGAATCTGATAGCGCCGGAACGGGAAGTTCAATTGTCCGGAGTGTTCCAGCACGTAGCGGGCGAAAGGCACGGTCAGGTCGAAGTGCAGTCCCAACTCGTCAGCGACGCCGGCTTCGGCGTGTAGGCGACGGACCACAAATACCTCTTTGTCGATCTCGCCCTTCCGGGTGAGTTCGCTTAGTGGCTCCACCGCGCGGGTTTCAATCGAGCCGAAGCCGTGCAACTCGAAGGTCTCAGTCAAACTCGCCAGGACGCGCTGCTCGACGATCCGTCCGGCGGGAGCGAACTCGGGGAAACCGGACAGGGGTTTTGGGCGGGCCATCAGTTCCTCAGGAAGCTTGGTTGCAGGTACGGGTTCTCGGCGCGCTCGACGGCCATCGTGGTCTGCTCGCCGTGGCCTGGCAGCAGGGCGGCGGTGTCGGGAAGGCCGAGCACAACTTCGCTCAGCGTCCGGCGCATCACCTCGGCATTGCCGCCGGGCAGATCGGTGCGTCCCACTGAGCCAGCAAAAACCACATCGCCGGTGAACACCAGGCTACGAATGCTGCGGTGCCCGGAAAAGCCCAGGCTGATCAGCACGCTGCCAGCGGTGTGTCCAGGAGCGTGGCTGACCGCGAAATCCAGCCGAGCCAGATTCAGCAGGCGGTCGAGCGGATAGGGCTCGACCCGCGCGGGCAGGGCCATGTTCTCCCCGATGACCTTGCGCACCACCGCGGCGCCGTCACTGCTGAGCCCAGCGGTCGGATTGCTTAGCAGATGGCGATCCGCTGGGTGGATGTAGACCGCAACGTTGTAGTCATCAGCCAGTTGGGCGGCATCGGCGACGTGGTCGTAGTGACCATGGGTGAGCAGGATGGCGCGGGGTTCGAACCGGTTTTCAGCGATCACCGAGCGCACCCCGGCCGCGGAATCCTGACCCGGATCGACGATCACACACTGGTCGACACCGGGGAGGGCGACCACGTAGCAGTTTGCCTGCCAGTAGCCGGTTGCAAAGGAAGCCAAGAACACGCCGACAGCCTATCGGAGCCTGCCTGTTGGTCAGCGTTGTCACATTGGCGCTCAGATCGGGCAAGATGAGACCCATGACTTCCTTGACAGGTCCGCACGCCTTTGGTCGTGTCGCCTCCGACGGCACGGTATTCGTGCGCACCGAGGACGGCGAACGCAGCGTCGGTCAAATTCCAGATGCCCCAGCGGACGAGGCGCTCGCCTTTTACGTCCGCCGCTTCGAAGCGCTGGAAGTCGAGGTGGGACTGCTCGAAACCCGGGTGCGTGGCCGCGCACTCAGCCCGGACGAAGCCCGGCACAGCATCAACACGGTGCGCTCTGCGGTGGCTTCTGCCAACGCAGTCGGTGACCTCGCCTCGCTCGCTGCCCGGCTGGACGCCCTGGCCCCGCTGCTCGAAGAGCAGTCGGCCGCGCGCAAGGCCGAGCGGGCCAAACAGCTCGACGTCACTCGGCAGGCCAAGGAAGCCATGGTCACCGAGGCCGAAACGCTGGCCGCTGGCAACGACTGGCGCGGCGGAGTTAACCGCTTCCGCACGCTGTTGGATGAGTGGAAGGCGCTGCCCCGCATCGACCGGACCACCGATGACGCCTTGTGGCATCGGTTCTCGGCAGCACGGACCACCTACACCCGCCGCCGCAAGGCTCAGTTCGCCGAGCAGTCCGCTCGCCGCGAAGGCGCCCGGGAAGCCAAGGAACAGATCATCGCCGAGGCCCGCGAAATCGCCGCCTCAACCGAGTGGGGTGCCACCGCAGCCGCTTTCCGCGAGCTAATGACCCGCTGGAAGGCCGCCGGACCAGCGCCGCGCGAAGTCGATGACGCCCTGTGGACTGAGTTCCGCGCGATTCAGGACGACTTCTTCTCGGCCCGCTCTGCGGTGCTGAGTGCTCAGGATGCGGAGTACACCGCCAACCTGGATGCCAAAAAGGCCCTGCTGGACGAGGCTGAAGCGACAATCCTCCCGGTAACCGATTTGAACTCGGCCCGCACGGCATTCCGCACCTTCCTGGAGAAGTTCAACGCGCTGGGGCGGGTGCCGCGCGAGCAGCTGCGCAGCCTCGACTCACGAGTGAAGGCACTGGAAGCTGCCGTCCGGTCCGCCGAGGAGGACGAGTGGCGTCGCACCGATCCCGAGGCCAAGACCCGCGCCGAGGAGACCGTGGCGATGCTTGCGGCCGAAATCGACAAGCTCAGTGCCAAGATCGAAAAGGCCGCCGCCCGTGGCGACTCAACTGCTGCAGCGAAGGCCCAGGAATCGATCGACACCTACGCCGCCTGGCTCGCCCAGGCCAAGGAGACGCTGGCCGACTTCAGCCGCTGACCTGCTCGCGGGTTGGCCTCAGTTTTTGAGGCGGTAGGTCTCATACACCCCAGGCACCTTTTTGATCGCCGAGATCAGGTGCTGAAGATGAGTCAGGTCGGTGGTTTCAAAGGTGAACCGGAACTTGAACTTGTGATCCTTGGTGGTGTTCAACGTCGCCGACTGGATCGAGATGTGGTGCTCCCCCATCACATTGGTGACCTCAGAGAGCACGCCGGTGCGATCCAGACCCTCAACCAGCAATGCCACCAGGAACGAGCTGCCGGACGTCGGCGCCCAGCTCACCTCGACTAGCCGTTCCGGCTGGTCACGCAGGCTTTGCGCATTGGTGCAATCGGTGCGGTGCACCGAGACACCGCTTTCCCTGGTGACGAACCCGAGGATGGCATCTCCGGGCACCGGACGACAGCACCGGGCCAGCTTCACCCAAACATCCGCGTCGCCCTCCACGACCACACCGGACTCGTTTCCCGAGGGACGGGCGCGGCGGGTGCGACCGATCACCGTGGTGTCTTCGCCACCGATCTCGGCGACTTCCTCGGCTCCGCCGGCAGCCGTGATCAACCGTTGCACGACGGTGTTGGCTGAAATCGAGCCTTCGCCGATTGCGGCGTACAGCCCGTTGATGTCTCGGACGCGGAATTGCTCAACCATGCCGGCCATGTGCTCGGCGGTCAGCAGCCGCTGCAGCGGCAACCCGGCGCGCCGCAGTTGCTTGGTGAGCATCTCCTTGCCGGATTCGGTCGATTCCTCCAGGCGCTCCCGCATGAAGTAGTGCCGAATCTTGCTCCGCGCACGGGGGCTCTTTACGAAGTTGAGCCAGTCGCGGCTTGGCCCGGCGTTGGTGGCCTTGGAGGTGAGCACCTCGACCACATCGCCGCTGGCCAGCGCCGACTCTAGCGATACCAGTCGGCCGTTCACCCTCGCACCGATAGTGCGGTGGCCCACCTCGGTATGCACCGAGTAAGCGAAGTCGACTGGCGTGGAACCGGCGGGCAGACTCACCACATCGCCCTTGGGCGTGAACACGAATACTTCATCGGTGGAGATCTCGAACCGCAAGGTGTCCAGGAACTCGCCAGGGTCCTCAGTTTCGCGCTGCCATAGGCTGATCTGCTGGACCCACTTCAGCTCGGTGCCGTCGACCTTGCCCTCTTTGTACTTCCAGTGAGCTGCCACGCCATATTCGGCCTGACGGTGCATTTCGTGGGTGCGAATCTGCAGTTCAACGGCCTTGCCGCCAGGGCCGAGCACGGTGGTGTGCAGCGACTGGTAGAGGTTGAACTTGGGCATGGCGATGTAGTCCTTGAACCGGCCCGGAAGCGGGTTCCAGCGCGCGTGCAGCGCCCCGAGGGCGGCATAACAGTCCCGCTGGCTGTCCACCAGGATGCGCAGCCCGACCAGGTCATAGATGTCGGTGAAGTCGCGGCCGCGGACCACCATCTTCTGGTAAATCGAGTAGTAGTGCTTGGGTCGGCCGTAGACGGTGGCCTTGATACCCGCACTAGCGAGGTCGGCGCGAACCTGATCATTCACCAGCCGCAGGTAGTCCTCCCGCAACGGTGCCCGCGCCGCCACCAGCTTCACGATCTCGTCGTACACCTTGGGCTGCAAAGTGGCGAAGGACAGATCCTCCAGCTCCCACTTGATGGCGTTCATGCCCAGCCGGTGAGCTAGGGGGGCAAAGATTTCCAGAGTGTCGCGGGCGATAGCGGCCTGCTTGTCCTGACGCAGGTAACCGATGGTGCGCATGTTGTGCAGCCGGTCGGCCAACTTGATCACCAGGACGCGGATGTCCTTGCTCATCGCCAGCACCATCTTGCGGATGGTCTCGGCTTTGGCTGATTCGCCGTATTGGATCTTGTCGAGCTTGGTGACGCCGTCGACCATCGCGGCAATCTCTGGCCCGAAATCGGCGGTCAACTGCTCCATCGTGTAGGAGGTGTCCTCCACCGTGTCGTGCAGCAGCGCTGCGCACAACGTGGCCTCGCTCATGCCCAACTCAGCCAAAATTGCGGCCACCGCCAACGGGTGGGTGATGTAGGCGTCCCCGCTCTTGCGCAACTGCCCGGTGTGGTAGTGCTCAGCGGTCCGATAGGCCCGCTCGATCAGCGAAGTGTCCGCCTTCGGGTTGTGGCTATGGACGGTTCGGATCAGCGGATCAAGCACGGCATCGGGTTGGTTGCGCTGTGCGCCGAGACGGGCCAGCACCTGCCGCATTCGAATCCGGGGTTGATCGGTAGCGGCCATTCGTCCGCGCGGCTGATCGGGAACGCCGCTCGGCTTCACAGATGAACCGCTGGCGTCCTCAGTCACGCACCCTCCGCAGGTCTAGAAGTGGACCCTCACTCTACCCGCGCAGTCCTCGCGTCGGGCGCTGGCCGGATCACCACGATTTCATCGCCAGTGTGGAGTACTTCCGCACCCTGTTCGAAGAACCGTCGCAAGGTGCGATTTCGGATTACGGCCAGCACTTTTTCGCCCGGAAGTTCCTTGGCCGCACGGCCGTCCTCGGCTGGGGTCACCAGGCGCTGGTGAATCTCCATCCCGTGCCCAGAGGAGAGCAAATCCTCGATTACCTCGCCCAACTGGGGGCTCATTGAAGACAGGCCCATCAACCGACCCACCGCGTCGGAAGAGGTCACGACGCCGTCAGCTCCGGATTGCCGGATCAGCGGCACATTGTCGGCGTCGTTGACTGCTACCACCAAATGCGCGCCACGATTGAGCTGCCGCACAGTCAGGGTGGTCAAGATGGCGGTGTCATCGCGGCCAACGGTGATGATCACCTCGCGCGCCTTGGGCAACTCGGCCCGGCGCAGCAGATCCCGGGAGGTGGCGTCACCTTCAAAGGCGGCCAGGCCGTGGGCGTTTGCGGCGGAAACGGCCGCGGATTCGAGGTCAATCACCACGATCCGGTCCGCGGTGGTCGAACCCCGCAGCAAGGTGGCCGCAGCACTCTGGCCGGTGGTGCCGTAACCGATGATGACGGTGTGGTTTCGCATGGTCTTCCTCCAGCGGGCATCCAACAGAGCGCGGCGGCCCTCATTGGCCAGAACTTCGACGGTGGTGCCAACCAACAGCACCAGGAAGGCGATCCGGATCGGGGTGACCAGCATCGCGTTGATCAGCCGTGAGGCTGGCGTGATCGGGGTGATGTCGCCATACCCGGTGGTGGTCATGGTGACAGTGGCGTAGTACAGCGCATCGATGAACCCGATCGGGCCACCGGTAGCGTGATCGGCGTAGGCGTCTCGGTCGACATAGACGATCAGGGTCAGTAGCAGCAGTAGTCCCAGGGCCAAGCCCAGGCGGAAGAGCAGTTCGCGCCCAGCGGTGCGGCGCCGGGCCGGCAATCGCACTTGAGAGATGCCGTTCCAGGCCGATTGGCCCCGCCCAATTCTGAACCCCGCGATGGCCATCAGATCCTCAACACCGCGCTCGTCGCGTCGATGCCAAGACTGGTCAGGTGGGCCCGTCCGCCAAGGAAGCCCAACTCCATCAGCACCGAAACCTGCACCAGTTCGGCGCCCAGTTGTTTGATTAGCGCCGCAGTCGCACCGACGGTCCCGCCAGTGGCCAACACATCATCGATCACCAGCACCCTGGCCCCGGGCGCAATCGCATCGGTGTGCACAGTGAGGGTCTCATGCCCGTATTCCAAGCTGAAGCTCTGGGCATAGACGTCGCCGGGAAGCTTGCCTGGTTTGCGTACCGGCACGAAGCCGGCCCCGAGTTCGAGGGCCACGGGCCCAGCGAAGATGAAGCCACGAGCTTCCATCCCCACCACCACATCGATGGCAGCTGGCGCGCTAGCGGCCAATTCCACGATGGCTGCGCGATAGCCAGCGGCCGAGGCCAGCAGCGGAGTGATGTCCTTGAAGATGATCCCTGGCTTGGGAAAATCTGGCACATCGCGAATCAGGGACGCGATCAGCTCCCGGTTCTGCTCGCCGGTGGACAACTCAGTGCTTTCGTCTGCTGCGACTCTGCTTGCTCGGCTGCTTGCGATCAACGATCGCAGCCAGCTTCTCCGCGTCCACCAACCCTGGGGTCGCGGTAGTCGCGGCCTCAGCACTTCCGACAGCTACCGTGACGGTCCTCTTGGCGCCGGTGCGCTCGGCGCCGCGAGCCTTGCGTCGGTTCAACCGCTCCCGATGCTCCTTCATGTCGGGATCAGCCTCGCGCATCTGCGCCAGCAGCGGGGTGGCGATGAAGATCGAGGAATAGGCGCCAGCGATCATGCCCACAAACAGCGCCAGGCCAAGGTCCTTCAGCGGGCCAGTGCCCAGCACGAACCAACCGGTGAACAGCAGGGCCGCTACCGGCAGCACGCCGATAATGGTGGTGTTCAGCGAGCGGACCAGCACCTGGTTCAGCGAGGTGTTGGCCGCCTGGGCGTAGGTGAATCTGGTGTTGGTCAGGTCCTTGGTGTTCTCGCGGATCTTGTCGAAGACCACCACGGTGTCGTACAGCGAATAGCCCAGAATGGTCAGCACGCCGATCATCGTCGCCGGAGTAACCGTGAAGCCCACCAGCGCGTAGACGCCGATGGTGATGATCAGGTCGTGAATCAGGGCGATGATGGCCGCAATGCTCATCTTGAAGTCGCGGAAATAGACCCAAATCAGGCCCATCACCAACACCAGGAACACGCCTAGAGCGATCAGCGCCTGGGTGGTGATCTGTTGCCCCCACGAGGCGCCGATCTGCGCGTAAGCGACGTCCTCGGGTTGTCCCCCGACGACACTGACGATTGCCTGCTTGACTAACGTGACGTCATCAGGGCTCAACGGCTGGGTCTGCACCCGCACCTGGTTGTCGCCAATCGTGGTCACACTGAGGTCGTCCTGGCCGACCAGCTTCAGGGCCTCGACCGCGCCGCGGACATCGCTAACGGTCGTCGCGCTAATCGCGGCCGGCGCTTGAAAGTCGACACCGCCGCGGAACTCGATGCCCATGTTCAACCCACGGACCCCGAGCGCGAGCACCGAGATCAGCAACAGGATCGCCGAGATCGTGTACCAGCGCTTCCGCTTGACCACGAACTCGTAAGCAACCTGGCCGGTGTAGAGCCGATGGGCGATGCTGGACCGCTTCGGCTTGCCCTCGTCGAGGTTTTCGCTCACCTCGACGTCCTGGACGGTCTTGCTCGGATCGGTAGCCATCACGCCTCACTTCCAGCCAGCTCGGTCGACTTCCGTCGGGAGTTGTGTAGCGGGGCGGTACTGGTGCCCATGTGTTCGGCCTCAAATCCGGAGAACTTGCGACCCTGCCCGAAGAACTTGGTCCGACCCAGCAGCGTCATCAGCGGTTTGGTGAAGAAGAACACCACGAGCAGATCAATCAGGGTGGTCAAGCCGAGGGTGAAGGCAAAGCCCTTCACCGCGCCAATCGCCAGCACGTAGAGAACCAGTGCCGAAAGCAGCGACACCGAGTCAGCGGCCAGAATGGTCTTCCGTGAGCGGACCCAGCCGGTCTCGATGGCCGTCCGCAGACTGCGACCGTCGCGCACTTCATCTCGTATTCGTTCGAAGTAGATGATGAAGGAGTCTGCGGTGACACCGATCGCCACAATCACACCGGCGATACCAGGCAGGTTCAGCGCGAAACCGATTCCTTGCCCCAACAGCACCATCAGCGACCAGGCGAACGCGCCAGCTACCGTCAACGACATGGTGACCACCAACGCCAGGCCGCGGTAGTACAACAGGCTGTAGGCCACCACCAGCAACAGACCGACCAGACCGGCGATGATGCCGGCCTGCAATTGGTCAGCACCAAGCTTGGCTGAGACGTTGTCGACGCTGGAGATCTCGAAGGCCAGCGGTAGCGCGCCGTAAGACAGAACGGCGGCCAGGTCGCCAGCGCTCTTCTGGGTGAAGTTGCCCGAGATCTCCGCACGGCCGCCACCGATGACGCTGGAGACATAAGGCGAGGAAATCACGGTGCCGTCCAGCACGATGCCGAACTCATTCTGCGGTTGAGTCTGCTGAGCCAGGTGCGCGGTGATGGTCGCGAAGTCGGCCGCACCGGCAGCATTGAACTCCAGGTTCACCGCCCAGCTAACGCCCTTGTCCTGAATGCCTGCAACCGCCCGGGTCACTGACTCACCGGGGATCAGCACCGGCCCAAGCAGGTATTTCGCCGAGCCGTCCTCGTTACAGGTGATCAGTGGCTGATCGGTGACATCAGGGGTTGGGGAATCGGTTCCACACTGGTAGCTGGCGAACTCGGCTTGGTCGCGCTCGCTCGGCGTCCACTTCAGCAACTCAGCCAGGGGCTTGGTGGTAGTCGAGGGTGCTGTCGGTCGGGGGCTGGGCACCGGAGTAGGCAACTGCGGGAAAAGCCGCTTGTTTGTTTGGGTGGCGCTGGGCACCGCGCTGGGCTCGGTGGTCGGCGTCTCAGTGGGCGTCGTGGCACCAGTGGACTCATTGGAGTACACCTTGCGGAAGTTCAGCTGCGCGGTCTGGCCGACCAGCTTGACCAGATCATCCTTTTGGACGTTGGGCGCTGTCACCACGATCTGGTGATCGCCAGAGACGGTGACCTCGGTTTCGCCGACGCCGTAGCCGTCAACTCGCTGCTGGATGATGGTGCGCGCCAACTCCAGGCTCTTGGGATCGACGCTGCCGGTGCCGCTGATATTCGAAGCGGTCAGGGTGATCGTGGTGCCGCCGCGCAGATCCAAGCCGAGCTTGGGCGTCCAGATGTTGTTCACCGCCATGATGGTGAACAGCCCGGCAATCACCACGAACATGATGATCAGTGTGCGCAGCGGATGCGCTTGTTGCTTGCTAGTGGCCACAGCTGCCTTTACTGATTACTTGAGGTCGTCCTCGGCGGAACCCGAGGAGTCCAACTTGTCGGTCTTAGCGTCGGTCTCAGTCTGCGGCTCCGGGTCGGCTTCGACCAACTCGGCGGTGCCGTCTTCGGCGTACTCGAACTCGTCCTCGACGGGCTGGGAACTGATCGCACCCTTGACCACTGTCATCTCGACCCCAGGAGAGACCTCAATGATCACCTGCTTCTCGCCGAGGTAGCGGACGGTGCCGACGATGCCAGAGATGGTCATCACTCGATCGCCGGTCGACAGCGCCGACATGAGTTCCTGCTGCTGCTTGGCCCGCTTCTGCTGCGGACGCACCAACATGAAGTAGAACAGCGCGACCACGCCAACCAACATCAAGATTGTCGGCAGATCTAATTGCGGCATCCCCAGCTCCTAACGACCACATGGACCGGCGACCTGGTCGCCGACCCAAGAGCCTAGCGCCGATACCTGGCAAACCCCATTCGGCCCACGCCAGTTTCAGTTTTCAGAGAACAGATCCGGCGTCTCGGGCCCCAGGCCAGCAGCGTTGTGAGGTGGCTGCAAACCGAGGTGCGCCCAGGCTCGCCGAGTTGCCACCCGTCCGCGGGGGGTACGCATCATGAATCCCTGCCGGACCAGGAAGGGCTCGGCCACTTCTTCGACCGTTTCGGTCTCCTCGGCGACCGCCAGCGCCAACGTCCCCAGTCCGACCGGGCCGCCACCGAATGAGCGGCAGAGCGCATCCAGGATCGCCCGGTCGAGGCGATCCAAACCCAGCGGATCGACCTCATACAGCTCCAGTGCGGCCCGGGCGACCTCGCGGGTCAACACCCCGTCGGCCCGTACCACCGCGAAATCCCGCACGCGCCGCAGCAAGCGGTTCGCGATTCGGGGGGTGCCTCGGGAGCGGGAGGCGATCTCGGCACCTGCTGAGGTGTCCAATTGGATCCCCAGCAGCTTCGCCGAGCGGACCAGCAGCTTTTCCAGGTCGGCGGTGGCGTAGAAATCCAACTGTGCGGTGAAACCAAAGCGGTCCCGCAGCGGACCGGGCAGCAGTCCGGAACGGGTGGTGGCCCCAACCAGGGTGAACCGCGGGATTTCCAGCGGGATCGCGGTGGCTCCAGGGCCCTTGCCGACCACCACGTCCACCCGAAAGTCCTCCATGGCCAGGTAGAGCATCTCCTCGGCAGGCCTGGACATCCGGTGGATCTCGTCGAGGAAGAACACTTCGCCCTCGCCGAGCCCGGAAAGGATCGCGGCCAGATCGCCGGCGTGCTGAATTGCCGGGCCAGACGAAATCCGGATCGGCGCCCCCATCTCGGCGGCGATGATCATGGCCAACGTGGTCTTGCCCAAACCAGGCGGGCCGGAAAGAAGCACATGGTCAGCCACGGTGCCACGGTGTTTGGCTGCGTCCAGCACCAAGCCGAGCTGGTCACTGACTCGCGGCTGGCCGCCGAACTCGGCCAGGCTGGTGGGCCGCAACGCGGATTCAGCGGCTTGCTCATCGAAGTGGACGTGCGGATCCAGCGGATCGCTCTCTTCAGTGCCAGTCACAGCGGCTACTTTGCCAGGCTGCGCAGCGCCGCCCGCAACAGCACCGCCACTGAGATGTCCGGATCACCCACCACCAACTCGGCGACCCGATCGCAGGCGGCCTCGGCGTCCCTGGTCGAATAGCCAAGGCCCTCCAGGCCAGCCCGCACCTGGTCGCGCCACTCCTGAGTGCCGGTTGTGCTGCTACCACCGGTCGTTGATCTGGAGGCAAAACCGGCCACCTTGTCCTTCAGCTCCAGCACCAGCTTCGCCGCACCTTTGGCCCCGATCCCCGGCACCTTGGTGATTGCGGCGGTGTTTCCGGCCAGCACGGCGCTGCCGAACTCCCCCGGACTGAACACCGAGACGATCGCCAACGCAATCCGCGGACCGATTCCGGAAGCAGATTGAGCCAGTTCGAACAGATCCCGCTCATCAGCGCTACCAAAGCCGTAGAGGGTCAACGAGTCCTCCCGCACCACCAACGATGTGTGCAGATCGACCCGCTCCCCCAACCGCGCCGAGCCAGCGGTGGTAGGCGTACAAAGCACCCGGACGCCGAAGCCGGACAGGTCGACGGTCAGCCAGGTGCCGCCGGCCTCAATCAGCTCCCCGCGTAGCCGGGTGATCATGCGCTTACCTTCGCCTGCTTGGCGATGGCCGCAGCGATCCGGTCACTGGCAGCACCTCGCCAAAGGTGACAAATCGCCAAAGCGACCGCGTCGGCGGCATCAGCAGGCTTCGGCGCCGCGTCCAGCTTCAGCAGCCGGGCCACCATCTTGCCGACCTGAGCCTTGTCGGCCCGGCCCGACCCGGTGATCGCAGCCTTCACCTCGGTCGGGGTGTGGAGATGGGCTGGCAAGCCAGCCTTGGCCGCCACCAGCAGGGCCAGTCCAGAGGCCTGTGCGGTGCCAATCACCGAGTGCAGATTGTGCTCAGCGAAAACCCGCTCCACTGCCACCACATCGGGACGGTGCTGCTCGACCCAATCGGTTAGGCCAGCCTCGATCAGCAACAGCCGTTGGGCCAAGTCAAGATCGGTCGGGGTGGTGATTACCCCGACAGCCACTAACTTCAGCTGCCGTCCGGGCTCGCCGTCTACCACGCCCACCCCGCAACGGGTCAGGCCCGGATCGACCCCGAGAACACGCATTTGCGCCACCTTCCGAACAGATGTTCGGATATTATCCAGCCGCTGGCGGCCTCTCCGGCTGCCACGCCGGTTAGTCGCCGAGCTGCTCGCCGATCTCGTCAGGAACGTCCTCGTTGCTGTACACATTTTGGACGTCGTCGAGGTCTTCGATGGCATCAAGCAGCCTGAACAGCTTCTCGGCCAACTCTGCGGTTTCGATGGCCTGGGTGTACTGCGGCACGAACTGGACTTCAGCCGACTCATAGTCCAACCCGGCAGCTTGGACGGCCTTACGCACTTCGACCACCTGGCTGGGATCGCTGATCACTTTGAAGTTCTCACCGTCGTCGGTGACATCCTCTGGGTCGGCGTCGATCGTGGCCTCCAGCAGGTCGTCCTCGCTAAGCGTCCGGCCGCCCTGGGCCTTGGCCACCTCCACGACCCCCTTGCGGTCGAAGATTCGCGATACCGAGCCAACGTCGGCCAGCGTGCCGCCGTTGCGGGTCACGGCCACCTTCACATCTGCCGCGGAGCGGTTGCGGTTGTCGGTAAGACACTCGATCAGGATCGCGGTGCCGGCCGGCCCGTAGGCCTCGTACATGATCTCGAGGTAGTCGACCGACTCGCCGCCAATCCCGCCGCCGCGCTTCACGGCGCGCTCGATGTTGTCTACGGGTACGGAGTTCTTGCGGGCCTTCTGGACCGCGTCGTACAGCGTCGGATTACCCGCAGTGTCGGGACCACCGGTGCGGGCGGCCACCTCGATGTTCTTGACCAGCTTGGCAAACAGCTTGCCGCGCTTGGCATCGATGACCGCCTTCTTGTGTTTGGTGGTGGCCCACTTGGAGTGACCGCTCATTTACGCCCCGTCCGGATCGCTGGTGCATTTTGCGCCGCTCAGTCTAGGACACCTAGCCTGGCACGCATGAGCGACCCCCTTCACGGTGAGTACAAGGTGCCCGGCGGCAAGCTGGTGGCCGTCGATGCCGAACTGTCGGACAACCGGTTGCGCCGGGTGCGAGTGAGCGGGGATTTCTTCCTTGACCCCGATGAGGCCCTAGAGATCATCGACCGCGCCCTGGACGGTTTGAGCGCCGACACCACGGTCGCTGAACTCGCCGCCCGGGTCGAAGGCGGCCTGGCCCGCGCCCGTAACGACGGTATCCTCGGCGTCCCGGTGACCATGGCCGGTTTCGACGCCCACGCGGTGGCGATGGCGGTTCGGCGAGCGCTAGGCCACTCCACCAGCTGGGCTGATCAGGAGTTCACCTATCTCGACCCCGGCCCGCTCGACCCGGCTATGCACGCCGCCCTGGACGAGGTGCTTGGCCGCGAACTCGCCGCTGGTCGGCGCGGGCCGACCTTCCGCTTCTGGGAGTGGGAAAACCCGGCGGTGGTGATCGGATCGTTCCAGTCGCTGCGCAATGAGGTGGACGCCGAAGCGGCCGAGCAGTACGGCGTCCAGGTCGTGCGGCGCGTCTCCGGCGGCGGGGCGATGTTCATGGAGGCCGGAAACTGCATCACCTTCTCACTAGTGGTACCCGTTTCGCTGGTCGACGGAATGAGTTATGAGGCGTCCTACGCCTTCCTCGACCAGTGGGTGCTCAACGCACTGGCCGAGGTCGGCGTCTCGGCCCACTACGCCGGCCTGAACGACATCGCCTCGGCTGCGGGCAAGATCGCCGGTGCCGCCCAGAAGCGCTTTGTTGGCGGTGCGGTGCTGCATCACGTGACCATGGCCTACGACATCGACGCCGACAAGATGCTCCAGGTACTGCGGATCGGCCGGGAGAAACTCTCTGACAAGGGCACCAAGAGCGCCAATAAGCGGGTCGATCCGGTGCGCTCCCAGACCCAGCTGCCGCGCGAGGCGGTGATGACCTCCTTCTTGGCCTCCTTCCGGAAAGCCCACCGGGTCATCGACGGTGCCCTCACCGAGGAAGAGCTCAGCCAGGCAAGCGATCTGCTGCGAACTAAGTTCGCCACCGCAGAATGGACCGCCCGGGTGCCCTGAGGATGGGTCAGCGCTGAGGGTCGATGCCATCGGTGGGAGCAGGACGGTGGCCCGGCTCAACCCCGGGCTGATAGGGCTGCCACCCCGAGGGCAGCGGCATCGAGGTCTGGGGCAGCCAGGACGTTTCAGCGATGCTCGGCTCAGTGGCATCTGACTTGCTCACTTCGCTCTGCAATGGCGGCTCGGGGTAGGCAAGCGGCTCAAGCGGAGCTTCGGCTAGGGCAATAACTTCGGGCGTCGGCCAAAGCTGCACGTAGCCAAAGTCGTCGAATACCGGCGGAATCGCCTGCCCGAACTCGACCAGGACAAACTGGACTGGGTCAAACGCCATCGCCAACACCTGTTGGTCCGGCCAGCGACGGCGGGCCACCTGTGACCAGGCTTCCTGGCAAATGAGCTCGCGTTCGGTGGCGTCGAAGCAGTCCAGGTTCGGCCCACCCTTCGCTGATCGCACCATCGCCTGACCAGCCGAGATCAAGGGCCAAACCCAGGCGGCCAAACCCAGCCCGATCAGAGCAGCCAAGGCCCCCGCACCGGCCATGATCGCCCTCGCGTCGACCGGCATCAGGAAGAACGCGGCGGTGCCCAGCGCCAAACCGCCCACCGCGAGGCCGAGCGCGGTGCCCATTCCGCCGGAGCCCGAACCCGAATTGCCCAGGCGGGTCGGACCACCCTTCCAGCCCTCGGCGATGAGCATCTCGCCGATGGCCTTTTGGGCCGCGCAGTAGCGCGGTGGCGCGGCGCCGGCAAAAGTCGCCAACGCAGCATTCGCCGCCTCAACGGCGGCTCTTGCTGCGCCAGCCATCGCTACTCCGCTTCGCTTGTTGGCGCCGGCGCCCCGTCGGCAACGGCCAAAGCCTGCTCCAAGGTGAAGTTGCCCACATAAAGGGCCGTGCCGATGATCGCGCCTTCAACGCCGATCCCAACCAGTTCGCGCAGGGTGCGCAGGTCGTCCAGGCTGGAGATGCCACCGCTGGCCACCACCGAGGCGTCAGTGCGCGAACACACCGCACGCAACAGTTCGACATTTGGCCCGGTGAGCATGCCGTCGCTGGCGACATCGGTCACCACATAGCGCGAGCAGCCGGCAGCGTTCAGCCGATCCAGCGTCTCATAAAGCTCGCCGCCTTCTTTGGTCCAGCCACGGGCGGCCAATCGGGTGCCGCGAACGTCCAGCCCGATCGCCACCCGGTCGCCATATTCGGCAATGATCCGGTCGCACCATTGCGGGTTCTCCAGCGCAGCGGTGCCGATGTTCACCCGCCGGCAGCCGGTCGAGAGCGCCCGGGCCAGCGAAGCGTCATCGCGAATTCCACCAGACAACTCCACCTGAAGGTCCAACTGGCCCACGATTTCGGCCAGCATTTCGGCGTTACTGCCGCGGCCGAAGGCAGCGTCCAGATCGACCAGGTGCAGCCATTCCGCGCCCGCCTCCTGCCAGCGCAGCGCTGCGGCCAGCGGCTCGCCGAAGACCTTCTCGCTGCCAGCCACCCCCTGCACCAACTGGACGGCTTGGCCGCCCTGTACGTCTACGGCCGGCAACAGCTCAAGCTTGCTCATGAGTCCTTCCCAAAGTGGCTATCCAGTTGCGCAGCAGCCGGGCCCCGGCCGCTCCTGACTTCTCTGGATGAAACTGCGTACTCCACAACAGGCCGGCTTCCACCGCCGCCACGAAGCGGTCGCCCCCGTGCTCGGTGTAGCTGGCCAGCGCTTCGGGCGGCCAGCCCGCACCGTTATGGACGCCATAGGAGTGCACGAAGTAGAACCGCTGATCCTCAACCCCGGCGAACATCGCCGAACCGGCGGCAACCTGGACGGTGTTCCAGCCCATGTGCGGCAGCGGCTTGGCGACCAACTCCTCAACCACTCCGGGCAGCAGCCCGAGACCCACGGCTTGGGTGCCGTGTTCGACCCCGGAATCGAACAACACCTGGTGTCCCACACAAATGCCGAGCACCGGCCCGCCAGCCAGCAGGCGGCGGCGAATCAGTTCCGGGCCGCCAACCGCCACCAGACCGTCCATGCAGGCCGCAAAGGCACCCACGCCCGGCACCAGCAGGCCATCCGCGGCCAAGCAGACCTCGGGATCGCTGGTGAGGACGACCTCAGCGCCAGCTGCGGCCACCGCACGGGTGGCCGAGTGCACATTGCCCGAACCGTAGTCCAACACCGCCACCCGGATCGACGGCTGGTCGCCGACGTGCTCAGGACGGGGCCGGACTGAGCTCACAGGCTGCCCTTGGTGGAGGGAATGATGCCCGCGATCCGCGGATCCAGCGCGATCGCGTCGCGCAACGCCCTGGCCAGCGCCTTGAACTCCGCCTCAACGATGTGATGCGGATCGCGGCCAGCCAACAGCCGCAGGTGCAGCGTGATGCCGGCGTTGTAGGCGAAGGACTCGAAGACGTGTTGGGTCATTGAGCCGGGATAGGCAACCCCGCTCCCGCCGATGCGCGCGTAAGCCTGGCCGTCCGGTTCGCCGGAAAAGACCACATAAGGACGTCCGGCCAGGTCGACAACAGCCTGCGCCAGCGCTTCATCCAGCGGCACAGTGGCATCGGCGTAGCGGCGGATGCCAGCTTTGTCCCCCAGCGCTTCCGCAAACGCCTGCCCGAGCACGATAGCCGTGTCCTCGATGGTGTGGTGAGCGTCAATGTGCAGATCGCCGGTAGTGGTGATCTCCAGGTCGATCGCCGAATGCTTGGCCAGCGCAGTCAACATGTGGTCGTAGAACCCGACCCCGGTGCTGATGCTCGATTCACCAACGCCGTCGAGGTTCAGGGCAACCCGAACCTGGGACTCGCTGGTCTTCCGCTCGCGAACGGCCGTGCGCGGGCTCATCTGATCTCCTTCAAAACGCTAGCCAAGGCCGCATAGAACGCCTCAGTCTCCGTCGGCGTGCCGACCGAGACCCGCAGGAAACCAGCCGGGCCGGTTTCGCGTACGAGAACGCCACGTTCGAGCAGCCGAACAAAGACATCATGACGGTCGCTGAACGCACCGAACAAACAGAAGTTGGCGTCGGAGTCGATCACCTCTACCCCCAGTTGAGGCAGCCGAGCCAACATTTCGTCGCGAGTGGCCCGCAAATCGTCCACCTTTGCCAACATCTCCCCAGCATGCGCCAACGCCACCCTGGCTATCGCCTGAGTCTGCGCCGACAGGTGATAGGGCAGCCGAATGATTCGGCAGGCATCGACGATTGCCGGGTTGGCAGCCAGGTAACCGAGCCGGCCACCGGCCAAGGCGAACGCCTTGCTCATCGTTCTTGAGACCACCAGGTTTCCGAACTCCGCCAACAGGCTCAGCGCAGTCGCCTCGGGATGGCGCGCGAACTCCTGATAGGCCTCATCAACCACCAAGATCACCTCGGTAGCGCTCAGAACCTCGCGAATCACGCTCAGCGGCGTCGTGGTGCCGGTCGGATTGTTCGGTGTGGTGATGAGCACAATGCTCGGCTCATGCTCGGCGATAGCGGCCAACACTGTGGCCGCGTCCAGGGTGTAGTCGGCTCGCCGCGGTGTCACCACATATTCGCTGTGGGTATTGCGGGCGTACTCGGGGTACATCGAGTAGGTGGGACCGAAGGTCAGCACCCGACGGCCGGGCCCGGCAAAGGCGCCCAGCAGGTGGGTCATCACTTCGTTGGAGCCGTTGGCGGCCCACACATTCGCTGCGCTCAGCCCGTGCCCGAGGTAGGCGGCCAGGTCGCTGCGCAGCGCGGTGGCCTCCCGGTCGGGATACCGGTCGATCTCGCCAGCAACCGCGGCCACCGCCGCAGCCATCTCAGCGATTATCGCCGCGCTGGGCGGGTACGGATTCTCGTTGACGTTCAGCCGCACTGGCACGTCCAGTTGCGGCGCGCCATAGGGCTGCTCCCCCACCAACTCTGGGCGCAGCGGCAGCTCGGCCAGGGTGACGTCGGGCTTCACGACGGCCGCCGAACGGTGACCGCCGCGCCGTGGGCTGGCAGATCCTCGGCAGCGGCGAAGGTCTCCACCACGTCAGCCACCGCCAGCAGCGCTTCCTTGGAGTAGTGGATCACGTGCACCTGTTTGCGGAAGCTGTGAACGTTCAATCCGGAGGAGTGGTGCGCAGCACCAGCAGTCGGCAGGACGTGCGTTGAGCCAGCGGTGTAGTCACCCAACGAGACCGGCGAGTAGGTGCCAACGAAGATCGCCCCGGCGTTGCGGACTCGGGCCGCCACCCCGGCGGCGTCGCGGGTGTGGATCTCCAAGTGCTCAGCGGCATAGGCGTCCACCACGGCCAGACCCTGCTCAAGGTCGTCAACCAGCACAACCGCTGATTGTGGCCCACTCAATGCGGTGCGGATGCGTTCAACATGTTTGGTGGCCGCAAGCTGCGGCTCCAGGGCGGCCCGGACGGCTTGAGCCAACGCAACAGAGGGGGTCACCAGCACCGAGCCCGCCATCGGGTCATGCTCAGCCTGGGAGATCAGGTCGGCGGCCACGCAAGCGGCATCGGCCGAATCGTCGGCCAGGATGGCAATTTCGGTCGGCCCGGCTTCGGAGTCGATCCCCACCCGCCCGCGCAACAGCCGCTTGGCGGCCACCACGTAGATGTTCCCCGGGCCAGTCACCAGGTCGACCGGAGCGCACAGGCCTTCCACCCCGTAGGCGAACATGGCGATCGCCTGCGCGCCGCCGACGGCGTAGACCTCACGCACACCCAGCAGGGCGCACACCGCCAGGATGTTCGGATGCGGCAACCCGCCGAACTCCGCCTGAGGTGGGCTGGCGACCGCGATCGACTCGACCCCGGCGACCTGGGCGGGCACCACATTCATCAACACACTGGAGGCTAGCGGGGCCAATCCGCCGGGCACATAGAGCCCGACGCGCTCCACCGGCACCAGCTTCTGCTCCACCACGGCGCCCGGGGCGAGTTCTACCCTGGCTGGGACGCTGCGAGCCTCGGCCTCAGCCACCAGTTGACGACGCCGGATCGATTCGGTGAAGGCGGCCCGCACTGCGGGCTCCAACCCGCGTTCGGCCTGCGCCAACGCCTCGGCCGGCACTCGGAAGGTGGCCGGGCGCACCCCATCGAACCGTTCAGAGAACTCCGCCAACGCCGCTTCACCACGCTCAGCCACGGCGGCGACTATCGGTCGCACTGCCTCCACGGCGGCGTCCACGTTGAAGTCGGCCCGCGGGACCACCTTGCGGTAGTCGGGCACGACGAGGCCTCGCAGATCAATGGTTCGCAGCACGGCAGCATTCTAGAGCCGCTATCGGCCGGGTTTGAGCCGCCGCCAACCGCCGGGCTTGATCAGGTTTCGCAGCCGCGTGGCTCGGGTCGGCCGCGCGGCCAGCCCGAGCGCCACCAACCGTCCCTGATCCAAGTAGCGCCCCCGCGCTCGCGGGCTCAGCTCAGCCAATTGGCTTTCGACGAGGCCGCCCAATTCGGGCAGCGACTCTGGCCGCATCAGGTAAGACACCACCATCAGTAGCTGCTGCAGCTCTTGAGGCTGGTAGCCCGGGGGGTCCGCACTGAGCAAGGCGTCGATGATGGTCAGTTCGATGCGGGCCCGGTGGTGGTAGGGGCTCAGGCGGGCCAACAGCTCCGCGACAGTCGGCGCCGACACCGGCACTGCGGCGGAATGCAGGTGAGCCAACTCGGGTGCGGTGAAACCGAATGCCGCCGCCGGTCGTCCTCGCTGCCCCCAGGGGCCGGTGGCGGCATCGACGACATCGAGGTCAATCCCGGCTTGAGCGGCCTCCCACTCCAACAACCGCAACTGCCCTGGGCCCATCAGCGACGGCGGGCGAAAGACCACCTCGCCGCCGGACGCCGCCGCCGTCCGCAGCAGTCGCAGGTGAGCGCGCCGCTCCGCGGCCGCGTCCCCAAGTCGCGCCGCCACCAAGTCGCTTCCCAGCACCAGGGTGTGGGTCGCGGCGGCGGTGGGCACCGGCGGGGCTGGCATGGCCTTGCTCGGCTCCACACACACCGGCCGGACTCCGGGCAGATGGTCGAGGTACCAAAGCGCCTCGATGCGTTGCTGCAGTGCGGGCGGACGCCGATGCGACGGCGGCCCGTAAGCCGCCAGCCCGGCCGCCAAAGCATGAACGCCAGCCCCGTCGAACACTTTGGTAAGCACCCGGCAAAGGTGATGATCAACGTCTTCAAGGAACAGCTCGGTCACCGGCGCCAGCGTCGGCACCAACAGAGCCCGCACCAGAGCCAACTCAGCGTCGTGAGGATTCCACTGTGCCGGGTGAAAGGGGCGCAGCAGCGCATCCAGATCGATTACCTCAGCGAAACCGGCAGCTGCCACCTCCGCGGCCAGGTCCGTCGCACCCACCTCCGGGATTTCCAGTTGCGACCAGGTCACAACCGCCACTGGATCATCACCTAGGCCACCACTCGTCCGCACGGCTACCAAAAGGTCCAATCCGGCCCGGGAGTGCACTGCCGCCAGGACGCTCATCAGCGTGCCCACCCGCCCAGCCGCAATACCGCAGCCAGCTGCCCGCGACGCTCCCGATCCAGTCGGCGTACCGCGGCGCGCACCACCTGGTCTGGGTAGCGCAATAGCAACTCCGCCGCGCCGCTCACCAATCGCACCCGTTCCGGTCCGCGGGCCGGTCCGCGCGCCAGGTGCTGTCCGGTCAGCGCCAGCACAGTTTGGGCGGCCTTACCGAGCAACGCGTCGGCTGCCGGCTCAGAGACGAGTTGGCGACGAACCTGTTCAAAGGCGTCCAGAAAGCCGAGCCGGCGCCGGTCCATTGCCTGAGTCAACGAGCCAGCCAGGCCCCGGCGGTAGAAGGCGCCCGGAGCATCGATGACCGCGAAAGTCTCAGCGCGCAGATGAAGCCGCCAGATCAGCTCCCGGTCCTCGGCACTGGGCAGGGATTCGTCGAAGTGCAGCAGACCAGAATCGGCCAGCCGGCGATGGAACAGCCCCGCGAACATCGACGGGTGATCGACCATCGCCTTGCCGGTCACCGGAAACACACCTTCGCGGGCGGCCAGGACTCGGCCCCGACGCCCCTGCGGCGCGTGCACCAGTTTGCGCTCGGTTCCGTCCGCCAACACCAGATCGGTGCGGACGAAGTCGCAGCCAAGGTGGTCCAACTGATCGACCAACAGCTGAAGGTAGCCGACCGCGAACCAGTCATCGGCATCGAGGAAGCCAAGGTAGCGGCCCCGAGCCTGACTCAGCCCTAGATTGCGGGCGGCCGAGACCCCCTTGGACTCGCCGTTGACCAGCACTCGCAGCCCCGGCAACATCTCCCGATGCGCTTCGACCAACTCAGCGGTGGCATCGGTTGACCCGTCGTCGACGAAGATCACCTCCAGCTGGGACGGCTCAACGAGTTGCCTGGCCAGGCTGGCCATCGTGTCCCCGACGAACTCGGCGGCGTCTCGTCCAGGGACGATGACGCTCACCAACGGGTTCTGCCCACCTGCCCGCACTCGTGCTCCTTCCACACCCGACGGCTCAAGTCAGCCAGGCCTCGACTGCTCAGCGATGACGAGACGGTGAACTTGCTGCGACATTCCGGCGAATCCACACTCGTACGGCCCTCAGCTGTGTCGGTGATTGAATAGCCACCATGTTCATCGGGGCTGGCACGGCCATCAATGTGGCCACCGTCATCGTCGGCAGTCTCTTCGGCCTGGCCCTAGGGCATCGCTTCCCGGAGCGAACCCGTCTGGTGGTCACTCAGATTCTTGGCCTGGTTTCGTTGGTAATCGGTGGCCTGTCGGTAGCCCAGGGCATGTCGGTCGCTCTCGGCGAGGCCGTTGGTCCCAACGCTCGGTTGTTGATCGTGCTCGCTGCCCTGCTGATCGGCGGCGTCCTGGGCTCATTGATCCGCCTTGAAGACCGGCTGGACGGCGCCGCGGAGTGGCTGCGGGAGCGGTTCGCCAGCAAGTCAGATCAGACCACGTTCATCGAAGCCAGCGTCACCGCGACCCTGATCTTCTGCGTCGGCCCGTTGTCCATTCTTGGATCGCTGTCCGACGGCATGGGACACGGGGCGGAGCAACTAATCGTCAAGGCCGTAATGGACGGCTTCGCCGCGATGGCCTTCGCCTCCACGTTGGGCATCGGGGTGGCGTTCTCGGCAATCCCGCTGGCGCTCTACCAGGGAACGCTCACCATGACCGGCTTCTGGCTGGGCAATGTGTTGCCGATCGCCCAGCTCGACTCGATCACCGCCACCGGCGGCGTGATCCTGCTCGGTCTAGGGCTGCGACTCCTAGGAATCAAGCAGGTTCCGATCGGCGACATGTTGCCAGCCTTGATCGCCGCTCCACTCCTGGTTGCCGCGGTGACGGCTTTCAGCTGACTACGGTGTCTGTCACTCCGGCCACCGCAGCCCTCGATGCGGCCAAGATCGGCTACCAGTTGCACAACTACGACCACGACCCGGCGAACACCAACTATGGCGCCGAGGCGGCCCGGGCACTGGGCATCGACCCTGAGCAGATGTTCAAGACCCTGATCATCGACATCGGACAGGTCCGCCCCGAGCTGGCGGTGGCGGTGGTCCCGGTGGCTGGACAACTCGGCCTGAAGCAGTTCGCCCAGGCGGTTGGGGTCAAGAAGGCGGCAATGGCCAACCCGACGTTGGCGGTGCGCACCACCGGCTATGTACTGGGCGGGGTATCCCCGCTGGGTCAGAAGGTGGCCTTGGTGACGATCATCGATGAGACCGCGCTGCTGTGGGACACGATCTTCGTCTCGGCTGGGCGTCGCGGGCTCGACCTCGAAATCGCCCCGGCGGATCTCGCGCAGCTGACCCAAGCCAGTTTCGCCGATATCGCGCGCTGACTAGCTCCCCAGAGCGACGGCCACCGCTGCGCGTCCGCGGGTCAGGGCTTCGCGGAGACGTAGATCCTGCTTGGAACGCAGTTCGTCGAAGGGAGCTCTGGACCGGCCCTGGCCCACCGCTTCGAAGGATAAGTCGGAGATCACCTGGGCAGCGATTACCGCGTCTTGCAGGTCGCCCAAAGCTGTGGTCACCTGCGACCAGGCATCCACCTGATTCGCCACCGCCGAGCCTAGGACCGACTGCAGCGCCTCGGCCCCGTAGCGGGCGGCTTTGGCCGCCTTGCGCAGTTCGTGCCAGCGGGTCAGGTCTGACGGCCTCGCCTCGGCCCTGACTGCAGCGGCCTTGGCACGGTGGACCGCCTTAGCGAACATATTGGGCAGCACCACCGTGGCCGGCTCGGCGGCCATCCGATCCAGTGGCAGGTCGGCCAGCAGCTGCTCCAATCCCAGTTGCAGCCTGCGATAGCGGTCGGTGCACATGCTGGTCACGAGAGCATCGTGGGCAGCGACGTGTTGTGCAGCCAGATGGGAGAGGATTTCCTCGCCCACCTCAGCGGCCACCTCCGCTGGCAGCTCCGCCAGCGTCGCGGTGAGCCGCTGCTTCAGCACCTCGGCATCTCTGGGGGCGCCCAACTGCTCGGCATGCCAGCGGAGCTCTTCCCGCAACGCCCGCACCGAAGACGGTCGAAACGCCGGGTCGAAGGTCCGCAACGTGCACCTGAGCTTCCGGGTCGCCACTCGGCAGCGATGGACGGCGTCGAAGTCGTTTCGCAGCACCTTCAACTCCAGCGCCTGCAAGATGCCGATTTGGATCCCGAGGTAGTTGCGCACCACCAGGGCGGCGGGCGGATTGACCGCAGCCTCCTCAAGCCGGGCGACCTGTTCGGCCAGCGCCTGGGCCAACTTCGATCGACTCGGTGAACGCCACACCCCAGCTGCGTGTAACTCAGCCTCGATTGCGTCCAGAAGCCGCCGGTCGCCACCAACGAGCTCCACTTCGGCCTCGGTCCATTCTTGGGTTTGCCCAGCCACGGTTGCACTCACCCGGTCTTCGCAGACTTCGGCCAGCACCCTTCCGGCTTCGTCGCGTAGCTCGCGCAGGCTGCGATGCGTGCGCAGTTCCGCCACCGGCAACAGCGGCCGCTCCCCGACGCTGGCGGCTACCAGGTCGCGCAACTCGCGTGGCAACCGTTCCCCACCAGGGGGGAGCTGCACTTCGATTCGTTCGTCGGGGTTGTCGGTCGGCAGCTTCGCCTGCCAGCCAGCGTCCGGACCACCGCTGCGCCGCCGAATCACTTGCTGGGCAGCGTTCAGGCGGTAATCCGGGGTGTCGTAGTAGATCGAGATAAGTTCCCGCTGTTCGCAGGCGCCCTCAATCGCGATGGCATCAAGACTCGGAAGGGATTGGCCTTTGGCCAAGGCGAACTTCCGTTCGGTCTCGATGCCAGTTGCCATGGCCCGATCAGACTTCCTCGGTGGTTAGCACGCCCAGCTCATCCACTTCAGCTTTGGTCTGGTCTTCTTCGGCTCCCTTGCGAGACCCTCGCTTGGGAGCGGGGTCTTCCTCGTCAGGACCAAGGGAGGACGCCAACAGCACCGGCGTCACGGCGGCAAAGCCCCAGACCGCCAGCGCCGACCAGGATCTCAACTGCAACGAAAGGGGCACCAGATCACCGGCTTTGGCTCGGGCCAACCGAACATCAAAAGGTCCCGGGCCAATCAACTCGCCAACTTTCCAGCAGACCAGGCCAGCCAGCAGCCCGGCGCCGACGGCAAGCACCGCCGAAAGCCACCCCATCGAGCGGAACCACTTCCACACGACCACCCCCAGCCCAGCGCCGACCAGGGCACCTGTGATGGCATACCAAACATCGGCGGCAACAATCTGGGTGAGTCCGTGCTCGTCGATCACCGCTGAGCCATCGTCGCGGATTTCGTAGGTGGGTAGATCCACCACCCCGAACCAGAACACCGCAGCGAGCGCACCGACCACCAGCGACAGGCCTGCTAGTAACGCGATCCAGGCGACCACCGACGAGGACGGCGGCCGATCCGGGCGTGCTTCTAGCTCCTCAGCGACGGTGGTACTCACCTCGGCAGGATATCGGAGGATGGCCGAAACCGGACGCCGCCCCTTCGGGGTTCACGAAACAGCCGCTCACACGCAAGACGGACCCAGCAAGGCCTTCAGGTCTGCCATCAGTGGCCGCGATGGCGATACCCGCAAGCCCTCGTCCAGCTTCCAAATCTTGGCGCCGTTGGTGGCCGAAACCAGCTTCACCCGCACCTCGGTGGCCCCGGGGTGCGCCTTGAGCACCTGCCGCAGCTGCTCGACCACAGCCGGGGTGCACCGTACCGCCGGCAGCTGAATCAGCAACGGACCGGCGGGACCCTCGGAGATATCGGGGAAGGCGACGTCCTGGCCGGTCATCTCCAAGCTGTCGTCCTTGGTTCGCACCCGGCCTTTGATCCGCACCACGGTGTCACTTGCCAGGGAGACTGCGACGCTGGAGTAGACCTTGGGAAACAGCAACACTTCGATCGCCGATTCCAGATCCTCTACCGTCACGATCGCCCACAAGTCGCCGTTCTTGGTCTGCTTGCGCACCACCTGAGTGATCATTCCCGCGATCGTCACCATCCCGTCCCGGGGGCCATCGTCGGCGCGGAGTTCACCAATGCTGAGGTCGCGTTGGGCCATCAGCACGTGTTCGAGACCCTGCAACGGGTGGTCACTGACATAGAGCCCGAGCATCTCCCGCTCGAAGGCGAGGCGCACTCGCTTGTCCCATTCCGGAACCTCGGGCACCGGCGTCGCGGACACCTGCTCGGTGGATCCGAAGTCGCCGAACAGGTCATCCTGGCCGTTGGCCTGGTTCCGTTTCAGGTCGATCACCTCATCGACCCGCCGCTCGAAGCACTCCATCAACCCCCGCCGGGTGTGCCCCATCGAGTCGAAGGCGCCAGCCTTGATGAGTGATTCGATCACCCGCTTGTTGCAGGCCACCAGGGGAATCTGGTTCAGGAAGACGTTGAAGTCACCGGCTTTGCCCTGCTCGGTGCGGGCTTCCACGATGCCCTTGACCACGTTCTCGCCAACGTTGCGCACCGCGGCCAGCCCATAGCGGATGTCCTTCTCGACCGGGGTGAACATGCCTTCGGATTCGTTGACGTCCGGCGGCAGCACCTGGATACCCATTCGACGGCATTCGCCCAGGTAGAGGGCAGTCTTGTCTTTGTCGCTCTTCACCGACTCCAACAGGGCGGCCATGAACTCAGCCGGATAGTTCGCCTTCAGGTAGGCCGTCCAGTAGGAGATCACGCCGTAGGCGGCTGAGTGCGCCTTGTTGAAGGCGTACGCGGCGAAGGGCACCATGATTTCCCACAGCGTCTTGATCGCGGCCTCGGGGTAGCCGCGTTCGCGCATACCGGAGCTGAATGGCTTGAACTCGGCCTCCAGCACTTCCTTCTTCTTCTTGCCCATCGCTCGGCGCAGCAGGTCGGCCTGGCCGAGGCTGTAGCCAGCCACCCGCTGAGCGATTTGCTGGATCTGCTCCTGGTAAACGATCAGGCCGTAGGTCGTGTTCAGGATGTCAGCCAACGGCTCGGCGAGGTCGGGATGGATCGGTTCGACGGCCTGGCGTCCGGTCTTACGCAGGGCGTAGTTGGTGTGGCTGTCGGCACCCATTGGGCCCGGACGGTAGAGCGCGATGGTCGCCGAGATGTCTTCAAAGTTGTCTGGACGCATCATCTTCAGCAACGAGCGCAGGCCCCCGCCGTCCAACTGGAAGACGCCTAGGGTTTCGCCGGAGGCGAGCAACTCGTAAGTCGCCTGATCAGTCATCTCGCGGCGCAACGCGTCCAGATCCAGCTCGATGCCTCGGTTGATCTGCACGTTCTTGACCGCGTCGTCGAGAATGGTCAGGTTGCGCAGACCAAGGAAATCCATCTTCACCAGGCCAAGCGCCTCACAGCTCGGGTAGTCGAACTGAGTGATGACCTGCCCGTCCTGCTCCCGCTTCATGATCGGGATGACATCGGTCAGCGGTGCGCTGGACATGATCACGCCCGCAGCATGGACGCCCCACTGCCGCTTCAGTCCTTCGATGCCCCGAGCGGTGTCGACCACCAGCTTGACCTCGGGGTCGGTGTTGTAGAGCTCGCGGAACTCGGTGCCTTCGCCGTAGCGGGAGTGCTGCGGGTCGAACACGTCTTCCAGAGCGACGTCTTTGCCCTGTACCGGCGGGGTGTAGACCTTGGTGACCCGCTCCCCCAGTGAGAACGGCATCCCGAGCACCCGGCCAGCGTCTTTGATCGCCTGTTTGGCCTTGATGGTGCCGTAGGTGACGATCTGACAGACCCGATCATCGCCGTACTTCTCGGTGACGTAGCGGATCACCTCGCCGCGCCGGCGCTCATCGAAGTCCACGTCGAAGTCCGGCATTGAGGGACGTTCGGGGTTCAGGAAGCGCTCGAAAATCAGCCCGTGCGGCACCGGGTCTAGATCGGTGATCTTCATCGCGTAGGCACACATCGACCCCGCACCCGAGCCGCGGCCCGGACCGACTCGGATGCCGTTTTTCTTGGCCCAGTTGATGAAGTCGGCAACCACTAGGAAGTACCCGGCGTAGCCCTTGTCGATGATGATCTCGGCCTCATACTCGGCCTGCTTGGTGGCATATTCCGGCACCCCAAGCGGGAAGCGCTCCTTGAGCCCTTCGGCGACGTCGTGAATGAACCAGGTCGATTCGCTATGCCCGGCCGGGACCGGGAACTGCGGCATGTAGGTGCCAACGCCCTCGTCGAAACTGGTCTGACAACGCTCGGCGATCAGCAACGTGTTGTCACAGGCTTCGGGCAGGTTGGAGAAGAGCGACCGCATCTCGGCCGGCGACTTCAAGTAATAGCCGCTGCCGTCGAACCGGAACCGGTTGGGGGTGTCCTTGTTCGAGCCGGAGGAGACACAAAGCAGCGTGTCATGATCTTCAGCATCGGCGGCTCGCACGTAGTGCAGGTCGTTGCTGGCTACCAGCGGGAGCCCCAGATCGCGGGAAATGCGCAGCAGGTCATCTTTCACCCGGGTCTCGATCTCCAGGCCGTGATCCATCAGCTCCACGAAGAAGTTGTCGGCCCCAAAAATGTCACGGAACTCCGCTGCCGAGGCGAGCGCCTCCTGGTACTGCCCGAGACGAAGGTAGGTCTGCACCTCCCCGGACGGGCACCCGGTAGTGGCGATCAGACCCTTGCCATAACGGTGCAACAGCTCCCGGTCGGCACGTGGTTTGTAGAAGAACCCCTCCAGCGAGCTGAGCGAGCTCAACCGAAACAGGTTGTGCATGCCTGCTGGGTTTTCCGCCCAGATGGTCATGTGGGTGTAAGCGCCTTTGGAGGCGACGTCGTCACCAGTGCCGTCACCGAATTGGACTCGCTTGCGTTCGCTGCGATGGGTCTTCGGCGTCAGGTACGCCTCCAGCCCAATGATCGGCTTCACCGAGGTGTTCTTGGCGACCTTGTAGAACTCGTAGGCGCCAAAGAGGTTGCCGTGGTCGGTGATCGCCAGCGCGTTCATGCCCATGCCCTCGGCGGTGGTGACTAGGTCTTTCAGGCGCGCAGCACCGTCCAGCATCGAATATTCCGAGTGGCAGTGCAGATGGACGAATTCGGCCGACACGCTGAGCTGAAACCTCCGAGAGACGGATCACGGTTTTGGGACTCGCTGGGGGAAGTCAGCGGGTATTCACTCTAACTCTGCGCACTGACGATCCGGTGCCTCGACTCACCCTTGAACGCCGCGGCCTGGCAACTGATGCTGAGCCAGGCTCAGGTGGCTGGCCCAGCAGCCAATTCAGCCAGCTTGGTCATCGTCCGCAGGTTGCGGGCGGTGGCCTGAGCTGGCTGCACCGCCGAGGTCAGGCCCAGCGCGAGCTTGGAGGACGCCTGCCCGTTTGGAAAGGCGGCGAAGATGTCGGCGCCGTCAACCTGCACCTGTTCACCATTGGCCACCAACTGCTCCAGGCGTTGGGTCGCCTCGGCGCTGACCACCTGATCACAGCAGGCGATTACCGTGCGCGCCGGATCGCCACCGGCGAAGGGATGGGTCGCCACCAACTTGGCCAGCCGGGCACCTGAGCGGATCACCACCGCGCTGTCCAATCCGAGTTGAACCCGCAGCGCTTCCCGCAGCGCGATCGCTGCTTCGTCGTCGCTCAACGATGCGTCGAACAGCAGGTTCCCGCTGCGCAGGTGGGTCGCCAAACCCGTCCAACCCAGCGACTCCGCCACCGCCAGCAAAGCTGGCATGGCCAGGGGTTTGGCGGCGCCGAGGTTCACGCCGCGCAACAGTGCCACCCGCCGCGCCGGTGGTGCCTGGCGCCGAGCTTGAGCTACGGTCATGAGTGAATCTTCACCCTTGTCGTTCAGTAAGGACAGTCGCAGTGTTGCAGCAGGTGAGTCTGATCGGCGCCCCCACTGATGTCGGCGCTTCCCGGTTGGGTTGTCGCCTCGGTCCACAAGCCCTTCGCGTGGCCGGGTTGGGCCCGGCGCTGGCGGCTTTCGGCTGTGACGTCCGCGATGTCGGTGATCTCAGCGGCCCGCAGAACCCGGAACTGCCACCGGTGGGCGGTTACCGCCATCTCGACGAAGTCACCGCCTGGAATCGCGCGGTCTTCGACGCAACTGCCGCCGAACTCGCTGCCGGACGGCTACCCATCCTGCTTGGCGGTGACCACAGTCTGGCGATCGGCTCGATCAGTGCCGTGGCCGCTCACTGCCGGGCCACCGGTAAGACCCTCCGGGTGCTCTGGATCGATGCCCATGCCGACTTCAACACTGCCGAGCTCACCCCTTCGGGCAACATCCACGGCATGCCAGTTGCCTGCCTGGCCGGGCACGGACCGGCTGGGCTCACTGGCCTGAGTGGCACCACCCCAGCGCTGAGTACCGATGCCGTTCGGCAGGTTGGTTTGCGTAGCGTCGACGTGGGAGAGAAATCGTTCCTGCGCGCCGAGGGCGTTGAGGTGTTCGACATGCGCTTCATCGACGAGATCGGGATGCGCCGCACCATGGTGCGGGCTTTGGCCGGGGTCGACGCCGACACCCACCTTCATCTGAGCTTGGATCTGGATTTCGTCGATCCGCTGGTCGCCCCCGGTGTCGGTACGCCGGTGCGGGGCGGCGCCACTTACCGCGAAGTACAGCTCTGCATGGAGATGATCGCCGACACCGGACGACTGGGCTCAATCGACCTGGTTGAGGTCAATCCGGCGCTGGACGAGCACAACGCCACCGCAGAATTGACCGTCGACTTGGCTGAGTCATTGTTTGGCAAGTCCACCTTGGAAAGGGTGCACCCAGACAGCGAATAGCTGCGTGTCAGTTGGCCGGCAGCCACAGGCGGAAGCTGCCGTCGGTGGCGACCAACCGCCACTGTGGTGAGGCATCGATCGATGCCGAGATCGCGCGCGAATCTTCGGCCGAAGAGTCCAAGACCACGCAGGTTGCACCTGGAGGAACCAGGCTCGGCGCGGTCTGCCAGAAATACGCGTAGGCATCCAGAATGTGCGCGCGGCCGTAGAAGTCGGCGCGCCCGTCCATCCACACCAGAACGTCGGGACGCACCAACACCGAAGCGCCGCCGATGGCACCAGTGCTGAACAGTCGACAGTTGGTCGGCAGCTTGCTCAGCAGCCCTGCCTCGGCGGGTACCGAGTGCTGAGCGACCAAATACGCCAATCCTGGCGACAGCACCACAAGCGTTATCGCGGTCACCACTCGCCAGAAGGCCCCGCTGGAATACTCCCGCCAGCGGCTCACCGGGCGTCCCCGCCAGCGTCGCCGAAGTCCGTCGAGTCCACCGGTGACGACCACAGCCACGGCCGGAGCAAGAATCAGCAGCGCGATCCCCAAGAATCGGATCGCGAACCATCCGGCGAACGCGGACGGCACCCCGATCAGGGCGGTCGCCAACAGACCGGTCTCTGCGCTGCCCCACTGGCGAGACCGCCATTGGTGTACCAGCCACCCTGTAACAACCACGGCCGCCAACGTCGCTGCGAGCACCATCAACCAGAAGGCCTTCGAGATCTCGGTGGAGAACGGGGTCGTCCATTCCAGAATCAGTCCTGCGCAGACCTCCTGCACCACCCGGCTGCGTTCCAACCCGAGCCAGAGCCCGTACGGCGAGACCAGCACTCCACCAACCCAGCCAAGGGCACCGGCCAGGCTGTACGCGATCCGCCGCGACCAAGGCAGGTCGGTGAGCAGCCACACCACCGCCCACACGCCGGCCATCGCCGGGCCGAGCAGGAGGAAGGAAAGGTGCAACCAGTTACCAAGACTCGACAGCGCGCCGGCGGTCAGGGCCAACAGCGTCGACATCAGCCAGATCGGGCCAGAGCTGGTATCGCGACGACTCCACTCCACTACCACCAGCACCGAGGCCAGCATCACGATCTCGACCACCAGGGTGCCCCGCGGGCTAAGCATGGCCAAGGCGGGTGAGACTGCGGCAAGAATTCCGGCCAAAGCCGGCAGGCTGCGTGCCCCCAGGCGCAAGGCGAGCAGGTAGGCCATCGCGAAGTAGCCGATCAATACCAGCGAAGTGAAGGCGAAGAAGCCCCAGAAGCCGCCGCCGGTGTAGGCGAGCCCGAGCAGGCTGTTCCACAGCGGCGAGTTTTGGTACCAGAGTCCCTCGACGCCGCTCCAGCTCCACGTATCGGGACGCGCCAATGGCCAGCCCGCCAGGTTCTCCATGCCGGCGCGCGCCTGCCAGTAGGGGTCGCGCTCCTCGAATCTTCCTGCCCTCGCCAGTGCGAACGCGGCCAGAAATACCGGCACCAGAATCTGGTCGAAGCGTGGCCGTCGGACCGCAGCAACGAGCCGTTGCATTCGCGAAGCCATCGCCTCCCCTGTCGCTAAAACAGCGTCAGCTTAGGGTGCGGACCAAGCAATCGGTCCGCACCACGCGCTCAGGCCGTCATCGGGCGGTCTGTCGGGAGGATCGGCTTGGGCAGCCGAGACTCACGATTAGCCAGCAAGGCATCCACCCCGTTGGCGCAGGAGCGACCCTCAGCGATCGCCCATACGATCAGGGACTGGCCACGGCCAGCATCTCCACAGGCGAAGACTCGCTCGGCAGTCGTGGCGAAGTTGTCGTCGCGCACGATGTTGCCCCGAGCGTCCAGTTCAACCCCCAGCTGGTCGAGAACACCGCCACGCTCCGGCCCGACAAAGCCCATCGCCAGTAGCACCAGCTGCGCCGGAATCGTCCGGGTGGTGTCCGGGATCGTCTCCAACCGGCCATCGACGAACTGCACGTCGTTGACGACCAGCCCGGTCACATTGCCCGCCTCGTCGCCCACGAACTCGGCGGTCGAGACCGAGTAGACCCGCTCGCCACCTTCCTCGTGCGCTGAGGTGACCTTGTAGGTCATCGGGTAGGTGGGCCAGGGCTGAGAATCGGGACGCTCCTGGGGCGGGGTCGGCATGATCTCCAACTGAGTCACCGACCGCGCGCCCTGCCGCAGCGACGTACCCAGGCAGTCCGCGCCGGTGTCGCCGCCACCAATGATGACCACGTCCTTACCGGTGGCCAGAATCTGATCCTCAACCTCCTGGCCGACCGCGACCCGATTGGCCTGCGGCAGGAACTCCATGGCCTGGTGAATCCCACCGAACTGCCGCCCTGGCACCGGCAGATCCCTAGCGACCGTGGAACCGACGGCAAGCACGACGGCATCGAAACGCTCCAGCAACTGCTCGCCGGTGATGTCCACCCCGACGTTGACGCTCGTCTTGAAGGCCGTGCCTTCCAGCAGCATCTGCTTCAGCCGCCGCTCCAATACCGACTTCTGCATTTTGAACTCAGGAATCCCGTATCGCAGCAGGCCACCGATGGCATCGGCGCGCTCATAGACGACCACCGTGTAGCCAGCCCGGGTGAGCTGCTGGGAGACCGCCAGTCCGGCCGGACCCGAACCGATCACGGCCACCGTTTTTCCGGTGTGCCAGGCGGCGGCCTGGGCGCGCACTCGGCGATCCTCCCAGGCGCGGTCGATGATCGAGACCTCAATGTTCTTGATGGTCACCGGGTCGCGGTGGATCCCCACCACGCAGGCGGTTTCACAAGGTGCCGGACACAGCCGTCCGGTGAACTCCGGGAAGTTGTTGGTCGCATGCAGCCGGTCAGTGGCACCAACCCAGTCGTCCCGCCACAGCATGTCGTTCCACTCCGGGATCAGGTTGCCCAGCGGGCAACCTGAATGGCAGAACGGGATGCCGCAATCCATGCATCGTCCAGCCTGCTTGGCGATGATCGGCAGCAGCGCCAAACCGGGCGCGCCCTGGTAGACCTCTTGCCAGTCCTGCACCCGCTCGTCAACCGGACGGCGATCGGCGACCTGACGGTCGGTGGTGATGAATCCTCTGGGATCAGCCACGGGACGCCTCCATCATCAGCTTGACCGTCGTATCGTCATCAAGGCCAGCAGCCTCTGCTTTGGCCCGGGCCGCCAACACCCTGGCGTAGTCCCGCGGCATCAACGTAGTAAACCGCGTGACCAATTCCGTATCGCTGCAGGTGAGCAATGCCTCGGCGACCGCCGAACCTGTCTCCTCGACATGCTTGGCCATCAGCTCCCGAATCCGGGCCAGTTCTTCGACCGAGGGCTCGCGGGAGTCCACCAGTTCGGTGTTCAACCGGTCGGGGTTCAGATCAAGCACCCACGCGACCCCGCCCGACATGCCGGCGGCAATGTTGCGTCCGGTTTCGCCCAGGATCAGCGCCTGGCCACCGGTCATGTACTCGCAGGCATGGTCGCCCACACCTTCCACGACCGCGATAGCCCCGGAGTTGCGGACACAGAAGCGCTCGCCGACCTGGCCGCGAATGTAGAGCTCACCGCTGGTGGCTCCATAGGCGATCACGTTGCCGGCGATGATCTGCTCCTCGGCGGCAAAGGGTGCGTCCTCATGCGGCCGCAAGATCAGCCGGCCACCAGATAGTCCCTTGCCGAAGTAGTCATTGGAGTCACCGACCAGCCGCAAGGTCACCCCGGCGGGCACGAAGGCGCCAAAGCTCTGTCCGGCCGTGCCGCGCAAAGTCAGGTCGATCGTGTTTTCGGGCAACCCCGCACCCTTGGTCGCCTTGGTCACGGCGTGACCCAGCAGCGTGCCAACAGTGCGGTCGACGTTGCGCACCTTGAGGTCAGCGCGGACCAACTCGCCGCGCTCCAGAGCTGGCTTGGCCAGCTCCAACAGGCGGACATCGAGCTTGTCCTCCAGGCCGTGATCCTGTGCCTTAACCCGGTAGAGCGAAGTGCCCTCGGGCACCTCGACTCGATGCAGGATTGGTGCCAGGTCCAGGCCCTCGGCCTTCCAATGGGTGACCGCCTCGCGGGAGCGCAGCGCCTCCACGTGGCCGACGGCCTCCTGGAGGGAGCGGAAACCCAACTGGGCGAGCAACTCGCGCACCTCAGTGGCAATGAACTCGAAGAAGTTCACCACGTAGTCGGCATGCCCGGCGTACTTCTCTCGAAGCTCCGGGTTCTGGGTGGCCACCCCAACCGGGCAGGTGTCCAGATGGCAGACCCGCATCATCACGCAACCGGAGACCACCAGCGGTGCGGTCGCAAATCCGAACTCCTCAGCCCCCAGAAGTGCGGCGACCACCACATCGCGGCCGGTCTTTAGCTGGCCGTCCACCTGGACGGTGATTCGATCACGCAAGCCATTGAGCAGCAGGGTCTGCTGGGTCTCGGCCAGGCCGAGTTCCCACGGACCACCGGCGTGTTTGAGCGAGGTTAACGGGGCCGCACCAGTGCCGCCGTCGTGGCCCGAAATCAGCACCACATCGGCCTTCGCCTTCGAGACGCCAGCCGCGACCGTACCCACGCCGACCTCGGCAACCAGCTTCACGTGAATCCGGGCGCTGGGGTTGGCGCACTTCAGATCGTGGATCAGTTGCTTGAGGTCTTCGATCGAGTAGATGTCGTGGTGCGGCGGTGGCGAGATCAAGCCGACGCCAGGAGTCGAGTGCCGCGTTTTGGCCACCCACGGGTAGACCTTGCCCCCGGGCAGCTGACCGCCCTCGCCGGGCTTGGCGCCTTGGGCCATCTTGATCTGGATGTCGTCGGCATTGCTCAGATAGTCGCTGGTGACACCGAAGCGTCCGGAGGCGACCTGTTTGATCGCGCTGCGTCGCGCTGGGTCATACAGCCGCTCGGCGTCCTCGCCACCTTCGCCGGTATTGGACTTGCCGCCCAACCGGTTCATGGCGATCGCGAGCGTCTGATGAGCCTCCAGGGAGATCGAGCCGTAGCTCATCGCGCCGGTGGAGAACCGCTTGACGATCTCGCTGATCGGCTCCACCTCCTCGATGGGCACCGGAGTCCGAGTGGTGTCGAACTCCAGCAGGCCCCGCAGCGTCATCAACCGCTTTGACTGGTCGTTGACCCGCTCGGTGTAGCTCTTGAAGAGGTCGTAGCGTCCCTCGCGGGTGGCGTGCTGCAACCGGAAGACGGCTTCGGGGTCGAACAGGTGCGGCGGGCCTTCGCGGCGCCACTTGTATTCGCCGCCAACCTCCAGCGTGCGGTGCGGCAACATGATGCCCAGTGGCGGGTAGGCCACCGAGTGACGCTTGGCCACCTCCTGGGCGATCTCGTCGAGCCCGATGCCCTCGATCTGGCTGGTGGTGCCATCGAAATAGGCCTTGACCAGTTCACTGGACAGCCCCAGCGCCTCAAAGATCTGCGCGCCGGTGTAGGAGGCGATGGTCGAGACGCCCATCTTGCTCATCACCTTGAGCACGCCCTTGCCCAGCGCCTTGCGAACGTTGTAGACGGCCTTGGCCGGATCAACCTCAACCAGCCATTCGCGCCGCGCCAGATCCTCAGCCGACTCGAAGGCCAGATAGGGGTTCACCGCGGCCGCGCCATAGCCGATCAGCAGCGCCACATGGTGTACCTCGCGGACATCGCCAGCCTCGACGATTAGGCCAACCTGGGTACGGGTCTTCTCCTGCACCAGGTGGTGATGAATCGCCGCGGTGAGCAGCAACGACGGAATTGGCGCAAACTCGGCCGATGAATGGCGATCCGACAGCACCAAGGTCCGGGCGCCGCGCGCGATCGCTTCACTCACCTGCTGGCACAAATCGTCCAGGGTCGCCTTCAGCGCCGCCCCGCCACCAGCGACCGGGAACACGCCCCGCACCACGTGGGTGTCATAGGCCGGCATCGAGCCGTTCCGGTTGATTCGCACCAGTTTCGCCAGTTGATCCGAATCGAGGATCGGGTAGCCGATCACAATCTGGCGACAGGATTCCGGCCCGGGCTTGAGCAGGTTGCCCTCCGGCCCCAGCGTCGCCGTCAGCGAAGTGACCAGTTCCTCACGGATCGAGTCCAGCGGCGGGTTGGTCACCTGCGCGAACAGCTGGGAGAAATAGTCGAAGAGCAGCCGTGGCCGGTCACTGAGGACGGCCACCGGAGTGTCCGAACCCATCGAACCAATCGGCTCAGCCCCGGAGTTGGCCATCGGGGTGATCAACAGCCGCAGTTCCTCATGGGTGTAGCCGAAGATCTGCTGACGTCGAATCACCGAAGCGTGGCTGTGCACGACGTGCTGCTGCTCGGGCAGATCGTTAAGGTCTATCCGGCCCGCCTTCAGCCACTCGGCGTAGGGGTGTTCGGCCGCCAACTGGGCCTTGATCTCGTCGTCGTTGATCAAGCGGTGGGCGTCCAGATCGACCAGGAACATCCGGCCGGGCTGCATCCGGCCCTTCTTGATCACCTTCGCCGGCTCGATATCGAGCACACCGGCTTCGGAGGCGAAAACCACCAGACCATCATCGGTGACCCAATAGCGCCCCGGACGCAGACCGTTGCGATCAAGCACCGCCCCGATCAGCTTTCCGTCGGTGAAAGTGACCGAAGCCGGCCCGTCCCAAGGTTCGATGACTGAGGAGTGGAAGGAGTAGAACGCGCGCCGGGCGGCATCCATCTCGGTGTGGTTCTCCCACGCCTCCGGGATCATCATCAGCACCGCATGCGGCAACGGACGTCCGCCAAGGTGCAGCAGTTCGAGCACCTCGTCGAAGGACGTGGAGTCCGAGCCGCCCGGGGTGCAGATTGGGAAGATCCGATCCAGATCGCCAGGAATCTTGTCGGTGGCCAGCAGCGCCTCGCGAGCCCGCATCCAGTTGCGGTTGCCCTTCACGGTGTTGATCTCACCGTTGTGGGCCATTAGACGGTACGGGTGCGCCAGTTCCCAGGCGGGGAAGGTGTTAGTGGAGAAACGCGAGTGCACCAGCGCTAGGGCGCTCTCCATCCGCTCGTCGAGCAGGTCGGGGAACACTTCAGCCAACTGCTGGGTGGTGAGCATGCCCTTGTACACGGTGGTGCGTCCCGACAACGAGGCGAAATACACCCCGGCGTCGTTACGGGCCCGCTGTCGCAACGGGTAGACCGCGCGATCCAAATCAATCCCGCTGGCCAGATCTTCGGTGGAGACGAAGATCTGCTCGAAGAAGGGCATGTTGGCCGCAGATACCGGGCTGAGGGTCGCCGCCTCGGTGGGCACGATCCGCCAACCGTGAACCGTCAGCCCCTCTTCCGTGGCTAGATACTCGACGGTGCGCTTTGCGGTGGCCCGTTTGGCAGCGTCGGTCGGCAGGAAGGCCATTCCGGTGGCGTAACAGCCCGGAGGGGGAAGCTCGAAGGCGACCTCGGTGCGCAGGAAGCGGTCCGGCACCTGCAGCAGCATGCCAGCGCCATCACCGGCTGCCGCATCTGCTCCAGTTGCACCTCGGTGGTCGAGGTTCTCCAGAGCGGTCAGGCCCTTGGCAATGATGTCGTGATCAGCCTGCCCGCTCAGTCGCGCCACAAACGCGACCCCACAGGCATCGTGCTCGTAAGCCGGGTCGTAGAGACCAACTGCCGGCCGTTGAGGCATTGACATCACCGCCATAGATATCTCCCATCTGCGCATCGAGGCGCCGGGGGTGCCAAGGAGGTCGACACCGAGCCGACGCTGCACACTCGACCGGCGAGCCTACCCGAACCCGGCCGCGCTTCTTGCACGTCAGTTTGCATGATGGACCTACCGGGGGGCGCAAGGGCAAACGGCCACCGTTGCCAACCCAAATTAATGGGGTCAAATACCTAGTCAGTCAGGATTTGCCGGGCGGACCACCATCAGCATCGGCTGGAGCATTTTCGCCGCCAGTGGGCGCCTCGCCAGCCTCACCAGCGGCGGCGGAAGGGTCTTCGACAGCGGAATTCGTAGTGGGCGCTACGGATTCCGCAGCACCAAACTCGACGACGTCTTCGCGGCCAGGACGATTGCGATTCAGCCAGATCAGCAGCATTACCCCAGCCAGGCAGATCAGCATGGCCACCGCCGCATTGAACCGAAGCGGGCCGAACACGTCGTAGGAGTAGTCGGTACGCAACGACTCGGTGAAGACCCGGCCAAACCCATACAACGCGATGTAGAGCGCGAAGACCTTGCCTCGCCCAAGGGTGAACTTCCGATCAGCCCAAAGCAACACCCCGGCCACCGACAGGTTCCAAACCGACTCGTAAAGGAACGTCGGGTGGAAGGTGGCGTACTGCTCGTAGCCAGGCACGCGGTGGGCCGGATCGATCTCCAAAGCCCAGGGCAGGTTGGTGGGCAGCCCGTACAACTCCTGATTGAACCAGTTCCCGAAGCGGCCGAGTGCCTGCCCCACCGCCATTCCGGGGGCCAGTGAATCGGCCAACGCCGCAAAGGCGATTCGACGCCGCCTGGCGGTGAGCCAGGCCGCCAACGCTCCGAAGCCAACCGCGCCGTAAATGGCGATGCCGCCCTCCCAGATGGCCCACCAGTGTTGGTTGGCCCCAGCGCCAAAGTAATCACCCAGGTGAGTCATGACGTGATAGAAGCGAGCGCCGATGATGCCGACCGGGAGTGCCCAGAGCAGCACCGTCTCAAAGCTGTCGGTGGTGCCGCCGCGCGCCTGCCATCGCCGCAGGCCGATTGCCCAGGCCGCGATGATGCCGGTGATCAGACACAGTGCATAGATGTGGATCGTGACCGGCCCGAACGAGAAGCTGCTGATTGTCGGGCTAGGAATGAACAGGGAAATCATCGACGCACCCCCGCGGTGAGATCGGCCAGCGCTGCCCGCAGTCCGGTTAGGTCGGCTGGGTCGCCGGCATCCTCAGCGGCCAACAGCGGTTTGATGAAGGCCGAGCCGACGATCACCGCGTCGGCGAACTTCACCACCGCCGCGGCCTGATCACCATTGGAGACCCCCAGCCCGACCCCAACCAGGATCTCCGGGGCCAAAGCGCGGATGCGCTCAACCAGCTTCGGCGCGGCATCCGATGAGGTGACCCGCGTCCCGGTAACCCCCATCACCGCGGTCGCATACAGCCAGCCACGGGCCGCCTGCGCAGTCATCGCGATCCGTTCATCGGTGGAGGACGGCGAGACCAGGAAGACCCGATCCAGCTGGTAGTCATCACTAGCGGTCAGCCATTCGCCGGCTTCATCTGGAACCAGATCTGGGGTGATCAGTCCGGAACCACCGGCGTTAGCAAGATCGCGGGCGAAGGCCTCCACCCCGTAGCGTTCGACGAGGTTCCAATAGGTCATCACGACAGCTGGCCGTCCAGCGGCGCGGACGGTCTCCACCGCGGCGAATACGTCCCGGGTACGAACCCCGCGCTCCAGCGCCCGGGTGCCGGCCCGCTGAATCACGGGGCCGTCCATCACCGGGTCGGAGTACGGCAGGCCAATCTCGACCAGATCCACTCCGGGAGTGAGGCCATCGGCTCCGCAAAGCGTTCGCAGCGCGGCCAGCGAGCCAGGCACGCTCGGGTAACCCACCGGAAGGTAGCCCACCAGAGCGCCTCTACCTTCGGCAATCGCGGCCGCAATTGCGGCTCCAGAAGTCGTGAAACTCATGCGATCCCTCCGGTGTAAAGATCAGGGTGTCCAGGCAGCCCGAAATAGGTGATGGCAGTATCCACATCCTTGTCACCTCGCCCTGACAGGCAGACGACGATCAGGGGTTCGGCATCGGGCTGTTCGATGGCCAGCCGCCGACCCAGGCGAATCACCCCGGCCAAGGCGTGCGCCGATTCGATCGCCGGCATGATCCCCTCAGTACGGCAGAGCAGCTTGAAAGCCGCCATGGCTTCGTCATCGGTGACGGCTTCATAGTTCGCTCGACCGGTCGCGGCCAACCAGGCGTGCTCCGGGCCGACGCCGGGATAGTCCAGACCGGCCGAGATTGAGTGGGACTCGATGGTCTGCCCGTCAGCATCCTGCAGGACGTAGGTGCGCATGCCGTGCAGCACCCCGACCGAGCCGCCTTCGATGGAAGCGGCGTGCCGACCGGTTTCGACGCCAGCGCCACCGGCCTCGAACCCATACAGGGCCACCTGGGGAACGTCGATGAAATCGGCGAATGTGCCCAGGGCATTTGAGCCACCCCCGACGCAGGCGGCCACCGCATCGGGCAACCGGTCGAAGCGTTCGCTCAACTGCTGACGGATCTCGGTGCTGATTACTCGCTGAAACTCGCGCACCAACATTGGGAAGGGATGCGGGCCGGCCACCGTCCCAATCAGGTAGTGGGTGTCGTCCACGCTGGCAACCCAGTCGCGCATCGCCTCGTTCATGGCGTCCTTGAGCGTCTGGCTTCCCGATTCCACCGCGACAACTTCAGCACCGAGCAGCTGCATTCTGGCCACGTTGAGTGCCTGACGATCGGTATCCACCTTGCCCATGTAGACCCGGCACTCCATGCCCAGCAGCGCCGCTGCGGTAGCGGTAGCCACCCCATGCTGGCCAGCGCCGGTCTCGGCGATCACCCTGGTCTTGCCCATCCGCTTGGTGAGCAGGGCCTGGCCAAGCACATTGTTGATCTTGTGGGAGCCGGTGTGATTCAGGTCTTCGCGCTTGAGCAGCACCCGAGCTCGTCCACAGTGCTCGGCGAACCTCGGCACCTCCGTCAGCGGCGTGGGGCGTCCGGAGTACTCCTGTCGCAACCGGTTCAGTTCAGCCCAGAACGCCGGATCGGAGTTGGCGGCAACAAACTCAGCCTCCAACTGATCCAGGGCCGCGATCAGGGCCTCGGGCACATAGCGGCCGCCAAAGATGTCGAAATGACCGGCTGCATCCGGCAAGGGGATCTGACTCACCCGCCTATTCACTCACATCCTCAGGCGTTGGTCACGCCAGTGCCCGCAGCGCGGCCACTGCAGCCCGCGGATCACCATGGCGTACCAGCAACTCCCCCACCAGGATCGCATCGGCACCCGCGGTGCGCATCCGAGCCGCGTCCTGGGCCGAAAGGATGCCGGATTCGGCCACCTTGGTCGCCTCGTCACCAATGAGCGCTGCCATCTGTTCAAAGTTGGCCAGATCGACTTCAAGAGTCTTGAGATTGCGGTTGTTCACACCGATAAGGGTGGCGCCCGCGGACAGCGCGCGTTCCACCTCGCCGGGCGTATGGGTCTCCACCAGAGCGGTCATCCCAAGCTCTTTGGTCAGGGACAGCAGTTCCGAGAGCTCGGCATCTTCCAAGGCAGCCACGATCAACAAGACCAGGTCGGCACCGGCAGCCCTGGCCTCCCACAGCTGGTAGCCGCCGACCACGAAGTCTTTGCGTAGTAACGGGGTCGAGACTGCGGCCCGCACAGCCCGAAGGTCGGCGAGGCTGCCACCGAACCGTCGCTGTTCGGTCAGCACCGAGATTGCCGCAGCACCACCGGCGGCATAGGAGGCGGCCAAGGCAGCCGGATCTTCGATTGGGGCCAGCGCGCCTTTGCTCGGGCTGGATCGCTTCACTTCGGCGATCACCGAAAGGCCGGGAGCCCGCAGGGCTGGCATCGGATCGAGCGCGGGCGGCGCAGCCGTGGCCGCCTCAACCAACTCAGTGAAGGGACGTTTGGCCTGGCGTACGGCGAGATCCTCAACCACCCCGGCGATGATCTCGTCAAGGACAGTCATCAGGAGTGCCCGTACCCCAACCGACGCAGAACCGACCCAGTAGCCAGCGCCAACACCAACAGCACTGACGCGGCCCACAACAGGTTCCAATTGGGTCCGAGCAGCAGAGCCACAGCAGCCATCGCCACCGCAACGGCAGCCATGATGCTGCCGGCCCAAGCCACTAAAGAGCGTCCATTTAGATCCACAGCCGACGCGGTTACCGCTCGCTCAGCGCTTTCAATCATCCGTCACCCCTGGAGAATCGTGCAGTCCCGACCGAGGCACCATACTGTCCCGCTGGTGGGCAAAGCGCCAGTTGACGAGCCAAGGAAAAGCTGAATATTCCCGGCAGCGAACGCCGTTCTTACTAGGTGTTTCACCATCGCGGCCCACGCAACGGGCAGTTTCCCTAGCCAAACCGCAGTCGCCCCGAGACCCGAACTCATTCAGCCAAGACGGCGCAGCAACGTCGCCTGCGAGACCGCCGAGAGCACAGCCTTTGCCTTGTTCTGAGCCTCTAGGTCTTCATTAGCTGGCACCGAGTCGGCCACCACCCCGGCGCCGGCCTGCACATAGGCCACCGAGTTGCGAATCACCGCAGTCCGAATGGCGATCGCGGTGTCTGAGTCCCCGGCAAAATCGAAGTAGCCAATAACCCCGCCGTAGAGGCCTCTTCTGGAGACTTCGAGCGAATCGATGATCTCCATTGCTCGCACCTTTGGCGCCCCGGTGAGGGTGCCGGCCGGAAAGCAACTCAGGGTCGCATCCAGAGCCGAACGTCCCGGCGTCAGCGTCCCGGTAACTGAGGCCTCCAAGTGCATCACGTGGCTGTAGCGGCGGACCTTCATGAACTCCACCACCGTGACCGAACCTGGTTCACAGACCCGGCCAAGGTCGTTGCGGCCCAGATCGACCAGCATCAGGTGTTCGGCAGCTTCTTTGGGATCGGCCAACAGCTCAGCCTCGAGTGCGACATCCGTGGCCGGGTCGGCACCGCGCGGCCTAGTACCAGCAATCGGGTGGGTGGTCGCCCGTCCATCGGACACCGTCACCAGCGCCTCTGGGCTGGCCCCAACGATGGCGAATCCCGCCAACCGCAACAAGTAGAGGTAGGGGCTGGGATTACTGCGCCGCAACACCCGGTAGACGTCCAGGGCATCAGCAGGGCAATCCAACTCGAACCGCTGACTCGGCACGATCTGGAAGGCCTCACCGGCTTTGATCTGCTCGATAGCGGCAGCAACGGCGGACTCATACTCCGCCGACGTCCGCTGGCGCCGCACCTCAGCAGGCGCTGCCGCCACGGTTTTGATGGCGAGCAGGCTGGAGGCTGGCCGAAGGAGATCGGCCACCATTGCCTCGATTCGGGCCACCGCATCGGCATAGGCCTCAGTGATCCGATCAGCGGAGCCGTCGAAGTTGATGGCATTAGCCACCAACCAAACCTCGCCGCTGTGATGGTCCAGCACGGCCACATCGGAGGCAAACATCATGCTCAGCTCGGGAATGCCCAGGTCGTCAGGGTTGCTATCCGGCAGCCGCTCCAGCCGCCGCACCACGTCGTAGCCGAGGTAACCGACCATGCCGGAAACCAGCGGCGGCAACTCCGGATCGCGCGGGGTGTGCAGTAGTTCAAGGGTCTCGGCCAGCACCTTCAGCGGGTCAGCACCGCTAGGCAGGCCGCTGATCGGACGCCCACTCCAGCGCCACTGCGCGACCCCGTCTTCCTGGGTGAGGGTCGCTGCTGAGCGGACGCCGACGAAGGAGTACCGCGACCACGCCCCGGCTTCGACCGACTCAAGCAAAAAGGTGTTCGCGCGGTCCCCACAGAGCCGATGGTAAAGCGCAACCGCGGTCAGGTCATCGGCCAGCAGGCGAGTGTAGACACTTACCACTCGGCGCTCGGCGCCAGCGGCCAGGAAGCCGTCCAGATCAGGGGTAATCGAGAGGTTCACTGGCCCTCCGCCAATAGCGTCTTGCCGTCGAAGCAGGTCTGGGTTCCGGTGTGGCAGGCCGGTCCGGTCTGTTTCACCTTGAACAGCAGCGTGTCCCCATCGCAGTCCAGCCGGACCTCGCGGACCACCTGGACGTTGCCGCTGGTCTCACCTTTGACCCAGTAGGCGCCTCGGCTGCGCGACCAGTAAGTGCCGCGGCGAGTCGCCAATGTGCGCCGCAGCGCCTCATCGTCGACCCAGGCCAGCATCAGCACCGCACCGGTGTCGGCCTCCTGGACGACAACGGGCACCAGCTCGTCGGCGTTTCGCTTCAACAGCGCTGCAATAGATGGATCCAGCTCGCTCACCAGTTCATTGTGACAGCGGCTCAGGTGAGCATCGAAACGTCCACAAGCCGTGAACGCGCATTCGGGCTACCGCCAGCTACGTTGCCCGCAGCCAACATCGCCACCGTCACCCGACCGTCTTCGCCATCAGACTCGGCCCAGTCGACCGCCAGTGAGTCGATCAGCGTGCGCCCAAGCCCGGGCCCACCGATGCTGCCGAGTGGGGTGCGGGACGCCGAAGCCTCGGTCACCCGCAGGCACAACAGCGACTGCTGATCTGCACCAATGACCACCTCGGCGTGGGTTGCCCGGCTGTGCCGCACCGAGTTGAGCAGGATCTCCCGGACCACCTCCACACAGGCGTCAGTGAGATCAGGAGTGGCCGCCATCATGGTCAAGGCGTCTGGGCGCGCATCCAGCGAGATCGCCAGCACTCCATCCCAGACTCTGGTGACCGTCTCAAGTCGCATGCGGGGAGAGTCGGCCGGGTTTTGCTCGATCAAGTCGGCTTGTCCCAGGGTGCTGCGCACTCGCTCGATGACGGCCTGGTCCAGCGGCTGCCCAGCAGCCAGATTGTCGCGGGCCATGCCCAACAGCAGGCTGGCTGCGGTCAGATTCGCCTGAACCCGCCCGTGCAGGGCCATCGCCAACCTGCGTCGCCGGGCCCAAAGGCGCTGACGGGTGCGATGCAACTCCCAGTTGGTGCGCCGGATCAAGGACCGAGCTGCCGCGCTCTCTTCGGCCCGAATCTTGGCGAATGCCGAAATGCCACCGCCGATCATCGCCAGCAGCGGCGGCACCAGGAAAGCCTCCAGCGGGGTGGGCGATCCCAGCGAGGACGTCAACATCAGGGCGGTCAAGCCGACCAGGTACATCACCAAGTAAACCGCGGACACCACCGAGACCCCGGCCCGCGGCGCGATACTGGCGACCCGCGGACCGAGCAGCCTTTCGGCACCGAGCAACATCAACAGATGCAGGCCCAGCACCGCGATCGACAAGGTGCTGGCGCTGTCTAGACGATGCGGAGCCGGCACCAACTCGGCCACCATCACCATCGGCAGGCAAAGCAGTCCAACCAGACCAGGCTGGAACGGTTTAGCCACCGGCCAGGCGCGGACGATTCCCGGTATGAGCTCGCGCCAACCGTGCCACAGCGACTCAATCTGGATCTCCTCCACCTGGGTGTCCATCCGCGCCAGGTCGTGGCTGATCGGACGAACCGACCCAGCGACCACCTCATTGATCACCTGAATGCAGTCGGTCAATTCGGCCACGCTCAGGTCGTGATTCAGCCGACTTCTGATGTCGGCCAGGGTGGCATTGGTGGATTCGCGGACGGCAGCAAGCTGCACATCAGTTTCGGCCAGCGCCCGGGCGTCCTCTCCCCTGGTCAGGACTTGGCGCTCGTACTCGGTCTCTAGGCGCACCCGCTGATCACGGGCCTGGTGCCACCAGCTCACCAAGATCGCCGAGGCTGCCATCCAGATGCCGGTGTTCAAGGCCCATGAGGTGGCCACCCACCACCAGGCTTCCCAGAAGGTCCCTGCACCTTCGGTGCCGAGCACCATCACCGTCGCGGCAGCCACGCCACCGAAGGTGAAGAAGACCAACTGCAGTCCCAACGCCGAGCGAAGCCGCAACCCGCGCTTGACCAGGGGCACCACCACCCAAAGCAGCACCGTCAGCGTCGCCAACTGGGCAAGAAGTGCGAGCGCCGAAGTTGCGATTGCCTGCCACGGAGCGAGCCCGCGCTGGACCCCGTAGAAAAGCTGGCTGGCATATAGCCATGGCGCCGGGATCGCCAACACCGGCCAGCCCACCGGGCCTTCCCAAGATGCCGACCTCAGCTCACCGAGCACTGAGCGCGGTGAAAGCCGATCAAGCGGACTGGTCACCTGGCATTGGGCCCATGAGCGTAGTAAAGCTTGGCCAGCTGGACCCGCGGGTTGTTGGCCGAACCCTTCTCTACATTCAGCCGCAGGATCAGCCGCTGCACGATCTGCTCCACCCCGTGGCTGGACGTACCCCGTCGAGCGGCGATCTCCGCATTGGACAACCCAGTAGCGATCAGCCGCAGCACTTCGAGTTGATCCCTGCTCAGCGCACTCAACGGGCCGGTGGAGGCCGTATCGTCGCGTCTGGGTGTCTGATCGCGTAACACTGCCTCGAGAGTCTCCAACAACAGAGCCGCATTCCCCAGCGTGCGCTTATGCAGGTAGGCGGCCCGGGCCGGAATCAGTCGGCTGTCCACCCCGGCAACCTCGGGTGAGGGGGCATTGGTCAACACCACCAAAGCGGTCCAGGGCGCGTACCGGTCGGCATAGGCCAACACCTCGGCACCACCTGGACCTTCGCCGAGATCGAGATCAACCAGAAGTGCATCAGGGTCGAAATCGCGCAGCCCGACAATCGCATCGGCCGCGGTATCCACCCCCAGCGGCTCGAACCCGGCGTTGGCCAACAGCGACAGGGTAAGCGAGCGAATCAGCGGCTCGTCCTCAACCACCAACACCCGGCGTGGAGCCGGTGTGAACGATGTCGGAGCACTGGGCGGCGTTGAGGGCATGGCACTCCTGATCGGGATGGTGCTTTCATCCTCGCACCGTCCAAGCCCTGGAGGTGGTATTTGCGGCGCCGTGTGGGTGAGGGAATCCGCTCATTCACCACCAAAAGGGCACAACCTTCGGACAGACTTTAGGCAGGCACGCTGTGCAAAGTAGTAGACGAAGGCGAGGTCACCTTTCGAGTTTCACCCACTTGGAGACACCGGCTGAGGAGCATGGGCGACAGCATTTGGGCTGATCGCGCAACCGACCACCTCAGCTTGCTCCTGCCAACTGATCGGGTGGGAAACCCGCCCCCCGCGCCATCATGCAGGCTCCCCACCTGATCAGTTACCAGCCATCACGAAAGATGAAGCACTCAACATGAATCTCGACCATTTCGCGATCACCCTTCAGCGCGACCGCGCCGCAGCGCGATCTCGTCGCGAGCCCCAACAGCCCCAGCCGGCACCGGCCGCCGACCAAGTGGCCCGGCAAGGTTCGGAATACCCCAGAGCCAAAGACTGATCGCAATCTCCGGGTTCAACCGTCCAAACCCGGCGTGCAGTACCCAAGGGGCGTCACCTTGCTGAAACAATGTCTGGCATGCGCGTATACAACTTCTCAGCCGGTCCCGCCATGCTCCCCCTTGAGGCCCTCACCGTGGCCCAGTCTGAGCTGACAGACTGGAAGAGTTCCGGAATGTCCGTGCTCGAGGTATCGCATCGCGGTAAGGACTTTGTCGCCTGCGCCGCCGAGACCGAATCGCTGCTGCGTGAAGTGCTGGGGATCGGCGACAACTACAAGGTGCTGTTCCTCCAAGGCGGCGCCACCGGCCAGTTCGATGCCATCCCGATGAACATCACCGCCGCCGGCGACCGGGCCGACTATCTCAACACCGGCCAGTGGTCGGTGAAGGCGATCAAGGCCGCCAAGGCTCAAGGGCTGGACGTCCACGTGTTGGCCGACCAGGCCAGCTCGAACTACACCGACGCCCCCGCACCTGGCAGCTTCACCGTTGATCCTGGTGCTGCCTACCTGCACTACACGCCAAACGAGACCATCGGCGGAGTGGAGTTCAGCTACCTGCCCGAAACTGGCGGGGTTCCACTGGTTGCCGATTTCAGCTCCACGATTCTCTCCCGGCCGATCAACGTGTCCGACTACGGCCTGATCTACGCCGGTGCGCAGAAGAACATGGGCCCCTCGGGCCTTTGCGTGGTGATCGTGCGCGACGACCTGCTCGGACGGGCCCGTCCCGGCACCCCGTCGGTGTGGAACTACGCGGCGATGGCTGAGGCCGACTCCATGCTCAACACGCCGCCGACTTTTGGGGTCTACCTGCTCGGGCTGATCCTGAAGTGGGTCGTTCAGACCGGCGGTTTGACCGCCATGGCCGAGCGCAACCGCGCCAAGGCCGAGGCGCTCTACGGGTTCATTGACGCCAGCTACTACTACCGAAACCCGGTGGCGCTGGATTCCCGTTCCTGGATGAACGTGCCCTTCCTGCAGGCCAACGGCGAACTCGACAAGACCTTTGTCGCCGAAGCCACCGCGGCCGGATTGACCAACCTGGCCGGACACCGCAGCGTCGGTGGCATGCGCGCCAGCATCTACAACGCCATGCCCGCTGAAGGTGTGCAGGCGTTGATTGACTTCATGACTGATTTCGAACGCCGCAACGGGTGAGGACTGAAATGACTTTCCAGATCAAAACGCTCAACGCCATCAGCAAGGTCGGGCTCAACCGCCTGCCCGAGGACACCTACGTCGTCGGGAACGATCTCGACTCCCCCGACGCGATCCTGCTGCGTTCGGCCAGCCTGCACGGCGTCGAGATTCCCGGTTCGGTGCTGGCAGTGGCCCGCGCGGGGGCGGGCACCAACAACATCCCGATCGCCGAGTACAGCGCCTTGGGCATCCCGGTGTTCAACACCCCCGGCGCCAATGCCAACGCGGTGAAGGAACTCGTCGTGGCGGCGATCTTCCTCGCCGCCCGCAACATCATTCCGGCGGCCTCCTTCGCCCATCGTCTTGACGGCGATGCCGCCAGCATGGATAAAGCGGTCGAGGCTGGCAAGAAGCAGTTCGTGGGTTTCGAGCTGCCCGGCCGCACGCTGGGAGTTGTCGGACTCGGTGCGATCGGGGTCGAGGTGGCCAATGCTGCCGTCGGCCTTGGCATGAAGGTGATGGGCTTCGACCCGGCGATCACCGTCGAGCACGCCTGGAACCTGTCGAGCAAGGTGGAGCGGGTGACCAATCTGGACGCCATGCTGAAACGGGCCGACATCGTCACCGTCCACGTCCCACTGGTGGACGCCACTAAAGGCCTGATCGGCGCCGCGCAGCTTGGCGTCATGCGCAAGTCGGCGGTGTTGGTGAACTTCGCCCGCGGCCCGATTGTTGATGGCGCGGCGGTGGTCGAGGCTTTGGAGAGCGGCAGCCTGCGTGGGTATGTGTGCGATTTCCCCACCCCAGAGCTGAACAAGCGGCCGAATGTGGTCACCCTGCCCCATCTGGGCGCCTCCACCAACGAAGCCGAAGAAAACTGCGCCTATATGGCCGCCGAGGAGCTCAAGGCCTACCTTGAGGATGGCACGATCAAGAACTCGGTGAACTTTCCCGAAGCCGAACTGGCCCGGGTCGCTGGCACCCAGCGCTTGGCTATCGCCAATAGCAATGTGCCCAACATGGTCGGCCAGATTTCCACTCTGCTGGCCGATGCCGGGCTCAACATCTCCGACCTACTCAACAAGTCGCGCGGCGAGTTGGCCTACACCCTGGTGGACGTCGACGGCGAAGTGCCGGCCAGCCTGGTCCCCAAGATCAAGAGCATCCATGGGGTGCTGTCGGCCCGAGTGATCTGATCGATCAGCAGCAACCGCGATAGTGGCCCGTCGGGAAACCGGCGGGCCACTATCGGCGTTGCGGCGCGGCTAAGCGCTTTCCAGCCAACGCCGAGCCGCCTTGATCCTGGCCTCCACCTGTTCGGTGGTGGCCTGGGCCAGGGGTGGCCCGCCGACCTCGCGACGCAAGCCAGCATGCACGTGGCTGTGCGGCACTCCGCGGGAGCGGGCTACCTGGGAGACCAGGCTGTTGAGTTCCTTGCGTCGGCCCTCCAGCGCCCGGAACAGGCTCACCTCGGCCGGTTCCTTGTCCCGACGGGACTGCCGGTCGCGGCGGGCCAGCTGGCGGCGTTGCCGTTCAGCCAACAATGCGCTCACCTGATCGGGCTCTAGCAGGCCAGGCAGGCCGAGGTATTCGGCTTCCTCGGCACTGGACGCCTCGGTCTGCAGCCCGTAGGCCCGCGCGTCGAAAAGCACATGGTCGAAGGCTGCGATTGCCTCCAGTGTTTCTTGTTCGCCTTCAAACTCCACCAATTTGCGCTGCCGGTTCGCCTCGGCCAGCAGTGCCTCCTCTGGTGCCCATAGGTCGCCGTCAGTGGCTGGCGGTTTGCCGAGCACATGATCGCGCTGCTTCTCCAGGGTGCTGGCGTGCGCTAGCAGGATCGGCACCGTGGGCAGAAAGATGCTGGCCAACTCACCGCGTCGCCGGCTGCGGACGAAGCGCCCCACTGCTTGCGCGAAGAAGAGCGGAGTCGAGGTCGCCGTGGCATACACCCCGACCGCCAGCCGGGGTACGTCCACACCTTCGGAGACCATGCGCACCGCCACCATCCAGCGGTCCTCACTTTGGGCGAACTTCTCGATCCGACGGCTGGCCCCAGTGTCATCACTGAGCACCACGGTCGGTCGCTGCTCACAGATCTTCTCCAGCGCCCGCGCATATGCGCGGGCCTGTCTTTGATCGCTGGCGATCACCAGCCCGCCGGCGTCGGGAATGTGGCGACGCACCTCACTAAGACGCTGATCGGCGGCCCGCAGCACCGAATGAATCCACTCCCCCGCCGGATCAAGAGCTGTGCGCCACGCTTGGGCGGTGACGTCTTTGGTCAGCGGCTCACCGAGGTTGGCGGCCAGTTCGTCCCCGGCCCGAGTGCGCCAGCGCATCCCGCCGCCGTAAGCCAGGAAGACCACCGGACGCACCACCTGGTCGCGCAGCGCCTCGGCGTAGCCGTAGACGTAGTCAGCCTCGGAGCGACGCACTCCGTCCCCGGTATCGAGGTATCTCACGAAAGGGATCTTGTTGGTGTCGCTGCGGAAAGGAGTGCCGGTGAGCGCCAAGCGCCTGGTGGCCAGGCAGAACGCCTGCTCGATCGCCTCGCCCCAGCTGCGCGCGTCGCCGGCATGGTGGATCTCATCGAAGATCACCAGCGTCTTGGCGGCCACTGTCCGGGCTTCGTAGCTGTGCGTGGCTGCCGCCACCCCGGCATAGGTCACTGCTTGGCCGTGAAATTGCTTGCTGCGACCCCGCTTGGCACTGCCTAAACCAGGGTCGAGGTGCAGACCCACCTTTGCTGCGGCCTCGGCCCACTGCACCTTGAGGTGCTCAGTAGGGGTGACCACGATCACCTGCTCGATTCGTCGCTGCGCGAGCAGTTCGGTCGCAACTCGCAGCGCGAAGGTGGTCTTGCCCGCACCGGGGGTGGCCACGGCCAGGAAGTCGGGCGGATCGAGCTCGCGGTAGCGGCGCAGCGCAGCCACCTGCCAGGCGCGTAGGCGCGCAGCCGTGCCCCAAGCGGCGCGGCCGGGGAAGGCTGGGGAAAGCTGGTCTAGCGCAGAACTGTTCGGCAAACCGCTACCCGTCGTCCCGGGTGCGATGCAGCCACCACACGGCGATGCCGATGCCCACCAGATCGGCCAGACCGTCGTAGACGTCTCCGCTGCGATTGGGGATCCACCACTTCTGGGCCAACTCACTGAAGACGGCGTGGACGGCGAAGACCGCTGCGATCAGCCAGCCGCGTCCAGTCAGCCGACCCAGCACCCACACTGGGATACCGAACAGTGCGGCGTGGACCACCTTGTCGACATAGAGCGGGTCGGGAGTCGCCGGGTTGCCCGGCAGGTATAGGGCCAGCAGGTGCAAGGCCAACACCGGAACCACCAGCCACCACAACACCCTCCGGGTCGCTGCGTCGATTCTGGGGGCAGGCTCCACCGAGCCTCCCGGCGATTCGTCGAGTGGTGAGGGCCCGGGCTGGCGATCAGCCAAGTCGGGCCAGGATCAGTTCACGAACACGGGCGGCATCGGCCTGGCCGCGCATCTCCTTCATCACCGCACCGATCAGGGCGCCAGCCGCAGCGACCTTGCCTTCGCCGATCTTCGCAGCGACATCCGGATTGGCCTGAATCGCGCGATCAACTGCTGCCGCCAAGGCGCCATCGTCGGAGACAACTGCCAAGCCACGACCGGCCACGACTGCGGCCGGGTCACCTTCCCCGGCCAGGACGCCGTCAATCACCTGGCGAGCCAACTTGTCGTTGAGGGTGCCAGCGTCGACCAACTCCTGAAGCGCGGCCACTTGACCCGGAGTGATTGGCAGTTGAGCAAGCTCGACCCCGGCTTCGTTGGCCCGGCGCGCCAACTCGGTCAGCCACCACTTGCGAGCCGAGGACGGCAAGGCCCCGGCGGCGACCGTCTCCTGGATCAGCTCCAGGGCGTCGGCATTGACGATGTCAGCGAACTCCTGATCGGCAAAGCCCCACGCCGCCTGCAGCCGTTTGCGCTTCACCGCCGGCACCTCAGGCAGGGTGGCACGCAACTGCTCCACCCATTCCGAACTCGGCGCCACTGGCACCAAATCCGGCTCGGGGAAGTAGCGGTAGTCCTCGGCCTCTTCCTTGGAACGTCCCGCAGTGGTGTAGCCCTCCTCGTGCCAGTGCCGGGTTTCCTGATGCACCTTGCCGCCAGCGGCCAGGAGCGCGGCCTGTCGGCGAATCTCGTAGTAGAGGGCGTTTTCGATGCTGCGCAGCGAGTTGACGTTCTTGGTTTCGGTGCGCAGACCGAGTTCGGTCTCGCCCTTGGGCATCAAAGAGACGTTGGCATCGCAGCGCAACGATCCCTGCTCCATCCGGACGTCGGAAACTCCAAGGGCGCGCATCAGGTCGCGCAAATAGGACACATAGGCCTTGGCCACTGCTGGCGCTTTGGCGCCGGTGCCCCGAATCGGCCTGGTGACGATCTCGATCAGCGGCGTGCCAGCCCGGTTGTAGTCAACCAGCGAGTACTCGGCATCGCCGATCCGTCCGGTCGAACCGCCAGCGTGGACGAGCTTGCCGGCGTCCTCCTCCATGTGGGCCCGCTCGATCTCGATGGCGAAGATCTCGCCGTCGACTTCGAGCTCGACCAGCCCGTTGAAGGCGATCGGCTCGTCGTACTGGGAGGTCTGGAAGTCCTTGGTCATGTCCGGGTAGAAGTAGTTCTTCCGCGCGAAGCGGCACCACCCCGCGATGTCACAACCGAGTGCCAACCCGATCCGGATCGCCGACTCAATCGCCTTGCCGTTGACCACCGGCAACGAGCCTGGCAAGCCAAGGCAAACCGGGCAGGTGTTGGAGTTAGGCACATCGCCGAACTGATTGGCGCAGCCGCAAAACATCTTGGTCGCGGTGTTCAACTCAACGTGCACCTCCAATCCCAGCACTGGGTCGAAGGTGGCCATCGCCTCCTCGAATTCCATTAGCTCCACGCTCATCGCGCACCCCCGTTCAGGTAGGCACCGGCCGGCGAAGCGACCAGTTGATCGAGCAGTCGCCCGCCCCAGCGATCAGTCAAGGCCTGCTCCAGCGCAGCGCCGACTCGATAGAGCCGATCGTCGGCCATGGCGGGGGCCATAATCTGAAAACCCACCGGTAATCCGTCGTCTGGGCTGAGGCCGACCGGCACTGAGATAGCGCAGTTCCCGGCCAAGTTGGACGGGATCGTACACAGATCGGCCTTATACATCGCCAGCGGGTCGTCAACCCGTTCCCCGATCTTGAATGCGGTGGTCGGGGTGGTTGGCGAGACGAGCACGTCGGCACTGGCGAACGCGGCGTCGAAATCCTGGGTGATCAGCGTCCGAACCTTCTGGGCCGAGCCGTAATAGGCGTCGTAGTAGCCCGAGGACAGGGCGTAGGTGCCGATGATGATCCGGCGTTTCACTTCGGCCCCGAATCCGGCACCACGGGTCAGGTTCATCACGTCTTCAACGCTGTTCACCCCGTCATCGCCGACCCGCAGGCCATATCGCATGGCATCGAAGCGGGCCAGGTTGGAGCTGACCTCACTGGGCATGATCAGGTAGTACGCGCTCAGCGCATAGTCGAAGTTGGGGCAGGAGACCTCAGTGATTTCGGCGCCAAGCTCGGCCAGCACCGCCAATGCTTCGTTGAACCGCTGCAGCACGCCGGGGGCATAGCCGTCACCGCCGAGTTCGCGGACCACCGCGATCTTGAGTCCCTTCACCTCAGCGTGCTTGGCAGCAGCCACCACGTCGGGCACCGCGGCGTTGATGGAGGTCGAATCCCGAGGATCCCACCCGGCAATCACCTGGTGCAGCAACGCCGCATCCAGCACCGTGCGTGCGCACGGCCCGGGAGTGTCCAGGCTCGAAGCCATCGCCACCACGCCATAGCGGGAGGTGGCGCCGTAAGTCGGCTTCACCCCGACAGTGGCCGTGACCGCAGCTGGCTGCCGAATCGAGCCGCCGGTATCGGTGCCAAGGGCCAACGGAGCCTCGAAAGCGGCCAAGGCTGCCGCCGAGCCGCCGCCCGAGCCGCCCGGAATCCGGTCGAGGTCCCAAGGGTTGTGGGTGGTGAAGTAGCCGGAGTTCTCTGTTGATGAGCCCATCGCGAACTCGTCCATGTTGGTCTTGCCGAGCACCACGATGCCAGCCGCCAACACCTTGTCGGTAATGGTGGAGTTGTAGGGCGGCACCCAACCTTCCAGGATTCGCGACCCGCAGGTGGTTGGAGCGCCAGTCATGGTGAAGATGTCCTTCATCGCCAGCGGAATGCCAGCTAACGGGCCGAGTTCCTCACCGGCCATCCGGCGGGCATCAATCGCCTCCGCGCTTGCGAGCGCCCGGGCAGCATCGACATGCAGGAAGGCCTTCACTGCCGAATCCACCCGCTCGATCTGCTCCAGACTCGCCTGGGTCAACTCGCGCGCGCTGAGTTGTTTTTCGGCCAGCAGCCCGCTGAGCTCGGCGGCATCGGTGCGCAGCAGGTCGCTCATGCTTCCTCCCCGAGGATTCGCGGCACTCGGAATCTTCCGTCTCCCACCGACGGTGCCCCAGCCAGGACGGCCTCAGGCGTCAGCGACGGTTGCACCACGTCCTCGCGGAAGACATTGATCAGCGCCATGGCATGCGAAGTCGGCGGCACGTCAGTTGCAGCCACCTCTGACACTCTGGCCACCGCCGTCAGGATCACGTCCAGCTGTGGGGCGAGCTGTTCTAATTCGGAATCAGTTAGCCGGATCCGGGCCAACTCGCCCAGTCTGGCTACCTCTTTCGCCGTCAAAGCCAAGGTGAACTCCTGCAAACGATCGCGGGCGCGCGGGCGTCCGCCCGGGCCGGTGTCTCACTCTACCGGTGTGCTTTGACCCACTCGTAACACCAATAGGCCACACTGTGCGGGTGTTCCTCGTACGAGTTGCCCTCCCAGATCGCCCCGGCTCCCTAGGCGCGGTGGCCACTGCGATGGGTCAAGCCCAGGCCGACATCATGGCGGTAGAGATCGTGGAGAAGTACGAGGGCTACGCCATCGACGACTTCATGGTGGAACTGCCCACCGGCGTGGCAGCTGATGCGCTGATCACCGCCTGTGAATCTGAGCCCGGCGTTGAAGTGGTCTGGGTCTCGCATTACCCAGAGGCTTGGGGCCTGCAGGCTGATGTCGACGTGCTCACCGCGATGACTGAGGAGCCAGACCGCGCTGAGGATATCCTGACCAACCAGGCGCCCGCAGTTTTCCGGGTGTCGTGGGCGATCTTGGTCGATCGGCAAAGCGGCGAGGTACTCGCCCGCTCAGAGATGGCTCCCGACCTCGATGTGGCCGGAGTGGCCGCGCTCGGCCCGCTACATGAACTGCGTTCGGACGAACTGCCCGACGGCTGGATTCCTGGCTGGAGCGAAACGCTGATCGCCGTGGCCCCGATGCGACGCGACGCTGCCATTGTGCTCGCCCGCCGCGGTGGCCCGGAGTTCATCAAGTCGGAGTTGGCCCGCCTGCGGCACCTGGCTGCACTCGCCCTCTAGGCCTGGCGCAGCTCAGCGCAGCAATGTCCACATGTAGTAGCCGTAGGTGACCACGACGGCCAGGACCACCACTAAGCCAGCGATGGCGAACCAGCGATGCCGTTTCTTGGTGCGGGTGTTGGGTACCTCGGTCGGCCCCCATTCACCCATCGCCGGACGCACCCTTGGCGGTGCGCCCTCGTTTAGGTTCAGATTCGAGTTCAGACCTTCAGGCACGTCGCGATCCTACCCGGCCACCGCAGCCGGGCCACCGGCGAGGAACTCCTCGAAGCGGTCTGCCTCAATGATCGGCACCCCCAAAGCAAGCGCTTTGCTCTGTTTGGACCCGGCGCCCTCACCTACCACCACGAAGTCAGTGCGTTTGGAGACCGAACCGGCCGACTTCGCCCCCCTGGCCACTACCGCAGCGGTCGCCCCATCGCGGCTGTAACCAGGTACTGACCCAGTCACCACTACGGTCAACCCAGCCAGGGTTTGTTCGAGTTGGTCACCGGGAGCCACTGCTGGCTCGTCGGCCATTACGCAGCCAGCAGCACGCCACTTTTCCACGATCGCGCGATGCCAATCGACGGTGAACCACTCGGTGATCGAAGCCGCCAGAGTTGGGCCGATCCCGGCCACCGCGCCCAGCTCTTCGACGCTAGCCGCGGCCAGGGCATCGATGCTGCCGAAGGCCCTGGCCACGTCCGGCGCGGTGCCTTTGCCGACATGCCGGATCGACAGCGCCACCAGGAAACGGCTGAACGGGCGGGTCTTCGCAGCCTCCAGATTGGCCAGCAGCTTCGTTCCGTTTGCCGAGAGTGCGCCGTCGGCGTTGGTGAAGACCCCGGCCGCAACCAGCGCTTCAGCGCTCAGGTCGAACAGGTCGCCCTCATCGGTCAACAGCCCAGCGCTGAGTAGCGCATCGGCGGCCTTCTCCCCCAGCACCTCAATGTCGAGCCCCTGCCGGGAGGCCAGGTGGAACAGCCGCTCCCTTAACTGGGCCGGGCAGGACCGCCGATTCGGACAGCGGAGGTCGGCATCGCCTTCCCGCTCTGGACGCAGTTGACTGCCACAGGCCGGGCAAAGGGTCGGCATCACGAAAACCCGCTGAGTACCATCGCGCAGCTCGACCACCGGGCCGAGCACCTCCGGAATCACATCGCCGGCCTTACGCAGCACGACCACGTCGCCGATCAGAACGCCCTTGCGCTTCACCTCAGCGGCGTTGTGCAAGGTGGCCATCTCCACCGTTGAGCCGGCCACCAGCACGGGTTCCATCACCGCATACGGCGTCACCCGTCCCGTACGACCGACATTTACCCGAATATCGATCAGCCTGGTGGTGACTTCCTCCGGCGGATACTTGTAGGCGATAGCCCACCGCGGCGCCCGGGAGGTGTTGCCCATTTCGGCCTGCAACCCCCGATCGTCAACCTTGATGACCACCCCGTCGATGTCGTGGGCAACCGAGTGCCGGTGTTCGCCAAAATAGGCAACGAACTCACGCACCTCATCGGCACTGTGACAGATTCGATAGTGCGGCGAGGTGGGCAGACCCCAGGCTTTCAGCCGCTCATAGCCCTCAGACTGCCGGGCCAACCGATCACCGGTGAACTCACCGATGCCATGCACCAGAAAGTCGAGCCGGCGCTGCGCAGTCACCAACGGATCCTTCTGTCGCATCGACCCCGCTGCAGAGTTACGCGGGTTGGCGAATGGCGCCTTGCCTGCTGCCACCAACCCCGCATTCAACTCGGCGAAGTCCTCGGTGCGCATGAACACCTCGCCGCGGACCTCCACCACCTCCGGCACCTGGGCCGCCTGCAACTGGGCTGGGATGGTCCTAATCATCCGAACGTTGGCAGTCACGTCTTCACCCACCACGCCGTCCCCACGGGTGGCCCCGCTCACCAGGCGTCCGTGTCGGTAGACCAGATCGAGGGCCAGCCCGTCGATCTTCAGCTCGCACAGGTAGCCGCTCGCCGCCAGGTCGGTGCCGGCCAGGGCTTCGGCCCGGGCCAGCCAATGGTCGAGTTCCTCTGCCGAAAACACATTGTCCAGACTCATCAGCGGCACCAAGTGGGTCACCGGCGCGAAAGTCGCACTGGCCGCACCACCGACCTGCTGGGAGGGGCTTTCGGGCGTCTGCAAGCTTGGATGCTCGGCCTCCAAAGCCTGCAACTCCCGCATCAACGCATCGAACTCCGCGTCGGAAACCACCGGCGCATCGGCATCGTAGTAGCGCTGCCGATGCTCGATGATCTGGTCGCTCAACTCGGCATGGCGATGGGCGGCTGCAGCGAAGTCCATGGCCCGAAATCTAGCGCGCCGAGCCGACAGTCCCCAGCAGCACTGTTCCTACGAACCGGGCGGCCAGACGCCTAGCGCTGGCCTAGCTCGTCGGCCAGTCGACCGGCAGTCGAACGCAACGCCGCAAACCCGGCCAACACCTGGGCCGGGCTCCAACTCGACAGCCCACAGGCCGGGGTAAGGGTGAGCGCCGACGCTGGCGGATTCCCTAACCGCTCAACCAGGCGCAGCGTCCGGTCAGTGAGTCGATCCGCGCTCAACGGCGCCACCCTGGTCGGCAATACGCCCAAATACAGCTGAGCGCCGGCATCTGCTGCGCCTCCGAGCGCGTCCAGCCCGTCCCCGCTCAGGGTGTCCACATCCAGACTCACCCCCGACAGGCCCGCGCCGCGCTCGCCGAGCAGATTCGCCAGGGGCCAAACCTTGCCTGGGCCGATCCAGGGCGCACAACTGTGCAGGATCACTTCGTCAGTCACCGGACGGGCGGCAGCGCTGACCCAACCCAGCGCGGCACTGATCTCGGGTAGGTCTATCGCGCGATGTCGGAAGAACCCACCCGGAGTTGGCACCGCACCGGCGGCCACCGACGGCAGCGACGGTTCGTCTATCTGCAGCACCAATACGGCCCCCGGCAGCCGTCGTCGCAGGTCGAAAAGCAGCTCCCCCACGCTCTCGGCCAGCGACTGGGCCAGGTCACGCCGAGCGCCCAAGTCGGCCAACACCCTGCCGGTGTGCGCCACCCCCAGGTTGGCTGCCAAGGTCCAGGGCCCGGTCACCGCGACCTTGAACCGCCCAGTGAAGCCCGCAGCGTTGTCTTCCAGCTGATCCAAGTCATCGCGCCAGCACGCCCTGGCCCGGCGCTGATCGATGCCCGGAGCATCAGCCAGGCGCCATTCACCGCCTTGATGGTCCGCAGCCAGCCCCGAGGGCAGCCCGAGACCCCGTCCGATCATCGCCGACCAAGGGCCGCGAGCGGGTAGCTCAGGCAAGTAGGGAAAGTCGGGCAGCTTCTCGAAGGTCATCCGCACGGCGCTGGCGAAATCGTCTCCTGGCAGCGAGCCGATCCCGGTGAAGGCCACCATCAGCTGTTCGTCGCGGCGATGGTGGCTGCACCGACCACCCGATCGCCGTCGTAGTGAACCGCAGCTTGGCCGGGAGCGATGCCGAAGGCCGGCTCATCGAGGGCGATTTCGAGTTGATCGGCCACCACCGAAATCGTCGCTGGCATCGCCTCGCCGTGGGCCCGCACCTGCACCAGGCCCCGCCAGCTTCCAGTTTGCGGCCGCTCGGTCCAGGTGGGTCGAATACCGGTGATGGTGCGTACCACCAAGGACGACTTCGGCCCGACGGTGACGGTGTTGGCCACCGGGTCCAGGCCCAGCACATAGCGGGGACGCCCGTCACCGGCGGGCACGGAGAGGTGGAGGCCGTGCCGCTGGCCAACGGTGAACTGGTGGTAGCCGCGATGGGCACCGACCACCTCATCGGCTTCGTTGACGATGTCACCGACCCGCTCGCCCAGCCGATCATTGAGGAACCCCGCAGTGTCACCGGTGGGGATGAAGCAGATGTCGTGGCTGTCGGGCTTGTCGGCCACCAGTAGGCCTCGCTCAGCTGCCTCTGCCCGCAGTTCGGTCTTCGATTGCACCTCGCCAAGCGGGAACTCACACCGGGCCAGTTGCGCCGCGGTCAACACCCCCAGCACATAGGACTGATCCTTGGCCGGCTCGGCTGCGCGATACAGCGAGGGGTCCTCATCGGTTCGGTCCAGCCGGGCGTAGTGGCCGGTGGCCACCGCGTCGAAGCCCAGCGCCACCCCACGTTCGAGCACGGCAGCGAACTTGATCTTCTCGTTGCAGCGCAGGCAGGGGTTCGGGGTCCGCCCGGCGGCGTACTCGGCCACGAAGTCGGCCACCACGTCGGCAGCGAAGCGCTCGGAGAAGTCCCAAACGTAGAACGGAATACCCAGCACGTCCGCGGCGCGGCGCGCGTCGTTCGCATCGGCGATCGAACAGCAGCCACGTGAGCCGCTGCGATATAGCTCCGGGTTGCGCGACAAGGCCAGATGTACGCCGGTCACATCGTGGCCAGCCTCAACCAGGCGCGCGGTAGCCACCGCGGAGTCAACCCCGCCCGACATCGCTGCCAAGATGCGCATCCAACCTCCTACTGAGCCCTAGGAGTCTAGTTCAGGCAGCAGCTCGCGCCTTAGCCACCGCTGTCGGCAACACTGCCAACGCCCGCTCGATCTCAGCCGCCGAAGTGGACGGACCGAAAGAGAAGCGCAGGCTGGAACCGGCATCAGCCAGGCTACGTCCCATCGCCAGCAATACCTCGCTGGGTTGGTGCATCCCGGCGGTGCAGGCCGACCCGGTGGAAGCGTCGATCCCGGCCGCATCGAGCAATAGCAGAACGTCATCGGCGCGGGCACCGGCGAAAGTCAGGTTCACGATGGCCGGACTCGCCAGTGCCGGTGAGTTCACCCGAACCTGATCGATCCGGGCAAGCACGCCAGCGACCAACTGCTGCTTCAACTCGGCCAAACGCTGCTGTTCTTCGGCTTGCCTGACCGCCGCCAGGCGCGCGGCCGCCGCAAAGCCGACCGCCAACGCAACCGGGACCGTGCCCGAGCGCAGCTTTGCTTCCTGCCCCCCACCGAAACCGGACGGCCGCAGCTGGATGCCGCGGCGCACCACCAGCGCGCCGATACCCACCGGGCCACCGAGTTTGTGGGCGCTGAGGCTAAGCAGATCGAGCCCACTCGCGGCGAAGTCGATCACCAGATGACCGAAGGCCTGCACGGCATCGCTGTGGGCCCAAGCCCCAACGGCATGCGCCAAATCAGCGGCCTTGGCCACCGGCTCAATGACCCCGGTTTCGTTGTTCACCCACATCACCGAAACCAGCGCGGTTTGGGCACCGATTAGCTCGGCCAGCTCCGCGGTGACCAGGAACCCGTCGGCGTCCACCGGGAGCAACTGCACCTGGTCGCCGCGTTCACGGACTCCAGCAACCGAAGGATGCTCGATTGCCGAGATCGCCACCTGGCTACGGCCTGGACGCGGCGCGCCGAGCAGCGCCAAGTTGTTGGCTTCGGTACCGCCGGAGGTGAACACCAGCTCATCGGGACGGGCACCAACCGAGACGGCCAATGATTCCCGGGCTTCTTCCAGCAGCCGCCGTGCCGTCCGACCCGATTGATGCAGCGAGCTCGGATTGCCTGCCTGACCCATGGCTTCGACCAGCTCGGCCAGCACTTCAGCAGGCATCGGGGAGCTCGCCGCGTGGTCCAGATAGCTCCTTGCGGTCATGATTTCGGCAGCTCCTGAGCGGCTCAAACGGCGGGGAAAACCACCGGCGGAGTTTAGGCCCGGTGCTTCAATGGTCCACACTAGGTCACACTCCACCGACCGAAGGCCCTAAATGAACGCGCCAGTCGAGCCGCATCCGGCTGACGAAACCGTCCTTGGTGCTCGCGCCACCGACGGTGGTACCGAATTCGCGCTGTGGGTGCCACGCGCCAGTCGGGTTGAACTGGCGTTGGTCGACGAAGTCGGCCAACAGTCCAACGTGGACATGACCCGAAGTGCTGAGGGCGTGTGGGAGGTGCAGGTGCCCGGGGTCGGTGCCGGGCAACGCTACGGGTTCCGGGTCGACGGTCCCTGGGATCCGCCCGCCGGCCTGCGATTCAACCCAGCCCGGCTGCTGCTGGACCCCTACGCCCGGGCGATCACCGGCGGCGTCGACTACTCCGGACCGCTAACCGACCACACCCCCGAATCGAACTTCGCACCTGACCCGACCGATTCGGCTGGCTCGGTGCCGCTGAGCGTGGTGGTGGCTGATTCGCCCCCGCCCTTGCCGCTGGCAGACCCGTTACCGCTGGCCGACCTGGTGATTTACGAGACCCATGTGCGCGGCTTCACCCATCGCCACCCTTCGGTTCCGGAGCATCTGCGCGGCACCTACGCCGGAATGGCTTACCCGGCGGTCATCGAATACCTCACCGAACTCGGCATCAACGCCATCGAGTTGCTGCCGGTACACCACTTCGTCTCCGAGCCCTTCATCGTCGGTCGCGGCCTGGTGAACTACTGGGGCTACAACAGCCTCGGCTTTTTCGCACCCCACGGTCACTACTCTTCGGCTGGCAACAACGGCGAACAGGTCACCGAGTTCAAGGCGATGGTCTCAGCCCTTCATGAGGCTGGCATCGCAGTAATCCTTGATGTGGTGTACAACCACACCGGTGAGGGCGGCCATGAGGGCCCTACCCTCTGCTTCCGCGGCCTGGATCACGCCGCCTACTACCGCTTGACCGATGATCAACGCAACGACTACGACGTGACCGGCTGTGGCAATGCCGTCGACACGTCCAACGCCGGTGTACTCAAACTGGTGCTGGATTCACTGCGCTATTGGGTTCGGGAAATGGGGGTGGACGGCTTCCGCTTCGATTTGGCCACCACGCTCATCCGCGATGATCACCACCACGTCAACCAGGAGCATGCTTTCAAGAAGCTGATCGACTCCGACCCGGTGTTGGCTGGCAAGGTGATGATCGCCGAGCCCTGGGACATGGGTCCCTACGGCTACCAGGTGGGACGGTGGGGTCCTCGGTGGAGCGAATGGAACGACCGTTTCCGCGGCTTCGCCAGAGATTATTGGCGCGGCGCGATCGGCGGCGTGCAGGAACTGGCCACTCGGCTTTCCGGCTCCTCCGACATTTTTGACCACTCCGGCCGCCCCGTGACTTCCTCACTGAACTTCATCACCTCCCACGACGGCTTCACCATGCGGGACCTGACCACCTACGACTTGAAGCACAACGAAGCCAACGCCGAACGAAACCGGGACGGAGCCGACGACAACCGCTCCTGGAATCACGGGTATGAGGGCGAAACTGACGACTCGAGCATCAACGGGGCCCGCCAACGCAGCGCCCGCAACCTGATGGCCACGATGCTGCTCAGCGCAGGCATTCCGATGATCACCGCCGGTGACGAGTTTGGCCGCACCCAGGGCGGCAACAACAACGCCTACTGCCAGGATTCGCCGCTCAGTTGGGTGAACTGGAACATTGCTGAGGGCTGGCAACGCCAACTCGATCTCACCAAGGCGCTGCTCAAACTACGCGCCGAGCACCCACTGCTGCGTCCGACGGCCTGGCGCCATCACGGCGAAGTGTTGGACGCCGAGGGCCGCCGTCTTGGTCGCTCCCCAGTGGCCTGGTTCACCGAGACCGGGGTCGAAATGACCACCGAACAGTGGCACGACCACGGGCGGCGCACGCTGGGGCTCTATCTCAGCGACGCCAGCGAAGGGTTCCTGGTCTTGCTGCACGCTGGCGCCGAACCGGTGGAGTGGTCGCTGCCCGGGGCGCCATGGGCGGACTCCTATCAGGTGTTGGTGCACACCGGCGACCCTGGCGAACTGCCGCACAAGCCCCTGATACCCGGCACCACCGTCCGAGTGCCCGGGCGAACCATCGTGGTGCTCTCAGCTGCGGTGCGTACCAGTGCCGCGCCGGTGCCGGTATCCCCGCCCTCACCTGACGCTGACGTGGCCGTCGATCAACAGGTACCCAGCTGAGTCCACTCCGCCCCAAGCTGGTGCCTCACACGCTAGGTTTGGCCTTGTGAGCGCGAACCAAAGACCGCCCCGCAAACGTCCAGCTCCGGCCAAGGGCGGCCGGAAGATCGGACCACCAGCGGCCACGGACCCCCCGGCCAAAACGACCCGCACCGAGGTGCCGGCCACTGATCCAGCGGCCCCGGCTCCGGACGTGCCGATCCTCGATCTATCCCCGACGCTGGCAATCACCCGCGGCTTCGGTCGCATTCCAGTGCGCGCCGTCAGCCCGGTGGTAGAAGGCGGGGCCTATCCGGCGAAAGCCGTAGTGGGCGAGCTCATTCCGATCCGCGCCAAGGTCTTCCGGGAGGGCCACGACGCGGTCAACGCCTCAGTCATCCTCACCGCCCCTGACGGCACCGAGCAGCGGATCGACCTGACCCCGATGGAGCCTCGCGGCCTGGACCCGTGGGAGGCCTGGGTCCGCCCCGACGTCCCTGGTGCCTGGAAGTTCCGCGTCGAGGGTTGGTCGGATCCCTGGGCGACCTGGTTGCACACTGCCGAAATCAAACTGCCGGCCGGCATCGACACCGAACTGGTCTGTTTGGAGGGACGCGCACTGCTGGAACGCACCGCGACGCGGGCCGAGGAGGCTGGGCAGACCGTCCAAGCAGCCATCCTGCGGGCCACCGCGATGCTGCTGCTGCCAGAGCGCCCCGCAGCTGATCTGCTCGAAGTGGCCACCGCTGGTGGCATCGTCGCGGCGATGGAGACCTACGGCCCCCGGGAGATGCTCTCCCCCACGGCCGATTTCGAACTCTTCGTCGACCGGAAGACCGCGCTCTTTGCCAGCTGGTATGAGTTTTTCCCCCGCTCGCTCGGCGCCACCTACAACACGCGCACCAAGAAGTGGACCTCCGGCACTTTCGACTCCTGCCACGCCCGGCTGGAAGAAGTCGCCGCCATGGGGTTCGACGTGGTCTATCTGCCACCCATCCACCCGATCGGTAAGGCCTTCCGCAAAGGTCCGAACAACACCCTCGCCCCGCAGGCCAGTGACCCCGGCTCACCTTGGGCGATCGGTTCGGCGCAGGGCGGCCATGACGCGATTCACCCCGAGTTGGGCGATTGGGACGCCTTCGACCGCTTCGTAGCCAAGGCCAAGTCGGTGGGCATGGAAGTCGCATTGGATTTCGCCCTCCAAGCCTCGCCTGATCACCCGTGGGTGCAAGGCCATCCCGAATGGTTCACCACCCGGCTGGACGGCACGATCGCCTACGCCGAGAACCCGCCGAAGAAGTACCAGGACATCTATCCGATCAACTTCGACAACGACCCGGCCGGGATTTATCGCGAAGTGGTTCGGCTGCTGAAGCTGTGGATCTCGCATGGGGTGAAGATCTTCCGAGTCGACAACCCACACACCAAGCCGGTGCAATTCTGGGCCTGGGTGCTGAAGCAAATCCGCGACTTCGATCCGGAGGTGCTGTTCCTGGCTGAGGCCTTCACCAAGCCCGAGATGATGCACGCTCTGGGCCGAGTTGGCTTCCACTCCAGCTACACCTACTTCACTTGGCGCGACACCAAGTGGGAGTTGACTGAGTACCTCAACGAGCTGTCCAGCGAGACCGATTCGTTCTTCCGCCCGAACTTCTTCGTCAACACCCCAGACATCAACCCGACCTTCCTGCAATCGGGCAACCCGGCCGCCTTTGCCATCCGGGCAGTGCTGGCCGCGACGCTTTCACCTGCTTGGGGTGTCTACTCCGGTTTCGAACTCTTCGAGCACCTGCCGTTGCGTGCTGGCGGAGAGGAATACCTCGACTCGGAGAAGTACGAGTTCCGTCCCCGCGATTTCGCCGCCGAGCCCAATCTGAACCTGCTGATCGGTCGGCTGAATGAGATCCGGAAGGCGCATCCCGCCTTCCAGCAGCTGCGGCAGCTCCGCTTCCTGGTCGCCCCGCACGATGACGTCCTGGCCTTCACCAAGACCGACGGTAACGACACCATGATCGTGATCTGCAGCCTCAATCCAAACCAGACCGTGGAGACTGAAGTCTCCCTTGACCTGCCAGCGCTGGGCATTCCTACCGGCTCAGTGCAACTGCGTGATGAGCTCACCGGCTCCACTTTCACTTGGAGTGAGTCCAATTTCGTCCGGCTCACCCCGGCCACCCCTGCGCACATCCTGCACGTCGTGGGACGGTGACCCACTGTCCGGCGAAGAGGCGTGGCGGGCCTATCTAGAGCAGGCCCGCTGGTTCGGCGGCAAAGGCCGTCAATACCGGGTTGCTTCGTTGACCCCCCTGCCGTGGTACACCGCCTTGCCAAGTTGGCCCGCGTTGCGCTCTGAGTTGGCAGTGATCGACTACGGCGACGGTCAGACCGAGACCTACCACCTGCTGGCCGGCTACCGCCCGGTTGGATCGGCGGCGTCGGCGCCGTCCATCGGACGCCTGGTACTACCTGAGCTAGGCGAGGTGGAGTTGTTCGAGATCGCCACCGATGCCGAAGCCCGAGCTGCTTTCGTCGCAGCGCTGGTCGAGCAACCACCCGCGGGCATGAACTGGCTTGACCACTCCTGGTTCAACAGCTCCGATCAGGTGGGACTGTTTTCCGGAGAGCAGAGCAACTCCAATCTGCTAATCGGCGACCGCGCCTTGCTGAAGGTATTCCGCCGGCTGGAACCAGGACCAAATCTGGACGCCGAAGTGCTGGCCGCCCTAAACGGCAGCCAGCTCACTCCGGCCCTCTACGGCACGCTCAGCCACCAGGGCACCGACTTGGCGATGGTGAGCGAGCTGGTGCCCGCCGCTGGCGATGGCTGGAGCCTGGCCACCAGTGCCTGTGCCGCGGGCGCGGACTTCACCGAAGCGGCCGCCGAACTGGGCACCGCGTTGCGATCACTGCACCTGCACTTGGCGCAGACCTACCCGGTCACGGTGGCCGCCGGCGCCGAGATCGCCGCCCAGATGCAGCGTCGGCTGGCGAGCGCACTGGCCGAGGCCCCGGTGTTGGCCCCCTACGCCGAGGCTTTGCGGGGCACCTTCGACCAACTCGACGGTGCTGAGGTTGCCGTCCAACAGATCCATCGCGACTTTCACCTCGGCCAGGTGCTGCGGCGCCGTGCGGGTGGCTGGGCGATTATCGATTTTGAGGGCGAGCCGTTGACCAGCGCCGCCGAGCGACGTCGCCCCGATTCGGTATGGCGCGATGTCGCTGGCGCCCTACGCAGTTTCGACTACGCCCGCAGCGCCCACCAGGCACCCGATTCCGACTCGGTGCGACAGTGGAGTCGCGAGGCCAGGCAGGCTTTCCTAGCTGCTTACCTTGGATCAGACCAGCTCCCGATCCAAGTACTGCGCGCCTACGAGCTGGACAAGGCCGTGTATGAAGTTCGTTACGAACTTCGAAACCGCCCTGTTTGGGCCCACATCCCACTCAGGGCAGTCCAAGATGAACTAACCGAGCTCCCCAGCGAGCCCCCGGTTCCCAAGCAAGGAGTAGCAATGGCACACGACCCCGCAGGCGGGCTGACCGGTTGGGATCTCGAAGGATTCCACAACGGTGGGGACACCGAATGCTGGCGTCGATTGGGTGCCCACGAAATGACCGTGTTCGACGATGCCCGAGGCGAGGTGCAGGGCACCCGGTTTGCGGTTTGGGCGCCGAACGCCCGTGAGGTTCGGCTAAATGCCGATTTCAACTGGTGGACCGGCGATGCGATGCATCTGGTGCCCGGCTCCGGAATCTGGGCGCTGTTCGTCGAGGGCGTCGGCGCTGGAACTTTGTACAAGTTCAACATTCTAGGCGCGGACGGTACCTGGCGGGAGAAGGTCGATCCGGTGGCGTTCTTCGCCGAAATGGCCCCGGCCAACTCCTCCATCGTCTACACCTCCAAATTCGTCTGGGGCGATGAAGAGTGGCTGAGCCGGCGCGCTCAGACTCGGCCCCACGCCGAGCCGATGAGCATCTACGAGGTGCATCTGTCCTCCTGGCGTAAAGGCAAGACCTATCTCGAGCTGGCCGATGAGCTGGTCGAGTACGTCACCTGGCAGGGATTCACCCATGTGGAGTTCATGCCGGTCACCGAACACCCTTACGAGCCGAGTTGGGGTTACCAGGTCACCAACTACTTCGCCCCCCAATCGAGGCTGGGTCGCCCTGACGAGTTCCGCTACCTCGTCGATCGGCTGCACCAGGCTGGCATCGGCGTGATTCTGGATTGGGTGCCCGGCCACTTCCCCAAGGACGAGTGGGCGCTGGGACGGTTCGACGGCACCGCGCTCTATGAGCATGCCGATCCCCGTCAGGGCGAACATAAGGAGTGGGGCACCTATATCTTCAACTACGGCCGCAACGAGGTGAAGTCGTTCCTGGTCTCCAACGCGTTGTACTGGGTGACTGAGTTCCACATCGATGCGCTGCGGGTGGACGCGGTGGCGTCCATGCTCTACCTGGACTACTCCCGCAATGAGGGTGAATGGGTACCCAACATCCACGGCGGTCGGGAGAATTTGGACGCCATCGACTTCCTGCGCTACGTCAACAAACATCTGTACGAGCGGGTGCCCGGCGTAGTGATGATCGCTGAGGAGTCGACCTCGTTCCCCGGCGTGACCAAGCCGGTCCACGAAGGCGGCCTCGGCTTCGGTTTCAAGTGGAACATGGGCTGGATGAACGACTCGCTGCGCTACCTAGCCTTAGAGCCGATCTACCGGCAGTACCACCACAACGACATGACCTTCGCCATGGTCTATGCCCACTCGGAGAACTTCGTGCTGCCGATCTCCCATGACGAGGTGGTGCACGGCAAGGGCTCGATGATCAACAAGGTGCCCCAGGACACGTGGCGCCAATTCGCCACTTTGCGGGCCTTCTACTCCTTCATGTGGGCCTTCCCGGGCAAGAAGCTCATCTTCGCTGGGTGTGAGTTCGGCCAGCGCAGCGAGTTCAACGAAGCCGTCAGTCTGGAGTGGTGGGTGAGCGAGCTGTGGGGCCATCACGGCCTCCAGCGCATGTTCAAGGACCTAAACGAGATCTACCGCGCCCATCCGGCCTTCTGGGAGCTCGATTCTTCTCCGGACGGCTTCCGCTGGATCAACGCCGATGATGCTGGTGCGAACACGTTCTCCTGGGTTCGCACTGACGCTGAAGGCCGCCACCTGGCCGCAGTGGTGAACTTCTCCTCCGAGCCGTGGACGGCCTATCGAATCGGGTTGCCGGCCACCGGCGCCTGGACGGAGATCTACAACTCCGACGCCGGGGTTTACGACGGCACCGACAACTTCGGCAACCTTGGCCAGGTGACCGCGACCACTGAGGGCTGGAACGGGCTGCCGGCCAGCGCCACCATCGTGGTGCCGCCGCTTGGCGCGGTGTACTTCGCCCACGCTCCGGAGCAGCATTGAGCGCTGACCAGTTGCCATTGAGCGTCCGCGATGGGTCGGCCGTCGCCGATTTCACCGCCGACGTGCCAGCAGAGCGCTACGACGCGTTACTTGCGCAGGCTTGCGAGTTGGCTTTCGCTGATCCGGCCGTACGTCGCCTCGAGGTGCTCGTCGCCGCCCCGGACTGGCCCCGTCGCCGCGCCTTGCACCGGGCTGGCTTCCGCCTGGACGGGGTGCTGCGGGCGCGGCTGGCGGGCAACCCGGACCCCATCGATGAGTGCCACTACTCACTCCTGCGCGGCGATTCGGTCGAGGGCCGCGAGGCCTTCACTGCGGTGATGAACACCGTCACCGCCCGCAAGCGGGTGATTGCGCACCTGCTGCTCACCGACGCCGACGGACGGGTCTGCGCGCTGGAAACCACCTTCAAACCAGATTACGAGCTACCTGGCGGCATTCTCGAGCCGGGTGAGAGCCCCCGCGAGGGGCTGGTCCGCGAAGCCGTGGAGGAACTCGATTTCCCGTTGGCGGTCGGTCGACTGCTGGTGGTGGATTGGCTGGCGCCCTACCTCGGCTGGGAGGACGCCGTCGAGCTGGTCTTCGATGGTGGCGTGTTCACTGAGGCGGACGCACTGCACGCAGACGGTCGCGAGATTCGGGCGGTGCACTGGCTGGAACCTGCTGCCGCAGAAGCCGTGATGGCCCCCTACGCCCAGGGACGGCTGCGCGCGGCCCTTTCAGCGCGTGCGGCTGGCCAGACGCTGTACCTCGAAGCCGGGCAGCTGATCAGCTGAGGCCAAACCTCAGAACAGCGCGCTGGTCAGATCACGACGAGCCTTGAGCACGGCCGGATCGGCGCCACCAACGATTTCGAACAGTTCCAGCAGCCGCAGCCGCGTCCGCTCGCGATCCTCGCCCGCGCTCACCCGGATCAACTGGATCAGCCTGGCGAAGGCAAGCTCGGCAGCCCCGGTACTCAGCTCCACGTCGGCGGCAGCTAGTTGGGCCGCCACGTCCTGTTCGGAGGCGAGGGCTGCGGCCAGCACCTGAGCTGGATCGAGTTTGGTCACCCGGGCCAGCAGAGCCGCCTGGACCCGGCCGGCCTTGGCTTCGGCATCATTGGGCGCATTATTGAGCAGCTTGTCGAACTCAACCACCGCCGCATCGAAGTCACCAGCGGCGAGCGCGGCGTCAGCAGCAGCGAAGCGCGGATCGGGGGCAGCTTCGGCGTCAATGCTGGCTGGCTCGGCGCGTCCAACCACTCCGTTGGCCGCGGCCACCTGCAACAACTGATCGAGGTATTCCTTGGCGTCGGCCTTGTTGCGGGTGCCTTGCCACAGTGGCGCGAGTTGCCCGGCCACCACTGCGATCACCGCAGGCACCGCCTGGATTCCTAGGGCGGCAGCCACCTGCGGTTCGGCATCCACATCCACTCGCGCCAGCAGGTAGGCGCCTTGCGCCTCATTGGCCAACTCGGTCAAAGCCACCGACATCTCGGTGGCCTCAGCCCGGGGCGAGTTGAGTTCCAGGACCACCGGGTGCTTCATCGACAGCGCCACTACGGCTTCCAGGCCTTTGGCATCGACCTCGATCACATAACTCGCCCCAGGCGGGGGCGGCGGGGCCTTGGCGGCGGCAACGATGCCGGACAGATCCATCGCACCTGCGGGATTGAAGCTCATACGGGCATTCTGGCATGACCGACAAAGCGGGCGCGCACAGGGCAAGATAGCTGCATGGCTCATGAACGCGCCGGGCAGGTAGCCCGCCCAGAGGACCTGATCGATCCTGATGCAGTGGTCGCCGCCTACTACGACCTGGTTCCCGATCCGGACAACCCCGACCAACAGGTCGCCTTTGGCACCTCCGGACACCGCGGTTCGAGCCTGGACGCAGCGTTCAACGAGGCCCACATTGCCGCCACCACCCAGGCGATCGTCGAGTACCGTGCCGGTCAGGGCATCAGCGGCCCGCTGTATATCGGCAAGGACACCCACGTGCTGTCGGCGCCAGCCTGGCGGACCGCCATCGAGGTCCTGCATGCCAACGGGGTGGTAATCCGCGCCGAGCGCGACGACGACTTCACCCCGACCCCGGCGGTCTCGCGGGCGATCATTGTCTACAACCGGGATCACTCCGGCCCACGAGCCGACGGAATCGTGGTCACCCCATCGCACAACCCACCCCGAGACGGTGGCTTCAAATACAACCCGCCCAACGGTGGGCCCGCCGACACCGATGCCACCGGCTGGATAGCTGAGCGGGCCAACGAGCTCCTGCGCGACCCGTCCGCCATCCGGCGCACGCCCTATGTCAGGGCCGCGGCTGATGTGGACCGTTTCGACTATCTCGGCGCTTACTGCTCCGACTTGGGCAATGCCATCGATTTGGACGCCGTCGCCGCAGCAGGAGTGAAGATCGGTGCCGACCCGCTCGGTGGTGCTTCGGTGCAGTACTGGGGTTACCTCGCTGAGCGCCTTGGTTTGGACCTAACCGTGATCAACCCGACCGTCGACCCCACCTGGCGTTTCATGACCCTGGACTGGGACGGCAAGATCCGGATGGACTGCTCCAGCCCGTACGCAATGGCCAGCCTGATCGCCAATCGCGACTCCTTCGACATTTCCACTGGCAACGACGCCGACTCCGACCGGCATGGCATCGTCACTCCGGACGCCGGACTGATGAACCCCAACGCCTACCTGGCCGTCGCGATCCAATACCTGTTTAGCCATCGACCGCAGTGGGGAGCCACCGCTGGAATCGGCAAGACCCTGGTGTCCTCTTCGCTGATCGACAAGGTGGCTACCGATCTGGGCCGCAAGCTGGTGGAGGTGCCAGTCGGCTTCAAGTGGTTCGTCCCCGGGCTGATCAGCGGTGAGTTGGGTTTCGGCGGTGAGGAGTCAGCTGGCGCCTCGTTCCTGGCCAGGGACGGCAGCACCTGGACCACCGACAAGGACGGCATCCTATTGGCCCTGCTGGCTAGCGAGATCAAGGCGGTCACCGGCTCCTCCCCCAGTGAGTTGTACGCCGAACTCGAGGCTCGCCATGGCGCCTCCAGCTACGCGCGCGTGGACGCGCCAGCCAGCAGGGAGCAGAAGGCGAAGCTGGCCAAACTCAGCCCAACAGATGTCACCGCCACCTCGCTGGCTGGTGAACCGATCACGGCCACGCTGACTCACGCCCCGGGCAATGGGGCAGCCATTGGCGGGTTGAAGGTGACCACCGCTTCGGCCTGGTTCGCCGCCCGCCCCTCCGGCACTGAAAACGTGTACAAGATCTATGCCGAATCGCTGCGCGGCGCTGATCATCTTGCCCAGGTCCAGGCCGAAGCCAAGCTGGTGGTCGACGCCGTCCTGGCCTGATCAGATGTGCAAAGCTGGACCTATGAACAACGACGATCTGTTTGTCTGCATCGACCACGTCGGACTGGCCGTGCCCGACCTGGACGAGGCCATCAAGTTCCACACCGAAGTGCTCGGCTGGCGCGTGTTGCACCGCGAAACCAACGCCGAGCAGGGTGTCGAAGAAGCGATGCTCGGCACCGGCACCCAGGGCTCCCAAAACGCGCAGATTCAGCTGCTGGCACCGCTGAACGAGGAGTCCACCATTGCCAAGTTCATCGCCAAAAATGGCCAGGGGATGCAACAGCTCTGCTACCGCGTCAACGACCTGGACAAGGTCTCAGCGACCCTGCGCGAGCGCGGCGTCCGACTGCTCTTCCCCGAGCCGAAGACCGGTACTGGCGGCTCGCGAATCAACTTCGCCCACCCCAAGGATGTCGGCGGCGTCCTGCTGGAAATAGTGGAGCCGGCACCAGCCGATCACTGACCGATCAGAACCGCTGTCCAGTCCCCAAAAGGGGGACTGGACCGGTACCATTTCGCCCTGACGAAAGGGAGGACAGCGTGACTTACGACGACACTACGGGCCTGGACCTGTTTGACGAGACCGCAACGGCAGTGGGGAACTTTCCCCAATCCTTGCGCGGCTACGACAAGGGGGCGGTTGATGCCTACGTCCGCGACGTAGAGGCCCAGTTGTCTCGCGCAAAAGCGCAGATTCGCCAGCAGCAGAAGCAGCTCGCGGCGGCCACGGCAAAGGCCGACGACACCGACTTCTCCAAGCTTGGCGCCCATGCCCGCGGCATGCTCCGTTCGGCCGAGGCACAGGCCAACGAACTGCTGACCACCGCGCAGGCCAAGGCCAAGGAACTCATCGCCCAGGCTGAGATCGAGGCTGAGCGGAAGGCTGAAGAAGTTGTCTCCGCCGCAGAGGAGACCCGCGCGAAGTCTTCGGACAGCTTCGCCGAACTGCGCAAGCAGCTGAGCGAGCAGAACGCAGCCGATCTGTCTGGCGTCAAAGATCAGGCCGCGATGATCCGCGAGGCCGCTAAGAGCGAAGCTGAGCAGATCATCGGCGAGGCTCAGGCCCAGGCCAAGCTCATCGCTGAGAAGAACGTCACCGAGTGCGAGGCCAAGCTGGCCGAGGCCGATCGGCACTACGCCGAACAGCAGGTTGCTTTGGCCCAGCAGAAGGAAGCCGATCTGGCCTCCCTCAAGCTGGCCCAGGAAGAGGCCGCCGGCAAGCTTGAGTCGCTGGTCGAGGGTGCGCGGGAGCGGGCCGAAGGGTTCCAGGCCAAGATTGAGTCGGATTCCCAGACCTGGGATCAGCGTCGCGAAGCTGTGATCGCCGAGGCCGAGCGGATTCGCCAGGCTGCCGAGGCCGAGGCCGACAGCATCATGGTGGCCGCGCGCAAGGAGGCCAAGACCGTTCACTCGGCAGCCATCCGGGTCGCCGAGGACAAGAAGGCGAAGCTGGAATCCAGCGTCGACCTGTTGGCCGGACGACACAAGGCGATCCTCGCCCAACTCAACGAGCTCTCCGCATTGGCCGGCAAGAGCGTCGTGGAGTACGGCGATCCCGACAAAGATGCCTTGGCGCCAGCTGAGGATCTCGAAGCCGAAGTCGCCGAACCGGCAACCTCCGAATCCCCGACCGAAGCTGCGGACGGCGAAGAAACCGCCCTCCTAGGCAAGAAGTCGGAGTAACAGCAATGGCCGCAACTCCGGACGGGCCGGAAGCGGCCGAGCCGCCGCGCACCGATTCACTTGGATCGGTGCCGGCGGGCATTCCGCTGGCCGACGGTGGCAGTCGTAGTTGGCTGCGCCGTTGGCGGCGGGTCACCCAGCCGACTCCCCCAGATCTAAACCCTGGTGCCGGCGGGCCTGATGAGCGCAAGACCAACCTGTTGGAACGCAATCCGCTCCAGATCGGTTTCCTGCTCGCGATTGGCGCACTGGCTGCCAACGGGGTGGTGCTGGCGCTGTCCTCACTTCGCTCCATCTTGATTCTGATGGTCCTTTCGATGGCGTTGGCCCTTGGGCTGAACCCCGCGGTGGCTTGGCTCCACGATCGCGGGCTGCGCCGCGGGGTGGCGGTCGTGCTGGTCGCTCTCGGCGTGATCATCATCGTCGGGCTGGCCGCTTGGGCGCTGGTTCCGGTCGTGATTGAACAGGTCACTTTGTTGATGACCCAGGCTCCGAGCTACTTGGAGAATTTGCGCCAGAACCCCCAAATCGCCGCCTTCGACGCCCAGTTCGGCGTCATCTCCAAGGCCGTTCAGTTCCTCACCTCCGGCGAACTGATCGCCAGCCTCTTTGGCGGCCTGGTCGGCGCCGGGCAGGCGGTGGCCAACAGCGTCTTCAGCGTGGTCGTGACCACAGTCCTGACTCTCTACTTTTTGATCGCGTTGCCTTCGATCAAAGAGGTCATCTATCAGCTGGCTCCGGCCTCCCGCCGGCCGCGAGTGAAGTACCTGGCCAACGAGATGTTCAAGAGAGTGGGCGGCTACGTCTCCGGACTCGCCATGGTGGCCATGCTCTGGATGACCGTGACGTTCATCTTCCTCAACATCGTTGGGATCGGGCAGTTCGCCTTGGCCTTGGCCGTAGTGGTCGGATTGTTGGCGCTAGTTCCGCTAATCGGCACCACCTTCTCAACGGTGATCGTCTCGATCGTTGCCTTCGCTTTCGGCCCCACCACCGGCCTGATCACGCTGATCTTCTTCCTGGTGTATCAGCAGGTCGACGCCTACTTCATCGGGCCGCGAATCTTCGCTAGATCCGTACAGATCCCGGCGGTGGTGGTGATGATCGCGGCCATCTCCGGTGGCCTGCTGCTGGGCATTTTGGGGGCCATTCTGGCCATCCCGATTGCGGCCGCGCTGTTGCTGCTCTACCGCGAGGTGTTGATTCCGACTCTGGATCGCCAGTAGCTAAGGGCACTTGTCGACAAACTCCCGGCTGGCGACACCGTCCCAGCTCAGAACAGCCGTTCCTCGGCGTTATCCAGACCGCGCAGCGCGTTGTAGTCGACCAGTAGGCAGTCGATGTCCCGGGTGCCGGCCAGGGTGCGCGCCTGCGGCTTGATCTGCTGAGCGGCGAACACTCCCCTCACTGGGTTAAGCAGCGGGTCTGCCTTCATCAGGTCCAGATAGCGAGTCAGCTGCTCCACACCGTCGATTTCGCCGCGCCGCTTCACCTCAACAGCCACGTAGGCTCCCTCGGCGTCGCGGAACAGTAGATCCACCGGTCCGATCGGAGTCAGGTATTCCCGTTGTACCAGGCACCATCCCTCGCCGAAGGTCGCCGGATTTTCGGCCAGCAGGGCCTGCAGGTGGGCTTCCACTCCGTCCTTTTGCAGCCCGGGGTCGAATCCGAGCTCATGGGCGGAGTCATGAAAGACCTCGCCGATGGCGATCTGGAGGGTGTCCCCGTCGTTGTTGCGCACTTCCCAGACCTGGGTCAGGCCGGACTCCTGGGCAGCCACCACCGCCTCGACATCCGCCGGTGGCGGGCTCACCGTCAGCCGGCAAGGTGCGCTCATCCAGTTCAGCGGCTTGTAGGCCCGGTCATCGGCGTGAATAGAAACCGAACCGTCGGCCTTCACCATGATCAAGCGGGTGGCCATCGGCAGGTGTGCGGTGAGTCGTCCGGCATAGTCGACCTGGCAACGGGCTATCAGCAAACGCACCCGGCTAACTTACCCTCGCCGCGCCCAACTTGCCCATCGCGGCGCGATGGCATAGGACTTCAGTTATGGCCAAGCGACCATCAAAGCACCTGCGCCCGCCGCGTCCGCTTACGGTGGGCGCTTTCGCACGCTCAGAGCAGAAGCAGGACGGCGCCTGGATGGTTCAGGCTATGGCGGCCGATTCGGCCACTAAGACCTACCGCTGCCCGGGCTGTAGCCGCAGCGTCTCACCTGGCGTCGCCCACGTGGTTGCCTGGCCTCGCCAGGCCAGCATCGGCTCAGTCTCCGGAGTGGAAGAGCGACGCCACTGGCACACCGCCTGCTGGAGCAAGCGGCCATGAGCGGGTTGGCAACGGCTTCAGTCGGGGATGGACCTGTTCGCTTCGCTTTCCTGCACGGGTTGTTTGGCCGCGGTCGGAATTGGACCCAGATTGCCCAGGGTTTGGCCGCCTTAGGCCACGGCTCAGTGCTCTTCGACCTGCCCAATCACGGGGCCAGCCCGTGGACGACAACCTTCAGCTACCCCGAGTCGGCCGCGGCAGTCTGTGCCGAGATTGATCACCGCCTCGCTGGGAAGCCACTGATCCTGGTAGGCCATTCGATGGGCGGCAAGGTCGCGATGATCAGCGCCTTGAGGCGGCCGGAGTTGTTCGCTGGCCTGGCCGTGGTGGACATCTCACCGACCGAATCCGGGCAGGTGAGCAGTTTTGGGCCCTACCTGACGGCGATGCGCGGCATCGACTTGACCACGCTGACCGGCAAGGCCGATGCCGACCGCCAACTCAGTGCCACGGTGGCGAACCCGGCGGTGCGCCAGTTCCTGCTCACCAATCTGCGGGATCGCGGCGGCTGGCATTGGCAGCCCAACCTGGAGCTGTTGGCCACCTCGCTACCCGAGCTGGCCGGCTGGCCCGAGATTGGCCCAGTCCCCTTCGAGCACCCGACCTCCTGGGTGGTCGGCGAGCGCTCCCCCTACTACCGGGCCGAGGATCTGACGCTGATGCAGCGATACTTCCCCTCGGTTCACAAAGTGGTGATTCCGGACGCTGGCCACTGGGTGCATGCCGACAATCCGTCAGCAGTGATCACCGCGCTTGCTGAGCTCAGCGCGGCTTCACCGAGCTAATGACAGCTGGGGTTTTGGGCTTGCCCACGCCCATCGCCTCAGAGTCATCGGTACCGTTTGCGGCGAGCTTGGTGAGTGCCTTCAGCCCGTCGCTGTCGATCTTGCCGAAGACGGTGTAGTCGGGGTCCAGCTGAGTGTCACCAAACACCAGAAAGAACTGCGATCCCGAAGTGCCCGGCCGAGAGGTGCGCGCCATTGCAAGGGTGCCTGCGGGGTAGGTTTCGGTGCCGCTGAGCTCTTCGGCGAACTGGTAACCCGGCCCGCCGCCGCCGGTGGCCTCCGGATCACCGCATTGCAGCATCTGGAATCCAGCCGGCGTGCCCAGGCGGTGGCAGGAGGTGTTGTCGTAGAAGCCTTGGGCAGCCAACGAGGTGAACGAGTTGACCGCACACGGCGCTGAGTCGCGAAGTAGCTTCAAACCCACCGGCTGCCCGTTCAGCGTCAGCACATAGTCAACGGTGCCGCTGTTCGAAACCCCAGTGGTCGGCGGTAGCTTCGCCGGTCTACTGGCCGTGCCGGCCACGTTGTAGACACAAGTCGTGGTGCCCGGCGCATTCGAGGCCGATGGGCTAGCAGGCGCGGAGCCGCAGCCGGTGGCAACGATGGTCAACGCGATCAGGACGGCGGTCTTAGTCAGATTCACCCGGCCAAGCCTGCCATAACCCGCGTCCGGGACCCCGGTTTGACACCGCTCGCGCCACCGGTGTTGATTGGCTGCCATGGTCAAGCTCACGCGCATTTACACCCGCACCGGGGACGCCGGCACCACCAAGCTTTCGGACTTCTCTGATGCGGCCAAGACCGACGCTCGGGTTCAGGCCTACGGGCACGTGGACGAGGCGAACTCGATCATCGGGGTGGCGCTCGCCCAGCCAGACCTCCCCACCGAGGTGGCCGAAGTCTTGCGGCACATCCAAAACGAGCTCTTCGACTGCGGCGCTGACCTTTCCAACCCGCTCAAAGCCGACGATGAGGAGTCGCTGCGGATCATCCAGCCCTATGTTGATCGGCTGGAGCGCTGGTGCGATGAGTTCTCCGAGGGTCTACCCGAACTCCAGTCGTTCATCCTGCCGGGGGGCTCGGGCGCCTCTGCTTGGCTTCAGGTGGCCCGCACGGTTGTCCGCCGCGCTGAGCGGACGGCGTGGGCTGCGGCCAGCATTTACGGCAACAAGCCCGCGACCGAAGAACGCCCTGGTGGGGTGAATCTGTTGGCGTTGGCCTACCTGAATCGGCTCTCGGACCTGCTGTTCATCCTGGCCCGGGTTGCTGGCCAGCAGGTTGGCGAGGTGCTGTGGGTGCCAGGCAAAGACCGTCTCGCCCCAAACCCCAAGGCGGCCCGGCTGCGGGAGTCCATTACCGGTGACCCCGAGTCGCAGCCCAGCGTTGACCAAGAGGCCGGCGTTGATCTGGAGGTCGCTGACGACCAGGAGCTGGCCGATGATCAACCGGTCGGCGAGCCAGCCAGTCCAGCTACCCCCGAGTAGAACCAGGCGGTCAGTTCAGCGGTAGCGGGCCCCGGGCGGGGAGGACTCCAGCCAGCTCAGCAGCCCGGTCATCGAGGCGGTGGACATCGCCAACTCCCAAGACCGGCCGTCCGCCAGGTCCAGGCCGATAATCCGCTGTTCGTTGGTCAACACGACGGCTTCGATTGCGTCCGGCTCACGCTGGGTGCCAGCCTGCGATATTGAGCGAGGAAAGATGAACCGCGGTCGCAGCGAGGGCGAGAACACCCGGAACCACTCCAGATTGTCCCCGGAATAGCGCGCGACGCCCAGGACCCAACCGGCCCCGGGCGTCGTCGTCGTTAAGCGCAAACTGCAGTCGAACAACCCACCTTGACGAGAGAGCCAGCGGCGTCGGGTTGCCAGGAACAGCACCGGAACCAGCAGCACCACTGCGATAACCAGTGCCGCCCATTCGGCTATCCCCAACAGTTCCACTGGCACTTATCCGATACTCAGTGACCCTGCGCCATTCGAGCAGCCTTCACTTGAGCCTGCGCGCGCAGGAAGTGGTGCCTGGTCTCGTCGTCGATCTCGCCAGCATTAAGCCGCTTCTCGGCCGCGACCAGTTCGTGCTCGGCGGCCTTCAGATCGATCTCGGCGGCGATTCGAGCCCCGGGGCTGAGCAACGAGACCCGATTGTCGGCAACTGAGATGAACCCACCATCGAGCACCACAACCTCACGGTTGCCGTCGGTGGTGAGTACCTCGGCCGCACACGGCAGCAACGAGGCCAGCATCGGCTCGTGATTCGGCAGCACGCCGATATCGCCTTCTGTGGTGCGGGCGATCACGCTGAGAGCGTCGCCCTCCCAGGCGATGCCCTCAGCTGCGACTACCTCTACCCGAAGTACCGACACGTCAGCCTTCCTTCTGGATGCGATCCCAGTTGGCGTAGACCATGTCCAGGCCGCCGACGTTGAAGAAGGCCTGCTCGGCGATGTGGTCAACCTCGCCGTCGCAGATCATCTTAAACGACTCGATGGTGTCGGCCAGCGGCACGGTCGAGCCGACCACGGAGGTGAACTTGGTCGCCATGTAGGTGTTCTGGCTGAGGAACTGCTGCAGGCGCCGAGCCCGGGACACGATGATCTTGTCCTCTTCGCTCAGCTCGTCGACACCGAGGATGGCGATGATGTCCTGAAGTTCCTTGTTGCGCTGCAAGATCTGCTTCACCCGAGTAGCGGTGTTGTAGTGCTCGTCGCCGATGTACTGCGGGTCCATGATCCGCGAAGAGCTCGACAACGGGTCCACGGCCGGGTAGAGACCGCGGGAGGCGATCTCGCGGCTCAACTCGGTGGTGGCGTCCAGGTGGGCGAACGTAGTCGCCGGAGCCGGGTCGGTGTAGTCGTCGGCGGGCACGTAGATCGCCTGCATCGAAGTAATCGAGTGGCCGCGGGTCGAGGTGATCCGCTCCTGCAACTGGCCCATCTCGTCGGCCAGGTTGGGCTGGTAGCCCACCGCCGAAGGCATCCGGCCCAGCAGGGTCGAAACCTCCGAGCCGGCCTGGGTGAACCGGAAGATGTTGTCGATGAACAGCAGCACGTCCTGGTTCTGCACATCACGGAAGTACTCCGCCATGGTCAGGGCGCTCAGCGCCACCCGCAGCCGGGTGCCCGGCGGCTCGTCCATCTGGCCGAACACCAAGGCGGTGTCCTTCATAACGCCGGCCTCGATCATTTCCTCGATCAGGTCGTTACCCTCACGGGTGCGCTCCCCCACACCGGCAAACACCGAGGTGCCACCGAAGTTGTGGGCGATGCGGTAGATCATTTCCTGGATGAGCACCGTCTTGCCCACGCCAGCGCCACCGAACAGGCCGATCTTGCCGCCCTTGACGTAAGGGGTGAGCAGGTCGAGCACCTTGATGCCGGTCTGGAGCATCTCGGTCTTCGGCTCCAGCGCATCAAACTTCGGCGGCTCGCGGTGAATGGGCCAGCGCTCCTTGATCTCGACGCCATTGGCGACCAAATCTTCGTTCAGGCACTCGCCGGTCACGTTCCAGACTCGGCCCTTAGTGACGTCGCCGACCGGCACCGAGATCTGGGCACCAGTGTCGGTCACCTTGGACCCGCGGCGCATACCGTCGGTGGGCTTCAGCGAGATCGCGCGGACGATGTTGTCGCCGACGTGCAGCGCGACCTCAGCGGTGATGGTGCGAGTGTTCTCCCCATCGGTGATGTCGATCAGCAGCGCGTGGTAGATGTCGGGCATCTGGTCGGCGGCGAACTCCACATCCACCACCGGGCCGATAACCCGGGCAACCCGCCCAGTGGCCTGGACGGCAGTCTTTTCGGTAGTCACGGTCATTCGAGGTCTGCCTTTGCCTAGTGGTCGTCTTTGGTGAGGTCGGCCAGTGCGCTGGCACCGCCGACGATTTCGCTGATTTCTTGGGTGATTTCGGACTGCCGGGCCTGGTTGGCTTCCCGGGTCAGTCGCTCAATCAGAGTCTGAGCGTTGTCGGTGGCCGACTTCATCGCCTTCTGCTGGCTGGCCAGCTGCGAGGCAGCCGACTGCAGCAAGTAGAACCAGATCCGGCTGCGCACGTAGAGCGGCAGCAACGAATCGAGCACCGCCTCCGGACTCGGCTCGAACTCGTAAAGCGGAAGAAGCTCCTCCCCGGATACTTCCCGAACACCTTCGACCACTTCCAGGGGCAGGATTCGCCGCGCCCGCGGAGTCTGGGTGAGCATCGACTGCATCCGGGTGTAAACCGTCCAGATCTCATCGACACCACCCTCCTCGTAAGGCTTGAGGAAGTCCTCCAGCAGCCGATCGGAGATCTCGACAGCGCGATCGTAGGTAGGGAGATCGGAGAACCCCGACCAATGTGCAGCCAACTCAAGGCCCCGGTAGGTCATATAGGCAATGCCCTTACGCCCGACGCCGTAGCGCACCATTTCGATGCCCTGCTCATCAAGTCGCTGCCGCATCTGCGAGACCGTCTTCAGCACGTTCGAGGAGTAGGCACCGTTCATGCCCCGGTCTGAGGTGATGAACAGCACCGCCACCCGGCGCGGATTCGACACTGGCCGGGTCAGCGGGTGATCGAGTTGCGAGTAGGTGGCCACTGCCGACACCGCCCGGTTCAACTCCCGGGTGTACGGCAGTGCCTTGGCGGCCTGCTGCTGTGCCTTCAGCACCCGCGAAGAAGCGATCAGCTCCATCGCCCGGGTGATCTTCTTCGTGGCCGTCACCGACTTTCGTCGCTGACGCAGCTCACGGAGACTGGCTCCCATTGATCAGCCCCGCTTCTTCTGAACCACGATCTGCTCGTGGCTCAGGTCCTCTTCGGCGATGGCCGTCGCAGCCTGGTCCCCGGAGACTAGCGGCACACCGTCGTTGCCGATGTACTGACCGATGAAAGCTGCCAGGGCGTCTTCGGCGGCCTTCTGAGTGTCGTCACTAAACACCCCGGTCTCGGTGATCACTTCCAACACCTTGGTGTGGTGCTTCAAGTAGGCCAGATACTCCTGCTCGAACCGCAGCACCTCCTTGACCGGAACCTCATCGAACTTGCCGGTGGTGCCAGCCCAGACGGTGATCACCTGATCAGCCACCGGGTAGGGGCTGTACTGCGGCTGCCGAAGCAACTCGACCAGCCGCGCGCCCCGCTCCAGCTGGCGCCGCGAAGCGGCATCCAGGTCAGAGGCGAACATCGCGAACGCCTCCATGTCGCGGTACTGCGCCAGGCCGATCTTCAGCGTGCCGGAGACACCCTTCATCGCCTTGATCTGAGCAGAGCCGCCCACGCGGGACACCGAGATGCCCACGTCAATGGCCGGACGCTGGTTGGCGTTGAACAGGTCGGACTGCAGGAAGATCTGGCCGTCGGTGATCGAGATCACGTTGGTCGGGATGTAGGCCGATACGTCGTTGGCCTTGGTCTCGATGATCGGCAGGCCGGTCATCGAACCGCCGCCCAGCGCGTCGGACAGCTTCGCGCAGCGCTCCAGCAACCGGCTGTGTAGGTAGAAGACGTCACCGGGGTAAGCCTCACGGCCCGGCGGACGCCGCAGCAGCAGCGACATCGAGCGGTAGGCCTCGGCCTGCTTGGTCAGATCGTCGAACACGATCAGGACATGCTTGCCGGCATACATCCAGTGCTGGCCGATCGCGGAGCCGGTGTAGGGCGCGATGTACTTGTAGCCAGCCGGATCGGAGGCCGGCGAATGCACGATGGTGGTGTATTCCATCGCGCCGGCTTCTTCGAGCTTGGTGCGCAGGGCCGCGATGGTCGAGCCCTTCTGGCCGATCGCCACGTAGATGCAGCGAACCTGCTTCTTCGGGTCACCGGTGGCCCAAGCGGCCTTCTGGTTGATGATCGTGTCGACAGCGATCGCGGTCTTGCCGGTCTTGCGGTCACCGATGATCAACTGACGCTGGCCACGGCCGATCGGGGTCATCGAGTCGATGGCCTTGATGCCGGTCTGCAGCGGCTCGTTGACGCTCTGGCGATCCATGACGCCGGCAGCCTGGAGCTCAAGCTCACGGCGCTCGGGAACGTCGGTGAGCTCACCGAGGCCGTCGATCGGGTTACCCATCGCGTCAACGACGCGACCAAGGTAGCCGTCGCCGACGGGCACGCTAAGGACCTCACCGGTGCGGCGAACGACGCCGCCCTCTTCGATGCCCTCGGAGTCGCCCAGGACCACGACGCCGATTTCCCGGACGTCCAGGTTCAGCGCGATGCCCAGCGTGCCATTTTCGAACTTCAACAGTTCGTTGGCCATCGCCGAAGGCAGTCCCTCCACCCGAGCAATGCCGTCACCGGAGGTCACCACGACACCAACCTCGTCGCTGCTGGCAGCCTCGGGGTTGAAGTTCGCTACGAACGTGTCCAGAGCATCCCGGATTTCTTCGGGGCTGATGGTCAGATCGGCCATTTGTGCACCTTCTGCTTTCGATTCTTACTGGGTCAGTTGTTGTTCTGCGGCGGCCAATCTGCCGACGACGGTGCCCTCGATCACCTCGTCACCGACCTTCACCCGCGCGCCGCCAAGCACATTGGGATCCACCACGACCTGGAGGTTCACTGAACGGCCCAACTTACCGATCAGCACCTCCTGAAGCCGCCGCTGCTGTTCTTCACTCAGCGGACGGGCCACAGTCACGGTGGCGATTGCCCGCTGGCGAGTCGCCGCGGCCAGCCTTAGGTATTCATCAAGCGTCCGCTCAAACGCGCGACGCGCGGAGGCGACGGCACGCTGGGCCAACTTAACGGTGATCGGCTCTGCCTTCTTGCCGAGCAAGTCGGTAACCAACTGCTGGCGAACCATCACCGGGGCATTGCGGTTGTCGAGTGCTGCCCGCAGGTCTGGATCGGCGGCCACGGCTCGACTGAACCGGAACAACTCCTCCTCGACCGAATCAAGCTTCTTAGCGGCCAGCGCAGCCCCGAACATGACCCGAAGGCCCTGTCGTTCAACTGCCGCGGCCAACCGGGAACCGGTTCCCCAGCGCAGTGTTGCCGCCTCAGCGACCACAGCGATGGTGGCTTTTCCGGCCCGCTTGGCTAAAACGGCTTCCGCCATTGCGCGCCGCCGAGCGTCCGAACTGGTGGTGTCGGCCAAGGCGTTGCGCAGCGTGGAGTGCCCGGTGAGCAAATCGGCCACCGCGAACAGTTCCTCAGCGAGGCCCGTGCTGAGCTTGTGGGCATCAGTAGCCCGATCTAGCTCAGACAGTCGGGCCTCAGCTGCGGCGTTCATGCCGTTTCCTGCGGCTGCGACTCAAGTTCGACCAAGAAGCGGTCGACGGTGCGACGAGCACGCTCGTCATCCTCCAACGACTCCCCCACGATCCGGCCAGCGAGCTGGGTGGCCAAGCCACCGATCTCACTGCGCAACTCCTGCACCACCTGGGCGCGTTCGGCTTGGATCTGGGCCCGGGCGCTGGCGACTACGCGTTCAGCGTCAGCCTGAGCCAGTTCGCGGATCTCCGCTGCGGTGGCTGCGGCCTGAGCCTTGGCGTCCTCGCGGATCTTGGCGGCCTCGTTGCGAGCCTCGGCCAACTGCGCCTTGTACTCCGCCAGTGCCGCGGCGGCTTCAGCCTGAGCGGCCTCAGCCTTCTCGATGCCGCCAGCGATCTCGGCGGTGCGCTCGGCGTAGGTCTCTTCGAACTTGGGCACCACGAACTTCCAGACCACCGCGAAGATGATCAGGAAGAGAATGAAGCCCGCGATCAACTCAGAGAGGTGTTCCGGCAGCAGTGGGCCCAGATCAAGCTCGAGCGGGGACATACCCAAAGGCCTCACTGGATGGCGAAGGCCAGAGCGATACCGATGACGGCCAGCGCCTCAACCACGGCAAAGCCGATCCAAGCGGTACCCATCAGCGCGCCACGAGCCTCAGGCTGGCGAGCAGTGCCCTGGATAACCGAGGCGAAGATCAGGCCAATGCCGATGCCCGGGCCGATCGCGGCGAGGCCGTAACCGACCATGTTCAACGAACCGACCATTTCCAATGGGATCATTGGTGATTTCCTTTCGAGGTGTTTCGAATCAGTTGCTCAGTGCTCATCGGCGAGTGCCGTGGCGACGTATTGTGCGGTGAGGACCGTGAAGATGTAGGCCTGCATCACCGAGACGAACAGCTCCAGCGCGAACAGGGCGAAGCTGAAGATCAGCGAGAAGCCGCCAGCGGCTTGCAGCAGCCAAATCGGCTTGCCCGCCAGCTCCTCGGTGGTGGTTAGCAGCAGCGTGCCGCCGACCACGAAAACCAGGATCACGAGGTGGCCGCCGAACAGGTTGGCGAAGAGTCGCAGCCCCAGCGTGATCGGCCGAATGATGAAGTTCGACAAGAACTCCAGCGGGATGATCAGGGGGTACATCCACCACGGTACGCCAGCGGGAATGGTGTTGTTCTTCAGGTACTTGACGAAGCCGTGCTTGTGAATGCCAACGCCGTTGTAGACCACGAAGGTCAACAGGGCCAGCGCCCAGGCGTAGCCGATCTTGGAGAAGGTTGGGAACATGAACAAGAAGAACTGCCCGAACAGGTTGTTCACCAGGATGAAGCTGAACAGCGCCACCAGGTAGGGCAAGAACTTGCGGTATTCATGGCCGAGCATGTCGCGGGCGATGCCGTTGCGGATGAAGTTGTAGGACAACTCCCCGAAGAACTGACGCTTACCCGGAACCACCTTGTGCCCGTGAGCCATCCACAACCAGAACCCGATTACCAGGACTGCGCCGATCACGGCTTGGAACAACTGATTGTTGATCTCTACTGGCGCGCCGTCCCACAACGGGCGTGAGCAGAAGCTCGCGACTCCCGGAGCGAAACCTTCGTGCTCGGTGTCCGCGGTACACGCGGTCCACTCCAGCGGGATCAACAAGCCGATCAGGCCGGGCATGCAACCTCCTCTGTCAGGCCGATCATTCGATGCGTCCATAGCGGGCGATTACCAGGTACACCCCAGCGGCAACGCCAACGATGATCCCCAGTACGAATAACCAAGAAGTGTGCAGCCAGTAGTCAAGCAGCCAGCCGATCCCACCGTAGAAGATGGGGCCTGCAAGCATCATGCTCAACGCTCGATAGCCCTCGCCTGAACCACCGCGCTCACTCATGGATGGCAGAACCATAGCAGTACGTAAGAGCTCCAATTTCCATGATGTTACTAATGCATCTGGCCTTGTGGCGGGTCGAACGCGGGGATGCGCAGTCTGGTGAACGCCCAGATCTCCGCAGCGATCCAGCCGAGAGCCACGGCGATCACCGTCAGGGCCACTGCCAAGCCGTTCAGATCCGGCAATACCTTAGTGAGCACCAGCGAAACCAACACCAAGCCGCCCACCCGGACGACGTAGGACAACATCGCTGACATCATCGAGATCATCGGATCGGCCTCGGCCAAGCTGACCTGAACCAGTTGCCCCAACGCGAAGAAGGCCAAGGTGGTCACGCCTGCCAGAGCTGCCGAAGCCAGGGCCACTGTTCCCTGCGTCGCACCGAAGCCCACCAGGGCCAACGACCAGGCAGCGACCCCACCAATGGCGCCACCAGCCAGCAGCCACCACGCCCGGCCCCGATTCGTCTTTGGCTGCCGCCTAGTCATCCGCCGCACTCACCTTCGTCGATCGCTTGCCCCAGGTGAGGAAGGCCGCCAAGGCCAGTCCCCCCACTAAGACCACTGCCGTGACCCAGGGCGGCGCAAACCCAACCAACACCACGCCATAGGCGATCACCGCCGACCACAGCCACAGCAGACCCACCGCGCGTCGGTGGCTGTGACCCAGATTCAGCATTCGGTGGTGCAGATGCTGCTTGTCGGCCTGATACCAGAGCTTCCCCGCCAGGGTTCGTCGGACGTAGGCCAGCACCAGATCGCCGAAAGGTAGCGCCATCGCGGCCAGCGGCAGCAACAACGGCAGATAGGCACCCCAGGCTCCGAGACCAAATGCGTTCAGCCGGGACGGGTCCAGCTGGCCGGTCAAACTGATGGTCGAAGTGGCCAGCAGGAAGCCCAACAACATCGAGCCGGAATCGCCCATGAACATCCGGGCAGGGTGAATGTTGTAGGGCAGGAAGCCCAAAGCGATACCCACGGTGGCCACGGTGATCAGGCTGGCTGCGGTGGCCCGCACCAGTTCCTGCTCCCAGCTCAACCAGTAGGCGTAGATGAAGAAGGCACTCGCCCCGATTGCCACTACCCCGGCGGCCAGGCCGTCCAGGCCATCAATGAGGTTGATCGCGTTGACCGTGACGAAAATCATCACCAAAGTCACCACGATCGAGGAACCGTCATCGAGGGAGATGATCGTGTCCGGCAGCGGGATCCAGTAGATCTTCACCCCATTCAGCACCACCACTCCGGCCGCTAGGAGCTGCCCGGCCACTTTGGCCAAGGCGTTCAACTCGAACATGTCGTCCAGGACGCCCACCGCACAGATCAACCCGCCAGCCAGCAAGATGGCCTGGGCATCGTGATTGACCTGCGGGAACCCACCCAGCCAGGGCAGAGTCGAGGCCACCAGCAGGGCGGCCGTCAGCCCGAACCACATCGAGATGCCACCAAAGTACGGAATCGGCCGGGTGTGCACATCGCGATCACGGACCATCGCCACTGCGTTGTAGCGGAATGCCAACCGTCTGGCCAGCCCACTGAGCAGGTAGGTCACAACCGCGGCGACCAATAACACCAACAGATAGACGCGCATCCTCAGCCCTGCGCCAACTCGGGTAGCACCTCGGCCAACGCGGCCGCAGAGATGCGGCCCTGGCGAAGAATCCGCGGCGGACCGGTCAGATCCAGGATCGTGCTCGGCGCCGCGTCGTTGGCCGGACCGCCGTCAAGGTAGATCTCCACTGATCGCCGCAACTGGGCTTTCGCCTCCGCAGCGGTGGTGGCGGCCGGTTCCCCAGAGACATTTGCGCTACTCACCGCCAGTGGCCCGGTGGCTCGCAGTAACTCGCGAGTGAAATCGTGATCAGGGATGCGGACGGCCACGGTCTGGCCGCGCTCCCCCAGGTCCAGACGCAGGCTGGGCTGAGCCCGGACGATGATGGTCAGGGCGCCGGGCCAGAAGGCCTCGGTCACCGCCTCGATTTCGTCAGTCACCTCTTCGGCCAGAGTGCGCAGCGCCAGCGGATCGGCGATCAGCACCGGCGGCGGCAGGTCGCGACCGCGCTGCTTGGCATGCAACAGCCGCTGCACAGCGTCGCCATTGAAGGCGTTGGCACCGATTCCGTAAACGGTGTCGGTGGGCAGCACGATACAAAGGCCGTCGGCCACCGCCGCTGCGGCCGCCTCAATCGCAGCTTCTGGGTCGAGGCTGATGTCGAGAGTGCGCGGCATGGGGCTCATCCTGCCAGGTTGGCGGCTCGAACGGCGGTCACGAACCGGGGACGGTCATTGAGGTCGGGGTGATCAGCGATCTTGGTGAACGCGCGGGCGTCAGCGAAGACCTGCACCACCGATTCGGCCTGCACCTCGGCGTGTTCGGCACACACCACCCCACCTGGGCGCAACAGCCTTGCGGCGACTCCTGCCACCACGCGCAACGCGTCCAGTCCGTCCAGGCCAGAAAACAGCGCCAGCTCCGGCTCGTGGGTGCGGACGTCGACGGCAACCCCGTCCCAGGCCTCCAGCGGGATGTAGGGCGGGTTGGCGATCACGAGATCTACGCCGGAGTTCAACTCATGGAAAGCATCAGCCATATCACCGGTGCGCAGGTCGACCCCGCTGCCGGCAAGGTTCCGGCTCGCCATCCGGGTCGCAGTCTCCGACAGTTCCACCGCGTACTGCTCGGCCCCGGGCGCCTCAGCCGCGATCGCTGCCGAGATCGCTCCGCTACCGGCGCACAACTCAACCACCACTGGGTTGGGCAACTTGCGGATTTGCTCGATCGCCCAGCCGGTCATCACTTCGGTTTCTGGACGCGGAATGAACACTCCGGGGGCGACGCCGACCTCTACGGTGCGAAAGGCGGCGCGTCCGGTCAAATACTGCACCGGCTCACCGGCGGCGCGCCGACGCACCAGAGCCCGGTAGTCGCAAACCGCACCTTCGCCGATCCCAGGCAGCAGCGCCAACCTGCTCAGCTCCACCCCGGCGGCGTGCGCGAGCAGCGTGCGCGCCTCGGCCGTCGAACCCAATAACTGGCTACCCTCAGTGACCAGGGCGGAGGTGTTGATCACGCTGAGGCCGATCCCAGGCGTTCGGCCAGGTCAGCAGCCTGCAAGGCCTCAATCAGTGCCGACAGGTCGCCAGCCAACACCTGATCGAGGTTGTAGGCCTTGAACCCGATTCGGTGGTCGGCGATCCGATTCTCGGGGTAGTTGTAGGTGCGGATCCGCTCGGATCGATCCACGGTGCGCACCTGCGACTTGCGGGCCGCCGAAGCCGCGCTCTCGGCTTCTTCCTCGGCGCGGGCCACTAGGCGCGAGCGCAACATCCGCATCGCCGACTCCTTGTTCTGCAGCTGGGAGCGTTCGTTCTGACACGACACCACGATGCCGGTAGGCAGATGCGTGATCCGAACCGCCGAGTCGGTGGTGTTGACGCCTTGGCCGCCAGGACCCGAGGACCGGAACACATCGATGCGCAGGTCATCGTCGTTGATCCCGACTTCGGTGGCCTCAACTTCGGGCATCACCAGCACCCCGGCTGCCGAGGTGTGCACGCGACCCTGGGACTCAGTGACCGGCACTCGCTGCACCCGATGCACCCCGCCCTCGAACTTCAGCACCCCATAAGGGGCACTTTCGGGATCCGGCACCCCGGTGGCCTTCACCGCTGCCGTAATCGACTTGTAGCCGCCCAGATCGGTCTCCTGGGCATCCAGGACCTCGATCTTCCAGCCACGGGTCTCGGCGTACTTGGCGTACATGTGGAACAGGTCGCCAGCAAAGAGCGCCGACTCCTCCCCGCCTTCACCGGATTTGATCTCGATCAGGGCATCAGCCGAGTCGTTGGGGTCGCGCGGGGCCAACAGCCGGGTGAGCTTCTCCTCCACCACAGCCAGTTCGGCGGCGATCGATTCGGCCTCCACCGCGAAGGAGGCGTCTTCGCCTGCCAACTCCCTGGACGCAGCCAGATCAGCGCTCAATTGCGCGTGGGCGTCCAGGTTCTTCACGATCGGAGTGAGCAAGGCGTAGCGACGTCCCACCTTGCGCGAAGCCGCCGGGTCAGCGTGAATCGCCGGATCGGAGAGCTTGCGCTCCAACTCGGCGAACTCGATCTTCAGGTCTGCCGCTGCCTCGAACATCTCTCCCCCAAGGGCGCTGGAAACGGACTGCTGGACGCAAACAATGACGAACGCCGGGCCCCAGGTGAACCCTGGGACCCGGCGTCGGCGAAGCTACTTGCCTTTTTTGGCGTACCGGCGCTCGAACCGGGCCACGCGGCCGCCGGTGTCGAGAATCTTCTGCTTGCCGGTGTAGAACGGGTGGCAGGCAGCGCAAACTTCGGCGTGCATCACGCCGTTCTTCGCGGTGCTGCGGGTGGTGAACGTGTTGCCACAGGTGCAGGTCACCTGGGTCTCCACGTACTCGGGGTGAATGCCTTGCTTCATGGTCTCTCCTGTTCGCGGATACCGGGTCGCCTGCTTTGGCTTGGATGAGCCCTGGCGTGAACCGGTACCGACCAAACATTCTCCCCCATCGCGCCATAGATGTGCAAAAGCGGCGAACTGGCACACTGGCCCAATGGCGCAACTACCCCAACCTTTCACCCCACCGGACGGCTTCAGCGAGGTCGTGGTCACCCAAGCGATGGCTGCCGACATCCTCACCCTGGACACCTGGGCCTTCCCGACTCCGCAGAGCATCGAGGAGTTACTTGGCTGGGCCTCTCCCCTGGACTGGTCCCGCGCCCGGGCGCTGCGCTCGGTGGAGCGCGAGACCCTGGCCGCCATGCACGCCTCCTATGCATTCAGCCGCTTCCCGGTGCCGGGTGCGACGCTGCCCGCAGCCGGGCTCACCTGGGTTGGCGTCCATCCGGAGTTTCGTCGGCGAGGTCTGCTCAAATCGATGATCGCCACCCACCTGGCCGACTGCCGCGATCGCGGCGAGGCGATCTCGGTGCTCACTGCCTCCGAACCGGCCATCTATGGCCGTTTCGGCTATGGCCTGGCCAGCCAGGTGGTTTCCCTAGCCCTGCCAAGGGGTGCTGCGCTGCGGCCGGTCCCGGCAAGCGAACAAGTAGCGGTCACCTTTGAGGTGTTCGATCCGGCCAAGCACCTCGCCCTGGTCACTGACCTGCATCAGCGCAGCGGTGCGCTGCCGCCAGGCCGTCCCGGGTGGGCCACTCGCGAGACCACCCAGCTGCAGGAGTTCTTCGCCGATGATCCCGAGTCGCTGCGGGACGGATTCGAATCGGTGCGAATCCTGGTCGCCAGCACCGACCAGACCCCCACCGGCTACGCCTTATTCCGTCGCAAGCTCGACTGGGGCCCGACCGGTCCTAATGGAGTCATTTCGGTACGGGAGGTCGTGGGGCTGGATCCGGCCACGGTGCACGCATTGTGGTCACGACTGCTCGATATTGACCTCACCACGAAGGTGAATATTCGGCTGGTGGTATTGGATGACCCACTGCTCAGCCTCCTGGTTGACCTGCGGGCCACCCAGCCAAAGCTGAGTGACAACCTGTGGCTACGGGTGGTGGATGTGCCGGCCGCATTGGCGGCCCGGCGCTACGCCGCGCCGGTGGACGTTACCTTGGGCGTCACCGACGCGGTGCTCCCAGCCAACAACGGTGCCTGGCGGATTCGGGCCGCTGCCTTCTCAGCTGAGGTGTCGATCACCAAGGTCGACAGCGCCGAGATCAACCTGGACGTCCGCGAGCTCGGCTCGCTCTACCTCGGCGGAACCTCCGCTGCCGCGCTGGCCACGGCCGGGCTGCTCACCGGTCCACCGGACCAGGTGCAGCAGCTCACCAGCGCCTTCGCTTGGCCGCTCCAACCCGGATCCAGCTGGATCTTCTGATCACCTACGACCAGGGGCCCACACCGACATCGTCGGTGTGGGCCCCTTGATCAGTCTTGGTCGATCTACTCCGGGTTCGGCGTGGTCTTGGAGATGACCATCAAGAACTCGCGGTTCGACTGGGTTTTGCGCATCCGGTTGAGCAGCATCTCCAGGCCCTGCTGGACGTCCTGACCGCTGAGCACGCGGCGCAGCTTCCAGATGATCGCCAACTCGTCACGTCCCAGCAACAGCTCTTCCCGGCGGGTGCCGGAAGCGACCGGGTCGATAGCCGGGAAGATCCGGCGGTCAGCGAGCTCACGGCGCAGGCGCAGTTCCATGTTGCCGGTGCCCTTGAACTCCTCGAAGATCACCTCGTCCATCTTCGAACCCGTCTCGATCAGCGCCGTGGCCAGGATGGTCAGCGAGCCGCCATCCTCGATGTTGCGGGCGGCACCGAAGAACTTCTTCGGCGGGTAGAGCGCCGCTGAGTCGACACCACCCGACAGGATCCGACCAGAAGCCGGAGCAGCCAGGTTGTAGGCCCGGCCCAGTCGCGTGATGCCGTCGAGCAGCACCACCACGTCGCGACCCATTTCGACCAGGCGCTTGGCCCGCTCGATGGCCAGTTCGGCGATCGTGGTGTGATCCTCGGCCGGACGGTCGAAGGTGGAGGCGATAACCTCACCGCTGGTGGTCCGCTGGAAGTCAGTGACCTCTTCGGGACGTTCGTCCACCAGCACCACCATCAGGTGAACCTCGGGATTGTTCTGGGCGATGGCGTTGGCGATTGCCTGCATGACCAAGGTCTTGCCAGCCTTCGGTGGCGAGACGATCAGACCACGCTGGCCTTTGCCGATGGGGGAAACCAGGTCGATGATCCGGCCGGTCATGTTCAGCGGCGTGGTCTCCAAGCGCAGGCGCTCCTGCGGGTAGAGCGGGGTCAGCTTCTGGAACTCAGGACGGTCCTTGGCCTTCTCCGGAGCATCAGCGTTGATCGTGTCGATCCGCACCATCGGGTTGAACTTCTCGCGACGCTCGCCCTCTTTCGATGCCTTGATGGCGCCGGTGAGGATGTCGCCCTTACGCAGGCCGTACTTGCGCACCATCGAAAGGGAGACGTAGGCGTCGTTCGAACCGGGCAGGTAGCCGGAGGTACGGACGAAGGCGTAGTTGTCGCGGACGTCGAGGATGCCGGAGATCTCCACCACTACGTCGTCCTCGCCAACCACGGGCTCGGCGTCCATGCGCTCCAGACCGTTCAGTCCGCCGCCCATGCCACCGCTGGGCCGACGACGGTTCTGCCGATCACGATTGCGACGACGGCGGCTTCGACGGCTACCGCCGGGGCCAAACTCATCGTCGTCGCGTTGCTGCGACTGCTGCGAACGCGACTGGTCGTTGTTGCGCGACTGGTCATTGCCGCGGGACTGCTCGTTGCTGCGGGACTGCTCGTTGCCGCGCGACTGTTCGCCTTCGCCTTCGGCGTTGTTGGCGTTGTTATTGCGCCGGTTGCGGCTGCGGCCACCATCGGCGGCCTTGAGCGCCTCCAGGCGCGCGGCCACTTCATCAACACCGGAGTTGCCACCATCTGAGGGCGGCAATTGCGGCTGCTCAGTGTCGCCAGCGGGCCGCTCTTCACGATTCTTCTGGCGCCGGCCGCGGTCCTCGCGGTCAGCGCTGGGCTCAGACTTGCCACCTTGGGCGGCCTTGATCGCGTCGATCAGTTCGCCCTTGCGCATCGAGCCGGCGCCCTTCAGCCCCATCGCGGCGCCGAGCTGCTTCAGCTCGGGAAGGAGCATGCCGGTAAGACCGGAGCTGCGCCCGGCCTTTGGGCTCGTGGCTTCGACAGTGTCGGTCACGGGATTCCTTTCGGAAAGGGAGGTCCGCCGGTCTATCCAGGCAGGCTCGCCCACGCTCAGGTACGAGCGATTTGAAATGTCATCCAGATCTGGAATCCAGCCGGACTCAATGGTTCACTGCTGGGATTCCTCAACGAGACTCCTGCTACCCCGCACTCGTTCGGCCCGATCTGAGGGGCCTTGCGTTCGAGACGCGAGTCAACTGTAGCACCGCGCCACCACGGTGCCCTATTCCGGACAGCTACCCGGCGAGCGCTTTGGTAAAGGCCAACCGGAGTTGGTCATAGTCGGTCACCACCGGAAACTGGCCGAACTCGGCGATTACGTTTGCTGGCGGTCGGAACAGGATGCCCGCATCCGCCTCACTCAACATCGCGGTGTCGTTGTAGGAATCACCGGTGGCAACAACGGCGAAGTTGAGTTCGTGAAATGCCTGAACCGCAGCCCGTTTGGCGTTGGGCTGCCGCAAGCTGTAGCCCACGATCTGATCATCACTCACCTGGAGTTGGTGGCACAGCAGCGTCGGGAAGCCGAGCTGAGCCATCAACGGCATCGCGAACTCATAGAAGGTGTCCGACAGGATCACCACCTGAAACCGCTCGCGCAGCCAGTCCAGGAACTCTGCGGCACCTGGCATCGGCCCCATCTCGGCGATGACCGACTGAATTTGACTCAGTTTGATGCCCGCCTCGGCCATCACCTTGATCCGGTGCCGCATCAACTCGTCGTAGTCGGCGATGTCGCGGGTGGTCAGCCGCAGTTCGGCGATACCGGTTACCTCGGCGACCCGGATCCAGATTTCGGGAACCAGGACCCCTTCAAGATCGAGGCAGGCAACGTTCATCTCAGGCTCCTTCTACCCGCATCAACGAGATGCCGGGGTGCACTTCCGGCATCGAGTTCAGGTCGGCAATGGCGCCGTCCACCTCACGGTGCAGAGCCAGGTGAGTCATCACTCCGAGCCGGGCCTGCTCGCCCGTGCTCTCCTGCCGGACGGCCTGCAGCGACACCCCGTGCCGCGCGAATGCGGTCGCCACCTGCGCCAACACCCCGGGCTCGTCGTGGACGGTCATCGAGGCGTAGTAGCGCGAACGCACCTCGCCGGCTGCGGTAATCGCCCGACCGGAATAGATCGACTCCCCCGGGCCACGGCTGCCGCGGACGCGGTTGCGCGCGGCGGTGACCAGGTCACCCAGCACCGCCGATGCCGTGGGCGATCCGCCAGCACCCTTACCCATGAACATCAGCCGACCCGCGTTGCGAGATTCAATGAAGATCGCGTTGTAGGCACCGGGAATGCTGGCTAGCGGATGAGCCACCGGCACCATCGTCGGATGGACGCCGACCGCAATCGTGCCGTCCTCGCTGAGCGCGCAGCGGGCCAACAGCTTGATCACACAGCCCATTTCTTTGGCTGCTTGAATGTCAGCGGACTTCACCCCAGTGATGCCCTCCCGGCTCACCTCCGACAGTTTCACCCGGGAGTGGAAGGCCAGGCTGGCCAGAATGGCTGCCTTGGCTGCGGCATCAAAGCCCTCGACGTCCGCGGTCGGATCAGACTCGGCGTAGCCAAGGCGCTGAGCCTCAGCGAGCACGTCGTCAAAGTCGGCCCCGTCGGTGTGCATCTTGTCGAGGATGAAGTTCGTGGTGCCGTTCACGATGCCCATCACTGCGGTCACTTCGTCGCCAACCAGCGATTCGCGCAGCGGACGCACGATCGGGATCGCACCGGCGACCGCCGCTTCGAAGTAGACATCCACCCCGGCTTCCTCGGCTGCGGAGTAGATCGTCGGGCCGTCCTCGGCCAGCAGTGCCTTGTTTGCGGTGATCACCGACGAGCCGGCATTGATCGCGGCCAAGATCAAGGTGCGAGCAGGCTCGATTCCCCCCATCAGCTCGATCACCAGATCCACATCGGGCCGCGAAGCCAAACCAATGGCGTCATCGGTGAGCAGTGCCGAATCGATTCCCGGCCGCTCAACATTGAGTCGGCGCACCGCGATACCAACTAGATCAAGGGGACGACCGACGCGGGCCCGCAGGTCATCGGCCTGCTCCAACAACTGCCGCGCGACTTGGGATCCGACTACGCCACAACCCAGCAGCGCCACCTTCAGTGGCGTCGACTTGCCCATCTCATGCCTCGTTCTCAAGCCCGGCATCAAGTGCCAGGACGTCATCAAGGGACTCACGACGCAGGACCGTGGTGATCAATCCGTCGCGAACCGCGACCACTGGTGGCCGCGGGGTGTGATTGTAGTTGTTGGCCATCGACCGGCTGTACGCCCCTGAGGCGGGCACCGCCAGCAGATCTCCCACCCCGACATCGGCGGGCAGGAACTCATCGCGCACCAAAATGTCGCCGCCCTCGCAATGGACGCCGACCACCCGGGAAACCACCGGATCGGCCGCCGAGTTGCGATTGGCCAAGGCGGCTGAGTACTCCGCCGCATACAGGGCCGGACGAATGTTGTCGCTCATGCCGCCGTCCACTGACAGATAGCGGCGGGTCAGGCCGCCACCGATATCTACCGGCTTCACTGTGCCCACCCGGTAGACCGCCATCCCGGCGGTGCCAACGATGGCCCGTCCCGGTTCCAAGGAAATCTCGGGCTGGGTCAATCCGAACGCCCGGCACTCGTGCGCCACAATCTCGCGCAGGCCAGCGGCCAGGTTCTCCGGGGTGGAGGGGTCGTCCTCCTTGGTGTAGGCGATGCCGAAGCCGCCGCCAAGGTCGAGTTGCGGCATCTCCTGCCCGGTCGCCTCTTTGAACTGGGCGAACAGCTTGAGCGTGCGGCGGGCAGCCACCTCGAAACCGTGGGTGTCGAAGATCTGGCTGCCGATGTGGGAGTGAATCCCCATCAATTCCAGGTAGGGGCTGTGGTGGCAGCGGAACATCCCGACCAGAGCTTGCCCCGAGGCGATCGAGAAGCCGAACTTCTGATCCTCATGCGCGGTGGCGATGTACTCATGGGTGTGGGCCTCCACTCCAGTGGTGACCCGCACCATCACTTTGGCTTTGACGCCAAGTTCTGCGCACAGCTCTTCCAGCCGTGAGATCTCATCTGATGAGTCGACGATGATGCGTCCGACCCCGCGGGTCAACGAAATCCGTAGCTCCTCGACCGACTTGTTGTTGCCGTGATGGCCGATCCGGGCCGGGTCGAAGCCGGCGCGCAGTGCCACCGTCAGCTCACCGAGCGAGGCGACATCCAGGTACAGGCCTTCCTCAGCTACCCACTTGGCGATGGTGCCGCTCAGAAAAGCCTTGCCGGCGTAATAGACCGTCCAACCTTCAAAGGCCTGCTTCCAAGCCCGGGCCCGGGCCCGGAAATCGTCCTCATCCAGGACGTAGACCGGGGTGCCCACCTGGGCAGCCAGCTCGGTCAGCCGGACGCCACCGACCTCGATCGCGCCGTCCTCGCCGCGCCGGGTGGTCGAGCTCCACAGCTTCATAGTCAGCGCATTGACATCTTCGGGCCGAGTCAGCCACACCGGTGCTGGTGAGGCGGCCTCGGCATGAATCTCGCCGGCTACGTGCATATGCGTCATGTGGGCAACTGTGCCAGAGTCGCCGCCCGAGCCGTCGATCGCCACCTCGATCTGGACTTAACCCGCGCCGGGCCCGCCGATGCGACTGCCTCGGCCAGACTTTGCTACAGTGCGTGACGGCCCTTTTGGGCCCGGCCCCCGTAGCTCAGGGGATAGAGCACCGCCCTCCGGAGGCGGGAGCGCGCGTTCGAATCGCGCCGGGGGCGCCGTTACTCAATTTCGCGTAGGTGCGTTTGGCACCAATCCGCCTGCATTTCCAGCGCCGAGAGCGTTGGCTTTCACCTCAGCTGGTGCTCCCCGGACAGTGTTGGGCCAAGCCGTCGCCAAATGCCCCGTGCGCATCGACGGCAAGACCGGCATGAGAGGTTGTAAATACAAGGGCTTGTAGCGACATTGACCGCCCTGACAACGCATTTTGAAACTCACCGGGCCAGTGGTTCAATCCTTGTGGCGGCATATGTAACATCTATGCCGATAATCCGCGAGCACTGAGTGCAGGGAAGAAGAAGACCGTGGCTGAGCCGCATCAGAACCCAGAATCAAGCAACGTCGCCGACCAGTTCGGCGCGAACGACTGGTTGATCGACGAGATGCGCGAGCGGTACCTGGCAGACCCCGGCTCAGTCGACCCCGCCTGGGTCGCCTTCTTCCAGCGCGCTGAGGGGTCAGTAGCCACCCCGGCGGCAGCTACTCCCCCGGCCGCACCCGTCCCAACACCCGCCGCACCAGCGACGGCCCCGGCCGCGCCAGTGGCCGCTGCGCCCGCGCCAGCTGCCGCAGCAGGCGTGGCCCCGACCGCTGAGCCCAGCCCATTCTCCAAATCCGGCCCGCAGGGTCCCGGATCCGGAACCGGCGTTTCGGCTGATCGGCCGCGCCAGCAGCCGCAGTCGTCCAAAGCCGCGGTCGAGCCGGTCCGCACCCCGCTCCGTGGCGCGCCGATGCGCACCGCCCAGAACATGGACGCCTCCCTGGCCGTGCCGACAGCCACCAGCGTCCGCGACGTACCGATGAAGCTGGTCATCGACCAGCGGCAGTTGATCAATGCCCATCTGGCTCGCACGACCGGCGGCAAGGTGTCCTTCACCCACCTGATCGGTTGGGCCATGGTTCAGGCGCTCAAGGCCGTACCGCAGATGAACAACTCCTACGAAGTAGTCGACGGCAAGCCAATGCTGGTTACCCCGGCCTCGATCAATCTCGGCCTGGCCGTGGACATGAAGAAGTCTGACGGCACCCGTCAGCTGGTCGTACCCAACATCAAGAACTGCGAGGACCTCGATTTCGCCGGCTTCTGGAGCGCCTACGAGGCCCTGATCGCCAAGGCTCGCAAGGGCAAGCTGGAGGTCTCCGATTTCGCTGGCTCGACCGCATCTCTGACCAACCCCGGCGGTATCGGCACCAACCATTCGGTGCCACGGCTGATGGCTGGCCAAGGGGTGATCCTCGGAGTCGGCTCGATCGACTACCCGCCGGAGTTCCAGGGTGCCAGCGTGGTCCGGATCAACGAGTTGGGCGTCTCGAAGGTGACCACGCTCACCTCTACCTACGACCATCGCGTGATCCAGGGTGCCCAATCCGGTGAGTTCCTCAAGCACCTCCACGAGCTGCTCATTGGGAAGCACGCCTTCTACGACGGCATCTTCGACTCCCTGCGGGTGCCCTACGCCCCGATTCGTTGGACACCGGACAACAGCGACGCCCGCGACGGCTCCATCCCGCGGGCTGCCCGGGTCTTCTCGCTGATCGACGCCTACCGCACCCGCGGCCACTACCTGGCCGATGTCGATCCGCTGGAATACCGTCAGCGCAGCCACCCCGAACTCGAACTGGAGCACCACGGGCTGAGCCTTTGGGATCTTGACCGCGAGTTCCCGGTGGGCAACTACGCCGGGTTGACCGGCCAGGTGCGCCCGCTGCGCGACATCGTGGCCGGGCTACGCGACTCCTACTGCCGCACCGTCAGCGTGGAATACATGCACATCGATGACGAGGAGGAGCGCACCTGGATCCAGGAGCAGTTCGAGCGGCCCTTCGTGCCGCTGCCCCGCGAGGAGCACCTGCGGATCCTGGACAAGCTCAACGAGGCTGAGGTCTTCGAGACCTTCCTACAAACCAAGTTCGTCGGGCAGAAGCGCTTCTCCTTGGAGGGCGCCGAATCCACGATCGTCTTCCTCGATGAGGTTTGCGAACAGGCCGCCGATGGCGAGGTGGACGAAGTGGTCATCGGGATGCCCCACCGCGGACGCCTGAACGTGCTGGCCAATATCGTCGGCAAGTCCTATGCCCAGATCTTCCGCGAGTTCCAGGGCAACTACGACCCCCGCCTGACCCAGGGCTCCGGCGATGTGAAGTACCACCTGGGCGCCGAGGGCGAGTTCAAAGCAGCCAGCGGCCGCACCATCAAGACTTCGGTGGCCGCCAACCCGTCCCATTTGGAGGCGGTCAACCCGGTGGTCGAGGGCATCGTGCGCGCCAAGATCGACCAGATCGGCAAGCGCCCCGACTGGCCGGTCATGGCCATTCTGCTGCACGGCGATGCTGCCTTCTCCGGGCAGGGCGTGGTCTACGAGACTCTGCAGATGAGCCAACTGCGCGCCTTCAAGACTGGCGGCACGATCCATCTGGTGGTGAACAACCAGGTGGGCTTCACCACCTCGCCGGTCGAGTCCCGCTCCTCGGTGTACTGCACTGATGTGGCCAAGTCGATCCAGGCGCCGGTCTTCCACGTCAACGGTGATGACCCTGAGGCCGTGGCCCGAGTGGCCCAGATTGCTTTCGCCTACCGGCAGCGCTTCAACCGCGACGTGGTAGTCGATCTGATCGCCTATCGCCGCCGCGGACACAACGAGGGCGATGACCCGAGTTTCACCCAGCCGCTGATGTATGACCTGATCGAGCAGAAGCGCAGCAGCCGCAAGCTCTACACCGAGGCCTTGATCGGTCGCGGTGACATCACCACCGAGGACGCCGAGCGAGTGCTGGCCCGCTTCCGCGAGCGGCTTGAGGGTGTGTTCAAGGAGGTCCGTGAGGCTGGCGAAGTACCGGCCGAAGAGCCCAAGACCCCCTACTACCCGCCGAAGCTCGGCGAGGCGAAGGGCACCGCGATCACCGCTGAGCAGATGGAGATCGTTGCCCGCGCCCACCTCACCTTCCCCGAGGGATTCACCCCGCATCCGAAAGTGCTCAGCCAACTCCAGCGCCGAGCAGAGAGCATCCGGACCGGCCCTATCGACTGGGCGACTGCGGAACTGCTGGCCTTCGGCTCGCTGCTGATGGAAGGGCGCCCGGTTCGCCTGGAAGGTCAGGACAGCCGTCGGGGCACCTTCAGCCAGCGCTTCGCCGGCATCGTCGATCGGGTCACCGCCCGCGCCTACGTGCCGTTGAAGCATTTGACCGCTGACCAGGGAAACTTCCACGTATTCGACGCACTGCTCAGCGAATACGCCACCATGGGCTTCGAGTACGGCTACTCGGTGGCCGCACCGGACGCGCTGGTGCTGTGGGAGGGCCAGTTTGGCGATTTCGCCAATGGCGCGCAGACCATCGCCGATGAGTTCATCTCTTCGGGCAATGCGAAGTGGACCCAGAAGTCCGGGGTAGTACTGCTACTCCCCCACGGCTTCGAAGGACAGGGCCCCGACCACTCCTCAGCTCGCCTGGAGCGTTGGCTGACGCTGTGCTCCGAGGGTGCCCTGGCCGTGAGCCAGCCCTCCTCTCCAGCCAGCTATTTCCACCTGCTGCGGACCCACGCCTACGTGAACTGGCACCGTCCGGTGGTTATCGCTACACCCAAGTCGATGCTGCGGAGCAAGGCCGCGGCATCCTCGGTCGATGAGTTCATCAACGGACGCTGGCGCCCGGCCCAAGGCGACCCGACGATCACCGATCCGAGCAAGGTGAAGCGGATCCTGATCTGCTCTGGCAAGATCCGCTGGGAGCTGGTCGCAGCGCGTGCCAAGGCCGGACTGGACGACCAGGTGGCCATCTTGTCGCTGGAGCGGCTCTACCCGATCCCAGCCCCGGAACTGGCTGCCGAACTGGCCAAGTACCCCCAGGTCACCGACATCCGTTGGGTGCAGGACGAGCCCGAAAACCAGGGCGCCTGGTGGTTCCTGCAGTTGCATCTGCCGGCGGCGGTCGCTGCCCAACTGCCTGGCTACGAATTGTCACTCACCGGAATAACTCGGCCAGCCGCTTCAGCTCCGTCGGTCGGATCGGTTAAGGTACACCTCGCCCAAGAAGCCGAACTGCTTCGAGCAGCGTTGGCCGAATGAGTAAAGACTGACGTTCGGGTTGCGGCGCTGGATCACCTCCAGCGCTGCAACCAGGACACCCGGCGTGAGCATCGCTGGGCACCCTGGAGGGGATCGAATCTCTCCAGATGTGCAATTTGGGGTGTCACCCCTTGTGCTCACAAGCTAGAGTTGTCACCCTGTACTGCGGAGTGAGCCGAAGAACCGCGCCGGCCACCCGTTGCCGCGTGCAATGCGGACCCATCGATCTTAGGGAGTGGTTTTTTCATGGACTGGCGCCATCGGTCTGCCTGCTTGACCGAGGACCCAGAGCTGTTCTTCCCGATCGGCAATACTGGTCCGGCTCTGATGCAGATTGCAGAGGCAAAGAAAGTTTGTCGCCGCTGCGATGTCCGCGAAGCCTGCCTGCAATGGGCTCTGGACGCCGGGCAAGACCACGGTGTTTGGGGCGGCCTGAGTGAAGACGAGCGTCGCGCCATGAAGCGTCGGGCCGCCCGCATGCGGGTGCGCGCCAACGCCGGTAGCTGAGGACGAACTCTCCCGACTTAGGTTGCCCTGGCTCAACGCTGCCATGGCGCTTGAGCCAAGGGCAGGCTCACCGAAGCGACGGTCGATTCCGCGGTCGAGGTCAGGCTGAACTCGCCACCAAGGTCCGAAACCAGGGTGCTCACAATCGACAACCCCAGACTGGTCGATTGGGCCAGGTTGAAATCAACCGGCAGCGGCTCACCGAAGTTCTCTACTGCCACCACCAGGCGTCCATCTTCTTGGTGTGGCTTGATGAACACCTGGCCCGAGGCCGAACCAAGGCCATGCTCGATCGCGTTCTGAGCCAGCTCGGTCAACACCAAAGACAGGCTGGTAGCCACATCGGCCGGGACCGATCCGAACGAGCCTTCCCGCACCATCTGGACGTGACCGCCCGTCGCCGCAACGTCGCTGACCATTCGCAGCAACCGGTCGGCGACATCGTCGAACTGAACCTCAGAGTCGAAGCCCTGGCTGAGCATTTCGTGCACCACCGCGATCGCGGCCACCCGCTGCATCGCATCGTCAAGAGCGGCCTTGGCCTCGGCTGAGGAGATCCGGCGCGATTGCAGCCGCAACAACGCGGCCACCGTTTGCAGATTGTTCTTGACCCGGTGATGGATTTCCCGGATCGTGGCGTCCTTGGTGACCAGTTGCCGCTCCCGGGAGCGCAGCTCGGTAGTGTCGCGGCACAGGACCACGTAGCCAGCCTGCAGCGTGCCGTCGAGCAACGGCAGCACCCGCACGCGCACATTGGCGCGATCAGTCTCCAGATCGACTTCAGCCGCGCCAACTCCGGTAAGCAGGTCCGATGCTGAGCGCTCCACTGGTGCCCGCTCCGGCAGTAGCGCCCGGCTCATCGCCACGAAGTCTTCACCGAACAGGTCACCGGCCAAGCCGAGCCGGCGGAACGCGCTGACCGCATTCGGGCTGGCGTAGGCGATGGTGCCGTCCCGCTTCACCCGGATCATCCCGTCACCGACCCGAGGGGAGACCCAGGGCACCCGCCGTTCGCCGGGGTCGGGGAACTGATGGTGGTGCACCATGCCCACCAGTAGCTGGGCGGCCTCTAGGTAGGAGTCCTCCAGAATGCCGGGCGATCGCAGGCCCATTCGGTTGGAGTGCATCTCCAGCACGGCCATACTGCGGCCGCGGTTCATGATCGGAATTGCTGACACGTCCACCGGCAGACCAGCATCGGCCGAGTGCTCGCTGGAGTGGCAGATCTTCCCTGAAAGGAAAGCCTCGGTCACCAGGTGCTCGGGGTTGTGACTGATCTCGCTGCCGACAACGTCATCTTCCAAAGCGGTCGGCCCGGTATTGGGACGCACCTGGGCGACTGCTCGAAAGACCTCATCACCCTCAGGTGTCCAGAGGATCAAGTCAGCGAATGCCAGATCGGCCAATAGTGACCACTCGTCGACCAGGTTGTTCAGCCAGCTTCGGTCCTCTGCACTTTGACCGGAGGGCGAAGGCGGCATCTTCTCCCGGTTTTTCATGCCCCCACCCTAGCCACCGAGTTGGTCGTGACGCGCCGCGCTGGCAGAATGGGTCTTCGCGTCAACTGACGCCACCAAAAGCCACCACTGAGGAGACCGAAATGGGTAAAGGCGGTCGCAAGCGCCGTTCTCGCCGGAAGAACGCAGCGAACCACGGCAAGCGCCCCAACGCCTGAGGTTCGCCTGTCAGCTGCTGACCCCCGCCATCGGCGGGGGTCAGTGCAATTTCGGGGCCTATTCGGCCTCGGTGACCACTACCGTCCTGGTGATCGTGGCCTGTACGCGCAGCCGCAGCTTGGCGGAGGCCACCGCCTCGGTGTTGCAGCACTTACGCACCAGGGCGCGCAGCGCCTCCTCCACCTGGAAGCTGTCCAGGCAGGGTTCGCAGGCCATCAAATGCTCGCGGATGTGATCGGCCTCGGCCTCGGTCAGCTCGTGATCGTGGAAGGCGTACAGATGCTCCAGGACGTCGCTGCAATCCTCGAAGTCCGGCTCACTCGTCGTCATCATCACCGCCTGGGATCAGACCCTGCTCACGGGCGAAGTCGGCAAGTTTGGCCCGCAACTGGTTGCGTCCGCGATTGAGTCTGGACATCACCGTGCCGATGGGCGTGCCCATGATCGCGGCGATCTCTTTGTAAGCGAAGCCTTCGACATCGGCCAGATAGACCGCCAACCGGAAGTCGGCGGGAAGCTCATTCATCGCATCGGTCACCGCTGAATGGGGCATCTGATCCAAGGCTTCCATCTCCGCCGAGCGCAGCCCGGTGGAAGTGTGCGATTCGGCCTTGGCCAGCTGCCAGTCCTCCAACTCCCCGCCGCTGGACAGCGGCTGACGCTGCTTCTTGCGGTAGGTGTTGATGAAGGTATTAGTGAGGATGCGGTACAGCCAGGCCTTCAGGTTGGTGCCTGGGGTGAACTGGCCGAAGGAGGCGTAGGCCTTGGCGAAAGTCTCTTGGACGAGGTCTTCGGCGTCAGCAGGATTGCGGGTCATCCGCAGCGCAGCGCCGTACAGCTGATCCAGGTAGCCCAACGCGTCTGCCTCAAACCGGGCGGTGCGCTCAGCTTCGGTCTCCGTCAGGCGTGAATCAGCCTCGGATATCTCAGTAGTGGTGAGGTTCATCGGGAACGAGCCTAGCCGCTTACCGATGGCTCGGAGGTCATCGGCAGTAGCTGGCATGGTCGCGATCACATCTGTGGAACGACAAACCCCACCCGCGCTATTCCACAACCGGGCTCGACGGCGTCAGCAATTCGGGTCCATCGTTGCCCACCTTGTTCACCGCGGTCGACACCGCAAAGAACTCCAGCCCGGCCGCCGGGACGCTGAGCAGGGCGGTGGGCTCGGTGACGAACTCCGGATCCAGCCAGGCGTCCCAGTTGTCAGGGTGGACGACCATCGGCATTCGGTCATGAAGCCGGCCAACCGAATCAGCGGCTGCGGTGGTGATGATGGTGGCGGTGGTCAGCCAACTGCCGTCTGGGGCCTTCCAGAACTCGTACAGCCCAGCCATCACCAGCGGGCCGCCAGCCAGCGGACGGATGAAGTAGGGCTGCTTGATCGGCTTAGCGTCGCCGACGGTGTGGCCGTACCACTCGTAGTAGCCGTCGGCTGGAATCAGGCAGCGCCGCGCGGCCAGTGCCTTTCGGAAGGACGGCTTCACCGCGAGCGTCTCCGCCCTGGCGTTGATCAGCCGGGCCGCACCGCTGGGATCCTTGGACCAGGACGGCACTAAGCCCCAACGCAAGCTGGTGAGCAATCGCCGGCGCCCTTGGGAGCCGACACGCTCCAGCACCGCAGCGATTGGGTCGGTCGGGGCGATGTTGTAGGCCGGGCCGGGCAGCGGCGCCGCCACTTCGTCGATTTCGAAGAACTCAACCAGATCTTCGGCGCTGCTGGAGGCCGCAAACCGTCCACACATGTTGTCTCCTAGGCTTCGCGGTCGCTCAACGCGGCGCGCACCCGTTGGGCCACCTCAGCCGGAATCACCGAATCGGGGTCGCGCATGGCCGCCAGCGCCCCGGTCACCCCGACTATGCCGGCATACAACGCCGGGCAGGTCGGGCAGCCTGCCAGGTGTTGTTCCAATCGCTGGCGCTCGGTCGGCGCCAACTCGCCTTCGAGGTAGTCACCAACCCGGCTTCGAGCCGTCCAACAGTTCAGCGGGACGCCGGCCAGGTTGGCCCGCCGCTCGGATCCTTCGGCCAGCGCGCTGACCAGCAACTGCCGGCCCCGCCGGATGCGCTGCTTGGCCGCTGGTAGGCCCACCTGTTGAACTTCGGCGACCTGGACGGCGGTCAACGCCTCCAAATCGTGCAGCAGCACTGCGGAGCGGTAACTGGCCGGGAGCCGGATCAGCGCATCGAGCAGGGCTTCTCGGTCTTCGGTGCGTTCGGCGACCACCTCGGCTGAGACGGTGTAGGCGTCATCAGCCCAGTTGCGTTCATTGGCCGCGATCAGCGCTTCGGCCTCCATCGGCACCGGCTGGCGGCGCCGTGCTAGGTCGAGGAAGCGGTGGTACATGATGCGATGCAGCCAGGTGCCCAAAGCAGCCTCGCCACGAAACTGGTCGGCGCGCTCCAAAGCCCGCAAGGCGGTTTCCTGAACCAGATCGGCAGCATTGTCTTCGTCCCGGGTGAGTGCCCGCGCATAGCGGAGCAGCCCGGGGAGCTCGGCGGCGAGCTGATCTGAAGTGATTGCCACCCTCAGAATCTAGCGCGCCGCCGCAGCCGGACTACTTGGTGGCGCAGGTGGAGATGCCGAACAAGCGGTACAGCGGGCAGAAGCCCACCGCCGCGGTCAGCCCGGCGATGGCGGCCACCACGACCAGGACGATGCCACCGACACTGCCGATGCCCACCACGAAAGCCAGCACCAGCGCAACCACAGCGATACCGGCGCGGATCACCTTGTCGGCGTTTCCAACATTTGAAGTCATTGAACTTACCTTTCTGATCAGGATCACCAGCTTTGACGCCCAAGGACCCGATTTGGATACATTCGAGCCACCCGGGGGCCCGTTTCGGCTTGGCAGGCCGGGGCACACGGGGTAGGAATGACCTATGAGTCTGTTGCGTTTCGCCGCCCGCACCCTGCTGGCCAGCTACTTCGTGGTCAATGGCGTCAAGGCGGTGCGTCACCCAAGCGACTTCCTCGATACTGCTCAGCCGGTCGTTGACAAGGTGTTGCCCCCACTGAAGTCGGTGCTACCCGAGGAAGCGGCCGCGCTGCTACCCGTCGATGCCACTGGCGTAGCGCGGATCTGCGGCGGGCTCCAAATCCTCGGCGGTATCAGCTTGGCCACCGGCATCGGTCGCCGCCTTGGTGCTGGCGTGTTGGCCTCGACCCTGGCGCCCCAACTACTCACCACCAACCCGCTTAAGGCGGCCGCCGATGATCGGGCCAAGTTCGGTGCCGAGCTGGCTCTGCTCGGTGGGGTGGTGCTGGCTGCGCTCGACACTGAGGGCGAACCCGGTCTCGCTTGGAGGCTGCGGGCTCAGCGCCAAGTGGCTGCCAAGCACAACGCCCGGCGTAAAGCAGAGCTCACCCACAACACCCAGGCGGTGACGGCCAAAGTCGTCAAACGCGCCAAGGCGCTGCGCAAGCAGGCAGAAGGCGTGCTTTCTTGAGTAGTTGGGCAGCTCTGGTCGCTGCCGGACCAATCACTGCGAATGTGGTGGTGCCCGGCTCCAAGTCCGCTTCGGCACGCGCCCTGGTGTTAGCCAGCCTGGCTACCCAGCCGACCACCCTCACCGGCGTCCTCGACTCCCGCGACACCGCCCTGATGCGGGCCGGGTTGACCAGTTTGGGCGCCGCCTTCACCGACCTGGGCGACAACCAGCTTCGCGTGCACCCATTCGGGGCCGTCACTGGTGGCCAGACCATCGACATTGGCCTGGCCGGTACGGTGCTCAGGTTTCTACCGCCGATCGCGGTGCTCGCCTCCGCCCCCACCAGCTTCATCGGCGATCCGGCGGCGGCCGCGCGTCCGGTGGCTCCGCTACTGGCCGCGTTGGCCGCGCTCGGCGCTGAGGTGAGCAACCCGCCAGCGCTGCCGTTCAGCATCGCTGGGTCGCCAGCCTTCCGCGGTGGCCGGGTTGAACTCGATGCCAGTGCCTCCAGCCAATTCATCTCCGCCCTGTTGCTGGCCGGTGCCCGCTACACCGGGGGCATCCAACTGCGCCACATTGGGGCGACGTTGCCGTCGCGGCCACATATCGACATGACCTGCACCATGCTGGCCCGCCATGGCGTCCAGGTGCGCCAACCCGACGAGTTCACCTGGACGGTCTCCCCCGGCCCGATCACCGGATTAGACGCGGTCGTCGAGCCTGACCTGACCAACGCCGCCACCCTGCTCGCCGCCGCCCTGATCACCGGCGGCAAGATCACCACCGCCTGGCCAGCAGATTCGGTGCAGGCTGCCGACGCCCTAGCTGACGTCCTGGCAGCCTTCGGCGCCAACCTTGCCTACGCCGAGACCGCCACCGGGCGCGAACTGAGCGTGAGTGGGCAGCAGGTGCATGGCGCGGAGGTGGATCTGCACGCGGTCAGCGAACTCACCCCAGTTGCCGCCGCCCTGGCCGCAGTGGCCGATGGGCCAAGCGTGATTCACGGCGTGGCCCACATTCGCGGCCACGAGACTGATCGCCTGGCCGCGCTGGCCACCGAACTGGGCAAGCTCGGTGTGCGGGTCACCGAAACCGCCGATGGTCTACGCATCACCCCGGGGCCTCGCCACGGTGGAGTCTTCAAAACCTACGCCGATCACCGGATGGCTCACGCCGGCGCACTGATCGGGCTGGTCACCCCAGGAGTCGAGTTGGACGATGTGTCCTGCACCACCAAGACGCTGCCCGATTTCCCCGGCCTTTGGGCCCAACTCGTGGCGGGCTCGCGATGAGTCGCCGGGGCCGAGACGACATCACCAGCGACCCGCACGCCGGATTTGAGCGGGCCGGGCGACGCAGCCGTCCGCGCACCAAGGACAGACCCAGCTACAACGACGCCCTGGACGCGGTGGTGGTGGCAGTTGACCGGGGCCGGTTCCGCTGCCGAATCGAGGGTCAGCCCGCCCAGGTGAGCGCCATTAAGGCCCGCAGCCTGCCGCGATTGTCGGTAATCGTCGGCGATCAGGTGCGGGTGGTCGGCGACACCACCGGCGACGAAGGGGCGTTGGCCCGCATCGTCGAAGTGACCCCCCGCACCACCGTGCTGCGCCGCACCGCCGATGACGATGACCCCTACGAGCGCCCGATCGTGGCCAATGCCGACCAGTTGGCCATCGTTGCTGCCCTGGCCGACCCACCACCGCGGGTCGGCATGATCGATCGGATCCTGGTGGCCGCCTTCGATGCTGGCCTGGAACCGCTGCTGGTGCTCACCAAATCAGACCTGGCCGCCCCCGACGGTCTGATGGCCACCTACCGTCCGTTGGGGGTAAAGGTGGTCGCGATCGAGCCAGGAGCCGATCTCAGCGAGCTTCGCGCTGCGCTGGTCGGACGCCGCAGCGTGCTCGTCGGCCACTCCGGGGTGGGGAAATCCACCCTGGTGAATGCGCTGATCCCGGGCATGGACCGCGCCATTGGTGAAGTCAACGACGTGACCGGTCGGGGTCGGCACACCTCCTCCAGTGCGGTGGCTCTCGAACTGCCGGCTCCCGGCGGTTGGGTGATCGATACGCCCGGGGTTCGATCCTTCGGGCTGAGCCACATCACCCCGGAATCCTTCATCGCTGCCTTCAGCGATCTGGCTGAGTTTGTGGATGAGTGCCCGCGGGGCTGCCGCCACGACACCGCGTCCACCGAATGCGCCTTGGACGCGGCCGTCAGCAGCGGTCAATTGTCGCTGGAACGCCTGGAGTCGTTTAGGAGGATGGAACGCGCGTTCGGCTAGATTGACCCGCATGGCTGATCAATCTTGGATGGACGACCTGCGCTTGGCCCATGTGTTGGCCGATCAGGCGGATGCGATCACCATGAGTCGCTTCAAAGCAACCGATCTGCAGGTCACTTCAAAGCCTGATCTGACCCCGGTGACCGACGCTGACACCGCGGTGGAAGATGCGATCCGGACCAGCCTTTCCCGCACCCGTCCTCGCGATGCCGTGCACGGTGAAGAGCGGGCGGATTCCGGCTGGGGCCCGCGCCGCTGGGTGATCGATCCGATCGACGGCACCGCCAACTACGTCCGCGGAGTGCCGGTATGGGCCACCCTGATCGCACTGATGGAGGGCGATGACGTGGTGGTCGGCGTGGTCTCAGCCCCGGCCTTGTCGCGCCGCTGGTGGGCGTCCAAGGGCGCTGGGGCCTTCACCGGGCGCAGCCTGCTGCAGGGCTCCCGGTGCCGGGTCTCCCGAGTCGGCGAAATTGAGGACGCCAGCCTGTCGTATGCCTCCCTCGACGGCTGGGTCGACAGCGGCCGCGGCCAACAGTTCGTCGATCTGCTGCGGGAATGCTGGCGCACTCGGGCTTTCGGTGACTTCTGGAGCTACATGCTGCTCGCCGAAGGCGCGGTTGATCTGGCCACGGAGCCCGAACTGGCGCTGCACGACATGGCAGCCATCTCGGTGGTAGTCACCGAGGCTGGCGGGCAGTTCACCAACCTGGACGGGATCCCCGGCGTCAAAGGCCCCGGAGCGATCGCCACCAACGGCCTGCTGCACCATGAGGTAGTCAGCCGATTGGCCGCCGGAGCCTGAGCTCAGCTGACGGCCAGCCCGGCGCTGAGCTTGTTCAGCACCGCGATCATGTCGGCCCGTTCCTTGGTGGCTTCGCCAAAGAAGAAGTAGGGACCATCGGACGTGTCCACCACCACGACCCGAACCAGGGAACCTTTGGTATCCAAGTTGCTGTGATTCCATGAGTACCCCGCATCAGCTTGAACTGCGGTGTGGCCCGTGATCGTCACCTTCTTCAGGTCGAGCTTGTCGGGCGCCTTGTAATGGGTGAGGACATCAGTGCTAGCCAGGCAGGCGATGATCGTGCGGGCTTGGGTCTCCAAGCTCACCTCCTCAGCGAAGTTGGTTGGGCCCAGGACCATCGTGTTCGACCACGTTTCCCTACCGTGGACCTCAAGCACTTTGGTGTAACCGTAGGCGCCCTCGCCGTAGCGAACGAACGTCCGGGATGCCGGGCCGTCCCAGCCGGCCGGAACTGGCATCGACAGCGGGCCCACGGCCAGCCTGGTGCCAGCCATGTTGACGCCGACGCTTCGGACGGGCCCCTCCTGGTCACAGCGAAGTTTGGTGATACTCGGGCTCGGTTCGGACGGCGTTGGCGTGGGGGTCGGGGTGGGGGTTTCGGACTCGTTCCAGGCTGAACCGGTTGGTGAGTAGGTGGGCACCGGCCCAGCGATATTGCCGGGTTTGAACGGGTTCCAGACCACCAGCACGACCACCAATGCCAGCACCACGGCCCCGGCTACCGCCGCCCAGATCCAACGCTTGCTGCTCGGCCCGTCCGCACCGCCCTCAGCCGCGGAGGCGCTACTGGCGTTGTCGGTGACCTTGGTGGTCCAGGCGCGCCCGTCCCAGTAGCGCAGACGATTCGGCATTCCTGCCGGATCCGGATACCACCCCGGTGTGCTCACTGATGGGCCCCTTCCCGTCCTGATTTCGGTTCCCCAAACCTACCTGGCGGCTCCGAATCGCCTCTCCCGGCACCGGTGCGAATCTTGGGCACTGCAGCCAACAGTGCTGCGGTGTAATCCGTCTTTGGGGCTGAGTAGACGTCGCTGGTGGCGCCCTGTTCGACGATCCGGCCTGCCCGCATCACCGCCAACTGATCGCACAGATGGCGCACCACCATTAAGTCGTGGCTGACCACGATCAAAGTGAGCCCCTGATCAGCCACCAACTCAGTCAGCAGGTTCAGCACCTGCGCGCGGACAGAAACGTCCAGCGCCGAGACCGGTTCATCGGCGATCAGCACCTCGGGTTTGGGTGCCAAGGCCCGAGCGATCGCGATTCGCTGCCGCTGGCCGCCGGAGAACTCGTGCGGGAAGCGACCGGCAGCATCGGCTGGCAGGTCCACTGCGGCCAGCACCTCAGCCAGCCGAGCACCGTGATCAACCTCGGCGCTCAACTGACGGCGCACCAGGCGCGAGCGGAGCGGTTCGGTGATGATGTCGCCAACCCGCATCCGCGGGTTCAGCGAGGACCGCGGATCTTGAAACACCATCTGTACCGAGGCGCGCAGGAAGCCGAGTCTGCGTTCCGGCAGACCGGTGATTTCGGTGCCCTCGTACCAGATTCGCCCCGATGTCGGACGGTCAAGGCCGGCCAGCAGCCGCACCAGGGTGGACTTCCCCGACCCGGACTCCCCCACGATGCCCAGCCGTCCGCCCTTAGCCAAGCTCAGATCGACCTGATCCAGCCCGAGCACTTCGCGGCCTGGATCGGAGTAGCGGCGGGTCAGTTTTTCGACCCGGAAGAGGGCCTCGCTCATCGCGACTCCCCCGTCGCCGGATGATAGAAATCCTCCACCACTGGTAGGCGTTGGCCCGGCTCGACCGCATCGAGGCGGGCAGTGGCCACCAGGCCTTTGGTGTAGGGATGCTTGGGGTTGGTGAACAGTTCGGCAACCGATCCGGATTCGACCAGGCGTCCGTCCAGCATCACCATCACCTGGTCGCAGACCTGGGAGACCACCGCCAGGTCGTGACTGATGAACAGGCAGGCCGCGCCGGAGGCGTCCAGCACCTGATCGAGCTTCTCCAGCACCGTCGCCTGCACGGTGACGTCCAGGGCGGTGGTGGGTTCATCGCAGATCACCAGCTCGGGGGCGTTGATCAGCGCCATCGCCAGGATGACCCGCTGCCGCTGGCCACCGGAGAGCTGATGCGGGAATGAGTCGGCGACCCGCTCCGGATCGGCCAGGCCAACCTCAGCCAGCATCGCAACCACGCGGTCGCGGGCCGGGCCCGCCTCGGCACCGGCGTGCAACCGCAGTACTTCGGCTACTTGGCGGCCGGCCCGCATGGTCGGGTCAAGGGCGGTCATCGGCTCCTGAAAGACCATCGAGACCACGTCACCGCGCAGTCTGGACAGCCGCTGCTCGCTGAGGGTGGCAATCCGGTGCCCGGCCAAGTCGATCTCGCCGCTGAGGTCGGCATTGCCTGGCAGTAGCCCAAGGATCGCCAACGCAGTCACGGTCTTGCCCGAACCCGACTCACCGATCAACCCAAGCCGCCCACCCGCGGCAAGACTGAACGAGACGCCGTCCACGGCGACGGTGCGATGGCGGCCAAACCGCACGGTCAGGTCACGCACTTCGAGCAGGCTCATGGCACCTCCCGAAGGCGTGGATCGAGATAGTCGCGCAACCCATCGCCCAGCAGATTGAACCCCAGCACCGCGACCGCGATAGCCAGCCCCGGCCACACTGCCTGCAGCGGAGCCACGAAGAGGTAGTTCTGGGCGTCGCGCAGCATGTTCCCCCAGGTGGGGTTAGGACGGGGGGTGCCCAGACCCAGGTAGGAAAGCGCGGCCTCGGCCAAAATCGCCATCGCAAAGCCCACCGAGGCCTGCACTCCGATCACCGGGGCGATGTTCGGGGCGACGTGGCGGCTGGCCACTCCCCAGCGGGACGTACCCGAAACTCTGGCCGCCAAAATGAAGTCGGCGGCCATCACTTGCAGCGTGCCGGCCCTGGCCACCCGGGCGAAGGCCGGAATGCTGGCCACCCCAATGGCGATCATGGCGGTAGTGGTGGAAGCACCGAAGACCGAAGCCAACAGCATCGCCAACAACAAGGCCGGTAGCGCGTAGACGACATCGGCGGTGCGCATCACCACGTCGTCCACCCAGCCGCCGGCCTGCCCGGCCAACATGCCCAGCGGCACGCCGAAGACTGCCGCCAAGCTCACCGAGATGATGCCGACTGCCAGGGTCGTGCGGGCGCCGACCAGCAGGCGACTGAAGATGTCGATGCCGAACCCGTCGGTGCCCAAGAAATGGGTCAGGCTGGGGGGAGCCAGGCGCTCGCCCGGCACCACGCGGATCGGGTCGAAGGGCGTCCAGAACAGCGAAACCACCGCGGCCAACACCACCAGCCCCACCAATACCAGGCCGGCTACCAGCTGCGCCTTCTTCATCAGGCCTCCCGGCCGGTGCGTTGCCGGGGATCGATCAGCAGATAGGAGAAGTCGACCAGGGCACTGATCGCCAGCACCGCCAACACCAGGAACATCACCGTGCCCTGGACGACCAACAGGTCACGTTGGGCCACTGCGGTCATCAGCAAGGAGCCGAGACCGGGCAGGCTGAACACTGATTCGATCACGATCGCGCCCACCAGCACTGAGGACACCTGGAGCCCCAGCACAGTCACCAACGAGATGGCCACATTCCGCAAGCCATGGCGAAACAGCGCCCGCATGGGCGTCCAGCCGATTGACCGGGCGGTGCGGTAGTAGTCCTCGTTCAACACTTCCACGAAAGCTGAGCGCACGTAGCGGATCAGCACCGCTGCCTGCACCGCAGACAGGGTAAGCACCGGAAGCACCAGATGCGCCGCCCAGGAGGCCGGGTTCTGGGTCAGCGGCACGTAGCCATTGGCTGGCAACCAGCGCAACCAGACCGCGAAGATCACCACCGCCAGGATGCCGCCCCAGAAAACCGGAATGGCCATCCCCACCTGGGCTGAGGCGCTTACCAGGATTCCCTGCCAGGAGCGGCGCTTCAGGGCGGCAATCATGCCGGCTGGCACGGCCAACAGCAGCGAGCCAAACATGGCGAAGCCAACCAGCCACATCGTCACCGCCAACCGCGGCAGCAGTAGCGAGACCACCGCGTCACCACTGAGGTGTGAGACCCCGAAGTCGCCGGTCAGAATGCCGCCGATCCAGTCCAGGTATTGCACCAACCAGGGCCGATCCAGGCCCAGTTGAGCCCGCAACTGCGCCACTGCCTCCGGGGTTGCGTCCGTGCCGAGCAGCACCTGGGCTACGTCGCCCGGTAGCGCCTGGGTGATCGCAAAGATCAGCAGGGACGCTCCGAGCAGACTGACCGAGAAGACGCCAAGGCGCTTGGCGATCCGCAGGCCCAGTTGCATGGCTCCGCCCGCCCGCCTAGCGGCTGGCGATACTCGTCAGATCGAAGCTGATCGAGCTGGCGTTCGCGGGCAGCCCAGTGATGGTGTTCTTGGTGATCACCAGGTTGGGCAGGTCGAACAACCAGATCGCGGCGGCATCATCGGCCAGGTAGCGCAGCGAGGCCTTCATGCCCGCGACCGCTTTGGCATCGTCGGGCGTGACGTCGGCAGCCTGGTAGAGCTGCTGGAACTTCTTGGAGTCGTAGCGCCAGTAGTACTTCGGGTTGGCGAACTTCGGGAAGTCCCGCGGCTCGGTGTGGCCGACGATCGTCAGGTCGTAGTCACCGTTGGTGAACACCTCCGAGAGCCAGCGGGTGAAGTCGAGTTCTTCAACCTTCACCGTCACCCCGACATCACGCAGTTGGCTGGCCACGAACTGCGCCGACTTCACCGCGTAGGGAATCACCGGGACGCGCAGCCGCAGGGTGAGGCCGTCGCCGTAGCCGGCTTCCTTCAGTAGCTTCTTGGCCTGGGTCGGGTTGTAGGCGTTGGTGCCGCTGAGGTCTTCGAACCACGGGTCGGTGGGCACAGCCATCGAGCCAATCAAAGTGCCCTGACCGTTCCAGACGGTGTCGATGAGTTCGCGGCGATTGATTGCCATGGTGAGCGCCTGGCGCACCTTGAGATTGCTCAGCGCCTTCTTGGAGTGGTTGAAGCCAAGCACGACCTCACCGTTAGTGGTGCCGTTGATCGTGGTGAAGCGGGTCGTGTCGGAAAACTGGCTCAGCGCATCAGGGGCCTGCAGGCTGGAGACGATGTCGAGATCACCAGACAGCATCGCGGCGTTTTCGGCATTCGGGTCGGCGTAGTAGCGGAACACCACCTCATCGAAGCGCGCCGGGGTGCCCCAGTAGGCGTTATTGGCCACCAACGTGACACTTTGCCCTTTGTCGTGGGCCTTGAAGGCGTACGGGCCTGAGCCAGCAGTGGCACTTGCCACGTCCCCAGTGAAAGCCGGGTCCAGCATCATGCCAACCGAGGTAGTCATGTCGTAGAGCCACATCAACGAGGGGCGGCTGAGCTTGATCTCAACCTCACGCTCACCGACCACCGCTGCCCCGGTCACGATGGCCAACTGGGCCTTCAGTGTCTCGGTGAGCTTAGGGTCGGCCTTCATCCGGTTGATATTGGCCACCACCGCCGCGGCGTCCACCGGAGCACCGGAGGCGAACTTGGCCGCCGGGTTCAGGTGGAAGGAGTAGGTGAGCCGATCGGGGCTGACTTCCCAGGCCTGAGCCAACAGCGGCCTGATCTGGCCGTCGGCGTCAACCTTCACCAGCGTCTCGTAGACGTTGTAGAGCAGCACCTGCGGGATGGCAGCGGCGGTGTTGTGCCAGGCATCCATGGAGGCCGGTTCCAACGTCGCCCCAACCTTCAGCGTGCGGGTCGGGTTCGTTGAAGCCGGATTGCCGGTGGTGCAGCCGCCAAGGCCAAAGCCAAGGGTGAGACCGAGCATCACGGCGATGGCCTTGACCAGCCCGGACTTCGGAAGCCGCAGTCTGTCGGCGAAGCTCATGTACCCTCCACAATTCTCGTCCCCACGCCGCGCGGGGAAGCGGCCAGAGTCTACCGGAGCAGGTCGGCCGATCCGTTGTGATCGTTTCAGTGTCCCAGGACGCCCGCTGACTGCCTCGATTTGGGTATTGGGCGCCAGTGACCTAAACTTTGGCTTCGCAACGCGGGGTGGAGCAGCTCGGTAGCTCGCTGGGCTCATAACCCAGAGGTCACAGGTTCAAATCCTGTCCCCGCTACCAAGGCAAAGCGCTCCTGGCTAGGTGTAAACCCAGCCAGGAGCGCTTTGTGTTGCACGGCTCATGCAACCTACGTGCAATCACGGAGACCCCCTCCATCGAAGGGAGCCGGTCGCCATGACCACCACAGCTAGCGAACAGATCACCGCCACCGAAGCCCCTGCGCCGTGCCCGAGTTGGTGCCGGGAGCACGCGCGTTGGGATGACGGAACGTTCATCGCGCACGAAGCGGACATCCCGACCGGCATCAAACAAGATCGGTACCTCAATCTGTCGTGGAGCCCCGAACCCAACAGCGTCGAGCCTGCGGAGCCTTACGTTCACCTTGACGCCACCGATGTGATGCTCACCCCAGACCAGGTGCGCACCCTTGCGGCGGCGCTGAGCCAGGCCGCTGACTTGCTGGGGATTCCCGAGGTGACGGCATGACCGCCACGCAACATGGTGCCTACGTCTGCAACGAGTGTGGCGCGGTCCGCTCGGGGGCAGTCCGGACGCACCGGGGGGGGGCTCATCAAGTGTGTCGGCGACTGCGGACGAGCAACGAGGCACCTGCTGTCAGGGGTGCGCGCGGGCGGCACTCTCGGCCCTCGCCCTGAAGGCGACCTCAGGGAGGAGTTGCCAGATTCCCTATACCTCGAAGGTCAGCTGGACGAGCTGCGCACACTCATCGCCGAGCAGGCTGATGTCGCCTAGATCTGCCAGTTACGATAGGCGGGCTCACCCAGCGGCCCCGGGCTTCGGCTCGGGCCGTTGTGCTGCGTCAGCGACCTTCGGCGAACCGCACAACGCGCCCGCCCAGGCTGCCGACTGCCACCACGCTCTCCCCAACGAAGTGGAAGTTGGAATGGCCGAACTCCAACCTGGCCTCGTCATACCCGCTGGTCTCATCGCTGTGGACGTCGCCCCCGGTGTTGACCGTAACCTCGGGCGGCAGTGACCGGATGAACTCACGAAGGTGGGTATACATCGCAAACGTCCAAGGCCCCTCACCCCAGCGAGTGCCGAACGCGCCGACCACCGGGGCCATCCGAGCCACCAGCGCCGGGGTCAGAGTCCCACCACCTTCCGATGCCTCACGAAGGTCAGCGATCTCCTCTCGGCTCAGGGTGTCCCAGAACTTGAGCATGAGGCTGCGGGAAATCAGTTCGGTTCCTGTCATGACTGCATCCTGCCCGCCGTATGGTGCCGAGCGCAGCCGGTGCGGCGGAAATTGATTGCGGTCTTGCCTAAACGCTGGGACGCGCACGCCTAGCGTGTACGAACCTCGCGGAAACCCCTCCGCATCTCGAAGGCCGAGGCAGAATCCGGATCATGGATAAGGCAACCGCACAAAAGACACTGGCTCCGCTCGTGAGGGAGATTGGGTATCGGATGCGGACGACAGCTCCGCAGTCCGGGATGAGCATGCCGCCCTGGGCCGGAGAGATGTGCACACGTGTGGCGGTCGCCTTGGGTGATGAGTCGATTGTTCTAGTGACCGGGACGCTTGACGCAGAACTATCGGGCTTTTTGGCTGTCTTCACGCCCACCCGGCTCATCAAGGCCACGACGTTCTCCGCGAGTGGCTTGGTCGAGATAGCGGTCAAGGCAATAGGTCGACGAGACCTGAAGAGCGTCAGCGTTCAGGGCGGAACGGATATCTTCTCCTCGAAGATGGGCCTCGAATGGCCCGGGCCGATCACGGTCAGCGCCACCTACCCTGATGACGAGTTGAGCCTCTCGTCCGATGGGTTCGGGGAAGGAAGCGTTGCCGAGCGAGAGTTCCTGGCGTTCATTCCTTCACTCCTAGAGGACCTCGCCCGGGACTAACGTCGAGAACGAGTCTTTGCCCGCTGGTGACGCTGGCACGGCGGCTGTCGGGGCAGGCGCGTTCGTTCACGGTGGGTGAGTTGGGACGTGTCCCTGGTCGAGCTTATGGGGCGGGCCAGCTCCTGGCCGGCCTATCGCTGACCGCCAGCAAGAACAGCGACCCGCGCGCCGAACTGGCCGGGGGTCGTTGTTTGGCGGGCGAATAGGCAAAGCGCCCGCCAGGCAGGAGGCGCGGCGGCGGGTTAGGTGTGCTTCTTCGGGCTGGGCCAGACTTCGTGTCGCGGATCCCACCACAGGATGAAAAAATCTCCGCCTTCGCGCACTCCGTAGAGGCGCTCCCGGCCAGCCAGCCGGAATCTACCGATGTGATCGAGCGACTCGTACTCGCTGACCAACCGATTCACGGCCTGCCGGTTCGGGCAGTCGGTCAAGTCGCCATAACTCTCATAGAGGCTGGACGCTTCGACCTCGCCCCAGCTCAGGCATTCCCATTCCGATACCTTTTCGAGCACTTCGCGCAGCTTGCCGGACTCCTCCGTGTGGAGTGGCCAGGGTCCGTCGTGATCGCAGAGAGAGAAGCAGAAACGCACCGGTAGTCGATTGGCGCTGCCTGGGTCCGCAACGCGTGCGGGCATTCGCCTTCTGGTGGGTATCTTCCCAGCGCTCTTTGGCGACTTGTCGGACCTGAACGGGTTCCGGGAAAGCCTTGGAACCTGCTTCTTCACCGCCATGTCCTACAAAGAGCTGTAGTACTCGGCCATCGACGACAGGGGGATCAGGTCGTACGACCGCTGGCCGGCCGCGTACCCCTTCCGCGCCTGCTGCCAGGGTTCCTCACTATGGGTGAGATCGCTGAGCTGCTGCGCGGAGAGCTTTCCGTAGTACTTGAGGACGGCCTTTACTGTGCTCTTCTCCGGCACGGCTAGCGCCGAGGCATCTCCAGGGATGTCAGTTTGTCCCAATCGAAACAGCCCTCGGTGTTGGCGGTACAGGTCCGGCACAACCGGGCCGTTGGCCCATGCCTGAACGTCCTCGGGAAACAGCTCGACGTCTTCCCACACTAGGTGCCAAGCCTGGGAGTAGTAGACAAGCTTCTGAAGCTTCATCGCCGTCATCGGCCCGTGTTCCTGCAAGATGAACGATGCAACGTCGATCACTGCGGCCATGACGCACCCCCTTCCCTGCTGCTTGATGAAACCAACGTACTAGAACCATAGGAGCCAGCTCCGACATTCCACAGCGAGTCCTCTTTGAGGAGCCCCGAACCGGAAGGCCAATGCCTCGAGAGGTTTGAACCCTCCGCACCTTAGGACGCCTCACCGGCGGTGCCGCATGCAACGCCCTGGGCCGCGAACACCGCCATCTACAACAGGTACCCGCATACCATGGCACCCATGAACAATGGCCCGATTCGAATCGACGTGGCGGTGCCGGAAGCCCTTGAGGGCGCAGCTGACGCGAACAGCCCACTTGACCACCCTCAAATCCGGTCCCTGGTTCAGGTCGCAGTCACCCGCGCCGGGCTGAACCCAGGCTCAGCCAGATACCGGGGGCGTAGTTACAGCAGCTCTGGGTACACCCTGCACATCGACGCCGAGCACTAGGCCGTCCGAAGGGGCAGCCACTACCCCAGGCCCCAGCTTTCATCAGCAGGTCGGTACATAAACCGGGAGAGTCGTACACACGGCGAAACTTCGGTTGCGGTCCCCAGCGATGCGCGCTGTACAAAACAACCGCTGTGACTAGGTGCGTGACTCTCTCGCCACCGTTTCGCGGTGGCTTCCTTAGTGAATCTCTCACGTTGTGACCTGGCTCTCGATTTCATCATTGTGGGCTGTTAGCCGCGGCGTTCGATGCCTCGGCCTCGGCCGGTTGAGCGGCGCGGTGCGGGTTCGAGGTTGCCTGCATCCCAATGGCCACCGAGCCAGCCGGGCTCGGCTGGGGCTTGGGTGTTGCGGCGTGGCGGCGGTTCCAGGCGGCGGCGCAACCCTCGTGCCAGTCGGTGGACGCTGGCCCGTCCCGAGTCGTGCCAGCGCTGGGCGACGTAATTCAAAATGCTCATATCGGTTCCTGTCGGTAGTGCAGCGCGCGGGCGCTGGTGGGTCTTGGGGCTGGAAGGGGAGAACCCTGGCCGCCATCCATCCGGCATTGCCGGTGAGGTTGACGCCCGTGCGCGGGTCATTGCCTACCAGTCGATATCGAGCGGCGGCGGGGTGATTCCCATCGCCTTCAACTTCACATCGAGTTGCTCGATTTCGGTGCGGATTTGGCGGCGTTGGGCTTGGGCGAGCTGCTCAAGCTTGAACTTCGGGTTGACGGTCAGGTTGCGTGCGACCCAAGCGCGGCGTTGTTCGCTGCATTTGTCGCCTTGCGGTTGGCCCCAGCTCGAAGGGCAGTTGCGGGACGTTCCCCGGCCTCGGTAGCTCGCTGGGCTCATATCGCAGAGGTCACAGGTTCAAATCCTGTCCCGCTACGAATGGGAAACCGCCCCTGACAAGGCCACAAGCCAGTCAGGGGCGGTTTTCGTTTCCGGAGAAAGTGACTTGCTGAACACGACACGTGCGGATCTGCGCGCAACGAGCCCTGCGTCGAGGTATTGATGCCCTATACGGTGACGGACGTTTCCTTGCCGTGTATTGGTTGGGGGCACAGTGGCGGCTGCGTTCGTCGGACGTTTCGTGGCGCGGCTCACCTGAGCCTCACATTCCCGAGTCACCGACCTGGGAATGGGAACACGATTGAGACCAGCACGCCGGATGCCCACCTGCCGCCGAAGCACCAGACCTTCGCCCGGTGTCACTTTCGCGAGCACTCATTGGGATTCGAGTCGCAACTCCCGCTGGAAGGCTTCCTGGGCGTTAGCACTCGGGTCGGTTCCGTCGTCCTCTGACAGCACTCGCAGCTCTTCTTCCAGCCACCCCACAGGTATGGATTCGAGGCCCAGCCACTCGAACAGCAACTTCCCCGACGGCGAGAGCCAATGTTGGCGAATCCTAAGTTCTCGTGGCTGCTCACCAATAGCTATCCCTCGAACTGGTGTTGCATCGAGAAGACACCGTGACCACTTCGTCAGATCAAATAGCTGCCGATGGCTCGACACAGTCGCAGCGCGTTGGCTTCGTGCCATTCCAACCTCGATCGGCGGCATCTTGAGGTCACCCATTCGACCGATGATGGCCAGGTGTAGGTACTGAATCCAAGTAAGGCTTTCAGCTTCATTGATCGCCCAGTGCGCGCTCGGCGCATCGATGGATGAGTCCACGGCAAACCGTGCAAGCAGGCGGCCAAAGTGCGGGATCTTCAATAGCGATGGCTCGTTGGTAGAAGCCTGGAACACCGCCTCCGCCACCTCCCCAGCCGACCAGCGCCCGTCTCGTTGGTCGAAGAAGTTGTCGGACCTGAGCCGATGACCCTCCGCTAACAACTCCTGGTATGCCTCCGCCGCTGACTGCGCAAGGAGCTCGATCCGATCGCGCTGCCGCTGGCTTGTGAGCCGTGCGAAAACGTCCGCCAGCACCTGTTCCACCACCGGGGCGATCAGCGCGCCAGCCGGGCCCACAGCGGCGCTGGCAGCTATCCCTGCCGCCCCGCCGACGACCCCAGGCGCTACCCGTAGCGCCGCGCCGGCAGTGTCCTTCGCTCGAGACGCCATGCGGTCATCATGCCCGGCGGCGACTGGCCCGGCTAGGTCCTTCCCGTCGACTGGCCCAGGCCCATCATTCTTTGGGGACGTCCGGCTGCTTGGCCTGCGGTTCCGCCTGCGCCCGACTGGCGCGCACCTTCGCCGTAAACAACTCCACCGCGCGGCCCAGGCCACCAGGCCGCCTATCCACCTCCGCCCTGGCAAGGGCCACAAACTCCACGCGGGCACGTTCGTAGTCGCTACCATCCGTCGCATCGCCGACGACTTCCAGCGCTTCGTTGAGAAGCCGGTTGGCGCCGGCCACAACCGGCGGGGTGCAGACCAGCTCAGCCTGCACAATCGCCGCACGCAGCGGAGCAATCACAGGGTCGACCTCCCACGGGTCGGGCTCAGGCCCCTCGTAGAACTGGACTGCCTCACTTCCGAGCCAGGTGCTGAGCCGTTCGCTCTCAGCGAGCACCGCTGCGCAGGCTGCGCGCCGCACCTCGGATTGTCGCTGCAGCCAGTCAGTGTCACGTTGCTTCCGGTTCTCCCCCCGAGTAAACCCGAGGGTCACCACAAGAACCACTAACGGCGAGATGATCGCCAACAGGTCCTTAAGTTGTTCGAAGTCGCCAGGCATGTTTCGGTCCTTTCCACCGGGGCACGATTCGGGTGTCCACGCGCACACGGGAGCTGTTACGCCCCACCAACACCGTCACTCGCCACCAATAACATCGCCTGCATGAGAGCAACGGCGGAACCAACACCCGAGGATGCAATCGCAGTGATCGCCGAAATGGTCACCGAGTTTCACGAGCTAGCCAAACGCGGGCGGGTCACTACCCGCCCTTACGTGCATCCCGGGCTCTTCGGCTGTGTCCACGGGCTCCACGCACACGCCCACGCCCTGGCCCAAGCCGCCGGCCCACTGTGGGACAACCCGACCACCCAGATTGCCTGCCTCCCGCTGGCGCGAGCTGCTTTCGAGTGTGGAGTCCTGGCCCAGTGGCTCCTCCGGGAGCCCCTCGCACTGGGAGCGTTAGTCTCAGAAGACCAACGCCAGACCCGCAACCTCGCGCGGGACTGGGCCAATGTCCCCCAGCTCGCGCCTTATGCCCCCACCATCGCTCGTCGGCTTGGTGATCATCACAGCGACCTCGCCCCGATCGCCCGCAGCATGGAGAAACTCTGCAATCAGTTCGTTGGCGGCGGCACCCTGTACGCCTTCTACCGGCTGATGAGCGGCTACACCCACGCTGGGCTCGCTGCGGCGAGCCAATGGCTGGAACCCACCGAAAGCGAGGATGCGATTGCACCCTTCCGGCTCCGCACTGCCCGGGAGCCAACAAGAGCCGACGCCATCTTCTTCGGGTGGGGCCTGCTGTTCACGGCCAGCGCGTTCGCCGACCTCACCAAGAACGATGGGACTCAAGACAACAACCAGCTCAATCGATGGGCCCGACGAATCGGGGTCGACCGCAGGCTCACCCTGCTGCCAAAGTCTGATCGCGCCTAAGCCCCGTGCCCGCGCGTCTTCGTGTCACCGACAAACAGCGTGACAACCACGACGCCTACACGTTCTAAGGTCAGAGTCATGGATGAGTCCGAGTACTTTGCCGTCAGCGTTTGGCTCTCCGGCGCAGCGGTTGTTGTTTCGTTGGTGGCCAGCCTGTTCGCTGGCTTGGCGAAGCGCCATGCCCGCAGATCCGCCGATGAGGCTAAACGTGCTAACGACCGAAACGAAGCGATGGACCGGGTTGAACTGAACCGCAGCATCCGTGAAAGACTCAGCATCTCGAGCGATACCCAGATGAGGTACCAGTTCGTCAATGCTGGAGACCGCGCGATCACGGGCCTTACGGTCATCGACCCAAAAAAGAGGCTAACCGATCTGCCCGACCGGTTCAGCGACGTCGCCATTCGCGGCGGGACCTCGGAGCACTTCAGAATAGCTGGCGGAAGCGAGAGCGAATTGCCAGAGTTCGTCCTGGTGAAGTGGGATGGGCTCGATGAGGCGGTGCCTATCGACTTCCCCTACGACCCGATGAAGAGCATCTACTAGCCTGGACTATCGCCACCCATGCCCAAGTGCTCACGTCCCGCGAACACTGGCCAGTCTCAACACGTTTTTGATCTTCACGCGCTCCGAGCGGAGCCGCGCTGCGTCCTGCTCAGTAGCCAGCGCCAGAACCACGACATTCGCGGGCCCATCAAAGCCATCTACGACCGCCCGTACTCCCCGCTTGGGCAATGAAGAGAACGGCCAACCGTACAGATAAGCGCCGCCGCCGGGGCGGTAGGCGGGTGCGGGCTCGTTTGGCTCACGAAAGGCTACCCAGACGAACCACAAGGGTTTTGCAGCGGCGACGTCGGGGGCCCACGCCTCCTGCTTCTCGGGCCGAAACCTTGGCGCGGCGCTGGCCGCTGTGGGCTTGGGATGGGTGTGCCCGGTCCATTGACGCCCATCCCACCACCGCAGCAGCGCCGGGTCGGAATGGTCCTGGTACCAAGCGGGGGGTGGCTGGGGGCTATTCATGGTTCAAACAGGCTGCTGGGGCGGGTCGCCAATGTCAATACGGGCCGACCACAATCACGGGAGCGGGGTGCGCCCAGGCTGCGACACCTGACGGGGGAATCCACTCAGCCTCGGCATCCTCGACTCTTAGGCCTGACCACGGGAGTAGTCGTTTCTGCGCAACTAATCCCTATCGCTAGCAGGCCTCGCTTGCTTGCTGATGAAGACCGTCATGAGGCTTTCCTGCGCTGTTCTCGCCGAAACCCACACCTGGTGTGACGGTTCCGTCGAAACTATGCCATCGGAAGTTACGGTTCCGCTGAAACTCTGATGGATAGCCTGCGAGGGCGCCAGGTGTTCGCTGCGCGCGTCAGCCGAGCGGAATCACGTTGTGCGCTCGCCACGGCTCCTGGCCCGGGTCAGCAACAGCGGCCAACACTGCGGCCTTGGCATCACCTGGACGCGAGGGCAGGATCGGCAGTTTCGCGGCATGCAGCATGCGGGCCATGCCGGCCCCCATCTCGGCCGAGACCACGGCTTCGAGCTCCTGATCGGTGATGAACTTCATCACCCGCGCGTGGTGGGCGCCATGGGTGCCCTCGTCATGCAGGACGTCCCAAGAGACCTCGTGCACCTGCCAGGCAGCGATCTCACCGTCGGCCACCTCGGCGACCGCAACCCAGTGGGCCCGCCCGAAGCGAGCGTCGGAGGTACCGTCCGGGTTGACCGGGATCATCAGTTTCATTTTCTTCTCCTCTGGCGGGGTCGACCTGCTACATCGTAGGCGGCGCTGCAGGTGCCCGAAATCGCCAAACTACGTAATCCCCGCCAATCGAAGGATTGCCCATACCGGCACCGGGCCGCTGTTCGCCAGTATTGGGCCACTGAAGAACACCCCTCCACTGTTCGCCGCCGGTGGTGCCGCATCAGCAGCGAACGCTTATCCGGCCCGGTCCTGATGCAACGGCGCATCAGGACGGGGCCGGTGTGGTGAGATGGAGGGGTGCCCGCCGACGTCGCCAACTATCCAATCCACTCCCAGCTGCTCAGTAACGGGATGCGGGTGTTGGTCAGCCCTGACAAGAGCGTGCCGATCGTGGCCGTCAACCTCTGGTACGACGTGGGCTCCCGCGATGAACGCGCTGGCGAGCACGGCTGGGCGCATCTCTTCGAGCACCTGATGTTCTCCGGCTCGGCTCATGTGGCTAGCGGTGAGCACCTTCAACTGCTGCAAAGCCTGGGCGGATCCGTCAACGCCACCACCTGGTTCGACCGCACCAATTACTTTGACACCGTGCCGGTCGGCGCCCTCGATTTGGCCTTGTGGCTAGAAGCTGACCGGCTGGGCACCCTCGCCGACCACCTCAGCACTGAAGCGGTAGACACCCAGCGGGATGTGGTCAAGGAAGAGAAGCGCCAGCGCTACGACAATGTGCCCTACGGCGATGTGATGCCGGCTCTGGTGGCCCTGGTCTTCGGCGCCGACCACCCCTACGGCCACACCACCATCGGTTCGATGGCCGACCTGGACGCGGCCACCCCCGCTTCGGCGGCTGACTTTTTCCGCACTCACTACCGTCCAGACAATGCCGTACTTACCCTGGTCGGCGACATCAACGTCCGCGACGGCTTCCGCCGGGCTGAACGAGCCTTCGGCCATCTGCCCGGACGTAACCGCCGGCGCCGACCCGCCCCGAAAACGCTGCCGCCGCTCACCGGGCTGCCCCGGCACACACTGTCGGGCAAGGTGCCAGCCGAAGTCAGTTACCTCGCCTGGCGTTTGCCCGCCCGCGACACCGCCAGCTTCGATGCGGCCGACCTGGCCTTGGCGGTTCTGGGGGCAGGCCAGACTTCACGGCTGCATCAGCGCCTGGTCAAGGAGCGTCGACTGGTGGCCTCGACCGCCGCGCAGGCGTTGCCGCTGATCGGCGGAAACTCCATCGGCCTGTTACAGCTGCGGGCTCTCCCCCTCCGCGCGGTATCCGACGGCATCGAGGCGACCCTGGAGCAGGTCGCCAAGCTTGCCGCCGAGGGGCCAACCGAAGCCGAACTGGCCAGGGCCAAAGCCCAATTCACCCGGGAATGGTTGACCGACCTGTCCCGCTTCGACGCTCGAGCCGATCTGATCAGCACCTACGCAATGCTGCACGATGACCCGGCCCGGGTGAACCGGCGCCTGGACGAAGCCAGCCAGATCACTGCTGACCAGGTGCAGGCCGCCACCGCCGAGCTGTTAGCACCGGAGGCTCGAGCCCAACTGGATTACCACGTGGAGGATGACAATGCGACGTCCTGAGCATCGTCCCGAGGTCGGTGCGCCGGCCCGCTGGCGCTTCGGTGAGCCGGATCGACTCTGGCTCGACAACGGCTTGCAGGTGCTGGTCTGCCACCGCCCCGGGCAGCATGTGGCGTCGGTGTGCCTTTCGGTGGACATCCCACTCAACGCCGAACCAGAACAATTCGAAGGCGTAGCCACCATCGCTCAGCGCTGCCTGGATGAGGGCACCGCAGCGCATCCCGGGCCAAGCTTCGCTGAGGCGCTGGAAGATATCGGGGCCAGCTTGGACGGATCAGTCGGCTATTCAGCCAGCCAGCTGTTTCTCGACGTGCCTATGCCAAGGCTCGGCGAAGCCCTGGCCTTGCTGGCCGAAGCAGTCCGGACGCCGGAACTGGAAGCGGTCGAAATCGAGCGCCACTGCGAGTTGCGGCTGGCCGAGATTGACCACACCCTGGCCAGTTCAACCCGCAGTGCCCAACTCGCCTTCCGCAAGGCCTGCCTGCCCAAGCGCTTCCGCGCCTCCCGAATGGCCGCTGGTAGCCCCGAAAGCGTGGCGGCGATCACCGCGGCCGCCGTGCGTCGCTTCCATGCCCAGCAGTACCGCCCCGACGCCACCACCTTGATCATCACCGGCGACCTCGGCTCCGGAGTGCTCGCTGCGGTGGAAGACGCCTTCGCCGACTGGTCGGTGCCCGGCGACACCTCCCAGGAACACCAAGCCCCGAATCGGCGCCGTCCGCACCGCTGGTTGATTGACCGCCCAGGGGCCGTGCAGGCAGATATCCGGCTCGGGGTTTTCGGCATCGATCGCACTGATCCCCGATGGGCTGATGCCCAAGTAGCCGCCCACGTGGTCGGCGGCGCGTTCTTGAGCCGCCTCAACCGCGTGCTGCGCGAAGAACGTGGCTTCACCTACGGGGTGCATCTGGTCAACCAGCCGATGCGCAGCGGCGGGCTGCTGGCCGTTCAGGGCTCATTCCGCACCGAGGTGGTGGCCGAAGCGGTCACTTTGGCCGCCAAACTGATCGACGTGCGCACCAATCCGATCACCGAGGCTGAAGTGGCCGAGGCAGTCAGCTACCACCTGGGCAGCGCTCCCCTGCGCTACTCCACCGCCCAAGGCGTCACCCAGCATCTGGCCGCCCTGGTTGCCGCCGGACTCACCGCGCAGTTCATCGACGCCCACAACCTGGCTCTGGCGCAGGTGACCGCAACCTCGGCCACCGATGCGCTAACCGAATTGCTGCCACCGGACCGCTTAACCCTGGTCGCGGTCGGGGACGCTGGCGCCCTGCGCGGGCCGCTGACCGATGCTGGCTGGCCAGCGACCGAGCACCGGCTCTAGCGGCCCAACTTCTTCAGCGCTGCGGCGATCGCCTGCTTGGCCACCCCGATCTGCTTTTGGTATTCGGCCAGATCGCCCTTACGAAGGGCAGCATCGGCGGCGTCGAAGGCGGTTTGGGCCTTCTTCAGGTCGGCTGCTGCGCCGGCCGAGTCGGTACTGCCGGGCTGATCTGGAGTGGTCGGAGTAGTTGGCGTCGTCGGGGTTTGGCCACCTTCCCCAGTAGATGCTCCCGCATCACCAGCGAAGACCTGATCCAGCGCCTCCTGCAACGTTTCGCCGATGCCCACCTTCTCCCCGAACCGCACCGCCACAAAGCGCAATGCCGGGTAGGAGCCAGTGCTGCCCTGGCGGGCGGTGTAGATCGGCATCACATAGAGCAGGCCACTGCCCATCGGCAAGGTCAGCAGGTTGCCGTACCTCGCCTCAGCCGAGCCCTGATTGGTGTAGTTGCGCAGCAACTCGGCGAACCGGTTGTCGGTGGTCATCGCATTGAAGGTCTGCCCAGGTCCATCGACCTGATGGGTGGCCGACATTCGCAACACCCGCAACTTGCCGTAGTTGGGACTGGTCGCCTCGGCCACCACTGACAGGTAGGACGCCAGGTTTGACCGCCCCTTGGGGACGAACACCGCAGTCTGGCTGAACACCGCCGCGTCGTCACCGGGCCACTTGATCGACAGGTAGTAGGGCGGTTCGGCCACCCCGGAGGTGGTCTGAGCCTGACCACTGGTCTGCTTGGTCGGATCAGCTGGCACCTGCCACAGGTCGGACTGCTGGTACCAGGCGTTGGCATCGGTCATGTGGTAGCGCGACAGCACCTGACGCTGCACCTTGAACAGATCGCCGGGATAGCGCAGGTGAGCCAACAGCTCGGGGCTGATGGCTTCCTTGGGCTTGATCGAGCCCGGGAAGGCGGCACTGTAGGCCGCCAGAATCGGATCGGCGCTGTCCCATGCGTAAAGACTTACGGTGCCATCGGTGGCGTCCACCACCGCTTTGACCGAGTTGCGCAGGTAGTTGAGGTTGGCGTCGGCCTGGCTGCCCAGCAATGAGGACTGAGTGTCAGTGGTCGCGTCCTGCAGAGATTGGGTCTGGCTGTTCGGGTAGTTCTCCGAAACCGTGTAGCCATCGACGATCCAGACCAGCCGGGAGTTGACCACTGCCGGGTAGGTGTTGGAATCCAGGGTCAGCCAGGGCGCCACCGCGGCGACCCGCTCCTTGGGGGTGCGTTGATAGAGCACCTGCGAGGCCGAGTTCACCCGATCCGAAAGCAACATGTTCAAATCCATGAAGTGCGTGGCGTAGAGCAGCCGGGTGAACATGTCCCCGATCGGCACCCCGCCAGCGCCGGCATAGGTGTTGTAGGTTTCCTGACCACTGGTGCTGCCACCTGGGGTGTCCAACTCGATTGGAGCCTGACCGGCTTCGCGCCCCACGATGGCGTAGGTGGAGCTGTTCTCGCCGAAGTAGATGCGTCCCTCGTACTTGCCGAACTCATCATTGGGCGGCAGATCGCCACCGATCCACACCGGATCGCCAGACCCGCTGCGCTTGTTGCCGTACGCCCCAACCAGGCCATAGCCGTGGGTGTAAACGGTGTGCAGGTTGTTCCAGCTCTTGTCCGGTAGCTTCGATTGATCCAGTTCGCGAGCCGCGACTACCACGTCAGATTCGACGCCGTTGATCATGTAGCGATCCACATCGAGGATGTTCTGGAAGGCGTAGTAGTTCTTGACCTGTTGCAGCTGGTCGAAGCTGTCGGGCACGACGGCCGGGTCGATCAGCCGGATTCCGGGCAAAGCCTCGGCGTCCTCCTTCAGCTGTCCGGGACGGGTCTGCACCACTGCGTTGTAGTCGGCCACTTCGGTGTTGGTGAGCCCGAATGCGGTGCGGGTCGCCTCGATGTTGGCCTGGATGTAGGGACGTTCCTTGTCCGGCTCGTTGGGCAGCACCTGGAAGGAGCGCACCACGGCCGGGTAGATCAGGCCAAGAATGACCCCAGAGATGATCATCAAGATGACCCCGGCCAGCGGCAGGGTGTTGCGCCGAAGGAAGCCATTGGTGAAGAACAGTGCGCCGACCAGGAAGGCGATCGCCGCGATCACCACTTTGGCACCGACCCGGGCGTGATCGTCGGTGTACTGCATGCCGGTCAGCAGGGTGCCCTGCTCCAGCAGCACCCCGTAGCGGCCGAGGAGCTGGTTAAACCCATAGAGCACCAGGATCACCCCGGCCAGGATCGACAAGTGCAGTCGAGCCGGACGCGCCTCGGCAGCGGTGCGGACCCGTCCGATGGCCAGGCCGCCGGTAGTGAAATGCACCGCGCTCGCCGCGATCAGGGCGAACACAGTGGCCGACATCGCGAACCCCAGCAGCTCAGAAAACACTGGGTAGTCAAAGACGTAGAAGCTCACATCGGCGTTGAAATACGGATCTGCGACCCCAAATGGCTGCCGGTTCAGCCAGGCGAGGTATTTCAGCGACTGGCTCGCCCCACCAGCCCCAGCCATGAAGCCCAAGAACACCGACGGCACCAGGATCGCCAACCAGACGTTCTTTTCCAGCAGCGCCCGGTACCGATCAAGCAGATTGCTCTGGCCACCGCGGCGTACCACCGGGCGCAGCCGGTAGGCGATCCACATGTTGCCGCCCACCATCGCCGCCATCGAGACGAAGAAGGCAGCGAACAGCACCACCTGGGCCCACAACTGAGTGGTGAATACCTGCGGATAGGCCACCGAGTCGAACCACAGCTTGTCGGTCCACAACTCGGCGAAGACCACCCACACCACCAGCACGCCAGCCAGAGTGAGCAGACTGGGAACTAGCAGGTTGCGCCGGGATTCGGCTGCGGTCGCATTCACTCAATACTCCTTGCCAGGCGATCAGGATCGATCACTCAAATGTATGCGCCAGCGCATCAGCCAGCGCTGGCACGAGGTCGGAGCCACCCAACAGCTCGCCCTCACCATCACGTACCCGGGCCACGCCGTGACGCAGCCCGTCCCGGGTAACACCAACCACGACTCGCAATTCCAGGCGATCGGGATGCTCGGCCACGATCTGGGCAGCCTGATCCAGGTCATCAGGAAGCTCCGATTCGGCATCAGCAGGCAAAAAGGCCCGCTCAAGGGACAATACGCAACCGGTGACGGCTGGCGGCCAGGCAATCTGAGCCAGCGCTTCGGCCAGGTCAGCGCCGGGGCGGAAAGTCTCCTGCTCGACCGAACTGAAACCGTCCGAAGCCGCTGCTTTCAGCTGCTCAGCCAGGTGCGGTTCAGCCGCGATCAGATCAGCAGTTTTTACTAAAGCGAACAGACGCGCCGGCTGATCCCAGCCGAGTCTGCCAACGTGCCGCTCCACCTCAACCAGCGCGGCTAGCAATCTGTCACTCATGAGCACCCCGGAACTGTGTTGGCCGTACTAGCGTCTGCAAGCGCTGCGAGGCTGTCGATAGCCTCGCTGAGGCTCTCTACCGGTACCAGCCGCACGCCAGCTGGCACAGCGGCAACATTCGCACAGTTCTGCTTTGGCAGCAGGAAGACTGTGGCTTTGTCGCGCGCGGCGGCGGCGATCTTTTCGGTGACCCCGCCGATGCCGCCGATCTTGCCATCAGCGCTCATGGTGCCTGTGCCAGCGATTACCTGACCAGCCACCAGCTCGCCTGGAGTCAGCCGGTCATAGATGGCCAAGGCAAACATCAGCCCAGCACTGGAACCGCCGACGCTCGGGTCAACCGCGAAGCTCACTTGTGGCTCATAGGAGTAGCCGATCGACAGGTCGATGCCGACCACCGGTGTGTCCGGAGTGGCGTTGCTGGCCCTGGTGGTCACGGTCTTCTGCACCGGAACGCGGTCACGAATGAGGGTGAAGACGACTTTCTGACCGACATGGCGGTTCTTCACCGCTTCAATCACGTCTTCGGGAGTTGCCACTGGCACCGCGTCCACGGCACTGATCAGATCGCCAGCCTTGAGGACGCCGGCCGCAGGCCCAGCTGTCTGCACCGAGTAGACCATCGGCATTTCGGTGACATCAATCTGGGTGGCTCGAAGTGCCGCCACCACCGCACTGGTCTGGGATTGGGACATCAACTCCGACTCTTGGTGGTCGACGTCAGTCGCCGAGGTGCCGGGGCGGTAGATCGCCACCCGGGGCAGCACCGCCCGATCAGGCATCCAGTAGGAGATCAGCACTTCCGGCAGGCTCAGACTGCTGTCCGGTGCGGTAACCGAAATGGTGGTCATTCGCAGTTCCCCAGCCGAGGGGTAAGTGGGCGCCCCGGTAATCGCGATCGCGTCACGATTATCGATTCGGCCCAACAGGTCGTAGGTGCTGCCAGGCGCCCAAGCGATGAACGGCACCGGAACGAGCGCGATCACGGCAGCAAGCACGACGAAGAGCAGCGCCGAAATGGCTGCCGTCCAGGTTTGTCGCGTCATGCCCACCTCCCTGAGTGTCTGCGCAAAAGAACCCTACCGGTTCACAGCAGCGCACACCTTGGTGGGTGCGCGACAATGGAAGGCCACACGATCGAGGAGCGCTCATGGTTGATCCGGGTAGTCCAGACCAGATTCCCGAGCCCGGGGACGACGACCAGGCGCTGCTGCGGTTCCTGGCCCAGTTCGGAATTGCCCCGGATGCTGCCGGACAGCTGGACCCTGATCAACTGATGGAGCAGATGCAGTCGATGCTGGCTGCGTTCAACACCCAACTGGCTGGCTTTGGCGCCGCCGATGCGGCCAGCGGCATGAACTGGGGCTTCACCCATGACCTGATTCGGCGCGCCACCGCCGCCGCCGGCCCTGACCCAGCGCCCACCCCGGCTCAGCAGGCCCGCATTCGGGACGCGGTGGCCCTGGCCGACCTTTGGCTGGACGAGGCGATCAGCTTCGATCGACTCAGCTCCCAGCCCATGGCCTGGCGTCGCGCTGACTGGGTGGAACACACCTTCAACACCTGGCAGCAACTGATCCGTCCGGTGATCACCCAGCTGTCAGTGGCCCTGCAAACCCTGGGCGGCGAGGACCAGCCAACCGGGGTGGAGCCGATGATGCGGTTGGCCGTGGCCAGCATGTTTGGCGCCCAGGTGAGTCAAACCCTGTCCACGCTGGCCACCAGCGTCCTCAGCGGCTCTGACATCAGTTTGCCGATCACCGATGAGGCCCGGGTGACCCTGCTGCCGGTGAATGTCGAAGCTTTCGCCGAAGGCCTCACCTCCGATATCGACGACCTGCTGCTCTTCCTGGCGATCCGCGAGGCGGCCCGGCAGCGGCTCTTCGCTGCGGTGGCCTGGCTCGGCCCCCAACTGCTGGCCCTCATCGAGCATTACGCCCGCGAAATCACCATTGATCCCGATGCGCTGACCCAAGCAGTGGAGGGCCAGTTAGCCAATGTGCTGAGTGCCGCCGATCTGGAAAAGGCCGGCGATGCGGTGGCACATTCGCTGTTCGCTCCGCAGCAGACCGCCGAGCAGAAAGAGGTGCTGGCCCGGCTGGAGACCCTGCTCGCCCTGGTTGAGGGCTGGGTAGATGAGGTCACCGCTCAGGTGACCGAGCCACGGATGCCGGCCGCCGCGCCGCTCACCGAGATGTTGCGGCGACGACGGGCCTCCGGTGGACCGGCCGAAACCGCGTTGCGCAACCTGGTTGGGCTGGAGTTACGTCCGCGTCGCACCAGAGACGCGGCCAATCTGTGGGCGGCCACTAGGACTGCCCGCGGGGTGGCGGGACGGGATTCGGTCTGGGCCCATCCCGACCTGGTGCCAGACGCAGCGGCCCTTGATGATCCGCTCGGCTTCGCCAACCCCGACCAGCACCAGTCAGGCACCGACGAGCTGGACGAGGAACTGGCCCGCCTACTGGATGAAGAAGGCGGCTCGGGAAACCGCTGAGGCTCAGAGCTGGCAATCCTCATCGAGATCGGCGGGCCGACCAGCCGCACCGGCATCGACGGCATTTTGGTAGCCAGCCAGATAGGCCTTGGCTGCTTCGAGTTTCGGGTAGCCGGCGATCAGCGCGTGAAAGGCCGCAGAGTGGTTCGGCTGCAGCAGGTGAGCAAGTTCGTGCAGCAGCACGTAATCAAGCACCCACGGCGGCATCGAACGCAGCCGGGAAGACAGCCGTATCTGCCCGGTAGGCGTAGTACAGGACCCCCACCGGCGTTGTTGGTTATCGACCCAGCTCACCTGCACCGGCGGCATCGGCACCCCGGTGTCGCCGAGGTAGCTGCGATAGAGCACCTGCGCCCGTCCGGCCAACTCGTCATCGCCAAGGCGGGCTCCGGTGCGCGCCTCCCGACGCAGGAAGCGCTCCACCAGCGGCGGCAGCAACTCAGCCTCTTGGGCCTTGGTCATTCGCTGCGGCACCAGAGCGATGAGGCGGCCCCGCTCTCTGGTCACCGTCAGGGTGCGGCGGCGGCGCGCGCTGCGCCGTACTTCGATCTCCGCTGGTCCAGCCATGCCCGGCACACTACGACACGCCAGTGACACTTCGGTTGACCCCCGACGTAGCTGGGCACTAACTTTCATGACGAGGCCCCCAGGGTCCGATTTGCTAGCAGGGGAAGGCAAGCGAATTGGAAGCTGGGGGTTCTCGCCGTCCGCGTAGCCCCGGTTGACGTGCAAGTGCCCCGGTTGACCGCATTCTTCAAGGCTGGGGCATAGACTGAGCGCGGCATTCGTAGCCGAGCCCATCCCTGGGCAAAAGCCGACCTACAGGAGGATTACGTGGCCAAGGACACCTACAAGGGCTCCTTCTACTGCGTCAAGTGCAAGGATCATCGCGACGCCGAGGGTGACGTCATGGTGAACGAAAAGGGAACCCGTATCGCCAAGGCGAAGTGCCCCGTGTGCGGCACCAATCTCACCCGGTTCCTGCCGAAGGCCTGAACCAACAACTTCTGGACGCCGATCCCCGCTCCCGGGGGTCGGCGTCCTGGGTTTTCTGGCGACCTCCCGGGCAGCTGCCCTAGTCAATGGATACTAGGCACGAAAAGCTCGCCTGTCGGCAGTGTTGCCAATCCTGGCCGAGTTGTTGTCGATAGGCCCACCGGCCTTGCTTAGCGAAGCCGCTGGCAACCAGGCTGCCGGACGTGACGCACCCTCCCCCGCAACTACTTCGCCTCCGCCGCCGCGAGGTGCTCACTTGGCGCTCCCCCACCACCTTGCAGGTTGGCCTACAAGACCCGATGGTGGCCCTGGAAGGCGTGCCACCACAGGTGGCCACGCTGGTCGATTTGCTGGCCGAACCGCGCACCCAAGCCGAACTGGCCGCCCGGCTGCCCGGGCTTGATCCGTCCTGGATCGAGTGGGTGTGCGCAAATCTAGGTAGCGCAGGACTGCTCGCCACGCCCGAAGCCACACCCTCTCCTGAGGTGCTGCTGTGTGGGTTGGGCGGCCTGGCACGCGAGCTGGCAACGGCGCTGACCCGCTCGGGCGTCACCGTGCGCCGGGCGCACAGTGGACCAGGAGATACCCACGATCCGCAGCGGCTGGTGGTGCTGGCCGAGGCTCAGGTCGAGCCTGATCGGGCGCTCACCGCCCAGCTGGCGGCCGCCCAAGTGCCCCACCTTGTGGTGCGGGTGGAGCCCTCCCGGGCCGTGGTGGGGCCGCTGGTGGTACCGGGACGTACCGCCTGCGTGCGCTGCCTGGACCTGGTCGCCTGCCAATTCGACCCTAAATGGCCGCTGACCTTGGCTCAACTGTGCCGGGTCAGCCCCGCGATGGAGCCCGGGCTGGCGACTTGGGCCGTGGCCACCGCAGTTGCCCAGGTGAGAGCTTGGCTCGGCGGCGTCGAGCCGGAGACTCTTGGCCGCAGCATTGAGTTGGGGTCGGCCGATTTTCGGCTGCACAGCCGCGCCTGGACCCCGCATCCTGATTGCGGCTGCGTCGAAACCCCGCGGGCCGGGGCCAGGCGGAAGACCTGAGGGTCAGTTCGGAAAGGCAACCGCAGCTTGGCACACTGGGCGGTATGACCCCTGAGCAGCCCGAGGACCGCGAGGGCGGCGTCCTGCCCGAAAGCACACTGGCCCGGAGCGCTCGACTGCTCAGCCTGCCGTTGGGAGTCGCGGCCCGGGCCAGCGTCGGGGCAGGCAAACGTCTGTTCGGTGGCGACGCCGATCAGATCGATGCCCAGCTGAAGGACGCTGCCGCCGAGCAGCTCTTCGCCGTGCTCGGTGAGCTGAAGGGCGGGGCGATGAAGTTCGGCCAAATGCTGAGCATGTTCGAGGCCTTCCTGCCCGAAGACCTCGCCGCCCCGTTTCGAACTCGATTGCGCCAACTTCAGGATGGCGCCCCGCCGATGCCGTCCTCGAAGGCTCAGGCAGTGCTGCGCGCCGAACTGGGTTCAGATTGGCGCCGGGAGTTCGCCGAGATTGACTTGCGGCCGGCAGCGGCGGCGTCCATCGGTCAGGTGCATCGGGGCCGCCTGCGTGACGGCACCGAGGTGGCGATCAAGATTCAGTACCCCGGCGCCGAGGCAGCCATCGCCTCCGATCTGCGCCAGATCAAACGGCTGACCGCGGTGATGACCCCGCTGACTGGTGGGGTGGACCTCGCCTCGATCGCCAAAGAGATGGCCGCCCGGGTGAGCGACGAAGTCGATTACACCCTGGAAGCTGGCGCGCAGTCGCAAGTGGCTGAGGCCCTGGCCGGGCACCCGCGCTTTGTGGTGCCGAGGGTGCACCAGTTCACCCAGCGGGTGCTGGTGAGCGACTGGATCGATGGTCGCAAGCTCACCACCGTCATCGAAGACAGCGAAGACGTCCGCCGACAGGCAGCGCTGGATTATGTGACCTTCTTGTTCGCCGGGCCCAAACTGGCCGGCATTCTGCATGGCGACCCGCATCCGGGAAACTACCTGATCACGCCGGACGGCAAGCTCGGGGTGGTCGACTACGGCCTGTTCGCCCGGCTACCCGACGGGTTACCCAAACCGATGGGACAGCTGATCCGCAACGCCCTGGACGGCGACGCTGAGGCGATGCTGGCCGGATTGGCCGCCGAAGGGTTCATCGGCAAGGACGTCCAAGCCAGCGAACTGCTCGACTATTTGGCGCCCTTCGTTGAGCCGGCCAGCGTTGAGGAGTTCCACTTCAACCGGGAGTGGTCGCGCGGCCAGTTCCTTCGAGTGCACAACGCGATGCAGCCCGGCGGGGTGGCCACCCGGCTCAACATTCCCCCGCTCTACACGATCATCTGGCGGGCCTGGCTGGGCGGCATCGCGGTGCTCTCCCAACTCGACGCCAAAGCCAACTTCGCCTCGGTGCTACGGGAGTACCTGCCGGGTTTCGCCCGCGCCTGATCGGGCATCGAGGCCTGGGTCAGTGCCTACCTGTCGAGCGCGGCGGACGCTGCGCGCTCTATGAAGGGGGTCAGAGACCGCGCGAACTCGGTAGTCAGGTGGTCCCGATCGCTATAAACGACCGCGTTCCCGATTACTACTGGACAGATCTCGCTGTTGCAGAGCAACGGTGTCAGGTCAATCAGATATGCACCCGGCGTGGCGGCCACGGCCTCTTTGGAACCTTCAAACCAAGCCAGCGCCTTCGATCTGGGCAGGGCGCAGGAGTTTGGGTCCTCCCGATGTCGGTCAATGCATGACTTGACGTCACTCCGTTGGACCGGATTGTCCCGAATCGCCAAGATGGTTGCTCCTCGGGATGTCTGGGTCGACCAAGCTTTGCTCATCCCGTTCACGGTGGCTTCATCCTTGGTCTCCGCACCGATCGGCACGGATTGCGACCGTGACGACGCGTGCATGGTGAAGATCGCGTCGTAGGCCGGTCGGTCGTTCAGCCATTGGGTGATGTTCGACTTCCACTGGGTGCACTTTTCGCGCCGCGGCAGGTTTGGATCATCGGTTTCACGGGCCGACCAGTAACAGCCGTTGTGGCCGGTCAGGTCGATGCGCCAGTTCATTTCCGTTGCCATCGCTTCGTACATCTGGATGAGGCCGCTGTTATGGGAGTCGCCGACGGCGAACATGGCGCGGGTATAGCCGGACTCGGGGCCAAGTTGGCAGACATGCACCTCGGAGCTGTCAACACCGGTCCAGCACTCGGCGCGGTTGACGTCCACGCCGGACACCGCTGGGTCAGGAATGAGCGCTGTTCCGTAGGGGTTGGGTGGGCAGCCATTCGAGGGATCAAGGACAGCGGCTCCATAACACTTGGGCGCGGTGCCCCCGTCGAGCTGCGCCCGGGCTGCCGCGTCGGCCACACCGATTTTGTAGGTCGTATAGGTCGAAACGCCCAGGGCTCCAGCTGCGATGGTGACGACCGCGGCCGTCATCCAGACGAACACCGCCCGCGGCTGCCTGAATCGGCGCAGCTTCACGGCAAACCGCACCGGATTTTCGATGAATCTCTGTGAAACCCACGCCAGCGTTATCGAGGCGATAGCGATGCTGACCTTGTCGATTGTCTTGAGTGGGCCTCCCGTGGCGTAGGGCAGCAGAACGACGAGCGGCCAGTGCCACAGGTAGATCGAGTAGGAGAGGTTGCCCAGCCACATGACAGGGCCGAAGCGCGCCGTCTTGTTTACCCACGAGCCCGAGCCGGCACTGATGACGAGCATCGTCGACACTACTGGCAGCCCGGCTATCCATCCAGGGAAGGCCGCGGACTCGTCGAGAATAAAGGCGGCCACAAAAATGCCGAAAATCCCCAAGGCGCTACCAACGCCAACAAGGCGACGAGGGAGGGTGCGCGGCACCAGCGAGAGCAGCCCACCGGCGAGGAACTCCCAGGCACGGGTGAAGGTAGAGAAGTAGGCGACCGACGGCGTCGTAGCGGTGAGCCAGATCCCATACCCCAGGGAAGCCGCCGCCGTGAACCCAAGAATGATGCCGAACTGCCTGGCGGAGCGCCGCCGGGTAACCAGCACAGCGGCGAGGAGAATCAGGGGGACGATGATGTAGAACTGCTCTTCGACCGACAACGTCCAGAAGTGCTGGAAGGGTGATGCGAGGCTGTCGGCAGCGAGATAGTCGACGCTGTTCGCGGCTAGCAGCCAGTTGACGATGTAACCAGCGCTGGCGGCACCTTCCCATACGAACTGGGAGCGCAAACTGTCCGGGACCAGGATTAGCACCGCAACGAACGTAGCGAAGATGACGGTGAGGCTTGCTGGGAGCAGCCGTACCGCACGCCTTGCCCAGAACCGCCCCAGGTTGAGCTTTCCGGTGGACTGGAGTTCGCGCACCAGGTGCCCCGTAATGAGGAAGCCGCTGATCACGAAGAAAACGTCCACCCCGATGTACCCACCACTGACCCGGTTGGGCCACAGGTGAAAAAACAGCACGAGGATGACTGCAATGGCTCGGAGTCCCTGAATGTCCGCGCGTTGTTTGCTGTTGTCAGATGGATGCGCAGCCACTGTCAGGTCGGTCACAGCGGCTGCCATGTCTGTCATATTAGGAGAACTCTGTCGGGCCAAGTCCACAATCTTAGGCCAAGCGTCGTCGGTGGCGGCAGGCAGGCCCGCTCACGACTGAGCCTCGAGTGCGGCCCACCCTCGGCCAACCTCACGAATCCCCGGAGTTCAGGCACCCTTGCCGCTAACCTCCTCATGACTGCCAACTGAGGGGGAATCGTGCGTAGTCAACATCGACGCATGCACACGGTCGTAGCGGCGCTGACAATAACCGCACTGCTGCTGGTCTCGGCACTCGCTGGCTGCAGCGCGAACCAGGTGGCCGCCCCAGCCGAGCCGCCGCCAGCGGCACCGGAGAAGGGGCGAGTCCTCAGCGATGAGGAAAGCAGCTTCGACGGCAAGCTCCTCCAACTCGTGGTTGAAGGACTGGCGACCGGCGCCGCCCAGGAGGCCGGCGGCGATGCCTACGGCAACGTCTTGTCCCTGCTCGGTTGGGGCACCGAGTCCGACAGCAAACGCTACGACGCGATGGCCAAGACCCTCGCCGCAGTCGAGACCGACATCGCTGCGATCAAGGCCGAGCTTTCCCAGCTGCAGACCGCCCTGAAGATCACCGAGGAGGAGATCCTGGCCAACACCAATGACCCGACGGCCGCGATCACCGAGATCACCACCTACGACGAGGAGTTGCAGGGTCTGGGCGAGGCCGCAGGCCCCGGAAAGGGCAACCGACCAAGCATTCTCGCGTTCGCCGAGAAGGTCGAGGACGACTACCGGATCGAAAACGACGTCAACCTGATCGGCAGCGCAATCATCCCGCCAAGCTCTGTCAAGAGCCCAGCCCTCGACAACTACACCTCCCTGCTGATCGCGCGGATGAGCAGCCAGGGAGTGGCGCTGCCCGATGCCTATTTCGCCCTCGAGACCTATTTCTCTCAGCTGCTGTATTACCAGTTGCAGGGGGTGACGCTCGTGGTCGAGGCCAAGACTGCCGACGCCAAGAGTGGCGCCACCCCGGTGGGCACCGATGCCGTCACCTACTACGCCCGCTTCAAGACCCACCAACTCGGGCCGGAAGTACAGAACTTCCTGAATAACACCTGGCGGCTCATCGCCGCCCGGGTATCGCTGGCCCACACCGGCCAGTTCTTGCCAGCTGACGCCCACGGGGTGGCTGCCCGGGCCGAGTTCCTGCGCACCCAGACTCTGGCCATGGATCACTTCGGCCTTCGAGCCAACGCCCTGGTCACCAGCAACCACACCGGCGAACTCACCACCGCCACCGCAACTTCGGCTGATGGCACCGCCTACCCGGCCAAAACCACCACCACCGCCACCGTGAGCGGCCCCATCTACGACTCGTGGAAGGGCAAGACCGTCTCAGCCTCGACCGACTATCAGGTGGTGACTTTCGACTTTGGTGCCGTGCCTGCCGGCACCTACGCGGTGACCGGGACGGCCGGATTCGCTGCGAAGGCCATTCAGGTGCAGACCTACACCCCCGATTACACCCTCGCGGCCGACGGCAAGATCACCTATGGCTACGCCATCGGTGACACCCGCGTCGGGGCGGTGGAAGCCTTCGCAGCTGGTGCTGGTGGCATCGGTGGCCGCACCTGGGTTCATGGCGGGGCCTCCCACGTCAGTCACAGTGGCAATCTGGCTTCGGACAAGATCTCGATCTCGGGCAACCAGACCAACGGCAAGTTTTCCGGTGAATACCAAGTCGACTACCGCTTCGTCTACAGCGGACCCCAGCCAGCAAAGGTGACGATCCCCAGTACCGCCCACGCCTACGGCACCCTCAGCTCCACCATCGACATGAACCTGGACGACCCCGGCTCGGCCGACGCCAAAGCCGCCGCCACCATGGGCGTCTGGGACGCCACAGCGAACAAGATCGTGGGCGTCAGGGACTCCACGACGAAGAAGTTCGTGAGCACAGCCAGTAATTGGTCGACCGAGGTGGAAAACAACGAGAAAGCCAGCCCCAGTTGGCGTCCGCCGACGTCCTTCACCTTCGATGCCCAACCGGGCCACTCCTACACCGTCTACTTCACCGTCAGCGTGAGTGGCTCCGGCAATGACGGAACTGCGGCTGCCCAGCTCACCGTCGACTCGATGAAGGGCATGTACCTCACGTTCTCCTGAGGCGTATCCCAGCGCTGGCTCAGGCGTCCGCGCCGCCCAGAATCCCCAGCACCGTCTGGCCGTACTGCTCCAACTTGGCCCGCCCAACACCGGGGACGGCGAGCAACCCCTCATCATCGGCCGGGTTGCGCTCAGCGATGGCCATCAAGGTGGCATCGGTGAAAACGCAGTACGCCGGTAGCGAGCGCTGTTTGGCTTCGGCCAGCCGCCAGGCAACGAGTTGGTCATAGACCGCCTCGTCATAGCTGGCCGGGCAGTCAGCATGACGAGCCAACTTACGCTCCGCACCGGTGCTCAGCGGGCGGCCACACACCCGGCAGGTATCGGTGAGCGCGGTTCGGGCCTTGGCGCGCGGACCTCGCCTGGCCGGCTCTCCAGCTGGCCGGGCCGCGATGCCGTCCAGGAATCTGGACGGCTGCCGGTTGCCCGCTCCTGAGCGCCGGGCCCGCGACCAACTGATCAGCAGCGCCTGCTTGGCCCGGGTGATGCCGACATAGAACAGGCGGGCCTCTTCGGCCACCTGGGCCGGACCGCTGGCCAGGGAGAACGGCAAGGTGCCCTCCTGTGCCCCCACCAGCACCACTCCGGACCACTCCAAACCCTTGGCTGCATGGAGGGTCGACAGCGTCACCCCGTCGGCGTTCAGCGGGTGCTCAGCTGTCGCTCGTTGCTCAAGCTCGGCAGCCAGCGCCGCTAGATCAGCGCCCGGACGGCTCTGCGCCAGATCCTCAGCCAAGGCCAGCACCGCCGACAACGATTCCCAGCGCTCGCGCACCCTCCCCTGCCCCGTCGGGGCGGTTTCGCTCCAACCGAGTTTGGCCAGCACTGAGCGGCAGGCGTCCACCGCAGCGATGCTGCCGTCTTTTTGCGCCCGGGTTGCCAACTCGCCAATCACCTGGCGCACCTCACCGCGCTGATAGAACCCGTCGGTACCGCGGACGGTGAACGGAATCTGCGCCTGCGCCAGCGCGGCCTCGAACAGTGGTGATTGCGCGTGCACCCGATAGAGCACCGCCAACTCCCGCCAGGGCAGGCCGGCCTCATGCTGTTCGTCCAGCCATTTGGCGGCCAGCGCTGCCTCGTCCAACTCGTTGGCACAAGGAATGATGCGCGGCTCGGCGCCATCGGGGCGCTGCGCCTCCAAAGTGACCGCGCCGATGCCGGTGTTGCGTGACACCCGGTTAGCCAAGGCCACCACCTGCGGGGTGGAGCGGTAGTCGCGCACCAGCCGAATCAGCGCCGATCCCCGATGCCTGGCCTGGAAGCTGTTCAGGAACTCCGGGGTGGCACCGGCAAAGGAGTGGATGGTCTGGGCCGGGTCACCCACCACGCAGTTGTCACCGTCTCTGGACCACCACAGGTCGAGCAGGGTTTGTTGGATCGGGCTGACGTCCTGGTATTCGTCCACCAGCAAGTGCCGATAGGTGTTACGAACCTCCTTGGCGATGTCGTCGTTTTCGCCCAACACGGCCACCGCGCACAGCAGGATGTCGTCGAAATCGATCACCCCACGTTCGGCCTTCACCCTCTCGTAGCCGCCGAGCACCTTGCCCACATCTGCCGAAGACACCCCCGACACCTCACGTCCAGAACCCAAAGCGATCGCGGCGTACTCGGCCGGGGCCACATTGCTCACCTTCGCCCAGGAGACCTCGGTCAGCAGATCGCGCAACTGGCCCGTATCAGGCGCCAACCGCAGTTTGCGGGCGGCTGCGGCCACCATCGATATTCGTTCGGCGCTGACCGGCGGCAACTCGCTGCCGTAGGCACGCGGCCAGAAGAACTGGGCCTGGCGCAGCGCAGCTGAATGAAAGGTGCGCGCCTGCACGGCAGGCAGCCCCAAACCTCGCAGCCGGGTGCGCAGTTCGCCGGCGGCCCTAGTGGTGAACGTCAGGGCCAGCACCGCGTTTGGACTGTAGGCGCCGCTGGCCGCGCCATAGGCAATGCGGTGGGTTAGCGCCCGGGTCTTGCCCGTCCCAGCGCCAGCAATCACCACCACGGGGTTGCCGAAGGTGGTAGCCACCTGGCGCTGTTCAGCATCCAACCCGGCCAACAGCTCTTCGGTCTGCGAATCCACGACCTCACCTTAGGCAAGGCTTGGGACAAAACTGTCACTGACCGGCTTTAGGGTGAGACCATCATGGAAATCCTGCACGCAGCCAACGCCGACGATCTGGGCGCCAAACTGGCCGCGATGTGGGCCGGGCCGCGCGCCGATCCGTTCAGCTTCGACCTGGCCGTAGTGCCCAGTCCGGGCTTCCAGCGCTGGATTTCCCAGCAGCTTGCCCTATCGGTTGGTGGCGAGGGCATCTGCGCCGGAATCGAGTTCAACTCCCCGGCCAGACTATGGGCGCGGCTGGCGGGTGGCGATGATCCGTGGCGCCCGCAGCGGTTGGCCTGGCTGATCCAACAGCTCGTGCTGGACGGCGCTGGCCCGCCGGGCCTTGCGGTGCTGCGCCGCCACCTGGACGCCTCCCGGCAGACCTACACGGCCAGTGCCCGCGTCGCCGCTCATCTCGCCGGGTACGCCACCGCGTTGCCGCAAATGCTGGAGCAATGGGCCAATGGCGTCGATGTGGATGCCGCGGGTAGGCCGCTCGGCGACAACGACTGGCAGCCAAAACTGTGGCGGCTGTTGGTGGCCGAGACCGGCATCGATCCGGTGCGCCACCGCGCCGAAGTGCTCGCCGCCCTTCGACTCAACCCAGCTGATGGCGTGCCGTCGCGGATCGCCGTCCTGGCCCCGGCACGGCTGGATCAGTCCTTGACCGAGCTGTATGAGGCCCTGTCCTGCCACCATCAGGTGCGGCTGCTGCTGCTCAATCACGCGCCGACTAGGCAGATCTCCGCTCCCGGTCGGGCTTTGCGGTCGGAGCTGGATCGGGGGTTCGGGCACCCGCTGAATCAGACCCTCGGGGCGGTTGCTGACGAGACTGCCGCCCTGGCGGGCGCCGCTGAGCTGGCCGCACCGGCGCGTCCCGACAACCTGCTCGGCTGGCTGGCTAGCGACCTGTTTGCTGATCGGTTGGCCGCCCGGCGCCTATTGGCCAGCTCCGATCATTCGGTGCAGGTGCACTTCTCCCACGGCCCAGCCCGCCAAGTGGAGGTGCTGCGCGAGGTGCTGGCTGGCCTGTATGCCGAAGATGCGACTCTGGAGCCTCGGCACGTCGCCGTCCTCACCCCCGATGTGGACGCCTACGGCCCACTGCTCGACGCAGCTTTCGGGCCGCAGCCTGGCAGCTTGGGCCACCCGGCCCAGCAATTCCGGCTGCGGCTGGCCGATCGCACCCTGGCCCAAGCCAACCCGTTGGTGCCGCTACTGATCGAGCTGCTTCGCCTGCCCGATTCTCGGCTTGAGGCGGCCACCTTGCTGGAGCTCTGCGCACGCGAGCCGATTGCGGCCCGGTTCGGGTTTTCGACTGATGGCCGCGAACGTCTGGCCGAGTTGGTCAGCGGTGCGGGCATCCGCTGGGGCCTGAATGCGGCCCATCGCGCCGCTTACGACCTCGGCGGTTTTTCCCACAACACCTGGCAGGCCGGACTGCAACGCCTGCTGCTCGGGGTGGCGTTGTCGGAGAGTGATCTCGTGGCCATCGGCACCGTGTTGCCGATGGATGACATTGACTCCTCCGATTTGACCCTCATCGGGGGTCTCACCGAACTGATCGGGCGGCTGGGGCGCTGGCTGACCGAGGTTTCCACTCCGGCCACTTTGACCGAATGGGTGCAGCGCTGCCGCAACGGCCTTGAAGCCCTAACTTCCTTCTCCGGCTCCCAGGAATGGCAGCTGGCTGACCTGTTCGCTGGCCTTTCCAGGCTGGCCGAGGCCGGTGGCGATGGTCCGGGCCGAATCAGTCGGCATGCCGCGCTCACCGCGATCGAGTCCGAGTTCGAGACGTCCCTGGCCCGCGGCGCCTTCGGCAACGGGTCAATGGTCGTTGCCGGGCTGAGTTCGCTGCGCCAAGTGCCACACCGGGTAGTCATCCTGCTCGGGTGGGACGCCGAGCGCTACCCACGGTCCTCGCGACGGCACGGCGACGACCTGCTGGCCGAGTTCCCCCCGATCGGCACACCCTCGACACCACTGAGTGACCGCCAAGCCCTGTTGGACGCAATTCACGCCGCGACCGACAAGCTGATCGTGATCGCCAGGGGACGTAGTGAGGCCACGAACGAAGCAGTGCCACCAGCCACGCCCATTGCCGAACTCCTCGACGCGCTGGACGCCACCGCGGTCACTGCTGCTGGGGTCGGCGCTGGCGCGGCGGCGACCGTGCAGCATCCCTTGCAGCCCTTCTCGCCGGAGTACTTCACCCCAGGCGCCGGCTTGGCCAGCGTCGACCCGCTCGCCTACCGCGCGGCCCAGGCCTGGCTGGCCGCCCAAGCCGATCACGGGCCGGCACCGGATCGTTTTCACCTGGCCGAGCTGCCCCCACCGGATCTCAGCCAGGGCGTGAAACTGGACGAGTTGACCGACTTCTTCCGTCACCCGGCCAAAGCACTGCTCAAGACGCGAGCCGGCCTGAGCCTTGGCGATGACCCCACAACTCCCGACGAGATCCCCATCGAACCTGGCGGCCTGCAACGTTGGCAGATCGGCAACCGGGTGTTGCGCCAACTCCAAGAGGGTCAGGACCCAGCGCTGGTCGAGCGGGCCGAGTGGTTGCGCGGCCAGGTGCCGCCGTTCGAGTTGGGTCGCCAAGTGATCAGCGGCATCCTCACCGAAGCCCGTCGCACCTTGGCCTACGCCCCCGAGCCGGGCACCGCCGATCAGCACGACCTCAGCCTGCGCGTGCCAGTGCCTGGTCTTGGTGAAGTGGCCCTGGTGGGCCGCGTGGCCACCCGCGAGCACACCTTGTGGCAGGTGGAGTTCTCCAGCCTGCAACCCCGCCAGAAGATCACCGCCTGGCTGCGGCTGCTGGCCTTGGCTGCGGCCGAGCCCGGCCACTGGGACGCCCGGGTGATCGGCAAAGGTAGGCAGGTGCGCTACGCGGCGCCGTCCGCGGCCGAATCGTTGGAGCTGTTGGGTCGATACCTGGCCATCTACGCCGTCGGCCTGCGCCGTCCGCTGCCAGCCATGCCGCGACTCACCGCCGATTGGGCCAGCCATCGCGCCAGCGGTCGCGACCTGGACGACCCCTATCAGGCCAAGTCGCTGCGCCGCTGCTGGGATTGGGAATCCGATCAACTGTGGATCAAGTTCTTCGACTACCCCGGCCTACTCAGCCTCGGCTTGGACGGGCTGAGTATCCCCGGAGCCAGCGCGGCCGAAACCACCCTGCTGGGCGCCTTGGCCAGTGCCATCTGGGCACCAGCACTAGCTGCGGAGGTGGCCCCATGACTGCCCAAGAGCTGCCCATGACCGCCTTCGATCCGGCCGGCCCGCTGCCCACCTCAACGGTGGTGCTCCAGGCGAGTGCCGGCACCGGCAAGACTCACGCCATCGCGGCCTTGGCCACCCGCTATCTGGCCGAGGGCGAGTTGGCGATCGAGCACCTGGCGGTGATCAGCTTCAGCCGCGTGGCCTCGGAAGAGTTGCGCAGTCGAGTGCGCAAGCGGCTGCGCGACACCGCCGAGCTACTTGATGCCGCCCTGGCCGGAAATGCCCCGCCCGCCGAACCGGATGCCACCGATTCGCTGTTGCTCAGTGGTGATGCCGGCCAACTCCAGGCCCGACGCGACCGGCTGCGCGCCGCTCTTACCGGCCTGGATTCGGCAGTGATCATGACGATTCACCAGTTCTGCCAAGCGATGTTCGATGAGTTGGGCGTCCTGGCGGCCGAAGACCCGCAAGCCAAGCTGGTCGAAGACCTTGGGCAACTGCTGGAACAGGTGGTCACTGATCGCTACCTGGCCCGCTACGCCACCGCCACCGATCGTCCCTTCGATCTGGCCGCGGCCCGACGCCTCGGTATCGCGGCGGCAATCGAGTTGCCCGAGACTCCCCTGGTACCCGCCATTGCCAGCGGTTTGCCCGCCGAGCGGCTCGCCTTCGCCGAGGAGGTCCGCACCGAACTGGCCCGGCGCAAGCAGCGGCTGGGCCTGTTCTCCTATGACGATCAGCTGTCGCGATTGCGCGATTCGCTCAAGGGGCCAGCCGGTCAAGCCGGAGCCGAGCGGCTGCGGCGGCGTTGCCAGGTGGTGCTGGTCGACGAGTTCCAGGACACCGATCCGGTGCAGTGGGAGATTCTGCGCGACACGTTCGCCGGGCAGGTCCCCCTGGTACTCATCGGCGACCCAAAGCAAGCCATCTACGCCTTCCGTGGCGCCGACGTCACCGCTTACAGCCAGGCCGTGGCCGCTTCCCGGGATCGCTACTCGCTGGCGGTGAACCACCGCGCCGACGAGCCGGTGGTGGCCGCGATCGGCGCCCTGTTCGCTGGCGTCCCGCTTGGCCGGGACGTTCTGGTCGAGCCGGTTGTCGCCAGCCACCGAGGCTCGCGGCTGACCGGTAACGCACCGCCCCCGGTGCGGCTGCGCTGTGTCGCTACCGACCGTCTACTTGACGCCGCCACGGCCCGAGCCAAAGTGGACGCCGACGTGGTCGCCGAAGTCGTTCGGCTGCTGGACGGCGGCACCGAGCTGATCGAGGGCACCAGCACCCGAAGACTCGCCGAGCAGGACATTGCGGTCTTGGTCAACACCAACAAGCGGGGACGCGACCTCGCCGAAGCCCTGGCCGCGGCCGGGGTGGCGGTGGCCTTCTCTGGGTCGGATTCGATTCTCGCCTCTCCGGCAGCCCAAGACTGGTTCACCTTGTTGCGCGCCCTGGAGCAGCCCCGACGGGCCGCAGTGCGCGAGGCGATCCTCACCGATTTCGTCGGCGCCGATCTGACCGCGCTGGCTACCGCTGATGATGACCGCCTCACCGGCTGGTCAGGGCTGCTGCAGCGATGGGGGCGGCTGCTGACCAATCAGGGGGTGGCCGCCCTGTTCGCGGCCGTCCAAGCGGACTCCCCCGAGGTTGGCGGCGGGCTGTCCGAGCGGCTGCTGCGTCGCCGTCGCGGCGAGCGCGACCTCACCGATCATCGCCAGCTGGCCGAAATCCTGCACGCCCAATACACCGCCGGGGTGCGGGGCCCAGCTCTGGTGGCCTGGTTGGCCGAACAGATCGAGCTGCAAAGTGGCGCCGGCGACCGCACCCGACGGCTGGAGACCGACCGCCAAGCCGTCCAGCTGATGACGGTGCACAAGGCCAAAGGCCTGCAATTCCCGGTCGTCCTGCTACCACAGGCCGGCGACCTCTACCTCTCCGAGGAAGACAGCGGCGGCAAGCTCGATTTCCACGACGACTCCGGGCAGCGGGTGCTCGATCTGGGTGGCAAAGATGCACCGGGGCGCCGCCAGCGCTGGGAACTGGACGCCTTAGAACAGGCCGAAGACCGGTTCCGCGGCCTGTATGTGGCCACCACCAGGGCCATGTCGCAGCTGACCATGTGGTGGGCGCCGACGCTGCGTACCACCGAGTCCTCGCCACTGCACCGGCTGCTCTACCGCAATCCGAACGCTGCTGGCACGCCAGCCGCTGCCTATCCGCTGGACGCTGGCGCGGGCTGGGTTTCGCCGAGTGAGCTGGGCTGGCTGAGTGCTGCCGGCATCACCGTTGAGCAGTGCGACGCTGCGCCCGTGCGGCTGGCCCCCCGCGCAGACGAGAGCACCCAACTGGTAGCCCCCACCTGGCAGCGGCGCATCGATCAATATTGGCGGCGCACGTCCTATTCCGGGCTCACCGAGGCGGTACACGCTCGGGCCCCCGGGGCGCCCGCTGCGCCGGAGTTCGGCTCCGATGAACCTGTCGCCGAGGGCACCTTGGCCCAGGACGGCGACGCGCTTGGCGCACGCTCACCAATGGCCGATCTGCCGGGCGGCACCTCCTTCGGCAGCTTGGTCCACGAGGTGTTGGAGAACCTTGACTGGCATGCACCGAGCACCGAAGCCCTCGATGAGCGGTTGCTGGCTGCCACCACCGCGGCTGCCCGGCGATTTGCCATTGGTGGCGTGGCTCCGCAAGCGCTGGCCGAGGCGCTGCGCCCCAGCCTGCTGACCCCACTTGGCCCGCTGACCGACGGCTTGAGTTTGGCCGATTTCGACATCACCGATCGGCTCAGCGAGCTGGACTTCGAGCTGCCCCTTGGCCACGCCGGCTCCACCACGACCCTTGGCGAAGTGGCCACGCTCCTGCGGCGGCGGCTGCCCACCGGTGACCCGCTGATCGACTACCCCGACGACTTGGCGGCCGAACCGTTGGCCAGCCAGCTGCTGCGCGGCTTCCTCACCGGCTCCATCGACTCGGTGCTGCGGGTGTCCGGCGAGGCCGGGCCGCGCTTCGTCGTCCTCGACTACAAGACCAACCGGTTGGGCCCGACCGACCTTCGCCTTGGTCACTACAGCACCGCCGCCATGACCGCCGAAATGCGCCGAACCCACTATCCGCTGCAGGCCCTGCTCTACTGCGTGGCCCTGCACCGGTTCCTGGGGTCGCGGCTGCACGACTACGAGCCAAGCCGTCACCTTGGCGGGGTGGGCTATCTGTTCGTCCGAGGAATGGGCGGCGAGCTGGCCGGGCCCGAAACCGGCGTGTTCGCCTGGCACCCGTCCGCCGAACTGGTGGTCGAGTTGTCGGCGTTGCTGGCTGATCGGGGGGCGAATGACTGATCTGGCGGTGAGCCTTGGGCCTGGACTGCTGCGGGAGGTCCACGAAACCGGCGTGCTCAACTGGGGTGATGTGCATGTGGCCCAGAAGGTCGCCCACCTATTTGGCGACGCCGACCAGCGGGTTCAACTGGCTTTGGCCCTGACCACCCGGGCGCTGCGGCAAGGCTCAACCTGTCTTGAACTGGATCAGATCGACCAAACCCGCTTCGAAACCGATGCCGAGTCAGTGGTACAGATTCCTGACGACCTCTGGCCGGAAACCGAGGAGTGGCTGGCCGCGATCGCCGCCAGCCCGCTGGTTCACTTCGGCGCTGAGGCCGGCGGGGATCGGCCGCTGCGGCTGGTGGGTCAGCGCCTCTATTTGGAGCGCTATTGGCAGGAAGAAACCACCGTGGCCCAGGAGTTACTGGCCCGCCGCGCCGCAGCCACCGACCCACCGCACGCCGACCAGCTGAAAGCCGCCGCCGCCGAATTGCTCGAACCCGCCGACGACGCCGACCAGGCACTGGCCGCGGTGGTGCCGCTGTTCACCGGCGTGAGCGTGATCGCCGGCGGTCCTGGCACCGGGAAGACCTACACGCTTGCCAGAGTGCTCGGCATGCTCACCCGGTGCGCGGCCCGACCACCACTGATCGCCCTAGCCGCGCCCACCGGCAAGGCCGCTGTTCGGATGGACGAATCCATGGCCAAAGCGCTGATTGGGATGCCCGCCGATCTCGCCGCCGAGTTGGGCGCGCTGCGAGCCACCACGATTCACAGACTGCTCGGCTGGGTGCCAGAGGCCCGCAACCGATTCCGCCACAACCGGGCCAACCCATTGCCCCATGACGTTGTAGTGGTTGATGAGGCCTCAATGGTGTCGGTCACCTTGATGGCCCGTCTGCTGGAGGCACTGCGCCCCGGCGCCAGGCTGGTGTTGGTGGGCGATCCCAATCAGTTGGCTCCGGTTGAGGCCGGGGCGGTACTGGCCGACATCGTGGAAGCTCCAGCCGCCGAGGTGCCCGCTCTGCGCGACGGCCTCGCCGCGCTCGGGTTGAGCGCCGCCGCTCGCCCGGTGGCCGTACTGCGACGCAATCACCGTTCGGGTCAGACCATCGCGGAGTTGGCAGCGGCGGTGTTGGCCGGGGACGCTGACGCCGTGGAGCGGCTCGCTACCGCGGGCAGCGCGGAAGTGGGCTTCGCCGAATCCGCCGAAGCTGCTGGCTTACCCGAGCTGGTGAGCCGGGTGGGAGTGGCCATGATTCGAGCGGCCCGCGTCGGTGACGTCACTGGTGCGTTGACCGAGCTGGAAAGCCACCGGCTGCTCTGCGCCCACCGCCACGGACCCTTCGGGGTGTCGAACTGGTCGCGGCGGGTGGAGGACTGGATCGCCGAGGCCCTGCCCGATTTCGATCCGACCCCGCTGTGGTACGCCGGGCGTCCGGTGCTGGTGACCCAAAACTCCCCTGAGGTCGGCCTGTTCAACGGCGACACCGGTGTGGTCGTCGAAGCCGCGGGCCAACTGCGGGCCTACTTCGCCCGCGGCGGCCGGACCCAGGCGGTATCACCGTTCGTATTGGACGCCGTGGCGACCATTCACGCGATGACGGTGCACAAAGCTCAAGGCAGCCAGTTTGCGCAGGTGAGTTTGATCCTGCCCGATCCAGATTCGCCGCTGCTCACTCGTGAACTGCTCTACACCGCTATCACCCGCGCCGAGCAACGAGTGAACCTGATCGGATCGCTCGAATCGCTACGCCGAGCTGTGACGAATCGAGCCCGCCGGGCCTCCGGATTGCTGGCTCGACTGTGATCGGCGCGACCCTGCACGCGCCACGCTTGATGCTGAGACCCTGGCGACTCGACGAGGCCGAGATCGTCTTGGACATGTATTCCCGACCGGATGTGGTGCGCTACTTGGGACCCAACCCGGCAGTGTTGACCGAACTGGCCCAGGCGCAAGACCGAATCCGCCGCTGGCTCACCATCGAAGGCCCCACTCACGGCGTCTGGGCGATCGTGCCCACCGGACACCAGCACCCGGTGGGCACCGCGCTGCTGAAGATCCTCCCGCGCAGCGGCAGCGGCGCACCGTCCGGCATCACCGAGGTCGGCTGGCATCTGCACCCGATCGCCTGGGGTCACGGTTACGCCACCGAGGCCGGTCAACGACTACTGCAGCACGCCTGGTCGCAGGGGCTGCAGCGAGTGCTAGCGGTGACCTACCCGCAGAACACCGCCTCTCAGGCTGTCTGCCTGCGGCTGGGGATGACTGCGCTGGGTTTGACCGCGGACTACTACGACGTGAGCTGCGAACTGTTCAGCATCGCCAGGCCCGAAACCGACGACTGACCGAACCCGGCGGTGGCCTCAGCCCACGCTTTCGGCGCTGAGATCCCCAGCCAACCAGGCTTGGATCATTCGGCGCGAGATCGAAGCGCTGGCCGGGAGTTGCACCACTCCTGATTCGAGGGCGGTCAACAGTTCGGCCCGGCTGAACCAGCCCGCGTCTTCGATCTCACCGGCAGCCGGATGAAGCTCGGTGCCTAGCGCGGAGGCGGCGAAGGCCACCATCAGCGACCTTGGGAAGGGCCAGGGTTGAGAGCCCAGGTACCGGATGCCAGTGAGCTCCAGGCCGACCTCTTCGCCCACCTCCCGATGCACCACCTGCTCCAACGACTCGCCAACCTCAGCAAAGCCAGCCAGCACCGAGTAGCGGCGCGGCGGCCAAGTCGGCTGCCGGGCCAGGAGCAAGCGGTCGGCCGAGTCGGTAATCGCCACGATCACGGCGGCGTCGCTGCGCGGATAATCCTCAAGACCGCAGGACGGGCATCGCCGCGCCAACCCGCCAGCGCTTGGGTTGGTGACGGAGCCGCAGTTCGGGCAGAAGCCGGCCACGCGATGCCAGCCGATCAGCCCAACTGCGGTCAAAGCCAGCTGCAAGTCGGCATCCGGTAGCGAATCCATCACCGTCCGCAGCCCCGAATCGCCCGCCTCAATCAAGGTGGCGAAGACCGGCGCCTCGCCCAGGGTGCCAATCAGATGATGCACCTGGGGGTCATAGGAGCCGGTCGGGGCCAGCATCACAATTCGCGAGGCGCTGGTGTTCAACCGGCCCTCAGCGTCCACGCCGACCACTTGGGCCAGCGGATGGGTCCAGGCGGCGGCAACCCAGGACGGGTCCCCGCGCAAGCCCTCGCAGCGATCCAATGGTTGGGGTTGTTGCCAGTGACTCACCTGGTCAGACTAACTGAGCTTGGCCAACAAACCCCGCTCCAATTCGGCCCGTCCCCCTAGATGCTCCGGACGCAGCACCGTGGCGTTGTGCAGGTCGTAGAACACTGCGTCGACGTCTTCCACGGCCAATCCAGTCAGCTCGGCCCAGGCCAGCCGGTAGCAGGCCAACTGCAGCGGGTCGGCCGAGGCCAGGTTGCCGGTCTTCCAGTCGACCACCTGGATCCCCCCGTCGTCTGTGCGGAAGACCGCGTCGATCCGGCCCCGGACGAGCCGCCCGGCCAGCACCAAGGTGAAGGGCGCCTCCACTGCCACCGGGACAGCATTGGCATACGGGCTGGCCTCGAAGCCCGCCCGCAGCCTTTCGAACTCCGCCCCGGCAAGTTCGGCCTCCGGCTCAGCGTCCAACAGCATCGATTGGGCACCAAACCGGTTTTCCAGCCAGCGGTGAAAACCCACCCCCCAGCGTTGGGCCTCACTAACCAGCCGCGGCATCGGTCGGCGCAGGCCGGCCGCGAAGGCCACCGGATCACGCTGCAGTTGGCCAACTCCGGTCACCGAGAGGTAATCCGGGAACACGGCCGGACGTGCTCGATCGGCAAGTTCGGCGGCCACCAGGCGCTCCCGGGAACTGCGCCAGCGGTCAACCAACGCGGCACCGTCCAGGTCCAGCTCGCTAGCTAACGGGTACTCCCCCGCTTCGGCCTGGGCGGCCCTGGCCTCCTCGACCCGGGTAGCGGCCAGGCGACGCCGCTGAAAGGCCTCAGTGCCGCCGACCTCGGGCCAAGCGGCCCGCGCAACAGCGGTCACCAACGGGTTGGTTTGCGGAATTTCCGGCGGCAGGTGCACCGCATCGGAATGCTCGGCCAGAACTTCGAAGTATTTCGATGGCTGCCGGGCTCTGGCCAAGGTCGCCTGCCAGGTATGCGTGCTGGCCACCAGCAACTGCTTGGCTCTGGTGACCGCTACGTAGGCCAGCCGGTCCTCACTGAGCCGCTGCTGGGTGGTCAGGTCGTCGGCAAAGGCGGCCATCACCTGATGATCTACCCGTACCAATTGAGGCAGCGACGCGGCATCTCCCCGCAAGGGGTAGGGCAACGCCGCCGCGTTGCGCAGCCAGTTGCCGGTGACCCGATCAGTCGGGAACACTCCGGTGGCCAGTCCGGGTAGAAAGACCACCTCCCACTCCAGACCTTTCGCCTTGTGCACGGTGAGTACCTTCACCGAATCAGCGGCCGAACTGACTCCCTGCTCCAACCCGACGCCGTAGGTTCGCTCGGCTTCGAACCAGGCCAGCAATCCGGCCAGTGAGGCGTCGGCGTCGATGTCGACATAGCCAGCCACTGCCTGCACCAGGGCACCCAGCGGGGCCGACCCACCCGGGGCGAGAATCTCGGTCTCCACCGCCAGCCCCAGGGCTGACAGCACCCGGGTCACCAGTTCGATCAGGCCGTCACCGACGTGACGCCGCAGGCCGGAAATCTCCGCAGTGAAGGCCGCAAAACGGCTGCGAGCCTCAGCGCTGTAGGGCAGGCGCCCAGGATCGGCCAGCGCCTCCAACAGGCTGGGCACGGTCGGGTCGCCTGCTGGCAGCCAGGCCGCGAGCCCGGCCTCCTCACTGGGCTCGGCGTCGGTCTTGGCCGCGGCCAGTTCCCTCGCTCGACGCCCAAGCAACCCCAGGTCGGGAATGCCGATTGCCCAGCGAGCCGAGGTGAGTAGGCGAAGCGCGGCCGGATTGGCGGTCGGATCGGCAAGGAGGGCCAGAGTGGCCACCACATCGGCGACCGGTGGCAGATCAAGCAGCCCGCCCAAGCCGACGATTTCAGCTGGCACATCCCGCTCAATCAGGGCGGCATACACCGCAGCCACCTGCGTATTACGCCGACACAACACTGCTATCTGTGACCAGGATGGCACTGCGCCAAAGGCATGCAGATCGGCGATCCGATCTGCGATCGCGGCCACTTCTTCCGGCCAAGTGATGAACGCTGCGGCCTCCACCCGTCCCGGCGGCGTCTGCGGCGGCGCAACCAGATCCAGCTCCAACCCATGGACGGCCAGGGCTGGGTCGCTGCGCACCCCCGCGGCCAACTCATTGGCGGCGTCCAACACGCGCTGACCGCTACGGCGATTCACGGTGAGCGCGTAACTTGCCGCCGGGGTGGCATCAGCGCGGGGAAAATGCCGACCGAAGTCGAGGATGTTGCTGGCCGCCGCCCCCCGCCAGCCATAGATGGCCTGACACGGATCACCAACAGCGGTCACCGGATGCCCCCGACCGGCCTCCGGTTCCTGGCCGGAAAACAACCCCCGCAACAGGCTCGCCTGGGCCGCCGAAGTGTCTTGGTACTCGTCCAACAACACCACCGCGAACTCCCGGCGCAGGGCTGCGGGCACGCTGGGTACTTCGGTGGCCAACCGGGCTGCCAGGCCCATCTGGTCGGCGAACTCCACATAGCCGGCCTCAGCCTTGAGTTGCTCATAGGCGAGCACTAGTTGAGCCAACTCCAACCGCTCAGCCTCGGCCGCCCGGGCATCCTGGACGGCCTTGTATTCCAGCGTTCCGCTGCGGCGCGGCGCCGCATCCAGCGCGGCGGCGAACACCTCCGCGTGGCTGGCCAATGCGGCCGGTCCAACCAGGTGGGAGCGCATTTCGGCGGCCAACTCCACCAGCCGTTCGGTGACCGTCACCGGGCGCAACCGCGACAGGTGCCGCAGCGGGCCTTGGGCATCGGCAACAGCACGGGCCGCCAACCGGTAGCGCGCTGCCCCGGTGATCAATCGCAGACCACCCTCAATGCCCAGCAGCAGACCGTGTTCGGCCACCAACCGACCAGCGAAGGCGTCATAGGTCAGGATCAGTTCTTCGGCCCCATCTGGATCGGCAACGCCAGCTTCGGTCAACGCCCGACGCACCCGGGCACTCAGCTCACCGGCAGCCTTGCGGGTGAAAGTGAGCCCCAGCACTTGATCGGCTCGCACCTGCCCCGAGCCGACCAGCCACACCACCCGGGCGGCCATCACCGTGGTCTTGCCCGAGCCGGCCCCGGCAATGATCACTGCTGGCTCCAACGGCGCGGCGATAGCAGCCAACTGTTGGTCGGAAAAGGGAATGCCGAGCAGCTCCCGCAGTTGTTGCGGATCGGTGAGTCTCATCGCAGCACCTGCCCGCCGCGCTCGCTGGCCGGACAACTAGTGGCGAAGCCACACTGCTTGCAGTGGGTTCCCGGAGTCGCCGGGTATTGGCCCTCGGCCACCACCTTCGCCGCCGTGGCCACCTGCTGGTGCACCCAAGTGGGGTAGCCCGCATCGGCGTCGGGGTCGCCTAGCTGAGGTCGATCAGCCAAGGAGGCCTGCCAAAACTCCTTGGGCACATCCTCGGGTCGGCCACCCTGGCGCAGATAGACCGCCGAGGCACCCACGGGATGATCAAAACCCGCTCCGGCAAGGCTGGTGAAGCAGCCCGAAGCGATGGCGAGCTGGTAAATGCCCAACTGCTCCATGCTGGCCACCTCGTCTTTGGTGGGCTGACGCCGGGACGTCTTGAAGTCGGCCACCCGCAGGCCGGTGGCGGTGCGCTCCAGCCAGTCGACCTTCCCGACCAGCGACACCTGCAGCCCGTCCAGGCTTAGCTCAAGTTCAAAACCGGCTTCCACCCGCAGCAACTCCGCGTCCCGATTGGTACGCCAATTCAGGAAGCGGGCCAAGGCCTGCTCCACTTCGGCGCGCTCGCTGGCCGAGAACCAGGCCGCCTCGAACGGCAACCGATCCCAAACCTGGCCAAGCTGGGCGCGCAGTTCGGCCAACCCCCAGCCCTCTTCGGTAGCCAGCTGCACCAACCGGTGAATCAGGGAGCCCAGGGTGGCCGCCAGCGAAATCTCCCCATCGCCGCCAGCCTGGCGGGAGAGGAAGTAGCGCCGTGGACAGGTCAGCGCTGCGTTCACCTGGCTCGGGCTGAGCCGCACTACTGGGCCACCGGCCACCGGCAGGCTCGACAGCTCCCGTACCCCCCACCAATGCTGGGGTCGAGCCGCCGGTGCGACCGGCCGACCGGCCGGGTCGACCGCATCGGCCAACCGGCCCAGCTCGACCGCGGCCGCCGCCCGCAGCGGATCAGCGATTTCCACCGAAACCGCGGCTCGGCGAAGCTCGGCTACCAGCCCGGCCAACGTCACCGCGGCCCCGCCAAGTGCTGGACGTCGAGGTGCCACCCCAAGCTCGGCCAGGAAGCGGGACGGGGCGTCGCTCTCCCCCTCGGTGCCGGCGGTCGCGGTGAGCACCAGGTGGCGCGTGGCGCGCGAACACGCCAAATGAAACAGCCGCCGCTCCGCGGCCAACAGCTCCCGCGCCGCGGCCGGGCCAGCTAGCCCGTCCGGGGTCAACTCGGAGGCATCCAGCACGGCGCTCAACCGGCGTCCGGTCGGCCAGCTGCCCTCCTGCACGCCAGCCACGATCACCAAATCCCACTCTCGCCCGCGCGAGCGATGCGCGGTCAGGACTTCAACCCCGCGCTGATGCAGCCGCGACTCCCGCTCTCGGTCTGCCGGAATCTGCTGCGCCCCCAGCTCAGCCAGGAAAGCCCGCACCCCCGCAACACCCCCACGGCGATCGGCCTGGGCCGCTGACTCGAACAAGGCACAAAGCGCGTCCAGGTCAGCATCGGCCCGAGATGCTCCTGCCCCGGACTGAGCGGATTCCACCGCCAACCGGGCTGGCCAATCGGTGCCACGCCACAGCCGCCAAAGCACCGCATCCACTGCGGCGCCCTCGGCCAACAGCTGCTGCGCCCCAGCCAACAACTCAGCCACCTTGGCGAGCTGGCTGGTTTCCCGCGAGGCGCTGGGGTCGGTGCTCCAGGACGGATCATTCAAGGCCATCGCCAGTTGATTCGGCAGCGCCAACTGCCCAATGCCGTCGCGCCCAACGGTGGCCTCGATCGCCGTCCGCCATTGGCGGCTGAGGGCCCGCAGGCTCACCGCATCAAAGCCACCCAAGGGACTGGTCAGCAGCCGCATCGCCTCATCAGGCTGGGCTTGGCCAGCAGCGGCCACCGCCAATGCCAGCAGCAGCGGACGCACCGCTGGCGCCTGAGCCAGCGCGATCTCATCGCCGGCAACCTCCACCGGAATGCCGGCAGCCAGGAGCGCCTGGGTGATCGGAGTCAGCTGCTGCCTGCCGGAGCGCACCAGCACTGCCATCTGGGCGTAGTCGATGCCCTCAGTCAGGCGCGCCCGCCGCAGTTCGGCGGCGATTGCGCGAGCCTGCTCATCTGGGCTGGCGCAGGTCAACACCACCACCTCCCCAGCCGAGCCACCGGCGGCCAACACCGGCTGCCCGCCAAGGCTGATCGGACGGGGCAGCCGGGCGCGCACGCCAGCCAAGGCGGAAGCGATCTCCGGCCCGAAGCGGTAGCTGCGAGCCAGCTGGGCCACCCGCACTGCCCGCTCGGGGCGCCCGAACAGCTCTTCAAATTCCCGCACCGCGCGCGGATCTGCGCCTCGGAAACCGGCCGAAACGCTGTCCGGATCGGCCGCAGCCAGCAGCGGCGCCTGCGGGGCCAGCAGCGAAATCAACGCCAACTGGGAGGGATCCAGCTCTGCATAGTCGTCAACCAGTACCGCGCCAATCTCGGCCGAAACCGTTGCGGCCACCGGCTCTTCGGTCAACAGCAGCCGAACCCGATGCACCAACTCGGCGTAGTCGAGCACGCCCTCGGCGTCCAGCACGTCGAGGTATTCGGCGAAAAACCCACCCAGGGCCGACCAGGCTGGACGGTCGGCTCGACGCCCGAAAGCAACCAAATCGTCCGGCTCCAGCCCTAGTTGTCGGGCCCGGGCCAGGGCGGAACGCACTTGGGCGGCAAAACCGTTAGTGCCAGCGGCGTAGCGCAACTCGGCCGGCCAGCCCGCCGGCCCCGCGCCAGCTAGCAGTTCTCGCACCCGGAACTCCTGCTCCGGGGCCGACAACAACCGCACCTCAGCCCGGCCGGAGAACCGCTGCCACAGGGTGCGCGCCAGCGAATGGACGGTGGTCACAACTGGACGCCAGGCACCCTCCCCCAGCTCGAGGGTGATCGCGTTGCGCAATCGACTGGCTGCCGTCCGGGTGCTCACCAGCACCACCGGCTCGCCCCCACCGCGCAGCTGAGCCAGCGCCGCGTGCCCGATCAGGGTGGTTTTGCCGCTACCCGGCCCGCCCAGCACCAGCGTGGGCGCAGCCCAATTGGCCAGGATCGAGGCCTGCTCAGGAGCAAGCCAGGCCAGGCCAGGAGAGGCGGAGTTCGGGATCACGCAGACCATGCAATCACCCGCCGCAGACAGCCACCGACCCTGATCGGCCCAAGACGGGTCAGGGTTGCCCCCGGTCAGCCCCCGGCGCGCGCCCGTGGTGGGGCCGAACAGGGGTGGGTTCCCCGCTCGGTGCGGCTAGATTGGAGCCCGTCATACCGATCGAGAGGTCCAAATCGATGAGCACTCCCGCCCAGCCAGCTAACCAGGGTCAGGCCGTCCAATTGGCGCCGCCCGACATGCTCAACCTCACCCCCGCCGCGGCCTCGCCGACGGTGACCGCCACCCAGGCCCCCACTATGGCCCCCCAAGTGGACGCTGCCCAGGTGCCCGTCTTGGACGCCAAGGTGGCTGGTTTCCTTACTGCCTTGACCACCGCTGAGGCGGCTTCCCCCACTTTCGCCGCGCAGGCCGACGCCGTGCGCAGCATGGGCGATGCTGACATCCGCAAGGCCGCTGAAACCTCAAACCGACTGCTGCAGACTCCCGTCCGCGCGCTCGAGGCCGGTGGCCTGGCCGACACCTCCAAAGTTGGCCGGACCCTGCTGGAGTTGCGGCGCACCGTCGAGGATCTCGATCCGGCCCAGGCCCGCAAAGGCAAGGGCTTCTTCGCCAAACTGGGGGTTGGCAAGCAGGTTGGCGACTACTTCCGCAAATACCAGTCCTCCCAGGATCACCTGAACGGCATCCTGCATGCCCTGCGTTCGGGCCAAGATGAGCTGACCAAAGACAACTCTGCCCTCAACATGGAAAAGCAGAACCTGTGGACGGTGATGGGCCGACTGAATCAGTACGTCTACATCGCCGAGCGGCTGGACTCGAAGCTGAGCGCCCAGATCGCCGAGCTGCAGCTCTCCGACCCGGCCAAGGCGAAGGTGCTCAATCAGGACGTGCTGTTCTACGTCCGCCAGAAGCATCAGGATCTGCTCACTCAGCTGGCAGTGTCGATCCAGAGCTATTTGGCGATCGACATCATCATCAAAAACAACATCGAGCTGATCAAGGGCGTCGACCGGGCCTCCACCACCACCATCTCGGCGCTACGCACCGCCGTCATCGTGGCCCAGGCGCTGGGCAACCAGAAGTTGGTGCTCGATCAGATCACCGCGTTGAACACCACCACCTCAGAGATGATTCAACGCACCTCGGAGATGCTGAAGGAAAACTCCGCACAGATTCAGGAGCAGGCTGCCTCCTCCACGATCGGCATCGAACAACTTCAGGCTGCCTTCGCCAACATCTACGCCACCATGGATTCGATCGACGAGTTCAAGCTCAAGGCGCTGGATGCCATGTCGGCCACCATTGGCACCCTGGAGACCGAGGTCACCAAGAGCAAGGACTACCTGGAGCGCGTGGCTCAGCAGGACACCCGCGCGCAATCCATGCCCACCCTGAGCATTGACGGCTGAGGTAGCCGCCGATGGGTTTCTGGGATTGGCTCAGCGGCGCTGACAACGCCAACCAACCGCCGTCATCAGCCGATGAGGTGGCCAAGGCACCGACCGCCGACGACATCGCGGCGGCATTGGACGCCGTGGAGCGGCTGGTCGTTGATCCGGCCGTGCCAACGGTGGTTCGAGCTCGCGCGATGCGCGTGGTCAGCGTGGTGCGCAACACGCTGCCGCGCCTCGGCCTGCTCGGCCTGGGCAGCTATGACGCCTACTCGGTGGTGGCCACCGCCACCGACTATCTCCCCGAAGCCATCGGCGGCTACCTGCGCCTGCCCCGGGACTGGGCTGATTCTCGTCCCGTCGAGGGCGGCAAGACCGCCCTGTTGCTGCTAATCGACCAACTCGACCTCTTGGGAAGCACGATGGATGCCATCTACAACGCGGCCAACACCACTGATGCGGCCGCGCTGATCAACCACGGCCGCTTCCTGCAGGAGAAATTCGGCCATGTCCAATCCCCCGAGTTGAATCTGGGCCAGGCCTGATGAGCGCCGCCGGGCTGAAGGGCGCCCTGGCAGCGCTGGCCAAGGCTGCCAGCGCTGCTGGCTTCGCGCCGGAGGCCGCCGCCGCCGAGGGCCGTATCTTGGCCGCGGCAGTGGCCGAATCCAATCGAGGCGCTTTCGTGGAGTGGTGTGCCGCCTTGGATCGACGGGCCTCAGCCCAGGAATTCATGGACGCAGCCGTAGCCGGACGCCGCTATCGCCGCTCGCCTACCCCGCTGGCCACTCAGGCCGCAGCCAGCACTCATGGCCCCGGCTATGCCAGGGCGCTGGCCGAGGTATGTCAGGCGTCCGCCACCCTTGGCGAGCCGACCCCAGAGGCGATTGGTGCCGCCACCATGGCCGCCGCAGCCCAGCTTGCCCCCGCGGCACCCTCGCGCCCGGTCACACCACCGACGCCGAGCCCAACCGCGCCGTCCGCTGATCCGAGCACCGACCCGGCACAGCAGGAGTTCCTGCGTCAGGCCCCGGCGATCCTCAACGAGGTACTCAGCCGAATCTCGACCAATCAGTCCAAACTGCTCGACCTGAGCCGTCACGATGCCCAAGCCCCTGGCGCCTTCCCTGGTTTGGGCGGCGTGGCGTTCCCCATGCCGGGGCAGCTTGGCCAAGGCGTCACCTCCCAACCCCCGGCCGTGCCGGCGACACCAACCGCCGCCGAATCCCCAGCAGCCGAGCCTGAACCCGAACCCGCCCCCGAAGAGCCAACCAAAAGCGTCGAGGAGTGGCTGGCCGAACTTGATGAGCTGACCGGTCTGGCCAGGGTTAAGACCGAAATCCATCGCCAGACGGCCATCCTCAAGGTGGACGCGCTGCGCACCAAGGCGGGCCTGAAGAGCCCGACGATCACCCGACACCTGGTGTTCGTCGGCAATCCGGGCACCGGTAAAACCACGGTCGCCCGGCTGGTCGCCGGCATCTACAAGGCGATCGGCCTGCTCAGCAAAGGACAACTGGTCGAGGTCGACCGCTCCGAACTGGTGGCCGGTTACCTGGGTCAGACCGCGATCAAGACCTCCGAAGTGGCCGCCAAGGCCTACGGCGGCGTGCTGTTCATTGATGAGGCCTACTCGCTCAACGGTGATCAGTACGGCGAAGAGGCCATCAACACCCTGGTGAAAGAGATGGAGGATCACCGCGACGATTTGGTGGTGATCGTGGCTGGCTACCCGGCGCCAATGAACGAGTTCATCGCCAACAATCCCGGCCTGGCCAGCCGCTTCCGCACGTTCATCGAGTTCGAGGACTACACCGACGAAGAGTTGCGTCGAATCTTCTCCTCGATGGCAGCCAAATCTGATTTCGATCTCGGCGAGGGTTGCTTGGACGAGTTCAGCCGCCAGCTGGCGATGCAGGTGCGGGACGAGAACTTCGGCAACGGCCGCTACGCCCGCAACCTCCTGGAGGCTGCGATTGGCCGCCACGCCTGGCGGTTGCGCGACGTGCCCGAGCCGAGTCTGGCCGACCTGCGCAATCTGCTGCCAGCGGATCTGATCGATCCCGATCAGCCCGCCGTGTTGGTGCCTCCGGAGAACCCCGAGCCGTCGGTGCCAGTGGAGTTCGGCCCGGCCGATTCTGCTGCGCCCGAGGTGGCGACCCAATGACCCAACCGACCAACCCGAACCTGGCACCGGGGCTGGCTCCGATCGTCGGGCCGCGGATCAGTTCCCGGCTGATGCCATTGCTCAACATGGCCGCCGCGCCGAATCTGACCGAAACCTCATTGCCGGCCTTGCAGCCCAGCACGACAGTGTCGCGGTTGCGGCGAGTGCAGGCCTTGGTGGTGATCGCGGTTTTGGTGCTGGGCGCGATCAGCGCTTTGCAGCTGTTCGATTTGCGCGCCCAACTCGCCTCCGCACCGCAACTCTCAGCACAGTACGACCGGCTGGCCACGATCGAGGCCGACCTGACCGAAGCTGGCAACCTGGCCAGCCTGCGGTCGGTGGGGGCGACATCGGCTGAAGTCACCACGCGTTTGAACTCGGCTGCCGCTGGCCTGGTCGCCGCTGCCGCTCAGCGTCCAAGCGATCAGGGCACGCTGGGCGAACTCAGCGCAGCCACCACCCGCTATGGCGCTGCACTGCTGGCCAATCCGTCCTCAACTCAGCAAGTGGCCCAAGCCGACAAGACCCTCACCACCGAGTTGCTCCCCAAGCTCGCCGCCCTGCGTGCCAGCCTGCAGACGGAGGCAACCCAGCGCTCCTGGAGCTACAACTCGATCGTGCTGTGGGCGGCCGCTTTGCTAGCGATCGGTGCCCTGGGCCTGGGTTTGGTTGAACTGGCTCGCTTGAGTCACCGCTATCTCAACATCGGGGTGGCAGTGGCGCTGGTGGCGGCGATCGTGATCGCGATCACCGGCCTGGCTGGAGTCGATCAGGCCAGTGCCGCCGACACCACCAGCCGCACTACCAAGTTCAAGACCGTGGTTGGCGTGGCCGACGGACGCCTCGCGCTGGCCGAATACCGCCGCTCCGCTACCCGCGCCGCATTGGCCAAGACGATCTCTGCTGAGGCGCTCAAAGCCCAAGCCGCCCTGCTGGGACGCCTCCAGAACAACGCGGAGCTCCCCAAGGCCCAAGCCAAGACTCTGCTCACCCAGTATCAGCTGGTTCAGGCAGCCTTCACCAAAGCCGCCTTCACCGAGGCCACCGCAGCGCTAATGGTGAAGGAGACCATCGCCGCTGATGCGGCCTTCGCCACCGCCGCCGCCAAGTCAACCGAGGCGGCCATCAGCGCGGCCACTAAGAAGTCGAGCGATGCGGTCACAACTTTGTTGGTTGAGGCCGGCTTCGTGCTGGTCTTCACCCTGCTGGGCGCCGCCGTTGCCTACCTGGGTGTTTCAACTCGGCTAAAGGAGTACCGGTGAACGTCTCTCCCCATGCGCCGGGCAGCCTGGGTGCAGCGCCAACGGCCAAGCAAATGCTGGACTACCTCGGCCAACTCGACACCTGGCTGGCTCAACGGCGCGCCGAACTCGACACGCTAGACGCACAGATCATTGCCACCAACCGGCAGGCCGAGCTGACCGCCGATATGTCGCTGGCGATGGCGCTGTGGCAAGCGGCCAAGACCCGGCAGAACCTGCTGCTGTCCACCTGGGATTCCGGACGGGTGGCAGCCCAGGAGTTGGAGCGGCTCTCCGCACTGATTTGGGGACGGCTGGACACCACCACTGCGCAGGTGGCCTCACTTCAGTCGATGGCGGTCTCCCTGCCCGAAGCCGGACGGTTGTGCGACGCCCTGGTCGCCCAGCTACGTACCCGGCTCAACACCGACCCCAATGCCACTGCCCTGCAGATGCGCCTGACCGATCTGCGCGCCCAGGCCGAGCGGATCCGCGATCAGCTCAGACTGGAGCCGCCAGCATTGGCCCCGAGCGGCCAAGCCAAGCTCGCCAGCCTCACCGGTCGCATCACCGAGCTTGCCGAAAAGCAGACCCGCGGCGGCGACATCACCGGCTCGCTCAGCGCCTTGGAAATTGAGGCTGCCAAGCTGGAGCGCGATCTGATCGTCGGCGCCGCTCGGCGCCGGGAGGGCCGCGATCTGCTCACCAAGGTGCGTGAGGAACGCACCGAGCTCAGCGCCCGACAGTTCGCCGTCCAGACGCTGGCCGACCAGGCGCGGGCCGCGGTCTGGCCAGCGCCAGCAGAACAGATCCCGCAGATTGAAGCCCTTGGGCCGGTCCCGAACACCGCAGCCGCGCTGACTGGCTACCTCAACCGACTCAGTGAACTCGACGCCCAGCTCACCGCAGCGCAAGGTCGGCTCAGCCAACGGCTGGTTGAGCGGGACGCGGCCGCTGCGCAGCTGGCCGCCCTCCAAACCAAGGCCGCAGCTTTCGGCGGCGATCCGGCGCTCACCGAGCTGGCCGCCCTGATCAGCGCCCGGCTGGCCACCAATCCGGTGGTGCTGCCAGCGGTGCAACAGCTGCTGGGCGCGTTCGCCGTCGAAATCGACTTCCGGGCTCAAGGCGGTCAGCGATGAAATGCCGTCAGCCGGGGTGCACCGGCACAATCGTCGACGGCTATTGCGATGTCTGCGGAATGCCTGGCCAGGTGATGCCGACCGGCGCTGGCCGCGAAGGCGCGCGTCCCTCAAGCTCGACCAGTGGCCCTTGCCGCCAGCCGGGGTGTTCTGGACGGATCGTCGACGGCTACTGCGATGTCTGCGGCGCCCCGCCCCAGGGCTCCGCTGATGCCCCGGTGTCGACCACCCGAGCCCGCACCTCGGTGCACCTGGGCAGTACCGCTTTCGGGTCGGCCCGGGCCACCTCCTTCGGCGCCCGGGCGGTGCGTCGGGCCTCCACCCAGGCTCACGAGGCCGGCCGGATCGGCGCCGGGCTTACTCGCGTCCCGCCCGCACCGGCCATCGACCCAGCCAAAGCGGTGCTGCGCGATCCTGAAGTACCACTGAACCAGCGGGTTTGCTCCCGCTGCGGCGCGAAAGTCGGTCAGGGTGCCGAAAACGTCGCCAGCCGCTCTGAGGGCTTCTGCTCCTCCTGCGGCGCCGGGTACTCCTTCACCGTGAAGTTGCGCGCTGGCGATCTGATCGCCGGCCAGTACGAAGTGGTCGGGGCGCTCGCCCACGGCGGCATGGGCTGGATTTATGTGGCCAAAGACCGCAATGTCTCGGGACGGTGGGTGGTACTGAAGGGTCTGCTGAACGCCGGCGATTCCGATGCGATGGCCGCAGCCATCGGTGAGCAGCGCTTCCTGGCCCGAGTTCAGCACCCCCTGATCGTGGAGATCTACAACTTCGTCACCCACGGCGAGGCCGGCTACATCGTGATGGAGTACGTCGGTGGTCGCTCCTTGAAGCAACTACTCAAGCAGCGGATGCAGGCCAACCACGGCGATGCCGATCCATTGCCAGTGGAGCAGTCGCTGGCCTTCATGGTCGAGATCCTGCCAGCGCTCGGCTACCTGCACTCCCTGGGCCTGCTGTTCTGCGATTTCAAGCCTGACAACGTCATTCAGGTCGGCGACTCGCTGAAACTGATTGACCTAGGCGGGGTGCGCCATGTCGGCGACGACGACTCCCCGATCTATGGCACCGTCGGCTTCCAGGCCCCCGAAGTGGCCACTCTCGGGCCATCGGTGGCTGGCGACATCTTCACTGTCGGGCGCACCCTGATGGTGCTCTCGGCCGAGGTGCCCGGCTACCAGTCGACTTATGAGTTTGCGATTCCGCCCGCCGATGAGCTGCCAGCCTTCGCCGCCCAGGATTCGCTCTACCGGCTGCTATTGAAGTGCTGCGCCACTGACCCGAATGATCGCTTCGCTACCGTCGAGGAGTTGCGCCAGCAGATGCTGGGCGTGCTGCGCGAAGTGGTGGCCAGCCAGCGTCCCGGTGTCGGCTCGGCATCAGCCACTTCGGCGCTGTTCGAAGCGCCCAGAGTGAGCCACGGCATGCAGTACGACGCGTTGCCTCGGCTGCGTCCGGATGCCAACGATCCGCAGGCCGATTTCCTTGAACGGGTCGCCTCCGAGCTCGCCCCCGCACGGTTGGCAGCGCTGAAATCGACCCCGGATCTGACCAAGGGTGTGCTGCTGGCCCGCGGTCAGGCGGCCGTGGAAGTCAGCCAGCTCGACGTTGTCACCAAGTGCGTGACCCAGCTGCTCGACGAGGACCCGTGGGAGTGGCGAGCGGTGTGGCTGGCCGGTCTAGGCGCGTTGGCGGCGCAGGACTACCCGACCGCGCAGAGTTCATTCAACGCTGTCTACGGCCAGTTGCCCGGCGAGCTGGCGCCCAAGCTGGCGCTGGCGTTGTCCTGTGAGCTCGGCGGCGAGTACGACCTGGCCGAGATCCTTTACCGAATCTGCGCCTCGACCGATGCCGCCTATGTCACCCCGGCCGCGTTCGGGCTGTCGCGGATCCGCAGCACCCGTGATGATCTGGACGGATCGCTGGCGGCGTTGGCGATGGTGCCCAACACGTCGCGTGGGTATCCCGAATCACTGCGCCAGCGCGCCTGGGAGTTGGTGCGTGCCGCTCACGATCCGGCTGGCATCGAGGCCGCCCACAACGCGCTCGCGTCCGCGAAGCTGGAACCCCTTGTCGCCGCGGAGTATCGCGCCGTGCTGTTGCGGCGCTCGATTTTGCTGGTCGGAAAGGGTGCCCAAATCAGCCGCGACGGTGCCGTCCTGACCCCGGGCGCGCTCCTGGACGAGCTCGCCGCCACCTATCGCGAGTTGGGCAGCCTGCAGACTGATCCGGCTGCTCGGGCCGGTTACGTCGACCTGGCCAACTCGCTACGACCCTGGAGCCTGGTATGACTCAACCTGAATGGCCCCAATGGCCACAGCTGCCGCAAATGCCAGTACCTGCTCCGACGGCGGCTGAGACTGCGCTGTGCCCCAACTGCGGGCAACCGGTCTCGGCCTCGGCCGCATTCTGTGAGGCCTGCGGGGCCACCCTGGTGCCTACCGAGCCCGCCGTTAGCGAGCCGCCGGCCCCCACCGAGGGCTCAGCGCAAACCCGTCGGCTGGGCGTGCGACAAAGTCAGGTGACCACCTGCTCATCCTGTGGCGGGACGATCGATGCCGACGGCTACTGCCAGGTCTGCGGTGCCAAAGCTCCCAGCGCCCGCGATCACTACTCCGAAACGCCAGCCGATTGGGTGGGCGGGGTCTGTGATCGCGGTGTTCAGCACTCACGCAACGAGGACGCGATGGCGCTTTGGGCAGCTGGGGATCGAGCGGTGTTGGTGGTCTGTGATGGCGTGTCCACCAGCGTCGACTCCGATGCCGCCTCGACCGCAGCCGCCCAGGCCATCCGCGACGTCCTGGTCGAGCGCCTGGCCCAGCTGAGCGACCCGGGCCAGGCTGCCACAGAGTTGGCAGCGGCCTTCGTCGACGCCGCTGCGGCGGCGAATGCCGCAGTGATTGCCGTCACCTCACCGAACTCGACCAATGCGGCCTCGGCCACTTTGGCGGCTGCTGTGGTGCTCGGCGCGGAAGTGCACTTCGCTAATCTCGGCGATTCGCGGGTCTATTTCCTCTCGGCCGCAGACCCGGTGCTGTTGAGCTTGGACGATTCGATGGCGCAGGCCTTCATCGCCCGGGGCATGGACCGGGCCGAGGCTGAGGCGCTACCAAGGGCGCACGCCATCACCAAGTGGCTGGGTCGTGACGCCACCGACATCGTGCCGCGCACGGGCGTCCACACCGCTGCTGAACCCGGATGGGTGGTGGTGTGCTCCGACGGCTTGTGGAACTACGCCTCCGCACCGGCGGAACTCGCAGCTCAACTCGCCGCGGCTGGCAGCGAGTCCGACGACCCAGTGGCAGTAGCTGCCAAGCTCGTGGAATGGGCCAATGCCCAAGGTGGCCGGGACAACATCACCGTCGCTTTGGCCAGATGCCCGGCACCTGCGATGCCAACTAATCTTGAGTCCGCCACACCGTGGGTCCCAGAGGTCGAGGAGCAAGTAGAGAATGGCTGAGTTCAGTTCTGCGGTTTACCAGAACGAGTTCCTGCCTGACGGCGGCACCGATGTAAACGCGATCGTGACCGTTCGCTGTTCGGACGCCGGGGCTGCCGGCCGTACCGGTAGCGGCGACGCTGGCGAAATCATCGTGGTCGACACTTCCGGCTCGATGGGGACGGTGAACATGGAGGCCGCCAAGCGGGCGGCAATGATCGCGCTGGACAACATCCTCGATGGCACCTACTTCGCGGTGGTCGCTGGTAACCACAAGGCCTATCTGCCCTACCCGCCGGTGCAGAGCGGGCCGGGCATGGTGAAGATGAACTACGCCACCCGAGCCGAAGCCAAGCGGGCGATCAGCTACTTCCGCGCCGAAGGCGGCACCGCCATGGGCACTTGGCTGAATCTGTGCAAGGCGTTGTTCGATTCGATCGGCAATCTGGCCAATCGGCACGTGATCATGCTCACCGACGGCGAGAACCACAACGAGACCGCCCAACAACTTGATCTGGCCCTGGCCAACTGCGTTGGGCATTTCCAGGTCGATGCTCGCGGGGTGGGCGTGGATTGGAAGGTTGCCGAGATTCGCAAGATCGCCCAGGCGATGCTCGGCACCGTCGACATCATCGGTGATCCGGCCAGGCTCAGCGCGGTCTTCGCCGAGCTGATGCGCAACTCGATGGCCCGGGGCGTGGCCAATGCGGAACTGCGGGTGTGGATTCCTCAGGGCGCCCAGGTGTTGTTCATCCGGCAGGTCTCCCCCACCGTCGAAGACCTCACTCACCGCGGCACGCCGGTGAACCAGCTCACTATGAGCTATCCGACCGGCTCCTGGGCCGACGAAGAGCGTGACTACCACGTGGCCATTCGGCTCGCGGCCAAGAGTGTCGGCCAGGAACAGCTCGCCGCCCGGGTGCAGCTCGCCGTCGGTGCCGAACTGCTCACCCAAGGACTGGTCAAGGCCAAGTGGTCGGCCGATACCAACCTGACCGCTCAGATCAATCCAGAGGTCGCCCACTACACCGGCCAGGCCGAGTTGGCCCAAGTGATTCAGGACGGTTTGGCCGCCAAAGATGCTGGCGATCTGGCTACCGCCACCACCAAGCTCGGGCGGGCGGTGCAACTCGCCACAGAGACCGGTAACGCCGAAGCCACCTCGAAACTCCGTAAGGTGGTCGATATCGCTGACGCCCGAACCGGCACGGTTCGGCTGAAGCAGGCAGTGGACAAGGCTGACGAGATGGCTCTGGACACCGCTTCAACGAAAACGACGCGAATCAGGGGCTGAGATGGCTACTTGTCCTTCCGGACATCAGACCAACCAAACCGACTTCTGCGACGTCTGCGGCCTGCCGCTGGCTGGCGCTGGCACCCCTTCGGTGCCGCCCCCACCGCCGGTCACAGCCACCATCGTCTGCCCCAGTTGCGCCGCGGTGAACGTCACCGAAGCGCTGTTCTGCGAGTCCTGTGGCTATGACTTCACCACCGGGTCGATGCCAGCCCCAGTTGAGGCCCCCAAGTGGCCCACCCTGGTGCCGCCAGCCGCCCCGCTGCCCGTCGCTCCGGCCGCACCACAGCCTCCAGCCGAAGTCAGCGAGGCGGCTCCACTTCAGGCACCCGTAGTCGAGGCACCCGTAGTCGAGGCACCAGTCGCCGTGGAGCCCGTAGCCGAAGCCCCCGCTGCCGAGGCCCCCGCAGTAGAAGTACCAGCAGCAGCGCCAGCGGTGCCGGCACCGGCGCAACCTGAGGCACCGGTGGCTCCGATCGCCCGTCCCAAGATCGAGTGGGTGGCCGAGCTATGGATCGATCCAGACTGGTACGCCGCCCAGGGCTCAACCGATCCGATGCCCTCGGTTGGTCTGCCTGACATCGTGGGCCTGAATAAGCCGGGCAACCTGATCGGCCGAGTTTCACATAGCCGCGGCATTTTTCCCGATATCGACTGCGAGATGGATTCCGGCTGTAGCCGTCGGCACGCCATGCTCAGTACCGATGGCACCCGTTGGTGGATCGAGGATCTGAACTCGGCCAACGGCACTTTCGTCGGCTCGATCGGCGCCCCGCTGCCAGCAATGCCCATTCCACAGGGTCGGGTCGAGTTGGCCGAGGGACAACGGGTTTATGTGGGTGCTTGGACCAGAATCGTGATTCGGCGCGCCACTCCTGATGAACAGGAAGCTCTGACCGGCTAACGCCCCCGGAACGTTCTTTCAGCCGAGTGTTCGGCGCCTTTCCGGCTGCCTTTCGGCGTCCGCTGATAGCGTGATTCGCAGGCCCGTCCGGATCGGTGTCGCTTGCTGGCAAGGAGGCAGAAATGCGTCTGCTCAAAGGGTCACTTCGACTGGGCGCAGCCCTAGCGTTGGTCACCTCGTTGTTGGTCCTACCAGTCACCGGCTCCTCGGCTGCCGCGGACCTGGTGGTGAAGCTGCCCACCGAGCCACAGCCGATGATTCCGCTGGCGGTCTCGGGATCCCACGTGCTGGTGCAGGGCAACAACAGATTCATGATCTCCCACGATGCGGGCAAGACCTGGACGACGGCTGCCTTCCCCATCGCTGGCGAAGACTCCCCCGACATCGAAACCGCCGACAGCAGGGTTGGCCGAGTGGCTAACGGCGTCGTGGCCTATTCCTCCAAGCTGGAACGCCTGAGCGCCTATTCGTTGGTCACCAACACAGTGGTCGGCGATCCCTACCTGCCGTCGGCTGGCCAGAGCGTGATCGACAAGGTCGGCGGATTGGTGCTGCTCCAGACTTGGCCAACCAACGAGTTCAGCGTCCATTCCCTGCTGGACGGCACCGACCGGCCGGTCAGCGTGCCGGAGGGTTCAATAGTCAACTTGCTGCCGGACGGCTCGTTGCTCACCCGTTCTGGAGCCGCCACCGACTGGTATCACCAACACGTCGACGGCACCACCGCCAAGGTGCTGACTATCTCGCCGGGCACCGGCGACTTCAAGCTGAGCGGCGCCTTGTTGGCGTTTCCTCAGGGCACAGCTGAGGTCTGCCTACTCAAGATCGACTCCGCCACCAAGTCCTGCCGCAAGGCGCACGGAAAACACGAAGGAATCGCTGCCCTTAGCTCGGCTGGCCTGCTCACTCGGGTCTTTGGTAAGTGGACCTTCTACTGGTATCCGTTAGCCAACGGCAAGCTCGGTTCGGCGAAGAAGGTGACTGTCGATCCGGGCATCGGTGGCTTCTACGGCCAACTGAGTGCCGAGAACAGTCCGGTGTATGTGGCCAGCCCCACCAAGCCGTTGAGCACCCTGACGGTGTTTCAGGCCAACGGCAAGCTCACCAGCCTCCGCCCGACTTGGGCCAAGCGAGCCATCAACCCCGAAACGCTGGCGCTGACCCCAACGGCGGTGCTTGGCGGCAACGACTCCGAGTCCCACACCTACCCGTGGGTACGGTCGTTAGCCAGCGGCAAAATCGGCGCAGCCAGGCGGCTGGCGGGCACCTATCAGGTGGCCGCCTCCGGTGCCCGCTGGGCCACCTCGGGCGAAAAGCTGCGCATTTTCGATCAGGGACGCTTGATGGCGACCACGGTGCCCTCAGAATCGAACGGTCTGCAATTCTCCGGCCCCTACTTGTTGGCTCGACCGGCCTGCCGCGAAGCGCCGCTGGTCACCGACGACGACTGCAACGTGCCGGCGGTGTTGCGAACCGCGGCCGGCCAACTAATCACCGTTCCGGCCGCCACCGAGGACATCTTCGGTGAGCTGATGGTGGCCCGCACCGGCGACACCACGGTGGCCAGTCGCACGCTGACCGTCACCAACTTCCGCCAGCCAAATCAACCCACCTACGACCTCCAGTTACCCGAGGTCGGCGCTGAGGGCTATTTCACCGACGTGCGGCTTTGGGGCGATTGGGTGGCGGCGACCCTTTGGCCAGGAACGGGCGCCCTGCAGTACCCGGTGGTGGTCAACTACCGCACTGGGGAGACCCTCACTAGCCCAGTCAACGCCCGGTTGCTGGCCCTCGGCGATGGCGTGACTGTCTCGGTATTGCCGTTCACGGGCAACATTCAGATCTGGGACTTCGCCCATGCCACCATCAGGACGGTCCCGGCCTCCGCCGCTGCCGTCGGACTCAATGGCGCCCGGCTGGCCTACCTGGACAGCGGCAAACTGGTGATCACCAACCTCGCCGCGCCCACCTCGAGTGCGCCGCGGGTGCTCGGAGTGGTCAGCGCCAAGACGGGCACCGGCAGGTGGCAACTGGAGATCGATGTCACCAAGGCAGTCAAAGCCGGCAGCCTGGAGCTCCGCAACAGCGCTGGCAAGGTGATTCGCACGATCAAGGTGTCGGCCAGCACCACCGGATCGCTGCGCGGCATCAGCTGGGACGGCCGCACCAGCACCGGCAAGAGGGCAGCCAAGGGCACCTACAGCCTTCACCTGATCGCCAACGCCGCCGACAGTAGCGGCAGCGTCGTGGGAGTGGACGGCGTCGCAGCGACCATCGGCACCCTAGATATCTCCTGATGGGTTTGCGCTTTGGGCGTAGTAGGTCCTGTTACCGCGAGCGTCGAAGGTAGATTGGGCGCCGCGACCCAGAAGGAGGAACGGTGGAGATCAAGATCGGCGTCCAGGACATTGCCCGCGAGTTGACCGTGGAGACCGAGGCCACTTCCGCTGAGGTCGAGGCCAGCCTGAAGAAGGCATTGGCCGATGGCGGGTTGTTGACTCTCGCCGACGAAAAGGGGCGCAAGGTCCTCATTCCGGCAGCAAAAATCGCTTACCTCGATCTCGGCCAGGAAAAGGCTCGTCCGGTAGGCTTCGGCTCTCTCTGAGCCAGTTGCGCGGGGCTTTGGTGCGCTTGGCGCTAGACTTAGCCTGCTCGCGCCAGTTGTGAGCCTGCCTGGAGCGGCCAAGTTAGCCGCCGGCAGCCCGTGCTGCGTCGACGCGCAGCTGAAGATGAGGCACGACGCTGACTGAAAATACTCTTGAGCTTGAGACCGCCCCCGAAGTCGAGAACCTGCAAACCTTCACCGATCTCGGCGTAATCCCTGAGATCACCGAAGCCCTAGCCAAACTTGGCATCGTAAATCCGTTCCCGATCCAGGCGCTGGCGATTCCGATCGCCATCAATGGCACCGACATGATCGGCCAGGCCCGTACCGGAACTGGCAAGACTCTTGCCTTCGGTGTCACCTTGTTGCAGCGGATCACCGTTCCGACCGATCCCGGTTACGCCGAGCTCGAACACCCGGGACGTCCCCAGGCGCTGGTGATGTGCCCCACCCGTGAGCTGGCACTCCAGGTGGCTGGCGACCTCGCGGTCGCCTCCTCAGTGCGGCTGGCACGGGTGCTCACCGTCTATGGCGGGGTTGGCTACGAACCGCAGCTGGACGCGCTAACTGCTGGCGTTGACGTCGTGGTCGGCACTCCCGGCCGCCTGCTCGACCTGGCCAACCGGGGCTCGCTGCGGCTGTCTTCGGTGAAGGTGCTGGTGCTGGACGAGGCTGACGAAATGCTCGACCTGGGCTTCCTGCCCGACGTCGAGAGGCTGATCAGCAAAACGCCCAAGTCGCGCCAGACCATGCTGTTCTCGGCCACCATGCCCTCAGCGATCGTCGCACTCTCGCGGATGCACCTGAATCAGCCGGTGAATGTGCGTGCCGAGACCAAGGACTCTCAGCTCACCGTCCCCGACACCACCCAGTACGTCTATCAGGCCCACGATCTGGACAAGCCGGAGATCATCGGCAAGCTGCTCCAGTCGCCTGAGTGCACCCGGACGATGATCTTCACCCGCACCAAGCGGGCCGCGCAGCGGTTGGCTGATGAGTTGGTTGATCGCGGCTTCGATGCCACCCCCATCCACGGCGACCTGAATCAGGTGGCACGAGAGAAGGCACTGAAGAAGTTCCGCGAAGGCAAGGTGGACATCCTGGTGGCCACCGACGTTGCCGCTCGGGGAATCGACATCACCGATGTCAGCCACGTGGTCAACTACGAGTGCCCCGATTCGGAAATGACCTATGTGCACCGGATTGGCCGCACCGGCCGAGCTGGCGCCAAGGGCATCGCGGTCACCCTGGTCGATTGGGCCGACATCACCCGCTGGAAGGTGATCAACAAGGCTCTGAGTCTTGACTTCGCCGAGATCGTCGAGACCTATTCGAACTCGGCCAATCTCGCTGCCGATCTCGGCATCCCCGAGGGCACCAAGGGCCGGATCAAGGCCGCAGCTCCCCGCGAACCGCGTGAGCACAAGGAACCCCACTACAAGGATCGCGAGCCTCGCAAGAGCGAACGACCGGCACGTGATCGCAGCCGTCGCCGACTGCGTAACGGCGAGCCGATCGACGGCGCAGCCGTAGCAGCTGCTCCGCAAAGCGCCGAGGTTGCGCTAGTTGCCGATGGTGACTCCCCCGATCAGCCAGCTCGTCGACGTCGCCGCCGTCGGGGCGGCAGCGGTTCGGCTCCGGCCGCAGCCGCCGAGTAACAGCAGAGAAGGGCCAGCCGAACCGGCTGGCCCTTTTGCTTGCGCCGCATTCTGAACCGCAACCGATCACCGGCACACCCGACTGGCGGATCAAATCCACCACCTTACGAGACCATCAGGACCACACCGGCCCTCAAGGCCGCCCAACCCAACTGGTCGATCAGGTCAACCTGTCACCTATGGGTGCAGCAGCCCCGATCGAACGTACGGCGGTCACGGCCGCCGCGATGAAGACCCCCCGCCGGTCGACAGCCTTACCACTCGAGAGCGCTCCCCAGGTACAGCTCACGCGGCGACAGAGTCTCGGCCCGGGCTATCAAGGTGGGCAGTTCACGGGCAATCAACTCCGCCCACTCGCCGGCCTCTTCCCGAGTACGGAAGCGCATTCCGAATTGAGGCTCAAGCTCACTCACCGCTGCGAAGTGCCTGAGGTACTGCTCATGCAGAAACTCCGGGATGACAGCAAGGTGTGCTGCGGGTGGAACGCCCCACAGTTCCGCGAGCGCGTTCCGCTTGGCGACGAACCTGGCGCGCTGCTGCGGATTGAGGAGTTGCTCGGCGAGCACACGCCCCGCGAGCTTATGGCCGAAACGCCCATCCGCAGAGACCTCGAACTCCAACGTGAATGCTCCGCCGCTGTACGGATCGTTGGCTTTCGAATCTGGCAGAACGCGCACCTGGAGCTGGTTGTCTCTTGTCCACTCGCGTGACCGTCGCGACCTGCGGTGGAAGCCACCGTCGTCGAGCAGTGGCGCCAGACTGCCGTCAATCGCGGAGTCGAGGAGTCTTCCGAAGGTGGTCAATTCAGCGGCCCTCGAATCAGCACGGCCGGGATCTTCGTCAGCGTTCCGTCTCCGTACACGTCTGCCCCAACCCTCGAAATCCACCAGTCCTTGACCCGCTGGCTGAGCAGATACCGGGACTTGCCGAGTTTCGTCTCAAAGTTGATCAGTCCTCCGTTCCGCTGCGCCAGGATGTCAATGTATCGCCACCCGAATGGGGTGCGTACGCCGAACTCCTTCTGCAGGACCGTGAAGCCCTCCTCCGCCTCAAGGCGAGTCGCGACGAGGTCTCGGAACTCGTTCCCGGCGATCCGATTCTTCGTCACTTGGGCGACGTCGTCCGCGCTTTCCGCGGCGATTGGGCAGGCCTCGCCCTGGTTGTGGACGAGGATGTTGGCTTTGCCGACGAAGTAGGTGTGCAGCCCGGCAATGGTCAGGTTGTAGGCGGTCAGGTCCTGCTCGCTGATCCCCACACCGGCCACCACCACCTGGTCACCGTCGCGATCAACAACCTGATCGCCGGCCTTCAGATCGATCGCATCAACCCAGGCCTGCCGGTTCGCCACCCAGAACCGGTGATGTTCAGTCGCGTTCAACACACCGCCATCACTGAGGTGGACCGCAACCATCACATGAACACCGGAATGGCGGATCAAATCCACCACCTTGCGTGGCCCCTCCACACCCGTGACCGGATCAGCAGCCATCACCTTGTCACCCAGCCGCACCTTCCGGATCGGCTTCTTCGACCCGTCAGCCATCAACACCGGCGTATCACCAGTGAAACTGTTACAACCACCCCCAAGCACCTTGCGAGCCCAACCACTCACCCGCGACCACACACTCCCACGCGGCTGAGCAGCCACCCTGATCTCACCCAACGCCGACCGGCCCGTCGCACCCGAAGCCGCACCAGCCTCCCCAGCCGCCGCCACCCGAGTACTGGGACGGGCCGCTTTGCCGCCCAACACGCCACCAGCAGCACCCAAAGCACCACCCAGCAACATGTCGCCACCAACCCGACGCCAATCAACCGACCCCGTTGCTAACAACTGCCCGGTGATCGAGGCCGCCCCCGCACCCAACGAACCCGTGATCGCCTGCGACGCGACCCGACCCAACAAGGTTGAAGCAATCCGGCCACCAACCGGGCCACCAAACAAACCACCCGCAGCACCCGTCGCGGCACCAACCATGACCGACCGCAAACAGCCCGAAGCCGACATCTTCGAGCACTCCATCGCGGCACCAAACGCACCACCGGCAGCACCACCCAAAACCAAACACGCCGGCGTCCCCACCCCACCAGTAGCAACCGAACAACCAACCGAAACCCCAACACCCACCAAAATCGGCGCCGCGAACTTCAACCCCTGCAACAACCCCGCCCCAGGATCACGCACCACATCATCAATCAACGAACTGATACCAGTCAGATCAGCAACCTTCGACAAGAACTTGGTCACCTGCGCCAACGCCGAGTTCACCCTCGCCATCGTGTGACTAATCACCGCCGACGACACAGCCGCAAACACCGACCGACCCCACGACGACACCGCATTGACGATGTTGTCCAAGAACCCCGGCCAATGCCCATCCGGATCCGACATGCTCAACGGGTTATCCCACCCATACCCGTACCCATTGAACGAACCCGGCGAAGAGACCTCACCCCGCACCGAATCCCGCACCGAGAACACACCCGTGGCCGGGTTATACCAACGAGCCCCCATCCACACCCCGCCACTAGCGGCATCAGTGAAATCACCCTGGAAACCCAACGACGACGAAGCCGAACCAGACGAACCCACCACATTCCCCAACGGATCAAACACCCTCGTCCCCGTCGGAGACCCATCCGAGGCAAACAACCCAGTCACATCCCCATGACGGTTCGTCCCCACCAACGAAGACACCCCCGCAGCAGACTGCGACACCAACCCGCCAGAAGCCGAACGAGCAAACAACGACGACCCATCAGAAACCGGATCCAAACCCAACCCGTTATAAGCAAACGCCGCCGTACCCCGCGACGCCACCCGGTTCAAGCCGTCATAGGTGTAAGCCACCGACTGCAAGCCCTTGGTGACCTTCGTCAACCGATCCAACCCGTCATAGGTGTAACGCAACAACCCAGCCGAGCCACCAACCTGGGCCGTCAAATCACCACGCTCATTCCACGTATAGATCGCCCCGCCACCGGTCCTCATCCGGTTCCGCGCGTCATAGGTGTAAATCGCAGTGCCAGCCCGAGTGCGGTTCCCCGCACCGTCATAGGCATACGTCGTCCGGGTACCACGCTGGTTAGACCAACTCACCAACCGATCAGCACCGTCATAGGTATACGAATGCGTCCCCGCACTCGGATTACCCGCAGCCACAATCTGCTGAGACGTCACATTGTCGTTGTTGTCGTAGCCATACGTCGTCGACGTCGCAACCGCACCGCCGACCTTACGCATCGTGTCGGTCGCCAGGCGGCCCCGGTCGTCCCAAGTCAGACTCCGCTGCGCACCGCTGGAATATTGATCGGTCACCAACTGCAGTTGGGGTCGATTTCTCTCGGGTGATCCTGAAACGCAACTCGCGGCGTCAGGCTTGTGGCTTGCGCCCGGGTGGCTGAGCCTGCCGTCTTGGGCTCTTCAAAGGTCGGAGCCCGCTAGGACCCTTCGCCAAGCTCAGGGAACTGGGTGGAAACAGCGAACTGAGTGGCTCAGTAGACCATGTTCATTGCTTGACGGACCTCGGCCAAGGTGGCATCGCCAACCTCATTAGCCCGGGCATTGCCAGTGCGCAACACGTCGATCAGATAGCCCGGATCGGCAGCCAACTCAGCACGCCGGGCCCGGATCGGGGCGAAGAACTCGTTTACCGCTTCGGTGACCAGCTTCTTCAGGCCGCCGCCGCCAGCGTCCCCCAGCTCGGCGGCAATCGCCACTGGGTCGCCGCCGGTGCACAACGACACCAGCAAGACCAGGTTGGCGACCTCAGGACGATTGACCGGGTCGAAGGTGATGTTTCGATCTGAATCGGTGACGGCCTTCTTGATCAGCTTGGCAGTGGTGTCGGCGTCCATGCCGATCTCGATGACATTGCCCTTGGACTTGCTCATCTTGGTGCCGTCCAGGCCCAGGACGGTGGAAGCGTTACTCAACAACGCCTCAGCCTGCGGGAAGATCGGCCGGGCCGGATCGACCCGGCCATAACGCTCATCGAAGCGACGGGCCACCACGCGGGTCTGTTCCAGGTGTGGCAGCTGATCCTTGCCCACCGGCACCAGATTCGCCTTGCAGAACAAAATGTCGGCCGCCTGATGCACCGGATAGGTGAGCAGCAACCCCGACATCGGCCGATCGCCGGTGGCCTCCAACTCCGCCTTCACAGTTGGGTTGCGGCGCAGCTCTGCGTCGGTGACCAGCGAAAGGAACGGCAACAGCAACTGGTTCAGCGCCGGCACCGCAGAGTGGGCATAGATAGTGGTGCGGGCCGGGTCGAGCCCGATAGCCAAGTAGTCGGCCAGCATGCCGAGCACCCGCTCATGGATCGGGCCGGTGCCGTCGCGGTCGGTGATCACCTGGTAGTCGGCGACCAGAATGAAGGTCTCCACGCCAGCGTCCTGCAGCCGCACCCGATTGGCCAGCGAACCGAAGTAGTGACCCAAATGCAGATTCCCGGTCGGCCGATCACCAGTCATCACCCGGAAGCCGGACGGGTCCTTGGCGATCTGCGCCTCGATCTGCGCGCTGCGAACCTCCGTGCGGCGAAGCGAGGCCTCCGAGGTTGAACTGGCTAGCTGCTCGCCAGCGTCCAGGAGCGGCTCAGTCATGGAAAAGACACCTTCTTCGTTCAGTTTGGGCCGGGTCGACTCTACAGGTTCGCAGTCACAACAGCCCGCCGCGGGCGTGCACCCGGCGCTCCAACTCAGCCAGTACCTCAGGGGAGGTGGTGTTGCAGCCCAGATCGTGATCCTGCTTGCCGGCACCGTGGTAATCCGAAGACCCGGTGATCAGCGCGTACGCGGTGGTGGCCAATGCGCGCAGTTCGGCCCGGGTTTGGTCGTCGTGATCGTTGTGGTCGACTTCGATGCCATCCAGTCGACGTGAGGCCACCAGCGAGGCCAGGTAGCGCGTCGGCAGGGACGCCCGGCTGGAGCGTCCCCAGGGATGGGCGATCACGGTCGCTCCCCCGGCCGCGCGCACCAGATCAAGCGCGGTCTCCAGCTCGGTTGAGTAGCGAGCGACGTAAATCGGCTGGTCATCGGCCAACCACTGGTCGAATGCCTGGCGCCGATCAGCCACATAACCCAGCTCGACCATCGCATCGGCGAAATGCGGACGTCCAACTGATGGGCTGTCGCCGACGTGGCGGTAAAGCACCTCTTCGGGCACTGGCAGACCGTGCTCGGCCAGCCGAGCCAGCATGGTGGGCACCCGCTCGCTGCGGCCAGCCCGGTTGCGGGCCAGCTCAGCGGCTAATTCAGCATCCTGGGCCCGGGTGCCGTAGGCGAGCAGATGAATCGAGACGCCCTTCAAATCGCAAGACATCTCGATGCCGCGCAGCACTCGAACCCCGGCGGCCTCACCAGCGGTCAGGGCTTCGTCCCAGCCGTCAATGGTGTCGTGATCGCAAAGCCCGATCACGTCCAACCCAGAGGCGGCGGCGTTGGCAACCAGCTCGGACGGTGAGTCGGTGCCGTCGGAAACTGTGGAATGGGTGTGTAGATCGATACCGCTCATTCGCTCAACATAGCCCTCAGCTGGCTCAACCCGACGTTCATCCGGGCCACATCCGGTGCACCGTCGCACACCTGACGGATGGTGGCCACCCGTGCTGCCACCGAAGGGTTCGCTGACACCCAGGACGCCACCACCGCACTGGCCCGGGGGCTCGGACTAGCGCTGGCGAGCACTTTGGCGGTCAGCTCGGCGTGGGCCGAGAGCAGTTCATCGCGCAAGGCAGCCCGCGCCATCGCATCCCAACGGACTTGCCGGGGTAGGCCGTCCACACCGCCGAAGAGCAGATCCAGGCCGAGCGCGTCAGCCAACCGATAGTGCACCTCGGCCACCTGCAGCGCCGGCAGCCCCAGGCGGTGGGCGACCTGCACCACGCTCAACAGCGTGTGCGCTTGGCCCGCCGTGCTGAGGTTTTCGGCCAACTCCAGCCCGACCCCACCCTCAATCCAGGCGTGGGCGTGCGCCACTTGGGCGTGGGCGTCAGCACCAGCCAACAGACTGGCCAACAGCGGCCGCAGCTCGGCGATCCCCGGGGCATAGGCGGCCACCGCCGCGGCCACATCTAGCGGGGTGCGTCCGTGATGCAACAGCCAGCGGGTGCCGCGTTCGACCATCCGCAAGAGCGTGACGCGCAGTTCGGTGGCCAGGTCGGCGGGCAGTTCACTGCGCCGCAGCCGCACTTCGTCGAGCCCGACGTTGAAGATCGCCCGGGCGGCCAGCTGGGCCCGAATGATGTCGGCCACGCCCGCGCCGGTCTCGGTGGCCAACCGGTGGTAGGCGGTGATGCCCTGGGAGTTCACGAACCGGTTCACCGCCACCGTAGTGATGATTTCGCGGCCCAGCCGGTGCCCCGGGATCTGCTCGGCGAATCGCTCCCGTAGCGGCTCGGGGAAGTACTGCATCAACCGGTCCGCCAGATAGGGGTCTTCGGGCAGGTCGGTGGCCAACACCCACTTCTTCAGCGCGATCTTGGTGTAGGCCAGCAGCGTGGAAAGCTCGGGACGGGTGAGCATCGCGCCGGAGGCAATCCGGGCGGTCATCTCCTCGCTGCTCGGTAGCGACTCCAAGCCGCGATCCAACAACCCGGCGCTCACCAGGGTGCTCATCCAGGACTCGAGCTGACCCATCAAGCGCTCCGAGCGCAGCTCCGAGTTCGACAACGCCAGGTTCTGATCCAGGTTGTGGGCCAACACGAGTTGAGCCACTTCATCGGTCATCGAAGCCAACAGCTCGTCCCGCTCGGCCAGGCTGAGGTAACCGCCGGCCACCCGGTCGGCCAGCAAAATCTTGATGTTCACCTCATGGTCGGAGGTGTCCACCCCGGCGGAGTTGTCGATGAAGTCGGTGTTGATCCGCCCACCGGCCCGGGCATATTCGATGCGTCCCAACTGGGTGCAACCGAGGTTGCCGCCTTCAGCCACGCAACGGGCCCGAAGCTGGACTCCGTCCACTCGCAGAGCGTCATTGGCCTTGTCGCCGACTGCGGCGTGGGTTTCGGCGAAGGCCTTCACGTAGGTGCCCACCCCACCGTTGAAGACCAAATCAACGGGCGCGGTCAAGATCGCGGTGATCAACTCATTCGGCGGTAGGTGATCAGTGGTCGCGGGCAGACCGAGGGCTTGGCGCACCTGCGGCGACAGCGGAATCGACTTGGCATCGCGGCCATAGACTCCGCCGCCCTCGGAAATGCCCTGATAGTCGGCCCAGGTTGAACCCGGCGTAGTGAACAGTCGTCGCCGTTCAGCGAAGGACGCAGCCGCGTCTGGGTCGGGGTCAAGAAAGATGTGGACGTGGTTGAAGGCGGCGACCAGTTTGATCTTGTCCGAGCACAACATGCCGTTACCGAAGACGTCCCCAGCCATGTCACCGATACCAACGCAGGTGAACTCATCGACGGCTGGATCCAGCCCCATTTCGGCGAAATGTCGCTTCACCGATTCCCAGGCCCCCCGCGCGGTGATGCCCATCGCCTTGTGGTCGTAGCCCGAGGACCCACCGGACGCGAACGCGTCGCCTAGCCAGAACCCGCGGCGCACCGAGATTTCATTGGCCAGATCGGAGAAGGTGGCGGTGCCCTTGTCGGCGGCCACCACCAGATAGGGATCATCGCCGTCGTAGCGCAGTACCTGTTCCGGTGGCTTGACCTGGCCGTCCACGATGTTGTCGGTGACGCTCAGCAGCGCATCGACGAACAGTTTGTAGCAGGCCTGGCCTTCGGCCGCTCTGGCGGCGCGGTCACTGACTGGTGGCAGCCGCAGCGGCACAAAGCCGCCCTTGGCGCCCACCGGCACGATGACGGTGTTCTTCACCATCTGGGCCTTGACCAGCCCCAACACCTCGGTGCGGAAGTCCTCCAGCCGATCCGACCAGCGCAGGCCGCCGCGAGCCACCAGGCCGAAGCGCAGGTGCACCCCCTGCACTCGTGGGGAGTAGACGAAGATCTCATAAGCCGGACGTGGCTGCGGCAGCAGGTCCAGTTCCTCAGGCCGCAGCTTGAACGCCAGCACCTCATTGCCGCTGAACGCGTTGGTGCGCACACAGGCCCGAATCACCGTGCCCATCGCGCGCAGAATGCGGTCGTGATCCAGGCTCGCCACCGCATCGAGGTGAACCTCCAGGCGGGCATAAACCTCGGCCAACGCCGTCGCCCGAGACTCGGCATCGCCGAAAGCCTGGGGATCGAACTTGGTCTCGAACGCCGCCACCAGCTCGGCAGCGATTTCGGGATTGGCATTGAGCGCGCCAGCCATATAGACCTGGCTGAACGGCACCCCAGCCTGTTGTAGGTAGCGCAGAATGCCGCGCAGGTAGGTCACCTGTTGCCAGCGCAGCCCGGCTGGCACCACCAGTTTGTTCAAGCTTCCCGGCTCGCACCGCCTCGACCAGGACGCCTCAAAAGCGTCGGCAAAGCGCTGCCGGGCCGCCGGATCCCAGGAGGCCCCGTCCGGTATCCGCAGCCCGAAGTCGTACACCTGGACTCGCTCACCACGAAGCTCCCACCGATAGGGGTTCTCATCGAGCACTTCGGCACCCAACACCGACAGGTGGGGCATCACCTTGGCCAGACTCATCTCCTTCTTGGTGAACACCTTCAACCGCAGATCAGCCGGATCCTCTGGATTGGTGACCGCGGTCATCACCAGCCGTAGATCCTCATCGCCACTGAGGCGATTGGCCTGAATCAGGTCGGCCAGTGCCACCGCCGGGGTGTAGTCGGCTTCATAGGCGTGATCGAACTCCACGCCACGCTGTTCGCTGGGCAAGGTCGCGGCGCGTTCGGCAAACTCGTCCTCCCAACTGAGGGCGGCCGCCGAGGTGGCGGCGATGATCGCATCAAGGTCAGGAGATTGCGGAGCCTCAGCACCCAACCGGATCACGAAGAACAACCGGGTCAGTACCGACTCGCTCACCAGGGTGCGGTATTCGACCTCGACTCCACCCAGCCCATCGAGCAGTATCTGCTGGATCCGCACCCGAGTGGCCGTGTCGTAACGGTCGCGCGGTAGGAACACCAGTGCGGTGACGAAGCCACCGAAGCGGCTGTGACGTAGGAACACCCGCACCTGGCGGCGTTCGCGTAGCCCGGCAATGGCGCCGATGATGGGGGACAACTCCTCCGCGCTGGCCTCAAATAGCTCATCACGTGGGTAACTGGCAATCACCTGCCGCAGCGCGTTCCAGCCAAAAGAGTTGGGCTCAAAGCCGCTCATCGCGAGCAGCTTGGCAGTCTTGGGAGCCAAGATCGGCACGCTCGAAAGTGACTCGGTATAGGCACCGGCGGCCAGCAGCCCCAAGAAACGATGCTCGCCGATCAGGCTGCCGTCCTCGGCGTAGCGGCGGATGGCCAAATGGGTCAGGTAGGCCGGACGGTGCACTGGTGAGCGGCGGCGATCACGCACCAACACCAGCGGATCACGCTCACCGGGGGCCGGCAGATTCACCCGATCGACTTCGGTCTCACCTCGCAGGATGCCCAGTTGAGAGCCGTCAGCCGGAGTGAGGGCGGCGGTATCTCCGGTGAAGTAGGAGTAGCCAACGAACACAAAATGACCATCAGCCAACCAGTCGAGCAACTCGACCGTTTCGCCGGCTTCCTGGCTTGGCTCGTGGCGCTGTTCCTCGGCGGCCTGCCGACAGCGCGCCAGCATTGGTTGCCAGTCGGCCACGGTCACCGCGACCATGGCCAGCGCGTGCTTCAGCCCGGCGGCGAGTTCGGCGGACAGTTCAGCAGCAGCATGGCCCAGCGGCGGATAGACCTCCAGCACCAGCCAGGCTTCATGAAGCTCATCGTCGCCGGCCTCCGCGCCGACGGTCCGCAGGCGGCCGTCCGCGTCGCGACCTACGGCCGGGGTGGGGTGATAGAGCCCGCGCAGGCTCCAATCCTTGCTGGTTAGCTCCATCACAGCGGTGTCGACCAGGAACGGCTGGTCGTCAGTGATCAGCAGCACCACCGTGGAACCACGGGCATCCCACTCCTGCGGGGTGAAAATCCGCAGCAGGGACTCCCCTGGCTTGCGGGTGGCCCCCAGATCAAGATGGGCCGCGGCGGTGGCCGCCAAGGCCGCCGGGTCGAGGTCTTCAAGCTCAGAATCGGCGATCTGGGCCACGTATTGCCTAATCAGCTCACTTTGGGGTGGTGAGGCGTTCTTGGTGGCTTGGGTCAATAGCGCTTCCCGCAGGCCAGTCAGGGCCCGCGAAGCCAGTGTGGACACCGAAACTCCTTCGCCGATTAGGACTTCCCAAGACTATCCAGCCAGCATTGGGCTATGCAGATCCACGCCAGCAACGACTTCGCGGCAACTACTGATCGGGTGCTCGCAATGCTCACTGACCGAGTATTCCTGCGCGCCAACGCCTTGGCCACCGACCCGCTGGCCCATGAAGTGAGCGTCGATGGCCTGGTAACCCGAACCAGGCGAGTGCTGACCAGCCCGTCGGTGGTGGCGAAGCTGACCGGACCCACGTTGGCGATCATCGATCAGGTGACCTGGGAGGCCAGCGACGGCCCGCAACGCAATGGCAGCACTTTGATTGAGGTGGAGGGCCTGCCAGCCAAGCTGATTGGCACCGTCCGGCTGGCCCCGGGAGGGCGCGGGACGGTCCTCGACTACGACGGCGAGCTAACCGTCAGCGTGCCGATCATCGGCCCCAGCCTCGCCAAGCAGGCCGCGCCACTGCTGCTGGAGGCCCTGGAGCTTCAGCAGCGAGTGGGCGACGCCTTCCTCGCTGGCGCAACGGCTACTCAGCCTGACCTGGGCCGTCAAGGCGGCCAAAACTGAGGGTATGCACGATCAGTTCACCGGCTTCGTCGCACTCATCAAGGTCGATTCGCGCCTCGATTGACCAGTCGTGGTTCTGCTCGGGGTCATTGATGATCTGGCGCACCTGCCAGGTTCGCCCCTGCTCGGTAACCACCAGGAACCGGGGACCTCGCGCATCGGCATCTACGCGCAGCGCGTCGTGCTCGTCCCAGTACTCTCCCAGCGCCTCGTCCCACCGGGTTCTGGTCATTTCGGTGCCGGGCCCGGACTCCAATTCGGCCAGGCCGTCCACGTCATCAGCAGCGGCCAACTCCACTCTGCGGAACATGGCATTGCGCACCAACACCTTGAAAGCGCGCACGTTGCCACTCACCGTCCGACCCGGTGGCGGTGCCTCCCCCAGATCAACGCTGGCTCCGGAAAGGCCACTCAAAGCTGACCACTCGTCCAACAGCGAGCTGTCGGTGAGCCGAGTCACTTCACCAAGCCATTCGATCAGGTCGCCCAACTCTTCACTGCGAGCGGACTCCGGGACGGTCTGGCGCAATGCTCGATAAGCGTCCGACAGGTACCGCAGCAACAGACCTTCGCTGCGTTGCAGCTTGTAGAACGCCACATACTCGGTGAAGGTCATCGCTCGCTCGAATTGGTCACGCACGATCGACTTCGGGCTGATTGGCGAGCTGGCCAGCCACGGATGGACGGCCAGCTCGCGCAGGTAGACGGCCCCGAGCAGTTCAGCCAGCGGCTTTGGCCAGCTCACCTGGTCGAGCAACTCCAGCCGCTCTTCGTAGTCGTAACCGTCAGCTTTCAGCTCCGCCACTGCCTCACCGCGGGCCTTGAACTGCTGCGCGCCGAGGATCACTTTCGGATCCTCCAGGGTCGACTCGATCACACTGACCACATCGAGGCTGTAGCTGTCAGACTCCTCATCGAGTTCGGCCACCGCGGCCAACGCAAGCGCGCTCAGGGGTTGGTTCAAGGCGAAGTTGTCCTGCAGGTCGACGGCCAGTGCGTAGCGGCGTCCGCCAGCCTCAGGGGTGGCTAACCGGGTGACCACCCCGGCGTTGAGTAGGGAGCGCCCCAACTCCGCCGCCCGCCGCAGGAACCGCTGCCGTTCCTTTCGCTCGCTAGTGCTGGCATCGATCAGCGCGACCAGGGCAGCGCCGGTGTCCTGGTCACGCTGCAGCAGGTTCAGCAGCATCGCGTGGGTCACCCGCAGCCGCGCCCGCAACAGCTCCGGGGACGATTCGATGAGCTTGGTGAAGGAGGCCTCGGTGAAGTTCACCTGACCTTCGGGGGGCTTCTTGCGGCGCACGCTCTTGAGCTTCTTTGCGTCATCGGCAAACTTGGCCAACACCCGCGTGTTCTCTACCTCGTGGTCGGGGGCCTGGGCCACGACGTAGCCAACCGTGTCGAACCCGGGACGCCCGGCCCGTCCGGATATTTGATGAAACTCCCGGCTCCGCAGCAGCCGGGAACGGCGCCCGTCGAACTTGGTCAGCGCGGCGAAAAGCACCGTGCGAATGGGCACATTGATGCCCACCCCAAGGGTGTCGGTGCCGCAGATGACCGTCAGCAGCCCCCGCTGGGCCAGAGTTTCGACGAGGCGGCGGTAGCGCGGCAGCATGCCAGCGTGGTGGACCGCGAGCCCCGCGTGCAGCAGCTTCGACAGGGTCTTGCCGAAGCCGCCCGCGAATCGGAATCCGCGCAGCGCTGCCACCAGAGCCGCGCGATGTCGGCCATCCACGATGCCTGAACTGAGCAGGGCCTGGGCTCGATCGACCGCCCCACCCTGGGTGGCATGAACCACATAGATCGGTGCTTGTTGGGCGCCGATGAGCTCAGCGATGGTTTCGTGGATCGGGGTAATCGCCCAGGTGTAGACCAGCGGCACCGGACGCTGGGCACCACCGATGATCGAGGAGGGACGACCGGTGCGTGTCTCCAAGCCGGCCGCGAGTTCGCTGACATCGCCCAAAGTCGCCGACATGATCACAAATTGGGCCTGCGGCAGTTCCACCAAAGGCACCTGCCAGGCCCAGCCGCGATCCCGGTCAGCGATGAAGTGGAACTCGTCCATGATGACTTGGTCAACCTTGGCGCTACGGCCTTCCCGCAGGGCGATGTTGGCCAGGATTTCGGCCGTGCAGCACACGATTGGCGCCTCGGCGTTCACGGTCGCATCTCCGGTGACCATGCCAACGTTGTGGGCGCCGAAGATGTCACACAACGCGAAGAACTTCTCGCTGACTAGGGCTTTGATTGGCGCGGTGTAGTAGCTGCGCCCACCGGCGGCCAGGCTGGCGTAGTGGGCGGCCACCGCGATCAGCGACTTTCCCGAACCTGTTGGGGTGGTGACGATGGTGTTGGCGCCAGCGAGGATGTCGATGATCGCCTCGTCCTGGTGGGGGTAGAGGCTGATGCCGTCGGCTTCGGCCCAAGCCACAAAGCCCGCATACAGGGCGTCGGGGTCGGGGGTGGTGTCGGCGGGCAGCAAATCGGTGAGCAGCATGTCGCAGCCATCGTCCCACTCAAATCCAGGGGCGCGGCGCCGTCCAAGCAGCCAGTTAGACCAGGAAACGTCGGCCGGGCAGCTTCGGTGCCACCTCAGCTTCGGGCTCTGCGCCGAGAAACTCCCGCAGCATCCGAACCACAAAGGCGTGGTCGTCGTGTTGCGGCAACCCGGAGACGCCGACAGCACCGATCACCGTGCCGCTGAGCAGACAAATCGGCACCACTCCGCCGTGAGCGGCGTACCGGGCCGGGTCGCGGCGAGAGTCGGTATCGAAATCCTTGCCCTTGTCTCTGAACTTCTCTCCCACCGCCAAGGAAGCCTCGCCATAACGCAGCGCCACTGCGGTCTTTCGTTCCAGCCAATCGTCGTTGTCGGCGCTCGATCCCGGCAGCGCAGCATGAAAGACGCGCTGCTCACCAATCCTTATCCCGATCACGATGGGCAGCGACTCAGCCACGGCCGCCGCCTGCATCTGGACGCCCAGCTGCCAGGCATCGGACAGGCTGAAGTCGGCGAATCGCAGTTGGGCCGCCTCAGCAGCCAACTGCTCGCTCAACTTGCTCATCTGGCTCCTCACCTGCCCGAAGGGGTGAGGCTAGCCGAAGATCAACCCGTCGCGGTGCGGGTATCGCCGAAGGCAACCACCCGTCTCAAACTCAGTCACCGCGCAGATTGCGATGGGCGAACCGGCATGTGGGAATCCCGTTCCGCCGCAGCCACCCGAGGGCTAGCCTTTGACCGCTCTCGAACCCGATCAAAGGATGATTTTCAATGGCGAAGGTGACTTTCTTCTCCGGCCAGCAGTTGCCCCTGGAGATGCACAAGGTTCGCATCATCCAGAAGCTCAACCTGCTCCCCATCGAAGACCGCCGCAAGGCGATGGCTGGGGCCGGCTACAACACCTTCCTGTTGCAGAACACCGACGTGTTCCTCGACATGCTCACCGACTCCGGGGTGAACGCAATGAGCGACCAGCAGCAGGCCGCGATGCTGATCGCCGACGACGCCTACGCCGGTTCGGCCACCTACACCCGGTTGTACGACAAGCTGGTCGAGCTGTTCGGCATGGACTACTTCCTGCCGGCCCATCAGGGCCGGGCCGCCGAACACATCTTGTCCAAGACGCTGGTCAAGCCGGGCACCTACGTGCCGATGAACTACCACTTCACCACTTCCAAGGCGCACGTCACCGAGATGGGTGGCGAGGTGCTGGAACTGATCACCAAGGCTGGGCTGGAGGTGACCTCCGACGAGCTGTTTAAGGGCAACTTCGACATTCCGGCATTGCAGGCGCTGATTGACGAGCGGGGCGCCGAATCCATCTCTTACGTCCGGATCGAATCGGGCACCAACTTGATCGGCGGGCAACCGTTGAGTCTGGCCAACATTCGCGAAACCACCGCGCTGTGCCGCGCCCACGGCATCCTCACTGTGCTGGACGCTTCGCTACTGGCCGACAACTTGTACTTCAACAAGACTCGCGAGCCTCAGTGCCAGGACATGACCATCCCGGAGATCACCCGAGCCACCGCGGACTGCTTCGACATCATCTACTTCTCCGCTCGCAAGCTCGGCTTTGGCCGCGGCGGCGGCATCTGCATTCGCGATGAGGCGGTCTACAAGCAGATGCGCGCTCTGGTGCCGATGTACGAAGGCTTCCTGACCTATGGCGGCATGTCGGTGCGGGAAATGGAGGCCATCACCGTCGGCCTAGGCGAGACCATGGACGAAGACATGATCAACCAGGGTCCGCTGTTCATCGAGCACATGGTCAATGAGTTGGACGCCCGCGGCATCCCGGTGATCACCCCGGCCGGCGGCCTGGGGGCGCACGTGGACGCGATGCGCTTCCTGCCGCACGTCCCGCAGCAGGAGTACCCGGCTGGCGCCTTGGCGGCGGCGCTGTACATCGCTTCTGGCGTACGAGGCATGGAACGCGGCACCCTGAGTGAGCAGCGCGACCCCGATGGCACCGAGCCGATGGCGAACATGGAGTTGGTGCGTCTGGCCTTGCCTCGTCGGGTGTTCACCCTCAGCCAGGTGAACTACGCCATCGACCGTATCGACTGGCTCTACCAAAACCGCGAGCTAATTGGTGGCCTGAAGTTCATCGAGGAGCCGGAGATCCTGCGCTTCTTCTACGGCCGCCTGGAGCCGATCGGCGATTGGGTCGAGACGCTCACCGAGGCCTTCCGCCGCGATTTGGGCGACAGCCTGTAGCCCAAGCCATCTGCCACGAGGTGCCCCCGTTCAGTTTGCGTGGGCACCTCGTTCAGTTCCCGGAGGCTTCGACCAGCTCAGCCAACTTGCAGTCCCCGAGGCTTCGACCCTTCGACAGGCTCAGGACGGGCAAGCTCAGCCAACTTGCACCTTCAGTTCCCTGAGCACCCCTTCAGTTCCCTGAGCCTGTCGAAGGGTCGCCGTTTTGGATGTCAGTGAAAGTCCCGGCTGCGATGCGGCACCAGGATCGGTAACGCAACGATCCGATCAGCCAGCACGTTGACGACACCTTCGGGCGAACGCTCCAACTTGCCGCGCACGACCACAGCCGCGGAGTTCCGGGCTACTTTTCGATAGCGCTGCCAGACCCCCATCGAACAGACCACATTCAGCAGGCCGAACTCGTCCTCCAGACTCAGGAAGGTAATGCCAGAGGCGGTAGCTGGACGCTGCCGATGGGTTACCAGCCCGCCTACTTCGATGCGGCGATCCGGCTCGGCGAAGCGCAGATCGGCACTGCTGAGCACTCCCCTGGCCACCAGGTCGGCCCGCAACTGGCCGATCGGATGTTCACCGGTGCTCACCCCGGTGGCCCAAAGCTCATCGGCCAACTCTTCGGTCTGGGTCGGCGCATCGAAGAGTGGATCTTGGGCAGTCGGCATCGTCCCCGGCAACGAATCGGGTTGATCAAGCGCAGCCCTCCCCGCCCGCCAGAGCGCCTGCCGCCTAGACAATCCCAGGCCGTCGAAGGCGCCCGCAGCGGCCAGAGCTTCCAGTTGGTCAGCACTCAGCCCGGTGCGACGCACCAACGCCTCCATGCCGGCGTAGTTCCCGCCAGCGTCCCGTTCGGCGACGATCCGGGTGGCCACCTCCCGGCCAATCCCCCGAATGCTGGCCAGCCCCAGCCGGACGGCGAAGCCACCGTCCCGGCGGTGGGTGGCAGTGGGGTCGGGGGTGCGGGGATCAAAGTCTCCGACCGGTGGTTGCTGGCCAAGGCAGGAATCCAGACCAGTGGGGGCGGCGGCAGACCCTTCGACGGGCTCAGGGAACTTACCTTCGACAGGCTCAGGGACCTTGGACCCCCCAGGCACGAACCCGGACCCTTCGACGGGCTCAGGGAACTTATCTTCGACAGGCTCAGGGAACTTGGCGGGCTCAGCAAACTGCGGCTCGAGCACTGCGTCCACCCCGGAGAAGGCCAGGTCGGGCCGTAAGACCGTCACGCCGTGGCGCCGGGCGTCCGAGACCAAAGTGGACGGGGAGTAGAAACCCATCGGCTGGGCCCGCAGCAAGCCGGACAGAAAGGCTGCCGGGTAATGCAGCTTCAACCAACTTGAGGCATAAACCAGCAGCGCGAAGCTCAGCGAGTGCGATTCGGCGAAACCGAAGTTGGCGAAGGCCTGAATCTGGGCGTAAATCCGCTCAGCCGCCTCGCCGCTCAGCCCGTTGCGCGCCATCCCTTCAAAGAGTTTCAGCTTCAGCGACTCGATCCGCTCCACCCCACGCTTAGATCCCATCGCCCGGCGCAATAGATCGGCATCCTCACCACTGCAATCGCCGATCGCCATCGCCATCTGCATCAGTTGCTCCTGAAACACCGGCACCCCGAGGGTGCGTTTCAGCACCGGCTCCAACTTGGGATGGGCGTAGGTGACTGGTTCGCGGCCCAGCTTGCGCCGGACGAACGGGTGCACCGCCCCACCCTGAATCGGACCGGGACGGATCAGCGCAATCTGAATCACCAGGTCGTAGAAGCGCCTGGGCTGCAACCGGGGCAACAGCCCCATCTGGGCCCTGGACTCGACCTGGAAAACCCCAATCGAATCGGCCCGGCACAACATGTCATAGACTCCGGGCTCCTCCTTGGGAATGGTGGCCAACTCCCACCGCTCCCCGGTCGCGGCAGCGATCAGATCGAAGCTGTGCTGCAACGCCGCCAAAATGCCCAACCCAAGCAGGTCGAACTTCACCAGGCCCATCCAGGCCGCATCATCCTTGTCCCACTGAATCACGGTGCGTCGATCCATTCGGGCGTGCTCGATCGGCACCACCTCGCCGACCGGACGCTCGGTGAGCACCATGCCACCGGAGTGAATGCCCAAGTGGCGTGGCGCTTTCAACAACTGGGTAGCCAGCTCGACCACTTTCGGCGGAATGGTGTCCGCCTCAGCGGCCAGTGAAGAGCCCCACCGCTCCACCTGCCGGGCGAAGGCGTCCGCCTGCCCAGGGCTGTAACCCAACGCCCGGGAGATATCGCGGATCGCGCCCTTGGGCCGGAACTGAATCACATTGCACACTTGGGCGGCCCGCTCGCGCCCGTAGCGGTCGAAGACCCACTGAATGATCTCTTCGCGCCGATCGGAGTCGAAATCCACATCAATGTCGGGTTCTTCATCGCGCAACGCCGACAGGAATCGCTCGAAGGGCAGGTCGTAGGCGATCGAATCCACCGCAGTGATGTTGAGCAGATAGCAGACCGCGGAGTTGGCCGCCGAACCGCGGCCCTGGCACAGAATCCCGCGCCGCCTGGCCTCCGCCACGATGTCATGCACGATCAGGAAGTAGCCAGGAAAGTCTTTGGCTTCGATCACGGCCAACTCGCGTTCGATCCGCGCTCGGTTAGCCGGCGTCAGGTTTGGGTAGCGCACCGGCACTGCCGTCCAGACCAGGTGACGCAACCAGCTCATCGGCGTCTGGCCAGCAGGCACCTCCTGCTTCGGCAGCGCTGGTTTGGCCCGCCGCAACGGGAAAGCCAGTTCATCGGCCAGCGGCACCGTCCGGGCCACTGCCCCGGAAAATCGGCCGAACCTGGCCGCCATCTCCGCCCCAGAGCGCAGGAAGGCCGAACCGGCGGCTGGCAGCCAGCCGTCCAAGGCATCCAGGCTACGGTTGGCCCGCACCGCTGCCACGGCCTGGGCCAGCTCATGTTGCCCTGGCGTGGCGTAGTGCACATTGCCGGTGGCGATGGTGGGCAGGTTCAACTCGGCGGCGAGCGCGGCCAAAGCGTCGTTGTGGGTTGAATCGAGCGGGTTGCCATGGTCGATCAACTCCACGAACACCTGCCCAGCTCCGAACAGGCCCACCAGCTCGACCAACGCACGCCGCGCCCCGGCCACCCCTTCGGCGAGCAGCCCTTGGCGGACCGCCCCCTTGCGGCAACCGGTGAGCACCACCCACTGATCGCGCCCGGTTGCGGCCAGTTCTTCGAGGTCATAGACCGGACGGCCCTTCTCCCCACCGGCTAACTGGGCCGAGGTGATCGCCCCGGCCAGCCGGTGATAGCCCTCCTCCCCGATCGCCAGCACCAACAGGTGTTCCCCGAGGGGGTCCGGTTGGCCCGCTTGGGGGGCGGGCAGTCCGAGGGAGAGTTCAGCACCGAACACGGTGCGCAGCTCTAACTGCTCGGCAGCCTCAGCAAAGCGCACGATGCCGTAGAGGCCGTCGTGATCGGTGATAGCCAGCGCATGCAGGCCGAGCCGTTCGGCCTCCTCAGCCAACTCGGCTGGCCCGGAGGCGCCGTCGAGGAAGGAGAAGGATGAATGGGCGTGCAGTTCGGCGTACGGCACCACCTCACCAGGTCGCTGAATCGTCGGCGGCCGGTAGGGACCGCGTTTGCGCGAAGTCGGCAGCTCGGCCACTGCCGCCGCCCGCTTGGACGCGCTCAGCGTCCGCTCTAAGTCGCGCCAGGTCATCGGCGGATTGTTGAAACCCATCAGTGTCTCAACTCAGTCATAGCGAGCCTCAGCCCACCAGCCCCGCCCATTCAGCAGCAGCAGCCAGGCGACGCCGAACTCATCGACGACCTGGAACCGGTGCGCGCCACGTTGCCGCTGAGCATCCCAGGCGCGCTCACTGACCGGCCAGGGCCCGGCCCACCCGATCAGGCGGCCATGCTGCGACCCAGCACTGAAGGCGACCGGAACCCCGCTGAGAGCGCCCCGTTCGTCCACCCTGATTTGGACGCCGTCGGCGGCCACTAGCTGCACAGCCAACGGCTCGGGAAAGACGGTGGCTGGCTGCGGGTCAGGAATTCGCCCCGGCCAGGGCTGATTGGCAGGCATCTTCGTCGTTAGCCGCTCCCCCCAGGGCACCAGTAACTGACGTTCGGCCAACCAACGCCCGCCCCCGATCTGCGGGGTCAGCACGCTGGCATGACCCAACATCGCCTGTACCCGCGACATCGCGTGATGCACCCGCTCATCCGGGCCCAGCCCAAACAGTCCTGGGGCGTGGTTGGCCAACTCGTCGACCGAGACCGGCTCCAGCCGCAGGCTGATGATTCCGGAGAGAATCTGGTTTCCCGCAGCTGCCTGCAACTGCCAACGAATCCGGTCGGTGATCGCGGCTGCGTCGAAGACGCTCGGGGTCAGCCAGGTGCGCGCGCTGAACTCGTCGCGCTCTCCGGTCAACTCCAACCGCACCTCGGTGCAGACCAAACCAGCCCCGGTCAGGTGATCGATGAACTTCGCCACCACTGCCCGGGAGGCGAAGGCCACCTGATCGACCAGAGTCAACGGCGGCTCGAAGTCGATTTCGGCGATCAGTTCGGCTGGCGGCTGCCGCGGCGTCACCTGCCGTGAATCCTGTCCACCGGCCAGGGTGTGCAGCCGGACGCCCTGGGCCCCGAAACGCTCTCGCACCCGGGCGGCGTCCATCGCGGCGAAATCACCGAGGGTGCGCACACCCAACCTGGGCAGCAACTCGCTCAAGTTGGGATCCCCCAACCGCGAAACCGGCAGCGGCGCCAGAAACTTGGCGCCGCCGGTGGGCTCGACCACCCGGACTGGGTCGGCCTGGTGGGCAGCCTGAACCGCAGTGAATACCCCATCGGCCACTCCGGCTCGACCGGAGTCGATGCCCAGTTCGACTACCACCGACTCCAGCAGGGTTTCGGCTGCCAGCTCCTCAGCTCCCAGGTAGCTGGCCAGGCCCTGGGAGCGCACCACACACAGCCCAGGACGGATCAACTGCACCCCAGGGGAAAGCTGCTCCACGCAAGCCAGCACCGCCTCGAATTCTCTGGCATCCCGCGCATCATCTGCTGCCAGGACTTTCAGCTGCGGGCAGGTGGATTGCGCCTCCCGCCGTCGCTGGCCGACCGCGACCCCCTGCTCAGCCGCTGCCGCCGAGCAGGCAAGGACCCGGTTGGCGGCCACCACCGCCGCCAGTTGGGAGGGATCTTCGCCGTCAGCCAAAGCCCAGGCGGTCACCGACCAATTTGGAAACCACAACGCCAGACAGCGATCAGCCGCCACACCCATTTCGAGCCGACCCATGATTCACCCAGCCACCCGTAGCTGCGGGGCCGCCGATTCCACCGCGGCGATCCGTCCATTCGAGCTGGGCAGCACCAGCCTGGCGCTACGGCCAGCGGGATAGCGGCGGGAGATGACCCCCACCTGCAACTCCCGCCCGGCCAGCCGGCCGTGACCGTTCCCCAAGCCGTGCCAGCGCGGCTCGGTCAAGGTGAACCGCGCTTCGGCCCGTGGCCAATCGCCAACCACCAGCAACACCGAGCCACGGTCACGCAGCCGGGACATCAGCCTGGCCGCGTCCGACTCCCTGACCCTGCCAAATGGACGGACGGCCAGCACCGGCACCACCTCGGCCAGCGCAGCGGTCGCTGCCAGCCACTGCTCGGCTGGCTCGGGCACCAACACCAGCCGATCCAAGCGAACCCCAGCTAGCTGGGCAGCCTCAGCAGCGAAGGTCGGTAAGCCGACTACCCCACACCAATGCCCCTCCTGGGAAGGCTCGGCCAGCAGAGCGTGCAGTAGCGATCCGGAAGTTTCCAGCACATAGGCCGCGCCTGGCTTCAGCCCCGACTCGCCAAGGACCGGCAGCAGCGATGGATGCACCGCAAACGGACGCTGCCGGATTCTGGCTTCAGCTTTGGCCACCTGTGCCCGCAACCGCACCAACAGCTCGGTGACTGCGGTTTCAGTTTCGGGTAGTTTGAGGGCGGCCTTCACCTATCAATGATCGAACAGATGTTCGATTACGTCAACTGGCTTGGCCGCGCTCTCTAGAGCGAACTGCGTAGCGAGAGAGGCCCATGGACACCCCCCAGCGATCTCCCCGGTGGCTGGTACCAGCCGTTGTGATTCTGCTCGCCCTGGCACTGGTGGTGGCGGGCTTCGGCATCGCCAAGATGCTGGCAAGCCCGGAAACCCCCGCTGCAGCACCAGCCACCCCCAGCTCGCCCTCCGGCCCTACCGGCGGCGCTCTGAGCAGCGGCGATTCGCTCTTCCCCACCATCGGCAATCGCGGCTACGACGTCCAGCATTACCAGATCGAGCTCGACTACCACCGCGACGGATCGATCAACGCAGTCACCACCATCACCGCTAACGCCCCGGCCGCGCTCACCTCTTTCGGCCTCGACCTGAAAGGCCTGGAAGTCACCGCGATCAGCACGGACGGACGCCCCGCTGGTTGGACCCGTGACGACCACAAGCTGCGCGTGATCCCCGCTGGCCCCGTCCACGGGAGCTTCTCAACAAAGGTCGTCTACGCTGGCAAGCCGACCTCACTAACTGACCCGAACGGCATGCGGGAGGGCTGGCTGGTCACCGAGGACGGCGCCACCGTGATGGCTCAGCCGATGGGCGCGATGACCTGGTTCCCGAACAACAACACCCCGGCTGACAAGGCCACCTTCGAAATCACGGTGCACGTGCCCAATGGCCTGGAGGTTGCTGGCAGCGGCGATCTGCTAGACCAACGCGACAGCGCTACTACCAGCACCTGGGTCTGGCAACAGCGCAATCCGATCGCCACCTACCTGGCGATGATCTCGATCGGCCAGTACGAGGTCTACAAATCCACGATGACCCTCACCGATGGACGGGAGCTGCCGCTTTGGTCCTTCATCGACCCCTCGGTCGGGATATCCCCGGCCATCGCCGAACGCCTGCCCAAGATCATTCGCAATTTGGAGAGCTACTTCGGCCCCTACCCCCAAAGCAGTTCGGGCATCGTGTTCGATCGCCTTGAGATTGGCTATTCGCTGGAGACTCAGAACCGCCCGGTGATCACTTTCGATGACGGCGACTGGCTGCTTTATCACGAACTCGCCCACCAATGGTTCGGCGATTCGCTGACCGTTGGCGACTGGGGCGACATCTGGCTCAACGAGGGCTTCGCCACCTACACCGAGTTCGTCATGCCCGCTGACAGCGTCGGTTCAGACCGCGGCGATGCCCGTTACTACAGTCTGCTCAACGCGGCCAGCAAAGACAGCGAGTACTGGTCACCGCCGCCGGCGCCAATAACCGATCCTAAATATCTGTTCTCCCAGAAGGTGGTTTACAACCGCAGCGCGCTCACGCTATGGGCCCTGCGACGCCAGGTTGGGGCGAAGACCTTCGCCAAGATCGTCAAGACCTGGACCAGCCGGCACCGCGATTCGGTGGTCACCACCGAACAGTTCACCCAGTTGGCCGAGGAGCTCTCCGGCAAAGATCTGGATGCCTTCTTCAAGGCCTGGCTCTACACCGCTGGCCAGCCAGCCCAGACTCATCGCTGAGCAGCAGCATCGCTCACCAAAGGAACGACATCACCGCGATCAACACCGTCAACACCGCGGCGACCGCTGGCAGGATCGGGGATGACTGGTCGCGCTTGGCTCGAGCATTGGCTACCTCCACCAGCCCGACCACAATCAAGGCCAGCACCACCTTCAAGATGACCTTGCCAAAGTTCATCCCACCCGAAAAGGTCAGGTTTACCAGGATCAAGCCGATGACCAGCTGGGATCGGGCCGCCCAGGCCATTACGACCAGGCCGATCTTGACTCCGAACAGGTAGACCAACCAGCCGCCAACAATGCCTGCGGTGGCCGCCAGATGCAGCACCCAGAACACGGTGAACAACAACTCCATAGCCTGACCCTAACTGGCGGCGGTCAGGCTCCCCACCAAGCCAGGTTTTCGGTCAACTACCGACTCCTCAGGTAGCGGTGAGCCACCCCACCGCGACCGCGACATTCACGATCGTCAGACCGGCGACCATATTGACCAACACCGACGCTGACCGGCCCCGTTTGACCCACAGGTTCGCGATTTCGGCAAGGATCACCACCGTGAGCCCAACCGCAGCCTTCACCGCGATCTTGGCGTAGTTGAGCTCCTCGCGGGCAGCCTCGTTCAAGCCCACCAGGATCAAACCGATGACGAACTGTGCGCGCGCACCCCACACCAACGCCGACAGGCCGCCTTCGGCGCCAAGCCGGTTGGCCAGCCAGCCGCCGAGAATGGCTGACAAGCCCAGCAAGTGCGCAACGACGAATACCGAGATCAACGACTCCATACCCAGACCCTAGGTTGCGAGCCCGGCCAGCCTGGCGTAATCGCGTTCAGGTAGGTATTTCCAGCCACCGGTGGTCTTGACTCTGCCACGATGTGAGGGTGTCACCTGAGGTCATGGATCACGAAAACGGGCTGCTCCAGATCGGGGTCTTCTCCCGCCTATCCAGGATCAGTGTCCGGATGTTGCGCCACTACGCCGAACATGGGCTCCTCGCCCCGGAGTGGGTGGACCCGGCCTCTGGTTACCGCCACTACGGGGTTGACCAGCTCGGTACCGCCGAGCGCATCGTCGGTCTGCGCGATGCCGGGATCGGGGTGGCCGAGATGGCCGCCCTGCTGCCCCTCTTCGACGATCCAACCACCTTGTCGGCTCCCCTGTTGGCACACCGCCACCAACTCCTGCAAAGCCAGGATCAGGTACGGCAGCGGCTGTCAGCGCTGGACCGGCTCGTCCATCAGTTGGAGGAACAGAAGATGACCATCGAAGTCCACACCACCAAGATGCCAGCGATGACCATCGCGGCCGTCCGCGACGTAATCGGCAACTACGCCGACGAGCCCCAGCTCTGGGAGCGGCTAATGCCGCAGTTGCTGGCCAATCTGGTGGATCTCACCGGAATCGGCGGAGCCACCTTCCACGACGAGGACTACCAAGACACCGATGTGGACGTGGAGGTCTGGCTGCAGATTCCCGAAGAGTTCCCGACCACCGCGCCGGTGACCTGCCGCGAAGTCCCCGAACAGGAAGTCGTCCTGGCCACGCTCCACGGCAACTACGAAGGCATGTCGCAGGTGAGCGCAGCACTGGGCGCCCACGTCGCCGAAAACGGCCTCAGCGTCGGGCCAATGTTCAACATCTACCGGGTTAGCCCAGCCCAGGATCCAGATCCGGCCAACTGGGTGACCGACGTATGCCTGCCGATCATCGCTAGGGCGTCCTGACTTTCATGACCAAGATTGACTTCAAGAAGACCCTGCCCAGCTACCTTGCCAAGGTCGGGAAGTTCGAGATCATCGACGTGCCACCGCTGCAGTATTTGATGATCGACGGTCATGGTGATCCGAACGCGGGCGGCCCGTTCGCCGAGGCGGTCTCGGCCTTGTTCAGCGTCGGCTACAAACTGAAGTTCGCGTCCAAGATCGACCTGGGGCTCGACTATGCCGTGATGCCGCTAGAGGGGCTGTGGTCATCGGCCGATCCGAGCACCTTCACCTCCGCGCTCGACAAATCCACCTGGGACTGGACGCTGGCGATGATGGTGCCGGATTGGATCACCACTGAACTGTTCAGCGGCGCCCAGGAAGCCGCCCGCCGCAAAGGTGGGACGGGCGTCGAACGCTTGCGCCTGGAGGTGCTGGCTGAGGGCCGCTGCGTCCAGATCCTGCACCTCGGTTCCTTCGACGAGGAGGGGCCGGTGCTGCACCAGCTGCATACCGAGTTCGTCCCAGCCAACGGGTTGACGCTAGGAGGTCGGCACCACGAGATCTACCTCAGCGACTTCACCAAAACGGCCCCAGCGAAGCTGCGGACCATTCTGCGGCAGCCGGTATCGGTCACCTCCTGAACCCTGCCCCAGGGTTCTCGGGCAGCATATGTGGGTAGCCGGTCATCTTCGGTGGCAGCAGATTCTCCTTGATCGAGCGCGGGCTCACCCACCGCATCAGGTTCCACATTGAGCCGGCCTTGTCGTTGGTCCCTGAGGCCCGCGAACCGCCGAAGGGCTGCTGCCCGACCACTGCCCCGGTGGGCTTGTCATTGACGTAGAAGTTGCCCGCCGCATGCCGCAGCGCGGTCGAAGCCTGCGCCACCGCGGCTCGGTCAGTGGCGAACACTGCGCCAGTCAACGCGTAGGCGCTGGTGTCGTCGACGAGCTTCAACACCGCCTCGTACTCGGCGTCCTCGTAGATGAAGATGCCCAGGATCGGACCGAAGTACTCGGTGGTGAAGATGTCCTGGTGGGGGTTATCCGAGGTGATCAAGGTTGGCCGGACGTACCAGCCCTCGCTGCGGTCATAGCTTCCGCCGGCCACGATTTGGGCGTCAGCCGAACCACGGGCGCGCTCGATCGCTGCCGACAGCTTGTCGAAAGCGCGCTCATCAATCACCGCGGAGGTGAAGTTGGCGAAATCGCGGACGTCGCCTACCGCAAGCGCTTCGGTTTGAGCGATCAGATCGGCAGAGATCTGGTTCCACAGACTTCGCGGCAGGTAAGCGCGCGAAGCCGCCGAGCACTTCTGGCCGGAGTACTCGAAGGCACCGCGGATGAGGGCGGCCGTCACCGCCTCCGGATCAGCGGACGGATGGGCGACGACGAAGTCCTTCCCGCCGGTCTCCCCCACTAGGCGCGGGTAGGCGCGGTAGCCAGCGATGTTCGCCCCAACTTGGGACCACAGCCCCTGGAACACCCTGGTGGAGCCGGTGAAGTGGATTCCGGCCAGGTCGGGATGGCGCAACGCGACCTCCGACACCTCCGGGCCGTGTCCAGGAAGCATGTTGATCACCCCAGCTGGCAGGCCAGCCTCGCCGAGTAGCTCCATCCACAGTTGGGCAGCGAAGCTCTGGGTCAGGGCTGGCTTCCAAATCACGGTGTTGCCCATCAGGGCAGGTGCTGTGGGCAGGTTGCCGGCGATCGCGGTGAAGTTGAACGGCGTGATGGCATAAACGAACCCGTCCAGCGGACGGTAATCCAGCCGATTCCACACCCCAGCCGAGCTGATCGGCTGATTGGCATAGAGCTCGCGGGCGAAGGCGACGTTGAACCGAAGGAAGTCGATCAGTTCACAGGCGGCATCGATCTCGGCCTGCTGGGAGGTCTTGCCCTGGCCAAGCATGGTGGCCGCGTTCACGCGATCCCGCCAGGGGCCAGCCAGCAGCTCAGCGGCCCGCAGGAACACTGCAGCCCGCTCATCAAAACTGGTCGCGGCCCAATCCGCCTTCGCCTTGCCCGCAGCCTGGATCGCCGCGCCGGCATCGGCCGAGGTCGCTTGCCGTACGCGGGCCAGCAGGGTCGAGTGATCCGAAGGCATCCGCACCTCGTAGGCGGCTTCACCTACTCCCGAGGGGTCAGCGCCGCCAACAACCGGCTCGATCTCGATCGGGCCAGCATCGATGAGCTCGGCCAGAGTGTGTCTCAGACTGGCCCGTTCTGGGCTGCCAGGGGCGTAGGAGCGGGCCGGTTCGTTGACCGGCGTTGGCACAACAGTGAAAGCATCCACGTCCTCGACTCTACCGCCGCGCCGCCTTGGCGCAGCCGGAGTTGAGTTAGCCGGCAGCCGCGGCGCGGCGTGCCTTGGCCGCCTCCACCGAGGCCCGCAGCGCGGCGACCAGATCCACCACTTCGGCGTTGGGTCGATCATCGGTCACACTCGGCAGTTCGACGCCATCCAACTTGGCCTCGATTACCTGCTCCAAAGCCTCGCGGTAGGAGTCGGAGAAGACGTTCGGATCGAAATCACCCGACAGCTGATCGATCAACAGCTGGGCCATTGCCAGCTCCGCCTCAGTCGTCTTCACCTGCTCCTTAGGCCGGACGAACTCGTCGTCGCGCAGCTCATCAGGCCACAACATCGTGTGTAGCCGCAGCACTTCGCCGACCGGACGGATCAGCGCCAAAGTCTCTCGAGAGCGCAAAGCCACCTTCACCACGGCGGCCTTTCCCGCCTTGGCCAGCGCATCCCGCAGCAACACATACGGCTTCAAACCGATCGGCTCGGCCTCAAGCAGATAGGTGCGGTTGAAGTAGGTCGGGTCGATCTGGGTGACATCGACGAACTGGGTCACTTCCACGGTCTTACCGTCGGCCGTTGGGAGCCCGGCGAAGTCGTTGGAATCCAGCATCACCACTCGACCATCGGCGGCGTCGTAGCCTTTGGCGATCTCGGCGAAGGGAACTTCAGTGGCACATACTTCGCAGACCCGTTTGTAGCGGATCCGACCACCGTCGGCGGCGTGCAGCTGCCGGAAACTGATGTCTTTCTCCTCGGTGGCCCCGTAGACCTTCACCGGGATGGTCACCAAGCCGAACGAAACAGCGCCCTTCCAGATTGATCTGGGCATGCTTTCCTCCCGCTGGCAGCTTGTTATGCATCAACCAGCTACGAGCAGTTCCCATTCCCCAGACCCATGCCAGAGCAGGTCTGCGGCACCCAGCAGCGCGGCCACTGCTGGCTCATCCCAAGCCTGGCTGAGCGTCGATCCGGCTGCGGCGGTGGCCGCCGCGGCGACCATCGCCTGCTCGGGTTCGTCAGTGAAGACCGCCCCGACCGCACGCCAGAGGAGTTGGGGGGTGGCCACTTCGCCGAAATCGGCATCGGCTTCGGCCCGGGGAACCGGAGTTCCCTCGGCGACCGCTACCAGCCGGCGCTGGTTGGCGATCAGGCCAGCGACTGAGGCGGCCAGCAGCGCCACCTGTTCAGCCTCTTCGGCATCGCTAAGCCCGAAAGCTACCTGCAACTCCTCGGTGGCAGCGTGCGCGGGCTGGCCGGCAGCCAGCACCCCGGTGGTGGCCCAATCCCGTAGCTGGGCAATGCTCAACGGCACGAATAGCAGGCTCATCACAACTCATTTCGCAGTGCGTCCAGCTCAGCGGAGATGCTGGCTGACCAACTCGTCACCGGTGCCACCGCGGCCACCGCGAGGCTGACCCGACCCCGATAGCTGGTGATGGCGATGCTCAGCTGCTCAGCGTCGCTGGTTGCGGTTACGGCGAACACCTGGCGCACCCGAGCGCGGCCGAGATAGCGAGGTTCACGGGGGCCGGGCACATTGGTGAGGACGACAGTGTGCGGACGTCCAGCCCCCAGCGCGCCGGCGGCGACCGCATGCAGGGTGGCCGGTGCAAACCCGGCCAAGCCGATCAGATCGCGGGCCGGCACGCTCAGCCCGCTGTCGCGCCTGGCCCCGGTGATAGTCGCGATGGCTTCCAGCCGGTCGGTTGCAGTGATCGCGGTGACCGGAAGCCGATCGAAAGATGGGGCAATCCGACAACCAATAGCTGAGGCCAGGACCTGCGGCTCAGTAACCGCCAACGGCACCAGGGCCACTTCGTCGGTCAGCGGGCGCCCCTGTTCGGCCAGCCACCCTCGCACCCCGGCAGTCGCCAAGGCGACCAGCACGTCGTGCGTGGTGCAGCCGAACCCCCGCCGCACCTCATCGACCGCCTCCAACTCGATCTCCACCCCACCCAGGTAGTGGCGTCGAGGCTGAGCGGTCAACGTCCGCACCCCGTTTTCGAGCATGCCGAACACCCCAGCACTCAGCCGCTCAGCTGCAGCCAGCGGATCGCTGATGCCGGCGATCAGCGCTGTCAGGTCTGGTGCAGTGGTTTCGGTTGGCTGCCAATCATCGGCATCGGTCTGGGCCACCTCTTCTGGGCGGTCGTCCAACAGTTCCTGGAACAGGTGAATGTGGTCGTAGCCGTCCACCAACGCTGGGTGAACGCGGGCAACCACGGCCTGAGTGCCCAGGGCGAGGCCGTCCACCAGGGTCACCTCCCACAGTGGGTGGCTCCGCGGCAGCGGCCTAGCCAGTTGCTCGGCCAGCCAATCTTCCAGCCGGTGCTCTGCAGGCAGCGTTGACTGGCTGACGTGGCCGTTCAGGTTGAAGTTGGCATCATCGACCCAGGCTGGCACCGGCCACCCCGTCACCACCCGTCGGAAGCGGGGGGCGTAGCCGATCCGCTCGCTGATTCTGGCTACCAGCTCTTCGCGAGTCAGCCCACCGGAGACGACCAGCACCAGCGCCTGCTGCCAAGGTGACTGCTCCTGGTCGCGGGCGAGGAGGGCGGCTTCAGCCACAGTTACCGGATCGCTCACGACATCAACCCTACTCAACCAGGAATGGCGGCACCGGCAGACCCAGGTCCGCCCACACGAATCGCGGGATCCGGCCCAGGAAGCCCCGAAGCGTCGCTTCGTTGGCGTCCACGGCGAAGGTGTCGTGGCTGCGCATCTCGAAGGCCACCATTTGGCCGGCGATCGACCAGCCGCTGGCCGGACGGGTAGCCAGCAGCCACTCCATCATTCGCGGGTGGATCACATCTGAGGCGAATTTCGCGTCCTCGGCCCGCACTTTGAAGGCGTCGTTGAAGTCATCACTCTCGAACCGCACCCGATCCCCTGACCAGGCACCGTTCACCGAAAGGGTGCGCAGCTCGTAGGGCAGCGTGAAGACACAAATGGCCTCGACGTGATTCTGGGTGTAAGTCTCGGTGCGACTGCCGCCCTGCCCGTCGGAGACCGTCCGGGTCTCAGTGGTCTTCCAATGGTGTTCGAAGGCGTCCATCCGGATGCCATCGCGCAGACCGCGCACCATCTCGGCGGTGTCATGGTCGAAGCCCCCACGCGCGACCGGGTAGTAGTCGAGCACGGTGTCGTCACTGCCGATGAACTGCCAATCGGGATGGCCGTAGAAGGTGTAGCCGGGGATCGGCGGCTGGACACCCCATGTCGCGGCAAGACCGCCAAGGCTGGCCGCCGCCAGGCTCAGCGACTCGATCGCCGCCGCCAACTCGTCCACATCGCGCGGCACTGGCCACAGCACCACTCGGTCACCGTCAACGCTCAGCGCGGTTTTGGCACCTTCACCTAAACCGCTGAAGGCACTAGCGACGGCCGCGTGCACCTCACTGGCGTAGCCCGCATCGCCAGCTACTGCGGTCAGCCCGGCGCCTTGGGCTTCGAAGAGGCTCGGCGCGCCCATGCCAATACCTGCCGGTGCCTGGGTGGTGAAGGCGAAAGCGCTGGGCAGGGCTGCCGGCAACTGCACTGCAAGCAATCGCTGGTTGAAGCCCGGACCGCCGTTGTAGGCGTACTCGAAACAGTCGAACCGACGCCCGTCCGCGGTGGTTCCGCTGATGTGATCGTCAACTCGGCGGTTCACCCCCAGCCCGAACGGCGGCACCTGGAAGTTGAGGAAGTCGGCCAGCGATGGATTGGAGTTCCAGGCCCAACCGCGTTCCTTGAGTTGCTTGAGGTAAAGCTGATGGCGCACCAGGAAGCCGATGCCAACCGCTGCCCCCAGCCCGAGGACACCTGCGATCCACCAGACCCACTGACCAGACACCAGAGTTCTCTCTTTCTACCGGCCCGACCGGTCGATCTCAGCTAGGAGCGAGCCAGGGATGGCATGTCCGGCAGACCCATGAACTCGCGTATCTCTTTCGGAATCCGATCTAACCAGCCGTGCAAAGTGGCCTCACATTCACCGACCAGGAGCGCGTCGTGGGTAGGAACATGGAAGCGAACAATGTTGCCCTGCACCGTCCATCCGTAGGGTCTGGTGGCCAGCAGCCATTCCTGCACCCGCTCGTTGAACAGCTGATAGGCCTGCTGCGGTTCAGTGGAGCGAAGCGCGAAGGCCTCGGCGAAGCGGGGGTTGCCCAGGTTGACTTGTTCGCCGAGTTGGTCGCCATTGAGCGAGATACCGGGCAGCTTCGCGTCGAGCACAAAGGCGCACACCGGCTGTTGTTCCCGGTCATGGTCTATGACCATCCCGCGCGACATCTGGGCCTTGACCGCAGTGTCACTGAGCCAGCTGTACCGGAAGGCGACCAGACGTACCCCGTCGCAGGCGCACTGCAGTACGTCCTCGACCCGACCCTGCTGACGCTGCGGTAGCCCGAAGTCGCGCAACAGCGATCGATCGCCCTCAGCGGCATAGGTCCAGTCTGAATGTCCGTAGAAGCCGAACCCAGACACGGTGGGCGGCAACTCCAGCCGTCGCGGCACGGCAGCGGCCAGCGCGTCGATCACCTGGTCCAAACCGGCCAGGAACGGGGCCACGTCATCATCAATTGGTGCGTCGACCGCGATCAGGTGGTTTCGATCAACTGAGAGATCTATCGGATCATGCGAAATGTGGGCCAACTCCATGGTCGGGCCGGCCACAGCTTCGAAAACCTGCTTGGCCAGTCGTTCGTCGACCGAAAACACCCGCAAGCTCTGATACTGCAGGCAGCCCACCCGCCCGGCAGCCTCCATGCCGACCCGAGTGCGACTGCCAGTGGTCCAGAAAACGTCAGGCAGCTCGAAAGGCAGGTCAACCACCAGTACCCGACCATCGAAGCGCGACATTCCACCGGAGTAGGAGTATCTGAACCCCCGATAGCGACGGCCGGCCGGTGTGACTCCGGTCACCATGTCGGTGGCTTGGCGACTGAATCCGATACCGAACGGCGGCGCCTGCAAATCCAACAAGTCGTTGATTCCGGCCGCTGGCTCAATCGCCCGCGACCCTTTATTTTCTCGTCGCTTGGTGAAGAAACCCACGCGAACTCTCCCTCCCCCAAGGCTCAAGAGCTAAGAGTAGGGCGCGAGGGGCAATACGGCGAGTACCCACACGGGGGTGCGCCGACAGGCTTTCACCGCTGAGCTGGCCTAACCGGTCTGCCATGCGCGGCTTAGGCAATAGTTGTCCACAATCCTGCACCCAACTCGGTCCGGGGCCTCAGTTTCGGTGAACAGTAGAGCCGTGCCACGCCACCGACCTCCCGCTACCGCGCTCCGCCCAGAGTTGGCCCGCCTGCGACGCCTCAATGCTGGGATGCCCGCGGCCACCGCGCTGCTTCCGCGAACCGTTGACCACCGTCCAGCCCAGCCGACGCTCCCCCTTGGTGAACCGCCCGAGCCGGTGCCCACCAGCACTTTGGCCGACCATCAGGCCCGCCAACTCGCCACGGCCGTGACTACCTCACTGGTCGAAGTGATCGCAGGCCGCCGGCCTGCCCAGCAATTGAGCGCCTGGGTTAGCCCTGAGGTGTTTGGGCTGATCGAGAAACTCGCCATATCCCACCGGGGCTCAGATATTCGCCTGCGATCAATCCGAGTCCAGACACCACGACCGCAGGTAATCGAGATAGCCGTACACCTGGTTCAGCGTGGACGGTCAAAAGCCGCCGCGGTAGGCCTCAACATTGTCGCCGGACGCTGGCAGGCGACTGGCCTGGAGATCGCCTTGGAAGCCCGGCGGATCAATCAGGTTCGTGCTGTCGCCTGAATCAGCCGATCAGGCGTTGCGCCCGTGACAGACCTTGAACTTCTTGCCCGAGCCACATGGGCATTGCGCATTTCGGCCGACCCCGGCGTAGGGATCATCAGTAGCAGTGGTGCCCTTGCGGGTAACCGCACCGGTCTCGTCGGGGGCGGTGTAGGCCAACGGGGTTGATGGCTTCGTCCGCTCCAGACCTTTGGCCTTCAGGCTCGGCCGCCGGGTCAATCCTGGCTCGACAATCGGTTCGACGTTGTGGGCATCAGTGCCGCCAGCCGCGTCCGGGCCAGTGGCTAACAACGACTCCGCGGTCACCGCAGCGCCATCGGCACCAGACACCAGACCCACCTCGGGGGCAGCCGGCTCCGTGCGCACCTCAAGGTTGAACAGGTACCCGACGACCTCCTCCATGAATGCTTCCATCATGGTGTTGAACATGTCGCCGCCCTCGCGCTGGTATTCCACCAGCGGATCGCGTTGTGCCATCGCCCGAAGCCCGATGCCCTCGCGAAGATAGTCCATCTCGTAGAGGTGTTCGCGCCACTTGCGGTCGAGCACGGTCAGCAGCACCTGCCGCTCGAACTCGCGCATCAGCTCTTCCCCGAGTTGTGCGGTGCGGTCGTCGTAGGCTGCTTGGGCATCGGCCTGGAAGTCGGCCACCAGTTCTTCGACACTCAAGTCCGGGCGGTCGGCATAGTCGGCTGTCTTCAGCTTCACTGGGTAAAGCGTGCGGAGCTGAGTCCAGATCCCGTCAAAATCCCAATCCTCGACGAAACTATCGGCGGTGAGCCCGCGCACGTACTGCTCCACCACGGTGCTTACGGTGCCCCGCAACTGCTCTTCGACGTCGGCGCCCTCGAGCACTCGGCGCCGGTCGCCGTAAATGGCGTGCCGCTGCCGGTTCATCACGTCGTCGTACTTCAGGACGTTCTTCCGCATCTCGAAGTTCTGGCTTTCGACCTGCTCCTGGGCCTGCTGGACGCTCTTGGTGACCCGGCTGTTCTCAATGGGCACGTCGTCGGGAATCTTCAGGGTCTGCAGCACCCAAGCGATCACGTCGGACTTGAACAGCCGCATCAGATCGTCTTCGAGGCTCAAGTAGAAGCGGCTCTCGCCGGGGTCTCCCTGACGCCCAGATCGGCCACGCAGCTGGTTGTCGATTCGGCGGGATTCGTGTCGCTCGGAGCCGATGACGTAGAGCCCGCCGAGATCAACGACCTCCACGTGCTCGTCGGCCACCTGCTGCTCAATTTCAGCCAACGTGTCGGCCCAGGCGGCTTCATACTCATCCGGCGTATCGACCGGGTCCAGCCCCTTGTTCTGGAGCACCTGATCGGCCAAGAACTCGGAGTTACCGCCCAAAATGATGTCGGTACCTCGACCAGCCATGTTGGTGGCGACCGTAACCGCACCCTTGCGACCGGCCAGGGCGACGATCGCCGCCTCGCGAGCATGGTTCTTGGCGTTCAGCACCTCATGGGCCACGCCAGCCTTCTTCAGCAGCTTGCTGAGCAGCTCCGACTTGGCCACGCTGGCGGTGCCCAACAACATCGGCTGACCCTTTGCGTAGCGCTCGGCTACGTCGGTGACGATGGCGTCAAACTTGGCGGCCTCGGTGCGGTAGATCAAATCACCCTGGTCCTTGCGGATCATCGGCTGGTTGGTCTCGATCGGCAGCACGCCCAGTCCGTAGATCTTCTGGAACTCCGACTCTTCGGTCTTGGCCGTGCCGGTCATGCCAGCCAGCTTGTTGTACATCCGGAAGTAGTTCTGCAGAGTGATCGTGGCGAGCGTCTGATACTCGTCCTTGATCTCCACCTCTTCCTTGGCCTCCAGCGCTTGGTGCAGCCCCTCGTTGTAACGACGGCCGATGAGGGTACGGCCGGTGTGCTCATCAACGATCAGCACCTCGCCCTCCATGAGCACGTAGTCCTTGTCGCGCTTGAACAGCTCTTTGGCCTTGATGGCGTTGTTGAGGTAGGAGATCAGCGGAGTGTTGGCCGATTCGTACAGGTTCTCGATGCCGAGACGATCTTCAACCGCGGAGATGCCGGTTTCCAGGATCGCGACCGTGCGCTTCTTCTCGTCCACCTCGTAGTGGACGTCGCGGGACAGGCTCTTGACGATTTTGGCGAATTCGGGATACCAGACGGTGTTGTCCTCGGCCGGACCGGAGATGATCAGCGGGGTACGCGCTTCATCAACCAGGATCGAGTCGACCTCATCGACGACCGCATAGTGATGGCCGCGCTGCACACAGTCATCGACCGAAAGCGCCATGTTGTCACGCAAGTAGTCGAAGCCGAACTCGTTGTTGGTGCCGTAGGTGATGTCACAGGCGTAGGCGTCCCGACGCTGCGCCGGGGTCATGTCGGAGAGAATCGCGCCAACCTTGAGGCCAAGGAAGTGGTGGATTCGGCCCATCTGCTCCGACTGGAACTTGGCTAGATAGTCATTGACCGTGACCACATGGACGCCCTTGCCGGGCAGCGCGTTCAGGTAGGAGGCCAGGACGGCGACCAGGGTCTTGCCCTCACCAGTCTTCATCTCAGCGATGTTGCCCCAGTGCAGCGCGGCCGCACCCTGGAGCTGGACGTCGAAGTGGCGCTTGCCCAGCACTCGCTTGGAAGCCTCGCGAACAGCGGCGAAGGCCTCCGGCATCAGCGAATCCAGTTCCTCGCCATCAGCCAGGCGGCGCCGAAATTCCTCGGTCTGGCCACGCAACTCGTCATCGGACATGGCCTCGAAGTCGGGCTCGATCTGATTCACGTGATCGGCGACGACCTTCAACTTCTTCAGCTGCCGGCCTTCGCCGAAGTGCAGCACCTTGTCCATTAGACCCACGACAAACCCGTGCTTCCTTGTGAATTCGACTGCGACCCGTTCGGGCGCACCGACGCCCATCCTATTGGCTTTGCCCAACCTGGCGCGGCACCGCTGCACCGTCGAACGCCCATGGCTCAGAAGAGCACGGTCGCCAACTCGCCCACCTGCTCGAAGCCGACCCGGGCGTAACTGCGGATCGCTGCGGTGTTGAAGTCGTTGACGTAAAGGCAGGCGACCCGGTACTCCGACAGCACGTATTCGGTGACCGCAGCCATCGCCGGGATCGACGCACCCTGCCCGCGCAGCCCTGGCTCCAGCCAGACTCCTTGCACCTGAGCCACGCCACCGCTGGCCGCCCCAATGTCGGACTTGAAGATCACCCGACCATCAGCCACGATGCCGAAGGCGCGCCCCTCCAACACCAGCCAGCGGCAGTAGTTGCGGTAGCTGGACTGCGGCCCTGAGCCGGGGTCCACCCCAACCTCTTCGATGTACATCGCCACTGAGGCGGCGTAGTAGGACTCGAAGTCGGTCATGGTGATCCGCTGCACGCGGGGATCCGCGGCTATCTGCGGCCCGGTAGCCGTAGCCATCATTGGCTGACGTCGCCGCACCTCGCGGGCCTGGGAGTAGCCGCGGCCCCATCGCTGCCCCAGTGCCTCCCACAGCGCTAACGCGAGCCAGGATGGTCCAACAATGGACTGACAGGTGCGCCGTCGCCCAACCACCTCCACGAAGGCACTGATCGCGTCCAGGTGCTCCGCTACCGGCACCAGGTTCGCGCCCAGGTGGAGCAGTGCGGTCGGCTGCTCGCTCGGCCAGCCGTAAAGCTGACCCGGGACTGCCGGGTTCAAGACCCCGGCGTCCACCCTGGAGGCGACGAAAACGTTGCCGACCGGATCGCAATCCAGCAATCGGCGCACCAATGGGGCATCTGTTGGGGTGAGGATCCGCGCGGGCATCGACTACCCGACCGTCACCTCTGCCGAGCCCTGCTCGGCCTCAGGCATCTCAGCGGCCAGCCGATTCGCCTCCTCGATCAGGGTCGCCACGATTTCGTCCTCAGGCACGGTCTTCACCACTTCACCGCGGACGAAAATCTGGCCCTTTCCGTTGCCGGACGCGACCCCCAAATCGGCCTCGCGCGCCTCGCCGGGGCCGTTCACCACGCACCCCATCACGGCTACCCGCAGCGGCACGGTTAGCCCCTCAAGGCCAGCGGTGACCTCCTCGGCCAGCGTGTAGACGTCCACCTGCGCCCGCCCGCAGGACGGACACGAAACGATCTCCAGTTTGCGGGGCCGCAGGTTCAGCGATTCCAGAATCTTGACCCCGACCTTCACCTCTTCGACCGGGGGTGCCGACAGCGAGACCCGTATCGTGTCGCCGATGCCCTTACTCAGCAGTGCCCCGAAAGCAACCGCCGACTTGATCGTGCCCTGGAAGGCGGGCCCAGCCTCGGTGACCCCCAGATGCAGCGGGTAGTCACATGCCTGGGACAGCAACTCATAGGCACGCACCATGACCACCGGATCGTGGTGCTTGACCGAGATCTTGAAGTCACCGAAGCCATGCTCTTCGAAGAGACTCGCCTCCCACAATGCCGACTCCACCAGGGCTTCGGCGCTCGGCGCTCCGTACTTGGCTAGCAGCCGGGAATCCAGCGAGCCAGCGTTCACGCCAATCCGGATCGATACCCCAGCGTCAGCCGCAGCCTTGGCGATCTCGGCAATCTGGTCGTCAAAGGCGCGAATGTTGCCCGGGTTCACCCGGACGGCCGCGCAGCCGGCATCGATGGCAGCGAAGACGTATTTGGGCTGGAAGTGAATGTCGGCAATGACCGGAATCGGGCTGTGCGAGGCGATCGTGGCCAGCGCATCGGCGTCATCGGAGCTAGGGACCGCTACCCGCACGATGTCGCAGCCAGCTGCGGTGAGCTCAGCGATTTGTTGCAGGGTGGCGTCGACATCGGTGGTCTTGGTGGTGGTCATCGACTGCACCGAGACCGGCGCTCCCCCGCCAACCAACACCTTCCCCACTCGAATCTGACGGGTTGGTCGTCGGGGCGCCAACACTGGTGGTGGCGCGGCCGGCATCCCCAGGCTTACAGACATCTGCTCCTCGTTCACTGCCATGTTCAGGCGGCCGGTGGCTGCCCGCGAACAGCCTACTCACGCCGAAGTCACAAACCCGTTCAGACGGGCAGTGATTAGGCAGCCTTACCAAGCCGCCGCATCCTCGCTTGCTCCGGCGTCGATCAGAACAACTGGATCGGGCTGACGATATCGGCCAGGATCAGCGCCACCCCGGCGATCAGCAGGAATCCGGCCACTCCGTAGGCGATCGGCAGCAGCTTCGCCGTGTCGAAGAAGCCGGGGTCGGGCCGCCGGAACAGCGCTGCGGCCTTGCGGCGCAACCACTCATAGATCGCCCCGGCGATGTGCCCGCCGTCCAAGGGCGGCAGGGGCACGAAGTTGAACAACGCCAGGAAGAGGTTGATCGAGGCCAGCAGGGTGGCGAAGGTGGCGAATTTCTGCGCTACTGGAAGGTCCGCGGAGCCGGCCACCTGCCCGGCGACCTGGCTGGCCCCGACGATGCTGATCGGGTCATAGAGGTCGCGCGGCTGACCGGTGACCATCCCGACCACCACATCCCAGATCTTCACCGGGAATTGGGCCAAAGCGACCACACTCTGCTGGGTCATCGTCCACATGTCGCTCAGCACCTCAGCCGGGCCACCCTTGGTCAGTTCCTGCTTGGGGCTGATGCCCAGCCAACCGGCCCGTACTTGATGGCTGGGGTCCAATCGGTCGGGCAGATTATTGATGCCGGTGCGCACCTGCGGCAGGGCCACGGTTTGACCGTTGCGTTCCACGACGATGTCGGCCGGACCGTCCAGGTTGGCCCGAATCAGGTCGCTGAGCTGGGTGTAGCTGGAGATTGGCACCCCATTGAAGCTGACCACCCGGTCGCCAACCTGCAGGCCCGCCTGGGCCGCCGGGGTCGAGGGGTCGGCAGCGGTGCATTCGGTGCGGGAGGCATCGGCAATAACACACTGCTGCACAAAGGCGATGGTGGTTTGGGGCCGGTAGACACCATAACCCGCAGTCACGCCCAGCATGAGGACGAAGGCAATCAGCAGATTCATCGTCGGACCACCAGCCATCACGATCAGTTTCTGCCAGGTCTTCTTCTGGTAGAACAGGCGCTGGTTGGCGACATCGTCTGGCGTGATCTCCGACCACTCGCTTTCGCGGGCGCCGTCAGCAAAATCGCTCAGCCTGGTGCGGCGCCTGCTGCCGTCCGGCCGGGGCGGGTACATCCCCATTAGCCGGACGAAGCCGCCGAGGGGGAACCATTTGAAGCCGTATTCGGTCTCGCCTCGGGTGGTCGACCACAACGTCGGCCCGAACCCAACAAAGTACTTCGGCACCCGCACCCCGAACAGCTTGGCCGGCACCATGTGACCGACCTCATGGAGGGCCACCGAAGCCATGATCAGCGCAAAAAAGCCCAGCGCGAAGGCCACCACGGTCACTAGCTCCATCACAACTCCTTGATCCGGTCGGCGGCGGCGATCCGGGCGGCAGCATCAGCCGCCAGTACTGCGGCCACACTGAGCGACTCGGTGACTGGCTGGGCCAGGTGGGCCCGAACCACGTCTTCGACCACATCAACAATGCCGCAGAAGGACAAATCGCCGGCACAGAAGGCGTCCACGCACACCTCGTTGGCCGCGTTGTAGACCGCAGGGGCGGTGCCGCCTGCTTTCCCGGCCCGGCGGGCCAGCTCCACGGCGGGGAAGGCGGCGTTGTCCAGCGGCTCAAAGGTCCAGCTGGTCGCGGTGCGCCAATCGCAGGCAGCAGCCGCATCAGCCAGACGCTCGGGCCAGGCCAGGCCCAACGCGATTGGCAGCTTCATATCTGGCGGTGAGCACTGAGCGATGGTTGAGCCGTCGTGGAACTCCACCATCGAATGGACGATCGACTGTGGGTGCACCACCACCTCGATGTCGTCCAGGTCGACGCCGTAAAGCAGGCCAGCCTCCAACAACTCCAAACCCTTGTTAATCAGGGTGGCTGAGTTGATGGTGATCACCCGGCCCATCGCCCAGGTGGGGTGGGCCATCGCCTGATCGGGGGTGACTTCGGCCAGCTGCGCTCGCGTCCGACCGCGGAACGGTCCGCCGGAGGCGGTCAGGATCAGCCTGCGCACCTCATCGGCTCGCCCGGCCCGCAGCGCCTGGGCTAAGGCTGAGTGTTCTGAATCCACCGCGACGATTTGGCCCGGCGCGGCAGCCTCGGTGACCAGGCGTCCGCCGATCACCAGGGATTCCTTGTTGGCCAAGGCCAAAGTGGTGCCAGCAGCCAAGGTGGCCAATGTCGGGGCCAGACCGGCGGCTCCGGTGATGCCGTTGAGCACCACGTCGCAGGACGCGCCCGCCAGTCTGGTGGCAGCATCCGGCCCAGCCCAGATCTCGATGCCGGGCAGCTGTTCGGCGATCCGATCAGCAGCGTCTACATCACTGACGGCCACCACCGCGGGCCTCAGCGCCTTGGCTTGGGCCACCAGGAGCTCGGCCGAGGTACCACCAGCTGCCAGCCCGACCACTTCAAAACGGTCTCGGCGGGCGTTGATCACCTCAATCGCCTGGGTGCCGATCGAGCCGGTGCTGCCCAGGATCACGACTTGCCGCATTAACTGAACTCCTTGTTTGCTACGCCATCGTTCAGCCTAGCCGTCGATAGGCTGAACCGGCCGGGCCTGCCCCGGCGAAGAAGCAGGATGAGGTGAGGGATGGCCAGCATCGAGATCGAGTCTCTCGATCAGCTCCGGGCCCAATTGGCGTCCGCGTCCAGCTTGGCTGGGTGCTGGGTACAGTCGCTGGATCTGAGTGGAATGGCTGTCGAATTGAGCCAGGCCGAGGTGAATCGGGCGGTGTTTCTTGGCTGCGTTTTCGCCGCCGGCAGCGAAGCCGAACTGGAGACCAGGGGCGCCCTGGTGTTTCCTACCCTGCCTGATTTGCCGTTCAACCCCTACCGCGGCGGGCTCTATGCGCCTGGTGAGTTGTACGAAGGGCTGGAGCGCGGCTATCGCCACACCCTGGACGCCCGGGTCTACCGATGGTGGCATTACGTGGGCCAGCATCGCAGCTTGACCAGCGAACTGGCGATGACCCTGCACGACCACGCGATAACTGATGCACTGGCCGACCTGGGTCTCGATCAGGCCATCGGGGTGATGGGCGGGCACCGGCTCACCCGCGACCACCGCGACTACGCTGCGGCCGCCCACCTCGGGCGGCGGCTGGCCGCAGCGGGGCGCGCAGTGATCACCGGCGGCGGCCCGGGCGCCATGGAGGCGGTCAATCTCGGCGCGTCACTGGTTGGCTCGCCCGCCGATCTTGCGGCCGCCATCGAGTTGCTAGGCCAACGTCCGGCCTTCGCTGGCGCCCTCGAAAGCTGGGCGCAGGCCGCCCTGGCCGTGACCGATCGCTGGGATCTCAGCGGCCCCAGCTACGGCGTGCCCACCTGGCTATACGGCCACGAACCGCCCAACGCCTTCAGCGCCGGAGTGGCCAAATTGTTCTCCAACGCGATTCGCGAAGACGTCCTGTTACGGCAAGCATCCGGCGGCTTGATCTGCCTGCCGGGCGCCGCCGGCACCGTCCAGGAGATTTTCCAGGCAGTGACGCCGCGCTACTACGCCGAGGCCCAAACAGAGATTCCCCCGCTGATCCTGGTCGGCCGCGACTACTGGACCAAGACCGTGCCAGCCTGGCCTCTGCTATCGGCGCTCGCTGATGGACGCACCATGGCTGCCTCACTCCACCTCGTCGACTCTGTCGATGACGTGCCCGCCCTGCTCTGATTGCTCTGATTGGGGACGGTTCCTCCGCGCAGCTCACGGGGACGGTTCCTCCGCGCAGCTCACGGGGACGGTTCCTCTGGGGCTGGCCAACTCATCGCCAGACCTCTCGCAACCGGGGTAGGCCTTGGTCGAGGGCCAGTTCGAGCCAGACCTCGATGCCCAAAGCGTCCAAGAAACGCTGATCGTGGCTGACCACCAGCAGCCCGCCACGATAGGCATTCAACGCTGCGATGAGCTCGCGCACGCTCGGTAGATCCAGGTTGTTGGTCGGTTCGTCAAGCACCACGAGCTGCGGGGACGGGTCGGCCAGCAGCAGCCGCGCCAGCACCACCTTGAACCGCTCGCCACCCGACAGACTGCTGGTCGGTCGCTCCACTGCTGCCCCCCGCAGGCCAAACCCGGCCAGCAAGCCGCGGATCTGCTCGGCGTTGGCTTTCGGCGTCACCGCCGCCACACTGGCCAACACCGTGGCGGCATCGTCGAGTTCGTCCAGGCGTTGGGGCAGGTAGCCAATTCGATCACAAAGCGGCACCGCCAACAGCGTTCCGCTTCCGCTCGCCGGATCAAACATCGATGCCAACAGGCGGGTCTTGCCGACGCCATTGCGGCCAGTGAGGGCAACGCGGCGCGGTCCGGCAATCAGGAAGCTGCGCTCGCCATCACCCAGCTCCACCAGGCGACGCCCTGAAGCCACCGCTGGGTCGGGCAACCGAATCGTCACTCGGGCCACGCTAGGTAACCCACCTTGGGCCTCGGCCAGTTCCGCCTGGGCGCTAGCGAGGCGAGAATCGAGTTTGCCCCTAGCCTTGCCGGCGCTCTGCTGCGCCCGGCGCCGACGTTCGTCCGCAGCAGCCCCAATGAACTTCGAGTTGGCCACGTCTCTGCGACCCTGACGGGCACTTCGGGCCAGCTTGGTTTCGGCTTCGATTCGTTGACGCTGCTCGACCCGGACGCGCTGCCGGGCGGTCGCCACCGCCTGCTCTGCGGCTTGTTGCTCGCGGGCGCGATGCTCGACAAACCCGTCAAAGTTGCCACCGAAAGTCGTGAGTCGGCCAGCGTCCAGCTCCACTATCTGAGCAACGACATTGAGCACGTCGGCATCGTGGCTGACTACCAGCAATGCGCCCGGCCAGTTGGCTACCAGCTCCACTACTGCGGCCTTCGAGTCAGCGTCCAAATTGTTGGTGGGCTCATCCAGCAGGGTCAGCCCGGGCCTGGCCGACTGCAGCCCCGCCAACGCGACCAACATGGCCTCCCCACCGGAGAGCTCGCCGGTCGGACGATCCAGGCCAAGGCCGGACAATCCGGCTGCAGCCAGTGCAGCCAACCCGCGGTGTTCCACGTCCCACTCCTGGCCAACCAGGTCATAGAGGACGGCATCAGTGCCACCTGCTTCGATGGCCCGTAGCGCGCGGATTTGGGGGCCGATGCCAAGCAGTTCAGCCACGGTGGCACCGGTGTGCAGCGGCAGATCCTGACGCAGCACGCCGACCGCACCGGTGACCGAAATCCGCCCGGCGGTAGGCCGCAGTTCCCCGGTGATCAAGCGCAACAGGGTGGACTTGCCAGCGCCGTTGCCTCCGATCAGTCCGGTACGGCTGCCGAAGGCGGCATCAGCCGAGGCCAACAGGGGCTGGCCATCGGGCCAGGCAAAGGAAACGTTCTCAAAGACAACTGCAGGTGATTGGGGCATACCAACTCCGAAGGATCAGCGCAGCGCTGCTTCCGGAGTCGACTCGACTCAACAGGTCAGCGCAGCGGGTGGATAGCTGAACCGGAGTTGATCTTCATTTCGTCCTCATCGAGGTGGGGAATGCCACTTCCAGAGTGCCGCACTGATGCGACTCATGCCAACTGACTCTCTAGTTCGGAGCCTCTGAGGCAGCCAACTGGCCACAGGCACCATCGATCTCACGGCCCCTGGTATCCCGGACGGTAACCGGTACGCCGCGCAACTCCAGGCGCCGGATGAATTCATCGGTGACTTCGGGCTGCGATGCCGTCCATTTCGAGCCTGGGGTCGGGTTCAGCGGAATCAGGTTCACATGCACCCAGCCATAGCCGTTGGGGCCACGCAACACTGAAGCAAGCTCCTCAGCCCGCCAGGACTGATCGTTCACGTTATGAATCAACGCATACTCGATCGACACGCGACGTCCGGTACTCAGGAAGTACTGCTTGGCTGCGGCAATCACTTCTGAAATCGGCCAACGGGTGTTGATGGGGCATAGCTCGTCGCGCAGTTCGTCGTCGGGGGCGTGCAGGCTCACCGCCAGCGTCACCGGCAGCCCTTCGCTAGCCAGCTTGCGAATGCCAGGCACTAAACCGACGGTGGAGATGGTCACGCCCCGTGCCGAAATGCCCAGCCCGGCTGGGGCTGGCGAAGTGATCGTGCGCACCGCCTTCAACACCGCGGCGTAGTTGGCCAACGGCTCCCCCATGCCCATCAGGACGACGTTGTTCACCCGACCCGGACCGCCGGGCACTTCCGAATCCCGCAGGCGCCGGGCGGAGTCAATCACCTGGGCCACGATCTCGGCTGCACTCAGGTTTCGCTGCAAGCCGCCCTGACCGGTGGCGCAGAACGGACAGGCCATCCCACAGCCAGCCTGGGAGGAAACACACACCGTAGAACGGTCGCGGCCCCGTCCGCTGGCTCGGATGCCCGGCACGCCGTAGCGCATCAGGACGCTCTCAACCAGCGAGCCGTCGTGGAGGCGCCACAGCGATTTAACCGTGGTGCCGCCATCAGCTACCTGGTCGCGTACCAACCAGGTCAGTTTGGGCGCGCAACGCTCGGCCAACACTGCCCGATCGTCCTTCGGGATGTCGGTCCATTCCTCAGGGTCCTCACTGAGCCGGACGAGGACCTGCCGGTCAAGTTGTCCGGCCCGGAACTTCGGCAAGCCGAGTTCGGCGATCAACTCGGCGCGCTCAGCGGCGTCCAGATCGATCCAATGCTTGGGCGGACGCCCCCGCCGCGGGGCGTCCATGGCCAGTGGGACGATCCGCCCGGCCTCTGCTTGACGCAACGACTCGGTGAAAGCCGCCTCTTCGGCGGGCGTCAGACCGCTCACAGGCCCAACCCCAGCAGCGTGAAGACCGCCCAGCCGGCCGGTGCGGCCACCAGCATCGAATCAAGCCGGTCCATCACCCCACCATGCCCTGGCAGGAACGAACTCATGTCTTTGATGCCAACATCACGTTTGATCATTGACTCGATCAAATCACCAGCGGTGCCGAAGATGACAATCACCACCGACAGCAACAGTCCGATCCACCAGGGCTGATGCATCACGAAGATGACATAGACGGTGCCGACCACCCCGGCCAGCAGGAATGAGCCAACCAGGCCCTCCCAGGTCTTCTTCGGGCTCACGATCGGTGCCATCGGGTGCTTGCCCAGGCTGGCACCGAGGGCGTAGCCACCGGTATCGCTGGCCACGATGCACAGGAAGATCGCCACCAGTTTCACCACGCCGTCATCTTGAGCCAGCACCAGGCCAACGAAGGAGGCGAGCAACGGCACGTAGCCGATGATGAACAAACTGGCCGCACTATCGCGGGCGTACCCACTGGCACCGCCAAACATCCGCCAGCCCAGCGCCACCAACACGGTGCCGCCGATCGTGCCCAACAGCACTACATGCCAGGCAACGTTGGTGTACTGCTGCAGCACCGCGGCGGCGTAGGTGCCACCGATGATGACGATATTGCCGATCACCACTGGGATGATCGCCGACCGCATCCCCACCCGGCGCAGGGCCTCGTGCAGTTCCACCGCAGCCAGGCTGGTCAGCAGTACCAACAGCGCCACGAATCCGATGGGAAACCAGGTCAAAGTGACCACGACAATGCCAAACAGGCTCAGCCCGACCGCGAGGGCCGCAGGCAGGTCTCGACCGGTCCGCGACTTCGCCGGACCTGCCTGTTCGGTATTGGTGGACAAACTAAACCTCGATCAATTCGGCTTCCTTGGCCTTCAGCAACTCATCGACTTCGTCGGTGTGCTTCTTAGTGGCCGCATCCAACAGCTTCTCTGCACCGCGCGAGTCGTCCTCGCCGATCTCCTTGTCCTTGAGCAGCTTGTGCACGCCCTCGATCGAATGGCGCCGGATGTTTCGCACCGCAACTCGGCCCTCTTCGGCCTTGTGTCGGGCGAGCTTGATGTATTCCTTGCGCCGCTCCTCAGTCAACTGGGGCAGCACGATCCGAATCAGGTTGCCATCATTGGCCGGGTTCACGCCGAGGTCGGAATCACGAATTGCCTTCTCGATGCCAGCCATCGCGCCACGGTCAAAGGGACTGATCAACACCGTCCGCGCTTCGGGAAGCTGGAAAGTGGCCAACTGCTGAAGCGGCGTCGGCGCACCGTAGTAGTCGACCAGCAGCTTGTTGAACATGGCCGGATGCGCGCGCCCGGTCCGGATTGCCGCGAACTCCTCCCGGGTGTGTTCTACTGCCCCGGCCATCTTGTGCTGGGCCTCGGTGACGATCTCTGAAATCACTTCAGCTGTCCCTTCAGTTTCTGACTGCGCTCCGTCAGGAGTGCAGGATGGTTCCGATCTTCTCACCCGCGACTACCCGGGCGATATTGCCCTCCACCCCCAGGTCAAAGAAGACCATTGGTAGCTGGTGTTCGCGCGCCAGGCTGATCGCGGTCGCATCAGCCACCTTGAGGTCTCGGGCGAGGAAGTCGTCATAGGTGAGTTCGTCGTACCGGACGGCGTCCGGATTGGCTCGTGGATCTGAGTCGTAAACCCCATCGGTGCCCTGCTTGGCCATCAGCAGCACTTCAGCACCGATTTCCAGGGCCCGCTGAGCCCCAACGGTGTCGGTGGAGAAGAAGGGCATCCCCGAACCGGCCCCAAAGACCACCACCCGGCCCTTTTCCAGATGCCGGATGGCGCGAAGTGGAATGTAGGGCTCAGCCACCTGCCCCATGGTGATCGCCGTCTGGACCCTGGTCGGCACTCCGGCTTTCTCCAGGAAGTCCTGCAGGGCCAAGGCGTTCATCACCGTGCCCAGCATGCCCATGTAGTCGGCGCGAGCCCGGTCCATGCCACGCACCTGCAGTTCGGCACCCCGGAAGAAGTTGCCGCCACCGGTCACGATGGCCACCTGCATTCCGGTGTTCGCCACAGCGGCGATCTGGGCAGCGATGCTGGAGATGACGTCTGGGTCGACGCCCAGTTTGCCGCCGCCGAAGGCCTCACCAGAAAGCTTCAGTAGGACGCGACGGTAGGGGCTGGCCATCTGGACTCCTTCGAACTGCTGGTGGCGACGGGCGCGGCACCACCCTAACCGAAACCCGGAGGGCCGATGGCACCCACAGGTGTGCGTAGACCGGCGTGCCTCGGCGAAAATTGCGTTGCGGCCGTCCGGTTGGTTACCGGACGGCCGCAACAGTTCGAAGCTCAGGAGCCAGCGGCGAAGCGGACGAAGCGCGTCACCTCGACACCGTTCTCCTTCATCAGTTGACCAACGGTCTTCTTGTCATCGGACACGCTGGCCTGCTCAATGAGGCAGACCTCCTTGAAGAAGCCGCCAAGGCGTCCCTCGACGATCCGCGGGATGATCTGTTCCGGCTTGCCCTCTTCTTTGGCGGTGAGCTCGGCGATCTTGCGCTCGTTCTCCAACACCTCGGCTGGCACTTCCTCGCGAGTCACATAGCCCGGGGACATCGCGGCGATCTGCATGGCGATGCCGTGCAGGAAAGCCTCTTCACCACCGGCGTACTCGACCATCACGCCCACCTGGGGCGGAAGATCGGCCGAGCGACGGTGGAGGTAGACGTTGACGTCACCGGTGAAGGTGGCGGCAGCGGCCAGTTCCAACTTCTCGCCAATCTTGATGGCCAGCTCGCTGATTGCCTCGCCGACGGTCTTGCCGGAGGCCAGGGCCACCGACAACGCAGCTTCGACACCGTGAGCACCAGCGGCGTCCACGGCCTTGGCGATTTCATCGGCCAGCGCCATGAACTCAGCGTTCTTGGCCACGAAGTCGGTCTCAGCACCCAGCTGAATGACGGTCTTGCCCGAGGCGGCCACCAGACCATTGCTGGCGTCGCGATCGGAACGGTTGGCCATCTTCGCCTGGCCGGTGACCCGCAGGATCTCCACGGCAGCGTTGAAATCGCCGTCGGCCTCGGTGAGCGCCTTCTTGGCGTCCATCATTCCGGCACCGGTGGCGTCGCGGAGCTTCTTGACGTCCGCGGCAGTGATCGCAGTCATAAGACTTCCTTCTTCCTTACTTGGTCTTCGAGGAGTCGGCCTTGTCCTCAGCGTCAGCCTTGGGTGCGGGCTTGGCGCGCGGGGCCTTGGCGGGCTTCGCAACCTCAGCCTCAACGACCTCGGCTTCGACGACCTCAGCAGCCGGAACCTCAACAGCCTCGACGGCTTCCTCGACGACCTCAGCAGCGGGAGCCTCTTCAACGACCTCAGCTGCCGGAGCTTCAACGGCCTCGACGGCTTCGACGGCTTCCTCAGCAGCGGGTGCCTCAGCGGCGACCGGTGCGGCCTCAGCGGCTTCAGCCGAACCGGAGGACAGCAAATCGCGCTCCCAATCGGGCATTGGCTCGGATTCTTCACCGGAGGCGGCGGCACCGCTGGAGCGGGACAGCAGGCCCTCAGCGACGGCGTCGGCCAGGACGCGGGTCAGCAGCGCGACGGAACGGATCGCATCGTCGTTACCCGGAATCGGGAAATCGACCTGATCGGGATCGCAGTTGGTATCGAGGATGCCCACGATCGGAATGTGCAGCTTGCGCGCCTCATCGATCGCCAGGTGCTCCTTGTTGGTGTCGACCACCCAGATGGCCTGCGGCAGCTTGTGCATGTCGCGGATGCCACCAAGGGTCTTGGCCAGCTTGTCCTTCTTGCGCTTCTGCTGAAGCAGTTCCTTCTTGGTCAGACCGGAGGCAGCGACGTCGTCGAAGTTGAGGCCTTCCAGCTCCTTCATCTTCGAGATGCGCTTGCTGATGGTGCCGAAGTTGGTGAGCATGCCGCCAAGCCAACGCTGGTTCACATAAGGCATGCCAACGCGGGTCGCCTGCTCGGCGATCGCTTCCTGGGCCTGCTTCTTGGTGCCGATGAACAGCACCTGGCCGCCCTTGGCGACAATGTCCTTGATGAAGGCGTAGGCAGTGTCGATGTAGGACAGCGACTGCTGCAGGTCGATGATGTAGATGCCGTTGCGCTCAGTGAGAATGAAGCGCTTCATCTTCGGGTTCCAACGTCGGGTCTGATGCCCAAAATGCACGCCACTGTCGAGCAGTTGACGCGAGGTAACGACGGCCATGGCCGTTCCTTTCTGCGTGGGTCTGGGCATAGCCCGCCCCACTGGGGTTATCCGGACCGAGCTCTTCGGTCCACCTGACGCAGTCGCCTTCTCGTCCACCCCGTAGGGACCCTGGACTTACGGCCCGTCATGACGACGGTCGGACTGCGTGCGAAGTCAACTCGGATTGGCCGAGTTGCGCCCAGGATTCTACGCCCGAATCACTGCCCAAGGCGAACTGAGACCTTGTGGACGCTTGCGGGGCCATCCACAATGCCGATCCCGGCTGAACATCTCCAGCTCCAGGTGCCAATACTGCCTTACATGTTCAGCATTCGTTCGCTACTGATTGGCCTGCTTACGGCGACGCTCTGGCTCAGTTCTGGCCCCAGCGCCCGAGCCGTTGCGGCCGTGCCCCCAGTGAATGGCCCCATCGTGCGGGGGTTCGATCCCCCAGACCAGCCCTGGGGCTCAGGACACCGCGGCATCGACCTGGTGTCCTCTCCCGGAACCGCGGTAGTGGCGGTAATGGACGGACGGGTCTCCTTCGTCGGCAGGATTGCCGGCCAGGGTGTGGTCACCGTGGCTCACGGCGACACTCGAACCACTTATCAGCCGGTCTCGGCCACCGTCGCGGTCGGCCAGGAGGTCACCGCCGGCGAGCAATTGGGCAACCTCACCGCCGGGCATCCCTGCAGCGGCGGCACTTGTGTCCACCTGGGCTGGCTTCGCGGCGATACCTATCTTGACCCGAGCACCCTGTTTCCACCGGTCGAGGTGCGACTGCTGCCAGCTGGCTCGGCTGAGCTCGCCGCCAAGTTGGCCGCTCAGCGGGCGGCCCAGCTCAGGGTCGGCTCCCCCGGCCTGCTGCAGCGTCCAGTGCCGGGAGAAATCGGCTCAAGGTTCGGCATGCGAATGCACCCGATCTTTCACGTCTGGCGGATGCACAGCGGGGTTGATATCGGCGCCTCCTGCGGCACGCCGATCAAGGCGGCCGCTGCTGGGGTGGTGATCGGCAGCTCCTACGACTCGGCCAGTGGCCACCGACTTACCATCGACCACGGCAAGGTGGGCGCGCATCGGCTGGTCACGGTCTATCTGCACGCCCGCAGTTATTCGGTGCGAGTGGGCCAGCAGGTAACCGGCGGGCAGGTGGTTGGCAAAGTCGGCTCCACTGGCTGGAGCACCGGGTGCCACCTGCATTTCAGCGTGTTGCTGGACGGTCGGCTTGTTGATCCCGAGCGCTACCTGTGACCCCTCAGGATGTCGCAGCCGAACTCATCAAGCCCGCGGGTGGGCCTGTTGATAAGCCGTCCGCAGGCGTTCGGTAGTGACGTGGGTATAGAGCTGAGTGGTGGCCAGCGATGAATGGCCCAACATCTCCTGCACCGCACGTAGGTCGGCTCCGCCTGCCAACAGGTGGGTGGCCATCGCGTGCCGCAGCCCGTGGGGACCGAGATCTGGCGCATCCGGCACGGAGCCGAGCGCGCGATGAACGATCCGCCGCACCACTCGAGGATCGATTCGCCCACCCCGATCACCCACGAACAGCGCCGAGCCGGCCGATCTTGCCGCCAAGTGGGGGCGGAGCCTGAGCCAGGCATCCAATGCCGCCAATGCCGGGGCCCCCAACGGCGCGGTTCGCTCCTTGCCCCCTTTGCCTAACACCCGCAACAGACCACGGGCGTGATCCAGATCGTCGATGTCCAACCCGCAGGCCTCTGAAACGCGGATTCCGGCGGCGTATAGGACCTCCACGATGGCAACATCGCGACGCGCGGCGGCCACTTCCTCGGGCACTGTCGGCAGTTCGGCGTCGGCAGCCAACGCGTCCAATACCTGGCGCATCTGGCTGATTTCCAGGGTCGGGGGCAGGCGTCGGTCAACTCTCGGCGAGCGCAGAGCTGCGGCGGGATCGCTGGCGAGGCGCCCGGTGTGGTGCGCCCAGGCGAAAAAGGAACGGGTGGCCGCTGCCCGCCGCTGCAGGGTGGCCCGCCCGGCACCGCCGGCATACATGTTGGCCAACCAGGTACGCAGGCTGGCCAGGCTCACCTGTTCGGGGTTGGGCTCACCGACTCGCTCCAGATGGCCGAATAGCGCCCGCAGATCGCCCAGATAGGCCCGCACCGTGTGCGGCGAACAGCCCCGCTCCAGCCGCAGATACTCACCAAAATCGGCCAGCAGGTGGGCCACGGCGGGCGAAAGCTCCACATCGGACTGCATGCGCCCAGCGTCACCCCCTGGTGCCGGAGGCGCAAGCGGACTCGCCAACAGCCTTAAGATGGCCGGAGTTCTGAGAGGAGTCGTGGAGTGGATATTGAGGAGTTCCTGACTGGGGGGAAGCTACGCCGAATCACCCGCTGGGGTGAGGACGTCATGCATGCCAAGACCAGGCCGGTGACCGAATTCGACGAGGAACTCCACACCCTCATCCGAGACATGTTCACCACCATGGCCGACTCCCATGGCGTCGGCTTAGCCGCAACCCAGGTGGGGGTCGACTTGGCCGTCTTCATCTACGACTGCCCCGACGCCGACGATGTTTACCACCACGGGATCGTCTGCAATCCGGAAGTGAAGCTCCCCGAAGGCGACAAACGCAACTTCGAATCCACCGAAGAAGGCTGCCTATCCCTTCCCGGGGCCTACCAGCCATTGGCCCGGCCCGACAAAGCAACAGTCAGCGGCCAGGACCCTTGGGGAAACCCGGTCACAGTAGAGGGCACCGGCCTGCTGGCCCGCTGCTTCCAGCACGAAACCGACCATCTCAATGGCACCGTCTTTGGTGATCGCCTCTCCACCCGATTGCGCCGCAAGCTGTACGCCCAAGCCGAGGAGCTGGCCCACCTTTACCCATCGGACTGGCCGTTGACTCCGCGGGCGACCTCAGCCGACGGCTAGTCGACGCGCTCGCCAAGCGCGTAACAGGCAACGGCTGCGGCTGCGGCCACATTGAGCGAGTCGATTCCCGCCCGCATTGGGATTCGCACGGCCACATCCGCTTGGCTGGTCCACTTCGAGCTCAGGCCATGCCCCTCGGTACCCAGCAAGATCGCCAGCTTGCGCGGTGCCGCTCGCAGCTGATGGGCAAAGTCGTCCAGCGCAACGGAATCGGGCCGCAGCGTCAGTGCAGCCACGGTGAATCCACCCTGATGCAGCGCCGGAATCGCGCCAGCCCAGTCGTCTAACCGCGCCCAGGGCAGCGAAAGCACCGACCCCATCGACACCTTCACCGCTCGGCGATAGAGCGGATCGGCGCATCGCGGGCTGAGTAGTAGACCGTCCCACCCCAGTCCGGCAGCGCTTCTGGCGATGGCACCAACATTGGCATGATCAACAATGTCTTCGGTGACGACCAGTCGATTCGAGTTCGCCACCAGCCCGGCCACGGAATGCCGCTGCTCGCGATACAAAGAAGCCAGCGCACCACGATGGACATGAAAGCCGGTTACCTGTTCGGCCAATTCCTCACTCACCAGGTAAACCGGCACCTCGGGCTGGCTGGCCACCAAGTCGTCCAGCTCAGGCAGCCAGCGCCGAGCCAATAGGTAGGAGCGCGGTCGGTAGCCGGCTTCGACCGCCCGCCGGATCACCTTTGCGCCTTCGGCAATGAACAGGCCCTCGGCAGCCTCCAAGCTGCGGCGCAGCGATGATTCACGGAGCCGCACATAGTCGGCCAGCCGTGAATCATCGGCCGTCTCAATCTCGATCAACATCGCTGGGCAGTCTAGGCCCGGCTACGCCACCCAGAGCCACCCGCTGCCGGGTGGCCCGACCCTGTCAGCGCGCCTGATCTTCCCCCGGCTCAAGCTGTGGTTCGGCTTGGGCGACCGGCGCAGGCGGAATCGGGCCGCCGGTGAGGGCATTGCCCTTACCCGGGGAGGCTAGTCGAGCCGCACGCTTACCCTCCAACGCCTCCGCCTCGGCGATGGCCTGCTGCACCGAAGCCGCCGAACTGGCCTCGTCGACCTTCTTTTGCGCTTCGATCTCGGCAAACACATCCACCACCTCCGGGGTCTCGAAATCACCCGCGGTCGCTTCGCCCGGAATGCCCTTGGCCGACCCGGCCAAGCTGCCAAGACCCTTCAACGCATCGTTGAGTTCACTGGGGATGATCCACATCTTGTTGGACTCGCCCCTGGCCAGGTTCGGCAGCATCCGCAGGTACTGATAGGCCAGCAGCGATTGGGTGGGCTTGCCGGCGTGGATGGCATTGAACGTGGTGGTGATGGCTTGCGCTTCACCTTCGGCCCGCAGCATGGACGCCTGCCGATCGGCTTGGGCGCGCAACACCGCCGACTCCCGCTCGCCTTGCGCTCGCAAAATCGCCGATTCCCGATCACCGGAGGCCGACAGGATCTGCGATTGGCGCTGGCCTTCGGCCATCAGAATCGCCGCCCGCTTGTCGCGCTCAGCGCGGGCACCCTTCTCCATCGCGTCGCGGATAGTGGCTGGCGGCTCGATCGAGCGCAACTCGACCCGGTTCACCTTGATACCCCACTTGCCAGTGGCCTCGTCCAGGACCGCCCGCAGCTTCTGGTTGATCTCCTCGCGGCTGGTTAGGGTCTGCTCCAGATCCAGACCGCCAATGATGTTTCGCAGCGTGGTCATGGTCAGCTGCTCGATGGCCTGAATGTAGTTCTGCGCCTCATAGGCGGCTCGAACCGGATCAACCACCTGGAAGTAGATCACCGAGTCAATACTCACCATCAGGTTGTCTTCGGTAATTACCGCCTGCGGTGGGAATGGCACCACGACTTCGCGCATGTCCATCGTGTAGCGGACGGTGTCGACCACGGGCACCAGAAGATGTGGGCCAGGCTCCAAAGTGCGCCGGAACTTGCCCAAACGCTCGACCACCGCGACCTGCTGCTGCCGAATAACCCGAACTGAGCGCATCAACACCGTGACCACCACGGCGAGCACCACAATCCAAGCGATCAGGGCTAGTAACTCCCCCATTGACTCTCCTTAGCTTGTCGACCCCAGCGGGGTCGGGTTTCAGGGCAACGCCTGGTGCCGCGGGTACACCACGGCCACCGCCCCATCGATCTGATAGACCTCAATCTCACTACCCTCAGCGATGACCCCTTCGACCGAACGTGCGGTCCAGGATTCGCCATTCACTTTCGCCTCGCCACCAGCGGTGGTGATCTGGGAAGTCGCAGTGCCGATCGAACCGATCATCTTGTCCATGCTGGAGCGATAACCCGGGGCTGAGCGCACCCGCTGCAAAAGGGTGGGGCGCAGCAACGCCAACATCGCCACCGCAACCGCCAGCGCGATCGCGATCTGCAACCAGAACAGTCCTGGGAAGAAAACTGCGGCGGTCGCACCGGCCAGCGCCCCGGCAGCCAACATCAGCAAGGTGAAATCCAAAGTGGCGGTCTCAGTAACCGCCAACACACCGGCGAGCACCAGCCAGACCAGCCACGCGTTCTCGGCTACCCACTGCATATTCCCCCACCCCGATCAGTTCACCCGCGTCATTGCACGTCATCGATCCCGCATTGCCACCATCATGCCAACCCACCACGAATTCCGCGGCACCCGGGCACGTCCTTCAACCGAAACTCGGACGGAAAGTAGCCCGCGCCGACCAGCGACCACCGGCTGTGGAGATTTCCAGCGGCAAATCGAAGGTGTAGCTCATCAACGAAGCGGTGAGCGTCTGCGCCAACGGCCCGGCGGCCACCATTCGCCCGTGCTTGAGCAGCAAGGCGTGGGTGATCCCTAGGGGGATCTCCTCCACGTGATGGGTGACCAGCACGGTGGTGGGGGCATGGGGGTCGAGGCACAACTCGCCCAAAGTACCCACTAGCGCTTCCCGTCCAGCGAGATCCAGACCCGCTGCCGGTTCATCCAACAGCAGCATCTCGGGGTCGGTCATCAGCGCCCGGGCGATCTGGACGCGCTTACGCTCCCCCTCGCTCAAGGTGCCGAAGGTGCGCTCAGCAAGGTGCTCAACCTGGAGCCGCCGCATCAGCCCAGCGGCTCGTTCGTGATCCAGCTGGTCATACTCCTCACGCCAGCGGCCCATCACCGCGTAGGCCGCCGAAACCACCACATCGGAAACCTTCTCCGATTTCGGGATCCGATCAGCCAACGCAGCCGAAGTGACCCCGATTCGCGGCCGCAGGTCAAAGACGTCCACCGCACCAAGTCGCTCGCCGAGCAGCGAGACCCGGCCCCGGGAAGGATGAAACTGGGCGCCCAACACCTGGAGCAGAGTGGTCTTGCCAGCGCCGTTTGGGCCAATTACCACCCAGCGTTCGTGATCGTTGATCGACAGCGACACTGAATCAAGCAGCCTGGCTCCCGATCGAATGATCGAAACTTCCTCCAGCTGCGCAACCGTCATACGGCCAACCTACCCAACTCCGGCCTGCCCCGGCTCGATTGCTGGGCACCGGCCTGGCGAGGCTCGGGTGGCGGTTCAGGCCCCGGTGGAGTGCAACCCGCCGTCGACGTGGACCATCTCGCCGGTGGTGGCCGGGAACCAATCACTCAGCAGGGCAACCACAGCCTTCGCGGTGGCCGTGGAGTCGTGGGTATCCCAGCCCAATGGAGCGCGATGCTCCCAGATGTTGTTGAAGGCATCGGCTCCCGGAATCGCCTTCTTGGCAATCGTGTCCAGCGGCCCAGCAGCGACCAGATTGCAGCGCACCCCGTCCGCACCCAGGAAGCGAGCCAGGTAACGGTTGGCGCTTTCCAGGGCCGCCTTGGAGACGCCCATCCAGTCGTAGGTCGGCCAAGACATCCGGGCATCGAAGGTGAGCCCGACCACGGAGGCGTTGGCCGAGAACATCGGCTTGCAGGCCATCGTCAAGCTAACCAACGAGTAGGCCGAGACCTGCATCGCAGTGCTGACGTCGACGAACGGCGTGGTCAGAAACTTGCCACCAAGGGCCGTCTCCGGATTGGCGTAGGCAATGGAGTGCACCACGCCGTCGAGGTGGTCGAAATGCTCACCCAGCAGTTCCGGCAAGCGCGCAAGATGGTCTTCGTTGGTGACGTCCAACTCCAACAGCGGCGGGGCCGGGTCGAGCTTGTTCAACACCCGCGAAGTGAGGCTCATCGCCCGCCCGAAGTTCGAGACCACCACGTTGGCGCCTTCGGCCTGGGCGATCTCGGCCACTCGGTAGCCGATCGAAGTGTTCAACGTCACCCCGGCGACCAGGATGTTCTTGCCTTCTAGAATTCCCATTGTCTCTCTTCTTCCTGGTTCAGTAGCCCATACCAAGGCCACCGTCGACCGGCAGCACAATTCCACTCACGTAGCCAGCCTGATCTGAGGCCAGGTAGCTCACCGCCGCCGACACCTCGGCTACCACGCCGAAGCGTCCGGCCGGGATCTGGGAGCGGTACTTGTCCGAGATCGCATCGCCGAGCACAGCGGTCATATCGGTTTCGATGAAGCCGGGGGCAACCACGTTCGCCGTGACGCCACGCCCACCCAACTCCCTGGTCAAGGAGCGAGCCATCCCCACCAGACCAGCTTTGGAGGCCGAGTAGTTGACCTGACCGGCCGAGCCGTACAAGCCGACGACCGACCCAATGAAGATGATTCGACCGAAACGCGCCCGGATCATCGACTTGGCCGCCCGCTTGGCGCAGCGGAAGGCGCCGGAGAGATTCACCCGGATCACCTGGTCGAAGTCGTCCTCACTCATCCGAAGCACCAGCGTGTCCTTGGTGATTCCGGCGTTGGCCACCAGTACCTCGATCGGGCCGTGCGCTGCTTCGGCCTGCGCAAAAGCTGCCTCAACCGCGGCCGGATCGGTGATGTCACAGGCGATTCCCAAGGCACCTTCTGGAGCGCCGCCGGAGGTGGAAAGCCCGGCCACCTTGTGCCCAGCTGCCACGAAGTCGGCCGTGATCGCCGCCCCGATTCCCCGGCTGGAGCCGGTCACCAGGACGCTGCGCGGCGTGGGCGTTGTCGATTCAGTCACGGCGGAAGGTTAGCGGAAGCAACGCCATCGACAGCAGTCCGGTCTTGGGCAGCGGCCCGGCGCGCCGGGTCACCAGGGGAAAACCGGGGCAAATTCTTGCCACCATGCGCTTCAATGGAGACGTTCACCGGGATGATTGAAACTGATCGATGCTGATCGTCCACCCGGCACCGCTAACCCCTGGCTAAGGACGGAAAGTGTGAAGAAAGGTCTCGGCCTACTCCTGGCGATCCTGGCGATCTCGTCGACGGCCTGCGCCCCGACTCCCCCTGGGCCAGCAGCCCCTCAACTGGTCGGCACCTTCTGGGTGGTGACCAAGATCGGGGACGCCGCGACCCTCACCGATCACCAGCCCACCATGCGATTCGAGGACGGCACCGTGCTCGGCTCAGCTGGCTGCAACCACTACTCCGGCGCCTACACAGCCGCCGGCGGCGAACTCGCCATCACCCAAGTCGCTATCTCGGAGATGGCCTGCCTCGACGAGCAGGTCACCGCTCAGGAGACCGCCTTCACCGCCGCCTTGGGCAGGATCGCCAAAGTCGCCACTGCCGCCGACGGTCTCGAACTGCGCGATGCCGCCGGCCAGCCGCTGCTCAGCCTGGCCCCTCCCCGCCCGGAGCCGTCCCCGCGGCCGCTGGTTGGCACCACCTGGGAGCTGACCACCATCAGGACCGGGGAGGTCGCCAGTTCACTGGTCAGCGGTAGTTCGGTGAGTCTCCAACTGAAGGAGACCAGCTACCAGGGCAAGGCCTGCAATACCTTCGGTGGCGAGGTGAGCGTGACCGGGACCGGCATCAAGTTCGGGTCGCCGCACTCGACCAAGATGGCCTGTAAATCCACCGACATCAGCGCGCAGGAGGCCACAGTGCTCGGGATGCTTGCCCAGCTGTCGACCTGGAGCATCACCGGTACTCAGTTGAGCTTGTCTGCCCCGGACGGCTCCGGATTGGACTTCCGCGCCAAGTGAGCCTCGACCAAGCTGCCGAGTTGCTGGCCTGCCCCGTCTGTCGGGGCAGCCTTCGGGTGGCGGCCCACACCGTGGGCTGCGAAGCCGGCCACAGTTTCGATATCGCCCGTCAGGGCTATGTGAACCTGTTGGGCGCGGCCGAACCGGCCAATGCCGATACCGCCGCCATGCTGGACGCCCGGGCGCGAGTGCATGCCGCCGGAGTGTTCGACACCGTCACTGAGATGATCGCCACCATGGCCAGCGGACGATCCCGGGTGCTCGAAGCCGGTGCCGGAACTGGCCACTACCTGGCCGGCGCATTAGGTGAGGATGCCGACGCGATCGGCGTGGCGGTGGATGTATCCAAAGCTGCGGCGCGCCATTGCGTCCGCACCGATCCCCGGATCGCAGCGTTGGTAGCCGACGTCTGGCGTCCACTGCCCTTGCAGGATCGCTGCCTCGAGGTCGTCTTGGCGGTTTTCGCACCGCGCAACCTGCCCGAGTTCGCGCGCGTCCTGCACCCGGCGGGGCGGTTCATCGCGGTGACGCCGAGGGCCGGTCATCTGGTGGGGCTGCGTGATGCCTACGGCCTGCTGGACGTCCCCACGGCCAAGGCCGAACAGCTGGCTGCCGCAGCAGCAGAGTTCTTCGATCTGATCGACACCCGGGTGATCAAATATCGAGTGCCAGTTGACGAAGCACTAGCCACCGACCTAATCGCAATGGGCCCCAATGCCTTCCACCAAGTGCCCCGCACAGTTACCGCCTCGGTGATCAGCATCGATGTGACCGTCCAGTCATTTCGCCCGCTCAATAGCTGACATCCCCAGTTCTTCCCGCTGGCTACGCCTCGGGCTGCGAAGATGGCCCTATGACGAACTGGCCGGACCGCTCAGCTACCCAACTGCTGGCTGAGTTGACCGCGCAGCTCGATCTCGCCATCCCCCACGCCCTGGCCCTTCGCCGCGAGCTCCACCGCCATCCTGACCTCAGCGGCTTGGAGCGCCCCACAGCCGACCGGTTGCGCCACGCCTTGCCCACCTTCAAGGCGACCCGGGTCGCCGATACCGGCTTCTTGGTTCACCTCGGGCCACCAGGGCCGGCCGTGGTGGTGCGCAGCGAGTTGGACGCTTTGCCACTTACCGAGGAGACAGGCGTCCCTTGGGCGGCTGGGGAGTCAGTGATGCATGCCTGCGGCCACGACGTGCATCTGGCCGCGCTGTGGGCGCTGCTCCAAGCTGCCCGGAAGGTCGAGCTGCCCGTGGGCCTGATCGGGCTGTTCCAACCGCGCGAAGAGGTGCAGCCCTCCGGCGCCGAGTCGGTAATCACCTCCGGCATCCTGGCCGACCAGCAGGTGGCCGCCGTCATCGGCGCCCACGTCCAGCCCCGAGTCACCAGCGGCGTGATCAGCACTGGAGCTGGCGCGGTCAATGCTGGCGCGGATCGCTTCGAGATCACCATCCACGGCCAGCCAGGGCACGGCGCCTACCCCCACGTAACCATCGATCCGGTGCCGGTGATCGCCGCCATCGTCACCGGGTTGCAGGAGCTAATCGGACGCAGTATCGATCCGATCCACCCGGCCGTGATCACCGTCGGCCGCCTTGAGGCGGGCAGCGCAGCCAACATCATTCCGGCCACCGCCACCGCTGAAGGGGTGATCCGGACGATGCACGAGTCCGACCGCACCCATCTGCACGCGGCGATCCGGAAACTGGCCGAACACACCGCCGCAGCCCGCGGTGCTACTGCGGAGGTGAGCATCATCGTCGGCGACCCGATCCTGGTCAATGACCGGCGGCTGGTGCGGTTCACCGATCCGTTGATCACCCACCTTGGTCTCCCGCTGGCCCATGAGCCATTCCGCTCCTGCGGCGCCGACGACTTCTCCCACTACTCCCGGATCGCGCCGATTCTGATGATGTTCGTCGGCGTCCGTCAGGATCCAGCGGTACGCATCAAGGACTCGGCTACCTCTGGCACCCGGTTTGAGGTCGGCCTACATCACCCGAGGTTCCTGCCGGCCGAGGAGTCGATTCGCAATGTGGCGCTGGCGCTCACTTCGGGCTATCTCGCCGGTGCCCAGCTAGCCACTGCCACTTCGACCTGAGCCGAAACCGTCAGGCCAGGCTCACCAGGTCGAGGTATTCAGGATTCCATAGGTCTTCGTCACCATCGGGCAGCAATAGCACCCGGTCGGGCTCGAGCGCGGTCACCGCGCCCTCGTCGTGGGTCACCAGCACCACCGCGCCGGCATAGTCACGAAGCGCGGCCAGCACCTCGGCTCGCGAGGCTGGATCGAGGTTGTTGGTCGGTTCATCGAGCAGCAGGACGTTGGCGGCGCTCACCACCAGCATCGCCAACGCCAGGCGGGTCTTCTCCCCACCGGAAAGCACTCGGGCTGGCTTCTCCACGTCGTCTCCGGAGAACAGGAAGGAGCCGAGGATTTTGCGCACCTCAGTCTCGTTCAGTTCCGGGGAGGCCGTGATCATGTTCTCCAGCACGCTGCGCGAAACGTCGAGGGTTTCGTGCTCCTGGGCGTAGTAGCCCAACCGCAGCCCGTGGCCGGGGATGACCCGACCGGTGTCGGACTCTTCTATGCCGGCCAGCAGCCGCAACAGGGTGGTCTTCCCAGCACCGTTCAGGCCCAAAATGACCACCTTGGAGCCGCGATCGATGGCCAAATCCACATCGGTGAACACTTCCAGCGAGCCATAGGACTTGCTCAACTCGGTGGCCGTCAGCGGCGTCTTGCCCGACGGAGCGGGCTTGGGCAGGCGGATCTTGGCTACCCGGTCAGCGGCGCGGTGATCTTCCAGCCCGGCCAGCAGCTTCTCGGCTCGCTTGGCCATGTTTTGGGCGGCAACAGCCTTGGTGGCCTTGGCGCGCATTTTGTTGGCCTGGGCCTGCAGCGTCTCAGCTTTACGCTCGGCATTGGCCCGTTCACGCTTGCGTCGCTTCTGATCGGTTTCGCGCTGCAGGAGATATCGCTTCCAGTCCATCGAGTAGATATCCAGCTCGGCGCGGTTGGCGTCCAGATGGAAGACCTTGTTCACGCAGGCCTCCAGCAGCCCCACATCATGGGAGATCACGATCAATCCACCGGAATAGGACTGCAGGAAACCCCGCAACCAGACGATCGAGTCGGCGTCCAGGTGGTTGGTTGGCTCGTCCAACAACAGCGTCTCGGCGCCGGAGAACAGAATGCGAGCCAGTTCCACCCGCCGCCGCTGACCGCCAGAAAGCGTGCGCAACGGCTGGGAAAGCACGCGGTCGGCCAAGCCGAGGTTCGCCGCGATCCGGGCCGCTTCGGATTCGGCACCGTAGCCACCGGCGGCAGCCAACTCGGCTTCGGCCCGGGAGTAGGAGTTCATTGCCTTTTCCTGCGCCTGACCGACCTCAGTGGACATCGCCATCGAGTAGCTGCTCAACCGACGCAGAATCGAATCCAACCCGCGGGCCGACAGAATGCGGTCCTTGGCGAGCTGTTCCAGGTCACCGGTACGCGGGTCCTGCGGCAAGTAGCCGATCTGTCCGGTTCGGGTGATCTCGCCGGCGGCCGGCAAGGCTTCGCCAGCCAGAATCCGGGTGAGCGTGGTCTTCCCGGCGCCATTTCGACCGACCAGGCCGATCTTGTCGCCACTGATCACCTGGAAGGCAACCGGGGATAACAACAGCTGGGCACCAGCCCGCACTTCAACTTCTCTAGCTACCAACATCGCTGGACAAGGCTACCCCGCCGCCGACCCGACCAAATGCAGCGGTCAGACCAACGGCGGTCATCAGACGTTGTAGCCGATCGAGCGCAACTGCTCCCGGCCGTCCTCGGTGATCATTTCCAGGCTCCAGGCCGGCAGCCACACCCAGTTGATCGTGGCCGAGTTCACCAACCCTTCCAGCGCGAGCTGAGTGTTGTACTCGATCTGATCGGTCAACGGGCAGGTTGGCGAGGTCAACGTCATGTCAATCACGGCATCGTTGCCCACGTCGATCGTCACCCCGTACACCAAACCGAGGTCGACGACGTTCACCCCAAGCTCGGGGTCAACAACGTCCTTCATCGCTTCCAAGACGTCTTCCTCAGTGGGTCGGACGTTCGGCGTTGCGTCGGGAAAAGTGTCCTCCACTAGGTCGGACGGTCGCACGGACTCGCTCATTTCACTCCTTGTCCATGTTCTGCAGCCAAAGCTTGCGCCGCGGCGTCCTTGAACGCCGACCAACCAAGCAGCGCGCATTTCACGCGTGCCGGAAACTGAGCCACCCCGACGAAGGCGATCCCGTCTTCCAGGCGCTCCTCATCGGGCTCGTAGCGGCCTTGAGAATGCATCATCTCGGTGAAGTCGGCGTGCAACGCCAGCGCCTCATCGACGGTCTTACCAATCACCAGGTCGGTCATCACCGACGTGGAGGCCTGGGAGATCGAACAGCCAATCCCGTCATAGGAGACGTCAACCACCCGTTCGCCGTCCAGCTGGACCCGCAGCAGCACTTCGTCGCCACAGCTCGGGTTCACATGCGTGACTTCAGCCTGATAGGGCTCTCGCAGGCCACTGTGATGCTTAGCCTTGTAGTGATCCAGGATGATCTCCTGGTACATCGCCTCGACGCTCAACTCCGCCCCCCGAAGAAGTCGGCCACGTAGTTGAGACCATCAGCCAAGGCATCGATCTCAGTGGTGGTGGTGTACAGGTAAAGCGAGGCGCGAGTTGAGGCCGAGATTCCCAGGCGTTCATGCAGCGGACGAGCACAGTGATGGCCGCCGCGAACCGCGATCCCCCGTGAATCCAGCAGCTGCATGACGTCGTGCGGATGCACTTCCAGCCCGTTGGCGGTGGTCAGGGTGAACGAGATCGCCCCGCCCCGATCGACCGGCCTGGTCGGCCCGAGAATGCGCAACCCGTCCACAGCCGACAACCGAGTGAGCGCGTAGGCGGTGATCCGCTCCTCGTGAATGGCAATCTTTTCGATTCCGACGCCATTCAGGTAGTCGATGGCTGCGCCCAGCCCGACCGCCTCGGCAATCGGCGGAGTGCCGGCCTCGAAGCGATGCGGCGGTTCGGCGTAGGTGGAACCAGTCAGTTTCACGACTTTGATCATCTCGCCGCCACCAAGGAAGGGCGGCAATTCGGCCAGCAGGTCGTAGCGGCCCCAAAGCACTCCGATCCCGGTGGGCCCGAGCATCTTGTGCCCGGTGAAGGCCAACAGGTCGGCACCGATAGTGGCCACGTCCACCCCGGCATGCGGCGCTGCCTGGGCGGCGTCAACCACCATCACCGCACCGACGGCGTGAGCCTGGGCCGCGATTTCGCTGACCGGGTTCACGGTGCCAAGAACATTCGACACGGCAGCAATCGAGACGATCTTGGTGCGCTCGTTGATCAGGTTCTCCGCGGCGGCTTTGCCGAGATCCAGGCGACCGTCTTCGGTGATGTCGAACCAACGCAGCACTGCCCCAGTGCGCTCGGCGGCCAGCTGCCAGGGCACGATATTGGAGTGATGCTCCAAGACCGAGATCACGATCTCATCGCCAGGCTGCAACCGGGACGCCAAAGTGTAGGCAGCCAAGTTCAGGGCCTCGGAGGCATTCTTGGTGAACACCACCTCCTGCGGGCCGGCCGCGCCGATGAACGTGGCGATCTTCGCCCGGGCTCCCTCGAAACCCGCGGTGGCCTCCATACCGAGGGTGTGCATCGCTCGGGCAACATTGGCGTTATGGAACGAGTAATGCTCGGCCATCGCCGCCACCACTGAGGCCGGCTTCTGGGAGGTGTTCGCGGAGTCGAGGTAGACCAGGGGGTGCCCGTTCACTTCCCGGGACAAGCCCGGGAAGTCGGCCCGAATGGCGGCGACGTCGTAGCCGCTGGCCTGCAGTTCAGCAGTCAGGGTCGAAGTTTGCGCGCGATCAGGCATTGGCCTTCGCGGCCTTCACGAACCGGTCGTAACCCTCGATCTCCAACCGGTCGGCCAGTTCTGCCCCGCCTTCGGCAACGATGTGGCCGTCGACGAAAACGTGCACGAAGTCCGGCTTGATGTAGTTCAGGATCCGCGTGTAGTGGGTGATCAACAGCACGCCACGGTCGCCGGCCTCAGTGAAGCGGTTGACCCCTTCGGAGACGATCCGCAGCGCGTCGATGTCCAGACCGGAGTCGGTTTCGTCCAGGATCGCGAACTTGGGGCTCAGCAGTTCCAGCTGGGCCACCTCGTGACGCTTCTTCTCCCCACCGGAGAAGCCCTCATTCAACGAGCGGGCCGCGAAAGTTCCGTCCAGGCCGACCTTCTCCAGCGCAACGTTCACTTCCTTGACCCAGGTGCGCACCTTGGGCGCTTCGCCGGACAGCGCGGTCCTGGCCGTCCGCAGGAAGTTGGCCACCGAGACCCCCGGCACCTCAATCGGGTACTGCATGGCCAAGAACAGCCCGGCCCGGGCGCGCTCGTCCACGCTCATGGCGGTCAGTTCCACCCCGTCAAGGGTCACTGAGCCGGACGTGATGGTGTATTTCGGGTGGCCAGCAATCGAGTAGGCCAAAGTCGACTTGCCCGAGCCGTTAGGACCCATGATGGCGTGCACCTCACCGGTGGCTACCGTCAGGTCGACACCTTTGAGGATCTCCTTGGGACCGGTCTCGGTCTCCACCTCCACGTGCAGTCCGCTGATGCGAAGTTCACTCATGTCGCGCTACTCCTGGCTTTCGATCGGGTTGTCTGGGTCGATAAAGATGTTGGTGCCGTCAGTGCGGACGGGGTAGATCGGCACCGGCATTACTGCTGGCGGGTCCAACGGATTGCCGGTACGCAAGTCAAAACGAGATCCGTGAGCTTCGCATTCCAGCGTGCAGCCATCGATCTCGCCGTCACTCAGCGGGATCTCAGCGTGGGAACACACATCCCTGATGGCGAACAGGCCGCCGGTGGTGTTGGCGATAGCGATCGAATCCCGCCCGGCCACCTCTACGGCAAGGACGGTGCCGACCGGCACGTCGGCCAGCGCGCAGGCGCGGACAAAACTCATGCCGACACCGCCTGCGCCGACCCGCCGACGATGACTTCCAGCTCCGCCTCCACCGCGATCATCAGCCGAGCCTCGACCTCGGGCACGCCGATCCGGCGAATGATGTCGGCGAAGAAGCCGTGCACGACCAAGCGTCGCGCCTCGTCCTCGGGGATGCCGCGGGAGCGCAGGTAAAACAGCTGCTCGTCGTCGAAGCGTCCGGTCGTCGAGGAATGCCCAGCGCCTTCGATCTCGCCGGTCTCGATCTCGAGATTCGGCACCGAGTCGGCTCGGCAGCCGTCAGTGAGCACCAGGTTCTTGTTGGTCTCATAGGTGGTGATGCCCTCGGCGACCTTGCGGATCAGCACATCCCCCACCCACACCGAATGCGCACCCTGGCCCTGAAGAGCGCCACGGTAGTCGACGTGACTGGTGGTATGCGGGGCATTGTGATCGACGAACATCCGATGCTCAATGTGCTGACCGGCATCGACGAAATAGACCCCAAACTGCTCCAAGGAGCCGCCTGGCCCAGCGAATCGAGCGTTTTCGGCCAGTCGGATCAGGTCGCCACCGAGGCTGGCGGTCACCGTCCGCACCTGGGCGTCGCGCCCCACCAGGACAGCGTGATGGCCGCCGTGGGTGGTCCCGGCGTCCCAGTCGGCGATCGCGACGAACGTGAGCGAAGCGCCGTCCCCCACGCTGATGTCGGTCTTGTCGGCGAAGGTGCCGCTTCCGGTGTAACGAACCACGATGGTCGCCTTGGCCCGAGGGCCAACGGTGATCACCAAGTGCTCCGCAACCGCCTGCCCGGTGCCGTTGCCGGTGAGCAGGATCGGCTCACTGAGTTCAGTGTCGGCCGGTATGTCGAGTTGCACCCCACGACCGGCATTCAACGCAGCCAGGGCGGAGACTCGATCGATCGGCGCCTCCACTGAGAGCTCCCTGGCCCGCTCGGCGCTGATCGGCGCCAAACTCACTCCGGCCGGAAGCTGGGTGGTCCACTCCAGGGTGTTGCCGCTCGCCTCAGCCTCCAGGAGGCCGCGCAGGCGGCGCAGCGGGGTGAACCGCCACACTTCCTCACGCCCGGTTGGCAGCGGATGGTCGGCCACGTCCCAGGAAGGGATCGGATGCAGATGGGAGGCGGGATTGGCCTCCACAGCCTCGGCCACGTTGGACACAGCAGTCACGTTGTTACCTCTTCTCGCAGCCGCGGGCTCAGCCCACGGCCCCTTCCATCTGAAGTTCGATCAGCCGGTTTAGCTCCAGCGCGTATTCCATCGGCAGTTCCCGGGCGATCGGCTCAACGAAGCCGCGAACGATCATCGCCATTGCCTCGTCTTCGCCCATCCCGCGACTCATTAGGTAGAAGAGCTGGTCCTCGCTCACCTTCGAGACCGTGGCCTCATGGGCCATCGACACGTCGTCCTCGCGGACGTCCACGTAGGGATAGGTGTCGGAACGGGAGATGGTGTCGACCAACAGCGCATCACATTTCACCGAACTGACTGAGTGATGGGCGCCCGGGTTGACCTGAACCAGGCCCCGGTAGGAGGAACGCCCACCGCAACGGGCCACCGACTTGGAGATGATCGAACTGGACGTGTGCGGCGCAGCGTGGACCATCTTTGAGCCCGCGTCCTGATGCTGACCTTCACCAGCAAAGGCGATGCTGAGGGTCTCGCCACGGGCGTGCTCCCCCATCAAGTAGACCGCCGGGTACTTCATGGTGACCTTCGAGCCGATGTTGCCATCGACCCACTCCATGGTTCCGCCAGCCTCCACCGTGGTCCGCTTGGTGACTAGGTTGTACACATTCGTCGACCAGTTCTGGATGGTGGTGTAGCGCACGGTGGCGTTCTTCTTGACGATGATCTCCACCACCGCCGAGTGCAGCGAGTCGGACTTGTAGATCGGCGCCGTGCAGCCCTCGACGTAGTGCACATGCGAGCCCTCGTCAGCGATGATCAAGGTGCGCTCGAACTGGCCCATGTTCTCGGTGTTGATTCGGAAATAGGCCTGCAGCGGAATCGAGACATGCACGCCCTTGGGAACGTAGATGAACGAGCCGCCCGACCAGACCGCAGTGTTGAGCGCAGAGAACTTGTTATCGCCCACCGGTACCACCGAGGTGAAGTACTCCCGGAATAGCTCCGGGTGCTCCTTCAGCGCGGTGTCGGTGTCGAGGAAGATGACGCCTTGGCGCTCCAACTCCTCGTTGATCTTGTGGTAGACGACCTCAGATTCGTATTGGGCGGCCACGCCGGAGACCAACCGGGCCTTCTCGGCCTCGGGGATACCCAGCCGGTCATAGGTGCGCTTGATGTCATCGGGCAGGTCGTCCCAGGTTTGGGCCTGCTTCTCGGTCGAGCGGACGAAATACTTGATGTTGTCGAAGTCGATACCGCTGAGGTCGGCACCCCAGGTCGGCATTGGCTTGCGCTCGAACATCCGCAGCGACTTCAGCCGCAGCTCAAGCATCCATTCCGGCTCGCTCTTCAGCGCCGAGATCCGGCGCACCACGCCTTCGTTGAGCCCTCGTTGAGCCGAAATGCCGGCCGCGTCTGAGTCATGCCAGCCGTACTGATAGGCGCCGAGGGCGTCCAGATGCTGTTCCTGGGTGGCTCCCAGACCGGGAGCGGACGGGGTAATAGCGGTCATACCGTCTTCCTTTCGGGCTCTGCGCCGGCCGGGTGAACCGGTCGCGGCACGTGGGTGGTGCACACCCCGTCGCCGTGGGCGATGGTGGCCAGCCGCTGCACGTGCGAGCCGAGCAACTTGGCGAAGGCCTTGGTCTCGGCCTCACACAACTGGGGGAACTCAGTTGCTACGTGGGCGAACGGACAGTGAAACTGACACAACTGAACCCCGGTCGACAGTGGCTTCAACGAAGCCACAAAACCTTCTGCGGTCAGCGCTTCCACCAACGCTTCTGCCCTGCTGTCGTATTCCGGAAGCAGTTCCTCGAAGCGCAGGGTGATCGGCTCAGAGATGCTGGCAGCGAACCTCTCCACTGCCTGGTCTCCACCCAAGTGGTAGAGGTAGTGCAAGGCGTCATTGGCCAAGCGATCGTAGGCCTGGTAAAAGATGCCGCGACCGGAGTCAGTAAGTTCGAACACTTTGGCCGGACGGCCCCGTCCACGCGGGCCATAGATCCGCTGCTGACGGCTGGTCACCTGACCCGAATCCGACAGCACCGAGAGGTGCCGACGCACTGCCGCCGGCGTCAATCCGAGGCGCAGCGCCAAGTCGTTCGCGGTCGATGGGCCGTGTTGCAGGATCGAGCGCGAGACCCGGCTACGGGTGGAAGCGTCGGCCGCAGCCTGCGCCTCAGCCACCGGGCTCTCGAGTGTCTCGCTTTTCACAACACCATTCTGACCTAATTGCGCTGGCCGTCAAATCCCCCATCCATGCGGCTTCACACAGTCGTAACCCTCAGGCGGCGGAACCGTGGTCAACTAGCGGCCACACCGTCCCAGCGAGCGAGACACTGCGCCCAAGTTTCTGCCCGCCGCATGCAGCAGATCACCGATGGGCGTAAAGTGGAACCGAAGTTTGTTACGTCATTGGATTGTCTTGTCAAAGTCGACCAGACAGCGGTCCTCCAACTCGTGCAAGGAAGCAGAAGTGAGTAGGAAGCAAGACCCGCAGGACGCCCAGCGTCCCAGCCGAATCAGCCCCAGAACTGGCCTCACCGCCATCGGGGTACTGACCACCTTGAGCGTGGCTGGCTGTGCCAGCGGCTCCGGAGGTGGCGGCAGCCCCGGACACACCTCCGAGGTGAACCTGAAACTGCCCGATCTGGGCGCCACCACCTTCTTTGGCGCCGTTGACGGCCGCACCCTACTGCTGGCTGGCCTGATGGTCTGCCTGGGCGGGCTGGTCTTCGGACTGGTCAGCTACCGGGCGTTGAAGCAGCTGCCGGTCCACAACTCGATGCGCGAGATCTCCGAGCTCATCTATGCCACCTGCAAGACCTACCTCTATCAACAGGGCAAATTCCTGCTGATCCTGTTCGCCTTCATCGGCACGGTCATCTTGGTCTACTTCAAGTTCCTGGCCGGCCTGAGCTGGGACCGAGTGGCGATCGTTTTGCTGTTCGCCGTCATCGGCATGGCTGGCTCCTACGGCGTCGCGTGGTACGGCATCCGGGTCAACACCTTCGCCAACTCCCGCACGGCCTTCGCCGCCCTTGGGGGCAAGCCGCTACCGGTGCACCGAATCCCGATGCGTTCGGGCATGAGCATCGGCATGGTGCTGATCTCCACCGAACTGATGATGATGCTGATCATCCTGCTGTTCCTGCCTGCCGACCTGGCTGGCGCGTGCTTCATCGGCTTCGCGATCGGTGAGTCCCTTGGCGCTTCCGCCCTGCGGATCGCTGGCGGCATCTTCACCAAGATCGCTGACATCGGCTCGGACCTGATGAAGATCGTGTTCAAGATCAAAGAGGACGACGCCCGCAACCCCGGCGTGATCGCCGACTGCGTTGGCGACAACGCTGGCGACTCAGTGGGGCCCTCGGCCGACGGGTTCGAGACCTACGGCGTCACCGGCGTCGCCCTGATCACCTTCATCCTGCTTGGCGTCCACGATCCGGCAATGCAGGCCACCCTGCTGGTCTGGATCTTCACCGTTCGCGCCGTGATGCTCATCGCATCAGCCGCGTCCTACCTGATCAACGACGTGCTGGTTACTCAGCGCTACCGCGACGCCAAGCGGATGGATTTCGAGCAGCCTCTGACCCAGCTGGTTTGGCTCACCTCAATCACCTCGATCGTCCTCACCTACCTCAGCTCGTATTTGATGCTGGGCAACCTGACCGGCGATGCCGATGGAATGTGGTGGAAGCTGGCCACCATCGTTTCGTGTGGCACCTTGGCTGGCGCCCTCATTCCGGAGTTGGTGAAGGTCTTCACTTCCACTTCGTCCAAACACGTGCGCGAAGTCGTGAAGTCCTCGCGTGAAGGCGGCCCCAGCCTGAACATCCTTTCGGGTCTAGTCGCCGGCAACTTCTCCGCCTACTGGCTCGGCATGGCGATCGTGTCCCTGATGGCGGCAGCTTTCGGCATCAGCCAACTTGGCGAGGGCATGGAAGGGCTGATGATCGCGCCGGCGGTGTTTGCCTTCGGCTTGGTGGCCTTCGGCTTCCTGGGCATGGGCCCGGTAACGATCGCCGTCGATTCCTACGGCCCAGTGACCGACAACGCCCAGAGCGTCTATGAGCTGTCCCTGATCGAAGAGGTGGACGGGATCGACGAAGAGCTGGAGCGGGACTTCAACATCAAGCCGGCCTGGAAAGCGGGCAAGCAGATGCTGGAGGAGAACGACGGCGCGGGCAACACCTTCAAGGCCACCGCCAAACCAGTGCTGATCGGCACCGCAGTAGTCGGCGCGACCACCATGATCTTCTCCATCGTGATGGCGTTGACCTCAGGGCTAACCCAAAACATGGCGAACCTCTCCCTGCTGCACCCGCCGTTCCTGCTCGGTCTGATCTCCGGCGGCGCAGTCATCTACTGGTTCACCGGTGCCTCCATTCAGGCGGTGACCACCGGTGCCTACCGGGCCGTTGAGTTCATCAAGGCCAACATCAAACTCGACGACGGGGCCACCAGAGCCTCAGAAGCCGACTCCAGCAAGGTGGTCGAGATCTGCACCCAGTACGCGCAGAAGGGCATGCTCAACATCTTCTTGGGCATCTTCTTCGCCACCCTGGCGTTCGCCTTCGTGGAGCCGTACTTCTTCATCGGCTACCTGATCTCGATCGCGATCTTCGGTCTCTATCAAGCGATCTTCATGGCCAATGCCGGCGGCGCCTGGGACAACGCCAAAAAGATCGTCGAAGTCGACCTGCACGCCAAGGGCACCGCCCTACATGACGCCACCATCGTCGGCGACACCGTGGGCGACCCTTACAAGGACACCTCTTCGGTGGCACTGAATCCCGTGATCAAGTTCACCACCTTGTTCGGCCTGCTGGCCGTGGAGTTGGCAGTTAGCCTGAGCGCGCAGGGCTCGCAGTTGCTGGTGCAGGTGTTGGCTGCGGCATTCTTCCTGGCCTCGGCCTACTTCGTCTACCGCTCCTTCTACGGCATGCGGATCAGGGGTGGGGTCGGCGAGGCTCAAGGCCTGCCGGCTGAACCTCTCGAACCCGGACCCTTGTCGTCGCCCGCACCCCTGACGGCGACTCCGAGATCCACCAACCCGGATCTCACCCCCAAACCCCAAGACGACCTTGCAAAGGCTGGTGAGCAGCGATGAGACGGCTGGCGATCAAATGGGACCAGGTTCAGCTGGACGCTGACGGTAGTGTCGGCGGCCACGATGCCGGGGCCACCCTGGTGCGACGGCTGCTACATCTGTCCAAAAACCCGATCCTGATCGGCCCTGGACAGCGCCGCTGCAATGGCTTCGATTTGATGGGTGTCGACTTCGTCGAAACCGACACCACCTTGGTGATCAACCTCGACGTGTTGGACTCCACTCGGGTGTGGCGCACTCTGCGCGAACACGGCGAATCCCCAGCGGTGATGAACTTCCAGTGGGGGCCCACCACCAACTACGCCGATCAGGTGCCCCAGCTGATCGAAGCGCTCAGCTTCGCCCTGTTCCCGACCTTCGCCAACTCCGAGCGCACGGCGCTGGCGGTGCGCGAGACCGTCCGACGCTGGACGGTGCCAGCGGTCGCTGAGAAGGCCAAGGTGGGTTGGGCGAACCTCGGCTTCACCGTCGAACACGTTCAACCACGTCGACACACCGAGTTCCCGGTCGTCCTCTATCCGGCGATCTACCTCTCCGAGCGGAAGCGCCCCAAGCTGTTCATGGAGATCGTGGAGAAGGTGCATCGCCAAGTGCCGCTGCGGGTCTCGATGCGGCTGCACGAGTCGCATCTGGTCTCCGAACTAGCCATGACCCTGTCCCAAAAGGACTGGGTCTGGGCCGGTCCACTCACCGCGACTCGGGTGTCCTACTGGGAGGCACTGGCCGCAACCACAGCCTTCCTGGCCACCGCCACCGAGGAGTCCTACGGCTTGGAGTACGTCGAGGCGATGGCAGCCGGTGTGGTGGGGATCCTGCCTGATACCAGCTGGGCCCGGGCCTTGGTGCCGGAGGGTTACCCCTTCTTCTGGCGGAATAGCGCCGAGGCCGAGAAGCTGCTCCTGCGGGCAGTTCGCGAGCCGGACGCCTGCCGCGCCGAGTTGGACGCGCTGTCCGGTGGCAATTTCACCGCTTGGATCGCCCGTAAACACGACGACAACTCCTTCGAAGACGAACTCCAGCGGAAGATCAGTGAATGGTTCGGCTAATCTGCGCCGGCTCTGATGCCCGCTCGCTCCCGGTACAACCCGTGGGTACCCGCTTACCCCCGCGATGGATCGCTTGATCAGTACCGATGCTGCTGCCCAGTCTCCCGCCAGAGGCTGGGCAGCTAATCGTTGCTGTGCCACAGGCATCCGGCCACGGATTGGACTACCCCTACCAGCGAGCAGATAGCATGGCGGTTCTGGTTTGATGATCGAACCAGTAGCGGCGAGGTGGAGTTGACCAAATGACCATGCCAATGGTGCAGGTGGTACGCCACGAGGACGCCGACGACCTCGCTGTCCGGGCCGCCAATCGACTGCTCACCACCTTGGTAGCACTCCAGGCCGACGGGCACACCCCACAGGTATGTCTGGCCGGTGGCCGAATCGCGATGGCGACCTACGCCGAGTTCAGCAAGCTGGTCCCGTCCTCAGACTTGGACACCTCCCGTTTGGAGCTTTGGTGGTCCGATGAGCGCTTCCTGCCCACCGAAGACCCCGAACGCAACGCTGGGCCGGCGCTAGCCCTCCTCGCCAGCGCGTTCCCGATCGATCCGGCCCACACCCACCCAATGCCGAGCGCCGACGGAACCGTCGATGCCGCCGCCTCAGCTGCGACCTATGCCAAGGAGCTGGGTGACACCGTCTTCGACCTCTGCCTTCTCGGTATGGGGCCGGACGGCCACGTGGCCTCGATCTTCCCCAACCACCCGTCCAGCGAGACCACCAACCAACCGGTGATTGGGGTCAGTGATGCGCCCAAGCCGCCACCGGAGCGCATTAGCCTCACGATCGCTCGGATCAATACTTCGGCTCAGGTTTGGCTGTTGGTGCCTGGCGCTGACAAGGCCGGCTCAGTGGCGCGAGCCATCGGCGGCGACACCGAGCTGCCGGCCGGTCGAGTGACCGGCCGGGATCGAACCCTTTGGCTGTTGGACGAGGAATCTGCGGCCGAGCTGCCCTACTTCGAGTGCAGTCTGTAGCCGGTTCCGAGCAGGGTGCCGACGGTCCCGCCGGCACCGAGCTCAGTAAATGACTTCGCCTGATGCGCGCCTAGCGCGCAACGACTCCAATGCCTCGGCCAGGATCGCCACCGCTTCATCATCGGTGCGGCGTTCCTTCACGTAGGCCAGGTGGGTCTTGTAAGGCTGGATCTTTGGCGGCGGCGGCGGGTTCTCCGAATCCAGGTTCGCCGGAAGACCACAACGCGGGCAATCCCAAGTTTCTGGAACTACCGCTTCAGCTGCGAAGGCCGGACGAGTCTCGTGCCGGTTCGCGCAAAAATAGGAGACATAAAGACGAGGGGCCGCGTCGCCGCGTTCTGCCTCGCCCATCGGCCCAGCACCGACCCTGCTGCCCCGGATGGCACTACCACCAACCAACTGAGTGCTCCCTTATAAAGTTGAGGCTAGGCCTCATCCAAGCGTCCCGAGTTCGGGAAAGTACCGATACAACACCAGCAGACCGATAATGGCGGCCAGCCAGAGCACCCCAATGATGATGGTCAATCGATCCAGATTCCGCTCCGCCACCGAGGTGCCACCCATCCCGGTGGACATGCCGCCACCGAACAGGTCGGACATGCCACCACCGCGGCTCTTGTGGAGCAGGATGAATAGAGCAAGCACGATGCTGGTAAGGATGAGCACCACCGAGAGGGTCATGATCGGCCAGGTCATCGTTAGTGCAATCACGTCGAGAATCCTAACTCAGGTTACCCCGATCGGCCGAAACGCCTCTCGGATCGAGCCAAGTATCGGCCAAACGCCCCGACGGGGCCGCCAACCGATTCGGCTCTGTGGCGGGGCTGACCGGCCCCGCCGCAACCGCAGCGCGGCTCGGAGAGGCCGGTCCTGGCCCAGGCGGCGTCAGCCGTTGACGGAATAGAACATCACAATCTTGGCGAACTCGTCGGCGTTGAGGCTTGCGCCACCGACCAGAGCGCCGTCCACATCGGGCTTAGCCATGATCTCGACCACATTGCTGGCCTTGACCGAGCCGCCGTACTGGATCCGGACAGCCTCAGCTGCAACCGCACCAAAAGCCTCGGCTACATAGCTGCGGATCGCGCCACACACTTCCTGGGCATCCTCAGGGGTCGCCACCTCGCCCGTGCCGATCGCCCACACCGGTTCGTAGGCGATCACTGCCGCCGCCACCTGCTCGGCGCTCAGCGGGGCCAGACAGTCCTTCACTTGGGCTAGGACATGCGGCACGTGGATGCCCTCTTTGCGGATTTCCAGCACTTCGCCACAGCAGATGATCGGCGTCATGCCGGCGGCGAAGACGGCTTTGGCCTTCTCTCCGATGAGTGCATCGGTTTCACCGTGGTACTCCCGGCGCTCGGAATGGCCCACCACTACGTAGGCGCAGTTGAGCTTGGCCAGCATCTCGGCCGAGATTTCGCCGGTGTAGGCACCAGCGGCGTGCACTGACACGTCCTGGGCCCCCCACTTCAGCGGCAGCTTGTCGCCTTCGATGATGGTCTGCACCGAGCGCAGGTCGGTGAACGGGACGATTACCGCCGCTTCCGACTTCGTCTCGTCGTAGCGAACGTCCTTCAACGTCCAGGCCAGTTTCTGCACCAGACCGGTGGCCTCAACGTGGTTGAGGTTCATCTTCCAGTTGCCAGCCATCAGCGGTGTGCGTGCCATGTCAGTTCCCCTCTTCCAATACGGCCAGGCCGGGCAGTTCTTTGCCCTCCAGGTATTCCAGAGACGCGCCGCCGCCGGTCGAGATGTGACCGAAGGCTTCATCGGCAAAACCGAGCTGACGCACGGCGGCGGCCGAATCGCCGCCACCGACCACGGTGAAGCCCGCAGTTTCGGTGAGGGCCTTGGCAACCGCCTCGGTGCCAGCTGCGAACAGCTCCATCTCGAACACGCCCATCGGCCCGTTCCAGAAGATGGTCTTGGCGCCATGGATCGCCGCAGCGAACGCCGCTCGGGTATCCGGGCCAATGTCCAAGCCCATCTGATCTGCCGGGATTGCGTCCGCCGCAACTACGGTAGCCGGACCCTCGGGCCCGAAGGCCGGCGAAACCACCACATCGGTTGGCAACAGGAGTTGCTTGCCCAACTCTTCGGCCTGCGCCAGGTAGCCGGCGACCGCTTCGACCTTTTCGGCGTCAAGCAGCGAGGTGCCCACCTCGTAGCCCTTCGACTTCAGGAAGGTGTAGGCCATCCCGCCGCCGACAATGAGCGTGTCTGCGGCCTGCAGCAGGTTGTCGATGACGGCCAACTTGTCGGCCACCTTCGCCCCGCCCAGCACCACGACGTAGGGACGCTCTGGGGTGACGGTCAGCTTCTTCAGCACCTCCACCTCTTTGGCCACCAGGTAGCCTGCGGCGTTGGGCAACAGCTTGGCCACGTCGTAGACGGAGGCTTGCTTGCGGTGCACCACGCCGAACCCGTCGGAGACGAATACGTCGCCCAGAGCTGCGTACTTGGCGGCCAGCGCGGCGCGCTCAGCTTCGTCCTTGGATTCTTCTGCCGGTTCGTAGCGCACATTTTCCAACAGCGCGATTTCGCCGTCAGCCAGTGCTGCCACCGCAGCCTGGGCACTCTCGCCGACGACGTCGTCAGCCAGGGTCACCGGCGAACCGATCAGCTCGGCAAGGCGCTTGGCCACCGGAGCCAACGAATACTCCGGCTTGACCTTGCCCTTGGGACGGCCCAGGTGAGCCATCACGACCACCCTGGCGCCGCCATCGCGGAGCTTGGTCAGGGTCGGCAGTGCCGCCTTAATGCGACCATCATCAGTGATGGTCTCGCCGTCCAGCGGCACATTGAAATCACAGCGGATCAGTACCCGCTGGCCACGCAGGTCTCCGAGATCGTCAACAGACTTCACGAGTCCAGCCTTTCTCCATTTTTTGGGCTTGAGCCACGCCGGGCCGACCCGCGAATCCGCGAGCCGGCCCAGTCGTGAGTGTTTTGGGTTTAAAGGGTCAGAGCTTCGAGCCCACCAGCACGGTCAGGTCGACCAGCCGGTTGGAGTAGCCCCACTCGTTGTCGTACCAGGCCACAACCTTCACCTGGTTGCCGATGACCTTGGTCAGCGGCGCATCGAAGATGCTGGACAGCGGGTAGGTCTCGATGTCCTTGCTGACGATCGGATCGGTGTTGTACTCCAGAATGCCCTTCAGCGGGCCTTCGGCAGCAGCCTTGACGATCGCGTTGATCTCCTCAACGGTGGTCTCGCGAGCGGCCTCGAAGCTGAGGTCAACGACAGAGCCGGTCGGAACCGGCACCCGCAGCGCATAGCCGTCCAGCTTGCCCTTCAACTCCGGCAACACCAGGGCGACAGCCTTGGCCGCACCGGTGGTGGTCGGGACGATGTTCAGGGCAGCAGCGCGAGCGCGACGCAGATCCGAATGCGGGGCGTCCTGCAGGTTCTGGTCCTGGGTGTAGGCGTGAATAGTGGTCATCAGGCCCTTGACGATGCCGATGCCGTCGTTCAACGCCTTGGCCATCGGGGCCAGGCAGTTGGTGGTGCAGGAGGCGTTGGAAATGATGTTGTGCACGGCCGGGTCATACAGCTCGTGGTTCACACCCATCACGATGGTGATGTCTTCGTTCTTCGCCGGTGCTGAGATCAGCACCTTCTTCGCGCCCGCATCGAGGTGAGCCTTGGCCTTGGTGGCGTCAGTGAAGAATCCGGTCGACTCGATCACAATGTCGACGCCGAGCTCGCCCCAGGGCAGATTGGCCGGATCGCGCTCGGCGAATGCCTTGATCTCCTTGCCGTCCACGTAGAGCGCGGTCTCGTCTGCGGTGACTTCACCGGGGAAGCGCCCCAGGATCGAGTCGTACTTCAGCAGATTGGCCAGAGTCTTGTTGTCGGTCAGATCGTTGACTGCGACTACTTCGAGGTCAGCGCCAGCGGCGACCATTGCGCGGAAGTAGTTGCGGCCGATTCGTCCGAAGCCGTTGATGCCTACCTTGACGGTCATATCGAGTAAATCTCCTTCGGTTTACGTTGTCCCGGTGGCGCAGGAGGCGGTCCAACCAGATACGTCCCTACCCTACCGGCTTGAGCGAGGGCCGCTTGGTTTCCGCAAACCGTCTTACGGTTCAGTCGCGGTCGTCTAACATGTCGGGACTAAGCACTGCTTCGGTGTTCGGGATGCCCAGGTCAGATGCGCGTTTGTCGGCCGTGGCGAGCAGTCGCCGGATCCGCCCAGCCACCGCGTCTTTGGTAAGGGGCGGGACGTGCAGGCCGCCGAGTTCCTCAAGACTGGCCTGCTTGTGCTCCAGCCGAAGCCGTCCGGCCACCAACAGGTGTTCGGGCACGTCGTCGCCGAGGATCTCCAAAGCCCGCTTGACCCGAGCCCCCGCAGCCACGGCCGCGCGCGCAGATCGGCGCAGATTCGCATCGTCGAAGTTCGCCAACCGATTGGCCGAGGCCCGCACTTCCCGGCGCAGTCGACGATCCTCCCAGGCCAGTACGGATTCATGCGCTCCCATTCGGGTGAGCATCGCTGCGATGGCATCGCCATCGCGGATCACCACCCGATCAACGCCGCGGACCTCACGCGCCTTAGCGCCAATGCCCATCCGCCGAGCGGCCCCCACTAGGGCCAATGCGGCCTCCGAGCCCGGGCAGGTGACCTCCAAAGCCATCGATCGTCCCGGCTCAGTCAGCGATCCGTGGGCGAGAAAGGCTCCGCGCCAGGCTGCCACCGAAACCTCCATACCGCCCCCGACCACCTGGACGGGCAGCCCGCGCACCGGACGTCCGCGCTGATCAATCAGACCAGTTTGGCGGGCCAGCGATTCGCCGTCCTTGATCAGGCGAACCACATAACGCGTGCCGCGACGCAGGCCACTGCCGGTGATCACGACGAAATCTGAAGTGAAACCAAAAAGCTCGGCGATCGCGGTGCGGACCCGACGGGCCGCGCCACCGGTGTCCAGCTCGGCCTCAACCACTATCCGGCCGCCAGCGATGTGCAGACCGTTAGCGAATCGCAGCAGGGAAGCCACCTCAGCCTTACGCAGCTCGGGTTTGGTCACTTCAAGAGTGGCCAACTCGGCCTTCACCTGCTGCGTCATTGCCATCGTCTTCGGCTGCCTTCCTGGCTTTGCTGGTCGGGGTCGGCCATAGCCTACAGACCCATGATCCCGGCGTAGACCGAGGCTAGAAGATGCGGGTCATGCCGGGCTGAACCGTCGCGCATCCGCACTGGCGCCACCACCAATTTCGCACCGAGAGAGGCGACGAAAGTGGCGAGGTGAGTATCACCATCGGCGAAGCTTGGATCAGCCACGACTGCGTCCAGCCGGAGCCCGGGAGCATGCTCGGCAAGCACCTCGATGTGCCGAGACGCGGTGTAGGCCGGGGTCTCATCTGCGGTCGGCACCAGGTTCAAGGTGAGAATACGGCGGGCCTGACTGGTCTCGATCGCCCTAGCCAACTCTGGCACCAGCAGATGTGGGATCACTGAGGAATACCAAGAGCCCGGTCCCAGGACGATGTAGTCAGCGGTGGCCACTGCCGCCAACGCCTCGGCTACCGCTGGCGGGTTTGCTGGCACCAGCCGGACGTTGGCGATGTCGCCGGTGGCCAACGCGACCTCTTCCTGGCCGACAACCAGAGTGCGCTCGTCGGGACTGGACGGATCAGCACCGATCACCTCGGCCTCGATCACCAGAGGCACGGCTGCCATCGGTAGCACCCGTCCCTCCACATTGAGCATTGCCGCCACCATGTCCAACCCGGCCACCGGGTCGGAAAGCTGCTGCCAAAGGCCGGCGATCAAGAGGTTCCCGATTGAATGGCCGCCCAGCGGCCCGTCCCCGGGGAATCTCGACTGCAGCACCGCGGCCCAGGCCCGGCCCACCTCGTCGTCGCCACAGAGCGCAGCCAGGGCCATCCGCAGATCACCGGGCGGCAGGATCGGGAACTCGTCGCGCAACCGGCCCGAGGAGCCACCGTCATCGGCGACCGTGACGATGGCTGTGAGCCTGGGGGTTAGTTGACGTAGCGCGCTCAGGCTTGCTGACAAGCCATGGCCACCCCCGAGAGCGACCACCGCTGGCAGCGGGTTGAACGGATTCATTCGAGGCCCAGATCGCGGTGGATCACCCCGACCACCTGCCCGTTGGCGCTAAGTCGACGGCCAAGTTCCTCAGCAATCGCGGTCGAGCGATGCTTCCCGCCGGTACAGCCGATCGCCACCGTCGCATGCCGCTTGCCTTCCCGCAGATAGCCGGGAGCGATCAGCTCGATCAGTTCAGTCACCTTGGTAACGAACTCCTCCGCGCCAGGCTGACCCAGGACGTAACCCGAGACCGGTTTGGACAATCCCGTCTGCGCACGCAGCGCTGGCACCCAATGCGGATTGGGCAGGAAGCGAACGTCCAGCACCAGGTCGGCGTCGATCGGGATGCCGTGCTTGAAGCCAAAGGACATCAACGTGAAGCGAAGACCACCAACCTGATCTGCCGCGAACGCCTTGGCCACCCGTGCTGAAAGCTGGTGGATGTTGATCGAGGTGGTGTCGATCACCAGATCGGCATCTGCCCGGAGTTCGGCGAGCATCTTCCGCTCGCGATTCACCCCGTCCAGCAGCCGTCCGGAGCCCTGCAACGGAAGTGGCCGGCGCACCGACTCCTGGCGACGCACGATCACTTCGTCGCTGGCTTCAAGGTAGAGCACTTCACGCACGACCTGTTGCTCGTCCAGAGCGGCGTAGGCGCCCGGCAACTGGTCGAATTCGGCTCGTGAGCGAACGTCGAGGACGACCGCGACTCGTCCGAAGCCGCGCTCTCGGCAGACGCCGATCAGTTTCGGCAGCAGGCTGGGGGGAAGGTTGTCCACGACGAACCAACCCAGATCTTCCAGGGTGTGCCCGGCGGTACGTCGGCCCGCACCTGACAGTCCAGTGATCACCAGCAGGCGCACAGCGGCGACAGACTCGGTCATGGCGCCATTATTCCCTTCGCCGGGCCCGATCAGTCCTGAATCACTTCACCCGTGGCCAGATTCACGCCCAACTCCGGCTCCTGGGCGGCCAAGGCGGCGAAAATGGCCGCCGCAGTGGCTGGCCCGATGCCCGGGACCTCGGCTAGCTCGGCGATGGTGGCCTTGCGTAGCTTTCGCAGCGAACCGAAATACTTCAGCAATGCCTTGCGGCGCAACTCCCCCAGCCCCGCAACGTCGTCGAGCACCGAATCGAGCATTGCGGCGCTGCGGCGTCCACGGTGATGGGTGATGGCGAAGCGGTGGGCTTCATCACGTACCCGTTGCAGCAGGTAAAGCGCCTCGCTGGCCCGAGGCAGGATCAGCGGGTACTCCTGGGTTGGCAGCCAGACCTCCTCCAGTCGCTTGGCCAGACCGCAAAGCGCCACATCGGTGATGCCCAGATCAGCCATTGCCCGAGCCGCAGCCGTTACCTGGGGCGCACCCCCGTCGACCACCACCAGCGCCGGCAGGTAGGCGAACTTCCGTGGCGCACCGGTGGTCGGATCGATCAGCAGCGGCCCATCGGTCTTTTCGTCATCGGCGCGCTCCTCTAGGAGTCGGCGGAAGCGACGAGTGATCACCTCGCGCATCGCGCCCACGTCATTGGAGCCTTCGACGGTACGGATCACGAACCGCCGGTACTCGCTCTTGCGGGCCAGACCGTCCTCAAACACCACCATCGAGGCCACCACCTCAGTGCCTTGGGTGTGGGAGATGTCGTAGCACTCGATGCGCAGCGGCGCCTGGGGTAAATCGAGGGCCACCTGGAGTTCTTCCAGCGCCCGGCTTCGGGTGGAAAGGTCGCTGGAGCGACGCAACTTGTGCAAGGCCAACACGTCGGCAGCGTTTCGGCCAGCGGTCTCCAACAGGGCGGCCTTGTCGCCACGCTTCGGCACCCGCAGCCGCACCTTGGTGCCACGCTCCTCGGTGAGCAGCTGGCTGAGCACCTCACCGGTTGCGGGCAGTCGAGGCAACAACACCAACGGCGGCACGCTCTGAGCGGTATCGCCATACAGCTGCAGCAGGAACTGCTCCAACAACTCACCCTCGTCAGCGTCGTCGCTGCGCTCGGCCACCCAAGCCCGCTCACCGCGGATCCGGCCGTCACGAACGTGGAAGACCTGAATTGCCACCTCCAGCGGATCGGTCGCCAGGGCAACCACGTCGGCATCGGTGCCGTCGCCGAGCACGATCGCATTTTGCTCCGAGGCCTGCTTGAGCGCGCCCAGCTGATCGCGCAACCCCCCGGCTCGCTCAAACTCCTGCTTGGCCGAGGCGACGAACATTTCCGTCTCCAAGCGTTTGATCAGCCCAGCGGTGCGACCAGCCAGGAATTCGCAGACCCCTTCGACAAGTTCACGGTGATCCTCGGCATTCACTCGGCCAACACACGGCGCAGCGCACTTGCCGATGTACCCGAGCAGGCACGGTCTCCCTGAGGACTTGGCGCTGTTGAACACACCTTGGGTGCACGAGCGCATCGGGAACACCCGCAACAACGAGTCCAAGGTCTGACGAATGGCCCAAGCCTGGGCGTACGGACCGTAGTAACGGTTCTGCTTGCGTTTGGGTCCGCGCCCGACGTAGACGCGCGGGAACTCCTCACCCCAGGTGACCGCGACCCAGGGATAGGACTTGTCGTCGCGGTATTTGATGTTGAACCGCGGGTCGTACTGCTTAATCCAGGTGTATTCGAGTTGTAGCGCCTCAAGTTCATTGCGAACCAGCGTCCAATCCACGGCAGCAGCGGTGCGAACCATGGTTTGGGTGCGGAAGTGCAACGCTGCCGGGTCGGCGAAATACGAACTGAGTCGCTGGCGCAGGTTGATCGCCTTGCCGACATAGACGACCCGTCCCTCGGCGTCGCTGAACCGATAAACACCCGGCCCAGTGGGGATAGTGCCGGGCGCGGGACGGTAACTGGCCGGGTCAGCCACGAGGAACGTCCTTCAACACGAAGTCAGCATAGATAACCCCACCGACAATCGAGGCCGCCCGCTGCCGATCCCGCCCACTCAGCACACCTACCCCTTGGGACGTCGCCTCGCGCCCAAGCCCGCCTAGCATGCCGATTACAAGCCTTGGAGGTTCCCAATGACCGAAGCTCAGCTCTCACGTCGCACCGCACTGATCGCCGTAGGGGGATCAACCCTCGCCTTCTGCCTTGGCTGTTCCACCGCCCCCGGCAGCGCCGGCAACAGCAGCGGCCCGGTGTCGATTAAGGCCGCCGAAATCCCGGTTGGATCAGGCAAGATCGTCGGACAGTTCGTGATCACTCAACCCACGGCCGGCCAGTTCGAGGCCTTCGGCTATCTGTGCACTCATCAGAACTTGCCGGTGCAGCAGGTTAGCGACGCGGCGATCGTCTGCGGTCGCCACGGCTCGACCTACTCCCTGACCGACGGCTCAGTGCTCACCGGACCGGCAACCAAGGCCCTAAGCAAGGCCAACGTGGCCAGGTCGGGCGACACTCTCACCATCAGCTGAGGCCGAGTCCGCCTTCAGCTAACCAACAAGTCTGGTTGACCGCTGACTTGCCGGTGGTCGGCGAGCACGTGGCGCAGGAAGCTGCCGGTGTGGGAGTCGGGATTGGCGGCTACCTGTTCGGGAGTGCCTTCGGCAATCACCAGACCACCGCGGGAGCCACCCTCAGGGCCGAGGTCGATCACCCAGTCAGCCGCCTTGATCACGTCGAGGTTGTGCTCGATCACCACCACCGTGTTGCCCTTGTCGACCAGCGACTGCAGCACCTCCAACAGCTTCCGGATGTCTTCGAAGTGCAGACCGGTAGTGGGTTCGTCCAGGACGTAGAAAGTGCGCCCCGTCGAGCGCTTCTGCAGTTCTGCGGCCAGCTTCACCCGCTGCGCCTCGCCGCCAGAGAGGGTCGTGGCCGGTTGGCCCAAGCGAACGTAGCCAAGCCCGACATCAACCAGCGTGCGCAGGTGCCTGGCGATGGCCTGGATCGGGGCGAAGAACTCCAACGCCTCCTCGATCGGCATGTCGAGGACTTCGGAGATCGTCTTGCCCTTGTAGTGCACCTCCAGGGTTTCCCGGTTGTACCGGGCGCCGTGACAGACCTCGCAGGGCACGTACACATCGGGCAGGAAGTTCATTTCGATCTTGATCGTGCCCTCACCGGCACAGTTCTCGCAGCGCCCACCCTTCACGTTGAAGGAGAACCTGCCCTGCTGATAGCCCCGCACCTTCGCTTCGGCGGTTTCGGCAAAGAGTTTGCGGATCCGATCGAAGACGCCGGTGTAGGTGGCCGGGTTCGAACGCGGGGTGCGCCCGATCGGCGATTGATCGACGTGAATGCTCTTGTCGATGTGCTCGGCCCCGGTGATCGAGCGATGCCGTCCGGGCACCGCCTTGGAACCATAGATCTTCTTGGACAGAGCCGTGTAGAGGATGCTGTTGACCAATGAGGACTTCCCCGAGCCAGACACTCCAGTCACCGCAACGAACTGCCCCAATGGGAAGCGAACCGTGACGTCGAGCAGATTGTGCTCGGTGGCCCCGTGCACCGTCACCGCATGGCCGGTGGACGGACGCCTGGTGGCCGGCATCGGAATCCGTCGCCGCCCAGTCAGGTAGGCACCGGTCAATGAAGTCGGGTGCGCGAGTAGTTCGGACACCGGCCCGGACACCACCACTTCGCCGCCGTGCTCCCCCGCGCCCGGGCCAATATCGACGGCCCAATCGGCGGCCCTGATGGTGTCCTCGTCATGCTCCACCACGATCAAGGTGTTGCCGAGCCGTTTCAGCCGCAGCAGGGTCTCGATCAGGCGATGGTTGTCGCGCTGGTGCAGCCCGATCGATGGCTCATCAAGCACGTACAACACTCCCACCAGCCCCGAGCCGATCTGGGTGGCCAGCCGAATGCGTTGCGCCTCGCCGCCGGAAAGACTGCCCGCGGTGCGGGACAAACTGAGGTAGTCCAAGCCGACGTCCAGCAGGAAGCGGAGTCGCTCGTTGATCTCTTTCACAAGCCGCTCGGCGATGCGGGCCTCACGCTCGGCCAACCGCAACCCGCCCATGAACACCGCAAGTTCGGAGATGCTCAGGTTGGCCACCTCAGCGATGTTCTTGCCGCCCACCGACACCGCCAGTGAGGACGGCTTGAGTCGATCACCGTTGCAGGTCAGGCAAGGTACCTCGCGCATGTAGCCGGCGTATCGTTCCCGAGCGTTGTCGGATTCGGCTTCGGCGTGCCGCCGCCGCACATAGGGCAGCGCGCCTTCGTATTTGGCCCGATAGGTATGTTCGCGGCCGTGCCGCGAAAGGCTGTGCACGGTTACCTGCCCCGGAATCCCCATCAACAGCAGCTGTTGGACGGGCTCGGAAAGCTTCTCCCATGGCGTGTCCACGCTGAAGCCCTCCTGCGCGGCCAGCGCGGCGAAGAGGTTCTGGAAGAAGCCAGCCACATAGGGCGTGGTCCAGATGGCGATTGCCCCCTGGGCAAGACTCTTTCCGGTGTCGGGCACCACCAGCTCGGCGTCCACTTCCATGCGGGTGCCCAAGCCCGAGCAGGCCGGGCAGGCCCCCCAGGGAGCGTTGAACGAGAACTGCCGCGGCTCCAACTCCTCAATGGCCACATCGTGGCCGTTGGGACAGGCCAGCCTTTCGGAGAAGTGCCGCTCCCGATGGGGATCTGAGTCGGCCTTGTCGACGAAATCCACGGTCAGCACGCCACTGGCCAGACCGAGGGCGGTTTCAACAGAATCAGTGAGTCGCCGTTTCATCGTCGCCTTGACGGTCAACCGGTCAACGATCACCTCGATGGAGTGCTTCTTCTGCTTATCCAGCGTCGGTGGGGCGGTCAGCTGGTGGAGCTCACCGTCCACCCGAACTCGAGAGAGCCCTTGCCCGGCAAGCTGGCGGAACAGGTCGACGTACTCACCTTTGCGGCCCCGCACCACCGGTGCCAACACCTGGAAGCGGGTTCCCTCAGGCAGTTCCATCAATCGGTCGACGATCTGTTGCGGCGATTGCCGCGAGATCGGTTCGCCACATTCCACGCAATGCGGTTGGCCTGCGCGCGCGTACAGCAGCCGCAGATAGTCGTAGATCTCGGTGATCGTGCCGACAGTGGAGCGCGGGTTTCGGCTCGTCGACTTCTGATCGATGGAGACCGCCGGGGACAACCCTTCGATGAAGTCGACGTCCGGCTTGTCCATCTGGCCGAGGAACTGGCGGGCATAGGCCGACAGGCTCTCCACATAGCGGCGTTGGCCCTCGGCGAAGATCGTGTCGAAAGCCAGGCTCGACTTGCCCGAACCCGACAGCCCAGTGAACACGATCATCGAATCCCGGGGCAGATCGAGATTGACGTTGCGCAGGTTGTGCTCGCGAGCCCCACGGACGATCAGGCGGTCATTCACGCGGTTCATGCTAGATGGTGCCGCTGACATTCTCCTGCGGCCCGGTTGGCCCGCAGGTGCGCTTGGCCTTAGGTTTGCCTACATGAGTCTGTACCCCGGACCGGTTCCGGTGGCGGATGTGCACCGGTGGAAAACCGAGGCAACCCAGCGACTGCTCGGTTACACCATCGCCCTCACCGAGGATGAGTGGCATCAGCCCGCCCGTTTGCCGGGCTGGTCGCGGGCCCACGTCGCGACTCATCTGGCTCGAAATGCCGATTACTTCCGGGCCGTTCTGAACGCCCAGTTCGCTGGCTGTGCTCAACCCGAGCTACCCAGCGCTGCCGAACGCCGAGCCAACCTTGAGCTGGGCGCCGACCGCAACGGTCTAGAACTACAGATCGATCTGGACGCCGCTGCCGGAGCTTTGCAGAACGCGATCGACACTGTCTCGGACTGGACCCCGCTGGTGCTCATCAACGGCGCTGAGCTGCCTTTGGCGGCGCTGCCGCTGGCGCGACTGCACGAACTCGAAGTGCATCTGATCGACCTCGACTGCGGTTTCACTGCGGAGATGATCGACCCTGAGGCGGCCGAATGGCTGCTGCGTTGGGCGCTGTTCCGTCTTGGCGAGGCCAATCTGCCAGCCATGACGATCACCACCACCAACCTGCAAGCCGAACTAGGTATGGGCACCGACGAACCGCTTCAGATCAGCGGCTCCGATGCGTCCATCTGGGCCTGGTTGACCGGCCGCGGCCCAGCCGACTCAGTATCGGGCTCAGAAGACCTGACGCTGCCGTTTCTCGGCTGACTCGACTAGGCGCGTCCTGGCTCAGTTGAGCGCTTCGAGCATCTGCAGGACCGACTCGCCCCCCGATATCTCACCAAGCCTGGCGTTGAACACCGCATTCTCTGGCCGAGCCAGATGATCGTTGAACGCCGCCTCGTCGCGATAGCGCTCCACCACCACCAGCGCGCCGCGGTCCCGGTCAAGGTAGCTCTCGAACCGCAGGTTGCCCGGTTCGGTGCGAACCTGGCGGCCATAGTCCCCAAGCAATTGGCTGATCTGAGTCCGCACCTCGGCCGCAACAATCATTGTCGCGATCAGGTTGACTTCGCTCATACCGAGTCCAAACGGCCCACGGCGTAGTGCATGACTCGCTCCTCGGTAGCTTCGGACCTACCCAAATCGGCAGCGATCCGGCCGTCCCGCATCACTAGGACCCGGTCGCTCATGCCCAGCACCTCGGGCAGTTCGGAGGAGATCATGATGATGGCTACGCCCTGGTCGGCCAGGTCGGCCATGATTTGGTAGATCTCCGACTTGCTGCCCACATCAATGCCGCGGGTCGGCTCATCGAGAATGAAGACCTTGATTCCCAGGCTGAGCCAGCGGGCCAGCACCACTTTCTGCTGATTGCCACCGCTCATGTTGACCACCATGAATTCCGGTGACGGGGTCTTGATCCGAAGGTTCTCAATCCACTTGGCGACTAAAGCCTTCTCCTGCCCAAGCTGTAGAAGGCCGAGCTTGGTGAGCCGATTGAGTCCAGCCACCGTGACGTTGAAGAACACCTGCAGCTTCAACAACAGCCCTTGCCGCTTGCGGTCCTCGGTCACCAATGCCACTCCCCGATCAATGGCGTCCCTCGGCGATCGGGGTCGGTAGGGCTTGCCGAACAGGTGCATCTCTCCAACAGTTGCCCGATCAGCCCCGAAGAGCACCCGGGCAACCTCAGTGCGCCCCGAGCCGGTGATCCCGGCGAAGCCGATGATCTCCCCAGCCCGGACAGTGAAGGAGACATCCTTGACCAGGTGAGCTTGGGCCAACTGCGACACCTCCAGCACCACCTCACCGGGTGTTCCGGAGCGTTTGGGGTAGACGTCGGCGAGGTCACGGCCGATCATCATTCTCACCAAGTCGTCCAGATTGACCTCAGACACTTTTCGGGTATCGATGTAGCTGCCGTCCTTGAGCACCGTCACTTCGTCAGCCACCTCGAAGATCTCCTTCAGTCGGTGGGAGATATAGATGATGCCGATGCCAGCGGCTTGCAGCCGCCGTACCACCGCGAACAACTGCTCAATATCTTGTTCACTGAGCACGGCCGAAGGTTCGTCCATCACCAGGATCCGAGTGTTTCGGTTCAGTGCTTTGGCGATCTCGACCATTTGTTGCTGAGCAACCGAGAGCCTGCCGGTGATGGCATCTACTGGCAGCGAGACGTTGAGACTGTCCAGGAGTTCACGAGCGCGCTGGCGGGCCTGGGCCCAATCGACTTTGCCAAGCTTGGTGGGCAAGTGACCGAGGAAGATGTTCTCTGCCACCGTCATGTTCGGGGCGAGGTTGAATTCCTGATAGATCGTGGAGATGCCCAACCGCTCGGCGTCACCCGGGTTTCGGATGTCCACCTTGGCCCCATCGACGAAGATCTCGCCTTCGTCGCGAGTGTAGGCACCGGAGAGGATCTTGATCAGGGTCGATTTGCCCGCCCCGTTTTCTCCGAGCAGCGCATGTACCTGCCCACTTCGCACCCGAAGGTTCACTCCGGCCAACGCCTTCACCCCAGGAAAGCTCTTGCCAATGCCACGCATTTCCAGCAGCGGGGCGGACGCAGTCTGGTCACTCATTGTGCCCACATCACTTGCGATGGGTGAGCTGATCGACTGAGACTGCGGCGATGACCAGGATGCCGGTCACCAACACCTGATAGGTCGACTCCACACCCATCAGCTGGAGGCCGTTGCGGAATACGCCCACAATGAGCGCACCGATCAAGGTACCGACGATGCTGCCCCGCCCACCAAAGAGGCTGGTACCACCAAGCACCACCGCAGTGATGCTGTCGAGGTTGGAGTTCTGGCCGGCCTGCGGGTCGCCGACTCCGGTGCGAGCCACCAGCAGCAGGGCCGCGATTCCGTAGGCCAAGCCAGCGAAGGCATAGACACCCATCAGCACTCGTTTGGTGTTGATGCCGGACAGCCGCGCAGCCTCAATATTGTCCCCCACTGCGAACACTGACCGGCCAGCGGCGGTATAGCGCAGTGCAAACCAGGTGATCGCATACAGAACCACCATCAAGACCGTCCCCCACGCGATGGCTGTTCCGCCGAGATAGAAGGTGTCGCCCAAGAAGGTCAACGACTTAGGCAGCCCGGTGACCGTGGAGGTGGTGTAAATCCGAGTCAGCGCGTAGGCGATGTTCATCGTCCCAAGAGTCACGATGAAGGCTGGTAACCCAACCCCGGTGACCAGAGCTCCGTTGAGGAGGCCGAAACCCACCGCCACGAGCAGCCCCAAAGCGACCGCCAGCACCGGGTTGAGACCTTTCTGCGCGGCAAAGCTCGCCATCAGCACTCCCGATAGCGCCATCACCATGCCGTTGGACAGATCGATCCCGGTGGTGATGATGACCAGCGTTTGGCCGATGGCCAGCACCCCCACCACCATGACCTGCTGAAGGATCAGGGAAAAATTGGGGCCGCTAAGGAACCGCGGGCTCATGATGGCGAAGAAAATGCTGGCCATTAGCAAAGCGGCCAGCGGGCCGAGGATTGGGGATCCGAACAGTACCTTGGCGATGCCCGCACGCCGGTCGATCGTCGGGCTCAGCGCTGAGCTCATGGTTCGTCGTGCCTTTCTGTGTGCCAGGTGGCGGCGCTGCCGGTCGGCTTCGCCGCCACCCAGACCTCGTTGATTACTTGTTGCCCCAGCAGTTCGCTGTGCCGTAGGCGGAGTCCTTGCTGTCCACCCCGGCCTGGGCCTTGTCGGTGATCAGCGTGACGCCGGTGTCGGTGTAGCCAGTCGGCTTGGTACCGGTCTTGGCGTAGTTCACGATGGCTTCAACGCCAAGTGAAGCCATCTTCAGTGGGTACTGCTGCGAGGTGGCTGCGATCTTGCCGTCAACCACACCCTGAACGCCCTGGCAGCCGCCGTCAACCGAAACGATGACCACGTCCTTCTCCTTGCCCGCGTTCTTCAGTGCGGTGTAAGCACCAAAGGCGGCCGGCTCGTTGATGGTGTAGACCAAGTTGATGTCGGAGTTCTTGCTCAAGCAGTTCTCCATTGCGGTCTGACCCTCGGTCTGGTCACCATGGGTGTCCTGAGCACAGACGACTTCCTTGGAGGTCGCCAGATCGGTGGAGTCAGCAGCGATTCCCGAAACCAGACCCATGCCCTGCAGGAAGCCGTTGTGACGCTGGGCGCCAACGGTGATACCGGGCTGAAGATCGAGGGTGGCAATCACAGGGGTCTTGCCTGCCATCTTTTTGCCCGCCCATTGACCGATCAGTTCGCCGGCCTTGAAGTTGTCGGTGGCGAACAGCGCATCAGAGGCACTCTGCGGATCGGTTGCCGTGTCGAGGGCGATCACGACGACCCCGGCTGCCCGCGCCTTCTCGATCGAGGGCACGATGGCCTTGGTGTCACTTGGCGTGATCAGAATGCCCTTGGCACCGGCGTTGATCATGTTCTCCATCGCGGTGACTTGGCCCTCATTGTCGCCGTCTTTAGCGCCAGCGCCAGTGAGGAGCTTCACGCCAAGCTCAGTTGCCTTGGCCTGCGCGCCCTCCTTCATCTTCACGAAGAACGGGTTGGTTTCAGTCTTGGTGATCAGACCCACAACAATCTGGTCCGAACCTGCGGATCCGCTGGTAGAAGGGGCAGCGCCCGAACTGCAAGCAGTGAGTACAAGAGGAAGCGCGAGTCCGAAGACCGCGAGGTGCTTGAGGCTCATCGTGTATTGTCGCCTTTCTTTCTCCATCGCCGGGATTGACATCGATGTCATCCGTGGTAGGACTGTAAGATCATCACTAATACCGAGTCAAGCAACAGAGCGAAACTGAGACCTGAACGTGACCTCAACTGGATCCCCCGTCCCCGGCTCAAGGCCGGTCCGTCAGCCCGCCACGATGAAACAGGTCGCGCTCTTGGCTGGCGTCGGCACCAAGACGGTTTCGCGGGTCATCAACGAAGAACCAAACGTCAGCGATGCGATGGCGAAACGGGTCTGGGAGGCAATCACTGCGCTCGACTACCACGTCGACATGCAAGCGGGCAGCCTGCGCCGAGCCGGAGGTCGCACCAGGACCATCGGACTGCTCATCAGCAGCGTCGACAACCCCTTCGCTGGTGGCATTCATCGGGCCGTGGAAACCCAAGCCCGCCGACACGGCGTGTCAGTACTGGCTGCCAGCATGGATGAGGACCCCACCCGCGAGGCCCTTGGGGTCAAGGAGTTCCTACGCCGTCGCGTAGACGGCCTGATTATCACCACCGCCTCACAGGATCTCAGCTATTTGGTCTCGGCGGTCGAGCGAGGCATACCCATGGTGTTCGTCGACCGAGCTCCCGTTGGACTGAACGCAGACTCGGTGACAAGCGACAATAGTGAGGCCTCCGCGGCTGGCACCCGCCACCTCATCGAGCGCGGGCATCGCCGCATCGCCCTCTTGGTCGACAACGTATCGATCGGCACCGCCGCCGAACGCCGTCGCGGTTTCCTTGAGGAGTTGGGACGGGCCGGAATCCCTACCGGCGAAGCAACCATTCGCACCGACGTCCACGGTGCCGATGCAGCCGAGCAACTGACGCGTTCACTACTCGCCCAGCCCGACCCGCCGACCGCCATCTTCAGTGCCCAGAACCTCATCACGCTTGGGGTGCTGCGCGCACTGCATTCCCTGGGACGCCAGCACGATGTGGCCTTGATCGGCTTCGACGATCTTCCGTTGGCCGACCTACTTCAGCCTGCCATTACCGTGATCGCCCAGGACGCCCGAGCCATCGGCGAGGCCGCAGCAGAGCGGCTGTTCCGCCGACTGGACGGCGACCATCTCCCGGTCGAGCAGGTGATCATTCCGGCCGAGTTGATAGCCCGCGGTAGCGGTGAGATATCGCCCGCGCATTGATGGTTCTCACGACCCACCCAAGAACGGCGCTGACATCGTTGTCGTCGTCACAACTTGCGTCCCGACACATCCTGGTCGATCAGGAATTGGCGGCGATCGATCGCCGCCGCGCCACCACTAGGCTGGCGATGGTAGTCACTGTCAGGGTGCCGATGATCACTAGTAGTGACAGCCAGATCGGGATCTCGGCGTCGAAGCCCAGCGCGTGATCGACGCCATACTCATGGAACGCATGGAGCACCAGCTTGACGCCGATGAAGGCCAAAATGACTGACAACCCCACCGATAGGTAGATCAGGCGCTCGAGCAGCCCGCCGATCAGGAAGTAAAGCTGCCGCAGCCCCATCAAGGCGAACACGTTGGCAGTGAACACTAGGAAGGGCTCCTGAGTGAGCCCGTAGATCGCCGGAATCGAATCCAGAGCGAACAGCAGGTCGGTGGTACCCAGCGCAACGATGACGAAGAGCATCGGCGTGATCAGGCGCTTGCCGTCCACCTTCACTTGCAGCTTGGTGCCGTGGAACTCCTCGGTGGCCGGGAACGTATGTCGAACCCAGCGCATCACCGCGTTCTCGGTCAGATCTTCTTCGTCATCAGGCTTGCGGTAGTCAAGGTAGAGCTTGATGGCGGTGTAGATCAGGAAGGCACCGAAGAGGAAGAAGATCCAGCTGAAGGCCTCGATCGCCGCCGCACCCAAGCCGATGAAGATGCCTCTGAAGATCAGCGCCAAGATGATGCCAACCATTAGGGCGTACTGCTGCAACTGCCGGGGCACCCGAAGGTTGGCCATGATGAGCACGAAGATGAACAGGTTGTCCACGCTCAGGCTGTACTCGGTGAGCCAGCCAGCGAAAAACTCCCCTGCGTAGCGTCCGCCCCAGATGTACCAGACCCCCATGCCAAAGACCACTGCGAGCGCGGAAAAGGCGGCTATGGCCACCCCCGCTTCCTTCATCGATGGCTCATGCGGCCGGCGGCCGATGTAGAGCAGATCGACCCCAAGCAAAACCACCATCGCGGTAATCGTGATCAGCCACACCTCGGTGGTTACGTGCATTACTTGCCCTTCTCCATCGAGTCTGGTTGCGCGACCCGGCAGTTCGCGACCATTCTCGCAGCCACCGCCAGCCCGTCCAACTGAGCCGTCAGCTGGTCGCCGCCAGGATCTGCCGCAGGGTCTTCTTCAGGTCCGCAACCTCATCACGCAGGCGCGCGGCCAATTCGAACTGCAACTCCGCAGCCGCCGCGTGCATCTGATCATTCAACTCGCTGATCAGGGCCGCCAACTCCGCAGCTGGCAGGTCACCCAAGTCCCGGGAACGCACTGAGGTCGCCGGCAGGGGGCTGGTCGGACGTCGACCACCCGATCGCGCCACCAACTCGCTGGTGTCAGCATCTTCACGAGCGAGCAGATCGGTCAGGTCGGCGATCTTTTTGCGTAGCGGTTGGGGGTCGAGACCCCGCTCGGTGTTGTAGGCCACCTGCTTCTCGCGTCGCCGATTGGTCTCATCGATGGCCGCAGCCATCGAGGGAGTGATCTTGTCGGCGTACATATGCACCTGGCCGCCAACATTTCGGGCGGCCCGTCCGATGGTCTGGATCAGTGAACGCGCCGAGCGCAGGAAGCCTTCTTTGTCGGCGTCCAGAATCGAGACCAGGCTCACCTCGGGCAGGTCCAAGCCCTCGCGCAACAGATTGATGCCGACCAGGACGTCGTAAACCCCCAGCCGTAACTCGCGCAGCAACTCGATGCGGCGCAGCGTGTCGACTTCGGAATGCAGGTAGCGGGTCCTGACCCCGTTCTCCATCAGGTAGTCAGTCAGATCCTCAGCCATCTTCTTGGTCAAGGTGGTCACCAACACCCGCTCGTTGGCATCGGCGCGGGTGCGGATCTCGCCCATCAGGTCGTCGATCTGACCCTTGGTCGGTTTGAGGACGATCTGAGGATCAACCAATCCGGTGGGTCGGATGAGTTGCTCGACCACGCCTTCGGCTTTCGCCATCTCGTACGGACCCGGAGTGGCCGACAGGTAGACCGTTTGCCCGATCCGCTCCACAAACTCCTCCCAGCGCAGCGGCCGGTTGTCCATCGCCGATGGCAGGCGAAAACCGTGCTCGACCAGAGTCCGCTTGCGGGACATGTCACCCTCGTACATGCCACCGATCTGGGGCACCGTCACGTGAGACTCATCGATGACCAGCACGAAATCCTCTGGGAAATAGTCCAGCAGGCAGTTGGGGGCACTGCCGGTACCGCGTCCATCGATGTGCCGGGAGTAGTTCTCGATGCCAGAACAGGTGCCGATCTGGCGCATCATTTCGATGTCGTAGCCAGTACGCATTCGCAGCCGTTGAGCCTCCAGCAGTTTGCCCTCGGCATCCAGATCGGCCAAGCGCACCGCCAGTTCGGCTTCAATCTCGTCAATGGCGCGCTCCATCCGCTCCGGGCCAGCCACATAGTGGGAGGCCGGGAAGAGATAGACCTCGGTATCAGTGCTGAGCACTTCGCCACTGACCGGGTGCATCGTCGAGAGCGCTTCGATCTCGTCACCGAAAAACTCGATCCGCACTGCGTGTTCCTCATACATCGGGAACACCTCCACGGTGTCGCCCCGCACCCTGAAGGTGCCACGGGTGCCCGCCAGATCGTTGCGGGCGTACTGGATGTCTACCAGACGACGCAGGAACCCATCCCGGTCGGTCTCCTCCCCCACCCGCAGCCGCACCATTCGGTCCACGTACTCCTGGGGGGTGCCCAGGCCATAGATGGCCGAAACTGAGGCAACCACGATGACATCGCGGCGAGTCAGCAACGAGTTCGTGGCCGAGTGCCGCAGTCGCTCCACCTCTTCGTTGAGCGAGGAGTCCTTCTCGATGTAGGTATCGGTCTGGGGAACGTAGGCCTCTGGCTGGTAATAGTCGTAGTAGGAGACGAAATACTCGACCGCGTTCTCGGGGAAGAACTGGCGCAACTCGTTGGCGAACTGGGCGGCCAGAGTCTTGTTCGGCTGCATCACCAGCATCGGCCGCTGCAACCGCTCGGCCAACCAGGCCACGGTCGCGGTCTTTCCGGTACCAGTAGCCCCGAGGAGCACTACGTGTTGCTTGCCCTCGTTAATCAACCGCTCAAGATCGTTGATCGCGGTCGGCTGATCACCGGCCGGCTCGAAGTCGGCCACCACCTTGAACGGCGCCAATCGCCGCTGCAAATCACTGACAGGTCGCACGGTGAAGAGCTTAGGCGCCCCCACTGACAGTTTCCCGCCAACGCCGATCAGGCCCCGTCAGCCGAAGCCGACAGGGCCTGATCGCCTGAGGTTTTACCTCAGCCAGCTGCCTGGCTGCCTAGCACCACGTTCAGCATCTCATTGACACCGTCGAACGAGGTTTGTGGAGTCGATTCGGTGAACACGACCGTTGAGAACGAGGTCACCCCGTCAGTGCTTCGCACGGCAGCAAAGGTCTGCACGTACATCTCCTTGCTGGAGCCACCGGAGGCCTGGACGAAAACGGCCAGGCACTTGGCGACGGATAGGTTTTTGGCATTCACCGCCACCTTCTCTGCCTTGCCGAACTTGGTCCCGCTCTGGTCTTTCAGCAGGCTCTTGCTGTAAGCCTCGCAGAGCTGGTTGGCCGTGTTGCTGGCTTCCAGCTTCTGCACCTCGGTGATCAGCATGGCCTTACCGTCCTGGACCTTGATCACACCCTCAGCCTGGTCGGTGATCTGCCAGCCATCGGCTACGGCGAACTGCACGCCATAGCCAAGATCGACCGCACCGCCGGTGGGCTGAGTCGGCTGCTCAGTGGGCTGTTCAGTCGGCTGGGTAGTCGGCTGCTCAGTCGGCTGGGTAGTCGGCTGGGTTGGTTGAGCCGGGGTGGACGGAACCGTCGGCCCACTCGGGGTCTTCGGCGTCTGCGCCATCAACATGAAGCCGCCGCCCACCAGGGCCAGCGCCACGACCGCAGCGATCACGATCAGCAGCACCTTCGAAGAGGACGCCTTGCCAGCTGGCGGCTGCGGGTAACCACCCTGGGTCGGGTAACCACCCTGTCCGTACGGCGCCTGCGGATAGCCCCCCGGCTGGAAGCCACCTGGAGCGGGATAACCCGGAGCGGGAGCCTGCCCGGCAGGTGGGAACTGGCCACCCGGAGCGGGAGCCTGCCCGCCAGGTGGGAACTGGCCACCCGGAGCGGGAGCCTGCCCGCCAGGTGGGAACTGGCCAGCGGGCGGGAACTGGCCCGCATTCGGAGCTTGATAACCAGCTGGCGGCATGCCCTGGCCGGGCTGGCCGCCGGGAACCTGAGTTGGTCCATTCGGTGGGGTCTGGCTCATTTCTCGCCCTCCTCGCTGGTAGCCGATCCAGTCGAGGAGGGCTTAGCCCCACCTGACTTTGGTGGTGCCTCAACTGCGGAACTCCCTGCTGACACTTTGGACCGACCTCTGGCCGACTGTCCGCAGGCGCTGCAGAAAGCCGCCCCGGGCAGCAGTGGCATCTCGCAGCGGGGGCAGAAGCCCAGCGCGTCGCCCTGTTCGGCATCTTCGGCTCGGGAGGCCGCTTCAAGCGCGCCTTCAAGCAGCGCAGTCTGAAGCACGGTGCGCAAGCGCAGGATCAGCAGGCCAAGGACCAACAAGCCCCACAACACCTGCAGCACCAGCGAAAGGCTGGGGGTGCCGACGAAGCCGAGCAGGTAGACCCCGCCGCTGAAGAGAATGTTGGCAACGATTGCCAGCAACAGTCCGCCGAAGTACCGACCAGTGAAACCGTCATAGCCCTTGCCCAAACCGGAGAACTCCGCCACGGCCAGGCCAGTAGCGGTGCCCATCACCAGTGGCTTGACGAAGCCTTCCAGGAATACCAGCGAGGCCAACTGGGTCGGCTGCCCGACCACCATGCCGCCAGTGAGCAGATCCCAATGGCGCACCAGAGTGTCGAAGCTGGCGTAAGCCACCCCACTGATCACCCCGAAGGTGAGCCCGTCCATCAAATCGTCGAAAGCCGGACGGCTGGCCAACACCAACGGTCCAACTTGGCGGATCAGTTCGCCGACCACCGGGACCGCAACTGCGGCCACCAAGAAGCCGGTCAGTGTGGGCATCGCAGCCACGATGCCGTCCGTGCCGCCCACAGCAGAGTTGAACGGCATCCAGTTCAACCAAGCGAGGGTGAACAGCGCCGCCAATACGCCGGTCAGCAGGAAGCCGAGCCCAGTCACTGCGACTGGCGCGTCTTCCCACATGTTCACGTCGTAGAGGTAGGTGATGTAGACCACCGGGATAGCAAAGGCCGCGATCAATAAGGCGATCGGCATCGCCCCAAGAACAGCGGCCAACAGCGCGGCGACCAAGGTGATCGTCAACGCCGTCCGGTAGGTCTGGGGATGCCGGCCAGCTTCCCTGGGCATGATCGAGGAGATCAGTGCGAAGGAAGCTACCGGCTCGTTGGGGGCGAGCGCGAAACGCCGGTTTGCGCGTTCAGCCCCTGGTACTAGGTCTTGGCCGCAGCGATGGCAGAAGTGTGCAACCTCTGGCACCGCAGACTGGCATTGTGGACAATCCATGAATGGCCTCCTGCATTGCGTTGGGCAAAGCATAGAGGCGTACACAACAGACGGCGCGGAAGTGGCCGGTGCCCTAATCACTCATTGACTGGCCAGCCACCCGCTCGGCCCAGAACCGAGCCACCGCTGACCGCAGTTGGCGTGGGGTGCCATTGTTGGTGATTACAACATCAGCCCTAGCCAGACGCTGCTCCCGGGACGTCTGAGCCGACACCCTTGCCACAGCATCGGCGTCGCTCAGCTGGTCGCGAGAACGCAATCGAGCTAATTGCACGGCCGGTTCCACGTCAACTACCACCACCAGGTCGAAGGAATCAGCCATCCCGACCTCAACCAGCAACGGGACTACTTGGACGATCACCGAACCCGTCGGTGCGGCCTCGGCCAACTCGGCCGCCCGCGCCCGCACGGCGGGATGCACGATGGCCTCCAGATCGGACCGGGCCCGTCGATCAGCGAACACCACTCGACCCAGGGCCGGACGATCCAGGCTGCCGTCCGCAGCCAGCACTTCGGTGCCAAAGCGTGCCACGATGGCGCTCAGGCCAGGGGTGCCGGGGGCCACCACCTCCCGAGCTAACACATCGGAATCGATGATGACCGCACCGAGTTCCGCCAGTTGGGCGGCCACAGCCGATTTGCCAGCGGCAATTCCGCCGGTGAGCCCGATCATCATGGCCAGTAGTCCCGAAGGTCAGCCAGCAGCCGGCCCGCCTGGTTGGCAATCGAGGACCCCTCACCAGCAGTCAGGATCTGCCGGACGAAGAGCGCGTCCTCCGCGCCAGGGTCGAGGAACAGATCGACTATCTGGCGGGCCGCCTTGCCCTCATACTTGCCGCTGCCTTTGGCCGTGGCCCGATCGATCCTGCTGGCGTAGGTCTTCTTCACCTTGCCGGCCGATCCGGTGAACGGAGTGTTGCTGCGACTGAGCGCGTCGAGAAGCTCTTCGGCCGCACTCCCAGTGGCATTGCCATAAGTCACCGCCAGCAGCTGATTGCGTCCATTCGACAACAGGACGCGAGATTCGGCGAGGCCGTCCACCTGCCACCCCTCAGGCACGTCGAAGGTGGTCCGGCCGAATTCGAAATCGCTTTGGTCCACCGGCTCATCGGCGGAGTCATCAAAGGGGTCGTCCACTATTGGCGAGGCTTCGGTGTCTTCGCCGGAGCTAGTGCCCCATTCGACCCGAGCTGTTCCAACATCGGCAATCGCCATCAGCCCACCCAGGGCCACCACGCCGCCCACAACAGCGATCACACCGCGGCGCGAGGCCTGATGAGAGCTTGCCCCGGACGAACCACTCGGCTGGTAGGCGCGCACCACCAGCGGCGCTGGTGGTGGCTCGGTCCAACGGTTCGGTGCCGGCGAGTTCGCTGGCTCAGAACTGTGCGGGTAGTTCTCGTACTGGGTGGGTGGCTCGCCGCTCAAGCGGGTCTCCTTAGTCGTCGAAGCGAGTCCAGCATGCCAGGCTGAATCGCCTCAGCGAAGGTTTCGGCCAACCGAAAAGCCGAAGCGCCCCCACCGGACGGTGGGGGCGCTTCGAACTAAAGGGTTGGTCAGCGACCGCCGGTGAGCTTCTCCCGCAGAGCCTGCAGAGCCTCGTCAGAGGCCAGCGAGCCTTCAGGGGCAGTCTCGTCCACACCGCCAGCGGAGTAGGCCGCCGTGTTGACCTCGGTGACCGCGGCCTGCACGTCAGCAGCCTCGGCCTCCTCGACCTGCTTCTTGTGGGCCTGCCAACGGGCCTGCGCCTCGGCGTACTGGTGCTCCCAGGCGCGCTGCTGCTCTTCGTAGCCGGCCTTCCACTCCTGGGTTTCGGGATCGAAACCGTCGGGGTAGATGTAGTTGCCCGCATCGTCGTAGGAAGCAGTCATGCCGTAAAGAGCCGGGTCGAAATCGTCGGCAGCGATGTCGACACCCTCGTTGGCCTGCTTCAGGCTCAACGAGATCCGGCGACGCTCCAAGTCGATGTCGATGATCTTGACCATGACCTCGTCGTTGACGGTGACGACCTGCTCGGGGATCTCCACGTGACGCTCGGCCAATTCCGAAACGTGCACCAGACCCTCGATGCCCTCTTCCACCCGGACGAACGCACCGAAGGGCACCAGCTTGGTGACCTTACCCGGCACGATCTGACCGATCTGGTGAGTACGAGCGAAGGTCTGCCACGGATCTTCCTGAGTCGCCTTCAGCGACAGCGAAACCCGCTCGCGGTCCATGTCGACGTCCAGCACCTCAACGGTGACCTCGTCGCCAACCTCGACCACTTCGGACGGGTGATCAATGTGCTTCCAGCTCAGCTCGGAGACGTGCACCAAACCATCCACCCCGCCCAGATCGACGAAGGCGCCGAAGTTGACGATGGAGGAAACCACACCCTTGCGAATCTGGCCCTTGGTGAGCTGGTTGAGGAAGGTGTGACGCACTTCGGACTGGGTCTGCTCCAGCCAAGCCCGGCGGGAAAGAACCACGTTGTTTCGGTTCTTGTCCAGCTCAATGATCTTGGCCTCAAGCTCCATGCCAACATAAGGCAGCAGGTCGCGCACTCGACGCATCTCGACCAGGGACGCCGGCAGGAAGCCGCGCAGACCGATGTCGATGATCAGGCCGCCCTTAACCACCTCAATGACGCGACCGGTGACGACCCCGTCCTCTTCCTTGACCTTCTCGATCTGGCCCCAGGCGCGCTCGTACTGAGCCCGCTTCTTGCTCAGGATCAGGCGACCTTCTTTGTCTTCCTTCTGCTGGACCAAGGCCTCGATCTCATCACCGACGCTGACCACATCGAAGGGATCGACGTCGTGCTTGATGGAGAGTTCCTTGGAAGGAATGACGCCTTCGGTTTTGTAACCGATGTCGAGCAGGACCTCGTCCCGATCGACCTTGACGACAGTGCCGGTCACGATGTCGCCGTCGTTGAAGTACTTGATGGTCGCGTCGACCGCTGCCAGGAATGCTTCCGGCGATCCGAAATCGTCGATCGCGACGGTGGCTGCCTCGGGAGTTGAGGTCATGTAGTAGGGCTCCGATGGGTTGGAATATTTAGATGGTCACGCCACGACCATGCTTCGATTGGATTGGGCCAGGCTGACCCTGGGATCGTCCGCACGACAGCGCGCCGACCCCCTAGGTCCGAGGTCATGCCGGTCGTAGTGCAACCGACAGCCTATCGATCCGCTACGCGGAGGGTCAATCTGGCCGGACGCGGCGGGGTTAGGCTTGGGGCCGAGGCCAAAGGAGGACCCCAACATGAGTGGCACCGCCATCATCCATGATGCGACCCTGACCCCCACCAAGCTCGAATTGCTCGCCGGTTGGCTGCCCAAACAGCCCTGGTTCGCTGGCCGCGCTGACGACCTGGAAAGGGTGGCTGGCTATCGCTTCGTGGACCCTGACGGCGAGGTGGGTATCGACACCCTGCTGGTTCGCTCGGCCGGAGTCACCTACCAAGTTCCCCTCACCTACCGATCCGAACCACTTGCCGAGGCCGCCGATCACCTGATCGGCACCATGGAGCATTCAGAGCTGGGCACCCGCTACACCTATGACGCTCTCGGCGATCCGGTCTACACCGTCGAGTTGCTGCGGGTGATCCACGAAGGTGACACCGAGGCTGAGTTGTCGCGCGGGGAGAAGACGATGACCGTCCTCGGCAGTGGGGTCGTGCCGGTGTCCAACGCGGCCGGGGAGATGATGCGGGTCATCCGAGTGCTGGACGGCGCCCATGTGCCCACCAATCGCCCGCCGCTGGGCACCCTCACCGGCTACTGGACCGATGCCGATGGTGAGCAGGAACAGACCCTGGTGATCCTTCGTTAAGCCTGGTTCGGCTGGCTCGGGTTCAGTGGGCGGCTTGGTGCCAGGTGCGCCCGGTGCCCACTGAAACCTCCAGCGGAACCGCCATCGCCACCGCGTGACCCATCTTGTCCCGCACCAACTCCTCAAGCTCTTCGCGCTCGCCCTCGGCCACCTCGAACACCAACTCGTCGTGCACCTGCAACAGCATCCGGCTACGCAGGCCGCGACTCTGTAGGGCAGTCTCGACGTCGAGCATGGCCACCTTGATGATGTCGGCCGCTGAGCCCTGGATCGGGGCGTTCAGGGCGGCCCGTTCGGCCATTTCCCGGCGCTGCCGGTTTGAGGAGTTCAGATCAGGCAGGTACCGCCGCCGACCCAGCACAGTCTCGGTGTAGCCGGTCTGCCGAGCCTCGGCAACAATCTCGTGCAGGTAGTCACGGACATGCCCAAACCGCTCGAAGTACTCATCCATCAACCCCTTGGCTTCTGTTACCTCCACCTTCAGTTGCTGACTCAGGCCGTAGGCGCTGAGCCCGTAAGCCAGGCCGTAGTTCATCGCCTTGATCTTGGCTCGCTGGGGGACGCTCACCTCATCGGCGGCAACGCCGAAGACCCGCGACGCCATGATGGTGTGGAAGTCCTCACCAGTCGAAAAGGCCTCGATCAGGCCAGCATCGGAGGACTGGTCGGCCATGATCCGCATCTCGATCTGGGAGTAGTCGGCAGTCAGGAGAGTCTCATAGCCGTCTCCGACCACGAATGCTTCCCGAATGCGTCGACCCGCCTCGGTGCGAATGGGGATGTTCTGCAGATTCGGGTCGGTAGAGGACAACCTGCCAGTGGCGGCAATTGTCTGGACGTAGGTCGTGTGCACCCGGCCGTCAGCCGCGATCGACTTCTGCAGCCCCTCAACGGTCTGGCGCAACCGGATTTGATCTCGATGCCGCAGCAGGTGCGCCAAGAACGGATGCTCGGTCTTGGCGAACAGCAGCTCCAGTGACTCCGCGTCGGTGGTGTAGCCGGTTTGGGTCTTGCGCGTCTTCGGCATCCCCAACTCGTCGAACAGCACCGCTTGCAGCTGCTTGGGTGAGCCCAGGTTGATCTGCTTGCCCAGCACCGCGTGGGCATCGGATTCGGCGGCAGCCACGGCGGCATCGAACTCGGCATGGAGGTGGTCAAGGTAGTCAGCATCGATTGCGATCCCGACCGCTTCCATCCGGGCCAGGGTTCGAGTGAGCGGCAACTCAACCTCGCGCAGCAGGCTCGTGCCACCCTGGGCTTCCAGTTCCGCCTCCAGCACGGTGGCCAAATCGATCACCGCCCGAGCTCGCACCATCGCCTCAGCACCCGCGTTCTCAGTGTCGAACACGAACGCGGCCTGGTCACCCTCGGCTGCCCCAGTTCCCGACACGGCCAAATCTCGCCGCAAATGGCGAGCGGTGAGATCACCCAGGTCGTAGACCCGCTGATCCGGACGCAACAGGTAGGCCGCGAGCTGAGTGTCGCTGACCAACCCGGCCAGCTCCCAGCCGCGGGCCCAGAGCGCCAACATCGGCCCCTTGGCATCGTGCATCGCCTTCGGCGCTGACCCATCGGCAAGCCAAGCGCCCAGGGCCGCATCGTCTGCGGGATCAAGCGTGGCCACCTCGATCCAGGCCGCCGCACCATCGGCCGCTGCCAGCGCCAACCCAGTGACGTCACCGGTGCCAGCGCGCCAGCGCCCACTGACGTCGATGCCAACCACTGCGGACCGACCATGCCCGGCCAGCCAGGCGGCCACCTGACCGGGAGCCAGCACTTCGCCAGCAACCTCGAAGCCGCCGGAGTTGATCAGGTCGTCGGCTGGCAGGGTCTCCATCAGCCGGTCACGCAGGACGCGGAATTCCAGGCCGTCGAACAACATATGGACGGCCTCGCGATCCCAGTCACGACGCTCCAACTCGGAAACGGCCACTGGCAGCTCCAAGTCACCGATCAGTGCATTGAGCTCCCGGTTGCGCCGAACATCGCCCAGGTGTTCGCGCAGCGAGTCGCCAACCTTGCCACCGATCTCATCGACGTGCCGCAGCAGGTTCTCCAAGCCGTCGTAGGCCGCTAGCCACTTTGCGGCGGTTTTCGGGCCGACTCCAGGAACCCCCGGCAGGTTGTCACTGGTCTCCCCCACCAGTGCCGCCAATTCTGGGTATCTGGCCGGGGCCACCAGGTACTTCTCGCTTACCGTGGCCGGGTCGAGCCGAGCCAGGTCAGAGACGCCCTTGCGTGGGTATAACACCGTCACTCGATCGGTCACCAACTGCAAAGTGTCCCGGTCACCGGTACAGATCAGCACCCGCAGCCCCGCAGCCTCGCCTTGGCGAGCCAAAGTCGCGATGATGTCGTCGGCCTCGAAACCGTCAGCTTCCACGTGCACGATGTTGAGAGCGTCCAGCACCTCTTTAATCAGCGCCACCTGACCGGAGAACTCCGCCGGGGAGGCCGAGCGGTTCGCCTTGTAGTCGGCGTACTGGGCGCTGCGAAAGGTCTGCCGCGAGACGTCGAAGGCCACTGCCAGGTGGGTGGGCTGCTCGTCACGAAGGACGTTGATCAGCATCGAGGTGAAGCCGTAGACCGCGTTGGTGTGTTGACCGGTGCTGGTGGCGAAGTTCTCCACCGGCAGCGCGAAGAAGGCGCGATAGGCCACCGAGTGCCCATCAATCAACAGCAACGTGCCAGTCGGATCACCGTGGCCGGAGGGAGGGTTCGTCACAGACCGGAACTCTACCGGGGACGACTGACCACGACGCCCTGGGGTGTGCCAAGGTTGGCGAGTGAACGTTCCCGATTGGTTCGAAGGCTTACGCAGCCCATTGGACGACAAGATGGGCACGGAGTGGATCGAAATCACTCCGACCCGCGCTGTGGGCCGCTGCCCGGTCGCTGGCAACACTCAGCCCTTCGGGCTGTGGCATGGCGGCGCGTCCTGCGTCCTGGCCGAAAGCCTGGCTTCCCTGGCTGCCGCAGCCGAAGTCGGCCCCAGCGGTGCGGTGACCGGCGTCGACATCAACGCCACCCACTTGCGCAGCGTTACCGACGGCTGGATCACCGGGACGGCTACCGCCATCCGGATTGGCGGCACCCTGGCCACCTACGACGTAGCGTTGGTCGCCGACAACGGGACGCAGGTATGCGCCGCCCGAATCACCGTCTTTCTTCGCCGCGCCCGGCCGGATTCAGCTACTTCTTGAGCGGTCGGCCTTTGCCGCCGCCCTTGGAATGCTCAATGACGCCCTCGGCCACCTCGCGCATCGACTTGCGCAGGTCCATCGCGGTCTTCTGGATCCAGCGGAACGCCTCGGGCTCAGTCAGCCCCAGCCCCTCCTGCAACAGACCCTTGGCTTGGTCTACGGCCTTCCGCGATGCGAACCGCTCTTCCAGGTCGGCAACCTCGGCCTCGACAGCCCGGATCTCGGCGAACCGGCCGATCGCAATTTCGATAGCCGGCACCACATCTGAACTGTCGAAGGGCTTGACCACGTAGGCCATCGCGCCGGCATCTCTGGCTCGTTCTACCAACTCACGCTGACTGAAGGCGGTCAGCATCACAACTGGAGCGATTCGCTCCTCAGCGATCTGGGCTGCTGCGGTGATGCCGTCCATCTTGGGCATCTTCACGTCCATCACCACCAGGTCGGGCGTGAGCTCGCGGGCCAACCGAAGCGCCTCTTCGCCATCGGACGCCTCAGCGATCACCTGGTAACCCTCCTCGGTGAGGAGTTCGACCAAATCCAACCGAATAACGGCCTCATCTTCGGCGACCAGGACCCGCAAGCCCTTATCGGACGGGGTCTTCTCGGGAGCATCTACCATGATCACTTTCCTGACGGGCATCTCGTCGTAGGTGGTGCGTGTCGAGGGTACCGTGCGTGCGTCCTTCGGTGCCAAGTTGTGGCAGAATCGTCGGGGCCCCCTGCCGGGGTGGCGGAATGGTATACGCGGACGGCTCAAACCCGTCTGCCCATTAGGGCGTAGGGGTTCGACTCCCCTCCTCGGCACTCATCGGACATGCCGTTTGACTAGGGATACCGCTACGTTGACCCATCCCGCATGGGGGGTCGCTCCAAGGGGGACTGTCGGCTGTACGTTGCACACAGTTAGCCTTGGATAGCTCGTTCCCGGTCCGCCAGTCCCAAGAAGTTCGGTGCACACCGACCCCCTTGAGTCGGTGCCGTAGGCGTTACCGATGCAGGATTGGCAGAAGGAAGGGTCCTCATGGAGGACACCGGCCGCATTCGTAGGGCGCAATCGTGCGCAACTGACCCAAGTGATGCCGCGCGCGAGTTTCACACCGCCGTCGCGCAGCCGCATATGGCGTTGGTGATCTTCTTTTGCTCTGTTGATTATGATCTCGACACCTTGGCTTCAGAGATGCGGCATCTCTTTTCGGGCGTTCAGGTCATTGGCTGCACAACCGCGGGTGAAATCGGCCCCAAGGGCTACTGCGACCGCACAATCTCCGGAGCAAGTTTTCCTTCGGGGGGCTTCACTGCTGCGTGTGGCCGGATCGATGGATTGCAGCAATTCGAATCTATCCAGGCGAGCTCCCTAGCGCAGGATCTCATGCAACGGCTGGAAACCCTGGAACCGCAAGCCGGTGAGAGCAACAGTTTCGCATTTCTCCTGATCGATGGGTTGTCCGTGCGCGAAGAGCCGGTGACTCGCGCCCTGCAGAATGCCCTCGGGAGAATTCCGTTGGTGGGAGGCTCGGCCGGCGATGGGCTGAGTTTTGGCAGAACGCACGTGTATTCTGACGGGAGCTTCCATACCGATAGTGCTGTCCTGGCAGTGGTCACCACTCCCGCACCCTTCAGGATCTTCAAGACCCAGCATTTCGTCCCCACGGACCAGCGTTTCGTGGTTACGGCCGCGGATTCCGCGCACAGGATCGTCAATGAGATCGATGGCTGGCCGGCGGCCGAGAGATACGCTGATGTCCTTGGGATGGGCGTAGAGAGTCTTGACCCCGGTCGTTTTGCGGAGCAGCCGATAGTCGTGGTAATCGATGGCACGAACTACGTTCGTTCGATTCAGAAGGTTAACCTGGACGGCGGACTGACCTTCTTCTGCGCTATCGATGAGGGTCTTGTCTTGCGGGGGGCTCGCGGCGTGGATCTGGTAGGGAATCTCGAAGAGGCGTTTGCCGAGATACGTGGGGCGATCGGCCAGCCGCAACTGGTGGTTGGTTGCGACTGCATCCTGCGGAAGCTGGAGATGACCCAGCGCGGACTGATCGATCGCGTTGCGAAGGTATTCCACGACAACAATGTCGTCGGTTTCAGTAGCTATGGCGAGCAGCACCTAGGCGTGCATGTGAACCAGACTCTCACCGGCATTGCGATCGGCGATCTCGCCGATGACTGAACCCGGGTCCCCACTTGCCTCGGCTCAACCCGCGTGGGCGGCGGAGTCTGTCCGACTGAACAAAATCATCCAGGCGTTGATGGATCGAGCTGAACGCAACACCGGCGCCCAGGGCTCCGACTTCAGCATCTTCCAAACAACAATCATGCTGGAGGAGCAGGTGCGTCGCCGTACGGCAGAGTTGGAAGCGGCCTTCCGTGAGAACGAGAAGATCAATCGTGCCCTGCGCGAGTCTGAGGCGAAGTTCCGCGGGTTAGTGAGTCAGTCCCTGGTCGGTATCGTCCTCATTGAGGACGGCAAGTTCAGCTACTCCAACGCCAAGTTCGACGAGATCTTCGGCTACGACTCAGCTGAAGTCCGAGGAATGGGTCCCCTCCAGATCGCAGTTGAAGGCGATCGCGCGCTCGTGGCGGAGAATATCCACAAGCGTTTGCGTGGCGAGGCCGACCATCTCAAACACACCTTCCGCGGGCTGCGCAAGAATAACGCAGTCATCGATATCGAGTGCCACAGCAGCGTGATGCACGTCGGCGAGAGGCGGATCGTCATCAGCCTGGTCATGGATATCTCCGAACGCACCCGCGCCGAGCGTGCGGTCCAGGTCTTACAGGAAGAGCTCCGTGAGTTGTCCACGCGCGACGCACTGACCGGCCTCTACAACCGTAGATTCCTCGAGGAGAGCTTCAGGCGCGAACTGCTCCGTGCTGAGCGCACTGGGCATCCAGTCGGCGTGATCATGGGCGACCTTGATCACTTCAAAGCGATCAACGACCGCTTTGGGCATCTCGCCGGTGACGAGGTCCTTCGGGTCTTCGGGTCTCTGGTGGAGCATAATGCGCGGGCCAGCGACATCACTTGCCGCTTCGGCGGCGAGGAGTTTCTAATCATCCTTCCAGGGATGACGGAAGAAAAAGCCAGCGAGCGCGCCGAACAGTTGCGACGCACGATTGAAGCCTCACAGGTCATCTATGGCGAATCGCAGATCACGGTCACCGCCTCGTTCGGCGTTGCCGCCTTCCCCCACCATGGCCGAACCACCGACGAACTGATCGCCGCCGCGGACAGGGCGCTGTATTCAGCCAAGGCCGGCGGCCGCAATCGCGTTGGTCTTTGCCCGGAGCCCGGAGCCCGGAGCTAGCGGACCTCTCCAGACTCGCGATCGAGATTCCGTCGCATCCCACAGGTACCGAGGGGTGACCCCGACAGCGACGGCCTGATGGGAACTTTCGTTGGCCAAAGACAGGCAGATCAGCGCGACTGACCGCACGTGGTTTGCGCTGTCCGGCCGGCAAATCGGTCGGCCAACCAGGCCTGAACCGCCGGCAACTGGGGCGACTCAGTTCGGGCTGGGCTCTGATGCCCCAGCCCCGGATAGGTTCGGTAATCGACGGACTGACCGGCTCGACACAGCCACGCGACCCACGCGTCAGTGGACTGACGGGTGATCACCTGGTCGGCATCTCCTTGGGTCACCAGCAGCGGTGCCGAAGTTGTGGTCGGGATATTTTGGGCCAGTCGCACCGCTAACGGGCCTTGCGCTGGCGAGGTCAGCCAACTTGGACTCACTCCAGCGACCGAAACCCAGTTCTGCATCGCCCAGCCTGCCCCACCACACCGATGAGCGGTCTCGGTGGCCACCGCCCGTTGCCCGGGGTCAAGGTAGTCACTGACCAACACTTCTGGATAGTTGGCCGCGTAGCTACCCAACAACTGCGAGGCCTGGTCGCTGGTCGGACTGCCGGCCAGCAGCGCTGCAGGATCGACCACGGGCCCGTCCACCGCCACGCCAGCGATCTTCACCCCTGGTGCGTAGTCCGCAGCCAGTTGCGCGGCCCACAGGGCAGCGTGACCACCTTGGGAATGGCCCCACAGCGCCACCGATCCCAACCGAAGCCCAGGGATCTGGGCCGCCGCGCGGACCGCGTCCAGCAGCGAACGCCCTTCAGCCACGCCAACCAGGTAGCTCGGCACCCCAGCCGTCCCTAAGCCTGGGTAGTCCGGCGCGATCACCGCGTAACCGGCCGCTAGGAGTTGCGGCACCACTGACAACCCGCCAGCCGCTTCACCAATCACCGATGGTGCGCACCCCTGCGTGCTGCCCGTCTCAGAATGCGCCCAGACGACCACTGGCAGTTGGGCTGCAGTGGTTGAGTAAGGGACGTAAACCACTGCGCTAGCCGCCACAGCCGTCCCGGTGGCGTCGTAGGTGGCATAGAGCACCCGGATGGCCATTCCGGTCGGAACCGTGCCCTCGGCATAGGCGTCGGCCCGCAGCAGGCTGCCAGCTGCGGTGTCCGCAGGGATGTCACGGTAGTAGAACTCCGAGGGATAGGGCCGTTGGTGATCGGCCGCAATCCCAGCAAACAGCAATGCCGTAGCCAGGCCGAGTCCGATCAGGCGCCAGCTCAAGCGCTGTCGTTCGGTGGGGGCACCCAGCCCGGTGGGCGGATACCACAAGTCAATCAGCAGCCCGGCCCCCACCAGGATCAGCCGGAAGCCGAGAGTGATGGTCATCGGCAACAGCACCACGTCGGCCCACAGTGCGGTAAGCACGCCGAGCAGGCCGGTCACCACGCCCGTCACCAAGGCCACCGTGAGTCCGCCAGCGGCCGCGCCTACCAGCATCGCTGGCAACCGGGTGCGGGAAAGCAGTCCTGACCAGACCTCGAGGGCTCCGGTGGCAACCAGCAGCAGCCCCACCACCGCACCAATGGCCATTACCGGCACTTCTGGCCAGATCAACAAGAGCACGGCGCCAACGAGGTACATCCCGCCTAGCAGCCATCTCGCTGGCGCTTCCCGAGTCCCCTGGACGATCTCGGCGAACGCTGCTACCGCCAGCCCAATGGCGATACTGACGACGAAAAGGGAGGGCGCTGAGAGCGGACGCAGCGTCAGCAGTGCCCCAACGAGCATGCTGAGAAAACCCATGGCAGCGCGAACTAACGTGCGCTTCCCCCTCCGCGCCATGCCTGAACTCTATTGCGGATTGCGCCAAGCCACCCAATGCGCGACGGTTTTCGCCTTCCGAACAGGCTCAGGCCATCTCGTAAACCCGCAGCGAATTGGTCTGGTAGATCGTCCGGCCAGGGTTGCCGGCCACGATCACTACCCGATCACCCCGCTTGAGGAACCCAGTCGTGGTCAATGCGTCCTGCACCGAGGCGACCATGGAGTCGGTGTTGGTGTATTCGGGCGTGACGAAGGACTGCACTCCCCAGCACAGGGTGAGTTCCTGTGCGGTCTTCGGCAGCGGGGTGAAGGCCATGATCGGCACCTCCGACCGCAGCCGGGCCAGCCGATGCGGGGTGTCGCCAGAAATCGTGAAGGCGGCGAGATACTTCGCGTTGACTCGCTCAGCCACTTCAACCGCAGCCTTGGAAATCACCCCCGGCGTGGTGTGCGGATTCCAGGCCAGAGCGCGAATCTTGTCCAGACCCTCAGCCTCCGTGCGGGTCACGATCCGCGACATCACTTCCACCGCTTCGATCGCGTAGTCACCCACTGCGGTCTCCCCAGACAACATCACGGCATCAGCACCATCCAGGATCGCGTTAGCCACATCAGAGACCTCAGCTCGGGTGGGCCGATGAGAAGTGATCATTGATTCCAGCATCTGGGTGGCCACAATCACTGGCTTGGCCCAGATCCGAGCGGCGTCAATGATCCGCTTCTGCACCGACGGCACGTCCTCCAGCGGCAACTCCACCCCCAAGTCGCCGCGGGCAACCATGAACGCATCAAAGGTGTCGATTACTGCATCGAGGTTTTCCAGGGCTTGAGGCTTCTCCAGCTTGGCGATCACTGGGACGTGGCGCCCCTCCGATTCCATCACTTGCCGGACTGGCTCAATGTCGGCGGCGCTGCGCACGAACGACAAGGCGACCATGTCGACCCCATGGCGTAACGCCCAGCGCAGGTCCCGCTCGTCCTTTGTGCTCAACGCAGGCACGCTCACCGGCACTCCGGGGAGGTTGATGCCCTTGTGATCAGAAACTCGTCCACCAACGATCACCTCGGTGATGACCTCGGTATCGGTCACCGCCAGCGCGACCAACTCGATCGCTCCGTCGTTGATCAGGATCTGGTCACCAGCGGTCACGTCGGCGGTGAGAGTCTTCAAAGTTGTCGACGCACGCTCGGCAGTGCCGGCCACCTCCTCGATTGTGATGACGAACTGCTGGCCGGCCACCAACTCAGCCGCGCCGTTCTCGAACTCCCCCAGCCGGATCTTGGGACCCTGCAGATCGGCCAAGATGCCAACCGGCCGCCCAGCGGCCCTGGCTGCATCCCGGATCCACTCCACCCGCTGGGCGTGCAGGATGTGATCCCCGTGGCTCATGTTGAGCCTGGCGACGTTCATTCCAGCCGCTACTAGCTCCACCAACTTCTCTGCCGAGTCGGTTGCTGGACCGATCGTGCAAACAATCTTCGCTCTACGCACGCCCACAGGCTAGTGGACGCACCTAGGCCGGCGTCTAAGAGTCCCTACGTACGGTTGCCAAGGCGGCGACGAGATCTTGGGGGTATTCTGACCGGAATTCAACGGCCTCACCGGTACGTGGGTGGATGAAGCCGAGTTGGACAGCGTGCAACCACTGCCGCTCCAAGCCGAGTCGGCGCGCCAGCACCGGATCGGCACCGTAAGTGGGATCACCCACGCAGGGGTGGCGAATCGCCTGCATGTGCACCCGGATCTGGTGGGTTCGCCCCGTCTCCAGGTGCACCTCCAGCAGGCTCACATAGCGAAAGGCCTCCAGCACCTCATAGTGAGTGACGCTGTGCCGCCCACCGCCCACGACAGCCATCTTGTAGTCCGCGCCCGGGTGCCGTCCGATCGGAGCGTCAATCGTGCCCACCAGCGGGTCAGGAAGACCCTGCACGAGGGTGTGGTAAATCTTGCTTACTTCACGGGAGCGGAAGGCGCGTTTGAGCGCGGTGTAGGCCGGTTCGCTCTTAGCTACCACCATCAGTCCCGTGGTGCCCACATCGAGGCGCTGGACGACTCCCTGCCGCTCTGCCACGCCCGAGGTGGAGATCCTGAAGCCAGCCGCGGCGAGGTGCTCCACCACCGATGGCCCATCCCAGCCGAGACTTGGGTGGGCGGCAACGCCGGCCGGCTTGTCCACCACGACGATGTCGGCGTCGTCATAGACGATGCCGATGCCCGCCACCATCTGCGGGACGACCTCCACCACAGCGACGGCGCCGATTTCCATCTCAAGCAGGTCACCGGCACGCACCCGATGAGATTTTGAAACAGTCTGCGAGTTCACCATCACTTGGCCAGCCTCGGCCAGTTCTTCGATCCGGCTGCGGGACAGTCCGGTGATGCGGGCAGCAGCCGCATCGACCCGGTCACCGTCCAGCCCATCAGGCACCAGCCAGACGCTAGCCACTCGGGCTGCCATCCTGCTCGCCGTCTTCGGCGGCAGCGGGGCTGCCTTCGTCCTTCAGCTTGGACCCGTCCAGTCCCACCTGGCTGATCATGCTCAACCAGACCACCAGCACCGCGGCTGAGGTGATGAAGATGTCGGCGACGTTGATAATCGCAAAGTAGGGCAGCTGGATGAAGTCCACAACGTGGCCTTGCAGGGGACCCGGCTCCCGGAAGAGGCGGTCATAGAGGTTGCCCGAGATGCCCGCGAGCAGGAATCCCCCCGTCACCGCCCACCCGTAGTGCCGCACCCGCGGCAGACCCCACCCTGCAACGCCAATCAGCGCAGCGATGGCGACGAAGGTGAGTACGACGGTGAAGCCCTCGCCCATGCTGAATGCCGCGCCCGGGTTGCGAATGAGCTGCAGGGTCACCAAGCCCCCCAACAGCGGGATCGGGTGTTGCGGATCGAGATTGGCGATAGCAGCTGCTTTGACTGCTTGGTCAGCGACCAGACCGGATACGCCGATGGCCGCGGCCAGTATCCAGTACCGGCGCGCGGAATCGTTGGCGTGCTGAGCGGCTATCGCCGTTCCTCCCGCTGCTTGCAGGCCACACACATGGTGGCGCGTGGGAATACCTGTAGCCGATCCTTACCGATCGGTTCGCCACAGGACTCGCAGATCCCGTAGCTCCCCGACTCAAAGAGCCGGAAGGCGTTCTGAGCCTGCTCGAGCATCTCCCGGGCGTTCTGAGCCAGGGACATCTCTTGGTCGCGCTCGAAGTTGGAGGAGCCGACATCGGCCGGGTCACGCCCAGCTCCGTCGCCGCCATCCTCGAAGAGGTCGGCCAAGCCGGCCTCCGCGACCTCGATGGCCTTTTCCATCCTGGCCATTTCGGCCAGGAGCTCCTCACGGATTTCTGCTACTTCTTCCTCGGTCCAGGGCTCTTCGCCCTCAGCAACCGGGAAGGAGGTTACGGGAGCCTTGGGGGTGGCCCCCCGACGCTGGGCCGGTGGCATTGTCAGATCCCTCCTGCTGTGATCACTGGGGATGGAGAGTACCAGCAAACGCGCCCCGGTCTTTCGACCGGGGCGCGTTGCGATTGCGTGGTTTTTTAGCGGCCTTCGCCCAGCAGGGCGTCCAGCCTCGGCGTCGCGGATCCCTGCGACGGCTCGCTGAGCACTCCGGGAGCATTTCCGGGCTCAAGCCGGACCTCGCCGAGCGACCGCAGCTGGCTCTGCAGATGATTGGTCAGCAGGCTGCGGTAGTTGTTCTCGAAGGAACGCAGCTGCTCCACCTTGCTCCGCAGCGTGTCACGCTCCGCTTCGAGCTTGGTGAACATCTCCGCACGACGGCTCTCAGCCTCACCGGTAACCGAGTCGGCACGCTGTTGCGCCTCAGCGGTGACCTTCTCGGCGTTGACCCGAGCCTCAGACTCGATCCGATCGGCGCGAGTACGCGCATCGGTGAGAGTCTCGTGAGCTTTCCGGTTGGCGCTGTCGATAACGTTCTCGGCCTCAGCGCGAGCTGTTGCCAAGATCCGCTGGGCCTCCACCTGGGACTCGCCCACGAGGCGCTCAGCCTGTTCGGTGGCCATCTGCAGCAGCCTGGTGACTGCCGGCGAGGCCTCCGCGGACGTGGTCACCACGATGTTCTCGATCTTGCCCGTGGAGATCACACTGCCACCGACGGGCATGTGCGACGCCGCGTCGCCAGCCTGACGAAGATTGGCTACCTCAGACCGCAAGGCTTGGATCTCGGATTGGGCTCGAGACAGCTCGTCACGAGCCGAACCCAACTCCTGGCTACGCCGGTTGAGTTCTTCACTCCTGCCGGCCAACTCGTTGCGGGTTCCTTCAAGCTCGGCTTCACGGCGCTGCAGGTCAGCCCTTGCGCGGTCGCTGGCACCGGAGTCGCCGGGGACGAAGACGCTCGAGGGCTGGCTACTGCTCAGCGACTCGATCTGCTGCTTCAGTGCACCGTTTTCTTCGGTCAGCTGGGCGAGCGTCGCCTCGACTTTGTCGACGAAGTTGTCGACGTCGACCGGCTCATAGCCGTTTCTCCGCGCCAAGTGAAAGCGGGTCTGGCGGACCTGCTCCAGGGTCAGGGTCATTGCTCACCTCACGTGCTCGGTTACGAACCTCGGCCAAGCCGGGACTCGTTAGGTCGTTCTCAGGCTAGTGCAGCCCGATTGATCAATCCAATAACCAACAGTATTGCGTGGCCCGGGGGTAAACCGGAGGTACAGACATTTTTCCTCGCCGCTACCACAGGGTTCTGGCCAGCCAGAGCACGGCCAGGTACAGCAGCAGGAAGGCGAGATCGAGATTCACCTGACCCAACCGCAACACCGGCACGACCCGCCCCAGGAGACTCAAGGGTGGATCGGTGAGGGTCGCGACGGCCTCGGCAATCACTTGCAGGGGCCCAACCGGGCGCCAATCTCGGATCAGCACCGGCATCCAGGTAAGTGCGGCGCGAGCGGTCAGCACGGCTAAATAGGCCCACGCCAAGAAGCCGAGCACCGCGAGCACAATCTGCATTAAGGCTTGTCAGCTCAGGATTGATTGAAGAATCCGCCAGCGAGGCGCTCTTTGTCCTCTGCGGTCACCGACACATTGTGTGGCGAGAGGAGGAAGACCTTGCTGGTGATGCGCTCAATGCTTCCGCGCAACCCAAAGATCAGCCCGGCCGAGAAGTCGACTAGGCGCTTGGCGTCGGCCTCATCCATGTCGGAGACGTTCATGATCACCGGGACGCCTTCGCGGAAGTTCTCCCCGATCGTGCGCGCCTCGTTGTAGGTGCGGGGGTGCACCGTGATGATCCGATTGATGTCGGCAACCCGGGGCTGATCGCGAACCGGACGCCGCGACTCGAGCTCGGTAACCGTCGCCGGTGCGTCCGGCGTAGTGCCTGGCCTAGCCAACTCGCGCGGTGCTGGCACCTGCTCAGTGACATCGTCAGCCTGCGGATCAACCTCGGAGTAGTCATCGTCCGAGACCAAGCCGAGCCAAACAGCGGCCTTCCTCAAGCCATCAGCCATAGTCATGCCCCTTTAGGTTGCCGTACTCAGAAAAACTGTAACCCGATCCGTCGCCGGAGCCGGGAAGGCCGCCAACGACACGCGACGACGACCTTAGGTCAACTGCGACTCAGGGCAACCACACCACACCGGCCTGCCGGCCAGCTGCGGTGCCATCTCGTCGATGGGAATGCAGGGTCGGGGTCGTGCGGGTGCAGGGGTCAACCCGGCTCACCACGCAGTCCAGGCCCGCCAGCTGCTCAGCTGCGGCCCGGCCCAGGTCCAGACTGGGGGTCCCCCAGCTCGTCCAAGCCGCGGCAGCAGGCATTTGCTGGCAGTAGTCCTCGCGCAGCTCTGCTGGCACTTCATAGCAGGCCCCGCAGATGTGCGGACCGATCCAGGCCGAGATCGCCCCAGCGCCAAGCCGACGCATTTGTTCAATCACCGAAACCAACACCCCACCAGCCAAACCAACCCGGCCGGCGTGGGCTGCCCCGATGACCCCGGCCTGGGAATCAGCCAGCAGCACCGGGAGGCAATCTGCCACGCGCACCGCCAACCCGAGCCGCCTGCTGCTAGTCACCAGCCCATCGGCGTGCTCGACTGCAACGGCCCGGGCATCGCTGGCTGAGGAGACCACCAGCGTCCGATCCCCATGCACCTCGTAGGCGTTGAGCACTGGCAGCCCGAGCTCGGCCTCCACCAGATCCCAGTCAGCTCCGCGCCAACTCGAGGCACTTCGCAAAGTCAGATCCAACCGCCCACCACTTGGGGCGACCGCATTGAAGAAAGCGATCCCGACGCCATCGGCGCCGGGATCGTTGGTGAAGCTATACACCGTTGCCTGCCTCCTGAACTGGAGCTACTTCAGGAAGTCGGGGACGTCCAGCTCATCGTCAGCCACCGGCGCTCGGCGGACCTCAGCAACCGGAGCCGGAACCGGAACCGGCACCTCTGCCGTCTCATCGCTGGGGCTCACCCGCGGTTCAGCCATCACCGGAGCTGTGGCCATTGGCTTACGGGGCTCGATTTTCGGATCAAACCGGGTGGTGCGTTTCGGCGGCGCTCCCCCGTCAAAGCCAGCCGCGATGACCGTCACTCGAACCTCATCACCGAGCGCATCGTCAATCACGGTGCCAAAGATGATGTTGGCATCCTCATGCGCAGCAGCCTCGATCAGGTTCGCCGCGGCTGAGACCTCGAACAGACCGAGATCGGAACCGCCAGCGATCGACAACAACACGCCATGTGCGCCTTCGATGCTGGCCTCCAGGAGTGGCGACGATACTGCCATCTCCGCAGCGGCGCGGGCCCGATCCTCGCCCCGGGCGGAGCCGATCCCCATCAGGGCCGAACCGGCGTTCTGCATTACCGCCTTCACATCAGCGAAGTCGAGGTTGATCAAGCCAGGGGTCGTAATCAGATCGGTGATGCCGGAGACACCCTGCATCAGCACCTGGTCGGCTTGGCGGAAAGCGTCCAGGATCGCAACGTGATGGTCGGTCATCTCCAGCAACTTGTCGTTGGGGATGACGATCAGCGTGTCGACCTCTTCGCGCAGGCTTGCGATGCCGTCCTCGGCCTGGCCGGAGCGTCGTCGACCCTCAAAGCTGAATGGGCGGGTCACCACGCCGATGGTCAAGGCGCCCAAGGAGCGCGCAATCCGAGCGACCACCGGGGCGCCACCGGTACCGGTGCCACCGCCTTCGCCAGCGGTAACGAACACCATATCGGCGCCCTTGATTACCTCTTCGATTTCGTCGGCGTGGTCTTCGGCGGCCTGTCGCCCCTTGATCGGGTCGGCGCCAGCGCCGAGGCCACGGGTGAGGTCACGGCCGATGTCGAGTTTCACGTCGGCATCACTCATCAAGAGCGCTTGGGCGTCGGTGTTAACCGCAATGAACTCAACGCCGCGAAGACCGGATTCAATCATCCGGTTCACCGCGTTGACGCCACCGCCGCCAACCCCAACCACCTTGATGATGGCCAGGTAATTCTGGGAGGCAGTTGCCACTTGACCCACCCTAACTGAGCAATCGAGAAAAACTTGGTCCGCAGAAGCGCAGGCGGGGAAGGTGCGTGCTCCGACGTGTTCTCAAGGGTATGAGGGGGCTTTTGGGCTTGTCCAAGAATGGTCCGGGCCACGGCGAGTCCCTCAACTGTGACTCTAGAGTTCCCGAACGGGTGACACCGGCGGCCGTCATCTCTTTGTCGGAAACCCCGGAGCCGAGACATCGAAGACGCGGCCGCCTTTGGTCAACAAATCGTCCAACACCTGGCTCTTCAGGGTCGACTGCTCCGCACTACCCCAAATCACTCGGACGCCATCGCGGAACTTCAACTCGATCCCGTCGCGGGTGCGCGCCTCCACCCGCTCCACCTTTGCGGCGGTGTCGGCGCTGAGCGCTGAGAAGACCGTCCCCACGTCGGCCAGCAACTGCTGGTCGGAGGCCGGAGCCGCCACCAGCACCAACCCTGAGGGCAGTTCGGTCACCGTTTGAAAGACCACGCCAGCAGCGTCGGCCAACAAATACCCGCCGTCGGTGGGAATCGCGAGGCGCGCACGGCGCTCGGTGATGGTGATCTGCAGAGTGTCGGGCCAGGCTCGCGAAACCGTCACCTCGCCCACCGGCGGCAGGCCGGCCACCTGATCAGCCACCGCGTTGGCGTCAACCGCGGCCAGCGGCGTCCCTACCCGCACCCCGGCAGCGGCGATGACTTGCTGTTTGGTGAGCACCTTGGTGCCCGAAACTGCGATCTTCTGAATCGCGAAGGCTGGGGAGAAACCGACCAGGTAGATCAGTCCGGCCACCACCAGTGCCACCAAGACCCAGGCAAGCACCGTGGCGGTTCGGCCTCGCTTGCGCTGATCCGCCCGCAACTTCAGCCGACTGGTGGCATCAGTCACCTTTGGACTCACCGATCAGGCCCCTCGCCCAACTCGCGGGCCAACTTGGGGCCGACCTTGGTGACATCACCGGCACCGATGGTCAACACCACGTCCCCGGGACGCACCAGGGCTGCCAGCAGTGACACCCCTTCGTCGAGACTCTCGGCATAGCTAACCCGGCCAGCGCCGACGACGGCCCTGGCCGCTTTGGCGACCAGCTCCCCGGTGACCCCCTCGATGGGGTCCTCCCTGGCCGGATAGATGCCGAGCACCACAATCTGGTCCGCGATGGCCAATGCAACTCCGAAAGCCTCCGCGAAGTCGCGAGTACGGGTGAAGAGGTGCGGTTGGAAGCAGGCGACCAGGCGTTGTTCGCCGGCCAGACCTCGGGCCGCTGTCAGGGTGGCGGCCACTTCTGTCGGATGGTGGGCGTAGTCGTCGAAGATCCGTACCCCTTTGACCTCAGCCACCAGCTGAAACCGTCGGTAAGTGCCCGAGAATGCGCCGGCGGCTGCCCGCAGCGCGGCACCGTCGATTCCCAGCAGCCGCCCAACGGCGTAGGCAGCCGCCAGGTTGTGCAGGTTGTAGCGACCAGGCACGGCCAACTTCAGCGGCCCGGAATCGCCGTCGGCACTCAGCACGGCCGATCCGCCGGACCCGCCCAACTGCAACTCGGTGAGGAGAACTTCAGCCTGTGGGCTCTCGCCGAAAGTGAGGACCTGCTTACCAGCAGCGCGGATGGCCGGGATCAACTCCTGGGCGCCGGGGTCATCGGCGCTGATCACCACAGCCGACACCGTCTCGGCCGTGGCCAGCCGGACGAACCCTTCGGCATATGCCTTCGGGGTGCCCCAGTTGTCCAAGTGGTCAGATTCGACATTGGTGATCACGACGATCTCAGCCGGATATTGCAGGTAGGAGCCGTCGCTTTCGTCGGCTTCCACTACGAAAGCTGCGCCCTGGCCCAGCTGATGGCTTCGGCCGGTGGTGGTCAGCGGTGACCCAACCACGTAGCTGGGGTCCGCTCCGGCCTCGTCCAGCAGGGTTGCGGTCATCGCCGAGGTGGTCGTTTTCCCATGAGTTCCGGTGACCGCAACCCCGCGTCGGCCCAACATCAGGGCCCCCAGCGCCGCACTGCGGTGCCAGATGCGCAGACCCCGCCGACGAGCCTCGGCAAGTTCGGGGTTGGTCTCACGCACTGCGGTGGAGACGACCACGGTCGAAGCATCGCCCAACTGGTCGCGGTGATGGCCAACAAAGGTCCGCACGCCGGATTGCTCGAGCCTGGCCAGGTTGTCCGAAGTGACCTGGTCACTACCACTGGTGGCTACCCCCAGTTGGCCGAACATGGCAGCTATCCCACTCATTCCGGCGCCGCCGACGGCGATGAAGTGCACCGCCCCCAAAGCGTGTGGTGGCAGCAGTTCGACCGGCTCGATCAGAGGCATCTGTTCAGTCTTTACCAACGGCCAGGCTCAACACCAACTGAGCCAATGCTCGCGCAGCCCCAGACGGGGCCAAAGCGCGGCAGGTGTCCGACATCAGCCGGAGCCGCGCCGGATCGCCAATCAGCTCCTGCACTTCACCCACCAGACGGTCAGCCGTGAGCTCGGCATCCTCAACTCGGACACCAGCGCGGGCGTTGATTAGAAAATCGGCATTGCGGGCCTGCTCACCGTTGCCGTGCGGCAGCGGCACAAAAATCGTCGGCAGCCCGGTCATCGCGGTCTCCATCACGGTGGCGGCACCGGATCGTCCCAACATCAGATCTGCCGCGGCGTAGGCCAGGCCCATGTCGCTGACGTAGCCGAGTGGCCGATAGGTGGCACCGGTCTGGGGGTCTTCGATCGGCTGGTTCTGATCGGTGAAGTTCGCCGAACCCAATACGTGCAGGACGCTGATCCCGCCAGCGAGCAGGCGCCGCGCGGCATCGATAGTGGCCAGGTTGAGGCTGCGGGCGCCCTGCGAACCACCTGAGACCAGCAGCACCGGACCGGTTTTGGGCAGACCGAACTCCACCCGTCCAGCTGGACCGGTGGCCTGCCGGTCGAGGCCGGCGATGGCCGCGCGTACCGGCAACCCAAGCATCTGAGCGTGCGGCAGATCGGTGGCCGGGAAGGTGGTCACCACGTGGGGGGTGAACAAGGCGGCGATCTTGTTGGCCAACCCAGACACGGCATTGCCCTCGTGCACCACCAGCGGGATCTTCTCCCGCCGGGCGGCCAGGTAGACCGGTAGCGATACATACCCGCCGAAACCAACCACCACCTGGGCACGATGTCCCCGCAGCAGTGCGCGGGACTGATTGACCGCTGCACGCAGCCGCGTGGGCACGCGCACCAGATCCCCGGACGGGCGCCTGGGCAGCGGCACCGCCGGAATCATCGCCAACTCCAAGCCGGCCTCTGGGATCACCCGGGATTCCAGTCCTTTGGGGGTGCCAACACAGAGAATGTCGACCTCAGCAAGTTCGGCCAACTGCTCAGCGGTGGCGATCAACGGCGAAGTATGGCCGGCGGTACCACCACCGGCCATCACAACTCTGATCGGACTGCTCACGATCGCCCCACCCTTGCTGTCGTCACCAGCGCTTTGGTCTTGTTTCGGTTCCGCTTGCGAGCATACGCGCGAGCATCGGGCTCCTGTCGAGCGCAGGCCAGCAGCACGCCCAGGCCCATCAAATTGGCCATCAGCGCCGAACCGCCATAGGACAGCAGCGGTAGCGGGACGCCAAGCACTGGCACCATCCGCAGTACCACCGCAATGTTCAGCAACGCCTGGATCATGAACCAACTGGTGACACCGGCGGCCAGATAGCGGGAGAACCGATCATCAGAGCGCATGGCGATCCGCAGGCCGGCATAGCCCAGCACCAGGAAGAGCCCCAGTACCGACAGCGTCCCAACCAAGCCGAGCTCTTCCCCGATGATGGCCAACACGTAGTCAGTGTGCGATTCGACCAGGCCACTCCACTTCTGTCGACTCGCGCCGAGTCCTAGCCCCCACCAACCCCCTGAGGCCAAGGCCGAGATCGCCTTCATCGGTTGGTGATTCACCCCTAGCGGGTCACTGGTGGGGTTGAAGAAGCCAAAGATCCGGCTCATCCGGTTGGGCGAGGCGATGACCAGCCCAATTACGCCAGCACCCACTGTTGCCACCAGTCCAGCGATCACTTTCCAGGACGCACCGACGTACCACAAGGTGACTAGGACCAGTGCCCCCATGATCAGGCCGGTGCCAAGGTCGTCCTGAAGCACTACCAAAGCGATGAGGACCAGTGAGATCGGCAGGAACGGGATCAGCAGGTGCCAGGGGTCAGCGAGCTTCTTGTGCTTGCGCGCCAGGACGTCCGCACCCCACATCACGATGGCGAGCTTGGCTAGCTCCGACGGTTGGATGCGGAACCAGGGGTTGCCGAACTGAACCCAGTTGGTGTTGCCATTGTTGGTGAAACCCAGCGAGGTGAAGGTGAGCAACTGCAGAACTAACGCACCCACCACCAGCGCCCAAGCCACCACTTTGAGGTGGCGCGGCTGCATCTTGGCGAGAACGAAGGCGCCCACCCCACCCAGGATCAGGAAGACGACCTGGCGCTTCACGAAGTAATAGGCGTCGCCCCAGCGGGTGAATGCGTAAACGCTGGAGGCGGAAAGAACCATAACCATGCCCAGGGCCAACAGCAGCACCGCAGGCACGAGCACCAAATAGAAGCTGGCCTGAGGATGCGCCAGCCACTCGACCACGAGACTTCTTCGACGCCGCGGGTATGCAGACGCCGATTCAGTGCCGTGACGATCCGCAATGGGGGAAGCCAGGATCGCCAACGCGCGTTGCCCCCTATCCGGTCAACTCCGCGACTGCGGCAGCAAAGTCGTCACCTCTGGCCGCATAGTCGGAATACATGTCTTTGCTGGCGCAGCCGGGTGCGAGCAGCACAACATCACCGGAACTCGCCCGGGATGCCGCCCACTGAACCGCCTGTCTCATAGCTCCATGATCCCCGGATTCGATCACCAGCAGCGGCACCTCGGGTGCGTGTCGCCTAATCGCTGCCGCGATGACCTCACGATCGACACCGAGCACTACTACGGCTCGCAATTTGTCACCAACTTGGGTGACAAGTTCGTCAAAGCTGGTGCCCTTGGCCTGTCCGCCGGCCACCCAGACCACCGAATCGAAGGCGGCCAGCGACGCCGCAGCCGCGTGCGGATTGGTGGCCTTGGAGTCATCGACATAACGCACGCCGTTTCGCTCGGCGATCGTCTGGATCCGATGATCACCGAACCTGAGTCGCTGAAGGCCCTGCGCCACTGCCTGCGGTGGCACCCCGAAAGAACGGGCCAGCGCACCGGCAGCAAGGGCATTGGCGATGTTGTGTGGCGCGTTGGGCACCACATCGGCGACCTTGGCGATCTCGACCGCCGAGTCGTGGCGCTGAGAAATGAAGGCTCTGTCCACGAGGACGTCATCGACCACTCCGAGCATGGACGGCCCCGGCACCCCGAGAGTGAAACCGATGGCCCGGGCACCCTCAACCACCTCGGCATTCTCGACCAGCCGTTCGGTGGCCGGATCAGCCACGTTGTACACACACGATTGTTGGACCCGCTCGTAGATGAGCGCCTTGTCAGCGGCATAGGCGCTCATCGGATCGCTGATCCCGGTCGGCCAACCGGCCCGATCGGCGTACCACTCCAAGTGGTCGGGGGCGATGTTGAGGACCGCCGCCGAATGCAGGCTCAGGCTGTTCGTCCAGTGCAGTTGGAAGCTGGACAACTCCACCGCGAGCACGTCATAGCTGACCTCGTCCAACACAGCTTCAATGATCGGCCGTCCAACATTGCCGACCGCCGAGGTGGTCAACCCGGCCGCAGTGAGCATCGATTCCAGCATGCCAACGGTGGTGGTCTTGCCATTGGTACCGGTGACGGCCAACCAGGGCACCTGGCGATCGGGCAGGCTCATTCGCCAAGCCAACTCCACTTCGCCCCAGATCGGGATACCCCGCAAGCGGGCCTGGGTCAACAGCGGCGCCGAAGGAAGCCAGCCCGGTGAGGTCACCACCAGATCGACATCTTCAGGCAGTTCGGCGGTGGCTCCGGGCCCGAGACGAACCTCCGCGTCGAGCATCTCTAGGACTTTGGCCTTTTCCGCGTTGGTATCGCTGGCCGAGTCGTCCAGCACCAGCACCCGCGCGCCCAGGTCGATCAGACCGTCGGCCGCCGCGAAGCCGGAGGTGCCCAGACCGGCGACCACGACCTTGGCCTGCGGCCACGGCGAGAGCCGGTCGGCATTGGCGATCCAAGACTTCACTGACCAACGACCCATTCGGCGTAGAACAATCCCAGCCCGACCGCGACGAACAAGCCACAGATGATCCAGAACCGGATCGTGATCGTGACTTCCTTCCAGCCCATCAGCTCGAAGTGGTGCTGCAAAGGCGCCATCTTGAACAAACGTTTGCCGCCAGAAATCTTGAACCAGCCCACTTGGAGCACCACCGAAAGGGTGATGATCACGAACAGACCGGCCACAATGGCCATCAGCAGCTCGGTGCGGGTCAACACCGAAAGCCCGGCCAACGCCCCCCCGATAGCCAGCGAGCCAGTGTCGCCCATGAAGATTTTGGCGGGGCTGGCGTTCCACCAAAGGAAGCCGAAGCAGGCCCCAGCCAGCGCGATTGATACCACCGCGAGGTCGTAGGGGTCACGCACTTCGTAGCACTGTGGTCCAGCTCCGGAGGCCAGTGCGCAGGACTGGTTGTATTGCCAGATGTTCACAATCGCATAGGCGGCAAACACCATCGCCGCCGCGCCGGTGGCCAGGCCATCGAGGCCATCGGTGAGGTTGGCTGCGTTGGACCAGGCCGAGATCAGGAAGACGATCCAGATGACCGCCGCCCACACCGGCAACTGCACCCAAGCGATATCGCGCAGGAACGAGATGTACGAACTGGCTGGAGTGAGCCCACGGGCATCGGAGAACATCAGCGCCAACACGCCGAAGGTCACCGCAACCAGCCCCTGCAGGGTGAGCTTCATCGGTGCACTCAGCCCAAGGGAACGCGCTTTGCTGATCTTGATCAGGTCATCTGCCAGTCCGACCATCCCTAGCCCCGTGAACAACCCGATTAGCAGCAGCCCCGATGCTGTGGGCGGCGTCCAAGTGGCTAAGTGGGCTATCGCGTAGGCGACCGCCACGCTGAGGATGATGACCAATCCACCCATGGTCGGGGTACCGCGCTTGGTGTGGTGGCTGGTGGGACCGTCGTCACGGATGAACTGGCCGTAGCCGCGTTCCACCAGGAACCGGATCGCATAACGGGTGCCCAGCAAGGTGCCCAGCATGCCGAGCGCACCAGCCAACAGGATGCTTCTCATCGCTCACTCTCCGTGGCCGCTACCTCAGCAAGCCGCTGGGCCACAGACTCCAACGCTAGCCCCCTTGAGGCCTTCACCAGGACAACATCTGCCGTACGCGCCAAAGTTGCTGCTACCTCGGCCGCGGCCGAGGTTGAGCCCACCACCCGAACTGCCGAACCGTGTGCCCTCGCCCCGGCGGCTAGCGCTTCAGCGTGATCGCCCACGACGATCAGCTCATCAAACCCCAGTGAGCCAGCCAACTCACCAACCCGGTGATGGGCCTCGTCTGCCTCCGGGCCCAATTCGAGCATGTCGCCCAGGACGGCGAGCAGCCTGCCCCCACTGCGACGCATCCCAGCGGTGGCCCGCAACGCAGCGGCCATCGAGTCGGGGTTGGCGTTGTAGGAGTCGTTTACGACCAGCAGCCCGCCGGGCGCGTCCAACAATTCCATCCGCCAGTGTGATTTGGCGATCGCTGCGCTCAGCGCGTCGGCCACCTCGGCCACCGTCAGCCTCTGGGTGAGGCCCACGCAAGCGGCGGCCAGCGAATTGGCGACCTGATGCAGGCCGCTCACCTGGAGCCTCACCTGTGCCCGACCCTGGATACTGCCAGCCGCGTGCAAAGTGAATCTGGCCCGCTGGCGGTCATCGACACTCACCTCGGTGGCCCACACCCGAACCTCGCCGAAACCCGGCTCAGCCTCAACACCGAACCCGGCCAGCTTGGCCGTGGTCTTGGTCGCCATCGAGGCCACCAATGAATCATCTGCGTTCAGGATTGCCCATCCCGATGGTGGCAGTGCGGCTACCAACTCCGCCTTCGCGGTCGCGATGGCCTCGACTGAGCCGAACTCACCGACGTGCGCGTGCCCAACATTGGTGACCACACCAACCGAGGGCTGCACAATGTCGCACAGCCACCTGATGTGTCCCTGCCCGCGGGATCCCAACTCGCTCACCAGGAAGCGGGTCGCGGAGTCGACTCGCAATGCAGTCAACGGCGCCCCGATTTCGTTGTTGGCTGAGCCGACCGGTGCCACCGTCGCGCCAGCCTGGGCCAGCACCTGAGCGATCAGGTCTTTGGTGCTGGTCTTCCCCGACGAACCGGTAACCGCCACCGAGACCAGGCCGGCACCGATTCGCTCGGCAACCACAGCGCCAGCCAAGTCGGCTAGTGCCTTCGCGGTGTCCTCAGCGATCAGTTGGGGGACGTCCAGGGCGAGCTGTCTGGAAACCAGCACTGCGGCCGCTCCCCCAGCCACCGCAGCGGCTGCAAAGTCGTGCCCGTCGACCCGCTCACCAGGTAGCGCAACGAAAAGGCAGCCTGGCGTCACCGCGCGCGAATCGATCACCACATCGGGTCCGATTCCCACCCCGGGCGCGCCGACCAGGCGGGTTTGAGCCAACGCCGCGATAACTTCTGCGGTCTTAGCCAGCATCACTGTCTCCTGAGCTTGGCCCACTCCTGGGCGAGGGCGGTGACATCGTCAAAAGGTACTGTGCGGTCGGCCAGTTGCTGACCAGTTTCGTGCCCCTTGCCCAACACCGCGACCCAGTCTCCCTGGCCAGCCATGCTCAGCGCTAGGCCGATCGCGTCCCCGCGGTTGCCACCATCAATCACCGTGGCCCCAGAAACGAGAGCCACCCGCCGCGCACCGGCAAGCACACTGGCACGAATCTTGGCTGGGTCCTCACTTCGCGGGTTGTCGTCAGTAACCACAACCACTGCCGCTCCCAGAGCTGCCGCAGCCCCCATGGGTTCACGCTTGGCCTGATCCCGGTCGCCACCGCAGCCGAGTACCACCAGCCGCCGCCCTGGCGGCAGCGCGGCCAATGCCGCAGCGACCGACTCCGGGGTGTGGGCAAAATCGACCACCGCACTCGGCGCAGCCCCTCCGAGGTCGACCAGTTGCATTCGGCCGGGGACGTTGGCGTTGGCCAGCCCGGGTAGAGCTGCGGCCAAATCGACCCCAGCTAACTCCAACATGGCCACCGCAGTGGCAGCGTTGCGCTGATTGAAGTCGCCCAGCATGCCCAGATCGAATTCGAGGGCGCCGCTCGGGGTGGCCAATTGCAGCCGGTTTCCGCCGCCAGGCAACGGATCTGCGGCCACCACCCGGTAGTCAGCAGCACTTCCCCGGCCGGTGGTGACCAACTTGATTCCGCGAGTCGACACTTCGGCGGCGAGCCGTTGTCCGTACTCATCGTCAATATTGATCACCGCTGACCGGGCACGCCCGTCCCGAAACAGCCGGGCCTTGGCTTGGAAGTAATCCTCCTGGTCAGCGTGGAAATCAAGATGATCCCGTCCGAGGTTCGTGAATCCGGCCACGTCGAAGGTCAACTCATCAGTGCGCGAAAGCGCCAACGCGTGGGAGGAGACCTCCATGGCGACCGCGGTTGCGCCGCGCTCGACCAAATACGCCAACAGCGCTTGCAGATCCGGCGCTTCGGGGGTGGTCACAGTGGTGCGCGAGGAGGCCAGAGTCTCGGCGTCCAGCCGGAAGCCCAGGGTGCCGATTGTGCCGACGTGCTGACCGGAGGCAGTCAGGCCAGCCGCGAGCAGAAAAGTGGTCGAAGTCTTGCCAGTGGTTCCGGTGACCCCGAGCAACGCCAATTGGTCACCCGGACGTCGATAGACCTCTGCGGCTAGCCGGGCCATCTCCGCTCGTGGATTCGGGCTGACCACCACCACTGCTGGCAGACCCGCGGCAATGTCGGCTCCGGCAGCATCGGTGAGCACCGCCACGGCCCCATTGGCGACGGCCTGGGCTGCGAAACGGGCACCGTGGGTGCTGGCTCCCGGCAGAGCCACATAGAGGTCGCCTGGGGCGATGTTGCGCGAATCTAGGCTGACCCCGCTGATCGGCAGCTCGGGCGCCTCGGGTAGCAGGGATGCCAGGGAAACCGGTACCAAATGGTCCGGACGCAGGCTCGTCGGAGTTGCTGTCATCACCGCCAACCCTAGTGGCTTGGTCAGGGTTCGATCTTGTACTTCGGCGCCTCGGTCGTCGACTGCGGCACCGCGTACCTGGCCAACGCCAGCGACATGAGCTTCTGGACGACCGGGCCAGCGACCGTCGAACCCGAACTGCCACGACGCGGGTTATCCACCACGACGTAGACCACGAACCGCGGGTTGTCGATCGGGGCAACGCTGATGGCCGAGGTGACCAATCCGCGGAAACAGCCGCACTTGGCGTTGTACTTCTGCGAGGTTCCGGTCTTGGCGCCAACGCGGTAGCCCGGCACATCGAAGCGGTGGCTGGTGCTGCTCTGCGCCATCGCCTCCATCATCGACAAGACCTTGACTGCAGCGTCCTCGGAAACCACCCGATGCGACTTGCCCGCCGCGATGTCCTGAACCGAACCATCGGGCAGGGTTTGCGACTTGGTCAGCTGCGGCGGGTTGTAAACCCCGCCATTGGCGATGGCTGCGACCGCAGCGGCCATCTGCACCATGGTGGTGGTTACCGCGCTGCCACCGAAGGCTTGGCCGTCACGGGCGTAGTCGGGCATATCGGCAGCCGGAATCGAACCGGTGGCTTCACCCGGCAACCCCACCTTGGTCTTGGACCCCATCCCGAAGGAGACCATGTAGTCGTGCAAGGACTGCTTGGTGGCCCGCCTGGCCAAAATGATGGTGCCGATGTTTGACGACTTTGCGACAACCCCGCGTGCGTAAAGCTTGATGGTGCCGTGAGCCCAGGCGTCTTCCACGGTGTGATCGCCGGACTTGATCTTGCTCGGCACCGTGACCACCTCGTCCGGGTCCACCAGATCCTGATCAAGCAGCGCGGCGAAGGTGAGCAGCTTCTGCACGCTGCCGGGGGTGTAGGAGTCGGTGACTGCCCGGTTTCCCAGGTTGGACTGGTCAGCCTTGCTGTACTGGTTCGGGTCGTAGCCGGGAGCCACCGCCATCGTCAGGATTTCGCCGGTCATGCGGTCGACAACGACAGCACCGCCCCAGTTGGCGTCGGTGCGCCGCACCTGGTCAGCGATCAGTTGTTCGGCCAGCCACTGCAGGCCCGCGTCGACGGTAAGGCGGTAGCTGACGCCGTTCACCGCGGCGATGACCGTGTTGTTGCCCATCGGGATCTTCTCCCCAGCGGCAGATCCTTCGTAGACCTCCTTGCCCGGGGTGCCGGTCAGCGACTTGTTCAGGGTGTACTCCAGCCCAGCGGCGCCCACGCCCTCAGCATTCACATAACCCAACAGGTTCGCCGCCAGGGAGCCGTTGGGGTAGGTGCGAGTGAGCACATCCTCCTTGCCGATGCCGACCAATCCCGCATCAGTGACGGCCTGCCTTAGAGCGCGGAACGTCGCCGACGGCACCACGGGAGCCAACACCTCCCAACTGCTGTCGGGCTTGGTCAGCTTGGGCAGGTAGGTCTCGGTGGTGCCACCTAGGTACTGCACCAACAGGGCGGCCAATCGCGCCGGGGCTGCAGCCGCTACCTGCTTGTCCTTGGCGGTCATCGGCGCGCTCATTCGACCGTTGGTTGCGATCATCTTTGGGCTGGCCACTACCCGCACGGTGTCTTGGGTGTAGACCAACAGCTCACCGTTTCGATCGGTGATGGTGCCGCGAATCGCTGGCAGCGGGCGGCTGACTGTCCGCTGATAGGCGGCTTTGTCGGCGACGGTGCTGGCGTCGATCGCCTGCACCTGAACGGCCCGTCCGGCGGCGAGGGAGAAGACCACCGCCACCAAGATCAGCAAAATGCGCAGCCGCGGTACGGCAGCGGACACCGGCAACCGGCCGGGCCGCTTCTTGGTCGCCTTCTTCTGATTGAAGAAGCGATCCAACGGCCGGCTCACTGGTCAGTCCCGGTCTGGTTGGTCGCAGCCTCAGCCTTCTTCGCTGCCTCGGCGGCTTTCTTGGCGGCCGCAGCTGCCTTGAGCCTGGCAATCCGATCAGCTTCGGTCTGGTTGTAAGCAGCAATTTGTGCTGCGGCCTCTGCGTCGCTGAGGTAGCGCGTCTCCGGCACCTCGTTGCCCAACACCGGTCGCGGCGTGCCGAAGACCTTGCCATCACTGAGGCGCATCGGCACCGCATAGGGATTTGGCCGCATGCCCAGGCCCTGCGCGGCGATAGCCAGGTTCTTGATCGATCGCGCATCAGCTACTTGGGATTCAAGCTGCGAAACCCGATTGGCCAACGCGTTGGCCTCATGCTGCTTGGCCTGCACGGCGAAGGCCTGGTCCTGCAGGGCAGTAGCCAGGACGACCATGCCCACCATGCCGATGGCAAGAATCGCGGCCATCACGAACACGAACGGCATGGTGGCCGCCCGCTGTTTGGGTGCCTCCAGCGCGCGCAGGTTTGGCTTGGGTTTGGCTTGCCGAGCCGGGCGGGGGGCTAGCTGGGCGGACATCAGGAAACCTCCTGGTTGCGGACGACGGCTCGTAAGCGAGCAGAGGCGGCCCTTGGGTTGAGGGTCGTTTCGTCAGGGGAAGGGCGCTCGGCACCCCGAGTTAACAAACTGAACTTGGCTGCATAGCCAGCCGGGACCGCAGGCACTCCAGCTGGCACGCGATCACTGGTCGCCGCCGCGAAGGCCCGCTTCACCAAGCGGTCCTCGCCGGAGTGGTAGGCCAGTACCGCCAGCCGCCCGCCGGGTGCCAACGCGTCCAAGGCGGCCGGGAGCACGCCAGCCAACGACTCAAGTTCGGCGTTGACCACGATGCGTAGTGCCTGGAAGGTCCTCTTGGCCGGGTGTCCCCCGGTGTGCCGGGCGGCCACCGGAATTGCGTTGGCGATCACCGAAACCAACCGCGCAGATGAGTCGAACGGGGCAACATCGCGGGCTTCGACGATCGCTTGGGCGATCCGATTGGCGAACCGCTCGTCGCCGTGGATACGCAAGATCCGGGAGAGCTCCAACGCCGAGGCCGAGTTGAGGATCTCTGCGGCCGTGAGTTCCTGTTCGGGATTCATCCGCATGTCGAGGGGAGCATCAACCGAGTAGGCGAAACCCCGCTCAGTACTGTCGATCTGAAGGGAGGACAGCCCCAGATCAAGGCAGATGGCCTGAACTGCCGTCACCTCGGCTTCGTCGAGCACTTCAGCCAGTTCGTGATAGGTGGCGTGAAAGAGGTGAACCCGATCGCCGAAAGGTGCCAGCCGACGGCCAGCCAGCTCCAGAGCCTGCGGGTCGCGATCGATACCGATCAGGCTGGCCTGCGGGCAGGACGTGAGCATCGCCTCAGCATGACCGCCAAGGCCGAGCGTCCCATCCACGTAGATCGACCCCGGTGCCTGAAGGGCGGGTGCCAGCAGTTCGAGCATTCGACCCAGCAGTACCGGCACATGGGTAGCGGCAGCTGGATCGCCAGTTGCAGCCATGTTCGTCCAATCAAAGATTCCGACTCAGATGATTCGTGCGCCGTGGTTTCAATCCGCGCACCGCTCCTGGCACCGGGGAAGGTGCGCCAGGGGAACGATGGACGCGGATTGAAGCCGCACCGCACGAATCAGACTTCGGCCGGTTCATCCGGCCTCCGCCGTGCCCTCATCCAAGGCCGCGAAGGCCTCTTCCTGTGCTGCCGAATACTCAGCCCAAGCCACTGCGTCCCAGACCTCGAGGCGATTGAAGGCGCCGATTACGACGATCTCCTTCGCTAGCCCCGCGTAGGCCCGAAGCGGCGCCGGGATTCCCACCCGGCCCTGACTATCCGGCAGTTCGTCCGAAGCGCCCGAGGCCACCATGCGCTGGTAATCCCGAACTCCGCGGACGGTGGAGGGCCCGGTTGCCGCGTTGGCGACTTCGGCCAGAAACGCCTCGGTCGGCCAGATCGCCAGACAGCGATCCTGCTGCCGGGTGATGACCAGGCCGGTGGCCAACTGCTCACGGAATTTTGCGGGCAGAAAGAACCGGCCTTTGTCGTCGAGCTTGGGTGTGTAGGTGCCCAGAAACACGGCGCCGACCTCCTTCGCTCTCCTCCACTTGCCGCCACCATACTCCACTTTCCTCCACTTACCACCTCATTGAGCGGTTTTCCTCACCCGCTCCTCCACCGCCCTCGCTACCCAGCCGAGGGCCAGTTGGAGTGCTCCGTCTACCGGCACACAAAAAAGGGGCGGTGGATAACCACCGCCCCGTAAGGACTGGAACTACTGCGAGCCGTTAGCTCGGATCGTCATCTCGCCGCCGCCGACGCTCGTCGGGGTGCCCAGTGAAGTCGCGCTCCGACTTCCCGCCCGGCTTCGGATCGTGAACCCGCGGATCGTCAACGCCACCAGGCTGCTGCCAAGCCGTGATTGCGACCACGGTTGCACCCAGCATCACCACAAACCCCAGCACACTGACTAGGGGGTGAATCTCCATGCCAATGATGAGGGTGGCGACACCAACGACAAACACCACCACGGAGACGGCGATCCGTCGCTGGTACCAGCGACGCTGACTACCTCGCAGGGCATTCGCCAGGCGAGGATCCTCAGCCGCCAAGGCCGCTTCCATCTGTTCAAGGAGCCGTTGCTCCTTTTCCGATAGCGCCATGGCCACCTCCCCACCTATTCCCGCTGACAATATGTTCAGTCTAGGCGCAGGAGAGGCGTTTCGGAACAAAACAGGCCTTAGCTCAGATGCTCAGTCCGCGCTTGCGCCCAGCCAAGACGGCTCGCTGAACCGATCGCGGCCCAAAGGCCTTGTTGAGCTTGTCAACAGCCAGTTCGGCAGCATCCCAGTCAACCTCGGACTCATCCAGGGTGGGCTGACGCCACACCCGAGCCCGTTGACTCAGCTCAGTGACCCGAACACCGACCCGACGCAGGATCACCGGCTTGCCGACCATCCGGGAGTGCAATCGCAGGGCTGCGGCATAGACCTCCACCGACGAATCCGTCGGCGAACTCAGCGCCAACGATCCGGAACGAGCGGTGAAATCTGCAAAACCTAGGCTCAGAGTCACCGTGCGGCCGACTACCCCAGCTGCCCGCATCCGTGCGGCCACCTTGTCCGATACCCGCAGTATCTCTGCGCGAACGCCGCCAAGGTCGCCGACGTCACTGGCGAAAGTCACCTGTGCGCCAACCCCCCGCTCCCCCGGACGCGACCAGCGTCGGCCGCCGTCACGACCCCAGGCCAGTTCGGCCAACAGCTCCCCTGACTGACGGCCAAGGGCCTGCCGCAGAGCCGACCGAGAACACTGAGCCAGATCTCCGATCGTGACCACACCAAGGCGACGCAATCGAGCTGCAGTCGAATCCCCCACCCCGACCAACCGCTCCACTGGCAATGGATGCAGGAAGCTGACCACTTCAGTCGGCGCAATTTCGACCAAACCATCAGGCTTGGCCGCCACCGAAGCCATCTTGGCAACCAACCGATTCGGACCGATGCCCACCGAAGCGGTGATGCCCTGCTCATCACAGATCATGGCGCGCACTCGCTGCCCGATGTCGGCCGCCTGATCCTGGGCGCCCACCACATCAGTGAGATCGAGATAGGCCTCGTCAATAGAGGCCATCTCCACTTTCGCCGAGACTGTGGCCAGAATTGCGGCCACTCCCCCCGAGACTTCGGAGTAGCTGGCAAAGTCGGGCCGGACGCCAACGCCCTGCGGACACAGCCGGCGCGCCTGAGCCACCGACATCCCGCCCCGGACCCCGTATGAGCGCGCCGGGTAATTGGCCGACAGCACCACGCCGCGTATTTGCCCACCCACCCACATCGGCGTCCTCACCAATTCCGGCCGCCGACGCATTTCGACCGCGGCATAGAAGGCATCCATGTCGACATGCATTAACACGGCCATCAGCCGACACCGCTGGCCAGGCCGCGGCGCCGCAAGCGGGCCAACACCAGGACTAGAAACGCCCGCGCGTCACGGACCAGGTCATCAGCCTCCCGGGCGCTGATCAAGTACTGCCCTAGCCCAGCGCCGCGAGCCTTTGCCGCCGCGGCGGCAAAGTAGGCCGCCCACTCCGCCAGCTCTGGGGCTCGTCGCGTCATCGCCAGCCAAATCTCGGCATCAACTTCGGCAGTGGCGCCCAACCGCCTACTGGCCAACAGCGCAGCCGCCGAACGCTTCGCGGAGGTCAAGGCATGCCCGAACCGGGCATCGGACCTTTCAGCAGCTTCAGCCCACGCCAGGGACGATCGCGCCAGCGCCAGCAAATCCTCCACCTTCGGCGCACCTCCGCCCGTCCTAGCCGACGCCGGCGTGGAATGCTGGGTCGAAGAGCATCCACGCCGGCGCCGGTTCGACCGCCTAGAGCGTCACAGCGAGCCTTCCCCAGCTCAGCCACACCCACCCCGGCGTTATCGAACATCTTTTCGATTAACTCCATAATACTCACACCGCTTGGCCCCCCGTCAACCCGGCCACGCCGCCGTTTTGCCGTCCAACCGCACCGCCGGGCTAGGCTCTGCGGCATGGATCTGGTCGCGCTCACATTCGCCTCCGGTTGGGCCAGCGGCATCAACGCCTATGCAACCGTTCTGGTGCTCGGTCTGCTCGGTCGGTTCGCTGGCATCGCCGAGGTGCCCCTCGGCCTGCAGCGCACCGATGTGCTGATCGTGGTGGGAATCCTGGCGGGCCTAGAGTTCTTCGCTGACAAGATTCCCTACCTGGATTCGGTTTGGGACGGCGTCTCGACCTTCATCCGGCCCATCGCTGGCGCGGTCATCGGCGCGCTCATCGCCGGAGCCAGCGGCGACCTGCCCACTCTCGCGCTGGCTGCGGTGGGCGGGGTAACAGCGTTGATCAGCCATCTGGTCAAGGCGGGGCTTCGAATAGCTATCAACACCTCCCCCGAGCCTCTCACCAACATCGGAGCCTCCCTTACCGGCGACGCCGCAGTGGTGTCGGTGGCCTCACTGGCGGTGCTCTACCCAGTGCCGGCCGCGATCATCGCCGCGGTGCTACTACTGGCCACGATCATTCTGCTGATCTTTGCCTTCACTCGGATGAGGAAGGGCTGGCGGGCACTGCGCGCATGGCTGGCCAAGGACTGATAGCTGTCGTCGGCGCTGGCCTGGCCGGACTGGCCGCGGCCACGAGGCTGCGCGGTCTCGGCCACCCAGTAGTGGTGATCGAGGTCGACCACGAGCTCAGCGACCAGGATCTGTCCACCGAAGCTGACCGGCTCACCTTCACCGGATTGCCTGCCTGGCAGGAGTTGTTCTTCGACACCGGCACCGACCTGACCAGCGTGCTGGCCAAGCGCGGCTTGGAGCTCCGCCCGGCACCGCCAGCCAAGCACCGCCTTGCTGACGGTCGCACCATCGAATTGCCCACCGACCGCCTGGGCCAACTCGACGCCATCACCGCCGCCCTGGGCGAGGACGCGGCCACTGCCTGGAATGAGCTTCTGGGCCGGCTAGCCGAAGTGTCCCGGGTGGTCTCCTACCTAGGCCAGGACCATCCGTTCACCCGAACCAGCCTGACCACGCCCGAGCGGCACGCACTACAGGTGAAATACAGCCTGGCCGATTTAGCTGCGGCGCTGCCGTCTGTCGAGCTTGGCGAGATCGTGCTCAATCTCGCCGCCTGGCTAGGTCAGCGTCCGCAGTGGCTGCCGGCCTGGCAGGCCTACCGACTTGCAGTTGACGGCGAGCAGGGACGCTGGCGCCTAGTCGATGCGGCCGGCCGGCCGCAGCCTCCCAGCGCCCTGGCCGAAGCCTTGGTCTCCCGACTGCGCGAGCTCGGCGGCGAAATGCGCCTGGGCGAAGAGGTGCTCGAAGTCCGTCGCGGTCCACGCCTGAGCACGACCGCCGGATCGCTGTCGCCAGCAGCGGTGATCAGCACAGTGAGCCCCTTCACCCACGCCGATCTAACTCACGAGCGCGCCGACCAGAAGCTCACCCGTCAGCTGTGGGCCTCACCATCAGGTGGCCCGATGTGGCGTGGGTGGCGAACGTTGCTCGATCTGCCGAAGTTGGAACCGTCCCTGCCGCGAGTCGTGGTGGCCTCAGCCTGGTCACCGGGTGGGCCGGACTCCTGGGCCCAAATCCTCACGGGGAGGTTGGCCGCCGACCATCTCGCCGCCGACCTGGGACCGATCAGGCAAGCACGGTAATTTCGACCTCAACGAAGAGATCCGATGCCTGCGATCCGGCATAGACACCCTTCAACGGTGGGACGTCGAAATAGTCGCGGCCCACCCCGACTTCAACGTGGAAGTCACCCGGCGCACTGTCGTTGGTGGGATCAACGCCAACCCAGGCGCCATCCCAATACTGCAGCCAGGCGTGCGACTCGGCGGTTTGTCCCTCGCCCACGACCGGCGTCGCCGAGGGCATCACATAGCCGGACACATAGCGAGCCGGGATTCCCACCGTCCGCAGAGCGCCCAAGCCCAAGTGCACCAGGTCCTGGCACACGCCAGCACGCCGGTCCCACACCGCACTCGCTCTGGTGCTGACCTCGGTAGAGCCCGGGACGTAGGCGACCCGATCCCGGATTCGGCCGATGATGGCCGTCACCGCATCGGCGGGACAGTCGGCCTGACGGGCTGCGTCCAGCGCCCAACGGCGCATTTCTGATCCGGGATCAACGTGATCAACGATGGTGAGCATCTCCACGTGTTGATCGACGAACTTCAATTCCCGGATCTCGTCCCACGCCACTCTGGAGCCGACTGAAAGCCGGTCACCGACATCGACCGTGCTGGTGGCCACCACCTCAAGATCGGTGTGCGGTTCGGCGATTTCGAAGGCGGTGACCTGAGTGCCCCAATAGTCGACGAAGGAATGGGTCCATGCCACCGGAGTGATGTCCAGCCGAGTGGCCTGAACGAACTGCTCGCGGGTGGCGCGGGGAGTCATCCGCGCTTCGTTGTGGGAGGCGCCGATCCGGCCGGCGTAGTGATAACCGGTGTGGTGAACGACCCGGAGCTGCCTGCCCATCAGTTACCTCCACTCCAACTGGCTGCGGTGGAGCCACTGAAGTACCGCTCGGTGATTGCCTGGCTGACTTTGTTGCAGGTGCGCTGCAGTTCAGCCATCCGCTGCGGCAGATCGTCGAGGACCCGTTCAGGGTCGCGATACTCCAATGAGGCTCGCGCCGTACCCAGCAGTCGAGTGGCCTCGTCCTCATAGCCACGAGTGCTGGCGGCCAGATCAAGGGCGCCCAGTGCTGCCTCGGCGCCGCGCAAGTTGTGCACGACCGAGCGCGGGAAGAGCCGGTCGAGCAGCACGAACTCGGCCGCATCCCGGTCGGTGGTAACCCCGCCATATGACCGGACGAAGGCGTGGTGAGCTCCGCAGCCGCGCAGCACATTGCTCCAAGCACTCTGAGTGCCAGCCACCTGAGCAATCGAGATCAGCCTGGCGGTCATGTCGATCCGCTCCACGCTGCGTCCCAAAGTCAGGAAAAGCCAGCCCTCATCGTGACTCATCGTCTGGTCGGCTGTGCCGGTGATCACAGCACACCGCTCGCGCACGAGCCTGAAGGCCGCAGTCGGACGCATCCGCTGCAACCGACCGCCCTTGACTGAGTTCCAGGTGGTATTGATCGCTTCCCACACCTCGCTGGAGACTGTCTCCCGTGCCCGCCGAGCCGCCTCCCGCGCGCCGCCCAAGGTGGCCGCAACCGAAGCCGGTGACACGGGGTCATAGCAGAGAGCTCGCAGCACCTCCGTGGTGCTCGCGACCTCCACCGAGGGCGCCCCCATCACTGCCAGCAGCGTGATGGCGGCGTCGTCCTGGTCCACCGTTGGGTCGTCCACCAGTAACTGCAGGTGCATTTCGACGATTCGACAGGTATCTTCGGCTCGCTCAAGATAGCGGCCAATCCAGAACAGAGATTCCGCGATCCGACTCAGCATGGCCGCTCGACTCGCGTCTGCTGTTGCTGCGCTTGCTGCTCGGCCAGCCGCTCCTCACCCAGGCCGCCCAACGGCACCGAGGCCACCGAATCCCGGGTGCGGCGGCGACGACGCTTGCCCCGGACGCCGTCGCGGGCCAATACCCAAGTGTCCTTCGACCCACCGCCGTGACTGGAGTTGACGATTAGCTCGCCCTCGGGCAGCGCCACTCGGGTTAGCCCGCCGGGCAGCACGTAAACACCGTCCCCGGAGTTAACGGCAAAGGGCCGCAAATCCACGTGGCGCGGCGCCATCTTGCCGTCAATCATGGTCGGCACTGTGGACAGCTGCACCACCGGTTGGGCGATCCAGCCGCGCGGGTCTTTCATAATCCGCGCCCGCAGTGCGTCCAATTGCCTGGGGGTGGCTTTGGGACCGATCACTATCCCTTTGCCACCGGAGCCGTCCACCGGTTTGAGTACCAGCTCATCCAACCGATCAAGCACCTCTTCGCGATGAGCTGGCTCCTCCAGCCGCCACGTATCGACGCTGGCGAGCTTCGGCTCCTCGCTTAGGTAGTAGCGGATCAGGTCAGGAATGTAGGTGTAGACGAGCTTGTCGTCGGCCACCCCATTGCCCACGGCGTTGGCGATGGTGACGTTGCCGGCCCGGGCTGCGGTGATCAAGCCGGCGCAGCCGATCATCGAATCCGAGCGGAACTGCGCTGGGTCGAGGAACTCATCATCAACCCGGCGATAGATCACATGCACTGGACGGAGCCCTTGGGTGGTGCGCACCGACACCCGGCCGTTGTGGCAGACCAGGTCTCGGCCCTCTACCAGTTCGACACCCATCATGCGCGCGAGCAGCGCGTGCTCGAAGTAGGCGGAGTTGAAGACCCCCGGGGTCAACACCACCACGGTCGGGTCCTTCACCCCGGACGGGGCTGCGGCCCGCAACGCGGCCAGCAATTGCAGTGGATACCCCTCCACCGGGCGGATCCGGTGTCGGCTCGTCACCTCCGGCAGCGCAGAGAACATCGCCCGCCGATTGGTCATCACGTAAGAAACCCCAGAGGGCACCCTGACGTTGTCTTCGAGCACCCGAAACCGGCCAACCTCGTCGCGCACCAGGTCGATGCCAGCCACATGACACCGGACGCCGTTGGGCGGTCGAACTCCAGCCATCACTCGGTGGTAATGCGGTGAGGTGACCACTACTTTTCGCGGGATCACCCCGTCGCGGAAGGCCCGGCCTTCACCGTAGACATCGGCCAGGAAGGCCTCTAAAGCCTGCACCCTTTGGGCGACTCCAGCCTCAACATCGGCCCACTCATTGGCCAGCAGTACCCGCGGCACGATGTCGAGGGGAAATGGCCGTTCCTCACCTCCGATGTCGAAGGTGACTCCCTGATCGAGATAGGTCGACTTCAGGTATTCGGCCCGGGACCGGACCTCTTCCGCGTCCAACTTGGCCAACTGTCGCAATACCGATCCGTAGGCCACCCGGACGCCTTCAGCCCCCACCACCTCGTCGAATGCCTTGGGGGTGCCAGCGTAGTCTCGGAAGAGCAGGCTCACACTCGTCAGGTTACGAGCGACGTGTTTCAAGCATGTGGCGCCGAGGTTTCAGACCGACGGCGAGAACTCCGCGGGCCAGGATTCAGTGGGCGGGTCGTCCTCGGCAGCTGAGTCCGACTCCGGATCGGCAAAGCGACGGCCAGCCGCCACGGTGATCACGGTGGTGCCGGTGAGCCAGTCATACACGGTGTGACCACCGTCTAGGAACAGCGAGGCCACGTAGACCGCTGGCACCACCAGGGCGATCAGTGCCCCCAGCGCAGCATCCGGTGCTGGCGAGGTGATCACCGCCAAGACCGCGAACTGACCCAAGGCCCAAGGCAACCCCAGTTTCAGCAGATTGCGCACCAGCGAACGACCCCAGCCGACTCGTTCCCCGGACGGATCCCGCCGCACCCGAAGCCCCACTAAATGCTTGCCTGGGGTGGCCTCGTAACGTCCAGCCTCGAGCAGGGTGAGGGCCACCGTCACCGGCAGCACCACCAGCAACATTGAAAACAGGTTGTAGCCGAACGGTCCGAGCCGGATCGGCACCCCGGCCAGTGCCACTGCCCCCAGCACCAGCGTGACCACGGCTGCCCAAGCCAACATCCAACCGACATCGATCAAGGCGGCGAGTATCCGTTGCCGCGGGTTGGCAGTCACGCCGAAAGGGTACTTCCCGGGCCAACCCTCGGCCTAGGGCAATACCCTGGGGATATGCCGGAATTTCACCTGGTCGAGGGCGCCCCCGCCACCCCTTGGGTGGTCGGAGCGCTGCACCACCTCGAACAGGCCACCTCATTGGAGTTGTTCGGCGAAGATCGGACGATGTCGGTGGAGTCACTCACCCACAACTTGTCCACCGAAACCAGCGCACTCAAGGGACTGCTGCTGGCTTTGACCGGACCGATACCGGCCGGTTGCGAGGTGGGCCGTTTCGGGCTGCCGCTAGCGCCGACCGAACCCGCGGAGGTGCTCGGCACCGTAAGTTTCACCCTGCCGCTGCGCGAAAACCGCCATCTGATTGAAGACATCTACATTCAGGTGGCCGGGCCAAACCGTCGCCAGCGCATCGGTTCAGCGATGCTGGACTCGTTGCGCGAGATCGCGGCCGCCTTCGAACGCGACACCTTGCTGATGTGGACCGAGCACGACTTCGCCGCTGGGAGTCAGCTACCCCAGGTCTCTCCCACCACCGGTTCGGGCAGTCTGCCGGTGGACGCAGCGGCGAGTTTTGCGCTGGCACACCAATTCAGGCTGGCCCAGGTGGAACGACAATCGCGCCTTCACCTGCCGATCGACCCCAACCTGCTTGCCGAGTTCAGCGCAGCGGCCGAGGCTGCGGCGACCGGCTACCGCCTTGTCTCCTGGCACGGTCCGACACCGCAGGAGTACCTGGCCGGGGTTGCCGCAGCCAACTGGGCGATTTCGACGGATGCACCCACCGGAGGGATCGACTGGGAGCCGGAGAATTGGGATGAGAGGCGGGTTCGCGATCTCGACGCCATGCTGCACCGCAGCGGTCAGGCTGTCTCCACTATTGCCCTGGCCGCCGACAGCGGCGAAGTGGCTGGCCTGACTACGATCTTCGTCGAGAACGGACGCCTCGATCGGCCTTACCAGTTCAACACAGTGGTGTTGGCCGCCCACCGAGGACAGCGGTTGGGCTGGTGGCTGAAGGCAGCCAATCTGGCCCGGCTTGAGTTCCACTACCCGCAGGCGAAACACATCGATACCTGGAACGCTAATGAGAACGAGCACATGCTGGCGATAAACACCGCTCTGGGTTACCGGATTTGGGCAATCAGCGGCGGCTGGCAGCTGAAACTGGCAGCCGCCGGGTAGTGCCAGGCGCCTCGGCTATCGCTTCAGGTCTGGCCCGCAGTTCGCGGCGGCGAATTGGTCGCAGCTTTCAGTAGCTGGCGCAGCAACTCGTTCACCGGAGTCGCAATGTCATGCTTGCGACCCAATTCACACACTCGCCCAGCGAAGACGTCGACTTCAGTCTCCCGTCCGGCCAGCGCATCCTGGGCCATCGAGGTGTAGTTGTCCGGGCCGAGTTTGGCGAGCACTTCCAGCCACGCCTCCAGGTCGCGCTCCCCCAGCCCGATTCCCTCAGCGTTCGCCACCGCGATCACCTCACGCTGGGCCGAGATCATCGCTTCCCGAGCTGGGGCATCCGGAGTCTGGAAGGCCAGGTAGGGCGCGCCCAGCACCGCCGATACCTGGTTCACCCCGACGTTGATCAGGAACTTCCACCACAACTGGTGCAACATATCTGGCGCCACGCTGGCATCGATCCCCGATTCCGCCAGCAAGCCAGCCAATTTGGCTACCGCCGCCGTGGGTTCAACGCCGTTGGTGGCTTCGCCGAAGATGATCCGCCCCAGGGAGGTATAGCGCACCTGCCTGCCCACCCGAACCGCGTCGATGCCCACCGTTACCGACAGCAGCACCTGCGCCTGCGGAAATGCCTTGGCCAGCACCCGCTCGCTGTCAATGCCGTTGAGCAGACTCAGGATCACCGTGCCTTCGGCGATGTTGGGAGCGATCAACTCGATCGCCTCAGCCAGAGCCGGGTACTTCACCGCAACGACGACCACTTCGGCCGGGGTTCTATCGCCAGTGGCGAGCACGGGAAAGTGGTACTCGACTCCGTTGACCACGCTGGCCTCGCGGCGGTACTTGGCCGCGCGTTCGGGATCGGCGACCACTTTGAGGTCCACGCCGGCAGCGAGCATTCGACTGCCGTAGCCCGCGCCGACTGCTCCCAGCCCGACCAGATGAACGCGCACGGTCAATCTGCCAGCGGCGCGAAGCGAGCGCCACGAGCGGTCAACTCGGACTCGCCGCCGTCTTCGGCAGTCAGCACCCAGAGTCCTTCGGGCAGTACCGCCACGGTGTGCTCCCAGTGGGCAGCGACCGATCCGTCGCGAGTGACGACCGTCCATTCGTCGTCCAGATTGGCCGTCGCCGCTGAACCCAAGGTAACCATCGGCTCGATCGCCAAACACACGCCTTTGGTGATTAGTTCGCCGCGACCAGCTCGACCGACATTCGGCACGTCCGGCGCCTCGTGCATCGCTCGGCCGATACCGTGCCCGGTGTATTCGGCTACCACGCCATAACCAGCTCGGCGATTGCGTACCGAGGTCTCCACGGCGTGGGAGACGTCGCCGATTCGACCGCCCACCCGGGCGGCAGTGATGCCGTCCCACATGGCCGCTCGGGTCACCTCGCTCAAGGCGGCCCGCTCAGCAGTCACTTCGCCGACGCCGAAGGTGACCGCCGAATCAGCGTGCCAGCCGTTCACCGAAACGGCGAAGTCAACGCTCACCAGGTCTCCGGAAACCAGAACATGATCACCCGGGATGCCGTGGACGATTTCGTCGTTCACCGAGATACAGGTCACTGCCGGGTACGCCGGCATACCGAATGAGCTCCCGTAGCCAAGGAAGGAGGAAATCGCACCAGCAGCTGCGATGTGTTCTCGGGCCAAGCCGTCAAGATCGGCCGTAGTGACCCCCGGCTTGGCTGCTTCGCGGACGGTGGCCAGAATGCTGGCCACGACCAGCCCGGCCGCCCGCATTGCCTTGATCTGAACAGGGGACTTGACCTCGATTGCGGGCCGTCGTCGCACGTCAGGCCAACTTCGCGTCCAGCGCAGTGGTGATGCGCTCGCCGACTTCTTCGATGGTGCCGAGGCCGTCGACCTCAATGAGGAGCCCGCGCTCACGATAGGTGTCCAGCAGCGGGTCGGTGGCGGCGTGATAGACGTCCATCCGGTGCCGGATGGTCTCAGCATTGTCGTCGTCGCGGCCTTCGATCTCGGCCCGTTTGAGTAACCGCCCCACCAGCAGATCACGATCGGCCAACAGCGAGATGACGGCATCCAGCGCTGAGGATTCCTCGGCGAGGAAGGAGTCGAGCGCTTCCACCTGAACCGCGGTGCGAGGGTAGCCGTCCAGCAACCAACCGGCGGCCGCATCGGTTTGCTGCAAACGATCCGCCACGATGGCGTTGGTTACCTCATCAGGCACATAGCCACCCGCCGCCAAGGTCGCAGATATCCGCTGGCCTAGCGGAGTCTGACCCTTCACATGGTTACGGAAGATCTCGCCGGTTGAAATCGCCGGGACTCCATAGTGTGTAGCTACCCCACAGGCCTGTGTGCCCTTACCTACCCCGGGCGGGCCCATGATCAGCAGCCTCATCGCAGGAATCCCTCATAGTTCCGCTGCTGCAACTGGCTTTGGATCTGCTTGACCGTATCCAAGCCGACGCCGACGATGATCAGGATCGAAGTACCGCCGAAGGGGAAATCGTTCTGGGTGCCGAACAACGCGAAGGCGATCGCTGGGATCAGCGCGATGATGCCCAGGTAGAGCGAGCCGGGAGCGGTGAGCCGCGAAAGCACAAAGGCGAGATAGCGCTCGGTCGGGCCGCCAGCACGGATGCCTGGGATGAACCCGCCGTACTTCTTCATGTTGTCGCTGACCTCGACCGGATCGAAGGTGATCGACACATAGAAGTAGGCAAAGAAGATCACCAGCAGGAAGAACACCAGGTTGTACACCCAGCTGCCATTGGCCATGTAGGTCGAGATCCACAGCGACACCTGGTTTGGCGCATCTGCGGTGCCCGGCTGGAACTGGGCATAAAGCATTGGCAGGTAGAGGATGGAGGAGGCGAAGATCACCGGGATAACGCCGGCCTGGTTCACCTTGATCGGGATGTAGGTGGTGCTGCCGCCGATCAGTTTGCGCCCGACCATTCGCTTGGCGTACTGCACCGGAATCCGGCGCTGCGCCTGCTCCATGAAGACCACTGCGGCCATGACTGCCAGACCCACAGCGATGGTCGCAGCGAAGATCAGCCAACCTTGAGCGCCTTCGCGGCTTTCCTTGATCGCCCATAGCGATGCGGGGAACTGGGCGGCGATCTGGGTGAAGATCATCACCGACATGCCGTTGCCGACGCCGCGATCAGTGATCAACTCGCCCAGCCACATGATCACGCCGGTGCCAGCAGTCATGGTGAGGATCATCGTGATGATCGGGAACAGTCCCTTGTCGTAGACGAGTTCCTGGTTACAGCCGGGGAACAGTTGACCGTTTACGGCCAAGGTCACGAAGGCAGTGGAGTTGAGCACCGCCAACACGATGGTGAGGTAGCGGGTGTACTGGGTGATCTTCGCCGTACCCGAGGCACCATCCTTCTTCAGGGTTTCGAGCCGCGGGATCACCACCGTCAGCAGCTGCAAGATGATGCTCGCGGTGATGTAGGGCATGATTCCCAGCGCGAAGATGGCCAGCTGAAGCAGCGCGCCGCCAGAGAACAGCTGGATCATTGAGTACAGGCCGGCAGAATCACCAGCAGCCGCGCTGGCGCGGCACTCATTCACCGCAACCACGTTCACGTTGGGGGACGGGATCACCGAGCCGAGGCGGAAGACCGCCAAGATCATCAAAGTGAACAGGATCTTCTTGCGCAGGTCAGGCGTGCGTAGCGCGTTACCAAAAGCGGAGAGCATTGCCGAACCTAACTCCTAACCGTGTGTGCGCCCGGCGACCGATCCGGCCAGCCGAACCGCACCTGGGCAACCTTGGCAACTGTACCAAGGACACTGCGTTTTCCCGATTCCGGCGGGCACGGTCTCGAACCGCATCCAGCCGGTGATACGCGTTGAGGGCCAGCCATGGCGGCTGACCCTCAACACCTAGTCGCACTGCAAGCGCGTCGGCCGAACTCAGAGTTCGGTAACGCTGCCGCCAGCAGCTTCGATTTTGCCCTTGGCCGAAGCGGAGAACGCATGCGCGTTCACCTTCAGTGCAACGGTGAGCTCACCGTTGCCCAGAATCTTCACCAGCTGGCCGTCGCGCACCGCGCCCTTGGCCACCAGGTCGAACGGCGTGACCTCGCCACCTTCGGGGAACAGCTCGGCGAGCCGGGCCACGTTGACGACCTGGTACTCCACGCGGAACGGGTTGTTGAAGCCACGAAGCTTGGGCAGCCGCATGTGCAGCGGCATCTGCCCACCCTCGAAGTTCTCCGGAGTGTTCTTGCGCGCCCCGGTGCCTTTGGTACCGCGACCCGCAGTCTTACCCTTGGAGCCTTGGCCACGACCCACGCGGGTCTTAGCAGTCTTGGCGCCCGGAGCCGGACGCAGGTGATGAACCTTTAGTGCCATATCACTCGACCTCCTCTACGGCGACCAGGTGCGGAATGGTGTTGACCATCCCCCGAATCTCGGGACGGTCCTCCTTCACCACCACATCGCCGATGCGCTTCAGACCCAGCGAACGCAGGGTTTCACGCTGATTGTGCTTGCCACCGATCCCGGAACGGACCTGGGTTACCTTCAGCCGTGCCATCAGTGGGCCCCCTCCGCACGAGCGCGCAGGATTGCCGCAGGAGTGACGTCCTCCACCGAGAGACCGCGGCGCTTGGCCACCGCCTCCGGCTCTTCAAGGCTCTTCAGCGCGACGACCGTGGCATGCACCACGTTAATCGCGTTGTCCGAGCCAAGAGACTTGGCGAGCACGTCATGAACACCGGCGCACTCCAGCACTGCGCGAACCGAGCCGCCGGCGATAACGCCGGTACCCGGGGAGGCCGGGCGCAGCATAACCACGCCAGCAGCCTTTTCGCCCTGAACCGGGTGCGGGATGGTGCCCTGAACCCGCGGCACGCGGAAGAAGTTTTTCTTAGCTTCCTCTACGCCCTTGGCAATCGCAGCTGGCACTTCCTTAGCCTTGCCATAGCCGACGCCGACGGTACCGTCACCGTCACCAACCACTACCAGAGCAGTGAAACTGAAGCGGCGGCCACCCTGAACGACCTTGGCCACGCGGTTGATCGCGACCACCCGCTCGAGATAGTTACTCTTTTCCTTTTCGGCGGCTGCATCCCGGCCACGACGATCTTCGCGGCCGCGACGCTGTTCACCGCCCGCGGCATTGCCTCCGCGGCGCTGGGTTCCATTCATCGCTTTGTTACCTTTCGATCCGTCAGAATCCGAGACCGGCCTCGCGGGCGCTGTCAGCCAGCGCCGCGATCCGACCGTGGTACCTGTTGCCGGCGCGGTCGAAGACCACACTCTCCACACCGGCCTGCTTGGCGCGCTCGGCGACCATCTTGCCTACTTGCGCAGCCTTGACCGACTTGTCGCCGGACTCGGTGCGCAACTCCAGGCTCGAAGCCGCAGCCAGGGTGACCCCGGCGACGTCGTCGATCACCTGAGCGGCGATATGGCGGCTGGAGCGGAAGACCACCAGGCGCGGACGCACCGCGGTACCAGCGATCTTCTTGCGGCCACGGGCCTGGCGGCGCACTCGCGCCGCAGCCTTGTCGGCCATGCTCTTGTGATTGGACAGCGAGATAGCCATCACTTACCAGCCTTTCCAACCTTGCGCCGAACGTGTTCGCCGGCATATCGCACGCCCTTGCCCTTGTAGGGCTCCGGCTTGCGGATCTTGCGGATGTTCGCGGCGACCTCGCCGACCGCCTGCTTGTCGATCCCGTAGACGGTGAACTTGGTGTTGGTCTCGACCGTGAAAGTGATGCCCGCCGGAGCGTTCACCACCACCGGGTGAGAGAAACCGAGGTTGAACTCCAACTGCTCGGGGCTCTTCAAAGTGACGCGATAACCCACGCCGACGATTTCGAGCTTCTTCTCGTACCCGGCAGTGACACCGGTGACCATATTGGCCACCAGAGTCCGGGTCAGACCGTGCAGCGAGCGGCTGATGCGCTCGTCGTTGGGACGGCTCACCTCCAGCTCGCCGGCTTCGTTGCGCGCAACCTTGATCGGTTCAGCGACAACATGCTCCAGGTTCCCCTTCGGGCCCTTCACCGATACCTTCTGGCCATCCAGGGCAACGTCCACCCCGGCCGGGACAGTGATCGGAAGCTTGCCAATTCGTGACATCTGTTCAGCTCCTTCCGGTCACCAGACGTAGGCGAGGACTTCCCCACCTACACTCCGAGAGTTGGCTTCCTTGTCGGTCAAAAGACCCTGGGAAGTAGAGATGATCGCGATTCCCATGCCGCCCAGCACCTTCGGCAGCGCGGTCGACTTTGCGTAGACGCGCAGGCCTGGCTTAGAAATGCGGCGCACCCCAGCGAGCGAACGCTCCCGGTTCTGGCCGTACTTCAGGGTCAGCGTCAGGGTCTTGCCCACTTCGCCGGCGCCCGGTTCGAGCACCTCGAAGCCGGCGATGTAGCCCTGAGTCTTCAGGATTTCGGCGATTCCCACCTTGATCTTGCTGTGCGGCATGCTGGTCGACTCGTGGTACGCCTGATTGGCGTTCCGCAGCCGCGTAAGCATGTCCGCGATCGGATCGGTCATGGTCATGGCAGTTGATAACTCTTTCTCGCCGCGGTTTCCGCAAAGCTGCGGACCTTCAGCGGGTTGTGGATTGGCCTGGTCGAGTTACTCACCAGGAGGACTTAGTGACGCCCGGCAGTTCGCCCTTGTGGGCGAGTTCGCGGACGCAGATCCGGCACAGGCCGAACTTGCGGTAGACGGCCTTGGGCCGACCACACTTGTTGCAGCGGGTGTAGGCGCGTACGGCGAACTTCGGCTTGCGAGCCTGCTTCACCTTCAGAGCGGTCTTGGCCATATTTCAGCTCACTTCTTCCTCTTGCCCGCGAACGCCGGGCCCTTCTTCTTGACGGCCTTGGCGACCTCATCGGCGGGGGCCTTAAACGGGAAGCCCAGCGCCTTCAGCAGCGCCCGCCCCTCGTCATCGGTCTTGGCGGTGGTCACGAAAGTGATGTCCATGCCGCGCAGCTTGTCGATCCGGTCCTGGTCGATCTCATGGAACATCACCTGTTCGGTCAGACCGAAGGTGTAGTTGCCCAGACCGTCGAACTGGCGCGCGCTCAGGCCGCGGAAGTCGCGGATCCGAGGCAGCGCCAAAGTGAGCAGCCGATCGGCAAACTCCCACATCCGGTCGCCGCGAAGGGTCACGTGGCAGCCAATCGGCATACCTTCACGCAGCTTGAACTGCGCGATCGACTTGCGCGCCTTGGTGACGGTCGGCTTCTGGCCGGTGATCGCGGTCAGATCGCGCACAGCGGCGTCGATGACCTTAGAGTCCCGGGCAGCTTCACCAACGCCCATGTTGACCACGATCTTGACCAGACCAGGGATCTGCATGACGTTGGCGAAACCGAACTCGGAGTAGAGCGCCGGAGCGATCTCGGAGCGGTACTTCTCCTTGAGCCTCGGCAGCGATTTGGTCGCGGTGGCGGCCATCAGATTTCCTTCCCGGTCTTGCGGGCGACGCGGACGCTGCGCTCGGCGGTGTACTCAGTGCCATCAGGACGACGCTTGGTCACCTGGTCGCGCTGGTACCCGACACGGGTCACAACTTCCTTGCCATCCACCTTCACGACCAGCTGCACGTTGGAGACGTTGATAGGCGCCTCCACCGAGATGATTCCGCCAGCGTTGTTCTGCCGGGTCTGGTTGTTCGGGGTTTCACGCTTGTGCTTCTTGACGATGTTCACGCCCTGGACCACCACGCGGCCAGCCTTGGGGTCAACGGAGAGGATCTCACCGATGCGGCCCTTGTCTTTGCCGGCGATGACCTTGACGCGGTCACCCTTCTTTACATGCAACGAATTCGCCATTTCACAGCACCTCCGGCGCCAGCGAGATGATTCGCATGTACTTCTTCTCGCGCAGCTCTCGGCCGACCGGGCCGAAGATGCGGGTGCCGCGAGGCTCCCCGTCGTTCTTCAGAAGCACGGCGGCATTCTCATCGAACTTGATGTAGGAGCCGTCGGGACGACGGGTCTCCTTCACCGTACGGACGATGACCGCCTTGACGACCTCGCCCTTCTTCACGTTGCCACCGGGGATGGCGTCCTTGACCGTTGCGACGATCTTGTCGCCCAGGCCGGCGTAGCGACGCTTGGAGCCGCCGAGCACCCGAATGCAAAGGAGTTCCTTCGCACCGGTGTTGTCGGCGACCTTCAGTCGCGATTCCTGCTGGATCATCTGCAATATCTCCTGGTCACTTGGCCTTTTCGAGGACCTCAACCAGCCGCCAGCGCTTGGTAGCGCTGAGCGGGCGGGTCTCCATCACCCGTACGCGGTCACCGACGCCGGCCTCATTGGCCTCGTCGTGCGCCTTGAGGCGCTCCGACTTGGTCATGACCTTGCCGTACAGCGGGTGCTTGACCCGCTGCTCGACGGCCACGACGACGGTCTTGTCCATCTTGTCCGACACCACGATGCCCTCGCGGACCTTGCGGGCGCCGTTACGGACGTTCTCGTTTTCGCTCATCTGACTCACTTGTCCTCATCCGGCTCTGGCACGATGCCGAGGTTGCGCTCCTGCAACACGGTGTAGATGCGAGCGATATCCTTGCGGGCCTCGCGCAGCCGACCGTGGGATTCCAACTGTCCGGTGGCAGCGGCGAAACGCAGCCCGAAGAGCTCTTCCTTCAACTCGGTCACCTTGGCGTTGAGCTCCGCGCGGCTCAGGCCGCGCAGCTCATTGGCCGTAACGATGTTAGCCATCAGATCTCACCTACTTCCCGCTTGATGAAGCGAGCCTTGAACGGCAACTTGTGAATCGCCAGACGCATGGCCTCGCGGGCCACCGACTCGTCAACGCCGGACAACTCAAACAACACCCGTCCGGGCTTGATGTTGGCGATCCACCACTCCGGCGAACCCTTACCCGAACCCATCCGCGATTCGGCTGGGTGCTTGGTCATGGGCCGGTCGGGGTAGACGTTGATCCACACCTTGCCGCCACGCTTGATGTGACGGGTCATGGCAATACGAGCGCTCTCGATCTGACGGTTGGTCAGGTAGGAGGACTCGAGTGCCTGGATTCCGAAGTCACCGAAAGCCAGCTTGGTGCCACCCTTGGCCATGCCATTGCGCCTCGGGTGATGCTGCTTGCGGTGCTTGACTCGACGAGGAATCAACATGTCAGGCTCCTGCGCTCTCAACAGCCTCCGGCGCGGCAGCGCTCGGAGCGCTCGCGTCGGCGGCGACGGCATCGGCGCGACGGCGTCCGCCACGCTCAGGACGATCTCCACGAGCCGGCGCGCTATCGCGACGCGGGCCACGGGCGGGACGGCCACGGCCACCACCGGCGACCTGGCGTGCAGCCTTCTGAGCAGCACGCTCGGCCCGGTTGCCCGAGACATCACCCTTGTAGATCCAGACCTTCACGCCGATCCGGCCGAAGGTCGTACGGGCCTCGTAGAAGCCGTAGTCGATGTCAGCACGCAAGGTATGCAGCGGCACCCGACCCTCGCGGTAGAACTCCGACCGGCTCATTTCGGCGCCACCTAGACGGCCCGAGCACTGAATCCGGATGCCAAGGGCACCGGCGCGCATCGCGCTCTGCTGGGCCTTGCGCATCGCGCGGCGGAAGGCCACCCGGGCGCCAAGCTGCTCGGCAACACCTTGGGCAACCAGCTGGGCATCGGTCTCAGGGTTCTTCACCTCGAGGATGTTCAGCTGAACCTGCTTGCCGGTGAGCTTCTCCAGCGCCGCACGGACGCGCTCGGCTTCGGCGCCGTTACGGCCGATGACGATGCCCGGACGCGCGGCGTACAGGAAGATGGTCACCCGCTCGCTGCGACGCTCGATCTCCACACTGGAGATGCCGGCCCGCTCAAGGGTCTTGGCCAGGTAGCGACGAACCTTTACGTCCTCGGCTACCAGGTCGGCATAGCTCTTGTCGGCGTACCAACGGGTCTTGTGATCGGTGGTGATCCCAAGGCGGAAGCCATTGGGGTTGATTTTCTGGCCCATGCTCAGGCTCCCTTCTCGGTCTTCGGCTCGACTACAACGGTGATGTGACTGGCCCGCTTGAGGATTCGGCTAGCCGAACCCTTGGCCCGCGGGCGAATCCGCCGCAGGGTCATGCCCTCGTCGACGAAAGCCTGGGACACGAACAGTTCCTCGACCCGAAGGCCTTCAGTGTTCTCGGCGTTGGCGGTGGCACTGGCCACTGCCTTGTACACCGGCTCGGAGGCCGCCTGCGGGGCGAACTTGAGCACGTTCAGGGCGTCGGTGACGTCCATCCCGCGCACGAGGTCGATCACGCGACGTACCTTCATCGGGCTCATCCGGACGTGGCGGGCAATCGCGTACGAACCGGGACGATCCCCGAGCAGGGCGGCGCGACGAGTGGGTCGCTCTTTGTTGCTCATGATGTGAATCAGTTCCTCTTCTCGCCCGCTCAGCGGCGGCGTGACTTCTTGTCGTCCTTGATGTGCCCGCGGAAAGTGCGGGTTGGGGCAAACTCGCCCAGTTTGTGGCCGATCATCGACTCGGTCACGAACACCGGCACATGCTTGCGGCCGTCATGCACCGCAATGGTGTGCCCGATCATGTCGGGAGAGATCATCGAGCGCCGTGACCAGGTCTTGATGACCTGCTTGGTGCCCTTCTCGTTTTGGGCGTCCACCTTCTTGGCCAGATGGTCATCGATGAACGGGCCCTTCTTCAGGCTGCGTGGCATTTTGTTACCTCACCTGTCCTATCAGCGCTTCTTGCCGGACTTGCGGCGGCGGATGATCAGGCGAGAACTCGCCTTGTTCTTGTCGCGGGTGCGGCCTTCCGGCTTGCCCCACGGAGTTACTGGGTGACGACCACCGGAGGTCTTACCCTCACCACCACCATGCGGGTGGTCGATCGGGTTCATCGCCACACCGCGGACGGTTGGGCGAATGCCCTTCCAGCGGTTGCGGCCAGCCTTGCCCCAGTTGATGTTGGACTGCTCGGCGTTGCCGACCTCACCGACGGTGGCGCGGCAGCGCACGTCAACCAGACGCATTTCACCAGAGGGAAGTCGCAGCGTGGCCATCTTGCCCTCGCGAGCGACCAGCTGGATCTTGGCGCCGGCCGAACGGCCCATCTTGGCGCCGCCACCGGGACGCATCTCCACCGCGTGCACCGTGGTGCCCACCGGGATGTTGCGCAGCGGCAGGTTGTTGCCTGGCTTGATGTCGGCGCCTTCTCCGGCCTCAACGAAAGCACCCTGAACCAGTCCGTTGGGAGCGATGATGTAGCGCTTCTCGCCATCGGCGTAGTGCAGGAGCGCGATCCGAGCGGTTCGGTTCGGGTCGTACTCGATGTGCGCAACCTTGGCTGGCACTCCGTCCTTGTCATAGCGACGGAAGTCGACCAGCCGGTAGGCCTGCTTGTGACCGCCACCGATGTGCCGAGTGGTGATTCGGCCGGAGCTATTCCGACCGCCAGTCTTCGGCTTGGAGGTGACCAGCGACTTCTCCGGCGTGGAGCGAGTCAGTTCGACGAAGTCGGCCACTGAGGAGCCACGACGGCCCGGAGTGGTCGGCTTGTACTTACGGATACCCATGAGTTCGTTTTCCTATCTCAGCTGCCAGCGGCTCAGGCGATGGCGCCGGAGAAGATGTCAATGCGCTGGCCCTCAGCGATGCTCACAATGGCGCGCTTGGTGTCCTTTTGCTTGCCCCACCCGGCGCGGGTGCGCTTGCGCTTGCCCTGGCGATTGGCGGTATTGACCGCAACCACCTTCACTCCGAAGACAGCCTCGACCGCGATCTTGATCTCGGTCTTGTTGGCGTCCGGAGCAACCAGGAACGTGTACTTGTTCTCGTCCAGCAGGCTGTAGGCCTTCTCGCTGACCACGGGGGCCAGCAGGATGTCGCGATGGTCGCGGATCTTTAGGTCGCTCACTTCGTCTCCTCCTTGGGCTCAGCCTTGGCCTTCGGAGCGGCCTTGGCTTTCGGCGCAGCCTTGGCTGGCTTGACGTCAGCCTCCTCGGCGACCTCAGCAGCCTCAGCCTTGACGGCCTTGGCTTTCGGGGCGGCCTTGACTGGCTTGGCCTCTTCAACTTCCGGGGCAGCAGCCTCGACGACAGTTACCTCGCTGGCACCGTTGAGCGGCCCGCCGATGAAGGTGGCCAGCGCTGAGGTGGTGAACACCACGTCGTCGCTAACCAGCACGTCATAGGCGTTGAGCTGGTCGACTGCCAGGGCGTGCACGGTCGGCACGTTGCGCAGGCTCAGCCACGCCACGTCCTCGTCACGGTCCAGAACGACCAGCAGCTTGGCACCGCTGATCTCAGCCAGCGCGGACAGCGCAGCTTTGGTGGAAGGAGTCTCGCCGATGACGATCGACTCGATCACGTGGATGCGACCGTCACGGGCCCGATCAGAAAGCGCTCCGCGTAGCGCGGCGGCGATCATCTTTTTCGGCGTCCGCTGGGCGTAGCTGCGCGGCTGCGGGCCGTGGGCAATGCCACCGCCAGCCCACTGCGGCGAGCGACGCGAACCCTGACGGGCGCGGCCAGTGCCCTTCTGACGCCACGGCTTGGCTCCACCGCCGGAGACTTCGCCCCGGGTCTTGGTGGAGTGGGTGCCCTGGCGAGCAGCGGCCAGCTGGGCCACCACAACCTGGTGGATCAGCGGCACATTGGACTGAGTGTCAAACAGGGCGCCAGGCAACTCGGCCTTCGCCGACTTGGTGCCCAGCACAGCAACGGTTCGGGTCTCGCTCATGCCTTGGCTCCCTTCTTGGCCGAAGTACGCAGCACGACCAGCGTCCCCTTGGGGCCGGGCACGGAGCCCTTCACCAGGATCAGCCCGCGCTCGGTATCGACGGCATGGACGGTCAGGTTTTGCACGGTCACCTTTTCGACGCCCATGCGGCCAGCCATCTTGGTGCCCTTGAACACGTGGCCGGGGGTGGCGCAGGCGCCGATTGAACCCGGGGAACGGTGCTTGCGGTGCACACCATGGCTGGCGCGGAGGCCGTGGAAGCCGTGTCGCTTCATGACGCCGGCGGTGCCCTTGCCCTTGGTCACGCCGGTGACATCGATGATGTCGGTGGCGGCGAACACATCTGCGTTCAGCTCTTGGCCCAGGGTGTAGGTGCTGGCATCAGCGGTACGCAGCTCAACGAGATGCCTACGCGGAGTGACGCCAGCCCGCTCGAAGTGCCCGGCAGCGGGCTTGGTGACGTTCTTAGCCTTGACCGCACCAAAACCCAGCTGGACGGCGGCATAGCCGTCCACATCGGGGGTACGGACTTGGGTGACCACGCAAGGGCCAGCCTGGATGACGGTCACCGGGACAACCTTGTTGTCGGCATCCCATACCTGGGTCATGCCGAGCTTGGTGCCCAGCAACCCCTTCAAAGTCTGATCGCTCATCTCAGTTGACCTCACGGAAGCTTGATCTCGATGTCGACACCGGCCGGCAAGTCGAGACGCATCAGCGAGTCGACGGTCTTCGGCGTCGGGTCGAGAATGTCGATCAGCCGCTTGTGCGTGCGCATCTCAAAGTGCTCGCGGCTGTCCTTGTACTTGTGGGGAGAACGGATCACACAGAACACGTTCTTCTCGGTGGGCAACGGCACGGGGCCTGCCACCTTGGCGCCGGTACGGGTCACCGTGTCGACGATTTTCTTCGCCGAAGAGTCAATGACCTCGTGGTCGTAAGCCCGGAGTCTGATCCGGATCTTCTGTCCCGCCACTGGTTCGTCCTTCTTCTCGTCTTTCTCGACCGGCTGCATCTACCGATGGAGCGTGTTCCTCCGACCCCCGAGGTCGGGCGTGTCGGGCCTATTCTGGGCCGCGCATGACCGTTTTTGATTTGGGTCGTGGTAGGGCCCGGCACCCGCGCGCCAGACTTATCGGCAAGGCCGCCTAGCGGGCGTCCTCGTCGGAGCAACCTGACGATTCTCCCACGCACGCCGCGTGGATGCAAAATCGGTCTCCGGACGGGCAGAATGCCACCCGTGCCCTCCCAGTATGTCGCCTCCACACCCACCTCGATGCACCCAGCAGCTGGGCTCATGCTCGGTTTGGCGGCTTCACTTGCTTTCGCCACCTCCGGTGCCTTCGTCCGGCCGCTGCTTGATGCTGGCTGGACGCCGTTGGCAGCGGTCTTCTGGCGCGTCTGCGCGGCCTCGGTGCTGCTGTTGCCACTGGGATTGTGGTCGATTCGAGGCCGCCTGCGACTGCTACTCACCGAATGGCGGCTGATCCTCAGCTTCGGCGTGTTGGCCGTGGCCACCGCCCAGGGAATGTACTTCGCGGCCGTGTCGAGAATGAGCGTAAGCGTGGCGCTGCTGATCGAGTACATGGCTCCGGTGGCGTTGGTGTTGCTGGCCTGGCTTCGGCAACGCCACGCGCCAAGCAAGCTGGTCTTGGCCGGCGCTGCGGTCAGCGTCGCTGGCTTGTTCTTCGTCCTGGATCTGAGCGGCGCCCGGCTGGACGGTCTGGGAGTCCTGTTCGGCCTCGGCGCGATGACCGGCGCCGCCGCCTATTTCGCCCTCGGCGCGCGGCGTACCGAACTGCCTGCACTGGCGCTGCCAGCGTTCGGGCTCCCGGTCGGGGCAGCCGCCCTCGGTCTACTCATCGCTTCCGGGGTACTCCCCTACTCCGCCCCGCTGGTGCCCGTGGACCTGATGGGTGCACAAGTGCCGTGGTGGGTTCCGCTCGGGGTGGTCGTGGTGTTTGCGACCGCTGCCGCCTACGCACTCGGGGTGGCGGGCATCGCGCTGATGGGTGAGCGCCTGTCGAGTTTTGTGAGTCTGTCTGAAGTACTGTTCGCCGCTTTGGTGGCTGCTGTTGTCTTGGGGGAGATCCCCACCGGCATGCAGATCATCGGCGGGGTGCTAATCGTCGTCGGCGTCGTGCTGATTCGAGTATCCACGGGCAACGCCCCGGCCGGAATCCCCGCGCTGCCTGACGAAATCGAGATCGGCCACGCCCAGTAGTCCATCGGCAATCAGCGCGGCATTCGCCGCCACAGCGCGCGCGGCACAAAGCGGGCAACGGCGAACATCACCCGCAGTTGCCACGGGATCCACAGCTCCACCCCACGCCCAGACCGGACGCGGCGCACGACCGCATCGGCCACCTGATCGGGGGTGGACGAAAAGGGTGCCGGGCTCAGGCCCGCAGTCATCCGACCGATGACGAAGCCGGGCCGGGCGATGATCAGGTGTACCCCGCTGCCATGCAGCGCGTCGGCCAGACCGGAGGCGAATCCGTCCAACCCGGCCTTGGCCGAGCCATAGACATAGTTGGCTCGCCGAACCCGCTGCCCGGCAACAGAGGAGAAGGCCACGATGGTGCCCAGCCCACGCTGCCGCATCCGATCGGCCAGGACGGTCAGCAGCGCGGCCTGGGCGATGAAGTCGGTATGCAGGAGTGCGGCCGCCGCCATCGAGTCGCGCTCAGCGATCGCCTGATCGCCCAGAATCCCGAAGGCCAGCACCGCCACATCGATCGGACCAACACGGTCCTCAATTGCGGTCACCAGGTCGGCTTGAGCCGCAATGTCGTCTGCGTCGAAGTCGAAGACCTCGACTCGCTGTGCGCCTGCTTCTTCACAGGCCGCCACCGCCTCCGCCAAGGAACCGGGACGGGCGGCCAGCACCACGGTTGCGCCAGGCGCAAGCCGGGTGGCTACAGCCAGTCCGATTTCACTGCGGCCACCAAACACCGCCACCACCTGGCTCACAGGAGGCTGGCCAACTTCTCCAGCCGGGCCAGCGAGGAATCCCGACCAAGCAACTCCATCGACTCGAACAGGGGCGGCGAGACGTTGGAGCCGGTGATCGCCAACCGGACCGGACCAAAGGCGAATTTCGGCTTGATCCCCATGCCATCCACCAGCGCTTCGCGCAACGCGGTCTGGATCGTGTCATGGTTCCACTCGCCGAGCCCAGACAGCGCAGCCCGCGCCGAAGCTACGACCTGGGCCGCGTCCGGACCGGCCTTGGCCAGGGCATCAGGATCAATCACCAGGTCGGCGTCTGCGGTGAAAAGGTAGGCCAACTTCGGCACCGCATCGCTAAGCAGGATCAGCCGCTCCTGAACCAGCGGGATGGCAGCGCGCAGCAGAGCAACCTCAGCCTCGCTTGGGTCATCCCACTGCCCATACCGGGTGGCGTAGGCAATGACCTGATCAGCCAACTCGGATGCGCTGAGCGCCCGGATGTAGTCGGCGTTCAACGAGTTGAGCTTGGTGAGATCGAAAATGGGCCCGGTCGTGTTCACCTTCGCCCAGTCGAATGCCGCCACGAATTCGGCGAAGCTCGCCACGTCGCTGCCCTCATGCAATGGCGGGTAGGCCAGCAACTGCAGGAAGTTGCGCAGCGCGGCTGGCAGGTAGCCCTGCTCGGCGAACCAGGTCAGCCGGGCGGCTGGGTTCTTGCGCTTGGAGATCTTCGACTTGTCGGTGTTGCGCAGCAACGGCATGTGGGCAAACGCCGGCGCAGCCAGCCCCAGCCACTTGTAGAGCAGCAGGTGTTTCGGCGTCGAAGAGATCCACTCCTCACCCCGGACCACATGGGTTATGCCCATCAGGTGATCATCGACCACCACCGCCAAATGGTAGGTAGGGAAGCCGTCCGCTTTCAGAATCACCTGATCATCAGGCAGCGGCGCGTTCACCTCGCCGCGAATCAGGTCGGTGAAGCGCAGCTCGACATCATCAGGGATCAACATCCGCACAACCGGCGTTTCGCTGAACCCGGGCAAGGCGGCCCGCTCCTCGCGGGTCTTGCCGTAACAGAGCCGGTCATAGCCGGTCACCGACGCCTTGGACGCCTGCTGCTCGGCTCTCAGCTCGCCCAGCCGCTGTGTGGAACACCAGCAGTAGTAGGCGTGCCCAGCATCGATCAGCCGGTCAACGAATGGACGGTAGGTCGCTAGCCGCTCCGACTGCCGGTAGGGGGCGAACGGGCCGCCGATGTCGGGACCCTCGTCCCAGTCCAGGCCTAGCCAATGCAACGTGTCGTAGATCTGTTGCTCTGAAGAAGCGACATAGCGAGCGCGATCGGTGTCTTCAATGCGCAGCAGGAACTGGCCACCAGTCGCCTTGGCGTAGGCAAGATTGAACAAGGACATATACGCCGTGCCGACGTGCGGATCACCAGTCGGCGAAGGCGCTACGCGGAGGCGGGCAGGAGCTGAAGTCATGGCCGCAACAGCCTAGCTGAGAGCGATCACGAGCCCGCCTCCCCCACCCCATCGCTACCGGCAACCCACCTCAAACCTCGGCGTAGAAGTCCACCCCGCTGAGCATCGGGCGGGTGCCGAACTCGCGATTCCATTCGACCTTGATGCCGTAGTCGGCCAACACTGGCAGTACTTCGTCGCGGAAGAACTCCACCGACACCTGCTCAAACCACCACTGTTTCCCCTCAGGCAACAGCCGCTGGTATTCCTCGGGCTCCATTAGCTGGTCCAGAGCGGCACCAAAGGTGAGTTCCACATGCCCGTGATCGACCAGATGCTCGGCATCGGCCTGGTGATAGAACACGTAGCCGCGCTGGCGCTGCTCAGTGTCCAGCAGCTCGTGGATGTCCCTGGCACCGCACTCAGCGCAGCAGGAGAAGCCTTCCAAGGCCAGGATCCCGCGAGCATTCAGCTCAATGAAGGCCTTGGTCAAGGTGGTGGTTGCCGCATCGGCGAAGGACGCCTGCTGCTCTCGACGAGCGGCCAGCACGGCCTCGAACGCCGCAGCCAGTACCGCGTCCGGCAGCTTGAACTCATCGCGAACATCCTCGACAAAGTCGGACGGATCGCTGAAGCCAAGGATCACCTGCCGCCAGGCCACGATGACCAGGTCAGCCTCCGGACCAACATCTAGGCCAAGCGATGCGGGCAGCCGCAGCTCTTCGGGGGGTTGGTTGTATCGGTACATGTCCACACCCTGTCAGCACCAGGTATCCGCCGGGTTACGACCGTCTCTGGCAGCCCTTGGGAGCGTGCTAACTTGGCCGTCATGACCGAGTTGGATGCCTACAGCGATTTCATCCGCGATCGGGTCCGAAAGGACCTTGAGGAAGGCACCTACTCCGGCCGAGTCCAGACCAGGTTCCCGCCTGAGCCCAATGGCTACCTCCACATCGGCCATGCCAAAGCGATCACAGTTGACTTCGGCACGGCCGAGCAGTTTGGCGGCATCTGCAACTTGCGGCTGGACGACACCAACCCAGACACCGAGGAGACCGAGTACTTCACCTCGATCCTGGCCGACATTGAATGGCTCGGTTTCCACCCGGCCGCAGTACTGCACGCCTCGGACTACTTCGGCCAGCTCTACGAATGGGCTGTGCACTTGATTTCCCAGGGACTGGCCTATGTGGATGATTCCGACACGGAGACCATCTCCACCCAGCGCGGCGGCTTCGGTAAGCCCGGCATCGACAGTCCCTTCCGCAGTCGGCCGATCGAGGAGAACCTCGACCTGTTCGCCCGGATGCGCGCCGGGGAGTTCCCAGATGGTGCCAAAGTGCTGCGCGCCAAGATCGACATGAACCACGAGAACATGGCCCTGCGCGACCCGGTGATGTACCGCATCCGCCATTCGCACCACTTCCGCACCGGTGACCAGTGGTGCATCTACCCCACTTATGACTGGGCGCACGGCCAAAGTGATGCCATCGAGAAGGTCACCCACTCCATCTGCACGCTGGAGTTCGACACCCATCGCCCGCTTTACGACTGGTACCTGAGCAAGCTCCCGCTGCCGGCCGAGAAGCCACAGCAGATCGAGTTTGCCCGCTTGGAGCTCACCCACACCGTCACCAGCAAGCGCCGGTTGGCCAAGTTGGTGGCCGAAGGCACCGTTGATGGCTGGGACGATCCTCGGATGCCAACGTTGGGCGGCCTGCGCCGCCGCGGCTACCCGGCCAAAGCGCTGCGCGACTTCTGTATCGAGATTGGCACCACCCGAACCAACAGCCGTCAGAACATCGAGGCACTGGAGTCCTACGTCCGTCGCGAGCTAAATGCCAATGCGCCGCGACGGATGGCGGTGCTGCGACCGCTGCGCCTAGTGATCGACGGCTGGCCCACTGACGCCGACGGTTCCCCGGTGGTGGAGTACTTCGAGGTTGCCAACAGCCCCGACAACCCGGAGTCCGGTACCCGCCAGGTCGCCTTCACCGGAGAGCTGTTCATCGAGGCCGAGGACTTCGCGGAAGTGCCGCCGCCGAAGTTCTTCCGCCTCTCAATTGGCCGCGAAGTACGGCTCCGTGGCGCTTACCTGGTCACCGCCACCTCGCTGGAAACCGATGCGGCTAGCAACGTCACCGTCGTCCATGCAAGCTACGACCCCGAATCCCGAGGCGGCGACGCCCCGGACGGCCGCAAGGTGAAGTCAACGATGCACTGGGTCTCCGCACCACACGCGATCGACATCACGGTGGCGCTTTACGATCGGCTATTCACCACACCGATCCCCGGCGAGGCCACCGGAGAGCCTTTGGACGATCTGAACCGGAACTCGCGAGAGTTGCTGGCCGGCAGCAAGGCGGAGTCGGCCTTGGCCGGGACGGCGCCCGGCGAAGTCGTGCAGTTCGAACGGCTGGGCTACTTCGCTGCTGATGGCGAAACACCCGCACTCTTCCACCGCACCGTGGGCCTGCGCGACGAGTGGGCGGCCATCCAACGCCGGCTTGGCTGACCGGAGCCAACATGGCGCGAGCTTCCCGAGTCCCTGATCGGCTGGCGCCCTTGGCACTGCCTGCGCTCAACGGCAAGCAGGTGGTCGTCACCGGTGGCAGTGCCGGCATCGGTCAGGCCTGCGCCCTAGCCTTGGCTGCCGCTGGCGCCACGGTGGTTTTGGGGGTGCGCAACCTTGCCAAAGGCCAAACCACTGCCGGGCTGATCCGGGCGGCGACCCCTGGCGCCCAGGTGCGCGTGGAAGAGATCGAACTCGGCTCGCTGGCCGGCATCAACGCTTTCGCCACTCGAGTGGGCACGACCCCAATCGATTTGTTGATCAACAACGCTGGTCTCAGCAGTAACGACCCAGCAGCGACCACCACCGACGGACTTGAACTCCTGGTGGGCGTGAACTACTTCGGCGCCTACGCGCTGACCTGCGGCCTGTGGCCAGCGCTGACAGCTGCCGCTGGTCGGGTAGTGATGCTCGGCTCGTTGATGGCAACTCGCGGCCAAATCAACGCAGAGTTCGGAGGTCCAACCGGCTCCACTACGCGCTCGTATTCGGATTCCAAACTGGCTGCGGTCCTCTTCGCCTCGGAATTGCACCAGCGCTGCCAGCGGGCCGGTTCGCCGGTCACCGCAGTAGCCGCGCACCCGGGATGGGCCCAAACCGACATCTTCACCGCCAACGGGCCGCCCGGAGTAGTGAACTGGCTCGGCAAGCTGTTCGGTGCGCTCCAATCCCCCGCTGACGGTGCCCAGCCAGTGCTAATGGCCGCCACTACCGCTGACCCGGCACCGTATTACGGGCCGCTCAGCCATGGTGGGCTCGCTGGCCCGGCGGGCGCCGTTGCGCTGCCGCGGGGTGCGCTGGTCGATGGTGCCGGCGCCACAATATGGAAAATCTCCGAGCAACTCACCGGCGTCACGCTGCGGCCCTAGAGTGTGCGCCATGGAGCCTGCCGTCACCGTAGTCGGGGAAGCCCTCATCGATATCGTGCTGTCACCGTCCGGCGAAGCCGTCGAACACGTGGGCGGCAGCCCGGCCAATGTTGCCATCGGATTGTCCCGCCTAGACCACCGCACCCGGTTGGCCACCCACATCGGCACCGATGAGCGTGGTGCGCGGATTGCGTCGGCGTTGGCAGCCGAGGGCGTGCAACTGACCATCGGCAGCCAGGCCGCTGAACGCACGCCCACTGCCACCGCGCGGCTGGACGCGGCGGGGGTCGCGAACTACGAGTTCGATCTGACCTGGAACCCCACTCCGGACAGCCTCCGACCACCCCCCGGCAGTCACCTACACACCGGTTCCATTGCCGCCACGCTGGCGCCGGGTGCCGCTGCGGTCGCCGCCGCCGTGGCCAAAGCTCGTCATCGCTCCACCGTCTCCTACGACCCAAATGTCCGGCCTTCGCTGATGGGCTCACCCGAGCGGGCCCGACCGGTCATCGAGACGATGATCGCCCTCGCCGATGTCGTAAAGGCCTCGGCCGAGGACACTGAGTGGCTCTACCCGGGCAAGCCGTTGCCCCAAGTGCTGGCCGACTGGGCCATGCTCGGGCCCGCCGTGGTGGCCGTCACCAGGGGCGGCGCCGACACGCTGCTCCTCGTCGGCGGTGAGCTGTTTGAACGCCGTCCGCTGCCCTCCAAGGTGGTCGACACCATCGGGGCTGGAGATTCGTTCATGGCCGGTCTGATCTCCGGGCTGTTGGACGGCGGCTTCCTGGGTGGGCAGGAGGCTCGCGAGCGCCTGCGCTTTGTCCATTTCGACCGGATCGCCGCTGCCGTGGACCGCGCACTGGCTTGCGCAGCCATCACTGTGTCGCGAGCCGGGGCGAATCCGCCCACCCGTGCCGACCTGCTCATCCAGACGTGAGCGCCGCCAGCTACTGAAGTCGGAAAAGCGACAGCGCCGGTCCCCAAGGGAACCGGCGCTGTCGCAGCCTAGCTAGAAGATCACTTGAGGATCTTCACCACGCGACCGGCGCCCACGGTCCGGCCACCCTCGCGGATGGCGAACTTCAGGCCGTCTTCCATGGCGATCGGCTTGTTCAGGTGCACGGTCATGTCGGTGGTGTCACCGGGCATCACCATGTCGGTGCCCTCCGGCAGCTCAACCACACCGGTCACGTCGGTGGTGCGGAAGTAGAACTGCGGGCTGTACTTGGTGAAGAACGGCTTGTGACGGCCACCCTCCTCCTTGGTCAGCACGTAGACGTTGGCATCGAAATCGGTGTGCGGGGTGGTCGAACCCGGCTTGATCACGACCATGCCGCGCTCAACCTCGTCCTTCTTGGTGCCACGCAGCAGCAGGCCGACATTCTCACCCGCACGACCCTCGTCGAGGATCTTGCGGAACATCTCAACACCGGTGATGGTGCTGGTCAGCTTCTTGTCAGCAATGCCGATGATGTCGACGGTCTCGCCGGTCTTGACGATGCCACGCTCGATACGGCCGGTCACCACGGTGCCACGACCGGTGATGGTGAACACGTCCTCAATCGGCATCAGGAACGGCTTCTCAGTGTCGCGCTCCGGCTGCGGGATGTACTCATCAACTGCGTTCATGAGTTCCAGGACAGCTTCGGACCACTTGGCGTCGCCGTTCATCGCCGGGAAGGCAGCCACCCGAACGATCGGGCAGTTGTCGCCGTCGAACTCCTGCGAGCTGAGCAGCTCACGGACTTCGAGCTCGACGAGCTCAATGAGCTCCTCGTCGTCGACCATGTCGCACTTGTTCAGCGCAACCACGATCGCCGGGACGCCTACCTGGCGGGCCAGCAGCACGTGCTCGCGAGTCTGGGGCATCGGGCCGTCGGTGGCGGCCACGACCAGGATCGCACCGTCCATCTGAGCAGCACCGGTGATCATGTTCTTCACGTAGTCAGCGTGACCGGGGCAGTCAACGTGAGCGTAGTGACGCGCCTCGGTCTGGTACTCGACGTGCGCGATGGAGATCGTGATACCGCGCTGGCGCTCTTCGGGCGCCTTGTCGATCTGGTCGAACGCCGAAACCGCATTCAGCTCGGGGTACTTGTCGTGGAGCACCTTCGTAATCGCCGCGGTGAGCGTGGTCTTGCCGTGGTCGATATGCCCGATGGTGCCGATGTTGCAGTGCGGCTTGGTCCGCTCGAACTTGGCCTTTGCCACTTGGGCTCCTTTTTCGGATAGTCGCCACGCGCTACTCGCGGGGCGTTGCTTACACTTCTGACTGCATGGTCATGGTCCGCGCCAGAGCACGGACCAGGACAAGTTTTCTCTACCGGCCGACCTGAGTCAAACTCAGGCCGCGCCGCCGCGTCCCTTGGCGATAATCTCGTCGGCCACAGACTTGGGACATTCGCCGTAGGAGTCGAACTCCATGGAGTACGACGCCTGACCGGAGGTCTTGGATCGAAGGTCGCCGACGTAGCCGAACATCTCGCTCAGCGGCACCAGCGCCTTGATCACTTGGGCGCCGTGGGCCTCATCCATCGACTGGACGTGGCCGCGGCGGCTGTTGATGTCGCCGATCACGGTGCCCAGGTAGTCATCAGGAGTCGTAACCTCGACCGCCATCAGCGGCTCCAGCAGCGCCGGATCAGCCTTGCGGGCAGCTTCCTTGAACACCATCGAGCCGGCGATCTTGAAGGCCAGTTCCGAGGAGTCCACGTCGTGGTAGGCACCATCCAGCAGGGTCGCCTTGATGTCCTCTACCGGATATCCGGCCAACGGACCGAATGCCATGGCTTCCTTGATGCCGCGGTCGACCGCGGGGATGTACTCCTTGGGGATGCGGCCGCCGGTGACGGCGTTCACAAACTCATAGCCGGTGCCCGGGGCCGTCGGCTCCAGGGAGATCAAGACCTTTGCGTACTGACCCGAACCACCGGACTGCTTCTTGTGGATGTACTCGGCCTTCTCAACCGTGCGACGCAACGTCTCGCGGTAGGCAACCTGAGGCTTGCCGATGTTGGCCTCGACCTTGAACTCCCGCTTCATGCGGTCGATCATCACTTCGAGGTGCAACTCGCCCATGCCGGCGATGATGGTCTGTCCGGTCTCTTCGTCAGTGTGGACGCGGAAGGTCGGATCCTCTTCGGCCAATCGCTGGATGGCGACACCGAGCTTCTCCTGGTCAGACTTGGTCTTCGGCTCGATGGCCTGCTCGATCACCGGTGCTGGGAAGTCCATCGACTCCAGCACTACCGGGTTCGCCGGGTCGCACAGGGTCTCACCGGTGGTGGTGTCCTTTAGACCCATCACCGCGATGATCATGCCAGCGCCGATCTCCTCGATCTCCTGACGCTTATTGGCGTGCATCTGGTAGATCTTGCCGATCCGCTCCTTGCGCCCCTTGGTCGAGTTGAGCACCTGCTGGCCGGCCTTGAGCACGCCGGAGTAGACCCGGATGTAGGTCAGCTTGCCCAGGTGCGGGTCGGCGGCGATCTTGAAGGCCAGCATCGCCAGCGGCTCGTCGTTGGAGGTGTGCTTGTCGATGACGATCTCGGGATGACCGGGCTTGAAGCCCTCGATCGGCGGGATCTCCAGCGGGGACGGCAGGTAGTCGATGACCGCGTCCAGCATCGGCTGCACGCCTTTGTTCTTGAACGAAGAACCGCAGATTACGGCGGTGATCTTGTTACCGATTACCGCTCGGCGGACGGCGCCCTTGATCTCGGCCACACTCAGGGTGCCGCCGCTCTCTTCGGCCTCCAGCCACAACTCGGCAAACTCGTCGTCGTTGTCGGCCAGAATGTGGATCATCGCCTCGCGAGCGGCCTCAGCCTCGGCAAGCATGGCGGCTGGGATTTCTTCGACGACGTAGTCCTCGCCAATCGCAGTCTCGCCGCGCCACATCAGCGCCCGCATGCCAACCAGGTCGATGACGCCCTGGAAACCGCCCTCCGAACCCACGGGCAGCTGCAGCACCGCCGCGACGGTGTGGAGCCGCTCGCGGATCGTCTTCACGCAGTAGTCGAAGGAGGCACCGGTGCGGTCGAGCTTGTTCACATAACAAATCCGCGGCACGCCATACCTGGTGGCCTGGCGCCAAACGGTTTGCGACTGGGGCTCAACCCCGGCCACACCGTCGAAGACACACACTGCACCGTCAAGCACCCGCAGCGAGCGCTCGACCTCGATGGTGAAGTCAACGTGGCCCGGGGTGTCGATGATGTTGATCTGGTTGTCGTGCCAGAAACAGGTCGTAGCAGCCGAGGTGATGGTGATACCCCGCTCCTGCTCCTGCTCCATCCAGTCCATCGTCGCGGCACCGTCGTGCACTTCGCCGATCTTGTAGTTGATGCCGGTGTAGTACAGGATCCGCTCGGTCGTGGTGGTTTTGCCCGCGTCGATGTGGGCCATGATCCCGATGTTCCGGACCTGCGCGAGGTCCTGCTTCAAATCAATCGCCACTTCGGGCTCAACCTTCCATTGCTGCTGCACCCTGTTTTCAGGGCGCCCTGTTTCAGAGGACAGGGCACGGCGTTGGTCTGCCGTGCCCTGTGTTGTTCATGAGCTGGTTAGGTTCACCAGCGGTAGTGGGCGAACGCACGGTTCGCTTCAGCCATCTTGTGAGTGTCTTCACGACGCTTCACCGAAGCGCCCAAGCCGTTGGACGCATCCAGCAGCTCGTTCATCAGGCGCTCGGTCATGGTCTTCTCACGACGCTGACGGGAGAAGGTCACCAGCCAACGCAGAGCCAGGGTGTTAGCCCGGACCGGCTTCACCTCGATCGGCACCTGGTAGGTGGCACCACCGACGCGGCGGCTCTTCACCTCAAGGGCGGGACGGATGTTGTCCAGCGCCTTCTTCAGGGTCTGAACCGGATCGATTCCGGTCTTGGACCGGGTGCCCTCAAGGGCGTCGTAAACGATGCTCTGCGCGGTGGTCTTCTTGCCGTCCAGCAGGATCTTGCTGACCAGTTGGGAGACCAACGGCGAGCCGTAGACCGGATCGACAACGATTGGACGCTTCGGGGCGGGACCCTTGCGAGGCATTACTTCTCCTTCTTCGCGCCGTAGCGGCTACGAGCCTGCTTGCGGTTCTTCACACCTTGGGTGTCAAGGGAGCCGCGGATGATCTTGTAGCGCACACCAGGCAGGTCCTTCACTCGACCACCCCGCACCAGCACCATCGAGTGCTCCTGCAGGTTGTGGCCAACACCTGGAATGTAGGCAGTCACCTCAACACCGGAGGAGAGTCGCACGCGCGCCACCTTGCGAAGGGCCGAGTTCGGCTTCTTCGGGGTGGTGGTGTACACCCGGGTGCAAACACCGCGGCGCTGCGGGGAACCCTTCAGCGCAGGGGTCTTGTTTTTGCTGACCTTGTCAGTGCGGCCCTTGCGGACCAGCTGCTGGATGGTGGGCACCGGCTGGTATCTCTTTCCGTCGGAGGTTTTCGTGGCGCGCGCCGAGCGCCACCAGTCTTAGTCCTTCACTACAGCTAAGGACGAGGCCGGACGCGGCGCACGCACGCATGGTTCGGTCTCCCGAACACAGCTAATAAGGCTACTGGAACGCCTGAGTACCGTCAAAACGGACCCAGGCGGGAGCCCTCAGGTAGAGGACCCTTCAATCTCACTAATCAAATTCACCCGACGGGCGTGGCGACCACCTTCGAACTCAGTGGCCAACCATTCCCGAACGATTTGTCGACCGAGGCCGACACCAACAACTCGAGCGCCCAACGCCAACACATTGGCGTCGTTGTGGGCACGCGACATCACTGCACTGAACGGCTCGGAGCAGACCACGGCCCTGATGCCGGGTACCTTGTTGGCCGCGATCGAAATCCCGACTCCGGTACCGCAGACCAACAAGCCACGGTCGTACTCCCCTGCCGCCACCAGACGACCGACTCTCTCGCCGTTCACCGGATAGTCGATGGACTCACCGGCTTGCGGACCGAGATCGACCACTTCGTGGCCGAGCTCGACCGCCTCGGCGGCGATCTCCTTGCGGAGATCGACGCCAGCGTGATCGGAAGCCACAACAATCCGCATGATCAGCGCAGCTCGCCGGTGTCGTACTCGTCCAGACCGATCGACGGCCCCCCGACACTAAGGTCGTAATCGTAGGGGTCGTAGGTCAGGTCGTAGGCCGCCGCCCTGGCTTCCGCAGTCGGTTCGACGCGGATGTTGCGGTACCGATCCAAACCGGTGCCGGCCGGGATCAGCTTGCCCAGGATCACGTTCTCCTTCAGGCCGACCAGCGAATCGGACTTGGCGTGGATCGCCGCGTCGGTCAACACCTTGGTGGTCTCCTGGAAGGAAGCCGCGCTAAGCCACGATTCGGTGGCCAGCGAAGCCTTGGTGATACCCATCAGCACCGGACGTCCCTGAGCAGGGGTCTTGTTCTCGGTGATCATCTGACGGTTCTCCGTCTCGAAGGTCTTCCGGTCGACAAGTTCGCCAGGCAGCATCGAAGTCTCACCGGACTCAATCACCGTGACTCGGCGCAGCATCTGCCGAATGATGATCTCGATGTGCTTGTCATGGATCGGGGCGCCCTGGGTGCGATACACCGCCTGGACCTCCTCGACGAGATGCTCCTGCACCTTGCGCAAGCCCGATACGCGAAGCACATCCTGCGGATCAGGAGTACCGGCGTAAAGCTGCTCACCAGCAGCGACATGCGCACCATCAGCGATGGAGTGCTGGAAGCCGGCCTTGTCCTCCCACTCCAGGCGCACGCGCCGCGGCAGCAGGTATTCCAGATCCGGCTCGCCATCGTCACGGACGAGGATGAGCTTGCGGGTGCGCTCGCCTTCGTCGATCCGAACCCTGCCAGCAGCCTCCGCAATCGGAGCCTTGCCCTTTGGCGAGCGAGCCTCGAAGAGCTCGACCACACGCGGAAGACCCTGGGTGATGTCGTCGCCAGCCACACCACCGGTGTGGAAGGTACGCATCGTCAGCTGGGTGCCGGGCTCACCAATCGACTGGGCCGCCACGATGCCGACGGCTTCGCCGACATCGACCAGCTTGCCGGTGGCCAGTGAGCGGCCGTAGCACATCGCACAGGTGCCGGTGGCGGCCTCACAGGTGAGGACCGAGCGGACCTTCACCTCAGTGATGCCGTGCTTCAACAGCTTCTTGATGTTTACATCGCCCAGATCGACGCCAGCTTCAACCAGCACCTTGCCCTCAGCGCTAACCACATTGGTGGCCAACGTGCGGGAGTAGACACTGGTCTCATTGTCACGAGCCGCAACCAGCTTGCCATTCTTGCCTTCGGCCGCGATCGGCCTGATCAGGCCACGCTCGGTCTGGCAATCCTCTTCGCGGATGATCACGTCCTGAGAGACGTCAACCAGACGACGAGTCAGGTAGCCGGAGTCGGCCGTCCGCAGTGCGGTATCGGCCTGCCCCTTGCGACCACCGTGGGTGGAGATGAAGTACTCCAGAACGCTCAAGCCCTCACGGAAGTTGGACTTGATCGGGCGCGGAATGATCTCACCCTTCGGGTTGGCCACCAAGCCTCGCATGGCCGCAATCTGACGCATCTGGGTCATGTTCCCTCGAGCGCCGGAGTGCACCATCATGAAGATCGGGTTGTCCTTGGTGAAGTTCGCCTCCATGGCCGCAGTCAGCTCAGCGGTGGCGTCATTCCACAGCTGAATCAGCTCCTGGGAACGTTCCTCATCGGTCACCTTGCCGCGTTCGTACTGCTTGGTGATCTTGGCTGCCCGAACCTCGTAGGAAGCCATGATCTCCGGCTTGGAAGGCGGAGTCTGGACGTCCGAGATCGACACGGTGACGCCGGACCGGGTGGCCCACTTGAAACCGAGAGCCTTGAGCCGGTCCAGGGTGACCGCAACTTCTACCTTCGGGTAGCGCTCGGCGAGATCGTTGACAATCTGGCTGAGCTTCTTGCGATCGACCTCGACGTTGACGTAGGGGTAATCGGCCGGCAGCGCCTCATTGAACAGCGCCCGTCCCAAGGTGGTCTCCAGCAGGACGCTGCCGTCAGCGCGCAGCTCAAACCCGGCCGGCGGAACCACACCGGTGAGCCGGATCCGGCAAATCGCACCAATGGCAAGCTGACCGCGGTCGAAGGCCATGTAGGCCTCTGCGACCGAGCTGAACGCATGACCTTCACCTACCGCACCTGACTTCTCCAGGGTGAGGAAGTAGTGACCGATAACCATGTCCTGGGTGGGCAGGGTCACCGGACGACCGTCGGCGGGCTTGAGGATGTTGTTGGTGCTCAGCATCAAGATGCGGGCTTCAGCCTGGGCCTCGGCGCTCAGCGGCAGGTGCACTGCCATCTGGTCACCGTCGAAGTCGGCGTTGAAGGCGGTGCAGACCAGTGGGTGCAGCTGGATGGCCTTGCCTTCAATGAGCTGCGGCTCGAACGCCTGAATACCCAGACGGTGAAGGGTAGGTGCTCGGTTCAGCAGCACCGGATGCTCAGCGATGACCTCTTCAAGGACATCCCAAACCACCGGACGCTGGCGCTCGACCATTCGCTTGGCGCTCTTGATGTTCTGCGCCAAGTTCAGGTCGTCCAGGCGCTTCATCACGAAGGGCTTGAACAGCTCCAGAGCCATGTTCTTCGGCAGACCACACTGGTGCAGCTTCAACTGCGGGCCGACCACGATGACCGAACGGCCGGAGTAGTCAACGCGCTTGCCCAACAGGTTCTGCCGGAACCGGCCCTGCTTGCCCTTGAGCATGTCGGAGATCGACTTCAGCGGACGGTTGCCAGGACCGGTGACCGGACGGCCACGACGGCCGTTGTCGAACAGCGAGTCGACGGCTTCCTGAAGCATGCGCTTCTCGTTGTTGACGATGATCTCCGGAGCGCCCAGATCGAGCAGTCGCTTCAGCCGGTTGTTCCGGTTGATCACTCGGCGGTACAGGTCGTTCAGGTCGGAGGTAGCGAAGCGGCCACCGTCCAGCTGAACCATCGGGCGCAGGTCGGGCGGGATCACCGGGACGGCGTCCAGCACCATACCGAGCGGGCTGTTAGTGGTGTTCAGGAAGGCCGAAACCACCTTCAGACGCTTCAGCGCCCGGGTCTTGCGCTGACCCTTGCCGGTCTTGATGATCTCCCGCAGATTCTCCGATTCAGCCTGCAGATCGAAGGTGCCAAGGCGCTTCTTGATCGCCTCAGCGCCCATGTAGCCCTCGAAGTACTTGCCGAAGCGTGCCTTCATCTCCCGGTAGAGGATCTCGTCACCCTCAAGATCCTGGATCTTGAGCGCCTTGAACCGGGCCCACACCGCATCCAGCCGATCAAGATCCCGCTGGGCCTGGGTCCGCAGCTGGCGAACTTCGCGCTCACCGGCGTCACGGACGCGCTTCTTGACGTCGGTCTTGGCACCCTCGGCTTCGAGCTGAGCGATGTCCTCTTCCAGCTTCCGCAACCGCGCCTCGGCGTCGGAATCCCGGCGAGACTCGAGCTGCTTGCGCTCGACCTCCACCTTGGCTTCCAGCGAGGGCAGGTCGCGGTGGCGGGCTTCTGCGTCAACCGCAGTGATCATGTACGCGGCGAAGTAGATGACCTTCTCCAGGTCCTTCGGCGCGATGTCCAGCAGGTAACCCAGCCGGCTCGGCACACCCTTGAAGTACCAGATGTGAGTCACTGGAGCGGCGAGCTCGACGTGGCCCATCCGATCACGACGCACGTTGGAGCGGGTCACCTCAACGCCACAGCGCTCACAGATGATGCCCTTGAAGCGCACCCGCTTGTACTTGCCACAGTTGCACTCCCAGTCCCTGGTGGGACCGAAAATCTTCTCGCAGAACAAGCCGTCGCGCTCAGGCTTAAGCGTGCGGTAGTTGATGGTCTCGGGCTTCTTTACCTCGCCGTGTGACCATTCGCGGATCTGATCGGCGGTAGCCAGCCCGATCCGAAGCTCGTCGTAGGAGTTCACGTCCAGCACGTTGCTTCTCTTTCCCCTGCAGTCAGGAAATCTGGTTTGTCTGAGTTGTCTGTTTGACTGAGTTGGTGCAACTCAGACTTCGTCCACGGAGCGGAACGAGTCAGCTCCGGGGCGGCGGGACAGGTCGATGCCGAACTCTTCGCTCGCGCGGTAGTCGTCCTCGGAGTCACGCAGTTCCACCACGGTGCCATCGCTGGAGAGAACCTCCACATTCAGGCACAGCGACTTCATCTCCTTGACCAGAACCTTGAACGATTCGGGAATTCCAGGCTCGGGGATGTTCTCGCCCTTGACGATCGCCTCGTAGACCTTGACCCGGCCTGCGACATCGTCGGACTTGATGGTGAGCAACTCCTGCAGCGCCCAAGCGGCGCCATAGGCCTCGAGCGCCCACACTTCCATCTCACCGAAGCGCTGGCCACCGAACTGAGCCTTACCGCCCAGCGGCTGCTGGGTGATCATCGAGTACGGACCGGTGGACCGCGCGTGGATCTTGTCGTCGACAAGGTGGTGCAGCTTCAGCATGTAGATGTAGCCGACACCGACCGGATCCGGGTAAGGCTCACCGGAACGACCGTCGAAGAGCCTCGCCTTGCCACTGGCGTCGACCAGCTGCAGGCCATCGCGCTGCGGCAGACCGTGCTCGAGCAGACCGGCGATCTCGTCCTCGTTGGCACCGTCGAAAACCGGCGTAGCCAAGCGAGCGTTGCCGCCAACCTTTTCCAGCCCAACACTGCGGAGCCGCTCCGCCCATGGCTCATCCACCCCAGCGAGGTCCCAGCCGGTCTTGGCCACCCACCCAAGGTGGGTCTCCAGCACCTGGCCAACGTTCATCCGGGAAGGCACGCCCAGCGGGTTGAGCACGATGTCCACCGGGGTGCCGTCCTCCATGAACGGCATGTCCTCGATGGGCAGGATCTTGGAGATGACGCCCTTGTTGCCGTGACGACCGGCGAGCTTGTCTCCATTGGAGATCTTTCGCTTCTGAGCGACGTAGACCCGCACCATCTGGTTCACACCGGGGGGCAGCTCGTCGTCCTCTTCACGATCGAAGACGCGCACGGCAATGACCGTGCCGGACTCACCGTGGGGCACCTTCATCGAGGTGTCGCGCACTTCGCGAGCCTTCTCACCGAAGATGGCCCGCAGCAGTCGCTCTTCCGGAGTCAGCTCGGTTTCGCCCTTCGGGGTGACCTTGCCGACGAGGATGTCGCCGGTGCCAACCTCAGCGCCGATGCGGATGATGCCGCGCTCGTCGAGATTGGCGAGCATGTCCTCACCGATGTTGGGGATGTCGCGAGTGATCTCTTCTGCACCCAGCTTGGTGTCGCGGGCATCGATCTCGTGCTCTTCGATGTGGATGCTGGTGAGAATGTCGTCTTGCACCAGGCGCTGGCTGAGGATGATCGCGTCCTCGTAGTTATGGCCTTCCCAGGGCATGAACGCCACCAGAAGGTTGCGACCCAGGGCCATCTCGCCACCGTCGGTGCAGGCACCGTCGGCCATGGGAGAGCCAACCTCGACCCGTTGACCGGACGCGACCAACGGACGCTGGTTGATGCAGGTGGCCTGGTTTGAACGACGGAACTTGGCCAGCCGGTAGCTGCTGTAGGTGCCGTCGTCATTGGTGACATCGATGATGTCGGCGCTGACGGCGGTGACCACACCGGCTTTGCTGGCCACGGTGACGTCACCAGCATCGATCGCTCCGCGGTACTCCATGCCAGTGCCGATGAACGGCGCCTCGTTGCGGATCAGCGGAACAGCCTGACGCTGCATGTTGGCGCCCATCAGGGCCCGAGAGGCATCGTCGTGCTCGAGGAACGGGATCAGCGCCGTCGCGACCGACACCATCTGGCGCGGCGAAACGTCCATGTACTGAACCTGGTCAGGAGCAACCTCATCGGCGTCACCGTGCTTCTTACGCACGAGCACGCGATCTTCGATGAACTTGCCGCCCGCGGCCAGCTTGGCGTTTGCCTGGGCGATGACGTAACGATCCTCGAAATCGGCGGTGAGGTAGTCGATCTGGTCGGTGACCAGGCCGTCAACGACCTTGCGGTAAGGCGTCTCGATGAAGCCGAAGGCATTGACCCGGGCGAAGGAAGCCAGCGAGCCGATCAGACCGATGTTCGGGCCTTCAGGAGTCTCGATCGGGCACATCCGGCCGTAGTGGCTGTGGTGGACGTCACGCACTTCCATGCCAGCACGATCACGCGACAGACCGCCGGGCCCGAGCGCTGACAGGCGGCGCTTGTGAGTGAGGCCGGCCACCGGGTTGGTCTGGTCCATGAACTGCGACAACTGGGAGGTGCCGAAGAATTCCTTGAGCGCCGCCGAAACCGGGCGGATGTTGATCAGGGTCTGTGGCGTGATCGCCTCGATGTCCTGAGTGGTCATCCGGTCCCGAACGGTGCGCTCCAACCGGCCAAGGCCGATCCGGAGCTGGTTTTGGATCAGCTCACCGACGGTGCGAAGCCGGCGGTTGCCGAAGTGATCGATGTCGTCGGTTTCGACGATGGTCTCGCCCAGTTCCGTGCGACCCTCGTGCAGCATCACGATGTAGCGGATGGCCGCGACGATGTCCTCGATGGTGAGCACCTGGGTGTCGAACGGCAGCGACAGGCCGAGCTTCTTGTTGATCTTGTAGCGACCAACCTTTGCCAGGTCGTAGCGCTTTGGATTGAAGTAGTAGTTCTCCAGCATCTGCTGGGCAGCTTCACGGGTCGGCGGCTCGCCCGGACGCAGCTTGCGATAGAGATCCAGCAGCGCCTCGTCAGTGTTGGCGGTGTGGTCCTTTTCCAGGGTCAAGCGGATCGACTCGAACTCACCGAACTCAGCCAGGATCTGCTCGTTGGTCCAACCCAGCGCCTTCAGCAGGACGGTGACGTTCTGCTTGCGCTTGCGGTCGACCCGCACGCCCACCATGTCGCGCTTGTCAATCTCGAACTCCAGCCAAGCGCCCCGGGACGGGATCATCTTGCAGGTGAAGATGTCCTTGTCGGAGGTCTTGTCGGCGGTCTGCTCGAAGTAGACACCAGGAGAGCGCACCAGCTGGGACACCACGACGCGCTCGGTGCCGTTGATGATGAAGGTGCCCTTATCGGTCATCAGCGGGAAGTCGCCCATGAACACGGTCTGGCTCTTGATCTCGCCGGTCTCATGGTTCATGAACTCCGCGGTCACGAACAGCGGCGCAGCGTAGGTGAAGTCCTGGTCCTTGCACTCCTCGGTGGTGTGCTTGGGTTCCTCGAACCGGTTGTCGCGGAAAGACAGCGACATGGTCTGAGATAGGTCCTCGATCGGGGAGATCTCTTCGAAGATCTCTTCCAGGCCCGACTTGGTGTTGACGTCGGTCCTACCCGCGGCTTTTGCTACGGCGACCCGGTTGGCCCAGGTCTCGTTTCCGATCAGCCAGTCGAAGGATTCGACCTGGAGATCCAACAGATTGGGAACCTCTAGCGGCTCGTGGATCTTCGCAAAGGAAATCCTCCCGCTGGGTGAGACAACATTGGTGTTCTTCGACGCAGTGCGCGAGACGGCCAAGGTGGGGTCCTTCCAGAAGCCCGGGCGTTGCCGGTTTCGTTGCACGCAGAACGGCCCGCGTCAAGGCACGGGTCGTCGATGGCATTGGGCAAAGCGTTAGCCTACCGGAAGGCCCCGAATTTCTGCAAATGACCCTGGGCACGCCGATCGCCCTCGCCCGAGAGTCGATCCAGGCGAGCTCGCAGGATCGACAGTGATCCGCGCCCAACTGCCACCCGGGCCAGCTGTGTGCCCCATGATAGCCACGCCCAATGGTCCTTTTTCTACTTCAAGGTGAACGCCGACTCACCGCGACGGGCGCGTGGCTCAGCTGAGAGGTCCGGACACACCTAGGGCCGGTGCCTGTAGGCAGCGGGAGGGGTTGCCGCACCTTACAGTCACCGGCCCAGGCGGTGTACTCATCCGACGCGCTAGGGGGGCGCCGACTGGTATAAGTCCACCAGACTTGACCAGTTGGTGTCAAGTCTTTGTCAACGTTTCTTCCTCGGAATCTCCGAAACTCTGTCGCCAGGCCTTTACCGCGGCCCGCATCCGGCCCTCATGCTCAAGCGACTCAGCCGCGCCTCGGAACTGGGCGCGGGCCTCTGGCTCGCGTCCAAGGGCCAGCAGAGCTTCAGCCCGCAACAACTCGGTGTTGCTACGAGACAGTGCCGTCGCGCCCATTACCGGATCGACCAGCACCTCAGAGGTGATCCGCAGCGCCTCCACCGGATCCCCGGTACGCAATGCGAGCTGCGCCTCTACCTGCCGTAGTTCGACCAGGTCGTAGGTGTTGCCAAGGATCTCCAAGCCCAGGGCCGCGGTACGAACCAACTGCGGCACCCCGTCCACAATGCCCGCACTCAGCAGGCAACTGGCCGCCGACCGATGGAACCGTGACCAAAGGCGCAGGTCGCGGCGAGCATCCAGCAACTCCTTGGCCTCCCGGTGATGGGCGATACCTGAAGCCGCGTCGCCAGCCGCGAACTCCGCGGTGCCGATGGCCCAAGCGATCATTCCGCGGGAGTGATCGGAGGTCAGTTGCGGGGCCAATTCGGCGAGTCGGCGAAGGTAGCGGCTACTCTCGTCAGGCGAGTGACCTGCCTCCGACATGGCGCTGACTAGGGACATTAATGCCTCGGCCGCAATAATCGGTGGCGCACTCGAGGAGGCCTCTACTGCCCGCGCCCCGTAGGCAACGGCCCAACCGAGATGGTCAGCGGCACGGTGGGAGATGGACGCCAGAGACAACGCCTGGGAACGCGCTACCGCAAACCGACGGGCGGTTGGGTGTTCAGCCAACCGCTCGGCAAGGTCAGCGGCGTCGGCGAACTCGCCCGAGGCGAACAACGCCTGCGCCATCACATAGCGCGATTCCCACTCACGGCCCAGATCGCCAGCCGCAACTGCAGCCTCGGCCGCCTGCTTGGCATGCCGCAGCGCTGCGTCCCAGTCGTGGTCTGACCATGCTCGCTCAGCTACCAGGAGGTCTTCGATGGGGTCACGGATGGCTTGGATGCCATCGACCTTGCCGGTGACACCCCACTCCAGCAGCGACACTCCCAGTCGACGAGACACAAAGTCGAGGACTTCAGGGGTCGCTACTCGGCGTCCGCTCTCCAGATGGGAGATGTAGCTGCCCGAATACTTGCCGTCACCAAGCTCCACCTGCGACAGGCCCTTCTTCCGGCGGGCTTCACGGAGCAATGCACCGAACTCAACCGCACTCGTGTCCACGCTACGCGACCTCTCTGTCAATTTTCTGGTCCATCAAATCTGTCAAATCTTGACAAACTAGTCAAGCTTGACTAACTTCTAGTCATCGAGCCAGTCAAGAGAGAGGCTTTGGAGCCATGAACTTCCGCAGGATCATCGCTACCGTAACTATCACCGGCGCCATCATGGCCCTTCCTATCACTTTGGTCGCTTCCAACGGCATGAGCGCCGGCGGAGTAGGCGGCACTTCCAAGATCATCACCATCCAGGGTGGACAGGGCAACTGGCCCCTGAAGTGACCCAGGTCGCGTTGTACTCGCTCTCCCCTAGCTAACAACACACCACCTCCAGAAGAACAGGAATGGCGAGTGCCCCACCGGCACTCGCCACTCCTGTTCCCAGACCCGACCGAGGTCCGCCAACCTCAGCCCAGGTCATTCAAACCACAAGCGGCGGCAACCAACTGGTTGCCGCCGCTTGTGGTGTGTTCAGCAGTGAGTCACTTGACGCTGACCGCAGCGCCAGCGGCCTCGAGGGCCTCCTTGGCCTTGGCAGCAGCTTCGCGGGTGACCTTCTCCAGCACGGCCTTCGGCGCAGCCTCGACCAGGGCCTTGGCCTCGGCCAGACCCAAGTTGGTCAGCGAGCGGACCTCCTTGATGACCTGGATCTTCTTGTCGCCAACGGAATCGAGGATCACGTCGACCTCGTTCGACTCTTCTTCGGCCTCAGCGGCCTCAGCGGCCGGAGCGGCAGCGGCGGCCACGGCCACCGGAGCAGCGGCGGTTACGCCGAAGGTCTCTTCGAACAGCTTCACGAACTCGGAGAGTTCGATCAGGGTCATCTCCTTGAAAGCCTCAAGGAGCTCGTCAGTGGTGAGCTTCTTCGCCATAGTCGGCGTCCTTTCTGTTATTCGGATGCAGCGTCAGCCGCGGTTGAGGTGGCCTCAGCAGCAGGCGCTGCATCGGTCGCCGGGGTTTCCCCGGCAGGCTTCTGGGACTTCAGCGCGTCTAGGACGCGAGCGGCCTGCGAAAGCGGAGCGGCGAAAAGGCCGACTGCCTTGGCAAGGTTCCCGTTCATGGCGCCAGCCATCTTGGCCAGCAACACCTCTCGGGACTCAAGATCGGCAAGCTTCTTGACCGCATCGGCGTCGAGGACACGACCGTCCATGACACCGCCCTTGATCACCAGAAGCGGGTGTGCCTTGGCGAAGTCACGAAGACCCTTAGCCACGGTGGCAACGTCACCGCGAATGAAGGCGATCGCCGTCGGACCGGTGAGAGACTCATCCAGGCCGTCAATGCCCGCTTCGCGGGCGGCGATCGTGGTCAGCGTGTTCTTCGTCACGGCGTAGGTGGCGTCCGCACCAAGGGACCTGCGTAGTTCCTTCAGGTCCTTAACGGTGAGTCCGCGATACTCGGTCAGCACAGCGGCAGCGGCGGTGTTGAACGCTTCGGTCAACTCCGCAACGGCGGCTGTCTTGTCCGGCCTCGCCATGGGTCTCCTTCCCACTTCTCTTCGTAGCGCCGAAGATCACTGGCAAGAAAAAACCCCGGTGCGCGCAGGCTGACCGGGGATAGTTCCGAGGAACTCATCGAGATCACCTACGCGGGGTTTGCCGGCCCTGATAACTCAGGACCGCACCAGCGGTCTTCGGCTTCGTGCAGTCTACGCGCCTGGCTCCCCCGCCTCCAAATCGGCGAAACCGAGCCGCCGATAGAGCCGCTCGGCGTCAGCGGGGGCGCCATAGCCGGTCCGCAGCGCCAGCCTCTCAAAGCCGGCCATCTTGAGCCGCGAGGCGGAATTGGCCAACAAAGCGGTAGCGATGCCCTTCCCGCGGTGTTCTGGGTGGACGAACAACCCGATGACGCAGGGATGCTCCACCTGCAGATCCCAAATCGAGCGCTCGACCACCTGAAGCGAACCGACAACCAGCCCATCCAGCAATGCCGTAGGTGAGGCGCCTGGCAACATCTGGCCGTGGTCGCCCTTCAGCCTCGCCTTTAGCTGTGCCTTGGCCTCCGCCAGCGTGAGGGTGGCGTGCCCGGGTGAGCAAGCTGCGAAGTAGCACTCAGCCAGTCCCACATAGTTCGCGGTGGCGAAGGCAGCCAATTTCAGGCCCGCCACCGTTCCACCGGCATCGGCCAACTCGGGCACCCCAGCGATCAGAATCCTGCTCACACCCATCCACCTTTCTGCCGGTGGCATTCTCACCCACTGCCGGCGGCCCCAGCGCAGCGGACCAGGGTCGTAACCAGCGGGTAATGCAAAGCCGGCCCGTGCAGAGCACGGGCCGGCTTCAACAAATCAATATCTGATCACTCGGCAGGCTTGGTACGCGTGGGATCGACAGGCACGCCGGGGCCCATGGTCGAAGACACGGTCAGCTTCCTGAGGTAGCGACCCTTCGACGCACTCGGCTTGAGCCGAAGCACCTCGTCAAGGGCGGCAAAGTAGTTCTCCGCGAGCTGCTGCTCGCTGAAAGACGCCTTACCGATGATGAAGTGCAGGTTGGCGTGGCGATCCACCCGGAACTCGATCTTGCCACCCTTGATTTCGGTGACGGCCTTGGTCACGTCCATGGTGACGGTGCCGGTCTTCGGGTTCGGCATCAGGCCGCGCGGACCGAGGACTCGGCCCAAGCGGCCGACCTTGCCCATCAGATCCGGGGTTGCCACGACAGCGTCGAAATCCAGGTAACCCTTGGCTACCTTGTCGATCAGCTCATCGTCGCCAACCTCGTCCGCCCCTGCAGCGAGCGCCTCGCTGGCCTTCTCACCGGTGGCGAAGACCAGGACCCGAGCGGTCTTGCCAGTGCCGTTGGGAAGGTTGACGGTGCCGCGCACCATCTGATCGGCCTTGCGGGGGTCGACGCCCAGGCGCATCGCAACCTCGACGGTCTCGTCGAACTTGGCCGAGGCGCCCGCCTTCATCAGGCCAAGTGCGGCCTCGGGGCTGTAGAGCTGGTCGGCGTCGATGGTCTCTGCGGCGGCGTTATATGCCTTGCTTCGCTTCATGCTGGTCTCCTTCGTCTGCGGCCCTCATATGGGCCGGGTGCCAGGTGTGGTGCGGGCGGATGCCCTCCCACGGTGTCTTGGTTTTGGTCAGCCCTCGACCGTCACGCCCATAGAACGAGCGGTGCCAGCCACGATCTTCATGGCCGCATCGACGTCATTGGCATTCAGGTCAGGCATCTTGGTCGTGGCGATCTCGCGCACCTGCGCGGAAGTGATCGAGCCCACGAAGTCCTTGTGCGGACGGGCCGAGCCACTCTTCAGGCCAGCAGCCTTCTTGATCATCTCCGCAGCCGGCGGGGTCTTGGTGATGAAGCTGAACGTGCGGTCTTCGTAGATGGTGATCTCGACCGGGATCACGTTGCCACGCATGGGCTCGGTCTCGGCGTTGTACCGCTTGCAGAACTCCATGATGTTCACGCCATGCGGACCGAGAGCGGTACCGACCGGCGGAGCAGGAGTTGCCGCACCCGCGTTCAAGGCCACCTTGACGATCGCGGCTACCTTCTTCTTGGGAGGCATTCTGATTGGGTCCTTCTGGTTGGATGGTTCTGCCGTCCGGCCGGCGGCCGGCGGCACTGCGAGGCTTAGACCCGCTGGATCTGGCCGAGAGTCAGATCGACCGGGGTCTCCCGGCCGAGGATCTCGACCAGCGCCTTGAGGCGTTGGCTGTTCGCATTGATTTCGGTGATGGTCGCATGCACTCCAGCGAACGGGCCCTGGACCACCATCACCGAATCCCCGACGTTGAAGTCGGCGATTTCGATCTTCTTTGCGCGGCTCTTGCCGCCACCTGTGGAAGCTGCCGCAGCCCGGGCCAGAGCGGCCGGGGCAAGCATCTTCTCAACTTCATCCAGGCTCAGCGGCACTGGGGAACTGGCGTGCGCCACGAACCCGGTGACCGATGGCGTGTGCCGCACTGCTGCCCAGGAGGCGTCGGTGAGCTCCATGCGCACCAGCACGTAGCCGGGCAGGACGGTACGAGTGACCGACTTGCGGGCACCGTTGCGAGTCTCGATGACCTCTTCGGTCGGCACGACCGCCTCGTAGATGTAGTCCTCCATGCCGAGGGTCTTGACCCGGTTGTCCAGGTTCTGCTTAACCCTGTTCTCCATGCCGGAGTAAGTGTGGATGACATACCAGTCGCCAACCTGGCTGCGGAGTTGCTGGTGCAGCTCGGCCAGCACGGCCTCGTCGTCGGCGTCCAGTTCTTCTGGCTCGGGTTCGGGCTCAGTGGCGTCTTCGGTGAGGTTTGCCAGCAGGTCAGCGTCAGTCTGAGCATCACCAGCGTCACCGAAATCTAGGTTTAGGTCGAGATCGTCTGACTCGGCAGCCTCAGGCAAGCCAAGATCGATCTCGATGGCGTCGGCTTCGAGTTCTTCGAAGCCGCCGTCGGTCGGGGTGTTTTCGATCGTCACAGGTATTCGCTTCCTTGCCTCAGCCGAACAGCTTCAAAATTGCGGCACCGAAACCCAGGTCGAGCAGAGAAACGATGCCGATCATGATCAGTACGAAGACCAACACCACTAGGAAATACTGCTGGAGTTGATCCCAAGTCGGCCAAACAACCTTCTTCAACTCACCGATGGACTCACGGGTGAACTGAACCGGCGTGGTCCGCTTGTGCTCCGGCTCGCCATCACCGGAGCGCTTCGGGGTGGCGTGGCCCTTACCGGTGCCAGCATCATCGGCATTCTTGCGGGTTGGGCGGGCACTGGCGGCGGCTTTGGCCACCTTCTCCGATTCAGTCAGGGACGCCTCATCGAGGTCTTCCAGCCCCATCTCTTCGAGCTCGGCATCGCCGAGGTGTGCGTCGTCAGGGACGTCGGCCGCGGCCCGGTCCTTTTTCTGCACCACTTCGGCAGTCCTCTTCTTTCGCTCGTCCGATGTTGCTGGCTGGTCGTCTTTCGACTCCCAACCCAGCAGGGCAAGAGGGACTTGAACCCCCAACCTGCGGTTTTGGAGACCGCTGCTCTGCCAATTGAGCTATTGCCCTCAGCCAGTGACCCCTCACCTGCAGACCATGCGCTCGGGCATAGACCAGCAGAGAACGCGGCCACCAAGTACAGGATTGTACGGGTATTACGAAGGTGAGTCGAACCGGCGCACCCGCTCAGCGCACCCGCATCCCCGGGGTGGCGCCGGAGTCGGCCTCCAGCAAGAAGATCCCCGGGTGCTGCGACTCATCGGCATGTGCTGCCGCCAACACCATGGCCTCGCTGACCCCGAAGCGCATTGTCCGGGGCGCCAAATTGGCCACCACAACGGTCAACCGTCCGACCAGGTCGGTTGGCTGGTAAACACCGGCGATCCCGGACAGGACATTCCGGGTAGCAGCCTCCCCCACATCCAGGGTCAACTGAAGCAATTTGTTGCTGCCCTCGACCACTGCCGCGGCCACGATCCGAGCCACCCTAAGGTCGACCGCGCTGAACTGGTCGATGCTGATCTGATCGGCCAATTCCTGGCCGCCAGGCGCTGGCGCCACCTCGGCATCCAGGCCCGGCTCGGGCGTGGGCGCTTCGAAAAGCTGATCAACCAGAGCCGCGTCCACTCGCTGCATCAGGTGCTGGTAGCGGCCGATGGTGTGCTCGCCAAGAAGCGTGGCGGTGTCGTCCCAGCTGAACTGGTCAACTTTGAGGAAGTCGGCGACCGCGGTGGCAACTCCCGGCAGTACCGGCGCCAACATCACCGTCAGCAGCCGGAAGGCCTCGATTCCAGTCGTGCAGGCCTGGTGCAACTCGATCTCAGAGCCTTCGACCTTGGCCAACTCCCAGGGCTTGTGGGCTTCGATGTAGGTGTTCACCTTGTCGGCCAGCGCCATGATCTCGCGCAGCGCCTTACCGAACTCCCTGGATTCATAGAGCTCGGCCACCACCGGTGCCTGCGCCTGCAACTGGGCCAGCAGTTCGCCGCCGTCAGCACCCACCTCAGCACTGAGTCGGCCATCGAATCGCTTGGACAAGAAGCCGGCGACCCGGCTGGCGATGTTGACGTATTTGCCGACCAGGTCGGAGTTCACCCTGGTGACAAAATCGTCCGGGGTGAAATCGACATCCTCGACGTGCGAGTTCAGCTTGGCGGTGATGTAGTAGCGCAGCCAGTCTGGGTTCAGGCCCAACTCCAGGTAGCGCAGCGGGCTGATGCCAGTGCCCCGGCTCTTGCTCATCTTCTCTTCGCTGACGGTGATGAAACCGTGGACGTAGACGTTGTTGGGCACCTTGCGTCCGGAGAAGTGCAGCATCGCCGGCCAGAACAGGGTGTGGAAATAGACGATGTCCTTGCCGATGAAATGGATCTGCTCGGTGGCCGGATCGGCGAGGAACGCCGCGACGTCCTCACCCCGCTTGTTGAACAGGTTCACCAGCGAAGCAAGGTAGCCGATCGGGGCGTCCAGCCAGACGTAGAAGTACTTTCCGGGCGCACCAGGAATCGGGATGCCGAAATAGGGGGCGTCCCGCGAGATGTCCCAATCGGAGAGTCCACCGGCCCCGGTTTCGTCGGTGACGAACCACTCCCGGACCTTGTTGGCAACCTCGGGCTGAAGCTTGCCGTCCTGGGTCCACTGGGTCAGGTAATCCACACAGCGGGGGTCGGAGAGCCGGAAGAAGAAATGCTCGCTGCTGCGCAACACCGGGGTGGCCCCGGACAAAGCCGAGTATGGATTCAACAAGTCAGTGGGGGCGTACACGGCTCCACAGACCTCACAGGAGTCGCCGTACTGGTCAGCGGTGCCACACTTGGGGCAGGTGCCTTTGATGTACCGGTCGGGCAGAAACATCGACTTGACCGGATCGTAGAACTGCTCCACGTCACGCACGTCGATCAACCCGGCATCTTTGAGCCCCAGATAGATCGACTGGGCCAGCTCGGTGTTCTCCGGGCTGTCGGTGGAATGCCAGTTGTCGAAGGAGATGCTGAAGCCGTCCAAGTAGGCCTTGCGGCCCGAGGCAATCCGCGCCACGAACTCCTGCGGGGTCAGGCCAGCCTTCTCCGCCGCGATCATGATCGGTGCCCCATGGGCATCATCAGCCCCAACGAAGTACACCTTCGAGCCCAGCATCCGCTGATACCGCACCCAAACATCAGCCTGGATGTACTCCATCATGTGACCGATATGGAACGGCGCATTGGCATAGGGCAGCGCAGTGGTGACGAACAACGTCCGGGTCATTGCCGAGTTCCTCTCGTTGGCCGCTTGGGCCGATGCGACCGTCACAGGACAGCTGCGATCGCGCCAGCGACCTTCTCCACGTTCTTGTTGTTGAGCGCAGCGACGCAGATTCGACCAGCGTCAGTGCCGTAGACGCCATGCTCGGCGCGCAACCGCTCCATCTGATCGACCCGCAGCCCTGAGTAGCTGAACATGCCCACTTGGTCAGTGATGAAACTGAAGTCTCGGCTCACCCCGGCGGCAACAAGCCCCGTAACCAACTGGCGACGCATCTCTTTGATTCGTACCCGCATGCCCGCGAGCTCCTGCTCCCATAGGGCGCGCAACTCGGGGTCACCGAGCACCTTCGCCACCACGGCAGCACCATGAGTCGGCGGGTTGGAGTAGACGGTGCGGATCGTCGCCTTCAGCTGGGAAAGCGCCCGAGCGGCTTCATCAGCGTCGGCGGCGACCACGCTAAGGGCACCCACCCGCTCGCCATAGAGGCTGAAACTCTTGGAGAACGAGGACGCCACCAACACAGGAATGCCAAGACCAGCGAACAGCTCAACAGCGGCGCGATCGCCGTCCAGACCGGCGGCGAAGCCTTGGTAGGCCAAGTCGAGGAACGGCACCAGACCATGGGCCACCACCACTTCAGCCACCTGCACCCACTGCTGCGGGCTCAGGTCGTAGCCGGTGGGGTTGTGACAGCAGGCGTGCAGGACAACCACCGTGCCGGGCTCGGCCACCGACAGATCGGCCAGCATGCCTTCGATGTCTACCGCGTGGGCGGCCGCGTCGTAGTACCGGTAACCGGAAACCTCAAAGCCGGCTCTAGCGAACAGCGCCTGGTGGTTCTCCCAGGACGGGGTAGAAAGGAGCACCTTGCGCTGGGCCGATGTCGACTTGAGAAATTCCGCACCGATTCGCAGGCCGCCGGTACCACCCAAGCCCTGGACGGTAACTACCCGACCAGCAGCAACCGCAGCACTATCGGGGCCAAAAACCAGATCCTTCACCGCGGTGTTGTACGCGGGCATCCCGTCGATCGGCAGGTAGCCGCGCGCTGTCGGAGTCTGCGCCAGCCCGAACTCGGCTTGACGGACACAGTCCAGCAGCGGCACCTTGCCGTCTTCGCCCAAGTAGACCCCGACGCCGAGATTCACCTTGTCAGCGCGGGTGTCGGCAACGAAGGCCTCGGTCAGGCCGAGGATCGGGTCGCGCGGCGCCATCGGGACGCTGGTCAGAATGCTCATCGCAGGTTTTCCTTCGTTGGTCAGGGATCGCAGCTAAGTGTAAAGCGTAGACAGCACGGCACTCGGCGAGCACCGTTGCGCTGGCCCTAGTCGTCGAGGCTGAGTCCGACGAGAACCGGTTCAGCAACCAGCCGGATCCCGTAGGCCTTCTCGACCCCGGCCCGCACTTCTCGGGCCAGGGTGACCACATCGGCCGCTTTGGCGCTACCCCGATTAGTCAGAGCGAGGGTGTGCTTTGCCGAAAGTCGAGCCAGCCCGTGACCGTAGCCTCGATTGAAACCAGCATGCTCGATCAGCCAGGCCGCACTGGTCTTCACTCGTCCGTCTGGCTGGGGGTAGGCCGGGGCACCGTCGGGGATCAGGTCCAGTTCAGCTACCACCGGGTTGGTGAAAAAGCTGCCAGCACTCCAGGTGTCGTGGTCGTCGGGGTCGTAGACCATGCCTTTGCTGCGGCGCAGCTTTAACACGGCGTTACGCACCTCAGTGATCGCGGCCCGCTCGCCCACCTCGATGCCCAAGGCTCGCGCCAACTCGACGTAGCGAATGGGGGCGGCGAGGTCCCCCAGCCGGAACTGGAAGCTCACCGAAAGCACCACCCACCGGCCTGGCTCTCGTTTGAACAGCGAATCGCGGTAGCCAAAACCACACTCGATGGCCGCGAAGGTGCGAATCGCGCGATCGCGGCGATCGTAGGTGCGCACCCGGGCAATGACCTGGGATACCTCCTGGCCGTAGGCGCCGACGTTCTGGACCGGCGTTGCCCCGACCAAACCTGGAATCCCGGCCAATGCTTCGACGCCAACTTGACCTTGAGCAACGGTGGCCGCCACGAAGGCGTCCCACGGCTCCCCTGCAGCGACGGTGAGGAAGGCGCCGGAGCACGCGGCTACGTCATCAACCTGCACCCCGCGAAAGCGTCCGGTGTGGACCACCTTGCCCTCGAAACCAGCATCGGCGATCAGCACATTCGAACCGCCACCCAGGATCAGCACCGGCTGCCCGGCGGCATCTGAGGCCGACACCTCGGCAACCAGTTCGTCCTCGCTGGTCGGTTCCACCCATACGGCGGCTGGTCCACCGACCCCAAAGGTGGTGTGCCGGGCCAACAACTCAGTCAAGACGCACCTCAGCCGTAGCCGAGCCGAGAACCTTCACCTCAGCGCTGGTGGCCTCGATCGAGATCGTGGCCACCTGGTCGCTGATGGCGGTGACGGTGGCGGAGAAACGCACCTCAACTCCGCCGGAGGCCGGCACCACCACTGGTTTGGTGAACCGGACGTAGTAGCTGAGCACCCGGGCTGGGTCGCCAGCCCAATCGGTGACTACCCGCAGCGCGGTCCCCATGGTGAGCATGCCGTGGGCAATGACCCCCGGTAGCCCCAACGCGGTGGCAGCGGCATCGTTGTAGTGGATCGGGTTGAAGTCGCCCGAAGCGCCGGCATAGCGAGCCAGTGACTCGCGGGTGAAAGTCGCGGTGAAGCCGCCCAGCGACTGACCGACCTCGGCTTGGATGCTCATGCCGCCTCCACATTGGTGTGCATCAGGGTGGAAGTTGCGGTGCACAACGCCTCGCCATCGGTGGTCGAAAGCAGCACCGAAATGGTGATGATGGCCGTCGCCCCGCGGGCGCGGACCTTCTCGATCTTCAGTTGCGCCTGCACGGCGTCCCCGGCACGAAGGGGACGGTTCCAGGTGAACCGCTGATCGGCGTGCACCGTCCGGCTGAGGCTCAACTCAAGCTCGGGATCGGCAAACATGGCGTCCCAGGCAGCTGAGGCCAACACCACGGCGAAAGTTGGCGGCGCTACCGGCTCAAGCCCGGCATAGGCCGGATTGTCTGGATCTGAGAGGGCGCGAGCAAACTCGGCGATCTTGGCCCGACTGACTTCGTAGGGCGCGGTGGCCGGGTAGCTGCGCCCGACATGTTCTTCGCTGATCGGCATGTGCTCAGGCTAGCGGGCACCGAGCCTCAGGCGGAGTCGGGCAGCCGACAGCCGTGCTGACCCAATAGCTCCCGTAGTTGTGGGAGCAGGGACGTCGGCACTTGGACGGCTACTTGGTCGCGGGCCAGCTTGAAATAGAGCTTGTCCGAGGAGTTCCAGCGGGTTTGGTCAGCAGTGGTCAGCACCAGCTGGTCGGTACCCAGAAAGCGGCGGAGCTGAACGGCCTCAGCTTCGTTCCAGCCGAGATGCCAGGTGCGCGTTCCAATCGACTTGGTGATACCGGTGTCATCGATCCGTACCCGTACCTGCCGCGCCATCGCCAACCGCCAGGCCTGATAGACCAGCATCAACACCGCAGCCATCAGGATCCACGAATTGCGCTCGGCCAGCAGCGGTGCCAGGGCGACCGCGGCCAGGAGCAGCGTCGCATAAAAGTTCACCCGGGTAACCCGGTCGGTGATCGCCCAGGTCAACGGGGGCCTCCGAACGCAGCAAAGCCGCCCGCTAGCGCGGGCGGCTCCCTGACAGACTCGCTCAGCGGGTCTCGCGGTGCGCAGTGTGCGTGTGGCACTTGGGGCAGAACTTCTTCAGTTCCATCCGGTCGGGATCGTTGCGCCGATTCTTCTTGGTGATGTAGTTGCGCTCTTTGCACTCGGTGCACGCCAACGTGATCTTGGGCCGGACATCGGATGTCTTCTTGGCCATCAGCTTCCTCTTTCCCAACGGGTGCTACTTGTAGCGGGAGCGGGACTTGAACCCGCGACACAGCGATTATGAGCCGCTTGCTCTACCGCCTGAGCTATCCCGCCCCTGTTCGGACTGAACGACGGGCGGTAACTCCGCCAATCCGAACACAGAGCCCCCATGCGGAATCGAACCGCAGACCTTCTCCTTACCATGGAGACGCTCTGCCGACTGAGCTATAGGGGCCGGACAGCGGTTGACTGTACCCCAATCCAAGCGCCCCGCTCAAATCGCCGGTTGGCACGGGCCGCTCACTCCAACTCAGCGCGGTGCCGGGCCAGGTCAACTCGCCCGGCGACCACCTTTATGCCCTCTTGCGCCAGCCGCTTCGAAGCCTCATCGACTAGGTGTTGGGCGATGCTGCCATCAGCCCGGACGACCCGCCACCAACAGGTTGACCCGTCCGAAGTGGCCAGCACGCGGGCCACCAGCCTTGGCCCACAACCAACGACCTTGCCCAAATCACCGTAGGTCGCCAGTCGGCCAACCGGGATCGAGTCGACAGCCAGCAAAATGCTGTCGGTGAGCTCCACCACTTTGGCCATACCCGGAATCTACGCGCCCACGCCAGTGCTGCCTATGGTGTAACTAGCGAAAGGAGAGCGGCCATGACCGGGTTCCGGATCGAACACGACACCATGGGGCAGGTCCAGGTGCCTGCAAGAGCCCTTTACGGGGCTCAGACCCAGCGCGCAGTGGAGAACTTCCCCATCTCGGGACGCGGGCTGTCCAGCCATCACATCGCTGCCCTGGCCCAGATCAAAGCGGCCGCAGCGCTGGCCAATGCCGAACTTGGCGTGCTCCCCGCCCCCGTTGCCGAGGCCATCGTCGCCGCGGCTGATGAGGTGATCTCCGGCAGCCACAACGACCACTTCCCGATCGACGTCTTCCAGACCGGGTCGGGCACGTCCTCCAACATGAACACCAACGAGGTCATTGCGTCCCTGGCCTCGGCCCGGCTGGGCGAGCCCGTGCACCCCAACGACCAGGTGAACGCGTCCCAGTCATCCAACGACGTGTTCCCGTCCTCGATCCACATCGCCGCGACCCAAGCCATCGGCGAAGTGCTGATTCCCGGCCTGGAAACCCTTGCTGCGTCTCTGGAGGCCAAGTCCAGCGAGTTCGCTGAGGTGGTGAAAGCGGGGCGAACCCACCTGATGGACGCCACTCCAATCACGCTCGGCCAGGAGTTCAGCGGCTACGCCACCCAAGTGCGTTACGGAATCGCCCGGATCCAGGCCACGCTCCCCCGGCTCTGCGAACTGCCGCTGGGTGGCACTGCGGTCGGCACCGGTATCAACACCCCACCGGGGTTCTCTGCCCGGGTCATCGAACTGATCGCGGAGCGCACCGGCCTGCCGCTGGTTGAAGCACCCAACCACTTCGAAGCCCAAGCCGCCCAAGACTCACTGGTTGAGGCCTCAGGGGCCTTACGCACCGTGGCGGTGTCGCTGGTCAAGATCGCCAACGACCTGCGTTGGATGGGGTCAGGCCCGCGCACCGGAATCGGCGAGATCACCCTTCCCGACCTGCAGCCGGGTTCCTCGATCATGCCCGGAAAGGTGAATCCGGTGCTGCCGGAAGCCACCGTCATGGTGGCGGCTCAAGTGATCGGCAACGACGCCGCCATTGCTTTCGCTGGCGCCCAGGGGAATTTCGACCTGCTGGTGATGCTGCCGGTGATGGCGCGCAACCTGCTGGAATCGATCACCCTGGTCGGGAATGTCTCGCAACTGCTGGCCACCCGCTGCGTGGACGGCATCGAAGCCAACGTGGACCGCTGCCTGGAGTTGGCGCAGTCTTCGCCGGCCATCGTCACTCCGCTGAATCGGATCGTCGGCTACGAGGCGGCGGCCAAGATCGCCAAACACGCAGTGAAGGCAAATCTGAGGATTGCCGAAGCGGTCCGCGATCTGGGCTACGTGACTCGCGGCGAGATCAGCGAAGAGCAGCTCGGAGCAGTCTTGGACGTCCGGACGATGACCGGCGACTGAGGGCAAGCAAAAGGCCCCTGACTAGGGGTAATTCCCAGTCAGGGGCCGTGCTGGTGGCAGGTGTAGGGTTCGAACCTACGTAGGCTGAGCCGACGGTTTTACAGACCGCTCCCTTTGGCCACTCGGGCAACCTGCCGTGCCGGGACACTCTAGCAAAGCGCCGGGACAGGTTTCGAATCGGCCCCGATCGGGCACAATGGCGCCCATGGCAGGTGAGAGTTCTTTCGACATCGTGAGCAAGGTTGATCGCCAAGAGGTGGACAACGCCCTAAACATGGCAGCCAAGGAAGTGCGCAACCGCTTCGACTTCAAAAACACCGATGCGTCCATCCGCTGGTCGGGTGAGGCCATCGAGATGGAGGCCAACGGCGAGGAGCGCGTCAAGGCCGTCCTCGATGTGTTCCAGACCATGTTGGTGCGCCGCAAGATCGACCTGAAGTCTCTGGACGCTGGCGACGCGCGGCTGTCGGGGAAGGTTTGGAAGATCACGGCCACCACCAAAGAGGGCATCAGCCGCGAGAACGCAGCCAAGATCACCAAACTGATCCGCGACTCCGGGTTGAAGGGTGTGCGCACCCAGGTGCAGGGCGAGGAACTACGGGTCTACGGCAAAAAGCGCGACGACTTGCAGGCCGTCCAGAAGCTGGTGCGCGACGCCGAGTACGACTTCGCGGTGCAGTACGACAACTACCGCTGAGCCTCAGTGGGCACGACACCGCACCTTCGCCTCGACACCGAGGTAATGGCGGCCAATATCGCCGCCATGGCCGCCCACGCGGCCAACTCGGGAATGTCCCTGCGCCCCCACGCCAAGACCCACAAGTGCCCACAAATCGCTGCCCGCCAGCTTGCGGCCGGCGCGTCCGGGCTAACGGTGGCCACCATCGGCGAAGCTGAAGTGTTCGCAGCCAGTGGTGCTGACGACCTCTTCATCGCCTACCCGCTTTGGGCCGACGCCACCGACGCCGCCAGGCTGCGCGCCCTGACCGAGACCGGGGTACGACTGAGCCTGGGCTGCGACTCGATCGAGGCTGGCCGCCAACTGGTCGGGTTGCGCGCTGAAGTGCTGATCGAGGTCGACTCTGGCCATCACCGCTCGGGGGTGGCCCCGGCCCAGGCCGGGATCCTAGCCACCGAGTTGACCGAGGCCGGGCTGCCGATCGCCGGGGTTTTCACTTTTCCCGGCCACAGTTACTCCCCCGCCACCAGGAAACAGGCCGCCGTCGACGAGGCGGATGCGCTAGGCGCGGCGGCGACAGCGCTGCGCGCCGCCGGCATCGAGCCACGCCTGGTTAGCGGCGGCTCCACCCCCTCGGCCCAGTTCAGCGGAGCCGGGGTGATCAACGAGCTCCGTCCAGGGGTGTACGTGTTCGGCGATGCCCAACAAGTCGAGCTGGGCACCATCGGCTTCGACCAGGTCGCGCTCACGGTGATCTCCCGGGTCGTCTCCCACGCTGGCGGCCGGGTGATCTGCGATGCCGGCAGCAAGGCGCTCGGCGCAGATCGAGCCCCTTGGGCCACCGGCTATGGCCGGGTGCTGGACCACCCAGAGGCCCGCCTAGTGGCTCTCAGCGAACATCACGTCACCATCGTGTGGCCTGGCGCTCTCCCCGAGTTGGGCAGCACCGTGGCGATCGTGCCCAATCACGCCTGCAACGCAGTGAACCTTGCCGATGACTACCTGCTGAGTACCGGCGGCACCTGGCCAGTCGCGGCCAGAGGGCGCAACAACTGATGCGAATCGCCACCGTCAACGTCAATGGCATCCGGGCCTCAGTGCGCCGCGGCTTCACCGACTGGCTGGCCGAACGATCCCCCGACCTGATTGCCTTGCAAGAGGTGCGAGCCCCAGCCGAATTGGTCCCCATCGAAGCCTCAACCGGCTACCACTTCGCCTATCACCCCGGAAATCGGGCCGGACGCAATGGGGTGGCCCTCCTGTGCCGCACGCCGCCGATCGCAGTCCGCGAAGGGTTCGGCAGCGGCAAGTTCGATCCTGAGGGACGCTATCTGGAGGCCGACTACGACCTCAACGGCTGGAAACTCAGCGTCGGCTCGCTCTACCTGCCCAAAGGCGGACGGGCCGATGACACCCCTGAGGAGCTGGCGCGCTACCGCCATAAGTTGGCCTTCATGAAGTCCTTTCGTCCCTACTTGACGAAGGCGCGCCTAGCCGCACGCGCGCGGGGACGTGAGTTCCTGGTGATGGGCGACTTCAACATCGCCCACACTCGCCTTGATCTGCGCAACTGGCGCGGCAATGCCAAGTCGGTGGGCTTCCTGCCTGAAGAGCGGGAGTGGTTGGGCTCGGTCCAGAGCCCCCGGACTTTGGTGGACGTGGTCCGTCGGCTGCACCCAGACGCCGACGGCCCCTACTCCTGGTGGAGCTGGATGGGCAATGCGTTCAACAATGACACCGGCTGGCGGATCGACTACCACTTCGCCAGCCCCGAGTTGGCGGCTGCGGCCCAGATCGGCGGCACAGATCGAGCCGAGAGCTACCCGGCCCGGATCAGCGATCACGCCCCGGTGGTTGTCGACTACGCCAATCGGAACTGAGCCTCACCCCAGGGAGCAACCCTTCGACAAGTTCAGGGAACTGAACACGCGACCCCTCGACAAGCTCAGGGAACTGGGTCAGGCCAACGGTTCGAAGTAGCTGAGCACCTCAGCGCGACTCACCTCGGCCAGGCTGGCATGCGACCACTTGGGGTTGCGATCCCGATCTATCAGCTGGGCCCGGACGCCCTCGATGAACTCCGCGCCCCTAGCCATCCGTACGGCCAGGGTCAGCTCCTGCTCATACTGGTCGACCAGCCGCGGGAACTGGGCCGCCCGCCGCAGTGCTTCCAATGACACCGCTACCGACAGTGGCGAGCGACGCTCCAACTCGGCGGCGGCCGCCTGAGCAAACGGATCGTCATGCTCGGCCAGTCTGGCCACAATCTCCTCGGCATTGTTGCCGCCATAGCATTCTGCGATCCACGCACCGGCCAGCGCTTCAGACGGCTCCGGTAGTGGCCCCTCGCACCGATCGGCCAGCCCGAGCCGGATCGCATCGGCGGCGTTCACGCTGGCTCCAGTCAGGGCCAGGTGCGTGCCGATCTCACCAGGCATCCGAGCCAGCAGGTGGGTGACGAAGACATCGGGGTAGATCGCAATCTGAGTCTCCGGCATCGCCAAGGTGCTGGTGGCATCCACTACCCGGTCGGTTCCATGGACGCTCAGGCCCATGCCGCCGCCCATGGTGATGCCGGTCATGATCGCCCGGTACGGCTTGGGATAGTCAGCGATCATCAGGTTCAGCGCGTACTCGGTGGTGAAAAACTCAGCTACATCGCCGCCTGTCAGCGCTCGTTCCCGCAGCTCGCGGACGTCTGCTCCGGCGCACAGCCCGCGATCACCGGCACCGGTGAGCTCAACCAGCTCCACCGAATCGTCGGCGGCGAACTCGGCCAGCGCAGCCGAGATCTGGCGCATCATCGACAGGTTGATCGCGTTGATTGCGCGCGGCCGGTTCAGCCGGATGCGACCCACGCCACCGCTGGCCTCGGCCAGCACTTCCGGTTCGGTCACTTCGCCTCCTGGGTTGCTTTGGCCGCCTTAGCTAGGCGAACCCGATGCTCCTGACGATGCCGGTAGAGCAGCACCAACATCAAGGCCATGGCCGCAAAAGCGAGCGCAACCGCATCATTGCGCCAGGCCAAGTTGCCAGCACCATAGGCCAGCAGGACGGTAGTCACCGTGACCGCAGTGCCGATGATCCGCGGGGACGGCTTGGTGAGCGGCAACAGCAGGCCGCCCCAGGTGAGGTACCAGCTGTTCAGCGCGATGCCACCGAAGGCGAAGATTAGGTAAGACCAGCTCAGGAAGGTGACCGGCTTCTTGCGTCCGACCCCAATGCCTAGCCAGCCGATCATCACCACCGTGAGCAACAGGCCCAGATAGCGCACCGCTTCCATCACAAATTGGCCCACCAGCGGTAGGCCGATCAGGTCGAACAGGTATTTCAGGCCGGCCCCAACCAAAGTGAAGGGCGCCAGCGTCACCACTTTGCCCGGGACATCTGCGGCCCAGATCCAGCCAAAACCAAGCCCGCTGGCCAAACTGATCAGCACGAAGACGCTCAAAGCGATCAGCAGCGTGCCAGCAAGCCGACGCAGCGCCCGCCAGGAGTTCTGCCAGCCCAGGCTGAGCCAGGGATGGCCGATCAGGGCTACTGGGTAGAACGCGAGTATCGCTGGCTGCTTAATGCAGGCAGCGACGCCGACGATGATGGCTGCCGGCCAAAACTTGTCGTTGAACGCCAGCCAGATGGCCAGCACCACCAGCCCCATCATCAAAGCGTCATTGTGGGCACCGCCGACCAGGTCGATGATCACCAGAGGGTTGACCGTGGAAAACCAAGCCGTCATCTGCACATCAGCACCCATGCGCCGAGCGATCCTGGGCAGGAAGTAGGCGATCATCGCCACCCCGAGCAGCGCCGGAATGCGCATCGCCAGAGCGGAGTAGTAGGGGTTATTGCCGGCCAGGACCACTAGGCCGTGAAACATCTCCAGGCTGAGTGGCGGGTACATCGCCGTGGTGTAGCGCCACAACCAAGCGGCCTGGTCGGCGAACGGACCGGGCAATACCGAGATCGGGTTGTCATAGGGATTCAGCCCGTTACGCAGCAGCCAGCCTTCGGCGGCATAGGCGTAGGCATCGTGGCTGAAGATCGGTGGGGCCAGCAGTAGCGGCAAGCTCCACAGCAGCGTGATCGGCCAGTGTTTTACCTCGTGGTAGAGGCTGGGACGTAGGTTGAACCAGGCCTCGACCAACAGGGCTACCCCGGCCACCACCAATGCCGTGCCAACCACCCTGGCCGGCCAGGTGTCCAGGCCGAGATCGCGGATCGGATCCCACCAGGGGCTGTTCTGCGGCAGGTAGGCCGGCGTCAACGATCCGAGAAACAGCAGCGCCGAGCCGTAAAGGCCGCGACGCACAGCTCGGTGCGCCCAGGCCCGCGCAACATCGGAGCGCGCAGCGAGCAGCCGGGCGCGCAGCAGCTCTGACCGAGGCGCGATCGGCTCGCTTTTGTTGGTCACCACCGGCGGAAGGGTTCTGGCACGGGCACGGCGACAGCCTAGCCCGCGGTGGTATGTACGCTCATTACTACTGCCTGACAAGGGTAATTAGCGCGGGATTCCTCCCGGTTCTTGTTCCAATCACCCGGTCTGCGCGCTATCCTCGCTAGCGCTTGCCGCCACAGGTGATGCCCACCGGCACTGACCTGCTGACGCTAGAGATTCGGTCCCGATCGGGGGTAATACCGATGCAGGTTCCCGGCACAAATCCACTGTCGGAAGCCAGGTTTCTGTCCAAGACTACGGATGCGAGCGCACCAGCGCCGCTCCCGGGAGGGCCGCACCAAATATGACCCAAGTGAACACCATCGACCACGTTGTCATTCGCTTCTCCGGCGACTCTGGAGACGGCATGCAGTTGACTGGAGACCGCTTCACCCAGGACAACGCAGTGGCTGGCAACGATTTCGTCACCCTGCCTGACTACCCCGCAGAGATCCGGGCACCAGCAGGGACCGTGGCCGGTGTGTCCAGTTTCCAGCTGCACTTCGCCGACTACGACATCCACACCCCCGGGGACCACCCAGATGTCCTGGTCGCGATGAACCCGGCGGCGCTCAAGGCCAACTTGGCCGACCTCCCGGTCGGTGGGATCGTGATCGTCGACACCGCTGACTTCACCCCACGGGCCCTCTCCAAGGTCGGCTATGCCGAAAACCCGCTGGAAGAAGACCGGCTGGCGCAGTACCAGGTGCACGCCTTCGACCTCACCGCCGCGGCCACCGCGGCTGTCGAGCCGTACGGGCTCAGCCGCAAGGACGCCTCCCGTACCAAGAACATGTACGCCCTTGGCCTGGTTGACTGGCTCTACAGCCGCTCAATCGACCAAACGGTGACCTTCCTAACCACCAAGTTCGCCAAGAAGCCGGCCATCCGCGACGCCAACATCGCCGCGCTAAAGGCCGGGTACAACTTCGGGGAGACCTCGGAGGCCTTCGCCGTCCGCTACGAAATCGCTGCCGCTCCAGCCAAGGCTGGCACCTACCGCCAGATCACTGGCAACCGGGCTGCCGCCTACGGCCTGGTCGCAGGCGCGGCTCGGGCCGGGCTGCCGCTCTACCTGGGCGCCTACCCGATCACTCCGGCTTCTGAGGTGCTGCACTACCTTTCCGACGCCAAGCGGGCTGGGGTGATGACCTACCAGGCCGAAGACGAGATCGCGGCTGTTGGTGCCGCTGTGGGGGCCTCCTTCGCCGGCTGTCTGGGTGCGACCAGCACCTCAGGCCCTGGTCTGGCTCTGAAAGCCGAGATGCTCGGCCTGGCCGTGATCGCTGAGCTACCGCTGGTAGTGATTGACGTTCAGCGGGGCGGCCCGTCCACCGGGTTGCCGACCAAGACCGAACAGTCCGATTTGAACATCGCCCTGTTCGGACGTCACGGTGAGGCTCCGATGCCAGTCATCGCCGCCCAATCACCTGCCGACTGTTTCGCGGCCACCTTCGAAGCCTGCAAGATCGCCGTTGAATACCGCACGCCGGTGCTGGTGCTCACCGACGGCTATCTGGGTAACGGCGCCGAGCCGTGGCGCGTTCCGGAGCTGGACGAGTTGGCCGAGATTGAGCCCAACATCATCACCGAGCCCAACCAGCCCGATGGCGTCTACTGGCCCTACGCCCGCGATGAGAAGGGGGCCCGTGCCTGGGCCATCCCGGGTACGCCCGGCCTGACTCACCGCATTGGTGGTCTGGAGAAGGCGGCCAACACTGGCGCCGTCTCCTACGACAACGACAACCACGAAGTTATGGTGCGGGCCCGCGCAGCGAAGATCGACGGCATCGTGCGCGAGGTTCCCGATGTCGTGGTGGACGACCCCAGTGGCGCCGCCAAGGTGCTCGTGGTCGGCTGGGGGTCCACCTTCGGACCCATCCAGTCGGCCGTCAGGTTGGTGCGCCAGAGCGACCGCGATCTCGCAACCATCCACCTGCGCTATCTCAACCCGCTGCCAGCCAACCTCGGTGAGGTACTGGCCAGCTACGACCGGGTAGTCGTTCCGGAGATGAACCTCGGCCAGCTGGCCATGTGGCTCCGGGCGAAGTACCTGATCAACGTAGAGAGTTACTCAAGGGTTCGAGGGCTGCCGCTGCGGCAGTCCGAACTCGCTGACGACCTGAACGCGATCATCGATGAGGAGGCTGCGAAGTGACTGCCACCATTCCCACCGCCAAGAGCGGCTTGGCCGGCGTCCCGCTCGCACTGAGCCCGCTGACCCGCAAGGACTTCACCTCCCCGGCTGAAGTTCGCTGGTGCCCCGGATGTGGCGACTACCCGGTTCTCGCTGCCTTCCAAGGCATCCTGCCCGATCTGGGCATCCGCAACGAGAACCTTGTGGTGGTCTCCGGAATCGGTTGCTCATCACGATTCCCGTACTACGTGGAGTCCTATGGCATGCACACCCTCCATGGACGGGCGCCCGCCATTGCCAGTGGTGTGGCGATGTCTCGCCCCGACCTTGCGGTATTCGTGGTTACCGGTGACGGCGATGCGCTGAGCATCGGCGGCAACCATCTGATCCACGCGCTGCGCCGCAATATCAACATGACGATCCTGTTGTTCAACAACCGGATCTACGGTCTGACCAAGGGCCAGTATTCGCCGACCTCGGAGCAGGGCAAGGTGACTAAGTCCTCTCCGCAGGGTTCAGTCGACCACCCGTTCAACCCGGTCTCGCTGGCCCTGGGTGCCGAGGGAACCTTCGTAGCTCGCACGATTGACTCCAACCGGGCCCACCTCACCGAGGTGTTGAAGGCTGCGGCCAATCACCGTGGTACCTCGTTGGTGGAGATCTACCAGAACTGTGTGATCTTCAATGACGGTGCCTTCGATCCGCTGAAGGCGAGCGACGGCATGATCAAGCTCGTCCACGGCGAGCCGATCATCTTCGGCGCTGACGGCTCCATGGGTGTGACGCGCCTGGCCGACGGCACCCTGAAGGTGGCCCCGGTCGCCGAGATTGGCGCGGAGAATGTGATCGTTCACGATGCTCACGGTGACGACCCACAGCTCGCCTTCGCGCTGGCTCAGCTGACCGACAGCAACAACCTCGGCATGGCCCCGATCGGCATCTTCCGCGACGTCGACCGTCCGGTCTATGACGACATGGCTCGCGCACAGATCACCACCTTCGCTGACGAGTCCGCGAAGCTCAAGGCGGTATCTGACCTGCTGAAGGGCCGAGACACCTGGGAGCTCTGATCCACAGGTGAACCCGGCACCGGCCCGGGGCGATGATCGCGAGGTCGTTGCCCCGGGCCGGTGCAGCTTTTCCCACCAAGGGCGGAGCCTCGGGTACAACTTTGAACCGATAACCTTGGGCAGGTGACTTCATTCGACCTTGACCCAGGCATTCGCCCCGGCGCTGACCTTTTCCGCCACGTGAACGGACGCTGGCTGGACCAGGCGCAAATCGCCGAGGACAAACAGGCTGCCGGAGCCTTCATCGAACTGCGGGACGCCTCCGAGGCGGCCATCCGCGATATCGTCACCGGCCTTACCGATAGCCAATCGGGCACCGAGGCGTACCTGGTTGAGCACCTCTTCGGCTCCTTCATGGACACCGAAAAGGTTGAGGCGGCCGGGCTTGATCCGCTGGCTCCGCTGCTCGCCGAGATCGACGCGATCAGCAGCATCGAGGATCTGCTCGACTACTTCGGCCGCAGCCTACGTCGTGGCACTGGCTCACCAATCGGCCTGGACGTCGATGCCGACCCAGGCGACCCGAGCCGCTACGCCCTCTTCGTCGGCCAAGCTGGCCTCGGCCTGCCCGACGAGGAGTACTACCGCCTTGAGCAGCACGCGGCGGTCCTGAGCAGCTATCGCGAGCTCGTGGACCGCACGCTAACCATTGCCGGCCTGACGGCCAGTGGGGGCGCCACCGTGGTCGAACTGGAATCCGAGGTGGCGGCCAGGCATTGGGACAAGGTGCGCACCCGCGACCTTCGCCAGATGTACAACCCGCACACCCCGGCGGCCTTCGACGCGTTGGGCCTGCCGTGGTCGCGGGTGTTGACCGCCGCAGGCGTGCCAGCGGTCGATGAAGTGATCGTCGCCCAGCCGTCCTATTTCGCCGAGATTGCCGCCTTGATCACCGAATCCCGACTGGATGATTGGAAGCAATGGTGCCGCTGGAGCCTGGTCTCAGCGCTGTCGCCCTACCTTCCAGATGTCTTGGTTCAGACCCGGTTCGACTTCTATGGCAGGGTGCTGCAGGGCATCCCGCAGCTGAAAGAGCGCTGGAAGCGCGGTGTCGATCTGGTCGAACGCACTTTGGGAGAAGCGGTCGGCAAGCTCTACGTCCAACGGCACTTCCCGCCAGCGGCTAAGCAGCGGATGGACGTGTTGGTGGCCAACCTACTCAAGGCCTACGCCAACTCGATCCAGGCACTGGACTGGATGGGCCCCGAAACCCGCGCTGAGGCGCTGACCAAATTGGACAACTTCACCCCGAAGATCGGCTTCCCCGAGATTTGGAAAGACTACTCGCCACTGATGATTCGTCCCGGCGATCTGGTCGGCAATGTGCTGCGCGCAGCTGAGTTCGCTGCCGCCGACGAGCTCAGCAAGCTGGGTGGCCCAATGCGGCGCTGGGAATGGCTAATGACCCCGCAGACTGTGAACGCCTACTACCACCCCCTACGAAACGAAATCGTCTTCCCGGCTGCCATCCTGCAGCCGCCGTTCTTCGATCCCGACGCTGATGACGCCGTGAACTACGGCGCGATCGGGGCGGTAATCGGTCACGAGATCGGGCATGGTTTCGATGACCAGGGCTCCAACTGCGATGGCGAAGGCCGGCTGCGGGATTGGTGGACCCAAGCCGACCGAGATGCGTTCACCGAGCGAACTGGGGCCCTGATTGCGCAGTACTCCGCGTTGCACCCCACCCAGTTGCCTGAGCTGCAGGTCAACGGCGAGTTGACCATCGGGGAGAACATCGGCGACCTCGGCGGGCTGGCGATCGCCTATGACGCCTGGCGACTGGCGATCGGTGAGACCGAACCTGAACCGGTCGATGGGATAGCGGCCAAGCAGCGCTTCTTCCTTTCCTGGGCCCGGGCATGGCAAACCAAGCGCCGCGACGAGGCTCTTCGCCAGCAGATCGCGACCGATCCACATTCACCAGAGGAGTTCCGTTGCAACCAGGTTGTCCGGAACCTGGCTCCGTTCTACGAGGCTTTCGAAGTGACCGAAGCTGATGCCGCCTGGCTGGCACCGTCTGAGCGGGTGAAGATTTGGTGACCAACCGCCCACCGGCGCCGGTAACGCTGGCTCGCGGCGCGTATCGGGAGTTCCGTCGAGCTCAGGAGGTGCTGCGAAGCGAATCCGTCGGCGGCATCCTGCTACTGGTCGCCGCGGCGGCGGCGATGCTCGCGGCAAATCTGGCGCCGGAGTTCTACTTTGGTCTCCGCGACGCCCACTTTGGCACCACGGTAGCCGGTATCGATCTTGACCTCTCCCTTGGGCACTGGGCCGCGGACGGACTGCTGGCAGTGTTCTTCTTCCTGGTGGGCCTGGAACTGAAACACGAGTTCGTGGTCGGTGATCTTCGCGACCCCCAAACTGCACTAGTGCCAGTAGTCGCCGCTGTGGGCGGAGTCGCTGTACCGGCGTTGATCTATCTGGCCCTCACCTTCAACGATGCCCAGGCCAGATCCGGTTGGGCGATTCCCGCTGCCACCGATATTGCCTTCGCCTTGGCCGTGCTGGCCGTGATCGGCTCGCACCTACCAGCTGCCCTGCGGACTTTTCTGCTCACCCTGGCGGTGGCCGACGACCTGATCGCCATCACGATCATTGCTTTCTTTTACACCCACGATTTGCGCCCGCTCTATCTGCTCGGAGTCGTTGCAGTGCTAGCACTGTTCGCGCTAATCGCCTACCGCGGACAACGATTCCTGCTCGAGCATGCCTGGGCGCCGTGGGTGTTCCTGGCCCCACTCGGTGTCATTGCCTGGGCCTTGACCCTCGCCTCTGGCATCCATGCGACGGTTGCGGGCGTGCTGTTGGCATTCTGCATCCCAGTGCGACCTCCGCGCAGTTCGGGATTGGAGAGCGGTCTGAGCGACGTGCTGGAGCACCGTGTCCATCCATTCTCGGCCAGCTTCGCTGTCCCAGTGTTCGCCTTCTTCTCCGCCGGGGTCATCGTTGGCGGCTTGGACGGTTTCGTGGCCGCAGTCACCAGCCCCGTCGGGCTCGGCGTCATCCTCGGTTTGGTGGTCGGCAAGACGATTGGCATCAGCGGTGCCACCTGGCTGGTCACCCGGCTGCGACACGCCAGCCTCGATCCGGACTTGGCCTGGATCGACGTGGTCGGCTTGTCGATCCTCGGCGGGATCGGCTTCACCGTCTCTCTGCTGGTCTCTGAGTTGAGCTTCGGCCTGGGCAGCCCGGACGACAACGTCGGCAAGGTGGCCATCCTGACCGCCTCGGTGCTGGCGGCGCTGATTGCCATGGCCGTGCTCGGGTCACGAAATCGGCGTTACCGCGAGATCGAAGAGGCCGAAAATCTCGATAGCGATGTCGACGGCGTCCCGGACAAGTTCTCAAGATAGCTCACGGGTTCGAGCGGGTTGGCAACCCGACGGGTTCTGCGGCTAGGAACGGGTGTTGCCAGCCGACCGCGTCCTCTAGCTGGGCGGCCAGACTCAGCAGGAGTGCTTCGGCACCAAACCGTCCGGTGAACATCACACCGATCGGCAACCAGGCGCCGTCGATCAGCGCGGTGTGCAGCGGCAGCGAGATCGCCGGACGCCCCGAGAGGTTCGCCACACTCGTCCACGGGGTGAAGCGGGTTTGCGCAGCGAAGTCGGCCGCCGGATCGGCGTCGTTGCGGAGCGCTCCAATTGGTAGTGGTGGCTGCGCCAGCGTTGGGGTGAGGACGGCATCGAATCCGTCCCACGCTCCGGCTACCTCCAAGCCCAGCCGCTGCAAGGCCGACAACGCGTTGGCGTAGCTAACCCCGCTCACTCGACGACCTCGCTCGCGCAGCCACCGGGTCAGCGGCCGCAGGGAGCCTTCGGCGCCTGGTGGCAGCGGAATCGTGGCCGCACCCACCGCCCAGATGTCCTCGAACGCCGTCCACCGGTCCACGGTGAAGGGCACTGGCGCCTCGACCACGTCGTGGCCGAGGGTTGCGAGGTGTTCGACGGTGCGAGCCACGGCATCGAGGCAGGCCTGGTGTACTTCGGCTTCGGCGATCACCGGCGTGGTCAGGACGCCGATTCGCAGATGCCGCGGCGGCGTCCGAGCTGACTCAAGAAAGCCGGGCTGCTGCGGTGGCGCGTGATAGGTGAGCCCCTGACCTCGCCCGGCCAACACGTCCAGAGACACCGCCGTATCGGCCACCGTCCGGCTCAGCACGCCATCGGTCGTCAGCCCGGGGCCAGGCTGCCGCAGCCGCCCCGGCCCGATCCGGCCGCGGCTGGCTTTGAGCCCTACCAAGCCGCAACACGACGCCGGAATCCGGATGGAACCGCCACCGTCAGAGGCGTGCGCGATCGGGGCCATGCCAGTCGCCACCGCCACTGCCGCTCCCCCGCTCGACCCGCCCGCCATCTTGGCGCAGTCCCAGGGCGTCACCGCCGGCGGCGCTCCTGCTGGCTCGGTGTAGCAGGGCAGGCCAAACTCCGGCGTTGCGGTCTTTCCGGTCGAGATCGTGCCTGCCTCGGCGAGCCAGCCGACAATGTCGTCGTCGACATCGGCAACGCTGCCTTTCAGGGCCGCACTGCCAGCCTCGATGCCTACCCCGGCCACCGGCGTCAGATCCTTGATCGGGCAAGGCACGCCGCCCAACACCCCCGGGGCCGATCCTGAGGCAACCGCATCATCGATGAACTCGGCCCTTCGGAGGGCCTCAGTGCCGGTAACCCGGGCGAACGCGCCCAGATCAGCATTGAGCCGCGCGGTTCGGTCGAGGTGGGCCGAGACGACCTCGCCGGCGCTGAACTCGCCAGCAACGATTCCGCCCGCAATATCGGCAGCGCTTAGCGTCGTCAGCTCAGCCATGGCCCAAGGGTATCGAGCGGGGCATCGCCAAAGGCAGGCGGGATCAGGCCGAGCGGGTGATTACCGCGTCACAAAGAGTGGCCAGGGCGTCTTTGGCTGCGCCATCCGGCAGGGGCGCCAAATGAGCGCGGGCAATCTCGGCTCGTTGGCGAATGACCTCGCGCGCCTCGTCCAGCACCGGGTGGGCGCGCAGCAAGCCCAGCACCTCGGCCAAATCGGCGTCATCGCTCAGGTCGGCATCCAGCAGCGCGAGCAGCCGAGCATCGGCTGGCGCAGTCGAAGCCCGCACCAACAGCGTCGGCAGGGTCGGCACGCCGGCCCGCAGGTCGGTACCCGGGGTCTTGCCGGAAGTCTCGGAGGCGATATCGATGATGTCGTCGCTGAGTTGGAAGACCACCCCGATCTCCTCGCCGTAGGCGGCCAGTGCGGCCAACTCGGCTTCGCCAAGCCCGGCCACCATGCCGCCGAAGGCCGTGGACGCCGCGATCAGGGAGCCGGTCTTGTCGGCCACCACCTGCAGGTAGTGAGCCAGCTGGTCCTGACCGGCCTCCGCACCGCAGGTTTCGGCGATTTGGCCTTGCACTAGGCGAGCGAAAGTGCGTGCTTGGAGGTCGACGTACTCGGTGCCGAGGGTGGCCACGATGGTGGACGCGCGGGCGAATAGAAAGTCGCCCACCAGGATCGCGACCGTGTTGTCCCAGCGTTGATTGGCGCTCGGCGCACCTCGGCGCACCAGGGCCTCGTCCATTACGTCGTCGTGGTAAAGGCTGGCCACATGAGTCAGCTCCATCACGAGGGCAGCCCGCACGATGTCGTCATCACCGGCTTCACCCAACAATGCCGCCAACACCACCAGCAGCGGACGGAAACGCTTCCCGCCAGCGTTGATGATGTGCTGAGCTGCCTCGGTCACGAAGGCGGTGTCAGCGACAGCAGCCTGCGCCAGCCTTACTTCCACCTGCTCAAGCAGTGCGGTGACCCGCTCAGCGAGCGCCTGATCCACCTCGCCAACCAGGTCAGAGGTTCGGTTCGCGCTCACGTCGGTCAGCATATCCTCAGCGGAGGAAGATGCTGGCCGCGGTCACCACGTCCATCACCGGACCGGGGAAGATGCCCAGGTAGATCGAAGCGATAGCCCCAACACCGACCGGCACCAGCGTTACCAGCCCGGCCTTGCCGACGCTCACGCCCTCGGCCGGTGCGGCAAAGAACATCGAGACGATCACCTTCAGGTAGACGTAGGCAGCGATCAGGCTGGCAATCACGCCGGCCACGACCAGCCAGGAATAGCCGCCCTGCCAGGCCGCGGTGAACACCTCCCACTTACCAATGAAGCCACCGGTCAACGGAATACCAGCAAAGCTCAACATCACAATGGCGAAGGCAGCGGCGATCACCGGGTTCTTCTGGCCCAATCCGGCCCAGCTGGTGATGTCGTTTGCCTCCCCGGCGGCGTCACGCACCATCGTCACCACGGCGAAAGCTGCCACCGTGGCGAAGCCGTAGGCCAACAGGTAGAAGATGATCGACGCCACGCTTGAGGTGTAGTTCGAGGTGGTGGCCACGGTCGCACCGACCACTGCCACCAGGATGAAGCCGGCGTGTGAGACCGAGCTGTAGGCGAGCAGGCGCTTGATGTCGGTCTGGGTCAAGGCGAGCACGACACCAACAATCATGGTGACCAAAGCCACCGCCGCCAGCAATGGCTGCCAACTCCATCGATCAGCCCCGAGCGCCACGAAGAAGAACCGGGCGGTCGCGCCAACCGCGGCCAGCTTGGTAGTGATCGCCATGAAGCCGGTAACCGGGGTAGGTGCCCCGACATAGACATCGGGCACCCAGTTGTGGAATGGCACCGCGCCGATCTTGAACAGCAGGCCAACCGCCATCAACGCTGCTCCGGTCAGCAGTAGGCCATGGCCGTAGGTGGGCGTGAACACGGCAGCGTCAATGGCCTTGTAGTCAAATGAGCCGGCATAGCCGTAGATCAGCGCCATGCCGAACAGGAAGAACGCCGAAGACATGGAGCCGAGCAGGAAGTACTTCAACGCGGCTTCCTGACTGAGCAAGCGCCGCCGCCTAGCCATCCCGCTGAGCAGGTAGAGCGGCAGCGACATGACTTCGAGAGCCACAAAGGCGGTGATCAGGTCGGTGGCCGAGGCGAAGACCATCATGCCCGACAGCGAGAACAACGCCAGCGGGAAGACTTCGGTGTGCTCATGACGAGCCGCCGAGGAGTCGGTCTCGGAAACGCTGCCTGGGATCGAGGCGGCCGAGGCGGCGAAAGCGCTCACCCCGTTGTCGAGCTTGCGCTCGGCGAACAGCAGGATCGAGAGTAGGCCGAACACCAGCAGCGCGCCCCAGATCAGGTAGGTCGGCCGGTCGAGTGCGACCGCCCCCTCCGCCAGGATGCCTACGCTCTCGTTGGCGTAGTTCACCGCTAGGAGGCCGAGGGCGGCCAGCAGACCGAGCACAACCAGGCTGACCTGGAGGACGAAGCGGTAGGCCCGAGGCGCGACTGCTTCGACGACGACGCCAAAACAGGCAACCAGTAGGACAGTCAGCACCGGGGCCAGTTGCAGCCACTCGAAGGTGGGAGTAGCGATGTTCACTTGCCTTCCTCTCCAAGCGGAGCCACCGGGTCGGTCACGCCGACATGGCTCATCGTCTGCTGCGTCGTCGGCTCGATCACCTTCAGGGCCAGCCCCGGGACAAACCCGAGGATCAGGATCACTACGATCAGCGGGGCTGCGACCCACTTCTCACGAGGCCCGGCATCAGCGGTGAAGTACTTCGCCGTAGCCTCGGTGACCGGTCCGGTCATGGTGCGCTGGTACATCAGCAGGATGTAGACCGCAGCCAATACCGTGCCCAGCGCGGCAACCGCACCAACCCACGGCTGCCGCGACCAGGCGCCAGCCATCACCATGAACTCCGACACGAAGCTGGACAAGCCGGGCAAGGCCAGCCCAGACAGACCAGCAAACAGCAGGAAGCCGGCCAGTACCGGGGCAACCTTCTCGACCCCGCCAAAGTCGGCGACCTTGGACGAACCACGCCTGGCGATCAGCATGCCGACTACCAGGAACAAGGCGGCAGTAGAGAAGCCGTGGTTGACCATGTAGAAGATCGACCCGGAGATGCCTGCGCTGGTGAAGGTGTAGATGCCGAGCACCATGAAGCCGAAGTGGCTCACTGAGGTGTAGGCAACCAGCCGCAGCATGTCGGAACTGCCGATGGCCGCGATCGCGCCGTAGATGATGCTGATCAGCGCCAGCACCACCATGGCTGGTGCCACCCACTGGCTGGCCTCGGGGAACAGCCCAAGGCAAAATTTGATCATCCCGAAGGTGCCGATCTTGTCCAGGATGCCCACTAGGAGCACCGAGGTGCCCGGAGTCGCCTGCTCGGTCGCAGTCGGCAGCCAGGTGTGTACCGGCACCATCGGCGCCTTCACAATGAAGGCGACCAGGAAGCCCAGCATCAACCAGCGGCCAACGTCGGTTGGCAATGCCATCCCAGCCAGATCACCGAGCAGATAGCTCGGCGTGCCCAGCACCCGGATGGAGTAAACGTAAAGGCCGATCACACTGATCAGCATCACTAGCCCGCCAGCCAGGCTGAACAGCAGGAACTTCACTGCGGCCTGAGCCCGCTGCGCCCCACCGAAGCCACCGATCAGGAAGTACATCGGGATCAGCGTCGCCTCAAAGAAGAGGTAGAACAGCAGCACATCGGCGGCCAGGAAGGTGTAGAGCGAGAGGCTCTCCAGCAGCAGCACCAGCGCGACGAACGCCTGCGGCGTCCAGCGTCCGACACTGTCGAGCTTCCATTCAGCCAACAGCACCACCGGGGTGAGCGCGACGGTAAGCAGCACCATCACCAAACCCATGCCGTCGACATTCAGCGCCCACCAGGTGCCAAAGTTCGGCATCCAGGCGACCTTTTCGGCCAGCGAAGCGCCACCGGTATACAACACAGCGACACCGATGCCTGCCGCTGCGGTGAGCAGCGCGAAGAACATACCCAAATAGCGGGCCAGCTCCTTGATCGGCAGCAGGAGTGCACCTGCGCCAACCAAGGGAACCAGACCGAGGAGGGTGAGCCAAGGGACTGTCATCTAGAACTCCTCCCTCAGCCCAGCTGACTGAGAATCATGACTACACCAACCGCGACCACGCCGATGGCCATCGTCAAAGCGTAGGTTCGAACCTGACCGTTTTGGAGCTTGCGCACCTGGGTGGAGATACCCGCGAACGCGGTGGCCAGGCCACCAAAGCCACCGTCAAGGACCTTGTGGTCGGCGACCACTACACCGCGAGCAGCCAGCATGGTGGGTTGAACCACCAGGACGTCGTTCACAGTGTCCCCGAACAGGTCGTTTCGACCCATCACGGTGAAGAAATTGCCTGAAGCCGGAGCCGCATCCGGCACTGGCTTGGCCCCGAACACGAACCAAGAGATCGCCACGCCAGCCGCGACCACAGCCATGGTTAGCCATCCGACCAAAGTCGGCACCAGGGTCAGTTCGTGCGGATGCCCACCGGTCGCCGGTTCGAGCCACTCCTGGATCCAGAAGTTCATCAACGCGCCACCAATGATGCTGAAGAATCCGAGGATGATCAGCGGGATCGTCATCGTCTTCGGTGATTCGTGTGGATGGACGCCTTCGCGCCAGCGCTTCTCGCCGAAGAAGGTCATCAGCATCAACCGCGTCATGTAGAAGGCGGTAATGCCAGCGCCCAACAGCGCTGCCACCCCGGCCCAGGCGCTGTGCCCGAAGGCGGCCTCAATGATGTGATCCTTGGAGAAGTAGCCAGCGAAGAACGGGAAGCCGATGATCGCCAGGTAGCCCATCGCGAAGGTCAGGAAGGTCACTCGCATCACCTTGGCCAAGGCGCCGTAATGGCGCATGTCGACGTCGTCGTTCATGGCATGCATCACCGAACCGGCGCCAAGGAACATGTTGGCCTTGAAGAAGCCGTGGGTGAGCAGGTGGAAGATCGCGAAGGCGTAACCGGCCGGCCCAATGCCAGCGGCCAACATCATGTAGCCGATCTGGCTCATCGTGGATCCAGCAAGCACCTTCTTGATGTCGTCCTTGCTGGTGCCGATCCAGGCACCGAACAGCAGCGTCACCGCACCGACAATCACTACTGCGGTGGAGGCCACTTCCGACATCTGGAAGATCTCGTGGCTGCGCACGACCAGGTAGACACCAGCGGTCACCATGGTGGCGGCGTGGATGAGGGCCGAAACCGGGGTCGGGCCCTCCATCGCGTCCAACAGCCAACCTTGTAGCGGAACCTGCGCCGACTTGCCGACGGCACCCAGCAACAGGAACAACCCGATCGCGGTGGCCCAGCCGGGGCTGAGCTTGGACGCGGCGGCGTTCACGGCTTCGAAGGAGGAACTGCCGATCAGGGCCAGCATGCTCATCACGGCCATGGACAGGCCAAGGTCACCGACGCGGTTCATCACGAAGGCCTTCTTGGCCGCAGCCGCGGCCGACGGTTTGTGCTGCCAGAACCCGATCAGCAGGTAGGAGGCCAAACCAACCCCCTCCCAGCCCACGAACAGCACCAGGTAATCATTGGCCAGGACCAGCAGCAGCATGGCGGCCACGAAGAGGTTCAGGTAGGCGAAGAAGCGGCGACGACGGTCGTCGTGGGCCATGTAGCCGACCGAGTAGAGGTGGATCAAGCTGCCCACTCCGGTGATCAGCATCGCGAACAGGATCGAGAGCTGATCGATCTGCAGGCCGGCCGACACCGTCCAGGAGCCCGTTTGGATCCAGTCGAACAGCGGCAGCGACACCGCTCGGTGTTCCGGATCGGCGCCCAGCATCTCGATGAACATCCAGAAGGCGAGCACGAAGCTGGCCGAGGATGCCGCGACTGCCAGCCAATGGCCGCCCCGGTCGAAGAACTTGCCGCTGACCAGCAGCAACCCGGCCACCAGTGCGGGCAGGGCGATCATCAGCCACGCGACCTGGAAGACCCCGGTCGCGGCGATGGTTTCGAGAGTGATCATTCGCTCTTACCCCTCACAGCTTCAGCAGGCTAGCCGCGTCCATCGACGTGGAGCGCCGGGTGCGGTAGATGACGATGATGATGCTCAGGCCGATTACGACCTCGGCCGCAGCCACCACCATCACGAAGAAGGTGGCCACTTGCCCGTCCAGGCCGCCGCGGGCCAAGGAGAAGGCGACCATCGCGAGGTTAGCCGCATTGAGCATCAACTCGATGGACATGAAGGCGACCAGCGCGTTGCGACGCACCATGACGCCGACCGTGCCAAGCGTGAACAGGATCGCAGCCAGGATCAGGTAATAGTCGGGACTCATTCGTCCTCCTCGCCAATGGTGGAATCGACTGATTCGAAGACTTGCGCCGTTGCCCGACTCAGCGCCGGCGCATCGACGATCACCCCGCGGGCCGCCAACGTCTCCGACACTGAATGCTCGCTCACCGTGCCGTCAGGCAATAGGCCCGGGGTGGCAATCGAGTTGTGTCTTGCCAGCACGCCGGAGTTGGGCAATGAACCCGGATGGGCGCCCTCTTCGGCGTAAGCCCGCAGCCGCTCCTGCGACAGTTCCTTCTGGGTGGGGCGAGAATGAACCCGCGACCGCTGCCCGAGCACCATGGCGCCGACCGCTGCGGTGATCAGCAGCGCCGAGGTCAGCTCGAAGGCGAACACGTAGCGGTTGAAGATCAGCGCCGAGAGGCCCTCAATGTTGCCGCCATACTGCGCATTCGCCTGCTCCAGACCGACGGGCGCCACCCCGGTCAGGGCGCCCCCGATACCGAAGATGATCAGGCCGAGGATGCCGATCCCAGCCAGCGTTGCGGCCACCCGCTGCCCGCGCAGGGTTTCCACCAGCGAATCGGGGGTGTCGACGCCGACCAGCATCAGCACGAACAGGAACAGCATCATGATCGCGCCGGTGTAGACGATGATCTGGACGAAGGTGAGGAACATCGCATCCAGCGATGCGTACAGCACGGCGATGTTGATCATGGTCAGGGCCATGCTCAAGGCGGCGTAGACGGCCTTGCGGAAGGCGATCAGCCCGATGCCACCCAGGACGGCCAGCGGACCAGCGATCCAGAAGGTGATCTCAGCGCCGGTGATCAGCGGAATCATCGCTTGCCTCCAGCCTCGTTGCCCGTTACCGGGGTGCGGTTGTCCGGCTTGCCCGTGGCGGGCAGACCGAGGAAGTAGGTCGTCTCATCTGGCCCGAGTCGCCGCGGATGCGGTGGCTCCTCCATACCCGGAAGCAGCGGCGCAAGCAACCGATCCTTGGTGTAGATCATGTCCTCGCGGGTGAAATCGGCCAGCTTGAAATCATTGGTCATCGTCAACGCCCGCGTTGGGCAGGCTTCGATGCACAAGCCACACAGAATGCAGCGCAGATAGTTGATCTGGTAGACCCGGCCGTACCGCTCACCGGGCGAGAAACGCTCATCCTCGGTGTTGTCGGCACCCTCGACATAGATCGCATCCGCCGGGCAGGCCCAGGCGCAAAGTTCGCAGCCGACGCACTTCTCCAAGCCATCAGGCCAGCGGTTCAGCTGGTGGCGGCCATGAAAGCGGGGCGCGGTGATTTTCTCCTTGCCCTTCTCTGGGTAACCCTGGGTGAAGGTCTTGCGGAACATCGTCCGGAAGGTGACTCCGAACCCGGCCCACGGGTCGAAGATGCCCATCTACTCACTCCTCTCGGACGTCGGTTCAGCAACCTCAGCGGTAGAGGTGACCACCCCACTCAGCTCGGGCAGCACCTGCCCAGGCAGCGGCGGGACGGGGTAGCCGCCAGCAAAGGCGTCATAGACACCGGTGGGTGCTGGGGGTGGTTCTGGCACGGGTTTGTCGCCAATAATCACCACGCCGAAGACCACCAGCGCCATCACCCCGATGGCGATGTACATGCCCGGACCGGTCAGCAGGTCCGTGCGCCGCAACGCCTGGAAGGTGGCGAACACGACGATCCAGGCCAGGGCCACCGGAATGAGCACCTTCCAGCCCAGTTTCATGAACTGGTCGTAACGGAACCTCGGCAGCGTGCCGCGGAGCCAGACGAAGAAGGCGATGAGCAACTGCACCTTGATCACGAACCAGATCGGCCCGAGCCAGGGGTTGTTCAGCGGTTCGATCAGGTTGAACGGATAGATCGGCAGATAGCCACCAAGGAACAAGGTGGTCGCGATCGCCGACACCGTGGCCATGTTGATGTATTCGGCCAGGAAGTAGATCGCGTACTTAAAGCCGGAGTATTCGGTGATGTAACCGCTGACCAGCTCAGATTCGGCCTCAGGCAGGTCGAAAGGTGCCCGGTTGGTCTCGCCGACCATCGAGATCATGTAGATCACGAAAGCGGGCAGCATCACCAGCCAGTTCCAGTTCTGCAACCCGATGTTGAAACCAAACGGGGTCAGCGCTGCCCGCTGCGCCTCGACGATCTGGTGGGTCGACATCGAGCCGGTGAAGAGGAAGACCGACACCAGCGACAGGCCCATCGCGACCTCATAGGAGATCATCTGCGCACTCGAGCGCAGGGCGCCCAGCAGTGCGTAGGGCGAGTTGGAGGACCAGCCTGCGAGCACGAAGCCGTAGATCGCGACCGAGGTGACCGCCAGCATCACCAGGACGCCAACCGGCAGGTCGGTGGCCTGCAGCAGAGTCTTGACGCCGAAGATCTCCACCTCGCCGCCCAGCGGGATCACTGCCCAGGCGGTGAACGCGGCCGTGCCAGCGATCAAGGGGGCAGCAACGAACAGCACCCGGTCGACCATGGAGGGAATGAAATCCTCCTTGAACAGGCACTTCATCCCGTCGGCCAGCGCTTGGCCCAGGCCGAAGGGGCCGTTCATGATCGGACCAAGCCGGTGCTGCATCTTGCCGACCAGGCGACGCTCGAACCAGACGTTGAAGATCGTCCAGGTCAACAGCAGCACCACCAAGACGATGGTCTTGAGAAGAATCAGCCACCACGGGTCATTCATTCCGCACCTCCAAGGCTCAGCGCCACGTCATCGCCATGGACGACGCCGAGTTCGCCGATCGGCGTCCCCGGAGAGTTCATCGGCACCCAGACGGTGCCCTCAGTCATACCTTCGGTGATAGAAACCGCCAGGCTGTACCAACCGGCATCGCTGGTGATGGTGATCACCTCGCCATCACCGACCCCGAGAGTCGAGGCCAGCGTCGGGCTGATTCGCGCGACGCTTGGCTTGGCTGTGGCTGCCAGCGCCACTTCACCATCTTGGCCGCGTCCGCCGTCCAGCAGCATTCGCCAAGTGGCGAGCTTGACCAGTTCGCCGTCGGCGGACTTGGACTTCTTGGCAGCCCGGCCGCGGGTGCGGCTGGCCGCTTCGGCCTTGATCGGCTGATCCCAGGTGCCCAACTCAGCGAGCTCGGCGCGAGCCTGACCGCTGGTCCGAACACCCAATGGGGTGCCCATCGCGTCGGCGAGTGCGGCCAGCACGCGCAGATCGGTCATCGGGGCGTTCACCTGTTTGACCACTGTGTTCACCCGACCGACGCGGTGCTCCCAGTTGAGGAAGGTGCCAGCCCGCTCCTCGATCAGGGCCACCGGGAAGACCACATCGGCCAACTCGGTGACTTCGGAGAACCGGGTCTCCAGCGACACCACGAACTCGGCCGCCGCCACTGCCTCGCGGGCAGCGTTGGCATCAGCGAAGTCGCTCAACTCAACCCCGGCGATCACCAACGCCTCCAGCTCACCGGCGGTGACCGCGGCAAACATCGACGGCGCGTCCAGACCCTCCAGCGGAGGTAAGGTCTCCGACCCCCAATGGCTGGCCACATCGACCCGGGCGGCCACATCAGCCACCGGACGAGCGCCAGGCAGCAAGGTGGGCAAGCAGCCGGCTTCGATAGCACCCCGCTCGCCAGCGCGACGCGGCACCCAAGCGAATCGGGCGCCAGCCTTGGCTGCCGCCTCGACCACTGCGCTCAATGCTCCCGGGGCGAGCGCGGCACGCTCCCCGACCAGAATCACGTCGCCAGCTGCGAGCTTCAGATCCGCAACGGCATCGGCTTCGGCACCAGGCACGGTGGCTACCAGCTTCGCCTTCAGCTTGGCATTGCCATTGCTGAGGAAGGCCGCCAGCGCGGTCACCGAAAGGCCCTTCTTGCGCACTGCTTTCCGCAGCCGCAGGAAAATTATCGGCGACTCCTCTTCCGGCTCGAAGCCCACCAGCACTACCTGCCCGGCGTTCTCCAGGTCGGTGTAGGTGACGGCTTGAGCCAGGGTGCGTCCAGCGACCTCTTGGGCCAGGAATGCGGCTTCGCCAACGCCAATCGGACGGGCGCGGAAGTCGATGTTGTTGGTGCCGAGGATCGCGCGGGCGAACTTGGCGTAGCCGTAGGCGTCCTCCATGGTCAACCGGCCACCGGTCAGTACCCCGGAGCTGTTGCCAGCAGCGGTCAGCCCGGCCACGGCCGCGTCGATCGCCTCCGGCCAGGACGCCGGTCGCAACTCGCCATCCTCGCGGACCAGCGGGGTGCTCAATCGGTCATCGCCACGTCCGGAGACGAAAGCGAACCGACCCTTGTCGCAGTTCCACTCCTCATTGACCTGTGGAGCTTCGCCGGCCAAGCGCCGTCGAACCACACCGTGACGGTGGTCGGCGCGCAATTGGCAGCCCGAGGCGCAGTGCTCGCAGGTGACGCTGGTGCTCACCAGGTCGAACGGACGGCTGGTGAACCGGTAGGCAGCCGAGGTGAGCGCACCCACCGGGCAGATCTGCACCACATTGCCGGAGAAGTAGGAGTCGTAAGGCTGATCGGCATAGCGGCCAATCTGCTGCAACGCACCGCGCTCAACCAAGGCGATGAACGGATCGCCAGCGATCTGCTCGGAGAACCGGGTGCAGCGGGCACAGAGCACGCAGCGCTCACGATCAAGCAGGATCTGGGCCGACAGCGAAACCGGCTTGGGGAAGGTGCGCTTCACGCCGTCGTAGCGCGAGGTGCCGCCGCCATTGCTCATCGCCTGGTTCTGCAACGGGCATTCGCCGCCCTTGTCACAGATCGGGCAATCCAGCGGGTGATTGATCAGCAGCAGTTCCAGCATGCCCCGCTGTGCCTTCTCGGCCACCTCGGAAGTGCGCTGGGTCTTGATCTGCATGCCCGGTGCCACCTCGATGGTGCAGGACGCCTGGGGCTTGGGGAAGCCGCGTCCGTTACCCATGTCGGGGATCTCGACCATGCACTGGCGGCAGGCGCCCTGCGGGTCAAGCAGCGGATGATCACAGAACCGCGGGATAGCGATACCGACGGTCTCGGCCGCGCGAATCGCCAAGGTGCCCTTGGGGACCGTGACCTCGATGCCATCGATGGTCAGGGTTACCGTCTCGACTACCACCGCGCCTTGTTCCGGCTTGGTCACCACACTCATGCGTGCGCTCCTTGCGTTTCGGGCACCTCGAACAGCGCGCTACGACCGTAGGGGAACAACTCCCAGGCTGGCGTGCTGTAGCCGTCCTCGAACTCGCTGCGGAAGTGGCGAATGGCGCTGGTGACACAGGCCACCGCACCGTCGGCCAAGGCGCAGAACGACTTGCCCCCGATATTGCTGGCCACGTCCAGTAGCTTGTCGACGTCGCCGACCGCGGCCTGGCCGGCCTCGAACTTGCGCAGCATCTGCACCATCCACCAGTTACCTTCACGGCAGGGAGTGCATTTGCCACACGATTCGTGCTTGTAGAACTCCGTCCAGCGAAGTGTGGTGCGAACCACCGAGGTGGTTTCGTCAAAGATTTGCAGCGCCTTAGTGCCCAGCATCGTGCCGGCACCGGCCATCCCCTCATAGTCGAGCGGGACGTCGAGGTGCTCGGCGGTCAGGATCGGAGTCGAGGAACCGCCCGGCGTCCAGAACTTCAGTTCGTGTCCTTCGCGGACGCCGCCGGCAAGATCGAGCAGCTCGCGCAGGGTGATCCCCAACGGCGCCTCAAACTGCCCGGGACGTGCCACATGCCCCGAAAGGGAGTAAAGGGTGTAGCCCTTGGACTTCTCGGTGCCCATTGAGCCGAACCACTCCGCGCCGTTGTTGAGGATCGAAGGCACGCTGGCGATCGACTCAACGTTGTTGATCACCGTCGGGGAGGCATACAGACCAGCTACCGCCGGGAATGGCGGGCGCAACCTCGGCTGGCCACGACGGCCCTCCAAAGAATCCAGTAGTGCAGTTTCCTCACCACAGATGTAGGCACCAGCACCGGCGTGCACGACGATGTCGAGGTCGTAGCCCGAGCCGAGGATGTTCTTGCCCAGGTAGCCGGCCGCATACGCCTCAGCCACGGCCTGTTGCATGCGGCGATGAACGTGGAGCACCTCGCCGCGGATGTAGACGAAAGCGGTGTGGCAGTTGATCGCATAGGAGGCGATGATCATGCCCTCCACCAGCGTGTGCGGGCTGGCCAGCAGCAGCGGCATGTCCTTGCAGGTGCCCGGCTCGGACTCGTCGGCGTTCACCACCAGGTACTTCGGATTCGGATTGTCCTTTGGCACGAAGCTCCACTTCATACCGGTCGGGAAGCCCGCACCGCCGCGACCACGCAGGCCGGAGTCCTTGACCACGTCGGTAACCGCGGCCGGAGTCATCTTCAGCGCCTTGGCAACCGCCTGGTAACCGCCAGCGGCCTGGTGGGTGGCCAGCTTCCAGGAGTTGTCGGTGCCCCAGTTGGCGCTGAGCACCGGCGTCAGCTTGTCAACCATCAGGACTTCCCACCCTTCGGAGCGGCCCAGCCCTTTTCGTCGGCGATCGACTTGCCGAGCAGCGAAGCCTCGCCAGCACTTGGACCTTCATCGGCGCGTCCGTCTGGGAAGCCGGCCAACACTCGCTCGGCCTCACGCCAACTCGTGATGGTCGCCCCCCGAGTGGACTTGACCTCAGCATCAGCGGCCAGATCATCGATCAACTTCTGCGCCTTGTCCGGGGTCATGTTGTCCATGAACTCCCAGTTGACCATCATCACCGGGGCGAAGTCGCAAGCGGCGTTGCACTCCAGCCGCTCCAGGCTGAACTTGCCATCAGGGGTGGTCTCATCGGGCTGAATGCCCAGCTTCTCACTTACCTGCTCCAGCAGCGCGTCGCCACCCATCACCGCGCAAAGCGCAGTGGTGCAGACCCCGATGTGATGCTTACCACCGGGACGGCGGCGATACATCGTGTAGAAGGTCGCCACCCCAGAGACCTGGGCTGCGGTGATGCCGAGCACTTCGGCACAAGCCTCGATGCCTGCCGGGGAGATCCGGCCGTCCACGCTCTGGACCAGATGCAGCATGGGCAGCAGGGCTGAGCGTGCTTCGGGGTATCGAGACGCCAGCTGCCGCAACTCGGCAAAGGTGGTGTCATCGATGTTGGTAGTGGTGTCAGTCATGTCCACCGTCCCCGATTCGGGGAAGAAGGACTGGAACTCGTGACCGCTCATCGGTCCACGCCTCCCATCACTGGGTCGATGGAACCGACCGCAACCACGATGTCGGCCAGCATGCCGCCCTCGCACTGGATCGGTACGGACTGTAGGTGGTTGAAGCTTGGATCGCGCATGTGGACCCGGAACGGCTTGGTGCCGCCATCAGACACCACATGGCAGGCCATTTCACCCTTGGGGCTCTCGATCGGCACGTAAGCCTGACCGGCGGGCACCCGGAAACCTTCGGTGACCAGCTTGAAGTGATGGATCAAAGCCTCCATCGACTCCCCCATGATCGCCTTGATGTGCTCATGGGAGTTGCCCTGACCATCTGGCCCGACTGCCAACTGGGCTGGCCAGCCGATCTTCGGGTCGTCCACCATTACTGGCTGCCCAGTAGAGGCCTCCAACCGGTCGGCGCACTGCTTGAGGATTTTGACGCTTTCGGTCATCTCGGCGAGGCGCACCCGGAAGCGGCCGTAGGCATCTGGCGCGTCCCAGGTGATGACGTCGAAGTCGTAGTTCTCATAGCCGCAGTAGGGCATCTCTTTGCGCAGGTCCCAGGAGTAGCCGGTCGCGCGCAGCATCGGTCCGGTGACGCCGAGGGCGAAGCAGGCGCTCAGGTCCTGGTAGGCGACATTGCACATCCGGCCCTTGAAGATCGGGTTCTCGTTGCAGAAGTCCGCGTATTCGCCCAGGTGCTTCTCCAGCCAGGAGATCACATCATGCAACTGCGCGATGCCGGTCTCCGGCAGATCGTTTGCTACCCCACCGGGACGGATGTAGGCGTGATTCATCCGCAGCCCGGTGATCGCCTCAAGCAGGTCGAGAATCACTTCGCGCTCGCGGAAGCCGATGGTCATCACGGTCAACGCACCGATTTCCATGCCGCCGGTGCCGATACACACCAGGTGGGAGGAGATCCGGTTCAACTCCATCATCAGGATGCGAATGTCGTTGGCCCGCTCGGGGATCTGGTCTTCGATGCCGAGCAACCGCTCCACTGCCAGGCAGTAGGCCACCTCGTTGAACAGCGGGGTGAGGTAGTCCATGCGGGTCACGAAGGTGGTGCCCTGAACCCAGGACCGGTACTCCATGTTCTTCTCGATGCCGGTGTGCAGGAACCCGATTCCGGGACGGATCTTGGTCACGGTTTCGCCGTCACACTCAACCATCAGGCGCAGTACGCCGTGAGTGGAGGGGTGCTGCGGCCCCATGTTGATGACCAGGGTCTCGTCTTCGGAGGCAGCCTGCTCCTTGGCGATCTCAGCCCAGTCACCGCCCATCGAGGTGTAAACGGTGCCCTCGCCAGCTTCGCCGGAACCGGCGTAGAAGTCGGTCTTTTCCTTCATCGGTAGACCCTCCGCGCATCAACCGGCGGCACCACGGTGCCCTTGTACTCAATCGGAATGCCACCCAGCGGGTAGTCCTTCCGCTGGGGATGGCCGACCCAGTCATCCGGCATCAGGATCCGAGTGAGGTGCGGGTGGCCGTCGAAAATGACCCCGAACATGTCCCAGGTCTCACGTTCATGCCAGTCGGCGGCCGGGTAGGTGGCCACCACGCTGGGCACGTGCGGGTCGGAATCGGGGCAGGTGGTCTCCACCCGGAGCCGCCGCCGATGGGTCATCGACTGCAAGTGATAGACGACGTGGAACTCAGCGCCGGTGTCTTCTGGGTAGTGAACACCGGATACCGAAGGGCAGAACTCGAACCGCAGGAAGGCGTCATCACGCAGGGTCTGGATCACTTCAGCCAGCTTCTCGCGGGCCACGTAGAAGGTGAGTTCGCCACGATCGACGACCACCTGCACCAGGGCGTCGGGAATCAAAGCGACCAGCCGGTCGTGGAGTTCGTCGAAGTAGGACCCGAAGGGCTGCTGGGCAGCGGTCGGGGTAGGCAGCGTCCGCACGATCCCGCTGTAGCCGGAGGTGTCACCAGTGCCCTGGCTCCACATGCCCTTGCGCACGGCGACCGGCTTGGCTTGACGCCCTTGGTCAGCGTTGGCAGCGATTTCGGCGCCGGGAGTCTGCTCACTCATCGCATCAGCCCCTTCATCTCGTGAGTGGCCGGCGCGGTCAGCGCGGCCTGCTCAGCGGCTTCTTCCAAGGCCTCGGCGTGCGCCCCGATCGGGCGCTTGGCTACCTTCTGCTCGCGCAGCTTGAACATCGCGTCGATCAACATGTCTGGACGCGGCGGGCAGCCCGGCACATAGATGTCCACCGGAACCAGGTGATCGCCACCCTGCACGATGGCGTAGTTGTTGAACATGCCGCCCGTAGAGGCGCACACGCCCATCGCCAGTACCCACTTGGGTTCGGGCATCTGGTCATAGACCTGGCGCAACACTGGGGCCATCTTCTGGCTGATCCGACCGGCGATGATCATCAGGTCGGCCTGGCGCGGTGAGGCCCGGAAGACCTCCTGGCCCCAACGACCGGAGTCGAATCTCGGCGTGCCGAAACTCATCATCTCGATGGAACAGCAGGCCAGGCCGAAAGTCGCTGGCCACAGCGATGCAGATCGCATCCAGCCGAAGACACCTTCAACGGTGGTCAGCAGTACGCCCTCAGGGAGCTTGTCCTCAATACCCATGTTTGAGCCTTTCTCCTCAGTCCCACTCCAGGCCACCGCGTCGCCACACGTAGGCATACGCGATGAACACCGTGGCCATGAACAGGAGCATCTCGATCAGGGCGAACATGCCCAGCTTGTTGAAGCTGACCGCCCACGGGTAAAGGAAAATTGTTTCGATGTCGAAAATGATGAACAGCATCGCGACCAGGTAGTACTTCACCGGGAACCGACCGCCGCCGACTGGCTGGGGCGTCGGATCGATGCCGCACTCGTAGGACTCGTACTTGCGCCGGTTCCAGCGTCTCGGCCCGATAAAGGCGCTCATGACGACCATCGCGGCCATCAGGAGTCCGCCAATGGCCATGATCCCAATGATCGGTAGGTAAGGGCTCATCAAGCCTCACTTCCCTTCGTGAACGCCAACGTCGGCAAGTTCCTCATGCTGAGGGTGCCATCTTCGTGAGGGTGGTTAGCACCATGTCCATCCAATCACCTCGTCGAGTGTCATACAGATGTGACAACAGCTTCATGGTGAACCGCATCAGAGTAGGACGAGGTAGACCGTACTTCGTGCAGACATGCATCACTTGCGGATGCTCGATCAGCGACACGAAAACTTGGCCCAATCTGAAGTAGCCGCCCCACTCGTCTTTGAGGCGGACCGGGTAGCCCTGCAGGGCCATTTCGGCGCTTGGGGTGCCGAAACCACGGAACTGCGCGTCGCTGATCGCCTCAGCCGCCATCGCCGCCGACTCCATCGCATACGGGATGCCTTCGCCGTTGAACGGGGAGACCATGCCACCGGCATCACCCACCAGCAACAGCCCACGGGTGTAGGCGGGTTGCCGATTGAAACTCATCGGCAGCGCCGCGCCCAGGATCGGACCGACTTGGTTTTCCGGACGGTAGCCCCACTCCGCAGGAGTGCTGGCCAGCCACCGGGTCAACAACTCTTTGTAGTTCACCGCGGCCGCACCCGGTCGCGAACTCACCGTACCCAACCCCACATTCACTAGGCCATTTCCAAGTCCGAAGACCCAGCCGTAGCCCGGCAGCAGATTGGATTTGCCCGGGGTGCCGTCCCACAGCTCCAGCCAGGACTCCATGTAGTCGTCGCTGGCACGCGGGGACCGGTAGTAGGCCCGCACCGCGACCCCCATCGGTCGGTCGTCGCGTTTCGTCAGGCCCATCCCGAGCGCCAGCCGGGAAGAGTTGCCATCTGCGGCGACCACCACCGGCGCGGTGAAGCTGCGCCCATCTTTGGTGGTTACCCCGGTGATGCGGTCGGTTCGCGGGTTGATAATCGGCGCGACCACATTGGTGTTCTCGAACAACCGCGCGCCTTTGGCGACCGCGTTGTCGACCAGGAGCTTGTCGAAATCGGCCCGGGCCCGGACCAGGCCGTAGGGCGGATACTCGGCGATGTCGGGCCAGTCCAGAATGAACGGCTCGGTTCGTCCGCCGTAGATGCGCAGTCCCTTGTTGCGCACCCAGCCAGCCTCTTCGCTGACGTCAATGCCAAGGGCGATCAGTTGCTTCACTGCCCGCGGCGTCAGCCCGTCACCGCAGACCTTCTCCCGCGGGAAACTGCTCTTGTCGACCAGAACCACATCCAGACCGCGCGCAGCAAGATGAGCCGCTGCCGTGGAACCACCAGGGCCAGCACCGACGACGATCACATCCGCGCGCTCCTGTGAGCCACGAGAAGAGGCGTTAGCCGCTGATCGATCAGACAAAGAAAACCCCCGTTGCTCTCCCGGCACCGGGTCAGTCTAGGCAAGTCCCTGGCTGGTGGCCATCTGAGGCGCCAGAAGACCGACTGGCCGCCTGCCAACACCCAGGGGTGCTACGCGTAGCCCCGGGTGGGGCTAACCTTGCGGGCGTGAATCAGCAGAACGTGGGTCCGCAGCTGCGTGCCCGCACTATCGAGCTGACTGAAGAACCCGACCTGCTCGCCCTCTTTCCGGCTGATGGCACTGCCTGGATTCGCAAGGGTGAAGGGATGGTCGGAATCGGCGAGGCGGCCCGGATCGAAGGAGCCGATTTCGCTGCCGCCGAGGCCTGGTGGGCCGAGTTGGGCAGCCGAATTCACCACGAATCTGACCTCGACGAGCACCCTGGCAGCGGGCCGATCGCGCTGGGTTCGTTCGTTTTTGACCCGGCCCACACCGCCAATCGCTCCGTGCTGGTGGTACCTCGAATCGTGGTGGGACGCCGCCGCGGTCATAGCTGGGTCACCATGATCACCGGCATCGATGAGCCCTGGCCCGAGCTACCCCAGGCCGAACCTGCGCCGGTGGCCCCGATCGGCGCCAAAGTGGTTGCCGACAGCTTGAACCGGCAGGCCTGGCTTGGCATTGTCGCCGAGGCGATCGCTCGGATCGCCGGTGGCGGTCTGGAGAAGGTTGTGCTGGCCCGAGGCGAGACCCTGCAGGCCGAAAACGAACTCGATCCTCGCTGGCTGGTCAACAAACTTGCCGCCAGCTATCCGACCTGCTGGACCTTTCACGTCGACGGGCTGGTGGGCGCGTCCCCGGAGATGCTGCTCCGCCGCGAAGGCGGCTTGGCCACCTCACGAGTGCTGGCTGGCACAATCCGGCGTAGCCCCTCAGCGGGCTCAGGCGATACCGCCGCCGAGGAACTGGACCTGAAACTGGCCCACGCCCTGGCCCGCTCCAGCAAAAACCTGATCGAACACGAACTTGCCGTGGCCTCGGTGGCCAGCGCGCTGGAGCCGTTCTGCTCCGGCATGAACGTGCCCGACGCGCCGTACGTGCTCGAACTGCCCAATGTGCTGCACCTGGCCTCTGATGTGACTGCGGTGGCCCTTCCAGAAGTCTCGGCGCTCCGCCTGGCCGGTGAGCTGCATCCCTCCGCTGCGGTTTGTGGCACCCCAACTGGTCGGGCCAGGGCGGTAATCGCGGAACTGGAGAGCTTGGACCGCGGTCGATACTCCGGCCCGGTGGGCTGGCTGGACGCTCACGGCGATGGCGAGTTCGCCATCGCCTTGCGCTCAGGCTGTCTGGATCGCGCCGACCGACATCGGATCACGGTCTTTGCCGGCTGCGGGATCGTGGCCGAATCCGACCCGATCGAGGAGTACGCCGAGACCGAGGCGAAGCTATTGCCGATGCACGAAGTGCTCGGACTGCTCTGAGCCAACCCGGTTCGACCGGTCTGAGCTCAGCTCGGGTCCTGGACCAGGCAGAACGGATGGCCCGCCGGATCGAGAAAGACCTGGTAGGTCTGGCCTGGCTGGAAGCTGGCTTTGGTGGCGCCCAGCGCCAGCACTCTTGCCTCAGCGTCAAGCAGATCGTCCACCACAAAATCGAGATGGGCCTGCTGAGGTACCACCTGACCGGGCCATTGCGGCGGACGGTAACCAGTCACCTGCTGGAATCCGATGGTCGAGGTGTGGCCGCTGTCGAGTTGCACCCACTCAGCGTCGGTCTGTTGGACCAACGGCCAGCCAGTGACTGCCGAGTAGAACTCGGCCAGGACTCGAGCGTCCGGGCAATCGATCACGATGATCGGCCAACGGCCTATGGCGGTAGACATGAGGCCAGCCTAGGGCCAACCGGGCCTGGCTGAACATCATTCACTCGCGGCCGGACCAGCGGCGGTCAAGCGGCCGACTCGCCCAACTGCGGGGCGGACTCAGCCAACGACCCTTCCGATTCGGCCGCTATTGGCTGATCGCCTGGACTCACCGGTCGGGTGAACAGCCAAAACAGCGCCGCCACCAGCGCAATCGCGGCGATCCCCACTGCACCCAAAGGTGCGGCGATTAAGGGGTTGGTCTCAACGAGGATGAGACCGAAGATGCCAGCGAAGCCGTTGATCGCGCCATGTAACACCGCCGCCGCCAACACCGAGCCGGTCACCTCCCGCGCACGCCACAGCAGGAACGAGGCGGCAACTGCCCAGGCCACCATGGCCACCACTCCCGGCAGGCGGTAGCTGGCGTAGTTGTACCCCAGCAGAATCAGCGGAGCATGCCAAAGGCCCCACATCACCCCGATGATCGCATTGGCCCGAATCGCGCCCAGGGGCGCCAGCTCATCGGCCAGCCAACCGCGCCAGCCGTACTCCTCACCGAAGGCGAATAACCCGTTGATGGTGAACCCAACCAGCACCGCGGTGCCGAAACTGATTAGCAGCAGCCACCAAAGACCCGGCACCTGGGAGTTGAGAGTCGCCACCTGGTCGGCGTTCATGGAAGTGCCCGAACTGGCGATGATATTGGCCACCAGGTCCGCCGGGCTGATCAACAGCCGGCCAGCACCGCTCACGCCCAACAGGTTCCCAGCCACCCAGCTGAGTCCGACCATGGTGGCCATGAGGGCCGCCACCACCGCGGCGGTGACCGCCAGCATGCGAAGGAGTTGCCTGCCTAGGGCTCGAGTGAAGATGCGGCGCAGCCCGAAGCCGCGGCCATCGACCTTTTCCACGACCAGGGCGGCCACTAGCGGCGCTGGCATGTAGCCCAGAGCCAGCAATATGACCACCCAGGAAGCCGTCCCAGCTCCAGTGAGGTCGCGCTGGCCTAGCAGGTACAACACCGCCCCAACGAGCACCGCCCAACCCGCCGCGATGCCGTAGAACAGCCCGATACGCCCCCAACGAATGCCTGATTTGGCCGATATCTGTGTCACGGGTCCACCGTAGTCGCCCGACTTGCACCCTGCTGGACGGCACAGCGGCACCGAAACAACGCTCAGCGTTTTGGCGGCGGAATCCTGGTCTTTTCAGCGCGCGCAGCCTTGGACGCGGCCATCTCCCGCTGGGCCGCTTCCTGCTCGGCCTTCATCTCCTCCATGTTGAAGGTGCCGCGCAGCCCGATGAACACCACCGCAGCCAGCGCAGCCGACCAGATCGGATCGGCGCCAAGGATCACCGGCGCCGTGATGAGGGCGACCATGTCGATGCCGCGGAACAGGTTGAAGATCAGCGTTGGCGGCAGCGCACCGGAGGCGGTAGCCATCATTGGTGCCGAGTAGTCGGCCTTGCCGGCCGTCACCCACCGCACCGCCCCGAACAGCCCAGCCACGGCCGTGATCACCGCGACGCTGACCCCGTCCAGGACGCTGCGGTCAGCACCAGAACTGGCGATACCGACGAAGGCCGGCGCCGCCGCTGCGCCCCAAAACGCCGCCAGCACCGCTGGCACTGCCATCGACGCGGTGCGGATCTCGGTGGTCTTGAAGGGCATTGATCGGGCCAGGCCGCCGGTGCGGGTCAGCACGCGAAGACTGCCCAAAAACGGCACCAGCGCGGCAGTCAGAGCCAACCCGCTGATCAGCGGGTTGAGCTGGCTGAGCCGTAGCGCGTCGACCGCGTAGGGCACCAGGAGGCTGACCCCCAGGCCGATGAAAGCCGCCGGTGCTCGCCGCAATCGCTCCGCGTCGCGCCAGATCAGCGCGGTGATTCCCAATCCGCGGCCTTTGGTCGGACGGACGTGGCCCTTCGCCATCGCTCGTCGCTCCACCAGGATGTCGCGGATCAGGCCGAAATCGAGGGCGAACATGGCCCCCTGCATACCGGAGACCAGCGAACCGCCCGAGACCAACCGGGCCCGCTGGATCAGTTCCAGCCGACGCAAGGTGGCCACGATCAATCCGATCATCGCCAGCAGCGAGACTGCCCCCAGCACCACCACCGCTGGCCGCAATGCGGAATCTTCGGCGACTGTTTGCGTCGGTAGCCAGTTGCCGGCCATCGCGACCACCATCAGGCCGATGGCCAGCGCGCCCACCGTCGCCAGCGTTTGCAGGATCTTGAGCAGCAGCGTCCGTTCCCGGGTCTGCTCGCTGGCCGCCAGGGCCACCAGGGCTGAGCTGCCGAAGCCGGCCGCTGAAGACCAGGCGGCCACCGACCACCAGTCCATCCCGCCCATCGCTCCCACCAAGAGTGTCAGCGGCAGCGGGACGACGAAGGCCGCGACCAGCGGCAGCACCAATCGCCCGCGCAACAATCGGCGTCGGCTGATCGGGGCCGCCATCAGCCAGGAGCCTTCCGCAGCCGAGGCCAGAATCGGCCCGAACAGCCGCGACAGGCCAAGGGCCAACGCGAAGCTCCCAAATGCCATTGCCGTGGGCAAAAGCAGCCGACTGGCATTGCAGGCCTCGGTCTCGCAGCCGGTCATGCCGTGCTGAGCGTTGATCACCGTCGAGGTGACCATTGCCCCCACCAGCAGCACACTGAAAAGCGTCACGTAGCTGTCGGAGAGCACCTGGCCGATGGTTCGGGTGGCGCGACCATGCCGCCACAGCTTCATCAGCTCGTGCAGGTCGGCCTCGTCTACCGAAACCGGTTCGGACTCAGGCAGAAAGTAAAAGGATCGCGGTGGCCGGGCTGGCACCACTACCGGTTCGGCGGCGGCTGGCGCAGGCACCCCCGATCGGATCAGCTTTCGGGATTTCTTACTCACCGCTGCCCTCAATAACCCGGCCGCGATCGCCCAACCGAACCACCCTGGTAGCAACTTTCTCCACCAGCAGGGGCTCATGGGTGGCCATCACGATGGCCAGACCGCGCTCACGTTCGGCCACCAGCCGGTCGGCCAACCAGGCCAGGCCTTCGGTGTCCAGGCGCTGCTCAGGCTCATCCAGCACCAGCAGCTTGCGCGGACGGACGAAGGCGGTCGCCAGCGCCAGCCGCCGCCGCTGACCCGAGGAAAGCGTTCCGGGGAGCTGGCCCGATTGGGGGACCAACTGCACCTCGGCCAGCACCTCGTCCACCGCAGCGTCCGGGTCGGGGATGCCGTGGGCTCGCGCCAGCAGGTCCAGATGCTCGACCACGCTCAAATCGGGGAAAAAATCGAGGTCATCGATGACCGTGGCGACATCGCGGCGGATCTGCGGATTGGTTTCGCTGGCCCGGATGCCGTTCACTTCCACGGTGCCCTCATCGGCCCGATCCACCCCGATCAGACACCGCAACACCGTCGACTTGCCCGCGCCGTTGCGGCCGGTTAGGGCCACCGCTTCGCCAGCGGCAACTTCGAGGTTGAAGCCGTCCACAATCACTACTGGCCCGAAGGCCTTCCTTAGGCCGGCGATCTTGAGCACCGGAGTCTTTCGCGCCATGGAGGTGATTGTCCCCCATCCATACACCATCGAGAGAATTGGCTTGCCGCACCGACGCGGAGCGACTGGTTCAAGCGGTCAGCCGCGCATCGTGGCAGGCTATGCGCGTGCAACCAGCCAACCGACGAGCCAGCCTTTCGAAACGGCGTGCCGCGGTATCGGAGATGTTCGATCAAGTAGCCCCCCGCTACGACCTGACCAACGACCTGTTGTCTTTGGGGATTGACCGGCGGTGGAGGTCAGAGACTGTCGCGGCCGTTGACCCGAAGCCGGGTCAGGTCATTCTCGATCTAGCCGCCGGTACCGGCACCTCTACCCATCCCTTCGCCGCCAGCGGTGCGACAGTGATCCCAGCCGATATCAGCGAGGGGATGCTCGCGGTGGGCAAGAAGCGCCAGCCCGATCTCTCCTTCGTGAATGCCGATGCCCTGGCCCTACCGTTCGCCGATGCGACCTTCGATACGGTCACCATCAGTTTTGGCCTGCGCAATGTCGAGAACGTCCCTGCGGCCCTGGCCGAGATGTATCGGGTCACCAAACCCGGCGGCCGAATCGTGATTTGCGAGTTCTCCACCCCTACCTGGAAGCCGCTGCGGTACCTCTACCGCAGATACCTGACCCGCGGCTTCCCCTTGGTGGCAGTTTTCACCTCAACCAACCCCGTCGCCTACGACTACCTGGTCGAATCGATCCAGGCCTGGCCCGACCAACGCAATCTCGCCGCCGAGTTGGCCAAGGCCGGCTGGCAGCGGGCAGGTTGGAAGAACCTCAGCGGCGGCATCGTCGCGCTCCATCGTGCGCATCGGTGATGTTCACCCTCGATCCCTACGCTGCGCGCAGCTGCCCGCTGAAGACGCTGCACGCCTTTGGCCCTGCTGAGCGACCGGTCGGGGCTGCCACCGGCTCAGGCATGCCGGGCGCGACCGCCTTCACCGCCGAGGTGCTGGCCCAGATCCTGAGCGGACGGGCGAGCGTTGTCGACCTGCGTGATCGGGCCGAGGCCACCCACGAGGAACAGGAAGCCGCCTGTCTGGCGGCGATGGCCGCTGGCACCGAGGTGATCATTGGGGGGCTACTGCCTCGAGATTTCGACGAGCACCGCCGCGGCCGAGCCGAACTCCTAATCAGCGATGGCAGCGGCGGCTACGTCCCGGGCATCGTGAAGTTCCAGCGAGCCCTCGATGCCCGCCGCGACGACCGCGAGTTCACCTACTCCCCGGTCAGCGACCTGCCAGCCCGGTCGGTCTCGACGGGCTGGCGCTACCGCTGGCATTGGCGCTGGCCCAATGCCATCCAATTAGCCCACCTTTGGCAGCTACTTGCCCCCACCGGCTTTCAATCGAAGGCGGCCAATGCCGTCGTCATTGGCGTCGAGCGCCTCGACCCGGACGGTCTGGTGGCCACCTGGCTGGACCTGAATGAACCCAATCTGGCACCGGCCTCGACGGCTGCGGACGCCTCAGTGCAGGTGAGCGCCCTTGAGCGCTACCACCAAGAGTTCGCCGCGCGAGTCGAGATCGCTGAGATCGCCCAGCGAAATGACGGCTCCGAGGCGTCCCTCCTGCCGCCGATCGTCACCACTGAGTGCGGCTACTGCGATTGGTGGCCGATCTGCCGGCCGTTGCTTGATGACGACGATCTGAGCCTGCGGATCAACAAGGCGCCACTGGATCGTCAGGAAATCGTCGGGCTGCGTTCGGCCGGCGTAGTCACCGTCGGCCACCTGGCCTCAGCTGACCTCGACCTCCTGCTCACCGACTATCTGCCCCTGGTGGCCCACCGCCAAGGCGCCGAAGAACGGCTGCGGCTGGCCCAGCGGCGAGCCCGGCTGTTAGCTGAGGGGCAACAGCTGGATCGGCTGACCACTGGCGGAATCGACCTGCCCGCCTCTGCGATCGAGATCGACATCGATGTGGAAACCTCCCGCGCTGATCGGGTGTATCTGTGGGGTTTCTGGATCACCGATGCCACCGGCAGCCGCTATCAGCACTTCAGCTCCTTCACCGATCTGGACGATGCGGCTGAGTTGGCCCTGGCAGTCGAGGCGATGAGCTGGCTGCGCGACTTCGTGGCCGACACCGGCGCCCTGGTATTCCACTATTCCGACTACGAGGTCACCCGCCTGGTCAGGCTGGCCGCAAGCGGGGCTCCCGAACTCACTTGGGCGGTCAAGTACGCCGCCGACCACTTCGTTGATCTGTTCTCCGTGATACGGCGCCACTTCTTCGGCGCCAACGGCCTGGGGCTGAAGGCGGTCGCCAGCGCTGGGGCCGGCTTCCATTGGCGCGATGAGGACCCCGGTGGGTTGAATAGCATGATCTGGTTCGATGAGGCCGTCCAGGCTGCGGACGTTGCGGCACGCGAACTGGCCCGCGAGCGGGTGCTGTGCTACAACGAGGACGACGTCCGTGCCACAGCTTCGTTGCGCTCCTGGCTACGTCTGCAATCCTGAACACCGGGTTACGACCGAACCAACACCGCGGGGTTTGTCAACGGTTTAGACCAAACTGACAAATCTCGGGCCCAAGGGCGGAAAACGGGTCAGCCATGCGATATCTTGCCCGGTATGGCGCAGCAGCTCCCGGTCCAGATAGACCGCAACAGCCCGGTACCGCTGTACCACCAGGTGGCTGAACAATTAGCCGAGGCTATCGACACCGGGGTTCTCAAACCCGGTGACGCGTTCGAGAACGAACTCTCGATGGCCGAACGGCTCAACTTGTCGCGGCCAACGGTACGCCGGGCGATCATCGAATTGGTGTCCCGCGGCCTGTTGGTGCGACGCCGAGGAATCGGCACCACGGTGGCGAACGAGGTGGTGCATCGCCGGTACGGCCTGCCCAGCCTCTACGACGACCTGAAGCGTGAGGGCCAGAACCCCCACACCGAGGTGTTGCAGTTCAGCACCAGCTATTTCGATGACCAGATCGCCGATCAGCTTGGCCTACCGCCCGGCACTCCCCTGGTCTACGTCGAACGGCTGCGCACAGTGGACGAGGGTCCGGTGGCGGTACTCCGCAACTGGCTGAGCCCCGATTGGGCCGACCTTGAGATCGAGGAATTGGCCACTTACGGGCTTTACACCCTGATCCGGGCGCGCAACATCGTGCCAGCGGTTGGCTACCAGCACATCTCTGCTCGGCATCCAACCGAGGCCGAGCAGAAGCTGCTGAAGATGGATCCGACCGATCCGGTGCTTGCCATGTCTCGGCGGGCCTACGATCCGTCCGGTCATCCGGTGGAGTATGGCGACCACTGCTACCGCTGGGATCGCTACTCGATCGACATCACGGCCTACTCAAGCTGATTGCCCTCGCGTTGGCTCAGGGCTGGTTCAGCTGCTGGGCCAACGCGGCGCGACCAGTGCGGTCGACCGGCACCACCAGCACCTCAAGGCCGGCAACCGGCTGAGCCAACGCGGCGGCAACTTCTGCCGCGCTCACCAATCGGCGCGCCGGCACGCCATAACCGGCCGCCAGCGCCACCAGGTCCAGCCCGATTGGCGTGGCGAATACCCGCTCGAACGCGGCCGCGAACTCGCCCTTTCCGTATTCAAGGGTGGCGAAGATGCTGCCGCCGTCATCATCAGCGATCACGATCCGCAACGCCGGTCGCGGCTCAGTGGGTCCGATGGCCAGCGCTGAGGCGTCATGGACGAAGGAGAGGTCGCCGCACAGCAGCGTGGTCGGAGCTCCCGTGGCCAAAGCGATCCCGATGGCGGAGGCCACAGTGCCGTCGATGCCTGAGAGGCCCCGATTGGCAAAGACCAGCGGTGGCTCTGATCGCGGCGGTACCAAATCGGCGTCACGGATCGCGTTGGAGTTACCCAGACACAGCACCTGGTCGGGCAACACCGCTGCTACCACCGCTGCTGCCAGCCCTGGTCCGGTGAGTCGATCGTCCTCGCTGAGCGCCGCGGCCACTTTCGCGCTGCGCTCAATGTCGGCCCGTCGCCAGGCCTGAAGCCACTGCGCTGGACCGGGCTCTGCGGAGACGGCCTTGACCACCAACCCGGCTCGCCAACCGGGATCAACGAAGTCGGCGCGCTGGGTTACCACCACCACCTCTACTCCGGCTCGGGCCAGCAACGCGCTCACCGGACGAGAGAGCGTCGGCCGACCAAAGACCACCACCCGCTCGACCTGCGCACCCAACTCACCGGCAAGCAACAGCCTCCCGGTGGCTAGGGACGCGACCGCAAACCTGGCATTGCTCGACGGCTCAGCCACCAGCGGCAGACCGGCCGCCTCGGCGAGGCGCACTGCGGCCCGGCCGGTCTCGTAGTCGGCATCCCCGCACAACACCAGCGTGCGCGGGGTCCCCGGCAGGTGAACCGGCACCGCCTGATCGGGCGGGCCGGTCAGTACCGGGACGCCGGGCAGGGCCACCCAGTCGGGGACGCCCTCGACCAGCGGTTCGGGCAACTCGACGTTCAATTGGGCCGGACCGCGCCGTCCACCGGTGGCGCCCTCGGCCAAGAGCACAGCCCGGGCAGCCTGGGCGGCCCAGGCCTGGGCCGGGGCGCCCGCCTGCACCCTGGCGGTGTAGGTGAGGAAGCCGGTGAAGAGGCCACCTTGTTCAGTGGTCTGATTGGCACCGAACCCGACCACCCAGGAGGGCCGGTCAGCCGAGATCACCAGCAGCGGGACGGCCGAATGATGGGCCTCCATCACCGCCGGGGTCAGGTTGCCAACTGCGGTGCCAGAGGTGGTCACCACCGCCACACTCCGGCCACTCCCCTTGGCCAGGCCAAGGGCCAAGAAACCAGCGGCGCGCTCGTCCACCCGGACGTGCAGGCGTAACAGCCCGGCCCGCGCTGAGGCCTCCAGACATAGTGCGAACGGCGCACTGCGTGAGCCCGGGGCCAGCACGAAGTCAGTGACCCCTTGGGCGAGCAGTTGCCCAACCAGGGTGCGCGCGCATTGGGCCGATTCACTTCGCTGAATCACTGGCCACCCCTCCTCAGTTCACCGGGCAGTTCGTCCAGCCGGCGAAGCCACCACTCGGTGGTGGCCTGTTCAGCCTGCCAGTCCACACCGATCGGCGCCACGGACCGCACCCGGATCGCGCCATCGACGGCAACCAGGGGGTCATCAGTAACGTCGGTGGTGAACATGGCGGCAGTGTTCAGACCACACGCATATGGCAGCTCTGGCAGGGCAGCCGCCAGGGCCACCCCGGCGGCCAGCCCGACCGAGCTCTCCAAGGCTGAGGACACCACCACCGGCAGGCCCAGGCGCTCGGCCAACTCCAGGCAGCGACGGACGCCACCAAGTGGCTGCACCTTCAGCACTGCCACGTCGGCCGCCTCCAACTCGACCACTCGCTCGGGGTCGCCGGAGCGCCGGATGCTCTCATCGGCAGCGATCAACACCTCTACCCCAGCTCGGGCCAACAGGCGACGAAGCTGGGCGAGTTCTTCAACATCGGCGCAGGGCTGCTCGGCGTATTCCAGCTCGAACCGGGCCAGTTCGGTTAGCCGACGCTGCGCCTGGTCAACGCTCCAGGCGCCATTGGCGTCCACTCGAATCCGTCCCTGAGAGCCAAGCGCATCGCGCACCGCCTCGACCCTGGCCAAATCCTCGGCCGCGCTCTGGCCGGGTTCGGCTACCTTCACCTTGGCGGTACGGCAGCCCGAAGCCACGGTCAACTGATGAGCCAACTCCGGGCCGACAGCGGGAATGGTCACATTCACTGGCACCGACTCGCGCAGCGGCGCCGGGAAGCCGAGATGGGCCGCCTCCCAGGTCGCCCGCCACCAGTTGCCGATCTCTGGGTAGCCGTACTCGGCAAAGGGGCTCCATTCGGCCCATCCCGCAGCTCCAGGCACCAGAAGTCCCTGCCGCACGGTGATCCCGCGGAAGCGGTTCCGTAGCGGAAGTGAGAAGGCGACTGGGTTCATCGCACTCAGTGCGCGATCCACAGGCCGAGGAAGATCCCAACAGCACACAGCAGCTCAGCCAGGCCGGTCTGCTTCAGCACCGGGATCAGCTTCAGCCCCGTTACTCCCCTAGCCACCTCGCGCACCGGTCCGATCAACGCCACGCCCATCATCAGGCCCAACAACGCCCACCAGGAGCTGTTGGCCGCCACCCCGACCACCCCGAGGCCAGCCACTGCCAGCAGGCCGACAAAGAAGATGCGGGTGTTGCGATCGCCGAGCCGGGTGGCCATCGTGCGCTTGCCGACTTCCCGGTCACCGTCCAGATCCCGAAGGTTATTGGCGACCAGAATTGCGCAGGCCAAGGCGCCGATCGCGATCGCCGTCCACCAGGTCGCCACCGAAACCGCGCCGACCTGGATGTAGACCGTGCCGGTGACAGCAACCAGGCCAAAGAAGACGAAGACGAACAACTCACCCAGACCCAGATAGCCGTAGGGAAAGCGACCCCCGGTGTAGAACCAGGCGGACGCGATCGCCGCCGCTCCGACGAAGAGCAGCCACCAGTGACCGGTGATCGCCACCACGACCAGGCCGGTGACCGCAGCCAACGCAAAGAAGCCCAGTGCTGCGGCGAGCACCTGATTGGGGCGAGCTGCGCCAGAACCGACCAGCCGCATTGGGCCGACCCGCTCGGAATCGGTGCCTCGAATACCGTCGGAGTAGTCGTTGGCGTAGTTCACCCCGATTTGCAGGGCGAGGGTGATTGCCAGCGCGAGAGCGGCCAACAGCGGCACGAACCCGTCGTCGAACCAGGCCACCGCCGATCCAGCCAACACCGGCGCCAAGGCCGCCGGGAGGGTTCTGGGGCGGGCACCTTCGACCCACTCAGCCAACGTCGCCATGCTCGCCCTTCTGCTCCCAGGCTCGTCTCAGCGCGCCGCGGTCAATCTTGCCTAGGGATGTGTACGCCATCTCGGGTATTTGTCGCAATTCCTTGGGCGTGGCCGCCCGGCCAAGCCGTCCCGCGAGCCGGGTCTGCACCTCAGCCAGGTCAAGCGCCCCAACGCTGATTGCCACGATGCGAACCCCCCATCGTTCATCGGGCAGGGCCAGCAACACTGGCGCGCCAGCCTCGGCCGATCCGAACTCGGCATCACAGATCAGCTGGGCGGCGGCGAGGTCCACCTTCTCCCCGCCCGAGATGACCACATCATCGAAGCGCCCCAGTACCTCCAGCCGGTCGGCGACCAGTCGGCCCCGGTCGTTAGTCACCACCAGGTCACCACGCAGCACCTCGGCGGTCAGCTCGGGACGCAACCGGTAGCCACTGAACGCCATCGGCCCACCCAGGCAGATGCGCTCATCGTCGAATTCGACGCGAACCCCGCTCAGCGGATCGCCGTCATAGACACAGCCCCCACAGGTCTCGCTGGCCCCGTAAGTGGTCACCACCTTGAGCCCAGCTGCGGCCGCTCGGGCCAACAGTGGCTTCGGAATCGCACTACCGCCGAGCAGCACTGCCGCATAGCTGGCCAGGCGCTCGGCCAGCGCCTGTTGGGCCAGCGCCCGATCAAGTTGGGCCGCTACCAGCGACACATAGGTGCGGGTGTGTGCCGCTGGCAGATCGGCCAGATCGGCGCGGACTTGGCGCACGGCGCTACCACCGACTACCGCCCTGGCGATGGTCATCAGCCCGGCTACATGCTGGGTGGGCAGGGCACAAACCCAATCCCCGACTCCGCCCAGCCGTTCGTGAGTGGCATTCGCGGCGAACCTGATCGCCGTTGCCGAGAGCACCACAGCCTTGGGCGCGCCGGTGGTTCCTGAGGTAGGGACGATGAGCGCAGCGTCCGCCTCGACTACCGGCTGATCAAGCCCCAGCGCAGCTTGCAGGCGCGGTTCGCATTGGGGCGCCACCGCAGCTCCACCGTCGAGCGCGGCGGCGATGCCGGCGATCAGTTCCTCACCCGCGAGCTGCTTAAGGTGCATCCAGCCACCCTAATGCGCGCCGAGCTGCAACTTGGGTTCGAGCGTGAACCGACAAAAAGTGTCCACGCCTAGGGATAACCGCTCACCTGAGGAAAACCTGAGAAAAGGTGTGGAACACTTCAGGCGTGGGGATGACGAGGTGGCTCAAGCTAGGGGCGGTGGCCGCGATGGCCATCGTTTCGCTCGTGCCCTCAACCCCGGCTACGGCCAATGCGTTTGACCAAACCGACCCAGACGTCGCCGAGTTGGCCGCCTATCGCGCCGACCTGCTGAACGAACAGAATCAGGCGATTTCCTTGGGTGCAGCCGGCATGGTGGCCCGCCATCAACAGCGCATCAAAGCTCTGGGTTACGAGCCCGGCACCACTGACCCGCGAGAGATCGCCCGGCAGATGATGGCCAACAAGTACGACTGGGGCCAAGCCCAGTTCGCCTGCTACGACAAGATCATCATGCGAGAAAGCCGCTGGATCGTCACCGCCGACAACCCCACCTCAACTGCCTACGGCATCCCCCAAGCGCTGCCGGGCAAGAAGATGGCGTTATTCGGCTCGGACTGGCGTACCAGCGCGGCCACTCAGATCACCTGGGGCCTTTGGTACGTCAAGGACCGGTACGGCACCCCGTGTTCAGCCTGGTCGTTCAAGAAGTCCCACGGCTGGTACTGAGTCCACCCAGAAGTTCCCACAAAGTAGTTCCCACAAAACACCCGGGTCGATCCAATCGACCCGGGTGTTCCCTGTGTTGACTACTGGTGCGGCTCCACCGGCGGCACAATGCCGTCCTCGATGGCCCTGCGGAAGAGATCCAGCTTGCTGGCCGCCGGACGGTTCACGTTGGTGTACTTCACCCGGATGCGCTTGAGGTATTCCTTGACGCTGTTCTCGGTGATGGTTAGCCGCTCAGCAACCTCCGGCACCTCGAACCCACCAGCATAGAGAGCCAGCACTTCGCGCTCGCGCGGCCCGAGGTTCGCCGCGACGTAGGAAGCGTCGCCCTCGATGGCGGCCAGGATCTCCTGGCTGATCACCACCTGCCCCTCAGCAACCGCCTCAATCGAGGAGATGGTCACCGAAAGCGGCTCCGCTTTGCGACACACGCCAGCGGCACCGCCAGCCAGCGCCCGCCGCAGCAGCCGCACGTTGTCAGCGATGGAGTAAACCAGCACCTTGTAGCCGGCCTCGATCAGTCGCTCGGCGTTCACCAGCGGGTCAGAGCTGTCATCCAACTGCAGGTCAAGCAACACCACATCGGCGTCGGGCATGCGCCCGAGGAACTCATCCACCGTCGCAGCACCATCGACGAGGGTCACCTGGTGCCCAGGGTGCGCTCTCAGGGCGGCGGACATGCCAATCCGAATTGCCTCGTGGTCATCGATTACCGCGGTGTTGATCATGGGCGAAAGCCTAACGTGTGTTCACCTGGCCACGGGCGTCCAGACCAACCAATTCGCTGGTGCCGTCTTCACGAACGGCAAGGACTGTGACCACGTCTTCGTATCCTTCGGGGGCGGCTCTGGCCACCACCCGCTTGGTATTGGAGTCGGTCAGCAACCGGCCCAAGTGCTGGGTGAGAGCCACCCGGACGTCCTCGGGTAGCCGGGTGCCCCGACTGTCGACCAGCCGGACGTCAACGCCACGGCCACGGGCCACCTCAATGGCATCAGAGGTGAGCTCAGTGACCAGGTTGCCAGCCCGCATGGCATCGCGCAGTCGGCTCTCTTGCGAGAGGCACGCGTCGCGCTCGGCCTCGGTGAGGTCGTAGTTGGTGTCGGCGATTCGATTGAGCAGCGGACCCACCTGCGCGCGCAGCTGGGTCAGCCAAACATCACGCAGCACCATCTTGGAGAAGCTCTGGGCAATCGCTTTGTTGGCCGCAGCTGAGGATCGCCGCGACGCTCCCATTCGATCCGCCATCTCGATCATCCAAGTCTGGAGCAGTTGGGCGACCAACATCCAGGAGAACGGCCCGAAGCCCACTCGCAGCACATCGCCGGCCCCCAGGCCCTGGGTGATGGCCCAGACGGCCGACACCATGGCGTAGAGCCCGACGCCGATCCAGGCGATTCGCTCTTGTCCGCGCACCAGCACCGCAACCAACAGCACCATCACCACCGTGCTGTGCCAGGTTGCATACCCGGGCCAGTCGCCGCGCGGCAGCACCGACTGCACCAGCAGTGTCAGGCCCATCAGCAGCCCGATCACCATGATCGCCGAGCTGGCTTTCATCGGGTTCTGCTCTGAGCGCCTCAGCGTGAGCAGGGTGGCCAACACGGCGAGCACCTGCGCGAGGAACACCGGCCAGGCAGTGGTAACTCGATCCAGACTGGTCCAGCCCAGCAGGAACTGCAGCAACACCACGATCCACACCAGCCGCACCAGGGACGGACGGGTCAGTTCGGGAATCTCCGGCATCCGCCGGGGACGATGCTCCTTGACTTCGGGCTCATAGCTCACTTTGGGCAGTTCGCCAGTCGAACCCCAGCTGAGGTTGACCGTGGTACCTCTACCCGGCTTGGACAGGATTTCGGCGTGCCCGCCGATGGCCCACATCCGATAGACCACCGAAACCTGTAGCCCCAGGCGGCGTTTGGGCACCTGCTCGGGATCGAAGCCAACACCGTCGTCAGCAAAGGAGATCAACACCTCGCCCGGGGTGGGGCTGGTCAGTCGAACCTCCACATTGGTGGCGTTGGAGTGCTTGGCCACATTGAGGGCCACCTCACGGACCACCATGCCCAAAGTGCTGGCGACCTGCTGAGGCACGGCCAACTCGTCCAGGCTGGAGGTGACCTTGGCCTGCGGCACCAGCGCGCTGACCACATCAGTCACCAACCAGGTCAGCTGGTCGCCGGTGACCGGTAGTCGGGCCTCTGCGGGCGCCTCGGCTTCGGCCAATCGGTCAACCGCGCGTTGAGCTTGGGTGGCCACGAGGGCGTCATTGGGATTCTGCGCTGCGGCCACCAAGGTGGTCATCACCTCGTCGTGAACGATGCCGTCGAGGCGGTGGCGCTCTTCCAGCAACGCCTCATCGATTGCCGCAGCGGTCGCTTCCCGCTGGGAGGCGTACTCGATTTCGTCCAGACTCTTGAAGGCGTTACCCACCACTCCGAGCGCGACGATCACCACTGAGGAGTTCATCACCAGCACGATCATGTCCTGGACCGCGCCCAGCAAGGGGGCGCCCTGACCCGATGGAGTCATCCGCACCACCGCGAACAGCAGCCCCGCAGCGATCGCGTACCCGAAACCCCAGGCGGTGCCGCTGGTCACTGCCAGACAGACTGCGGCCACGCCCAAACAGACCCAAAGCCAGGGGCTGGACGTCGCTGGAGCGCTGGACTGCCAGGCAATCGGCCAGGTGATCAGGCCGATGGAGACCAGCGCCACGTAAACCAGCGCCCAGGCGCGCAGTCGGCGACCAAGGAAACTGAAGATCATCATGCCGATCGAGGTGACGACGATGCCGCCGCCAATAGTGATCGTCCACCACGGCGCCAGGAAGGGGATCTGCGCGGCAGCCCCAAAAGCGGCCGGGATCAAGGTACCCAGACAGAACAGCGCGACGCCGCGTTCGACCCACGCGGTGAGCTGACCAGTCTGCAGATTCGGTTTCATTTGTGCCCTATCGGCTCCAGTCCACCAACTGGTCGGCGTCGTGCTCGCCAGTTGACCAGACCGCCCGCACGATACCGGCTGCAGCGAGCGCCTTGCGGCACCCCGGGCACGGCGGGTCGGTGATAAATGCCGTCGCACCCTTGGTATCGCGGGTGGCGAACAGCAACGCATTAACTTCAGCATGAATGGCGATGCAGAACCCGTCCGTGCCGGGACGGTCATAGTCGCCGAGGCCAGGCACCTGGTCGTAGCCGAGCTGACCTCGGGGACAGGCCCCTTCAAGACAGTCCGGACGACCTGGCGCAGCCCCGTTGTAGCCGGTGGCGATGATGCGCCGATCCATCACGATGATCGCGCCGACCTTTCGGCGGGTGCACTTGGCGCGCGCAGAGACCGCCTGGGCGATATTGAGAAAATACTCATCCCAGCCCGGCACCTGGTGCTCGCTCATCGCCCTCCTCGTTGCAGGCTGATCGGATCAGCCTGCAACAGGTTATAGCCGCTGGCGAGTCAATAGGTGATCAGTGGAACGCATTGCTCATTGCGAGATTCGGATCTTGACGACTGGTAGTGAGTTTCTGCTGCGCCATGAAGTCGGCCATCGCCACCCATTGCCCAGAATCCAGCGTCGGATCAACCAACCCGTCAGCCGTTGTCCACAGCGGCACAGTCGCAGCCAGGGTGGCCTCGGCGGCCTTGGCGCCAGCCGCCGTGGTTAGGTCGGGGACGTAATTGGCCGAGACCTTCATGGCATTGGCCTGGTCGGCCACCACCGAGCTGATGCCAGCCATCGTCGCGGCCACGACGGCCTTGACCACCTCAGGGTTGGCCTTGGCGTAGCTGGTCGTCGTGACCAGGGTGGTCGGCACCAGCGGAACCGTCCCACTGGAAATCGGGAGTCCGCGAACAGCGGTGCCAGCCAGCGCGAACTGCACCGCATCGTTGTTACTGAATCCCACGATGGCGTCCACCTTCCCGGTGGTCAGGGCTGCCACCTGGGTGTAGCCGATCTCGGCGACGGTGACGTCGGCCTCCGTCAGTCCGGCCGAACCCAGCGCCACCAGCAGGGCGAACCAGCTCTCGCCGTATTTACCGGGGAGGCCGATGGTCTTGCCCTTCAAGTCGGCCAGCGACTTGATTGCCGAAGCCTCGGGCACGATCAACTCCACCGGGTAGGTGCGGTAGTAGGCCGCGACTGCGAGCAGATCCATCCCTTGGGAGCGCGCCTGAAGCACCTCATCGCCGCCAGCGACCACGAACTGCTCGTTGCCGGAGACCAGCGCGGTGAACAAGCCCTCCGAGGTGCCGTGATGGCGCAGGACGGGCTTCACCCCGGCTTTGGTGTAGGCCCCTTCAGTCTCAGCAACGTAGAAGGGGCTGAACTGCACATTGGGAATGTAGGTCAGCCCAATGGTGGGGGCCGGCATGCCGGTCGAGTTGGTCGGCGTGGTGGGTGAAGCGCAGCCGGTGAGGGCCACAGCCAGGGTGGCCACGAGGGTCAGGATCAGGCGGTTCATCGCTACCTTTCGGATCGGGTGTTCAGCGAGGAGACAATGCGGGAACTACGTTCGGCCACCAGGACGGCGACGAAAGCTGCGGAAGCGAGCAGGGCGAGCCAGATGATGGTGGCCATCATTCCGGCGGTATCGATGCTGTTGCGCTGGACGTTCAAGACGGTGCCGAGGCCATTTCCGCCCATCACCATTTCGCCGACGATGGCACCGGTGATGGCCAGCGCGACCCCATTGCGCAGCCCGCCGAGGATGGACGGCAGCGCCATCGGCAACTCCACGTGCCAAATCAGCTGCCAGCCGGCGGCGCCATCCATTCGGGCGGCATCAACCACATCAGCATCGACGTGGCGCAGGCCGACCACGGCGCCGATCAGGATTGGGAAGAACACGATCAGGGCACACAGCACGATCACTGGACCAAGGCCGTAGCCGAGCCAGAGCACCAGCAGCGGCGCCAGCGCGATGGCCGGAATCGCCTGGGTGGCACCGAGGAAGGGATTCACCGCGGCCGCCGCCCAGCGTGAGCTGTGGATCACAACGGCAAGCGGCAGCGCGACAGCGACGCCAACTAGCACTCCACCAAAGGCTTCGACCACCGTCACACCCAGGTAGCTCCAGAAGTTGGCGGTGCCCAGATCCAGCACCAGCCGAAGTCCGACGGCGGCGGGGGTAGGCAGCAAGGGGGTGCCCGGCCCAGCGGCTATTGCCCAGCCGGCCAGCAACAACACCCCAAGAGCGACCGGGGCGATCGCCTCGCGTCTCATCAAACCTCCACCTCAGCCAAGTCCGAGGCGGTGTTTTTGTGGGAGCGCAAGCAAGTCGCCCACGCGATCAGACGCGTGGCGACGCTGCGTGCTGCCTCCCATCCGGACTTTCACCGTCGGCCCTGGAATTCCACCAGGTCAACCGGCTCAACTCAGGTGTCACCACCTGCGACGAGCCGGGTCGCGGACTATCACCGCCGGTTCGGAATTACACCGACCCCGGAGCACGTTTGGAGTCAAGTCTATTACGAATCCAGATTCGCTTCGACCACCCGCAAGCACCCCCGCAGCAGTGAGAGACTTGGCCTGCGAATCGTCCGCACCGACCGAAAGAACGAACATGCGCATCGCCGTTCCTGCCGAAGTGAAGAACCACGAGTATCGGGTGGCCATCACCCCGGTCGGCGTGGCGGAGTTAGTTGCCCACGGGCACCAGGTGTTTATCCAGGCCGGCGCTGGCCTTGGCTCCTCCATCTCTGATGCGGAGTTCATCGCCCAGGGCGCCCAGATTGTGCCCACCGCGGCCGAAACCTGGGCCATCGGCGAGATGGTGTTGAAGGTGAAGGAGCCGATCGCCTCCGAATTCGGATTCCTGCGCGATGACCTGCTGCTGTTCACCTACCTGCACCTAGCCGCGGACCGTCCAGGCACCGATGCGCTGCTGAACGCTGGCACGACCGCGATCGCCTACGAGACTGTGCAGCTGCCGAACGGGCTACTGCCGCTGCTTTACCCGATGAGCGAAGTGGCTGGCTGCCTGGCCCCCCAGGTCGGCGCGCACTCCATGATGAAAGCCCAGGGCGGCCGCGGTGTGCTGATGGGCTGCGTGGGCGGAGTGGCCAACGCCAAGATCGTCGTGTTGGGCGGTGGCACTGCCGGCCAGAACGCAGCCAACGTGGCCCTGGGTATGGGAGCCGACGTCACCATTTTGGACACCGACCTGGAGAAGCTGCGCACCACTTTCTGGCGCTACGGGAACCGGGTGCACGGCATCGTCAGCTCCCGGCTGGCGATTCAGGAGCAGGTGCTGGCCGCTGACATGGTGATCGGCACGGTGCTGATTCCCGGCGCCAAGGCGCCCAAGTTGGTCACAAATGAGCTAGTAGCCGCGATGAAGCCCGGTTCGGTGCTGGTGGACGTAGCCATCGACCAGGGCGGTTGCTTCGAAGACAGCCGACCGACGACGCACGCCGAACCGACTTTCACCGTCCACGACTCGGTGTTCTACTGCGTGGCCAATATGCCCGGCGCGGTGCCGAATACCTCGACTTGGGCCTTGACTAACGCCACTTTGGCCTATGCCGTGCAGCTGGCCGACAAAGGCTGGCAGCGGGCCTGTGTGGAGAACCCCTCACTGGCGATGGGGCTGAACACCACTGCGGGCCAGATCACCTACGGCGCGGTGGCCGAAGCCTTCGGGCTGGGCTACACCAAGCTCGCGGACGTGTTGGCCTAACCGCAGCCCAGCGCTGGGTTGTCGCGCCAGGCGGCGACCTTGGCCGCCAACCGTTCGGCTGGGATGGCCAGGGTCACGGTGGCTGAGCTGTCCCGGCCGCCCCGTCCGGGCATTGAGGCATTGGCCATGGCCTGCACCGTGCCAGCCGCGTCGATGATTGGGCCGCCGCTGGTGCCCACCGGCACCTCGGCGTCAGCGGCGATCAGGTTGGTCAGGAGCTGGCCGTCGAGTCGGGCAGTCTCGTTGACCGCGGTGATTCGGGCCCCGGTGATCACCAACCCCGGTTGTGGAATCGGGTAACCCAACATCACCACTTCGGCGCCGACATTCAGCGGCGCGGCGGTCAGGGTCAGTGGGGTTTGCCTGGGTGCGCTGGCGAGCCGGAGCAACGCAGTGTCCTCGCCCGGATCGCGGCCGATCACCTCGGCGTTGATCACCCCGGTGTCGAACCGCACCTCCACCCGGCGCGCCCCGCCGACCACGTGGGCTGCGGTCACTGCCAGCCGGTCGCCAACGAAGAAGGCCGTGCCGACCACCGTCCCACCACCGCAACTCTGACCGCTCACCTTGCCGACCGCGCCGCTGCCCGCCTCGACCGCGGCGGCGAAAGGTCCCGAATCGACTGGACGGACGGGCAACAGGCCCGGGCTGAGCATTGAGCACCCGACCAGACTTGCCAACACCGGCACTACCGCAGCGACTCTGCTGGTCTTCATCGGCGCACCAGCCCGTCGCAGATGATGTCGAGCAGATCTTCGATTGGCTCCGGTTGGGCCGCACCTGCGACCGGCGGGGCGAAGAAGGGATAGAGCAGGCCGAGCAGCACCCGGACGACCAGTGCCGGGTCTTTGGCCACGAACTCGCCGGCAGCCACCCCCTCGACCACCAACTGCTGCAGCGGATCAAGGAAGCGGCCTCGATAGGCCCGACCGAATTCCGCCCGGAACTCTGGATCGAGTTGGCCCACGTCGTGCATGGCCAGGCGCATGATCGCCCGGCGCTGCGGGGGCAGCGCGAACAGTTCGGTGACAAACCAGCGCAACCGCACCTCACCGGCGCCGTGAGCCGAGCTGGCCTGCACGACTTCAGCGATCTCGTCGAGGTAGCTGGTGAAGATCGCGTTCAGCACTGCTGACTTCCCCGCGAAGTGGTAGTAGAGCGCGGCTTTGGTGATGCCGCAGTCGTCGGCGATTTCGCGCATCGACACCCCGTCGTAGCCGCGGGCGACGAAGTGCGCGGTGGCTACCTCGAGGATGCGCTCACGCATTGGTCGCAGTCTCGGCAACTGGGGCTGGTTTGGCCTCATCGGCACGGGACTTCAGCATCACCGCGGCCACCAACAGGGCCACGCCGAGGACACCAACGAAGGCGTAGGCGCTGCGGTAGCCGTCACCCAACTGACTGGATGAGGCCGCCACCGCGCCGACCAAAGCAGCGCCGAGGAGCTGCCCGACGCTGGTGAAGGTGTTCACCAGCCCTTGGGCTGAGGACCGTTCGGCCGCCGTGGTCTCGTTCAAAGTGACATAGCGAATCGGGGCGCCCAGCAGGGCCGACATCCCGAACCCGATCAGCACCCCCGAGACGATGAACATCGCCAGCACGCCTGCGGTCTGGCTGAGCAGGAGCATGCCGACGGCCATGATCGCCACTCCGACCACGATCACCGTCCGCGACCCAAAGCGGTCCAGCATCCGGCCAGCCAGTGGGGAGCCAACGCTCATCGCCAACACCACCGGCATCAGCAGGAAGCTCGCCACCCCGGAACTGACGCCCAACGCGGCCACCGCCAGCGAGGGCATGAACACCAAGCTGGCCTCGCCCAGCCCAGCTCCGGCAGTCAGGGTGTAGCCCAACCTCAGTTGGCGCCGGGCGAAGAGTGCGATCGGAAAGACCGGATTGGCCGCGCCACGCTCGACTGCGATCAGGGCCACCCAGCAGCTGGCTGAGACGAGCAGCCAACCCCAGACACCGGCGCTGGCCAGCGAAGCCCCGAAGTTGGCGACATCGATGCTCACCAGGCCATAGGCCAGGCTGCCCAGGGCTCCGGCCAGCAAGGTCATGCCCAGCCAATCGAAGCCGACGCCCTGCTGAAGGCGCTGGTGCGGCAGCACTCGCCAGGCCAGCACCATCACGACGGCGGCAATCGGCAGATTGATGCCGAACAGCCACTGCCAGCCCAGCATCAGCAGCAGCCCGCCCAGGATGGGGCCGATCACGAAGGCGATGCCGAACACGGCCCCGATCAGGCCCAGCGCCCCGCCACGCCGTTCGGGCGGGAAGGTGTCGCCAATCACCGCGCTGGCCACCGGGAAGATGCCGCCAGCACCGAAGCCCTGGATGGCTCGACCGACCAACAGCAGCGCGAAGCCGCCGCTGATACCGGACAGCACCACCACCAACGAGCCGACGGCGAACAGGGCGACATCAAGCAGGTAGATCGCCCGGCGGCCGAAGTTGTCCGAGAGCTTGGCCATCAGCGGGGTGCCGATCAGGTTGGCCAGCACGTAGATGCTGAAAATCCACGAAACCGCCCGCGAATCCAGCTCGAACTGAGCCTGGATCGCTGGCAGCGCCGGGCCGACGATCGCAATATCGATCGCCCCCATCAGCACGCCCACGAAGAGCACCGCGAGTACCTGGTTGCGTGGGGCCTGCGCCATTTGCCATCTCCTTACCGACCGGTCAGTAAAGAGCCTACGCTGCGGCGAACCTTCCCAGGCTGGGCACTAATGCGCCCAGCCCAGGGCTGCATCACTGCCGAGGCCGCATGGATGCGGCTCAGGCGAGCAGGGCCGCGCCGTACTTCACCACCACCATCGCGATCAGTACAAAGAGCACCAGGACGACCAGCAGCAGATCCAGGCCCAGGCGCAGCCAGGTCTCCAGCCCCTGCTGCACCCGTGGTGGGAAGAACAAGTTGTCGTCACGAATATTCAGGTGAGTGACGGCCGCGAACAGCACCGTCGTGGAGAGCGTGACCACCAAGCACCAGGGGCACAACGCACCAATCACGAACATCGACTGGCTGTAGAGCCAATAGGCAAAGCCCAGCGCGAAGACGGCAACTCCTTGGACGCCCAACATGAAGCCGCGGCTGAACCGGGCCCCACCGATTCCGCCCAGGGCGACGGTGATGAACACCGGCTCAGTGATCAAGCCGAGGAAGGCGTTGGGGAAGCCCAGCAGGTTCGCCTGCCAGGACACCCCCACTGCCCCACAGCTGAGCACCTGGTTGATATTGCAGCCCAATGCGGCCTGTGGGTTGGCCGCCAAGAGGAGGGCGTCCACCGAAAGTACGAAGGAGGCCACCAGACTGAGCCCGGCCGCAGCCAGAATCACCGAATACAACCAGGCATCGGTCTGACGAAAACGGTGCAAACGCTCCAGGGCGTCCATCACTTGGCCGCGGCGGCCTGCACCGCAGCCTTCAGCGGACCGGCCGTCAACAGGTTGCCTTCGAACTGGGTTCCATTGATCAGCACCGTGGGAGTGCTTTGGATTCCATCGGTGAAGGCCGCGTTGGTTGAGCTGGTCACAAAGTCGGCATAGGTGAGGCTGGCGAAGGTGTCGATGGTGGCCTGAGTCACCCCAACTTGGGTGGCCAGCAGCGCAATTTCCTCGTCGGTCAGCCCAGTGGTGTTCTCTTCGGGCTGGTTGGCGAACAGCGCCGAGTTGAAGGCCATCATCTTGTCGGGCTCAGCCTTGGCCACGCTCACTAGGGCGTTGGCTGCCCGAGTGGAGTATTTGGTTCCCATGGAGGCGTCATCGAGGAAGTTCATCGGATGGATCCGCACTGCCGCCTCACCGGAGGCAACCAGCGCATCCAGATCGGCGCTATTGGCCTGCTCAGTCTGGCCGCAGTAGGGGCAGATGTAGTCCTGGTAGATGTCGATGATCACCGGCGCATCGGCCTTACCGGCCATCACGGTGTATTCCGTGTTGACCTTGACCGCAATCGGCTTGGTGGCTTGGGAGCCGTAGGTCAACACCGCCCAGATGATGCCGCCGATCAGTGCGATCGCGCCGAGGCCGACCGCGACGTAGGTGATGATATTGCGGACTCGCTGTTCCTTCGCTGCCCGCTCCTGTTCCAGCCGCAGTTGCTGGCGCTTGCTGGTCGGATCGGACGGCTGCCGGGTGGGCTCTTGCTTGCTCATGGGTTTCTCCTGATCTGAAAGTCTGATTTGGGTTGGCCGGCCTGCGCCGCAGCAGCGGCCGAGAAACCGGCAGGGTGTGCTGCACCGGCCGTGGCGATTCAGGCGCCTAGCGGGCAGCGGTGGTCAGCAGTGGGCGCCGGGCGGTCCGCGTCGCTGGGACGGCAGATGAGCCAGCTGCGCACGATGCGGCTGGTTACGGACGGGAATCGGGACTGGTCGAAGAGCCGGCAAACCGACGGTCGGCACCGGCAGCCAGCGGCGGAACCACGAGCCGACCCGCCGCGTTACCCGCCGCAGGGCGATGCCCGCACCCAAACCAATCAGCACGGTCGCGAGCCCGACGGTCAGCACCGAAAGCGAGACTGCGAAAGTGAAGCTCACCACTGGGGCCAGGCTGCTGGTGGCCAAATAGCCACCCTGAGCGCAGGCTGCGCTTTCGGCAATCAGGTGCAGGTGCAGGCCGATCCAGCTTTGTTCCGGCGACAACCCCAGACAAACCGATGGGTCAGCCACCACCCGAAGCAGCGGGCCGACCCCGGCCAAGCCGACGCCACCGACGGCGGCACTCAGTGCCCCCTGAACGGCTCGCCTGCGCTGACTGGTCATTCGACTCCTGTGGATTGCTACCGCCATCGTACTTGCCGAGGGTGGTGGGCTGGCCGAAGTGGCTAGCGGTGGTAGTACTTGTGGCCGGGCTTGGTGGTGCCAAGCAGCTGCGGCACCGTCACCAAGGTGAAGCCCTTGGCCCGCAATCCGTCGATGATTGCGGCATAGGCGGCCCGGGTTGTTGGGTGGATGTCGTGGGAGAGCACGATCGACCCGCTGCGGGTAGCTGCCAACACCCGCTTGGTCACCGTGGCGCTATTGCGGTCTTTCCAGTCCAACGGGTCAACATTCCACAGGATCTGCGCCAGGCCCAGTTCCGCTGCCACCTGGCTCACCGTGGCGTTGGTCGCCCCGTAAGGCGGACGCATCAGCGTTGGTTTGGGCGCGCCGGCTTTGACGATGACATCGGAGGTGCGGTTCAGCTCGCTGGTGATCGATTCAACGCTACGACGGGTTAGCTGCGGATGATCCCAGGTGTGGTTGCCGATGACGTGACCTTCGGCGACCATCCGCCGGATCAGCGCCGGATGCATGGCGGCGTTGCTGCCGACCATGAAGAAAGTGGCTGAGACCCCTTTTTCTTTGAGCACGTCCAACAGCTGGGCGGTGCCTGCCACTGGTCCATCATCGAAGGTGAGGGCCACGCATTTCAGCTTGGCGCAGTTCACCGACGGACTCGGCTTGGTGGGCTTGGCGGTCGGTGTCTGGGTGGTCGGCTTGGTCGACGGGGTGGCCGTGGTGGGCTTGGTCGAGTGGGTCGTCGCCGAAGTGGGGGTAGCGCCACCCAAGGCCGGGTCGCTGGGTGTCACGGCTGCGGCACGAGCCAGCTTGCCGAAATCAGACAGCAACCCCTCGCCTGACAACGTCACCGCGATCGGCTTCTCCAACTGATTGATCTGCCTGCGGTCGAACTCGACCCAGAGCTGGCCGGTGGTGGTGAAACCGACGCCGTCGATCCCTTCCCAGTCGCCATCAAACTCTTTGGCGAGCGTGTCCGCGTCGAGGTCGGTATTGGTCTTGGCGGCCGCTCGCACCCGGTCAAAAAAGGTCTGCGAGGCGTCCGGGGCAATCAGGTCCTGCGACGGTCGTTCCGCACCGATGGCCGGATCCCACCAGGCGATCTGGATTTTGCCGGAGAAGGTCTGATCCGTGGCCAGTTCAACGGTCGACAGCCGCACCCCGATTGCCTTCGGTGAGGCCCCGACCAGGCCCCAGGTCACCGACAACTCCGGGTAGGGCGGCTTGGGCGTGCCTGGGGCCAACTCCTTGAACCGTTGCACCTGCGGCTCCAGCTCAGTGCGCAGCACTTTGGTCCAAGGCAGCGCCCCCGGCACCTTGGGCAGGCTGAGGTAGAGGTATTGCCCGGCCTTGAGCCCCTCTTCGACGCTGGACTCAACTCCGGAAATCACCGTCGGATCCAGGGTGACCACCACTCCGGGCGGCGCGTCAGTGGTCACGGCCGCAGACCCGGTCGGGTAGGGCGGCTGCGCGCCACAGCCAGCGGCGAGCACTAGCACCGAAAGCGCCCAGACCAGCGCGGCCATTGGCCGACGCTTTCCGAAGCGGCTGGTCGCCACGGCGCCCGCCCATCCACTACCGCTGTGCGCCGACTCTGTGGGGACCACGACGTCTCCTTCTACCCGGGGTCTTCAGCTAACCAGACCGGCTACCAGCAGGGCGGGCTTTGGTGATGGTTTCCGCAGGTGGCGGGCAACCGGTGCAGGTGCGGTCAGGAGCCGGTGACCCACAGCTTGATCACCATCAGGTCTTCTCGGCCGAAGTTGGCCGCCCAGAAATACCAGGGGGTGGCCCGGCCGAGGTGGCTCGCGGTCAGACCGGCCCGTTTGGCGATCCAGGTGGCTCGATAGACGTGAAACTCGTCGGTGACCAGCACCACCTGGTAGCCCGCGGACAGCCGAGAGTCGAGCAGCGCTTTGGCGAAGGCGAAGTTCTCCTCAGTTGAGGTGGCTTTGTCTTCGACCACGACCAGTTCGGTCGGCACGCCGTGCTCGGTGAGGTAGGCACCCATGGCCACGCCTTCGGGCAGATTCTCCTGGGGCCCTTGGCCACCGCTGACCACGATCAGCGCCGACGGGTTGCGCTGGTGGTAGGCCAGGGCCACATCCAGGCGTCCGACCAGGGTGCGGGAGAGCTCGTCACCGTGGACGGCAGCGCCGAGCACGATCACCGCATCTTCGTCGTAGGTGGCGCTCTGCTGGCTGCCGTAGACCACCAGGAAGCCGGACAGCCCGGCCAACCCAGCCAGCGCCAGCGAAGCGGCTAGGACCACCGGCCACCGGGCGCGGTCGAACCAGAGACCCCAGGCCGCGAATCCGAGCCCCAACAGTGCGGCCAGCCCGGTGCCGATGGTGAGGTTGGCAGTCAGGGCCAGCCAGATCGCGTTGGCGGTGAACGCCGCGCCGAGCACCAGCAGCACCGCCCGCAATGCCCTCCGACCCCAATTCAGCCCAGCCACAACCGACACCCTATTCGGCGGCCAAATCGGCCGACTCCCGCCCGGAGGCTCAGGCGGGATCGGCCGCCACCCTGGCCACGTGGAGCGCCAGATAGGAGATCTCGTCATCGGTGAGCGTCGACCCTAGACGCAGTTCCAACAGCGCAGCCAGGCGAATCGCACATTCCACCGCTTCGGGGTAGGCAGCCCGGATGGCCACCCCGATTCCGGTGTGTTCAGCATCGAGTTGCTTGTGCTGATGGATCCGGACGAAGAGGTAACGCAGGTGGGTGATAAACCGGCCCACGCTCACACTGTCGGCGCCAAGCTGCAGCGCGAAGGTCTTCTCGATCACCGCGACCATCTGCTGAATCAGCCCGGTCATCGTGTAGGTGTAGGAGAGATCACCGGTGGCGAAACCCGCATTCACCAGGTGCAATGCCAGCCCGACCGCTTCCGCCGGCGGCAGCACCGTCCCGGCGCGGTCGTTGATCGCACCGAGCAGCGCGTCCGCCTGGCGGTACTCCTCGGCGTACAGATGCTGCACTTCGGCCTGTAGCGGGTAGTCCAGCACCAACCCGGCCAGTTGACGCTTCAAGGCGAAGCTCACGTGATCGGCCAGGGCGATCACCAGCGCCGGGTTGCGCAACAGCACGTCCAAGCCGACGTCGGCCACCGCGGCGATGACCAGGCTGATGTGCTCGGGCGGGATCCCAGCCAGCAGCTGGGCCAAGTGATCGGGGTCGCGGCCGTCGGTGGGCACGAAGGTGCGCACGACTTTGGTGGCATCAACTTCCTGACCTGGCCGAGCCTGGAAGCCCAGGCCCCGGCCGGTCAGGATCACTTCACTGCCGTCGGCGGCAGCCGCGAGCACGACATTGTTGTTGAAGACGCGCAGTATCTCCATGCCGAGCCCAGTCTCCCTGCCGCTAGCCACCACCAAGTATCCCGAAGGATGTTGCCATCAGGGGGTGACGTCGATCACCGGATCGCCGGAGGCCACCTCGCGAACATCCCTTGGAGTCACTTTGGCCAAGGCAAAGGTGTTGGTGATCACCACGATGGTGGTCGAATCGAAGCCGGCCTTCTCGACCTCGGCCAGATCGACCTCCACCAGCAGGTCCCCGGCTTGGACCCGCTGGTCTTTCACCACGGCCACTTTGAAGCCCTTGCCAGCCATCCGGACGGTGTCGATGCCGACGTGCACCAGCGTCTCGACGCCGTCATCGGTCTTGATCCCGAAGGCGTGCCCGGTTTCGGCGGCAGTGACCACCAACCCGGAGACCGGGGCGATGATGCGTCCGTTCACCGGCACGATGCCCACTCCTTCACCCAGGGCTTTGGACGCGAACACCTTGTCGTTGACATCGATCAGGGGCACCACCTTGCCGGCCACCGGAGCGGCGACCACTTCGGTGGCCACCAGGGTCGCGGTGGCGGTGCCGCCGCCGACCGCCGCGGCCGCAGCCATGGTGGCAGTGGTGGCGGCGGGCTTACCGCCAGCCTTTTCCTGGGCCAGATCAGCTTCGGCCTGGTCGCGAGCGGCCAGGGCCTCGGCCCGCTGTTCCGGGGTGCGGTAGTCGGAGATGATCACCAGGACCATTGCGGTGAAGAACGCGAAGGTGATTGAAAGCCCATAGACCCACATTGGCCGGAACACCGGGATCGTAAACAGTGAGGTGAAGGCGAATGCGCTGGTCTGCACGCCACCAAGCACACCGGTGGTGACGCCACCGACAAGACAGCCGACCAGCATCCGCGGGTAGATGCGCTTGAAGCGCAAATGGATGCCGTAAAGCGACGGTTCGGAGATGCCGCCGAGCAGACCAGCGGCCAGCGCGCCGGTGGCGGTCTGACGCATTTGAATGTCCCGATCACGCCAGGACAGGAACAGCACCCCAGCGGTGGCCCCGAAGCAGGCGAAGTTCCACGAGCCCATCGGGCCCTGGATGAAGTCGTAGCCGAGGGTCTGAATGTTCACCAGCATCAGGGCGTTCAGCGGCCAGTGCAGGCCCAGCGGTACCAAGAACGGGTAGAGCAGCGGAATGAGGATCGCGAAGACGAACGGGGCGTTGGTGTTCAGCCAGGCCAGTCCCCCACCCAGACCGTTACCCATCCAGATGCCTAGCGGACCAATCAGGAAAGCGGTTATCGGGATCATGATCAGCATTGAGAAGAACGGCACGAACACCATCTGAATGTTCTCGGGGAAGATCTTCTTCAAACCTTTATAGACCACGGCCAGCAGCGCCACCATGATCAGCGGGACGAACACCTGGCCGCCATAGTCGTTGAGCTGCATCGGGATGCCGAAGATGTTGGCCACACACGACTCGGTGCCCAAAAGCGGGTTCTTGGTGCAGACCGTGGTGGCCGCGGTGGTCAGCTTTGCGAACTCCGGGGTCATCACCGCGCCCATCACGGTGGCTCCCACCCAGGGATCAATTTCCAGTTTCTTGGCTGCGTTGTAGGCAACCATGATCGGCAGGAAGTAGAACACCGAACGCCACATCGTGTCCCAGAAGATCCAGCCAGCTGGCTTGTCGGCACTGCGGAAGTCGATGACGCCGAAGGCGTCGAGGATGGCGGCGAAGGCGATGATCAGCGACGCACCCAGCAACACCCCTAGTAGAGGCCGAAACGAGTCGGACAGATACTCGAAGAAGGCGTCCAACCAGGCAACCTTGCCTCTGGCCTTTGCCCGTTCAGCAGCCTTGACATCGGCATCAGAGGTCCCCTTACCGACACTGGCCATCTCGGGCAGGCCCATGATCTTGGTGAACATGGTCTGCACCGCACCGCCAATCACGACCTGGTAGCGATCTCCTGATTGCGGGACGGCCCCCAACACTGCGGGCACGGCCTCCAAACCGGACTGGTCCACCTTTGAAGCGTCGGCTAGTTCGAAGCGAAGCCTGGTGGCACAGTGCGTCAGGCTGAGGATGTTCCCGGCACCGCCCACATTCGCGACGATCTGCGCGGCCGCATCGGTTTTAGTTGGAGACTCCATCGTCTGTTCCTTGTCTGCTAGGCCCGCGTTGGCGCAAACAAAAAGACCCGAGACGCGCCCGGGGCGTCTCAGGTCTTGCCCCATTGCGGGTAACAATCCGAGTGCTAAATCACTTTGAGACTAACACGACCGACCGGCTCGGGGAACCCGTATCACCGAAGGGATTGCTGAATCAGTGTGGAATCTCGGGCAACTCGATCACCACGCGTCCCCCGTGCGCTCGCGGCGGCGACGTGGTGCACCCTCCGTGGGCCGCCTCGACCAGCCGGCGCACGATCTGCAACCCCATTCCCGAGGTGCCCGGCTTGGGCTCACCGGGTTTCACCGGGAAGCCCGGGCCTTCGTCGGTGACTGCCAGCTCAACCCGGCCCATGCCTACTGAGAGGTTGATGGCGAAGGCGATGCCGTCAGGGGTGTGAGCGAAGATGTTGTCCAAGCAGATGTCCACCACGTCACCCATGTCGAGCGCGCTCAGGCCGACGCGCACCCGTCCATCAGGCAAACTGACGGTGAAGGCGCGTCCCTGATCTTCGGCAAGCGGCCGCCAGAACTCCGCCCGAGCCGACACCACAGCAACGGCGTCACATGAGCCGGGTAGATCTTCGCGCAGCGGCCGCTGCGCCTCCCGGACGACCTCGTCGATCGCGGTCTGTAGCCCCACCACCGAATCGGCCAGGCCGGCGCGTAGCTGCGGATCGCTGACGTGTTCGGCCTCCAGGCGAAGGGCGGTCACCGGAGTACGCAGCCGATGGGCCAGGCCGCGCACATTGTCACGTTCGGCGGTCAGCAGCGTCTCGATTCGATCGGCCAGGCCGTTGAGCGCCGAGCCCAACTCGACTGTCTCCCGCGGGCCGGCCAGCGGCGCTCTGGCAGCCAAATCACCTTCTCGGAGCCGATGGGCGGTCTCGGCCACCGACAACAGCGGACGGCTGATGCCGCGGCCCACCTGAGCCCCCACCAGGACCGCCACCCCGCTGAGGAGCAGCCCCAGCCCGATGATGCTGGCCCAGGCCAGTGGCACTCCTTCGGCGAGTTGGTCGGCGGTCATCGCCGAGCGCACCACCACTACCCCGCCGTCGACCAACACCGGCACGTACACCCGTCCGCCAGCGGCGTCGTGCACCGAAAAAGCCTGGCCCTGCTTGGCCTGCAGATAGGCCGGGTCGGTGGCGGCATCGTCCCAGCGCACCCCGAGCACCTGCCCGTCGGCGAGCACGACGCTGGTTTGAGCTGCGGAGCGCTCCAAGCTGGGCTGGATTACCTCAGCCAGCCGCGGGTCATCATGCAGGCTGGAGACCAGTACGGCGATGGTGTTGGCCTGCTGACTGGCTGCGGCCATCCCCCGATCCTCGGCCAGGGTGCGCACCAGGAGCAGCAGCGGGATCACGAAGGACACCACGATGGCGGTGCTGATCACCGCCAGCAGCAGACTGATTTGGCGGCGCATCAGTCGTCCGATCCGGGCGGCGCTAGCCGCACCCCCACCCCGCGGACGGTGTGCAGATAGCGCGGTTCGGCCGCATTCTCGCCAAGCTTGCGACGCAACCAGCTCAGGTGGACGTCTACCGTGCGATCGCCGCCGTTCCCGAAGGGCAACCCCCACACTCCGGCCAGCATTTCGCGCTTGGTGACCACTTCGCCGGGACGGGTGGCCAGTAGCCACAGCAGGTCGAATTCCTTGCGCGAAAGCTCCACCTGCTCCCCGTCCACCCGGACGCGTCGGCTGGCCGGGTCAATCTCCAACTCGCCGATTCGCACGGCTGACTCCCCCGAGCTGCCCTGGGCTGAGCGGCGCAAGACGGCTCTAATTCGAGCGGCGAGCTGCTCGCTGCCGAAGGGCTTGACCAGATAGTCGTCCGCGCCGGAATCCAAGGCTCGGACCACCGTGTGGTCATCGTCCTGGGCGGTGACCACAATCACCGGCACCTGGCTGACCGCGCGCAGCATGGTGAGTACCTCCAGGCCGCTGAGGTCGGGGAGGCCAAGGTCGAGTAACACCACTTCGGGTTGTTCCTGCAGCGCCATCGAGAGCCCGGCGGCCCCGGTTGCGGCCAGGGTGACCACATCACCGCGATCAGTCAGGCTGCGGTGCAGCAGCCGACCGATCGCCGGATCGTCCTCAACCACCAGCACCCGCGCCATGTCGGTAACGTACTCCAGCACCCGGAATTGAGGGGGGATGTCATGATTGGTGGGTGAACCGCCGCCAGCCTCTCGCCATTGCACTGATCTGGCTGGCCACTGTCGCCGGAGCGTCCACCCTGACTTGGGGGGTCATCTCCTCCACTGGGGCCAGCGTGGGTGAGAACGTGCCGCTCAGTGCGGCCACAGTCTCGCTGCCGCCCGCCACCCAGACCCCCGCTGGCACGAGCGCTAGCCCCAACTCGTCCCAGACCGGCCCGTCGGCCACTTCGAAGACCACCGGCAAGCCGAGCAACAGCCCGACCAGCACCAAGCCAACTCCGGCTACCAAGACCGCCAGCTGGAGTGGGTCTCCGGGCAAGGTGACTGCCTCCTGTAAAGGGTCGGCAGTTTCGCTGGTCAGCGCCATCCCCAACGATGGCTACAAGGTGCAAACCGAGCGCGAGGGCACCAAACTGCTTGAAGTCGAGTTCGAGAAGACCGGATCGGGCGAGGACGAAGATGGCGAAGTGCATCTGAAGATCAGCTGCACCGATGGCGCCCCCGTCTTCCGCCGCGACTGAGCTCGCACCCTCGCCGGAGGGGTGGGTCAGTTGACGACTTCCACCCCACGCCAGAACGCGACCCGGCCAGCAATTTCGGCGGCCGCAGCTTTCGGCTGCGGGTAGAACCAAGCTGCGTCTGGGTTGACCAACTCGCCGACTTCGAGGGAGTAGTAGGACGCCTCGCCCTTCCACGGGCAGGTGGTGTGGGTGGCCGAAGGACGCAGGACGTCGGCCTGCACTGACTCGGCCGGGAAATAGTGATTGCCTTCCACGACAACTGTGTCGTCGCTCTCGGCAATCACGGTTCCATTCCAGATGGCACGCATGCGTTCTCCCTTGATAGCTGTTAGCAGGCCAAACACCCCCACACCAGGGGTTCTTCCCGGCCACGGCTGCCTACCGCCCGACCTGAGCAATAGCGCTGATGCCTGTTGAGGGGCTAAGTGCCACACTCAAACCATGCAAACCTTTGACGTTGCGGTGATTGGTTTGGGCCCAGGCGGCGAACACGTCGCCGGCACGCTGGCCGAAAGCGGCCTGCGGGTGCTCGGCATTGAGCGGGAGTTGGTCGGGGGCGAATGCCCCTATTGGGGCTGCGTGCCCACCAAGATGATGGTGCGCGCCAGCGATGCCCTGGCCGAAGCCCACCGGGTGCCCGCCCTGGCCGGACACCTCGACCAAGTGCGTCCGGATTGGGCGCTGGTGGCCGCGCGCATCAGCGATGAGGCCACCGATGCCTGGGACGACACCGTGGCGGCGCGCCGCTTCACCGACAAGGGTGGGGTGCTAGTGCGCGGCAGCGGCAAAGTGATCTCGGACACCGAAGTCGAGGTCGATGGGACCAGCTATCGGGTGCGTCGCGGCATCGTGGTGGCCACCGGCTCCAAAGCGGCAATCCCGCCGATTCCTGGCCTGGCCGACGTGGACTATTGGACGAATCGGGAAGTGGTCTCAGCCACCACGCTGCCCCAGTCGATGGTGGTTCTCGGCGGTGGCGCGATCGGCTGTGAACTCAGTCAGGTGCTGGCCCGCTTCGGCGTCCGGGTGATCCTCGTCGAAGCCGCGCCGCGACTGCTGGCCTTGGAAGAGCCCGAAGCCTCCGCCGCTCTCCAGGGCGTCCTGGAAGCTGAAGGGGTCGAGGTGCACCTCAGTCTGGGGGCCGAGCAGGTCGAAGCCGCCGGTGCTGGAGTCACCGTGCGGCTTGCCGATGGCACTTCGGTGAGTGCCGAGCGAATCCTGGTGGCCACCGGACGCCGCGCCGACCCGGCCGCAGTCGGGTTGACCGCCGTCGGCGTTGACCCGGCAGCCCGAGTGGCACCGACCGATCACCGGTGTCGGGTAAGCGAGGGCGTGTGGGCGGTCGGCGATCTGACCGGCAAAGGCGCCTTTACCCATGTGGCGATGTATCAGGCCGGGATTGTGATTCGCGATCTGCTCGGCGAGCCCGGACCACCGGCCGCCTACCACGCGCTGCCGCGGGTCACCTTCACCGATCCTGAGATTGGGGCGGTCGGCCTCACCGAGGCCCAGGCCCGTGAGCAACTGACGAAGGTCTCAGTCGGCGCCACGCCGTTATCGGCGACCACCCGTGGCTGGATCCACAAAGTGGGCAATGAGGGTTTCATCAAACTGGTTGCTGACGCCGAGCGGGACGTGCTGGTAGGTGCCACCGTGATGGCTCCGGCCGGTGGCGAAGTGCTTGGCGCCCTGGCGGTCGCCGTCCATGCGCGGGTGCCGCTGGCCGAGTTGCGCTCAATGATCTACGCCTATCCAACCTTCCACCGCGGCATCGAGGAAGCGCTGGGGAAGCTCCACTAACCCGAGGGGGCTTGGGGACGCTACCGGCCCGAGGTCAGTGACCTCGGGCCGGTGGTGCGCCGTCAGGACAGTCCGTTGGCCTTCAGCCATTCGGCGGCCACATCGGCGGCATCGGCCTTGTCGACCACCACTTTGGTGACCAGGGTGGCCAGCATGTCGGTGTCGAGCTTGGCCGAAACCCCGTTCAGCGCGGCCACGGCTTCCGGGGTGGCCTTGGCTTTGGTGATCACCGGAATCACGTTCTGCGCACCGAAGAAGCTCTTGGGGTCATCGAGCACCACAAAGCCGTTGGCCTTGATCGCCGGGTCGGTGGTGAACAGGTTGGCGGCCTGCACCTGGCCGTTCTTCAACGCCTGGACGGTGAGCGGGCCGGCCACGTCCAGCGGCTTGAAAGCCTTGAAGCGCAACCCATAGACCTTCTCCAGCCCGGGGACGCCAGCGGCGCGCTCTTTCCACTCCGGCGGGCCACCGAGCACCATTTCGGGGGCATATTGCGCCAGATCCTCAATCGAGGTCAGCGAATACTTGTCGGCGGTCGCCTGGGTGACGCTGATCGAGTCCTTGTCCTGGGCGGCCGAGGGCTCTAGTGCCTGCAAGGTCGCTGGCAGCGCCGCCCGCAGGGAGGCCAGGGCTGCGGCTTCGTCTGAGGTGTCGGCATCGGCGTTCAGATACTTGGCGAACGCCCCGGTGTATTCGGGGATCAGATCGATCTCGCCGTTCTTCAACGCCGGCACATAGGTTTCGCGCGAGGCGATGTTGAGTTTGGTGGTGACGGTGATGCCCTTGGCCTTCAGTGCCCCGGCATAGATTTCGGCCAGCAGTTCACTCTCGGGGAAGTTGGCCGAACCGACGACGATCGCCTGCCCAGCAGCCGAGCCACCGCCTGCGGTCGGGGTGGCCAGTGGATTACCCGAAGCGCAGGCGCTGAGGGAGACCGCAACCAGGGTGAGGGCCAGGAAGCCGGTGATCTTCTTCATTGAACTACCTTTCGTTGTTGCTGATCAGGTCGTTGTGGGGGTCAGGTCGTTGCAGGGACGGGTTGCGGCGCAGCGCGCAATCGTGGCGAGTCATTGGGCGCGGCCAAGCCCGGGGAAACCACCAGCCGCTGGACGGCCGCGAAGACCAGGTCGACACAGACCGCCAGCAGGGCGACCAGCAGGGCGCCGGCCGCCATTTCGCCGTAGTCACGGTAGGCCTGGCCGTCGATCAGGAACCGACCGAGCCCGCCAACGCTTACTGAAGCGGCGATCGTGGCGGTGGCCACCACTTGCAGCGCAGCCGAGCGCAGGCCGCTGAAGATCAGCGGCAGGGCCACCGGAATTTCAACTTTGGTCAATACCTGCAGCTCACCCATGCCCATGCCCCGGGCGGCATCCCGGACGCCAGGGTCAACCCCTTCGACGCCGGCGTAGGCCCCGGCCAGGATCGGCGGAATGGCCAAAATCACCAGCACGAAGATGGCCGGGCCGAGGAAGGCGACATCACCGGCCAGCAGCGGGCCGACCACCAGCACCGCGACGAAGAGCAGCCCCAGGGTGGGCACCGAGCGCATGCCGTTGACCAGATTGACCACGGTGAGCCGGCCCTTGCCGGTGTGCCCGATCCACAACCCCAGCGGGATGCCCACCACAGCAGCGATCACCAAGGTCACCAGGCTGTAGCTCAGATGCTCGATCAGCCGAGCCCAGACGCCTTCGGGGCCGCTCCAATTGTTCGGATCGGCCAGCCACTCCCAGAGCAGGTTCATGCCGGGCTCCCCACTCGCAGCCACGGCGTGGCCGCTTTGGTGAGGGTGACAATCAGCAAATCGAAGACCAGCGCGAGCGCGATGCAGGCGAGAATGCCCACCACGATCGGGTCAAGGTAGTTGCGGGCAAAACCGTCGGTGAACAGCGACCCGAGCTGGGCGATGCCGAGCAGGGCAGCCACCGAGACGATGGAGACATTGCTGACTGCCGCCACCCTCAGGCCAGCCGAAATCACCGGGACGGCCAGCGGCAGCTCAACTTTGAAGAACCTGGAGACCCGGCCGATCCCCATCGCCGAGGCCGCCTGCAGCACATCGTCGGGCACTGAAGCCAGGCCATCGGAGACCGTCCGTACCAATAGGGCCACGGTGTAGACGGTGAGCGCGACCACCACGTTCAGCGGGTCGAGGATTCCGGTGCCCAGCACCAGCGGCATCAGAATGAACAGCGCCAGCGAGGGGATGGTGTAGAGCAGTCCGGTGCCGACGATCAGCGGGGTGCGCAACAGCCGGTAGCGGCGGGCCAGCCAGCCCAGCGGAATGGCCAGCAGCAGGCCCGCCAGCAGGGGTGCTGAGGCCAGCACCGCGTGGGTGGCCATCAGCGAGCCGACTTCGTCGAGGTGGCCGAGAAACCAGTTCATGGTGCGCCGGTCTTAGGGCCGCGTTCGATCTCGACCAGCACGTCCTGGGCGCGGACGGTGCCCACTAGGCCGCCAGCATCGTCGGTGATCACCCCGCGTCTACTCGGTGCCGACAGGGCAGCGTCCAGGGCTGCGCGCAGCGAGCCACCAACGCGGGCGAGCGTGCCGCCGCGGTGCAGCTCTGCTGAGGTGATCGGGGCCAGAAGTCGGGCGGGTTCGACCCAGCCAGCTGGCGCGCCAGCCGCATCGAGCACCAGCAACCAATCGGCCCCGGCGGCAGCCTGCTTGGCTTCGGCGGGGGTGGCTCCCAGCGGCACGGTGGGCTCGGCGCTGATCGGCAAGCCGGGAGCCGCCACAAAGCCAAGGGCTCGGTAACCGCGGTCGCGGCCGAGGAAGTCCGCCACGAAATCATCAGCCGGGTCGGCCAACAGCCGCGCCGGCGCATCGAATTGGGCCAGGGTGCCGCCCACGCGCAGCACTGCCACCAGATCGGCGAGCTTGATCGCCTCATCGATGTCGTGAGTGACGAAGACGATGGTTTTGCCCAGCTCGGCTTGGAGCCGCAGAAACTCGTCCTGCAGTTGGGCACGTACCACTGGGTCGACGGCACTGAACGGTTCGTCCAGCAGCATCACCGGCGGATCGGCGGCCAGGGCGCGGGCGACCCCTACTCGTTGCTGTTGACCGCCGGAGAGCTGGCTCGGATACCGCTTGGCGAGAGCGGGGTCCAGGCCCACCAGTTCCAGCAGTTCATGGGCCCGGGCACGCGCTTTGGCTCTGCCCCAGCCCAGCAGCAACGGCACGGTGGCGATGTTGTCGAGGATGCTCTGGTGCGGGAAGAGCCCGCCACTTTGAATCACGTAGCCGATGCTGCGGCGCAGTTCGTTGACTTCGAGGGTGGCGGTGTCGCGGCCGTCGATGGCGACGAGGCCGCTGCTCGGTTCGATCATTCGGTTGATCATTCGCAGCGAGGTCGTTTTGCCGCAGCCAGAGGGCCCAACCAGCACAGTGATCTGACCGGTCGGAATGTCCAGGCTCAGGCCGCCCACGGCAGTGGTGCCACCTGGGTACACCTTTGTCACCTCGGTGAAAGTGATCAGGACGGGCCACCTCCTCGGCGTGGTTCGTCATCACAGTTGCACCCCGCTGGGTTGTGCATCTCACCCAGGTCGAACCGCAGCGCAACGGAGGTTATTCCGCTGCCATTGAAGCATCACCGCGATCGATTCGACCACGAACTGCAGCGCTTTTGGCACCTGGCAGCCCTATTGTGCTGGCAACTCAGGTTGTGAGTTTGCTGTCGAAAGGTCGGCGATGGGACGCCTTGGAGCACTGCTCGCGCTGGCCCGCTCGGCCATCGTGGCTGCGGCCATTCGCGGGGCGGGGCCTGGCGGTAGGGCGGCGCGTTCCCGTCCGCTGGATTTCGCACCCTTCGCTACGGCCCTCGATGCCATGGACGGGGGGCGCCGTGCGGAGCTCGCCGACCTGCTTGGCTCGGCTTCCTTGGCCGAACTGGGGGTGCTGCTGGCGGCCGGGAGCCTCACCAGCGTTGAGCTGACGCTGCACTATTTGGGCCGCATCCGCCGGTTCGACGACGAACTTGGCGCCATCATCGAGTTGAACCCGCAAGCGCTGGCCGAGGCCGAAGCCGCAGATCAGCGCCGGGCCGCGGGGCGCCAGTTGGGCGCGCTGGACGGCATTCCGGTGGCGTTGAAGGACAACATCGAGACCGCACCCCCGCTACACACCACTGCCGGGGCGGCTGCTTTGGCCAACAACGTCACCGAGGCTGATGCCGCCATCGTGTCGGCGCTGCGCGCGGCGGGCCTCGTGGTGCTGGGCAAGACCAACCTCTCCGAACTGGCCGGGGCCAGCTGCAAGGTTCCCGGGGTGAGCGCGCTGGGCGGGGCCACCCGGAATCCGTACGGGGCCACGTTTTCGCCGGGCGGTTCGAGCAGCGGTTCGGCGGTGGCGGTCGCGGCCGGGCTGTGCGCGGCCAGCGTGGGCACCGAAACATCTGGGTCGCTGATCGCCCCGGCGGCGTTCAACGGCGTGGTGGCGCTGAAGCCGAGCTTTGGGCTGGTTGGCGATGCGGGCATCATTCCGCTGGTGCGCTTCCAGGACTGCGTCGGCCCAATGGCCACCTCAGTGCCGGGCGTCGCCCTGCTGCTGGCGGCCATGACCGGCACGACGGTGGCCGAGCTGCCGACGTTGGCCCTGGACGGGGTGCACGTCGGGGTGTTGGCGGCCGACATTTTGAGCCAGCCGCGCGACCTGGAAGACCCCCGTGACAACGCTGCCATGTTGGCCCGCATCACCGACGGGCTGAGCGCGTCCGGGGCGAACACCGTTGAGGCCGAGTTGGTCGTCCGCCCCGAACTGGCCGGTTATGAGGGCCACTACTTCAAAGTGGTGCTCGGCGGCGTAACCAACGACACGTTGGGCTATGTGGCCGAGCACAGCCAACTGAAGACCGTGGCTGAACTGATGGTGTTCAACCTGGCCGAGCCCAAAACCCGAATGCCCTGCGGCCAGTTCTATCTGGCAGCAGCCAATCTGTTGCAGATCTCAGCTGAAGCCTATGAGGTGGCCGCACTGGCCCACCGCGACGCCACCCAGGCGGTGCTGGCCGACACTTTCGCCGCTGCCGGGGTTCAGGTGCTGGTGAGCCTGACCAACCTGCATTCCGCGCTGTATGCCGGGGCGGGCTACCCGGCGATCACCGTGCCGCTCGGCTTGCGCGCTAACGGGATGCCCACCGGGGCAACGTTCATCGGGCGCCCCGGTAGGGATGCTCAGCTGCTCGCCTTCGCTGCCGCCTTTGAGCGCGCCACCCGGCTGCGGGTACCGCCGGTGTTGGCTGACTGAGAACCACCGCAAGAGGCTCGAACCAGCCAAGTCACCGCACGCGCCAGCCTGTGGGCTGAATCAGGCCGACGCCAATCGGGTCAGCCCAGGGGTGAGGAGCGCGAGGAGGGCCGCGGCTGCGTCGGCGGGTGTCACGTCCCGGCCATTTTCAAGCCACCAGAGCAGGGCCGCCCACACTGCGCCACCCAGGGCGGCTGCGAGTTCCGCGCGTCGGTCCTCGGTCAGGTTGGGCATGGTTGCGTCGAGGCGTTCGCGCAGGTGGGTGTGAATCCGGTCGCGCAATGCTGGCACCATCGGCCCGCCGTGGCCCCGGACGAGGTAGGGCTCGGCAAGGATTCGGTGCTGACCGAGATGTTCGAAGAGGCCCGGGACGAAGGCGAGGCAGTGATCGGCTCCGGCCACCGGGACGATGGCCATGGCGCCAAGGAAGGCGTCAGCCAGCAGGGCGTCGCGATCGTCGTAGTGGGCGTAGAACGTGGAGCGGGAGCATCGCGCATGCGCCACGACATCGGCCACCGTGATGTCGTCCCAGGAGCGGGTGCGGAGTAGGTCGAGCAGCGCGCCGCGAAGCCGATTCTGGGTGCGGACCGCCCGGGGATCTGGCGTTTCCGGACACATACGCGCCTCCTGTCCGGGAGTGCCGGGGTTCGTCGTGGCGCCCGCGGCGAGGGTGCCGGATGGTGGAAATACCAACACATTTCCAGGAGGAACCCATGACCACTAAAACCCTGCCCGCAACGCCGCAGACCTTGAAACGCCCCGATCCTATCGAGCGGGCCCGGCGGCTTGGTACGGCCGCGGCCCTGATCGCGATGCCGGCCATTTTCGTCTTCGCTTTCGCCACCCACCCAGACCTGGGCAGCATCCGGCTGCTGGAACCGGCCGACCTGATCCTGCGAGCGCGCGGGGACGCCGTACTGCAATTCGCCCACGCACTGGTGACCCTCAACACCGCCCTGCTCGTGGTCGTCGCGCTACACCTCCAATCGTTGCTGCGGGCCGGTCGCGGTGCCTGGGCAGGTCTGGTCGGTGGCGCGATGGCAGTGCTCGGAGCCTGCCTGCTCGCAGCCGACAAAGGTGCGTTGTGCCTAACCATGAGCGCCTTGGACGCCGTGGATGAGGCCACCTTCAACGCGATGCTGCCCGGGCTGATGGCGATCTTCGACAAGCAGGGTTGGGTGGTGCTCGTCTGGGGCATGGTGCTGCTGCCCTTGGGCGTCGCCGTGCAGGCAATCGGGCTGGCGCGGTCTGGCGCCTGGCCAAAGTGGCAGGCCGGGGCCTTGTTCGTGGGCTCGCTGCTCATCGCCGCACCCGACGGGATGGAGATCATCAACCTGACTGCGGCCCTGGCGCTGTTCGTGGCCCTGGCCCCTGAGGCCGTCCGCCTCGCCCGGGGTTCATCGCCGGTCACCGGCGCTGCGGCGGCGTCCCGCTGTCGCGATTGCCACTACCGCCGCGCTAGCGCGGGTGCCGATTCACATGGAGCGCTGCGCCGCAATGATGCTGCCCACATAGACCACCATCGGCAGGACGACCGCGGCCGCGAGGGCGTACCACAGGCCGTCCGGGGAAATCGCGGGTAGCTGGCCGTTCGCCGAGAAGGACACCCACATCAGCAGGGCGTAGGTGAGGGCAGCCGAGACGACAAAAGCGCGGTTGCCCGCGAATCGACGAATCGCGACATTGCGTTCATCCTGCTCCTCAATGCCGAGGCGCCGCGTCGTATCGCTGGCCCTAGTGGCCACCCCGCCGCGCATCAGCGCAGCAATAGCGAGCCCGAGCAGCAGGACGCCGAGCCCGGTGACCAGGCGGGGATCGAAAGGTAGCCCGGTCGCCACCGCCTGCAGGGTTAGCCCCGTGGCGCCCACCACCACTGCGGTGGCGGCCAGCGTCCAGCCGATTCGCCGTTGGCGATCTGCCCAGGCCTTGCTACTGCTCATCGTCTTCCTCCTCATACAAAAACATCTTCTCGATCTGAATCTCGAAGGTTCGCGCCAACCGGAAGGCCAGGGTGATGGACGGGTTGTACCGACCCCGCTCCAGGGAGATCACGGTCTGCCGCGATACCCCAACCAGGTCAGCGAGCTGCTGCTGAGTCCACCCTTTGGTGGTGCGCAGTTCGGCTAGCCGGTTCTTCATCACATCTCCATCTAGTGAAGCGTCCTTTACATCAACGCTAGCGCCGATGGGGCCGAATGTCTAGCTAGCTTTACATAGGATGCGATCGAATTTGAGGCTCGCCCGGCACAGCCGGGCGGCGGTGGTTGCCTTGACGACGCCAACCACGCCGCTTAGCATCGCCTGATTCGCTGATCGGAGGCCCGATGCGTCCCGTCCGCTACAACGTGGCAGCCAGCCTGGATGGCTACATCACCGGACCCGATGGTGGATTCGAGTGGATCCCCGATGACCCAACCGTCGACTTCGCCGGCATCTTCGCCCGGGTCGACACGGTGCTGCTCGGCCGGAAGTCTTTTGTCGACGCCCAGGCGATGAGCGAGCCTGCTTGGAGCCCGCAGGCCCGCGTCTTCGTCTTCTCCACCACCCTGCGGGCCGAGGACCACCCCGAGGTGACCGTCGTCGGCCAGGACGCCGCACACCGAGTCCAGGCGTTGCGGGAGGAGCCGGGTGACGGCGAAATCTGGCTGTTCGGTGGCGGCGAGCTATTCCGGAGGCTGCTCGCGGCCGGACAGGTCGACCGGGTGGAGGTCACCATCGTTCCGGTGCTACTGGGTGGCGGCACCCCACTGATCGCAGCCGGTGCACCCCGGTCTCAGCTCACGCTCGAGGGCACTCACGTCTACCCGAGCGGAATGGTTGGGCTGACGTACTCAGTTCTACGCTGACCGGCCGCAGGTGACGCCGGGTTCAGGAGATCGGGTCGCCGAGACTCAGCTCCCAGACGGCCAGGCCGTGGAGGCCCTGCTCGCCAGCGAGCGCCTTGCGGGCGGTGAAGGTGGTGCCATCGGCCCACCACAGCACCGTGCCGTCGGCAAGAGTCGCCGTCCATTCCTGCTGGAGGGCATCGAAGGTGGCCCGATCCCCGGCCAGCGTCCGCGCCTGGGCGACGCTGAGCGATGCCCCGGCCGAACCGTCAGCTGGCCAGGTGTAGCCGTACTCCCCCACGCCCAAATCGATCTTCGCCTTGGGCACTTTGGCCTTGATGAAGGCCGCCAGCACCTGCCGCACCCAAGGGGTGCCGCCGACGGGCCCGGCATTGCTCCAAGTTGGCCCGTGCTGGTCGTAGGCCATCAGCACGAAGCGATCAATGCGTTTGGTCAGCTTGGTCAGCTGATAGCCCGACCTGGCGTAGCCGCCAGCGGTTTCGCTCGACATCACCGCCATCGAGATCTTCTTGCGCGCCGGGAGTGCCTTACGCAGTGACTTCACGAACGACGTCAGGCCGGCGGCGTGGGAGGCCTTCAGCGACTCCAGATCGATCTGGACGCCATCGAAATGTCCCTTCTTCACCTTCGCAACCAGGGACTTCACCACGGCCGCGCGATGCTTCTTGCTCTTCAGCAGACGGCCAGCGATCTTCGAGGAGAAGTCACCGATGCTGGAGTCGTAGTTGCTCACCAGCAGCTCAGCTTTGAGCCCGCGAGCATGGGCTTCCTTGACGATGGCCGCAGCTGCTTTGGGCACCTTGGTCAGCTTGGCGCCGCTCTTGGTGAGGTTCACCCCGTCCACCCCGACGATGGCGATCTTGGCGGCATTCTGGGTGACGTAACGCTGCGCCCCCGGGACGGCCATCAGGTAGCCCTCGACCGGCAGGCTGACCTCAGCTTGGGTTGTGGTGGGCGCCGGGACGGCAAACGCAACCGCCAGCGCGACGACGAACAGCAACAACCTCTTCATGACCTCTCCCCGCTGGGTGCCGGTGGGGGTTGGGCATTCCCAGCTGTGCACCACTGTGCTCCCTATTGCAGGGCCGCGGGAACCAACAGTGAGGATTACCGAGCTAGCCCCGACGCTCGGCCCGGGCAACCCGGCCAGCGCTACAGCATCAATCCGTCATAGCCGACCGAGATGAGGTGTTCAGCTTCGTAGTGCTTCAGCGGATACTCGTTGGCCGGCAGCGCGCGCAGGTAGAACTTCAGCGCCCCTTCACTGGCCGGCTCGATCATCAGGTAGCGCTGCATCCGGGACGGGCCCACCCGTCCGCGCATCACGTCATAGAGGTAGTGCAGCAACTCGGTTCCGTGACGGGGTTCGCCACCCCGGGAGAACAGTCGGCGCTGGTTTCGGTGGGCCGGGTGAATCGCAAAGTAGGCCAGAAAGTCGTACTGATCCTGGGGGTAGCTCATCACGATCGCGCCCCCCACGATTCCTTCCGGCGGGTCGCCCTCTGAGGGGTCGATGACTCGGCGCAGGAAGGCGGTCGTGTCGGGAAAATCACTCCACAGCCGATGCGAGGACTTCCCGATAGGGAAGGCCATGTTCAAGATGTCCCGCAGCGCATGGCGGTCATCGCGGGTTAGCTCGGCGTAGGCATGATGCTCGTTGGCATAGGACGCCGCACTGCGCCCGGCCGACGTCCCGCCTCTTCTAGCCACCGTCCCATCCTTCACGATTTGTGACGCTGCTGGCCAAATGCCCGGTCGGCAAACAGCCAGGACTTCAGCGGGCTCTGTTCCTCGGGTGTTGGCGGGCCAGGCGTTCATTGCCGCGCCGATAGTTGCCGGTCAGGCGGGCCATGAGTTCCTGGGGATCGCCACTCTCAACATCGGTAAGGAACTCGGCCGCACGACGTCCGCGAAGAGTGGCGGCCGGTCGTCCGTGGTGGCTGATCACTACGTCGGCACCACGAAGCAGGTAGGTGAAACCTTCCGGAGGCGGCATGGGCGCCAATCTAGTACGCAATATTTCCAAAACGCCTCCGGCTCCACGTCGCTGCGACCAGGGGCGCCACTAGCGGCGTTAGTGGCTTCGCGGCGCCGCCCAGCCCTTGACGCCGCCGAGGCCCTCGGGTTGCATGGGGCTAACCCCCAATGTCGAGGAGTCGGAATGTCCTTGCGTCAAACCACCGTCGTTTTTCTCGCAGCGGGACTACTCGCCGCTTCAGCGACCGTCCCCTTTGCCACCACAGCCGCCGCCGGGCCCACAACTCCTGCCAGCCAGTTGGCCCAGGGCAAGGGCTCGGACAAGGGCAACGGCTCGGGCAGATTGGTGGCCCAGCACTCCCTGCGCGCGCCGGTCACCAACGAGAACTTCTACTTCGTGATGGCCGATCGGTTCGCCAACGGCGACACCAACAACGACACCGGCGGCATCGCCGGTGGGGTCAACGACCACGGGTTCAACCCGGCCAACAAGGGCTTCTACAACGGTGGCGACCTGGCCGGGCTGCTGGACAAGATCGACTACATCCAAGGCCTGGGCACGACGTCCATCTGGCTGACGCCCAGCTTCAAGAACAAAGCCGTACAGCTGGAGGACGGGCCCTCAGCCGGCTATCACGGCTACTGGATCACCGACTTCACCCAGATCGACCCGCACCTGGGCACCAACGCCGAACTCAAGAAGTTGGTTGACGAGGCGCATGCCCGGGGGATGAAGGTCTACTTCGACATCATTACCAATCACACCGCCGACGTGATCGGCTACCAGGAGGGCGCCCGGACCGCATACATCCCGAAGGACGCCCCCGCTGGCTCGTACACGACGGCGTCCGGCAAGGAATTCGACGATCGCGACTACGCCGGCACCAACACCTTCCCCGCCCTCGATGCCTTGACGTCCTTCCCCTACACCCCGGTGCTTGAGCCGGGCGAGGAGAACCTCAAGGTTCCCGCCTGGCTGAACGACACCACGCTGTATCACAACCGCGGAAATACGACCTTCACCGGTGAGGACTCCTACTACGGCGACTTCTTTGGGCTGGACGATCTGTTCACCGAAAATCCGAAGGTCGTCAACGGCATGATCGACATCTACGAAACGTGGATCGGCGAGCTGGGGATCGACGGTTTCCGGATCGACACCATGAAGCACGTCGACGACGCGTTCTGGCAAAAGTTCGGATCAAAAGTGCTGGCCTACGCCAAGGCTCACGGCAAGAGCCAGTTCTACATGTTCGGCGAGGTCTATGACCTGAACCGGCCGTTCACCTCCACCTTCACCACTCGGGACAAGATGCAGGCCGTGCTGGACTTCCCGTTCCAGGACGCCGCTCGCAACTTCGCCTCGAAGAGTCAGCCAACCTCGGAGTTGAAGACCTTCTTCGAGGCCGACGACTGGTACACCGACGCGGACTCGAACGTTTACCAGCTGCCGACCTTCCTCGGGAACCACGACATGGGACGGATCGGCTATTTCGTCACCGACGACAACTCCGGCGCCGATGAGGCCGAACTGGTGGCCCGCGACCGGCTGTCGCATGAGCTGATGTATTTCTCGCGCGGTAACCCGGTTATCTACTACGGCGACGAGCAGGGTTTCACCGGCTCCGGTGGGGACCAGTTGGCCCGCCAGACGCTGTTCGCCAGCCAGGTTCCTGAATATCTGGACGACAATCTGCTGGGCACCGACGCCACCCACGCGGTCGACAACTTCAACCCCGACTCCGCGATGTATCGCACGATCAGTGAGTTGTCGGCGCTGACCAAGCAGCACCCGGCGCTGCGCAACGGCGCCCATCAGCACCGCTATGCGAGCACCGATGCGGGCATCTACGCCTTCTCCCGCATCGATCGCGGCCAGCAGCGCGAGTACGTGGTGGCGCTGAACAACAGTGAAAGCGCCAAGACCGCCGCCGTCCCGACCTATTTCTCCCGCAGCGGCTTCAAGCGCATCTACGGCTCCGGCGATGATCTCTTGACCACCGACGCGTCCAGCAAGCTACCCGTCAAGGTGGCCGCGCTTTCGGCCGTGGTTTATGAGTCGGTGGCGAAGATCCCGCAGTCGCACCAGGCCCCCGCCATTCGGCTGGGCAACCCGGCTCCGTCCGCGCAGACCAACTCCCGGATGACCGTCCAGGCTGACGTCAGCGGCTCCTCCTTCAACGAGGTGACGTTCTACGCGAAGGTCGGCAAGGGTCGGTGGACCTCGATCGGCACTGACGACACCCGTCCTTACCGGGTCTTCCATGACACCGCGGCGATCAATGACGGCACCAAAGTCAGCTACCGCGCGGTGGTGCGCGACAACGCCGGACACACTCGTCTCAGCAACGAGCAGCGGGCCACCGTGCCCAAGCCCAAGCTGACGATCGAGACCCCGGTTGCGGGCGCCAAGGTATTCGGCACGATCCAGGTGCTGGCAACTGCCGACCCGGAGATGAGCTCGCATGTGGTTCGGATCCAGCGGCAGGTCGGCGACGGATCCTGGCAGACGCTGGCGACCGACAGCTCCTCGCCGGTCTACAGCTACTTCGACGATGTCAGCCCGATCGCGGTCGGTTCGTTGATCCACTACCGAGCCATCCTCACCGAACCGGACGGCACACGGGTCATCAGCCAGGTGCGCACCGTGACTCGCAGCGCTCCAGAGCCGCTGGTGCCGAACGTGACCGTGGCCGGCAACGTCCAAAGTGAGATCGGTTGCCCAGGCGACTGGGACCCGGCCTGCAATGTCAGCGACCTCACCTTCGACACCTCTGATGGCCTGTGGAAGGGCACCTGGACGGTGCCTGCGGGCGATTACGAGTGGAAGGTCGCCGTCAACGACTCCTGGGACGTCAACTACGGCTCCGGCGGTGCCGCGGGCGGCGGGAACCTCCCCCTAAGCGTCCCTGCCGGAGGTGCCAGCGTGACCTTCGTCTGGGATCAGATCTCGCACATCCCCTCGGCCACCATCGGGTAGGGGAAACCGTTGCCCGCTAGTAGGTCGCGATCTCGCTGCTGAGCAGACCCGCCGAAAGCTTCAGCATCCACCGCTGGTCGACGGATTTCCAGACGTTCCCGCGGGTGCTGGCGGCTGCTGCCCATGAGCAGGCCTCTGGCAACCACCGGTCGATGATTTCGACGCTGAGTTGTTGCCGCAACTCGGACGGCACGGCCTGCCACCGCATGAGTAAGCGATCAGTCTCGTCGCGAGATGGCACTGTCACGTAGCGACTACGACCGTCCCCGACCCAGTACACGTCGAAGACCACGATCGGCGCCGTTCTGGGATCGGCAGCAGGCTTGCCAAGCGACAGACTTCCGAGGGTGACGCCAGCCACTTCTAGGGCGGATTCGATCTGATCGCGGCCGACTACGTGTGCTAAACCACGTGGCAGCCGGTCCTTGTCGTAATTGCGCCACGGGTGTTCTGAAGACACGCGCCACATGCTAGTTCCTGCGGAGGCAAGTCCCTACGTCATCGACCACCCGCCATTTAACCGATCCGCTGACGTCAGGCCGCCGAGGTGGGGACGGCGGCCTGGTTCTTCCCTGGTCGATCCGGCGTGCGTAGGTTGGCTCCATGCGTCCAGCCAAGTGGGCGCGAGTGAAGGGAGTGATGAGATGCCTGACGTACAAGTGGCGCTTAGCCTGCCGATACTCAAGAAGGGCTCTGAGCCAGCTACCGGCCCCACGGCCGTGGAGCACCTTCAACTCATGTTGAACCAGCGCGGCGGCTACCCGCACCTGGTTGAGGATGGTGTCTTTGGCGCGGCCACCGAGGCCTCGGTCAAGCACTACCAGCACAACGAGAACCTCACCGTCGATGGGGTTGTCGGGAAGAACACCTGGAAATCGCTGCTGTCCAGGTGGCTCCTGCAGTCGGCACCAGGCTGACGTCGTCGGCCGGTTTTGGTTTCGCCGCCGGGCTCTGCTGACCCAAGGGTTGACCGCCCCGGCACGTTAGGGCGGTCAACCTGCGATGGCGCGCAGGGCGTCCAGATGGGACGCCCACTGGCGGCGCCCGTTCGCGGTCAGGGAGAGCCAGGTGCGAGGCCGCTTGCCGACGTAGCCCTTCTTGATGCCCACGATGCCGAGCGCCTCTAGGTGGGAGGCCTGACGGCTAAGCACGGAGTCGCTGACCTGCAGCTGGTCCCGCAGGGTCGCGAATTCGGTGTTGTCGGTGGCGTTCAGAGCGGCCACCAGGGAGAAGCGAACCGGATGGGTGAAGGCCTCCACGAGTTGGTGGCGCGGGTGCGGCGTGGTCACGCGGACGCCTCGCGCCACGCGCCAACCGCGGTGACCGCGGTGAGTGCCAGGGCAAGCGCGCCCACGACCCATATGTTGTCGCCGATTGCTCCGGGCGCGGTGACAAAGACTCCCAGCATCCAGGTGGCGGCCCACAACCCGATCGAGACCAGCCAGCGGCGCGAGAAGCCCCGCTTCACCGAATTGCCGAAGCGGTAGTGAATGACGAAGCCGATGGCCATCCACACGAAGAACAGCGACATCGGCAACCCCAGCAGGTCAGCGCCAGCCAGCCACGTCCCGACCAGCGCCGTCGAGGAGCCGGCGCCGATGACCATCAGTAGCGCGATCGCCGTCCAGGAGGCGCCGGCGCGCGCTGTCGCTTCGGTCTGGTCGGCCTGAGCGAGCAGTTCGCGGGCGCGGACGGCGTCCAGGTCGAGGGGGTCGTGGTCTTGGAGTGGGTCCATGGTGAACGCCTTTCGTTGCCACCCACGTTAGCAACTACTTTCTGTTTTGGAAAGTAATTGCACCACCTGGCGATCAGCGAGTTGGCTGGCGAGTGCGCAGCCGGTCAACGCCATCCAGGAGCAGGTCGAGCGCGAACTCGAACTCGGCCTGATCATCGCAACCGGGTGCGCGACCTGAGGCGGGGTCGGAGTGCATGGCGGCCTTGGCGATCTCGGCGAGATTTGGGTAATGGGCGGGCAGCGCCGCCTTTTGGGCCCGGAGGGTCTCGGTGTCTTTTGGCGGTGTGGCCGCGAACAGTTCCTGGCTGAAGCCCCACATTCGGTTGCCGAGGGCATGCATCATCTGATGGGTCAGGTCGACCGATAGCCCGCCGGCCAGAAAGAGCCCGGTGAGGGCGTCGAGGTAGCTGAGCATGGCTGGCGTCATGGCGCTGCGGGATTCCAGCACCGCGCGCGACCAGGAATGCCGAAGCAGGCAGGCCCTCGCGGCGAGAATACGAAGCCGGACGTCATGCTTCCACTCCCCCGTCGCGGCGGCTTGATCGATCTCGCTGACGACGATCTCGACCATGCCGTCGAGCAGATCCTCTTTGTTGGCCACATGCTTGTACAGCGCCATGGGCACGACTTCGAGCTCGTTGGCCAGGCCGCGCATGCTCAATGACTCGATGCCGTTTGCGTCGGCATAGGCGATGGCGGCCCGCAGCACCCGGTCACGGCTCAGGGTCGTTCGACGCGTCCCGGCGTTCTGGTCGCTCAAGGTTTCCAAGCCCGTATCCACCCTCTTCAGCCGTCCCAACTATTGACAGGTGTACAGAGTACACCTACCGTTGAAGAAGGGGTGTACGCCGTACACCTAGGCACCCAACTTCACCGGACTGGAGAACCAGCAATGTCGCTCGTCAACCCATTCAACGTAGCGCCGAAGACGTTCGCAAGGAGCACCGGCGCGCTCTACTTGGCCTTCATCGTGACCGCTGTCGTGGCCGACGTGCTAGGTCATATCGGCCTGGGCACTGCCCAGCAAATGGCGGACTCGATCGCCACCGATCCAGGAGCATTCCGCCTGGGTCTGGTCTTCGCGTATTTCTCCGCACTCCTGTTCCTGCTGACCGCTTGGGGCCTCTACGTCCTGCTACGGCCGGTCAATCACGACCTCGCCCTGCTCTTCCTGCTGCTCAACGCGGTGGGGGTCGCCATTCAGTGCGCGAGCCAGCTCGGTCTGGTCGGAGCGCTACTCACCAGCGACGCGGCGGCCGGGTCGATCGACGTCGCGTCCGCACAGATGCAGCTTCTGGCCCTTGAGGTGTATCGAACCGGCTTTGTCACCACTCAGTTGTTCTTCGGCGCCTGGCTGTTCCCGCTTGGCTACCTGGTGCTGAAGTCCCGGTTCCTGCCTTGGCTGTTGGGCGCCCTGCTGATTCTGGACGGGGTCGCCGAGCTGGTCTGGTTCCTCCAGGCCCTGCTGCTGCCGGCCTATCCGGCCATCAAGGTGCCCGGCACCGCGGTGAGCTTGGTCGCTGAAGTCGGCCTGACGCTGTGGCTGCTGATCATGGGCGTCAAGGTCGAGAAGCCGTCCGCAGATGCCCCGCGCGAGTCGGTGGCGGCAGCATCAGGCGGGGGGCGCTGAGATGAAGCAGACCCCAACCGCAGTACGCGCGCCGTCCCAGCAGTTCGGCAGCTCGCGGTCGGTAAGTTGGCGCAGGACGATCGTCTTGGCTGGCGCTGGCGGGCTGGCGTTCTGGATGGTCAACTTCGCGATCTCGCTGACCCCGATCGCCGCGGAATACCGGGCAGGCCTTGCCATCGCCTACTTCCCGATGCTGCTCCAAGCCCTCGCGGGCGGGCTGGTGATCGGATTGTGTGTGGCCTATCCGCTGCAGCGATTCTTCGATCTGATTCCGCCGAAGAGCACCATGCTCAAGGCCGTGGTGCTCAGCGGAGCTGCCCTCCTCGCAGTCACCGTGCTGATCGAAGTGCCAGCCAAGTTCATCGCAATACCGGATTCTGGCGTTCGCTACTTCCTCATTGGACTGCTGTTCAACGCCCTACGTTTCCTCGCCCTCGGCGTGGTGATCGGCATCGTCCATGGGCGACAGAGGGCGGGTGCGGAGGGTTGACCCGCTGGCTGACACCACCACAGCCAGCGTTTGCTCCCATAGGCGGGACGGACCATTACGCACGCCTCAACCACTTGCGACCATTCGTTTCGTGACTCTTCTCGACGAGGTTGTTCAGACCGACTACGGACAGTTCGACCTGGTGTGGGCCGCAGCTCCGGGCGGGTTCGACGGCAACTTCGACCGCTTCTTCGCTGGCCAGGTCAATGGGCTCGTTGGGGCGGCCGACCCCGGCGGGCTTTACCTGCACTTCGCCCGCCGTTCGGGCGGCTCTCGGGTGCGGATTGAGCTGCTCAGTCAGGAGCCCCAGCTTCACGACGAAGACCCATGGGAAGACCTCGTCGAGGTGTCGGTGACCGTGCCTGAAGGAAGCGCTCCCAACTGGTTCTCGTGGGGCGATGAGGACTCCGGCGAGCTCGCCCTCCCGTCCGGCACCTACCGGGTCCGCGTCAGCGCAGAAGGACGCGACCTCGGCGCCGACAATGAGTTCGCAGATGAGGTAGTCGACACCTACCTACTCGAGTTCTGGCCTGCGCCCTACCGTCCCGACGAGATCCTGAAGGTGGGCAGCGTGGACGCCCAGTACTGGCATCAGGAGGTCGGCAGTCGTCGCTGACTTGCCTGAAGTCCTGGTCAGTGCAGGAATAACGCTCAGCGGCCGCCGTCGAGCTTCGCCATCTCCTCGGCGATCCAGCGGGCGGTCTCGCGGGTGCAGGCGCCGGGTTCGCTGAAGGCGACGGCGAAGACGCCGGTGATCTCGGTGAGGGTGACGACGCCTTGGAGCCCAAGGATGGCGTCCGCTTCAGCGGCGTACTCATCGGCCGGGCCGCCTTTGGCGATCAGTCCCACGGGGTCGGCTTTCGCCAGGATCTTGATTAGCTCGTCGCGGGTGATAGCCATGGGGCGAGCCTACTGGCGTTCGGCCAGCGACGATCACCGGCACCTCCGTCCGCGCCCAGCCTTCGCGGAGTTGGTCCCGTCCGGCCTACCCGTGGAGCGGTTCGCGTTGGGACGGTGCCGCGAAGGGGTCCCAGTCTGGGTCGGTGTGCAACTCAAGCTCGATCTCATCAGCGGCCTGCTGCGCCCGCTCCGCACCGATGAGGTGCCCCAACAGTGCGGCGGTCATGTCCATGCCAGCCGCGACTCCTGAGGACGTCCAGCGGTCGCGATCATGCACCCACCGGGCGGCAGCCATCCATTCGACGCTGCCTCCGTGGGTGGCGGCCCATTCGAAGGCCCGCTTGTTCGAGGTGGCGCGATAGCCGTCCAGCAGCCCGGCCGCAGCCAACAATGCCGAACCGGTGCACACCGAGGTGACGATTTCGGCGCCGGAGGCCCAGCGATGCAGCCAGCCCAGAAAGTCCTGATCGGTGACCAAGGCGCGGGTGCCGAGCCCACCGGGCACCATCACGATCTGCGGAACCTCAGCATCGGCATAGCTGCTGGTCGCGATCACCTCGGCGCCCTGGAAGCTGCGAACAGCCCCAGCTTTGGGGCCAAGCAGGGTCACCGAGAACTCACGGGAGAACCGGCCGAGAAGCTCTAGCGGGCCGAAAACGTCGAGCAACTCGAAGCCGTCGAACAGGACCACCGCGACCGTACGAACTTCGCCATCAACCATTTGAGGAGTCTGCCAGATCGGCGGGTAGCGCCCTGGCCGCCGGCGCCAAACTGTCAGGTCGGCAACTCAGTTGGCCGCGGCCCACGCACCCTTCGCGCGTATATCGGATGCGACGAGCCGATCGCCGCGTAGCTCTCTCGGGCAGAAACCAGGGAGTAGCCGTTGGCACCATCGACCAACTCGGGGTCGGCGGACTGATAGGGGTCGTCTTCCCAAAAACACACCGGGCACAGCTCGTAGTCACCGAGTTCAATGAGCGTTAGGCACTCGCAGCACGGGCACGGGAAAACGCCCGCGGCGTCGGCACCGGAGGTCACTCGATCAATCCAGGTGCGAAATCGCTGACGCCAATCGGGGCTCACGGCTGAACCCTAGCGACTCGCGCCCACCACGGGCTCCTTGCGCTACGGCTGCGATTCGGAGTCAGAAGTGAATGGGCTGGACGATGACCAACCAGGCCAATGCCACGCAGTTGACCACCACCGCTTCACCACCACATGGCACCAGGATTCCACCACGTCGCCGTCCTCAGAGCCGAGTGATCAGTGCCATCCCCAGGTCGAACAATTCCGTTGGGCTGTTCGTGCAACCTTGACCACCATGCTCGCGCGTTTCCTTCTTGTGTGCCGGCGAATTGGATGTGGCGTAGAAGACGAGCGGAGTTTTGTCTCTGCGCTGGCGCATTGCATCCAGGAGAACGTAACCTTCGCGGTCGCCTTCCACGCGCCCCATGTCCGAGATGACCAGATCGAAATCCTGCTGGCCAAGAAGCTCGAGAGCCTGCGTCGTGTTGAGCGCGAGCTTGATTTCGGCGCCCGCCGCCATGAAGGCCTGCCGCTCCCACACATTGTTCTCGGGGCGGTCATCGACCCAGAGGATCTGAGACTCGCCCCCTTCGCGCACGCGCCTCACTACGGTCTCAACTACTTTCGACACCTGTTGCTCATCCTCGGGTCCCACGGCGTCAAGCCGATCTCGGCGCGCCTGTGCCGCCGACAGGAAGGCTACGGATTTGAGCTGGCCCTGAGTAGCGGCGAGAAAGGCGTCATCGTTCCGGAAGTCGGTAGGCGCATACAAACGATTCGGGTGCTTTGCGATCAGCCAGGCAAAGACGCCAAGCACAAGCACCGGATAGACCACTAGGAACCACACAAGGGGCGCCCGAAGCTGGGTATCTAGCGCCGTCCCAAAAGTCACCACCGAAGCAAGCGCATACACCAGCACTAGCGCCAGTGCCACGATCCCCAACGGGTTCCGTGCCAATGAAGGGGCCACACCGAAGAAGGAAGGGTCGGGAGCATTGGTCCTTGGTGCGTCGCCTATTTCCATGTGGACATATTGACAGACAAAGACACCGAAAAGCCGAATCGCGAGGCGTGGAAGGTCTCCAAAGCGGAACTCCACACGGCCGCAGCCCTCCACGGCGGATGGCAGCCCGAGGCTTGCTTCCGTATCCGACTTGCCCGGGGGCGGGGCTCCTGTGGCCGGCGCGCATGTCGGTCAACTACTGAGGTTGGCCCGTTCACTGGCCTGCTGCCCGTGCCGGAGCGCCTCCAGGTGGTCCAGATGCTCCGCCCATAATTGCTGCGAGATTTCGCCAGCGGCCGTATTCTCGAAATGCCCACCCCAGGGTCGGGCCGGGCAGTGCGGCGAGCGGGCACGCCCCGACTGCACGGTGAGATCTGTCCGCGAGGACGGCATCGGCACCTGCCCTCGCCGCCACGGCGACTGTGCGCACACCAATCCAGGCCCCACCCCGGGGCGCGACTTTGACCGCCAACCCGCCAGCGGACGCTGAGGCGGAAGACCCGTCACCGCGAATCCCGAGACGCTGACGACACGGCGTCTACACGAAAAATCGAACGCAGGTCTCACAGGCCGCCGAGCTTTCTACGCACCAACGAACGGGGAGTTCAGGATGCGAACAGAAATCAAGCACCACGTACTACAGATCAGCGCCGCGCTTCCGCTTGGATTGCTCCTAACCGGAATTGCTGCAGGTCCGGCTCTCGGCGTGGACGGCGTCATCGTTGAAGAGACGACAGTGACGGCCACCCAAGACGGCGGCACCATCACCGCCGAGGTGAGGTTGACGAATCTAGGGCCGCAGCGGATGACGCTTCCGGCCAGCCAGGAGGTCAAAGAGGGGTGCTCGGCGAGCGTAAGAAACAGGGATCTCGAACTGCTCCAGACCACGACCGCGTCAATCCAGTTCGACGGATCCTGCTTCTCTGAAGAGTCCCCAATCCTCCAGGTGGACCTGGATGGCGACCAGCGCCCCATTCCGGCGATAACGGTGCGGTCGCCGACCGGGCCTTCAGATTGGGCGCCCGCGGAAACTGGCATGTGGTGGGGCATCGCCCTCGCCGTGGTGGTCCTATCCGTCGGAATCCTGGCCAAGTGGCAGGCCGACCACACAATGAGGAAATCCGAAGACGCGCGTAAAAGCGCGTATGCGGACGTCCAAACAGTGGTCAATGCCCGCATGGTGGCGGCCGGCGGCGACGCGCTTCAATGGAGGCCCCAGCTTCCCGTTTTGAAGTACCCCTGGTTTAGTGGTTCGGTTGGCAACCTCGAGGCCGGCTGGTCCCTGGGGGCCTCCTTTGTCTCAAACCTCACGCTGGGTAGCACCGCGGTCGTCGCCTTGGTGACGAGTGTTGACGCCGCGACCGCCATCCTCGGAGGGGAGCCGAAGGCAGCCTTCCGCGTAATGGCTGTCATCGGGCTCGTCAGCGCGGTGCTGATTGCGATCGCGAACCTGATCGTGAAGGTGCTCGGGTCAAAGGCTTCCGAAGTCACTCCGATTGGCCTGATCGTTGCCACGGCGATAGTTGTTGGTGCTGCAACCCTGCAGACGGTCACCGTCGGTGCTTCGGCGGCACGGCTAGTCGCCCCGCCAGCTGAGATAGTGGCCAGCCCGCTCACTCCGGCCGAGTGGTTCGCGTGGGCCGCCACGGCCCTCTTCGCAGTGGCATTAGGTCTCTACGGGTTGACGGCGGTCTGGAGGTGGATAGTCGGAGGTGCGCCCACCAACGTGCCTCCAATTCCCGCCGACGCACTTGCCGCTTGGAGCGGCAGGGCGAAGTGGCAGCAGGAGATTGTCAAACAGGACTTGCAGAAGGCCTTCAAGCCGTGGCTTGAGACCGATAAGCGGCGCGAACCTCGCGAAGCCGAGGAGGAGCGCGAAGCTAGCGAGACCCACGAGTCCGCCGAGCGCAAATCCCAAGCGGCCGAGGATGAGCGTCAAACTCGCACGGCCGCCCAGAGGCTCCGCCTTGCTGGTGGAGAGGAACTCCAGAGCGCCCTTCTTTAGTTCACATCCGAGGGGCGCCTCTGCGATTCGACCGACCCCTGAAACGCCATCCGGACGGCCTGCGAGCTGGTGGGCCAGATCTTCGCGCGGTTACCCGGTGTCCTCCCCTGTCCAGACATCGCGGGACCGGGACCCGTCTCTGATCACGTGCTCGAGGTGGCCCCGAGTTGGTACCGCTGGATGCTGGTGGCCTGGCTCAAGGGCGGAAAGCGTACAAGCCAGGAGGGGAATCCCATCCGGGGCTCGGGATCGTCGAAGTAGGAGAAAGACTCGACGAGCCGGATTCCTGGGCTCCAGGTCTCGACGTCCTTCGGGTCGCGCACCGCCCAACGAATGCGGGCCGCAGAGCGCATGAAGAGCAGGTGGAGGTTGTCAATCCGCTGGGCGAGCGGCGTGCAGACATCACAGACCAGTTCGGCGCCGGGGAACCGGTTCTGGAGGGCCAGGATCAAGTCCTTCACCTGAGCCTCATCGAAGTACAGGAGCATTGCTTCGGCCACGAACAGCACCTGGTCAGATTCGTCGTGATCGAGCTCAGCCATCCAGCTGGTGTCGAAAGCGGAGTAGGCCAGGTAGCGATCTCGGTCGGATTCGGGCAGCAATCGCCGTCGCAGATCGACGACCTGCGGCAGGTCCAGGTCGAACCAACGGACCTGGCCGTTGTCGACCCGCTGGAAGCGGGCGTCCAGACCACAGCCGAGATGAACCACCGTGCCTGCGGGGTGGCGCCGCAGGAAGTCGAGGACGAAGCGGTCGAACTCGCGTAGTCGGACCACACACTGGACCAGGTCGCCGCGTCCCAAGCGGACCCGTCGCCAGTCGTAGTCGATCCGATCCACCATCGTCGAGGCCACTGGATCGGGCACGAGTGGCTCAGGCTCACGCTGCTCAATAGCCCTCGCCCACAACGGAATCAGCAGGGTCTGAGATACCGGATCTGTCATATCGATAGTGAGCTTGGCCATGCCCCCTCCAATGTCGGACAACTACATCATCTCCCGATAGCAGGATGCCCCTCAGTCGAGCAACTTCAGCCCCACGACACCACCGATGATGAGCGCCAGGAACAGCGCTTTGAGCAGCGAGAACGGCTCCTGCCCGGTGAGCATCGCGTAGACGACGGTCAGCGTCGCCCCAATGCCAACCCACACCGCGTAGGACGTCCCGGTGGGCAGCGTCCGCATCGAATAGGCCAATCCAGCCATGCTCAGCACAAGGCCAGCAGCGAACACCACCGTGGGTACCACTCGGGTAAGGCCCTCAGACCGGCCCAGGGCGGTTGCCCAAACCGCCTCCAGGACACCGGAAATGACCAAAACTAACCACGCCATGACAAACCCTTCACGGGCCGTCTTGTCGCGTTCCGGGTACGGCACCCCTCGTCCGGGATCCTCAGCAAGGGATCTACCCCAAGCCTAGCAACCCCTCCGGAGTGGGCTCCCCCGACCTACTCACGCCCTTCCGCGAGCGGAATGAGCATCGTCCTGAACTCCCCCGGCGTCGTGTGCAGCTGCCAGATGCGCTCCGCAACCCCGTCCACGCCGTTGCTGACCTGGAGCTTCGGGATCGAGCCCGGAATGACCAGCTGGACGACGCGCACGCCGTCGGCAGCCAGGGCTTCATGAAGCATTTCGCCGTAGGCGCTCTCGGCCGGGAACGCCACGGATGTGCCGGAGAAACCGGCCCGGGCCTTCACCGAGGTGCCGCCGTTGATCAGGATGATCGTGCCGTCCCCCGCGGCGCGCATCGCCGGCAACACCGCCCGGGCCGCGGTGATCAGTCCCAATGCTGAAAAGCGCAGCGCTTCGAGCGCGAGTTCAGGGGTGAGGTCGAGCACGGGCTCCAGATATGAGCGGGACGGGAGCGGGCTGTACTGCAGCACGGTGATCGGACCCAAATCGGCGGCCGCTGAGGTGAGGGCCGCCTCGAGGGACGCGCCATCGCGAACATCAGCTGAGTATCCGCGCGCGGTCACGCCGCCGTCGGCGAGCTCGGCCGCCATGGCGTCGAGCTTCGTTTGGTCACGCGAGACCAGCGCGATCGCGAACCCTTCGCGTCCGAACCTGCGAGCTACCGCGGCGCCCAAGCCGGGGCCCGCTCCGACGATTGCCAGCGTTGCCATTTGGGTCTCCATCACTAAGGGGGTGAACTGTGCCCGAGCCTAGCGTGGGCCAGTGCCGAGCCCTCAGGAGGGCTACGGGGCTCGAAGAAGCCTTCTGCGATGATGGCGACATGGTTGCTGAACTGTCTTCTTGCCCGGCGTGCCAAAACGAAATGCGCCCAGGAGTAGTTGTGGGGCGCTCCCCTGGGGTGAAGTTCAAAGCGGAAACCGACGTCTTCGGCGACTTGGGCGGGATCCTGTTGACCAGCGGCTTCTTCAACCACAGCGCCGCAGCGTTCCGCTGTGAATCATGCGGAACGGTGGTCATCCCCGGCGCCTGATTTCACGCTGCTGACCGGATGGGTTTGCGGGACTCCTGTCGCCCACACGGGGTCTGGTCACCCCGACGCCGAGCGCGGAATGCTTGTGGTGTGTCTTGGAGCACCTGATCTCGCAAAGGGAAGACCCTGGGAGGGGAGTCACCCGCGAGGAGTATTGGAAGTGCCCGCAGGCATGCAGGCCGCAACATCGACGTTGCATGGAGGAATCATGGAGAAGAAGTTCTACCAAGACTTGCTCGACAAGATGTCTGATGGCGTCTACTTCGTCAACAGGGACAGGGCCATCACCTACTGGAACGACGGCGCGGAGCGCATCAGCGGCTACAGCGCCCAGGAAGTGCTTGGCCACAGGTGCGCGGAGGGACTCCTGCGCCACGTCACGGACAGTGGTCAGCAGTTGTGTCGGCACGGATGTCCACTGCTCGGGGTGATGAGAGATGGCGAGCCCCGCGAGGCCGACGTCTTCATGCATCACAAAGACGGACATCGCGTCCCGATCACGGTACGGGGCCAAGCACTACGGTCCGACGATGGACAGATCGTCGGGTCCGTCGAGATCTTCCATACCCGGGGAACCAATCCCTACGCGGCCCACTGCCGGGAGCGCGTGGACGACTCGTTGGATACCGTCACGGGCCTGGCGCCGCGCCGCTTCGGTGAACTGCAACTGAAGGCCCTGACCCAGGCGGTCGATGAGGAGACCGCCACCCTCGGGGTGTTGTTCATCGACGCGGACCACTTCAAGGATGTCAACGACACCTACGGGCACAAGACCGGCGATGAGGTACTGCGCATGGTCGGCCAGTCAATAGTCAACGGACTGCGACGCGGCGACATCCCGGTGCGGTGGGGCGGTGAGGAGTTTCTGGCCCTGCTGCCCGGAACCAACCAAGCCGGGATACGCGCCGCCGCCGAGCGGGTTCGCATGCTGGTGGAGAACTCCTGGATCCAGAAAGGTGACGTGCAGGTGCGGGTGACGATCTCAGTCGGCGCCACGATGGCTGTACCGAACGAGACCGGCGACGAGCTTCTTGAACGCGCTGACAGGCTCATGTATGCGAGCAAGCAGGGCGGACGCAACCGCGTCACGACAGACACCGGCGCACTCATCAGTAACGCAGAACGACCCATCCTCGGCACCGCTGCCCCCTGGGATACTTTGTCAGCTGAGCCAAGAGCCGCCAACGGTGGGGTTGTCCTCGCCGCCAGCTGAGTTGGCGAACGGCGCTAGTTTCTGACGATCCGTAACGGCCACCGGCACCGGTGCACCACAACTGGGCGGCGAGACGGCTCCGCGGACGAACAGCTGATCGTTCAGGTTGTGGAAGTATCCGCGGCAACCTGGCGTGCCTGCTCGCGCTCGGCGCGGCCGACGGTGACGGCGATGTCGAGCTCGTTGCCCTCGGGGTCGGCCACCGTCCACCAGTCAGGGGCGTAGGCGTCGAAGACCACCCGGCCACCGGCCGCTACGGCGGCAGCGACCCGCGCCTCGGCCTCGTCGTGGGGGACGAAAAGGTCGAGGTGGACGCGGTTGCGTTGCGGCCTCGGCTCGTCCATCTGCTGGAAGAACACCGGCGGATTGAGCCGGCGCGGGTCGTACAGGTCGGTGAGGTCCTCGCGAGGGTCCACCACGTAGCCGAGCGCCACCCGCCAGAACTCCCGCACCGCCGGGACGTCGAGGGCGTCGATGCCCAACTGGAAATCGCGAATCTGGGACGTGTCAGCGACGAGCCCCAGATCGCGGGCCACCGATTGGACGGCTCCCGCTAGCGCGGCGAACCCGTCGGTCTCCTGCTGGTCTTTGCCGCTGTCGACGGTCACCCCCGGGTAGCGCAGGTCGATCAGCAGGGGCAGTCCAACATCATCGGCCAACCCGGCCACCGCCTCGACAAACTCCACACCCTGGTCGAAGCTCGTGATCGGGTAGTAGGTGGCCGCGGTCAGCATCACGCGCCAGTCGCTGGTGCCGTCGCCGTCCAGGACGCCGTTGGCCTCGGCCAGCGGGAAGACGTCCACCTCGTTACCTTCGGAATCGGCCACGGTCTGCCACCACTGGTTTTGGTAGGTGACGTGCCCGCCCGCGGCGTTGAGGGCAGCCAGCTTGGCCTCGACCCGTTCCCAGGGAGTACCTGCATCGATATGGACGCGGTTGCGTAGCGGACGCGGGGAGTCCATCTCCTGGAACCACACCCGAGGGTGGCGCCCCAACGGGTCGGACAGGAGGTCGCCGGGGGCCCGGTCGAAGCCAAGCGCGGCCTGCCAGAACGGCACCACCGCTTCAAAGTCGATGGCGTCGATCGCCAACTGCAGGCGCTGGGTTGCCGCCGGGTTCGCGACCAGGCCGAGTTCGGCGGCGGCAGCCGAGATCCGTCCAGCCAAGGCCACATCATTGGCAGTCAGCGATTTGGTGTCATGGGTGTAGGTGCGCACGTGGACCCCGGACGCCCGAAGATCGACATCGGGGTGGTGGCCCATGGCTTCGGCCACTTCGCCGATCTGCTGGACGAGTGCCGCCCCGGCCCGATGTGTTGGCGCATCAAACCAGGCGTCCGCCCCGGCGTTCAGTGCCCGCCAATGGCCGGTTCCGTCCGCTTCCTGGAACTGCTGAGGAGTCAACGCTGCGTCGGCCATCACGGCCTCCTTCTGATTGAGACTCTCCTCGTAGTATCGCGAGTACGTGCTCCGGATCTCCAGGGCATATCTGCGCACTGGGTGGGGGACGTCGCCGACTCTCAAGTGGCATCTGCCCATGCCGCTGGCCCGGAAATGACTACTACCCGGAAGGTGATCGCCAGCGACTACTCGATCCATCCGTTGACCGCTGACACGTGGAACGCGTTCGCCGGCTTGGTGGAGCGGCACAACGGGTTATTCGGTGGGTGCTGGTGCATCTGGTTCCATCCTGAGTATGCCGAGCGGGGGCAGAGTTACAAAGCCAACCGCGCACTCAAAAAGCAGCTGGCCGAGACCGAACAGGCCCATGCGGCGTTGGTGATCCTCGGCGACGAGGCGATCGCGTGCATCGCGGTCCATCCTGGCGATGACCGCAGACTCTATGGACGGCAAGCAACCGGCGCGCGGGTGCGCCCTCCGGGAATAAGGCCCCGCCAGCAGCTCAGCGTCACGTGTGCCGCTGAGCACCCTCGGCACGTTTCCGGGTCTGAACATCAGCGATTTCGAACAAATCGTTGTGCCAGTTGGCCCTCTGACTGGCATCCACGTGTGGAACAGGCGCCCCCATGAAGAAGCGCCCTCGGTTGTGGATGACACCAACTGGCTCAGCGGCACCGATTCGAATCAGGCGACACAGTTGCGGGGCGCCCCCCGTCGAGGGGTCGCTCTGACTATTCAGCCACTCGACGAAGGTGATGTAGGCGGCGCGGCTGGTTCCCTCGCCCACGCGGCCCGCCCGCTCCTTGTCAAACTCCTTGATTGGTTGTGCGCCGCTGCCCCCGCGAATCACGACCCCAGACTGCGTCGGCATCGAAAGGTCGCGAACGTCCCAGCGGGCTAACCTCGGCTTGTACTGAAAAGTCTGCACGTAGAACGTCGAGGTCATGCCCACGCCATGTCGCCCAAGGTGGACGATGGTGAATTCCTCGGTAGCCGGAAATCCCCTCACCATCAGGGATAGCTGTTCAGTGATGACATTACGCCACTGCTCCGGGCCCGTGCCTGTGGTCACTCCTTGGTCGATCTGATCAGTGATCTGGGTTAGGGCTAGGGCCGGGAAGAGGACGTGGCCCCAGTAGGCGAAAACGTGCGGATGGCGTTGGCAGTAGAACACTTTGCGTCCAAAGTCCCAGTGTTGGGCTCCGTCCCAACTAATCCGGCTGTCGCTCACTACATTGAGCGAGGCGACACCGCGGGCATCCACGCCCGCCCAAACCTGAACAGTGGTCATGGTTCTCCTCGTCGAGACGTGTGGCATTCTAAGCAACGGAGCAGTCTCCACCTGGTCGTGGGGTCAAACCTACGACCAAGGACGCAACTCCCGGGGCCGGCCCAGATCATGTCGGCACGAGTTGTCACTGCCCGGCTTTGCCGGGCACCCGGGTCTTAACGGGGGTGGCGAACATATGCCTCGCCACCCCCACTCCCGGACAGGCCCCTACCGGCTCTCAGCTGGCCGAGGAGGGCGGGGTCGTCCGAGGCGCTCCAAGAGAACACGAATCCAGGTGCAAGTGCGGCGGCCCGGCGCTTCGCGACTTCAGTCTCATTCACTTCCGCCAACGCACCCGCCCGCTGCCCCTGCAACACGGCTAGGGCTCACTACTAACCGGTGGGCCCACCTGAGCGAAACCCTCCTCACGAAGGAAGTCGACGAAGGCTAGGTGTCCGATCTGAAAGTCGTCGCAGACATTGGGGATTTTTGGACGATCTGCCCTGTGCTGTTTCGGTGACTCCAGGGAGATCACTGTCAGACCCCTCGCTTTGGCTAACGCCATCACCTCAAGGTCCCCCAGGTAGTTCCAGTCAAGCCCATAGGCGGGGTACCTGTTCACGATCTCCTTGGCCGCCGCGAGTTGCTCATCGATAGTGACGTCCTGGAAGACGAACTTGTGATCGATGCGCCAAGCTTCCACCCGTTCGAGGCGGGTCCACTTCCGGAGTTCCGTTTCAACCCTCCGGGCTGCGACAACGCGTCCATCCACGAACGCACGCTGGAGGAAATCCCACTGCGGCCCGAAGACGTCTGCCGGGTACCGCTCGTACTCGCCGTCGCCAAGGAAACTGAGGATGACATTGGTGTCGATGGAGTACTTGGCGAACAGCGACTCCTGGAATCCGGCGGACATCAGTCACCGCTCGCCAGCGCCCGGATCAAGGTGCCCACGTTGTGCTCACCAATCCCGAGCAGAGCGCCTGCGTCCTGCCGGTCGATAGTGCCTTCAGACAGCGAGTCGACGATCCGGTGCGCGAACATCCGTCCGGCTTTGTTGATCGCGACTGTGTAGTAGGGCGGGTGTCCCTTCGACGTCCTGCCGCCGCTGCGCCTGGCGGCTCGCCGTGACTCCATAGCGTCGTAGGTGTCTTGGGGAATCACCTGGCGATCGCGCAAGGCAATCAGCAATGCCTGCTGGCTGACATGCGCTCGCCCACTCAACGTCCGCAGCGCGTCATCGGACGCCTTCTCCGAGCCCGAGAACTGCCCAGGCACTAGGAGCCGATCGAGCAGGTCTCGAGGCATCAGGACCCCGGCGGTCACCTCATTGCAGAACCGTTCAACCTCGCTGTGATCGAGCAGGTCGCAGATACCGGCTGAGCGAAGCGTGACGTGGCAGTACTCGTGGATCACGGAGAAGATCCGCGGATGAGGTTCGTCCTTGGTGCTGACCACAACTACCGCTTGCTCGCCCCGCACTTTGCTGAAGGCACGCACGGTCGGATCCTTAAGGCTTCGCTGCGACACGTAGACGTTCTGATTGTTCAGCGCGGCGACCCACAAGCGCAACGCGCCAAAATCGTCTATCGCTGCCAACTGATCATCAACTGAAACGCCAAGGAATGACCGGATACGCGAAGCCAGGTCGGCGGCCAGGATATCTCCTGTGACCTGCGGCGAACGGTATCCCCCGCGAGGAAAGAGGTCAGCTGCTGCGTCAAGCATGAGATCGACCATCTGTAGCTCGGCAATGAGCTCGGGAGATAAGGCCACCATGCGGTTCGCATGGGTTCGGTTGTCACTGCCCGTGCTCGGATAGACCTCGGGAGTATCAATCAGGAGGTAGGACCACGGACGTTTAAAGACCTTGGCAAGTGCCACCAGATCGTCGAACTCAACATCCTGATCCGCCCGGAGAAGGTCGTGCGGGCGCACCGCCGTCGCCGTCCGCTCGGCGACAGCATCTGCAGTCATGTTCCGATTCGCAAGCAGGCTCTCAAACCGAGTGCAACTCATACGAACCTTCGCCATGCCCTGACTCTAGGGCGAGGATAAGACGATTGCTGGGAGTTGGCAGTCGAAGGCTAGGTTGTGCGCCCAGACGTCGGACGCACCCAGAGAGCTACTGAAGTCGACAACCGTCGAAGTCACGGGCCCTGGGGTGGGATCGGCACCCGAAGCGTGCCGTCCTGACCCCGAATCCGAAGCTCCATCGTGGCCGGTACAGGCTGGCCCCAGACTCCCAACAAGGTCACCTCAATCGCACCCTTTGGCTGAATCACGACCGGAAGAAGGCCAAACGGCGCTTGAACGAAGTCGCCGGTGTTCTCGAGCCGCTCGATCGCGATCCCCATGCTTGTCGTGTTTCGGAGGCGCCACAGCACTCCGCTGTCGCGCTCAAACACCAGCGGATCAGGCCTGGCGGTCGCGGCCAATTCCTCCAATGCCCGCGTCTGTCGACCTACTTCGACAAGAGTCGCCTCTGCCCGTTCTGCCGCCGCCTTCGACTCGTCCCGAGCTTTGCGGGAAGCATTAGCTCTCCACCACGAGAACGCGGCCCCGCCGAGCGACAGCACGGCACACACCGCGACTATCCATTCCGTCATGAATGAATGGTGCCACTCGCCTGCTGCCGTGGGGCTGATCCCGCTCACCGCTCAGCGTCGCCAACGGGCCCCTCGCGGCCCGGACACCGAACCAATGGGTTCGCTGGGCGCTCTCGGACGCCAGGGCGTAGGACGAGATGAACCCGCTGGGTGGCTCCAGCGAAGGTGCGGAAGCCACCCAGCGGCTCGCCTATGCTGCAGCGACCTCCACATACCCGCGTCGACGGGATTCCTGGAAGTTCTCTCGCAGTTCGTACTCCACGCGGGACACCAGGTCGCTCGGGAAGTGGCAGCTGGGGCCGGTACCCGGACCCAGGTCGACAGGTGATCCACTCGAATCGCACCGGAGCGACTCCGGAACCTGGCGGCTGACCACAACGCAAAGGGTATGCACGTGGCCGTGGTCGCACGTCACATGGGTGGTGACACGAAAGTCAGGCTGCGGCATCTCACTTACCCTGCTTGCCGTAGGGGGCTTGGTTGGTCGGTTTCAGGCTGACGCCAATCTCGGAGGCGTGGGATTGGACTGCCTCCGCAGTTCGATCCATCTTCAAGCCGATGACCCGAGTTGGAGTGTTCTGACCGGCAAGCTGACGCAGCTGCCGATTGTCGGTTGGGGTCCACGACTTGCCGTGGTTTGCGGGTTTGGACATGTTCGTTCCTTCCTTGCGGTGAGCGAATAGCCGACCCGCCCCTGTTTCACGAACTCACCCTCTTGCGGGGCTGCGCTCGCGAGGTGCGCTACCGTGGGCCACGCAAGTCTGGACGCTTGTAACGCGTAGCCCCGATCATCGGCTAACCCCGAGGTCGGGGCTTCGCAATGTTTTTCGACAATGGCTGCAACCACAACATCTGGGTGAATCCCAGTCTTGTAACTACAACCACTGGATACTCTACCGGAGAACACAGACAGTTGAGGGGTTCAGGGCCGCATCGAATCGAACAGGTATTCGGCGGAGCCGGCTCATCAGATCTGATCCGTCCTTGCGAGCCGATGCTACGGTGCCAATCGAGGCACGCCCGGCGTTCACTGGAGTCGCGTACCTCGGGCAAACTCACTCGTGCTCCAGGCTTGGTTTACCGTCGAGCCGGTCTGGTCCAAAACTCAGCCTTCTTCGAGTTCGATTGAGTCGGCTGGGAAGAAGCGAACCTCCCCAGTGCCGCTGTCCAAGACTGCGTAAACCGCCACGTTGGGATTCTCGGGCAGCGATCGATACTCAAACACGCCGTTTCCGGGACGTCCGAGCACTCGACCTTGGAACCCAGCTTTACGGGCGACTACACGATCTCCAAGACCAAACATTGCCCCAGCCTGACACGGAACAAAGCCCAGTGAACCAGAATGCGGAAAGTCCGCCTGTCGCCTGGCGAAAGCCCCGCTCCCCCTTCAATTGTGGTGGACTTCCCACATGGATGACGCGAGCCTGCTGGTCGATCAACGCTCGGCGTCCCTGGCTGCCTCTGAGGCTGACGTCAGGATGTGGGCCACCGGCCGACGCGTGTTTGTTTCTAGCCTCATCACTGACATGCCGGGGGAACGCTCGGCTGTGCGCGCCGCTATCGAGGCGGTCGGGGCCACCCCGGTGATGTTTGAGGATCTAGGTGCTCAAGACGTGTCGGCGGAGCAGGCCTATCTGTCCGGGGTTCGCAGTTCCGAGGTCTATGTGGGCATGTGGGGGCCGCGGTACGGGGTGCGGATGGGCGACGGATACTCGGCCACCCACGCTGAGTTCTTGGAAGCAGAACGCGACGGTTTGCGACTGTGCCTATTCGTGCATGGGGATAAATCAGGCGAGATGGACGGTCCTCAGCGCGACCTCATTCGGAGTGCACGCAGCTTGTATACGACCGGCTCGTGGCGCGACGTGACGGATCTTGGGCAACAGGTTCGGCGGCGTCTGGAGGGCCTGGCGGCCGAGGAACTGGCGCCATGGGTGCGTGTTGGCCGGACCCTGTTTCGTGCGCGAGAGATCACGGATGATGGAAGGACGATCACGATCGATGCGGTCGTGCGCAGCGACGCGGTTCACTCCGAGTTGGTGCGTCTGCGTGACCAACGCTCTAGCGGGGTCGCTTTCGCATCCCCCAGCGATGCGCAAGCTGTGCAGATCGCTGCACTGTCGACTCGGATCGTGTCGACGGTCGGCCACGAGGAGCACTTGACCTTGGTCGTGCAGGGCCAGCGGGGATCGAACATGCGTGCGGCGATCAACGGCGTCGCGGCCGACGAGGTTACCCGCCGTGCGCTCTCCGATGGACTCTTCGGCACCTCGATGCTTGGTCAGCAGATGGCGTGGCTCGCTCGCCCAATCGATCCTCTGGCGGCCCTTCGAGGGCTCGCCCTCGACGACAGCATTCTGCGCCCGGCAGCACGCCTGCTATTCGGTGAGCGGCTTGTCTTCGAACAGATAGCCTCACGGATTGATTCTTTCAATCTCGGCCCCTCGCACCAAGGGATGCGGCGGCTCCGAGCCACCTGGACGCCACCCCAGCTCTACACGAATGAGCCGGACCTCGACCCTTTGTCGATCGACGGCACGGTCACGGGGCTGTGACCCTGAAGCCAGCACCCTTAGGTTCATCGAAGTTCGGCTGAGCAGGAACCGCAGCGCGTCTTGCGCACGATTGTCAGGGCGTCCGCAGAAACGCCCTCTGCGGCCTTCGACTCCTGCGCGATTCAACGCACTGCTGTAGGCATGGTGTTGACTCGCGAGCTGGGCGAGCGGCGTCCAGATCATATTTGGACGCCGCGCCGTTGGAGCGATATCCGACGCCACTAGGCCGTCTGAAGGCTCCGGACCCCCTGCCAACGCCACCCCAACCCCCGCGGCCTCCGCCGCCTCCGTATCCGCCGCTACCGGCCCGGCAAAGTCAGCCTCGCTATCGTTGCCGCGGGGAGGCCAGAATGTCGGAGCCTGAAGTGGAAATCGCGCCGTGGGCAGAGCGGTTGAGCTTGGTGTGTCTTGGTGGGTCCGCCGTGTCGATCACCGCTGCGGGGTTGGGGCTTGCGGGTGTCAGCCTCGGCGTGTCGGTCGTCACCCTGCTCGTGGCATTCACGGTGACTGCGCTGGCGACCCTGTGGACGATCTTCTTCTACGTTGTCGTGGTCGCCGCCGGGCGCAAGAGGCTGCTAGGCCATGGCTTGAAATCGTGGCGCATTGCGCTGCCGGGAACCCTGGTGGCCGTCGCGGCCGTGCTCGCCGGGATCGGGATGAGTGGCCCTGAGCGCACCCCGGCTCCGGCAACACCAGAGTGCGCGACGCGGATTTTGGACGGAGCCCTCGGCGAATACGTGTGCGCCTCACCGAGCGATTTCCTCCAAGCGCAGCTGACAGTTCAAATGATCTTCGCCTCAGTCTTTTCGGGAGCGCTCGCAATGCTCGCGATCTTCACCGCAGCGATCGCAGCAGCAATGAGTCAAAGGCCACCGCTAAGCGGCAGTTAGCCCCCGCCCGAGTTGCGACTGGCAGTTGACGGTGGCTTCGACGAGCTCAGCCGACTGGGGCCCATCCGATGACAACTCCCCAGCTCAGCGAAGGCTTCGCTGATGCCAGCGACGCGAGCCGTCCGGGGCACCGCAGGCGCAATGCCCTCCGTGGCGAGTCCCATAACTCCAATGACCATCCGTCGTGGGGTGGAGTCCCCACCTCACCGGCCAAGCGACTGCCTACTTCCGGCGCCTCCGCAGCAACGCCGTCGCCTCGTGTCCGAACACCGGATCTGCACGCAACGCGCCAACAACATTACGGCCGCGGTTGCCGCCGACCTTGAGGATCGGGCGTATGAAGTAGATCCGCGATTGGCCACGATCCTCAACCGAGAGGAAGTCGACTAGGTCGTCCAGCTGCGCCTTCGTAGCACACGCTGCCAGCGCAACAGCCGCACCATCCTCTTCACCCGGGCCCCTGGCCTGCAGCCACCGAGCCTTGAGCCGTCCCCAAAACGCCACGGACGGCCTCACAGCCAGTGCGCGGCCAAGGCTCTCCATCACCCGCTCCGGGTAGCCACCTCGCTCGAGATGATTTAGAAGCACCGGTAAGGCCGCCGGATACGGCTCCGATGTATTTACCAGATCCCAAACCGAGTCAACCTCGGCGCCGACCGCGCGCAGGTCGGCAACAATCGGCTGCTCCGCACGGCGCAGCGCCTGAACCCTGATCTCCCGTTCGGCCTCGGCCACCTCAATCGTCTGTTGGTACACCGGATCGTTCTGGAGCTGAACCATCAACTCCGTCGCGCTAATCCCCGTACGTTTGCCGAAGCCCGCCATGGACGCACTTTACGGCCAAGCGCCGCCGGACGTAGCTAGTCACGAAAGCCAGTTCAGACTGGTGTCATTCAGGAAACGCCGAAACCCGCGTCAACACCCTCCTGGTGAAGCTGCGCCACCATCTGGAGAGGTACGCCCAACCCGGCCGCGATGGCCTGGTATTCCCAAACGCCGATGGCGACCACGGCAGCCTCTACAAGCTAGACAAACACGGCTCAACCGACCGGGACCGCGACCTAGCCCGACGGCTATCAGTGCGTGCAGCGCACAACTTGGACCTCACACCTGGCCCGAACACGGGCGCTGAAGCCACTTCGGCCCCGACGAAAACGTGGCCGCCCCACCGTTACCGATTGGAACCTCCGCTCAAGACGGCAAACCGGTGCCAGCCTTTGGGTTGGGCGCCTAGCGCCTAGTGTTCCTGCGGAGGGACGAACCGCGGCGAGTCGCAAATACCAAGTCCCACACGAGAAGCGCGAAGGTCGCCGGAAGGGCAATACTCGCCAAGCCGAATGATCCCGTTGCCGAAACATCTCTCATAGCTAGGGCGATGGCGGCGAACACCAGGAGGAAGACAACGGGCGTATACCCATCGAACCAGACCCCGATTGGATGCCCCGTCAACCGCCCCAGCATCCATGCGTGGGCAGAACGCAAGCGCTGCGGGAGGTTTGTTCTCATGCCCGAGTAACTCCGATCAACTCGCTGAGTCATCGTCACCGCGGGAGGGTTTGCGCGGGGGCAGCGGCAAGAACCGAGACTGGAAAGTGGCAACCACGCTCTCAACCAGCGCGGCCGCACACAGCACCCCTGCTGCCATCAGCAGCCAAAACGAAGGGGCCGTGCCTCGGGGGAAGACGACCGATATGAACAGCATGACCAAGCCAGAGCCCCCGAAGAGCGCAGTCAAACCGGTAATGTCCAGGGCCCAACTGATACGCGCCTCATGCATATGGGCAACGAATTCACGCAGGCCACTAAATCGTTGCCTCACGCATCATCACCGCCCCAGAACCAAGTCGTCGATCTGACCTGCCGTCTTGCATCCAACCACGCCTCCAGCGATCCCTCCGGAGACTCACCAACCAAGCCTCCGAACAGGCCCGCGTACGCGGTCCTCCACGCGGCCCAGCCAGCAAACCCGGGTGCCCGCGATAACGCCGATGGTAGCTGTCCCAGTAACGATGATGGCATCGACTGACGACACCGCGGCACGTGTGACTGGGTCAGTCCTGTCGCTGAACTTCTTCATCGCCATCGCGCACCCGCCCACGCCGGGGCAGCGGCAAGAACCGAGACTGGAAAGTGGCAACCACGCTCTCAACGAAGGCGGCCGCAAACAGAACAGCTCCTGCCCAAAGTAGGAACGTCATCGCCCCGCTGCCCCGCGGCATAGACAACGCGACCATCACAAGCAGGAATCCCCCGATCCACAGAATTGCAGACAGGCCGGTGATGTCAAGAATCCATGCAATCCGGCCCTCATGAAGGCGCGCCACGAAGCGAATTAACCTACGGGACCAGGCTCTCATCAAATCACCGCCTTAGCAGCATGCTTTTCTGGCTGACCACGTCAGCACCAACCAAGCCACCAACAATTCCGCCAGCTCGGCCGCGCCCATAAGTGCCGATCGTACCCACTTAGGTCGCCTGCCCGAAGCGTGGATCCTGGTAGTCGCAGGCTGGCCCCGGCATTCGAAGCTCGCAGTGCCTACGGGCGCGCCCGAGACTCAGTCCTCGGGCTGGTCTCGCCGATTGGAGAGCCAACCGTTCTTGCCGTACCACCTGCCGGTGCCCTCGCGAGCATCATCCTTGGTCGCAACCACATAGCTCGCGATCAGCCCCGCCAACCAACAGGCGGCAACAACCCCGCTCACCCAAACCGAACCGGTCGCGCGCGACTCCCAAGCCAGGACAAGTAGCGGAACCAACCCACCGGGTATCAACAAGAAGGTGTAGCCGTTCATGCTCCACCCAGCGAGGCCCTGCCTCCGGTAATCTCGCAGCTTTTTCGCTACTCGCTTCATCAAGGCCTCGACTCAACTCACGCCAAACCCGTGGCGGAGATTTCGTCGGGGCGACAGGACTCGAACCTGCGGTGAGGGTAAGGGAAACCGGGGTTTCACTAGCCCTTTTGCTCAGATTCTGAGTCAGTGGCGGCCGAGCTGGGGCCCATTTGGGGCAAGGAAGCGCGGCGAGTTCCTGTGGCCCGGGTCGGTCGTCGTCGAGCTCATGCCTTACCCGCACTAGTTGAAATCAACCAAGCACTGCAACTGATCCGTGCGCCCCAATGGGTGCATCCACCCCCGATGGTATTTTGTGCTTCATTCGTACCCGTCGGACCAATTCGAGGCGCCAACATGACTGATCCAACCGAGGCGCCCCAGGGTGCTCCTGCCGAAGGCTTCGCGATCCCATCCGACCCCGGTGTACAGCCCGAGGCGGCCGCCGCTGCCTCCTTTCCTCACCTCAGCCAGCCGAGCTTCCTCCCGCCGGCAGCCGATTCCGCGCTGACAAGGACACCAACACCTTCAGATGCGGGATTTGCGAATCCCACCCAGCCGCCCCCCCACATCGCGTGGCAACCAGGGGTGCCGGGCGCGCTCGCCTCGCCAGCAGCCCAGCAGGCAGCGCCCATTCCTGGCGCTTGGCCTAACGCACCTTACGGAAACCCACCTGTGCCGCAGGGACGCTACTCACCAGCTGGCGGGAGTATCTACCCGGCACCTCCAGTTGCACCCAGCTACTCATCGGGCCGCACCCTGACTCTGCCCGACGGCTCCGAAATCGCGGGCTACTCGCGGCGCATACTCGCCCGGGTTATAGACGCGACCATCGGCCTAGCCATCATCGTCCTCTTGAGCGTCTTCATGGGTGACAGCTTCGCCACAGTGACCACCACGACCCGCGGCTACACAACCAACACGATGTACCTAATGACCCCACTCGGGACCGTGATTACCTTGGCAGTGGGCTTCATCCTCGACGTCGCCACCGTCGCGCTATTTGGGGGTCAGGTCGGCAAGCTCATCGTGGGAATCCGGCTCGCAAATGCCACCGACCTCAAGTCGCCGATCGGCTGGCTCCCCGCTATCGGCAGATGGTTGACACTAAGCATCGCCTTCTTGGTGTGTCTGATCCCCGGCCTAGTCATGGGGCTCTCACCTCTGTGGGACCAGCCTTACCACCGTGGCTGGCACGACCGCCTAGTAAAGACAATCGTCAAAAGAGGCGCCCCGGCAACACAATTCCAGGGCTAACATCGAGACTCAACCTGCTACCCAAGGGCATACACCATTCGAAATGTGCTGCTCCAGGGCTTGCGGATGCGAATCACGGCCAAACGCGATCATTCGAGCGTCCAGGCACGAGACCAGGTGGATTCGACCGGCTCTACGACCACGCCATGCGCCATTGCCGCCGCCACAAACCCAATGATCGCTGGCGAATAGGTAGCGAATCGGATTAGCTGCTGGCTCTTGCCCTGCCAGGCGGCACTGTCACTGCTGTATTGGAAGCGCGACATCTCGGCCCAAGGCACTTCAATCACTTCACCCCCGCCTTCAAGAAGGCGGGCCAACCATCGAGGCCTCACCCTCAAACAGGCTCCAGCGTCGTTGTACTCCAAAACCAGCAGCGGCCACGAGAGAACCGCAGGCATTCCGTATTTTGTCGGAATCGTGCCCCACCCGACAATCGGCGCGGCCGCTTCACCACTTACGAATTTGTCCGACATTCCCGCCCCCATGAATCTCGAAAGGAAGAGGACCTCTCACACCAATGCCTACGCCTACTGTACCTACCCATATCCTAGTTCCATCGCTGCGAGAAGGTGTGCTCGCGAAATCCCCACCAAGACTCGGGCCTTCGCCGATCGACACCCCGACCGTCCCCGAAGTAGGGGGAAAGGCTAAATCCGAAGGGCTCTGTGCATCCGTAAGCCCGAAGTTGCCAGAAATCCCTAGGCTTGGTGTACCCAAGCCACCAGTTTCTGAGGAAAAAACAACCGGGAGCCCACCCACAATGCCTATGCACATTGACCCGGACCCGTAGCCTCCGAATCCTCCGCTGACCGTACCGCAGGCAACCTTCCCAACTTTTGGATCGATAAAGGGCGTCAAGTCGATAGGTCCGCCGAACCACATTCCGGCCAAACCGGCGTTCCCAAAGCCCGTGGGCGCCTTAGGAGGGGTCGGCGCGACATACGGCGGCAAGATTTCCGAGGGCATGCTGGGCAGTGGCGAATGCTTTATCGGTTTGGGCTTCTTGCTGCCGCCTCCACCTTTCGACGGCGCACCACCACGCCGCGGCTTGTCTGGCACCGGCTTAGCCGTCCCGGTACCCGGGTTGCCGCAGCCCGCCGCGCCGACTGACATCGTGTTAATCGGGGCTTCATTGCCGCAACCTGAAGAGGTCAACATCCCGGACGGGTCCGCATTCGTCATGCCAGAGTTATCCCCATAGGAGTAGGGGTTCCACTGAACTGGTTGGTTTACGCTCAGCAGCGAATCCACCGAAGTGAAGCGGCCCAAGGATGCGTCGTACTCCCGCGCGCCGATGGTGATCAGTCCGGTCCCATTCTGGGTACCGCCAACGAAGCCCACTTCGCCTGCCCAACCAGTTGGCGCGACGCCGCGCTGGGCGCCATAGGGGTCTTGCCATTTGGTCTTCAGCTGGCTGTCACTATTGCGGATCTGGTTGTGGCTGGTGTTCTGATGGTCGGTGATGATCGACCAAAGCGTGCTGCTGGTGTTACCCGTGCGCACCCCAACAGTGATGCCCTGGTGGGTGTAGTAGCGGGCGGCCGTCGATATGCCGGTGGTGTTGTCCACGCTCAGTTCAGTTCCGGCGATGGTGAGGGTGGTCTTGCCGTTTTCCCTCCTTATGATGCGGTTTCCGGCCGCGTCGTAGATGGCGTCGAAGATACCGGTGCTGTTGGCGTCGACGTGGCTCAGCTTTCCCTCGTCGTTGTAGCTGAGGGCCTGAGTAGCACCTGCCGCGCCTGGGCGGGTCACGGTGTTTCCCGCCGCGTCGTAGGTGTAGTTCGAGGTGGTGGCATTGGAGCCGGTAGTGACTGCTTGAGTCACAGAGTGCGGACGAGTCGAGGACGCACCGTCCGCCGGATAGGTCAGGCTGGTCGTCGAGGTGCCTGCCGGGCTGCGGGAAATGCGCTGGGCGGTCTTCCCGACTGTGTCCGTGGCCCAACTCGTCCAGTAGGGGGCCGGCCCGGTGGTGGCCATGGCCGGCGTCGTAGTGTCCGAGCAAGTCGCCGTCGATGCGGCGGTGAACGCCTGGGTTAGCTGACGTTGGTAGTCGTACTGGAAGCACTGGTTGTCGACAACGCCGGATATCAGGGTGTCTTTGGCTCCGATGACGTTCCCGGCGTTGTCGTAGCGATAGGCAGTGTCCTCGTCGGTGCCGCCAACTTGGCGGACGGTGCGCAGCCTGGTTAGGCGGAGCGTGGACTCCTCACGGTTGAACATCATGGAAATGCTGTTGCCGCTGACCGAGCCCATGCCGATGGAGGAGATCGTGTCCCACTGCGAGTAGGTGGTGGACTTGACGACCGCGGCCATTCCCGTCTGGCTATTGGGCATGCCTTTGGCGCTGTACCCATAGGTGAGGGTCTCTGCGCTAATGGGGCCCGTAGCGGGAAGACCAGTTGTTGCCGGGGATCCGTCGGCGTTGTAGGTGTTGGTGACGGTGTAGGTAGCGGCCAATCCGGCGGGGATCAGGTTCGTAATCGCGGGCACCGTGAACGATGTGCTGGTGGCCCGGCCTGCGGAGTCGTAACTGTTGACGGCGGCTTTGATTTCGGCGCCGTTCACCCAGCGGCTGCTGGAGGCCAACAGTCCCGGCAGATTGGTGTTGTTGACGATGTCGTAGCTGGCGGTGGTGAGCGTTGTGGCCCCGTCAAGGGTGGTGGTCTTGGTCACCCGGTTGAGGTTGTCGTAGGTGTACTTGACCCCTTTGCTGCGCGCGTCGGTCACGGTGACCGGAAGGTTGACTTCGTTGTAGGTGGTGGTGCTGGTTCCTGCGTCTGGGTCGGTGGCGTTGAGCCGGTTACCCTGCAGATCGTAGGTCTGGCTCCATTTGTTGCCCTTGGGGTCGGTCATGGTGTCTATCTGGCCAGCCGGAGTGTAGGCGTAGCTGGTCGTTGATGGAGTGGCGCTGGTTGTTGCTCCGAGATGCTGAATAAGTTGGGTGGTTCGCCCGTGGACGTCGAAGACGGTAGTGGTGGGCGTGCCTCCCGCCGGGGGCGTGGTCGCAACGCGGTCACCCGAATACACATTGGCGGTCTGCCACTTCTTGACCTCACCGCCATACAGCGCCGAGGTGGTTGTCCTGTTGGCGAAGTCATAGACGCTGCGGGTCGAGCGGGGGATGTTCGCCCGACTGCTGGGCGTGACGAGGGTGGATGTTGGCAGACTGCTGATCAAATAGTCGTCAGTCAGCGTCTGGTTGCCCCGCGAGTCGTACCGAATGTCGACGACTTGGCTGCCGGACAGTGCAGATTCTGTTTGGGTTTGGCGTACCCGCATCAACGAGTCGAGGAGTTGCCAGCTCGTCCGGTAGCCGGTGCCGCTATTGGTCTTCACCAGCTTCTCGGTCTTGACCGCGTTGACCCCGGTGGAGGCCTGGTTCACCACATAGGTGTATTTCACCGACGCCGGATTGCTGCGAGGCTGTCCGGCTTGCCACTCTGCAGTGGTCCTTCCGAGCGCGTCGAGATCCTGCTCGCTGGTCTGCCCGGCTGGCGCTACTGTCTTGATCGCGAGGCCGAAACGCGGGTCATAGGTCGTGGTCGCAACTTGTGCTGGTGCCGGCCCTGAGGCGTCTGGATCAGCGGAGGTGACGGTGACCGTCTTAACCGCCCGGTTGGTAGCGGGGCTGTAGTTGGTTGTTGTGGTGTGACTGAGTGCGTCGGTGACGCTGGTCGTTCTGCCGTGCTGGTCGTAGGCGGCTGTGGCCGCCGTGCGCCAGGTGTGGCTTGCGGAACCGACCAACTGGTCGGTTCGGGTTGCGAAACCCGGACCATTGACCTGGCCCAAGGTAGTCGACCCGTCGTAAAAGTGTCGTGCGCCGCTGATCATTGCGGATTGGCTCGGCGTTGTGGAGCACAGGTTCGGCATAACCGTTTGCTCGACAACCAGGTCGATCGCGGTGGCGCCTCCGCTGGGTGTCGCGTAACTGGTACGAGTGCACTTTTCGTCACCGGTGATGCTGGTGTCGCCTTCTTCTTCGACTGCGGTGCGGTGGCCCCACTGGTCGCGTGCCGTCACAGTGGTGATCGTGCTTCGGCTTGAAGAGGTCAGAAACTGGGTCGAGGTGGTCTTGGCCACATCCACCATGGTGGCTTGATACCGTCCGTCGGTAGCACCACTGACTGCTTGGGTCCATGGGTCGAAGATCGCGCGGCTATCCGGCGATCCGCCCGCGCTCCGCAAGGCGCGGGTTTCGCGGACCTGGCCAGCAAGAACGTCATTATCGGGAGTGCTACCGCCGGCGCTGTCGGTGGTGTTGACCGTCTTGGTGCTGGTGCCCGCGGCGTTGGCCCGGTCGCCGTTCATTCCGCGGAAGTAGGTGCTCTCGGTGGAGGTCTTGGTCGACCCGGAGCCTTCGATCGTGGTCACCTTGTTGTAGCCGCGCCACTGGTTCCACGTCCGGTAGTCGTCCCAGGTCAGCACGGAATCGTCCCAATGCCAGGCGGCGTTGTCGGCGTAGGTGTAGCTGGTTACCTCCGCGTTGGCCACTTCCACATCGCTGAGGCCAGGCAGAGCAACTGTTTGCACAGTCTGGTCATACACCTCGACTTGTGAGACCACGTATTTGGTGAACCAGGTCTCGTAGGGGGTGAGGGCAGCGTCGGGGCTGTAGTACGAGGGAAAACATCTGGTCGTGTTGGTAGCCGGGTTTAGTGGCACCGTGCTAGGTGTGCAGTCCTCGCCGCTGTAGGTGACGCTGGTGCGGCTTCCTGATTCGGACCAGATTCGCGAAAGGCGTGGCCGGTTCAGGCCGTAGTCGCCATAGGGGCCCGTGATGCGGTTATGCATCATTGTGGGTTCCAAGGTGGTAGACGGCAGGGTGATACTGCTGCCCGCCTTCCCTGTGTGGGTGATGGTGTTCAGCCACAAGGTGGGCATAGAGGTGGCGTCGTTGGTCGCCGGGAACGTTCCACCCAGGTCCCAGCTGTCGACAGGGTCGTATCCCGTGTCGGAGGCATTACGCGTGAAAGTGTTGACCTGCGCGAGGCGCTTTCGCGTGAAGAAGCTAGGCGCAGACTTCGGGTCGGGGCAGTATCCGCCTGATTCACAAATAGCGTCAGTCGGCACGTCCGGCCAAGCACCTACTGTTGTGGCGGTTGGCTGGTCGGTCAGGCACGTTGACGAAACACTGGTGTCGCACCGCTCCTTGACTACGAAATTCACCTTGGCGGCTGGAGTGCCAGCTTCACTGCCCTGGCGTTCGCCGTAGAAGATGGAGCCGATCGTGCCACCGCGGTCGTAACTAACCTGAGTTGTACCGCCGTTCTGCAGATATCGGTTGGCCTCTTTGTCGTAGTAGACCGTCATGGTGTCACCGGACGGGTCGACAACATGGTCCAGATTCCAGCGCCACGCCTGGCTGAGGGAGGCCGATGCGAAGCTGGTCTTGTAGCCGGGTTCCCCGGACTGATTGGCAGCGACCGGAACCATCCAGCGAGAGTCGGTAGCGGCCGCCGACGCTCCGTCGGCCTTGCCCTTCCCGAAGAAGAACTGAGTGCCGTCCGGCGTGGTCACCTTCCAATACTCGCTGTTCGGCGAAGCAGAGTTGGCGACCGCCCCGAGCTTCTCGACTCGGGTGCCGTCGTCGTCTTTCAGCCGCCACGAGGCGGTGTTGCCGACCCTGACCAGGATTCCGGAGTGACCCGACATGCTAAGGGTGGCGTTGTCCCAGGCCGCGTCGTTGGTGACCTTGGGGTCGGTGTACCAACAGAGGTCCTGCGAAGTTGCCGGTGCCGTCCCCGCGGCTGGCTTGTCCGCGGGACAGGTGACATACGACCGCTCGATGAAACCCATGGAGAGGTCAAAACCCTCACCCACCCACGAAGCCTGGTTGTTGTTGGCCGAAACTACGCCGTCAGTGGACCCGGAGTTGTAATTGAGGGCCAATGACGGCTCCAAGGATCCGGCTACCGGCGGGGTTTGCAGAGGATATGACCATGTGAACGCGCCCGACGAACCCGCAGCCGACCACAAGGAGGAGGCGTTCAGGGAGGTCTTCGACCAAGTGCCCTGATCGCCGCCGGTGCCCGCAACCGCGGCCATCAGCATCGAGGTTGAGGTGGCGTCAACGGATTGAGCCTCGGGGAGGGTCACCGTGGCCGACACCGACTCATCAGCCGTGCGGTTTTGTGATGCGAGGCTCGTCGCTTCGCGACAACCGTCAGCGTCGGGAGTCGCAATGGAGCAATCAGGTATGCGCACCCAATGCAGCCTTGCCCCGTATCCTCCGCCGCCGCTTCCCGCAAACTCGGAGTAGTCCAGGTCGACCGTGGCGGTCGTGCCGGCCTCGCCGCTCACCTTCACCACGACACCGGGTCCGACCATCTTGCTGCTGTCCTGCTGACCCAATACCTCCACTTGAAGCGCCGCAGCCGGTCTCTTCGCCTTCGTTGGCACCGACACATGTACCGGGCTGTCGCCGATTTTCACGGCAGCCTCGCCCGCGTGTAACCCCTCCACACGTCCGGTATTCGCGGCCGGCCATTTCCTTGAAGTCGGAGGCGCTGCACGACGGACCACCTTCGGCCGCTCCGATCGTTGCGCGGGTGAGGATACGTCGACAAACGGAAACACCTGCGCTGCGGGGGCCTTCCACGGAGCAGCGAAGGCCTGTGGCGAATCGATCACCGAGCCGGCCAACGCAACTAGGAGGGCAAGAGGTACTACCAGGACTCGGGCTCTCATGGCGATCATCAGTTCATCCAAACGGTTACGGTCTGAGCCTCAGAATCAGCGCTGTATATGGGGTTGTTTTCGGCGTCGCTGATTGTGAACACCTTGACGGTGACACTCACCTCGGCATTGGCCGTGCGAGGGACCCACGGCACGGTGAGGTTCCCGTTCGCATCGGCCTGCAAATTGGTGTGCACGATATGGTCGGTATTTTCCCCGTCCGAGATATCCATCGTCCACGTGTAGAAGCCACTTGCGATGGCGTCATCCAAGTGGACCACTAGGGATTCGGCGGAGTCACCCACAGTGTGAACCAGCCCACTCAAGGCGGGTCTCGGCGGCTGCTCCAGGCGCTGGAAGTCGAAGCTACTCACTCCGCTTACCTGCTGCGTGACTGTCTGCTTGACCTGCACACTCACGGTATGAGTCCCCAGGCTGAGCGCCTCCGAACTCGGAACTATGACGCTTACTACGTCGCCAGGCCGCCCTGATGCCACCATGGTCGATTCGACGTCGCTGCCGCTCGTCACCACGAAGCTGGCCTGAAGGCAGGCGTCGGTTGTACCGGCACAAATCTGGTCTGCTGGCAGCCGCACCGAAAATCCCGGTTGACTGGATAACACCCAAGGCGGCGATCCATTCGCGACGGCACCGTTGCTATCTGTGACCTTGAGCTCCGAAGGGCTGTCCGGGTGCCAATCCGTTGTGAACGTGAACGGTGGGGCAAAGGCTGAGTACAAATTGGTGTCCACGGATCTTGTGCGAACTGTGACCGTGTAGGTCTGTCCGTCCACCAATCCGGGTATAGCCACCGACGCGTTCCCACCGTTCGCAACGGCGTAGGATGCTTTGCTGGCAACCACAACCCCCGCACTATTCTTAACCGTGAACTCGCCTTGCAAGCACGACTGAGCCACGCACGCGTCGCTGGTGTTCAACTTCAGGATCGCTGACAGCGTCGGTGTCGGGGACCACGTCGTTGCTGGCGTTGACCCGACTGCGGCGGCGCGAATCGGGCTGACACTGATCGACTGCGGCACCTGGGGCGTCAGCTGATAGGTCAAGCGCAGGACCGGAGAAGTACCATCCTTGTTGTAGTAATACTTCCAGCCGTTCTTATTGCCCTCATCGTCGGAGTACAAGCCCACCGTCACCGTCGTCCTGCTCGCGTAATCGGCGCGCTCAGTCTTCAAAGCACTGGTCAGATTCCAGACTTCGAAGGCAGATTTCTTGCAGTAGTCGATATGGCCGACTGCGATCTTCTGAACCGGCAACACTGACGGTTGCGGATGCCATGCGTCGCCAGTCCGGTCTGCCCACGTGTCACCGCTGGAGATAGCGGTGGCGAGTCTTGCGCGCACCGCTGGGTAGGTCGACGACGTAGATAGGCAGGGCGAATGCTGCACCGAGTGCACCTGGGTGTATCGGAACTCGCCGTAGGAAATCTGTGCGGGCAACAGCCCACTGACTGGCCACGAGAACTGGTAGAACATCCGCGACCGGTAGTACGGAGACGTCCATCCGTTGTAGCCGATTTTGCCTTCGTTGCCGACGGCACCGTCCCACTTCGACCAGTCATCAGTCACCCGCAACACGTGCGTCTGATCGATGGACTGCAACACCGGGTCGATCACGACTGGGTAGACCGTCGCCGGATCATCCAGGAAGGAATCCTCCGGGGAGGCAGTCAGCTTGCTGGCAGCGATCTTCAGCCCGACCGGCGCTGACTTGGTCTGAGCGACTTCCTCTAGGCGGTCAGCCGCGTGAGTGAGGTTCGCCGTCTTGCCCGTTGAGTCCCACATCACGGCCGGCGGAACCAGCATTCGTGCCGTTCCGCTGCCGTCGACAAGCGACTTCACGCCATTGTCCAGGGTCTTGGCCGTCAAACCGGGGGTTGAGATCGGCATGGACCAGTCCCGCACCTTGGGGTTCTTGCCCGCGGCTGGGGTCTTCACCACCAAGAACGTCTCCACAGCGTCGAGATCGGCCCGAACCACCAAGTCAACGCCCGGGTACACCTCGGCGTAGGTCGCGGTGGTGTCCTCCACCACCGGCACCGGCAAAGCCTCGGGCCACGACACCGATGCGGTCGCTGAGTCACTGTTGAGCGCCGCCACCACCCCGGCGGGGCCCCCATTGGAAATCATCACTTCAGCGACGCCAGCCTCAGTCCGCCAAGACCCATCAGCAGCCTGCACCAACCGCGCTGAAGCGGGCCGCCAGCCACCGCCACCGTCGGAAACACGCGCCGGACGGGCCGACAACTCAGCAACGAAATTCCCCGAAACTGGGTCGGCCGTAATCAACGTTGTCTCATCAGTACTTGCCGAAACAACTACCGGCATCCCGGTTTTGCGCGCCTGCGCCATCGCGGCGGCTTCGTTCAACAACTCTGTTGGGCTCGCAGCGGCATTCGGCATGCTCCAAACAATCCCAGCCCAAATAAGCACAAGCGGCATGGCCACCGCGATCCGTCGTAACACAACAACCACACCCTCATCCTGGAACGACGGACGCCAATCGATAGACGCCGGGCCAACTCAGCCAGCCGAAGCAAAGCACACCCCGCGAATCTCCCGCAATAGGCTCGCCATAACTGCCACAAAGCTGAAACCCAGGAACCTCCTAGGTATGCCGCCCGAACACAATCACCACACCCCAGTGGACAAATCGATTCGCTGAGGCATTTCAGCATCCACAAGCAGAGATGCTGTTGACAACAGTTGAATGCTGGTCGGTCACGTACTCGGCCAGGTGGCTGACCAGATGCGACGGAATTCCGACGGTTGGCTGTGTCCACGACCGGGCGATCGGCGTGTTTGGATTCACCCCTCCACTGGAGCCCCTTGACGAGAGCCAGCGCAAGACCGCGGACCTTTGGCGCGCCCCAGGTCGGCAAGCAAGTCTCTCTGCCTTGTCGCAAGGAGGCCAGAGCGCCGGGCGGTCTGACATCGATGGTGCGTCGACTTACGGCACAACCCGGCGTTGCTCTGCCAAAGTTGCTGCGTGGCTGAGGATGAATGGGCAAGAACGACGTTGACCGTCTGTCAAGGTTCACGTGAGCAGCACACGGTGCTGCCCGGCATCACCCTCAGCGAACAGCTAGCCGGGGCCGAGGCACTCCTTACGCAACTCGCAGAAGAGCCGGCCGACCCCCCGGCTTGGCAAGAGGAGCGTTCGGTTGTTCTCCTCGTGGACCGCAAAGTACGGGCAACATGCCATGACGCTGCCCCATGGGCTCGTCAGAGCGCTCGGCGCCGTCGACGGCGCCTTTTGGATGGATGTCTACCCGTCAGAACCGACGGAGCACCACATCGAGGGCTAGGCAGGACAAATCGCAACTCGCCCACGGCGCGGTAGCGGGTAGGCGACCAAGGGTGTCGAGCGCCATCAGACAGCAAAGGCGCTCACTCGGTGACTGAATGGCATCCTGGGCTTCGACGGGCTCAGCCATCTTGAGGGGCTCAGCCAACTGGGGCTTCGACGGGCTCAGCCAACTAAGGGGGATCAGCCAACTTGGGGTGGAGATTTGGTCGGGGCGACAGGACTCGAACCTGCGGTCTCCTGCTCCCAAAGCAGGCGCGCTAGCCACTACGCTACGCCCCGTTAACCGCGGTGAGTCTACGGCGCTGGCCACAGCTGGGCCAACTCCGCCCCGCGGCGTCCGCTCACCAGAGCCGCGAAATCGACGATCTGCTGGCGTGATGCGTCCCTACGAGTTCGACCACTGGCTAAGCATTTGGGCACTGGCCCTGTGTTCTGTTGGACGGCTCGCCTAGCCTTCGGGGCATGCTCACCGCACTCGAAACCAGCATTTTCGATTCGATCGCCGGATTGCCGCTGCACCCATTGGTGGTCCACTTCGTGGTGGTGCTGCTGCCGGTGGCCGCCCTCGGCCTGATTTTGGAGATCATCGCGCCCAAACTGGCCGATCGCTACGGGTGGCTGACGATCCTGGTGCTGGCCGTCGGCACCGCCGCAGCCTTCGTCTCCCAACAGGCCGGTGAAGCCCTGGCTCTGCGCGTCGGTGAGCCGCAACTGCACGCCACCCTCGGCCGAATGCTGCCCTGGGCCGCGGCAGCGCTCTTCGTGGTCGCCGTCATTTGGCTGCCGCTGCATCGCCGGGCCTACAAGACCCTCGAACACCGCTCCGGTGCGTCCACCGCCACCGGAATCCTCGCCGCAGTGCTGGCCCTCATCGTGGTCGCCCTCACCGTCTTCGTGGCGCATCAGGGGGCCACGGCCGCCTGGGCGAAAGTGATGGTGCCCGCTCCGCCGACCGTCAGCGCCACCCCCGTGCCGTCCCCCACCCCAAGCGAGACCCCGTCGACCTCCCCCACGCCGAGCACCACGGCGAGCGCCGCCGGATTCACGATGGCCGAAGTGGCCCAGCACGCCGGTGCCTCTTCCTGCTGGACGGTCGTCAACGCCCAGGTTTATGACGTCACCGATTGGATCAATCGGCACCCCGGCGGCGCCGACAAGATCCTGGGGCTGTGCGGCAAGGACGGCACCTCGGCCTTCCAAACCCAACACAACGGGCAAGCCGACCCCGAAAGCGAGCTTTCCCAGTTCCTGATCGGGCCGCTTCGCTGAGCCCCCGCCTCACCAGAACGGAGCCGGACGGATTCAGGCGGTCGGGCTCAGCTCCGGAGTGAGCAGCAGCCAAGCCAACGGCTCGGCGGCGGTAACCCGGCCATCGAGATAGGCGCACAGCAGCTTGCCGCGCGCCTTGCTAGCCACCTGCGCGTAGTAGTTGGCCCCAGTCCATTCCGGCGGGCAGAGCTCCAACAGGCCAACCAGCTGCGCGATCTCGGTCCAGCCCATCAGCGGGGCCTCCCCCGGCAACAACCCGCCGAGACGATTGGCTACCCCGGCCAGCTCAGCGTCCCCGAAATCGACGCTGCGGTAATGCAACAACGAGCTCTCCAGCGCGGCCGTCCGTCCGACCGCCGGACGGCTCAGCATGTCTAAACAGCGAGCCTGACTATCGAGCCCAACCCCCAACGAAGCCAGGAAACCGGCCATCACCACCCGGCCATAGCCAACGCCCACCGGGTAGCGCGCCAACAGCCGCAGCGCATCGGTCACCACCGCGGCCTCCGCCAGCGAACGGCCTCTGGCTAGCGCAAACGCCACCCCAAACAGCGAGCCGTCGGCTTCCCAATCCATCCGGTCGAGCAGTTCGTGCGCCCGCGGATCAAGCCAAACGGCCTTGCGATCGGCAGCCAGCTGCAAGCAGAAAGCCTCAAAAACGTTCGGTTCCCGCTCCTGCTCGAGCACGCGAACGACCAGCTGATGCAGCACCTGCTCAACCTGGGGCACCCACTCCAACGCCAACCGGCTCAGCCCCCGAGGGCCGGTGATCTCGATGATCCGACGCCCCGGCGGCCCATCGATCGACACCTTCCCATCGAAGAAGCCCAGCTCCAGCCCCTCGGGCACGCTCACCCCGAAATCGGCCACATCGCCCCACCAGGTGACCCCATCGTCGAGCTGCGTCTCCAAAGTCCAGGCCGGCATCTTCGCCTCAAACTCGCCCAAATCGGCGTACCACTGCGCCGAAAGCACGGTGACCATCCGCTCGCCGGTCTCCAACACGGTGCCGGTCGGCGCCACCAAATACTCCACGCCGGCACTGGAGGCCCCCAGATCGGCGGCCTGCTCCAAGTAGCCCTGCTCAACCCGGATGCCCAACACCGGCCCGGCCGCATGAGTCGGCGCCACCGTGAACATCGCGGTCACCCCGCTGTCCCAACTCCAAAGCGAATACTCCGGGCCCGGACGGACGCGCAGCCGCTCGGCCATCTGCACCGTCCCGTCGTGATCACGCACCAACACCCAGCGGCTACGCCAACCATCGTTGATTGCGGCCCGCTGCAGCAGCCGTCCAGCCGGAGTGCTCAAGGTGTGCTCCACCTCATCGTCAGTGACCAGGCTCGGCGCGCTGCCCTTGGCACCCACCCAACCAAGCTCGACGACCAGGTTCTGCCCGCGCACTAGGCGCATCACCGAACCGTCAGTTTCCAGGCGCAACTCAACGTCGGCCCAATGGATCACCTCAGTGGCTGGCAGTTCTCGCACCAGTACAGACTGCGCCCCGCAAGCTGCCGGACGCTGATCCCACGCCCGCAGACTAGGCATTCATCGCCAGCTCGCCGATAGACGTACACCTCGCCGCCGTGCCGATCGACCCGTGGCGGACGTCCGGTGCGCTCCGGCGATTCGGCTTCGCGGACGGTGTCGATGCGGCCATCGCGCACCCCAAGCGGCATCAACTCCACCAGATCGCGCCACAGCAACGCCCAAGTGGCCTCGGCCAGCTCCGTCCCCGGCAGCTCGGGATTCACCCCGGCCCGAAACAGCACTTCGCAGCGATAGATGTTGCCGACCCCGGCCGCGATTCGCTGATCCATCAGCAGCGCCGCTATTGGCCGCGACGATCGGTGCACCCGCTGCCAGGCCAACTTCGGGTCAGCATCGGCGCGCAGCGGATCAGGCCCAAGGCCGGCCACCACCGCGTCCCGCTCGGCAACGGTGATCAGCTCACAAGTTTGCGGCCCGCGTAATTCGACGATCTGGCGCCCATTGCTGATCAGCAGCCGCAGCGTCTCCGGGCTGAGCACCGGCCCCGGTGCCACCCAACGCAGCTTGCCGATCAGTCCCAGATGGAGGTGAATCACCCGCGCGTCGAATTCAATGAAAAGGTGCTTGCCGTAAGCCTCGGCTGCGGTGAGCGTGGCACCGTCCAGCTCCTGGGCAGCGGCAGCGAAACGTCCCTGCGGACTGGTCACGCGCACCGGGCGCCCGGCAAATGCGGCACCCAATTCGGCGGCCAGCCGATGGATCACATGACCCTCAGGCATCGCCCCTCCTCACCGCTCAGCTGCCGGGCACGCTACCGGACGCTTTCGGGTGGGGTTGAGTGCCCAAGCCAAAGCCCGGTAGCCTCCATGATTGCCCCAAGGCGTCGATCATCGACGCCAACCAGCCCCAAGGTTCCCCCATGTATCCAGCCAATATCACCAGGGACGAAGCTGCGGCCCGCTCCGCCGTCGTCCGTACCCACTCCTATCAGGTCACCATCGACCTCAGCGGCGGCGCCGATGTCGGCGACTACGACTCCACCACTCAGTTCGTTTCAACCTCGACGATCAGATTCATCAGCCGAGCTGGTAGCACCGAGGTGAACCTGATCGCTGACAAGCTGATTTACGCCCAACTGGACAGCCAGCCGCTCGACACCGATGCGCTGCGCGACCACAAGATCCACCTCAATCTCGCCGAAGGCGAGCACGAACTCACCGTGACTGCGCTGTGTCGCTTCAGCCGCACCGGTGAGGGCCTGCACCGCTTCGTCGACCCCGTCGATGGGCGGATCTACTGCTACACCCAACTCGAGACCGCCGACGCCCGCCGGGTTTACGCCTGCTTCGAGCAGCCCGATCTGAAGGCGACCTTTGAGCTGACCGCCATCACCCCCGATGACTGGACGGTGCTGTCCAACTCGGTCGCGGTGGAGCCTGAACTGGTCTCCAGTGGGTTCGCCCGATGGGATTTTGCCCCCACCCCGCCGATCTCGACCTACATCACCGCACTGATCGCCGGCTCCTTCCACACCGTCACTGACACCTACGAAGGCAAGGCCGGACGCATTCCGCTGACCCTGGCCTGCCGCCAATCGCTGGTGCCCTACCTCGACTCCGAGCGGCTTTTGTCGGTGACCAAGGCCGGCTTTGAAGTGTTCGCCGAAGCCTTCGGAATGGCACTGCCCTTCGCCGACTACGCCCAGGTTTTCGTCCCCGAATTCAACGCCGGCGCGATGGAAAACGCTGGCTGTGTGACCATTCGCGATGAGTACCTCTACCGCTCGCGGGTCACGTCGGCTGCCTATGAAACCCGCGACAACACGATCTTGCACGAGCTGGCGCACATGTGGTTCGGCGACCTGGTCACCATGACCTGGTGGGACGACCTGTGGCTGAACGAGTCATTCGCCGAGTTCGCCTCGCACTTCGCCCAGGAGCAGATTCGCCAAGCCACCGGCGTCGGCGATGACCCGTGGGCGACCTTCACCAATGCCCGCAAGAACTGGGCCTACCGCCAAGACCAGCTGCCGTCCACCCATCCGGTGGCTGCCGACATGGTCGATCTCGAAGCCGTCGAGCTGAACTTCGACGGCATCACCTACGCCAAGGGCGCCTCGGTGCTGCGCCAGTTGGTGGCCTTCGTCGGGCAGGACGCCTTCCTGGCCGGCGTGCGCACCTACTTCACCAAGCACGCCTGGGGTAACACCCAGCTGTCTGATCTGCTCTCAGCGCTCACCGAATCCTCCGGACGGGACCTGTCGTTCTTCGCCGAAGAGTGGCTGCAGGCGGCCGGGGTGAACACGATTCGCGCCGAGTTTGAGCTCGATGAAGCCGGCCACTTCACCCGGTTCGCACTGCGACAGACCGCGCCGGAGTTGTGGCCAACCCTGCGGCATCACCGCTTGGCAATCGGCCTCTACAACGAGGTGGACGGACGCCTGGTGCTCACCTCCCGGGTCGAGACCGATATTGCCGGCGAGCTCACCGAGATTCCCGAACTGGTTGGGATGGCGCGCGGCGCGCTCGTCCTGCCCAATGACGGCGACCTGACCTACGCCAAGATCCGGCTGGACGCCGACTCGCTGCACACCCTGGTGACCAGCATCGACAAGCTCGACTCGGCCCTCAGCCGGGCACTGTGCTGGGGTGCAGCCTGGGATATGTGTCGCGACGCTGAGCTAACGGCCGCCGACTACGTCACCATCGCGCTCAGCGGCGTTGGGGTCGAAACCGACCTGACCGCAGTGCAGGCAGTGCTCGGGCAATGCCGCACCGCGATCGATCACTACGCGCCGTCGGCGACGCGTCTCGAGCTCAATGACCGCTTCGTGGTTGGGCTGGCGCGGCTGTTGAAGGACGCCGAGCCGGGTTCGGATCATCAGCTCTCCTTCGTGCGCGCCTTGGCCTCGGCCGCCCGTTCGGAGACGGTGGCTGCCGTGCTGCAGGCCTGGCTGGACGGCGACGAGGTGCCGTCCGGGCTGTCGATGGACACCGACCTGCGTTGGCATCTGGTGACCCACCTGAGTCGCCTCGGGGCGATTGGGGCCGAGCAGATTGCTGCTGAGCTCGCTCGCGACAACACCGCGCGCGGTGCGGAGCGGGCTGCCGGGGCTCGGGCGGCCTCGCCCTTGGCCGAGTTGAAGGCCGAGGCTTGGCAGCTGGCCCTCGATGAGGACACCCCGAACGAGACCCAGTTCCAGATCTGCGCCAACTTCTGGCAGTGCGATCAGGAGGCGACTCTCGTTGGGTACTTCACGGCGTATCAGGACGTGACCGAGGCAATCTCGGCTGGACGCGACGGCTGGGCTGATCGCAGCTCGGCCATCCGTCAGCACGTCTTGGGGCTGCTGTTCCCACGCACGCTGATGACGCAGGAGCGTCTGGCCGCCTTCGACGCCTGGTTGGCTGGGGTTCAGCTCTCCGACGCCACTTCGCGCCAGGTTCTGGAGCGTCGCGACGATGCCGAGCGGGCGCTGCGTTGCCAGTGGGCCGCTGAGGTGGCTTTGGTGGCACACCCGGTCGCTGAGGCACTATCGGTGGCCGAGGTGCCTGCGGTGGTTGAGGTAGCCCCGGTCGCTGAGGCACAGCCGGTCGCTGAGGCACAGTCGGTCGCTGAGCCCGTGGTCGAGGAACCGCCAGTCGCCGAGCCCGTGACCGAGGAACCGCCAGTCACCGAGCCCGTCGCCGAGCCTGTGTCCGAGGTGCCGCCGATGGACGAGCCGATCACTGTGGAAACGCCGTTGGCTGAACTTTTCGAAGCCCCGGCCGAGGACTCTTCGACAAGCTCAGGGAACTGATCCATCAGTCGGCTGAGCCCGTCGAAGCCCCCAATAGGCGACCCTTCGACAAGCTCAGGGAACTAAGACAGCTCAGCCCCACCACAGTCGGCTGAGCCCGTCGAAGCCCCAGTTGGCGACCCCGTCCCCAACAGTTGGCTGAGCTCGTCGAAGCCTCGCCGAAGCCGAGACCTGCCCAAACCCGCGATCTCTGGCAGTATCTGCGGGTGCTCACCGACCTGGACGGCGTCCTCTTCGACCTCGACGACACGCTTTTTGATCATCGGTATGCCGCTGATCGGGCGGCCGCCGAATGGGCGCGGACGCTGCCCGGCTGGCGGGAAACCGACGCCGAGGCGACCGAGCGTTGGTTGGCTTTGGAGAACGAGCACTTCCCGAGGTACGCCCGCGGCGAATGCTCGCTGAGTGACCAGCGTCGGCTGCGGGTTCGCGACTTTCACCCCAGCCTGGCGGAGTTCGACGACGACGCTGTCGATGGGGTTTTCGCCGACTATCTGGGGTTCTATGAGAGCTTCTGGCGTCCGATCCTCGGTGCCGCCGAGCTGCTCGACTCGCTGTTGGCGACGGGGCTGCGGGTGGGCGTCCTCACCAACGGCTATCCCGACCAACAGCGACTGAAACTCGAGCGGGTCGAGCTTCTCCGCGCCGACGTGCCCATTTTTGCTTCCGCCGGTTTAGGCGTAGCCAAGCCCTCGCCTCGCGCGTTCGAGCTGGCCTGCGCAGGGTTGGGCACGGCCCCAGAACGCACCTTGATGGTGGGCGACAACTACGACTTCGACGTGGTGGCGGCCCGGGCCGCCGGGCTGCGCGCCTTGCACTTCGACCGGTGGGGTCGACGGTTTGAGAATGGCGCGCCCAGCTCCCTGGTTGAGGTGGCGGCGCAGCTGTTCGGCTGACCTCGTCCCCCGGTCTCGGCCCGACCTCCTCCCTCCCGCATCCCGACCTCCCCGGCCACGTTCCCAACCCTCCCCCCACCTCCTCCCTGCCACGTCCCGACCTCCCCCGGGCTCCTCCCTGCCACAACCCCAACCCTCCCCCTGGGCGCCTCCGTTCTGGGCTCTCGTCCGGGTTCTTCGGAATTTGTGGATAACTGAAGTGTTGTCCACAGATTCGTATTTGTGTTCGATTTAGGCTGGGTTTGTGCGGGAGAATGGGGGCATGACTTCAAGTAGCGGGTTGGTCTCGGCCGGGGTA
>VMSW01000005.1 GCA_013791955.1 Propionicimonas sp.
GGTGCTCATTCGGCGGTTGGGGCTTTCCGTGATGTGTGGCGGGCAAATAGTTGGGAGCGTGGCTATTTGGGTTGGCCGACCTCGGAGAAGCAGTGTGTAGATGGTGTGTGTTGGCAGGAGTTCCAGGGCGGGCAGATTATGTCGGCTGGTGGTTCTGTTTGGACCACGACGGATGTGATTCGTAACCGTTGGGTCGCTACGGGCGGCGTGGATGGTTCGCTGGGGCTGCCGACCGGCGGGTCGGACAGCAGTGGTAAGGCGCAGTCGTTCGAGAATGGTTCGATCTACTGGTCACAAGACACCGGAGCTCATGCCGTGCTGCAGCCCATTGGAGCCGCTTACGGCCAGGCGGGCGGGTTTGACGGTGATCTCGGCTACCCGACGGCGGGGCAGGAATGCGAAAGCGGTGCGTGCTGGCAGCAGTTTGAGCATGGTCAGATCGTCTCAGCCGACGGCCAGGCTTGGCTCACATCGAATGCGATTCGACTGCGGTGGCTGGCTGAGGACGGCCCGACCGGTGACCTGGGGAACCCGACCGGTGGCGTAGTGGTCTACAGCGACGGTAAGAGCCAGTCGTTCGAGCACGGTTCGATCGTCTGGTCAGAGGCCACTGGGGCGCACGCTGTGCTGGCACCAATCCTCGCGGTCTATACAAATGCGAACTCGAACGCCGGCAGCTATGGCTACCCGACCGCCGAGGCGTCCTGCACCGAAACCACCTGCGAACAGGTATTCCCGGGAGGGACTATCACCGCAGACAAGTGAGCACGGTGTCTGGGTATTCCAGGTGCGACCTAGGCCACGACTCGGCCGGTGCCTGCAAGACGCCGAAAACGGATTGTCGCTAGTGACGTCCTTGCCGGGTGGGTTCTCTGCGCGTCGGATCTGTCAACCACCGCTGAGTGTTGGGTCTGACTTCGTGGTTGGCAACGCCACAATCCTGGCTTTGTCGCGCTTGGATGGACAGGTGCTTGGTAGAACCTGTTGATGCCCGGGTCACATGGCCCCCGAACTGACACGATGTGTGCTGTGCAACAAGAGTTCGCCCGCTTTGCCGGTGACGCCCTTGCTTGGGTGGACGAGGCACCTGAGTGGCCAGTGGTGTCTCCGGACGGTCATCTGACCAGCTACTGGCGCTGGCGGGGGCCGTACCCAGATCGACAAACAGGAGTGCGGCGGCCTGGGGGTATCGAGCCGGCTTTGGTGGTCACGGAGAGTACGGGGTCCTGGGGGCGACCTTCGAGCCGCACGAATTCCCGTATCTGCGGCTCTCTGTCGCGACCACCCTGACCCTCGCAGCCACTGGTCCCGACCCCTTCGGACAGGCGCGTGTGGGCCTGCCCTTTGAGTATGCGGGCGGTGTTATGGCCGGAGCGCTCGCCGAACCCGACCGGGTCGGTCCGGGGACTTTGACCTTCGACTGTGCCCCTTGTCACGAGACCGACAGTTCCTGGGAGGTGTCCCGGCCCCTTGCGGTTGGAGTGGTGCGCCTACTTGGACTCACCTCCGACGAGGCCATCCCTGTGGACCTCCTGCCTAGGTTCGGCGGCTCGGTTCCCGAACCGCCTGGCGTCGATTGACCCGCGCTCTTTCGCCGCACTGGCGGCCCCCCCGGGGCTCGCGCGGGCGTCCCTATCGGACGGCGTGGCGGACGCAGACCACGCCGTTGTCGAATCGCCGGTGGTCCAGCAGCTCAAGGTCGAGTCGCATGCCCCGGGGCAGCGCTGGCTTGCCGCCGCCCACCACGACCGGGCACAGCATCAGCACGCACTCGTCGACCAGACCGTGCCGGAATGCCTCCGCCGCGATCATGGCGCCACCGATGCTCAGGTCCGAGCCCGAGGTCTCCTTGAGCCGTCGTACCGCCTCGGGCTCGAACTGCCGCTCGATCCTGGTGCGTGCGGTCGAGACGTCGGCCAGCGAGGTGGAGTAGACCACCTTGTCGCCGTTACGCCAGATTTCGGCATACTCACGAACCACCGCAGGTTCGTTCGTCAGCCAGTCATCGCTTTCCCACACTTGCATGGTCTCGTACATGCGTCGCCCGTAAAGCGACGTGCCGATGTGGCGCTCGTACTCGTTCCAGAATGCGTGCACCGCCTCGTCGGGCACCGACCAGTCGAACGAACCGGCCTCGTCCTCGAGGTAACCGTCGAGCGAGATGTTGGCCGCGTAGATCAACTTCCCCATGGAACCCTCCGTTGGGTCGAGAACTTCAGCCTGCTCCGGCTCCCCGACACCGGCAATGGAGAATGCTGCCGACAACGGCTACCAGCAGCAATATCCTCCGTCGACCAGCAGGTCGACGCCGGTGATGTAGCTGGCCGCCGGACCCAGCAGGAACAGGACCGGGCCGGCGATCTCCTCAGGTTCGGCTAGTCGTCCCAGCGGCGTCGTGTCAGCGAACTCGGTCACCAGTTCGGCCACTTCGGGACGGCGGTTCATCGGGGTGAGGGTGTAGCCGGGGCTGACAGCGTTCACCCGGATGCCGAGCGGCGCCCACTCCACAGCCAACGATTTGGTGAGGTGGACGACCGCGGCCTTGCTCGAGTTGTACTGGGCCTGGGTCAGGTTGCGGTTGGCGATGGTCGCCGAGATCGAAGCGATGTTCACGATCGCGCCGCGTCCGTGCTGTTGCATGGCCCGTGCCTCGGCCTGGCAGGAGTAGAACACGCCGTTGACGTTGGTGTCGAAGACGACCTGCCACTGATCGGGGGTCATGTCCAACGCTGGCGTGCCGCCACCGACCCCGGCGTTGTTAACCGCAAGGCTGAGCGGACCGAACGCCTGCTCCACTGCAGCGACCGCAGCCCCCGCCTGTGCGGAATCGGTGACATCCCACTCGATGGTCACCGCCCGCCCGCCGGCAGCCTCGATTCGACTCGCCGTCTCAGCAGCTCGAGCGCCCGCCCGCGCGCCACACCCGACAGCAACCCCGGCCCGTCCCAGCGCAAGCGCAATGGCCTGCCCGATGCCACTGGACGCGCCCGTCACCAGCGCCACTTCTCGGTCAAGCCCGAAATCCATCATCCCCACATCATGCCCGGTCACGGCTGAACCCCCGGGTGAACGACCGACCGGACGGGCTGCCCGATCCGGTAGGCAACGTGCGGTCGCAGGGCGCGCCCCAGCTCAATCTTGGGATGGTCGAATAGGCCATGGCGAACCATGCCGAGCCGCTGCATCACCGCCTGCGACGGCAGGTTGATGACGGCAGTCATCGACCAAATCACCGGTAGCCCGAGCTGGTCGAGCCCCACGTCGAGCGCCGCCCGCGCCGCTTCAGTCGCATAGCCCTGGTGCCACGCATGCCGATCGAGCCGCCAGCCGACCTCCTGGTCGCCGGCGCCTGGAACACCAGCGGGCATGGGATTGAGTCCGGTGAAGCCGATGAACTCACCGGACTCCAGGACCTCTAGCGCCCAGAGCCCAAAGCCCTGCTGATCGAAGCGATCCTCGATGCGGTCGATGAGCTGGTCACTTCCGCCACGATCCAACGGGGCCGGGAAGTAGCGCATGACTTCGGGATCGGCGTTCAGGGCCGCGAAGGGCGCCCGGTCGCTGTCGCGCCAGCGCCGCATCAGCAGGCGCTCGGTTTGGATCTCCCAATGGTCGCTCACCCAAACCAACCTAACCCGGGCGCACTACCCGGTCAGTGATCCACTGATCAGCATCGCGACAATGGCCAACCCAACAATGGCGAGGACGATCCACCGGCGGCGCCGCCAACGACGCATGCTCCTGTCGCCGTCACTAGTCGCCAGCCGGTCGAGCCCGGCGAGTTCTCCAGGGATTGGGCCGACCAGCTCCACCGGCTCACGATGATCAGGGTCGAAACTGTCACGTTGCGGGTCGGGGAGCGGCCCACCCGGAGTCACCCAACGCGCGGTGACCGGATCAAAACGTTCCATCGGTGGCGGCAGAACCCGAGTCATGCCCCCAGCCTTCCATGAGCCCCCACCCAACCGAAACACCACGGCGGAGCCAAGAGAAAACTGACCTCGCCTGCCGCGCGCCGCACGGCCGGATCCGGGTTTTTGGATCGGGAGGGCGGACGCTCGGAAGTGCTTGACGTTTCGGGTGAGCAGCACATCTACATCGCCATACACGCAGGCAGCGGCGTGGACGCGATCCGCAGGATCAGGCGAGAGGTTCTCCGTGGCTTAGTTTCGATAGAGGGCCGCCTCGATGCGGTATCGGCCGAAGTGGCTGCGGCCGTTAGGTCGACGACGTCCTGCACACGGAGGCGGTGGTGCCGGCTACCGGGCAGGCGGCGGAACGGTAGGACACCGTCTTCGCATAGTCGGTTGACGCGGCAAGTTCCCGAGCTTCGGTGCGGACCGTGGGGTCGACCGGGTCGAGTGTGGTTGCGATGTGATGTGTCGCCATGTAGAAACAGCCTCCAGGTAACTGCAATAACGGCAACCTGACGGGGAGGTTGCGGACTGCGAGTCAGGCCAACGCCACCGAGCTACGGACGGCTTCGACCACGTGGTCCAATGCACAGCGGAAGCCGATTTCCATCGGGACTTGGCGCTGCACCACCTCGGCGCGAACCACGCGCAACTCTAGTGAGGTGAGGATCTTGGCGACCTGTTCTGGTGTGGTCAACAGATTGGGGTCGCGCGGACCGCCGTAACCGGAAAGCAGGTTCGACTGGTCATGGGCTACCAGCACGATCCGCCCGGCGGGAGCCAGCCCAGCGCAGGCATTGGTCAACGCCTTACGCAGCTGCGGCAACGGCAGTTGCAGATAGCTGAGCAGCACCAGGTCGTAGGTGCCCGGCTTGGGATGGTAGGTCAGTGCGTCCTCAACGATGGCATCAACCACCAGCCCCTGAACGGCGGCCCGGCCGGAGATCCGTCCCACCGCAATGCTGGCGAAATCGACGGCGGTGACCTTCCAACCCCGTCCGGCCAACCAGAGCGAATTGCGGCCTTCGCCAGCACCCAGGTCGAGGGCGCGACCGGGTCTCAGCTTGCTACAGGCCTCGACCACAAACTGGTTGGGGTCGGTGTTCCAGACCATCGCGGCCGCTGCGTAGCGTTCGGTCCAGCTTGCTGAGTCAGTCATCGCCTCACCTCTTGAGCAAGGCTAAGCGCTGCGGACCGACGGTGGCAGCCATACAGCCGGTCCGTCCTAATCTGTAACCATGTCCTCTTTGTTTGATCCACTCCAGCTGCGCGATCTCACCGTTTCCAACCGCATGTTCCTGGCGCCGATGTGCCAATACCAATGCGAGGGCCGCGACGGGGTGCCGACCGACTGGCACCTGATGCACTACGGCGCGCGCGCCGCGGGCGGCTTTGGCCTACTCATCTCCGAGGCCACCAGCGTTTCTCCCGAAGGCCGTATCACCCCGTGGTGCGCCGGTTTGTGGAACGACGAGCAGGTGGCCGCTTGGAAGCGGGTCGTCGACTTCTGCCACTCCCAGGGCGCCAAAATGGCGGTGCAGCTGCAGCACGCCGGGCGCAAGGGCTCGATTTATCGCGAGTGGGAGTCGGGGAAGGCGGGCTCGGTGCCGCTGGAGGCTGGCGGCTGGCAGACCATCGGGCCGTCGGCGATCCCCTTCCCGGGGCTGACCGCTCCCCGGGAGGCGACCCAGGAGGACCTGGCGAAAGTGGTGGCCGACTTCGTTGCTGCCGCCCAGCGGGCTGAAGCTGCTGGCTTCGACGCGATCGAACTGCACGCCGCCCACGGCTATCTGCTGTTCGAGTTTCTCTCGCCGCTGAGCAACAAGCGCACCGATGGCTACGGCGGCGATCTGGCCGGACGGGCCCGGCTGTTGCTGGAAGTTGCGGGGGCCGTCCGGGCGGTTTGGCCAGCTGGCAAGCCGCTTTTCGTGCGGCTGTCGGCCACTGAGTGGACCGAGGGTGGCTTCACCGTCACCGAGGCAACTGAAGTTGCTGGCCTGCTCGCTGAGCGCGGGGTGGATTTGATGGACATCTCCAGTGGCGGCAATGTGATGGCCAAGATTCCCGCGGCGCCCGGCTATCAGGTGCCGCTGGCTGCGGCCGTCCGAGCTGCCGGATTGCCGGTGAGCACGGTCGGTCAGATCACCGATCCCTTGCAGGCGCAATCGATTCTGGATGCCGGCCAGGCCGACGTGATTTCGCTGGGACGGGTGGCGCTGCGGGAGCCGAGTTGGCCGCTCCGCGCAGCTGCCGAACTGGACGCCGACGCGTTGGCGCGGTATCCCAGCTCCTATCTTCGCGGGCGGTGGCCGACGGCCGACCCCATCCGCTGAGCTCGAAATGGCCATGGGGTGCGGCCCCTTGCGGAACCGCACCCCATGGTCGTCTTGCCGTCTTGCTGCTGGCTAGTGATCAGGCCTTTTGGAAGCCGCCCCACTTGGTGAAGGCGTCGATGTAGGCACGTCCCTTAACCGAAAAGGCCAGGTAGAACTGGGAGGGAACCACGATCTTCTTGGTCGTGATCTTGATCTTGCCCTTGGAGCTCACCTTGCCGGAGCCGATGGTCTTCATGCCGGAGCCATCAATCTGAGCGAAAATGATCTTCACCTTCGCGCCGGCCAGGTACTTCGGCACCAAGGCGGACACCTTCAGCTTCGACTTCGCGCCGTAGTAGTAGGACACCTTGCTGAACTTGCTCAGGATCTCGGAGTTGGCCGCCGAGTGGTGCTGAATCACCTTGGAGTTGATGGTGGCCGTGTTGGTGGCCACGCCGTTCACCCTCTGGGTGATCACGACGGTGACGCGGTACTCGCCACGCGAAGTGTTCGGGTAGCTGACTACCTGAACCTCGGCAGCCGAGCCGGGGGCGACCGTGGCGGGCACCTTGACGATCGGCAGCTTGAGCTTGGACTTCTTGATCGGAGACTTGACCGCCTTGATCTTGGCGGTGGCGCCGTAGGTGATCGTCGGGTCGGTCGGGCCGGCGAATCCCAAGGCGAGCTTGGTGACGGTGGCGCTGCCGGTCGGGATCGCGATCTTGGCGCTGGTCAAGGTGACCTGACTGAGGCCCGCGACGGCGTGAGCCTGGGTCGCCGGGCCAATCAGCCCGACACCCGCGACCAGCAAAACGGCCGTCGCTAGAGCGGTTTTACGAACATACGAAGTGATGCGCACTACTCCTCCATTCATCGCCAGACACCTCTCGGTGGTGGGCGGTATCCCCTTTGCTGTGCAGAGTGAGGCACAGACCAAGAACAGCGTACTGATATCTACGGGCGAGCGCCTTCTCAGAGAGAGCTGCGCACCGGAACCGTCCCCCTGAGCTGCGCACCGGAACCGTCCCCCTGAGCTGCGCACCGGAACCGTCCCCCTGAGCTGCGCGCGGGGACGGTTCCCGGCTCCCTTGGCCGCAGCCCAAAAAGCCGAAAGGCGCGACCCCGGTGAGGGGCCGCGCCTTTCGGCTGGTCGAAAATCAGGCGGTGGCAGCCTTCACGCGCTCGATCCGATCGCGCAGGTCAGCCAGCTGGTCGGTGAGCTCAACGGGCAACTTCTCGCCGAACTGGCTGAAGTACTCCTCGGTCAGATCCGCCTCAGCGGCCCAGGCCTCGGGATCCAGGGCGAACAACGCGTCCAGGTCTTCCTTGCTCATGTCCAGACCGGTCAGGTTCAGATCACCCGGACGAGGCAGCCGGCCGCTGATGGCGTCCACGGCCCCAACCTCGCCAGCGACGCGCCGCAGCGCCCACTCGATCGGACGGGAGTTGTCGCCGAAGCCCGGCCACAGCCACTTGCCGTCAGGGCTCTTGCGGAACCAGTTGACCTGGAAGATCTTCGGAGCGCCCTCACCGAGCTGTTCGCCGAGCTTGAGCCAATGCGCCCAGTAGTCGCCCATGTTGTAGCCACAGAAGGGCAGCATCGCGAAGGGGTCGCGGCGCAGCGCGCCAACGGTGCCTTCGGCAGCTGCGGTCTGCTCAGAGGAGACCGTGGCGCCGACGAAGACGCCGTGCTCCCAGTCGTAGGACTCCGAGATCAGCGGGACGTTGGTGGCGCGGCGGCCACCGAACAGAATCACGTCGATCGGCACGCCAGCCGGCTCTTCCCAGTCGGGAGAGATCGACTCGGCCTGGTCGGCGACCACGGTGAAGCGGCCATTCGGATGCGCGGCCGGGGTGGTCGAAGCAGGCGTCCAGTCGTTGCCCTGCCAGTCGATCAGGTGGGCCGGTGCCTCTTCGCTCAAACCTTCCCACCAGATGTCGCCGTTGTCGGTCAGGGCGACGTTGGTGAAGATCACGTCATGACCGAGCGCAGCGAGCGCGGTGGGGTTGGTGTTCTCGCCGGTACCCGGGGCGACGCCGAAGAAGCCGCGCTCAGGGTTGATGGCGTAAAGACGTCCATCGTTGCCGGGACGCATCCAGGCGATGTCGTCGCCGACGGTTTCGATCTTCCAGCCTGGGATGGTCGGACGCAGCATGGCCAGGTTGGTCTTGCCGCACGCGGACGGGAACGCCGCCGTCAGGTGGAATTCCTTGCCTTCGGGGCTAGTGACTTTCAGGATCAGCATGTGCTCAGCTAGCCAGCCCTCGTCGCGGGCGATGACGCTGGCGATGCGCAGGGCGTAGCACTTCTTGCCCAGCAGCGCGTTGCCGCCGTAGCCGGAGCCGTAGGACCAGATCTCACGGGTCTCGGGGAAGTGCGTGATGTATTTGGTCTCATTGCACGGCCAAGCCACATCGGGACGGGTGCTGCCAGTGGCATCGATCAGCGGGTAGCCGACCGAGTGGACGGCGGGCACCCAGTAGTAACCGGCGGCGATGCGGTTGAGGGCCTCGGCGCCCATGCGGGTCATGATCCGCATGTTCAGCACCACATAGGGGCTGTCGGTGATCTCGATGCCCAGGCGAGACAGCGGGCTGGTCACCGGGCCCATCGAGAACGGAATGACGTACATCGTCCGTCCGCGCATCGAGCCAGCGAACAGGCCAGCAAGCTTGACGCGCATCTCGTTGGGGTCGGCCCAGTTGTTGGTGGGGCCGGCGTCGGCCTCGTTCACCGAGCAGATGTAGGTGGAGGCCTCCACTCGAGCGACGTCAGCTGGGTCGGAGCGCGCCAGGAACGAGTTGGGCCGGATCTCCGGGTTCAGCTTGACGAAGGTGCCAGCCTCAACCATCTGCGCCTGCAGGCGGTCGCGTTCAGCTTCGGAGCCGTCGCACCAGTAGATCTGGTCGGGTTGGGTGAGCCCTGCTACACCAGCAACCCAGTCAAGAAGCGGTTGCGGCGCGTTGGCGGGCGCATTGCTGGGAGTGGCTGCTGCCTCTGGTGCCATGTGGATCTCCTCAGAGTTTGGAATCGACGCGTTCCGGTAGGGATCATTCTCGCGCATGGTGAGGCGCGGGACAGCCATACTGTCCGATCTTCGGCGGATCGGCCAGTAAAACCTTTGACGCGACCCTACGGCCTAGCCGCAACGGTTTCGACCAGGCGCCAATGTCCGGTCATTTGGCCCTGGGCTGCGGGTTCTGGACGCCAGCGTCACCGCCGCCGCAGGCTCCGGTTGCGGGTGAGAGTTCAGGCCGCATCGACGCCGGCTGAGCGCTGGATGGGGTCAGTTGGACGCTGCCGGAGCCGGTGACGTAAGCTTAAAGACGCTTTGCTGCGCTCGTGGCTCAATGGATAGAGCATCTGACTACGGATCAGAAGGTTGGGGGTTCGAGTCCCTCCGAGCGCGCAGATGTCAGCCAAGCTGGCGAGACGATGATGAAGGCCTCCGCGGTGGATTTCCGCGGGGGCCTTCATCGTTTCCTGCAGATTGGCCAGCTGTGCGCGCAGTTGGGGCTGGACGGCAACGCGTTGCGGCCAGCCTCCCTCCTGTTCGGCGAGCCGATGACCTGGGCGGTGCCCGCAGTAGCCTTGCCAAACACATTGGTCTCGTCCTGCATGCTCGGCGGGGTGGAGTTCGGCCGGGGATGGATGCGGGCGTTCAGGCGGGGGTGGATTACGCGATTTCTAAGGGCGATCGAGCAGAAGTTCGATCTGCTTTATCTTGACGATCCGCGCCGAAAGTGGCGCGGCCCACCGGGGGGCAGCTTCAAGTTCCACCCCGGTTGGGTCAGGCTCTACGGCGCCATTGTGCCCGGCGCCTTGGTGGTGGGGTCGGCGTTCCTCCCCGTCCCTGCTGGAGGTGGCACGGGGCTTCTAACCGGCCTGGCTGCGCTGCTGGGCGCGGGGGCCTGGATTGGCCTGGTTGAGCTCAGTTCCGGTGGTTGGCACCCCTTGGGCAGCAAGGACCTTGGCAAGTTGGCGCGAGCCGCAGCTGAAGAGCTCGAGGGCCCACACCAAGAGGGATCGTGGCAGATTACGGGACCGCAGGCAGGTGCTCTGGCCAGGGAGTTGGGGCGCCTCAACGCTGGTCTAGCCCAGGTGAGTGCCGTCCCGGGTCTATCAATGGAAATGGCCAAGCAGGCGTGGCTTGGAGAGAACCTAACTCCGGAGTTGGCCAGTAACCTGCCGGCCCCGAACAAGGCGTCCACCGGTGTTGAGCCGCAGACGGTCGAGGTAGAGCCCTACGTCGAGGGCGACCCGTGGCCCACCATGGAGCCCCGCAACCGGCAGTGGCCCACCTGGGGCAACAAAGACTGAGGCGCCTCGTCGGACCGTGCAACTCACATGGCGAACTCGGCGGCCTGGGTGCCTTCTTCGAGCGCGTCGAGGATGGTGTCGATGTCATCTTGGCCGCGGATGCCGGCGTACCACCACTTTTCGGGGTAGACGACCATGGCTGGGCCGCGATCGCAGACCTTGAGGCAGCCGGTGCTCGACACCTGTACGTCGTGCAGGCCGCGATCGGCAAGTTCTTCCTCGAGATAGGGCAGCAGTGATACCGCACCGGCCTTATTGCAGATGCCTTGGGCGTTGCCGTTCCCGCGGAAGCTGCAGCAAACGAAGATGTGGTGCTTGAGATTGGGCATTTTCTCTCCACGCTCCTAGTTGGGGACGCGAGGCAGCGTCCAGGGGCTTCGAAATACTGGACCGCAGACTACGGATTCCCGATGTCAGCTCGGTTACTCGCGTGGACAGGTGGCGACTAGGCGGGCACCGCTGCGCTGGGATTTGGTCACATGTGGGGAGTAGGCGTGCTCACGTTCGGGGAGTAGAGCCACTCATGATTGCGGATCAGACACGCTCACAAATGGGGAACTCCGAACTCGCCCGCTGTTAGGTTGGCTGGCATGGCGAGCGGATACGGGATGTTGGAACGTCGGGTGAGCGACCTGCTGGCGCGGCTGGTGACCGAAGAACCGGTGATCGCGCTGCACGGCCCGCGCTCGGTCGGCAAGTCGACGGTGCTGTGGAAACTGGCCGATTCGCACCAGGTCGGGGTGATCGACCTCGATGATGTCGAGACCCGCGAAGCGCTGGCTGGCAACCCGCGAGTGGTCACCTCCGGCGACGTCCCGCTGTGCATCGACGAATACCAGCGAGTGCCCGAGATCCTGGACGCGATCAAGGCCCGGCTGAACCGCGACGGCACCCGTCCCGGGTTGGCGGTGATCACCGGCTCCACCAGGCAGGACGCGCTACCACGCACCGCCCAGGCGCTCACCGGACGCCTGCATTCGCTAACCATCTGGCCGCTCTCCCAGGGCGAATTGATGGGCGTCCAGGAAGACTTTCTGGCCTCCATTCGCACTGACGCCGAAGAGACCGTCGCCTCTCAGCAACTCTCCGATGAGACCCGCGAGGGCTATGCCGAGCGGGTTTGTGCTGGCGGTCTGCCGCTAGCGATGGGTCGCTCGGAGGCCGCCCGGGCCCGCTGGTTCGACGACTACGTGCGCCAATCGGTGGATCGGGACGCCCAGGAACTCAGTCAGGTGCGCCAGCGGCAGGCGTTGGCCGACCTGTTGGGTTATGTGGCCACCCAGGCCGGCCAGTTGATAAACGTCACCAAGGCGGCCGACACCGTCGGGGTCGATCGCAAGACCGCCGAGGCCTACCTCCGGTTGCTGGAAGACCTGTTCTTGGTGTCACGCTTGCCGTCCTGGGGGACGGATCTGCGCTCGCGGGTCAGCGCCCGAGCGAAGGTGCACCTGGTCGACTCGGGATTGGCCGCCCGGCTGCTGCGGCTCACGCCAGCCAAGCTGGCCGGGCTGGAGGCGTCCGCGACAGCGCCGTTCGGCAAGCTGCTGGAGACCTTCGTGGTGGGGGAGATTCGCAAGCAGGCGACCTGGTTGGACGAGCCGGTGACCCTTGGTCATTGGCGCACCAGTGACGGTGCTGAGATTGATCTGGTGGTCGAGTTCGACGACGGCGACGTGGTCGCTTTCGAGGTGGAGGCCAACGAGCGAGCCACCGCGCCGGTCTTCAGCGGACTGGCCCAGCTACGCGATGCGCTCGGGCCGAAGTTCCGCGCCGGGGTGGTGCTGACCACCGGCACCCGCTCCTACACCTATGCCGATCGGCTGCACGCGATGCCGATCGACCGGCTCTGGCAGGTGTGCTCCTACCCCGCCGCGAGCCGGACCCGAGTGGTCAACCCGGCCACTTGGACGAAGATGCCGCACAGTTAACTCACAGCCGCCGGATCAGAGCTGGCCCGGATTTACAAGGGGCAGTACCGAAATGCTGAGCGCCCATTGACCCGCCGTTTTGCCTGGTCCATCGTTTCGCCATGACCGAACAGACAGCGCCGTTAACCGGTAGTTCCACTATTCAAACCTGGCTGGCCGACCCGGTTGGCGGTCAGTTGTTGCGCGAGTTCCTGGCCCTCGGTGGGCAGGACGAAAGCTCGCTTGCTCCCATTCAGACTTTCCCGTTGCAGCAGTTGGTGGCTTTGAGTCAAGGCAAAGTGCCCCAAGGTGTCGTCGATGATCTGGTGTTGCGCGCCAATGGCGGGGTGATGCCCGAGGTCGCCGCGGAGGCCGAAGCCGACGCGGGGGTTTGGACGGAGAAGATCACCCCCGGACGCTTCGCTGGCAAGACCGTGATCGTCACCGGGGCTGGCTCCGGCATCGGCCGGGCGACGGCGGCTCGGGTGGCCCGCGAGGGCGGCCGGGTGATCGCGGTCGACATCTCGGCCGAGCGGTTGGCCGATTTCAAGGCTTCGGTGCCCGAGGCCCAAGTGGAGACCGTCACCGGAGACATCACCAAGTCCGACGCGGTGGACACAATCGTTGCGGCAGCTGGCGATCGCATCGATGCCCTGGCCAACGTCGCCGGGATCATGGACAACATGACTCCGCTCCACGAGGTTTCCGACGAGGTGTGGGAACGAGTGTTCGCGGTGAACGTGGATGGGCTGTTCCGGTTGAGCAGGGCGGTGCTGGCCAAGATGGTGGCGGCCAAGAGCGGCTCGATCGTGAACGTGGCCTCCGAAGCGGGCATCCGTGGCTCGGCGGCGGGTTTGGCTTACACCGCTTCTAAGCACGCCGTGGTCGGTATCACCCGTAGCGCAGCCTTCACCTACGCTCGGCTTGGCATCCGGGTCAACGCCGTCGCGCCGGGACCGGTGGCGACCAACATCGAAGCAAGGTTCGACTCGCCGCTGGGGCAGGAGCGCATCGGGACACTACTGGCGACAATCCCGCCGGTGGCCATGCCCGATCAACTGGCAGCCTCGATCACCTTCCTACTGAGCGATGACGCCACCAATCTCACCGGGGTGATTCTGCCCTCCGATGGTGGTTGGTCGGTGCAGTAGCGCGGTACGCCCAGACCGCCAGAGGCCAGTAGGGAGGGCCGGCTGGCGGTCTGCGGCGGCCTGGGGGCGGGCAGTTCGGCGGGCACCACGGAATTGCTCGCCAGAAGTTCAGCTCTTGGGCGTGGCCAAGTGCGGCATGCCCCAGGTTCGCGTGGGGCAGCTGGGGATGGCGGGCTAGCGTCAGCCAACTGCGGCGGGGAGAGCCAGGCTCAGCAAACCGAGCTGAGCGCATGAGGCACTCCACACGGGGCACCGCACACCAGCAAAAAAAGGGGGACGAGATGCGAGGTATTGCTCTAGTTGCGGCCGCAGGGTTGGTGGCCGCCGGATTGGCAGTCGCACCGAGCGCGGCGGCGGAGCCGACAGCGGTTACGACGTCGGTGCGGGCTGCGGCGGTATTCGAACCGGCAGCAGCGAAATACAAGTTCAAGAACTGCACTGCCCTCAACAAGGTCTACCCGCACGGCGTTGGCAAGAGCGGTGCCAAAGACAAGACCAGCGGAACTCCGGTGACCAACTTCCGCCACTCAACTTCCCTCTACAAGAAGATCATCAAGTACCGCAAGAGCCATGACCGCGACAAGGACGGCATCGCCTGCGAAAGGGCGTAGCCACCCTCGGCCTGCTCTGCTCGTGCTTTGATGCGGCCCACCGTTTGCCCTGCTGGTCGGCGAGGTGGGTGGGGCGATCGGGATGTGAGTGTTGGGGCAGGTGCGTAGGGCACGGGGTCTCGCGCGGGGTCGTTCGACGCGCAAGGATGGCGCCCATAGTCGATGACAGAATTGGGTGGGGCCGGTGCGACGGCTTGCTGAGTGGGCGCGTCAGTTCGACCGCCTGTCAGTGTCGGCGTCAGACTGGCCAGTACCGGCCTCCGACGTGACGATTCACTACTCACCGGGCTGGCGTCGGGTGCTGCTGGTGGCCGGGCTGCTGCTTATCGGGTGTGGCGCGATCTGGGCCTTGGTGGTGGGAAACCCGGTTCCCGTGTTCCTCCCCATCTTCTTCACCGTCGGGCTGGGTGTCTGGGGCGGTGGCCTAGATTCGCTGCCCTTGCTAGAGCCGCTGCTCGCGCAGGCAGCCGTCCGGGCAGCGGAGACTCTCGGCGTCAAGGAGAGGTCAGGGCACTGGCGAATCGATGGCGAGCCGGCCCGAGCCGTCGGCCCGGGGCTGATCAAGCTGAATGATCTCGCCTTGGCTCGTGCAGATCAGTTGGGATTCGCCCGGATCGAACGCGAGCGGCAACTGATCGCGGCGGCGCCGCCAGAGGTGCGCGCGTACCTTCGCCCCATCCTCACTGCGCAGGCGCATCGCGACGAGCCGTTGGAGGTCGACACCTCTTCTCACGTTGAAGGCGACCCGTGGCCCACACTCGATACCGGGAACCTGCAGTGGCCCCAGCTCGGCGATGGTCAGACCGAGGTGCGGCGCCCGCCACTTTGACCTGTCCGACCAACGTCGCGCCAAAACCATCCAGACATCGCCCGCCGACCGGGGCCATCGGCCACCCGACATCCGGCCCACCTGCCATCGGCCGTGATCCGGACGCCATCGTCCAGCGGCCAGTGACTTCCGGTCGTCGATGGCGCCGCGCGCGTGGTCTTGATTTCCACCGGGTCAGCATCGCGCCACGCTCATCAGTTGCCGGCTTGGCCGTTGGGGTGGTCGGTGTCTTCGATGTCTGACGGGAACCCGTTGTGGGTCCATTCGGGCGGGTGGTCGAAACTCGGGAAGGCCGTCGGCGGCTAGGTTCACTTCCCATTGGTCGCGCAGGGTGAACTTTGCTGGTTCGACGACGCCGTGGTGGGTGTGGCACAACAGGACGAGGTTCGAAAGCTTGGTCTCCCCGCCGTCCCACCAAGGCTTTAGGTGGTGGGCTTCGCACAGGTTCGCCTTGATGTCGCAGCCGGGGAAGACGCAGCCGGCATCACGGAGGATCAGGGCGGTGCGGATGGCAGGGGTGACTAGGCGGGCGGTGCGTCCGACGTCCAGCACTTCGGAGGCTCCGTTGAGCACTGAGGGGATTAGCTCGGCGTCGCAGCACAACCGGCGCAACTCGCCAGCAGACAGTGGGTCGCCCTCGTCTAGGTGTCCGGCGGCGGCAGCCTCGGCGCGTAACTGGTGGTAGTCGAGCTTGATGATCACTCGGGCCGCACCCACCCCAGGGCTTGGCTTGGTGTTGGCTGCGGCATGAATGAGAGCGATCAGCGCATCGGCTCGGCGTTGTTCAGCGGTGGTTAGTTCGGCGGCCGGGTCGCGGGCCTCGATCGCATTGCGGCGCAGGGCTTCGCTGTGCGCGTCCAGCTGGGCCAGCCAGGTTTCGGCTTCCAGGCGGGGTAGTGATCCGTCGAACCGGACGGAGGCTCCTTCGCGGTAGAACCGCAGGCTGCGGGCGCGGTGGGCGGCTTCGACCTCGCGTTGCAGTTTTGCTTCCAGGAGCTCGTTGGCCTCGACCGGGGCGACCTCGGCCAGCACTTGCCCGGCGGCTTTGCTGAGTTGGTCGGCATCCAGGTGGCTGGCGAGTTGGACCATCAACTCCTCGGCGTTCACGCGTTGCTCAGTTGAGAGTTGTGGCGCTAGCCCGTCGAGCACCTTTGTGATGGCCCGGGCTTGTGCGCCGCCAACTTTCCCGTCCGAGGCGGCGCGCGCTACCTGCGGGTGCTGGGCCAGCGTCCGAGCCTGAAATATGGCACCACTGGCCTCTCTGCGGGACAGGGTTTCGCCCATACTGAGCCAAGATGCCAACGGGGTGCCGGTGGTGCGCTCGGCGGCCTGGGTGCGTTCAGCCTCGGCGGTCAACAGGCAGGCCAGGGCTTCAACGCGGGTGCGTACCTTGCGGGCCGTCCGCACCCACGCGAGGCGGGTTTCGGGCGCGACTTGGCCGCGGTCGGGGTCGACCCGGTCGAGAAGTCGCTCGACCTGCGCCAGCGCCTCGCCAGCCGGGATTGGTGCGTCACCTGTCATGACTCAAGTTTCCCGCAAATCCCAGGCAAAATCGAACGTAAATACGATTATGTGGATAGCATCGAAACTTATCCACAGGCCTCCAAATCGCTTGACAACGGTCGGCTCGTGGCGCCGGCTGACCCTTCGGCAAGCTCAGGGAACTGGGTGAGGTGGGCGGAGATCGGGCGGCCCTTCGCCAAGCTCAGGGAACTGGAGGTTGGGGCGGCCCTTCGACAAGCTCAGGGAACTGAAGTACAGACTCAGGGAACTGAAGTACAGACTCAGGGAACTGAAGTACAGACTCAGGGAACTGAAGCAGGCTCAGGGAGCAGCGGGTCGAAGCTGCGTCCATGGACAGGGTGTTTGGAGCCCGCGATCCGGCGAGCAAGAATGGTGTTCGCCTCACCCCTGGGACGGAGACCCATGCGCAGGATCAAGGATTGGCTGGTGCAGTTCAGCGTGCTTGAGATCGCCGCGGAAGGGTACAGCGCGAGCGGGGCCAGGAAGGTCATCGTGCGCCGGTTTCCCGGCTGGATGCGGATTGGTGCTGTGCTCATCGCTGCCGCCTTTGTCGCCTACGCGCTGTGGGCCCTCTTCACTGATGCGACCTTCTTTCCGGGCTCAGTCGGGGTGATCTTTGTGGTCTTCGCGGTGAACGTCTCCAACGTCAACAAGATCCACCTCACCGACGAGGTGCTGGCCCTCGCTGCCGGCTGGGTGGCGACGAAGCGCGGCCACCAATTCAAGCCGGGACGCTGGCGCCTTAAGGGTGCTGAGGCCGCCGCCATCGGCGCTGAGCTCGCTCGGCTCCACAATCGGATCACCATCACCGGAGCCCCCGATGGGCCCGAGCGCCTCCGTATCCGCGAGCGAGTCCTGCTCGCCAACGCCCAAGACCCGCTGCGGGAGTATCTGCAGCCAGTACTGACCGCCACCGGACGTGACCCAGAGCCGTTGCAGGTTGAATCGGCCTCCCACACTCCCGGCGAGCCGTGGCCGGTGCTGTCCTATCCCGAGCCCGAATGGCCGATGCTGCCAATGTCAAAAGAAAGGCGTCCGAGTTGAAGAAGCAATGGGTTTGGCAGGCCAGCGGACGGCTGGAGCTGGTGGAATACGGCGGCGGAAGCTACAAGATGCGGGTCACTGCCAACTGGCTGCGCCTCCTGCGAATCGTGGTGCGCATCGCCTGGGTTGCCATGCTGGTTCTTCCCTACCTCGCCCCAAACGCGACGCCTCGGAGCTGGGTGTTCATCGGACTTGGTGTGCTGGTGTTACTGAGTTTCTACGAGCCTCGCCAATATCTCAGCGACCGCACCCTAACTGAGGGAGCCGGCCGGGTCGCAGCCGAACTTGGCGTCGAGATCAGGCCTGGCAAGTGGCATATCGAAGGCCCGCTCGCCCTGCCCCTGGGACGGGAACTGCGCCGGCTCAATCGTGGCCTGGCGGCCTCAGTGACCGAGGGTTTCAGCGCCGCCGAGCGGGAAGGCCGCCTCATCGCCGGAGCGTCCGGCCCGTTGCAGCAGTTCCTGCGTCCGGCACTGTCAGACCCAGCCTCGGGCTACGAGCCGCTGTTGGTGGAGCGCGCCGAGCGCGCCGATGGCGACCCGTGGCCGATGATGCCGAACCCGGTCGCCACCGACACACCCACCCGACCGGAGTTCGATTAGCCGCCCGGTCAGCGCTCGTTCATGGTGGATGAACTGATTGAGGTGGAGTCGAACCGTTGTCTCTTGGTAGCGACTTTCCGCACTGAATTGGCCGTAATTCTCCCTAAAGGCGCGAACTCACGCCATGATCGGGTAGGTCATCCGCCCGATGGAGAGTTGAGGCTAGAGATGTCATTCGAGGACGCGTTAGAGGACTTGGCCTCAAAGATTGAGGCCTACGGCTCCACCCTGGCAACCGAAGAGGCCACGAAGACAGCTGTCGTCATGCCCTTTATCGGGAGGGTACTCGGCTATGACGTGTTCAACCCTGCTGAAGTCATCCCGGAGTTCGTGTGTGATGTTGGCACGAAGCGCGGGGAGAAGATCGACTTTGCGCTCGTCCGCGACGACAAGGTGCAGGTTCTAGTCGAAGCGAAGAAGATCGGTGAGCCGCTGAAGATCGAACACGCGGGGCAGCTGGTGCGGTACTTCCACGTCTCGAATGCGCGGATCGCCATTCTGACCAACGGTCGCGACTGGCATTTCTACACCGACCTTGATCGTCCAAACGTGATGGACGCACAACCCTTCCTCAGGTTGGACCTGGCCAACGTTGACCCCTACATCCTCCCCGAACTCAAGAAGCTAACCAAGGATGAGTTCGATCTAGATTCCGTCCTGGCCGCAGCTGGGGAGCTTAAGTACGTGAGCGCAGTGAAGCGTGCGGTTGGAGAGCTCTTTGCTGATCAGCCTGAGGACTTTGTGCGCCTGCTGATCCTGCGGGTCTATTCAGGATCTATTACTGCGAAGGTGAGGGAAGTGTTCAACGGCATCGTCCGTAAGGCCCTCGCCCAGTATGTCAATGATCGGGTGAATGACCGCCTGAAGACGGCGCTGAAGGGTCAGAGCTCTGCAGTAGGTGCGGCGCCGAGTGTCGAGCCGGCACCCACGGTTGGCCCGACTGATCAGCGTGACGAGATTGAAACCACCCTCGATGAGGTCGAGGGCTACAACATCGTCCGGGCTATCGTCGTAAGCGAAGTCGACTACTTGCGTGTCGTGGCGCGGGACACGAAGTCCTATTGCGGGATTCTGCTCGACGACAACAACCGCAAGCCGATTTGCCGGTTGCACTTCAATCGCGGCCAGAAGTACCTCGGTCTCTTCGACTCGGACAAGCAGGAGACGCGAGTTCCGATCGACCGGGTCGAGGACATCTACCGGCACGCAGACCATCTCCGACTGACCGCTAAGGGCTACGAAAACTGAGTCCCGGTTCCGGCTTCACCTAGGCGGGGACGCCCGATAGGTAGTCCCAGCACTACCTGAAGACACCGGGCAGCGCCCGTGCCTATCGCTGCCGCAAAGGGTTGGCTTGCTGGTGTGAACGACACCGCAACTACGCCCAGCTATTTCGCTATCGACCGTCCTGAAACCAACGAGGTGACCCACAAAGGTCCGGTCTTGCGGGCCAATGCGCTGACCAAGACCTACGGCATCGCACCAGTTGAGACCCACGCCCTAAGCGGCGTCGATCTACAAATCGCCCCCGGCGAGTCGATCGCGATCATGGGGCAGTCCGGCTCCGGCAAGACCACCTTGCTGCACCTGTTGGCCGGCATCCTGCCTCCGAGTTCGGGGACGGTCTCCTGGCGCGGACGTGACCTGGCGGCCATGTCAGACGGCGAGCGCACCAAGCTGCGGCGTTCGGAGTTTGGCTTCGTGTTCCAGTCGGGCCAACTGTTGCCCGAGCTACCAGCACAGGAAAATGTTGCGCTCCCGCTGCTGCTAACCGGCCTTGATCGCAAGCTGTCAGTTGATCTGGCGCGTCAACAACTGGCGCGACTCGGGCTGGACGGCCTTGGGCACCGCCGTCCTGGTGAGCTCTCCGGTGGTCAGGCCCAGCGGGTAGCGATCGCACGAGCCCTGGTCAGTGACCCGGAGGTGATCTTCGCCGACGAGCCGACCGGCGCCCTGGACAACGCCACTGGCTGGGACGTGATGCGTGCGCTGAGGGAGTCTGCCCACATTTGTGGCGCGGCGCTGGTGGTGGTCACCCACAACCCCGAAGTGGCGCACTGGTGCTCGCGCACCGTCACCATGGCCGACGGGCGGATCGCCCAGGTTGCCAGCCAGCGGGTGCCCGACCCCAATCCAAACTACGGCGGCACGCCGCCGCCCCCACCGCCTCGGCCACCGATGCCAATGGACTCCCTTGGGGCGTGGGGAGCAACTCGATGAACTCGATCCAACTGTGGTTGCTGCTGCGCAAGCGCACCCAGGCTGACCGCAGCGCCTCAGCAAGGTTCACCTCGGTGCTGGCCGTCATCGCCTTCGCCGCCACCTCAGCGGTGTCGCTGGTTGTGGTCGGCGGTCTGTTGGCCTTCATCCGACGCTGGCAGGCTGGCCTGGCCGTGGGCGATACGACTCCGCTGGTCTATGTGATGCTCGCCGGCTTCGCCGTGTTGCTGTTGTTGGTGCCACTGGCCACTCTCGGTGCGGCTGCGGCCCGGCTCGCGATGGCCCGCCGCGATGCCCGACTGGCCGCGCTCCGGCTCGCCGGTGCCACCACCGGGCAAGTGTCAACCATCACCTTGTTGGACGCCGGTTTGCAGGCGGCAACAGGTTCGCTGATTGGCGTCCTCGGCTATCTAGCGGTGTTGCCGCTGGTCACCACGCTGAGCTTTCAGGGCCGCCAACTCGGGCTGGCTGAGTTGTGGGTGGGGTTCCCGCTCCTGGGCGCAACGGTGTTGGGGGTGGCGGCGGTCGGGCTGGTCTCGGCAGCGTCCAGTTTGCAGCGGGTGGTGATCACCCCGTTGGGAGTGGCGGCGCGCACGACTCGTCCGAAGTTGAGCATTGGCCGGTTGGTCTTTCTCGTAGCCGCTGCGGCTGGCGCCTTCCTTTCCATCAACCTGATGGGGTCGTTGGTGGGGTTGTTCGTCCTGCTGGTCTTCGGCGGTTTCGTTGCGCTGGCAATGGCGGTGCTGAATCTGATCGGGCCACTGGTGCTGCAAATCGTGGGACGAATCACCGCCAGTCGGGCCCGCACCGCGGCAACGCTATTGGCCGGACGGCGCATCGCTGATGATCCGAAGGCCGCCTGGCGCAGTGTCGGCGGGGTGGCCATCGCCACCTTCATTGCCGGACTGACCTCCTTGATCGGCCTGTTCGGCGGGCTCAATTCCGTCAACGAGGAAGAGCGGGTTCTAGTGGTCGATCTGACCACCGGCGGGCTGCTGACTCTCGTGATCGCTGGCGTGCTCGCCGCGGTCTCCACCGGGGTGATGCAGGCCGGGCGGTTGATCGACCAACGGCAGGAGTACCGCAATCTCGTGCTGGCCGGAACTGATACCAAGACGCTGGATCGCGCCCGGCTCCGGGAGACGTCGATTCCGCTGCTCGCAGCGCTCGGCACGGCCACCGTCAGCATGCTGGTCGTGATGGTGCCGGTCGTCGGCACCAGCGCGTTCGTCGTCCCCGAGGTGGTGGTGCTCTTTGTCGGCAGCGTGCTGGGCACCGCAGCGCTGGTCATGTCGGGCGCCTGGGCTACCGGATTCGTGGCCCGGGGGCTCACCGCCGATCTGGTTGGGCGAACGTGATTTCGGCAAGCCGGCCAGTGCGAGGTTCTAGGTTGGAGCCGTGACCAGTCCGAGTGCCGCCGATCCGTACGTTGAGCTGCGGGAACGGCTGACGATCACCCGCAACCCATTCCTGATCATCGCCAGCCCGCTGGCATGGCGCTGCGCGGTGTATGCGGTGACCGCGGTTTTCGTCGGCGGGTCGGCGTTGCTCCTCGGCATTCTCGGGTTGATCTTTCTGCCCTGGATCGCCCACGTCACCACCCAAATTGAGCGGCACCGGATGGTGTTGTTGGGCCTGCCGAGCCTGGTGGCCGCTGCCCCCGTCCGTCCCGGTTGGCGGGCGACTTTCGCCGGTCGGGGCGAAGCCGCCTTGGGGGTGTGGGCGATCACTGCGGTCTTCGGCCTGATCAACGCCATCCCCGCAGTATTGCTGGCGGTGGCGGTGTACGCCGGCGTCCTCGGCGTCCAGTCGAGTTTCGAGGGTGGCATTCAGCCGGTAGTGCTGGCGCTCAGCCTGGGCTGGCTGTTCTTCTCGCTGACCGTCGGATTGTACGTGGCCTGGGTATTGGCTGCCGGGCAGGCCTACGTCGAGCAGTCAATGCTGTTGCCGTATTCGTCCCTGACTCGCCAGGTGGTCGAACTCACCAGTTCACGCAGCGAATTGGTGGACGTCTTCGAGGCCGAGCGTCGACGCATCGAACGCGACCTGCATGATGGGGCTCAGCAGCACTTGGTGGTCTCGACGATGCGCCTGGGCGAGGCGGTCTACTGGTTGGATCAAGACAATCCGGACGGCGCGCGGGGTGCGGTTTTGGGCGCCCAAACCGCCCTGGAAGACGCCCTGGCAGCCCTGCGTAACACCATTCGAGGAATCCACCCACAGGTGCTGAGCGACCGCGGGCTCGTCGCTGCCCTGCAAGAACTTGCCGCCCGCCAGCCAGTGCCCACCAGTTTCGTCTACCACGGGACGCCCCGGGCCCTGCCGCAACAGGTCGAGAGTGCCGCCTACTACATGGCGGCCGAGGCGCTGACGAATGTGGCGAAACATTCTGGTGCGAGCCAAGCGCAGTTGGTGCTGGTGTTCGCCGATCAGGAGTTGCGGATCGAGCTCACCGACGACGGCCGGGGTGGGGCGCGCTGGGTGCCCGGCCACGGCATCAGCGGGTTGGCCGAACGTACCCAGACCGCAGCGGGCAATTTCACTTTCACCAGCCCGGAAGGCGGGCCAACCAGGATCAGCGTCACTCTGCCTTACGATCGAACCTATGTTGCTGGCACTGGCTGACGACGCCGCACTCCTGCGCGCCGGACTGGTTGGTTTGTTGGAACGCGCCGGCCATCAGGTTGTCGTCGAGGCCAGCGACGCGCCTTCGCTGGTGGCAGCGGTGGCCGAGTTGGCTGCAGCGAATCAGCTTCCCGATCTGGTGCTCACCGATGTTCGGATGCCGCCGGGCATGACCGATGACGGCCTGCGGGCGGCAGTAGAGATCCGGCAGCGCTATCCGTCCCTGCCGATCATGGTGCTCAGCCAATACGTGGCCCCGGCCTACGCCTCGGCATTGCTCGATGCGGCCGCGTTGCCGGACGCCCCCGGCACTGGCTACCTGCTGAAGGAGCGGGTAGGGCGGGTGGCCGACTTCATGAATTCCCTGCAAGTGGTTGCGGCTGGCGGTTTGGTGATCGACCCTGAGGTGGTGCGCTCGCTGTTGCTGTCGCGCCGGGGTGACTCGAAGTTGAGCCGGCTGACGCCGCGGGAGCATGAGGTGCTGTCGCTGATGGCGGACGGGTCGTCGAACACCCAGATCTCTGATGCCCTGGTGATCACGCCAGCAGCGGTGGCCAAACACGTCGCCAATGTCTTCGCCAAGCTCGATCTCGGCCCCGATGAGGAGAACCGCCGAGTCCGGGCCGTGCTGGCCTACCTCAACGGTGCCTGATCGGCTCGACTGGCTCAGTTGGCTGAGCTGGTCGAAGCCTCGACCCTTCGACAAGCTCAGGGAACTGGGTGGTTCAGGGAACTGGGTGGCTTAGGGAACTGGGTGGCTTAGGGAACTGGGTGGCTTAGGGAACTGGGTGGCTTAGGGAACTGGGTGCAGGCATCCACACCAACAACAGACGGCTGAGCTTGTCGAAGCCCCCGCCCTTAGCTGAGCTCAGTCCTGAATGGCAACCGCTTGGGCCGTCGTCCGATCGATTCGGCCGAAGTTGTAGTAGGCCGCGCAGGCACCCTCCGGAGAGACCATGCAGGTGCCGATCGGGGTGTCTGGGGTGCAGGCCGTGCCGAAAACCCGGCACTCCCACGGCTTGATCCGTCCAGTCAGCACCGCGCCACATTCGCAGGCTGCTGGGTCGGCAACGCGCTCTCCGGGGACGGTGAATTTCACCTCGGCGTCCCACTTCGAATACTCCGGCGAAATGCCGAACCCGGAGCGCTCGATCCAGCCGAGGCCGCGCCATTCGAAGGTTTCGCGCAGCGCGAACGTCCGTCCCATCAGGGCCAGGGCAGCCTTGTTGCCCTCGGGACGCACCACTCGCGCGTACTGATTGCCCACCGCAGCCTTGCCCGCGGCCACATCGCCGGAGACGAACTGCTCCAGCAGCATCGCGATCGCCTGCAAGATGTCGAGCGGCTCGAAACCGGTCACGACCACCGGCAGGTTGAACTCCTGCGGCAGGAACTCGAACGCGTCGGTGCCAACCACGGCGGCCACATGGCCGGGCCCGATGAACGCATCAACGCGGGTTTCGCCGCCGTTCACGATCGCCCGCAGCGGCGGCTCAATGGTCACGTGGTTGCTGAACACCGAGAAGTTGGGAATGTCTTCGATACGCGCCCGCTCCAGGGTCACCGCTGTTGAGGGGGCGGTGGTCTCGAAGCCGACCGAGAAGAACACCACCTCTTTGTCGGGGTTCTCTTTGGCGATCAGAAGTGCGTCGAGCGGGGAGTAGACGAAGCGGACGTCGGCGCCGTTGGCGCGCTCATCGAGTAGCGACAGCCCCTTCGAGCCAGGCACCCGCATCATGTCGCCGAAGGTGGTCAGGATCACGTTCGGCTGCTTGGCCAGCCACATCGCGTCGTCGACCCGTCCCATCGGGATGACGCATACCGGGCAACCCGGACCGTGAATCAGCTCGATCGATTCGGGCAGCAGGTGCTCCAGCCCGTGGCGATAAATGGTGTGGGTGTGGCCGCCGCAGATCTCCATCACCGCGATCGGACGCTCCAGCTTGGCCGCCTGGGCCTCGATGCTGGCCAGTAGCGCCTTAGCCGCTGCCGGATCGCGGTATTCGTCGACGTACTTCATTCGATCGCCGAGCTCTTGAACGACTCCAACTCGTCTTCGAAAGTGTTGTTGCCAAGGAGTTTGATCTGCTCCAGGGTCAGCGCGGCTTCGTCGGCGTCGATCTTGCTTAGCGCGAAGCCGACGTGCACCAGCACCCAGTCGCCGACGGCCAAACCGTCCTCGACTAGCAGGTCGGTGGCCACCACTCGCTCTACGCCACTAATCGCGACTCGGGCCCGGGGAATCTCCGGGTCGGGAATCGCCACCACTTCGGCGGGAACACCCAGGCACATGTGCACTCCTAGCTAGGCCCGGCGAAAACCGGTGCAACGGCTATCATCACCTCCGAGGTGGGGTTTGCGCTAGCCGGAGCCCCGTCACCAGCGACTGGAGTGCGGCATGGATCCCAAGAATCGTCTCAATCTCGACGAAGCGCAGGTCAACCAGCGGATCGAAGAGGTGCGCTCCCGGCGTCCCCGGCTGACCGACGAACACATCACTTTGGCCCACGGAGCTGGCGGCAAGGCCTCGGCTGCCCTGGTCGATTCGGTCTTCCTGGAGGGCTACGGCAACGACGTCCTGGCCGAGATGGGGGACGCCGGGGTCATCGAGCTGCCGGAGTTGGCCGCTGGCACCCGGTTGGCAATGTCGACCGACTCCTATGTGGTCTCCCCGATTCAGTTTCCCGGTGGCTCGATTGGTGAGCTGGCCGTCAATGGGACGGTGAACGACCTGGCCGTCTCTGGCGCGGTGCCAGCGGCGATTTCGGCCGCCTTCGTGATCGAAGAGGGTCTCTCAGTTGAGGTGCTGCGTCGTGAGGTGGCCGCCATGCGCGCCGCAGCCGAGGCGGCCGGCGTCCGCATCATCACTGGCGACACCAAAGTGGTGCCGCGCGGGGCGGCCGATCAGCTGTTCATCACCACCGCCGGGGTGGGCGTGGTACCGGCCGGACGCCAACTTGGCGCGGCCAAGGTGCAGCGCGGGGACAAGATTCTTCTTTCCGGGGCCATCGCCGATCACGGCATGGCCGTGATGCTGGCCCGGGGTGACTTGGCCATTGACGCGCCGATTCAGTCCGATACCCGCGCGGTGAATCACCTCACCGAGGCGCTGCTGGCTGCCGCCCCCAACACCCGCTGGATGCGCGATGCCACCCGGGGCGGGCTGGGGACGGTGCTGAACGAACTGGCTCAGGCCACTGGTTTGGGCGTAGTCGTTGAGGACGAGGCCGTCGGCGTCCATGACATGACTCGGGGCGCCTGCGACATGCTCGGCATCGACCCGCTCTACGTCGCCAACGAAGGCACATTCGTCGCGGTGGTGGCTGCAGAGGAAGCCGAAGCTGCGCTCGCGGCAGTGCAGGGCCTGCCCGGCGGCGAGGAGGCCGCGCTGGTCGGCCGAATCGTCATCGAACCGGCCTCATCGGTCGTGTTGGTCACCGGATTCGGTGGCACCCGCATGGTCGACATGCTGGTTGGCGATCCGCTGCCGCGCATCTGCTGAGCCCAGTTCCCTGAGCTCGCACCAGTTCCCGTGACCTGAGCCCAGTTCCCTGAGCCTGTCGAAGGGTCGGCCAACCGGGGCTTCGACGAGCTCAGCCAACTTGAGTCAGTTCCCTGAGCCCGCACCAGTTCCCTGAGCTTGTCGAAGGGCCGGGCTGTCGGTCTCGGCGAATAGGGTGCGGTTATGGCCTCCCGTCCCACGAGCACCGTGGCGCCCAAGCTCGGCGCAGTGACCCTCGGCGAAGTCCGCGTGATCTCTGCCGACGAGTTCACCGCCACCGACGGCGACGACCTGGAAGCGATCGAGTTCAGCGGCGCCAGCTTCGCCGAAGTGCATTGGGACGGACGCCGCCGCCTGGATTCGTCCCGACTCCACGAGGTGAGGATCAACCGCTGGCGGGCCCGAGCATCCACCTTCTCGGACTCGCAGCTGAGTCAGCTGGACGTGGTCGCGCTGTCCGCACCCGAATCGGGTTGGCGTGATGTCGCCCTAATCGACAGCCGGATCGGCTCGGCCGAGCTGCATCAGGCCAACTTGCGTCGGGTGGCGGTCACTGGCTGCAAGCTGGGCTACGTCAACCTGCGCGACGCCGATCTGGCCGACCTGGTCTTCACCGATTGTGTGATCGAAGATCTCGACCTCCTGCGCGCCAAAGCCAAGCGGGTTTCGCTGGCGGGTTGTCGCATCCGTCGCCTCGAGCTTGGGCATTCGCGCCTGGAGGATTTCGACCTGCGCGGCGCCACCTTTGAAGACGTCTCCGGCCTGGAAGGCCTGCGCGGGGTGACCATCTCTACTGATCAGCTCTTCGACCTGGCCCCGATCTTGGCTGGCCGCCTTGGGCTGAAAGTGGAGTGAGGCGGCGAACCCCTCAGATCGCCGCCTCACGCTCAGGGTGGGCTGGTAATGAACCTACTAGCCGGGCCCAAGCAGGTGTCGGGGTGCGTGCGGTTTGCCGATCCCTCAGGGTGCCGAGTCGTCGAGCAGCCGCCCGGCCCAGACCTGGCCGAGGCTGAGGCCGCCGTCGGTGGGCGGCACCACCCGGTGAGTCAGGACGGTGAGGCCGCGGCCTTCGAGATCGGCAATCAGGGCTGAGGAGAAGAGGCGATTCACGACCACTCCGCCGGTTAGTCCAACGGTTGTCGTGTCGGCTGTGGCTGCGGCCACGGCCAGTTGGTCGGCGAAGACCGAAGCCAAGCCGACATGGAAGCGCCACGCTCGGTCACCAATGGAGCGCTGCGGGTGGGCCAGCAGTTCGGCGAAGACCTCCGCCAGGCTGCCGGGACGAAAGGCTTCGACAGGCTCAGCCGACTGTGATTCAGTTCCCTGAGCTTGTCGAAGGGCTTCGACAGGCTCAGCCAACTGTTGGGCGGAGGCTTCGACGGGCTCAGCCAACTGGGCGTCCGCAGTCTGTGCCCACTCGGCGGCGGCCCGCTCCAGCGCCATCGCGGCGTGCGCTTCGTAGGTGGCCTCCAGGCAGAGGCCCAAGATCGCCGCGGCGGCATCGAAGAGCCGTCCGGCCGAACTGGTGGCCACCACGCCTTGACCTGAGGCCAGTTGCGAGGCGACCAAGCGAAGCTCGGCCGCCGGTGCTGCGGTGGTCGCCGGAGTCTCGGTGACGTCCAGCCCCCAGGAGTGGGCCAGTCCCTGCGCGATTCGCCACGGCTGCCGAATCGCCCGATCGCCGCCGACCAGGGCGAAAGTGGGTACGTGCCAGGTGCGCTCCCAGTTCGCTGGGGAGGTGCCGCCACCGCCGAGGGTCAGAATCTCCCCGCCCCAGATGGTGCCATCGGTGCCGTAGCCGGTGCCGTCCAGAGCGGCAACCACCACCGGTCCGGACGCGATGCCGTACTCAGCCAGTAGTGACAGCGCGTGGGCGTAGTGATGCTGCACCCGCAGCAGTCGGACGTCCGGGTGAGCGTCGGCGTACCGCTCAGCCCAACCGGTGGTCGCATAACCCGGATGCAGATCGCAGACCAGCACCTCTGGTTCGCGGCGATGGATGCCGACCAGTTGCGCCACCGATGCCTCGAACGCCTGCTGGGAGGCCAGCGAACCCATATCGCCCACATGCGCCGAAACGAAAGCCATATCTTCGACTGCCAGCGCGAAGGTGTTCTTCAGCTCGCCGCCGACGGCCAACACCACCGGTGGGTTCGAGGGTGACCCTTCGACAGGCTCAGGGATCTGAAGGGTGGGCTCAGGGACCTGCAGCAAGTTGGCTGAGCTTGGCCTGTCCTGAGCTTGTCGAAGGGTCGAAGCCTCAGGGACGGGCAACAGCACCGGCAGGGGCGCATGGCCACGGGAGCGGCGAATCGGCAGCGCGTCCGCGCCGGGCAAGGCGAGCATCACGGAGTCTTCGACCGGCACATGAATGTCGCGGTCGTGCAGCAGGAAGGCATCAACCAGGTGCGCCAGCCGAGCCAGGGCGTCGGCGTTGGTGAAGCAGAGCGGTTCTTCGCTGAGGTTGCCTGAGGTGGCCACCAGGGCCATCCCGGTGGCCAACAACAGCGTGTGCAGTGGGGTGTAGGGCAACATCAGACCGACATCGCGCAGCTCGGGAGCAACACCATCGGCGAGGTCGTAGGCCGCAGTCATCGGTGCGATCAAAATGGGCCGGGCCGGGCTGGTCAGTTGCCCAACCTGATCGGGGCTCAACTCAGCAAGCTGGGACGCGGCCGCAGCATCAGCGACCATCACCGCGAACGGCTTGCCCGAGCGGCGCTTGCGCATCCGCAGCCGTCCTACGGCCTCGGCATTGCGGGCATCGCACATCAGGTGAAAGCCGCCCAGCCCTTTCACTGCCAAGATCTCGCCGGCCAACAATCGGCGCTGGGCATCGGCGATCACCGCGCCTTGTTCGGCTGTCGGGGAGGCTTCGACGGGCTCAGCCAACTGGGGGGCTTCGACGGGCTCAGCCAACTGGGGGGCTTCGACGGGCTCAGCCAACTGGGGGGCTTCGACGGGCTCAGCCAACTGAGGGGCTTCGACGGGCTCAGCCAACTGGGGGGCTTCGACGGGCTCAGCCAACTGGGGGGCTTCGACGGGCTCAGCCAACTGGGGTTCAGTTCTCTGAGCGACCCCAGTTCCCTGAGCAACCCCAGTTCCCTGAGCTTGTCGAAGGGTAGGGGCTTCCTCCAGCCAAAGGTGCGGGCCGCAGTCGAAGCAGCTGATCGGCTGAGCGTGGAAGCGGCGATCGGTGGGGTTGGTGTACTCGGCCCGACAGGCCGGGCACATCTCGAAGGCGCGCATCGTGGTGGCTGGCCGGTCATAGGGCAGGTCTTCGATGATGGTCAGCCGGGGCCCGCAGTTGGTGCAGGTGGTGAAGGCGTAGCCGTAACGCCGGTTCGCCGGGTCAGCCATGTCGGCCAGGCAGTCCGCGCAGGTGGCCACGTCCGGCGGAATCAGGGTGCGCACGCCCGGCAGGTGCCGACTGGCCACAATCCGGAACCCGTCTTCGGTCACAATCGGCAGTTCCCGGTGGGAAACCGCGATCACCCGCGCCAGCGGCGGCAGCGTGGCCAGCAGGTCAGCGACGAAAGCTTCCACCACCTCAACCGAGCCCTGGGCTTCCAGAAACACCTGGCGGTCATCGTTACCGACCAACCCGGTGATCGAATGCCGTGCGGCCACCACCGCCACATGCGGACGGAAACCCACTCCCTGCACCACGCCACGCAGCAGGTACTCCCGACGCGTCAGCATGGGCCAAGTATGCGATGACTGGGCGCGATTGTGCACCGAAAAGCCCCGTCCCCCGCACTCTGCGCCCCTTAGCTCGCTTTGCGCCTGCTGTAGCGGGCGCAAAGCCGAGTAAGGGGCGCAATGCGGGGGCGGGTGAGTCGATGCGAAACCGTCGCCAATCCCGCTGGGGGTAAAGCGAAGTTGTGGAACACTGTGCGGCGAGTTGCAGAAGGAGGCGGGCATGCACGAAGTGTCCCTGTGCCGCTCGCTGGCCGCTGCGGTCACCCGGGCCGCTGGAGTTCGCCGGGTGGAGGCGATCCACGTCGACGTTGGCCAGCTGCGCCAGGTCGTGCCCGAAGCGATGGCTCACGCCTGGACCTTCGTCGTGCGCGATACTGGGCTGGACGGCGCCGCCCTCAATCTGACTTCCATTCCAGCTGTGCTGGCCTGCGATGCGTGCGGTGCCAGCGCCGAACTCGGCCCCGAGCTTGGCTTCGATTGCCACACCTGCGGCTCAGCGCAAACCCATCTGAGCAGTGGTGAGGAGTTCATTCTCACCGCTATCGACGTCTCCGATCCCGGAGACAGGAGAGGAGAGCCCTGATGGGCCGATTCCACCGCCATGACGACGGCACCGTCCACTCCCATGATCATGACCACGATCACGAGGACGTCCATTCCCACGATCATGATCACGAGGGTCAGGCGCACTCCCACCCACACGACCATGCCGACGGCGAGGGCCACGACCACGCCCACGATGAGGCGCTGGCCGAGCTGATTGGCGACCACTCCGGCTATCAGACCGGGCGGGAGCGTATTGAGGTCCTGGAAGACATCTACGCCGAGAATGATCGGCTGGCCGAGCGCAACCGACGGGCCTTCGACGCGGCCGGCGTGCACGCGGTGAACCTGATGAGCTCCCCGGGCTCCGGCAAGACCACTCTGCTGCAGCGCACGTTGGCGCAGTTGCAGGGCAAAGTGCGCATCGGCGTGATCGAGGGCGACATCGAGACCCCACTGGACGCCGAGCGGCTCGGCGGCCTTGGCGCCCAAATCTCGCTGCTCAACACCGGCAACGGCTTTGGCGGGGAGTGCCACCTGGACGCGCCGATGATCGCCCGCGCCCTTCGCGACCTCGACCTGACCACCCTCGATCTGGTGCTGATCGAAAACGTCGGCAACCTGGTCTGCCCGGCCGAGTTCGAGGTGGGCGAGCATGCCAAGGCGATGGTCTACGCCATCACCGAAGGTGAAGACAAACCCCTGAAGTACCCGGTCATGTTTAGGTCAGTCGAGGCTGTTTGTATTAACAAAATGGATCTCGCGCCATATCTCGATTTCGACATGGATCTGTTTCGGAAGAACCTGACCGCCGTCAACCCGCTGGCTAGGGTTTTCGAGCTCTCCGCACGTACCGGGGAGGGTGTCGAAGCCTGGATTGAGTGGCTCTCAAGCGCGACGGCAAAGCCTGTTGACTAATTCTCGCCGATTTACGGTGCAAATCGCTCCCCGGCCTGGCTATGATGCCTCAGGCTCGATCCGCAATCTTGCTGAGTAGGGGTGCGAGGTCGAGCGTGACGGACGGGGAGCTCCCCGTGCCGTTTGAGCGACAAGGGAGAGCACGCTCGTGTCTTACGAACTCAGTGGTTGGACTGAACCAACCCTCGAAGAGAACCTGATCAGGGCGGGCTTCGACCGCCGAGACTTCCTCAAGTACTGCGGTGAGTTGGCTGCCGTCTTCGCCGTTGGCGGCGCGGTTATCGGCTCGGCCACCCCCGCGTCTGCGGCGTCGGTGCCAGCTGAGGTCATCGCCGAGAAGCTCGGAGCGGTGAAGAAGCCCCTGGTGGTCTGGCTGCAGTTGCAGGAATGCACTGGCTGCATGGAGAGCACGCTGCGCTCCGGCGGCACGACCATTGAAGACGCCGTGCTGCGGCTGCTCTCGGTGGAGTACAACGAGCTGGTGATGCCGGCTGCCGGAGATGCGGCCAACAAGGCCCTCGACGACGCCAATGCCCAGCCCCACCTGCTGGTGGTCAACGGTTCGATCCCGGTCAAGGACGGTGGCATCTACTGCACCATCGGCGGCAAGTCAGCCGAACAGGTGCTGCGCGAATCGGCGAAGAATGCCACTGGCATCCTGGCCGTCGGCGCTTGCGCGGTCTGGGGTTCAGTGCAGGCGTCCAAGCCCAATCCGACCGGCGCGGTTGGCGTCGATGCGATCATCACCGACAAGCCGGTGGTGAACGTGGCTGGCTGCCCGCCGATCGGCGAAGTAATCACCGCGACCGTCGCCTACGTCCTCACCCACGGCGCGCTGCCGAAGCTGGACGCGCAGGGCCGTCCGCTGTTCGCCTACGACCAGCGCATTCACGACTCCTGCCAGCGCCGGGCGCACTTCGATGCCGGCCAGTTCGTCCGGAGCTTCGACGATGACGGTGCCCGCAACGGGTGGTGCCTCTACGAAGTCGGCTGCAAGGGCCCGAGCACTTTCGCCGCCTGCCCGATCATCAAGTGGAACAAGGGCACCAGCTGGCCGATTCAGGCTGGGCATCCCTGCCTTGGTTGCACCGAGAAGAACTTCTTCGACAACTACACGCCCTTCTACCAGACGCTGCCGAATGTTGGCGGCTTCGGGGTCGAGAGCACCGCTGAGGCCATCGGCCTTGGGGTGGTGGGCATCGCCGCCGCAGGCGTCGCCCTCCACGCTGGTGCGACTGCGGTGAAGCAGGCGGCCAGTCGCCGCGCTGCTGAGGGCAACGAGCCGCTGCAGGCCTTCGGTGATTCCGAGCGGGTGTGGCTGCCAAACCCCAAGAAGGTCGAGGTGGCCCCGGAGGCTCCGGCGGCCGAGACCACTGACGATTCTGAGAAGGCGGAGTAAGTAATGGCCAAGCGAGTAGTAGTTGATCCGATCACCCGGATCGAGGGGCACCTCCGCATTGAGCTCGAAACCGAGGGCGGCAAGATCACCAAGGCCTGGAGCGAAACCACCCAGTTCCGCGGGATCGAAGAAATCGTTCAGGGCCGCGACCCACGCGACGTCTGGGCCTTCGTCCAGCGCATCTGTGGTGTCTGCACCTCAGTGCATGCCATCGCCTCGATCAGTGCGGTCGAAAACGCCATCGGCTCCAACCCGCCCCCGCAGGCCAAGGCGATTCGTGACCTGGTGGTCACCGCCCAAGAGGTGCAGGACCACGTCATCCACTTCTACCACCTGCACGCCCTGGACTGGGTGGACGTAACCAAGGCGCTGGAAGCCGACCCGGCCAAGACCCTGGCTTTCGCTCAGGCCATCGCCAAGTCGGCGGGGGTGACCTCGTGGAAGGGCAACACCGTCGAGCGCTTCGCCGAGGTGAAGGCCACGGTGAAGTCGATCGTCGATTCGGGCCAGCTCAGCGTCTTCACCGGCGGGTACTGGGGCCACCCGGCCTACAAGCTGCCGCCGGAGGCCAACCTGATGGCCGTGGCCCACTACCTCGACGCGTTGGAGTTCCAGCGCTCGATGATCCGCATCGTGACCGTGTTCGGTGGCAAGAACCCGCACCCGAACTTCCTGGTCGGCGGGATGGCCTGCAGCATCGACCCGAACAAGTCCGAGACGGTCAACCAGGTGCAGATCGACCAGATCGCCGACTGGATCGCCGAGGCCGACGAGTTCGTCCACAAGGTGTACCTGCCGGACGCGCTGGCCATCGTCGGGGTCTACAAGGAGTACTTCGATATCGGCACCTCCGCCCCGAACTTCCTGGCGGTCGGCATGTCGGGGGCGACTTTCGCCGGTGACCCGAACACGGCCAAGAGCACCTCCCCGCACGCCGAGGTCAAGCCCGGCGTGATCCTGGACGGTGACTTCACCAAGGTGCATCCCTTCGATCCGGCCAAGATCACCGAATCGGTGGCCTCAGCCTGGTATGAAGGCGACACCCCGCTGCACCCGGCAGCCGGTGAAACCAAGGTCGCCTACACCGGCCCCAAGCCGCCGTACAAGTGGCTGGCCGATGACGACAAGTACACCTGGAGCAAGGCGCCGCGCTACGACGGCAAGGTGATGCAGGTTGGCCCGCTGGCCCGCGTCATCCTCGCCTACGCCAGTGGCCATAAGCGCACCGCCGAACTGGTGAACGTGGCAATTGGCATGTACGGCATCAAGCCGGCGCAGCTGAACTCCACTGCCGGTCGTGCGCTTGCTCGCTGTGTCGAGGCGGTGACTTCAGTGGAGACGCTGGGCACCATCTTCAACACCTTCGTTGAGGGCCTGAAGAAGGGCGACATCGACGTCTTCGACTCCTCGAAGTGGGAGCCGGCCAGCTGGCCGGCCGAGGCCACCGGGTACTCCTTCGTCGAGGTGGCTCGCGGCAACCTGAGTCACTGGGTGAAGATCAAGAACGGCAAGGTGGAGCATTACCAGGCCGTGGTGCCGACCACCTGGCTCGCCGGTGGCCGCGACAAGGACGGTAACCCCGGCCCCTACGAGCTGTCGCTGGCCGGCAATGGGCAGCATCCGCTGGCCAACCCCGATCAGCCGATTGAGGTGCTGCGCACCATCCACTCCTTCGATCCCTGCATGTCGTGCGCAGTCCATGTGCTCGATCCGGACGGGCAGGAAATCCAGGTCGTGGTGTCATGACGGTCGACGAGCAAGCACCGGCTCCGGCCGAGGCCGGTTCGCTGAAGCTGAGCGTTGGGGCGGTCTTCAGCGCTGGCACCCTCAATGCCGGTCGGGTGCTGGCGATGGCGGCTGCGGCCGCCGCGCCGGACAGCTCCGATCCGGTAGACGTGGTGCTGGCCGCACAGCTGGCTTCGGAGCGTCCCGACATTCCACCGGTAACGGTGGCTGAGGACGACGTTGATCCGGCTCGGGTTGATCGCCGCTACAGCCTCACTCGGGTGCGTGACCTACAGCGTCCGGCCGAAAAGGGCTACCGCGATGTGGTGATCATGCGGGGCGACCTGGCTTCGGTGCTCGCCGAAACCAAGACCACTCGTGAAGACCGCTCTGTCGTGCTGAAGAACGCGGATCTGTCCTCGCGCCGCGGTAATCGCGTGTTGGCGGTGGCCTCGGCCATCGTCGAAGAGGGCGACAAGGTTGGTGACTTCAAGTTCCAGGGTTTCGTCGAGCTGCGCTCGTCTGCTCCTGGGGCCTTCGCCGATGATGTCGCGGCTCGTCCGGATTCCTGGGCTCGGGTGAACCTGTGGTCGGTCTCGCTGCGCCTGCAGCACTGGTCGAACGTGTTGGCGATCGTGATCCTGAGCCTGACCGGCTTCTACATCATGGATCCGTTCTTCGGCCCGGTGGCCACCGACAACGCCCAACAGGCCGGCTACCTGATGGGCTGGGTGCGCTTCATCCACTTCACCACCGCCTTCATCTGGCTGGTGATTGGCGCGGCTCGGGTGGTCTCAGCCTTCCGTTCGCGTGACCGGTACCTGCGCTGGCCGACCCTGTGGCCGTTGAAGAAGAAAGACGACGTCAAGCAGCTCGGCAATGTGCTGAGCCACTACCTCCTGTTGAAGGACCACGCCCCGCTCTACATGGCGCATAACCCGTTGCAGCAGCTCGGCTACACCGGCATGTACGTCTTCGGCGCGATCCAGATGCTCACCGGCTTGACCCTCTACGGTCTGGTGCACAAGAACAGCAGCTGGTTCTGGGCAATGATGTCGGCGCCGACCGACTGGTTCGGCATCGGCCCGGTGCGGGTCTTCCACGCCATCATGATGTTCCTCATCTGGTGCTTCGTGGTGCTGCATATCTACCTGGCGGTGCGGTCGGACTCCCTGGAGCGTCACGGCGGCATCTCCTCGATGATCAACGGTGGAGTGTGGATGCGTCGCGGCTCGAAGCCGGTCGATGCGCCAAAGATCGGGTGATCAACACCAACTAGACTCCCCGGGGTTCGCTTCGTCGGACCCCGGGGAGCACCATTTCCCCCCAAACCTCAGGACGCCCAAATGACCTCGCTGCCTTCGCAGAGCTCGACCAGCCGGATCCGTCCGGCGAGTGTGGAGAACCGTCCGCCCTTCGAACCGGCGATCACCCCGATCACCGTCCTCGGCGTCGGCAACCTGATCATGGGTGATGACGGCATCGGCTTGGCGCTGCTGGAGCGGTTGGAAGCCGAGCGTCCCGATGAGCGGATCACTTTCGTTGATGGCGCCACTGGCGGCATGGAGTTGCTGCCGGTGGTGCAGGAAGCGACCCGGCTACTGATTCTGGACGCGGTGGCTGGCAAGGAACCGGGCAAGGTGGTCTCTTTCAGCGGCGATCAGGTGCCGCGGCTGTTGGCCACCAAGCTGTCGCCGCATCAGGTGGGCCTGCTCGATCTGTTCGCCGCCTCGCGGATGCTGGGCACCGAACCAGCCCAGGTTGAAGTTGTTGGGGTGGTGCCGCAGGTCGTCGATCTGGGCTTGGAGTTGAGCGCTCCGGTGACCGCTGCGATTGATGAAGCGCTGCGCCAAGCGCGGGCGGTGTTGGATCGCTGGTTGGCCGAACTGGACGAGTCGACCGAGGCCGACGAGTAGGGTGGTTGAGCGATGACCGATTCAGGAATCCTCAGCCAGGTCAGCGAAGGCGACCTCGAACTCACGTCCGTGGATCAGGTTGCCGCAGCCGACGCCGCACGCCGGGCACGTGAGCGCGAAGAACTCGTCGACCTCTTGAGCCTGCTCGCAGGCGCTGCACCAAATCTGTGCTGCAACGGTCTCGATTTCGAGGCGGGCTCCTGCCAGTCGGGTGCCTGCGATTGCGATGGGCCAGGAGCCGAGGAGTGCCTCGGGGACTGCGCCGGCGAGTGCGCCAACTCGCAGACCGACGGCCTCGATGGCGGCATCGCTGTCGGCGGTGGCCTTCTCAACGGCCACGACCACGGTGCGGAGGAGTCCCAGTTCGTGCACCCGCCAATGATGGCAGAGGTGCACCCGGTTGAGCCTGCCGAAACCAAGCTGGCTGAGCCCAACCCCAAGCTGGCTGAGCCCAACCCCAAGGTGGCTGAGCCCAACCCCAAGGTGGCTGAGCTTGTCGAAGCCCTAACCGAGCAACGTCCATGACGCAGCGCTGGGTGTTGGACGAGATCGTCGACCCGTTCGGCGCGAAGGTGCTGGTGGAGCGCGACGCCGCTGGGGCGGTGAGCTCGGCCCGGTTCGATCTGGCTGGGCTACCCCGAGTGGACGCACTATTGGCTGGTCAGCCGGTCACTGGCGTCCCGAATCTGGTGGAAAAGCTGTGCGGCATTTGCCCGGCTGCACACCACCTCGCCGGCGTGCGGGCCCTGGAGGCGCTGGCTGGCAGCCCCGAGCTGACTCCCACTGCAAAGGCCGTCCGGGCACTGCTGCATTACGGCTCGGCGTTGGAGACGCACGCCCCCCGGCTGATCAGCACTGACCGGGAGACCGCGCTAGCGATGCGGCGCTTCGGCAAAGCGGCCATGGCGGCTGCGGGTTCGCCAGGGCATTTCCCCACCACCGCCATTCCGGGCGGAGTCAAGACTGCCGTGAGCCCCGAGTCCCGCGATGGCTTGGCAGCTACTGCGGCCGAACTGCTGACCCAGTTGGTGGCGGTGGCCGTCAAGCAGCTTCAAACCCCGAGCACCCTGCCCGCCTACGCCGGCGCCGATGTGGCCCTGGTCGATCCTGGTGCCAGCCCCGACCTGCTGGGCGAACGGGTGCGGGCGGTGGCGGCCAGCGGCGCCACGATCCTCTCCGGTGCTTCGGCTTCAGCTTGGGACGGTCTGGTCGCCGAGCAGTATGTCGGCGCGCCAGCACCCCGGCCCTACCTGGTGGCGCTGGGGCCCGATCACGGCCGCTATCGGGTCGGACCGATGGCTCAGCTGCGGGTCGGCGACCTGACCACGCCAATCGCTGCCGGGCTCCAGCGGGACTGGCTGGCCCAGAGCGGTGACGCGGGCGGGGCCCGCGCGATCATGACCGTCCATGCGGTCGAGGCGATCATTGCCCTGTTGGACGCCCCTGAATTGGTCAGCGGGGAGCCGACGGTCGAGGTAGGCCCGTGCGCGCCGGAAAGCGTCGGCGTCGGCTGGGTGGACGGAGCCCGCGGCCTGCTAGTGCACCGCTACCAGACCGGCGCTGACGGTCGGCTGACCGCTGCGCAGATTCTCACCCCGACCGCCCAGAACGAGCCGTGGCTTGCTGATTTGCTGCTCTCGGCTGCGGCCGGTTCGACCGCAGCCCTCGACTTGGAAGACGCAGTGCGCGAAGCTGATCCCTGTCTGCCGTGCAGTTCCGCACCGGTCGGCGGGATGGGCTTACAGGTCGATATCGTGTCGGCTGACGGAGGTTATTGAGATGTGTGTCGGCATTCCGGCCAAGATCCTGCAGATCACCAGCGGCGTCCTGCCGATGGCCAGGGTTTCGCTGAACGGTGAAGAACTCGACTGCCAACTGGCCTACTTTCCCGAGGCCGCGGTTGGCGACTACGTGCTGATCCAAAACGGCTTCGTGATGGACGTGCTCGACCCGCAGTCGGCCGCCGATTCGTTGGCGGCGTTCGCGGAGTTGGGCGTGCTCAACATTCCCGCCGAGGCTGGCTAACCGGAGCGGCCGATGTCGCCTGCAGTCGTCACCATCACCCAGCTCGCTGCCGAACTCGCCGCTGGTCACTCTGCTGGCGGGCCACGCCGCCTGATCGGGCTGGCTGGCGCCCCTGGCGCCGGCAAGAGCACCATCGCCGCTGAACTCAGCCAAGCCCTGGCCGAGCGCGGTGTAGTCGCGGTCGCGGTGCCGATGGACGGCTTCCATCTGGCTGACGCCACGTTGGGTCACCTTGGCCGCCTGGACCGGAAAGGCGCGCCCGACACCTTCGATGGCCACGGGTACCTGAGCATGCTGCGGCGGTTGCGGGCCGAGACTGAACACACCGTCTTCGCCCCGGGTTTCGACCGGGAGTTGGAGCAGCCGCTGGCCGCTGCGATCGCGGTAGACCCTGAGGTGGCGGTGGTGATCACCGAGGGCAACTACTTGCTGGTTGACCAGGAACCGTGGGTCCAGGTGCGCGACCTGTTGGACGAGGTGGTTTTCGTCCAACTCGATGACCAGGAGCGAAGGCGACGGCTGCGGGCCAGACATGAGCAGTTCGGCAAATCGTCGGCCAACGCCCGCGCCTGGGTAGCAGCGGTCGACGAACCCAACGCAACGCTGGTGGCCGCCACCGCGACCCGGGCCGATCGGTTGCTGCGTCGCTGACCACTGCTATTGGGGACGGTTCCTCCGCGCAGCGCACGGGGACGGTTCCTCCGCGCAGCTCAGTCCGACTTACTGCTCATATTGGGGACGGTTCCATTTATCGCAGTTCACCGGAACTGTCCCCGATGGGCAGCCCGGTGGGCAATCTGTGTCCAAATCGGTGAACACCGTACTCCTATTCGATGGTGCTTGTGTCAGGCTGGGCTCATCGTTTCGATCGAATTGGAGTAGCAGTGAATCAGACTTCCTCCGAGGCGGAGGCCACCCAGCCGGTGGTCGATTCAGCCCCCAAGCAGCGGCACCCACTGGCTGGCGTCCTCACCGCGATTGCGGTGGCGTTAAGTGTGTTGACCGTGGCAGTGCTGGGCTTGGGCGTGGTGGTGTTGGTCCGGACGGCACCGGCCGCTGTTGGTCCGAGCAAATCGGTCACCGTCACAGTGACCAGCAACTACGCCTACGGGGTGGTCACCTACACCAGGTCATCGACAACCGAAGTTTCCCGAATAGAACCCCTCGGTACCCCTAGGGTCTGGCGCCCCGAGGTCGCCTTCGGTGATGCCGTCGTCGTGACGATAGAGTTCATCTCGACTTCGGCCGACGACCCCACCGGAGCTGCGGGCATCAACTGCGCCATCACGTCGGCCGACGGCTCAGTGAACGTCAGCTCGAGTACCACCGTCACGGGCGGCCGGGCTCAATGCACCTGGGCCAACGACAAGGCGAGTTAGTCAGCGGCTTGCGCGCATGGCCTTCTTCACTGTCACCGCGCGTCCGTCCAGTGGTGAGCTGCCAGCGGTGAAGGAGTCGTACTCCGCGGTGCCGACGGCGTACAGCGCGACCCGTCCGGCCGAATCTGAGTGCACTCCCCATCCGTAGCGTTTGCCCAAGTCGCTGGCTCGTAAGCAGGGCTGCCCTTTGCTGAAGAACTCGACGCGGGCCAGTTCCCGTTCCTCGACGGGCACGCCTCGGCGGTCGGCCCAGACAGTGAAGATCACTTCGTCAGAGGTGAACCGGTAAGGCGCGTCAGCGATCATTCGGTAAGTGCGCGATGCCACGCTCAGCTGACCTGGATCACGGACGGGTGGCGCCACCCCAGACTCGGCAGTCGAATCCGGGGCAACCGCGATGAAGGTGTCGAAGTAGCAGGTGGTGTGCTGGGCCAGCATGATCACAACCTAGCCGCGACCACCGACAAGCAAACAGTGACGGTCCTACCTACTGCGCGGAGGAACCGTCCCCCTGAGCTGCGCGGAGGAACCGTCCCCCTGAGCTGCGCGGAGGAACCGTCCCCCTGAGCTGCGCGGAGGAACCGTCCCCGTGCGCAGTCGGGTCGTCAGGCGAATATGGTCAGGGGCTGAGCGATCGATTCCGGCACCACCACGCTGGCCGCGCAATGCACCACCGCGGCGATATCAGGGTGTTCGACGAAGACTTGGCGCACCAACTCCCGATCGCCGTAATCGCCCACGTAGTGGTCGAAGCGTTGCGCGAAAGCCGCCAGACCCGCGGGACAGGTCTTCCAGAATCACCGGCTGATGCCCGGCGTCCGCGCAGGCCGAGGCGATGGTGGAGCCGATGTAGCCGGTTCCACCGGTGATCAGTACCTTCATCAGGCCAGTGCCTCCGGCAGGATCGCCAGCGGCACCGAGCCCAGGTTGAGGGCCTTGGTGTGCCAGGCCTTCAGATCGAACGACGCCCCAGCTTTGGTCTGAGCCTCGGCGCGGGCCTGCTCCCACAGCCGCTGCCCGATCTTGTAGGACGGTGCCTGGCCGGGCCAGCCCAGGTAGCGATTCAGCTCGAACCGCAGAAACGACTCGTCCATGTTCACGTTGGCCTTCAGTAGCTCCCAGGCCTTGTCAGCGTCCCAGATGCCCCCGCCCCAACGCGCCGGAGCCGGCAGGCCGCAATGGACGCCGATATCGACCACCACTCGCGCCGCCCGCATCCGCTGGCCGTCAACGAGGCCGAGTCGGTCACCGGGATGCTCCATGAACCCGAACTCCTCCATCAACCGCTCGGCGTACAAAGCCCAACCCTCGCCATGTCCGGAACTCCAGCTGACCAACCTTCGCCAGGAGTTCAGTTGGTCACGCACCAGCACGGCCTGGGCGATCTGCAAGTGATGGCCAGGGACGCCCTCGTGATAGACGGTCGTCTTCTCCCGCCAGGTGGCGAACTTGGTCACCCCCGGTGGTACCGACCACCACATCCGACCCGGACGGGAGAAGTCGTCGCTGGGGCCGGTGTAGTAGATGCCGCCGTTCTCGGTGGGCGCGATCAGGCACTCGATGGTGTGGAGCTGGGCCGGAATGTCGAAATGCGTGCCGTCGAGGGCGGCGATGGCGGCATCAGCAGTGGTCTGCATCCACTCCTTCAGCGCCTCAGTGCCTTGCAGGGTGAGGGCTGGGTCGTTGTCGAGCACCTTGACTGCATCGGCCATCGTCGCACCGGGCCCGGCGAGCTGCTCGATGATCTCCTGCTGCTCAGCGGCCATCCGCTCCAGCTCGTCCAAGCCCCAGGCGTAGGTTTCGTCCAGATCAACCTCGGCCCCGACGAAGCCTCGCGAATGCAGGGCGTACCGCTCGCGACCGACCGCATCAGCTACCGGGGCAACTCCGGCCAGTTCGTCGCTAAGGAAGTCGACCAGGTCGCCATAGGCGGACGCCGCGTTGCGACCGGCCAGGGCCAGATCGTTGGCCAGACCGCCGACGGCTGCGGTGCCGTCCGGGCTGGCCCCAGCGGCGAAGGTGACGAAGAAGGAGCTACTAGGGTCGGCCAGTTCGGCGGCCTGTTTGATGCACTCATCAACCTGCCGCTGGGCTGGCACCACTCCCCGGTGCACCCCTTCGCGCAGTGAGGCGATGTACCCGCGGACGGCGTCCGGAATCAGCCGGGTTCGGGCGGCGATGTTAGCCCAGTCGTCGACGGTGGCGGTCGGCATCAGATCAAGCACGTCGCGCAGGTTCTGCAACGGCGAGGCGATCACATTCAGGTCGGCGAATAGCTCGCCGGCCTCATAGATCTCCACGCCGAGCCCGAGGCGGTCCCGCATGGCGGCCAGGGTGACCCGGTCGGTGTCATCAACTGGGACGGCTGCGGCCAGGGCGGTCAGTGTGTCCCGGTCGAGCTGGGCGACTTCTGCCAACCCTTGAGGCGAGAAGTCGCTCATCTGGTGGTCGTGGCCAGCAATGCCCATGAAAGTGGCCTCGAGCGGGTTCAGCTCGGCGAGGCGGCTGGTGTAGGTGTCGGCGATGGCGTCAATCGCGCTTGGTGTGCGTTCACTCACCTCACCGACCTTAGCCGTTGTTAGCCGCATTGGTCGGCTGGCTTAAGATCACCAGTGTCGATCGCTTGGTCAGGAGGATTCGTGGTCGAGATCTGGGCCCACCGCGGCGCGAGTGCGGACGCGCCGGAGAACACTCTGGTGGCTTTCGCGAAGGCGATTGAGGTTGGCGCGGACGGGATTGAGTTCGACGTCCAGCTCAGCAGCGACGGCCAGCCGGTAGTGATCCACGACGAAACCCTGGCCCGCACCACCACCGGCAGCGGTTGGGTTAAGGATCATTCGCTGGCCGAGCTGTCCGCCTTGGACGCTTCCGGCGGCCGGGAGGGTTTCGCCGGCGTCCGGATCCCTCAGCTGGCCGAAGTGCTGGAACTGGTTGCCCCCACCAAGGTGAAGATCAACATCGAGCTGAAGAACTCCGAAGTCGCCTACCCAGGAATGGAAGAGATCGTGTTGGCCGCAGTGGCCGCTGCCGGCTTGAGCGAGCGGGTCATCTATTCCTCCTTCAGTCACGACTCGGTGCGGCGGCTGGCCACGTTGGCGCCCTTGGCTGAGGTCGCCCTGATTTACTCCCGACCGTTGGCTCGACCTTTCCGCACGGCGGATTCCTTGGGGGCCTGCGGCGTGCATCCCGACCGCCGGTTGTTGCCCGGAGCCAGTTGGGTGGAGCGCGCCCATCGCCACCGGCTCGCGGTACGTCCCTGGGTGGCGAACTCGCCATCACGGATGCGCCGACTGATTTCGGCCGGTGTCGACGGCTTCTTTACCGACGTGCCGGCGGTGGCGCTGGCCGTCCGGGACGATGCCGCGAAAACAAAGGGCTGAGGCGAGCGGCGATGGGTGTGTTCCAGGAACTGAAGAAGCGGTTTGGTGTCCGGGCCCCCGCGGCCTCGAGCGGTCCGTTGGTGAGCGTGATTATTCCGGTCTACAACGTCGCGGAGTACGTGGCCGAGTGCCTGGACAGCCTGCTGGGTCAACAGCACCGCGCCATCGACGTGATTCTGGTCGACGATGGTTCCACCGACGATTCGCTGAAGATCTGCCGTGGCTACGTCAAACGGCATCGGCAGCTGCGGCTGGTCGAGCAAGTCAATGCCGGGCCGGGTGCGGCGCGCAATGCCGGAGCTGCCCTTGCTCGCGGCGAATTCCTGATGTTCCTGGATTCCGATGATCGGCTCCCCGCTGATGCCCTGAGCAGGGCCGTTGCTGCGGCCGAGAAGCACCAGGCTGAGTTGGTGGTGGCGCCGCTGGCTCGCTTCACCTCGCAGCGCACCTGGATTCCGCGCTGGTCGGCGGCGCTGCACCCGCGCTACGAGTATTTCGACAGCCTGGAGGAACGCCCCGAGCTGCTGCGCAACCATTACGGGCCGTCCAAGCTCTATCGGCGCAGCCTCTGGCAGCGCGAGCACGCCGCCTTTCGTGAGGGCGTGCGCTACGAAGACCTGCCGTTGAGCTCGCAGCTGCTGATGGGCGCCCGCGGCATCGTGTCGCTGCCCGAACCGATCTACCAATACCGTGAGCGCGAGGACGGAAGCGCGGCTCACCAACAGATTCACACCATGCGCGATCTTGCAGACCGTGCCCAGTCGTGGGATGCCGCTGTCGATCTGCTTACCCTCCGCGGCTCCGCGGCGGTGCGCAGCGCCTGGCTCTACACGATCTACGACACCCACGTGCACTTCTACCTCAACAGCGCATCCATCGAGCAGCCGCACTACTGGGCCGCCCTGCGGCAAGCGATCACCGGCCTGGCGGTGTTGGGGGAGTGCACCCGTCCGTTGACTCCGGCCAAGCGGCTCGCTCTAGATCTCCTCGCCGACGATCGCCATCAGGATTACCTGCGCTGGTGGCGAGCGGGGGTGTTTGACACCGATGCTCAGCGCTACCAGGTGCAGGACGGCCGACTGCGGTGGCTGCCAGCCGCTGAGCTGCCTGCCGACGACGTCGGCGGCGCGGTGGCGGTGAACGCGCTGCTCCCGGCTCGGGTGAGCCTGCTGAATGCTGCCTGGAGTCGCGACACGCTGCAGGTGAGCGGCCACCACTATCTGCCAGGCGTGGTGACCGAAAACAGCACCGTGCAGCACCGCGTCGAACTCGACAACGGCGTCGGCGTCATTGTGGCAACCGCACGCTCTACCGAGCCGCCGGTCGGCCCAGCCCGCGACCGCGGGAAGCGCACCTTCACCGCCGACGTGCCGCTGGCTGAACTCTCGCCAGGGCGTTACCGCTTGGTGGTGCGCACCGCGATTGACGGGCTCGAACTGGTCGACGAGCTGGGCGGTGCGATCACCTGGTTCAGTGCCAGAGTGCTGCCGCCTGCGCGTGTGGGGAATCTCATGGCACTGCCCCGCTTTCAGCAGTGCCCCGCCGAGCTTGAGGTCATCTCGACCCGAGCCTGGGTGAGCGAAGTGACCGCCATCGGCAGTGAACTGGTACTCACACTGGGCGGTGACCATCTCAGCATGGTGCGCTTGGGTGGCCAACAGTTCGTTGCCGACGACCAGGGTCGGCTTCGGCTGGCCTGGTCGGCGCTCGCGCAGCTGTCAGGACCGCTGACAGGAGTGTTGGCTGACGGCTCGGCGGTGCCGCTGCTGGCCGCAGGCGAGTGCGATATCGATGGGCCCGGGGTGCGGGTGCGTCCAGATGCCGAGGCGGTGCTGCAGGTGAGTCACGCGCCCGGCGTGGCTCGGGCCGAAGTGCGATTCACCAGCAGGCAGGTGACCTTCGCTGTCCAGCATCAGGTGCAGCCGGGTTGGCAGCTGAAGCGAGTGCTGCTGCGCGCCCGCGGGCGCCAGGTGGCCGCCGAACCGGCTGGCGTGGGGTTGTGGTCGGTGCCGCTGGCTGCGGTCGGTGAAGGTGGCTACACCCTGATCGCAGCGTTCGGGCGAGGCAGCCGTACCCACAAAGCGCGGGTGCTGGCCGGGGCGCGCTACCTGCGTGCGTTGCCTGAGGCGACCGAATGCGACGGTGTGCGCTGGCGCACCTTGGTCGCTGCTGATGGGGCGATTCACCTCGACGCGCGCAGCGAAGGCAACGTCTAGACGTACTTGGCGGCCTCATCGAAGAACAGGTCGGCGTAGGGGCGATCGCCGGGATCGCCCAGGTAGTAGGTGCGCAGCTTGTGCCGCGGCTCGGCCAATGGATCTGACTTCAGCAGCTGATCCAGGGTGGCGTCCAGGTCGGTGATGCCCGTCTTGGTGACTTCGAGGAGGTAGGCGACCTCGGCCAGCGGGAATTCGGTGACGAAGTCGGCAGCTGAGGCGTGCACCGCGCACATGGCCAGTGGCTTGTTGGAGTACAAGTAGTCGGCCACCACCCCGGAGACATCAGAAATCATCGCGTCGGAGTTGTTGAAGCACTCCGAAAGGCTCCACAGTTTCTCCGCCTGCTCGCCGTAGGCGTGCTTGGCTTCCGGGGACGCATCGGCGTGCAGCAGGGCCGCGATTTCGGTGCAGGCTGCGGTCAGCGCTGGCGAGCGGTAGGCGTACGGGTGTGGCCGGAAGACGACATCGCAGCCGCGATCCAATAGGGCTTTGACCAGCAGCGGGCCGACCGCCAGGGAGGAGTAGGCGGCATCAGCGGTGAACCCCGCCCAGGTGGGTGCATACAGAACCCGGGGACGGGACACCTCGCCGATCGGGCCGGACGCCTTGGCGACGTCCTCGATCTGGGGGCGGCCGACGATGGCGAACTGCGACGGGCTGATCTCGACCCCGTGGCTGGTGAAGCGGTCGATGGCGGCCTGGCCGGCGACGAAGTTCTTGTCGTACATTCGCGACACTGGGTTGTAGCTGGGCGCCTTGTCGGAGTCGCCGTGGTTGAGCATGATGTGCCGCAGCCCGGGATAGCGCACCATCTGGCTGTTCGCGGTGGCGTTGTTCACGTAGAACACCGTCTTCAAGGAGGGCACCACGATGTCATCCAGGTCGACCATATTGCGGCGCAGCAGCACCGGCACGTCGGTCAGCGCCAGGGCCTCGGCGAAGTTCTCCGGGGTGCGCACGATCACGATGAAGGGCTTGCCCAGTCGCTGCAGGAACGGCAGCCACATCGAAATCTGGTAGTCCGTGCCGGGGTCGGCCCGCCAGTGCACGGCGAAAGTCGGCGCATAGGCCTGGACGGCTTTGGTCAGGCGTTTGCGGTTGCGGCGATCGAAGCGCAACCGATTGATGCGGCCGAAAAGATCGAGGATGGCTACCGTCCCGACCACCAAGGTAACCACCAAGGCTGGCAGCCAGGTGAAGCCGAAGACGGCGCTCGCGGCGGCCAGGGCGATGGCCAGCACGCTAACCGCGCTCATCAGCTGAGTCGGTAGCCGATCGACGCGGTGCTGGGGTTGACCGGGCAGATTCGCCACCGCGTTCACTGTGTAGGTGTGCAGCCGGCGCAGGGCGGTTTCACCGATAATCACCCCGGCCAGCAGCACCAAGGTGAGCCAGCCGAACCCATCGATGCTGGCTTGGTGCAGGCCGATGATGCCGACGCTGATCAGGGCCAGTAAGCGGGTGTCGCTGTGCATGCCGAGCGTTGGATGGACGCCGGTCGCATTCCCCAGGGGAACGGTGAATAGGCCCAGCACCACCAGCAGCACCGCCAGCAGCACCGCGGCGATTCGAGTCTGGCCGGCCAGCGCCACCAGCACCACCACCATCGAAGCCACGGCGAGCAGCACCGCGAAAACTCCGCCCGGGCCGATGTCGCCCCTACTCAGGAAAAGCAGATCAGTCAGGGATTGCGCTTCGCGCTTTGACCGATCAACGCCTGTGCCGGATTCGGGGGAGGTCATAGCTGAGACTCTTCGGCCTCTCCGAACACCGCCTCGTCGGTGATCCCGGCAACCCCGCCGGGACGGTGAGTAGCGCTGCGCTGCTCACGGCGGACGTCAATAACCAGCCCGGTGGCTTCCGAGGCGATCATTTCCAGCGCGGCCTGCGCGACCAACGCGGCCGGCAGCAGGGTGTCGGGGGGTTCGGTGCCAAAGGCCTGCTGGCGCATCGGGGTGTTGGTGCGCTCGGGGTTGATCACGTTCACGTGAATGCCGCTGGCCGACCATTCCTCGCTCAGCGCCTGGGTGAGGTTCACCACCGCCGCCTTGGTCGAGGAGTACAGCGCGTAGTTCTCGCGGCCGCGGGTGTAGGAGGAGGAGGTGAAGAACAGCAGATGCCCGCCGCTGGCTTTCAGGTGCCGGAACGAGGCTCTGGCCACATTCACCGGGGCGGTGTAGTTGACCGCGATCGACTCGTTCACCAACTCATCAGTAGCTTCGGCCAGTGGGCCAACGTGCAGCACGCCAGCGGTCAGCACTACCGCGTCGACCGAGCCGAACTCGGCCACCGCTTCATCGAGTGCTTTGGCCAACGAATCAGAGTCCTGCACATGCAGGCCGGTGGTGGATCGGCCATGGGCGACCACATTCATGCCGGCGTCGCGAGCCAGCCGGGCGACCTCGGCCCCGATGCCATAGGAGCCGCCTAGCACCACGATGGTCAACCCGGCGAGGGCGGAGTGGAGCTGCTCGGGTGTGCGGCGAGTCGAGGACTCCGAGGCCAACTGGAACAGCTTGTCGGCGATGAACAGGTCTACCGGGTAGGTCACCTTGATGTTGTGCTCGGCGCCCAGCACGCATTTGATCTTCACGTCCGGCCGGTATTTCAGCACCACGCCACAGTCGTCGGACGCGTTGAAGTACGGGTCTTCGACGGCCCGCTCGTAGGCGTTGCGCAGTACCGAGAGCCGGAAGGCCTGGGGGGTCTGGCCACGGCGCAGCCGCGAGCGGTTCGGAATATGGGTGATCACGTCCTCGTCATCGACGGTGACGATGGTGTCGGCCGAAGGAATGACCACGTCGACGGCGCCGAAGTTGTCCAGGGCGTCGACGCATTCAGCGATGATTCGCTGGTCGAGCAGTGGGCGAACCGCGTCGTGCAACAGGATCTTGCACTCGATATCGCCCAGCGCGTCGACCACCCGGCGGGTGGTCTCGTTTCGGGTGGAACCGCCCTCGAGGATCTGGCTGACCTTCGGGTAGTGGCTGTCGAGCAAAGTGGCCACCCGCTCGGTCCAACCGGGGGTGACCATCACGATCACTTCGTCGATTTCCGGAGCGGCGTTGAAGGCTGCCACGGTGTGCTCAAGGATGGTCTTCCCGGCCACCTTGATCATCTGCTTCGGCACGCTCAGCCCGAGTCGGGATCCGACGCCGCCGGCCAGAACCACACCGTAGGTCCGCATAAAACTCCTTGCCTTTCGGCCGCTCTTTCGGGATGGGTGATCGCTACGCAGACCCTACCAGCGCTCAACGCGGGTGCCTGGGTGGGGTAGCCGTGCCGCTGCGGCTAGCTGCGGCCGATGCCGACGTAGGTCCAGCCGGCGGTGCGCCAGCGGGCCGGGTCGAGCACATTGCGTCCGTCGATCACGATCCGCCCGGTGGTCACCTCAGCCAGAGCTTCGGGTTGGAGTTCCCGGTACTGCGACCACTCGGTGAGTAACAGGACGGCTTCGGCGTCCCGCAGGGTTTCGAAGGTGTCTTCGACGTAGTGCAGCTGCGGGTGCCGGCGGGCGGCGTTCGGAATCGCCTTCGGATCGGTGCAGGCCACCTCGGCGCCCAGCCCGTGCAGGCGGACGGCCACATCGAGGGCCGGGGAGTCGCGAATGTCGTCGGATTCAGGCTTGAACGCCAGGCCCAGGACGGCCACCCGTCGGTCCATTAGCTGGCCGCCAAGGGCCTCTTCGGTCAGCTGCACGACCCGCTCCCGCTGGCGCAGGTTGATCGTGTCCACCTCTTTGAGGAAGGTGAGGGTGTCGCTGAGCCCCAGTTCTTCGGCGCGGGCCCGGAAGGCGCGGATGTCTTTGGGCAGGCAGCCGCCGCCGAACCCGACGCCAGCGTTGAGGAACTTGCGGCCGATGCGCGCGTCGTAGCCGATCGCGTCGGCGAGTTTGGTGACGTCGGCACCGACGGTGTCAGCGATTTCGGACATCGCGTTGATGAAGCTGATCTTGGTGGCCAGGAAGGCGTTGGCGGCCACCTTCACCAACTCGGCCGTGGCGTAGTCGGCCACCACCAGTGGGGTGCCGGCCGCCAGCGCCTGGGCGTACACCTCGTCCAAAAGTGCTTGGGCGAGCTCGGCCTGGTCGCCAGCAGGCAATCCGTACACGATGCGGTCTGGGGAGATGGTGTCAGCCACCGCCACCCCTTCCCGCAGGAATTCCGGATTCCAGGCCAGGGCGGCCTCCGGTTGCACCTCGTGCAGCCGGGTCTCCAAAGTGGCTGCGGTGCCCACCGGGACGGTCGACTTGCCCACCACCAAAGCGCCGGGGGCCACATACGGGGCCAGTGAGTCCAAGGCGGCGAAGACGTAGGCCAGGTCGGCAGCGTTTTCGCCCCGCTTCTGCGGCGTGCCAACCCCGAGGAAGTGCACCTTGGCCTCAGCCGCTGCGGCGTAGTCGGTGGTGAACCGCAGTCGCCCGTTGGCCAGATTGCGGGCCAGAATCTCAACCAGGCCTGGCTCGTACAACCCCGGCTGCGCCGCGCTGAGCCCGGTCACCTTGGTCGCGTCCACGTCGATGCCGACGACTTCGTGGCCAAGCTCGGCCATACAAGCGGCATGCACGGCTCCCAGGTAGCCGCAGCCGATCACTGAGAGTTTCATGGCCTGGTTTGCCCTTCTTGAAGGTAGCCGTCGAGACGTTCGAGCCAGCTGGGTGCGCTGAACCCGGCCGCTTCGATTTTGGTCAGATCCAAGGCGCTGTTGGCCGGACGGGGTGCGGCCAGCTTCCCGGCCGCGTAGGCCTGCGTGGTGGTGCCACTGACGTCGGCGGCAGCCCGCCCGCTGCGGGTAAACACTTCCCGGGCGATGTCGCACCAGGAGGCGACCGGGCCGGGATTGGTGAAGTTGTAGGTGCCCGGCGCGGCGCCGGTGCTGAGCAGGTGGACGATGGCCGCGGCCAGGTCGGTGGTGAAGGTTAGGCGGCCGTACTGGTCGTCAACCACGGTCGGGCTGACGCCCTTGGCGGCCAGCTCGGCCATGGTCCGGACGAAGTTGTGGCCAGCCCCGATCACCCAACTGGTGCGCAGCAGGTAATGCTGCGGCACCTGGGCCACCAGGGCATCGCCAGCGGCTTTGGTTTGACCGTAGACGCCCAACGGGCTGAACGGCTCATCCTCGGAGTGCAGCTCAGCGGTGCCGTCAAAGACGTAATCACTGGAGACGTGCACCAACTTCAGCCGGTGCTCGGTGGCGGTCCTGGTCAGATTGGCCACCCCGGTGACGTTCGCCCGCCAGCAGGCCAGGCGGCCCTCGGGGGTTTCGGCGGCATCCACTGCGGTGTAGGCCGAAGCGTTGATGATCGTGCCCACTCCAGCCCACGGGTAGGACGCCAGCGCGGCCGCGTCGCTGACGTCAAAATCGGGCAGATCGACGCCGTCGGCCTCAGGCAGCAGCGCGCGCAAGGCCCGGCCCAGTTGGCCGTTGGCGCCCACGATCAACGTCCGCTTTGGCGGCACCGGCGTGGTGTTGGCCAGGCGGGGGTGGGCGGCATCGGCTTCGGAGATGACCGCCTCAGCTAGCGGGATCGGCCACTCGACCCCGAGGGTCTCATCGGCCAGATTCACGTAGCTGTAGGACGCCCGCGCTTCTGGACTCCAATGATCGTTGACCAGGTAGGAGTAGACGGTCTCCGGCTCAAGGGTCTGGTAGGAGTTGGCCACCCCACGGGGTACGAAGACCGCCTTGTCGGGGCCGACCTCAGTGGTGAACACCGAGCCGAACCCGGGACCGGGCCGCAGATCAACCCAGGCGCCGAAGATCCGTCCGTGGGCCACCGATACCAGCTTGTCCCAGGGCTCGGCGTGGAAGCCGCGGGTAACCCCGGTGCTGGTGTTGTAGGCCAGGCTGTGTTGCACCGGGCCGAAATCAGGCAGGCCGAGCGCGGTCATTTTGGCCCGCTGCCAGTTCTCCTTGAACCAGCCGCGCGGGTCCTGGTGAACCACCAGGTCGATCACCAGCAGGCCGGTGATGTTGGTGGTGTGGACGCCGAGTGCCGCCACTACTGGCCGACCTTGGCGTACTTGGCCTCGGTGGCCTGCTTCATCGGACGCCACCAGGCCTCGTTTTCCCGATACCAGGCGATGGTGGCCGCCAGGCCGGAGTCGAAGTTTCGGTAGCGGGGTAGCCAGCCCAGTTCGTCGCGCAGTTTGGTCGAGTCGATGGCGTAGCGCAGATCGTGGCCAGCCCGATCGTTGACATGGTCGTAGGCATCGGTCGGCTGACCCATCAGCTCAAGAATCATTTCGATGACCCGCTTGTTGTCCAGTTCGCCGTCGGCGCCGATCAGGTAGGTCTCGCCGATCCGTCCGGCCTCCAGAATGCGCAGCACGGCGGAGTTGTGATCATCGACGTGAATCCAGTCCCGCACGTTCAGCCCGGCGCCGTAGAGCTTGGGACGGATGCCGTCGACCAGGTTGGTGATCTGGCGAGGGATGAACTTCTCCACGTGCTGGAAGGGCCCGTAGTTGTTCGAGCAGTTGCTGATCGTGGCCTGTACACCGAAGGAGCGCACCCAGGCGCGCACCAACAGATCAGAGCCAGCCTTGGTGGCCGAGTATGGGCTGGAGGGGTTGTACGGGGTGGCCTCAGTGAAGCGGTCCGGATCGTCCAACTCCAGGTCGCCGTAGACCTCGTCGGTGGAAATGTGGTGGTAGCGCTTCTCGTGCCGCCGCACTGCCTCCAGCAGTTCGTAGGTGCCTACCAGATTGGTCTGGATGAACGGTGACGGGTCGTTCAGCGAGTTGTCGTTGTGTGACTCGGCGGCGAAGTGCACCACCGCGTCGTGGGCGGCGACCAATTCGTTGACCAGTTCGTGGTCGCAAACTGAGCCGCGCACCAGCTTGAATCTGGCCGGATCCAGGCCCACCAGCGACGCCTCAAACCCGGCGTAGGTGAGCGAATCCAGCACGGTTATCGAGGAATCGGTTTCGGCAAGGGCCAACCGGACGAAATTGCTTCCAATGAACCCGGCGCCACCGGTAACCAGCAGTGAAGACACGCCTGCGATCCTACGCGACCCGCTCGGCGTGGAAGAATCGGGGCCATGCGCGGAATCATCCTCGCCGGCGGCTCCGGCACCCGGCTCCACCCCATTACCCGAGCTACCAGCAAGCAACTAGTGCCGGTCTATGACAAACCGATGATCTACTACCCGCTCTCGACCCTGCTGTTGGCTGGCATCCGAGACATCCTGGTGATCACCACTCCCCATGAGCAGGAGGCGTTCAAGCGCCTGTTGGGCGATGGCTCCGACTTCGGCGTCCGGATCAGTTACGCCGCCCAACCTGAGCCCAAGGGCCTGGCGCAGGCGTTCACGATCGGCGCCGACTTCGTCGCCGGGCACAAGTCCTGCCTGGTGCTGGGCGACAACATCTTCTACGGCCCCGGCCTGGGCGCGAAGCTTTCGGTACTGGCTGAGGTCGACGGTGCTTCGGTATTCGGCTATTGGGTGGCCGACCCAACCGCCTACGGCGTGGTTGAGGTGGGCAGGGACGGCAAAGCGATCTCGATCGAGGAGAAGCCGGCTCAGCCGAAGTCGCATTACGCGGTGCCCGGCCTCTACTTCTACGACGAGTCGGTGGTCGAGGTCGCGGCCAACCTGCAGCCTTCGGCGCGCGGCGAATATGAGATCACCGATGTGAACCGGTACTACCTGGAGCGTGGCCAGCTGAGCGTTTCGATCCTGCCCCGAGGGACGGCCTGGCTGGACACCGGCACCTTCGATTCGCTGATCGAGGCCGGCGACTTCGTCCGCACCATTCAGGCCCGGCAGGGATTGCAGATCGGGTGCCCAGAAGAGGTGGCCTGGCGCAAGGGCTTCCTCACTGATGCCGAACTGCTCACTCGCGCGGCGGCTCTGGAAAAGTCGGGCTATGGCGCCTACCTGCGCCAGCTGATCGAATACCAGCGCTGAGCACTAGCTACTGCGGGCAGGCGGTGATCCGGTAGATCGCCGCCTGCCCCTGTTGGGCCACCAGTTCCAGCATCGCGGGGTCGGGTTCGGCCAGGCCGGGGTAACGCCCCGGGTCGGCGCTGGCGCCAAAGTCGGCGTAGTAGTAGGCGCGCAGCTGCCGCACTGCCGCGCAGGTGGCGCTCAATTGGGTGGGGTCGAACAGGGAGTTGCGCAGCTGGGTAGCCGCGCTCGATTCGGTGAAGTTCAGCCCCGAATAGACCACCGGCACTCCGGTGAGGGCATAGGCGAACGAACTGCCGTTGCCTGGATCACCGATCAGTCGATCACCGCCGGTGATGATGCCGCCTGCCTGCTTAAGCAGGGCCAACTCCTCAGGGGAGAGCCGGGTGGTCGCCGACGGAATCACCTGGTCGGCGGCGAAGGTCTGCAACTGGGGCTGCACTGAGAACAGCTGTTGAGGCACCGCGATGGCCGCGGCGATGGCGGCACCGACGCAGGCCGTGACGGTTCCGCGGCCCAAATCGTCCAGGTTGCCGGTGAGTAGCGCGAGCGCCTTGACCAGGCCGCCGGTGCCGGCCAACAGCAGGGGCATGGTGGCCACCATCCAGAAGGCGGCCAGCCGCGCGGGGTCGTAGCCGAAGCCGTAGCCGAGCACCGAAGCCAACACCGGATCCGGCCCGCCCACCGAGAGCACATAGAGCGCGGTGGCGGCCAGCCAAAGTGCCAGTGCGGTGAATCGGCGCAGCCAGACCGCGCCAGCCACGCCAACCACCAGCATCACGGTAGTAACGGTGGTGCCGGTGACTCCGGCGGGCGTGCCCATCGCCAGGTTCAACAGCTCCGTGACCACCCCGGTGAGCTGAGGGGCTTGGGACGGCTTGGCGGGGGCCAGCAGTAACCAGCCGTAGCCGAAGCCCGCGCTGGCCGCGATCAGCAGCAGGGCTGCCAGCACCCGTACCAGGACCAGCACCCAGTTGGCCGGTTGGAACAGCCGATGAAAGAACACCCCCCAACAGGCGATCAGCACTATCCCGCCCAGGGCCAGGGCCGCGGAGGGGTGCGCGGCGGCAGCGCCGGCTAGATAGAACAGCCCTGCGACGGTCAGGATCGTGCGAGGGTGCGCACCGTACAGGTGCAGGGTTTCGGGGTCTTCGGCCGGTTGTACCCGCAGCGGTGCGCCGCGGGCAGTCAATCGGCGCTGGCGCGCCTCGCGGGAGAATCTGCCCAGCGCGCGCAGCGGTGGGTTGTCGGAATGCAGGCGGGTGAGGAGTAGGAGCACCACCAGGGCGCTGGCGAGGATGCTGTAGGCCAGCAGGCTGGAGTAGTCGGCCCCGGTGATTGGCAGCCAGCCGAACAGAAGAAAAGACGTGGCCAGCACCGCAGCCAACACCCCCTGCAGGATCGAGCGCCCGCCGACGACCTGCGCAATGGCCTGGCAGGCCAGCCCCCAGCCCAGGATCAGGACCGCGATCATGGCCGCGTTGGTTGCAGCGGGAATGCTCACTGACGGGCTGACGAGGCGGGCGGTGGCGACCACCAGCGTCACGTAGTCCTCCCAAGCGGCGGGGTAAAGGAACGGTGCCGAACCGGCGTTGATTTGGGCGATGCTGAAGATGGCGGATTGCCCGGCGTCCAGGGAGTTGCGGATCGCATTGAGGTGGAAGGCGTTGGCTTCAGATTGGACGAAATACTCCGCCGACCCGAACCGCGCCACCAGGGTGGCGATCACGATGCCCGCCATCGCGACGGTGCCAATCAGCGCGGCGATCGGATTGAAATTGGCCAGCCGCAGATCGGGAGTGTGGGCCGAGCCAATACGGCGTAACCACCAGCCAAGAAAAAGGACCGAAATCACGGTGGCGGCACCGAGGGCGAAGTTGAGCGGCGTCCAGGCTTCTGGCAGGTAGGACAGCCCGACAGCGACCGCGCTGACCAGGCCAATCGTCAGCGGGGCGCTGCACAGCAGCACCAGGGCGCCACGAAGCCCCACGGCATATCCCAGAACCCCTCCCGGGACCAGAAGTATTGCGCCCGAAATCAGCACGAGCAGCGTAAACGCTGGCCAATCCACGGGCGCATTCTACGGCCGGGGGCTATTGCAGCCTAGGGAATTCTGAAGCCAGTTTTTCGTGCCTGGTTTCGGCCGAAGGCGGCTGTCACTAGATGGTGGGCCACCCACCCGGCCGCCGCTAGGTTGACCGGCGAACGCGCAGCACTTCTTCGACCATGGTGGCCGCCCGGGCCGCAAAGCTGTGGCGCTGGCCAACATCGGCGGCAATCTTGGCCAGCTCATCGGCTGAGGGGAACCGGCTGGCAATGCCTCCTGGCGAACAGAGGTCGCTCAGGTCTGCTAGTGAGGAATAGGTCTGGACGGCCCCGGCGAACAGTTCGTCGAGTCCCTCAACCTGATCCGATACCACCCGGGCACCGGAGGCTACGGCATCAAATAGCCGGTTGGAGAGGAAGCCGTGGTAGGCCATGTCTGGCCAGTGATCATTGAGCACCACCGAAGCCGCTCGGTACTTTGCTGGCAGCTGATCATGCCGAAGGTACTCGCCACGAAGGTAGCGACCATCGATCAGCGACTCCCAACGCGGGCCCCACACTTCCAACGGCAGATCGGCGGCAATTGCGTCCATCACGATCTGCCGTGGCGTTCCGTCGGCCCTTGCCTGCCCGACGAATAGGGCCTCGGTGCAGGGCATCTGCTGCGTCGCTCCGGGGGCGAATAGGGCAGGGTCGGTGGCCTGTAGCAGCGGGAGGACCTCTCGTCCCGACAACTCAGTCATGGCTTTGGCCCATTGTGGGGAGGCGGCGAAGACCACATCGAACTCGGCCAGTTCATCGACGGTCACCAGATCTGGGTGGCTGATCACCCACAACACGTTCGTCTTGCCCGGCTGTGGGGAAACGCGCCATAGCCCGCGGATTACCACTGACACATCGTCGTAGGCCATCGACAAGTCCACCGCGGGCAGGCGGCGGGTAACCACCGCCTCTTGGCCGACCGAGCGCAAGGCGTCAGCCAGCAAGCCGCAGAAGTGGGTGTCGCCCCAGCGGTCACCGCTAGGACCGGCCGTCGCCGGGTTGCGAATGCCCCAGCGCAAGACCGGATGCTGACCCTCGCCTAGCGCCGCTGGGTCTGGGGGCGTGCGCCTCAGTATCAGTTTCGGTGCGGGGTTGCGCAGTTGGTCGACGCCGATATGGGCGATCTCGAAGCCGTGACGTTGGTAGTGATCTTCGTTGCGGGGAGTGCGGCCGGCCCAACGACGAACAAAGAACTCGCGGTTTTCTGCGATTCGGGCTCCGCGACCGGGGGTGCGGCTTTCAAGGTGGGTGACAATCGAGCGGGGTTCGACGGCAAAATAGCCGCCGCGCGACTCAGTGAAGCGGAGGCAGAGATCCACGTCCTCCGAGCCGTTCGAATAGGCGGCATCGAAGCCCTTGAGCGCGATCACTTCGCTAGCACGCATTAACAACGCGGCGGCGGTGACTGCCGAGAAGCGATAGTCGCCGACCCGCCGCCCGTCGTCTGGTGGGAACCCGGTGAGGAAATGGGTGGGCAGCGGCAATGTGGTCGGGAAGATCGTTCCGGCGCTCTGGATGGCGCCGTCTTGATAGACGAGCAGCGGTTGGACCCCCGCCACTTCGGGGTCCGCGAGTCGCTGTACCAGCGGTGCGAGCCATCCCGGCTGCACCAAGGTGTCGTTGTTGAGGAAGAGGATCAACTCTCCCGTCGAGCGCAGCACCCCAATGTTGGAGCCGATGCCGAAGTTCAGGTTCATGGGTAGCCGGTGAAGCTGAACTCGCGGTACGTCGGAGAAAGCAGCGGCTAGCGCCAGTGAAACCTCGCTTCGCGAACCGTTGTCGATGGCGATTACTTCGAGGTCGTGGTCGGTGGAGTGTTCCAGCACCGCGGTCACCGCAGCGACGGTCATCGAGACATCGTTGTAAATGGGCATCACGACCGAGACCCGCCCCGGCACCCGTTCAGTTGCCGCGGCCGCATCCCAATCGCACCACGCCTTGCCCAGGACGACGTACTGCCAGTAGTCGGCCTCTGAAGTGGTGATCCGGGCCAAGCCGTCGTTCGAGTTGTAGTAGTCGCAGCCGATGAAGGGCAGGAACTCCGGCGTCACCACCGCTGCGAGGCGAATGGCTAGGTCGTGGTCGACCCACCGGCGCAAGTCGGGGTCGAAACCGCCGACACGTCGCAGCAACGACGCGCCCACGATCAAGACATTGAGATCGACGTGGTTGAACAGTTGCAGTTCTTCCAGGGAGGTGGCCGACCCGCGATACCGGGTCGGATTGCCGTCGCCATCGATCTTGCTGCCGCAGTAGGCAAATTCAAACCCGTCGCGGTGCATGGCCTTCAAAGACAGTTCGAGGAACCGTGGGCGCCAGGTGTTGTCGGTATCCAGGAAGGCTACAAACTCGCCGTTGGTCTGTTCGATCCCTAGGTTGCGAGCGGCGCACACACCGGAGTGGTTGCCGCCAACCAACCGAATCCGGGTATCGGTGGCAGCAAGCTCACTTACCACCTCGGCGGTGTCGTCCTCAGATCCGTCATCGACAACGAGCAGTTCCCAGGCCTGGAAGGTCTGCTGCTGAACGGATTTGATCGCGGTCGCGATCACGCCTGCGCGGTTCCAGGCGGGCATAATCACCGAGACCACCGGGCCGGTGGCGGACTCTGGGAGGCTGGCGTTGGCAAGCGCTGCGATCCACTGCTTGGTGGCTTGGTGGTTCCATTCAGTGCTCCAGCGAGGGCGATGGAGTGCCCGCTGGGCGGTGTGGCGATTGGCCACCGAAATGGACTCGTCCCGAATCTGCTTCCACCGTTGCGGCTTGCGGTATGTGAGTGCGGGATCTGGCTGGACCCAGGTCTGGTCGTTCAGATCTTGGAGGAATCGCATCGTCGCTACGAAGGCCTCGCGCCGGGGGGCATCGTTGACAATCTCCACGTGCAGGCCGGGATGGAACCATGGCGCCCAGGACTGATGCAGTCCGCGCACGTTGCCCAACTGGCCGAACACGAGCCCCAAGTTGGCTGCACGCCAGTGTCGCTGAATGTGCGGCGGCAAGTAGCCCGGCATGATCGCGGGGTGGAACGTGGCTAGCTGCGGCATGCCGACGGTGAGGAAATGCTCAACGGCGCCACTGAGGGTCGTCGGGGAGTCGGGCTGCTGGGCTAGGTACAGCTCGAGATCGAACAGCCCAGAGGTCAGCAGAAGGTTTGCTGCGCGCTGACGATACGAGGGGTGCCGGTGAATTGTGCGGAAGGCGGCGAGCGCTGCGTTGCGGCTCAACAGGGCAACCTGTATTCGACTACCTGCATTTGATGCGCCGGAAAGAGCCTTGCCCCCAAGGGCGCGGATGGTCGTGATGGCCTTTTTCAGTATCGATTTCGCGACTCGCAATATGCTGACTCTCGCTCGCTCGGGGTTCACTGGCCGGGAGTAGCCAGCCTATCCAACTGCGGCGTAATGATACCGGCAGACGAGGGTGGCCGGTTCGGGGTGCTCAGGCATCCGAGCTCGGCGCCAAGGCGGGTGCCTGCTCAGCACTTGCCCGGTTGCCGCTTATCGTTAGCTCCAAGGGAAAGGCGCGGCAATGAGTCAGGAAGCTCGGTCGAGGGTGGGCGGGGTGATTTCGCTGGTGGTGCTGGGTGTCGCGGCCGGGTCGATCTGGGCTGCATTCTGGGCTGGGCCGCAGCCCTATTCGTTCTATGACATTAACTCCTACAGGGACGCCGTGCGGGCAGTCGTGGCTGGCGCCAGCGCCACCTACGACGTCCTGCCCTACCCCCCGTTCGTCTTCCTGCTCCTGTGGTTCCTCGCGGTCGTCCCGCCGGTGCTGGGAGACCAGCTGTGGACGATCGGTTCCCTGGCCATCCTGCTGATCGTGTCGCTGGTGCTGTCAGCTCGGGCGATGGAGGCCTCCGGGCAGCATTGGCGCCTCGATCGCTGGGGATTGGTGATCTGGGCTTCGGCCAACGCGGTACTGCTGGTCATCTCCTTTCCAGTGAGCAGCCAACTCACCAACGGCCAGCTTTCCTTGCTCGTCCTTGCGCTGGCATTCGTCGACACCGCCGGTCTACTTCCGCGGCGCTTCCAGGGTGTCTTGGTGGGACTCTCCGGGGCGATCAAGGTGACCCCACTGATCTTCGTCCTCTACTACCTAGTCACCGGGCAGCGGCGACAGGCTGCGGTGGCGATGGGTTCCTTCGGGCTGTTCACCATGATCGGTTGGGCGGTCTTTCCAGCCGGATCGCTGCAGTTCTGGACCCGAGTGGGGGGCAGCAGCCAGTTCGGTGATCCAGCCAGGCCGGACAACCTCTCGATCCATTCGGCGCTGGCCCGAATCTCGCCGCAGTTGGGCCAGCAAACCTGGTTGTGGGTGCTGCTGGGGGTAGTTGTGATCGTGGCGGCGCTGTGGCGAGCGCGACAACATTTCCTTCGGGGGGAGCGCATGGAGTCCCTGCTTACTGTGGGTGCCGCGGCCACAGTGGTGGCGCCGATCGCCTGGCCGCACTATTTCGTCTGGTTGCCCATGGTTGCGCTGTGGTTGGTGATGACCGGGTCGAGGCGTGCCCGCTGGTTCGGGTACGGGATCTACCTTGTCTACTCGATGATGTACGCGATGGTGATCATGCCGGTGTTGTACGCAGCTAACGCGTTGCTGCTGAGGGCGGTGGACCTATTGGTGCTGATTCCGATGCTGATCGGTCTGCTGGGGTTGCCAACGCGCACGGTCGACAGCGGTCACGGCGCTTCATGACGGGCGCGGCAGGCCGGGACCCTCTTCCACGCTGGCCCCTACAAGACCATCTCCGAACTAGGTCGACTGGTACAACACCACACAGCTCTACGGCAGGCTCGGATTGGTCGGCCCCTAGAGTAGGAAACCCCCGACGCCGGCCTGAACCCAGCGCCGCAAATCTCGCCAACACGCGCCCACGCCAGCCAGACGCTCGCCCCACGCTCGGGTCAGAGCATCCGGGCTGCTGGTAGCATCTTGGCCGTGCAGGAGTCGCCTGGAGTGGCCGTGGAACCATCTGAGCAATCAATGAAGTCCGCGAGCTCGTGGTGGTTGCGGGCGTGGCTGGCTGTGGCAGTGCTGGTGGGATCTGCCCTGCGTTTCGTCGGGCTCACTTTCGGTTTCCCCTTGAGAGTGCATCCAGATGAATGGGCGATCATCGACAATGCGATCGACCTTGCCAAGCGGAATTCATTCGAACCCACCTTCGTGGACCGTCCGGATCACTTCGAGATCAAACTCAACTTCTTGGTAGATTCTGTTTACGCGTGGCTGCGTCACGGCATGTCATTAGTTGAGGCCTACACGAAGCATCCGCTGGAGTTCGTGTTTATCGGTCGCGGAATCTCTGCGGTATTCGGGGTCGCCTGCATCGTGCTGGCCTACCTCATCGTGCGCCGCGTCGCGCCCTGGGCGGGGGTCGTAGCCGCCGGACTGGTTGCCGTGTTCCCGCCGTTGGTGCTCAACAGCCACTACGCGACGCCGGAGTCGCCTCAGCTGTTCTTCACGCTGCTGCTCATGCTGTTCTGCATGATGTACCTGGAGTCACCGCGAACCCTGTTTGTGGTGTTGGCGGCCGCCAGCGTCGGGGTGGGTTGCACCATCAAGTATCCGGCGATCATCACCGCAGTGATGATCGCCGTAGTCGTCACGGTGGTGGCGGTTCGCAAACGCGACGGGTGGTTGTTCGTGCGCCACGGCCTGGTGGCAGTCGGATCGGTGTTGGCTACGATCGCGGTCGTCTCACCGGTCTTAATCACTGGCTTCGGTCGGGTCCACGAGGCGGTCTTCCGGATGGCCGTGCCTGAGCATCTGGGTGCTGACGGCTTGGGGTGGGCCGGCAACGCGGGGTTCTACGCGTCGACCTTTTTGGGCTCGGCCGGATTGCTGCTTGCCGTTGCCGCGCTAGGTGGCGCAGTTTGGTCGCTTCGGCATCATCCGATTTCCACCCTTCCGATCTGGGCAGGTTTGGTCTATTGGCTCATCATGAGTGGTGTGGCGTTGCATTGGACGCGCTGGGCGGTGCCGATGTACGTCACACCGTTGCTTTTCGGGGGCATCGGCATCTATGCCCTGGTCACGTGGGTGTGGCGCACAACTTTGCTGACCGCTGGATGGCAACGATTGCTGGCTAAGGCAGTGGTGGTGCTGGGCCTGGCCCTGCTGGCGGTGAACCAGCTGCTTTCGGCGACGGTCGTTTCGGTGTCATTGACGGCCAAGGACACTCGCGTCGTCGGGAGGGACTACACCAAGTCGATCGGGGCGACGAAGAAGAACACCATTTTTGAGGGTTACACGCCGATGCTTCCGTATGCGCCGTGGGGCGTCTTCGATCAGTTCGACTTGCGTTCCGGCGAACTGAAGCTGAGCCAGAAGGCACTTGACCCGGCCAAATTCCTCATTCTCAGCGGTGGGATGCGAGCCAGGTATCTGGCCGAATCGAAGTATGCGGCTGAGCAGGAGTTCTACCGAGCGGTTACCGAATCGCTGCCGCAGCTGAGGGTGATCGAACCGGTCACCCAGGGACCTCCGTCGGTCTGGGAGCCGCTGAACATCCAGGGCCAGGCCGCCGTGCTGGCCGGGTATCTCGGCGGAGGCTTCTCCGGGCCTGCCATCTACTTTTACGACCTGAGCGCGGTGCCGAGGGCTCCGGGTTGACCCTGGCGGTGATACGCGATTCGAGCGCTCGGCCTCTGCCGCGAGGGCAGACGCCAACAGGCGCCGGGCTAGAATATGGCGCGGCCCATCGACCGCTTGTGTGCGGTCGGCACCAAATCTGCTGCTGGAGTAGCCCCGATCGGGGCGTTCGACAAGGAGAGAAATGCCTGAACCTGTTGCGGCCGATCGAGTCGGAATCCTGGACGCCGTCAAAGCGTTCGCCGACGAATCGCTGGCACCGCGTGCGTTCGTCCGTGGTGAGTCGTCGGCCCCTGTGTCGGGAAAAGTACTGGACGGCGACGACATCGCCACCATGGTGGACGCCTGCCTGGACGGCTGGCTGACTGCTGGCCGCTTCACTGCGGCCTTCCAACGCGAGTTGGCCGCCTTCGTTGGCGTCCGCTCAGCCTCCTTCGTGAATAGTGGCTCGAGTGCAAACCTGGTCGCCCTTTCAGCGCTCACCAGCCCAAAGCTCGGCGAGAAGGCACTCAAGAAGGGCGATGAGGTCCTCACGGTCGCTACCGGCTTCCCCACCACGCTCAACCCGATTCTGCAGAATGGTCTGATACCGGTCTTCGCGGATGTCGAGATCGGCACCTACGACGCCATCGGAGAGCAACTCGAGGCCGCGATCAGCCCGAAAACCAGGGCGATCATGATGGCCCACACCCTAGGCAATCCCTTCGATCTCGATCTCGTCACCAGACTGTGCAAAGAGCACAATCTGCTGCTGGTCGAAGACTCCTGTGATGCTCTCGGTTCAACCTACGACGGCAAGAAGGTGGGCAGCTTCGGCGACACCGCGACCGTCTCCTTCTACCCGGCCCACCACATCACCACCGGTGAGGGCGGGGTGGTGTTTTCCAAGAGCCCGCTGGTAACCCGCCAGGTCGAGTCCTTCCGCGACTGGGGGCGGGACTGCTATTGCGAGACCGGCTGCGACAACACCTGCGGCAAGCGCTTCGAGTGGCAACTGGGCGACCTGCCCGAGGGCTACGACCACAAGTACATCTACAGCCATATCGGTTACAACCTCAAAGGCACCGACATGCAGGCAGCCCTTGGGTTGTCGCAGCTGAAGAAGCTGGATCACTTCGTGACCCGCCGCAAGGAGAACTTCGCCCACCTTTATGCCCGCTTCACCGGCGTCGACGGGCTGATTTTGCCGGTAGCCACGCCGAAGTCCGACCCGGCGTGGTTCGGCTTCCCGATCACCTTGGCTGACGATTTGTTGATCGACCGCGAAGAGCTGATGCGCTTCCTTGAGGTGAAGAAAATCGGCACCCGCTTGATCTTCGCCGGCAACATGCTGCGTCAGCCCGCCTACCGCGACATTGAGCATCGGGTGGTCTCTGATCTGGCCAACTCCGACAAGGTGATGACCCGCTCGTTCTGGATCGGCACCTACCCAGGGCTGACCGAAGCCATGCTCGACTACATGGCCGATTCGATCATCGACTTCGTCACCGGCAAGGCCAAGTTGTGACCCGTTACCTGGTCACTGGCCACACCGGCTTCAAGGGCGCCTGGCTGGTGCAGTTGTTGGCCGCGGCCGGTCATCAGGTATCAGGGCTCGCGCTGGAGCCGGTGTCGGGGGCATTGTTCACTCGCGCCCGGGTGGCCGACCTACTCACCCACGATTTGCGGGTCGATATTCGCGCCGCCGCCGCAACCGCTGCGGCGGTCGCCCAAGTGGCGCCCGATGTGGTGATCCACCTGGCCGCGCAGCCGCTGGTGCGGGAGTCCTACCGCGATCCGCGCACCACTTGGGAAACCAATGTGCTCGGCACCTACAACGTGCTCGATGCGGTGGCCCAGGAAGGCGGCGTGCAGGCGCTGTTGGTGATTACCACTGACAAGGTCTACCGCAACCTGAATCGAGTTGCGGGCTACCGGGAGGACGAGCCGCTGGGCGGCGTCGACCCCTACTCGGCATCCAAAGCGGCCGCCGATCTGCTGACCCAATCCTGGATAGCCTCGGCCGGCTGCCCCACCCCGACCGCAATCGCTCGGGCTGGCAATGTGGTCGGCGGTGGCGATGTCTGCGCCGAGCGACTGATGGTCGACCTGGTGGCCGCCTTTGACGCTGGGCATGACGTGCACCTTCGTTACCCCAAGGCGGTACGCCCCTGGCAGCACGTCTTGGATTGCCTGGCCGGGTACCTCGCATTGGTCGAGGCGCTGTTGGCTGGCGAGCAGGCTGGCGAGGCCTTCAACTTTGGGCCGGGTCCGGATTCGTTTGTCGAAGTCGGCCAAGTCGCCGAGACCGTGGCTGGGCTGTGGGGCACCGATGCGGGCGTGGTGATTGACGCAGCCCCTGAACTCCATGAGGCTGGCCTGTTGGCCCTGGACGCAAGCAAGGCGAAACAGGCCTTGGGCTGGCAGGACCGCCTCACCTTCACTGACGCGATGGCATGGACAGTCGACTGGTCCAAGCGGGTTGCTGCCGGGGAGGACCCGCGAGCGGTGTGCGCCGAGCAGGTGGCCAGCTTCGAATCGATACTGACCGGATCCTGAGTCAGGCGCCGTTGGACCCAGACTCGGGCGGGTGTTGAGTGGGAACCCGAGCTGGCGGCAGTCCCTGTGCTGCCCTTGGGTAGGGCTGGCAGTGTTCGGCGAAGGTTTGGTCTGAGTATTGCGGATCGATGTGAGAGGCAGAGAGGCCGGAGGCAATACAGTGGCCCCGTGGCTACGGGGAACGCAATCGAATCGGAAGCGAATGCGTGCGCGTTCGGAACCCGTCAAGCGGAGGAGCCCTTAACGACGCGAGCGCTCGGGTTGGTCATGGTCGTGCTCGTCGTAATCGCCTACCATCTCACCTTCATAAATCGGTTCTTCCCCCTTCAGGAAGGCTGGTTTCAGCTCTACTCGGACCTGATGGCTCAGGGCGAGGTCATGTACCGGGACTTCTACCTCTTCATACCCCCGCTGTTTCCGTTGGAAATGCACTTGGTCAACCAACTGGCTGGCGGGCAGTTCCTTGCATTCAGGGTGTATGGGCTGGTCCAACGGTTGGTGCTGGCCGGACTCATTTACTTTGTCCTGATTCGCTTCTTCAAGGTCAAGTACGCCTGGATGGCTACTGCGGTCGGAGCAATCGTTTACGCGAGCAATCGCCAGGACATCGTGTACGGCTACTACCAGTCGAGTCTCCTAGTGGCCACTGCGGCGATTTTCCTGATGCTCAAGTTCGTCGATCGCTTCAGGGAAGGCCGGCAATCCGCGAGATGGTGGCTGATCGCCTCGGGCGCGATGCTCGGAGTGGCGTTTCTTTACAAACAGTCCGCGGGGGCGCTGCTAGTGGCGGCCTCGTTGGTGGTGCTGAGTGTGATCATGAAACGGCGGGGGGTGTGGTTTGTCGTCTTCGCCCTGTTGGAGTTTTTGGTAGCTTTTGCCACGCCGCTGGTCGCCTGCGGCATATGGCTCGCATCCCAAGGCGCATTAGGGCCAGCAGTAAGCGAAATTTTCGGCGGCGCCAGTTCGAAGGGCGCATTGCTTGACATTCTCTTCGCGTTTTGGGGGAGGCAGTACGACCCGGAGTTGGTTTGGTTCTTCGCGCTGGCTACCGTCGCGCTCGCCGCATTGTGGTGGTGGCGAAACGGCCCATTGCCGCGCCGCGGGGGAGAGTGGCTGAAAGCTGGCGTCGCAGGCGCACTTGGGTTGGCCGCGATCGTTGCTGGATGGGTGAAATGGGGCGAGCGTCTCGCTACGACTACCGAGACGATGATGGGTCATGCGTATGTGCGGTTCTACTTCGCCGCCGTGGCAGGGGTCATGGTGTTGGGTCTTCTGGCAGGTAGCCTCGCCGCGACGAGGTCGACGCCATCGGCCAAGTTCGTCCAGCGTCACTCTGACGTGATCGCGATTCTGGCGATAGCAGTGCTTGAGCTGATGGCGGTTGGTGCGGTGTGGTTCATTTCTCCTGAGTCTCGCCACGTGTTGTACTCCGATATGGGGTTCTTCAACGTCAAAGCGGATCTCGTCATGATTGTTTTCTACGCGTCGGTGCTACTCGCGGGCGCTCAGTTGCTGGGCCACCTTCTAGGGTTCCGGCGGCTGATGCCCGATGGGCTTTGGGCGGTGCTGGTGGGCGCCGTGGCTTGGATGTATGCCCACGGCATGTCCTACGCAGTAGAAGCGCATGCAATGTCGCTGGCGCTTCCAATCATCGTCTGCATCCTGCTGACGATCATGGTGCCGGGACGCCGCCTGCTTCAGTACCTGGTCTCGTTCCTGTTGGTGGTGTTAACCACCTTTTCGGTCACCCAGAAGATGGACGACCCCTACTGGTGGTGGGGGTGGCGCGAACCCGCCATCGTTCAGGAGAACTCCGCTGCGATAGCGGTGAATAGACTCCAGGGGTTCCGGGTCTCGGCGCGTACCGCTCGAACGGTGGAGGGAATCACCGGACTCATCGAGGACAACACCGACCCGCATTCGACCGTCTACACTTTCCCGCACCTTGCCCTCTTCAATACCCTAACGGGGCGGACCTCGACCGGGACCTTTGCGCCGGTCAGCTATTGGGATGTCTGCCCGGACCAAGTAGCGCAGGACGATGCAAGGCGTCTTCATGATGCTCCGCCTGACATCATCGTGTGGGCCAACATCTCTGAACTGCATTGGAAATTCCATGAAGACGCTTTCCGCGGCGGGCAACGAAGTGGCCAGCGAGAGATCCGGAACGTGGTTGAAGAGCTGGTGTCGACGCGCTACTCGAAGCTGGGCACATTTGAGAACATAGATGTCTGGAAGAGGCAGTGGTAGGCCTGTGATTGACTCTGTGATCTTCTGACCTGGCCGGCCACTGTCCGTCGCCCCGCGCTGAGCGGCAAAGACCCACCCTCGGGTGTCGATTCAAGACGAAGTCGGAACGCAGACTATTGGCGGCAGTATCAATGGTCGGCAGTTGTCGCGACAAGCTCTCGCAGCGACTTCAGCCGCAAGCCGGATTCGTTGGTCAATTCGTTGAAGATCCTGGGATCACCAACATAGCGATCCGCCTGTGCATCGGCATCGAACTGGAGGCGGCGGATCGGGCAAGCCTGGCCCACCGTTTCGCTAACCGCTTGGGCCAGGTCGGACATCTCCACCGTGTCGCCACCAGTGTCGAAGACCAGCGGCGGGCGGTGCTGTGCCGCCCAGGTCGCGAGGGCGATGACCTCGTCCACGCCGCAGTAGCTGCGAAAGACCCGACGTACAGCTGAGATCTCGATGGGGCCACCGGCTCGCGCCATCGAGATCATGCCACCCAGGGCGTACTCCGATGCCTTGGTCATCCACGGACCGGCCACGGAGTACACCCGAGGGATCGCACAGCGCAGCCCGAACTCGTGAGCCGCCTGAAGGAAGGCCAGCTCGTCTAGGCGCTTCAGCGACCCGTAGGGGTTGAGAGCGAAATCGTACCCACTGGCGCCGGCGTACCCCTTGGCCGCTCCCGAGGAGGCGGTGATGAAGACCTCTGGGCGGTGCCGGTCGAGGAGGCTGAGCATCGTTGCGGTTAGGCTCAGGTTGGTGGCCAGATACGCGTCCGGTTCGGTCTGAGAGACTCGATCCTTGGTCAAGTAGGCATAGTGAAACACGACTGAAGGAGCTGGGTCTTCCAGCACCCAGCTGAAGGGCCGTATTGGCACAGTGGCGCCCGAATCGAGCCGAATCTCGTTGGGACGGCTCCCGTAGGCCCGGACTCGAGCAAGCGCTTCGGGTCCGAGGCCAACCGAGATCATCTCCAGGGTGGTTCGTCCGAACCACCCAGTCGCGCCAGTGACACAGATGGGTCCCGCGCTGGATCTCAGGGCCTCCGCGAGCAGGCCGGACGGGCTCAGCTCTCGCCGTTGAGCAGCTTCCATCGGCTCTCCAACATTTCGATCCGCTTGGCATCTTCGGCGTGGATCGCGCCGTAGTACTCGCGCTTGTTGATCAGCCAGAGAAGTTCGAAGTGAACGGCGTTGAGCAGGCCGTCATGGATATCGGCGGAGTCGAGCGCCTCGGCATGGAAGACGACCTTTCGGGTCTCGAACCGAGTCAGGTAGGACTCCCGGAAGGCGTGCAGGTTGCCCAGCGCGTCGATCGAGACCGCGCCGCCCACCACGAAATCCAACCCCCTTTCCTTGCATAGCTGGGACACCGCGAGCACCTTCTCGGTGACGGCGGCACTCTCGATCCCGTCCCGTCCCACGCGCATCGAGCCGGAGAAGTCCACCCGTCCGAAAACGATGCCGTTTACCCCGCCGGGAGCCGCGGCCAGATCCGCGATGGCTTCACGATTCTCGAAGCTGGTGATGGTCTCCATGTTGAACAGGAAGTCGGTGTCCAAAGACTCGTCGTCGTTGTAGATCTTGTGGCGCGCCTCGATGTACTTGCTCAATGCGTACGGGGTCTCAACCATCGGCGCCACCACGTAGCGCACGCCGATTTGCTTGGACTCTAGGAGATCGCGGATCGCCTCGCAGCCGCCGATCTTCACGGTGAGATCCAGGCCAGCCTTGTGAGCAATCTCGACCAGACGCAGCAACTCATCCACCCGAGTGCCCTCAGCTTCGAACTCCGCCTTCACCGAGGCATAGCCGTACTTTTCGCGGCCCCTGCGTAGGATTTCGGTCATCTTGCGTTCGGTCTTGTTCATCGGCTGCTTCTTTCTACTTGACGGGGAAAAAGCGAAAGACCTGGCTGGCGAGGTCTGCGGGAAGATCTGGAGACATCATGTGCAGCGGATTGGACTCCATGCTCCCAGACTCAGTCACGCGCGAAGTTATCTTAGGGAAGTAAGTCTGTTCTGGATCAATCGGAACGAGGAAGAACGCGGGCTGGCTCGAATCGAAGAGCGCATCGAAGCCCGGGGTGAGCAGGCCCTGGGTGAGCTCAAGGTAGGGCAGTCCGAAAGCCTTGGCCAGTAGGGCCCAATCAGGGAACCCCAAGCCAGTGCGGACGTCGCAGCCCAGGTAGGCCCCGCCAAAGTAGTTGCGCTGAGTCATCCGGATGGACGCATAACCCTCATTGCTGAAGATGAAGGTCTTCACGGGCAGACTATTGACGGCCACGGTGGCCATCTCTTGAAGGTTCTGGACGAATCCGCCGTCGCCCTCCAGGTGAACAGTGCGGGTTCCGGGTGAGGCCAATGCGGCGCCGATGGCACCTGACAACCCGTAGCCCATGCTCGCCAGACCCTTGTCGGTGATGATGGTCTGGCCGGCCTTCTGCTCGAACGCCTGCATGGCGACAGTAAAGGCACCGCCGCTGCTACCCGGCACGATGATGTCCTCGGCAACACATCGCGCCGATAGATCGGCCACGAACCGGAATGGGTCGAGGTATCCCGCCGCGGTGGTGTTGGTCTCCTCGACGTTTGGAAGCAGGCTGCGTATCTCTGCGCAGGTGTCCAGCCACTCTCCCCAGCCGCTTTGCCGGCCGAGCAGACCCACAATCTGCTGGAGTGCCTGATCGGCATCACCATGCCAGGGGATGTCTACTCGCGGATGCCCCTTCTCCAGTTCGGCGCGATCGATGTCGACCTGGATCACAGTGGCTACTGGTGCAAACTGCTGCCAGTTGAAGCCGGTCTGTTGTAGACCCAGCCGGGTGCCTAAAGCGATGACTAGGTCGGCCTGCTGTAGTACGACGTTCGCCCCACGCTGTCCCCAGGTATTTGGGCGGCCGGCATAAATAGGGTCGTCCGCTCCCAGCCGGTCAGCGCCGTTCCAAGTGGTCATCGTCGGCAACTGCTGTTCCCTCAACCGGGGCAGCACCGACTGCACTGCCAGACGGCTAACGCCTCCGCCAAGTAGCAGAACTGGACGCTGCGAGGAGCGAATCGCTGCTTCGGCAGCAGCAAGCGGCGCCGATCCGAAGTGGGGGTCCACCAGGGCGGCCGCCGGTGTGTTCAGCGTGGCGGGATCAACCGGGGCGCCCTGGGCATCTAGGCAGATTTCAATGAAGACCGGCCCGGGTCGTCCAGAGGTGCCCTGCAAAACCCAGGAAGTGAAGGTGCGGCGGTCTGCCGGAGTCTCAATGCGCTGCGTTGTCACCGAAATTGGTGCGGCAAGAGCCAATCCGTCGATTTCTTGAATGCCGCGCTGCCGCAGTGTGGAACCGGCCAAGTCGGTCGACTTCACCTGGCCACCGAGCACCAACAGGTCTCGGCTCTCCAAGTACGCGCCAGCCATGGCAGTCAGGATGTTGGTCAGCCCCGGCCCTGCGGTCACCATGGCGAAGGCCCGTTCGGGGTTGCCGACCGCGCGGGCCCGTTCGTTGAAGTACTCCGCGGCGATCCCCGCAGCCACCTCGTGAACCACCGGGATGCAGGTCATGGTCTGGCGGGCGCCATCGAGCAAATGCATCGAGTTGCCGCCAGCGACGAAGAAGCAATGGGTGTAGCCGAGCTCGTTGAGCCAACCCATCAACAGGTCTGAATACTTCAACGGACGTGGCTCCTAACGACGTCGATGGTCGAATTCGTGGCGGCCAGGATCGAGTCCCAGCCCGTGTTGGCCGAAATGCGGACCTCGGCCACGCTGTCGCCTTGCGGCAAGATCAGGTGGAAGAAGCCGTCGGAGTGCTTCTTGTCCGACCTGAAGGCTCGCTCGTATCGCTGGCGGTCGAACTGCGCCAAAGCGTCCTCCACCACATCGGGAGCCATTTCGAGAAGGTGTAGGCAGTGATCCCGCAGGGCCTGGACAGGTTCGCTGTTGCTCGCGTCAGGATGAGCACTGGCGCAGAGCACGCCTACCGAGACGCCCAACCCGTGGGGCAGGGCGTGGTTTACCGCCGACTCCAGAGCGTGGCCGAAGGTGTGGCCAAAGTTGAGGAGTCGCCGCTCCAACTTGTCGTGCTCGTCGATCTCGACGAACCACTTCTTGGCCGACAGGACGTGGCTGATCAGGGCGATCGGGTCGGTGTCGAATGCTGCGTAGCGGCGAAGGTATTCATTGAACGTTCCCGGGCCGCGGCAGAACGCGATCTTGGCTGCCTCGGAGAAGCCTGAGCCGAGGGCTGCGGGGCTGAGCGTGTCGAGGAAGACCGGATCGATGTAGACCTGCTGGGGTGGGTAGATCCCGCCCACGAGATTCTTCACTTCGCCGACGTTGATCGAGCTCTTGCCGCCGATGCAGGAATCCGCCATGGCCATCAGGGTGGTGGGGGCATAGCTCCAGGCGAGGCCGCGCATGTAAACGTCAGCGACGAAGGTTGCGACGTCCTGCACGATGCCGCCACCAACGGCCAACAACCGATGGCCACGGCGCACGCCCGCAGAGCGCAACTCGAGGATTACCTGCTCGCAGCCAGTCAGGGTCTTGGATTCCTCGGTGCTGTCGATCGTGATGACCCGCTCAGCGCTGGACGGCAGCAGGTGTGCCAACGAGGCGTCCACCAAGATCACGTCAGCATTGCCGACCGCCTGCGCTAGTTGGCCACTGCCCAGCGATACTCGATAGTCGCCGGTGGAGGTGGCGACATCGAACTCAGATCGTTCGGCCAATTGTGAACCCCAGATCGACTAGTAGGGACTGCCCGCTGATGCCGTTGCTGCCGCGTGCGAGTGAGGCTACAGCGTCGGCGACGTCGGCCGCAGTCACCATTCGGCGGTAGCCGGTGGCGTCTTCCACCCCGGCGATTTGATCGGGTGAGAGCATCGCTCGAGTCATCGGGGTGTCAACGACACCGGGGAGGACCGCATTTACGCGAATCCCACGATCGGCGAGATCGGTGGCGGCGGCCCTGACCAGGCCGCCCACAGCGGCCTTGGTGATGGTGTAGGAGAACTTTCCTGGGCGTGCGATTTGTTCCCAGATCGAGCTGATCACCACCAGCGAGGCGCCATCGCGAATCCTCCCCGCGGCCAGCAAATCTCGGAGTTGGCTGGCGATGGTGGCCACGTTGGCCGCAAATAGCCCAGCCAGATTGTCGTCGGTGAAGTTCGTGGCGGAATCGTTGACGTTGGCGCCCTGGGCCCAACACACCACGTCCAAAATGGGCAGCGAGCCGTAGTCGGACGGGTCGAGGACGATCGCGTCCGATTCACCCCGGGGTGCCCGGCTGGCGCGCAGTACCCGGAATCCGTCCGACGCTAACCGTTCGGCGATTGCCGAACCGAGGGCGCCGAAACCGCCGATGACTAGGGATGTGGGCTGGACGCTTTCGCCGGAGGTCGTCATGCCACAGCTTCCCGCGGCTGGGTGAATCCGATTCGGGCCGAGGGGCCGCTCGTTGCAGAGTCGGGGGTTGTGGGCTCGTCGGGTCCGCTCGCTGTGGAACGTCCGGTTCCGTTGCCGGAACGGAAGGTGAACCACTTGTTGGCCCCGTACGTGCCGAAGGCCTGGAGAATCACGGTTATGCCACCGGCCAGGATCACACTGACCCTGAACCCCTCTACCAGGATCGCGACCATTGCGAGGCTGAAGAAGAAGGCGCCGACGTAGACAGAAGCGAACTTGACCAGCCCGGCCCACCAATTCCCGTGGTGGCGGAAGACTAGCCATCGCTGCAGCCAATAGGCCTGGACGATCGCAATCAGGTTGGAAATCGCTTGGACAATTGTGTACTGGATGAAGCTGCCGAGCGTCAGCTGCAACGCCACGAACAGGCCGTACCCGAAGATGGTGTTGACCACACCGACCAGGCCGAACCGGACGATTTCGACCTCCAACATCTGGCGCGCCCATCGGATCGGGTGGAACCCAGTGGGTCCAGTCACAGGCCCTCCCGGCGGCTAACCACGTAATTCGGCCGCTGTTTCACTTCTTCGTAGATCAGGGAGATGTACTCGCTCATCACGCCGAGGAAAAGGAAGACCAGTCCGAACATCAGCAGCATCAGGCTGATGATCGTGCCGTAGCCCGGGAACGGCACGCCATCCACCACGAACTGGATCGCGGCGATGACCAGGCCGACCAGTGAAGCCGCGAAGATCACCAGGCCGGTGATCGTGATCAGTCGCAGCGGCAGGTAGGAGTGCGCCAGGATGCCCTTGGAGGCCAAGTCGAGCACCTTCAGCGAGTGGGCTTTGGACTCCCCACCGAAACGCGGCGGGCGTTCGTGCTCGACCCCGATTGATTTGAAACCCACCCACGCGAACAGCCCACGGACGAACCGATTGCGTTCCTGCATGGTGTTGATGGTCTGGTAGACCTTGCGATCAACGAGGCGGAAGTCCGAAGCGTTTTTGGGTATGCGCCCGCCGGTGAGTTTGCCCGCCAGCCAGTAGAACGCTACGGAATTGAACCGGCGAAGCGGCCCGGTGCCCCGGCGTTCGCTGACGGTCATGTAGATGTTCTCGTAGCCCTCCTCCCACTTGCGGATGAAGGTCGTGATCAGTTCGGGGGGATCTTGCAGGTCGGCGGTCATCAGCACCGCTGCGTCGCCGGTCGCCTGGCTCAGCCCGGCCGTCAGTCCGCCATCCATTCGAAAGTTGCGGGCGAGCTTCAGCACTTTGAATCGGGGGTCCTCGGCGCGGATCTTCAGCAGCTTCTCCCAGGTGTCGTCCTCGGAGCCGTTTTCGACGATGATCGCTTCGAAATCGTAATCCGGCTCGGAGTCGAACACTGCGCTGAGGCGACGGGCAAGCTCATCGATGCACTCAGCCTCGTTGTACGCCGGGACCACCACTGAGATCAGCTTCTTTTCGGCGCCTCCGGCGTCTATCGATGATGCGGCTGCGGTCATCACCACACCTTCCACGGAGCGTTTCCAGACGCCCAAAGCTCGCCGAGCAGCTGCGATTCACGATAGGTATCCATCGGCTGCCAAAAACCCTCGTGACGGTATGCGCCAAGTTGGCCTTCGGCAGCTAAACGATTCAAAGGCTCATGTTCCAACATCATGTCGTCAGAATCGCGGATGCGGTCAAAAAACTCCGGCTCGAAGACGAAGAAACCAGCTGACACCCAGTCATCCATTTGAGGCTTCTCCCGGAAACGAGTGACCATGCCATCCCCATTCACGTCCACCAAACCGAACCGCGACCATGGGCGGACGATGCTGATGGTGGCCATCTTGCCGTGGCTGGCGTGGAAGGCGAGCAGCTTGTTGATGTCGATGTCGGCCAATCCATCGCCGTAGGTGACGATGAAGCGTTCGCCTTTGACATAAGGCTCGATCCGTTCAACCCGTCCGGCGGTGAGGGTCGCCTGGCCGGTGTCAGCGACGGTTACAGTCCAGTCGGATTCCAGATGTCCGCTATGCACGTCGACCTTGCTGTGATCACCGAGCGAGATCGTGAAGTCGGCGTTGAGGGCGCCGTAGTTGAGGAAGTAAGACTTGATCTGCTCGCCTTTGTAGCCTGCGCAGACCACGAATTCATTGATGCCCTGGGCGGAAAACGTCTTCATCAGATGCCAGAGGACCGGGCGACCACCGACCTCCACCATTGGCTTGGGGCGAAACTCGGTTTCCTCCCGCATCCGGGTACCCAACCCGCCAGCAAGTAGCACTGCCTTCATTTGGTTCGACCCTCTCTAAGCAGCGGCGGCTCAACGGGCAGCAAGTCTAGCGGGGTCTTTGGCCGCGACGGCTAACCGAAAGTCGGCCCGCGCCCTGCTTGCAGTCACTTCAGCGGCGCAACGCGTTGCGCAGTTTGTGTTTCAACCGCCCGTACAGTCCCGGTCGGCTTCCACCGGCCCCTCGCTTGTACTGAGCTTCCTGGTGGGCCTGCTTCAGTAGTAGCGCCAACGCTTGCGCGTCGGGAGCCGAATCGAGGCCGGCGATGCGATTGCCGGCGTCCACATTGATCCGGATGAAGTTGGCTCTGGCGTTGCGGTAAGCCTCGAAGATCAACGCGCCAAGAGTGGCGGCCTCGGCTCGCCCGAGCTGGACTCGCGCGCCCAGTCGCGACAACTCCAAGCAGGTGCTGAAGTAGTGGCGTGCGTCAGCCTCGCGCTGCGAGGGGGTCACCGGCGGTTTGGCCCCGACCCGATGCAACACCAGTGCGGTGGGCGAGTGTTCGGCCAGCGAGGCGGCCAGCAGCAGCCGGACGGTGAAAAGCATGTCGCTGGGCGCTCCGATGACGAAGGTCGGCTCAAGGCCAGCCACCAACTCCCGATCGGCCAAGAGCAGCCAGGCCTGGGGACGGTAGTGCCCCGCTCGGTGCAGCTGGGTGAGTAGCGCCGGGCCAGGCAGGGCCCCGCCGGCAGTGGCCGTCCGGCGGTAGTGGCCGTTTTCGCGCCGCCAAGTGGCCGCGTCCACCTCGGGGTCGGCGACGGTGTCGGCATCGAAGCCAAGGAGCTGCAGTTCGGCGGCATCGGCGTGGGCAACCAGACCGGCCAGCACGCCGGGCTGCCAACGATCACCGGCTTCAAGGAAGCTCAGGTAGCGCCCGGTGGCCGCGGCGATGGCGGCATTGAGCGATGCGGACGCATCCACGCCAGCGGTGATCAGCCTGACTCGGGCATCTTCGGCGCTGCGCTGGGCCAGCACCCGGCCGGAAAGATCGGCGGAATGCTGATCGAGGCAGATCACTTCGACCTTGACCCCGGGCTGATTCAGCACGCTGTCGAGGCTTTCGGCCACCAGGGTCTCGGCATCGCGTACCCGCAGAATCACCGAAACGTCCACGCGGTCAGCGCCAGCGCTGGCTTTGGTTGCCGCCGCAGCTGGTGCGATCACCTCAGTTGCCGGCTCGCCCTGGCGTAGCACGTCCAGTTCGCGCAGGTTGGCCCGCACTTCGGCGCGGGCCGCGTTCAGCTGGTCGGTGGCCAGGTTCAGCCGGGTGAACAGGAACTCCATCGGGGTCAGGTTGAGCAGATCGGCAAGCTGATCGCGCAGTTCGGCGCGCAGGAAGTAATCCGTCTGGTGACCCAGAATGCCCAGCTTGGCCAGGACGCCATCGGTGAGGGCCGAATGCATGGTGAGGTAGGCCTCGGAGCTGGTGGGGCGCCGCAGGTTGGCCAGGCAGAAATCCAGGGCCAGGTTGGTGAAGGCCCGCTCGAACTTCTCGAAAAGGCCGACCCGGCCCAATTCGGTGCGAATCGCCACCAGGGCGTCCACCCAGGCCAGCGGCTGCTGATCGCGCGAGCCGCGCAGGCTGGCTGCATTGCCGGTGCGGTAGCTGAGCAGGTACTCATCGAGGTAGGTGAGCCGGTTGGCTTGGGAGAGCGCTGAGTAGGTGAAGAAGGCGTCGTTGGTGCGCCGCAGGCCTTGGAACCGCAGCCCGGTACGCCGGACGAAGTCAGTGCGGAAAAGTTTGTTCCAGGCGGCTGGGTTGGTGGCCAGGAAGAGGGCGTCGCCGGCTGCGTCCGGGCTGAACGGGGTCTTTTCGGGGAAATACTCCAGGCGCAGCGGCCAGCTCACCGGGTTGGCATCTTCGGTGCGCTCGTCGTAGACGCGGAATTTACAGATCGCGATGTCGGCGTCATCGGCAACGGCCTTGGCGTGCAACTCGGCCAGCATCGTGGGGGCGAAGAAGTCGTCGGCGTCGAGGAAGCTGAGGTAATCGCCGGTGGCGCGGTCCAGGCCGACGTTGCGGGCCTCGCCGGCGCTGCCCAGCCCAGGACCGGGCAGGCAACTGACTCGCGGATCGGCGGCGGCGAACTCGGCAACGATCTTGGCCGAATCATCGGTGGAGCCGTCATCGATTACCAGGATCTCCAGATCGGTGAGCGTCTGCTCGACGATGCTGCGCAGGCACGACGGCAAATGCTTGGCGCCGTTGTGGACTGGGACGATCACCGACACTGCCGGCACGGCGGCCTCCTGGGTCGAGTGGATTTTGGCTGTCTGGATACTATCGGGCGCCGCTTGGGCCCAGCTAAGGTGCCCGACCGCTCCCGCTGCAGCCAGCCGAAGTGCCCTAATCTGACCTGCATGGACAATCCGTGGCAGCCCGAGCTTTGGGAACCGGTTGAAGGCTTCGAGTTCACCGACATCACCTATCACCGGGCCAAGGACGTACCGGCGGTGCGGATCGCGTTCAACCGGCCCGAGGTGCGCAACGCCTTCCGTCCGCACACTGTGGACGAGCTGTACGCCGCCTTGGATCACGCCCGAATGAGCTCCGATGTGGGTTGCGTGCTGATCACCGGCAACGGGCCGTCGGCCAAAGACGGCGGTTGGGCGTTCTGTTCCGGCGGCGACCAGCGAATCCGGGGTCGTTCGGGCTACCAGTACGCCGAGGGGGAGACCGCTGAAACCGTGGACGCCAACCGGGCAGCGGCCGAAGGTGGGCGGCTGCACATTCTGGAGGTGCAGCGGCTGATTCGGTTCATGCCGAAGGTGGTTATCGCCCTGGTGAACGGTTGGGCGGCCGGGGGCGGGCATTCACTCCATGTGGTTTGCGACCTGACCATTGCCTCGGCTGAGCAGGCCAGGTTCAAGCAGACCGACGCTGATGTCGGCTCCTTTGATGCTGGCTTCGGTTCGGCCTATCTGGCTCGGCAGGTGGGCCAGAAGGCGGCTCGGGAGATCTTCTTCCTTGGTGATACCTATGACGCCCAGCGCGCCTACGAAATGGGCGCGGTGAACGCCGTCGTCCCTCATGCTGACCTGGAAACCGTCGGCCTGGAGTGGGCGGCCAAGGTGTGTGCCAAGAGCCCGACCGCGCAGCGAATGTTGAAGTTCGCGTTCAACGCCATCGATGACGGTCTGATCGGCCAGCAGGTGTTCGCTGGCGAAACCACTCGGCTGGCCTACATGACCGATGAAGCCGTCGAGGGTCGAGATTCGTTCCTGGAGAAGCGCCCGCCGAACTGGTCGAAGTTCCCCTACTACTACTGAAGCTGGCGCGTCCACCTAAGTAAGGCGAGATTGCTCGAGATCGCGCAGATCGGTGGGCCGCATAGCCAGCTAGCTTGCATAACACGCATCCTGGTCATACGATCTAGCTGTGTCCAGTGATTCTTCGTTCCGTGCCGCAGCAGCCACCGAAGAGGTGCCTGCCGCGGCGGTCGCTCACCCCGCCTGGCGCCGGGTCTGGTGGTTCTACGGCATCGCCTTCGGTGGTGCCGTGCTGGTCGCCCTGCTGTTGTGGCTGGTCGGCCCGATGGTCGGATCCTCAGCGACGCTGGTAACTCAACTAGGTGCGGCCCTGCTCTACATGCCGCTGCCGCTGGTGGCAGCGCTGATAGTTGATCGTCGCGATGGCCGGACGCCATTGCTGACCACGCAGTGGCGGCGGCTGCGCGCCAATTTCTGGCCGACCGTGGGCCGCAGTGTCGGCTACGCGGTGGCGGTGATGGTGGCCGTGCTCGGGGTTGGCTTGGCGGTGAGCCTGGCGGCAAGTGCCTTAGGTGTGCCGGGTGCCGGTCACCTGGTCGGCAGCGACGCCGAGTTCACCGAGCATTTGCGGCAAATGGTGCCTGGCGCCACCCCCGAAACCCAGCTCCCGGGGATCGCCGTCGTGGTGGGTGCCGGAGTGCTGAACGGCCTGCTGGCCGGAGTCACCATCAACGCGTTGTTCGCCTTCGGCGAGGAGTATGGGTGGCGGGGCTTCCTTGCTGATGAGTTGCGCCCGCTCGGAGCCGTCCGGGCGAACCTGCTAACTGGTCTGCTGTGGGGCTTGTGGCACGCGCCGATCATCATGTTGGGCCACAACTACGGCGCCGATTGGGCTATCGGCATTCCGCTAATGGTGGCTTGGACCACCCCGTTCTCGTTTCTGCTGTGGTGGGTGCGGGCCCGCACAGGGTCGGTGCTGGCGCCAGCGTTCCTGCATGGTGCCTTCAACGGCACCGTCGGCTTCTTCGCCCTCATCCTGATCGACACCAATCCGTTGGTGGCGCTGCCGGTCGGTCTGCTACTGGCGGTGGCCCTGGCCGTGCTGGCTGCAGTGGTTTGGCGGCTGCCGACACGTTCGGCGGCGTAGCAGGCAGCGTCCGCCCGATTAGTCGCGGCCTTGCCATCAGATTCGAACTGGTGCAGCGCCCTGAGATGGTCACCGTCATCAGGGCGCTGCGGAATCAAAGCGCCTTAGGATGAGCGCGTGATCCTTACGCGGCACTCGGACGGAACGACCTCGTGAAGCGCGATTGGGTGCTTCCCCGAGCCTTCGCAGCATCAAGCGTTGTGGGTGTGTTGGCGGTTGCCGTCGGCCTGGCCTTGGGCAACCTGCTGGTGGCCATTGGCGGCTCCGCCCTAATCGTGTTGGCGCTGGGTGGATGGCAGATCTGGACGCTGCGGAGGTTGCTGCACCAGGTGGCGACAATCGGCAAGCGGCAACACAAGGCGGAAGCCGCACTCAAGGCGATTCGAGTCAAGTTGAGTCAAGAGGCGGACCAGCTAGCCGCGGTTGATCGCCGAATCGATGGCCTTCGAGACGCAATGGTTGCTGCGAAAGGTGTTGAGCAGCAGTTGGTGACGTCCACCCGTGGACTAACCAATGCGATGGCCAAGCTGCCCAGCGAGTTGCTCACCGAGCAGCAGGCGATGGATCAACTGCTGGCCGAGTTCAGCCCGAAGGCGCCGCTGCCGCTGGTGGCGGGCTGGGCGATGGCGCCGGTCGGATTGCGCTGGCTGGTCTACCTGGTCGAGCAGACCCGTCCCGAACTCGTCGTCGAATGCGGCAGCGGCACCACCAGTCTTTGGATCGCGCTGGCCTTGAAGAAAGCCGGCCGGGGACGGCTGGTATGCCTTGAGCATTCGGCCACCTATGCGGAGAAGACCACCGAATGGTTACGCCTTCACGAAGTGACTGAGCAGGCGGAGGTTCTGCTGACGCCGCTCACCGAAGTCAGCACGGCCAGGGGGTCGTTTCAGTGGTACGACATCGACCCAGCCAAACTGGGCGAGGTGGATTTGCTTGTAGTGGACGGCCCGCCCGGGGGCACTGGCCCTCATGCCCGCTACCCTGCATTGCCGGTCTTCGCACCGTATTTGAAGGCGGGAGCGGTGATCATCGCCGACGACCTCCACCGCAAGGACGAACGCGAGATCTTGGAGTTCTGGACCGACGAACACCAACAGCTTCAGCCCTACGCGGACATCAGCGCCGAGGTAAAGGCCCTGATCTGGTCGACCAAAGCTGCAGCCGGCTCACTGGACGATTAGGTCGATCGCAGCGGGAGAGCAATCGGTGCGTCCAAGCCGATGAAGCTGCGGAACTCAGCTACCCCGGTGGCGATGATCGGCTCGCCACGGACGAACGTCTCCGCCGTCAGCGTCCACTCCTGGCTGGGGTGCCACTCGCCCTCGCGGCGGGTCTTGCGGAAGGTGCCGTTGGGCCGGTAGCCGACCTTGCGGCTCACCGCATTTGAGGCCGGGTTGTCGGCGTAGGCGGCCGAGGTAACCTCCTCGGCGTCCAGGTGGTCGAAGGCGAAGGCGCAGATCGCCTGCCGCATCGCCGTCCCGATGCCTTGGCCGTGGAATTCCTTGGCCAGCCAGGAGCCGGTCTCGCCGGTGCGGGTCACCAGGTAGCTGGAACTGAAGAAGGCCTGGATGCCGACGAGGCGGCCCTCACGCTCGACCGCGAACTCGAGATTCCAGTGCTCCTTGGTCCAGTTGGCGCGCACGCCCCATTGGTACTGGACGTAGTTAGTGGGCAGCGTCTCGGGCGGCGCGTCCGTCCAGGGCATGGCAAACGGCATCGCGTCAGGGTCGTGAATGCCGCTCAGGGCCAGTTCGATCAGCTCGGGTAGCACCTCATCGGTGATCGGACGCAGCAGCAGTGGCCCGGCCTCAATCCGCAACCCGAAGGGCGGCCAGGCGGTAGCTAGATCCATCGCACCTTCCTCAGTTGGCTGAGCCTGTCGAAAGTTGGCTGAGCTTGTCGAAGCCCTACTGGGCCAGTCCGTACAGCCGATCGCCGGCATCGCCGAGGCCAGGCACGATGTAGCCGACCTCGTTGAGCTTCTCGTCCAGGGCGGCACAAACCAGGGTGCAGGGCACGCCGATCGGGTCGACCAGCTCGCGCATCTTCTGCACCCCTTCAGGGGCCGCGATCAGGCAGATGCAGGTGATGTGATCGGCGCCACGATCCACCAGGAACTGCACGGTGCCGCCAAGGGAGCCGCCGGTGGCCAGCATCGGATCGAGCACGTAGCACTGGCGACCGGACAGATCCTTGGGCAGGCGCTCGGCATAGGTGAACGGCTGCAGGGTTTCCTCATCGCGCACCATGCCGACGAAACCGACCTCGGCGGTCGGCATCAGCCGCATCATGCCTTCCAGCATGCCGAGGCCGGCGCGCAGGATCGGCACCACCAATGGACGGGGACGGCTCAGCCCGACGCCGGTGGTGGTGGTGATCGGCGTGACCACCTGCATCGGCTCGACTCGCACCTCGCGGGTGGCCTCATAAGCCAGCAGCGTGACCAGCTCTTCAACGAGCTGCCGGAAGGTTGAGCTGGAGGTGTTTACGTCCCGCAGCAGGCTCACTTTGTGAGCAACCAACGGGTGTTCGATCACGAGAAGTTCCACACCGCTACCTTGGCACACCGTGAGCGGTCAGCGAACACTTGCCCGGACTGTGCCCTACGCCCAACTATCTGCGACTATGGAGACCCAACGGCAGGTCAGGAGGCAACGGTGAACACCTCAGATGAGTTCGAGTTCGAGTTGCCCGCCCGCGGCGATGACCGTCCAGGCATCGAGGATCTGGAAGAGGACGTTGTCGTCGAGGACATCGAAGAGGATGACGACGACTACCCCGAGGATGCCACCGAGGACGATATTGACCTGGTGATCGCCCTGTACCGCGAGGACGGGGAACCGGTCGCGATGGCATTGGAGCTTGATCTGGCCAATGATCTGGACGGTCTGATCACTCAGCTACGCCGCCTGCCAGGTGATGCTGGCGCGGTGGGCCTGGTCTCGGTTGGCGATGAGGTTTTTGTGATCGTGCGGGTGCGCGGCAAGCACGTCCAGGTGTTCTGCTCGGATGCGGGGGCCGCTTTCGAGTGGCCGATCGCGCGTGACGTGGTCGACTTCCTTGATGCCGAGTTGCCCGACGAGAACGAGGACGGCTACCCGATCGGTGATTCCGACATCATGGCCGATGTGGGCATGCCTGCTTTCGAGCTGGAGGCAATGGCCGAGGACTACGACGAAGACTCGACCACTCTGCTCGAATTGGTGGTCAAGAAGGCCGGCTTCGCAGCTGTGTACGCCAAGGCGCTGGCCAGCTTCGAGTGAACCGCTGGCGCTCGGCCATGGATGCCGCGCTCGCCGAAGCCCGGCTGGCGCTGGACCACGGTGACGTCCCGATCGGTGCGGTAGTTGTGGACGCAGCCGGTGCGGTAATCGCGGTCGGGCACAACGAACGCGAGTTGCATCACGATCCGACCGCACATGCGGAAGTGGTGGCGCTGCGCCGGGCTGCCGAGGCGCTCGGCTCTTGGCATTTAGAGGGCTGCACTTTGGTCGTCACTCTGGAGCCGTGCACGATGTGCGCCGGAGCGGTCGTCGCCGCTCGGGTAGGCCGCCTGGTGTTCGGCGCCTACGACCCCAAAGCCGGTGCCGTCGCCTCCCTTTGGGACGTGGTGCGCGACCCGCGTCTGAACCACCGCCCCGAGGTAGTCGGCGGGATCGCCGAGCCCGAGTGCGCCGCCCTCCTCCAAGACTTCTTCGCCCACCGCCGCTGACCCCCTGTTCACGGGGACGGTTCCTCCGAGCAGCTCACGGGGACGGACCTCACCTATTGGGGACGGTTCCAATATGCGCAGCGCTAATTGGAACCGTCCCCGTGAGCTGTTCACGGGAACCGTCCCCGGCCAGAGGGCGCGATTGGCCCCACCCGGGCTCGGCTAGCTAAACTCGCCCGCGGTGGCGTGTCTGAGCGGCCGAAAGAGCGCGCCTCGAAAGCGCGTGAGGGGCAACCCTCCGAGGGTTCAAATCCCTCCGCCACCGCCGAGGGTGCTTCGGGCACCGGAAAGCCGGTGAACCTTAGAGATGGTTCACCGGCTTTGCCGTTTGATGCTCGCCGATGGGACGGGCGAACCGCTGGCCATCGAGCCGAACACGTTCAGGCGTCTTGGCTGGCCAACGATGGTGTCGAGGAATCACACTCCGAACAGGCGGCGGATCTTCTCGATTTCGGCGTCAGGAAGATCACGGCCACCGCCGGATGACTCGAGTCGCCAAACCAACTCGGCGGTGTATTCCAGCCGTTCCATAGTCAGGTAGGCGGTGATCAGGTCCGGGCCCCAAGTGAGCGCCCCGTGGTTCTCTAGCAAGCAGGCGGTGTTGTTGAGCACCAGATCAGAGATCGAATCCGGCACCGCCATGGTGGACGGCGTCGCATACGGTGCCAGCGGGACTTTCGGCAGGGCGACGATCGTCTCTGGCATCATCCGGCATTCAAGGTCTCGACCCTGAATGGCCATCATCGTGGCGTACATCGGATGCGCATGGACGACCGCAGTCACGTTCGAATCCAGCTCGTAGACCCGAAGGTGCATCTTCAGTTCCGAGGACGGCGGCCGCTCGCCGGCGATTTGGGCGCCGTCAAGGTCAACCACAGCCAGCCACTCCGGACGCAGGAACCCCTTGCTCACCCCCGTCGGGGTACAGACCACCTGATCGCCCACGCGAACCGAGATGTTCCCGTCGTTGGCTGCGACTTGCGAGCGTTGCCACATGGCTCGGCCGACCTCACAGATGGCCAGCCGAGCCTCGGCGATGGGGTCAGTCTTCGGCACCGTTCGACAACTCCTTGTACAACTCCAGGGCCTGCTCAGGGGCCAGGCCGTCGTGGACGATGCCGCGCACAGCCCGGATCATCGCAGTGGGGTTGGCACGCTGGAAGATATTGCGCCCCATATCGACGCCGGCTGCACCTTGGTCGATGGCATTGAACGCCATGGTGAGCGCGTCGATGACTGGCAGCTTCTTCCCGCCCGCCATGATAATCGGCACTGGGCAACCGGCAACCACCTGATCGAAGCCCTCTTCGACGTAGTAGGTCTTCACCAACTGCGCGCCGAATTCCGCAATGATGCGGGTCGCGAGGCCGAGGTAGCGGGCGTCACGGGCGAGCTCTTTGCCGACCGCAGTGACGCCAAGCACCGGGATCCCGTAGCGATAGCCGGCGTCGATCTGGGCGTTCAGGTTCGCGATCGATTGAGTCTCGTACTCGCCGCCGATGAATACCTGGACGGCGACCGCGGCGGCGTCGATCCGGGCAGCATCGGCCATCTCCATGGCCACTCGCTCGTTCGACAATTCCTTCAAGATGGAAGGCCCTCCGGAGGACCGCAAGACCAACGCGTTGTCGACCGAGGCTGGGATCACTGAGCGCAACACACCGCGGGTAGCCATCAAGGCGTCTGCGTAGGGCGCAAGCGGCACGATGTTCAGGTCGATTCGCTCTAGGCCGCTGGTGGGGCCCTGGAAGTAGCCGTGGTCAAAGGCGAGCATCGCGGTATGACCATCGGCACCGAAGATTCGCGACAGTCGGTGTTGCATACCAAAGTCGAGTTGCCCTGCTCCCTTGATGTGGAAGTCCCAGGTGCGTTGGGGGGTGTCGGTGCCCCAGTCTTTGGCGTTGATGTTGCCTTCGAGATCTGCCATAGCGATTGCCTTTCAGTTGTTGGCGGTAAGAGGGGCCGGTACTTCGGGGGCGGGTTCGCCGGGTTGCCAGGGGAGGTTGATGGTGTCGCCGGGGCTGGCTGGCGACTTGATGAACACCATCTTGAAGAGCTGGTCGGAGTTGTTGATGAAGTAGTGCATCTCTGAAGGCGGGCACCGATAGACGTCGCCGACGCTCAGCTGGTATTCGGCGGTGCAGCTCACCCACAAGGTGGCTTCGCCTTCGGTCACGATGAAGGACTCGTCGCAGTGGTGATGAATGTGGTTGGTCATCGAGTCGCCGGGGCGCAGGGTGAGCAGCCCGATGTCGCTGGTTGCCCCTTGAATGACATAGGCGGGGCCCCAATCACCGTTTCGGGGCTGGACGGAATCCAATCTGCCTGACTGCATCAGGTCACTTCCTTTCTCAGATGACGCGCTCGTTGCCGCCGTCGATGGGGATCTGCGCTCCGGTGGTGCAGGCGAAGGTGTCGGTGCAGAGGTCTTTGACTAGGCGGCCGACCGCTGCACTGGTGATCTCGGTGTGAAGTAGGTTGCGCCGTTTGTAGTCTTCGACTGATACGCCGTAGTGCTCAGCGCGGGCCTGGAGGAGCTCTGGGGTCCAAAGGCCGGTGTCGAAGACAGCGTCGGGATGAACCATGTTGACCCGAATCCCCAGTCCGGCCCATTCCAGTGCGGCGACCCGGGTGAGTTGGGTCACTGCCGCCTTGGAAGCGGAATAGGCAGCCGCGCCGGGGCCTGGCGCGGCGACGTTCTTGGAGGCAATCAAGACCACCCGGCCGTAGGGGTAGCCGGCGGCCAGCAGTGGCTTCGCCTGGCCGTAAAGTTCCATCACTGAGTCGACATTGACCGCCATGGTCTTGCGCCAAGCCGCCGCAGTGAGCTCACCGAGGTTGGTGCTGGTGGGGAAGATGCCAGCCGCAACCACGAGAATGTCCAGGCCACCGAAAGTATCCACTTGCTGGGCTAGCGCGTTGGCAACGGCTTCGGGGTCGGTCACGTCGAGCTGCAGGCCCAGGTAGTTGGGGTTGTCGAAGGCCTTGGCCACCCCAGCGGCGAGATCCCAACCCACGACGCAGGCGCCAGCCTCGAGCAGTTGGGCCGCGCAACCGTGCCCGATTCCTGAGGCTGCACCAGTTACCAGCGCTACCTGGCCCTTCAAGACCTTTTGGTCAGCGCTGCGGGCGAGCTTCTGCTGCTGGAAGAGCCAGTATTCGAGGTCAAATACGTGCTCCACGCTGGCTGGACGGTACCCGCCGAGCGCCTCGGCGTTGGCGATCGCAGTCATCGTGTGCTGATAGATCTCGCTCACCGCTAGGGCTTCAGCGGGGGTGCGTCCAGCAGTGACGAGACCAAGTTCGGGGTCAAGGATGACTCTGGGGGCAGGATCCAACATGGTTAGCGTGGCGCCCCGGCGGTTCTTGTTGGCCTCGAAGTAGGCGGTGTAGGCCCGCTCGTAGCTGGCGAAGTTTCTCCCGAGTTGAGGGAACGGCTTGGTCCAAGTGGCGTGGTCTGGGGTGAGCGGGCCATCCTGGGTGGCGTTCATCAGGCCGACGTCGTTGATGAACGCCTGGGTCTGCGGGTTGACGACTCGATGCAAAAGGAGTGCTTGGCCCGCCTGCTCGCAAAGCTGCTTGCGGACCGACGCCAAGGTGGCTGGCGGCAGCACAACCTCCGGTCTTGGGGCAGAGGTTGGTTCAGCGAGCCTGGGTAGGGCTGCGGTGGCGATGCTGACTATCTCAAGGTGCCGTTCCAGGGCGATCGCTGGGGTGTCTCCGACGGTGAAGATGCCGTGACCGATTACTACCAGACCGATCTCATCGCCGCGGCGGGCCTGCCACGCTTGGTGGCAGGCCAACACTAGGTCGGGGCCCGGCATGGCGTAGCCGACGATCACACACTGGGTTCCCAGGAGCTGGTGAAGCCGATCGGCACCGTTGACGGAGTTGCTCAGAGTGAGGACTGAATCGGGGTGCGAATGCAGTACTGCAGGATCAGGCAACAGGGCGTGGAGCAGGGTTTCCACCGAAGGATCCGGGGCGTCGGCATCAAGCAGCGCGCAGCGGAGTTCGTTCAGTAGGAACTCGTCGGGCACGACAACTGGAGGTAGGAGCCGCCGCACCTGATCTAGCCGAAGCGGCGCGAACCCCGCCTCAGTGATCGTGGCCATGTCATGGCCGCTGCCCTTGACATACAGGACGTTCACGGCCGCACCGGTGATGTCAGCGGTGACGGTCTTGACTGAGCTGTTGCCACCGCCGTGCAACACCAGGGAGGGGTCACCTCCGATGGCCTTGCTGGCCGCCACCAGCGCGGTGAGAGCTGGGGAATGGGCAGTGAAGTCGTGCTCGTTTGTCATGCGCTCACCTCATCGTGGTCGAACATGTAACACCAGTTGTCTTACAAGTTAGATTATCCCTTGAGGGGTGTCAACAGCCCGCCGAGCTCCCGGAAGGTGCGCTGGCGACGGAGATTCGGGCCCCAGCCGCGGGTGGGGTGGGGCCTGGGGGATGATCCCCGCTGGGTGCCCAGGAGCGTTCGCTGGGCGGCGGCCGTTACAGCCCGCTGCGGTAGATGGTGAAGTTGTACCGGCCCTCAATGAAGTAGGTGCGCGAGTACATCAGCAGTTGGTCTTTGATGTCGTAGTGCAGTTGGTTCAACATCACGAACAGCCGGTGGGCCTGGGCTTCTGGACCCCAGCCAACGTGCTCGGAGTGGGCGGCATGCACCTCGGCCAGGCCGTGGTGTGGATCGATGCCCAACTCCTCGCGGAAGAACCGGAACAGTGACCCGGAAAGGGCCGAGGTGTCGAAGCCTTTCGGCAGTACTGACAGCGGGATCAGGTCGTAGGAATACGCCACCACTTCGCCATCTGCGGTGATCGTGCGGCGCAACTCCAGCACCTGCGTCTCGCCGGGAACCCCCATGATGCTGGCCTCATCTGGCATCACATGACGGGCCACTCGGCTCGCGTAGACCATGCCAGGTTCGCTGCCCATGGCCCGAATGGAGTCGGTGATCGAGTCCAGCCGCTCCAGCCCGGCCCGAACCGATGGGCGGTCAACCACGAAGGTCCCTACGCCGTGCTGAGTCTTGACCAGCCCCATTGCTTCCAGCTCGCGCAGGGCGGCTCGGATAGTGGGGCGCGAAACACTGAAGTGCTCTGCCAGTTGGGACTCGGCTGGCAGTCTGCCGCCAGGTGCGTGGACCCCAGATGCCAACTCGGCGCGCAGGTCCTCTGAGACCTTCGAAACCAGTGTGGTGCGACTCGCCATGGGTAGCTCCTCCTCGTCGGGCCGAGATTATCGCAGTCGATAACATTCGCCTAACAACCGTTGACATGTTAATCCAGTTGTAACTACTGTGCGGGCAAGAGGTCGGACAACGCGGTTCGAAGGGATGGACATGGTTCGGGCGCTTGAGTGGGTTGATGAGTCGAAGACGCTTCGGCTGATCGATCAAACGCAGCTTCCTGGTACGGAGACGTACCTCGACGTAGACACCGTTGAGGTACTCGTTGATGCGATCCAATCGCTAGCAGTGCGAGGTGCCCCGGCCCTTGGCGCGGTTGGTGCGTTGGGCGTCGTAGTGGCGATCAACCAGGGCTCGCGAGAGGGCTGGTCTGCCGACCGGCTCGCCCTCGAAGTGGACCGCGTTCGACGGGCCCGCCCAACGGCAGTCAACCTGGCCTGGGGTGTGGACCAGGTTTGGCCATTCGCTGACCAAGGGGTAGCCGCAGTGTTACGCCGAGCCTTGGAAATAGTTGCCGAAGACGAAGCCGCCAACCGGAGGCTCTCTGTGCTGGGGGCCGACTGGATCCTTCAACGCACCGGACGGCAGAAGGTTCGGGTGGTTACCCACTGCAACACAGGGGCACTGGCCACGACCGCTTGGGGCACCGCATACGGCATCATCCACGAACTGTATGAGCGCGGTGTACTGGAAATGGTCTATGCCGACGAGACCAGACCGCTCCTTCAAGGAGCCCGGCTCACCAGTTGGGAACTTGTCCAGGACGGGATTCCCCACCTAATCGAAGCGGACGGGGCCGCGTCCAGCACCATCCTTCGGGGACTGGTGGACGTGGCCATCATCGGTGCAGACAGAATCGCTGCCGATGGCGACTCGGCCAACAAGGTCGGATCGGTGGCATTGGCTCTGGCCGCCAAATATGCAGGCATCCCATTTGTTGTTGCGGCGCCGTCGTCCACGGTGGACCTAGACACCGCAACTGGTGCGGACATTGAGATCGAGCTCCGCGATGACGTGGAGGTACTCACCTATGGGGGCGTTCGTACCGCTCCTGTCGAGGCCAAGGGGTTCAACCCGGCCTTCGATGTCACCCCTCACGACCTGATCTCCGCGATCGTCACGGAGTTCGGCGTCGTGGAACCGGATCGCACTCCGGAACCCCGGCTGCTGGCCAAGATCGTCGGCTGAAGCACGCCAACAACCCGATGGAAGCGGGCGAGACAGCTTCCAATAGTCATGAAGGGAAAAGCACCAATGTTCACCAAACGCAAAATGATGGCTGCTGGCATCGTGGGGTTCACGATGTTGTCGGTCACGGCATGTTCGCAAGGCGGTGGGGCTGCCACCAACAACCCGAACGCCGACAGCGGCCAGACCATTGCGGCTACCGCAGCGATGCCGGCGCCGTTCAATGCTGGCGAAGTACACGTTGCGATCGTCCAGAACACCGGACAGGGCGACTACTTCCAGCAGTACCTCAACGGCACCAAGCTTCAGGCGAACGCGTTGAAGATGAAGCTCGACGTCTATGACGCTCAGGGCGACAACGCCACCCAGGCAACTCAACTCGACCAGGCCATCGCCTCTGGCGCCAAGGGGATCATCGTTCGGCACGGCTACGCAGACACCCTGTGCCCAGGCGTGAACAAGGCCCTCAAGGCTGGGATCAAGGTCGTCATCTACGACGTGGAGATCCAGAAGTGTGCGCCTGACGCGGTGCAGACCCAGCAGTCGGACGCAAAGATGGCGTCTTTGGTGCTTGACCAGATGGCAAAAGACATCGGCAAGGACGCCAAGGTCGGCTACGTGAACGTGCTGGGTATCGCGCCGCTCGATCGCCGCAACCTGGTCTGGGAGCAGTACAAGAAGGACAACAACTGGTCCCAGAAGTTCTTCACTGGCAAGTTCAGCTCCTCCACCGCAACCGACACGGCTCCGATGGTGTACAACGCGTTGCAGGCCAACAAGGACGTCGTTGCGATCTACGCTCCTTATGACGAGTTGTCGAAGGCGACACTGTCGGCTCTGGAACAGGCGAACATGAAGAGCAAGGTCAAGGTCTATGGCGCCGATATCTCGGCGGCGGACATTGAACTGATGCGTGCCGACGGCAGCCCCTGGGTCGCCACCGGCGCTACTGACCCGAATGCCATCGGTGCCGCGGTGACCCGCGTGCTGGCACTCGACCTGGCTGGCGAACTCACCACCAAGAATGTTGAGTTCCCCCCGATCTTGGTGACGCAGCAGATGCTGCGCGACAAGAACATCAAGAACATGGATGACCTCCGAGCTGCTGAGCCGTCGTTGAACATCTCCGACACGGCCTCGGCTGCCTGGATCCCGGCGATCAAGTTCTGACCGGTCCCCCTCCCAATACTCCAGGGCGTTCTGAGAAAGGAAGATTTGAAATGACCTCTGATCAGGCCTTACCCAGGTACGCCCTGGAGTTGCGGGGAATCGAGAAGTCCTTCGGCACCAATCAGGTGTTGAAGGGCGTCTCCCTCACCCTTGAAGCTGGACAGATCACCGCGCTGCTGGGAGCCAACGGTGCGGGAAAATCCACCTTGATCAAGATTCTTGCTGGGGCCTACGACCGGGGCGCAGGTGAGATCCTGGTTGGAGGTGACCCAGTCGAGATCACCTCCCCGTTGAGCGCGGCGCACGCCGGGGTCCATACCGTCCATCAGCGCATCGATGAGAGCATCATTCCTGGCCTCACCGTCGCTGAGAATCTGCTCTTCGAAGAGCTCGCCCGCGGTGAACTGCCGGTAATCGGGTCGCTGCGCGGGTTGCTGCCCAAAGCCCGGGCGATGGCAGAGACGCTCAACCTGCAGTGGTCAGATGCCAAACTAATGAGCGACGCGTTCGAGTTGGGGATCGCTGATGCCCAGCTCTTGGTGCTGGCCCGCGCCTTCGTCAAAGCACCCAAAGTACTGGTGCTGGACGAACCCACCTCCACTCTTTCCCAAGCCGAAGCCGAGCGGCTGTTCGGTCTGGTGGGGCAAATGCGGAGCCAAGGTGTGGCCATCCTCTATGTCTCCCATCACCTCAGCGAGATCCAGACTCTGGCTGACAAACTCGTGGTGCTCCGCGACGGCCTGATCAAAGACCGGCAGTCGACCCCCCTTGACATGGGTGAAGCCGTCCGATCGATGCTGGGCGAGGCGGTGGCCGTCGAAGTCGAACAGACCGATCGTCGCCGCAGCAACCGACTTGCTCTGGAACTGCGTGGAGTGCAGCTGTTGAAGCGGTCAGCGCCACTGGATCTGGACCTGAACTATGGCGAAGTGACCGGAGTCGTCGGGCTGCTGGGCGCCGGCAAGTCTGAGCTTGCGCGCGGCATCTTTGGCGTTGAGCCGTTTCGTAGCGGCACCATTCGATTCGATGGCTTGCCCTATGCGCCGCGACGAGCTGGCGACGGGGTGAACAGAGGGATCTATCTGGTTCCGGAGAACCGGGCCGCTGAAGCAATGCTGCCGGGCTGGTCCCTGGCAGGCACGGTGAGCCTGCCTTTCCTGACCAAGGTAAGTGCTGGCGGAGTGATCAACCGCCGGTCCGAGCGGTCCCGGGCCAAAAAGGTGATCGATGAGTTCAGTGTGGTAACCACTGGCCCCGACCAGCTGGTCGACGCGCTGTCCGGTGGCAACCAACAAAAAGTGGTGGTCGGACGCTGGATGAGCGGCGATCCAAAGGTCGTCCTGATGGACGAGCCCTTCCGCGGAGTGGATATCGGGGCCCGCCACGACCTCTCGCTCAAGGCGCGGGATGCCGCAGCGCGGGGGGCCTGTGTGGTGGTGTTCTCCTCCGATATCGAAGAGATCCGCGAAGTCGCTGACCGGATCCTAGTGATGGTGGAGGGGCAGATCGCCCTGGACCGCACCGCAACAGAAGTCGACGCAGACGCAATCATGACGAGCATGTCGGAGGTATCACGATGACAACAAATGGAACCTCGCTGCAGGCCAAGCCGAAGCCGCAGAAGGCGCCGACACCCGAGGAGTTCACTCTCTGGAGCAAGACGCGTGACGGCGTGGTGAAGTATGGCTTCGTCGCAGTGACGGTGCTGCTGTTTGGGTATTTCGCGCTCACTCAGTCTGCGTTTGCCACCTCCGACTCGTTGTTTGCGATGCTGAAGTACGCCTCAGTAACCGCGATCCTCGGCCTAGGGATGACCTTCTCGATGGTGGTCGGCGGGATGGACATGTCAATCGGCTCGCAGGCTGGCTTGGCCGTGCAGTTGGCCGCGATGACCATGGTCTTCTACAACATGACTGGCGTCACCGCGGGAATCATCGTGGTGTTGGGCGGAGTGCTGGTGGGCCTAGCCAACGCCGTGTTGATCGTCTACTTCCGAATCCCCGATCTGCTGGCGACACTGGCGATGATGTTCGTGATCCAGGGAGTGAAGCTGATCCCGGTGTCGGGGCAATCAGTGTCGGCGGGCATGGTCCTGCCGGACGGCTCGGTAGCACCGGGCCGGTTCACTGAAGGCTTCCTTCAGATCGACAGGGGCATGGTAGGCCCGGTGCCTTTGCCGGTGGTCATCATGCTGCTGCTGGCGGTCTTCACTTGGTTCTTCTTGTCGCGCACCAGGTGGGGGCGGCTGATGTACGCGGTTGGTGCCAATCCCCAGGCGGCCAGGCTGTCGGGGGTCAGGGTCGGCTTCTACCGGGGATTGGCCTATGTACTCACTAGCTTGCTGGCCTCTGTCGGTGGCCTGATCCTGGTCTCCAGGATCGGGCAGGGCGACGTAAACGCCGGATCGTCCAGTCTCCTGGAGGCGGTCGCCGTGGCGCTAGTGGGCACCTCAGTGTTGGGTGCGAACAAGCCGAATGCGTGGGGCACTCTGCTTGGCGCGTTGCTGATCAGCATCGTGCTTACCGGCATGACCATGATGGGGTTCCAGTACTACTACCAGGACACCGCGAAGGGGCTGGTGCTGCTGGTAGCACTGGTCTTCTCCTACACGATGTCACGCAAGAGAGTCCGCTTCACACCAGCAACCTGACCACACCTAGTTACCAAAGAAGATGACGATGGCTGATTACGAGTTTCTAACCGAGCAGACTGTGGCTGACTACATTCGAGCTTCAGAATTGCTCTCCAGCAAGATCGATCCAGATCACTTGGTATCGATCCGCGAGGTCGGCGATGGGAACCTGAACCTGGTGTTCCTAGCCAGCGATGACCGTGGCCGGGGGATGTGCCTGAAACAGGCGCTGCCCTACGTCCGGATGACCGGTGAAGGTTGGCCGATGACTCCGGATCGGGCCAGGCACGAGGTCGAATCGCTGCGGGCCCATGCCGCTTTGGTGCCGGAGCTGCTGCCGGAGGTCTACCTGTACGACGCCCAGCGGTACATCATCGCGATGGAGGATCTCAGCGATCACCAAGTGTGGCGTGGGGCGCTGAACAACGGTGAACGTAGCGACGGCGCGGCCGAAGCCATGGGCACCTACGTCGGTGCGCTGGCTTTTGGTACTTCGGTCTTCGCAATGGAACGCGAGGCCCTTGCCGAGGCGATCTCGGCAGCACTCAATCCACAGTTGTGCTCCATCACTGAGGACCTGGTGTTCACCGAACCTATGGTGGACGCCGGGCGCAACACCTATTTGGCGGCGAACGAGCCCGACGTTGCCGAGTTCCAGGCCGACGCGGCGATGATGCGAGCCGAGGGCTACGCCAAGTGGCTGTTCCTCACCAAAGCTGAGGCGCTGATCCACGGCGACCTGCACACCGGTTCGGTGATGGTTCGCCAGCTTGCAGGCAATGAAAGCTGCGACAGCGTGAAGGCCTTCGATTCGGAGTTTGCCTTCTACGGGCCCTTGGCTTTCGACCTGGGGGCGCTGTTTGCTAACTACGTGATCGCGGCGGCGCGCGCCTACGCATTGGGCGAAGACGACCGGGCTACTTGGTGCCTTCAGTTGGTCGAGCAGACTTGGCGAGGGTTCGAGGACGAGTTCCGCCGCCGCTGGCCCCAGCGGCGCGATTCGCGGGTGTGGGGTGAGGTCTTTTTGGACGAGCTGCTGGCCACCTGGCGTTCGGAAGCCTGGCTATTCGCGGCGGCCAAGATGTCGCGGCGCATCATTGGCGCCGCCAAGACCAAAGACATTGAGTCCCTTCCGGAGACCTTGCGCGAAGGTGCCGCCAGAGGGGTGCTGCGGGTAGCCCGCGCGCTCGTGGTCGAACGTGACCAAGACTCGTCCCCGCAGCGGCTCATCGAGTTGGCGGCGGCGATCCTCGCCGCGTCCAGGACCACTTGATGCTTAAGGGGTTGGACGTCCAGTTGGTTCCACAGCTGTTGTTGGCGCTGGCTGAGATGGGGCACGGTGACCTAGTCGCCGTGGTCGATCGCAACTTCCCGGCCCACTCAAGCGGCGCCCGGGTCGTGGAGTTGCCACAGTCCACTGCCTATTCGGCACTAGATGCAGTGCTCAGCGTGCTGCCTATTGACCGCTTCGGCGCTGCAGCGGTGGTTCACATGCTCACCGACGACGGACTCGAATCGCCAGCGACTCCCGAAGTCCGCGCGCTATGGGAGCTTGCCGAGGGCGGTGCGGTTGCCGAAGACGGCCGTAGAAGGATGGACGGCTTCTACGAACTTGCTGAACAGGCCTATGTCACCGTCCGGACCGGCGAGACGCTGCCGTACGCCTGTTACCTGATCAGGAAGGGCACTCTCTAAGTGCTGAAGTCGAATCCGACTGACACCGCGGCGCGTAACTGCAGGGCCGTCTGGTGATTTCGGCCCGCACCTTCGCTCAGCGAACAGCCCGCTCCTGAACGAAGGTGCGTAGGTCCTCCCCTTCCCGAGTTGGGCGGGAGCGGGCAGAGTGGGTTGCAGCCCACCTCGAACCATGTCTCAAAGGAGAGCCACGTGAAGAAACTCATCAACGATCCGGCCAATGTTGTGGCCGAGACCCTGGCCGGTTTCCAGGCCGCTCATGCCGATCTGGTAACCGTCCATTTCGACCCTGACTACGTCGTCCGTGCTGATGCTCCGGTTAAGGGCAAGGTTGGTTTGGTCTCTGGCGGCGGTTCGGGTCACGAACCACTGCATGCCGGTTACGTTGGCAAGGGCATGTTGGACGCGGCCGTTCCGGGCGCAGTCTTCACCTCACCGACCCCGGATCCGATCCTGGAAGCCACCAAGGCTGTGGACGGCGGCGCCGGCGTGCTGCACATCGTGAAGAACTACACCGGCGATGTGCTGAACTTCGAAACCGCTGCTGAGATGGCCGAGATGGAAGGCATCGTGGTCAAGGTGATCGTGGTCAACGACGACGTCGCCGTTGAGGATTCCACCTGGACCGCCGGACGGCGCGGCGTGGCCGGCACCGTGCTGGTGGAGAAAATCGCAGGTGCGGCCGCTGATCGTGGCGACAACCTGGATGCCGTTTTGGCCGTGGCCGAAAAGGTGAACTCACAGGTGCGCTCGATGGGGGTGGCGCTGAGCGCCTGCACCGTCCCACACGCCGGTAAGCCGTCCTTCGATCTCACCGAAGACGAGATCGAAATCGGCATTGGCATTCACGGCGAGCCCGGCCGCCATCGCGTCCCGATGGCCCCGGCCGATTCGATCACCGATCAGCTGGTTGATCCGATCCTGACCGACCTGAAGGCCCCGTCGGGCTCGAAGGTGTTGCTGTTCGTCAACGGCATGGGAGGCACGCCGGAGGCCGAGCTGTACATCGTCTACAACCACGCTCGCAAGCGCCTTGAAGCCGCCGGTCTGGAAGTCACCCGGTCGTTGGTCGGCAACTACATCACCAGCTTGGAGATGCAGGGCTGCTCGATCACCGTCCTGGTGCTCGATGACCAGTTGACTGCCCTTTGGGATGCCCCAGTTAACACTCCGGCTTTCCGTCGGGGCGTGTGAGGATTCATAGGTGAGTAGAAACCTAAATGCTGCCTGGGCGCTGTCGTGGATACGCGGCGCCCAGGCTGTCCTCGCCGAACACCGGATGGAACTGATCGATCTGGATCGGGCCATCGGTGATGGCGATCACGGCGAAAACATGGACCGCGGCTTCAAAGCCGTGGTGGTCAAGCTCGACGCCGGTGCTCCCGACGTCGCAGCAGTGCTGAAAGTAGTGGCGTCCACGCTCATGTCGACCGTGGGTGGTGCGGCCGGACCGCTGTACGGCACCGCTTTCATGAGGGCCGCCAAGGCCACCGAAGGCGATCTGGACGCCGACGGCGTGGTCGCCGTGATCGCCGGCGCCCTGGAGGGCATTGTGGCCCGCGGCAAGGCGACCACCGGTGAGAAGACCATGGTGGACGCTTGGACGCCAGCGCTGGCCGCGGCCAGCGCTGCAGCCGCGGCGGGAAGCAGTCCGGCCGAGACGCTGCGCGCCGCGGCCATTGCTGCCCAAGCTGGCGCTGAGGCCACGATTCCGATGCAGGCGACCAAGGGTCGGGCGTCCTATCTGGGTGAGCGCTCGATCGGCCATCAGGACCCTGGGGCCACCTCGACGGCCTACCTGTTGGCTACTGCTGCTGAGGCTGCGGAGTCGATGTGAGCCATCGAAAGGCTCACGGCGCGGTGGTCGCGCTGGTGATCGTCTCGCATTCGGCGAACCTGGCTGCTGGGGTCGTTGAACTGGCCGCGCAAATGGCCAAGGACGTCCAGATGCGGGCAGCCGGGGGCACCGAGGACGGTCGCATTGGCACCTCCTTCGATCTGGTCAACGATGCGGTGAGTGAGTTGCGCACCGCTGGCCACGATGTGGCGATCCTCAGCGACCTTGGCTCGGCGACCATGACGGTGGAGTCGGTGCTCGACTTCCTCGACGCCGACGAGGCGGTGCACGTCCGCTTCGTTGACGGGCCGCTGGTCGAGGGTGCGGTAGCTGCTGCGGTAACCGCTCAAGTTGGCGGCGATCTGGCGGAGGTAGTGGCCGCCGGACGGGCGCGCGACCTGTTCACCTGAGTTCAGGGACCTGAACACCAAGTTGGCTGAGCTCGTCGAAGCCTCAGCCAACTGAACCCCCAGTTCCCTGAGCCCGTCGAAGGGTCCTTGGGGCTTCGACAAGCTCGGCCAACTGAACCTCCAGTTCCCTGAGCCTGTCGAAGGGTCCTTGGGGCTTCGACAAGCTCAGCCATCTGAACCTCCAGTTCCCTGAGCCTGTCGAAGGGTCCTTGGGGCTTCGACAAGCTCGGCCAACTGAACCTCCAGTTCCCTGAGCCTGTCGAAGGGTCCTTGGGGCTTCGACAAGCTCGGCCAACTGAACCTCCAGTTCCCTGAGCCCGTCGAAGGGTCCTGAGCTCAGGGAGCTTGGTGCGCCGCGGAACTCATCAGCTGAAGATCGTTGACCTGAGCGCGGCCCGGTTCTAGCGTTTGGGCAATGGTTCGCCTCGGCTAGGGAGGGGCAGCCCGATCGCTCGATCGAGGAGAACAACGATGGTTCGCACGGCCTCCCACTCCACTCAACTCGCGCGCTGGCGGGTGCCGGCGCTGATTGCCACGCTGGCCTGCTTCGCGGCCACTTTGGTGGCCGTTCCCGCCTCGGCGGCGACGCCGCGCAGCATCTTCGTCAACTCCGACGTGCCCAGGATCGCGGCGGTCTCATCGACCCGGTCAGCGAACATCGGGGTGAAGTTCACCGCCTCGGCCAGCGGGGTGGTCACGGCGCTGAAGTTCTACCGCAGCTCGAAGCAGACCAAGGCCTACACCGGCTCTTTGTGGAGTTCGAAGAGCAAGCGCCTAGCGAAAGTGACCTTCGCGAAATCCACCAAGGTGGGCTGGCAGACCGCTCGCCTGACTAAGCCGGTCTCGATCAAGAAGGGCAGCTACTACTACGCCTCCTACCTGGCCACCGGCGGACGCTACCCGACGACCAAGAGCGCGTTTGTGAAGAAGCGCAGCCATGATGGCCTCACCGTGCCAGCCAAGGGCGGCCGCTACGCCTACGGCAAGTCGAGTACCCGCCCGAAGAAGACCACGAACACCAACTACTTCGTGGACGTCGTGTTCGTGCCCACTTCCAGCCCGATCAGCACTGCTGAGTTGAAGACCGCGGCCACCAAGCGGGTGTTCTTCGGGCACCAGTCGGTGGGCTGGAACGTGGTTGGCGGCGTGGCCGATCTGTACTCGGCGGCCAAGATCGCTGGCCCGCCGCAAGCCTGGGTCGACAGCCCAACGTCCGCGATTTCGCCCACCTCTGGCGGCGCGCTTGCCCACACCGAAGTTGGTACCAACGGTGAACCTGACGGCAAGGTGGACGACTTCGCCGCCTACCTGCGCGGCGGGGTTGGCGCGAAGGTGCAGGTGGCGGTGGTGAAGTACTGCTACGTCGACATCTATCAGGGTGCCGATGTGACGGCGAGGTTCAACCACTACCGCTCGACGATGGCCGCCCTGAAGGCGGAGTTCCCCGCGATCACCTTCCTATATGCAACCAACCCGCTGGAGACGGGGGCCAGTTCAAGCAATGCCGCCCGCACCCAGTTCAATGCGTTGGTTCGCGCCGAGTACGCCAGCACCGGACAGCTTTGGGATATTGCCCTGATCGAATCCACCAGACCCGACGGCAGCCGGCTGGCCGGTACCGTCGACGGGAAGCACTACGAGGCGCTGTACTCCGGCTACACCAGTGACGGCGGCCACCTCAACGCGACCGGCGGCAAACTCGTCGCGGCGGAGTTGCTGCGGCTGGTGGCGCAAGCCCACTAGACCCCGACCGTTCGTAGTGGGCGGTCGTCGACATCGGCGACCGATAGGATTCGCCCAGGAGGCCGCCCGTGGAACTGGATCAAGTGATGCTGCTTGGTTCGGTCGTGCTGCTCGTCTCCATCGTCGCAGCTCGACTGGGCACCCGCTTCGGGCTGCCATCGCTGCTCATCTTCCTTGGCCTTGGCGTGTTTGTCGGCCAATTCGTCCTGCCCTTCAACGATGCAGCGGTGGCGCACTCGCTGGGTTTCGCCGCCCTGGTAATCATCCTCGGTGAGGGTGGTTTCACTACCAAGTGGTCGGAGATCAAAGGCGCGCTGCCCGGCGCAGTGCTGCTGGCAACAGTGGGCGTCGGCGTCTCGGTAGTGGTGGTGGCGACCTTCGCCCACTTCGTGCTCGGGCTGGATCCGGTGATGGCTGTGCTCTTGGGGGCGATCACCTCGCCGACTGATGCCGCAGCCGTCTTTTCGGTGCTGCGCAAGGTGCCGCTGCCTGCGAAGCTACGGGCCACGATTGAGGCTGAATCCGGCTTCAACGACGCGCCGATCGTGTTGCTGGTGGCCACCGCAACCCTGTGGTCGCTGGGCACCGGCGCCGAAGGCGGTCCGGTCTGGATGGTCGTCCTGATCCTGCTGGAGTTGGCCGGTGGTGTCCTGTTGGGGGTGGCGCTCGGCTGGCTCGGGGTGTGGGCGTTGCGCCGGATCGCGCTGCCGTCATCAGGGCTGTATCCGTTAGCGGCGATGGGCTGGGTGGTGCTCGCCTATGGCCTGGGCAGTGTGGCCCACGTGTCGGGCTTCGCCGCGGTGTACGTCACCGCGGTCGTGCTGGGCAACGGCAAGCTGCCGCACCGCCACGCCACCCGATCATTCGCCGAGGGGATCGGCTGGATCGCCCAGATCGGGTTGTTCGTCATGCTGGGCATGTTGGCCGAGCCGCGACGGATCACCTGGGCTGCGGTGCTGGCCGGGCTGGCGGCAGGAGTGGTGCTCACCTTCCTGGCGCGGCCGCTGTCGGTGTTCCTGTGCTTGTCCTGGTTCAAAGTGCCCTGGCGCGAGCAGCTTTTCGTCTCCTGGGCCGGCCTGCGCGGCGCGGTGCCCATCATCATGGCGACGGTGCCGCTGGCCGCCGGGGCACCAGGGGCCGAAGCTCTGTTCGACATGGTGTTCGCCTTCGTGGTGGTGTTCACCCTGCTGCAAGCACCCACCCTGCCCTGGGTGGCGCGGCGGCTGCAGGTATCCAGCGGAGAGGACGCCACCGACGTCGAAATCGAGTTCGCGCCGTTGGACACCATCTCGGCCGACATGATGCAGGTGCATGTGCCCGAAGGCTCCCGGCTGCATGGCGTCACGATTCGGGAGCTGCGGCTGCCCAAGAACTCGGTGGTCTCCTTGATCGTCCGCAATGGCGAGCCGTTCCCGGTTGGCGCGGACCGAATCGTCCGGGTGGGCGACGACCTGTTGATCGTCACCAATGGCGATGATCGGAAACGGGTGGAGGGACGCCTGCGCAGCATCCATCGAGGCGGCCGATTGGGCCACTGGATGGAGCGCTGAGCGCTACTTGGTGGCGCTCGGCGCCGGGCTGGTCGCGGTGGTGGCCGACGCAGATGGTGCCGGGGTGTTGACCGTCCGCGGGGGTAGGCAGACCTGGCCAGATACCGGAAGCGAGGTCACTGGTGAGACTGCCCGCTCGGCGTTGGGGCCGAGCAGGACGTCGACGACGTGGTCAGCGCGTCCGTCCCCCTCGGTGACCGAGCCGGGGAAGAACTGCTGCACCAACAGCACCTCGGGCGAATCGGCGGCGTAACCGATGATCGTCGTCACCGGTACCTGCCGCTCGGAGTTGTTCACCCGGATCACGTTGAAGCCGTAGGGCCGCACGAAAGCTGCGGTGTCTTTCGCCTGGCGGGGAGTCTCGCTGGCATTGAGCACCCGAATCGAAACCCGGTTGGGAGTGAGCTCCTTGCCGACATCGGTAGATACGCACGGATTGGCGGTCTTCGCCGACGGCGCACTAACTGCCTTCAGGCTCCAAAAACCGGCGCCGATCACGAAGAGCAGCAGCACAATCAGCGTCACCGGAGTCTTCAAGACTCGGATCACCTGGTTCAACTGCTCCACCTGAACTCCTGTCGTCGCGGTGCTGCGCCGCCCAGACTACTTGAGTTCCAGAATTCGGGCGTGCATGGTTTCGCGCTGCTGCAGAGCCGAGCGCAAGGCACGGTGCAGTCCGTCCTCCAGGTAGAGCTCGCCGTTGAACAAAACCACGTGAGCGAACAGGTCGCCGTAGAAGGTGGAGTCTTCTTCAAGCAGGGCGTCCAGGTCGAGGTTTCGCTTGGTGGTAACCAGCTGGTCGAGGCGTACCTGTTGCGGCGCGATCGCCGCCCACTGCTTCTGCACGAAGCCGTGCTCGGGGTAGGGACGGTTATCGCCGACGCGCTTGAAGATCACTAACCCAGTTTAGGCCGCCTGGCACCTTGGGGAGGCTTCGACGGGCTCAGCCACCTTGATCCAGTTCCCTGAGCTTGTCGAAGGGCTCCGGGCGGGCTCAGTCGCCCTTTTCAGTTCCCTGAGCCTGTCGAAGGGTCGAAGGGTCAGCGGCCGGTGCCGGCGTAGACGACGGCCTCGCCATCGGCGTCCAGGCCGAAAGCGGTGTGACCGGCGCGCACCGCGGTGTCCACCTCGTGAATGTCGACCACTACCGAGATCCGAATCTCAGAGGTGGAGATCATCCCGATGTTCACCCCGGCCTCAGCCAGCGCGCGGAAGAAGCGCGCAGTCACGCCCGGGTGGGAGCGCATGCCCACGCCCACGACCGAGACCTTGCCCACCTGATCGTTGTAGATCACCTTGCTGAAGCCGATTCGCTCGCGGGCGGCTTCCAGGGCGGCAATCGCTTTGGCGCCGTCGGACTGGACCAGGGTGAAGGAGATATCGGTGCGGTCGTCATCTTCCTTCGACACGTTCTGCACGATCATGTCGATGTTGATGTCGGCGTCGGCCACCACGGTGAAGATGTCGGCGGCTTCGCCAACCCGGTCGGGAACCCCGACGATGGTGATCTTCGCCTCGCTGCGATCGTGAGCTATCCCAGTGATCAGCGGCTGTTCCATGCCACTCTCCTCGTAGTTGAGTTCTTTGACCCAGGTGCCGGGCTTGTCCGAGAAGGACGAACGCACATGCACCGGTACGTTCTCGCGGCGGGCGTACTCCACGCACCGCAGGTGCAGAATCTTGGCGCCGTTGGCGGCCATCTCCAGCATGTCTTCATAGCCGATTTCGGGAATCTGCCGAGCGCCCGGCACGATCCGCGGGTCGGCGGTGAAGACGCCGTCCACATCGGAGTAGATCTCGCAGTAAGAGGCGCCCAACGCGGCAGCCAGCGCCACCGCGGTGGTGTCGGAGGCGCCGCGTCCCAGCGTGGTCACGTCCTTGCTGGTCTGGGAGACGCCCTGGAAGCCAGCCACGATCACGATGTCGCCATCGGCCAGCGCGCCGACGATGCGGCCAGGGGTGATGTCGATGATCCGGGCATCCCCATGGGTGCCGGTGGTGATGACGCCGGCCTGAGAACCGGTGAACGAGCGGGCATCGGCGCCCAGGTCGTTGATCGCCATTGCCAGCAGGGCCGCGCTCATCCGCTCGCCAGCAGTGAGCAGCATGTCCAGTTCCCGGGGACGCGGGTTCGGTGAGACCTGCTGGGCCAGCTCGAGCAGGTCGTCGGTGGTGTCACCCATGGCCGAGATGACCACGACCACTTCGTAGCCGGAATCGCGGGTCGCCACGATCCGGCGGGCCACCCGCTTGATGCTCTCGGCATTCGCCACTGAGGAGCCACCGAACTTCTGAACTACGCGCACCGCTCTACTTTGCCAGACAACACCCAGGGAAGTCTCATGGGATCACCGGATGGTCCAGCTAGGTGGGCCTGGCTAGCCTCGATGTATGAGCACGAATTGGGTCAACCCGGAAACTGAGCAGCGCTGGCAACAGCCCGACTTCGCTGGCCCCACCCTGAGTGGCCAGGTGCTGGTCAACGGCGAGGCCCGGCCGCCCCTGACCCAGCCGAACAGCGAGGAACAGCGCTGGCGGTTGGTGCGGCGTTGGCTATTTCCGTTGGTGCTGGTCGCTGCCCTGCTCACCGGAGCGTGGTGGCAGTTCCTGGTTCTCGGCCTGGTCGTCTCGATCGTGGTGCGCCGCCGGGTCTGGCAGCTCACCTATCAGCGCCTGGCTGCGGTGAATCGTACGGATGCCGGGGTGCGTCCGGGCTTCACCGATCTACGCTAAGCAGGTGACAACCAAGCCGCCCGAAGACCAGCAACACTGGCAGCAGCCAGCCTGGGACGCGCCGACAGCTGACGCCGAGTCCGATCCGCCCAAGGCAACGATCGATTTCGGCGAGCCGTTGAGCGGTGCGGTGCTCGTGCCAGCCACCCCGGCACCGCCGCCTTCGGTGATCGAATCGGGGCTGAACGTGATTGGCGCGGTGGCGTGGCCAGTGGCGATCGCCCTGGCCCTCTTCGGGGTCGGCGGCTGGTGGCTGAATATCGTCGTAGTGCTGGTGTTGAGCTCGCTCACCAGTGCGATCGCCGGGGAAATGAAGAAGCACCGGAAGCGGCAATGACCATTCGCTGGGGAATCGCGGGCCCTGGCCGGATCGCCGAGATCGTGGCAGCCGAGTTTGCGCTGGTGCCGGATGCCGAACTGGTAGCGGTCGGCTCCCGCTCAGCCCAGCGCGCTGAGCAGTTCGCCGAGCGCTTCGGCATTGCGCAGGCCTATGGCAGCTACGCCGAACTCTTCGCCGCCGAGGTGGACGCGATCTATCTGGCCACCCCACACGCCCAGCACACCGAGTTGGCCCTGGCCGCGATCAAAGCAGGCAAGGCGCTGCTGATCGAAAAGTCGTTCACCACTTCGGTAGCTGACACCACCGCGATCATCGAGGCTGCCCGCGCCAAGGGGGTGTTCGTGATGGAGGCCATGTGGACGCGCTTCCTGCCGGCCATCACCCATTTGCGTGAACTGGTCGCCTCCGGCGCGTTGGGCGAGGTTCGAGCGGTCTACGGCGACCTGCTGGCCTTCCGCACCTATGACCCGGCCGACCGACTGTTCAATCCAGAACTCGGCGGCGGGGCCGTGCTGGATCTCGGCGTCTACGTGATCTCCTTCGTCCAGCAGTTCCTGGGCACCCCTGAGGTCGTCCATGCTGTGGGGGGACGGTTCCCCAATGGGGTCGAATCCGGTGCCGGCATCTTGTTGGGCTACCCCGGGGGCCGCTACGCCAATCAGTCGATCGACTTCACCGCGCCCGGGCCGGGACGCCAGGTGGTGGCTGGCACCTTGGGTTGGGTGGAGGTCAAACCGCGTTTCCATCGGGCCAGTGAGTTGGTCGTCCAGCTCACCGGCGCCGAGCGCCAGGAGTTGAGCTTCACCAACACCGGTGCTGGCTATACCCACGAAATCGCCCACGTGAACTCCTGCTTGGCCGCTGGGCTCACCGAGAGCCCGGTGCTGCCGCTGGCCGACACCTTGGATGTCCAACAGGTGATGGCAGCCGTCCTTGCCAGCCTCGGCCGCTGAGGCCTGCGCAATTGCCCGCCCGGGGTGGGGGTTGTGGGCCGGAAGTGGGTCGGGAAGGCTGAAATGACCCACTTCATCGAGGAGGATCAAGATGGCTGTCACGCTCGTTCCGTACCTGAACTTCGCTGGCAACACTGCCGAAGCGATGCGCTACTACCAAGGCATCTTCGGCGGGCGCGTAGAGATTGCCACTTTCGCCGATTTTGGCGTCGAGGGCATGCCTGCTGACGGCACGATGCACGCTTCGCTGGCCGGTGACCAGGTCAGTCTGATGGCATCCGACGCGATGGGCGGCGCCGAGGCGACCTGGGGCACCATGAGGGTCTACTTGTCCTTGGCCGGTGACGAGCTGGGCCTACTCACCGGGTGGTTCGATCGGCTGGCGGCCGATGGCACGGTGAGTCAGCCGCTGGCCAAACAGGTTTGGGGCGACGTCTACGGCATGGTGACCGACAAATTCGGCCTGGAGTGGATGTTCAACATCTCTGACACCGAGCGCGCGGCGCACCCCGACTGAGCATCCCTGAGCTGGTTGTTGAGTTCCCTGAGCCGTAATCCAGTTTCCTGAGCTTGTCGAAGGGTCAGGTTTGGGCTTCGACTGGCTCGGCCAACTGGGTTGTTGAGTTTGCTGAGCCTGTCGAAGGGTCGAAGGGTCGCGCCGGCCTAGTTCATGACTTCGGGTTCGCCCACCGGGACCTGGCCCCGCGCGGCCCGGAGGCTATCCACGGTGAGGATCACCAGCGCCACCCAGACCAACCCGAAGCCGAGCCAGCGCGGCAGCGGCATTACTTCATGGTTGATCCACACCCCGAAGGCGAACTGAATAGTCGGGGTCAGGTATTGGATCAGCCCGATCATGCTCAGCGGTATGCGTCCAGCGGCCGCAGCGAACATCACCAACGGCACCGCCGTCACCAGACCGGCTGCCACCAGACCGATGGTCAGGCCCGGGCCGTTGGCCAGAAACTGGCTGGTGCCGCTGGCCTGAAGCCAAACCAGGAAGGCTAGCGCGATCGGGGTGAGTAGGGCCGTTTCGACGGTGAGGCCGACCAGCGGTGACACCCGTCCGCCCACTTTGTTCTTGGCCAGGCCGTAGAGGCCGAAGGTGATGGCCAGCGACAGCGCCACCCAGGGCACCTGGCCGTAGCCGAAGGCGATCACCACTACCGCCAACGCGCCGACCCCGACGGCGACTTTTTGGGCTAAGCGGAGGCGCTCCTTGAGTACCACTACGGCCAGGCCGACGGTGACCAGGGGGTTGATGAAGTAGCCGAGGGCGGCGTCGACGACGTGATCGTTGAGCACGCCCCACACGTAGATCGACCAGTTGATGGTGACCAGCAGCCCGGAGGCGGTCAATCCCCAGAACAGCTTCGGGCTGGCCAGCACTTCCCGAAGGTGGCCGACCTCTCGCCACAGCACCACCGCGAGGAGGCAAAAGACGAACGTCCAGACGATCCGGTGGCCGATGATCTCGAAGGAGCCAGCCGCCGAAAGCAGCTTGAAGTAGAACGGGAAGGCGCCCCAGATCAGATACGCGGCGAAGGCCAGCAGTAGACCCTTGGAGTCCAGAGGCTGTTGGTGCTGGGGGGATTCGCTCACCGGCCAACTCTACCGACCCACCTTCGTCCCCCCTCGGCCCCCACCCCCACCCTGCGCCCCTTACGCAGCTTTGCGCCCGCTACAGCAGGCGCAAAGCGAGCTAAGGGGCGCAGAGCGAAGGGGACGGGACGCGTTGAGGGCCAGCCTTCGTGAACGAAGACTGGCCCTCAACAGCGCGGAAGTCAGGCGAAAGGACGGCCTCGCCAGGCTGAACCCGGGCTTGACGAGACCGTCCTTCCTTGTCAGTGAGCGACTGCCTCGGCAGCGCCCGCTCCGGTCATGGACCGGACCTCCATTTCAGCCTGCAGGTCCGCGTCCGCGGGCTCCTTAGAGGTGACAGTCCCCAACCAGCCGGCGATGAAAGCCAGCGGGATGGTGACGATGGTTGGGTTGGTGAGCGGGAACAGCGCCAACGGGTTACCGGCTCCGAGCATGACTGCCGGGGAGAAGACGATCAGCAGCACCGAGGAAATCAGGCCGGTGTAGATCGACCAGACCGAGCCGCGGGTGTTGAACTTCTTCCAGTACAGGGTCATCAGAATCGAGGGCAGGTTGGCCGAAGCCGCCACCGCGAAGGCCAACGAGATCAGGAACGCGATGTTCTGACCGTTGACCGCGATGCCGCCGACGATTGCCAGCAAGCCGATGACTACTGCGGTGATGCGGGCGACCTTGACCTCTTGGGCCGGGTCGGCCTTGCCCTTCTTCAACACGGAGTTGTAGAAGTCGTGGGCAAAGGAGGCCGAAGCGGTGATCGTCAGGCCGGCCACAACCGCCAGGATCGTCGCGAAGGCGATACCGGAGATGATGCCCATCAGCACCTCGCCACCCAGAGCGAAGGCCAGCAGCGGAGCCGCTGCATTCTCCTTACCCGGAGCAGCCAGGATCGTGTCCATGCCCACCAAAGCGGTGGCGCCCAGACCCAACACCAGGGTGAACAGGTAGAAGATGCCGATCAGTGCGATCGCCCAGACCGCCGAGCGGCGGGCTTCCTTGGCGGTCGGCACGGTGTAGAAGCGCATCAGCACATGCGGCAGGCCAGCGGTGCCGAGCACCAGAGCCATCGACAGTGAGACGAAGCTCAGCTTGCTGATGTCGTCCTTGCCGTACTTGGCCATCGGGTCAAGCATGTGAGCTGCGCTCTCCCACTTGAACTTCGCCACTGACGCGGCATTGTTCGGGTTGTTGACCGCACCATCAACCAGGGCGTTGAAGTTCATGCCGTACTTGGCCAACACCCACACGGTCATTACAGCGCCGCCCAGGATCAGCAGGGTGGCCTTGATCATCTGCACCCAAGTGGTGCCCTTCATGCCACCGATCAGCACGTAGGCGATCATCACGAGACCGACGACGCCGATCACGACCGACTGCCAGACCGGATCGCTCACGCCCAGCAGCAGCGCCACCAGGCCACCAGCGCCAGCCATCTGAGCCAGCAGGTAGAAGAACGAAACTGCCAGCGTGGACAGTGCCGCGGCGGTACGCACCGGACGCTGGTGCATCCGGAAGCTGAGCACGTCAGCCATCGTGTACTGGCCAGTGTTGCGCAGCGGCTCAGCCACCAGGTAGATAGCCACCAGCCAGGCCACGAAGAAGCCCAATGCGTAGAGCAGGCCGTCGTAGCCGTAGATGGCAATCGCGCCGGTAACACCCAGGAAGGATGCAGCTGAAAGGTAGTCGCCGGTGATGGCCAGACCGTTCTGACGTCCCGAGAAAGAAGCACCGCCGGTGTAGAACGCACCGGACTTCTTCTCCGAGTTGCGGGAAACGACGATGACCACCACGAGGGTGAACAGAACGAATAGGCCAAAGATGGCGATATTGAGGATCGGGTTGCCCGACATTACTTGGCCTCCTCAGCCTCAAGCTCGGCGCGAATCGTCGCGGCCAGCGGGTCAAGCTTGTTGTTCGCGTGGCGCACGTAAAGCCAGGTGGCGAACCAGGTGGTTGGGAACTGGGCAAGGCTGAGCCAGAAGCCGAGGTTCAGGCCACCCCAACCGGGGGTCTTCATGATGCCGACGGCGTAGGTCGACATCAGCACGTAGGCGAAGTACCAAACCAGCACCGTGATGACGATGGGGAAGGCGAAGTTAGTGAACGACTTGCGGAGCTTCTGGTACTCCTCGGAGTCACGCGCGGCCACATACCGGTTGGCGCTTGGATGCGGGTGAGCTTCGAAGGTACTTAATTCGGGCAGGGGCCAGTGGTCTGGCGGCAGATGGAATTCCGGGCTGTCCTCATCTGGCGGACCGTCCGGTGATTGTGAATGCGTCACAGCGCACCCCCTATTCAGGCGTGGAGAAATGAGCTTCTTCGGTGCTGTTGGCCCGACATCCGGGTTCGTCGTGACAACAGCTTCCTAACTGGATTCCGGCGGGCCTGGTAGTGCCTGGGATCGTCCGCGCGGTAGGCCCGTGCCCGGAATGGACTGGAACGTACGGGCTGCCACAAGGAGTGTCAACACTCATAAGTGAGGTAATTGCGTAGTGACAGGGGCGGCTCTCAGCCACCGTTAAGGCGGTTTTTGAGCGCAGGAGGCCGGTCAGGGGCAATTTCGTCCCACCGGTTGGACAGACGTCTCAAGATGTGGATGGCCAAATTAAGAGTCGAGCAATTTCGCTCCCGGGCCGGAGTAGTGGGATTCAACCAACTCAAGGGCTCCGAACTTGTGGGAACGCGCCGAGGGTGGGGTATTGACACGGCTCCAGCTTCGAAAAGGCGTCGCAGTCGGGCAAAAGCGAAACCGCCGCGGTAGCGCTCAGGGAGGCGCTACCGCGGCGGTTCCGGGGTTGGTCGATCAGTGAGCGATTGCCTCCGAGGCGCCCGCTCCGGTCATCGACCGGACCTCCATCTCGGCCTGCAGAACAGGATCGGCCGACTTGGGAGCGCTCATAGTTGCCACGACTCCGGCGATGACCGCCAGCGGTAGCGCCACGATGGTCGGGTTCGTCAGCGGGAACCAAGCCATCGGGTTGGCCCACCCCGGGCTGGAGATCGCCGGGGAGAAGACGATCAGCAACACCGAAGAACCCAGGCCGGTGTAGATCGACCAGACCGAGCCGCGGGTATTGAACCGCTTCCAGTACAGGGTCATCAGAATCGAGGGCAGGTTGGCCGAAGCCGCCACCGCGAAGGCCAACGAGATCAGGAACGCGATGTTCTGACCGTTGACCGCGATACCGCCGATGATTGCCAGGACGCCGATAACCACCGCGGTGATCCGGGCGACCTTGACCTCTTGGGCCGGGTCGGCCTTGCCCTTCTTCAACACGGAGTTGTAGAAGTCGTGGGCAAAGGAGGCCGAAGCGGTGATCGTCAGGCCGGCCACAACCGCCAGGATCGTCGCGAAGGCGATACCGGAAATCAGACCCATCAGCACCTCGCCACCAAGGTTGAAGGCCAGCAGCGGAGCCGCGGCATTCTCCTTACCCGGAGCAGCCAGAATGTTGAGGATGCCAACTTCGGCTGCTGCGCCGAATCCTAGGATCAGGGTCAGCAGGAAGAAGATGCCGACCAGGACGATCGTCCAGACCGCTGAGCGGCGGGCTTCCTTGGCGCTGGGCACGGTGTAGAAGCGCATCAGCACGTGTGGCAGGCCGGGAGTACCAAGCACCAAAGCGATCGACAGTGAGACGAAGCTCAGCTTGCTGATGTCGCTGGTGCCGTACTTCAGCATCGGCTCCAGCAGGGACTGGCCCAACGGCTTGCCCTTGGCGTCCACCGGGTTGTTCGCCACGGCGGCGTTCAGCAACTCGGTGAGGTTGAAACCGTACTTGGCCAGCACCCACACCGACATGACCGCAGAGCCGCCGATCAGCAAAGTGGCCTTGATCATCTGCACCCAAGTGGTGCCCTTCATGCCACCGATCAGCACGTAGACGATCATCAACACCCCCACTAGCGCGATGACGCCGGATTGGGCCAGCGGATCAGAGACGCCCAGCAGCAAGGCCACCAGGCCGCCGGCCCCAGCCATCTGGGCCAGCAGGTAGAGGAAGGAAATCACCAGGGTGGACAGTGCGGCGGCGGTACGCACCGGACGCTGGTGCATCCGGAAGCTGAGCACGTCAGCCATCGTGTACTGGCCAGTGTTGCGCAGCGGCTCAGCCACCAGATACAGCGCCAACAGCAGTGCGACGAAGAAGCCGACCGAGTAGAGCAGGCCGTCGTAGCCGTAGACCGCGATCGCGCCGGTCACGCCGAGGAAGGCCGCAGCTGAGAGGTAGTCGCCAGTAATGGCCAGACCGTTCTGGCGTCCGGAGAAGGAAGCGCCGCCGGTGTAGAAGGAAGAGGCCTTCTTCTCGGTGTCGCGAGTCACCTTGATGACCACCAACAGGGTGATTACCACGAAGGCGGCGAAGATGCCCATGTTGATCAGCGGGTTGCCGGTCATGCCTGGGCCTCCAGTTCAGCGCGGATGCGGACGGCGATGGGATCGATCTTGCGGCTCATATAGCTCACGTAGAACCAGGTGGCGATCCAGGTGGTTGGGAACTGGACCAGGCTCAGCCAGAAGCCGAGATTGAGGCCGCCCAGACCGGGGGTCTTCATGATGCCGACGGCGTAGGTCGACATCAGCACGTAGGCGAAGTACCAAACCAGCACCGTGGCCACGGTCGGGAAGGCGAAGGTGCGGAAGGTCTTGCGCAGGTTGACGAACTCCTCAGAGTGGCTGGCTTCGGCGTACTTGTTTGCTGACGGATGCGGATGAGCCTCGAAGGTGCTCAACTCCGGCAGGGGCCAATGGTCTGGCGGCAGATGGAATTCCGGGGCGTCCTCTTCAGGAACGCCGGCCGGCGGGTGCGCGTCGGTCATTTGGTCGCTTTCATTGGGTGGGTTCATTGGGACACAGCAATGGCCGGACTCCGGTGGGGTCCGGCCAGTCATTGCCGAGTTGTACGGTCGGGTGACGCCAGATCGCTGGGTTGCGCGTTTTGGTATCCCGACTACGGGTTTCGGCAGACAGTAGGTGCAGCGCAGTAGTGGTGTCAACGCGGGCCCAGGGTAGTGCGTAGGTGGTCGCTCGCCGGGCGCGGGGCAGGTCAGGAATTCAGCTCCAGGAATTCCAGCAGAAGCCGGTTGTATTCCCCGGGCGCATCGAGGCTCGGGTCGGCTCCCACGCCGGGGATTTCCTCGTAGCGGCCATTCGGCAAGGCCGCGGCCAGCTCCTCGGCGGCCGAGCGGGACGGGTCGGCCGAACCCGCCACCACCAGAGCTGGGGCGGTGATGTGGCCGACTCGTTTGCCGAAATCGGCGGTGGCGATCAGATCCAGCGCCCGCAGCAGGTCGGCCTTGGTCGCACCGCTTTCGGCCAGCGACTTGTTGGGCAGCAGCCGGATTACCGCCCGTTGTAGGCGCAGTGCCATCGCCGACGGCGCGATCATCGCCCCAGACAGCATCAGCCCGGCAACCATCCCTGGCTCGGTCGCCGCGACCTGCAGGGCCACCATCGCGCCGAGTTGGTGACCGACCAGGCGGGCGCTGCTGATGCCGTTGCGATCCATGGTGGCCAGCACTTCGTCGGCGGCACCGGTTAGCGACAGCTCTGTTGAGCGTCCTGGACGTAGCCCGGCCAGCCATGGTGCCAACACCGGTTTGCCAGCGCCGATTGCTTCGACCTGGTCTTGCCACATCTGCGGCGTGCGGCCAGCCGAATGCAACAGCAGCACCGGAATTGGGGCGTCCATGGCTACCCCGCCGCCCTGGTTACGGTGAAGGCGAAGCCCAGGTCGGTGTCGACGAACCAGTCAGCCGTAGCAGCTGCCTCGCTCATCTCAACCGCCAGCACCTCCTCGGCGATCTGGCTGGCTTGGGCTCGCAGTGCGGTGCCGGTCGCCTCGACGGTGGCAGCCCAGGTGAGCCGAATGCGGTCGGACACTGCGAAGCCAGACTGCTTGCGCGCCTCCTGAACCGCACGGATGAAATCACGAGCCAGCCCGGCCTGCATCAGTTCGGGGGTGAGCACCAGATCCAAGGCAACGGTCTCGCCCTGCTCGTTGACCACCGACCACCCCTCGCGGGGGCGCTCGGTGAGCAGCACCTCCTCAGCATCAACCGAAACCTCGCCGAGCTCGGCGACCGTGACTATCGCGGTGCCCTCGGCGCGAATCGCAGCTGCCAAGGCGGCAGCGTCCGCCTCGGCGATGGCCGCAGCCACCAGCGGAGTCTGCTTGCCGAAGCGCCTGCCCAGGCTGCGGAAATTCCCCTTGGCGGAGTAGTCGACCAGATCGCCAGCAGAGGCGAAGGATTCCACCGCCCACACGTTTAGTTCCTCGGCCACTTCGGCGAGCAGTTCTGCGTCCAAGCTGGCATAGGCGGCCGAGGGCACCAGGGCTCGTGCCAGTGGTTGGCGGGTCTTCATCTTCGCTTCCGCGCGGGCCGATCGGCCCAGTTCCACCAGACGCCGGGTCAGCCCCATCGCGGCATCGAGGTCTTCGTCGATCATGGCGACGTCGACCTGGGGCCAGCTTGAAAGGTGCACCGAGGCCACCTCGGTGGGGTCAGTGGTGACGAACAGATCCTGCCAAACCCGCTCGGTGACGAACGGCGCCAGCGGGGCCATTAGCCGAGTGACCACGTGCAGAGTGTCATGCAGGGTCTGCAGAGCGCCGGGTTGCCCCTCCCAGAAACGTCGCCGTGACCGCCGGACGTACCAGTTGCTCAGGTTGTCGACGAAGTCGGCCAGTAGCGTGCCAGCCCGTTGGGTGTCGAAATCCTCCAGGGAGTCAGTCACCTCGCGCACCAGCACATTGCGGGCGCTGACCAGCCAGCGGTCGAGCACGTGGGCAGACCCTTCGACAGGCTCAGGGATCTGGTTGATGGGCTCAGGGATCTGGTTGATGGGCTCAGGGATCTTGATCTCAGTTCCCTGAGCTTGTCGAAGGGTCGGCGTCCAGTCGTTGGCCCCGGCGTAGATCGTCTGGAAGCTGACGGTGTTGAGGTAGGTCATCAGCACCTTGCGGACGGTCTCGGTGATCGTCTGGTGGCCGACTCGACGTGAGGACCACGGTGATCCGCCAGCGGCCATGAACCAGCGGACGGCATCGGCCCCGTGGGCGTCCATCAGTGGAATTGGCTCCAAGATGTTGCCAAGGTGCTTGCTCATTTTCCGGCCGTCCTCGGCCAGGATGTGGCCAAGGCAGAGCACGTTCTGATAGCTCGACTCGTCGAACACCAGGGTGCCGATGGCCATCAGCGAGTAGAACCAGCCCCGGGTTTGGTCGATGGCCTCACAGATGAAGTCGGCCGGGTAGGCCGTGGCGAAGACCTCAGCCGATCCTTCAGCCCACGGGTAGCCCCACTGCGCGAACGGCATCGCGCCGGAATCGAACCAGGCATCGATCACTTCCGGCACCCGATGTGCCGGCTTTCGGCAGGTCGGGCAGGCAAAGCTCACCTCGTCCACAAATGGACGGTGCGGATCGAGCCCGGCCAGATCAGTCCCGACCAGTTCGCTCAGCTCCGCGCGCGAGCCCACGCACGTCTGATGTCCGTCTTCGCAGCGCCAAATCGGCAGCGGGGTGCCCCAGTAGCGGGAGCGCGACAGCGCCCAATCGATGTTGTTGTTCAGCCAGTCGCCATAGCGGCCCCACTTGATGTGCTCGGGGTACCAGTTGGTGCCAGCGTTCTCCCGCAGCAGTGCGTCTTTGATCGCGGTGGTGCGGATGTACCAGCTCGGCTGGGCGTAGTAGAGCAGCGCGGTGTGGCAACGCCAGCAGTGCGGATAGGAGTGCGTGTGGTACTCGACTTTGAACATCACCCCACGGGCGGTGAGATCGTCGATGACCACCTGGTCGGCGTCCTTGAAGAACAACCCGCCCACCAAATCGAGGCCCTCTTCGAAGGTGCCATCGGGACGCACCGGGTTCACCAGCGGCAGGCCATAGGCGCGGCAGACTTCCATGTCGACCTCACCGAAGGCCGGTGCTTCATGCACCGCGCCGGTGCCGTCCTCGGTGGTCACGTAATCGGCCATCAAGATGTAGTGGGTGCCGCCGACGACATCAGGAAAGTCGATCAGGTCCAGCGGGCGGGAGTAGGTCCAGTACTCCATCTGTTTGCCAACAAAGGTTTGGCCCAGTAGCCAGCCCTCGCCCAGCACCTTCTCGGCCAAGGCCTCGGCCAACACCAGCGATTCGCCGCCCGGCACGTCCTGGGTGGCCACCACATAGGTCACCTCCGGGTGCACTGCGGCGGCGGTGTTGCTCACCAGCGTCCACGGCGTGGTGGTCCACACCAGCAGGGAAGCCTTGCCCGCCAGCGGTCCGGACGTCAGCGGGAAGCGCACATACACGCTGGGATCGGAGACGTCTTCATAGCCCTGGGCCAGCTCGTGATCGCTCAGCGTGGTGCCGCAACGCGGGCAGTAAGGGGCCACCCGGTAGTCCTCCACCAGCAGGCCCTTGCTGTGGATCTGCTTCAGCGCCCACCACACCGACTCCACATAGTCGGGGCTCATCGTCCAATAGGCCTCGTCCAGGTTGACCCAGTAGCCCATTCGGCGAGTCAGCTCGCTGAACTCGCCCACGTGTCGGCTCACCGATTCGCGGCATTTGGCGTTGAACGGCTCCACTCCGTACGCCTCGATATCGGGCTTGCCGTTGAAGCCCAACTCCTTTTCCACTGCCAGCTCAACCGGCAGGCCGTGGCAGTCCCAGCCGGCTTTCCGGTCGACCCGGAAGCCCTGCATGGTCTTGAAGCGGGGGAACACGTCCTTGAACACCCGCGCCTCGATGTGGTGAGTGCCGGGCATGCCGTTGGCGGTCGGCGGGCCTTCATAGAAGGTCCACGGCGCACCGTCGGCGGTGGCAGCCAGTGAAGCGGCGAAAGTGTCGTTGGCTTCCCAGAAGTCGAGGACCTCGCGCTCCATCGCCGGCAGGTCGATGCTGGTCGGCACCGGGCGGTAGTTGCCAGCGGGCGCAGATTCGATGGTCATGGGTGGTCCTTCGTCTACTCAATGGGACGAAGGGACGAGGCCAGGCCCCGCGGTACCACCCTCCTTGGACGCCGACGGCGCCCCTCTTGATTGCTCGCCGCGGCCGGTTCTAATGGGAGCCGAAGCTCCGTTCTTCCGGCGGCTCCGGGGTGATGGCCCCATCAGCGCCTTGCGACTCGACGATTCTAGCTTGGGTGCGGCTGGGCTGCCCATTTCCCGCAGTGGCAGCCCGCGTTAGGCCCACTCCGGATGGGGGCAGTCGGTGAAGCTGGCCAGCATCGGGTGGTTCAAAACGAACTGGACGGACGCCGGGCCATCGGCGTCCGTCCAGTTGCGGGCACTTCCGCACCCTCCCGGCAGAACTGCCGGGGGCTCAGGTGGCCCGAAGAGCGCGGACGGGCCACAGCTTGGGTCAGTCCTTGGCGGGAGCCTCGGGCTGTTCGGTGGTAGGCGCATCAGGTGCAGCCGTGGACGTCCATTGGGGCTGTTGAGGCACTTGCCCGAGCAGAGCGGCCCTGCGGTTCAGGTAGTCCTCGATCTCGACCTGTCCACTGGCCAGCCGCTCGTCCAAGATATGGAGGGCCGACTGGGCTGGCGGACGCTGTCCTGGTGCGGCCACCGGACTGTTCTTGTTGCGACGGGCGAAGTAGATCACCAGCACAACGGCGATGGCGATCAGCAGCAGCGTGCCGACGAATCCGGCGATGCCGAACAGGAATCCCATCCCATTCGGGCCAGGCATTGGCGTGTAACGCATCTGAGCCTCCTTTTCCTTAACGGCTCGACTCCAAGATGCGTCGCGAGGCTGTGTGGAAGCTGTGAATAGCTTCCGAACTTCCTTGGCGGGGGTCGAACTGCCTAGATCGCGCAGGCAGCAGCGCCAGGCTCGGGCGGCTCGGCCTCAAACACCTGACCTCGTTGCGATGCAGGCAGCTGCTCCCACTGCCAGCGGCGCTCAGCTTCGAGATTGTGCTGGAACTCACACGGCGCGCTGTTGCCACTGATGGCCTCCAGGGCGTAATCGGCGCCCGCCTCGGCCAGGGCTGAATCATCTGCGCTGGCCGCGGCGTTACTGGCTGCCCGGACGGCATTGGCTACCGCGTGGTAGCCGGCCTCGGCCAGTTCGCGAGCGGAAAGGTGGGCGGCGTAAGCGGCGTCCCGGCAGGCGTCCAAGTCTTCGCCGTCAACGGCCCAGGCCCGCGCGGCGGCAATTGCGGTCTGAGCGGCGTCATCGGCGAAGTCGGGGAACTGGGCCAGCACGTGCTCGGCACAGTCGGCGGCCCAGGCAGTCAGGACGCGGTCGGGTGTCGGTTCCATCGGCTCTTCCGTTCGATCAGCAGGGATTCCACCACGATAGCCAGGCCATCTTCGGTGTTGGCGGCTGTCACCTCGTCAGCGACAGCCTTTAGTTCCTCGGTCGCGTTGCCCATCGCCACCCCGCGCCCGGCCCAGCGGATCATCTCCAGGTCATTGCTGGCGTCCCCGGCTGCTAGAACCGCCGACGCGTCCACGCCAAGCAGGGCGCACAGCCGAACCAGGCCGCTGGCCTTGGTCACCCCCGGGCCGCTGATCTCCACAAACGGCGCACCAGAGGTGGTCGCGTGAAAGCCAGCCAGCCCGAAAGCGGTGATGGTGCTGAGTAGCTGCGCTGAGGTCAGCTCCGGGTGGCGAATGCTCAGCTTCAAGGTCGCTTCGCTGGCCACCGCCTCGGCGGGTTCTTGCTGCAAGTAGCGGTCAGGCACCTTTTCGTCGCCATGGATCAGCTCGGTGTAGCCCGGCTCGACCGCATACCGTCGGCCGTGGTCGCGGGCGGCCGACAGCCTCGCGGCCGGCAGTTCCCGGCGCAGGACGGTGGCAATTGCCTGCACCGTTTCGAGACTGATCAGCTCTTCGAAGAGGATCTCGCCGGTGGCCTGATCGACGCAGATCGCGCCATTGGCCCCCAGCACGTGGCCGAATCCGCAGGTGTCCAGATCCACCGGCAGTGAGCCTGGCTGGCGCCCGGTGGCCGCCACCAGCCGCAGGCCAGCATCGGCAGCGCCGCGTAGGGCGGCCATGGTGCGTCGGGAGATGGTCTTGTCTGGACGCAGCAACGTGCCGTCCAGATCGGTGGCAATCAGCCGAACGGCCGCGATGCCGATCACGAGCGAGGATCGTTCACTCGGCGGCGACCCACGAAGGCTCGGCCGAGCGTGACCTCGTCGGCATACTCCAGATCACCACCCACCGGCAATCCGCTGGCCAACCGCGAGACCACCACATCGGTGTCGATCAGCAGCCGGGAGATATAGGTGGCAGTCGCTTCGCCCTCAAGATTCGGGTCGGTGGCCAGAATCACCTCGGTCACGGTGCCGTCGGCCAGCCGGGTGAGGAGTTCTCGGATGTGCAGATCGGCGGGCCCGATGTTGTCGATCGGACTAATCGCCCCGCCCAGCACGTGGTAGAGGCCGCGGAACTCGTGCGTGCGCTCGACGGCGCCAACGTCCTTGGATTCCTCCACGACGCAGATGGCGGTGCGATCGCGGCGCACGTCTTGGCAGATCCGGCAGGTGGTCTCTTCGGAGATGTTGAAGCAGGTCTGGCAGAACCGCACCTTCTCGGCCACCTCCCGAAGTGCGTCAGCCAGCCGCTGCACATCATCGGCGTCAGTGGACAGGATGTAGAACGCGATCCGCTGGGCGCCCTTGGGGCCGACGCCTGGCAGCCGTCCCAGCTCGTCGATGAGGTTCTGGATCGGACCTTCGTACATGTGGTGGTTAGACGCCCATCTCGGGCATGGGCGGCATCGTCGCCTGCGCCAGGGCTACCGCCTGGTGATTTGCATCCCGCACCGCAGCCACGATCAAATCGGCCAGGGTTTCGGCGTCGGCCGGGTCGATTGCCTCGGGTTTGATCACGAGTCCAACCAGTTCGCCGGTGCCGGTAACGGTCGCCTCAATCAGGCCGCCGCCAGCCGTGCCGGTGACAGTCATGGCGCCGAGTTCGGCTTGGGCCCGCTCCAGTTGGGCCTGCAACTCCTGCGCCTGAGCCAGTAGGCCGGCCAGGTCCATCGATCCGGGGTCGAACATCGGTACTCCTTTAAATAGTGAGCCGCAGCCATGCTACGGCTAGCTCACGACGGGTCGATCAGTTCCGCACCGAGGTGCTTCATCAGTAGTTCCTCGGTGCTGGCCGCATCTCCGGTTACTTCGGCGTCGTCGCGGTCGGGCTCTGGCTCGGGTTCGTCTGCGGTCTGCGGGCTGGGCCGGTTTCGGGTCGGACGAAGGCTGGCGCGGGCGGCTTTGGCCGCCTCCGAACGCGGCGCAGGGGTGGGCGGCGCTTCGCTGGGAGCCGGGGCGGGGACCGCTTCGGCTTCGGCGGTGGCATCAACGATCGTCTCGATCTGAACTGCGGCGCCGACCACTTCGAGGATCGCTTCGCGGAGCACTTCGATGCTGCCGCCCTTGGCGAAGCTCTCCCGAGCGCCCGGGTTGGCCAGACCGAGGGTCAACACACCCTCGCGCAGTTCGACCACCTTGGAGTTTTGGCTGAGCAGGATCCAAGTGAACCGGCGGCGGCCCTTCACGTTGTCCAATACCTGCGGCCAAAGCCGCCGCAGATCGGCCGAACCTAGGGCGGACGGATCGCCGACCGCCGCTGGTGGTACGGGAGCCTGCCGGGGTTCCGGGTTGGGCAGTTGAGGTTTTTCGGCCGGCTGCGAAGTTGGCGTCTGCTCGTCTTGGCGCCTCGCCTCGGGGCGCTCGGTTGGTGCCGGGACGGTATCAGGGGCGGCGTCCGGAGTAGGGGCCGCTTCAGTAGCTCGGCTTCGACCCCGCGCGGGACGGGACGTGGCGGGCTCAACTGCGGGCTCAGGGAGGTGGCTCGGTTCGGCGACCGCAGTGCCGGTGGCGACGGTGGCGACCGGGGCCTCGGTCCCGGCAGTGGCGATATTCATTCGGCGCTCCAGCCGATCCAGCCGGGCGTGCAGGCCGCGGCCGTCGGTATCGGCCCCAGGCAGGAGCACCCGGGCGCACATCAACTCCAGGTGCAGCCGCGGGGCAGTGGTGCCGCGCATCTCGGTCAACCCAACGGCCATCACTTCGGCCGCCCGGGTGAGTTCGCCGGACCCCAACGCATCAGCCTGGGCAATCAATCGCTCTGCCTGATCGCCGGAGACATCGACCAACCCACTGCTGAGGGCTTCGGGTACGGCAGCCACGATGATCAGGTCGCGCAACCGGCGCAGGAGGTCTTCGGCGAAGCGCCGCGGATCCTGGCCGATCTCGATCACCTTCTCAACGGCGGCAAACACCCCTTGGGCATCACCTGCGGCGAAGGCATCGATGATCTCGTCCAACAAAGCATCAGGGGTGTAGCCCAGTAATGCGGTGGCCTGCCGGTAGCTAACCCCACCCTCGGCAGCACCGCCGAGCAACTGGTCAAGAACCGACAGCGAATCGCGCACTGAACCGGCACCAGCTCGTACCACCAGCGGCAGCACGGTCGATTCCACGGCGATTCCCTCGGCTTCGCAGAGCTCAGCGAGGTAGGCCGACAGCGTCTTCGGCGGTACCAGCCGGAACGGATAGTGGTGGGTGCGGGAGCGGATCGTGCCCAGCACCTTTTCCGGTTCGGTCGTGGCAAAGATGAACTTCACATGCGGCGGTGGCTCTTCGACCACCTTCAGTAGGGCGTTGAATCCCTCCTTGGTGACCATGTGGGCCTCATCGATGATGTAGACCTTGTAGCGGCTGTGCACCGGGGCGAAGAAGGCTCGCTCCCGCAAGTCACGAGCTTCGTTGACGCCACCGTGGGAGGCCGCGTCGATCTCGATCACATCGATGCTGCCCGAGCCCCCTCTGGCCAGGTCGCGACAGGACTGGCACATCCCGCACGGGGTGGGGGTCGGCCCCTCGGCGCAGTTCAGGCAGCGGGCCAGAATCCGGGCGCTGGTGGTCTTCCCGCAACCTCGCGGGCCGGAAAACAGGTAGGCGTGGTTGACCCGGTTGTTCACCAAGGCGCGTTGCAGTGGGTCGGTGACATGCTCCTGGCCGATGACCTGGGCGAAGTTTTCCGGACGATACCGCCGGTAGAGAGCTAGCGGAGTCTCGGGACGGGAGATCGTCTGAGCCGGCTCGCGCAGTGCGTCCACCACCTCCATCAGGGAGGCGGTGACCTCTTCTTCGGAGCGGCGCCGGCCGGTGGCCTCGGTCGCGTCGTCGGGGACGTCAGCAATCTCGGGCTCGGCAAGGCCGAAGAGGTCGGGGCCGTTCTGCGGGTCGTAGGGCTCAGCCTCGAAAAAGTCGTCGTCTTCGGAGTCCACGGTTGAACCCTAACGGTTGCTACCGACAGCTGTCCGCCGGCGAAATTGCAGCGGCCCCCGCGCACCCGGAAGAGCTCACTTACCCTTGCTGTCTTCCGACCCTGGGGGAGTTGGGCGAGGTACCGCCGCGCGGGGAACCAGAATCAAGACTACCTGCCCAACCGATGGCGGCGCGACCCGGCCGGGATGAGTCAGGTGGCGGTCGCGGGCGAATCGGCGTTTGGGTCATCTTTGGCTTATTCTCAGGTTTCGTGGGTGAAAAATTCCGTCGGGCCGCCCCAGAGGAGGCCCCGACGCTGTGGCAAGTGGAGGAACGCGGCCTAGAGCCGGTTCCGGCCGATGCCCGCCACGGCACTACCCGCAGCATCTTGTGGACCTGGCTGGCCGCCAACATCGGCGTCCTCGGGGTGACTCTCGGGTCGGGTCTGGTGACGGGCCTGGGCCTCAACTTCTGGCAGACGATCATCGTGGCGGCGGTCGGCTCGGCTGGCTCTTTCGCCTTCGTCGCGCTGGTCAGCCTGGCCGGTCCACTCAGCGGTGCGCCCACGATGGTGGCCTCTCGGGCTACCTTCGGCGTCCGTGGCAATCTCGCCCCAGCAGCGATCTCGTGGGCGGTGCTGACCGGGCTGGAAGTCGTGATGTGCACGATGGCCACTTTCGCCCTGGCCAACATCGTCGAGATACTCGGTTTCCCCGTCGAGCCGTGGCTCACCATCCCGGTCGCGTTGCTACTGGTCGCCGGTGCGGCCGCGGTCAGCTACTTCGGGCACACCTTGATCATGTTGGTTCAGAAATGGCTGGGTTGGACGCTGGGCGGTCTCACCGCCGTCCTGTGCGTGGTGGCTCTGGCCAACGTCGACTGGCCGATCGCGATGGCTGCCCCAGGCGGAGACTTCGTTTCGGTGCTGGCTGGGATCGGGGTTATCGCCGCTGGCACGGGAGTCAGCTGGATGTCGGCCGGAGCCGATTACACCCGATACCTGCCCGCCGACACCTCAGAGCGCAAGCTGTTTGGCGTAACGCTGCTCGGATCCGGCGCACCGCTGGTCCTACTCATCTCCACCGGAGCCGTGCTCGCCCTCGGGAACAGCGAGGCCGTCGGCCTGGCCCTGCCGGAGTGGCTGCTTGTTCCCTACTTGATCGTGGCTGTGCTCGGCCTACTCACCGCAGCCGACTTGGCGATGTACTCCTCCGGCTTGAGCCTTCAGGCGACCGGAGTGCCGCTGTCGCGGCCAAAGACCCTGTTGATCAGCGCCGCCGTGGTTGCCTTGGGCACGGTGACGATTGTCGTGGTGCGTTCAGTCAGCGGTGACGACTTCAGTTCGCAGGCGTTTTCCGCCCTGATCGCACTGTTTGCCCTGCCACTGGTGGCTTGGGTCGGAGTCTTCGGGCTGGATCTGCTGCTGCGGCGCAACCTGTTCGCCGAGGATCTAACCGACACCAGCCCGGAGAGCCCCTACTGGTTCCACCACGGCTTCCACTGGCCCGCAATTGGGGCCTGGCTGGCCGGCACCGTCTTCGGATTGTTGTGTACGGCGGTGAAGGTGGGTGAGACGACCTGGTTCGCTGGTCCGCTGGCTGAGACCTGGTTGGGACGAAATTCGTTGGGGTGGTTGGTGGCAGGCATTGGGGCCAGCGCCGTCTACTGGGTGGTTGAACCGCTCACCCGAGGCGAGCACAGCCCGGGACGGGCCCATCCGGAGGAGTGATCAGTGACCCCGGACGGGGTAAGGTCCTGACAATCTAACCTTGTCAGAACAAGACTGGGTCAAAATTTGGGACTAGCCGGGGACGTAATAGACCGGTAACCTTCCGGCAATCAAAGCCCTGAACTGTCACCACTTGGGCGAACCCCCACCGGTGGCGCGTACCCGAACCGAGGCATAGACCCCGAGCGTTCGAACGAGCAGATCAGCGAGGTAACTACTCACCTCCTCGCGGGCCGACCTGAACTCCGTGCGCTGCAGCCGATGAAGATGCATATCTTCCCCTTTCGGCTGCAGTTGCTGCGTTACAGGTTGATACTGAACTAGGCCAAATCCAAGGAGCATCCATGACCGCACTTGTCACACCGACAGCGACTGGCAACGACGCCACCCAGAACCCGTCCACGCGCGAAATCGGCGCCAAGTGGTCCTGCGTCGACGGCAACGAGGCGGCTGCCTCGGTTGCACATCGCTTGAGCGACATCTGCGCCATCTACCCGATCACCCCGGCCTCTCCGATGGGTGAGTTCGCCGACGTGTGGAGTTCCAAGGGAAAGCGGAACGTTTGGGGCTCGGTGCCGCGCATCATCGAGATGCAGTCCGAGGCTGGCGCAGCAGGCACTCTGCACGGCGCGATCCAGGCCGGCGCCCTTGGTAGCACCTTCACCAGCTCGCAGGGCCTACTGCTGATGCTGCCCAACATGTACAAGATCGCCGGCGAGCTCACCCCGGCGGTGCTCCACGTGGCCGCCCGCGCGGTCGCAACCCATGCGCTGAGCATTTTCGGTGACCACTCCGACGTGATGGCCGCCCGGGTCACCGGTTGGGCGATCCTGGCCGCCAATGGCGTGCAGGAGGCGCACGACATGGCTGCGATCTCGCACGCGGCCACCCTGGAGGCTCGGCTGCCGTTCCTGCACTTCTTCGACGGCTTCCGGACCAGCCATGAGGTGAACCGCATTCGGATCCTGTCCGATGACGAGCTGCGCTCGCTGGTTGATGACGCCAAGGTGCTGGAACATCGCGCTCGGGCGATGCAGCCGAGCGAGCCGGTGCTGCGTGGCACCGCCCAGAACCCCGATGTCTTCTTCCAGGGACGCGAAGCCGCCAACCCGTTCTACGAGGCTGTGCCGGGCATCGTCGCGGCGAAGCTGGACGAGTTCTACGCCCTCACCGGCCGTCGCTACAACCTGGTCGAGTACTACGGAGCGCCAGACGCCGAGCGGGTCGTGGTGATCATGGGCTCGGGCACCGACACCGTCCGCAGCACTGTGGCCGAGCTGGTCAAGGCCGATGAGAAGGTCGGCGTCCTGGTGGTCCGGCTGTACCGGCCGTTCCCAGCTGAGGAGTTCGTCGCCGCGCTGCCGGCGACCGTCAAGGCCGTCGCGGTGCTGGACCGGGTCAAGGAGCCCGGCGCCCTGGGCGAGCCGCTCTTCCTCGACACCGTGGCCACCCTGGCTGAGTACCGACCGGGTGGTCCTCGAGTGATCGGTGGCCGCTATGGCTTGGGCTCGAAGGAGTTCACCCCGCGTGATGTCGCGGCAGTATTCAACGAGTTGAGCGCGCTGGTGGCCGGTGAGTCGGCCCGCCGCCGGTTCACTGTTGGCATCGTCGACGACGTGACTCACCTCAGCCTGGCGACCGACGCCTCCTTCACGCTGCCCACCCGGGCCCGTCAAGCCGTCTTCTATGGTCTGGGCTCGGACGGCACCGTTGGCGCGAACAAGAACTCGGTCAAGCTGATTGGTGAGCACACCGACCTCTTTGCGCAGGGCTACTTCGTCTACGACTCGAAGAAGTCCGGTTCGACCACGGTCTCGCACCTGCGCTTTGGCCCGGATCCGATCAACGATCCCTTCCTGATCGAGCAGGCCGACTTCGTAGCCGTGCACCAGTTCGGATTGCTCAGCCAGCTGCCGGTGCTCGACATCGCCAAGCCTGGCGCCACCGTCCTGTTGGCTGCGCCGTACGCACCTGAGGAGCTGTGGGGCAAGCTGACCCCGGCGGTTCAGACTGCGATCATCGCCAAGGGTCTGAAGGTCTACACCATCGACGCGATGGCGGTGGCTCGGGCCGCTGGTCTGGGCAAGCGGGTGAACACCGTCATGCAGGCCTGCTTCTTCGGGCTCTCCGATGTGTTGCCGGTTGAGCAGGCACTGGCCCTGGCTAAGGACAGCGCTGCCAAGAGCTACGCCGCGCGCGGCCCGGCCGTGGTGCAGGCAAACCTGGACGCCATCGACAGCGCGATCGCTTCGCTTTCGGAGCTGAAGATCGGCGCGGCTCCGGCCACCGTCGAGACGCCAGCGGACATGATGCAGGCCGATGACGCCACCTTGGCCACGGTGAAGCGGCTGATTTCTGGTGAGGGTGAACTCCTGCCGGTCTCGGCCATGCCACCCGGCGGTACCTTCCCGACTGGCACCGCCAAGCTGGAGAAGCGTGGCCTGGCCACCGAGCTGCCGAAATGGGATGCCAGCCTGTGTATCGACTGCGGCAAGTGCACTCTGGCTTGTCCCCACGCGGCGATCCGGATGAAGACCTTCACTCCCGAATCCATCGTTGGTGCGCCGGCCGAGTTTGAGACCAAAGCCACCATGGGTCGGGACTTCCCCGAAGGCACCCGGCTCACTATTCAGGTGGCCCCGGATGACTGCACCGGTTGCACAGTGTGTGTTTCGGTGTGTCCGGCCAAGTCCAAGACTGATCCGAACCACAAGGCCCTCGACATGGTGCCAGCCGAAGATGTTCGCGATGCGCAACGGATCGGCTTCGACTACTACCTGTCGCAGCCCGAGACCGATCGCAAGACGGTTCGGACCGACACGGTGAAGGGTTCGCAGCTGCTTGAGCCGCTGTTCGAGTTCTCCGGCGCCTGCTCCGGCTGTGGCGAAACCCCCTACCTGAAGCTCGTCAGCCAGCTGCTGGGTGACCGCATGGTGGTGGCGAACGCGACCGGTTGTTCGTCCATCTTCGGCGGCAACCTGCCTACCACGCCCTGGTCGAAGAACGCTGATGGCCGTGGCCCGGCCTGGAACAACTCCCTGTTCGAGGACAACGCCGAGTTCGGCATGGGTCTGGAGCTGGGTGTCAGCGAGCGGGCTGCGCAGGCTCGCTCGCTGGTCACTGAGTTGGCCGGGGCCTTGGGCTTGGCCGATGAGTTCGTGGCCGCGATCACTTCGACCGAGATCAGCGTGGTCGATGAGACCGCGGTGGCCGAGCAGCGCGAGCGCGTCGCGGAGCTGAAGGTCGCCCTTGCCGCCAACACCGGCGTCCCCGGCGTCGAGGTGCTCAGTGTGATCGTCGAAGCGCTGGTGCCCACCTCGGTGTGGGTGGTCGGTGGCGACGGCTGGGCCTACGACATCGGCTTCGGTGGCCTGGATCACCTGTTCGCTTCGGGGCAGAACATCAACGTGTTGGTGCTCGATACTGAGGTGTACTCCAACACCGGCGGCCAGGCGTCCAAGGCGACCCCGCGTGGTGCGACCGCCAAGTTCGCTGCTGGTGGCAAGCCCGGACGTAAGAAGGACCTGGGCATGATCGCCAAGGCCTACCGCGATGTCTATGTGGCTCAGATCGCCATCAACGCCAACGAGGTGCAGACCGTCCGGGCATTCTTGGAGGCGGCCGCTTACCCCGGCCCGTCGCTGATTCTGGCCTACTCGACCTGTATCGCCCACGGCATCGATCTGGCCAACACTGCCGACCATATGAAGGAGGCAGTGACCTCGGGTCACTGGCCGCTGTACCGGTACCACCCGGAGCCCACGGCCGGCGCCAACCCGCAGTTCAAGCTGGATTCGAAGGCCCCGTCCTCTTCGATGGCGGACTTCTACGGCAAGGAGACCCGGTACAAGTCGGTCAACCGGGCCAACCCGGAGTTGGCCGAGAAGATGGCCGAGCAGGCACAGGACGACGCCAATATCCGGTTCAAGCACTATGAATGGCTCAGCAACGAGGGCTGATTCTCCGGCGCTGACTCGACCCCATCCCCGTCCGGGGGTGGGGTCGAGTGCGTGATGAGTACAACTTTGGCTGCCGTTGGGTTGGCCGAGTTGGCAGGGGGGAGAATGGACCCTCAGCCTCAGTTGTAAGGAGCCACCAATGCCCCAGGCACTTGCCTACGCAATCGACTCGCCCACCGGGACGTTCTCCCGTACCACCATCGAGCGACGCGAGCCCGGCCCAACCGAGGTGCTGTTCGACATCAGCTTCGCCGGTATCTGCCACTCCGATATTCACACCGCGCGTGGTGAGTGGGGTCGCGATATCAGCTATCCGCTGGTGCCAGGCCACGAGATCGCCGGCATAGTGCGCGAAGTCGGTTCGGCGGTCACCGGGTTCAAAGTCGGTGACCGGGTTGGTGTGGGTTGTTTCGTCGACTCCTGTGGGGAGTGCCAGGCTTGCCAGCGTGGCGAGGAGCAGTTCTGCGACGGCACGGGGGGCACGATCTGGACCTACAACTCCACCGGACGCGACGGTCTGCCGACCGCGGGCGGCTACTCCACCGCGATCACGGTGGAGCAGGACTACCTGTGCCGGATCCCCGAAGAAATCGACTTGGCTCAAAGCGCTCCGCTGCTGTGCGCTGGTATCACGATGTACTCCCCGCTGAAGCGCTGGGGTGCCGGCCCGGGCAAGCGGGTGGCGATCGTCGGCATGGGAGGCCTGGGTCACATGGGCGTCCAGATCGCGGCGGCGATGGGCGCCGAGGTTTCCGTGATCTCGCAGACCCTGTCGAAGGAGACCGATGGTCGCAAGTTCGGTGCCACGGAGTATTTCGCCCTCAGCGAGCCCGGCACGCTGAAGAAGCTGCGCAAGCGCTTTGACCTCATCGTCTCCACGATCTCCGGCGAGCAGGATCTCAACGGCTTGATCGATTGCCTGGTCACCGGTGGTGCCTTGGTGGATGTCGGTCTGCCGGAACACCCAGTGGCGTTGTCGTTGGGCGGCTTGGTTGGCCAACGCCGCATCCTGGCCGGCTCAGAGATCGGCGGGATCGCCGAAACCCAAGAGATGCTCGACTTCTGTGCCGAGCACGGCCTGGCTGCCCAAATTGAGGTCATCGGTGGCGAGGACATCAACGCCGCCTACGACCGAGTGGTGCACTCCGACGTCCGCTACCGCTTTGTGATCGACACCGCCACCTTCACCGCCTGACTCCTGCTCGACAAGGCGACGGTTCCAATTGGCGCAGCGCTAATTGGAACCGTCCCCAGTCTTGGGCGGACGGCAGTCTTGGGCGGACGGCGGACGTGTTCTTGGGCACTTTACGCACCGGGTACTTTGGCCTGACTAGAGGTAATGCTGCCCCGACGGTGGTAATCTTTCAACGGTTAATCATTGACGATTCAACCAATAGTGGAAGGTGCTCCCAATGAAACGCAGCGCGCTCGATCGATTGGTTTCGTGGATCGGCCTCGCCCTAGCCGCCGTTCTCTTGGTGGCGGGAGGTCTGCTCGCCGTCGCAAGTACATTCATCGGTGGCCAGGTCTCTGATCAACTGGCCGCCCAGAAGGTCACGATGCCCACCCAGGCCGCCTACGCAAACCTGTCGCCAGCCGATCAAGCGGCTCTGGCGCCGTTCGCGGGCCAGCCGATGACCACCGGTGCGCAGGCGAAGGCCTTTGCCGATCATTACATCCAAGCGCACCTCACTGCGCTGGGTGGTGGACGGACCTACGGCGAGGTCAGCAACGAATACCTCAAGCTGGCTAAGGACCCCGCCGCCGATCCGGCCAAGGTGAAGGAGCTAGGCGACCTGCGCCAGACCATGTTCATGGGTGACACCTTGCGCAGCATTCTGCTCACTGCCTACGCCTTCGGCACCATGGGAGTAATCGCGGGGATCGCAGCGGCGGCGGCCTTCGTCGGCGCCGTGGTGCTGGCTATCTTGAGCTTCCTGGGCATGCGCCACGCCAAGGTTGCCCAGGGCGACGTTCTGGTCGGCGAGGCGGAATGATCGCTGGAACGGACAGATCTCGGTAGCCCGAATCCGAGCAGCTATCGCGTTGCCGCGTAGGAAAGGGCCGCCACCTCGAAACCCAATCGAGGTGGCGGCCCTGCACTGCGTTGGGTAGAAGGTTCAGCAGATCTCGCCAGTCCTGGCGTCGACCTTCACCACGGTGGTGGCGGGCTGGCCGTCCACGAGGGTGGTGATCTTCACTGCGAAGACCTGTTGGCCCCACTTGGTGCCGAACACGCGGGTAACGCTCACCTGTGCCGTGGTGCGATCCACCGAGGCGAGAGCAACAGCGGCCGCTTCAGCCTCGCTCAGGTAGTGGCCGTGGTGCGACTTGGTGTTCAGCTCCACACCGAAGGCGTTGGTGAACGAGATGCCGTTGTCGCCCTTCAACTGGGCGCGGAGGTAGTTGTCGACGCCCGCAGCCACCTTGTCCAGATCCACCGTGTTCCCGGTGGCCACCACCTTGCCGTCGGCGATCCACTCGATGGTGTTGTAGTTGGTGCCCTGGATCGTGATGGTGTCCTTGGCCTCGTTCACCGAGATGCGGGTGATCGTCGGAGCGGGCTTGGTGCGGTCGCCCTTGAAGCTCGAGCCCAGCTCGCGCTTGGCCACCAGGGCGGTGGAGTAGAACGCGCCCGACATCAGCGTGTCGTGGATGTTCGCCTCGGTTAGGGCGGGCATGAGCAGCCGGTTGTAGTCGTAGCCCAGCGCGCTGGTGGAATGAGCGTCGTCATTGGCGAAACCGGAGACGTTGCGCTCAGGAAGGGTCTCCTGCAGCACCGAGTCCCACAGGATGCGGTCGGAGTAGGAGTCACCGTCGGAGACCTTGTTGACGATCTCCATGCCGACCAGCGTGTCGGGGTACTTCTCAAACAGCCCGACGTAGCGGGCAACCTTCACCGGATCGGTCGCAGCCGCGCCACCGGTGGTGGTGTTGCTGCCGCCGTAATACCGGCCGGGGTGGTTGATGTGCATCAGCGGCTTCAACGCTGCGTCGGAGGCCTTGTTCATCTCGTCGACGTGGGCGGTCTTGGATTCGAGAGTGGCGCCGCTGGAGTTGTTCCAGTTCGTCCAGAAGGTATTGAGGTGGTCGGCCTGCGACTGCTCGTCGGAGTAGGGAATCCCGATCATGCCGGCCTGTCCGTCCCGGCCGACGCCGGTGTTCATCTCGATCATGCGCTCGGTGGTCAGGTAGTAGTTGGGATCAGCCTGCGCGTGAGCGGTGTCGGTGCGGTCCCAGGTGGTGTTGACGACGTTGTGGTCGGTCATCGCGTAGACGTTGAAGCCGAGCGAGTAGGCAGTCTCGAGCATCTCGGTGGCGGTGTTGCCGCCATCGGACTCGGTGGTGTGGTTGTGGAATCCGGCTTTGTACTGCTGCCAATGCCAGTTGACCCCTGCGTAGGGATTAGCGATCTTGTAGTCCATGTCGCTGCTGCTGTTGCCGCATGCAGTGGCGGTGGTCAACGGAGCGGCGGTGAGTGCGATGGTGCCGACAATCGCAGTCGCGGCCAGTCTGAAGCTACGTCGGGACATGAGTTCCTCTCGTGATCAGCCCCGGCGGATACCCGACCAGCCGATTCCGGTCAGCAGCCGGGGTCGTGACCCATCCCAGTGGTCCAAAGTGACCGACAGTCCTCTGTGATTGGAACGGAGGAAGAACTACTACAGAACGTCGTAGGCGGTGTTACCGCGGCCTCGAAGGTAGGTGCGCACTAGCCTGGTGAAGGAAGCAGGGCCCGCAGCGAGTAGCTACGGGCCCTGCTTCGGTTCAGGCCTGCGGGCCTGAGTCCGGCCTGGATCAGCGCAGGCGGAACAGCGCCTTGAGCGCCGAGCCGTCGTCGGTGGTGACGGTAACCACGTAGCAGGCAGTCACCTTGACCTTGACCTTCTTAACGATGGTCTTCTTGCCCTTGTGGGTCACCTTGGTGACGGTCTTGGTGACCTTGGCCGCCTTGGCGGTCTTCCAGTTCTTCCGGAAGGCGCCGTCGCGGTACTTCAGGGCGTAGCCCTTCTTGGTCATGGTCAGCGGCACCGGATCAGCGGTGGCCGTCGCGTCGGTGCACGAGACCAGCTGGGAGGTGAAGCCAGTGACCACCGAGGTGCTGGTCGCCTTGGTCGCGCCGGTGTAAACCTTGAACTTCAGCGGGACGACCGAACCGGCCTTCACCTTGTTCCAGACGTTCTCGCCCATCTTCACCGGACGGTAGAAGCCCTTCAGCGTCCAGGCGGTGACGGTGTAGCTGATGGTCTGGGTGGTGGTGACCTCAGCCGCCGTGGCGGTTGCGGTGAGGACGTGGGTGCCGACGGTGGTCTCGTAGCCGGAGACGGTGCAGTCGACAGCAGCAGCGGCTTCATCGACCGCGGCGCAGGTGTTGGCGGCCGGAACTTGGCCGTACACGTAGCTGGCACCTTCGGTGATCGCGCCGGCCCAGGTGATGGTCGGGGCGGTGGCGGCGACGGCCGGGGCCAGCGAGAACGTGCTTAGGACGACGGCCAGAACCGCACCGACTACGGTGCGGCTCAGCTTGGTGGTGGTCATGCGAAACCTCTTTCTTGGGGGGTTCGTCACTCTCTCGAACTGAGTGAAGGCGCTGGCGGACGCCTTCACGGTGTTAACCGAGCGAGCTGCCCAGAAAGTTACGGGTGGGTTCGAGCACTTTCGCCGGGGTGAGGGCGCCTATGACGCCAGCCAGAGACCAAGGGCGGCCGCGCCCACACTGGCCAGCAGTATTCCGCCAGCGTGGAGGGTAGCGAGCAGACCCCGTCCGGCCAGGATCAGGCGGGCGGCTTCGACGCTGGCGGTGCTGAAAGTGGTGTATCCGCCCAGTAGGCCGGTGCCTATCGGCAGTGCCCAGGTGTCGTCCCCGGCGCCGATCAACCAACCCACGGCCAAGCCCAGCAGCAGCGATCCGGTGACATTGATCAACACCGTGCCCAGAGGTGCGCCCAGCCGAGGTACCCACGCCCTGGCCCGAGCGTTTACCCAGCCGTCGACCAGAAACCGGAGCAGTGCACCGAGGCCACCGGCAAGCGCGATCAGCATCATGATGCCTTCCTGAGGGCCCGCAGCTTGCGCACCACCACCATGGCCACCACGGCGGACGCGATGCCGATCAGGACGCTGGCCACCGGATAGCCCAGCCCGGACGGCCACGCGCCAGCGTGCAGCAACCCGACAGTCTCCACCGAGAAGGCGCTGTAGGTGGTGAAGCCGCCAAGAAGCCCAGTACCGACCCCAAGGCGCATCGAGTGCCGCCAGCCCACATCGTCCCCGGCGGCTAACACCTCTAGCAGCAATCCCAACAGCAACGAGCCGCAGATGTTGATCCAGAAAGTCGTCCAGGGCCATTGGCCGACGGCCGCCGGTGCGGCTGCCTCAAGGCTGGCCCGTGCGGCAGTGCCCAGCATGCCGCCGACCACGATGAGAGCCAGATTGCCGACTCGACTCACTGCAGCTTCCAGTCCACAACTTCAAGTGGCACGGCCAGGACCGGACGGTGTTGGTGCCTGGCGAGGTCCTGGCCCAAGGAGCGGCCGAGCCCGAATCTGGCCGAGTGTGGACGGCGCGCGCCGACCACGATGGCGCAAGCGTCCACCGCCCGAGCCAGGTGGGTGAGGGCCCGGTCGGGTCGTCCGGCCAGATAGCGGAACTCCCAGGGCACCTCGAGCTCCAGGCCGGTCAGCCAGTCGCGCAGTTGCTGTTCAGTGCGATGCCAACCGTCGTCATCGCCATCTGGGTCGATCCCGACATGGCGGACGGTGCCGTCGGCGAACTCCTCCTCGGCCAGCCGGCTCGGATCTGCGTAGGCGCAGTACAGACTCGCCCCGCTGGCCAGCGCCCAAACCGCAGCGGTATGGGCCACCAGCTCCGACTGCCCAGGACGCACCCCGACCACCAGGGGGTGGCCAGGCGCCGGCACAATCCGCTCTACCGCTGGCTGCGGTACTGAATGCATCATGACCCCTTTTTTGCTCGAAATGGCTCAGACGGGCGCATCGGCCACCGCCTTCATCACTGGCCGCAATGCCAACCACCACTGGTTCTTCGGGCGGCGGAAGGTGGTGTCCATGTCGTCCAGCATGTGTGCCAATGGGCTGGCGGTCACCTTGGATTCCACCAGACCAAGGTAGAAGCTCTCCGGCTTGGCATTGATGAAGCCTTCATTGAGCAGATCGAGGGCGCGCGAGACCAGCCGTACGGCCAGCAGCCGGTCGAACGGGCTGGGGCTGCCGCCCTGTTGGATGTGGCCGAGCACGTTTTGGCGCACGTCGTACAGACCTTGGCTTTCCTGCTCCAGCAGTCGGGCCAGGAAGTCGGTGGTGTAGAGCGGGTTGGCTTCCTCGTTGCGGACCGCCAAGAACAGCTTGCGACCAGCGGCGAAGCTGCTGCGCAACCATTCGACATCGTCAATCAGCGCGTTGAGGCTGATGCCCTCCTCGTGCAGGTAGACCCGTTCGGCGCCACCTGCCAGGGCGCTCATCAAGGCGAGGTAGCCGCAGTGGCGTCCCATCGTTTCCACCACGAAGGCCCGCCTGGAGGCGGCCCCCGACATCTTGATTCGGTCGATCGCCTCGGTGATCACATTCAGCGCCGTGTCGGCGCCGATGGCCAGCTCCGATCCGGGCAGATTGTTGTCGATGGACGCGGGCAGGCAGGCGATCGGCAGCCCGCAGGCCGGGAATCTTTCGGCCTCAGCATGCATTAGGTGGGCGGCTTCGTACCCGTTCCAGCCGCCGATCATCAGCAGGGCGTCGACCTTCTGGTCTTCCAAAGTGCGGCTGATTCGGTACAGCTCCTCAACGGTTGGGACGGTGCGCCGGGTGCCCAGATCGGCCCCGCCGACCAGCCATCCTTCGACGTCGGCCCACTCCAATTCGGTGATCTTGCCGTCACGCAGCCCCGGGAAGCCGCCCTGGATGCCGAGCATGGTGTGGCCACGACTGATCCCCAGCCGGACGGCGTCCGCCGCGGCAGCGTTCATCCCGGGGGCCAAGCCGCCGCCGTGAATGATCGCGATGCGCTTGGAACCGGCACCCGCATCGACCCTGCTGGGACTGGACATCTCAGCGAAGATGCGCGCTGCCTCGGTGAAGGAGCCGCCGCGCAACTCCATCGCTGCGTTGTAGTCGCCGGCAGCGATCAACTCGGGCACCTTGCGGGTTTTGGCGACGGCTTCGATCAACGGGGCGTGATGAATGCGGTTGCCACGGAAGCCGATCACGGGGCCCGTCGTGCCCGGGGTGGCGTTGAGCACTTCCAGGACCGCCTCATGGCCCAACCAAGTTGAGGCCCACCGGTCGTAGGCGCTGGGCGCCCCACCGCGCTGGACGTGCCCGAGGATGGTCACGCGGGCATCCTCGTTGAGGGTGTCCTGAATGACCTGCCGGACGTAGCCAGAGGTGATCGGCTGGCCTTGGCGGTCGCAGGCGCCTTCGGCCACCACCACCATCGAGTCTCGCCGCCCGGCCTGGCGTCCGCGCCGCAGTTCAGCACACATCTTCTGCTCCCAGCCCGCCTCGGGTGGGGTTTCCGGGATCAACACGTAGTCACAACCGCCAGCGATGGCACTCATCAGGGCCAGGTAGCCGCAGTGGCGTCCCATCACCTCGACCACGAAGCCGCGTTGGTGGCTGGCCGCAGTGCTGGACAGGTCGTCGATCGCCGAGACGATCCGGTGCAGGGCGGTGTCGGCACCGATGGTCATGTCAGTGCCCACCAAGTCGTTGTCGATGGAGCCGACCAGGCCAGCGAACATCAGCGCAGGGTGGGCGGCCGCCACTTCTGGAGCCAGCTGACCCTCAGCGACCAGCTCGGCCAGGATCTGGCTCCATTCGCCGCGGAACTGGTCCAGGCCGGTGAGTGAGCCATCGCCGCCGATCACCACCAGTCGATCGATGCCGTTGGCCAGCAGGTTCAGCGCGGAGCGCTTGCGTCCGGCGTACTCGCGGAAGTCCTTCGACCGGAAGGTGCCGATCATGGTCCCGCCCTTGCCGAGGATGCTGCCGACGTCATCCCAATCGAGTTCCCGGATTCCGTCGCCGCCGTCGACCATGCCTTGGTAGCCCTCGAAAACGGCGTAGACCTGCGCTCCCAAGGTGACTGCGGTGCGTACGACAGCACGAACTGCGGCGTTCATGCCCTGCGCGTCGCCCCCGCTGGTGAGGATGCCGATCCGTTTCCCGGCCCCAGGTAAAGCTGAAGCCATGTCAGTGGTCATGGCCCAATCCTGCCCCAATCAGGACCGGCTGGCCCGGCTTTGATCAACCGGGCGGCGGATCAGTCGAGGCCGAGGTATTCCTCGAGGGTCAGGGAGTTCGCCTTGTCGAACTTGATCGAATGCTCCAGGCCGACATAGCGGAAGTGCCAGGGCTCATAGGCAACGCCGGTGATCTTCTGCTTGCCCTTCGGGAAGCGCAGGATGAAGCCGTACTCGTGGGCGTGCTTGTGCAGCCACTTGCCGGTCGCGGTGTTCTCCATCGGCCGGTACCAGACCCGGCCATCCCACAGATCGACCGCGAGGCCGGTTTGGTGCTCGCTGGCCCCAGGTGGGGCGTAGTAGCTGATGTTCTGCGGCTGGGTGCGTAAAGCGCGGTCGTAGGTGGCCTTCTGGGTAGTCCAGCTTCGATAGCCCGACTTGACCACGACCACCACACCGTCGGCCTTGGCCGCAGCCGTCATCTTGGCCAAGGCCTTCGCGGTGGCCGAATCAAGCTGATTGGCACCAGTTGGATTGTCCGGGCCGTAGCTGGCCGAGATCCGGTGCTTTTTGGAGACCACGATCAAACCGTTGACTGCGTAGGGCTGGTTGAGCTGGCGGCCCTTGCGGCGATCTGGCGTCGGCGCCGTTGAACTCGGTGTGGGCGTCGAGCTCAACGACGGGGCGGACGAGCTTGGCTGGATCGGCACCGCCGCAGTGCTACCGGCGGTGGGGGCTAGTCCGGGCGGCGGCGTTATCGCGCAACCGCCCAAGGTGAGGCAGACGGTTGCGGTGAGGACGGTGAGGCTGACCGACCGCAAGATCAGCCGCGCAGGCTGTTCAGCCAGTCGCGGATCCGCTGCAGTGCGTCTTCGGTGCTCTGGCCCGCGTCACCGTGGTGGTGGTGGCGTTCGCTGGCCCGCGGCGACGGCGTCTGACTTGGCATCACTGAGCCGGAGGGCAGGTTGCTTGGTGTCGGCGAGCCGGACGGCGTGGCCGAACTGCTGGTCGCGGGGCTGCTTGGCGCCGTCACCTTGCGGACTACCGGCGAAACACCCCTGGACGGCTCGCTGAGGCTTGGCGAAGCACTGATCGACTCCGAGCTGGTCGGGCTGCCTGACGCCGACGGACTGGCAGTTGGGCAGTACGTCGGCGTAGCTGTCGGATCGGTGCTCACCGAAGGCGAAGCAGTTGGGCACAACTCGGTCGGCACCTCAGTTGGCGTGCTGGTCGGCACCTCCGTCGGCGGCACCGTCACGGTCACCGTCGGCGTCGGGGTAGGACTGGTGCTGTCAGTTGGGAAGGGCAGCGTGGCGCTGGGTGAACCCTCATTCGGATCCGGCTTGGCCTCAGTCGGCGTGCCCGAAGGATCCGGCGTCGGATTGGCCGAGGACGTCGGCTTGGCACTCGGCTTCGATGGGTTAACCGGCGGCGGCTGAACCTGGTTGTTGTCGGTGGTGGGCTCGTCGCTCGGCTCGGTGGTCGTCGACTCGTTGCTCGGCTCAGACACGCTGGGCGTGGGCAGGGTCGGGGTAGTGGTGCTGGGTCCGTAGGTGACCGTCACAGTGACTTGGACCTCAGGGCCGCCCGACAGTGTCGGCACACCGGCTCTTGGAGGCGCGACTACAACGCCTGCCACTACGCAGGCGGCGGCTGCAAGCCATACATTGGCAGCCCGTGCCATCGTTTCCCCCCGACTGCACTGATACCTGGTGAACGCTCTTCCGGAGTTTGGTTTCCCACAATCCCTTGCCAGTGAATCTCTTCATCAGCCAGGTTGTGCCGCGCCCGGTCGAGCCATAGCTGCTGCCCGAGCCCAGACCCGAACAACGTCTCTGCGGTCAATAATGCCCTAATCACACCCAGCCGTGCTAACCCAAATCGATAGTTGTTGAGTTCCGGGTGCTCCAGTCGCACCCCGCGTACGTACATCTGGTACCGGCCTGGCACCTGACCAAGAATCGACAGGTCGGCATCCACCAGAGCCTGGCCAGCGGTGTCGGTGGGTTCGGCCCGGTGGTCGACGGTGAGCATCACTAGGCGCGAAACCTCGTTGACTAGGTCGGTCGGCGCCCTGGCTGCCTCAAGTTCGGCGCGGGCCAGGGCGGCCGAAGCGGCCTCGTCTGCCCCTGGTTCGCCACGGTAGACAGCGTCGTGAAACCACGCGGCCAAGGCCACTGGAGGTGGGGTCAGGCCGTCGTACAGCTGGTCCAGGGCGCCCAACATCTGGACCAGGTGTCGCGTGTCGTGATAACGCCGATGCGGCTCCAGCCAACGGCCGACCAGATCGGCTCCCAATCGCGGTTCCTCGGGCAGTAGTTGCTGCCACCTTCGCGTTAGTTCGGCGACCGCCCGAGCTGGCTTTGGGACGCGCTGCTGGGGCCGCACCCGCAGTCCGGCTGCGGCCAGGCGCCCGACGAGTTCGCGGGCTTCCACCGGCTGGGCACCGGCGGCAACCAGTTCGGCCAGTCGGGTCTCGGAGACGTCATAGTGATCGTGGTCGAAGGCGCGGTCTGGCACCTCATTTGCCCGGGCGAATTCGTGCAGTTCGGCCAACGAGGTGTCTGAGGCCAAGTGGGCAAAGCGGGTGCCGTGCGCGGGCCAGCGTGGGGGGTCGATCAGAATCGCCATTCGGAGCGGGAGCCCTCCTCAGCCTGCCGGGTTGGCGAACAGGGCAGTGAAAGCGGCCACCCCAAGGGTGTTGAAGCTCAAGGTCAGGCGCGCCGAGGCGCTGCTGGCCTCGTCGGGGACGTCGAGCAAAGGCACCGAAACCGCGAACACGCGGAACTCGTAGTGGTGGGCTGGCCCGGGCGGCGGCCATGGTCCGCCCCAGCCGGAATAGCCGTAGTCGTTGACCCAGGTGCGCGCGCCAGCGGGCAGTGGTGCACCTTCAGCCAGTGTCGTGATCCCGGCGGGAATGTCAGTGACCACCCAATGCCACCAGCCGCTCCCAGTGGGGGCGTCGGGGTCGAAGCAGGTGACTGCGTAACTGGCGGTGCCGGGAGGTCCCTCGGTCCAACTCAACTCGGGACTGGTGTTCTGGCCGCCGACTCCGGGCTCGGCATATTTGAGGTCGATGAAGCTGTCAGGGGCGATGCTCAAGCTGCGGATTTCCATTTCGGAGAACTCCTCACATCGGTGGTGTTTCAGCTAACCACCACCCTTGGGGCAGTGTCACGGGCCCCGGGCTCGGTACTCCTGCGGCGACGATCGGGTCGGGATCGGGCAGGATGAAGCCGTGGCCGTGGAACTTCCCTCGCTGGGCGAGCGCAAGGTGATCGTCAACCTGCCCGAATTTGAACCGGACGTACTGCTCCCTGTCTGTGAGGTGCTCTGCCAGGAGGGATTCACTACCTGGTCGCTGTCGGCGGATCGGGTGGGTCAGTTGGCTGAGTTGCGGGCCGGCTTTGGCCGCCGGGCCCGCATCGGTGTTCACGGCGTGACCGATTCCCGGCAGGTGCAGAAGGCTGCCGAAGTCGGCGCGGCCTTTGCCGCTGCTGACTTCATGGCACCAAAGCTGCCCAAGGCGGTGGCGGGCTTTCCGGTGATCCTTGGCGGGTTGACCCCCACCGAACTGCGAGCCGGTTTGGCCGCGGGTGCCGCTGCTGTTCAAGTGGTGCCGTCGGAGTCTCTCGGCTCGGATTACGCCCGCGCTCTGCCGGGGCTGCTGGGCTATCCGCCGCTGATCGCCGCCGGGCGAATGAAGCGGGGCCTGGCTGCGCTGTGGCTCGAGTCGGGTGCGGTCGGGGTCTGGCCGCCGGAGTTGTTCGCCGATGAGTTGGCGATGGCCGCTGGTCTTGACGGGCTGCGCACAGAACTGCAGTTGTGGCATCTGGAGGACTGAGTTCGATCGAGCCGAACCTGGCGGCCAGGCCAGCGATTGGCGGCCAGCCGCGGACGGCCGCTTGCCGGTGAGGGAATTCTTAAGTTAGTCTGAGAATCCACTCAGGTTCCCAGCAGGAAGCTGCTCAATGTCTTATCAGCCACGCCGAGTCGCCGACTTAGTCGACGCGCCCGCTGTTGTCGCTGAACCTGAGGTTACCGACTTGGCCCCTCGCCGAGCCGCATCAACCCTCACTGACAAGCTCTTTCACCGCGGTGGCGTCGTCGCCGCGCTGGTCACGGTAGCGGCCACCGCCGCGGCAGTGGTGATCGGTGCGACCGGCGGTGCGGCCTCTGCGGTTGGGGTTCCGATGGCTGCTGCCGCCGGCTCCTCTCCGCTGATCGCCGACAGCCTGTCGCTGATCAAGCCAGCGACGTTGAAGTCGAAATCGAAGTCGCAGGATCCGGCCATCGCCGTCAGCCGCCAATACACCGAGGGTTCGTTGAACGTCCGGTCCGAGCCTGATGTGAAGGCTGAGCTGCTGGGGCGGGTCGATGTCGCCACCAAAGTGGAGGCCACCTCCGAAATCGAAGGCGACTACCGCAGGATCCTCTATAAGGGTGGCTTCGGCTGGGTGCTCACCGATTCCCTGAGTGATTCCGACACCATGGCGGTGCCGGAAGGCACCAGCATGGAGCCCTGCGCTCGCGGTTCCCAGGTCGAGAACAAGCTGCGCAAGACCACGATCTTCATCTATCGCTCCGTTTGCCCGCTGTTCCCCGGGATCAACTCGGTCGGTGGCTGGCGAGCCGGCGGAATGGCCTTCCACAAGAACGGGCGGGCGCTGGACTTGATGCTCGACCCCGGTGAAGAGAGCGCCATGGGCTGGCGGATCACGAAGTACCTCATCGCCCACCGCTCCGAGTTCAAGATCGATCACATCATCTTCGAGCAGAAGATCTGGACTCCCAGCAGCGGAACTTGGCGCAAGATGGCCGACCGCGGTTCGATCAATGCCAATCATTACAACCACGTCCACGTGGCCGTAGCTTCCTCCGCTCGCTGATCACCACCGCGACGGTCGGCGCACGAACTTGGGGCTGGCCGGTTAGGCTACGCCAGTGAGTCGGGGAAGAGCCATCGAGAATCTGGGACGGGCGCCCGTGCCCGAATGGGAAGAACTCGCCCGCGCGGCCTGGCCGGGGAAGGTGCCCCTCGCGGTCGCGGCCTGGTGCGGACGCGCGAATCTAACGCTGCTGCTGCTGGGCCTGCTAACTCAGTTCGTGGCCGGCTGGGCACACCTGCCCTGGCTTTCACTGGGCGCTTGGGTTGTCTCCTCGGTTACCGACTGGCTGTCTACCCGGGCCGATCCGCCCACCTCCCGCCTGCTCGATCTGGTCGGGATCCGTCCGCAGGTTCGCGGGCTACTGCGCAGCTTGCTCGCCGCCTCGGCGGTCTTCGCTGTCGTTGCCCCCAACGCCATCACTGCGGCGTTGTCCTATGTGTCGGTGGTGCTGTTCGTCCAACTGGCCTGGTACCTCCAGCCGGTCCTGGCCACCTGGGTGTCCCGCAGCGCCCCGGCGTTGCGCTTCGAGCCGCAATCAGCTGAGCAACCCGCCGCTACCGCCCGGCACCTGCGGATCTATGCCCGAGGGGCCGGCACCAACCCCGTGATACTCGCGATCGAGGTCGTCGCCCTGGTTGAGGCCACCCTGGCTGCGTCCGTGCCCGTGGGCACCAATGCAGCTCTGCTGGGCCTGACGCTGTCTGGTGCGCTGCTCGAGACGGCCCTGATCTATCTGGGCTGGACGGCCTGGCAGGCCCATACCGCACGACGTGACGCGGCCAAGATGTACGAGGGCCTCGTTGATGAGATGACCGCCAAGCAGCCGTCCTTCCTGGTTTATGTCTCCCTCGGTGCCCGGCAATCGAAGTACATCGCCAATCAGTGGCTCCCGGCGTTAGATGCGCTGACTCAGCAGGGGATGCTGTTGGTGCGCGAGGCCAGTCAGTTGGCCGATCTGGGCGCCACCAGGCACCCGGTCGTCTATGCGCCGTCCCCGCGCGACGTTGAGCGGATGCTCCTGCCAACCTTGCGGGTGGCCTTTTACCTCGCCTATGGCGAGCGCAACGGCCAGCTGCAACGTGATCCCCGATTGCTGCACATCATGTTGCTCCACGGCGATTCCGATAAGGCCACCAGCGCCAACAACCAGGCCCGCGGAGTTGACGAGGTTTGGGTGGCCGGACCGGCCGCGATGGAGCGTTACCCGGCCGCAGGCATCCAGATGGGCCGGGAGAAGTTCGCGGTGATTGGTCGGCCCCAGGTGGCCGAGTTGCCGATCGGCCCGACCGGGAATGAGCACCCGATCCTGCTGTATGCCCCCACCTTCGAGGGATACTACGACCAGACCTCCTACACCTCCCTGGACGTGATGGGGGTGCGGTTGGTGCGCCAGCTGCTACGCAAGCACCCCGAAATGCGGGTCTGGTTCCGACCGCATCCGGCCAGTGGCGTGTACCGGCCGTCGATGTTGGCCGCGATCACCGAGATCTCCACGATGCTGCGCCAAGCCGGCGATGGCCATCTGGTGACCGCCGACGAAGAGCTGACCCTCAACGATTGCCTGACCAAGGCAGATGTGTTGATCTCTGATATCTCCAGCGTCGCTACCGACTACCTCTACACCGAGCGTCCGGTGCTCACCTGCAACCCCCAAGGCATGGCCCAGGCGGACTTCGTGGCGGAATTCCCCACCCAGGCCAGCTCGTACTTGATCGGGCCGCATCTGGAGGGATTGGAACAGGCCCTCGAGTTGGCTTTCGGCGAGGACCCGCTGGCGCCGGCCCGACTGGCGATGAAGAAGCACGTCCTCGGCGATACCCCGGACGGGCCGCAGGCGGCTTTCGAGGGCCACGTAGCCCGAGTGACCGCCGCGAGGTAGTCGTCCACCAGTTGCTGGACGGGGCACCTGGCCGCAGCCGCCTGGTTAGGCTGCCGGTATGACCAAACCGGTTGACCCCACCACCACTCCAGCCTGGGCCAAGTTGGCCAAGTTGGCCGACGAGCTCACCCCCGATCTGCGCTCCTGGTTCGCCCAGGACGCAGACCGCGCCGAGCGGTACAGCCTCACGGCCGCGGATTTGTTCGTAGACCTCTCCAAGAACCTGCTCACCGATTCGGTCCGGCAGGCGCTGGTCGAACTGGCCGAGCAGGTTGGGCTGCCGGCTCGCCGCGACGCCATGTTCGACGGCGAGCGGATCAACGTGACCGAGAACCGTTCAGTGCTGCACACCGCCCTGCGGCGTCCGCGCACAGATTCCCTGATCGTCGATGGGGTCGAGGTCGTTGCAGAAGTCCACAAGGTTCTGGATCAGGTCTACGCCTTCGCCACCTCGGTGCGCTCGGGAGAGTGGACCGGCGTTACCGGAAAGCCGATCAGCACCGTGGTGAATATCGGGATCGGTGGCTCCGATCTTGGGCCGGTCATGGTTTATGAGGCGCTGAAGCCGTACGTCCAGGCGGGCCTGGAATGCCGGTTCGTTTCCAACATCGATCCCTCAGATGTTGCGGACAAGACCGCGGACCTCGATCCGGAGACCACGCTGTTCATCGTGGCGTCGAAGACCTTCACCACCTTGGAGACCCTGACCAATGCGCGCCTGGCGCGCGACTGGTTGCTGGGCGAGCTGCGCGCGGCGGGCATCATCGACCAGGACGAACAGGGCGCCAAGGCAGCTATCGCCAAGCACTTCGTCGCCGTTTCCACCGCGTTGGACAAGGTGGCCGCCTTTGGCATCGACCCGGCCAATGCCTTTGGCTTCTGGGACTGGGTTGGCGGTCGTTACTCAGTCGATTCCGCAGTCGGTACTGCGGTCGCGGTGGCGATCGGCCCCGAGCACTTTGCAGAGTTCCTCGAGGGCTTCGGTGCCATCGATCGCCACTTTGTCGAGGCTCCGCTGGCCGAGAATGTGCCGGCCATGATGGGCCTGCTCAACGTCTGGTACGTCAATTTCCTCGGCGCTGGCAGCCATGCGGTGCTGCCTTACGACCAGCACCTGCATCGCTTCCCTGCCTACCTGCAACAGCTGACGATGGAGTCCAACGGGAAGGGCGTGCGCAGCGACGGTACGCCGGTCACCACCGCGACCGGCGAGGTGTTCTGGGGCGAGCCGGGCACCAACGGCCAACATGCCTTCTACCAGCTCATTCACCAGGGGACGCAGCTGATCCCGGCCGATTTCATCGCCGTGGCCAACCCGGCCCATCCCACCAAGGACGGCACCGCAGACGTCCACGAGTTGTTCCTGGCCAACTTCTTCGCCCAGACCAAGGCGTTGGCGTTCGGCAAGACCGAAGCCGAGGTGCGGGCCGAGGGCACCCCGGCGGCGATCGTCTCGGCGCGGGTGTTCGACGGCAACCGGCCGACCACCTCGATCATGGCGCCAGCGCTAACCCCAGCGGTGGTTGGGCAGTTGATCGCGCTCTATGAGCACATCACCTTCACTCAGGGAGTGGTGTGGGGCGTGAACAGCTTCGACCAGTGGGGGGTGGAGCTGGGCAAGCAGCTGGCGCTGCAAATCGCACCAGCCGTGGCTGGCGACGAAGATTCCGTGGCAGCCCAGGATCCGTCGACCAGATCGTTGGTGAGTTATTACCTGCGTAACCGCAGGCACTCCTGATGTTTCGGCTTGGGTGCCTAGAGTGCACTAAGCTCGCACAGGCGCTTCCCAGCGTGGGACGTGGCGCCTGGGCGGATCGCCGATTGGAGTCCAAGCAGGGATGAACCTGACCGAGTTGGCCGAGCAAAACGGGTTGCACCGGGTAGGTGCTCGCCCCGGCTTGTGGTCCTACCTCAAGCAGACCTGGGCGCGTCGCGACTTCATCACGACGATGGCCGCCTACCGCATGTCGGTGCAAAACCAACAGAGCCGGCTCGGGGGTGTCTGGCTGGTGTTGAAACCGACGCTGAACGCGCTGATCTACGGCCTGATCTTTGGAGTGTTGCAGGGCTCCAGCCTGGGCCCGGGCTACGCAGCTTTTGTGGTGATCGGCGTCTTCCTGTTCGAGTTCTTTTCTTCCTGCTTCGTCCAGGGTGCCAAGGCCATCACCGGCAACCGTCCCCTGGTGCAGTCTCTGGCTTTTCCGCGGATCTCATTGCCGCTGGCTGTTGTGGTCGAGCAGTTCTATTCGCTGATGCTGTCGATGGTGGTGATGTTCGCCATCCTGATCATGATGGGGCACTTCCCGAACTGGAAGTGGCTGCTGATGATCCCGTTGGTGGTGCTGTACACCCTGTTCAACACCGGGGTGGCGATGTTCACCGCACGGCTCACAGTCCACTTCCGCGACCTGACCCAGATTCTGCCGTTCGTTTCGCGGCTGATGTTCTACACCTCCGGCGCGCTGTTCGACGTGACCAGGATCTTCGCCACGTACCCGTGGCTGGTTCAGCTCTACGACTGGCATCCGGTCTATCAAACGCTGGTGATTGCGCGGTCCTTGCTGATGTCCGATGCCGCCTATAACCCGCTGTTCTGGGTATATCTGAGCGCTTGGGCGGTTTTCGCCCTAGTGGTGGGCTTCGCCTTCTTCTGGGTCGCTGAGGAGCGCTATGGACGGGAGTGACCGCAGGCCGGTGGTGGTCGTCGATGACGTCCACGTCGAATACAAGGTCTACGCCAGTGGCAAGGCCGTCAATCCCAACGCCAAGGGACTGCGTCGAGCCACCCGCGGCATCCGTAGCGTGCACGCCCTCAAGGGGGTGTCTTTCGTTGCCTACGCCAACGAGTCGATCGGGGTAATCGGTTCCAACGGATCGGGCAAGTCGACGCTGATGCGGGCACTCGTCGGGCTGACTCCGCCTTCGGCGGGGGCCGTTTATGCCACCTCTCGGCCGAACCTGCTGGGCGTCGGCGCCGCGCTGCTGCCCGACCTTTCGGGCGAGCGGAATATCGTCCTGGGCGGGCTGGCCCTCGGCTTCCAGAAGTCGGAGATCACCGCGTTGCGGGATCAGATCGTCGAGTTCGCTGAGCTGGCTGAGTTCATCGACCTGCCGATGCGCACCTACTCCTCTGGCATGCAGGCTCGGCTCAAGTTCGCCATCGCCGCCTCTCAGCAGCACGACATCCTGATCGTCGATGAGGCTTTGGCGGTGGGCGACAAGCGTTTTCAGGCTCGCAGCGAAGGCCGGATCCGTCAGATTCGCGACAATGCCGGCACGGTCTTCCTCGTCTCGCACTCGATGGCCTCTATTCGCGACACCTGTGATCGCGTGCTCTGGCTGAACAAGGGCGAACTGGTGATGGACGGCCCCACCGAAGATGTGGTTGCCGCCTACCTGGCCTCCAGATAGGGCGACCAGCCCAGCCCGGCCTTGCAGTGTGAGCCTGGGTAAGCGCTGTGAACCGGTCGTCGCGGGTAAGAGCTGACGGTTCGGCTGAGTAGAATGCTGGCATGTACACCCTTGCCCTCCTGAATGGCGGTCTAGGCACCAGAGTCGCCGCGGGCCAACCAAAACAGCTGATCCGGGTAAACCACATTCCAGCGATGGTCTACCCGCTGGTCGCAGTCGACCCGTTGCCCGAGGTCACCCAGATCGTGCTGAATTACCCCGAAGGTTGGCGCGAAGAGATCGAAAAGCTGGTCCACGACTATGCGATCTCGACGCCCATCACCTACGTCCCCGGCGGCGACTCGCGCCACGACTCGGTGCGCCTGATGCTGCCGCATTGCCAAAACGAGCATGTGATTGTGCACGAGACCGCGCGGCCGCTGGTGACCACCGAGGAGTTCTCGGCACTGATCGCCTCCGCCCACGAAAACGTCTCCTACATGTTGGAGATTCCGTTCACGGTCGCGCCGGTGGACCCCGATACCCGACGAGTCACCGGCTACCTGGATCGCGACAAGCTGCGCAACGTCCAGTTGCCGCAGAAGTTCCGGCTCTCGACCCTCGAGGCCGCCCACGAGTATGCCCGCGAGCATGACCTACAGTTCACCGAGGACGCCACCCTGTGTGCGGTTGCGGGCGCCGAGGTGTACTTCATCCCCGGCAGCGACCGCAACTTCAAGGTGACCACCAAGACCGACGTGAAGTTGGCTGGATACCTGCTGGGAGCAGAGGGGACCGATGACTAAAACGATGATGGTGACCGGTGCGTCCAAAGGCATCGGCCAGGCCACCGTCGAGCGCTTCTGGGCCACCAAGAACGACCTCGACACGTTCGTGTTGCTGGCGCGCAAATCGACTGAGTTCGATGAGCTGCGCGAGCACCTGATGGCTGAGAACCCTTGGGGCAAGCGCTTCTTTCACCACGAAATTGACCTGAACGAGCTGGACGAGATTCGTGCTCTCCTGCCGAAGGTGATGGGCGAGGTCGGCTCGATTGAGTATCTGATCAACAACGCTGGCTACACCCTGCCCGCGCCAATCCATGAGGTCCGGTTCGAGGATTTCGAGCGCACGATGCACGTCAACCTTTACGCGCCCTTCGTGCTGACCCAGGGGCTGCTACACGCTGGCAACCGCTTCGAGTTCATTCTCAACATCGCCTCTACCGCGGGGATCAACGGCCGATCGGGCTGGTTGACCTACTCAGCATCGAAGGCGGCGATGATCGCGATGAGCCAGGTGATGAAGGAAGAGCTCAGCATCTATGGCACCCGAGTGGTGACCATCTCACCGGGACGCTGTGCCACTGCGTTGCGCCGCACGCTGGCCCCGGATGAGGATCCGAGCACGATCATGCAGCCCGAAGACGTGGCTGGCGTGATCGAGCTACTCGCCAGCGACCACGGCCGTTTCGTCGACAGCCAGAACCTGGTTGTGCGCCTGTGAACAACATCAACCTCGGCGCGCTGAAGAATTTGGTCCGCGACGTCGTTTTGGCGACCCTGGCGACGTTGGTCTTTGCTCTCGAGCTGACCGGTCAACTGGGCATCTGGCCGCTGGTGGTCGGGATCGCCGTGGTGCTGGTCGCTTGGCGGTTTGGTCGGTTCCAATCGCTGCCGACCAACGCGGTGTTGGGTGCGGCCTTTGCGGTTGGTGCGCCCAAGGGCGATCAGGTCTGGTTGACCGCGGTGACCGCGGCCCTGGTGGTGGGTGCCAGCCTGTTGGAGGCCGGCATGCGCTACCAGATCCGCAGCCGCAGCGGCACCTCGATTCAGGCCGAACGGCTACCCGGCTTTCACTCGGTCGGCTACATCGATCAGACCTTCACCTTCGATGTGACCACTCTTGGTCTGCTGGTGTTCGGCCTGGCTGGCATTCTCCAGTTGCCGATGTTGCCAGTGATGCTGGTGATCCTCTTGGGGTTCGCCGGTGCGCTCGGCGTGATCGGCTGGGGGATGTGGCGTTGGCCGCCGTCCCGGATCGAGGCGAACTACCGCAAGGCGGTTACGTCCTATGACCCGAAGTTCCTTGTCTATTTCTCCGCGCCGATCGATTCGGAATATCAGATCCTGATGTGGCTACCGGTCTTCGAGCGGGTGGGGTTGCGCTACCTGATTGTCATCCGGGAGCGGAACATGTACGACATCGTCGCCAACGCCACCACTGCGCCAGTGGTGCTGTGTCCGACGCTGGCCAGTGTCGATGCGGTCATGGAGGGCAGCGCGAGCGCGGTGTTCTACGTCAACAACTCCATGAAGAACAGCCAGGGCGTTCGGTTCGCCGACAAGATCCATGTGCAGATCCTGCACGGTGAATCCGACAAGCCGCCGAGCTACAACCCGGTCACGGCGATGTTCGATGAGGTCTATGTCGCTGGGCAGGGCGGCATCGATCGCTACGCCCAGCACGGCGTCGACATTCCGCGGGAGAAGTTCCGGATCGTCGGCCGTCCGCAGGTGGAGAAGGTGCTACACAGCACCGAGGCGATCACCACCAAGACGGCACCGGTGATCCTCTATGCGCCGACTTGGCAGGGCTTCTACGAAGACACCTCGTTGACCTCGCTGCCTTGGGCGGTTGAAGTGGTGCAGGCATTGCTCGATCTCGGCGCCCGGGTGATCTTCCGGCCGCACCCCTACTCGTTCAAGCACGCCCCCTCGCTGCGCCAGATCAGCGACGTGAACCAGGTGTTGGCCAAGGCAAATGCGGCCGGTGGCGAGCACCTCTACGGCGAGAAGGCCACCGCGATGAGCCTGTTCGACAGCTTCAACGCTGTGGACGGGCTGGTCACCGATGTGTCCAGCGTCTCTGCGGACTTCCTGTTCTCTGGCAAGCCGTTCGCGGTGGTGGACGTCGGGGATCCGAGCGCCGATCCGCTGGAGGAATACCCGATGATGCGGGCCGGCTACCTGCTGCGGCCGCAGATCGAAAGCCCAGCGGCGGCGTTGACTCAGATGCTGCGCTCTGACCCAATGCAAGAGATTCGCAATGAGTTGCGGATCTACTACTTGGGGGATCTGCCAGCTCAGACCTACGCTGAAGTATTCCTCGAACAGGTGCGACAGACCGTCGCTGACGGGGAAGCCAGAAGGCGGGCGCTGTGAAGCTGGCGGGGCGATTGGTTGCTGTGGCGGCCGCGATGTCCTTTGGACTGGTTCTGGTCAGCTGTTCGACGACCCCGGCACCCTCGCCTTCGACGCCGACCGGTCCGCTGCCCTCACCAACAGCCCCGTTGGGGCCCAATCTGACCGCTACTCAGTTCACCAAGATGATCAAGGTCGGCAAGCTTGGCGACCGCACGGTGAAGCTGGAGTCATTCCCGAAAGGTACGGGTAGCGATCCAGATAACGAGGACGCCGAGAACCAGGAACAGAGCCAAGCGCTGTCGTGCGTGAAGATGAACAAGGTCGCTGATGAGGAGCTGGTGACCCAGGCTGCCGACGAAGAGGGCAGCGCTGTGGTGCAACTCTTCAGCGACGCTGGGGTGGTGGTGGACCTGTTCGGGCTCAACCAGAAATGTGCGGCGGAACAGGCCGAAATTGACTCCGGTACCGCGGTGAAGACCGTCGAGACCGGCCAGGAAGGGTCGGCCATGTGGTGGCTGATCAAAGATCCCGAGGGCAACTACCAGGCCACCGTCGGCTACGGCAACGTGCTGGCCTATGTACTGCTTGAGGGACCTGACAAGCCAGTGAGCCTGGTTACTTCATTGCGAGACCAGGTGGATGAGGTAGCTAAGAAGTAAGTGTGCACTTGCCAAGAACGAGGTGAACGGCGTTCTCTAGCACTGGTAGAATTCGACCACGCGGTTGCGTGAGGGGTAGTCGAGTTGAGTGGGGGGCAGATGAGGCTCGGACTCAAGCTAGTGGGCGCGCTCATGGTGATGGCGCTGATTCCTACCGGGCTGGAGTCTGCCTTCGCTGAGGGGGAAACCGCAGCCCCGGCCAGTAGCGCGACGCCCGCCGAGCAGTCGCAAAGCCCGAGCGCGACGGATGCGATGGCTGAGGGGACCGCGCTGCCGAACCAAGCCGAGGAACCCACCGCAACCGGTGAGCCCAGTACAGCTGAAGAAACCACGGCAACCGGGGAGCCAAGTGCTTCCGGGGAGCCAAGTGCTTCCGAGGAACCCAGTGCATCGGAGGAACCCAGTGCAACCGGAGATCCCAGTGCATCCGGTGAGCCCACCGCGGCTCCTTCTCCCACCGTGGCCGGCCAGGAGTCAGCGGTACCTTCGGCAACCGTGCCCACCGGGGGGATCGCTGCGGCCGAACTCACCTACCGGCCGAAGTGTGATCGGCTGCCCGCTTACGGCCTAGGAGAGCCGGTGGCGTTGGGCCAGGCTCCAGATCGACTGGGATGGGTGCCGGTCGAAGGCACAGTGTTTGGCGATCCGAATACCACCGCGGGTGCCTGGGCGGTGGTCAACCAGATGCTTCACGCACTACAGACGGCCGAGGCTGGCACCAATGTGCGCATCGCGATGTACTCCAACACGCGGATGGAGGCCGCTTCAGCGATCGTCCGGGCCTACTGCCGTGGGGTGAACATCCGCTACGTCACCGACGATCACGGCATGTCTTTCCAGGCCAGCAAGCTGGTGAAGGCCTTCCTTAGCCAGGGCCCCACCGGCAGCTCTTTCAAGGCCTGCTATCTGTCGTGCAGTTCTAATTTCACCTGGCGCAAGAGGCGGCTGCGGGTGGTCACCACCATCAACCCGCGGTACCGGCCCTACATGCACGCCAAGTACCTCACCTTCGACAACCTGGCAGGCGTGCCGCACGTCTCGATGCTGTCCTCGGGCAACTTCACCGCTACCCAGATGTGGAGCGGCTGGAACAACGTCTACACCGCAGTGAAGGACAAGACCACCTACGACTTCCTGAACAACCGCTTCAACGAGATGGTTAAGGACTCCAGCGGCAACGACTATGCGGTGAAGGCCTCCTACGCGGCGCCGACCAAGGTCACCTACTTCTTCCCCCGGGGGGTAAAGAACCCGCGCAGCTCGAAGCAGACCGTCACCTCGAAGACCGACCCGTACGCGCACTTCCTGGACAAGATCAAGTGCACCGGGATGGCTGCTGGCTACGGCAACTCCAAGCGCCGCACCGAGGTCCTGGTGTCGATGTACCAGTGGACCTCGGCTCGGCTGTATCTGGCCCGCCGCTTAAAGGCGCTGAAGAACCGCGGCTGCGACGTCCGGGTGCTGATGTCTGCCGGGGAGTGGGACTTGGAAGTGATGCCGATCCTGCGCAGGAAGAGCAGATACGGCAACATCCCCATTCGCAACGGTGATCGCGGCGACAACTTCATCCACTCCAAGTTCATCATCGTCAACGGCCGCGTTGGGGCGAACACGAAGGCGAAGATGGTCTGGACCGGGTCCGGCAACTTCACCAAGTCGTCCCTGCGCTTCAGCAATGAGACCAGCATCCTGATCACCGGCAACTTGGCCTACAGCCAGTTCAAAGCCCACTGGAACAAGTTGTGGAGCAGCAAGTACTCCAAACCGATCACCAAGTTGAAGAAGAAGAAGACGGTACGAGCCGATCCATGATCGAAGCGAGGCCTTGCCAGCGGCCCAATCGTCTTCACAAGTTCGGCTGGTACAGTCTTTTCCGCGCGGCGAGTCTGGTATCGCCACCGAGTTGACCTGGAGGCAGGGTGAGGCTTGCGACCAAGCTGATGGGCCTGGCCCTATCTTGTGCTCTGCTGGTGACCGGTGCGGAAACCGCACTGGCCGAAACCCCTGAGCCGAGCCCCGAGCCGTCGATCTCTGCCACCACCGAGCCGTCCACGCCGCCAACCACTGAGCCGACCTCGGTGGCAACTGAGGTTACGCAGGCTGCCCCGAGCGCCAGCACCACCTCAGGTGTGCAGCCAGCCGAGGTGCCAGCCTCGACCGCCACCTACCGCAACCCCTACTGCGCTGACCCCTCGACGCTGCTGAGCGCTGCGGCGAAGAAGAAGGCTGGACTTTCCGCCGACTATTTTGGTTCGCCAGTAGCGCTGGGTCAGCGTCCGGACGTGATCGGCTTCGTGCCCAAAGAAGGCGCGAAGTTCAATAACCCGTTCAGTTCGGCGAGCACGGTGGTGATTCGGCAATTGCTCAACGGGGTGCGGGCCGCTGCCGCGGGATCCACCGTGAAGATCGCGATGTATTCGATGTCGCGTTGGGACTCGGCCAAAGCCGTAATTCGAGCGCACTGCCGCGGGGTGAACATCCAGTACCTCACCGACGATCATGCCGTCACTACCGGACCCACTCAGGCGACCAAGCGGGTGCTTACTTGGGCCCCGCCACCGGCGCCCACCGCCACGCCTTCTGCCGTGGTGGCCAACCCAAACGCTGGCTCGCAGTTCAGGGCGTGCTACCTGTCCTGCAGCTCTGACTACAAATGGAAGGGCGCCCGGGTGCGGGTGGCCACCACCGCCAACCCGGTCTACCGGCCCTACATGCATGCCAAGTACCTGACTTTCGACACCCTTGGCGGGGTGCCCTACGTGACTATGACCTCTTCTGGCAACTTCACCGTCACCCAGGTCAAACACGGTTGGAACAACGTCTACACCTCGGTTCGCGATCAGAGCACCTACAACTTCCTGAACGACCGGCTCGCCGAGATGTGGAAAGACACCTCAGGCAACGACTATGCGGTCAATACCTCCACTGCCGGCCCAGACAAGAAGGTCTACTTCTTCCCCTGGGCAGTGGCCAACCCGAAGAGCTCCCTGCAGACGGTTAACCCCGATACTGACCCGTACACCTCGTTCCTGGAGAACGTGAAGTGCACCGGAGCGTCCAAGGGCTATGGCAACTCCAAGCGCAGGACGCAGGTGTTCGTCTCGATGTACCAGTGGACGTCCTCACGGCTCTACCTGGCTCGGCGGCTAAAGCGGCTGAAGAACGCCGGCTGCGACGTGAAGGTGTTGATGTCGGCCAGCGAGTGGGATCTGGAAGTCATGCCGATCCTGCGCAAGTGGGACAAGAAGAAGCTCAAGACCACCTACAAGTACGGCAACATCCTGATCCGCAATGGTGACCGGGGCAGTCGGTTCATCCACTCCAAGTTCATCCTGGTGAACGGCAAGTGGGGCAATAACTCCAAGACCAAGGTGGTCTTCACCGGTTCGGGCAACTGGACCAAGTCGTCCCTGCGCTTCAACAACGAGGTCAACCTGTTGATCTCCGGGGTCGGGTACAAGCAGTTCAAGGCCAACTGGAACAAGATGTGGAACAGCCGCAAGTACTCCACACCGATCACCAAGCTGGCTAAGAAGAAGACCTCGCGGGGCGACGCCTGAGCCGTGGCTACCAGGGTCATCACCTACGGCACCTTCGACATGTTCCACGAAGGTCATCGACGCCTTCTGGAGCGCGCCCGGGAACTCGGTGATCACCTGACCGTCGGGGTCACTTCCGAGGACTACGACGCCACTCGCGGCAAGCTGAACGTGCAAGAGGGCCTGATGCAGCGCATCGAAGGCGTCCGGCGCAGCGGCCTGGCCGACGAGATTATCGTCGAGGAGTACGAAGGCCAGAAGCTCCACGACGTGCAGAGCCGCGATATCGACACCTTCGCGATCGGTTCGGATTGGTTGGGTAAGTTCGACTACCTGAACCCGTTCTGCGACGTGGTCTATCTCGATCGCACCAAGGGCATTTCCAGCACTGATCTACGCGCCGAGCGTCACGGGACGGTGCGTATCGGCGTGATCGGCTCGGGGCGGATCGCGGCGCGCTTCGTGCCAGAGAGTCGCTTCGTCAGCGGAGTGAGTGTGGACGTGGTCTACAGCCCGAATGCCGCCAACGCGGCGAGGTTCGCTGCGACCCACGAGCTTGATCGGGCCTGTGGCAGCGTTGAAGAGCTGTTCGCACTGGTTGATGCGGTCTACATTGCCAGCCCCCATGGCACCCACGCCGAGCTGGTGCGCGCGGCGATCGCCGCGGGCAAGCATGTGCTGTGCGAAAAGCCGCTGGCGCTGACCAAGGCTGAGGCGGCAGAGCTGTTCGCGCTCGCAGCTGAGGCGAAGGTGGTGCTGATGGAGGCGATCAAGACCGCCTATGCGCCCGGCTTCCGTCGGATGCTCGCCGTTGCCCAGGGTGGCTCGATTGGTCAGCTGGTTTCGATCGATGCCACTTTCACCAAGCTAATCCCAAGCGGTCGTGAACACGTCGCCCCCGAAGGGGGAGCGATCTCGGAACTGGCCAGCTATGTGCTGCTGCCGTTCGTGAAGCTTTTCGGTACCGAGCCGGTCGAGGTGCGCACGACTTCGCTGAAGCCGCCGGGGTCCGAGGTGGAGGTGTTTTCCAAGATCGATCTCACCTATCCCAACGGCGTCGGCACCGCGCGGGTTGGGATCGGGGTGAAGGCCGAGGGCGAACTGGTCATCGGCGGCACTGAGGGCTACCTGTATGTGCCGGCGCCGTGGTGGCTGACCGACTACTTCGAGCTGCGTTATGAGGACCCCGGGAAGCGCGAGCGCTACTACGTGAAGTTCGCGCGCGACGGCCTTCGCTACGAGATCGGTGAATTCGCGGCCGTGATTCGAGCAGGCGCGCTGGCCAGCTACATGCTGCGGCCCGAGGAGTCGATTGGGCTAGCGGGAATGATCGAGGCGGCCAGGAGTCAAGACCGGTATTTTGGCGTAGAGTGATCCAGCAGTGAATTAGTACTCGGCCAGCGGGGGGCCGGCCACTTAGTTGAGAGGCCCCCTCGTGTACCGCTCGCCCACGCGATTCGTCCGCACCGCGCTCGTCGCGCTGGTAATCGCCCCCGCACTCTCCCTCGGTTATGTGAGCGCGCCCGCTTCGGCCCAGCCCACGCCTACTCTGCGCGCGGCAGCTCTGCTGAAGGCCTCAGCCCCGGTGCTGGCGAGCGCCTCCACCACCCGACTGGCAATCGATTGGCCCGACTTCGCCGGTGCGCCCCGCTACCGGGTGCGCTACTCCAAGTACGCCAGTTTCAAGAAGTCGGTCTACAAGCGCGCCACCAGCTCCAAGATCGTGCTGAGCGGCCTCAAGGCGTCCACCAAGTACTACGTCCGGGTGCAGGCGATCAAGAACAATGCCAAGGGCACCGCCTTGTCGGTCTATTCGGCGACGAAGGTTTTCGCCACGGCTAAGAAGCTGAAGTACGCCGCGCCCACCAGTTTGGCGGGCAAGGCCTCGGCTCGCGGGTCGGACGCAATCGCGCTGAACTGGAAGTTCTACAAGCCTGGTTTGCGGTACCAGGTGCAGTACGCCCGCAACAAGTCATTTGCCGGGGCCAAGGCCACCATCGTCCGCGGGCCGTCAACCGCGATCACCGGGCTGGCCACCAGCACCGTCCACTATTTACGGGTCAGGGTGGTGGACGCCGCCGGCAGGCCAGCCAGCGGATGGTCGAAGGTGGTAGCCACCGCCACCCGGACGCCAGCGGATCCGGCAGCCGAGCCGCTGCAGGTGGCCAGCTACAACATTCGCAACGGCACCAAGTCCACCGATACTGGCAACCGTTCCTGGGCGGTGCGCCGAAATCTGGTGGTGAAGCAGATCAAGGGCAACAAACTTGACGTCGTCGGCCTGCAAGAAGCCGAATACACCTACCTGGTCGGGGCTGACGGCGCCTGGAAGCATCAATACCAGGACCTGGTCGAGGTGCTGGGTGGCTCCTGGAGGATCACCTGCGCGACGGAGGAAAACCCCAACTGCGATAAGTCGAACAACTACACCGCTGGCACTCGGCTCATCTACAACTCTGAAACTGTGAGTCTGCGTCAGGCCGGCATCTACGGCCTGTCCACCCGTAGCGGCGACGTCCGACGATTCCTGGTGTGGGGGATCTTCACCCAGAAGTCGACCGGGCGAGACTTCTTCTTCGCCAACACTCACCTCGACGATGCCAAGACCGACGCTGGTTACAGCTACCGGGTCACTCAGGCCAAACAGGTACTGGCCCAGATTGCGGCTAACAACCCCAAGGGTCTCCCGGTGATCCTCACCGGCGACATGAACTCGCACAAGTGGCGCAAGCCGAACAACGCCCCGTACAAGCTGTATGTGGCCGCCGGGTTGGTCGATCCGATCGGCAACACCGACTTCTCCCGTACGGCGGTCAAACCCACCGCTGAGGTACGGATTCGCACTGAGTTCGACTCGTGGAACAACTTCGGTGCGAAGCCAGACCAGCACGGCTGGGTGAACGGGATCAACGTCGACTACGTCTGGGTTTCGAAGTCGGTGACCACCTTGGAGTTCGAGACGATGGTCAACATCAGCGACGCCACTTTGAAGTTCGTTGGACCGGTGCCCTCAGATCACAACATGCTGCGAGCCAGCGTGCTGATTCCGAAATCCTGAGAGCCGGACGGACGGTTTGGGCCGCCAGTCGCGCTCCGGTGAGATTGGGTGGAGTGAAAACCTGAGAATTGTCGTAGAGTTTCACAGGAAGTGCCCTCGCGGTTAGTGAGGGCCAACAGATCGGCTGAGAGGCTGCCTCGTGCGCGGATTCCCGTCCCGACCGTCCACTTCGGTTTTGGTCGCGCTGGCTTTGGCGCCGGTGTTGGCTTTCGGCACGGTGAGCACGCCAGCCCAGGCCCAGGATCCGCTCCCGCCACGCGCATTCGCCTACGCCACGACTGTGGCGCCTCAGGTGGTGTTGCCGGCCGCGACAAAGATGAAATACGCCGCGCCAACGGGGCTACGGGCCAAGGCGTCGGCGCGCGGCGCCGACGTGGTGGCGCTGAACTGGTCTTTCAAAACCCCAGGGCTGCACTACCAGGTGCAGTACGCCACGGCAGCCAACTTCGTGGGTGGTAAGGCCATCATCGTCAAGGTGGCCTCAACTGCCATCGGCGGGTTGCCGACCGGAGCCCGCTATTACTTCCGGGTTCGGATCGTCAACTCGGCCAACAAGGCGGTCAGCGGCTGGTCCAAAGCTGTCACCACCGGGGCCCAGGCGCCGGCGGACTCTGGGGCCAGGCCACTGCAGGTGGCCAGCTTCAACATTCGCAACTGGAAACGAACCGGCGGCGGCAAGTGGAGCGTCCGCGGACCATTGGTGGCCGCCACGATCCTCAGCCGCAGGTTGGACGCGGTGGGGTTACAGGAAGCCGACTTCAACAAGGTCGGTGGGATCAACCAGATCGACAGCCTGTTGCGAATGCTGAACGCAAAAGGCGCGGCCTATCGCGTCGTGGTGAGCGGCTCGGCCGCCACTGCCGGCACCCGGATCATCTACAACTCAGCGACGGTGACCCCGGTATGGGCTGGGATGCGTCAGTTGTCGACCCTGGCAGGCGATGTGAAGCGCTATGTGGTCTGGGCGCACTTCGTCCAGAACTCCACCGGGCGCAAGTTCCTCTTCGCCACCACCCATCTGGTGAGCAACCCGAAATCGGTGAAGACCAAGAAGTGCAGCGGCGCCCAAACCAAGTACTACAAGAAGCGCAAGGAGCAGGCCGGGCAAGTGGTGGCCGAGATCAAGGCGCGTAACACCGAGGGTCTGCCGGTGATCCTCACCGGAGACATGAACTCCCACAAGGTGCATTGCCCCAACAATGCGCCCTACCGGGTGTATGCCGCCGCTGGGCTGGTGGACCCGCTGGGCAACCCGGACTTCTCCAAGACGCCAGTGAACCCAACCGCCGAGGTGCGAATCCACAGCGAATGGGACACTTCGAACCACTACGCCCGCAAGCCGGTGCGGCACAACATCATCAACGGACATCACGTCGACTACGTCTGGGTGTCGAAGTCGATCAAGACCCTCGAATATGAGGTGGTGGTCAAGATCAATGACTCGACGTTGAAGTATGTCGGCACGCATCCCTCTGACCACAACATGGTGCGCGCCAGCGTGTTGATTCCGTAGTCCTGAGCTGGGCAGCGGGTGTTGGGCCAGTTGCCCACGCCCCTACACTTGGGCGGCAGTTTGGTGCTGGTCACGGGGGCGATCGGTGCCGAGAGGGGGCTGTAGGTGTCGAGCAATTCGGGCCTGCCCGGACACGGCAGGTGGTGGGCGGTGCTGTGCGCTTTGGTGCTGGCGCTGCCGCAGCTGGTGGTGGCCTCGAGCGCCGCCGCCGGGCAGCCGCTAGCGCCCGCGCGTCCGTCCTACCCCTATGCCAAGCCCAGCGGCGTGGTCGCCAGAGCATCAGCCGGCGGCGCGGACACCATCGTGTTGACCTGGAATTCCCTTGGTACCGGGGTGCGCTATCAGGTGCGGTGGGTGAATGGACGCACCGGGGCGGCCGAATCGCGAATCGTCAAGGTGCCGGTGACCACCATCGGGGGGCTGTGGAGCCGCTCCCGCTACTACTTCCGCGTCCGCGTGGTGGGCGGGGACGATAAAGCCGACAGCCCCTGGTCGAAGCGAATCGCGGCCACGACCAAGAACCCCCGCGACCGGCTGGCCAAGCGGCTCCGAGTGGCCACCTACAACATTCGAAATGGCACCAACTCCGGGGACGGCAAGCCCTGGAGTGTCCGGCGCACGTTGGTGGCGGCGGCGATCAAAGCCCAAAAGCTCGACGTGGTCGGGTTGCAGGAGGCTGAGCACAAGCGAGTCTCCTCAGGGGTGGCGCAATACCGTGACTTGTTGAACCTGCTCGGCTCCCATTGGCGGATCACCAGTACCGGCAACACCGCAGGCACCCGCATCATCTACAACTCCAAGACTCTCACCAAGGTCGGTCAGGGTTCGGCAAAGCTCAGTGGTGACAACAAGCCGAAGCGGTACGTGACCTGGGCGGTCTTCAAACAGAAGTCGAGCGGACGCAAGTTCTTCTTCGTCAACACCCATCTGGTGCGCAGCCCCGGTGGTGCGGTGAAGTCCAGCGGCAAGTGTGGAAAGAGCGACACCAAGTACTACAAGATGCGCAAGTTGCAGGCGGCCCAGGTGGTCGCCGCGATTCGTGGGCATTCAGGCGGGCTCCCGGTGGTGCTCACCGGCGACATGAACTCCCACAAGTTTCACTGCCCCAACAACGGCCCGTACCGGGTCTACCGAGCGGCGGGATTGGTGGACCCCATCGGCAACCCGGATCGCTCGAAGTCACCGGTTGGCGCCACCACTGAGGTGCGGATTCACACTCAGTACGACTCCAGCAACCACTTCACGAGCGCCCCGAAATCGCATGGCTGGGTCAACGGCTCGAACGTCGACTATGTGTGGGTGTCCAAGTCGGTCACCACCTTGGCGTACGAGACGGTGGTGAACATCAACTCCGCGGGACGGTTTGACGGCCCCGTGCCGTCAGACCACAACATGATTCGGGCGACCGTGCTGATTCCGAAGTCGTGAGCTTAGGCTGAGGTGATGAACCCCCTCTCCCGCGGCCTACGAGTCCTGGCTGGTGGCGGTGTGCTGGCCTTAGTGGTGGCTGGCTCGGTGACTGCCTGGGTGCGGCTGCTTTCGGCTGGCCGGATCGTCGCGGCCGACCAGTTGCCGCCGATGCCAGTCGCGTTGGTGTTGGGCGCTCAGGTCCACCCGAACCTGGTGCCCTCAGGGTTCCTCCAGGCCCGACTCGATTTGGCGGCCCAGCTGTATGCCCGTGGTCTGGTCGAGCACCTGCTCCTTTCCGGTGATGGACGCTCCCGGTTCTACGACGAGCCAGCCACCATGCGCGCCTACCTGGTTGAGCGCGGCGTGCCGGAAGCGGCGATCACTACCGACCCTGACGGACTGGACACCTTCGCGTCCTGTCGCCGGGCCCGGCAGGAGTATGGCTGGCGCGAACTGGTCGTGGTCAGTCAGCGTTATCACCTGCCCAGGGCAATCGCGATCTGTGCGCTGCTGGGCATTGACGCCTGGGGCGTGGGCGATGAGACGATGCGCCGCAGCGGCCGGATCTGGCGCCACGGCACGCTGCGGGAGGCGGCGGCGAACCTGAAAGTGGTCTCCGACCTGGCCGTCCACTGGTGGGATCAGCGCAGCTAGGTCAGCGATATTGCGGCGGTCAGCCGCTGGTGTGGGCCATGGAAGAATGTCGACGTGTTGTCTTTGCCGTCTCTATTGAGCGCCCGCGTCCAGGACGTGGCTGGGATCGACCCCGAGCTGCGACCGGCCACCCGTCCCCAGTTTGGCCATTACCAGAGCAACGTTGCCCTGCGCCTAGCGAAGGCGGCGGGCCGCCCGCCGCGTGACGTGGCAGCTGACCTGGTGGCGAAGATCGAACTGGATGACGTCTGCGAGCCGCTCGAAATCGCCGGACCCGGGTTCATCAACCTGCGAATCAAGTCTGAGGTGCTGGCCCGGGTGGCCAGCGAAGTGCTGGCCGATGAGCGGGCCGGTATCGGTGCGGCGTCGGTGCCCAAGACGGTCGTTGTCGACTACTCCTCGCCCAATGTGGCCAAACAGATGCATGTGGGCCACCTGCGCTCAACCATCATCGGTGACTGCTTCACCCGGGTATTGCGCGCTCAGGGACACCAGGTGATCCCGCAGAACCACATCGGCGACTGGGGTCGCCAGTTCGGCATGTTGGTTGAGCAGATCCTGGAGGAGCAGCTGGACCTCTCAGCCCTCGACCTGCCTGGGGCAGAGGCGCTCTATCAGCGGGCCAATACCCACTTGAAGGAGTCCGAGGAGTTCGCTGATCGGGCCCGCGAGCGGGTGGTGAAGCTCCAGGCGGGCGACGCCGAGACCAAGCAACTGTGGCGGCAGTTGATCGAGGTTTCGCTGGCCGGATTCAACGACACCTACCGGCGGATGAACATTCTGCTCACCGACGCCGATCTGGCTGGGGAGTCGACCTACAACGCCGACCTTGCGGTCGTGGCGCAAGACCTGGAGTCGCGCGGGATCGCCAAGGTCGACGACGGTGCGCTAGCGGTCTTCGTCGAGGGGCAATCGACCCCGGCCATCATTCGCAACGCCCAAGGTGGCTTCGGCTACACCTGCACCGACCTGGCCGCGATTCGGCACCGGGTGGGCGAGCTGGGCGCGAACCGGCTGATCTATGTGGTCGGCTCACCGCAGGAGTTCCACTTCCGACAGGTCTTCACCGTGGCCAGGATGGCCGGCTATCTGCCCGAAACGGTGAGTGCCGAGTTCGTCGGCTTCGGCCAGGTGTTGGGGGCGGACGGAAAGAAGTTCTCCACCCGCGAAGGCACCGCCGTCACCCTCAATTCGCTGCTGGACGCGGCCGAAGAGCAGGCGGCACCGTCCATCGCTTTGGCGGCGATCAAGTACGCCGACCTGTCCAGCGGCTTGCAGAAGGATTACACCTTCGATGCCGAGCGGATGGTGGCCACCACCGGCGACACCGGGCCGTACCTGCAATACGCGCACGCCCGAGCGAATCAGATTCTGCGCAAGGCCGAGGCTGAGGGTTACCCCTTCACCGACGTGACGGTGCTTGGTGAGCCAGCCGAGCAGCAGGTCGCCTTGTTGCTCAGCCGTTTCGGCGAGGTCGTGGCAGCCGTGGGGGAGACCCTGCAACCGCACCGACTCTGTGGCTACCTCTATGAGTTGGCTGGCGCGCTGAGCGTGTTCTACGAGCAGTGCCCGGTGTTGAAGAGCGAGGGCGAAGTGCGCTCCTCTCGACTGGCGCTGTGCGCGGCCACCAAGAAGGTGCTCGCCAGCGGCCTGGACCTACTCGGCATCGAGGCCCCTGAGCGGATGTGATTCGCCCCGCAAGCTTGTGGAACCGTAGCCAGCTGGCTGACCCTTCGGCAAGCTCAGGGAACTGAAGTCAGTAGCTGCTCAGGGAACTGAAGCCAGTCGGCTACTCAGGGAACTGAAGCCAGTCGGCCGCCCAGGGAACTGAAGCAAGATCCCTGAGCTTGTCGAAGGGTCCCTGAGCTCAGCTGGGTCAATGCTTGACAGGCAGGCAATCGGTCCATATCGTTTCTCGATAACATCGAAAAACGATATGGAGATGTCATGGCTGAGACGCAGCAGGCCACACCACCGAAAGTGGCCAGGAAGGGTGCTGGAGCGGCTGGAGTGCTGATCATGGTGATGGTGGCCGTATCAGTGCTAGGTGCGGTCTTCTACGCCTTCACCATGGTCACCGGCGGCTATTTGCTGAACGCCATCTTGGGCCACTGGTGGCTGGCGCCGCTCACCGATGTCCACGAGTTCACTCAGGCAGAGCTGAGGCCGGGCGCCACGGGCGATATCCTCGATCTTCCGCTTGAGTTTCGGGTAGCGGCAGCGCTGCCGCCGATCGCGTTGGCCGTGACGGCACTGATCGGCGGCCGCTTGGCCATCCGCCTGCTTGGTGCCATTCGCGCCGGCGACGCCTTCGGTGTTGCCACCGTGGCGCTGTGGCCGAAGTTGGCGGCGGTGTTGCTTGGCGGCAGTGCGGTCTATTTGGTGGCTGCGGGAGCCGTTTTCTTTCCATTGCATTCGGCGATAGTGATGAATGGCCCCCGACCCTCGTGGCTTGAGGCCTACGAGGTCATCGGGTTGTCCGGGTTCGTTGATCTGCCTTGGATCTACATCCTTCTGGGGCTGCTCGCAGGGGTGCTGGGAATGGCCTTCCGTCAGGGAGCGAAGCTGCAGGATGAGGTCGAAGGTGTCGTCTGAGCCGGAGGTTGGCCCTCATCGCATCGTCTGCCACTTGGGTGAGGTGCTTGCTGAGCGCGGGATGACGCTGACTGAGCTGAGCGAACGCACCGGGATCACCATGGCGAACCTTTCGATCCTTAAGACCGGCAAGGCCCGGGCCATCCGGTTCACCACGCTCACCGAAATCTGCGATGTGCTCGGCGCCACCCCGGCTGAACTGTTCAGTATCCGTCCGGACACGGACGCCTGAGCGACCTTGCGCCCCTTAAGCAGCCCAAGGGGCGCAGAGCGGCAGGGCCGAGGCCCCTAGCGAGCCGAAAGCCGGAGTCGGCGCACCCGGCGTGCTGGCCAACTCCGGCTTCGGCTCCCCACGTCAGGCCGCAGCGCTGCTCAGGCGGCGGCTGAACTTGCGGTAGACCATCGACTGGTAGCCGATCACCGCGGGAATGGCGATCGCGGCCACCACCAGCATCACCGTCAGCGTTGGTGCTGATGATGAACCAGCGGCGATGGTGGTGTTGAAGGCTGCCGAAATGTCGACCCCGTCCAGCCGGATGGGCAGGACGTTGGGGAAGACCGAGGCGAAGATCAGCACCACCGCACCGGCCGTGACGGCGCTGGTGAGCGCGAAGGCCAGCCCGTCGCGGCCGGCGCGGGTGACCGGCACCAGGCCGATCAGAGCGACGGCAGCGATAGCCACCAACGCCCAGCCCCAAACCGGGCCGCGAGCGATTTGCGTCCAGATCGCCCAGGCAGCCCCCACCGGAATCAGCACCGGGGCCAGCTTGCGAGCCAGGTCCATGCTGGCCTCATGAAGGGGGCCGGTGGTGCGCAGTGCCAGGAACAACGCGCCGTGCACGGCGAACAGCCCCACCAGGGTGAGGCCGGTGAGCAGTGCGTACGGATTCAGCGCACTGAGCAGCACCGACAGGCTGGGGCTGGCCACCAGGGTGGAGGCAGCCAGATCAACCTGACCGTTGGTGATCACCAAGTCGGTGAACAACGCGCGGGCGTCGATTCCCATCACCAAGTTGCCGAAAGCCGCCCCCCACAGCACGACGGTCAGCAGCGAACCAATGGTGATCACCCAGTCCCAGCCTCGCCGCCAGGCGGTCGGACTGGTCTTGCCGCGGAATTCAAACGCGACGCCGCGGACGATGAGTGACAACAGGATCAGCACCACCGGCAGATACAGCACTGAAAGCAGCGAGGCGTACCAGACCGGGAAGGCGGCGAACATCATGCCGCCAGCTGAGATCAGCCATACCTGGTTGCCGTCCCAAACTGGGCCGATGGCATTGATCATGGTGCGCCGATCAGCTTCCTCACGACCAAGGAAGGGCAACAGCATGCCGACCCCGAAGTCGAAGCCCTCGAGGACGAGGTAGCCAATCCAGAGCAGTCCGACGATGCCGAACCAGGCGATTTGCAGAGCAGTTGGTTCCATTTCGGGGCTCCTTCTCAGTACGCGAAGATGAGTTGGTCGGGTTCACTGGGTTCGGGCTCGGCGGCTTTCGCCTCACCAGCGCCCGCCAGCACCGCGTTGCGGACCAGTCGGAACCAGATGGCTGCCAACACCCCGTAGACCGCGGTGAACAACACCACGCTGGTGACCAACGCGAACACATCGACAAACGGCGAAACGGCGTCTTCAATCAGCATTCGCACTGCCGAGTCGCCCGCAGTGTTGGGCACCACGATCCACGGTGCCCGGCCGAACTCGGTGAACATCCAGCCGGCCAACGAGGCCAGATAGGGAGCCGGAATCATCCAGATGGCGATCCGGCCGAAGCGGATCTGTTGGGCCTGGGTCGCTTTCACCCGAGTGCACCACAGCCCGCGAATTGCGAACACCAAGGCGAGCAACCCGAGCCCGATCATCACCCGGAACGACCAGTACGTGGCCGCCATCGGCGGAATGTAGCCCGAGCCGTTCAAGCCATAGGCGCCATACGCCGCAGCCTGGGCGGCCGCCGCATCGTTGACCCCGACCAGCGTCGCCGAGGCATCGTTGGTGGCCAGGAACGAGGCCAACCCGGGAATTTCGATGAACTTGGTGGCAGTGATTGCCTCGCAGGTATCACCGAAGGCGACCACCGAGAAGCCCGCGCCCGCTGTGGTTTGGCAAAGGCCCTCGGCCGCGGCCATCTTCATCGGTTGGTCAGCGACCATCAGCTGGCCCTGGGTATGCCCGCTCAGCACCACTGCAGCTGCCGCGGCCAGCGCCACCCACAGACCCAGCCGGACGGCTGGCCGGTAGACCAGCGTGTCTTCAGCTCGCTCTGCGCGCAGCAGCTTAGCCAGCCACCAGCCGCTCACTCCGGCCACCAGCAGCCCGGCGGTCAACAGTGCTGCCGCCATGGTGTGCCCGAGGGTCACCAGGGCAGTGGGTGAGGTCAGCATCGTCCATACCGAGTCGAGTTCGGCGCGTCCATTGGCTGGGTTCACGTGCGTCCCCACTGGATGCTGCATGAAGGAGTTGGCCGCCAGGATGAACCACGCGCTCAGATTCACCGCCACCGCTACCACCCAAATCGAGGCCAGATGGAGCTTGGGTGAGAGCAGGTTGCGGCCGAACATCCACACCCCGATGAACACCGATTCGAGGAAGAAGGCGATCAGCGCCTCCATCGCCAGTGGGGCACCGAAGATGTCACCGACGAAGATCGAATAGGCGCTCCAGTTCATCCCGAACTGGAATTCCTGGACGATGCCGGTCACCACACCGATCGCGAAGTTCAGCAGGAAGATCTTGCCGAAGAAGTCGGTCAGCCGTCGCCAGCGTTCATCGCCGCTGCGCTGCCAAAGGGTTTGCATCACCGCAACCATGGGCGCCAAGCCGATGGTCAGCGGGACAAAGACGAAGTGATACAGCGAGGTGATCGCAAATTGCCACCGCGCCAGATCCAGAGCGCTCATCTCGACTCTCCCGAGTGTCCTGGCCGGCCAGAATGCCGGACCTGACCAGCACGCTAGGTAGCTGAGAGGAAAGGGTCTGGAACCTCAGTCACATCTGCGCGGTGATGTACCGCGATCAGGCGGGCAGGACGTACAGATAGATGAGCAGGTAGTGCAGGGCAGCGGCGATGATGACCAGCAAATGCCACAACTCGTGGAAGCCGAAGACGCCGGGCCGGGGGTTCGGCTTCTCGATCACAAACACCACGAACCCAACGCTGTAGACGACGCCGCCAGCGGCCATCAACGCCAGGGCGCCAGGAGGCACGTCCACCGCGGCACCGAGCAGCAGCACGGTGGTCCAGCCCAGGGCGATGTAGAGGGTGTTGGTGACATATTTGGGCACATCCCGCCACACCGAACGCAGCACGATGCCCAGAATGGCGATCGTCCAGGCCCCGCTCAGCAGAGCGATGCCGTACACATTCAGGAACAGCACCAGCACCAGTGGGGTCAACGAGCCAGCTATCAGCAGGAAGACCGAGTCGTAGTCGAGCGTGCGCAGCACCTCGTTCAGCCGAGGGCTGCCGTTGATGCCGTGATGCAGCGAGCTGGTAACGAAAAGGGCGACCAAAGAGAACGAGTAGATCGACACGGCCACGATCTTCACTGGATCCGCCTGGACGCTGGCCTGAGCGATCAGCAGGCCGGCGCCGACCAGCGCAAAACAGGCCCCAGCGATGTGGGCAGCGGTGTTGAACCGCTCGTCGGTCACATGAATGCTGCCATCCCTGCTTAGGGGGACTGTCTCCACCGGTTCGCCTCTCTGTGTCGGCCATCGTCCCGCGGCCCGGATGGACGGGCGGGACGGCCGATTGCAGCTAGTGGTGAGTCTAGCTATTCCTCGGCTGCTGGTATTTCGTCCCGACCTGATTCGATCGATGCTGCGACCAGCGGCATCGAGTGTGACTCAGGTTCCAGAGCATGGCCCGGCCCCGTCCCTAGCGTGGCCTCCGACGGCGGCGAAGACTGCCCACGACCCAGGAGGCTCATATGCCCTACTTCATCGATACCCATGACCAGGCCCGCGGCACTTACCCGACTGGCATCGACGTGCCCGGGTTGGCCGCCTTCCTGCCAGGCTTCCTCGAAGCATGCTCGCAGGAGGGTGTGTCGGTGCAGACCGGCTATGTGAACCTGGAGCAGGGCAAGATCACCTGCATCACTACTGGGCCGGACGCCGAGGCGGTCCGTCGGGCCCACCTGGCAGTTGGCTACGTGCCTGATCAGGACATCACCGAGGTGAGCACCATCTCGCCGGCTGACCTGTTCTTCCCCGCCCCGAGCGCTTAGGTCACAGGTAGTGCGAGCATGGTGACCGTGATCGAGCAAACCTCACTTGTTGGGGTGGCTGAGGGTTTCCCCTTCTTGGCCGGGGCCTCGCAGGCCACCCGTGATCTGGTCACCGCGCTGCCCGTACGCCAGGTCGCCCCGCGAAGTCCGGTGTTGCATCGTGGTGACGGCGTCGACGGGGTGTTCCTGGTTGTCGGTGGCTCCTTGCGAGTCTTCTACATCGCCGCCGACGGGCACGAAGCGACGTTGTATCGCGTCCGTCCTGGGCAGACCTGCATTTTGGCCCTGACAGCCGCCTTCCGAAGCGATCCCTACCCGGCCTGGGTGGAGACCGAGGATGAACAGCTCAGCTTCGTGCTGGTTCCCGGCGCGATGTTCCGCGAGCTCTATAACGCTGAGCCGACGTTCCGCAGCTTCGTTTTCGAGGTGCTTTCCGGACGGGTCTTCGAGCTGATGTCCCGGCTGGAAGACCTCGGTTCGTTGCGCGTGGAACAGCGGCTGGCGGCCTTCCTGCTGGAGGTGGTCGATTCCTCCGGCGAGGTGGTGCTGAGCCAGGCGCGGCTGGCCGCCCACCTCGGCACGGCCCGGGAGGTGGTGTTCCGGGCCTTGCGGACGATGTCGGACGCTGGGCTGGTGGCCACCTCCCGTGGGCGGGTCAAGCTGTTGGACCCGGCCGGGCTGCGGCGGTTGCACCAGTACGGCTGATCGGCGAGACGTAGCCAGTTACAGACAGGGCCCGGCTTCCTAGCCGGGCCCTTTGGTGTCTAAGGCATCACTTCACCCTCTGCGTCCTTTGGGAAATGTCCCTCCTGTGGGTGACGGATGGGTGTATATAGAACTCAGAAAGGCACTCAAATCACCAAGTGAGGGGAAAATAGTCCCCCATTTGGGGGACAAATCGAAGCCTGCAGAAGGATCGTCTGACTAGGGGTTTCCCTGGTCGGGTGGTATCAGGGTAGGAAAGCGCTCGATTCATCCCCAGCTCGCACAAGCGGGTATATCGTCGTAGATAGGTGCGATGGAGCGCCAGCCAATGTCACTCCACCGGGCCCCGTACTCAAAACGAACTACCCAATGAGGGGATAGAACCATGAGGAAGACATTCTTGAGGATCACGAGTGAGTTGCGTCGCCGCCAGGGCGCTGAGCGCGGCTTCTCCCTGATCGAGCTCATCGTCGTTGTGGCGATCCTAGGTGTGTTGGTCGCGATCGCGATCCCAGTGTTCGGCAACATCCAGGCGACCGCGCGTCAGAACGCAGTGGCAGCGGTGGCAGCCAACGGCGCCACCCAGGCCACCGCACAGATCGCCAATGGCGACACGGCGACCCTGATTCAGTCCGGTGATGCGGCTGTCACCGTTACTTGGGGAGGCGCTGGTGCTCCAGCGACCATCGACGCGGTCTGTGTAGTCGCGACCCACGATGCCGGTGAGGTCGCCCAGTCCGGTCCAGGCTGCTGAATCCCTGAATGGGCTAGTTCTGCTGGCTGGGGTCGGAGTTGATCCGGCCCCAGCCACGCCGTCTGCGGCACGAGGAGGTGATTGCGATGGCTAGCTATTCTGAAACCACTACCCAAATCCGGGACGACCAATCCGGGATGAGTCTGGTTGAAGTGGTCATCGCCATGTTCATCCTCGCGGTGATGTCGTCCGCGGTGCTGCCGCTGCTGATCAGCGGCATTCAGGTGAGCGCGGTCAACCAAGACGTGGTGGCCGCCAACGCCCTTGCCAACTCCCAGTTGGCCCAGCTCCAGGCGAGCTTCCCGAACTCGGCGGAGAATTCCTGTGCGGCCGTGGCTGCCAAAGCCGCTAACGGCATCGCAGACCCGTCCGGCAGCGGGTCAGTTGCCACCATCACGGTGGGCGAATGCCCCAACAGTTATCCGGGCGTCGTTGAGGTGACGGTCACGGTGTTTCGACCGGACGCCACCAAAGCGACGGTCACCCTCGATTCTGCGCTACTGGTGTCCACGCCATGACCAGGCAACGGGCCAGCATGGTCGACGATCAGGCTGGTATTTCCCTGATCGAAGTGATCATGTACTCCACGCTGACCGCTGTGGTCCTATCAGTCCTTGCCGGGCTGCTCTATGCCGGCTTCCAGGCCCAGGCCGTCACCGGTGATCGCGACAACGCCACCGGCGCGGCCATGGTGGTGTCCAACTCCTTGCAGACCAGCATCCGAAATGCCAGTGCGGTGGCAGTAACCAATCGGCGGCTGATGGCCAGGGTCGCTGACGGCACCAGCGGCTGGCAGTGCGCCGCCTGGGCGCTAACCGATGACAACTCAGTGGTCTACAAGGTCGCTGCCAGTGCTATTACCGGCACCGACTACGCCAGCTGGACGGTGCTCGCGACCGGAGCAAGCGGTGGTCTGACTGGCGGCGCAGCCTTCAGCGGCAGTGCCACCGAGGTGTCCTACTCGTTCCGCTTCGTTTCCGGCACCGTCACCGTCCCGGTTGCCGGGGCAGTGACCGCAACGGCCTTTGGCCCAGGGAGCCCAGAATCATGTTGGTAGACCGCAGGCGTGAGGATCGTGGATCGGCCCTGGTGTCGGTTCTGGTGATGATGCTGGTGTTGACCATGTTCGCCCTCACTTTGGTGGTGGTCGTCTCCAACACCACTCGAACCCTCGCCAGTGGACGCGGTAGTGCCGAAGCCCGAGCAGCAGCTGATGCTGGCATTGCAGTCGCGCTGGCAGCTTTCAAAACCGCTGAAGCCTGCGCCGGGACCCACACTTCCTCGGTGGCACCGCGCTATTCGGTCACGTGCGCAGTCGTCGACGACAAAGTCACCTTCACCTCCACCGGCGCTGCCGCCGACGGCCGCCAGGTGACAGTCGAGGCGGTCTACGCCTTCACCACCGTCCAGAACTATGACACCAAGGTGGGCCAGCTCACCCTCTTCAACAACCTCGCCTTGCACGCTCCGAACAGGATCACTTCCAGCACTGCTGACCCGGCGAAGGTGACCGTGGTGGACGGAATGTATGAGTGCTACAACCAGGTGGCGGCAAACCTGGTGGTCGAGGGCGCCTTCTTCGCCTACAACGGTTGCGCGATAGCAGGGTGGGTCAAGACAGCCAGCACGGCGGTTATGTACAGCGGGAGTTCGGTCGGCGGCAGTCTGACCGCAGCGGGATATGCGCAGGTGGAGGGGAAGATCAGTGGCAGTCTGAGCTCTGGCAGCTACGTGAACGTTGCGAGCACCGGCTGGGTGGTTGGCGACGTGACGGCGTCAGGCACGCTGCGCAGCACTGTTACCGGCAAGGTGGGCGGCGACTTCAAAGTCAATGGTGCGGTCACGGTCTCCTACGGCGCCGAAGTTGGTGGTGAGGTCACCGCGACCAGCACCGACCGCACCTATGTCTACGCCAAGGTTCTCAAGGGTCTCAGGACCAGAGGTGCAGTCACCATCGATTACGAAGGTTCGGTCGGCGGCGATGTCATCGCCGCCCGTAACGACATCACCTACGTCTACGGCGAGATCGGCGGTGGCCTCCAAGCCGGCGGTTGGGTGACGGTGTCCTACAACGCGACTATCGGCGGCGATGTGATCGCGGCCGGGACCTCGCAGACGCTCGTCCGGGGCAAGATCGGCGGTGACCTGGTAGCGGCCGGTCGAATCTATGTGGATTACAACGGCGACATCGGTGGCGACTGTTTTGGCTCGAATACCACCCGGCACTATGTGTACGGGGTCATCGACGGCAACCTTGAGTTGGCTGGACCGCTGAATCTCGACTACAGCGGACGGGTGAAGGGGCGCCTGGCCACCTCGAGCACCAGTACCAACAACATCTACGGCACCATCGGCGACGACTTCAATGCTGGTGGCCGCATCTACTTCCCGGCCGGCACCATCGGCGGCGATGTGACTCTGCCCAACCTCAGCTACTTCACTCCGGCCGATGCTGCGGCCCGGGTGGGGGGCACGGTGAGCAAGGGCGTTGCGCCGGCTCGGCCCAGTGCGCCGACGGTGGTGCTCGACGCCGCCGAGATCCAGGTCAGCCCGCCGCCGGCCACCTCGCTGCCGTCCTGGGTGGATTACGCCTATGTCGCCACCGATTGGCCCGGCTACACCGTCCTCACGCTCAGCAAGTCGAGTTCGTGGTGCTCGTCGCGTACCTGGGCAACGCTGCTGGCCACGCTGACCGCGCCGACCGTTGTCGATGCCAACGCCTGTAGGGATGGCCTGGATCAACACCCGACCGCAGTAACCAATGTGGTGGTGCGCACCAATGTGGTGGTGGTCTCCACCTACCTTGACCTGCAGTACCTCAACATCACCGCGGCAAGTGGCACCGACCCAAGGCTGTGGTTCATCGTCGGGTCGGAAGGCCAGGACGTCAAGGACTTCTCCGGAGTCACCGAGGGTGATGGGGACATCTATCTGAGATCGACCGACCTCAGAGTGCCAGCGTTGTTGTACACCCCCATGGATGTTTACTTCTACTACAGCACGTTCAGTGGCTCGATGTACGCCAATGACCTACTGGCCACCGACGCGAATCCAGGCGAAATCACCGCGACACCGATTGATTTTCCGGTGGAACTGTTCGATTCCTCCACGCCAAGCCCCGGTTCGGGCGGTACGTTCAGCATGACGCAGGTGTCGCAGCGGGAGGTTGGATGAACGTCTTGCTGATCGCATTCGCCGGGCTGCTCGGTTTGGCCGTTGGGTCGTTCGTCAATGTGATTGCCTATCGGTTGCCGGCTGGGATCTCATTGTTGGGCCCAAGCCAGTGCCCGTCTTGTGCTGCGCCGGTACGGGCCTGGCAGAACATCCCAGTGCTCAGCTGGCTACTGCTGCGCGGGCGTTGCCAAACATGTCAGAACGTGATTGGCGTGCAATACCCGATTATTGAGGCCGTTACGGGCGCGGCCTTTGCGATGCTGGCCTGGTTTGTGCCTGAGGTGCTTGGTCTTGGCGGCGCCGCAGGGGTGCTGGTCTGGGCGGCATTCAGCTGGTTTGCGGCCGCGTCCTTGGCGTTGACGCTGATCGACTTGGGCACCTTCACCCTGCCGAACCGGATCGTGCTGCCCACCTACGCGGTCGGGCTGGTGCTGCTGGCTGCGGCCTGCTTTGCCGGGGCGCCGTGGTCGGATCTGGTGCGAGCGCTGGTCGGCGTGGTGGCGATGTTTGCCAGCTATTGGCTTATCCGCTTGGTGCGTCCGGACGGAATGGGCGGTGGCGATGTGAAGCTCGCTGGCATGGCGGGGCTATTCCTCGGTTGGCTCGGGTGGGGGCCGCTGGCCGTCGGATGGCTAGCGGCCTTTCTATTGGGCGGTGGCTGGGGCGTGGCCCTGATCGCCTCAGGGAAGGCCACCCGCAGTACCGCCGTCCCGTTCGGTCCGTGGCTACTTGCCGGGGCCTGGGTTGGCGTTTTGTTCGGGCAGTGGATCGGGCAGGCCTACGTCGGCCTCATTGGGTTGACCTGAGATCGAGGAGGAGACAGATGGCTGGCAGCATCATCGGGGTGGAGATCGCCGAAGAGAGTATTCGGGCGGTCGAGGTGAAGCTTGGGCGTCATCCGACCTTGGTCGCCGCCGGTGAGGTGTTGCTGCCAACCGGGGCCGCTCGCGACTCCGACGTTTTGGATGCTGAGGCGGTCGCATTGGCCTGCAGCCAGCTCTGGGCGCAGTCGAAGTTCAAGCGGCGCAAAGTGGTGCTCTCGGTAGCGAACCGGCGCCTGCTGGTGCGTGAGTACAGCGCCCCGAATTTGCCCCGGGATGAGCTGAGGGCGGCATTGCCCTACGAGGTGCAGGACCTATTGCCAGTGCCGGTGGAGCGGGCGGTGCTCGACTTCTACCCGCTCTCGATTGAAGGCAATCAGGCCAAGGGACTACTGGTGGCTGGCGCGGCCGAGGGCATCGAAGGCCTCATCGCCGCCTTGCGGAAGGCCAAACTGTGGGTGTCTGCGGTCGACTTCCTGCCCTTCGGCTTGGCGCGGGCGGTCGGGATTGCGCTGCCGCCCGGCTCGGGCCCGGTGGCCGTCGCCGCAATCGGCGAGCACACCACCAGCTATGTGGTGGTGGAGGACGGCGTGCCGCGCTATGTGCGGATCATTCCGGCCGAGGTTCTGGTCGGGCTGCACGCCACGATGGCTGCGCGGGGCGAGTTCGGTTCAACCGGCCTGGCCGCCACCGCTCGCCGCGGAGTGCTGGAGGTGGAGCCGGTGCCGGATCCGTCCTTGACTGAGTTGGTCAGCCGGATCCGGGAGACGCTTGAGTTCAGCAGGCGCAGCGGCGGAGTCTTGCCCCGAAAGCTCCTCATTACCGGGTCACTGGGGTTGGTTCCAGAAATCCAAGAGGCCTTAGGTAAGGCCCTCGATATTGAGGTGGACACGTTGTCGCCGACCGACGTGATCGCTACCTCGACGGCGTTGGCCGAGGAAGGGCTACCGGCCAGTCTGATGGGTGCCTTGGGCGTAACCCTGGAGGTGAAGTGATGATCTTTTCCAGATCACGGAAGCCGCTCATCCTTGGCGGCCCGCCAAGGGTGGACCTGCTACCAGCCGTTGAGGCGGAGAACCGGGCGCGCCGGGAGCTGCGAATGCGCTGGCTGGGGGTCTTCCTGCTGGCCGTGGTGTTGGTGGGCTCGGTCTCAGCTGTGGGCTTCGGCTGGACGGTCCGGACCAGCGCTCAGATGGCGGCTAGCCACAAGCAGGGCGATGAACTCAATGCCGAGCTGGCGAAGTACTCCGAGGCGGCAAGAGTCTCCCGTGACGTCGACAAGCTCCAGGGGATCCGCGCGCAGGCTGGCAGCAACGATCTGGCGTTCGGCCCTTTGATTGCCGAGATCACTGCAGTCCTGCCTAGTGGCGTGACGCTAACCGGCTTCAAGTTGGCCCCGGGCCCGGCACCGAAAGAAGGAGTTGAGGCTGCCAAGCAGGTTGGGCTCACCGGCACTCTGACCTTTTCAGCCAAGCTGACCGCCAGCCAAGCCGAGACCGTCACCAGGCTGCGGACGGTGCGCGGCTTCATCGATGTTGATGCTGGCAAGTTGGAGGCCGACGACAGCGGGTATGTCTTCGAGGCGACCTTCAGCGCCGACCAGAGCCGATACACCGGGCGCTTCGCTCAGAATGGGGGCAAATGATGGAGATGCCGAGAAGGCTGATCAATCTGATCGGCGCTGCCGTAGTGGTCATCATCATTGTTGCTGGCACCTTGCTGGTGGCTGCACCACTGTTCAGTTCGGCCGTTGAGGTCAGCACGCAGGCTGCGGTGGCCCAGAAAGCCAACGAGGTGATGCGGGAGCTCTTGAGCAAACGCGTTGAGCAGAATGCCAAGCTGGGCGAGTTGAACACCCAACTGGCCACCCTGCGCGGGGAGATCCCGGCGGATTCGGAGCTGCGGGATGCCTCGGCACTGGTTTCGGCTGCGGCAAAGGCCTCTGGTGCCAGGGTCCAATCGATTACCTTCGGCGAGCCGAAGGTGTTCGTGGCCCCGACAGGTGGCGGGATGAGCACCGACGGCAAGCCGAATGCTAAGCAGGAGAATGCCGATGCCAACACCCCAACGGTGCAAATCCCGGTCACTTTCGAGGCCGAGGTCTCCAGTGCGAGCCAAGCTGCCGCCTTCGTGGACGGCTTGCGTGCCGGGCCTAGGCAGCTCCAGGTAGTCGAAGCGGTGTCCAGTCCGACGAACAACGCCAAGCGGTTCACGGTGACGGTGGACGCCCTAGTGTTCGCAGCAAAGGGCTGAATGGCGATGTCCGCCCTACCCATTCGCGAGGGACACTCGGCCACTCCGCTGATGAGCCTGGATCCGTTGCTGGCCGCGGCCAGAGCGGCGGGCGCCTCCGACCTGCACGTGTCGGCGGGCAAGGCCGCGCTGGTGAGACTCGGTGGGGAGCTCGTTGCGTTGGACGGCTTCGTGGCACCGCTACCTGGGGATTGGCTGGCCGCAGCCCTGACTCGACTGATGCGCACTGCGCAGCAGGCTGAGTTCGAGGTCGAAGGCGAGACTGACCTTTCGTATTCGCTGCCGTACTTCGGTCGCTTCCGCGTGAATGTGTTCCGCCAGCTTGATGGCATCGCCGCGGCTTTCCGGCTGGTGCCAGCCGAGATTCCCTCCTTGGCTTCGCTGGGAGTCCCGGAAGTGGCCAGTCGGCTTGCGATGCGGAGCCAGGGGTTGGTGCTGGTCACCGGTCCGGCGGGTGCGGGCAAGTCGACCACTTTGGCAGCGATGATCGACTTGGTGAATCGCCAGCGTGCCGGGCACATCATCACGGTGGAAGACCCGATCGAGTTCGTTCACCAAAGCCATAGTTGCCTGGTTCACCAGCGCGAGATCGGCCGCGACGCCCGGACGTTCGCTGCGGCGCTGCGCAGTGCATTACGGCAGGACCCCGACGTGGTGATGATCGGCGAGTTGCGCGACCCGGAGACCATTTCCATCGCACTCACTGCGGCGGAGACCGGCCACCTAGTGCTGAGCACCATGCACACCCAGGGTGCAGCGAAGTCGATTGATCGGATCATCGATTCCGTCCGGGCGTCCCAGCAGGCCCAGGTTCGTGCTCAGCTCGGCGAAACCCTCCAGGGTGTGATCAGCCAGGTCCTGATGCCCGGGGCGGACGGATCCTCCCGGGTGTTGGCCACCGAAGTGTTGGTGCACACCCATGCGGTGGCGAATCTGATCCGCGAATCTCAGGTATCGCAACTGCTGACAGTGATGCAGACTTCGTCGAATCTGGGGATGCACACCATGGAACAGAGCCTGATCGAACTGGTGCGAGCCGGCCGGGTTAGTGCCGAGAGCGTCGCCGGGTACCTGGCGCAGCCGCTGCCGGGCACCGATGCGGCTGGCGGGACGGATGCGTCGCATCCGTCGAACACCGAAAACGCAAGGAGTTGGTGACCATGACGACTACTCCGGAGGCCTTCACCTACCGAGCAGTGGATCGCGTCAGCGGTGCGTCGATGCGGGGGGTCGTGGAGGCCGCGAGTGAGGCCGCCGTTGTCTCTAAGCTGCGGACCCAGGGCCTGGTCCCGCTGGCGATCAAGCCGGTGGCCAAGACTGGGCTGCACCAGGAGTTGTCGTTCTTCGGGCTGCGCCGTCGAGTGAAGGTGAAGCCGCTGGCCCTTTTTGCCCGCCAGCTCTCGAACCTGATCAATGCCGGCTTGCCGCTGATGCGAGCGTTGGTGGTGCTGATTGAGCAGACTGACGATGCCGCGATGCGGAAGGCGCTCAGCGCAGTGCAAACCGATCTGGAATCCGGAGTCGCGCTGTCGGCGGCCATGGCTAAGCAACCGGCGGCCTTCCCGCCGTTGATGGTCAGCTTGGTGCGGGTTGGCGAGGCCGGGGGTTTTCTGGCGGATTCGCTCAAGATGGTCGCCGACACCTACCAGGCAGATGCTGAGCTGCAGGACAAGCTGAAGTCGGCCTCCACCTACCCGTTGGTCGTATTGACGATCGCGATCTTGGCGATGATCGGAATGATCACCTTCATCGTGCCGGTATTCGAGTCGATGTTCGCCTCACTGGGCAGCGAACTCCCGCTCCCCACCCAGCTGTTGGTGGCCACCTCGCACAACATGATCTGGATCGGACCACTGCTGGTCGTGGCCAGCATCGGTGGCTGGATCTGGTGGGTGCGCAATCGACACACCGAGCGGGTCCGGGCCTTCGTGGGACCGATCCTGCTGCGGATGCCGATCTTCGGCAGGGTGGCGACCAAGGTCGCGGTTTCTCGGTTCTCCCGAAACCTGGCGATGATGTTGAAGGCTGGCGTGCCCCTGCTGCAGGCGCTCGACACTGTCGGCTTGACCGCAAACAACTGGGCGGTGGAGAAGGCGATCCTCGATGTGCAGAACTCGGTGCGCGACGGACGATCCTTTGCTGGTCCGTTGGCCAGGTCTGGGGTGTTCCCGTCAATGGTTGCCCAGATGGTTGCCGTCGGCGAGGAATCCGGCACGCTGCCGGAAATGCTGGCCAGCATCGCCGACATGTACGACGCCGAGGTGAAAGCTGTCACCGAGCAGTTGGCCAGCATTTTGGAGCCACTGCTGATCGTGGCAGTCGGGCTCATGATCGGATCGATGGTGCTGGCGCTCTACCTGCCGATCTTCGGGATCTACTCCGAGTTGGCCAATCAGTGAGGCTCACACCGATACCCGCAGTACCTCTTCGATAGTGGTCAGGCCCTTGATCACCTTTTGCCAGCCGTCCTGGCGAAGGGGAAGCATTCCCTGGGCCGCCGCTGTTTCGCGGACCTCGGCCACGGGGGCATTGCGGACGGTCAGTTGGGCGATCTCCTCAGTGATCTCCATCACTTCGTGCAGGGCGAGGCGTCCGCGGTAGCCAGTGTTCGCGCAGGTGCTGCAACCGACGGGCCGGTACAACTGCGGTGGGTCGATTGAGTCGTAGGCGAAGCCGAGGTGCTCCAGCACCTTGGGGTCGGCTGGCACTGGTTCTCGGCAGACGCACAGCCGGCGGGCCAGCCGCTGCGCCACCACGATCGAGAGCGCTGAGGCCACCAAATAGGGTTCGGCCCCGATCTCGATCAGGCGGGTCAGCGCGCTGGGAGCATCGTTGGTGTGCAGCGTGGAAAGCACCAGGTGCCCAGTGAGGGCGGCCTCGATGGAGGTGATGGCGGTTTCCTGATCGCGGATCTCGCCGACCAGGACGATATCGGGGTCACAACGCAGCACCGCTCTCAGCGAGGAGGCGAAAGTGAGCCCAGAGCGGACGTTCACCTGGATCTGACTGATGCCCGGGATCCGGTACTCCACCGGATCCTCGATGGTGATGACATTGACTTCGGGGTTGGCAATCTCGCCCAGGGCCGCCTTCAAGGTGGTCGACTTGCCGGAACCGGTTGGCCCAGTGACCAGGATCATGCCGTGAGGACGGGTGATCGCTTTGCGGAAGCGGCGCCCATTTTCCTCCGACATGGCCAACGCCGCCATGGTGATTTGGGAGGCGGCGGTGTCAAGGATCCGCATCACGATCTTCTCGCCCCAAACCGTGGGCAGGGTGGCGACCCGAAGGTCGACGGTGCGGTCGTGGTGGACGAAGGAGATCCGACCATCCTGGGGTCGACGCCGCTCGGCGATATCGATCGATGCCATGATCTTCAGCCGGGAAATGATGCCATCCTGAATACCGCGATCAGCTCGCTGCATCTCCTTCAACACGCCATCGATTCGGAACCGGACGGTGAGGTCTTGATGACCCGGCTCGATGTGGATATCGCTGGCTCGGTCATCGATCGCTTGGGCAATGAGCAGGTTGACGAAGCGGACCACCGGCGCGTCGGCGGATTGATCATCGCCAACTTCGGCGGCCACGGCTATGGAGGCTGCGTCCTCCTCCATTGCGGCTGAGATTTCGCTGAGTTCCTCATCAGAGCGCAGATACAGCTCGAAGGCATGACGTAGCGCGCTTCCAGTGACCACGACTGGTTCCACGACCAGGTCGGTGAGGCTGGCAATGTCGTCGATGGCGACAATGTCGCCAGGGTCAAGCATGCCGACCACCAGCACTTCGGAGCGCTGGGTCGGGCCGCCCACGTGGCGCCGAGCGGACGGCTGGCTGTTGCGCAACTCGATCGGAATCAGCTGGAACCGGCGACACATGGACCCGGGGAGCAACCCAACCGCCGCTGGATCGGGGTGGCTGGCGGCGAGATCGAAGTAGTCTCGGCCCAGGTGTAGGGCGACCGCCCGCGCCAGGTGCTCTTCGCTGATCAAATGGCGCTCTAGCAGCAGGGTCCGCAAGTCGACCCCGGGGTGGTTCGAGACCAAGGTGTTCAGGCTCTCCTCGGTGAGATTCCCTTGCTGGATAAGCGCGTTCGTCAGGCTGATCATTGAAGCCCCCAGTCGGTACTGGCCATTGCTGGACTCTATTTGAGTAACACCATTTTCAGTCTAGATGTGCTGCCGCGCCTCCGGGGCGTAAGCGTGCGTAAATGCCACGCGAACCAATCTTCGCCTCGAAGCGGATCACGCCAGCTTGTTGGCAGCCAGCCAGGCTGCACCGATGATGCCGGCTCGGTTGCGCAGGGTGGCCGGCACGATTGGGGTCTTCAGCTTCAGTTTCGGCAGGAACTTGTCGGCGTCCTTGGAGACTCCGCCGCCGACCACGAATAGGTCAGGCCAGAACAGTGCCTCGACAGTTTCGTAATAGCGCTGCAGCCGGGGCACATAGTCGGCATAGCTGAGTTTCTCAGCGGTGCGTATTGAGGCCGCCGCACGCTTTTCAGCATCGAAGCCGTCAATCTCCAGGTGGCCGAGTTCGGTGTTTGGCACCAGCACGCCGCGGTAGATCAGTGCACTACCGATTCCGGTGCCCAAGGTGGTCACCAGCACGATTCCGTCCTGGCCCTGGGCTGCTCCGTACTTGACCTCGGCCAGACCGGCCGCGTCGGCGTCATTGACCAGGACGACCTCGCGGCCCAGCCGCTCGGCGAAGATCTCAGCCGCCGGAGCGTCGATCCAAGAAGGGTCGATATTGGCCGCCGAGCGGGTGATGCCGTGAGTCACCACCGACGGGATGGTGATTCCGACCGGCGAGTCGCCGATTTGAGCGGCGAAGTTGGCGACGATTTCGGCGACCACTGCGGCGACATTGGCCGGGGTCGATTTGGTGGGTGTCGGGATGCGGAGACGGTCGGCGGTGAAGTCGCCTACCGTCAGGTCAACGGGGGCGCCTTTGATCCCCGAGCCGCCGATGTCGATCCCAAGCACGGGAGAGTTCTGCATAGCTGAACACTACCCAGAACCACGCTCCCACTTAGGCTTTCGGGCCTAGACTCTGGGCTTGTGAGCGCATGGTTGGTGACGGGCGGAGCGGGCTACATCGGAGCGCATGTGGTGCGAGCTCTCCAGCAACAGGGCATGGGTGCAGTCGTCATCGACGATCTCTCCTCGGGGCTGCAACAATTCGTGCCCGACGGCGTGGCCTTCGTCGAAGGCAGCATCCTCGATACTGAACTGGTGGCGGACGCGTTGCGCGAGCACCACTGCGACGGCGTCATTCACGTGGCCGGTTTCAAGTACGCCGGCGTCTCGGTGCAACGCCCACTACACACCTACGCCCAGAACGTCACCGGCACCGCTTCGGTACTGGCGGCGATGGAGCTCGCTGGCGTTTCAGCGGTGGTGTTCTCCTCCTCGGCCGCGGTCTATGGAACGCCAGACACTGAGCTGGTCACTGAAGATTCCGCGACTCACCCCGAATCGCCCTACGGCGAATCGAAGCTGATTGGCGAATGGCTGATCAATGATGTGGCCCGCTCCCGGGACGGCTTCCGCGGCGTCAGCCTGCGGTACTTCAATGTGGTCGGCTCCGCTACTGATGAGGTCTACGACTCCAGCCCGCACAATCTGTTCCCGTTGGTGATCGAGGCTCTGCTGAGCGGACGGGTCCCCCGGATCAACGGTGCGGACTATCCCACCGCGGACGGCACCTGCGTGCGCGATTACGTCCATGTCGGCGATCTGGCGCGTTCGCACGTGGCGGCGGCGCAGGCATTGCTCGCCGGGCGCCCGTTGCGGCCGGCCTACAACCTCGGCAGTGGCGAGGGGCTGAGCGTGCGGCAGATCATGAATGCCATGGCGAAGGGCACCGGGTGGGACTTCGATCCCGAGATTGGTCCGCGGCGTCCGGGAGATCCGGCACGGATCGTGGCCGACGGCTCAGCGGCTGCCGCCGATCTGGATTGGCAGATGCGCTATTCGGTGGCGGAAATGGTGGCTTCGGCCTGGTCGGCTCGCAAGGCCTCCGGCCCAGGCTGATCCGCCGGGACTGCCGGGCCGGTGGCGGAGGCCAAGGTGATGTCGGGCCGATGGGCCTGGGCCAGCATGATCAGCTCGTCTTGGCGTTCCAGGACGTGGTTGGCGTCCAGACCGTAGGCGTGGGGATGCAGCCGGGAGCCAGCGGTGTGGAAGGCGAGGTCGGCCAGTCCGAGTTTTCGGGAGATTGGCCCTTGATCGATCCGAACTGACTGGATGCGGGCATGTGGCACGAGATCCCAGCGTCGCTCCAGCCAGCCGTGGCGAGAGACTACGAGCAGCCCGTCGTGGCCGAGCCCGAGGAACGGGCCGGCGACCGGATGCAGCCACCGGGCCCGGAACGGTGCCGGGTGAAGTTGGATCGACTCCCAGTCGGCCTCGGGCCAGATCCTGGCCAGCACCAGGCGCATTTGGGCGTGGTCGGCCACCGGCAGTAGCACGCTGGAGACACTGGCGTGGGTGTCCTCTTCGTTGCGCATGCCCATGCCGAGGACGTCGATTTCAGCGCGGTACCAACCGAACCGCCGCCACCAAAGCGATTGACTCAGCCGCACCAGTTGGATCCGCCGGGGTGGCAATGACTGGCTGGTCAGGCTAGTCAGGCCACGCGAGATGCGCAGGCCGGCCGGCCGCGAGGACAGGGTGAAGTTGAACTGCCCAGTGAGCCGGCGTACTACGAAGCCGCCGATGCCGGAAATCGCGGAGACGCCAAGGGCCAGCACCAACACCGGTCCGCCGAAGTAGGGGGAGACGACCGCCGCGGCTGTGACCGTGATGATGATGGTGATGAGCAGGCCGATGAACTCATTTGAGGTGACTGCCCCCACCAGGAGCCGCTGCGGTGGAATCTGCACCAGCACCTCGTCCTCGGCACTGAGATCGCCCAGCCGCAGCCCTGGGTCCTCGGCCTGCACCAGTTCGGCCTGGTGGCTATGCGCTCGAGAGAGCAGGTAGTCGCGCAGCGAATAGGACCGGGCCCTAGTGAGGTAGCGCAGTTTCACTCGCTCGGACGAGCCGATGTCGATCTCCAGCTCGGCCAGGGCGAAGATGCGAGCCGCGAGCGGCTGAAGGACGTCGATGGAGGTCACCTTGTCGAAGGCTATCCGCTGGGATTTGCGCAGCAGGATGCCGCTCTCGATCCGGAGTTCGTCGGCGTCGATCACGAAGCGGGTGGCCAACCAACTGGCCAGGCCGACCAGCACCGCGATCACCGCGATGCCGCCGATGCCACCGAGGAGTAGCTGGAGTGGCGGTAGCGGGCGGCTTTCGGTGAACCAGCCCAGGATCTCGCGGCCGAGGCCGATGATCAGCGCCAGCGACACCACCCACCCGCGAATCAGCGGGGTCAGCGGGTGGGGTCGCTCCGTGCGCTTCGGCTCGGGCAGGGCAGCTGGTGGGGGCACAGCGGCTGGGTCCGCGGAGTGCGCAGGCGCGGGCTCAGGGGCTTGAACGCCGTCGAGCGGCGGATCGATCACAGTGGTAGCGCCTGCTTCTCCCCGAGCGCGATCAGGTGATCGCGCAACCGGGCGGCATCGGTGGCGCGCAGCGCCGGGATCTGGGCATTCGACCGGTGGCTGGCGGTGATCAGTTGCACATCGGCCAAACCCCAAAGGCGACTCACCGGTCCGGTGGTCACCTCGACGCTGAGCATTCGACCGTAGGGAATCGCGGTCAGCGACTTGTACCAGAGCCCGTGGGTGATCAACAGGTCACGCTCACCCTCACGGAAGCCAAAGGAGCGAATCCAACGGCCGATTCGGATCACTCGCCAGGCGGTCCAGGCGACGGCGGCCACGGCTGCGGCGCCGACCCACACCAGGTCGCCGCTGGTCAGGATCCAGGCACCGACCAGCAAGCCGATTGAGGCCAGCAAATTGAGCACCAGCGAACTCACTCGATGTGACACGACGGCGACATCGCCAAGCCGCTGCCACTCTCCGTCAGGTCGGAACAGGGCGTCCATTACGGCAGGCTATCGGGAACGCTTGGGTTTCTTGGGATTGCGCACTTCGACGCCACCAAACCCGGCGAAGCCCTTCAGGGTCAGTCGCGGGCCGTCTGGGGTAGGCGGGCCGACCTTGTGGTCGCAACCCCCAAAGATGGCGATCAACTGGTTGTCGACGGTGGTGCCTTCAGGCACCTTCAACTCCACCCCGCCGAACAGGCAGAACACTTCAATGGTGAGTTCGCGAGCCTCGAAGACCGCCTCAGACAGGTCAAGCTCGGCGCCGCCGAAGATGGTGGTGACGAAGGTGTGTGGCCGTACCGGCCAGTGCCCTGAACGCTCAGCTCCGCCGAAAATGGCCACGATCTGGTCGACTCCACCGGTGGACGCCTCGGCGTAGCGCACGGCTGCGGGCCCGACAGTAACCAAGTCGCGAGTGAGCGGCACCAGATCATCAAAGATTTCGGCCTGACGGGCCTGCGTGGCGCGCCGGTCACGTTCCGCCACGGTCAGCCGTCCTTCAGCATGGGCGGTGGTGAGGAGGGTGATCACGTGCTGACGGTCAGTTTCGGAAACCGTTCGGTCACCACCAGCGGCCGGCCCAACATCAGTGGGTTCCAGATTGCTCATGAGTCGAACATAGGCCTTGCTGACGCGCACGGTAACCGGATTTTGGTGCCGTCCGGGGGATTTGGGGGACCACCCTGAGCCGGGCGATTGGGCCCTGCGTTTGTTCAGGCGGCGATCAGGCCATGCTCGCGGGCGATGCTGACGGCGACTAGCCGGTCGTGGACGCCCAGCTTGGTGTACACGTTGCTGAGGTGTTTGTGCACCGTGCGTGGCGAGAGGCCCAAACGGGTGGCGATGGTGCGAGCCAGTAGACCATCGGCCAGTAGGCGGAGCACCTCGACCTCGCGCGGGGTCAGGTTCAGCGCGGCGGCGGCCTCGGCGGCGTTGTGCACCTGCCGAGAGCGCTGGCATGCGTCCGCGGCCTGGGGCATCAGGAAGCTCAGCGGTGCGGCAGCCTCGGCCAGCAGCGCCTTGGCGTCCGGGGTGAACCCACCGCGACGGCTCAGCACGAGCAGTCGGCTGCGGGCCCGGGTGGCGGGTTGCTCGTCCAGCTCGGCACCGATGAGCACCACTTCGCCCAAAATCGGATGCTGACCGCCGCGCAAAATGCTGTCGGTTCGCCGGACGCTGCGCGCGGCGACGTCAGCCAGTGCGGTGGCTAGCCGGTCGTTGGGCCAGGCGGCATGGCTGATGGTGTGGTTGGCTGCGTCCAAGCCGATCAGCGCCGCGCCGTCGGCTTTGCTCGCTTTGCCCAGTACCCGGCAGATCAGCTGCTCGGCATCATCGCCTTCGCCGATGACCGCCAAAGCCTGGTTCATGAGGTCCAGGATGGCGATGGCCCGTTCTTCCCTGGTCATGACCCCCCCTCCCTCCATTGGCTTCGGTGCAGTTAGTCCAGTCTGCCCTGTCAAGTCAGCAGTTTGGCAGACCTAACCTCCGCAAGGCGGGTTTTAGTCCAGAATCGCCGTTCGGGTGGTGAACAAACCGGCGTGCGACCGTTGGCCAGCTCGGGTTAGACTGCTCCACGCGTCGCGGTCTGAGCCGTGGCGGCTGCGGATGTAGTTCAATGGCAGAACATCAGCTTCCCAAGCTGACAGTGCGGGTTCGATTCCCGTCATCCGCTCCAAATCGGCGCGATCCTGGACGATCAGGGTCGCGCCGGGTCAGTTTTGCCCACCAGGTGAAGTCCACACAGGTGAGCTAGATAGGATGCGTTCCCGGAACGCTTGGTCTCACCCTCGACCTCGCCGAAAGCCGAAGCGCGAAACGAGGTGCACCCGCCCCGGTGACCACGATGCGTGCTTCAGAACCACCGACGCTGCCGTCCCTGAGCCGATTGAAGGACTCAGGGTGCTGACCTGTTGGCGGCCTTCGGTGACGTCGGTGTTGCCCAGTGCTCCGCAGACCAGAGACCCTGAGACGCCGATGAAAAGAGCCGCCAATGGTTCCGCAACGAGGTGACGTCACCACCGAGCGTGCCGCCAGCTTGATCGCTCAGGCCCAAGCGCTCGCCGATCGGCTGATCGCCGAGGCAGAGACGCGCTCTGAGGCGGCGCGCGCCGAGGCTCTCGTCCAGCAGGAGCTAAGTCAGCGGCACGCCGAGCAGGCCCGGCAGGAGAAGGCAGCAGCGCAGGCGGCAGCAACGCAGGCGGCCACTCTGTTGGAGCGTGCCCGCGCCGATGCCGCTGTGATTTTGGGGGACGCTGCCGCCCAGGCCGCCATGCTGACCACCTCGGCCGATCAAACCGCGGCCGAGCTGAGCGAGCGGGCCAGAGCCTCGGCTGAGAGCCTGGAGGCCCAGTCGCGAGCCGATGCCGAAGCGATGGTGGCCGCAGCGCTGGCCGAGGCCAATCGGGTGAGTGGTGAGGCCAACGCCGCGGCCCAGGCGTCCAAAGCCAGCCTGGAGAAGCAGCGCGCAAAGGCTGAGGCCCAAAGCACCCGCCTGGTTGAACAGGCCGGCGTCGATGCGCTCGCGCTGCGGGCTACCGCGGACGCGCTGGTACAACAGCAGCGGGAGGGTTTCGACAAGGAGTGCGCCCGGATCCGCGAAGTGCTGGCCGTCGAGCAGGGCCAGGCCCGCCAAGCTATTCGGGAGGCCGATCAGCAGGCCGCCGAGGAACGGGAAGCCGCCGCTGCGGAATCTCGGCTGCGAGCCGAGGAACAATATGTTGCCGCGGCCGCCCATCTGGCCTGGACGGAGCAGTCCATGGCAGAGCTTCGAGCGACCACCGAAGCCGAACTCTCCGATCTGCGGGCCAAGCACAACGACTCGCTGGCCCAACAGCGGGCAGCGGCTGAGGAGCAGACGCGAGCGCTGGCAGCTGCTGGCGATGAGCAGGTGCGTCAGATAGTGGCTGAGGCTGAGGTGGCCGCGGCCGGCATCAAATCCGAGGCGGAGCAGCTGCTGGTCGATGCCAAGCAGGCTGCGGCCGAGTTGCGGCGCAACGCCCAAAACGCCGCCGCCGAGATGCGTGATCAAGCAGAGAAGGCCGCTGCGGCGCTGCTGGAGAGCGCCCGACTGCGGCTCGCTGAAGCTGAATCCGGCTCGAGGCTCGTGCGGGAGCGCACTGTGGCCACGATCGAGGCGATGCAACGCGACGCCCACGAGCAGGCCAAGGCGACCCGCGCCGAGGCCACTGAGGCGCTCCTCAAAGCCCGCGCTGACGCTCAGGAAGTGCGGGCCAAATCCCACGAGGTCACCGAAAGGGCGCGTGCCGAGGTTGAAACCCTGGCCCGCCGCCGTGACGACATCAACGAACAACTGGGGCGGCTTTCCGGAGTAATCGAAGCGCTAGCCGTCCCTGGTGCAGCACAGATCGACCACAAACCCAATCGAGAGGAATCCGAACGTGACGCAGCCCATTCATGAGTTCCGTACCGTGATGCGCGGCTATGAACCCACCGAGGTCGATCGCGCCGTCCAACTGTTACGGACCTCTGCTGAGCAGAGCCGGGCTGCCGCTGAGCAGAGCAAGGCGGCTGGCACCCAGGCCGCAGCCGACAATGAGAACCTTCGTCGCCAGCTGAGCGCCCTGAGCGAACAGAGCCGGGTAGACCAGTCCCGTATTCAGGAGCTCGAAGAGACGCTGGACAAGACGGTGACGCCGAGCTCTGCTGACATCACCGAGCGGGCAGCCAAGATCCTGCGGCTCGCCGAAGAAGAGGCGGCCGACCTGCGCACCAAGGCCGCAGCTGACGCTGAGTCCGCGATGGCTGACGCTGACCACTACGCCGCGCACGTGAAGGCGACTGCCGATGCTGAGGCGGCCGAGGTCACTGACAAGGCGGGAGCGGAGGCCACCCGCACGGTGGAGGCGGCTAACCGCAAATCCGATGAGATCCTCGACTACGCCAATCGGGAGGCGACCACGCGGCGCGAGGAGGCTGAGGCGATCTTCGAGCGGCAGCGCGCCCGGGCAGCTGGCGCTGCGGCCGACTTCGAGAAGACTCTGGCGAGTCGCCGCGATAAGGCCGCCGCAGACTTTGCCAAGCAAATGGGTGCCTACGAGCAGGCGCTGTCGGCCGCCGAGCAGCGCCACGCGGCCATGCAGGCAGAATCCGACCGGCTGTTGTCTGATGCTCGCGAGAGCGGCGAGTCGATTCTGCGAGTGGCCCGCGATGAGGCCAACCAGAAGCTCGATGATGCCCGGTTGGCGGCCGAACGCGTCCGCAAGGAGTCCGAGCGCGAGTTGCTCGCCGCGACCGCGCGGCGGGAGGCAGTGACCGCTCAACTCACCAACGTTCGGCAGATGCTGGCCGCGTTGGGTGCTGGCCCGCTGCTGGACGTGATCGGTGAGGATTCGCTGGAGCTCCAGGGTCCGGTGGCACTGTCCGAGGCCGCTTTCGAGGAGCCGGCCGAGGCTGCTGTCGAAGAGCCCGAGGACGTCGCTGAGGACGAGTCGGCTGCGGCTGAGCTCGAAGAGACCGAAGACGACGAAGTGGCCGAAGATGATGAAGCGGCTGACGATGGCGAAGCGACCGAGGAGGACGTCCCAGCCGAGCAGTGAGTTGGGCGTGCCGCCCTTACTTACGGGTCCGCTTGTGATCCCAGCGAGTGAACCCGGCGGCCTTGGCCTCAGCTTCGGTGGCGAACCATTCTTCGGCCTTGGTGCGGCCGTACCAAGGGCTGTCGACGGTGTGGTAGAGCATGGAGTCGCGGTTGCCTTTGATCTCGCCTCCGGGCGCCGCTGCGTGCACGGACGGTCTCGCAGCAGCCTTCTTGGCTACCGCAGGCGTCGCAGCCGAGGCTGGGGCCGATGCCGCCTTGCTGGGGCGGGCCGGAGTTTTGGTCGTCCTCGATCTAGTGCTGGCCGGGATGCGTTTGGCTGGCTTGGCCCCCTTGTCGGAATTGCGTCGATCCCAGCGGGTGAACCCGGCCGCTTCGGCTTCGGCCTCGGTGGTGAACCACTGCTCGGCTTTGGTTAGGGCGTACCACGGGCTGTCAGCGGTGTGGAAGAGCATCGAATCCCGGTTGCCCTTGATTTGCTCACCGGCTGGCCCGGCCAGCCGCGTGGGTGCGCCTGGGGAAAGCCGGCTCGCAGGGGCTGCCGCCTCGATCGTCTCGGGCGTCGCCGCGGCGGGACGCGGTTTGGTGGTGAATAGCGGTGCCGGTCGGACGGCCAGCATGGCGGGATCGGGGCGGTTGGCAATGAAGGCCTCCTCCCACCAGGAGACCTCGGCGGCTTCCTCGATAGGGGCCTGTTTTGGGTCCGCTTCCTCGACCGCGGCGACCCCGAGCGGATCGGTGGGAACTGGCGCCAGCGCGTGCTGATCGACTGCCTCAAGTTCGACCGCTGCGACGCGGCGCTTGGTCGGGCGCGAACTGGCAGCCAGCCCGTCACCGAAGGACGAATCTTGCAGCCGAACCTGGCGGGTCACCCTGCGCACTGACCATAGGTAGGTGAGTAGCACCCCCAAGGCGAATGCGATGGCCACCAGCCACCAGTTGGGGTTCATCGGGTGGGCTCCGCGTCGGCTGGCTTGAACCTGGCCCGGGCTTGTTCGGCATTGCGGGCGGGCACCACGGCTCGGGCGGTCAACCAGGTGAGAAGCGAAGCCAGGCCGAACACCACCAGGTACACACCGAAATCGATCAGGAAGTTCATCTTCGGTTCCCTACGGAATCAGGATTACAACGCGACGGTTGGCCGCTCGGCCCTTTGCGGTGGAGTTCTTGGCTATCGGATGATGATCGCCGAATCCCTTCACCGTCATCGGGTTCTTAACCCCGAGCGAACGCAACCGTTTGCGAACCGCTTGCGCGCGGTCCTTGGAGATCAGCTTGTTGGCTTTGGCCGACCCGCTGCGATCGGCGTAGCCGTTAATGAGTACCGGCACCTGCGGGCAGGCCCTCAGCATCGAGGCGGCGGCCCCAATGGCTATCTTGGCCTTCTTGGTGAGATTGCTCGCGCCATAGGAGAACCGAACTTGGCTCTTTCCAGCCACCCTGGCAACGCGGCTCTCAATGGTGGTGCAGTCGGTATTTGGGTTGGGAGACGCCGGCGCCACTGAACTGGGGGTGGGTGTCGGAGTTTGGGTCGGCGGTTGGGTTGGGATTGGGGAAGGAACCGGGGTCGGCAGTGCTGCGGCGCTCGTGGTGGCGGATGGGGGAAACATTGGGGCAGCAAACGAGCCACCGCCCACCAATGCCAAGCTGAGTGGGACGCCCAAGAACGCGCCCCACCACCAGCCGCCGGGGGGTCGAACATAGCGGCTGTATTCAGTGTGCCAGCGGATCGAATCGCTACTGGCTGAACCAGAATCGGAGGCTGGTTGAGCCTCCGAATCGTCTTTTTGAGTGGCCATGTCTCCTCCTGGCTGCTGCCCGTTGAAGCACTCTGGAGAACCATAGACCTCAGTGGCTTTTCCGCGCAGCGAGAACGATTGTTTTCCCAAGTGGTGGGCGTTTTTAGTAGAGTTTGGCTGACCTGAGGTGCCGCCCCAGACGGTCGCAGATCATCCGATGCGACGCAGGCTCCAGTCGGCGAAGTCGAGCCCGACTCGGGTGGACTCCCGGCTCAGGCCTGGGCCAACCCCGAACCTGAACTGTCCATTCTGATAAGGGCTTTCGCTGTCCTTGGTTGGGTCGATCGACCACCAGGCTGCGTCCAGATCGTGGGTGAGGGTTGGTGCCACCACGCAGGCCAGGGCTGCGGCCGCGCTCACCCCAAGCTCAGATTCCATCATCGAGCCGACCATCACGCCGACTTCAGCTTTGCGAGCCTCGCGGGCGATCGCCAGCCCGGCATGAAGACCGCCGCATTTGGCCAACTTGATGTTGATCTGGTCGGCGGCCTCGAGCTCGAGGGCTCGGTGCAGATCGTGGACGCTGAACACCGATTCGTCCAGCATGATCGGCACGCTGAGTCGTCGGCGCAGTTCGGCGTGGCCGGGCAAGTCCCAGGCTGGCAGCGGCTGTTCGATGAACTCAAGCGCTACCCCGCCTGCCAGCCAGGTCTCCACATTCGCCACCGTGGTGGGCACATCCCAGGCCTGATTGGCGTCCACCCGGATTCGGACCCCCTCGGGGGCATCGCGCTGGATTCGAATCACCCGTTGCACATCGGCGGGGTCGAGACCCACCTTGATTTTCGCGACACCGAAGCCGGTGGGCACCGTCTCGGCGGACGGGTTGTCGGTTTGGGCGGCAATGGTGACGTCGGTAGCCACCGTGGTGGTCAGACCGCCGATGCTCTCCGCCAATGGGACGCCGTCGCGCCGGGCCAACAGATCAAGCACGGCCACCTCGCAGGCGGCCCGGGCGCCGGTGTTCGCCGCGACCGCCGCAGCCAGGAGCTGGTGCACTTCCGCAGCTGGCTGCGCGGCGAGATCGCGTCCGAGCAGGGCGTCGGCGAGCGGGCCCAAAACACAGGCCTCGATGCCGGCCAGGGACTCCCCGGTCACCCGCCAAATCTGGGGGGCCTCGCCGTAGCCGACCACACCGTCGGCATCGGTGACCCGGACGGCAATGCTGAGTACCTGGGTTGTGCGCCGTAGCGCGGTCACGAATGGGGTGTGTAACTCGCGAATCAAGCGGGCGGTGGCTACTTCCACTAGGCGTGCCATCGAGTCCACTCCTGATAGGTGATCGCACTCAACCGCCCCAGCAGCGCCAACACGGCATCGCCAGCCACCCCAGAGGTGGTGCAGACCGCGAGGACGTACGGCGGTGCCTTGGCCGGTCGCACCAGGGCCACGTCGTGGCGGACGCCGGGAACCCAGCCGCCCTTGCTGGCGCTCCACACCCGCGGCGGCAGGCCAGCGGGCAGCCCGTCCAGGTGAGTCTGGCGGGCCAGCATGCTCACCGCCACCTCAGAATCGTCCGCCGATAGCCAGGCGTCGTTCGCCAGCCCAGCGAACAGGGCCGCCAGCCCGGCCGCAGTGACTGTGTTGGTCAGCCCAGACGCCTCGGCGTCGGCGTCCCCGATCAGGCGTTCCATGCTGAGCTCAGTGGCCAAGTCGGCGCGAGTGAGGAAGTCGGCCACTGTCGCCAGTCCGATGCGTTCGGCAATCAGATCGGTAGCGATATTGCTCGAAACCGTGATCATCGCCTCGGCCAGCTTCAGTAGCTCCACCCGCTCGCCCAGCCGGGCCCAGGTGGCGTCATCCTGATCGTCGCCCTGGCTCAACTCGAAGCGGCCACCGGTGCGGCTGGGGAAGCGCGCGTGTACCAGCGCGGCGCCAAGGGCCCCTCGTTCCCCGCGAGCGCGAGCGGCCAGCAGGGCGGCCAACACTGCCACCTTGATGGTGCTGGCCGCGTAGTGGCTGGCGTGTGCATCGCGGGCAACCAGCGGGCCATCCAGACCGCTCAGCACTGCCGAGAAGGTTCCAGGAAGCCTGGCCAGCTCTGCGTCCCAGCAGGGCCGGAGTGTGTCGGCGAGGGTGCCAGCCACCGCGGTCGGCTTCGGCTGCTAAAGGACGTTGCGGACGGCCGGGAAGTGGCAGGCCACCAGGTGCCCGGGCTCGATCTCGACCGGTAGCGGAATCTCGGCCGCGCACCGCTCGACGGCGATCGGGCAGCGAGTGCGAAACACGCAACCCGAGGGCGGGTTTTGTGGGCTGGGCAGATCGCCAGTGAGCAGGATCCGCTCGCGGTTGCGGCGGGGTTCGGGCACCGGCACTGCCGACATCAACGCCTGGGTGTAGGGGTGCATCGGGCGCTCGTAGAGGCGGTCGCGATCAGCGAGTTCCATCATCTTGCCCAGGTACATCACCATCACCCGGTCGGAGATGTGCCGCACCACGGAAAGGTCGTGAGCGATGAACACATAGGCCAGGTTCTGCTCGGCCTGAATGTCCTCCAGCAGATTGATCACCTGGGCCTGAATGGAGACATCCAGGGCTGAGACCGGCTCATCGCAGACCACCAGTTTCGGCTTCAGAGCGATGGCGCGAGCCACGCCGATGCGCTGGCGCTGGCCGCCAGAAAACTCGTGCGGGTAGCGGTTGTAGTGCTCGGGGTTCAGCCCGACCCGCTCCATCAACTCCTGGACGGCCTTTTTCACCCCGCCCTCAGGAGTGATGCGCTGGATCTGGAAGGGCGCGGCGATGATGGCGCCCACCGGATGCCGCGGGTTCAAGGAGCCGTAGGGATCCTGGAAGACCATCTGCACCTCTCGGCGCAGCTTACGAAGATCCTCGCCACCGATCTTGGTGACGTCACGACCCTCGAACTCGATGGTGCCAGCGGTGGGCTCCAGCAGGCGAAGAATGGTGCGGCCAGCGGTCGACTTGCCGCAGCCCGATTCACCCACCAACCCCAGCGTTTCGCCGGGCTCAAGGGAGAAGCTGATCCCGTCCACAGCCTTGATCGGATCGCCTTCGTGGCGGATCAGCTTCTGGTTGTAGGTCGGGAAATGCTTCTTCAGGTCCGTGACTCTCAGCAGGCTCATGACTCTCCTACAGCCTCGGGGCGATCTGCTCGGCGAACAGTTCAGCGCGCTTGGCTGCCGGGATGTGGCAACGCGAGTCGTGCTTCGGATAGGACGGGGCCAGTTCGGGCACCACGGTGGTGCAGTCGGCGGCCGCGTAGTCGCAGAAGGTGCAGCGGGGGTGGAACGCGCAACCCGGCGGGACGTTGATCAGCGACGGCGGATTGCCAGCCACCGGCACCAGGCGCTCCGATTTCACCCGATCCAGCCGGGGCATCGAAGTGAGCAGGCCCCAGGTATAGGGGTGGTCTGGACGGTGGAAGGCGTCGTCTAGTTCGGCGTACTCAACGCACTTGCCGCCGTACATCACCAGCACGTCGTCGGCGATCTCGGCGACTACGCCCAGGTCGTGGGTGATCATGATGATCGCCGAGCCAAACTCATCTTGGAGGCTGCGCATCAGGTCGAGAATCTGCGCCTGGACGGTGACGTCGAGGGCGGTGGTGGGCTCATCAGCGATCAGCAACTCGGGGTCGTTGATCAGGGCCATCGCGATCATCGCCCGCTGCCGCATGCCACCGGAGAACTCGTGCGGGTACTGATCCGCCCGGCGTTGCGGGTTGGGAATGCCGACTCGGCCGAGCATCTCGATCACCTTGGTGCGGGCGTTGGCTTTGGAGACCTTTTCGTGCACCATGATCGCTTCGGCCAGCTGCTTACCGATCGTGTAGTAGGGGTGCATGGCCGAGAGCGGATCCTGGAAGATCATCGCCATCTTGCGGCCGCGCAAACCGCGGAGCTCCTCGTCGCTGACGTTGATCAGGTCTTGATCGTCGAGCCAAATCTCGCCGCTCACCTGAGCCCGAGTGCCGCGGTGTAGGCCCATGATGGCCAGCGAGGTCACCGATTTGCCGGAGCCTGATTCGCCCACGATGCCCAGCGTCTTGCCCTTTTCCAGGTCGAAGGTGAGCCCGTCCACGGCCTTCACCACACCGTCGTCGGTGGGGAAGTGCACTTTGAGGTCGTTGACCCGCAGGAACTTGTCCATCAGGCCACCTTCACTCTCGGGTCGATGAAGCCGTAGGTGATGTCAACCAGCATGTTGGCGATCACGATGAAGGACGAAACGATCATCACCATCGCCACGATGGTGGGCAGGTCCATGTAGGTGACTGAGTGCACCGCCAGAAAACCCAGACCGTGCATTCCGAAGACGCTTTCGGTGATGATCGCGCCGCCGAGCAGGCCACCGAGGTCAAGGCCGGCTGCAGTGACGATCGGCGTCATCGCCGCCCGCAGGCCGTGGCGGAAGATCACTGCCCCCGGCGCTAGCCCCTTGGCCTTGGCGGTACGAATGTAGTCCTCACTCATGGTTTCGATCATGTAGGCCCGAGTGAGCCGGACGTAGCTGGCGGCGAAGAAGAGCGCAAGGGTGATCCACGGCAGGATCAGGTTCTGGGCCCAGCGCCATGGACTCTCCAGGAACGGCACGTAGCTGGGGATCGGTACCAAACCCCATTGGATTGAGACGAAGTAGAGCAGGGTGAGGCCGACGAAGAAGGTGGGTAGGGAGAAGCCGACCAGAGCGGCGCCGACGATGAGGCGGTCTTGCCATTTGCCCTTGTTGAGGGCGGCGATGATGCCCCCGCCCACGCCGACGATCATCCAGATGGTGAAGGCGCCGATGGCTATCGAAAGCGAAATCGGCCACGCCTCCGCGACCATCTCGTTGATCGTCCGATGCTGCGTGGTGGAGTAGCCAAGGCAGGGTGCCGGGCAGTGCACGATCTGCGCGGGGAAGTCTTTGCGGAGTTGCTCGTTATCGGGGTAGTCGCGGCCCACGAACAGCCCGGCCACGAACTTGCCGTACTGGACGTAGACGGGCTGGTCGAAGCCCAGGGCCTGGCGGTTGCCTTCGAGAATGCTCGTGGTGCAGTTCTTGCCGCAGGTGTAGCGCGCCGGATCGAGCGGCGAGGCGAAGAACAGTGCGAACGTGGTGGCAGTAATCAGAAAGAGCATCACCACGACCGCAGTCAGTCGCCTGAGGATGTAGTAGAACACGAATCTCCTTGAGGGGAGCTGGGGGCAGGCCCGAGAGCCTGCCCCCAGCCCTTGGCTCAGTGCTTGACGCTGATGTTCGCCAGGTCGTAGTAGCCGGTGAACGTGGTGTTCACGATGGCTCCTTGCACGTTGCTGCCATGGGCAAACAGGAACTGATCATTGATCAGCGGGATGACGCCGAAGTACTTGGTGACCACCTCGGTGTCGAGGGTGCCCCACGCCTTCTCGCGTGCAGTGCCATCGGTGATGGCCATGGCCTTGTCAATCCCGGCGTTGAAGTCGGCATTGTCGAAGTAGCCATAGTCCTGACCGGGGCCACCGGAGCTGATCTGGCTGCGGGAATCCAGCAACTGCGGGATCACCGTGGAGGCCGACGGGTAGTCAGCACCCCAACCAGCCCAGTAGGCGTCGTACTTGGTCGCCGAGGCCGGAGCCTGCAGCGTGCTGTAGTACTGCTCGGCCGGAATAGCGGTCAACTGAGTGTCGAAGCCAGCCGCGTCCCAACCCAGCTTCATGCCGGCGAATGCCTTGTCCATCATGGCGTTCTTGCGGTAGGTGACGTTGATCTTCACCGGAAGGGTCAGACCGGAAGCTTCCAGCAAAGCCTTGGCCTTGGCCGGGTCACCCTTGTCGCCAGCTAGCAGCGGGGTGTTCGGGAAGGCGGGCAGAGCCGGGTTGATCAGCGAGTTGGTTGCCTTCGCGACCTGATCGCCGCCAGCCGCGACAACGTAGGCATTGCGATCGGTGGCCAGGGCCAGAGCTTCGCGAGCCTTGTCATTGCTGAACACCTTGGACTTGAAGTTCGGCACTAGGTAACGGGTGTAGGGCGAAGCCACGATCGAGTTGCGGCCGGTGGCGGCGGCAACACTGGCTAGCGCGGTTGGCGGAGCCTGATCGAAGGTGATCGCGTTCTGATCCTCACCCTGGTTGGCAATCAGCCGCTGGTAAAGGGTCTCCATGTTGCCGTTGAGCGACTCGTCCCAGACGATCTTGTCCGGGTAGGCCTTGCGAATGGTGTCGGTCTTGGCGTCCCACTGATCGTTGCGAACGAAAGTGGCTCCCTTGTTGACCGTCCAGGCGCCATCCATCTTGTAGGGGCCGTTGGAGAAGACTTCGAAGTTCGACTTGTCGCCGTTGTCCTTGTCAGCGCGGAAGGCGCCAAAGGCGGTCATGGTCGCGGCCATGTTGAAGTCGCCGGTGGGCTTGGCCATCTTGAAGGTGATGGTGTTGCCTTCACAGCTCACGGCCTTGTCGTACAGGTCCTGACCGGTCTTCTTGTACGGGCCGGCGTAGGCCGAGCCGCCCTTGGCGTCCTTCGGGATGTCGAGGAACTGGATGGCGTAGTTCGGGCCGCCGGTGATCACGTCGACCGCGAAGGTCCGCGAGATGCCGTAGGCAAAGTCGGCGCAGGTGACGGCCTTGCCGTCTTCCCACTTCACGCCGTCCTTGATGGTGAACTTCCATTCCTTGCCATCGGCGGAGACGGTGCCGGTGTCGGTGGCAGCGTCAGCCACCAACGTGGCCGCTTCGCCGTCCTTGGCCACGGGGCCAAAGGTGGTGAGGGTACGGGTGAAGAGGCGGTTGCCAGCCTCGATGTTCACGCCAACGTAGACGCGCTGGGGATCCCAGTGTTCGGTGGCAGTGGCCGACAAAACGGTCAGGGTGCCGCCAGCAGTGCCGGCCACGGAGCCGCCGGACGGCGACGCGGTGCCGGCGCAGGCAGTGGCAACCAGTGCCAACGCCAACGTCGTCGCGACTCCCGCGACGATCTTGATTTGTTTCATGCGCTCTCCTTGATAGTGGATAGGTGCGGAGAATCTTGGGTACTGCTCACTGGCGGTCAGCCTTCGGGTCTAGGGCGTCCCGCAGGCCGTCACCGAGCAAATTGAAAGACAGAACCACCAAGAACAAGGTGGTTCCGGGGAAGAGGAAGTAGGCCGGATCGGCCAGGGCGTAGTTCACCGAGTCGTTCAGAATCGAGCCGAAGGACGGGGTTGGTGACTGGATGCCGACGCCAAGGAAGCCCAGGGCCGCCTCGGTGGCGATGTTCTGCGGCATGATCAGCGTCGTGTAAACCAGGATCGGTGCCCACAGATGCGGCAGCAGCTCGGTGAAGTAGATCCGCCAGCGCTTAGCACCCAGAGATCGGGCGGCTTCGATGAACTCGCGTTCTTTTAGGCTGAGCACCTGACCGCGGATGATGCGCGCGAAGTAGGGCCAGCCGAAGAAGCCCATCACCAAGATCATGAACACCATCGACGGGATGGTGCGATCAGTGTTGAACGCGAGTTGCAGCACGTCGATGACGATGGTGGACAGGGCGATCAGCATCAGGGTCTGTGGAAAGCTCAGCACGAAGTCAGTGATGCGCGAGAAGAACCAGTCGACCCGGCCGCCGGCGGTGCCGGAAATGATCCCGATGATGGTGCCGATGACCACCGAGAGCAACACGGCCAGCATGGCCACGGTGAGCGAGACGGTGAGACCGGAGACCACCCGGGAGAAGATGTCACGGCCGGTGCCCGGCTCGACGCCCATCCAGTGCTGAAGCGAAACCCCGCCGAAGGGGCCGATTGGCATTGAACCTAGCCCGCCGACGAGTTCGGTGTGGTTGTTCATCGGGTCGATGATTCCCAGGGCGGTGAGCGCGGGAGCCAGGACGGCGAGGGCAACGAAGAAGATGGCCGCACCCAGGGCAACCATGGTGATCTTGTCGCGTTGGATGCGGGCCTTGGTGATCTGCCAGGGCGTGCGCCCAGCGATCGGGACCGCTACGGCGCGGGCCTCGATAGCGATGGTGTCTGCCATCCGGACTTCCTCTCGACCTCCGCGGACTTGGCCCGTGGCAAATACGCCCGGCCTTCCTCGGCAAGTGCGGCGTAATCTAGCACGCCGCCTGTTGAGGATAAACGCCTAGTGCGAGCGGCGTTGCAGCGTAATCAGAGCGTTATCATTCTGTGGTAGCCGTTGGCGTTGTTTTGGCGTTTCGGCGGCTGTTCGGGGTGGCGATCTCAGGCTGCTCTCAGTGACCTGGGTGATGATCGAGGTGGCCCCGGTGCCCCCGCCGGGTCAGCGGAGGCAGGAGAACTGATGCCCGTTCGTCCGATATGGCTCGCTTTGACGGCGATAGCCCTTGTCATGGGCGGTTCTTCGGTGCCGGCTCAGAGTCAGGCCGCGGCGCTGCCAAGCCTCGAAGTGAAGGCCCATCGCGGCGGCTGGCTGGCCTACGACGCCCCCGAGGAGAGCCTCAAAGCGCTCACCGCTGCCGCCGAGGACGGTGTGGATTGGGTCGAGTTCGACGTGGTCTTCACCAAAGATGGGGTGGCCGTCCTTCAGCACGGGGATGTAGTCGGTGGGGGCAGCAGCGGCAGTGCTATTTGTACCCCCCGCGCCGGTGAGAAGATTCACGAGCTGACCTGGGCGCAGGTGGCAGATGTGCACTGCACCGATAAGGCCAGCGGCGACGTCCAACCCATCGCCCGGCTTGCTGAGGTGCTGACGATGCTGGCCAGCCATCCGGGCGCCAAGGTCGATCTGGAGGTCAAGACCTACTCCGGGCAGAGCTTGCAGCAGAAGAAGCAGTGGATGGCCTGGACGCTCGGCCAGACCAGGGCGATTCACTCACGAATGAGCATCTCCAGCTTTGCCTGGCGTGAGCTGGCCGGGGTGATCCGCACCTGGGCGCCCAAGGCCTACTTCTTGGCCCTGGAGTACGCCCACCTAGTCAGCCTGGGCAAGAACGCCGCCTACGCCAACATCCGGCAGGCTAAGAAGGTCGGTGCCGATGGCTTCGCCTACAACGTCAACAGCTCTGAGGTAGGGCACCTGAAGTTCGTCCGGGCGATGGGCTTGGGCGTGCACCTTTACGACTTCGATACCGGTGGTCCGAAGTATTCCGAGCAGGTCAAGTTCGCCATCGCCAACGGCCAGCGGGTGCTCGGTGCGGACAACCCCCAGCACCTGCGCACCTTCATCGCCGGCCTCGGCGGGCAGCTGCCGACGCCGCGGCTGGTGGTCACCGGGCTCAAGACAAAGACGGTGCTGAGCACCACTTTGAAGTCGTCCAAGCGGCGCTACCCGCAGATCATGGGCTCGAAATCTACGGTGCCCAGTTCGGCCCAGAATCAGCTGGATTCGGTGCGGTTGCGAGTGAAGATCACCGCTTCCCGCTCCGGCGGCCTGGTCGAGTTGGCGCCCCGCAACTCCCGAGTCGGGGTGGACGGGGTTCGGCTGAAAGTTCGCAAGGGCACCCACAGCTATGTGGTCTACGTCTCGGCGGGTGATCACGGTGACCTTCGGGTGCGCACCACTCGGACGGTGAAGCTGTCGATAGCGGTAACCGGCTATCGCACGGCGCGTTTCGCTTGAGCCGCCTGTGTCGAGTCGTCCGCAGTTGTCACTATGAGAATTGATGGCCATGTTAGCGGTATCGGGCTAGGGTTTCCGTTGTGACGAGCAGCGCTGCCGCCGAGGTTTTTCGGTCGGCCTTCGACCGTGAGCCGGTTGGCTTCGCCCGCGGGCCGGGACGGGTCAACCTCATCGGTGAGCACACCGACTACAACCTGGGATTCGTACTGCCCTTCGCGATCGATCGCGAGCTAGTGGCCGCCTTCGCGCCCCGCACCGACCGGTTGGTGCGGCTGGCTACCGACTTCGAGCCGGGCGTCGTAACCGCCAGCCTCGACGATCTCAGGGGGGCCGGCGGCTGGGCTGCCTATCCATTGGGGGTGGCCTGGGCGCTGGGTGAGTTCGGCGTGGAACTTGCCGACCAGTGCGGCTTTGACCTGGCGGTGGTCTCGACAGTGCCGGTTGGGGCCGGGCTGTCGTCCTCGGCTGCAGTGGAAACCGCCACCTTGATGGCGCTGAGCAGCATGTGGAGCCTCGATCTCGACCGGCTCACTTTGGCTCAAGTCGGTCAACGGGCCGAAAACGTGGCGGTTGGTGCGCCCACTGGGGTGATGGATCAGGCGGCGTCCCTGCTGGGGCAGCCGGACTCGGCGGTGTTCCTGGATTGCCGCAGCCTGGAATACCAAATCGTCGGCCTTGGCCTAGGGGCAGCTGAGTTGGCCGTCCTGGTGATGGACACTCACGTCAAGCACGAGCACGCCACCGGTGGCTACGGGCAGCGTCGGGCCGAATGTGAGCAAGGCGCGGCACAGCTCAAAGTGGGTTCATTGCGCGAGGTCGGCCTGGATGATCTGCCCGCAGCGCAGGGCGTTCTCAATGAGGTGGTGTTTCGCCGGGTGCGCCACATCGTCACCGAAAACCAGCGGGTGCTGGACGTGGTCGAACTGCTCGGCACTCAAGGCCCGGCCTCGATCGGGCCGGTGTTGGACGCCTCCCATGCGTCCATGCGCGACGATTTCGAGATCTCGGTGCCGGAGCTGGATCTGGCCGTCGAGGTGGCCCGGGCCAATGGTGCCCTCGGCGCCCGAATGACCGGCGGTGGTTTCGGTGGCTCGGCTATTGCGTTAGTGCCGCAGGATCGAGCCGATGCCATTGGGGCGGCGGTCGTCGAGGCCTTTTCCGAGGCTGGCTATGCCCAGCCCGGCCTGTTCGTAGTGCATCCGGTCGCTGGTGCTTGTCCGCTTGGCTGACAGTGCCGATCAGGTGGACGCGGAGTGCGGCAGTCCGTGGGTGTCGAGGGTGCCGTCGTCGTATTCCTCGGTGAGTCCATGGGGGGTCTTTTCCCAGCCGAAGGGGTCGTAGGCCAGCTGGAAGGCGGCCCGCCAGGCGGCGATCGCGTGCAGTTGCCAGTAGATGGGCAGGAAGACCGCGAAGGCGGCGATCCGCCAGCTGTAGCGCTGCCACGCCGCTAGCCCCGAGCTGATGACCATCAGCAGGTTCATCACGATCATGTTCACCAAGCCGAAGATGAGCAGCCACGTCGGCAGCCAGATCTGCACCAGCGGCCCCAGCAACCAGGCGGTCACGGTGAACCCCAACGCCAACGGGTACAACATGAACGAAAGTGGCGTGCCAACGATCAGGCCGAACATGGTGATCGACGCGCGCGGCCCGTTGCGTCGCACCCACCCGACGGGGTGGCGCAGGTTCACCGCCGCGGTGAGGATGTAGCCCTTGATCCAACGCGTCCGTTGCCGAATCCAGGGGCCGATCTTGGCGGTGGCTTCCTCCCAGGTGGTCGACTTCACCACGTCCACTCGGTAGCCCGAAGCGGCCAGCCGCATACCCAAGTCGGCATCCTCAGTCACGTTGTACGGATCCCAGCCACCCACCTCCACCAGAGCGCTGCGCAGGAAGTGGTTGGACGTGCCGCCAAGCGGAATCGGCGTATTGGCCGAATCCATGCCCGGCAACATCGAGTCGAACCATTGGGCGTACTCGATGGCGAACATCCGGGTGAGCACGTTGTAATCAGCGTTGTAGTAGTTCAGCGAGGCCTGCACGCAAGCCAGCGGCCGATCGGCGCTGCGGCGGCCCTGCACTTCACTGTCGTGCCGGAAACTGACCAGTACCCGCTTCAGCTGGTCTGAATCGGGACGGTCCTCGGCGTCGAAAATCACCACGTACTTGCCGGTGGCGAACAGCAGCCCGTAGTTGCACGCCCGCGGTTTGGTGCGCGGCTCACCCTCGGGCACGATCATCAACTTGATGTGGGCCGGGGGGTTTGTGGCGCGCGCTGCGGCGATGGTTTCGGCATCGTCGGCCTCCAGCAGCACCAACACTTCGAGCCGATCGGTGGGGTAGTCCAGCTGTTCGAAGTTGTGCAGGATCTGACCGATCACGTTGGCCTCTTGGTAGACCGGAACCAAGATGGTGTACATCGGGAAGTCGGTTCCCAGGTCGTCGTCCGGTGCGGTGGCGGCTGGGCCGGCGGGCCGGTCAGCCAAGGCTCGCCGAAGGGAAGCCTGCTCGGTCTCGTCCCGCTCAGTCCGCAGCCGGCGTTGCTCGGCCGCCCGGAACTTGCGCTCCCGAGTGCTGCGTAGCGGACGGAAACCAGCGGCCAGCACTTTGAAGCCAACGTTCGCCAGGAAGATCACATTCGCCAAGGTGACCAGCACGATGACAGTGAGGCGCCAGTCGAGAGCCAGCCCGGCAACTGTGGCCAGCACGGCAACGGCTGGCAGCAAGCCCTGCCACCAGGTCAGCCCGGCCTTGGCCGAGAACTCCGGATTGTCTAGAGCGAACCGCTCTGCTGCTTCGTGCGCGAGTTCTTTGGGTAGCAGGCGCTGGGCCACCTCAGCGAGGTCTTCAGCACTGGTGTAACGGAAGTTGACCCGGTCATGGCCAAGTCGGGCGGTGACTTCGGCACGTAGCTCCTTAGTCACCGGCACGCAGGTGGCCACCCACAAGGTGCCGTAGTGCCAACGCCAGGGCAGCCAGCGCCGGAACAGATCATCAGCCAGCTGATCGGTGTGCAGCACCTTTGGATCGGGCGGCTGGGCGATCAGATCTACCGGATCGGTGTCGGTGAGGAAGTGCTGATCGATGGTGGTCATCCTCAGCCTCCGATCCTGGTGTAGATGATGATCGTGTCGTTGGCGAAGACCTGCCGGTAGCTGGCCTGGAAACTGGTGGTCTTGGCTAGGGCCGTGACTAGATCGCTGGAGTCACGGCTGGCCCAAACCCATTTCACGTGGCTGGTTGGATCGGCTAATGCTTCGGTGAAGTACTGGTCGTTGGCGCGCAAGTAGAAGTCACGCAACGGAATCCCGATCTGCGGGAGCACCGCATTAGACCAGGTGGTTTCGTCGAGGAGAATCTCACCGCCGTCGTAATTGGCGCCTAACCAAGCGGCGGCCTGCCGGGAATCAGCACCGCGGGTCATTGATTCGGCTGCCTCAGTGATCACCAATGATCGCGCCGCGGGCGCCTGGAGGAACCAGCCCGCCTGCCCGATCAGCACCAAGGTGGTCAAGATGGCGGCGATCGTGGTGGCCCAGCGCCCCCAACGCTGGCCACCGCGGAAGCGATTGGCCAGGTGCGGTACGGCTTCAACGGCCAACCCGGCCAGCAATGCTGCGGGCAGAATGCTGGCCATGCCGAAGCGGTTGTTCCAGATGTAGGTCGCGCCGATGGCCTGATTCCAGATCACCGCCTGGCCGGTGTAGAGCGCCACGATCAGGAACAGGTAGCTGGTTGCCGAGGTGAGCAGGAACAGCAGCCGGTTGCGGGCCCGCAGCACGGTCAGGGCTGCGACCAGGCCGAGCGCGGCCAAGACCAGCAGCGCCCAGCCGACGCTGGCGCCAACGGCGAGATTCAAAGTGGCGAACGTTGCGGCGAGGCTGCCCTTGGTGGTGGCCCCGGCAGCGACGATTTCGGTCTGTTGGGCATTGGCCGAAAACTCGCCATAGAGGAATTCCAGCGGGTTGTGGAAGACCACCCAGTTGTAGGAGAGCCAGGCCAGCATCGCCGCCACCGGCGCGGCAAGGAAGCCCGTCGCCGACGCGGCCGTCCGGCCAAGGTTGCGGGTGCGTCGCCACGCCACCACGGTCACGAAGACGGTTCCGGTTACGGCAAGTGCCCAACCCTCATACCGGGACAGGACGGCAAAGGCCGCTGGCAGCCCGGCGAAGATGGCGACTTCACCGGGGCTGGAAACCCGTCCGCGGGTGGCGAAGTTGGCCAGGCCAGCCAGGGTGGCGGCCAGGCTGGCGATGAGTACCGGTTCGGTGAGTGCAGTGGAGGTGAGGTAGAGCATCGTCGGGTTGAACACCACCGCGGCCACCGTCACCAATCGAGTGGCCCGGCCCGCTCCCCACCGAGCGGCCGCCCGGTAGAGGCCGGCGGCAGTCACCCCAAGGCAACCAGCCCCGAGGAGGGCGGCACCCCAACCGGTCTGCCACGCCCAGACTGAAATGACGAATGGTGCCAGCAGGAGATGCTGCACCGGCAGCCACACCGTGCCCAGTTGGGTCAGGCCCAGCTCGCTGCGAGTGTCGAGCAGGCGCCGAGCAATGGTCAGGTGGGATTGCGCGTCGCTGTAGGCCAAGCTCCAGCCAGTTGGGACGAGGAAGGCCGAGGCCAGTAGTGCCACCACAACGGCAGCCAACGCGATCGGCACCGTACCAGGCACTCGCCGGGACGTGATCGGGGCGTCGAGTTCTGCCCACAGCGCACCCACACGGCTGGTCGGCCGCGCGAGTGCGCGCTCGGGCGCGAAGGTGCTGGCGGTCACTTCGTCCTTGGTTGTGCGTGGCAAATCGGTATTGCACTATCAAGGATACGCCGTCAGTTGTTTGGAATTGCCGATTTCGTCTAGGTATCTGCGTTGTCGCTCAGGTGGGTGACATTCAGCTATTGCTCAGTTATGAATGGTGCCGAATATGTCCCCCAAATGAGGGACATATTCGGTTCAGCGCCTCGCGGTGCCCCAGTAGGTGCGGGCGACCTGACCGCCGACCCGCATTACCTGGTTCCAGAAGGTCGGTGAGCTGAGCACCTTCTCCACACCCGACTTGGGGGCCGGACGGGAGCTACCCGAGCTGCGGGTTGGACGCTGCGCCTGCGCCTCGGCCTTGGCTTGAGCCTTGGCCTGCTCAGCGGCCTCAGCTTCGGCTTTTGCCTTGGCCGCGCCCTCTTCGAGCCGGCGGGTGAGCATTTCGTAAGCCGAGTCGCGATCAACTTCGGGGCCGTACTTGGCCTGCATCGGCGAGGAAGCCACCCCATTAGTCAGCCATTCGGGATTCATCGGCTCCATGGCGGCCAGTGGGGCCAGCATCCGCGTCCAGGCAACCGGGGTCGGGGCGCCATTCGGATTCAGGACGGTCACGATCGCCTCACCGATACCGAGCGACTGCAGGGTCTCAGCCAGGTCGTAGTGGCTGGTCGGGTAGGTCTCCACGGTGGCCCGCAGCGCCTTGGCGTCCTTGGGGGTGTGGGCGCGCAGCTGGTGCTGCACCCGTGAGCCGAGCTGCGCGAGCACGTCGTCAGGCACATCGGTGGGCGACTGAGTGACGAAGAAGATGCCCACCCCCTTGCTTCGGATCAGCCGGACGGTCTGGGCAATCGCGCTCAGGAAGGCTTTGGAGGCGCCGTCGAAGAGCAGGTGGGCTTCGTCGAAGAAGAACACCAACTTCGGCTTGTCCAGGTCGCCAACTTCAGGAAGGTCACTGAACAAGTCGGCCAGCACCCACATCAGGAAGGTGGAGAAGATCGCCGGACGATCCTGCAGGTCCGGCAGTTCGAGCAGTGAGATCACGCCGTGGCCGTCCGAGGTGGTGCGCACCAGGTCGCGAGTGTCGAATTCGGTCTCGCCGAAGAACTCGTCGGCCCCTTGGGTTTGCAGGGTCACCAGACTGCGCAGGATCACCCCGACGGTCGCCGAGCTGAGGCCGCCGAGCTCCTTGAGCACGGGCTTACCCTCATCCGAGGTGAGGTAGAGCATGACCTGCTTCAGGTCGGCCAGGTCGAGCAGCGGGAGGCCCTGGGTGTCAGCGAAGTGGAACACCAAGCCGAGGCTGGATTCCTGGGTGTCGTTCAACCCCAGCACCTTGCTCAACAGGATCGGGCCGAAGGACGACACCGTGGCCCGGATCGGGACGCCGTTGCCCAGTCCACCAAGGGAGTAGAACTCGACTGGGCAGCCCTCCGGCTTCCAGTCCTGGCCGATCTTGGTGGTGCGGGCGAGTAGCTTCTCGCTCGGCGTGCCGGGAATGGCGATGCCCGAAAGGTCGCCCTTGATATCGGCGGCGAACACCGAGACCCCAGCCCGCGATATCTGCTCAGCCATCAACTGCAGGGTGCGGGTCTTGCCGGTGCCGGTGGCCCCCGCGACGAGCCCATGTCGGTTCAGCATCGACAGCGATAGCCGGATGCGGGTGGTGGGCAGCGGATTCCCGTCGGCCATCAAGACGCCCAGGTCAATAGAGGGGGTGTCGAAGGTGTAACCAGCGGTGATCGCAGCGATCGGGTCAGAGGATGCAGCCATGGGGAAAAGATTGGCATAACCGGGGCCCGGATGGGGGGTGCTCTGGTGGTACTCTCCACGGCACAGACAGGGGAGCGCTACCAAGCGCTGAGAGTGCGGAAAGCCGCAGACCCTCGAACCTGATCCGGTTAACACCGGCGTAGGGAGTCGGGAAAATCTCCCCGGGGCATCCCGGGCCCTCCGAGCTTTTTGGAGGAGAACGATGAAGATGTTGAAACTGCTGCCGAGGCTGACGGCCGCGATCCTGGGGACGGTCCTGCTGGTCAGTTGCGCCGGTGCCCCCGCGCCCTCGGGGAGCCCGTCCGCGCCGACCGAGACCAAGACCCTGACCGTGATCACCCACGATTCGTTCAACCTGAGCAAATCGGCCCTCGCCGCGTTCAAGGCCGACACCGGCTATGAGGTGACTTTCGTTGCGCCAGGTGATGCCGGCACGGTGGTGAATCAGCTGGTGCTCACCAAAGACTCGCCCTTGGGCGATGTGGTCTACGGCATCGACAACACCTTCGCGGCCCGCGCCATCGATGCTGGCGTACTGAACAGCTACACCTCCGCCGCCCTGCCCGCCTCGGCAACCCAATTCACCGCGGACGTGGCCGGCAAGCTGACCCCAATCGACTACGGCGATGTCTGCCTGAATGCCGACACCGGCTGGTTCAAGGCCAAGAACCTGGCCGTCCCGCAGACCCTGGACGACCTGCTCAAGCCGGAATACGCCGGCCTGCTGGTGGTGGCCAACCCGGCCAGCTCCTCACCGGGCCTGGCCTTCCTGATGGCAACCGTCGCCGCCAAGGGCGAGGCTGGCTACCTCGACTACTGGAAGGCGCTGAAGGCCAACAAGGTGAAGGTCGTCAAGGGCTGGACCGAGGCCTACACCGTGGAGTTCTCCGGGTCTTCGGGCAAGGGCAACCGACCGCTGGTGCTCTCCTACTCCTCATCGCCGGCTTTCGAGCCGGCCACCGAGAACCTGGATCAGACCTGCTTCCGGCAGGTCGAGTTCGCCGGGGTGATCGCTGGTGCGCAGAACGAGGTTGGGGCGCGGAAGTTCATCGACTTCCTGCTCAGCAATGAGGTGCAGGCCCAACTGCCGGAGCAGATGTACATGTACCCAGTGGACTCGTCGGTGAAGCTGCCCGCCGATTGGGCCAAGAAGGCCGCAAAGGTCGAATCGCCGTTCACCCTGCCAGCCGCTGAGATCAACGCCAAGCGGGACGCCTGGATCAAGGCCTGGACGGCGGCGGTCATCGGGTGAATCAGCGAGGGCGCGGCTGGGTTTGGGCGGCGGTGGCAGTAGTCCCGCTGAGCTTCTTGGCGGTGTTCTTCGTTTGGCCGGTGGCCGCCCTGGTGGCCAGGGGCTTCTTCGACGCGAACGGGTTCAACCTGAGTGGGGTCAGCGAGGTCATGCTCGCGCCACGCACCTGGCGCATCGTCGGCCAAACCCTGGCCCAGGCCGTGGTGGCCACCATCGTCGCGGTCGTGCTGGGCGTGCCGGGGGCCTATCTGCTCTATCGCTGTCGGTTCCCCGGACGGCGCCTGCTGCGCGCGGTGGTGGCGGTGCCGTTCGTGCTCCCCTCGGTGGTGGTCGGGGTGGCCTTCCGGTCGATGCTGGCCGAAACCGGTCCGCTGGGTTTTCTCGGTCTGGGCGAGTCGTTCGTGGCCGTGGTGGCCGCCCTGGTGTTCTTCAACTACGCCGTGGTCGTGCGGACGGTCGGCGTGTTGTGGTCGCGCCTGGATCGGCGGATCGCCGAGGCGGCCCGCAGCTTGGGGGCGTCGCGAACCCGGGTCTGGTGGACGGTGACGCTGCCAGCGCTGGCCCCGGCGATCGCGTCCTCAGCGGCGCTGACCTTCCTGTTCTGCGCCTCGGCCTTCGGGGTGGTGCTGATTCTGGGTGGGGCGAGCTGGGGAACGATCGAGACTGAGATCTGGTACCAGACCACCCAGCTGCTCGATTTGCCCGCCGCGGCGGCGCTGTCGATTCTGCAGTTGGTGGTGGTTGCCGCCTCCCTGCTGGCCGCCGATCTGACCAGGGCCCGGCAGGAACGCGCGTTGAAGTTGGCCGGATCGCCAGTCGAGCATCGGCTACGCCGCGGTGATACGCCAGCTGCGGTGCTGACCGCGGTGGTGGTGCTGGTGGGCCTGGTGGCGCCGATGGCCACCCTGATGTGGCGCTCGCTGCAGACGGCCTCCGGGGTGGGGTTGGGCAACTATGTGGCCCTCGGGGTGGCTGACGGCCTGCCGAGCGTTTGGCAGGCGACGTTGAACTCTTTGGCGACGGCATCGATGGCCTCGGCGATCGCCCTGGTTTTGGGGGTGATGGTCAGCTATTTGCTGTCGCGGCGGCCTACCTCGGCGACCGGACGGCGGGTGCTGCGCCTGGCTGATGCGGCCTTCATGCTCCCCTTGGGCGTATCGGCGGTGACGGTGGGCTTCGGGTTCCTGATCACTTTGAACCGGCCACCACTGGATCTGCGGTCGTCCTGGCTGCTGATCCCGATTGCCCAGGCGATCGTGGCGTTGCCGCTGGTGGTGCGCAGCCTGCTGCCGACACTGCGAGCTATTGATCCCCGCCTACACCAGGCCGCCGCGACCCTTGGCGCCACGCCAGCCCGGCTGGTCGCCACTATCGACGCGCCGCTGGCCTGGCGCGGCTTCGGCCTGGCGGTGGGCTTCGCCTTCGCCACCAGCCTGGGGGAGTTCGGCGCCACCACCTTCTTGGCCCGTCCGGATCGTCCCACCCTGCCGGTGGAAATCTTCCGGCTGATCTCGCGGCCGGGAGTGGAGAATCTGGGCATGGCGATGGCCGCCTCGGTGGTGCTGGCGGTGTTGACGGCTAGCGTGATGGCCGCCGCTGAATCGATCGGACCCAAGGAGGTGACGCCGTGGTAGCCGGGCTCGGAGTGGACGAGGTCGTGGTGCGCTACGGCGAGCTGACCGCGGTCGACCAGGTGAGCCTCGAGGTGGCTCCCGGCGAGGTGGTCGCGGTGATCGGGTCCTCCGGATCAGGGAAGTCCTCGCTACTGCGGGCAGTGGCCGGGCTGGAGCCAATCGTCGCTGGCAACCTCAGCTGGGACGGCGCCGACCTGTCCCGCGTCCCGGTGCACCGGCGGGGCTTCGCGGTGATGTTTCAGGACGGGGCGCTGTTCCCGCACCTGAACGTCGGCGGCAACGTCGGGTATGCCCTGCATCGTGAGCCGAAGCTCGACCGGGCGACCAGAGTCGCCGAGCTGCTGGAGCTGGTGGGCCTGGCCGGCTATGCCGACCGACTGGTCACTGAGCTCTCTGGTGGCCAGGCGCAACGGGTGGCCCTGGCTCGCAGTCTGGCGGCCAAGCCGCGGCTGTTGATGCTGGACGAACCACTCTCGGCCCTGGACGCGTCGCTGCGAGAGCGACTGGTTGAGGTGCTGGCTGCGGGCCTGCGGGCCACCGACACGCCCGCGCTATATGTGACTCACGATCAGGATGAGGCCTTCACCATTGCCGATCGGGTGGCGGTGCTCAGCAAGGGCCGGTTGTTGCAGCTGGCGGCGCCGGCCGAGCTGTGGCGCCACCCAGTTGACCGGGAGGTGGCTGAGTTTTTGGGCTACCGGCCGTTCCTGACTGCCGCCGAGACCGCGGTGTTGGGCTGGATCTCGCCACCTGGCCAGCTGGTCGCGCTCGGCCCGGACGCCCTCGTGCTGGACGGCAACGGCGTGGAGGTGGCGGTGCTGGCGGCGGTGGTCGGACGCGGCGAAACCGGTTTGGAGGTGGAGTTGCCCACCGGGCAGTTGGCCACGGTACGGGTGAAGGGCGTGACCGAACGCCCAGCGCGAGTACGCGTCCGAATCGACCCGGAAGGCTGCGCGCTGCTGTCGTTGCTGTGATGGCGGTAACGCGTTTGAAGGGCCCCAAGTTGTAATGCGAAGGCGAAAAGCCGCGCCCCTCAAGTCTCTTTTGGCTTTTTATCAGGATAATCTCAGTTGGGGCATGGGCCGTCCCTCCCACGGGTGACAAGGGGAAGCGCGCTGAGCGTGGGCGAGCCCTCACGGTCTCAACCCGTACTGCACACTAGTCAAAGCTAAAGCGCGCCAACTTCGCCATGAGTGGGTGAATAAGTGCAAGAATGCCGCCGTGGGAACGGACGCAAAGGTGGTGCCTACGGGCGCCCGGCATGAGGTCGGAGTAGATGAACTCTTCTTCTCCACGACTGACGCCCGAGGGATCATCGATCAGGCGAACTCTGTCTTCGTCCGCCTGACCCGTCGGTCACGGGATGTCTTGATCGGTGCACCGCACAACATCATTCGGCACCCGGTCATGCCCGGTGGTGCCTTCCTGCTCATGTGGGACACCCTTGAAGCCGGCGAGCCGTTCTGCGCCTACGTAGACAACCTCGCTGGCGACGGCAGCACCTACGGTGTGTTCGCCACGATCACCCCCCTCGGCGATGACTACCTTTCGGTGCGCGCCCGTCCCTTCGTGGACGGACTGCACGATGCCGCCTTCTCTCTCTACGGCGCGGTGCGTCCGATGGAGCTGGAGCTGCGCGATAAGGGCTGGAACCCGCACGAAGCTGCAGTGGTCGGTGCGGAGAAGCTCGGTGAACTGCTGGTCGGTGCTGGTATCCCGTCCTATGAGGAATTCATCTGGAAAGCCCTGCCGGCTGAGGTTGAGGCTCGACTGGAAGTTGCCAGCGGCATCGCCAAGCGTCCGCTGGCCACCGGCGACCTGGCTGGCATGCTCGACATTGCGGTCAAGATCGACGAGGCACTCCAATTCTGGGTGCACCGCCTGGACGATCTGCAGCGGGTAGCTGACGCGCTGCTGGCTGCGGCACCGCAGTTCAGTCAGACGATGGAAGCCAACGCCCACGTCGCCGATCGGATCAACGAAAACGACGCGGAGGGCTTCTTCAGCTCCGCGATGGTCTACCTGCGCGTTTGGGCCCAGATGGCGCCCGAAGTTGCTGGCATCGTCACCGAGTTGCTGGTTCAACTCGACGAGTTGCGTCGCAGCTGTGCCCAGACCCGATTCCGCATCGCTTTGGCGGTGCTGCACAACTGGACCGTTGGGCAGTTCGTGGTTGAGCTCATCGACAACGTGCCCGGCTCCGACGAAGCCCGTCCGGCGATTGGTCAGCTCGGCCGTGCGCTCGACGAAGGCCTGGCGACCACCGCCGAGCAGAGCCAGCGAAATGCGAGCCTGGCTACGGCCGCCGCCGAGCGGATCTCGACCCTTCGAGACCTCCTCGACCTGCCGCAGACCATGATTCGCGAGTGGCTGTCGCGGGCGGATCGCTCGTCGGCGACGTTCATGGAGATGGTCGACACCATTTCGGCCCAGGTGGATCGCACCCAGGCTGATATCGACCTGCTCGGTTCGCTTTCGGATGAGTGCCGCCGGATCGCCGTCCCGGTGGACACCCAGGTAGTCGAAGAGCAGACCGAGCTGTTGCGCTCGTTGCTGGCCGCTCACCAGGGCCATCGTCCGCGCTACGCGATGTCGAAGTAACCAAGACTGAGCCGTTAGCCGCTTCGACCGACTGGTCGGGGCGGCTTTCGGCTTTTCTGGGCCGAGCCGGGGCCGGGACAGCCGTCTGGCTAAGATGAGTCTCGGAGTGTCGGGAAGCCTGGTCGACGATCTCTTCGGCGAGCGCCGAAGGGTAAGAAAGCTAGGGAGGCCCGATGACATTCCCCAGTACCACCCGCCAGCCGATCCGCAGCGGAGGCAGCCATGCGTGCCGGTGAGATCGCTGAGCCCTATCCCGTGGTCGGTATCGACACCTCTGCTCTGGTGGCTGCCCGCCTGATCGCCCGGGATCGCCTGCCCGGCTTGGTGGTGACCGATGAGAGCGGCAAGCCGATGGCGGTGCTGCCAGCCTCAGAAGTGGTGCGGTTCATGGTGCCCGACTACGTCCAGGACGATCCGGCGCTGGCCGGGGTTCTCGGTGAGGTGCCCATTGAACGGATTGCGGCCCGGTTGGCCGCAGCGCGAGTGGCCGACCTGTTGCCGTCCCGGCCGGCCGAGCTGCCGGTGATGAACGTTGGCGACACCGTCGTTGAGCTGGCGGCGATCATGGCACGCCTGCGCAGCCCGTTGTGTGCGGTGGTGGACGGCCAGAAGGTGCTCGGCGTGGTTACTGCCGCCCGGCTGCTGGAGCTGGTCTGTGGGGACGAGTTGCCATGATGATTGTGGCGATCATCGTCTTCGCCATCGTCTACGTCCTGATCGCCACTGAGCGAGTGAACCGGGTAGTGGCCGCCTTGGCTGGAGCCGGGGTAATCCTCGCGGTGGGCGTGGTCGGCTCGGATGATGCCTTCTTCTCCCACGACACCGGGATCGACTGGAACGTCATCTTCCTGCTGTTCGGGATGATGGTGATCGTCGGCGTGCTCCGGCAAACAGGCGTCTTTGAGTACGTGGCGATCTGGGCGACGAAGAAGGCCAAGGGGCAGCCGTTTCGGGTGATGACATTGCTGTCGTTGATCACCGCCGTGGCCTCGGCTGGCCTCGACAACGTGACCACGGTGCTGCTGATCGCGCCGGTAACGCTGCTGGTCTGCGAGAAGATCGGCGTGCGACCGGTGCCGTTCCTCATCGCCGAAGCGTTGGCGTCCAATATTGGTGGTACCGCCACTCTGGTCGGTGATCCACCCAACCTGATCGTGGCCAGTCGTTCCGGCTTGGGCTTCAACGACTTCCTGGTGAATCTGGCCCCGATAGTCGTGGTGATGCTGATCGCTTTCGTGGCGCTGTCGCGGTTCCTATTCCGCAAGGACTTCGTCGCCGATCCCGAACAGGTTGCGCAGGTGATGGAGCTGGACGAGCGGGAGGCGATTCAGAACCGTCCGCTGCTGATTCGGTCGCTGATCGTGCTGGCGCTGGTGCTCATCGCTTTCACCCTGCACGGCGTGCTGCACCTGGAGCCGTCGGTGGTGGCCCTGCTGGGTGCCGGACTGCTGGTGGGGATCAGCGGGCTACAGCCAAGGACGTACTTGGTTGATGTCGAGTGGGAGACGCTGCTGTTCTTTGGTGGCCTGTTCATCCTGGTCGGCTCCCTGGTGAAGACCGGCGTGATCGATCACTTTGCCTCGGCCATGGTCTCGGCCACCGGCAATAGCGTGCCGGCCGCGATGATGCTGCTGCTGTGGGGCTCGGCGGTGCTGTCAGCTTTGGTCGACAACATTCCCTACGTGGCGACGATGACACCGGTGGTCGACCAACTCGTCAGCCCCGGCGGACCCTTCGCCGGCCAGAACGGGCTGTGGTGGGCGCTGCTGCTCGGCGCCGACCTTGGTGGCAACGCAACCGCCATCGGCGCAAGCGCCAATGTGGTGGTAGCCGGTATCGCCAAGAAGAGTGGCCACCCGATTTCGTTTTGGGAATTCACCCGCTACGGCGCGGTGGTGGCAGTGGTGACCCTGGCCATCGCTACGCCTTATCTGCTGCTGAGGTACTGAGCACTTCGGTGGGCCACGGCCTGGGCTGGGGATGGGGCGAGTTAGGCTGCCACGTGCCGTTGGCCTTGCGCTGGTAGCGAGGTGCGGCAGATTTCTCCAACGAAGCAGAAGGATCACCCATGGCAGGAATCGTTGACGACCCGTCGTGGTGGCGGCACGCGGTGGTCTATCAGATCTACCCGCGGGCCTTCGCCGACAGCGACGGAGATGGCGTGGGCGACATCAACGGGATCCGCTCCCGGTTGGCGTATCTGACCGAACTTGGAGTCGACGCGATTTGGATCAATCCGTGGTACCCGTCCCCGATGAAGGACGCCGGCTATGACGTGGCCGACTTCCGAGCCATCGAGCCGATCTTTGGCACCATGGCTGAGGCGGAGGCGCTGATCAGTGAGCTGCATGCGGCCGGTATTCGGCTGATCCTCGACATCGTCCCCAACCATTTCTCCGACCAGCACCCGTGGTTCGTGGACGCGTTGGCTGCAGGCCCCGGTTCGCCGCAACGAGCTCGCTTCATCTTCCGCGACGGCAGAGGCAGCGACGGCGAGCAGCCGCCGAACGATTGGCGCAGCGAGTTTGGCGGCTCGGCCTGGCAGCGGATCACCGAGGCTGACGGCCGTCCGGGGCAGTGGTATCTGCACTTGTTTGCCCCTGAGCAGCCCGATGTCGACTGGACCAATCCCGAGGTGCGCGCCGATTTCGAGACCACGTTGCGGTTCTGGTTCGACCGCGGTGTGGACGGCTTCCGCATCGACGTGGCCCACGGCCTGAGCAAGCATCCTGACCTTCTCGACGCCGAGGGGATGCCCTTTCCGCTGCCGCCGTCGGCGCCAGACGATCTGGATCACCCGCACTGGGACCGTCCGGAGAATCATGAGATCTTCCGCTCCTGGCGGCGGGTGGCGGACTCCTACCCCGGTTCGCGAGCGTTTTGTGGGGAACTTTGGATCGGCCGCGATCACCGCCTGGTGGCCTATTTGCGCCCTGATGAGTTGCATACCGCCTTCAACTTCGGCTTCTTGACCGCGCCTTGGCAGGTGGCTGACCTGCGGGCCAGCATCGACTCGACGATCACCTCGCATGCCCAGGTAGGGGCGCCGCCGACCTGGGTGATCGGCAACCATGACGTGTGCCGTCCGGCTTCCCGGTATGCCCGCGACCCATCGTTGGCCGCGGTCACCGACCGAGCATTGAGTCACTTCATCGATCGCGGGGCCGACTACGTGGTGGGGGCCAAGCGGGCGCGCGCGGCGGCGCTGCTCAGCTTCGCGTTGCCTGGTAGCGCCTACCTCTACAACGGCGAAGAACTCGGCCTGCCCGAGGTGGAGGACCTGCCAGCCGCGGTCAAGCAGGATCCGATCGCGGTCAACAGCGGTGGGCTTGAGTTGGGCCGCGACGGCTGCCGGGTGCCGCTGCCGTGGACCACCGAGGGGGCCAGCTTCGGCTTCTCCCCGGTGGGGGCGGCCGAGCCGTGGCTCCCGCAGCCGGCCGACTGGGGTGGCCTCAGCGTGCAGGCGCAGGACGGCCGCGCCGGTTCGATGCTGGAGCTGTACCGCGCCGCCCTGGCTTTGCGGCGGGAACTGCCAGCGCTGGGTGAGGGTGACCTGTCGTGGGTGGAGACAGGCGCGGAGGTGTTGGCCTTCACTCGCGAGCCTAGTTTCGCCTGCTGGGTGAACTTCGCCGCTGAGCCGGTGGCGCTCCCGGCGGGCTGGCAGGTGTTGCTGGCCAGTGAGCCGGTCAGTGAGGGTCGGTTGGCGCCCTACGCGGCGGTGTGGTTGGGCCGTTGATCGGCTGAGGGCGCCGGGGAGGTTGGCGCACGGCGGGCGCGCAACACCCACGGTAGGTACAGCAGCGTCCACACGACCGCTAGCAGGCCGATCAGCACCGGGACGTAGAAGTCACCAGCGAAGGCGTTGATGACCTCCAGGGGCGATCCTGGGGCGCCAGCGTTGAGGAACCAGAAGTTGGTATTCCAGGTCTGGTTAGCCAGATAGCCGACGCCAGCGGCCACGGCGGCTATCACAGTGACCCGCCACAGATTGCGGACGTTGGGAATCAGGTCGCCACCCACCAGCCGCATCAGCACGTAGCCGAAGATGAGGGCGTGAATGGCGAAGCTCTGCCAGGTGTACATGTTCAGGATCGGCCGGGTGGCCCAATCGGGGAAGATGTCGGCGGCCAGAGCGCCCCACCAGCCCAGGGCGTAGAGGAAGTCGCCCGTCCAGCGATTCGGGCGCAGGGAGTCGATGAAGACGGCCGCGGTGGTGATCGCACACAGATGCAACGGCAGGATCTCGGGGCTGTAGGCGCCGGTGGCCAGATAGCTGAGCTGCCGGGTCACCTCGAGTAGCAGCACCGACCAACCGACCACATGGCGTAGGCGTTTGCGGCGGGCATCGTCGGCGCGGCGGTAAGCCAGCACCAACGCTGCGATGCCGATGGCCAGCACGGCGAGCACGCCGAGATGGATTGCGGAGAACGTTCCGAAGCCGACCCCTGCGGGCATCGGCTGGTTCTGTGGGACGAAGAAGTAGTCCCAGCTCCAGGTCAGATCATCCACGGCAGTTGCCGTCCGGCGCCTGGTCGGTGGCGCCTCGCCTGCGTTGACACAGGCTCATTGTGCAGCCTGGACGTCGCCGACGCAGTTAGGCGACACGGTGCTGATTGACGTGGTCATTACCCGGGCCCTCGGGACGGTATCAACGATCTTTGCCGGCCCGCCCGCAGGCGCGGCATGACAACAAATCTCCATAGCGTCCCCGGGACGGGCGCCCAGGGGCCTAGCGTTGAAGTACCTCGTCACCCCCAATCGCCGACAGCGGGAGGTAAATAATGCAGCGCGTGAGCGTCAGAGCTTCGATTAAGGCACTCATCGGCCTCACCTATGTGGTGATGATCGCGGTGAACGCGCTGGCTAACGCGCTGCCAATCAACGGGCGAACGACAGGTGCGGTCTCCGATGCCTATCAGAACCTGTTCGCTCCGGCCGGGGTGACCTTCGCCATCTGGGGCGTCATTTACCTGCTGCTCGGCGCGCACGTGCTCTACCAGCTTGGCCTGTTCCGTGGCCCAGCCGAGGGCGAGGCTCAGCAGACCCAACGGGTGGCGATGTTGGAACGGGTGGGGGTGCTGTTCTCGTTGTCCTCGCTGGCCAATGCCACCTGGATCCTCAGCTGGCACTACGAACTCATCGCGGTCTCCACGGTGCTGCTGGCCACGATGCTGGTGTTGGTCATCGTGATCATGCAGACCCTCCAAGCCGCCGACCTCTCCACCCGGGATGCGGTCTTCGTCCGGTTGCCCTTCAGCGTGTATTCCGGCTGGCTCACGGTGGCCACTATCGCCAACATCACGGTGTGGTTGGTGAGCATCAACTGGGACGGTTTCGGGATCGCCGAAGCGACCTGGGCTGCGGTGATCATCGCGGTTGGCGCGGTCATTGGCACCGCCTTCGTCCTGCGAAAACGGGACATCGCCTACGGGCTCGTCCTGGTCTGGGCCTACCTGGGCATCTGGATCAAGCACACTTCTGGGGCTGGTTTCCAAGGGGCCTACCCAGTGGTGATCGCCACCACATTGGTTGGCATCGCCGCCTTCGTCGTGGCGGGCGTCGTGGTCGCGCTGCGCAGCCGGAGCGCTCGTTGAGGGCGTGGCCCTGCGGGAGCGGATCAGGCGGTCTGGAGCGGCTGGATCTGGTCGAGGGCTGTGCCTAGGCGGTCCCTTTCAGTCTCCAGGTCGTAGCGGTTCTGAAGGTTGAGCCAGAACCGGTCGGTGGTGCCGAAGTAGCGGGCAAGCCGCAGCGCAGTGTCGGCGGTGATGCGTCGCTTGCCGTGGACGATCTCGTTGATTCGCCGTGGCGGAACGCCGATGGCGACCGCGAGCCGGTTCTGCGAGAGCTCGAGCGGCTCGAGGAACTCCTCGGCGAGGATCTCTCCTGGGTGGATTGGGGCGATGGTGGTCATGGTCACCTCCTTCAGTGGTAGTCGACGATCTCGACGCCGGTGGGTCCGGCGTCGGTCCAGGTGAAACAGATCCGCCATTGCTGGTTGATCCTGATGCTGTGTTGCCCTGCACGGTCCCCGCGAAGGGCTTCGAGCCGGTTGCCAGGCGGAATCCGCAGGTCCTCCAAGTTTTCGGCGGCGTCGAGCATCACCAACTTGCGCAGCGCAACCCGTTCGATCCGGGGATCAATGGCCTTGCTGCGTTCGCGTGACCACAGCAGCTCCGTCGCCTGGCTCCGAAACGACCTGATCGCGTCGCCACTATAACGCGGGGCGTCATACGCCGCTAGTCACGCCATTGACAGGCGCTGACCCAGGATCAACGGAGCTAGTAGCTACCGCCCATGCGTTCAGTAGGGGCGGTACACGTCGGTGCGGTGGTCGCGACATCTTTCAGGAAGTGCCAGGTAGGCCGGTTGACCTCATCACTTACGGCGGCCTCAAGGTTGGTATCGACGATGACATCCGGACCGAGGCGGTGCTGCTCTGATGGACCGGAAGGTGGCAAAGGAACTCCTCCACGTCCGCGATTGGCTAGATCGCGCCTGGGGTGTTGTCGCCCGCGGCTAAGAGGTTTGCGCAGCGGACGGATTGCTTCAGGAAGCCAGCGACTTCTTGGTGATGAAGTTGGGCGAGGCCGCGGTCGGTCGCCGGTGAGGCCAAGACCCAACCGGGAGGGTCGAGAATGGCTGCCGCGATTCATTCCGGTTTGTCGGCTGCGGCTGCTAGCGTTGGTGGTACCAGATCCCCCTCGCCTCTCCACGATGCGCACTAGGGGGATTTTCTTCGTCCGGGCCCTACGATCAGGACATGCCCGCATCACCACGCCGATCCGCGCGTCGAGCGCGCGGCAGCGACGCGTACGCGAAGCCGGCGCTCACCCATGAGCAGCTCGTCGAGCGCATGCGGTCCCGCGGCCTGGCCATACCCGACCAGGACCGGGCTTTGCGGTACCTGCGGCAGATCGGCTACTACCGGCTCTCGCCGTACATGATTCCCTTCCAGCAAGGTCGTGGGGACCACACCTTCCAGCCCGGAACCAGCTTTGACGATGTCCTTGGTCTGTATGTGTTCGACCGCCAGCTGCGGCTGCTCGTTCTCGACGGTCTGGAGCGCATCGAAGTCGCGGTCCGCGCCAACGTGACCGACACGATGTCGGCTGTGGGCGGCCCTCACTGGTACCTGGATTCGACGTGGTTCAAGTCGTTGTCCGACCACCAGCGCTTGATCGATGACGTCCGCACCGAGTGCCATGACCAGTTGAACCGACCCGCCGAGGACGCCGGAGACCAAGTGATCTTTCCCTCAGCGTTGGAGCACTACCTGACCCGGTACGGACAACCCGAACTTCCACCATCGTGGGTGATGACCGAAATGCTCACGATCGGCCAGCTCTCGCACATGGTGGGCAACATCAGCCAGCGCCGCTACCGGACCGAGATCGCCCGCGGGCTCGGCATCAACGACCCGCTGCTCGTCTCCTGGCTACGCACCTACAACCGGGTGCGCAACATCTGCGCCCACCATGGCCGGCTCTGGAACGTCGGCCTTGGTGTCTACCCAGCACTCCCCACCGCCCCGACCGTGCCGTGGCTTGCAGACCGCGACGCCATCGCCAAGTACCCCGACAGGGCCAAGCGGCTCTACCCGGTCCTGACCTCGATCCAGGCCATCCTGCTCACCGTGTCACCACACAGCAGCTGGGCGCAGCGCCTAATCGACCTGATCGAAACACACCCGGACCTGCCGCTACGCGGCATGGGCCTCTTCCCCGCATGGTCGGAGGACCCCTTCTGGATTAGGCAGCCCTCAACCCCCGAAGCCGCTGGCGCCACCACCTCGTAGGCCGGGCGGCGCGAAGACCGGGCTCTTCGTCCGGAGGAGATCCCAGGCGCATTCCAGCGCTGACCGTAGCGGGCCTAGCCTCCACGAGGTCAGAGCCACCAGCCGACTCGAGCGAACAGCTCCCTCGCAACCAACCCGCTCGACCATCCCACCACCCCTCCCAGCCGGCCTCCCTCGCCGACACCATCGCCCATCGACACCACCTACGGAACTCTCCCCACTGAAAGCTCCAACAACCCAGCCGAAGTCCGATACGCCCGGTGCAAATCGGAGCTGAGGCATACCCCGGAGCAGTCGCGCTTGCGTCTACGGATGCACCGGGGCGACAAGTCCGCCTGGTCCGCGTGGTGGAGGCGAGTGATCGCGACAGCCGCTCCAGCGGCGCGATTGACTCCCGGAGAGCAGTGCACCCGATGGTTCGCACTTCATCAGTCCTCATCAGCCGATATCGTGCGAAGTACGCCTGAAGAGAAGCCGGTAAAGCTGTGGATGTCACCGAAGCTCAAGACCCCAGAAGGGTCTGCCATGGCCGCGGGGCTTCACCCATTCACGTCAGACACGAGCGGATCTCGCCCGCGTGGAGGCGGGGCTGGACACAGGCATTCAGAGACCGTCGCCTCGGAGCGGGATTGGTCGGACGTTCGAGTTCGGCCATCGAATGGACGAAGCCGCGATGCCATCGCCGACCTGGCGACTCGCATCCAGGGAGAACACGCTGATGGTGGTCAGGAGCTCGTGGCCCCAGGCGCTGCAGGCAGCGGAGCCGCACATCAGGTTGATGGGGCTCGATTGAGATGCGGGGGGACAAACCGGGAGGCGGGTCGGCGAGGCGGTCCGGAGGTTCGCTGCAGGTTAGGGCGTCGCGCGATGGCGACCGGTTTCACTATGTCTGGGCCGCCAGCCGCCTGCTTCGCCTACTCGACCCCGCCACTCGACTTCGCCAGGTCACGGTAGAGGGGATTGGAACGGCGCCGGGTGAGCCCGAGCCAGATGGGTCGGAAGTCATCGACGTCATGGAGTACTACGGCGATCCTGACGAGCCGTTCTCCAAGGTGGTTGTGACCCAACTCAAGCACTCAACACTTCGGCGCGATTCGCGCATGGGCATCGCTGATGTTGGTGCGATCCTCGAAAAGTTCGCCGTCCTCGATAGCTCAACGGGGAGACTCCGCGGCGACCATCCGCAAGCCCAGATCCACTTCGAGATTGTGACTAATCGACCGATCCACCCAAACGTGCGCGAGGCGCTCGCTTCGATTGCATCTGGCGAGGTGCCGACGCCTGAATCTAGCGCCGACGACCTCCTTGGCCGAATCGGGGCCACATGCGACGCCGCAGCATCGCTATGCCGCAGGATCAGCGTGAGTGGGGAAGTGCCTAGCGTTGCCGCGCTAAGGCCGTCGCTGGATCAGAAGGTGGTCGGCTTCACCGCTGACCCCGATCTTCGCGTCTCGGCGCAGTTGATCGAACTCGTGGCCAAGCGGGCTGGCACGGAGGCGAGTGGCCCGATCCTCCTCGCGGATGTCGTCGCAGCCTTCGGCGCTCGCCAGGATGACCTCTTTCCTGCCCCCAATCTGCTGGAGCAGGTGCCGATCGTTTCGCGGGAGGGCTATTCGACGCTCGCGGACGAGATCATGGCAGCAAGATCACCCGTTGCTGTCGTGTCTGAGGGTGGAGTCGGCAAGAGCACCTTCGCTAGGGCGTTGCCCGACGTTCTTCAGGATCGGGCGGTGGTGGTCATCTATGACTGTTTCGGTCAGGGCTCCTATCGACGACCTGATCGGACACGCCATCGTCACCGAGACGGCTTGGTCCAGATCGCATCTGAGTTGGCAGGCCACGAGCTGAGCGTCCCTATCCTTCCAGCGGCCGGTGTCCAACCGGAAGAGTATGTGAAGCTGTTCGTGGAGCGTCTGAGAATTGCGGGCCAGCTACTGGAACAACGGAGCGGACGGCATCTAGTGGTCGTCGTCGATGCCGCTGACAATGCGGCGATTGCCGCATCGGAAAACGCGGACGGTCGATCGTTCGCTCGCGACCTCCTGAGGCTCGGAGATGGGCTTCCGGCGAATGTGCACTTGGCAGTCACATGCCGGCCTGAGAGGCTGGAATCACTGGACCCACCTACGGGGATTCAAGAACTGAGATTAGTCGCGTACTCGTGTGAAGAGACTGCGGCAGTGGTCAGGAGCGTCTTCTCTGATGCCCCGGAAGAGGACATTTCGGAGATCCACACACGGACGTCTGGCAACCCGCGGGTTGTGGCGGCCGCACTCGAGGGGACGGGCTCGATTTCGGAGTGCCTTCGCACGCTGGCCGGGCTGCCCGCTGGAGCGTCTTCGCCGATGGATTCCCTACTGCAGTTGCGCGTCAACGACGTCTTCGAACACTCGGGAGCCGGTCGACCCCAACTGGAACGCGTCGCTCAGTTGCTTACTCTTCTGCGTCCCAGCGTTCCGGTCTCCGTACTTGCAGCGTTATCTGGCTGCCCAGTCGCTGGCATTCGAAGTTTCGTGGCCGATCTGGGGCGCGGGCTCATCCTCGATGATGATGCTGTCCAGTTTCTGGACGAGCCAACTGAGACATACTTCCGTTCGAAGCACCCTGCGCCCGCCGATCTGGCCGAAGACGCAGCGAACACGCTTCGGAGGCTCGCCGCGACATCCAACTACGCGGCAGCATCGCTCCCCGGAGTGATGTGGAGTGCAGGGCTGCACGACGACTTGCTACAACTCGCAGCTGGTGACGATGCGCTGCCTGTGGACAACGAAGTTGAGCGGAGACAGGTCGAACACCTTCGGATCGATTTCGCGCTCAAAGCGGCGGTCCGCCTGGGCCGTGCAGACGCAGTGGTCGAACTTGCGCTCCGTGCAGGCGCGGCTCGGGCTGGAACAGAACGGCGGTTGAGGATTCTTCGTGATCATCCGGACTTTGCTGGCGAGAGTCTCGACGCGCGGCTACTCGACGAGTTGCTAGCGTCACGCCAGCTGCCTGCGGATTGGCCCGGCTCGACCCTCGGTGCCGAGGCAGCAATGCTTGCGGCTTCCTCAGAGCGTCTCGATTCGGCTCGGAGCCGCTCCCGGCTCGCTGTGGAGGCGCTTCGGGCGTGGGCGCATGCGCCGCACGATCCGTACGAGCGGCGCAACATTGAGCCCGCGCATCTCGCGCACATCACGATGGCCCTGCTAAGAACTCGCGGCCCGCAGGTGGCGACGGACTACATGGCGCGCTGGAGGCCAGCTCACTTCGTCCTTCAGGCCGCATCGGAGGTTGCTCACACCTTGGCATCCCGAGGCGAGGTTGAAGTCATGACCGCGATGGTCAAGGCGACTCGTCACCCAGGCGTGATCTTGGGTGTGTTCGGTGAACTCCAAAGGCTTGGGATTGCCGTTGACGCCGAGGTTGTGGGCTCCGCCTGGGGGACCCTCCGTGACATTCGGGTGCCGCTCATCAGCCAAGACTTCGATGACCGCCCGGCAGAAGATATTGCCTTCCGGGGTGCATCCTGGCTTGCGGCAATGGCGTTTCGGTATGGCCTCGCTGCTGCAAGCGAGTTGTCCCTGCGATTGGAGCACACCCTCCCCGCCGGCCCACCGTTCGGGCTCGGTGACCGCTACGGCCAAGGTCGGCTCGGTCTCTTGCTAGCCATCGCGTTGCGTATGGAGTTGCAGGACGAGCCACTAACGATCAGTCATTACCGACCACCGGCTGTGCCCGTGGAGAAGGGGAAGTACGACCGATCCCGATCGAACGACGAGGACTTGCAGCGGCACCTCGAACCCACCCTCCCCTGGTTGTCGGGATGGGCGAAGTTTGCTCTGGGTCGCCTGGGCCCGGAAGACGGGGGCGCTGTGCTCCGCCGCTACTCCGCAGGGCGGTTCGGGCAGGACGGATTCACCCTGGAGCTTCGGCTGGCCCGTCAAATCGCGCCCCAGATCGCCCACGGGATCTCGGGCGCCTCCCTCACGGCTGATTTCGAGAGCCTCATGGCGGAGGCGTCGGCCGCAACGCCCGTGGTGGCTGCTCTGGACCTGATCCCACCACTACGAGGCGACGTTCGATTTGAGAGCGCAGTCCTTCGAACGGCGTCCCTCGCGCGGACCGCTATCGACACGGGAAGCGACTTGGCCGACGTTAAGGCTGACTCGTTCATAGGGATTGCCCGAGGCATGTACGCCTATAGCGCAGCTGAAGCCATGACCTACTACCAGGCGGCCGTCGAGGTCGCTTCAAGTGCGGGAGACGACACCTTCCAGCGATGGAGCGCGATCGTTGCGCTGACAAGGGCTGCGTCTGGTACTGCGCACGCGGAGGCCGTCCGGCTCGCAAGCCACGTCGTCCGAGCTGCGGAGCTGGTTCATCCCGCTCTCTACGACGGGTTCGACGAGAAGCAGTTGACTGAGGCGCTGTCACGCCTCGGAGGCAGCGAGGTGTTCAGGTACCTCTCCCAGTGGCGTGAACGCTGCTTCGGGGACCTTGCGTGGCAACTCCGAGGAGTAGCGCTCGGCGAGAGCGGCCTCTTGGCCGGCGCTCCGCTACTAGGGATAGTCCTGGCGCCGTTCTCCTCGCGTGTCCCCTTATCCGAGGCGCTGAGCCAGGTGGCGGAAGGTGGCCCGATTGACAGCGGCGTGCTGCAGACTGCGAATAGCCTCGCAAGCCGAATCGGTGAGGAACTTGACGAGCGCTTCAAAGTCGCTGACCCATGGCTGCCTCGGACTCCACCACGGCAGGCTCCTTCGGCCGGCCTGGGGCTGAGCAGCGACGACTCCGCGTCAGGCGAGGATAAAGCCGTGGCCATTGACGAATGCAGGGCGCTCATCGCCACGCTCGACCTGACCAAGCCTGAGGGCGTTGACGCCGCAATCGTAGCTATCGACGTCGCTCGCCTATTCAGCGTTGACCTCCTTCTAGAGGCGGCTGCCGCCACACCGGAGTTGGCTCGGGGTGCAGTCTTGAGTTGCATCTCGGAGTCGGGCTCGGTGCCGGAGTACCAGAAGGCGCGCATTCTGAATGCAGCCTTGACGTGGCCTAGGAGGTCGCGGGCCTTCGTGCAGGCGCTCGTCAGCGCGGTGCGACGCTACGTGGGGCACAACGGTGGCGCGATTCTCGGGGGTAACTGGTCCGGGCTCGACCTGGTGGGGGCTGCCAGTCTCTTGGGAACCACTGAGCGCGAAATCAGGTTCATGGCACTTGAGCATGTGAGCCCGGAGGAGTCGTTCCGGGATGCGGACAGCTGCTATCGGCTCGCAGGCGGAGTTGCCCAGATTCTCCAGCCAGCTCAGGCGGCCGCAGCGTTGTCGCGGGCACTCACTTCCCTTGAACGGGACCTTGGCGTGGAGCCATCGTCGCCATCGAGCAACGGAGAACCCATACCCCTTGAGGTCGCGGTTGGCGGTTTCATTTGGGCCGCCCTTGGTGACCCGCGAATAGAGACTCGGTGGCGAGCTGCGCACGCAGTAAGGACTGCTGCCGAGCTCGATTTGACCGAGGTGCTCCGCGCGCTGAGCGAGGCCGTCCGCGAACCAGCTCCCGACGGCTTCACCGATCCTCGCTTCCCCTTCTACTCTATCTACGCCGCAGAGTGGCTCCTCCTCGCAGTTGAGCGCGCCGGACGCACCGCTGCCGATCATGTGCTTCCTTTGATGAGTGCGGTGGCACACCTGAGCGAGAAGTATCCGGACCATGCAAACATCCAAGGCCTCTGCCGGCAGATTGGAGTTATCGCGGGTATCGATCCGGATGACCAGCCCGGAACGGATTGGGCGTCCATGCTGCAAGCCCCGCTCGATCTTCCGTCATGGGAGCGCCCACGCGCGCCCAAGCCCTTCACCCACGGGGCCCCCAAGTCCGAATACCGGTTTGGCTTCGACGAGGACGAAGAGTTCATCGCTCGACTGACGGAGTCGATGCAGACTGAGCACCAGGCCGTCTTGGTCGCCGCCAGTTCGTTGATCCTTGACGAATGGGGGTGGCGGGGCGCCGAGGCTCTAAACCAAGACCCACGTCGAAGCGCATCCACATACTCGGAGGGCGAGACATTCTCCTATCGCGCGGACGTCCCGAAGGCCGAAGACCTTGACTACTACCTGACGCGCAACGCAGTGCTCACCATCGCTGGAAGGCTGATGCGGACGGTCGCGCCCTACCGCGATCCCGAGACAGGAGACATCTCGGTACTGGACTGGCTCCGCCGGTTTGACCTTGCTCGGGAAGACCGCCTTTGGACATCAGACCTTCGCAGTCCTGTGCCCACTACTCTCGGGGTCTTTCTTGGGCGGCAAGCAGAGGGCGCTTCCACCGGCGCTATTCAGGAGACTGACTACGCGAACGCGCTCCATCCCTCGGCCGATTGGGTGACCGTCCAGCAATCCGCCTCGTACGCGCAGTATGAGCGTTCCGCCGAGGTCACCATCTCGAGCGCGCTGGTGGGGGACGAAGGGAAGGCCGCGCTCATTCGTTCGCTCCAGACCTCCAAGGGGTATCACGCGTACCGACTGCCCTCGGCGAACGACGAGGAGTCTGAGATCACTGACCCTCCGTTTACCCTGCTCGGCTGGATTGACGTGCCCTATGCAGAGGGCGGGATGGATCGGCATGACCCGTTCGCCGTGGACCTCCAGGCGCTGCTTCCGGAGTTCTCCGACTCGGTCATGCGCGCTCTCGACCTTGAGGTTCGAAGTGGTACGGAATGGATGCGCGAGGGTGGCCTTGAGTTGGTCTGCGTCGGCGAGACATGGGCGGACATGGTGCAGGGTCGCGAGCCAACGGGCTCACAGGGATATCGGCTTCGGATCAAAACAGATGCCCTCGACGAGGCCTTGACCTCACTCGATTGCTCCCTCGTGGTTGATGTCCGACTGCGCAGGCGAGACCGGAGTTGGAGGGACACCGAACTCGAAGAGAACGAAGGAGAGGGCCGCGATCATGACGACTTCAGGATCTTCACCTATCGACCAGGCGAGGGATGGAGCGACTTCCACGGCCGTCTTGGAACTCGGCAAGGCGATCGCTTCGGCGCTGGATGATACTGACACCCTCGGGCGCTGGATGGCCCACTACCTGGCTGAGCAACTAGATGCCCTAGATGCGCTGCAGGGAGCCGAGTTGGCTCAGGCCGAGTCAGAGGTTGCCGATCTGATCATCCGATTGTGGAGACATCGTCGAAGCTTGCCGACACGGAGCAGCGCACTTGCTGCCGTGGATAGCGTCGAACGAGCGATAGCTCGCCTCGATCCCGATCGCCCGATGTGGGGGTACTACTCACCGTTCGGTGATGAGCCGACGCCTGGCGAGCAGATTACCGAGACCGATGCGTCCCTCAGGGTGGCGCTTGCGATTGACCGGGCCGCGGGCGACGTCGTCCATGCTTTGGTTGGTTATGCCGCAGCTACAGCGGAGGTCACGGACGCTGAATGGGTGCAGCTTGGTCTGCGCGTTGGCGATGAGACCCTCCGGCGAGTTCGGAGGATCCGTTTCGAGACTGCCTCTGCCACTGTCGATGACTGGAGTGCTCTGCTAACGGAGAGAACCGCAACCGCGTTTGGCCTGTTGAAGGACCTGAGTGTGGCGCTGAACGGAGTGGATCCTGCGGAGGCGGAGGAGCTTACCTGACCTTGCACCGTGCCTAGATCCACGTCGTGACGGGGTGACAGCGTGCGCAGAACCCCGCACGTGTCTGCTGCGGTTAGGATGCAATACGCTGAAAGCCGCTCCGATTAGGAATATAATCCCTAGCCAGAGCGGCTTTCTTGCTGGTCGGGGTGACAGGATTTGAACCTGCGACCTCGTCGTCCCGAACGACGCGCGCTACCAAGCTGCGCCACACCCCGAAGAGCCCTGAACTGGTCAGGGCCGAGTGGCAGTTTAGCCCAACTGCCCCGCCTCAGCCATTCGAGACCGGACGCAGGGTCAACAGGGTCGCCTCAGGCGGGCAGGCGAATCGGTAGGGCGCATAGGGCGAGGTGCCCAGGCCTGCCGAAACGTGCAACCAGGAGCTGCCGTTAGCCGTCCGATGGACACTGGTGCCCTTGGCCTGAGCCGGGGGCAGATCGCAGTTCGTAGTCAGCGCGCCCCATCCCGGGACGCACACCTGGCCGCCGTGGGTGTGGCCAGCGAAGATCAGCTCGACCCCGTCGTCGGTCATCGCGTCCAGCACGCGCAGATAGGGGGCATGGGTGACGCCCACCGACAGGTCGACCTCGGCCGTCGGCGGCCCGGCAACCAAGCTGTAGTCGTCCAGGCCGAGATGGGCATCGTCGGTGCCGCGGAACTCCAGCTTCAGCCCGCGCACCTCAATGGTGGCCCTCGCCGCGTTCAGGTCCTGCCAGCCGTGCGCAGCCAGGCCAGCACGCAACTCTTCGGTAGGTAACTGCGCGCGATCAGCATGGACGCCCTCGCGCCCGGTGTCCTTGACCAAGTAACCCAGCGGGTTGATCGCGTCCGGCCCGGTGTAGTCGTTGGAGCCGAAGACGAAGACGCCGGGGACGTCCAACAGCCCCCCGAGTGCGGCCAACAGCGGTTCCAGAGCCTCAGCCTCGGCGATGTTGTCACCGGTGTTGATCACCAGATCGGGCTCGAGCCCGGCCAGGGCGGCGACGAAGCGCTGCTTGCTGCCCTGTTGTTTCAGCAGGTGCAAATCAGACAGGTGCAGCACCCGCAGGCTCTTCGACCCAGGCGGCAGCACCTCCAGGCACAGCCGACGCAGCCGGAATGATCGGACTTCAACGAGCGTGCCGTAGGCGAAACAGGCCGCACCGGCCAGGGCGAGGCCTTTGGCGAGACGTGGAATCACGACCTATTTCTTCCGCCCCGGTGGGGTGGCTGGGTTGCTCGGATCAGGCGGGCCGTCGTCAGCTGGTTTTGGCCCTTTGGAGACCAGAACCGCGATGGAACTCCCCTTGGGTGCCTGCCCGGTAGTCGACAAGCCGATCAGGCTGCCGCTGGGCACAGTGTCGGAGTAGACCCGCTTGGTGTAGGCGGAGAACCCAGCAGCAATGAGCTTGTTCTTGCAGGCCGTGGCACCGAGACCAGAGCAACTGGGCACCGACACCGAATCGCCGGCCAGCGCAGCTGCCGTCGGCTCGGTGAACTGGGTGTGTTTTTCGATGTCGTCCAGCGCGGACTTCATCGCCGGGCGCAGCAACTTGCGGCCAGCGTCCGAGCCATAGCCGGTTAGCCAGGTGCCCGAATAGGGCAGCTTCACGCCGCGCAGGTTCCCCCGGTGCGCCTTCCAAAACTTCTTGATCTTTTTCTTGGGGCTGTTGTCGACGCTGATCATGGCGCCGGCGGCCAGGTCGGGGGTGTAGGCGATCGCCCAGGCTGCCTTGTTGTCGGGCACGGTGCCGGTCTTGCCCGCTAGCCGGTAACCCGGGATCTGGGCACTAGTTAGGGTGCCTCGGTAGATGGGTCCCTGAAAGATCTTGTTGATCGCGTCGGCATAGGCGGCATCAACGACCCGGGTGCAGTTGGCGCTAGGCACCGGGATCGAGGTGCCATCACTGGAGGTGATCGATTTCAAAACCACCGGATCGCAGCGGACGCCCCGGTTGGCCATTGTCGCGTAGGCGCTGACCAAGGAAAGCGGGGTCACCTCTGCCGAACCGAGGGTGAAGGATGGCCGCCATTGATACTCCTTCACGATGTCTTCGCCGGTGGCGGACTTCAGCCCGAGCTTAACCGCCATTTTGACCACCGGGCACATGCCCACGGCCTGTTCCAAGGCGGCGAAGTAGTTGTTGACCGACATCGATGTGCCGCGCCACATGTCAAAGGTGCCGACCTCGCTGCGGGTGCCGGTGACTGCCCATTTGCCGCCCTGAATGAAGGGGCCGGTGCAGTTGCGGAAGGTCTCACCCTTCCAATCCTTCTCGTAAGGCACTGTGAAGCTGGTGCCAGCGCCGAAGCCCTGTTCTAATGCGGCGGCGGCCACGAACATCTTGAAGGTGGATCCGCCCTGGACGCCGCTGCCGCCGCCCATGTCTTTCTCGACGGCATCGTTGTAGTAGGTCTGCCCGGCTTTGGTGCCCATTTCCTGCCGGTTCTGCGCCATGGCGACGATCAGGCCGGTTTTCGGCTCGAGCATGACGATCACGGAGGTAACCGGGTCTTTTCCGGAAATCATCTTGCGCATCTTGGCCTCTGCGCTGCGCTGCGCCTTCGGGTCAACCTGGGTCTTGATCGTCAGGCCGTCCCGATAGACCCGCTGTAGGCGTTCCTCCTTGGTCGCGCCCAAGGTCGTGGCCTTGTTGACCAGCGTATTGAGGGCGTACTGACACACAAACGGGAATTCGGAGTTGGCGCAGCCAGTGCGGGCGCTAGTGATCTTCGAGCGGTCGAACCCAGTGGCCTTGGCGGCGGCGGCTTCCTCTTTGGTGACGATCTTCAGCTCAGCCAGCCGATCAAGGACGTCGTTGCGGCGGCCGATGGCCACTGTTTCGGACTTCGCCGGGTTGGTGGCGTTCGGGTTGCGCACCAGGCCGGCCAGCATGGCCGCCTGGGCCAAATCGAGCTTGGCTGCCGGAATCCCGAAGTAGTGCCGCGCCGCGGCCTCGACGCCGTAGGCGCCGTCGCCGTAGTAGGCCATGTTCAGGTAGAACTCGAGAATCTGATCCTTGGAGTTCTGCTTCTCCACTGCGATCGCGTAGCGCAGCTCGCGGATCTTGCGGGCGATGGTGTTCTCTTTGGCGGCCAACACAGCAGCCTCGTCATTGCTGGCTTCGGCCTTCTCTACCAACACCATGCGGACGTACTGCTGGGTCAGGCTCGAGCCGCCCTGGGTATTGCCCTGGGTGGTGCTCACCAATGCGCGCAGAGTGCCGGTGAGGTCCATCGCTCCGTGCTCGAAGAAGCGGTGATCCTCAATGCCCACCTGGGCCTTTTTCATGATGTCGGAGATTTTGGTCAGATCGACGTAGACCCGGTTCTGGTCATAGAAGTAAGCCAAAACTTTGCCGTCGCCGTCCAGCAGTCGGGAGCGTTCCCACTGCGGTGGCGCCCCCAACTCGGTTGGCAGATCGTTCACCCCGCTGATGGCGGTGCGTCCGGCGTCAGCAGCCATGCCCACTGCGGGCACCAGCAAGCCCGCGACCAGGACGCCGCTGAGGATCGAGACGAGGACGAACATGAGCAGCGAATAGAGGCGTTTGCCGAGCAGCATGACCTCAAGGTTACGTCACTGGGCCCAAGCGGCCCACCTGGCCACCGCTTGAACGGGTGGGAAGGTGGGTGGGGCTCGTGATTGCCTCTAGCGAATTGCAGTGTTGACGATTAACCTGAGCGGTGCAGGGGCGGAGTACGTAGTTCTCCAACGCTGCAGGCCCCCCGCCGAGAGGAAGTTGAGAGCAATGACGCTCCAAACTGAAGACTGGACCCTGCTGGCAAAGTGCCGCGGGCTTCAGGATGAGTTGTTCCCTGATGGTGCTGAGCAGAAGCGCGCCCGCACGGTATGTGCTGGCTGCCCAGTGCGCAGTGAATGCCTGGCTGAAGCCCTCGACAACAGGATCGAGTGGGGCGTGTGGGGAGGAATGACTGAACGCGAGCGTCGCCAGTTGCTCCGCCAGCGCACCGACATCACCTCTTGGACTTCGCTGCTGTGCCCCAAGGCGGGCGCTTACGTGGCTAGCACTTCCTGAACCAACTCTGGCGGTCGGGTCAGGTGCGACAACCTCTAGGGTGAGCACATGACGAAATGGGAGTATGTGACCGTGCCGCTGCTGGTGCATGCCACTAAGCAGATCCTCGACAACTGGGGCAGCGAAGGCTGGGAACTGGTGCAGGTGGTGCCCGGTCTGAACGCGGAAAACCTAGTGGCCTACCTGAAGCGACCGGTGGCCCAGTGAGCGAACAGTTGCGCGCCTCGATGCGGCTGGCTGAGTTGGGTCTCAGCCTGCCCGCGGTACCAACTCCGGTGGCCGCCTACGTGCCGGCCAAGGTGAGTGGCACTCAGGTGTTCACCGCTGGCCAACTACCTTTCGTGGACGGCGTGCTGGCGGCCACCGGCAAGGTGGGCGCTGAAGTGAGCCCAGAACAGGCCACCGATCTGGCCCGGACGGCCGCGCTGAACGCCATCGCTGCGGCCGCCGCAGCTGCTGGCGGCATCGATCGACTCGCCGGAGTGCTCAAGCTGGTGGTGTTCGTGGCCAGCGATCCGTCCTTCACGGGGCAGCCAGCGGTGGCCAACGGCGCCTCGCTATTGCTGCAGCAGGTGTTTGGTGAAGCTGGTGTGCACGCCCGCAGCGCAGTCGGGGTGACCGTGCTCCCACTGGACGCGCCGGTGGAGATCGAGTTGATCGCAGAGCTCGCAGAAAGCTGATGAACGAAAGCCGTACCGCAGTGGTGCGCCGGGCCCGAGCCATCCATCGGGCACTGGGCGAAACCTACCCGGATGCCCACTGCGAACTCGATCACTTGGACGCCTGGCAACTGCTGGTAGCCACGGTGTTATCGGCGCAATCCACCGATCGCCGGGTGAATACCGTCACACCAGCGCTGTTCGCGCGTTTTCCTGATCCGGACGCGCTGGCCGGGGCCGACCGGGGTGAACTCGAGGAACTGATCAAGTCCACCGGATTCTTCCGGGCCAAGACTGACTCGCTGCTGCGGCTGAGCGCTGCGTTGATCGCTGACTTCGGCGGCGAAGTCCCGGCCAAGTTGGAGCAACTGGTCAAGCTACCTGGGGTTGGCCGCAAGACCGCCAATGTGGTGCTCTCAGATGCCTTCGGGGTGCCGGCGATCACCACCGACACCCACTTCATCAGGTTGTCGCATCGCTTTGGCTGGACCAAAGCCAGCGACCCGGCGGTGATCGAAGCTGAGGTGGGCGAGCTGTTCGTCCGCAAAGACTGGAACAGCCTCAACCATCGGGTGATCTGGCACGGCCGACGCCGCTGCCATGCACGCCGGCCCGCCTGCGGCGCCTGTCCGGTCGCCAACCTGTGCCCGTCCTTCGGTGAAGGTCCGACCGAGGCAGCAATCGCGGAAAAGTTGGTGCGGGAGCCCCGCGGATGACCACCGAATCCCGTCAACCAGGCAGCCCGGTGCCGCCGGAGTTGGCTGCGGCCCGTGACCGGCTGGCCCATCCAGATGCCCTCAGCTTCATCTCCGGCACCCGCCGACCTGGACGCGGCCGTCCGGCAGCGGTGCTGATCCTGCTGTGTGCCGGAGCTGAGGGCTACGACCTCGTACTGGTGGAGAAGCGACCCGACTTACGCCACCATGCCGGCCAAGTGGCCTTCCCCGGCGGCTCGATGGAGGCAGCTGATGCTGATCCGATCGCGGCTGCCCTGCGTGAGGCGCAGGAGGAAGTTGGGGTGGTGCCAGCCGATGTGTCAGTGCTGGGCATTCTGCCTACCGCCCACATCCGCCGCAGCGGGTTCGACGTGACCTCAGTGGTGGGCTGGTGGACCCGTCCGTCCCCGTTGCAGGTGATGGACGTCGGCGAGCTGGCCGCGGTGCACCGGGTGGGCTTGGCGCACCTGCTCGACCCGGCCAACCGCGACACCTGGACGCACCCCAGCGGCTTCACCGGACCAGGGTTCTGGATAGATGAGCTGTATGTGTGGGGATTCACCGCCTACCTGCTCGACGGGCTCTTCGAGCTGCTCGGCTGGACACAACCGTGGGATGCCGGTCGCATCAGCGAAATCCCGTCCCGATTTCTCAGCGAAAGGCTGTAAAGGCCCCGGGGTGCGGGCGCGCACCCGGTAGTGTGAACGCCGTTCCCTCTTGTGGGTGAAGGGCACCCGACGTTCAGTCGGTATGAGCAGTTGAGGATGGGTTTATGGCTTGGTGGCACGGCGCGGTGGCGTACCAGATTTATCCGCGTTCGTTCGCGGACTCCAACGGCGATGGGGTGGGCGACCTGCGCGGCATCATCAACCACGTCGATCATCTGGTGGCGCTTGGCGTTGACGTGGTGTGGCTTTCCCCGGTGTACCGCTCACCGATGGACGACAACGGCTACGACATTTCCGACTACTGCGATGTCGATCCGTCCCTGGGCACCCTGGCCGACCTGGACGAGTTGATCGCCGCCCTGCATGCGCGCGGCCTGAAACTGGTCATGGATGTGGTGATCAACCACACCTCTGATGAGCACCCGTGGTTCGTCGAATCCCGCGAGCCGGGTTCACCCAAACGTGATTGGTACATCTGGCGGCCGGCCCGTCCGGGGTTCGAGCCTGGCACTCCGGGGGCAGAACCCACCAATGCTGGCTCGGCTTTCAGCGGGCCGGCGTGGGCCTACGACCCGCAAAGTGGCGAGTACTACCTGCACGTGTTCAGCCGCAAGCAGCCCGACCTCAACTGGGAGAACCCCGAGGTGCGCGCCGAGCTGTACCAGATGATGCGGTGGTGGGTTGAGCGCGGAGTCGACGGCTTCCGGTTGGACGTCATCAACGTGATCTCCAAGACCTACCCGCCGGTCGACGGCCCACCCGGACCCGACGGGCTGTGCTACGCCTTGGCGCAGGTGGCCAACGGGCCCAGATTGCACGAGTTCTTGGCCGAGATGAACGCCGAAGTTGGTTTCACACAGAAGGAGTTGTTCGTCGTCGGCGAGACCCCCGGCATCAACGCCGAACTCGCCCGCAGCTTCACCGATCCGGTCGCCCGTGAGCTGGGCATGGTGTTCACCTTCGAGCATGTCGAGGTAGATCAGGGCGACTCGAAATGGGAGCTGGTGCCGCTGCAGTTGTCGGCGCTCAAGGCCACCCTCGCCGAATACCAGTACGGCCTGGAAGAGGCTGGCTGGAACTCGCTCTACTTTGAGAACCACGATCAGGCGAGGTCGGTGTCCCGCTTCGGCGATGACTCGCCGGCCTTCCGGGTGGCCTCAGCCAAGACCTTGGCCACCAGCCTGCACCTGCTCAAAGGCACGCCGTACGTCTACCAGGGGCAAGAGCTGGGCATGACCAACGCCAGCCTTGGCGGCATCGAGGCCTACAACGATCTGGAGAGCATTCGCTTCTACAACCTGGCGGTTTCGCTGGGCCTGCCCAGCGAGCAGCTGCTCAGCGTGATCGCGGCCAAGAGCCGAGACAACGCCCGCACCCCGATGTGTTGGGACGCCAGCGAGAACGCTGGCTTCACCACCGGAACTCCCTGGCTGCCGGTGAACACCAACTACCCCGAGATCAACGCTGCCGCCGAGCTTGCAGATCCGGATTCGGTGTTCCACCACTACCGCAAGCTGATCGCGCTGCGCCATGAGCTGGAGGTAGTGCGGTTTGGTCGATTCGACTTGCTGTTGGCCGAGGACGAATCGCTGTTCTGCTACACCCGCACCTTGGCAGGTGATCGGCTCCTGGTGGTGGCCAACTGGTCCGCTGCGCCGGCCGACTGGCCGTCAGTGTTGCCGGACGTCACTGCCGCAGAACTGCTGGTGGGCACCCACCCGTCCGGGGAGTTGCGGCTGGCGGGTTGGGAATCGCGGGTCTACCGGTTGGGCTGAGGCTCAGTTTGAACCCAAGGCATCAGTTGAACCTAGAGCCTCGGCAACTGCGGTCGAAGCCGGGGCCTTCTTGCCGGACGCCTCGGCGCTGGCCTCAGCGATGGTGGCCTTGACGAACTCAACCTGATCCTTCGCGTTGGCGATGGTCTTGGTCGGTGAACCTGGCTGCGGTACGCGGCCAGCGAGATAACCAATAAGGGCGGCGAGGGCGAGCATCAGCAGCCCCATGACCAGGAAGCCAAGGAACAGGGCGGTGATTACCTCGAGGCCGAACCAGGCCCGGAAGCCAATCGCCCAAGCGAAGGCGAAGGCGCTGAACAGCACCCCGACCGCGCTGACAGCCAGATAGCCAGCGCCACCGAACAACCCAGCGATGACGCCAGCCTTGGCTGCCTCACCCTTGATTTCATCGGCGGCCAGGGCGATCTCACCGCGGACGATGGTGGTGACTTCGTCCTGGATGCCCTTGATTACCTCGGCGATATCGGTCGACTCGGCCATCGCACTCCCTTTCTGACTTCGTCAACAGCCTAACCCTGCCGTGGCGCTGCTAAAGAGTGATCTGTAGTCCTTCGGGAGCGAGCTCAAGATGGCTGGTGAACTCGCTGTGGTTCACCTCGGCCCGCCAGCACTGCACGGCATACGGCAGCGCCAGCGGTTCTGGCGAGTTGGCAGAGGTGTCGTAGATCGCCCCCACCGCGTCCAGGAGCGCAGAGGCGGCCGGCTCTGGGAGCCCAGACAGCTTCGGTGCGCTGGAGACCATTTCGAACATGCCGTCGCGAGTGATCGGCACCCAAAGCCGGAAGCTGTGGCTTTCGACGTCCGGAAAGTAGGGGCTGCCGGAGAGGGCGTCAATCGAATCGATCTGTTTGGACGTCATTAGTTCCGGGTCGTAGACCTGCAGCACCCTAGCCAGCCGCCGCACCCACGGCACGCTGTCATCGCGGGTGGTGTAGGCAAGCCCGAGGTAGCCACCAGGCGCGAGCACCCGAGCAAACTCGGCCAGCGCCAGGCCGGGTGCGAGCAGGTGCATTCCCTGGGAGATCACCACCGCGTCAAAGGAACACGGCTGGAACGGCAGCGCCTCGGCCGAGGTCGCCACCACCGCCAAACTCGGCTGGCGTCGCCGAGCGCTTCCCAGCACCGCCGGGTCCCGATCGATCAGGGTGACCTGCGCTCCGCGGGCGATCAGCCGGGCGGCCATCAGGGCAGAGCCCTGGCCGACGGCCAGCACCCTGGCTCCTGGGGTGGGCACCAGCCAGTCGTCCGCGGCTACCGGGAAGCCGCCGCCGCTGCGGTTGGTCATGGATTGATCCTAGGTTGGGCCTGCCATCAGGGCCGGGAGGCAACGCTGTCGGGGTAGCGTTGTCAGGGGCTTAGGAAGGGTGGACGGCATGGCCAAACAGACGATCATCATCACTGGAGCCAGCGACGGCATCGGGGCGGCAGCGGCTCGAACGCTGGCCGCGTCCGGGGAATCGGTGGTGCTGGTGGGGCGCTCGGTTGCCAAGACTGAGGCCCTGGCGGCCGAGCTGGGAGTGCCACACCATGTGGCCGATTACAGCTCGCTGGCTCAGGTGCGCCGCTTGGCTGCCGAGCTGGACGCGGCCTATCCCCGGATCGATGTGCTGGCCAACAACGCTGGCGGCATTATGGGCGAGCGGACGGTCACTGAAGACGGTCACGAGTTGACCTTCCAGGTGAATCACCTGGGCGGCTTTCTGCTGACCACGCTGCTGTTGGACAAGCTCATCGCCTCCTCAGCCAAGGTCATTCAGACCTCGAGTATCGCGGCGCGCCTGATGGCCAAACTGGAGCTGGACGACCTGGATTCTGAGCATGGCTACTCCGCCCAGGGTGCCTATGGTGCCGGGAAACTGGCCAACATCTTGTTCACCCGGGAGCTGCATCGGCGCTACGCGGAGCAGGGGCTGTCGGCGGCGGCGTTCCATCCCGGAGTGGTGGGGTCGAACTTCGGCAACAGCGGCTCGGGGTTCATGCGCTGGCTCTACGCCAATCCGTTGGCTCGTCGGGGCATGCTCACCTCCGAAGAGGGCAGCGACCAACTGGTCTGGCTGGCTGAGGGCGTCCCGGGGGTTGATTGGCGCTCCGGGGAGTATTACGAGAAGCGCCGGGTGGCCAAATCGTCGGCGAAGGCTGAGGATGCCGAGTTGGCCCAGCGGCTTTGGGAGATCTCCGAACAGTTGGTCGCGCAGTAGTCGCGGCTGCGGGGCAAGATGCCCGGCCGGATTTGTGGATAACTCGGTGCCGAAGCCAGCTTTTCCACAACTTCGGCCAGGGGTGAACGACTTCGGGCCGGCGCACCCAAAGTGCAGGTATGGCACAGCTGAGTCCATCTCGCCCGGTTCTGGTAGTCGCGGCACCGGGAGATACCCAGGATTCGATCCTGTCTGCAGTCGCGGCCCAGGAGTTGGACGCCGAGGTGGTCACCGAGCCTGAACGGCTCGGTGAACTTTGGCGGACGGCTTCGACGGTGATCGTCGCCGACGATCTCGCCGAGTTGGTCGCCGGTAGGGCACTGCCGCACCGCGAAGGCGTCTACGTGGTGGGGCCGGAGCCCGAAAAGCTGTCGATGTGGTCGGCCCCGTTGTCGGCCCGGGTGATTCCGTTGCCGGAGGGGGCTGCCTGGCTGGGTGCGGTCCTCGGTGAGGGGAGCAGCCGCTCCCGAGCACCGGTGGTGGCAGTCATTGGGGGGTCTGGCGGGGTGGGGGCCTCCACCCTCGCGGCTGCCTTGGCTCAGCTGAGTGCCGCCCGCGGCCCGTCCGGGGCGGCGCTGGTCGATGCCGATTCGCTTGGCGGCGGCATCGACCTGCTGTTGGGCGCCGAGCGGGTGCAGGGCTGGCGGTGGCCGAGACTGAACTCGGCTGAGGGCCATTTGGGTGACTTGCGGCCCTACCTGCCGGTGGTCGACGGCGTGTCGGTGGTATCGATGGCGCGCGGGGCCGAGCTAGATCTGGCCAGGGAACCGCTGGCCGCGATCGTGGCCTCGCTGTGCACCTGGCATTCCGCTGTGGTGCTCGACCCGGGTCGCTCGAAGGCCCCAGCGGCCAGAGAAGCGGTGCGGCTGGCCTCGCGGCAGCTGCTGTTGGTCTCGGCGTCCGTCCGGGGAGTTGCGGCCGCTCGGCAGGCAGTCGCCGGCCACGACCTGGAGCGGGCCGAACTGGTGGTGCGCCGAGGCCGCGGGGCGCTGCCCTCGGATCTGGTGGCCGAAGCCGTCGGGCTGCCGGTGTTGGCGGAGCTTCCTGAGGAACGCGGCCTGGCCGGGGCGGCCGAGCGAGGTGAGCCGCCAGCCAGGGGAGCGCGGCGGGGCTACCGCAAAGCGGTGGACCGACTGCTCGACCTGGTGCTGAGCGGAGCGGGGGAATGAATGAGGCCGAATTGGACGCACTGCGCGACCACTTGGCCAAGCGTGGGCAACTGCCGGGCCCGGTGGAGGTCGGCTCGGCCCTGCGCAGCCTTGGACTACTGGTCACCGATTCGGTGGTTCGCCAAACGGTGGTCGCGCTGCGTCGCGACAGCGTCGGGGCCGGTCCGCTCGATCCGCTGCTGAAGCGGCCCGGAGTCACCGATGTGCTGGTCAACGGCCCCGATCAGGTCTATCTCGATTGTGGTGCCGGGCTGGAGCCGGCTGGAGTCAGTTTTGCCAGCGAAGCTGAGTTGCGCCGCCTGGCCGTGCGGCTGGCGGCAACGGTGGGCCGACGCCTCGATGAAGGCTCGCCTTTCGTGGACGCCCGCCTACCCAACGGGGTGCGAGTGCACGCCGTGTTGGGCTGCGTGGCGGATGCGGGCACCTGCCTATCGCTCCGGGTGCCAAATCGGCAGCGGCTCACCTTGGCGGACTGGTTGGCCAGCGGGAGTTTGAGCGCCTCGGCCGCTGAACTGCTGGCGGGACTGGTGGCCCAGCGACGCGCGTTCCTGATCTCCGGGGGTACCGGATCAGGTAAGACCACGCTGCTGGCCGCACTGCTGGGCCTGGTGCCTGCCGCGGAGCGCATCGTGATCGCGGAGGACTCCCGCGAACTTCAACCCGACCATCCCCATTGCGTGCGCTTGGAGGCACGTCCGGCCAATGCCGAAGGTAGCGGCGCCCTGACGCTCACCGACCTGGTTCGTCAGGCGCTACGGATGCGGCCGGACCGGTTGGTGGTGGGCGAGGTTCGTGGCGCGGAGCTGGCCGATCTGCTCAGTGCATTGAACACCGGGCATGAGGGCGGTTGTGGCACCGTGCACGCCAACTCCGCAGCTGACGTGCCGGCGCGCCTGGAAGCGTTGGGCGCCTTGGGTGGGCTGTCCCGCGATGCGCTGCACGCGCAGCTGGGGGCGGCGCTGCAGGTGCTGATTCACGTGCGCAGGCTGCCTGATGGCAGGCGTTGGCTGGACGAGGTGCGCCTGGTGTCGGCTGACGAGGTGACCGGGCGCTGCCGGACGGTCCCTGCGGTGCGCTTTCGCAACGACGCTTCGATGGTGGCCGGTCCGGGTATGGAGACGCTGCGCAGATTGGCCGGGTTGTGAGCCTGCTGGTTGCCGTCACTGCGGTGGGCGCGGCCCTGCTCTGGTTCCGGCCATCGCCGCGGCACCGGTTGGGTCGACTGATCCCGGCCGAGCGAATGCCGCAGAGTTGGGCAGCAGTGCCAGTGGTGGTGGCCCTGGCGGGGGTGGTTGTAGCGGCGGTGCTGGGCCTGGTGTTCTTCGGCACCGCCGGTGGGGCCATCGGGTTGAGCTCAGCGCTGGTGGCGGTCACGGTGTTCTGGTCGATGCGTTGGCAGCGCACAGCCAGCCGGGCGAAGCGGCGCACCGAGGATGTCGTAGATGCCTGCCAGCTGTTGGCCGGGCTGATGCGCGTTGGGCATGTGCCGACGACAGCGTTGCGAATCGCCGCCATCGATTCGGCGGTTTTCGCCGAAGCAGATGCCGCTCAACGGGTTGGCGGCTCTGTGGTGGCGGCGCTGCGGCGTCAGTCCCGGGAACCCGGCGGGGTGGGGCTGGCTGAGCTGGCCACCGCTTGGGAAGTGGCCGAAATCACGGGTGCCTCGATGACCGCAACCTTGGATGCGTTGTCCGACCGGTTGGATGCGGCCCACAAAGTGGCTCGGGTGGTTGATGCCGAACTCGCTGCCCCCCGGGCGACCGGACGGCTGTTGGCCGCGTTGCCAGTCTTCGGGCTGCTCCTTGGCTATGCGATTGGCGGCGATCCGGGATCGTTCCTGTTGGGTTCGCCAGTGGGGCAGCTGTGCTTGGTCGTCGGAGTCGCGTTGGCGTGCGCCGGAGTCTGGTGGATTGAGCGCATCGCTGCCAGGGCTGGTGGTTAGCGTGACCGGGTCGTTTGGGGCGGAGGCGTTGGTGGCTGCGGTCGCCGCCGGTCTGGCGGTGCTGAGCTGGTGGCCAGCGGGGGCTGCTCGGCTGGAGCCGCGTGAACTCGGTGACCCGGCGGCGGCCCTGCTGCGGGTCAACCGCCTGCGGCGAATCGGCTCAGCGGTAGCCACAGGTGCCGCTGTCGCTTTCGCGACAGCTTCGCTGGGCCTGCTGTCGCCGCTGTTCGGGTTCGGGGCGATAGTGATCAGCCATTACCTGCTGGGCCAACTGGCCAACGGCGTTGATGCCAAGCGGGAGGCCCGCCTACGAGCTGAGCTCTCCCAGGTTTGCGATCTGCTAGCGGTCTGTCTGGAGGCGGGGCTGCCACTTCGGGTGGCGGCGGCAGCAGTGGCCCAATCGCTGGCGGGGCCGATGGCCGAAGAGCTGGCCGAAGTCAGCGCCAAGGTGCGCCTGGGCATCGACGAGCAGCGGGCCTGGGCGGAGTTCGGGGCCCGGCCAGCATTGGCCAAACTCGGCCGCGAGTTGAGCCGCGGAGTGGCCTCTGGGGTATCGCTGACCACCAGGGTGACCGCGCTCGGGGTAGATGCTCGCCGCGAGGCCGCTGCTGTCGCCGAGGCCAACGCCAAGAAGGTCGGGGTGAGCTCCGTCCTGCCACTGATGGTCTGCTTCCTGCCCGCCTTCGTGCTGATCGGCGTGGTGCCGATCATCGGCGGCATGGTCTCGGGGCTGTTCGGCTGATTCGCTGTCCACAAGCTGTTTCCTCAACGCTGCGTAATCCACAGCCCACCAGAACAGGTGAGCAGTTTCCCCTCCAGGTGCCAAAGCTAAGGGTGCGTCCGTGGGTGGCGTGGATTCGAGAGGAGAAGTTATGGCAAGCAAGCTCGTCAAAGCGGCAATTCGTCGGGGTCAGCGGGGCATGACCACCGCGGAGTACGCGGTCGGTTCGGTGGCGGTGGCCACGGGCGCAGGGGTGCTCACCTGGCTGTTCCAGCAGGAGTGGTTCAAAGAGCTGCTCATGAAGCTGATCGAGGCACTGTTTCTGGCGATCACCGGGGTCTTCGCCCCCTCGGGTGTGTGATCACCGACTCCACGGCCGGCCGGGGCAACCCGGCCGGCCAGGCCCGTCCGGGGCAGCGCAACTCCGGAAGTGATCGGCGCCAAGCAGGCATGGTGACGGCCGAACTCGCCTTCGCCACCCTCGGGGCGGCGGCGGCGCTGGCATTGCTGGCCTGGACGCTGAGCCTGGTCATGCTGTTGGCCCGCTGTAACGACTTAGCCACCGCGGTGGCCCGACAGGAGGCCCGCGGGGATGCAGCGGCAGTGGCCAAGATCATCCAGCAGCGCCCAGTTGGCGCCCGAGTGATCGTCCGACAGAAGTCCACCGAAATCTTCGTCACCGTCGAGATGGCGGCCCAACCGTGGGCCGACTGGCTGCCCAGCGTGCCACTGAGCGCGACCGCGACCGTGCTGCGGGAACCGGCATGAATCGGGTCGGCCAGCGCGGCGAACGGGGAGCGGCCTCGCTGCTGGTCAGCGCCGCAGTCGCCCTGGCCATGGTGATCACGGCGGTCGGCCTGCTCGCAGGGGTCTTTGCTGCCGCGCAGCGTGATGCTGCCAATGCGGCCGACTTGGCCGCCCTGTCGGGCGCCTCGGTCTACAGCAGGGGCGGGTCAGCCTGCGAAGTGGCCGCCCGGATCGCCGCCGAAAATGGGGCTCATCTAGCCAGCTGCCGGGTGAGTGGCGACAGCTTCGACTTCGTCGTGGCGGTGAGCGTCGACCATCGCCTGGCGCTGCCGCTGGGACTCGCCCCGACCGTGCGCGCTAGCGCCGAGGCCGGCCGACTGGAGCCGTTGCAGTGACCCCTTCGACGGTTTAGCCAACTGGGGGCTTCGACGGGCTCAGCCAACTGTTGTTCAGTTCCCTGAGCTTGTCGAAGGGTCGAAGGGCTTGGCCAACTTGACCCCCAGTTCCCTGAGCTTGTCGAAGGGTCGAAGCCTCGCTGCCGGGTGCCTTAGCCGACGATCAGTTCCAGCAGGCGCGCGGCGGCGGCCTTGTCCAAGGGGTTGTTGCCGTTGCCGCACTTCGGCGACACCACACACGCGGGGCAGCCCTGCTCGCAGGGGCAGGTGCGCAGCCGATCCAGCGTCGCGCTCAGCCAAGGCGTGATGAGTTGAAAACCGCGCTCGGCGAAACCAGCGCCACCAGCAGCACCGTCATGCACGAACACGGTCAGCTTGCCGGTGTCGACGTGCAAGGTGGTCGACAGCCCGCCGATATCCCAGCGATCACAGGGGGCGAAGGCTGGTAGTAACCCGATCGCAGTGTGCTCGGCGGCATGGGCTGCTCCAGGCAACTCCTTGGCGGCGAAACCAGCCAGCGCATCGGCGTCCAGGGTGTACCAAACGGCCTGGGTGCGCAGGGTTCGGCGGGGCAGTTCGAGGGGCAGGCTGTCCCACACCTTCCCGGTGAGCTCATCGCGGCGCAAGAAACCGGTCACCTGCCCAGATAGCTCCACCGAGCCGAAGCTCACCTCGGCCCTACCCAGCTGGCGACTCGCCGCCACGTCGAGAATGTGCACCTCGGAATCGCCTAGCGCCTGAGTGAAGTAGCCCTCCCGGGTGCGGCGCACCAAGGCGGTGTGCTCGGCAGGCTGATAGTCGATCACCAGCCACTGCTCACCTTGATGCAGGTAGATCGCCCCGGTGTGGACGCTGCGGTCACCGGCAGCCGGATCGATCTGGCCGATCACCCGGCCAGTGGCCTCTTCGACCACCTCGATGCTGTTACCCCCGGCGGCCCGCAGGTCGATCGAATCGACGGCCCGATCCGGGCGCGGCCAATACCACCCATTGGCCCGTCGTCGCAGATAGCCCGCCTTGGTCAGGCGCGCCAACACCGCTGGCAGCCCTGGCCCAAACCACTGCGCGTCGGCCTCGGTGATGGGCAACTCCTGCGCGGCGGCTGCCACCTGCACCGCCAGCACCTGCGGGTTCTCCGGGTGCAGCACCGTCCGCTCAACCGGGGCGTCGAAGACCAACTCCGGGTGCCCGCATAGGAAGGCGTCCAGCGGATCGGGGCGGGCGATCAGCACCGCCAAGGCATCAGCCCCGGAACGCCCGGCGCGGCCAGCCTGCTGCCACAGGGCGGCCAGAGTGCCAGGGAAGCCGCAACTGATCACCGCGTCCACCCCGGTGATATCGACGCCGAGTTCCAGCGCATTGGTGCAGGCCACGCCGCGCAACGCCCCCGACTGCAGCCCAGCCTCCAACTCACGGCGATCCTCGGCCAAATACCCACCACGGTAGGAACGCACCGAGTCCGCTTCACCGAGCGCCTGCTGCGTCCGTAGCGCAACTAACTCGGCCTGCACCCGTGAGGTGGTGAAGGTGAGGGTTTGGCGGCCCTCAGCGACGAACCTGGCCATCAGGTCCGCCGCCTCGTGGTGTGGGTCCTCACTCGGCTGCCACAGCAAAAAATCGAGGGCTGGGCGGGCCGAAGTATCTTCGGTCACTTCTTGGGTGCCCTCGACCCCAGCCAACAGGCCCAACAGATCGCCGGCCGCACTCACCGTTGCCGAGGCGCTGATGAACACCGGGTCAGCACCGTAGTGCCGGGCCAATCGCCGCAGCCGCCGCAACACTTGGGCCACCTGGGCGCCAAAGACCCCGCGGTAGCGATGAGCCTCGTCCACCACGACGTAGCGCAGCGTCGAAAGCAGCCGCGTCCACCGCTGATGCGATGGCAGTACCGAGCGATGCAACATGTCGGGATTGGTCAAAATGAACTGGCCGAAATCGCGGGCGAAGCGTCGCTCGCCCTCTTCAGAATCACCGTCCAGGGTCACCGGACGCCAACCGCTCAGCCCCAGCTCGCGGGCGGCCCGCAACTGGTCGTGAGCCAGGGCCTTGGTGGGCGCCAGATAGATCGCACTGTGGCCGCGGTCAAGGCCGAGCGGGCCACGGTCAACCTCGAAACCGACGCGTCGGTCAACGCCTGCAGCCAACACCGGCAACAGGTAGGCCAGGCTCTTTCCCGAGGCGGTGCCGGTGGCCAGGGCCACGTGATTACCGGTGAAGGCGGCCTGGGCAGCCAGCACCTGGTGTTGCCACGGGCGCTCAATACCGACACTGGCCAGCGCGTGGCGAACCGGATCGCTGACCCAATCGGGGAAATCGGCGGTGATCCCGGCCTGAGCATCACGGTGGTGGCGGTGGCGTACCCGCTCATCGCCGCTCAACCAATCCGGTACCACCACGCCGTAAGCCTGCCACGTACCGCTGACGCCGAACGACGGCGACCTCAGAACGCCCTGGCCTCTACAGCTCAGCCCGGGGCACCAGTCAGTCCAGCGGCACCACGCCGGTCTCGACCTCCAGACCGAGTTCGGCCAGGTCAGTCAAGAACGGGCCAGGCTGCACCAGTTGAGCCTGCAAATGAAGTCCCGGGGTACGAATGGAGCCGTCGAGGACTCGCCGGATGCAGGCGACCACCGGGGCGGCAGTGAGGAGATACCCGTCCTGACCACCAACCTTCGCCGAAGCTGCCGCCGGCCGTCCGGAGCGCTGGCCGATTGCCTCGGTCTGCACGACCAGCCGATGTGGCGGCGGCTTGCTGGCCAAGCGAGCCATCGACCACCGGGTCAGCCGAATCGTGGGCGAGCGCAGCCCTGGCACCCGCGCCATGCCCATCAACAACGGCAGCACCAGGTAGTCCATAGCCGGGCCGAAGCCACAGATGTAGAAGCCGCAGCGGCGCAGGGACGGGTACTGCAGCGGCAGGGCGTCCATTTCGGCCAGCGGCATCGGCACGACCAACTTTCGCCCGATCGGTTCGCTGAAGTCGACGGTGGGGCATTCCGACCAGCGCATCGCCCGGCGCTCCCCATCGATCCAGGTGGTCAGGTCGAAATCGGCAAACTCGTCCAGCATCTCCTCGATCGTCGAGGTCGACAGCTCCTCGGCCTGCCAATCGATCCGCATGCCAGCACTGACGTCGGCCTCAATCAGCTCGTCGAGCTGTTCGGCAGCCCACCGCACCAACACGGCCGGTAGCCCGGGATGGAAACCGCCGTCGGTCACGAAGCACCGGCCAGCCTTGATGATCTCGGGCTCCAGTTCCCGCAGCGCATTCAGCTTGGTCGGGCCGGAAAGCAGGGTGTCGAACCAATCGGCGCCGGCCGCCAACACCGTCCTGGCCAGTGCTCCGACCAGATCTGGACGGCTGACCGTCACCACCACCAGGTCAGCGCCGGTGACCAGCGCGCCTACCGCAGCCTGATCGCTGGCCTCGGCGAGCGCCGTGGTCACCTTTGGTGGGCCAACGATTGAGTCTTTGGTGGCGGCGAGGCGGCCAGGATCACGTCCGGCCAGCACCAGTTCGTCGTCGGCTGACAGCGAAGTTGCGAGCAGCCGGACAATCTCAGCGCCGGCCTTTCCGGACGCACCTAGCGCAATGATGCGCATCTTCAGCCCCCTTGGATGAACCCGCTCAGTGTTGCACCCGTCGTGGGCGCAACTCGAGGAAAAAGCGGTTACCCGCGCATCGGTGTTTCGGCGGCGAACTCCATCGCCGTTACCCCCGTTGGCTGCCAGCTCGTTAGTGCGGTTTGGCCGCGGTCGCGACCGCCAGCGGTGGTCGTCCCGCTGGGTCTGGGCATGGCAGGCTGAGCGCCGTGAACGACGAACCCCGATACCTCGCCGAGACCGAGATCGCCGCCCTGCGCGCTGACCTGCTCGCTGGTGCCTACACCTTGGAAGCGGTCACCAGTCGACTTGGGGATCAGGCCTTGGCCGGGCTGGCGCGCAACAGCAGCGTCCCGGCGATGCGGGCTTTGGCCGAGCGCCAGGATGCCCAGGCCGATCTCACCCGACTTTGGCTCCTCGGACTGGCGTTGCCGCAGACCCGGGTGCGCGAACTGCTCTCGGTCACTGACGCACTGCTCGCGGCCGGGCTGTTAGTGGCCGAGGGCGATCAACTCCGCGCGGACGTGGAGATCAAGCCCTACGGCGATGATGACTTCGCTGGTTGGATCTGCGCCGACCCCACCCCACTGGACGGACGCGCGTCGCGGCCCCGACCCGATTTCGTGCTCGGCGCCTCGCCGGCCTCGACCACGCTGGCTCAGCTGATTCCGCGCCAGCACGTGGGCGCTGCGCTTGATCTGGGCACCGGTTGCGGCATCCAAGCGCTGCATCTGGCCGCCCACTGCGACCGGATAGTGGCCACCGACCTCAACCCGCGCGCGCTGGAGCTGGCCCGAATCACCACTGGGCTGGCTGAAGTGACGGCCGAGTTGCGGCTCGGTTCGCTTTATGAGCCGGTGGCCGGGGAGCGTTTCGATCTGATCGTCACCAATCCGCCCTATGTGATGTCGCCGCCGCAGCACAGCGGGTTGGTCTATCGCGAAGGCACCGAGACCGGGGACGGACTGATGCGCCGGGTGGTGGCTGAGGCCACCGCCCAACTCAATCCGGGCGGCACCCTGATCGTGCTGGGTAACTGGGCCATCACCGACCGGCCATGGCAGGAGCGGCTGGCCGAATGGATCGGCGACGGTTGTGACGCCCTGGTGCTGCAGCGTGAGGTGCTCGACCCCTGTGAATATGTGGAGCTTTGGCTGGCCGATGCCGGGCTGGTCGGCAGCCCGGAGTACGCCGCGCGCTACGCCGAATGGCTCGACTACTTCGCCGCCCTGGGCATCACTGAGGTGGGCATGGGTTGGCTGGCCGTTCGCAACACCGGCCGGGCGCAACCCGAGTTGCGGTTCGAGGAGTGGCCGCACGCCGTCCATCAGCCAGTGGGGGCTGCGTTTGCGGCCTTCTTCGATGCCATCACTGATTCCCGCCTTGCTACCGAGGATCTGCTCGCCACTCGTTGGCGGCTGCACCCAAAGGTGATCCAGGAAACCCTGGGCGTCCCGGGGGCCGCCGATCCGCAGCATCTGGTGCTGCGCCAGCAGTACGGCTTCGGGCGAGCCCTGGAGCCGGGCACCGCGTTGGCCGCGGTGGTGGGCGCCTGCGATGGCGACTTGGCGCTGGGCACCCTGATCGAGGCGGTGGCCTCGATCCTCGAGGTGGACGGAGTAGAACTGCGGGAGGAGTTGTTACCGGCTTTGCGTAGGCTGGTCAGTGACGGATTCCTGCTGCCAGCCTGACTCACAGGTTTTCACAGGAGGACGACAGTTACGGCATGGGTCTCGCCTGAATGCCGGGGGCCCAACATGCGGACATGGAAGCAATCGCGGCTTAGATGACGGTGGGAAAGGCTATCAGCAGGCCAAGGGGCATTGACGTCCTGGCCGCCAGGCCGGGAGGGTCCGAATTGTGGACGGCCACATTGGCAAGCCGCGAGAAGGGAATCGCGGTTCAATAAACCATCGACCGAGGCCAGTTTGCGGAAATTCGGGAAAAATAGATCGGTGGCCGCGCGAGGTGGGTATCACTTACCCTTGGCATCTTTGTCGGCGCGCATCCAAAGTACAATGATCCAGATCAGGCATGCCGCAGCGATGGCGGACAGCGCGATGGACAAAGGATCGTAGTCCCCGCGTGCGATCCGAAGGACGCCTTGTCCGCAAGTAATGCTCAAGGTAGAAACCAGCAATACCGCAAGAATTGGATTGAATCGCTTCATGACAAGTAGCAATCCCTCACCGTTGCCACAGCTGCTGTGCCGTAGCCAAGGACGGCTATTGCTGCTACGCCGAAGGTCTCGGCGACCGCCATCACCATCGCTATGGTCGCGATCACCAGCCCTGTCACGCTGATTAGGCACGAGATCGTGTCGCTGCCGTCCTGGGGGTGGAGGTTTGGGTCGGCGTGGTGGGTGGCTGAGCTGGCGGATCGGATCGGAAGACTGATGGGGGTGCTGTGATCGATGCGCCATTTCCATACTTGCGCCAGTTTGGCCGAGTACTTTTTTGCGAAGGACTTGGACATGCCAGCGCGCACTGCGGCCTTCGAATTGAACTTCGGCTTCCCTGACGACGTCTTCTTGGTGTACTTCTTGGCTATTTTGGCGTACTTCTTGATCTTCTTCTTCAGCTTCTTACTGATTGAACTGCCGCTCGTGGCCACGGTAGAGGCTTGGGGTGCAACCACTGGAGTAATGGCCGCAGCGGGGTTGGAGGTGAGTCCCGTAAGGGATATTGAGAGTGCAGCTAATATCACCACAAGCCACCGCATATATCGCTCCTCGGGGGTCGACCCGCTTTGCAAGATCTAGGTTAAAAAGTGACGCTACCATAGGTGTAGAAAGCGTGCAAGGCGGGTGTCGATGATGGTATCGCGATTCGTTTCAGTCACGCGTCACCCAATTTAGGGGTTGCTCCGGAGTGGTGCAGGGACGCAGTCATTAGTGGCGGAGGATGCAGGTGGTTGGGGCTGGGCTTACGCTTTGTCGATTGGCGATGGCCCGCGAAGTCAGTCGGGGGCGGCACGGCTCGTGACAGGCATGCGGGCTGCCTGGTGCCGGCGGCGATCAAGCTTGGTCCTGTTGCTGTTCGGAAGCTGCCCGGTGGACGGAGTAGAACTGCGGGCGGAGTTGTTACCGGCTTTGCGTAGGCTGGTCAGTGACGGATTCCTGCTGCCAGCCTGACTCACAGGTTTTCACAGGAGGACGACAGCTACGGCATTGATTTGCCGCCTTCACTGAAGTTGTACCGAAGGAGCAAATATGGCCGAGGAGAACACCCAGCCGCTGGGTGCCGCCAACCACGGCAGTGAGCCGACCACGCCCGTCCCGCTGCAAACCCCCGCTGACCAGGCGCCAATCGAGGCGGCCTGGATTCCGCGCCCGGATGCCTACGCTGCCGCCCAGCCGTTCACCACCAGCGGGCCGGCAGCGGCCAATCAGCCGGCGCCGGCCGGTGCAAGCTACGCACCGCCCAATTACGGTCCGCCCAGTTACGGCCCGCCCAGCTGCCCACCGCCGGCCCCGCCGGGCGCCGGGTACTACGGACAGCCGCAGCATCCGTCCCGTTACGCCACTGGCGGTTACTCGCCGTCGGCCCCGACTCAGCCCAGCTACCAGATCAACGATCACTACGCCTCCTACTACGGATCGGCGCCGTACTCGGCTCCGCCGACGCCGCCCAAGCGGCGCTGGCCGCTGGTGGTGGTGGCCGGGCTGCTGGCACTGGCCCTAGGCCTGAGTGGCTACGTCTTTGCCGGTGGCCAGTTGGGTGCGGCTCCTGAGCCGACGGTTACCCAACCCGTCCGGCCGAGCAATGGGCCCAGCACCGAGCCGACCACTAACACCGGGACTCAATCCAAGACGGTGACCGCCACCGAAGCTAAGGGGGTGGCCCTGATTGAGGCTGAGACGTCTGGGGGTACTGCCTACGGCACCGGCATGGTGCTCACCGCCGACGGCAAAGTGCTCACCAACTATCACGTGGTAGCCGGGACGACGAAGGTTGCGGTGACTATCGCGACCTCCGGTGACACCTACGCCGCCACTGTGCTCGGATTCGACCAGACCAGGGACGTTGCCCTGTTGCAGTTGAAGAGCGCCTCAGGCCTGGAAACCGTCACTGTCGACAACGACCCGGCGGCGATCGGCGATGAAGTGTCCGCGGTCGGCAACGCCAACGGCGGCATGAAGCTGGTGAAAGCTGATGGCGAAATCACCGGCACCAATCAAGACCTCACCGTCAACTCAGATTCGCCTTGGGGTAACACCGAGGATCTCTCCGGTCTGGTGGCCACCAACGCCGGGGCAGTGCCTGGCGATTCGGGTGGGCCGATGTTCGATGCTGAAGATGAAGTGCTTGGCATGACCACCGCCGGCTCAACCAGCGACCACGCCAGCTACGCGGTGCCGATCAGCGATGCACTCGCAGTCGTGCAGCAAATCGAGACCGGCCAGGATGCTGGCACCGTCCGGGTGGGGCCAGCGGGGTTCATCGGGGTCCAGTTGGCTGACAACACCTACACAGGAGTGAGAGGTTCCACTCTCGCCGGGGTGGTCGCAGGCAGCCCGGCTGAGAAGGCGGGCCTCACTAAAGGATGTCGGCTAACGAAGGTAGGTGGCGTCACAATCACCGAGGCCACGAATGTCGCGGCGGCGATTCGGGCGGTCGAGCCTGGCCAGCAGGTGACGATCTGGTGGGTGACGGCGAGCGGCAAATCAAAGCATGCGACGGTCACTGCCGGGGCCAGTCAGGTGAACTGAGTCAGTCGGTAATCCCGTCCGGGCCACCCGCTGCGGGCTGAGGCTGGATTGCTCGGCGTTACCATTCCGGTGATCAAGGCGGGCTAGAGTGTGGCCTCGATCGCCCAGCAGTGCATTGCCGAGACCCAGGAAGTTGCCCGTGGCTACAGGAATCCGTCGACTCGTGATCGTGGAGTCGCCCACAAAAGCGGTCAGCTTGGCCAAATTCCTGGGGGCCGGCTATGTCGTGGAGTCCAGTCGTGGCCATGTGCGTGACCTACCGACCGGTGCTGCTGAGGTGCCCGCCAAGTACAAGGGTGAGAAGTGGGCGCGCACCGGGGTGAACATTGAGGCCGACTTCGAGCCGCTGTATGTGGTGGCGCCAGAGAAGAAGGCCACCATTCGCGATCTCAAGGCGAAACTCAAGGATGCCGACGAGCTCTACCTCGCAACCGACGAGGACCGCGAGGGGGAGGCCATTGCCTGGCATCTGCTCGATGAGCTGAAGCCGAAGATCCCGGTGAAGCGGATGGTCTTCCACGAGATCACCCCCGAGGCGATTCAGGCCGCAGTGGCCAATACCCGCGAGCTCGACACCGACTTGGTCGATGCCCAGGAGACCCGCCGCATTCTTGATCGGCTGTACGGCTATGAGGTTTCACCGGTGCTGTGGAAGAAGGTCATGCCGAAGCTTTCGGCTGGCCGGGTTCAGTCAGTAGCCACCCGGTTGATCGTTGATCGGGAGCGCGATCGGATCGCTTTCCGTCCGGCCTCCTATGCCGACATCGAAGCCCTGCTGGACGCTGGCGAGGACGCCACACCGCGCACTTTTACCGCTCGGCTGAGCACCTTCGATTCGCGCCGCATCGCGGCCGGTCGAGATTTCGATTCGGTCGGCACGCTGGTCGGCTCGGGGTTGCTCCAACTAAGTGAGGAGCAGGCCGAGTCGCTGGCCACCGCGCTGGCCACAGCCTCTTATGCCGTCTCGGGAGTGGAGGCGAAGGCCTACACCCGCCGTCCCTACCCGCCGTTCCGCACGACCACGCTGCAGCAGGAGGCCGGACGCAAACTCGGCTTCTCGGCCCAACGCACCATGAGCGTGGCCCAGGAGCTGTACGAGCGCGGCTTCATCACCTATATGCGTACCGACTCGGTGACGCTGTCGGCCACCGCGCTGACCGCGGCTCGGGAGCAGGTCAAGCAGCTGTTCGGCGGCAAGTACCTGCCCGAGAAGCCGCGCACCTACGCCTCCAAGGTGAAGAACGCGCAGGAGGCTCACGAAGCGATTCGCCCGGCTGGCGAGGCTTTCCGGACGCCGGAGCAGACTGGGCTTAGCGGCGACCAGCGGCGGCTGTACGAGCTGGTCTGGAAGCGCACCATCGCCTCCCAGATGGCCGATGCCGTCGGCGAGACGGTCACGGTGAAGATCGGCGCCACGCTGGCCGAGCGGTTCAGCGCTACTGATGCGGCCACCGGAGAAATCGTCGAATCGGGCCGGGCCACCTTCACCGCTTCCGGGCGGACGCTCAGCTTTCTCGGCTTCTTGAAGGCCTACGTCGAATCGGTTGATGACGGCGAATCAGACGATGAGCAGGCTCGCCTGCCGCAACTGACCTCCGGGCAGCGACTGGAGGCCGAGAAGGTGACCGCGCAGGCGCATCAGACCCGACCCCCGTCGCGCTACACCGAGCCTTCGCTGGTGGCGAAGCTGGAAGAGCTGGAGATCGGCCGGCCATCCACTTATGCCGCGATCATCCGCACCATCACCGCCCGTGACTACGTCCACAAGCAGGGTTCGGCGTTGGTGCCCACCTGGCTGGCTTTTGCGGTCACTCGGCTGCTGGAGGAGCATTTCACCAAGCTGGTCGACTACGACTTCACCGCCGGTATGGAGGACACCCTCGACGAGATTGCCGCTGGCAATGCCGCTCGGGTGGCCGTGCTGAAGGACTTCTACTACGGCTCCGACGGCGCTGGCCTGGAGAAGCTGGTCAGCGAACTTGGCGACATCGACGCCCGCAAGCTCTCCACCTTCAACCTCGGCGAGGACGTCGACGTCCGGGTGGGTCGCTATGGAACCTATGTCGAGGACGGCGAAGGACATCGGGCCAATGTTGATCCGGAGTTGGCTCCCGACGCGCTCACTTTGGCCGAAGCTCGTGAGCTGTTGGCCAAGCCCGCAGCTGAGGATCGTGAGGTCGGTGTTGATCCGACCAGCGGTCGGATGATCGTGGCCAAGGACGGGCGATTCGGACCGTACGTGACCGAGGTGCTGGCCGAGGATGCGCCGAAGTCGGCGAAGCCCAGGACGGCATCACTGTTCGCTTCGATGAGCACCGAAACCGTCACTTTGGCAGATGCCCTGAAGCTGCTCAGCTTGCCAAGGGTGGTCGGCAAGGCCGCTGATGGTGAAGAGATCACCGCCCAGAACGGCCGCTACGGCCCGTACCTGAAAAAGGGTGCCGATTCGCGTTCACTGACCAGTGAAGACCAGCTCTTCGAGATCACGGTGGAAGAGGCTGAGGCGATCTACGCCCAGCCGAAGACCCGTGGCCGCGGCTCCAGCGCGGCGGCCGGCCCACTGAAGGAACTCGGTGTTGACCCGACCAACGGCAAGCCGATGGTGGTTAAGGACGGCCGCTTCGGACCGTACGTGACCGACGGTGAGACCAACGCCACCCTGCGCCGCAGCGATTCGGTCGAGGCGATTACTCTCGAGCGGGGCGCGGAGTTGTTGGCCGAAAAGCGGGCCAAGGGACCAGCGCCCAAGCGGGCTCCGGCCAAGCGTGCGCCGGCCAAGCGGGCCCCAGCCAAACGCACCACCAAGAAGTAGCACCCAGTTCCCTGAGCACCACCCAGTTCCCTGAGCACCACCCAGTTCCCTGAGCACCACCTAGTTCCCTGAGCACCACCCAGTTCCCTGAGCACCACCTAGTTCCCTGAGTACCACCCAGTTCCCTGAGCTTGTCGAAGGGCCATCGGAGAGGAAACGTCGTGAGTCTGACCCAGCCCGCCGAAGGCATCTTCGTGGTCTTCGAGGGCGGGGACGGCGTTGGCAAGTCCACTCAGACGCGGCTGTTGGCCGATTGGCTGACTCAGCAGGGCCGCGAAGTCGTGGTCACGCTCGAACCCGGCGGTACTGAACTCGGGTCGGTGTTGCGGGATCTGGTGTTGAACCCCAAATGGGGGGACGTGTCACCGCGCGCCGAGGCGTTGATGTATGCCGCTGACAAGGCGCAACACCTCTACGAAGTGGTGCTTCCCGCGCTACGGCGTGGCGCGGTCGTGATCAGTGACCGCTATGTCGATTCGATGCTGGCCTACCAGGGTGCTGGACGTGATCTGGACGCTGATCGCGTCGAGCAGATCGCCCGCTGGGCCACCAAGGATCTGCTGCCCGACCTCACCGTCCTGCTAGACCTGGATCCCGAGCTCGGGGTGGCCTCGATCGCGCAGAAGGATCGGCTGGAGGGCGCTGGCCAGCAGTTGCACCACCGCGCCCGGCAGTTCTTTCTCGATTTGGCCCAGCGTGATCCGCAGCATTATCTGGTGCTGGCCGCCCGCGACCCGATCGAGCAGATCGCGGCGGCGGTGCGGGGACGCCTGTCCTCGCTTCTGTCAGCCCCTTGAGGCAGGCTGATCCCGTGACCAGCAAGACCCTTACCGGCGTGTGGACTGACCTGATTGGCCAGGACAAAGTGGTGGAGGTGCTCACCCGTGCCGTTGGCTCCCGGGGCAAGGGCGGGAACCTCCATGCGATGACGCATGCCTGGCTGTTCACTGGGCCGCCCGGCTCGGGGCGCTCGAATGCTGCCCGGGCATTTGCGGCGGCTCTGCAGTGCCCGGCGGGTGGCTGCGGGGAGTGCAATACCTGCGTCACTGTGCTGTCTGGGGCACATCCCGATGTCACCCTGGTGCGCACCGAACAGTTGAGTATCGGCGTCGATGAGGTCCGTGATCTCGTGCGGCGCTCCGCGATGACCCCAACCCTTGGTCCCCTCCAGGTGCTGGTGGTTGAAGATGCCGACCGGGTGACCGAACGCGGGGCGGACGCCCTGCTGAAGAGTATTGAGGAGCCAGCGGCCCGAACTATCTGGCTGTTGTGCGCGCCCAATGCCGAGGATCTGGTGGCTACCGTCCGCTCGCGTTGCCGTCGGGTCGAACTTGCCACCCCCACCAACGCCGCCATCGCGGAGTTGCTGCGGCGTCGGGACGGGATCGATCCGGCCACCGCCGATTTCGCGGCACGGGTAGCTCAAGGCCACATTGGCCGGGCCAGGGCGCTGGCCCGCAGCGAGGAGGCGCGATCCCGGCGCGCTGAGGTGCTGCAGCTGCCCACCCGGCTGACCAGCCTGGGAGCCTGCCTGAATGCTGCGGCCCAACTCGTCGAAGCTGCCACCGCAGATGCGGCCGCGATCACCGCCGAGCTGGACACTAAGGAGCGCACCGCACTTTCCGAGGCGCTTGGCATGACCGCCACCGGCGCTAAGCCGCGCAATGTGCAGGCAGCGCTTCGTGAGTTGGAGGATCAGCAGAAGGCGCGGGGTAAGCGCTTGCAGCGCGATGCGCTGGATCGAGTGCTGACCGAGCTGACGTCCTTCTACCGAGACGTTTTGATTCTCCAAACCGGAGCCAAGGCCGAGCTGATCAACGCCGAACAGCTCGAGGCGGTTGAGCAGGTGGCCAATGCTGGCACTGCAGAAGCCACTGTGTCCTGCCTGGATGCGATCCTGGTTTGTCGCAAGGCGCTGGAGGCCAACGTCTCGCCATTATTGGCGATGGAATCGCTGTTGATCAGCCTTTCTGGTGCGGTCTAGCTGCGGCCGCCGGCCGGCGTCGAACTGGCCCAGCGGCCCGCCGTGAGAGCTTTGCCACCACAAGTGCATTCAGCTTGGCCGGGCCGATATCGTGTCGGTCAGTGTCGCGACCGTCCGTCAGTGTCAGCATTAGCTGACTAGCTTTGCAGGAAAGGACTTCCCCTGTGACCGAACCGCGCGAGCCAGAGGCACCTCAGCCCGAGGATGCTCCCGTCATGCCATCGACGCCGGCGGGCCATTGGCCGCCGCCGCCAGCTGCGGCGCCAGGTTTCCCGCCGCCCCCAGTTGCCGGTTTCCCCGCAGCCCCGCCGCCGATGCCGCCGGCCCCGGGCATGGTGCCAGCCGCGCCCCCGCAGCCGTTCCCGACCTATTCGGAGCCGCCAGCCGCCCCGGTGGCTGAGGTGGCCGACGTTGAGGCTGCCGAGATCGCCGCGGCTGAGGCCGACGAAATCTCTGAAGGAGCGCCGGTTTTCGAGAGCGAGCCGGCAGCCGATTCTGTGGTGGCCGTCGAGCCGGTGGTCGAGCCAGTGGCCGTCGAGCCGGTGGTCGAGCCGGTCGTGGTCGGGCCGGTGGTAGTTGAGGAGCCTGTCGTTGAGGCTCCAGCTGTCGAGGCTGAGCCGTTCAACGCGGCCCCGGCTGAGGCTGAGTTCGTTGAGCCGGTGGTCGAGGCGGCCGCTGAGGAGCCAGCGCCGGTCGATACTGAGCCCCTGAGTGAGCCCGCCGCCCCGCCGCCGGTCGAGGCTGCGCCTAGCCTGCCCGGCCCGAGCCTGCCTTCGGTGCCAGCTTGGATGGCTCCACCAACTCCGCCTGCCCCCGAGCCGGTGGCAGACCCCGTTGTGGTTGAAGAGGTCGCAACTCCGGCCTCGGCGGACGAGGCTGACGAACAGCCCCAGGATACCGCGCCTGGCTTGGCGCCCGCGCCCGGGCTTTTGCTCCCGCCGCCACCGCCAGCTCACTCCTTCCCGCCCGCGCCGACGCCGCCCGCGCCCGAGCTGACCACCACCGAAGGCGCAGCCAACGATGAGGTCACTCAGGTGGCACCCACCTGGGGCGGTACGCCGACAAATGAGCCAGCAGTGGCAGCGAGCAGCGACATCTTCCGGCCCTATCCCGGTGCCGCCGCTGCCGCAGCTACCGACGCCCAGGCGGTTACCGAGGAGGAGCGTCGGCTCGCAGCCGAGCGTGCTGCTCGGCGCGATGCCAGGGCCGCTGCGCTCACCGCAACTGCAGTGGCTCCGGCCACCCCGGCAGCCTCCCCGGCACCGGCCCCGGTTGTCGCGGTGCCGACCCGCGAGGTCAGGCGGACCACCGACGGCTTCTGGGCCTCACTTGGGCTGTTCCTCGTCCGGTTGGTGATGGCGGCCATTTTCGGGATCCACGGCGTGCAGATGCTGGTGCAGACTGCCGCCACCCAGGCGCTCTTCGGTGGCACCATCCTGCCGATGCCAGCGACTTTGGGTCTGGTGACCGCGGTCGCGTCGGTGCTAATCGCCATCTCGATGCTGCTGGGTCTAGCGACTCGTTACTCCGCCATCGGCGCCGCGCTGATCGGGGTTGGTTCGCTCGCCCTGGTGTATTGGGGTAGCTGGGGCGTGTTCGCGCCTGGGCAGTTTGGGTTCCTCGGCGAAGGCGTGTTGTTGGTTACCGCAGTCGGCCTGCTGCTGACGTTCATCGGCGGCGGCAGCTGGAGCCTCGATCACAGCCTGCGCGCAGCCCGTCACCGGGATAAGGCCACCCGGGCCATCGGCCAGGCCTGAGTCTGACGAATCCGCCCTGGAGGGACGCCCGATGGCGTCGCTCCAGGGCGGATTCTGTAGTGGCGGTTAGGCTGTGGCGGTGCCACATGCAAAGACCGCCGCTGCCCTAATCGCAGTCGTCACGCTCAGTTCTGGCTGTACCTTCATCGCTGGGCCGACCAACCAGTCGAGTGGGGCGCCCACCAGTGAGCCGAGCGCAACCAGCATTGGTGGAATCCAGGTCTCCACGGTGCCCGGAGTTGGTGTCGACCGGCGAACCTATCCGTCGGTCTCCCCGGTGGTGGACGGCGTCGCTGATGGGCTTCCTGGCGGCGGGCTGAGCGCCTACGCCAAGCAGAAGCTGACGTGGCGCGATTGCGGCGATGGCAGCACCCGCTGTGCGGAGGTGCTGGCGCCCCTGGATTACGCCGCCCCCCAGGAAAAGGCGATCACCCTCTCGCTGCGAATGAAACCAGCCACCAAGAAGCCGCATCTCGGCTCGCTGTTCATCAATCCCGGCGGCCCTGGGGGTTCGGGCAAGGAGATGGTGGACTCCTTTGTCACCGACGGGTTGGAGCGCTACGACATCGTTGGCTGGGACCCCCGGGGCGCTGGCGACTCGACCCCGGTGCGCTGTCTCACCGATGAGCAGGCCGATGCCTATCTCGACCTCGATTCCAGCCCCGATGATGAGGGTGAACGCGCCACTTTGGTCAAGGCGGCTGCCGACTTCGCCAAAGCCTGCTGGGAGCGTAACGGCGACCTGCTTAACCACATCGGCACCATTGAGACCGTCCGCGATCTTGATCTGCTTCGTGGGTTGCTTGGTAACAAAGAGCTGAACTTCCTCGGCTACTCCTACGGCACCCAGATCGGGGCCACCTACGCAGAACTGTTCGGGCAGAACACTGGGCGCCTGGTACTCGACGCCGCGGTCAACATCACCGAGGACGACAGCGTCATTCAGGCCCAGGGCTTCGACCTGGCGCTGGGCAACTTCGCCACCTGGTGCGCCGAAACCTCCTGCGGCCTTGGCAGCACCAAGGCTGAGGTGTTGGCGGCCATCACCGGTCTGCTGGACCGGCTGGACGCCAACCCGCTGAAGGTGGGGGATCGCAAGCTCACCCAGAGCCTGGCGGTCGCCGGGATAGCGGTGGCGCTCTACGGCGGCAAAGACGCCTGGAGTCCGCTGGGGATCATCGTGCAACGCGCGATCGACGGCAATGGCACCAACCTGCTGTACGCCGCCGACCAGATGAACTTCCGCGACGAGAGTGGTCACTACGACGCCATGTTCTTCGCCTTCCCGGCGATCAGCTGCCTGGATGCCAAGGAGGAGGGAATCCTCGATGCGGATCAGCTTTGGGTCGAAGACCAGGGCAAGGCGCCGATCTTCGGCAAATACTTCGGCCCGCAATACAACTGCTCGCTGTGGGCCGTCCCTGGGTCGGAGTATCTGAAGCTGCACTTGGACGGTGACTCGGCCAAACCGCTGGTGGTGATCGGCGGCACCGGAGATAACGCCACCCCGATTCAGTACGCCCGCTCGATGGCGAAGCAGCTCAAGTCCGCGGTGTTGGTGACCTATGAAGGTGAGGGTCACGGCAGCTACGGCGACAAGTCGGCCTGCGTCGACAAGCTGGTGGTCAACTTCCTGGTTCGAGGCAAGGTGCCAGCTGATGGCACCAAGTGCAGTTGAGCCAGCTCGCGGCGATTCCTGCCACCGCTCGTCGGTTGGCTGAGTCCGGCGCGGCCCCTCTATAGTTGTGCCTCGGTTCGCCCCGGCGAACCAGGCCGCCTTAGCTCAGTCGGTAGAGCGACGCTCTCGTAAAGCGTAGGTCACCAGTTCGATTCTGGTAGGCGGCTCCAATCCCGGGGACGGTTCCTCTGCGCAGCTCAGAGGAACCGTCCCCAGGCACAGTCAGCTGATGCCGCAGCGGACGATCGCCGCTTGGAGCGCCTGGCGGAAGGCCGTGCGTTGGGCGGGGGTCAGTTTCCCGCCGGGACGGGTCAGCTCAATGTCGGCCAGGCAATGCTGCTGCTCGCTGCTCAGCCTCGACCAGGCCACGCCCAGCCGGGTCTTGGTCGCCAGCCGATCAGGAAGCCGGACGCCGCAGCCAACCAGCGCGGCCTTCGCCTCGACGCCAAGCTGTTGGCGCTGCTGGTCGGTGAGCTTGCCCGCCGGTGCCTGGACGGACGCAGCGGCGAGGCAGTCGCGCTGGGTGGAGTCGAGCGCGCGGTAGAACACCGCAACCCGGGCGGCGCCACTGCGCTGGCTGGTGGCGTCGGGGGTGCTGGGGGTCGGCTGTGGGCTCGGGGTTGGCGGCTGGGCGGACGCCTGTTGAACACCGAGCGTCACACCAGCGCCGATCAATGCGGTAGCTGCGGCGGTGGCCAGTAGTGCCAGTTTCATGGTTCCTCCTGATTGCTGTGGGATCAGCGTGTCTGCGCAGGCTGCTGCGCCCATCAACGAAAGCTGGAGGTTCCCTGGAAGTCTTTGGGTGGTTAGGGGAACCTTGGCCACACTCCTGGCATCTTTGTCGCGTGGAGTCTGTGCCGAAGGTCCTGGTGGTCGATGACGAGGAAAACATTTCTTTCCTGGTCACCTCGGCCTTGCGCCTGCACGGCTACCGGGTTGAAAGTGCGGCCACCGGAGCCGAGGCGGTGGCCTTGGCGGTGAAGCTGGATCCGCAAGTGATCCTGCTCGACGTCCAGCTGCCCGACCTGGATGGCTACGAAGTGCTGAAACGGTTGCGGGCGGGAGGATGTCGCGCCGCGGTGCTGTTCCTGACTGCGCGAGGCACAACCGCTGACCGAGTGCGTGGCCTGACGGTCGGCGGTGACGACTACATGGTCAAACCGTTTGCCCTGGAGGAGCTGGTGGCTCGCGTCCAGGTGGCCTTGCGCAGGCAGGGAACTGAGCTACCGCCGGTGCGCTACGAGGTCGCTGACCTGGTGTTGGACGTCGACGCCCACCGGGTGTGGCGGGCTGGCGCTGAAGTCAGCTTGTCGGCCACCGAGTTCCGCTTGCTGGAGTGCCTGATGTCCAATGCCAATCGGGTGGTCTCCCGAGGCGTCATCCTTGATCACGTGTGGGCCTATGACTTCGGTGGCGAGACGGCCATCATCGAATCCTTCATCTCCAACCTGCGCCGCAAGGTAGATGCGACTGAGCCCAGGTTGATCCACACTGTGCGCGGGGTTGGCTACAGCGTCCGGGAGCCATCGTGACCCTGCGTCGGCGGCTCCTGTTGGCCGGTGCCGCGGTGCTGGTCATCACGGGTTTGGCATTCGGCCTGGTCGCGTTGGCGCAGCGGCAGTACATGCTGGCGCAGCTGGATGCCCGGGTCACTTCGCTGGTTGGAGACACCAAGACGCTGGTCGCGGTGGCCAACAAGGCCGAGGATGGCAACCCGGCGGCAGTGAGTCTGCTGAGTGAGGCCTATGTCGGCGTCCTTAGGGCCGATGGACGGCTGCGCACGGTGATGGCCCCGGCGGGCGATCCGCAGTTGGCGCCGCGGCTGTTCGGCAACGAGCGCGATGCTGGCCCGGTGACCAGGGGGACCACCGGTGGTGCTGCGGAGCGGGTTCGGGTCGAGGTGGCCCCACTCGGTGGGCAGCGCTATGTGGTGGTTGCGGTATCGATGGCTCCGGTGGAGCAGGCCACCACCCGGCTGGCGGTGGCGCTCGGCTTGGCTTGGGCGCTGGTGGCCCTGGCGGCGATTCTGGTCGGCCATTGGGTCGATCGGCACGGCCTTCGCCCGATCGCGCGCCTGACCGAGGCGGCCACTGGCGTTACCGCCTCTGGTGGACGGACGCCGGTGCAGGTGGCGGTGTCCGATCCGGCCACCGAAGCCGGTCAGCTTGGTCAGGCCTTCAACACCATGGTTGCCACGGCAGCGGCCGGGCAGGAGCAGTTGCGCCGGTTCGTCGCCGATGCCGGCCATGAGCTTCGGACGCCGCTGACCACGCTGCAGGGCTATTCGGCCCTTTATGCGGCTGGGGGTCTGGTTGATGAGGATGCGATCGCCGATGCGATGCGTCGGATCAACGCCGAGGCGTCCCGGATGAACCGAATCGTGGCTGACCTGTTGGATCTGACCTCACTGGGGGATCCCAGTACCCTGTCGCTTCACCCGGTGAACCTGAGCACGGTGGCCGAGGATCTGGCCATTGACCTGCGGGTGCGTGAGCCGCAACGCAGCGTGACGGTGACCACCAAGGGTGACTGTGTGGTGCTGGCCGATGAAGACCGGCTCCGCCAGGCGCTTACCGCCCTGATCGAGAATGCGGTGAAGTACTCCCCGGCGGGTTCGCCGATTCAATTGCAGGCGATTCGTGCTGAGGCGCAGGTGCGGGTGTTGGTGTCGGATTCCGGACGAGGCATCCCGCAGTCGGAGCTGCCAAAGGTGTTTGACCGCTTCTACCGGGTCGCCGCCGCTGGCCCGTCCGGTTCGGGCCTGGGTCTGGCAATCGTGGCGGCGATCCTGTCGGCTCACGGGGGCGCCTGTGGGGTGGAGTCGGTGCCGGGCTCGGGATCGACTTTCTGGGTCTTGCTGCGGGCCGCAACCTCCGAGTGATACCCTGGGGGGTATCGAAAGGAGGGTGGATGTCCACCAAGAACCTCAGCGCGGCCGATTTCGAGCAGACGATCGCCGACAACGACATTGTGCTGGTCGACTTCTGGGCCGACTGGTGTGGCCCTTGCCTGATGTTCGCCCCGGTCTACGAGGCGGCCTCAGAGAAGCACCCCGACCTGGTCTTCGGCAAGGTAGATACCGAGGCCGAGCGTGAGTTGTCCGCTGCTGCCCGGATCATGTCCATTCCCACCCTGATGGTCTTCCGGGAGGGCATTCTGGTCTTCGCCCAACCGGGCGCTCTGCCAGCGTCGGCGTTGGAGGAGTTGATCGTTGCGGTCAAGGCCGCCGACATGGAAGCCATTCGCGCCGAAGTCGCCGAACAAGAGACGGTCGAGTCTTCGTCATGACCGACGGCGGCGCCCCTACCACTAGTAGGATCAACTTCAGACATGAAGTTGAGAGGGGTGCATTCATGCAACTCGACCCCGATGCGATGGTGCCGGTAGTCAAGCGACTCAAGCGAGCCCAGGGACAGATCGGTGGCATCATCCGAATGCTCGAAGAGGGCCGTGATTGCACCGAGGTAGTCACCCAGCTGGCCGCGGTCTCGAAGGCCATCGACCGGGCTGGTTTCGCCGTGATCGCTGGCGGGTTACGCCAGTGCCTGCTGGAAGAGACCGAGGGTAGCCAGGTCGACACCGCGACTTTGGAGAAGCTCTTCCTCTCGCTGGCCTGAGTCGCTGCTGGCTTACTTGGGGGGCTTCGACGGGCTCAGCCAACTCGCAGTTCTCTGACTCACCGTCCAGTTCTCTGACTCACCGTCCAGTTCCCTGACTCACCGTCCAGTTCCCTGAGCCTGTCGAAGGGCCAAGTGCCGCTCGCGATTCCTAAGACAACCAAAGAGGCGCTCCCCGGATTCCGGGGAGCGCCTCTTTGATCGTTTGCGTCAGTGGCCGCTGGAAACGACCATCTTCATGATGCGGTAGTTGAACGCCACGAACCGGCCAAACTGGCTGAACGGGTTGTAGCGAGCCTTCAGCGTCTTCACGTTAGGCATGGGAGCTCGGGTCAGATCGAGCACCGGCTGGGGCTTCGGCTCGGACGGCTGGATATTTTGCTCAGTCATGATCACTCCGGAATGAGTTGCCAGCCGGGCAGAGCCTTGGCCTTGTAGATGAATAGGTAGTGGAGCATCAGCTTTGACCAATGCCCGTAGAGCCCGATTTCGCCACGAGTGGTGGCCAGATTGCGGCCGGTCGGGTACTTGGTGAAGTCTGGCACGACGGGATCCATAATCATGGCCGCTGCCGAACCGCGAGTGAGGCCGGTGCCGGCCGAAGCCACACAAACCGCACCCATTTCGGTCATCGAAACGTGGTGGGACACAGCCTTGGGACCAATCTGGATCCGGTCGACGATGGTCTTCGCCACGATCTTGGCCATGAGCCCTGAAGGCATGCCGGTGCGCGGCGGGGCCGGCGCAATGACAGTGCCATTGGGCGTCTTGCGCGGCTTCGAGATCTGATGCGGCGGTGCGAACGCGATGCCTACCGCCCAGATGTTGTCGTAGCCAACCGACTGATACGTCTTGGGCCAGTCGTCGGCTCGCCACTCTTCGTAGGGCTTGGGCGTGTAGTCGGCGTCCACCTTCATGAAGCCGCTGGGTGCGAACACCTGATCGGTGATGTCGTTGCCCGCCACGTCGAACGCCTTGATTGGATGCCCACCGAATGGCGGCAGCAACATGGCGAAGTCGTAATCCAGGTCGTGCATCTCACCGTCGAGAGTCTCATAGGTGATCGTCGAGGAGGTGATCTTGTGCGGGTGAGTGCCCAGGATCGGCTTGACGCCCCGCTCCCGGAATAGCGAGCTGGTCCACAGCTCACTGGTGCTCTCAAAGCCGCCCTGGTTGAAGATCATTCCGCCCACGCCGAAGTCGCCAAGGGCTGCTTCGTTGGTCAGGTAGTACAGCGTGGCGAGATCACGGACGCCAGCTTCGCGGAGTTCGTGATCGACGTTGAAGGTGTACTCGAAGGCTGCGCCCTCGCAGGTGCAGGTGCCATGGCCGGTGCCGACGACCAGCGTCTGCGGCTGGCCTTCCTTGAGCTTCGCGATCGTGGCTGCGAGCTTTTCGGCGGCTTCTACCGCGTGATCTGCGGTGCAGACCGAGACGGTGTTGCCAGCATCAGGACCGAGGCCTTCGGTGGCCTCGAACTTCAGCTTGGGGCCGGTGGCGTTGACCAGGTAGTCATACCGGATCTTCTCCGTTTGACCGGCCTTGTCCTGGCCGGTGTATTGGATCTCGACAGCGCCGCGGGCGTCGTCAGCGTCACCCTGGGGGTAAACCGCTACTGCCTTGGCCTGTCGGTAATCGACGCCCTTCTTCGCATAAATCGGGGCGAGCGGGAAGACCACCTTGGTCTTGGGCATCTTGCCCACCCCAACCCAGATGTTCGAGGGGATCCAGTTCCAGTTCGAGTTCGGGGACACGACAGTCACAGTGTGGTGACGGCCAAGCATCCGCCGAAGGTGTAGTGCCGCGGTGTGTCCGGCGATGCCGGCACCGAGGACGACAACGTTCGCCATCGTCAACTCCTTCCAGCTGGCAACGGGGCCAGCGGGCCATACCCTATGGGGTATATATAGGTAAGTCCAGCAGTTTTGCTCCCTGCGGGCGCACCGCCGTCTAGGCACAATTCGGCACTTCGTCGGGGGCTGTGAACTGCTATGAGTCTACGGCGACGATGGCGGGCATGGGTCGTTTTGGCTAGGGCCTTCGAGTCGGCCCGGCCGGGCTACTCAGCCAACCGGGATACGAACACCTTCGCTTCGGTCAGTGCTGACCAGCCGCCGATGAACTCCAGGCCCACCACGGTTGCTGGCGGGAAGAGCGGCCGAACTTGAGCCAGCGCCGCCGCATCTGACTCGGAATTGGCCAGGTGGTAGGCCAAGCCGGGCAACCCTGGGGCGTGACCAACTACCAGCACCTTGCGCAGCTGGTCGTCCACGCCACACAGCTCCGCCAGCACCTGGCGGGCATTGGCGTTGTAGAGCCGCGGCAAATAGCGCACCGGTGCTCGAAGGTTGAGCAGTTCGGTGGTCTGGCGAGCGCGGGTAGCGCTGGAGCAAAGCACCAGGTCGATCCGGGCGCTGGCAAGGAAGGTGCCCGCCGCCCGCGCCTGAGCGCGACCTTCCCGGCTCAGCCCGCGGGACGCGTCCCCGAGACCGAGCAGGTCGCCCTCGGCGTCCGCGTGCCGGAGCAGGTAGAGCCAGTGAGGCTTCAGCTCGCCGCGGATGGCCATGGTGGTGCGGTTTACTCCCGGGTGAACGAGTTCTCGTAGGAGGTGCCGCGGGCCCGCTCCCAACTCGCGTGGATCTCCATCTCGGCTTCCGAATGGCCCACCCACACTGCTCCTTCGACCGACTTACCGGGCTCCAGATCTTTGTAGACACTGAAGAAGTGCTCGATCTCGAGCAGGGCGAGGTTGGGCAGGTCGGTTAGCTCCTTGATTTGACCTTGCCGCTGGTCGGCAACGGGAATGCACAGCACCTTGTCGTCGCCGCCCATCTCGTCGGTCATCCGGAACATCCCGATGGCGCGGCATTCGATCAACGCGCCGGGGAAGGTCGGCTCGGGCACCAGCACCATGGCGTCCAGCGGGTCGCCGTCCTGGCCGAGAGTGCCCTCGATGAAGCCGTAGTCGTTGGGGTACTGCGTCGAGGTGAACAGGGTCCGGTCGAGCCGAATGCGGCCGGTGTGATGGTCCATCTCGTACTTGTTCTTGGTCCCCTTGGGGATCTCGACGGTCACGTCGAAGTGCAGGCTCGGTTGGATCGTCGGGCGAGTAAAAGCTGGGTGATCCATTTTGGGCGGCACCTCTCTGTCATGATTGACCTGTTATGTACGCACCGACCTTATCGTTAGCCGACGCACCCAGACGAACGCTCGTCTCGGCTCGTCGACTAGCCGTTATGTTGGCCGCGCCTCTGGCAGCAGTGGTGCTGGCCGGCTGTGCCGTGCCAGCTTCGATGGCTGCCCAACCCCAGGTGGAACCCACCCCTGGTGCGAGCGCGTCCGCAGCTCCGCTTCCTGAACCGGCCCAGCTCACCACCCGCTTGGCGCAGGTTTCCACCGCCAAGATCGACAGGGTCGCAGTGACGGTTACCACCACTGACGGCATCGTGCTGGCCGCGCGCTCAGGCACTAAGCCACTCACTCCGGCCTCCACCATGAAGGTGGTCACCACGATGGCCGCGGTCGACATCCTCGGTGCCGATCACCGCTTCACGACGAAAGCCGTGGACGCTGGCAATGCCAAGGTGATCCTGGTGGGCGGCGGCGATCCGGTGCTCACTGACAAGAGCTCAACCTCGGTCTACAAGAGGGCCTCCCTGCAGCGCCTGGCCGCGGCCACGGCGGCCGCGCTTAAGGCGAAGGGGCAGACCCAAATCACCCTTGGCTATGACGCCTCACTGTTCAGCGGACCCACCTTCAGCCCGTACTGGAAGAAGAAGTGGAAGGGCACCGAAGCCAGGGTTGCCGCGTTGGAGATCAGCTCTGGCAAGGTCGGTTGGCGCGCGCAGGCGAATCCGCCGCTGACCGCAGCCAAGGCCTTCGCGTCCAGGCTGAAGAAGGCCGGGATCAAGGTCAGCAAGATCGCGGCGGCTAAGGCCAGCGCCGGAGCTAGCGAGCTGGCATCGGTCACCTCGGCCTCGTTGGCAATGATCATCAAGCGCACGCTGCTGATCAGCGACAACGTCGGCGCGGAGACACTTTCTCGCCACGCCTCGCTGGCCAATGGGCACGCCGGAAGCTTCAGTAGTGCCTCCGCTAACGTCAAGGACTGGCTGAGCGCCAAGGGCTTGTGGGCTTCCGGGTTGAAGATCCTCGACGGTAGTGGCCTCGCGCCGGGCAGCAAGTTGAGCACCGAAACCCTCGCCAAAGCGATGCGTGCCGCGCTGGCCGAGCCGACCTACGTGCCGGTGACTGCCGGGTTGCCAGTGGCCTGGGAAACCGGCACTTTGGCCAAGCGGTTCGACGACAAGTCCGAGAAGGCCGGTCGGCACAACGTCCACGCCAAGACCGGCACCTTACGTGGGGTGGCCGGCCTGGTCGGCTACCTGACCACCAAGGATGGTGCCCGGCTGGTGTTCGCCGAGCTTGCCAACACCAGCAAGCCGGTCAGCTACACCCGGCTCTACAACTGGTTGGACCGCACGGCTGCGGCCACCATCACCTGCTCCTGTCGCTGACGACCCGCTGCCCACCCGGGCGGCGAGTGCGGTTGGCCTCGACGTGCCTCCTAAGCTGAACCCATGCAGCAACTTCCCGCAGTGGATTGGGACGCAGCCGTAACCGCTGGAGCGATGGTGCTCCCGGCCGGCCCGCGTCTGGACCCGGCAGAGATCGAACAGACCGTTGCCCAATTGCGTCAGGCCGCCGAGGCGGCCACCGGGCATGTGGCTGAGGTAACCGAGTTGGCCGCGCCAGCGCCAGCGCAAGTGCTGGTGGTTGACCGCGCTGGCTGGTTGAAGGCGTGCACCCAATCGGCCCAGGCTCTGCTGGTGGGTGCCGCTGGCGCCCCGGAGGAAGCCGAATCGAGTTGGGCCAAGGCGCGCGCCATGGCACTAGGCGGCCAGGCCGGGGTGGTTTTCGCGGCGATCGCCACCCGAATCCTTGGCCAGTTCGATCCGTTCTACCAACCCACTCGATTGATGCTGGTGGCGCCAAACGTGGTGGCGGTCGAGCGGGACCTGGGCGTAGTCCCGGCTGACTTCCGCCTGTGGGTTTGCCTGCATGAGGAGACGCACCGCTTCCAGTTCGGACAGGCTCCGTGGCTTCGCGAGCACCTGCTGGGCCTGATCGGCGAGCTGTTGGACGGCGACGAGCTCAAGTTCGGCTGGCAGGCCGAGGACGCCACGATCTCGCGGCGGCTGATCGGTTCGCCGGCCCAGCGTCAGGCCTTTGATCAGGCGACCGCGGTGATGTCGCTGCTTGAAGGACACGCCGACGTGATGATGGATCGGGTCGGCGCTGACGTCGTGCCCAGCTACTCCTCGATTCGGGCGGCTTTCGAGCGGCGACGCACCAGCGCCGGCTGGTTCTCGTGGGTGCAGAAGGCGCTCGGTTTCGACCTGAAATACGCCCAGTACCGGGAGGGTGCTGCGTTCTGCCGGGCAGTGATCGAGGCCGCCGACGTGTCCACTTTGAACCAGGCCTTCGCCGCCCCCGGACTGCTGCCCAGCCTGGAAGAGCTACGAGACCCGCAGCGCTGGCTGCATCGGATCTAGGCCCTCAATGGCGCGTCGTGCGCTCGGACCCGCCACGCTGCAACTGGTCCAGGCGCTGTCGAACCTGCCGTCAGCGCCGCTGTTAGTGGCCTGCTCAGGTGGCCCGGATTCATTGGCGCTGGCGGCTGCGGCCGCCGTCCTCGGTGATCGGCGGGGCACTGACGTCCGGGCGGTGGTGGTCGATCATGGGCTGCAGGCGGGCTCGGCCCAGGTGGCCGGTGGTGTCGTCGAACAACTCACCACCAAGTTGAGCCTGCCCGCAGTAGTGGTGTCGGTGGTGGTGGTGGCGACCGCGTCCGGCCCTGAGGCTGCCGCCCGAGCGGCCCGCTATGCCGCCCTGGAGGCTGCCGCTACCGACTCCGAATTGGTGTTGCTGGGCCACACTCTCGATGACCAGGCTGAGACGGTGTTGTTGGGCTTGGCCCGGGGATCGGGGCCGCGTTCGTTGGCTGGCATGCCTGCGGTCCGGGGGCGCTTCCACCGGCCATTGCTCGGTCTGCGCCGTCAGGTCACCGAGGCGGCTTGCGTCGAGTTGGGGTTGGCGGCCTGGGTTGATCCCCATAACAGCGAAGAGCGGTTCGCTCGCGTCCGGGTGCGGCAGCGGGTGCTGCCAGTGTTGGAGGCCGAGCTGGGTCCTGGAGTGGCTGAGGCTCTGGCACGATCGGCGGCCCTGGCTCGCGCGGACGCCGATCTGCTCGATGAGCTTGCAGCGGTCGAGTTGGGCGAGCCGGAGGCTGACCTGCTCGATTGCGCGCGACTGGCCCAACTGGCCCCGGCGCTGCGCTCGCGGGTGTTGCGGGCCTGGTTGCTCGCCTGCGGTGCTGCCGAGGTGAGCGCCGCCCATTTGGCCGCCGTGACCGGATTGGTCACCGACTGGCACGGGCAGCGTTGGGTGGAAATCCCCGGGCTTCGGGTGAGTCGAAGCCAGGGCTCACTACGGGCGGTCGGCAACTGATGCACCGCTGAGCAGGGTAGGTTGTGCGGCGTGGATGCTGTTGATGTTGCCGCCGACCTCTCCGAAGTTCTCTACACCTCCGACCGGATAAATGCCCGGCTCGCCGAGGTGGCCGCGGAGATAGACCGCGACTACGTCGACAAGAACCCGCTGCTGGTGGGAGTGCTCAACGGTGCAGTGATGGTGATGGCCGATCTTTCCCGAGCGCTGCACATCGATTGCGCCATGGACTGGATGGCGATCTCGTCCTACGGGATGGGTACGCACTCTTCGGGGGTCGTGCGAATCCTGAAGGATCTGTCGACTGACCTGGTTGGGCGCCACGTGCTGGTGGTGGAAGACATCATCGACACCGGGCTGACGCTGACCTATCTGATGCAGAATCTGGCCTCCCGCAGCCCAGCGAGTCTGGAAATCATGACCATGTTCCGCAAGCCGGAAGCGATGAAGATCGAGGTGGACGTGAAATACGTCGGCTTCGACCTGCCCAACAAGTTCGTCGTCGGCTACGGGCTGGACTACTCCGGCCGCTACCGCAACTTGCGCGACGTGGGCATTCTGGCGCCGCACGTCTATAGCTGACCTTCGGCGGGGGAGTTGCCCGGTTCGGTATCGTCTACTTGCTCGTGCTCGATGCTTGACGAAAGCTGGCTATGAACTTTTCCCGGATCTTCCGATCCCCGATCTTGTGGGTTGTCCTGGGCTTCTTGGGGATCGCGATCATCTTCGAGGTCGTGGGCAATGCCAACGGGTTCGTGGCAAAGCCGACCTCTGAGATCGTCCAACTCATCAACTCCGATACCCCGCTGACCGAAGTGGTCATCAACGATGGCGATCAGACCATCAAGGTGACCACCAAGGACGCGGTGCCGCTGAAGTACAAGTCAACCTGGATCCCGCCGCAGAATCAGCAACTGATCGATCGCCTGAATGCCCGGGTGAACGCTGGGATGCTCGACCGCTACTTGAGCGAGCCGGCCCAGCCGAACTTCTGGAGCACCTTCCTGTTCAGCGTGCTGCCCTTCCTGATCATCGGAATCCTGTTCTTCCTGATGCTGAACAACGTCCAAGGCGGCGGCAACCGAGTGCTCGGATTTGGCAAGTCGAAAGCCAAACTGGCCAGCAAGGACACCCCCAAAACCACCTTCGCTGACGTGGCTGGCTGCGAAGAGGCCATCGAGGAACTTCAGGAGATCCGTGAGTTCCTCTCAGAGCCAGGGAAGTTCACCGCAGTCGGAGCGAAGATCCCCAAGGGCGTGCTGCTCTACGGACCGCCCGGCACCGGCAAAACGCTGCTGGCGCGCGCCGTGGCTGGCGAAGCTGGCGTCCCGTTCTTCTCGATCTCTGGTTCGGATTTCGTCGAGATGTTCGTCGGGGTCGGCGCCTCCCGGGTGCGTGATCTGTTCGAGCAGGCAAAGGAAGCCGCCCCAGCGATCGTCTTCATCGACGAGATCGATGCCGTCGGACGCCACCGCGGCGCCGGTATGGGCGGCGGCCATGACGAACGCGAACAGACCCTTAACCAGCTGCTCGTCGAGATGGACGGGTTCGATGTGCGCGGCGGCGTGGTATTGATCGCCGCTACCAACCGACCTGATGTTCTCGACCCGGCGCTGCTTCGCCCGGGCCGCTTCGACCGGCAGATTCCGGTGGAGGCTCCGGACATGAAGGGCCGGTTGCAGATTCTTCGAGTCCATGCGGCCAACAAGCCGATCGGCACCGACGTCGACTTGGCGACGGTGGCCAAGCGCACCCCCGGGTTCACCGGCGCCGATCTGGCCAATGTGCTCAATGAGGCGGCCCTGCTTACCGCCCGAATGAACCTGCGGTTCATCGGCAAGCCGGAGTTGGACGAGGCTATTGATCGGGTCATTGGCGGGCCGCAGAAGCGCAGCCGAGTGATGAACGAGCGTGAGCTGTTGATCACCGCCTACCACGAGGGCGGACATGCCCTGGTAGCCGCGGCGATGCCAGCCACCGACCCGGTACAAAAGGTGACGATCCTGCCGCGCGGCCGGGCGTTGGGTTACACGATGGTGATGCCCGACGACGACAAGTACTCCCAGACTCGCGGTGAGCTGCTCGATCAGCTGGCCTACATGATGGGCGGACGGGCCGCCGAAGAGCTGGTCTTCCACGACCCGACCACCGGTGCCAGCAACGACATCGAGAAGGCCACCAAGCTGGCCCGGGCGATGGTCACCGAGTTCGGCATGACTGAATCCCTCGGCGCGGTCAAATATGGCTCGGGCGACCGCGAGCCTTTCCTCGGGATGAGCTACGCCAGCGATTCGCGCACCTACTCCGAGGCGATCGCCGGCCAGGTGGACGCTGAAGTCTCCAAGCTGATCTCCACCGCCCACCAGGAGGCCTTCGACGTCCTGACTGCCAACCGGGATGTGTTGGACGAGTTGGTGCGGCAGTTGTTCGAGAAGGAGACTCTCGACAAGGAGCAGGTGGCCAAGATCTTCGAGCCGCTGCGGCGTTGGCCGAAGCGTGCGGCCTGGACGGGCTCGGAGACCCGTAAACCCAGCGACGTGCCGCCGATTGATCCGCCGGAGCGACCGACGCCCCCGGATCCGGCCCTGCCGCCAGCCGGACTGATGCCGGGCTACCCGGGCTACCCTGCGCCCTACCCAGTGCCCGAACAGGCGCCGCCGGCCTACCCGCCGCTGTACCCAGGGGATCAGGGCATCGGAGGGGATGCCCCCAAACAACCGGGGGCCTGAGTCATGGCAGTAGACCAGGAGCGAGTGGCTGCCGCAGTGCGCGAAATCCTCATCGGCATCGGTGAGGACCCAGATCGAGACGGGTTGTTGGCAACGCCCGCACGAGTGGCCAGGGCCTATGCGGAGGTGTTCGCCGGCCTGGACGCCGATCCGGCCGAAGTGCTTTCGACCACCTTTGAGTTGAGCCACGACGAGATGGTGCTGGTGCGCGACATTGAGTTGTGGAGTGTCTGCGAGCATCACTTGCTGCCGTTCACAGGGGTGGCGCACATCGGCTACATCCCAAGTCATGGCCGGGTGACTGGCTTGAGCAAGCTGGCCAGGCTAGTGGACGCGTTCGCCAAGCGCCCGCAGGTGCAGGAGCGGTTGACCTCGCAGATCGCCGACGCCCTGGTGGAGCATCTGGGTGCCCGTGGCGTGATCGTGGTGATTGAGGCCGAGCACTTGTGTATGACGATGCGCGGGGTGCGAAAGCCTGGTGCGAAGACGGTCACCAGCGCCGTCCGCGGGGTGATGGCCAACCCGGCCACCCGGGCCGAAGTGATGAGCCTGATCATCGGCTGAGCCAGCTCGGCGACCTGCGACATAGCCACAAGCGCGTTGGCCCCCTGTCGCTCGAGGAGCCAGCACACTACTGTCTGGGGAATGATGCGTACCCCTCCTCGTGTGTTGGTAGTCGCGATAGCCACCATGGTCTCCTTGTCGGCATGTGCCGCTCCTTCGGGGGCGGCGGTAGCGGGACCCGCCACCGATGGCGGCTCGACGGTGACCTCTACGCCGCAGGCCCCGGCCACGCCAACCCAAACCGCGACCGCCACGGCGACGCAGTTCACCGCCACCGCGGGCAACCCCAAAGGCAAAATGAAGGTGCCGTCCTATGGGCGACCGGTGAAGTCCACCAAGCCAAACCGGGTGATCGGCACCGGCACGCCGGCCAGCTGCACCTCGGCCGCGGTGGTGGCTGCGGTAGCCAAGGGCGGGATCATCAAGTTCAACTGCGGCCCAGACCCGGTAACGATCACCATGCTGGCTACGGCCAAAGTGCGCAACACCAGCAAACTGGTGGTGCTGGATGGTGGCGGGAAGGTCACCCTCAGCGGCGACAAGAAGCGGCGGATTCTCTACCAGAACACCTGCGACCAGGCCCAGGTTTGGACGACCTCACACTGCCAAAACCAGCAGTATCCGCGGCTGGTGGTGCAGAACCTGACTTTCGCTGACGGCAACTCCACCGGGCAGCGCGCCGAAGGCGGTGGCGGCGGAGCGATCTTTGTGCGCGGTGGCCGTTTCACCGCGGTGAACTCCACCTTCGTCGGCAACACCTGCGATTCGACTGGTCCGGATTTGGGCGGTGCCGCGATTCGGGTGCTCAGCCAATACAAGAACAAGCCGGCCTATGTGACCGCCAGCACCTTCGAGGGCGGGAGATGCTCCAATGGTGGCGCGCTCAGCAGCATCGGGGTGTCCTGGGTGGTGTTGAACAGCTTGTTCACCAACAACAAAGCGATCGGCAAGGGCGCCAACCCCAAGCGATCAGGTACCCCCGGCGGCGGCAGCGGCGGCGCGATCTATGCCGACGGCAACAAGTTCAACATCCGAATCGGTGGCACCGTGATCCAGAACAACGACGCCGTGGAGGGTGGCGGCGCCATCTTCTTCGTTAGCAACAACCGGACCGGCAAGCTGCGGATTGAATACTCGACGCTGAAGAACAATCCGAGCCACCGATTCTGGACCCGTGGCTACCCTGGCATCTTCTTCCTGGGCAAGGGCAAGCCGTCCTTGTCCCACTCCAAGCTGAGCTGAACCCGCCAACCAGTTGGCTGAGCCCGTCGAAGCCTCTGACCAGCAGGACCCTTCGACAGGCTCAGGGAACTGCAGTTGGCTGAGCCCGTCGAAGCCTCTGACCAGCAGGACCTTGGACGCTTCGAGTTTGGCTAGGCTTCGCTGGTGAGCAAACTGCCGCGTCCGGGACGCACCCTGGTGATGGGGGTGCTGAACGTCACCCCCGATTCGTTCTCTGACGGGGGCGACTTTCTCGATGCCGACGCTGCAGTGACCCGCGGTTTGGCGCTGGCCGCCGAAGGCGCCGATTTGGTGGACGTTGGTGGCGAGTCGACCCGCCCGGGCGCTGGTCGGATCGATCTGGACGCCGAACTGGCGCGGGTTCTGCCGGTGGTGGAGCGACTGGCCGCGGCAGGGGTGGCGGTCTCGGTTGACACCACCAGGTCAGAAGTTGCGGCGGCGGCCGTGGCTGCTGGCGCAGTGTTAGTCAACGACGTCTCTGGGGGTCTGGCTGACGAGCAGATGCTAGCGACCGTAGCCGACCTTGATTGCGCCTACCTGGCGATGCATTGGCGGGGCCATTCGGCCGAAATGCAGCAGCGGGCCGTCTATCAAGACGTTGTTGCTGAAGTAATCGCTGAGCTGTCTGATCGGGTGGCGGCGGCGAAAGCAGCCGGCATCAAGGCGTCCCGGTTGGTGATCGATCCGGGACTGGGCTTCGCCAAGACCGTGGAACAAAACTGGACGCTGCTGCGTGAGCTTGATCAGTTCGACCGCTTGGGACTACCGATCCTGGTGGGTACGTCCCGGAAGCGCTTCCTGGGGGAACTGCTGGCCGATGCTGACGGCGCCCGCCCGCCAAAAGAACGTGATGATGCGACCACCGCGTTGACCGCGCTGCTGGCGGCTACTGGGGTTTGGGGGGTGCGCACGCACACCGTGCGTCCACAACTCGATGCGATCCTGGTCGCGGGGATGTGGCAGCGCCGCTGAGCGGCTATGGTTCGCCAAGGAGGCGAGGCGATGGCAGCGGCAGACCGAATCCGGCTAACCGGAATTCGAGTGGACGCTGCCCATGGGGTCTATCCGGAAGAGAAGCTGCGACCGCAGCCATTCCTGATTGACGTCGAAGCTAGCCTGCGGCCGCGTCCAGACAGTGATGAGTTGGCCACCACCGTCGACTATTCAGTACTGGCGGCAGCGATCGCCGAAACCGCGAGCACCGGTTCGGTAGATCTGATCGAAACCCTGGCCGAACGGGTTGCGGCAACCTGCCTGGCCGATGTGAGAATCGAGGCGGTCGAGGTGACCGTCCACAAACCTCAAGCACCAATGCCCGTTCCCGTCACTGGCGTCAGCGTCACAATCACCCGTAGGAGCCAGCAATGAGCGATGACTACCTAGATATCGACGTCCTATCCGGGATGAGCCCGCTGCGGGAGGCAGTCTTCTCACTCGGCTCCAATCTCGGGGACCGATTTGAGTACCTGCAAGGCGCAGTCAAGCATCTGCGGACGACGCCAGGCTTGAAGGTGACCGGCATCTCTTCGGTTTACGAGACGACGCCGGTCGGCCCGCTGGATCAGCCGGACTTCCTGAATCTGGTGGTGGTCACTTCTTCCTCACTGGCCTCGATGGTGATGTTGGAGCGCGCCCTGGCCATCGAGGATGCGTTTGAGCGGGTCCGTGAAGTTCCCGGCGGGCCTCGTACGGTGGACGTGGATCTGATCGCCGTCGATGACCGGCAGATCAACAACGACTTCATCACGCTGCCGCACCCGCGGGCCCACGAGCGTGGCTTCGTGCTGGTGCCGTGGCTGGAGTTGAGGCCGGATGCCGAGATCGTGGGTCAGGGCAAAATCGCTGACCTGGTGGCCGGGGTGGACGTGACTGGCGTGCGGCTTCGGGCTGACCTGCGAGTTGAGTAATGCCCGATCCTGAGCCTCAGGGCACGGTTGCGCCCACGGGCTGGCAGGCGGTCGTCGCGGCCGTCCTGATCGGTGCCGGCACTGGCTGGTTGATCTTCGATGTGCCAGATCGACTTGGCTGGCCGTTGCCGGCGCTGCCGATGATCGGATCGGGGGCCATTGCCGTCTTGGCGGTCTCGGTTGGCTTCGCGGCGTGGTCGACCCATCGGCGGATTCAGGTGCGACGCGAGCCCGTCCTGCCAGCTCGGGCTGTGACCTTGCTGGTGCTCGGGAAAACTTGCCTGCTGGCTGGTGCCGGGATGGCTGCCGGCTATGCGGTGGTGTTCGGTTACTTCCTGAATAGGCTGGCCGCAGAACTGGCCAGAGAGCGAGTGATCAGTTCTGCAGTGGCCGCAGTTGGCGCAATCGGGTTGGCTATCGGCGGTGCAATTCTGGAGCGTTCCTGCCGAATTCCTGGTCCCCCTAGCGGGGACGCCACGCCGAAGGGCCTTCCGAGAAGTCCGGGGAGCCCCGACTAGACTCTGCGACGTGTTACCCGTAGCCGCTTCGAGGAAAGCGATACCTTCCCCGCGCCGCCGCTTCACGCGGCTCTCGTTGCTCGGTTCGGCAGTTGCTGCAGTTGTTGCTGGATTCGGTGGGGTGTGGTTGCCCATCGGTTTGGTGCTGGCAGTTGCTGGCGGTGTCCTTGCTGCCACCTTCGGGTGGCGAGAAGTCAGGACGACCCGAACGACGCTACAAGCTGAACAGCGTGATGATGCCAAACGTGCCTCCGAATTGATGCAGCAAGCGACTCGGCAGCACCTCGGCATTGTGAAGCTGTTGAGCTCACGTAATGAAGTACTAGTCCACCAACTCGCTGAGACCCGCTCGGAGTCGGCGACTCTTGCCCGTGAGGCCTCCCGGCTTCGCGGTGACAAGATCGCGCTGCAGTTCGAGCTCAATCAGCGGACGCTTGAACTCACCACTGTGCGTGAGAGCCTGGACGCCGTTCAGGCCGCCCTCGACGCGGATGTGGTACCTCTGCCGGTACGCCAGATCGCTGACACTGCAAGTCACGATTTGTGGACCGAGGACGGTTTTCCGACCGTCATTCAGCTGGCAGCCCTGGCTAATCCGCCAGTGCGCCAGGTGGAGCAGCGCAAGCACGCCTGAGGCGACAACTAAGCATCGCACCCGACCCAACGGTCGGGTGCGATGTCGTTTACGCCGGAGTCCAGCGAGGCTTGAAATAGCTGTCAGATGGCATCCAGAAGCACGCGAGATCGTGCAGTCTGGGAGTGCGTCTGTGCACTTTGGTGCAAAACTACTTACCAAACCCAAGCCGCTTTGGATGGTCGATTTTAGTGAACACCGTACTCCAGGCTCCCGTCTTATGTGACCGATACCCCAAGCCAGAACTTCGCGGTTGGCAAGGATGAAACAAAGCACCAAGATTCAGAAGTTGGCTTGCGAATAGCTACCTAAGGTATATGCTTCCAGAACGCATTGGGGAGCCAATTTGCTACCGTCTCCCGGTAGCCGAATCGAAAGGACCGACATGGCCAAGCGAGTTCAGGTCATCCACACCGACGACCTTGACGGTAGTGAAGCTGACGAGACAATCTCGTTCGCATTGGATGGCATCGCATACTCGATCGACCTGTCTGCTGCCAACGCCCGCAAGCTCCGCGACGCATTCGCACCGTTCATTGCCGCAGGGGAGCGCGATCGCAGCGCCCGTCGGCAGGGGTCGGGGCGTCGCAAGTCCGGTGGAACCGCCGCCACCGAGATTCGCGCCTGGGCGATTGCCCAGGGCATGCAGGTTTCCAGCCGTGGCCGGGTTTCGGCCGAGGTTCGCGAAGCTTACGAGCGCGCGCACAGCTGAGCATGACCGTGGCCCCCGGCTCAGATTGATTGAGCCGGGGGCGAACACGGGACTTCTTCGCGCGGGACTGGCGTTAACTAGACTGATAGCTCCGGATGCGCGGTCCGCAAAGGTCAGCGTCCCGGGGTTAGCCGCAGCTCGACTAAGGAGTCCCACGCATGTTCGATCGGTTCACCGACCGCGCCCGTCGAGTGATCGTGCTCGCTCAAGATGAGGCGCGGATGCTCAACCACAACTACATCGGCACCGAGCACCTGCTGCTCGGGCTGATTCATGAGGGTGAAGGCGTCGCGGCGAAGGCTCTGGAATCCCTGGGGATCTCCCTGGAAGCGGTTCGCGAACAGGTCGAGGAAATCATCGGGCAGGGACAACAGGCACCCACCGGCCATATTCCCTTCACTCCACGCGCCAAGAAGGTGCTGGAGTTCTCCATGCGCGAGGCGCTACAGATCAATCACCCCTACATCGGCACCGAGCACATCCTGCTCGGGCTGATTCGAGAGGGTGAAGGGGTCGCAGCGCAGGTGCTGATCAAGCTCGGCGCCGATCTAAACCGGGTGCGCAGCACCGTATTGCAGTTGCTGAGTGGTTATCAGGGCAAGGAGGCTGCCACTTCGGGTGCGCCAGACGTCGGCCCAGCAGCCTCGGCCGCGACGATCCTGGATCAGTTCGGGCGCAACCTGACCCAGGCCGCGCGGGAAAACAAGCTTGACCCGGTCATCGGTCGGGAGAAGGAAATCGAGCGCGTGATGACCGTGCTCTCCAGGCGCACCAAGAACAACCCGGTGTTGATTGGCGAACCAGGCGTTGGTAAGACCGCCGTCGTCGAAGGTTTGAGCCAGGCGATCGTGCGTGGCGATGTGCCAGAGACCTTGCGGGATAAGCAGATCTACACGTTGGACCTGGGCGCGCTGGTGGCCGGCTCGCGCTACCGCGGCGATTTCGAAGAGCGGCTGAAGAAGGTGCTTAAGGAAATCAAGACCCGTGGCGACGTGGTGCTGTTCATCGATGAGATCCACACCCTGGTCGGTGCCGGTGCGGCCGAAGGCGCTATTGATGCTGCCTCGATTTTGAAGCCCATGTTGGCGCGCGGGGAACTGCAGACCATTGGTGCCACGACTTTGGACGAATACCGCAAGCACATCGAGAAGGACGCCGCCCTGGAGCGACGTTTCCAACCGATCCAGGTCGCTGAGCCTTCGATAGCGCTGACCATCGACATCCTGCGCGGGCTTCGTGATCGTTACGAGGCGCACCACCGGATCACCATCACTGATGGGGCCCTTACTGCCGCGGCCCAGATGGCCAGCCGCTACATCTCCGACCGCTTCTTGCCGGACAAGGCGATTGATCTGATCGATGAGGCCGGCGCCCGCCTGCGCATTCGTCGGATGACTGCGCCGCCGGATCTGCGCGAGTTTGACGAGAAGATTGCGGCCGTCCGTTTGCAGAAAGAGGCTGCCATTGACGCCCAGGACTTCGAGGTGGCTGCCCGGCTGCGCGACGACGAGCGCAAACTGACGGTGGCTCGAGCCGAGAAGGAAGAGGCGTGGAAGTCCGGTGACCAGGACGTTCCGGCCGAGGTCGATGAAGAGGCGATCGCCGAGGTGCTCTCAAGCTCGACCGGAATCCCGGTCTTCAAGCTGACCGAGGAGGAGTCCTCGCGGCTGCTGAAGATGGAGGAGGAGATCGGTCGGCGCTACATCGGCCAGCACGACGCGGTGAAGGCGCTTTCTCGTTCGATCCGGCGTACCCGAGCCGGGCTGAAGGATCCCAAGCGGCCCAGCGGGTCGTTCATCTTCGCCGGTCCTTCCGGGGTTGGTAAGACCGAGCTGACCAAGGCGCTCACCGAGTTCCTTTTCGGTGACGAGGACGCCCTGATCACCCTCGACATGAGCGAGTACTCCGAGAAGCACACCGCTTCGCGGATGTTCGGCTCCCCGCCCGGCTATGTGGGTTACGAGGAGGGCGGCCAGCTCACTGAGAAGGTGCGCCGCAAGCCGTTCAGCGTGGTCCTGTTCGATGAGATCGAGAAGGCCCACCCCGACATCTTCAACTCGCTGTTGCAGATCTTGGACGAGGGTCGACTCACTGACGCTCAGGGCCGGGTGGTCGACTTCAAGAACACGGTGATCGTGATGACCACCAACCTTGGCACCCGCGACATCTCCAAGTCGGTGAACCTGGGCTTCAGCCAGAGCTCCGATGAGGCTGGCAGTTACGAAAAGATGAAGGCCAAGGTCTCAGATGAACTGAAGCAGCACTTCCGGCCGGAGTTCTTGAACCGGGTGGACGAGATCGTGGTCTTCCATCAGCTCACCACTGCCGACATCGAACGCATCGTGGACCTGATGATCGCCGAGATCGAGGATCGGCTGCGGGATCGGGATATGGGCATCGAGCTGACGCCGGCTGCCAAGACCCTGATCGCCAAGCGTGGCTTCGACCCGGTGCTGGGAGCGCGTCCGTTGCGACGGGCCATTCAGCGCGACATCGAAGACATCCTGGCGGAGAAGATCCTGTTCTCTGAGGTCAAGTCCGGCCAGATTGTGGTCGTCGATGTCGCTCCGGAAGGCTCCGAGCTGGCTTTCACCTTCACCGGTGAGACCAAGCATGCGGTGCCGGATCTGCCTACCGCAGAGCTCGGCCAGACCTCCTAAGCCAAGCAAAGCGGCCCCGGTTCCACTCGGAACCGGGGCCGCTTCTTGATTGCTGGGTCAGGACAGGCCCACGCCCACGAGCGCAATGGCGAAGATCCCGAAGAAGAAGAGGATGAACAGCCCCCAAAGGGCGGTGCCGATGATGCTGATGATCCAGGCCGCAGTGAGGGTGCCGCCATTCGCCCACCGGCCAGGGTTCGAGGCCACCTCACGGCGTCCCTTTGCTGCCAGTACCCAGCCCACCGGGCAGAGGATCGGCAGGAAAAAGAAGCCGACGATGCCCAGGATCAACGACGGGATCGCGTTGGGATGATCGGCCACCGGTGCGCCCATGGCGGCGTAGCCGTAGTCGTAGGCCACCGGGTCGTGCAAAGGAGTCTGCGCGACCGGATACTGCTGGTACTGAGCTGGCGGTGCCGCAACCGCCGGGTAGGGATCTCGGATCGGCGCCGGATCACCGTAGGCGGCCTGTGCTGGCCGGTAGGGGTCGGCGTAGCTAGCGGCGGCCGGAACGGTCGGCTGGGTGTAGTTCGAGGCCGCTGGGAACGGATTTGGGTCGATGGCCGATGCTGGCGTCGGCTCGCTCAGCGTGGGGCCGTCGTAGCTGAAGTCCGGGTAGCTGCCGCCACTGCCAGCCGAGCCGAAGGGGTCGACCGTGGTCGGCTCCAGCGGGGGCACGTCCGGCTGGGTGTAGCCCTGCGCCGGGACCAGGGGCACAGTCGGCTCCGCGCCGGCTGCGGCGTCGGTGGGTGGGTTCTGCTCGGTCATTGCTACCTCGATCCGAAGTTCATCGTCACTCAAATCTAGCTGCTGTCAGACGTGGGTGTGATCGCCGAAGGTCCCCGGTGCGGCGTGGTGAAGTCTGCCGCGCCACTTGCCGACTTAGCCTGAACCCATGAGTTCGTTGCTTCATCCCACGGGCTCGGAGCCGCCGCAGGTCTACTGGCGGCGGCGCCTGGTGGTCGTGGTCATCTTTGCTGTGGTGCTGGCGGGCGTGATTTGGCTGTTGTGGCCGAAGGGCACCCCGCAGGCACAGCCGCAGCCGACGGCGCTGACCGCATCCGCTCCGACGTCGGCAGCGGTGCCCCCGCCCGCGCCGAGCACGGCCAAACCGAGTGCTCCCGCGACGCCGACCGGACCGCAGGCCTGCGATCCGGCGAACCTCCGGGTGGGCTTGGCCGGGTTCCAGAAACTCAAGTCGGGGGCGGCGCAACCGTTCAAAGTCTCGGTTACCAACAACAGCGCCATCGGCTGTGTGCTGTCGGTCTCGGCGTCAACCTTCTCCGTGGTGGTCACCAGTGGCAAGGATCGGATCTGGACCACCGCAGACTGCGCGGCCTGGGTGCCTGCCAAGAGGCTGACGCTCACCCCCAACCAACCCTACGTTTTCGACATCAATTGGCCCGGAAAACGTTCCAAGGCCAGCTGTAAGACAACCAAGGACGCGGTGGCAGCCGGGACCTACGTCGGCACGGCTACTTTCACTGGTGCCGCGCCAGCCCGCTTCGTGATGACGATTTCGGCCAACTGATCGCCCAGGCTAGCCAGCCTCGGCGATGCTCAATCTGGCCGGGGCTGAGGTGTCAGGGCGGTCCTTACGAGCCCGCAGCCCCAGGACCTGCAGGGCGTTGGCTACCCCCGAGACCTCGATGACGCGAAGCCCCGGCACCACTTGGCCGCTTCCCGGCGGCACCAACGCTACTTGGAACCCGAGCCGGGCGGCCTCAGCCAGCCGGCGGCCGGTGGCCGGGATGCGACGCAGCTCGCCCGATAGCCCGACTTCGCCCAGGGCGATCACCGGGCGAACGAAGCAGTGGTCGTAGGCGGCCGACGCGATCGCCACCGCGGTAGCGAGATCTGCGGCCGGATCGCTCACCCTGACCCCGCCCACCGTGGAGACGTAAACCTCCTTGGTGTGCAGGCGTACGCCGGCGCGGCGTTGAAGGACCGCGAGAATCATCGCCACCCGGCTGGAATCCAGACCGTTCGTGATTCGCCGCGGCACCGGAGCAGCGCTTGGCGCCACCAGGGCCTGCACTTCAGTCAGCAGCGGCCGCCGGCCAGCCAACGAAATGCTCAAGCAGGTGCCAGGTGCCGGCTCACTGTGCAGCGAGGTGAACAGCCCACTCGGATCGGTGACCTCACCGATGCCCGTCTCGGTGAGTTCGAAACAGCCGACCTCGTCGGCCGGTCCGAAGCGGTTTTTTGAGGCCCGGAGCATTCGGAACCCGCTGTGGCTTTCACCTTCGAAGGTGAGCACCACATCGACTAGATGCTCCAGGGTGCGCGGCCCGGCGACGGTGCCCTCCTTAGTGACGTGCCCGATCAGCATCACTGGCATCGCCCGCTGTTTGGCCACCCGCACCAGCGCCGCGGTCACCTCTTTCACCTGGGCGACGCCACCGGGCACGCCTTCGGCGCCAGGGACGCCCACGGTTTGAACCGAATCCAGCACCAATAGGTCAGGAGCAAGTTGCTCCACTTGGCCCAGGACCGTCGCCAGATCGGATTCGGCGGCCAGATAGAGCGAATCGTCCACCGCGCCGGTGCGCTCGGCTCGTAGCCGGACCTGGGCGGCTGATTCTTCGGCGCTGACGTACAAAGTGCGTCGACCCAGGCGGGCCCAACGGGCGGCCACCTCGAGCAGCAGGGTTGACTTGCCGACGCCCGGCTCGCCAGCTAATAGGACCACCGCGCCCGGGGTGAGCCCAGCGCCGAGTACCCGGTCGAGCTCACCCAGCCCGGTGGGCAGGGCTCTGGCCTCGTTGAGGTCTACCTGGCTGATAGGCAGCGCTGGCCTGCCGGGCGCGGTCGAGGTGACTCGGCTCCGCGGGGCGGCGGCAACAGCGACGCTGCCCCAGGCCTGGCATTCGCCGCAGCGGCCGACCCAGCGCGGCGTCGTCCAGCCGCATTCGGAGCATTGATATAGGTTCGGGGACTTCGCCATGCCGGTGAGGCTAATCGGAGCCTCTGACAGCGATGGGGGACGGCGGGATAGCCCACCGTCCCCCAACGTGGTTAAGCCTCAGATGCGAACCAGACCTGACGTGGTCTCGAAAGTGGCCGCCTCGATACCGGGCTGGCCGTTGGGGGAGGTGAACTTGACGCCGACACCGTCGAACACGTCGTCGAGGCAGATGCCGAGCCATTCCTCAACGCGGTCACGGGTGCCAGCAACCTCGATCTCGACCAGCCTGATGGTGCCGGGCAGGGCCTTGGGTAGCACCGAGTGATCGGAGTTCCACTTGATGAAGTAGGGCAGCTGCGGGTCAGCGAGCAGCCCGCGGACCCCGAGCTGTTCCCATTCCAGCAGGCGGCCGTCGGGGAAATGCCGCGAGCCGTAGACGGCCTGGCGGTCAAGTCGGGTCTCGAACGGGGTGAGGTCTTCAACCGAGACCACCCAGCCCATCCAACCGCCGCCGACCTCAGAGCGGGCGCGCACGGCCTGCCCGAAGGCGGCCTTTTCAGCCGCCGGATGCTCGAGCACTTCGACTACCTCGAGGTAGCGATCGTCGGCGAGCGGCAAAATTCGGTTCGTGGTGCCGAAACGGGGGTGGAAGCCGCCGTCGCGGAACTTGTCGCCGAGCAGGTCGCCGAGCCGTTTCGCCTCCGCCTTCAGTCCCTTTGGGCCGACCGCGAAGGTCAGATGATCGACATGCATGTCCACATTCTTGCCTCAGCCCGGCCCGTCCGCGAAATCGAGGGGTTTCGCCGGGGTATTTGCCCCCGGCGTTGAGCGCCTGCCTCGCCTAACATGGACGGCGTGACCAGCCCATCCGGACCTGCGGTGCAGGTCGTGCTGTCTTCTTCTTCGGTCTATCCCGAGCCCACCTCAGCAGCTTTCGCGCTGGCCAGCCGGCTCGGCTACGACGGGGTGGAGGTCATGGTTGGCATGGACGCCCTCTCCGCCGATGCGGACGCCCTGGTCGAGCTGGCCGATTACCACCAGATGCCGGTAACCGCCATTCACTCCCCAACCCTGCTCTTGACGCAGCGGGTGTGGGGCACTGACCCCTGGGAGAAGCTGAAGCGTGCCGCCGAGGCGGCCACCAAACTTGGGGCCAAAGTGGTGGTGGTGCATCCGCCCTTCCGTTGGCAGCGCAGTTACGCCGCTGGTTTCACCAAGGGAATCAGAGGTTTGGAAAGAGACACCGGGCTGATCTACGCGATCGAGAATATGTACCCCTGGCGCGGTCCCGGCGGTGGCGAGGTGCGGGCCTATTCCCCCAGCTGGGACGCAGCCCTGCTCGACTGTGATCACCTGACCCTCGATTTCTCCCACGCTTCCATCGCCCGCCAATCCTCGCTGGAGTTGGTCCACTACTGGGGGGAACGACTGGCGCATGTCCATTTGACTGACGGCACCAACGGACCCACCGACGAACACCTGCTGCCCGGCCAAGGTGACCAGCACCCCGATCTGGTGCTGGCAGAGTTGGCGCGCACCGGTTTCGGTGGCCAGGTGGTGGTGGAGGTCAGCACCCGCGGACTTAACCGAACTGAACGCACCCAGGCTTTGACCCAGACCCTGGATTACGCTCGCCAACACCTGGGGCTGAACCAGGACGGGGGGCAGTAATGGCCGAGCCGCTTTCAGCGACCGTGGATTCGGCGGTGCCGCCCTCGCGTCCCGGGATCGAACTGCTGCTGGTGATGGGGGTGTCGCTGGGATCCTCAGCGGTCTACTCGGTGCTGTCGATCATCGAGAAGCTGACCCGTAATGTGCCGCTGAACCAGCAGACCACCTCAATGAACTCTGCGATCACCCCGGACCGCCCCTGGCTTGACTTGGCCTATCAGCTGGCTGGGATGACTTTCCCGCTGGTGCCGGCCTTGCTGGCGATCTATCTGTTGCGCGTCAGCGGCGACTTTGGGCTTATCGGCTTCGACCTGACCCGCAAACGGTTCGATTTGAGTCGGGGGCTCGGCTTGGCGGCGGTCATCGGGTTGCCCGGGATCGCGTTCTATCTGGTGGCCCGACAACTCGGCTTCAATACCAATGTCTCCCCGGCCAATCTGGGCGAAAACTGGTGGACGGTGCCGGTGCTGATAGGCCTGGCGGTGATGAATGCGGTGCTCGAAGAAGTGATCATGGTGGGCTTCTGGTTCGTTCGCGGCCTGCAGCTGAAGTGGCCGCTGTGGGTTGTCCTGATCTCCAGCGCGCTGGTGCGGGGCAGCTATCACCTCTACCAGGGCTTTGGCGGCTTCGTCGGCAATGTGGTGATGGGGCTGGTCTTCGGGCTGGCCTATATGCGCTTCAAACGGGTCGGCCCGCTAGTGGTCGCCCACTTCCTGCTCGACCTGTTCGCCTTCGTCGGGTATGCCCTACTGGCGCCATATGTCGACTGGCTGTAGGGCGAGCCGGTTGCGCCAGCCTTGACCGCTGCCGGTCGGCGGAGGGCCGACCGGTAAGCTTGCCCCCATGCGTGTTGGAGTTTTCGGAGCCACCGGACAGGTCGGCCGGGTCATGCGGACCCTGCTGGCTGAGCGTGGTTTCCCCGTTGATCAGATCAGATTCTTCTCCTCGGCCCGCTCGGCTGGCACCAAGCTGGCTTGGCAGGGCACCGAGATCGTGGTCGAGGACACCGCCACTGCCGACTTCTCCGGTCTGGACCTGGCGTTGTTCTCCGCCGGTGGCGGCACGTCCCGGGAGTTCGCCCCCAAGGTTGCCGCGGCCGGTGCCATCGTGATCGACAACTCCTCAGCGTGGCGCAAGGACCCCGAGGTGCCGCTGGTGGTCAGCGAGGTCAATCCAGAAGACGCGCTGAACCCGCCCAAGGGAATCATCGCCAACCCGAACTGCACCACGATGGCCGCGATGCCCGTGCTGAAGCCGCTCCACGACGAGGCCGGTTTGACCCGACTCAAGGTGGCCACCTACCAGGCCGTCTCCGGCTCTGGAGTGGCCGGGGTGCAGGCGCTGGCCGACCAGATCGCGGCAGCAGGAGACGCCCGTGGCCTGGCGCTGGACGGTGCCGCGATCGCCGCTGGCGACCCGGCGCCCTATGTGCGGCCAATCGCCTACAACGTGGTGCCGTTGGCCGGCACCATCGTTGAGGATGGCTGGTTGGAGACCGACGAGGAGCAGAAGCTGCGTCACGAGTCGCGCAAGATCCTGCACCTGCCGGAGCTGCTGGTGGCTGGCACCTGCGTGCGCGTCCCGGTATTCAGCGGGCACTCGCTGAGCATCCATGCCGAATTCGCGTCGGCCATCAGCGTTGAACGGGCTACCGAGTTGCTCGCTGCCGCGCCAGGGGTACAACTGGCTGAGGTGCCCACCCCGCGCGAAGGTGCTGGCCAGGACGCCTGCTTCGTCGGCCGGATCCGGGTCGACCAATCGGTGCCGGACGGCAAAGGCCTGGTGCTATTCGTCGTGGGGGACAACCTACGCAAGGGTGCGGCGCTCAACGCCGTCCAGATCGCAGAGGTGGTGGCCAACCGATGAAACAACTAGCTGTTGTCGGCGCTGGGGTGATGGGTGAGACCCTGATCGCTGGCCTTTTGCGGGCTGGCTGGGAGCCGTCCCAGATCACTGCGGTCGATCGGCATGCGCCCCGCTTGACCGAGATCAGCGCCAAGTACGGCATCGCCAACAGCGAGCTTGCTGAAGCAGTGGCTGATGCGCAGACCGTGGTGGTCGTGGTGAAGCCGCAGGACACCGGTGAGGTGCTGCCGCAGGTGGCTGCTGCACTGCGTCCGGGCACTTTGGTGGTGTCGTTGTGTGCTGGGGTGACCACCGCCCAGATTGAAGCGGTGATGCCGACCGGCACCCCGGTAGTACGGGTGATGCCGAACACGCCAGCCCAGGTTGATGAGGGCATGGCGGCCATCTCTGGCGGCTCAGCGGCGACCACAGCAAACCTGGAGTTCGTCACCGGCCTGTTGGAGGCTGTCGGAAAGGTGGTGACCGTCCCAGAGAAGTACCAGGACGCGGTCACCGCTATCTCCGGCTCTGGCCCGGCCTACCTGTTCTTCGTGGTGGAAGCCATGATCGATGCTGGCGTGATGCTCGGCCTGCCTCGCGACATTGCCACCACCTTGGTCGTCCAGACCATGTACGGCTCGGCCAAACTGCTCGCCGAATCCGGGGCGCACCCAACTCAGCTCCGCGAGCGGGTCACCTCCCCTGGTGGCACCACTGCGGCGGCTTTGCGGGCCCTGGAGGACCACCGAGTGAAGGCGGCTTTCATGACCGCGATGGAGGCTGCCCGTGACCGGAGTCGTGAGCTGGCCTCGTCTTGAGCCGTGAGGTGATTGACTCGCCGCAGGCACCGAGGTGGCTGACGGTGTTCATCGACTTCGCGGCCGGCGAGTTCGACGCCGGGACCCAGTTCTGGAGCGCGATCACCGGCTATGAGCTCTCCGATTCCCGCGGTGAGCACGCCGAGTTCGCCACCCTGGTGCCGCCGGCCGGTGATGCCTACCTACGGGTGCAACGACTTGGTGAGGGCTTCACCAGATTGCACCTGGACGTCCACGTCGACGACCCAAGGGCGGTGGCCGGGCGAGCCGTCGGGTTGGGAGCCGAAATCGTCGACGCTAGCCAACCCGGCCATGTGGTGCTGCACTCACCCGCCGGGGTGGTCTTCTGTCTGGTCGCCGCTTTCACCGGGACGGTGCCGCCGGCCGCAGGCTGGCCGCGCGGCCAGCACAGCCGGCTGGATCAGCTCTGCCTGGACGTTCCTCAGGCCGAATACGACGCCGAGGTGGAGTTTTGGCAGGCATTGCTCGGCGGCGAGTGGAAAGTGAGGCGTGCCGACCCGCTGGCTACTCGAATGGCCGATGGCGGCGCCCTCGAACTGCGCTTGCAGCCCAGCATGCTGGCTCCCGAGACGAACGGGCACCTGCATCTGGCTACTGATGATCGGGTCGCCGAAGTGGAGCGCCTAGTCGCCCTTGGTGCGAGAAAACGGGTCGACCGGGGTTCCTGGACGTTGCTCGAAGCGGTTGGCGGGCTGGCCATCTGTGTAGTAGATGACCCCGACGGCGGCGACTGCACGCGCTAGCTCCGGTGACTCCGACTGGCACGGATCGGTCCGGCGGTCCAGGTTTTGAGCAGGTCTGCGTAAAGTTTTGGATCTCTTCTAGACAGGTGTTCACATGCACCCCTTCGCTGCCACTATCTTTGTCCAGTGGCCACCATGGCGGTGGCCGGCGTCGGAGAGAGCAGCCAGCTATGAGCGATTCGGTCACCCCCCTGGGAAACGTCAAGTTCCTGAAGGTGGCCGAGGTTGCAGCAGCACTGCGAGTGTCCCGGATGTCGGTCTACCGACTGATCCACGCCGGTGATTTGGAGGCGGTTCGGTTCGGCCGAAACTTCCGAGTTCCGGAGCATGCGGTCAACGTCTACCTGCGGGGCTCCTACTACCAGGCTGGCTGATTTCAGCCCGACCGCCCCGGTGAAGTAAGATCGTGCGTCGGCTGGATTGACCAGCCGTTTCGGTAGGGCTGCTAGGCAGCCCACAGCCACCAAACTTGCCGCTCCAAAGTGGAGTCGGAATCGAAAGAGGTCCTGCCAGTGGGTTCGGTCATCAAGAAGCGACGCAAGCGGATGGCAAAGAAGAAGCACCGCAAGCTTCTCAAGAAGACGCGCATCCAGCGCCGTCGCGCCGGCAAGTGAGCCGTCCGCTACCGGTCTAATCGTCTACCGGTAGCGCCCAAACACCCACGACGTTCCAAGCGTTGGCTTGGAACGTCGTTGTGGGCTACCCAGACGCCGATTCGGCTCTGGACGCAGACACCGGCTGCCTATAGTTGGCCGCGACAGCGAAGCGAGGAGACCAATGGCACCCAGGATCGTTCATCTGGTGCGGCACGGGCAGGTTTACAACCCTGAGGCCGTGCTCTACGGACGGCTGCCGGGCTTTGGGCTGTCTGACCTCGGCAAGCAGATGGCCGAACGCCTTGGCGAGTACTTCGCAGACGCGCCGCTGGTGCATCTGGTCAGTTCGCCGCTGCAGCGGGCCCAGGAGACCATGGCGCCGATCGCCGCCGGGCATCCCGAGCTGACGGTGAACATCGATGAGCGGGTGATCGAGGCCGCCAACGTCTTCGAAGGCAAGTCATTCGGCAAGTACAACCAGCTGCTGTTGCAGCCCTCAAGTTGGTGGGCGCTACGCAACCCTCTGCAACCCTCCTGGGGTGAGCCCTACCCCTCGATCCTGGCCCGGATGCGGCTGGCTCTGGCCGACGCCGCCGAGAAAGCCGTCGACGGCGAGGCGCTGATCGTGGCCCACGAGCTGCCGATCTGGATGGCCCGTCGTTGGGCGCAGGGGCGCTCACCGGTGCATGACCCGCGCAAGCGCGAAGCCCGACTGGCCAGCGTCACCACCTTCACCTTCGATGGTGATCAACTGCTGGGCGCGGAATACGCCGAGCCTGCTGGCGACCTGGTGCCGCCAAAGAAGCGGCGGTTCCGTCCCGGCGCCTGAGCGCCGCACATTCAGTACTGGGTGGCACTCAGCGGGGTCAACCTCGGCGTGGAAGGATTGCCCCATGGCTGACTACGACTTGTGCGTGATCGGATCCGGTGTTGGCAACACGATCATCACTAAGCGCTTCGCCGACTGGCGGGTGGCCCTGGTCGACGGCCAGAAGTGGTTTGGCGGCACCTGCCTGAATGCTGGCTGCATCCCGACCAAGATGTTCGTCTATCCGGCTGACATCGCTGAAGCTGCCCGGGACGCCGCTCGCCTGGGAATCGAGGCTGGCTCGATCAAGGTGCATTGGGACGAAGTGCGCAGCCGGATCTTTGGCCGCATCGATCCGCTGGCCGAAACCGGTGAGGCCTACCGCCGCAGCCAGGCCAATGTCACCCTGTTCCGGGATCGGGCGCGCTTCGTGGCGCCAAAGACGGTGCAGGTCGGCCGAACCCGTTTCAGCGCCGACCGATTCGTGATCGCGGCCGGTTCGCGTCCCCGGATTCCTGAGGTGCCAGGGATCAATGACCCGCAGATCGCGGCCCGCGTCCACACCTCCGATTCCATCATGCGCCTGCCTGCCCTACCCAAGTCGCTGATCATCGTCGGCGGCGGCCTGGCAGCCGCAGAGTTCGCCCATATCTTCGCCGCCTTCGGCACCGAAGTGACGGTGCTGCATCGCGGCCAGCAGATGCTGAAGTTCGCCGATCAGGCGATTTCGGATCGGTTCGCCAGCCTGCTCAGCCAGCGGGTGGCGCTGCGTTTTGGCCAGCACCTTGCTTCGGTGGAGGGCACTGATCGCGGTCTTGAGGTCGGGACGGTCGACGACGACGGCATCGAATATTTCTTCGGCGCCGAGCAACTGCTGCTGACCACCGGCCGCATTCCCAACTCCGACACCCTCGATCTGCACCGCACCGGGGTGGAGGTCGACGCTGATTCAGGCCGGGTCATTGTCGACGAGTTTCAGCGCACGACCGCTGAGGGCATCTTCGCCCTGGGTGATGTGAGTTCGCCCTGGCAGCTGCGCCATGTGGCCAACCACGAGGCCAAGGTCGTCCAGCACAACCTGCTGAACCCCAGTGAGCCGATCGCCAGTGATCACCGGTTCGCGCCCAGAGCGGTGTTCAGCGGGCCGCAGGTGGCCTGTGTGGGGCTTACTGAGGCCGAATGTAAGGCTCAGGGCCTCGACTATGTCGTCGGCGTCCGTGACTACGGCGGGGTGGCCTACGGCTGGGCGATGGAGGACACCGACCATTTCGCCAAGGTGATCGCCGAGCGCGGCACCGGGAAGCTGTTGGGTGCCCACATCATCGGCCCCCAGGCCTCGATTCTGATCCAGCCGCTGATCCAGGCCATCAGTACCGGGCTGGACGCCACGACGATGGCGCGCGGCCAGTACTGGATTCATCCAGCCTTGCCTGAGGTGGTCGAGAATGCCCTGCTCGCCCTCGGTCTGGACTGATCCGAGCTTGCTTAGTGCGCCGGCTTGGGCTGAGGTGGAGTCATGACCAAGATCACCGCCGGGCTGGGGACGCTGCTAACGCTGGCGTTACTCAGCAATGCTGGCTGCGCCGTGACCGCGGCCGAACCGACCAAAGCGGACGGCTCGACGACGGTGGCGTCGGCACAGGCGACAGCCAGCGAACCGGCCGCGGCCTGCGCGGCGCAGGCGCAGGCGATGAGCCTGAAACAGCAGGCCGGACAACTGGTGATGGTCGGGGTTTCCGGCAGCCTGGACGCGGCCGAGCGCAAGGCGATCACAGCCAGCAAAGCTGGTTCGGTGATCCTGATGGGCAACAACTACGGCGGGGTCAAGCGGGTGGCCAAGCTGACCGCGAGCATTCAGAAGCTGGGTGACGGACAACTCCTGATCGCCACTGATCAGGAGGGCGGCCTGGTGCAGCGGCTGCGCGGCGCCGGGTTTGTGAACCTGCCTTCGGCGGCCCAGCAGGCCAAGCTCAGCGATGCGGCGCTGACTGCGAAGGTGACCACTTTGGGCAAGTCGATGGCTTCGGCTGGCGTGCTGCTCGATCTGGCCCCGGTGGCTGATGTGGTGCCAGCCTCGAACCGAGCGGCCAACCGTCCGGTGGCCCGGTTGGGACGCGGCTATGGCAGCGACCCGGGCGTGGTGTCGGCGAAGGTGGCGGCGTTCCGGGCCGGTCTAAAGGCGGCTGGGGTGGCTGCTGCGGTCAAGCACTTCCCTGGGTTGGGGGCGGTCAAGGGCAACACCGATTTCGTGGCGAAGGTTAAAGACACCACTACCACCGCCGACTCTGCGCTGCTGCAGCCCTTCCGCGATGCAGCCGCCGATGATGTGGACGCGGTGATGATCTCTTCGGCGATCTACACCCGGATTGATGCCAAGAACCCGGCGCTGTTCTCAGCCAAGGTGATTGGGTTGCTGCGCGGCTGGGGCTATGACGGCGTGGTGATCAGCGATGACCTCGGGGTAGCCGTGGCCGTGGCCAAGGTGCCGGCCAAGCAGCGGGCCTACCGGTTCGTGCTGGCCGGGGGAGATATCGCGATCACCGTCAATCCGCGGTTGGCCACCGCCTTCACCAGTGGTGTGGTGGCTAAAGCCAAAACCAATCCGGCTTTCGCCGCCAAAGTCACCGCGGCTGCGGCCCGCGTCCTACGTCTGAAGCAGTCGTTGGGCCTGGTTACCTGCAGCTGAGCCGATCTGGTCGGCTCCTCGGATGCTGCTGGCTAACCGTCCACTCTGAGCTTGGCCAAGGCGTCGCGGGCCTCTGGTAGGCGATCTGGGCTGGTGTCAGGCACCGAGGCGTAGAACAGGCCGTATTGATCGGGCTCCACCTGCACCACCAGTAGCAGCACCCGCTCGCCGGTGGCTTTGAGGTTGGGGACGCTGAAGCTGAGTTGGGTTTCGATGAGCCAGCCCGCGTGGCCATCTACCTGGTGTGCTTTCGAGCTGAGCTGCTTCTGGGTGACCACGGTGTTGGCGTAGTACTTGCCCAACACGCATTTCAGCACCACCCCAGAGGCTGACTTGGCATCGGCAAAGCCGTCACCGGAAACCAAGTCGGAGACCAGCACGCTGGAGACCCAGTCATTGCCTACGCCCTGGCCGTCGTAGTCCGCCTGATCTAGGGCGGACTGCATCATCGCAATCGTGCCGAAAGGTACTCGATTGTCGAGCTCGGCACCTCTCCAGGGGGAGCCCATGGTGGGGAAGGAGAGATGGCCAGCCGAAATCCGGCCAGGTTTGTCGGGCACGGGAGTCGCCGAACTTGAAGTTACCCCGGCTGTGCAGAAGTTCTCGACGGGGGCGGTGCCCGGCTGATCCCAGGGATTGTCCTGGCCGGTGAGCTTCGGCAGGCCGCCAATCACCGCCCAGATGATCAGGGCCACCACCAGCAGCCCGGCGCCGATGGCGATCCACCAGCCAACGGACTGCTTCTTCGCCCCGCCGGTGGAGGCGGCTGTGGCGGTGGGTTGCCCGGGTGGGGGCGGAGTCTGGCGTGGCGTCGTGGTGGTTTCGGCAGACCAAGTGCTGCCGTTCCAGTAGCGATACTGGCCCGGCAGTCCACCCGGGTCCGGGTACCACCCCACGTTGCTCACGGCTAAATCCTAGTTGAGTGAATCCAGCCCCGGTCGAGCCGGCCAACTGGGGCTTCGACAAGCTCAGCCAACTGAGGTTTGGTTCCCTGAGCTTGTCGAAGGGTCAGCCAGCTTGGGGGCTTCGACGAGCTCAGCCAACTTGGGCTTTCGTTCCCTACACCCGCACTCAGTTCCCTGAGCTTGTCGAAGGGTCAGCCGACTTGGGGGCTTCGACGGGCTCAGCCAACTGGTGTTTAGTTCCCTGAGCTTGTCGAAGGGTCGACGCTGGCCTTTTGGGCGGCTGGCGGCCGTGACCACGAGAGAGCGTGGGTAAGTCGCCGAATCGTCCATCGATGAGCGCTTCCTTCTTGGCCCGTGACCAGCCGTGGATACGGCGCTCCAAGGCCCAGGCGTCGTCCACTCGCTCGAACTCCTCGGCCCACACCAGTCGCACAGGCAGTCGTTTCGCGGTGTACTCAGCGCCGTGACCAGAGGCATGGTCTGCCATCCGCGCGTCCAGGTCTCGCGCGCTGCCGACGTAGTAGCTGTCGTCCGCGCAGTGCAGTAGGTACGTCCAGGCCATCCAACGATTGTGCGCGAACAGACCCGTCAGCTTTGCCTGGCACCGGGAATCTGTGGACAACTTTGGGGCTTCGACAAGCTCAGCCAACTGCTCCTTAGGTGACCGGGGCTTCGACGGGCTCAGCCAACTGGTGTTCAGTTCCCTGAGCTTGTCGAAGGGTCGACGGGGGCTTCGACAAGCTCAGCCAACTTGGCCGGGTTAGCCGAAGCGGCCGGAGATGTAATCCTCGGTGGCCTTCACGTCGGGGGCGGAGAAGATCTTGTCGGTCGGGCCGGATTCGATCAGGCGACCCGGAGCGCCGGTGCCAGCGATATTGAAGAACGCGGTCACATCAGAGACCCGGGCAGCCTGCTGCATGTTGTGGGTGACGATGACGATCGTGTACTTCTCTTTCAGCTCGTTCATCAGGTCTTCGATGGCCAGAGTCGAAATCGGATCCAGTGCTGAGCACGGCTCGTCCATCAGCAGGACCTCAGGTTCCATTGCGATCGCCCGGGCGATGCACAACCGCTGCTGCTGGCCGCCAGATAGCCCTGAGCCGGGCAGGTTCATCCGGTTCTTGACCTCTTCCCACAGGTTCGCGCCGCGCAAGGCATGCTCGGCCAGCTCATCTTTTGCCGACGAAGGCATCCGCCGGTTGTTCAGATTGATGCCAGCCAGCACATTCTCTTTGATCGACATCGTCGGGAACGGGTTGGGTCGCTGGAACACCATGCCCACCTGGCGCCGCACTCGCACCGGGTCGACACCGGGGCCGTACAGGTTTTCCCCGTCCAGCAGCACTTCGCCTTCAACCCGGGCGCCAGGAATCACTTCGTGCATCCGGTTGAGGGTGCGCAGGAAGGTCGACTTGCCACAGCCGGACGGACCGATGAACGCGGTCACCGACTTCGGCGCGATGGTCATGGTGACGTCCTCGACGGCCCTGAACGAGCCGTAGTAGACGTTCAGGTCAGTGATCTCGATGCGTTTGCTCATTCGAGTTTCTCCTTCTCAGTGCCCGGTCTTGGGGGCGAAGCGACGGGCGATGAGGCGTCCGATCAGGTTCAGCAACATCACGATGAGGATCAAGGTGAGCGCTCCGGCCCACGCCCGATCGAGGTAAACCTGCACATCAACCCCTGGGTGTTGGTAGGAGTCGTAGACATACACCGGCAGGGTCATCATCGGGTTGGCGAACAAGTTGTTGTTCATGCTGGCGGTGAAGCCAGCGGCCACCAGCAGTGGTGCGGTTTCACCGATCACCCGGGCGATCGCCAAGATGACTCCGGAGATGATGCCCGAAACCGCAGTCGGTAGCACCACTCTGGTGATGGTCAGCCATTTCGGCACCCCTAGGGCGTAGGACGCCTCCCGCAGCTCGTTGGGCACCAGCCGCAGCAACTCCTCGCTGGAGCGCACCACCACTGGGATCATGAGCACCGAGAGCGCCACGCTGCCTGAGAGGCCAAAGCCATTGTTCGGGCCAATGATCAGCGTCATCAGGGCGTAGGCGAACAAGCCCGCCACGATTGAGGGCACGCCGGTCATCACGTCGACGAAGAACGTGATGGCTTTCGCCAGCCGCTTGCCGGCGCCGTACTCGGCCAAATAGATGGCTGCCAATAGGCCGATCGGCACCGAGATCGCGGCGGCTGCGCCGGTCACGAACAGGGTGCCGGTGATGGCGTGCAGCGCACCGCCGCCGGGGCCAACGACGTTGCGCATCGACATCGTGAAGTAGTCCACATCGAAGCGGGCCATCCCCTTGCTGATCGCTGACCAAGTGACCGAGCCCAGCGGAATCAGGGCTAGCGCGAAAGCGCCGACGATCAAGTTGGACGCTCGCCGGTCGGCGGCCTGCCGGGAGCCTTCGACGATGCGGGCGGCCACTTCGATCGCGATCAGGTAGAGCAGGTAGGCCAGCAACGCGGCCAGGGCCAGATTGCCCCCAGCGAACAGCACCGCCAGCGCGAAGCCGAGCAGGGAAGCCGCCACCAGGAACACCGGGATGGTGGCCCGCGGCAGCCGACCGGACGTGAGCTGGCCCGGGGCCAGCGCTTGGCTGATTGTGGTCATCAGTTGGCTCCGGAGTATTCGGCGCGGCGGGAGACGATCCACCGGGCGATCATGTTGACCACCAAAGTGATCAGGAACAGCACCAGACCGGCGGCAATCAGCTGGTTGGTCTTCAGCCCGAAGGCCTCAGGGAAGTTCAAAGCGATGGTGGCGGCGATGGTGTTGGGGTTCTGGCTGGTCAGCACCTCGAAGGAGATGCTGCGGCCACCGGAGAGCACCATGGTCACTGCCATGGTTTCGCCAAGGGCGCGGCCCAAACCGAGCATCACCGCGGCGATAATGCCGGGACGGGCGAAGGGCAACACGGCCATCCGGATCATCTCCCAGCGGGTGGCGCCCAGCGCCAGTGCCGCTTCCTCGTGAAGTCGAGGAGCTTGCAGGAACACCTCCCGGCTGAGGCTGGTGATGATCGGCAGCACCATTACCGCGAGCACCACCGCTGCAGTGAGGATGGTTCGGCCGGTGCCCGAGACCTGCCCGGAGAAGAGTGGGATGAAACCCAGATTGGCATTCAGCCACGAATAGAGGCCTTTGACCGCGGGTGCAAGGAGTTCGGCACCCCACAGGCCGAAGACCACCGACGGTACGGCGGCCAGCAGATCGATCACATAGCCGAGCGGCTGCGCCAACCGTCTGGGCGCGTAGTGGGAGATGAACAGCGCAATGCCGATCGCTACCGGCACGGCCATCGCCAGGGCCAGCGTTGCCGCCCAGACGGTGCCGAAAGCGTAGGGCAGCACCCACGAGGCGAACTCGCCGTAGCCCTGGGAGATGAGTTTGGCCGGATCGGCGAAGAGCGCCGGTGCGCCCTGGACGAGCAGGAAGGTGGCCACTGCCGCCAGGATCACCAGGATCATGATCCCCGAGGCCCCAGCTAAGGCGCCGAAGACCTTGTCGCCAACCCGCTTGGGGTCGGCTTTCCCGGCGGAGGCGCCGCCGATCAAACCGGCCGAAGGGTTAGTCATCGGCTGTCCTGCTCTCTAACTGTCACTGGATAAGGCTAAGCGACCCGACGGCGCCGAGCGGGATCCGCTCGGCGCCGTCACAACTTAGGGTCTCACTTGATCGAATCGACCGCAGTCTTGACCTTGGCCTGCAAAGTGGCCGACAGCGGAGCAGAGCCAGCTGAAGCGGCCGCAGCCTGCTGGCCGTCAGCGGAGGCGATGTAGCCGACGTAGGACTTCACCAGCTTGGCCACGCTAGCGTCCTTGTAGGTCTCGCAGACGATTGCATAGGAGACCAGAACGGCCGGGTAGGCGCCGCCAGTGGTGCGATCCAGCTTGTAGGCCAGGTCGTTGGCGGAGCGGCCGGGGACGGTCTTGGAGGCATCCAAGATCGCGGCGGCGGCCTCAGCGGTGGGCTTGAGCGGCTTGCCGTTGACCAACAGGTCGGCGATGCCGACGTTCTTGGCGGCCGAGGCGTCGGCGTAGCCGATGGTGCCGGTGCCGTTGGCGACCGCGCCGACCACGCCGGAGGTGCCGTTGGCAGCCTCGCCACCGAAGGCGGCGGGCCAGGTGTCGGAGGCCGACTCGGTCCACACCGACGGGGCCAGCTGGGCCATGGTGTCGGTGAAGTTGTTGGTGGTACCGGAGTCGTCAGCGCGGTGCACCGCGGTGATCGCCAGGTCGGGCAGCTTGGCCTTCGGGTTGAGCTTGGCGATGGCCGCGTCGTTCCAGTTCTTGATCTTGCCGGTGAAGATGCTGGCCAACGTGGCCTCGTCCAGGGCCAGGGAATCCACACCGTCGAGCTTGTAGATCACTGCGATCGGCGAGACGTAGATCGGCAGGTTGAGGGCATTGGAGGTGGCAGCGCAGCCGGCAAACTTGCCCGCGCCCATCTCTTCGTCCTTGAACGCACGGTCGGAGCCAGCGAACTGAGCCGCGCCGGCGATGAACGCCGAGCGACCCGCGCCGGAGCCATCGGGGGCGTAGTTCACGGTGACGCCAGTGTTGGCGGTCTGGAAGGCGGCAACCCACTTTTCCTGGGCGGCCTTCTGAGAGGAGGCGCCCTTGCCGGTGAGGGTGGTGGTGGAAGCCCCGCCCTCGTTGGCCGCGCAACCGGCGAATGCCAGAGTGGAGGCCGTCACCAGGGCGGCGGCGCTGATCAGCTTGGTTTTCACGCTGTTCCTTCGTATCGAAGTCGAAAGAGCTTTCTGCTCTAGGACTGACGCTAGATAGTCGGCGTGAGCGGGCCGGGACCGCTTGGTGAACGGAAGGTGAATTCGTACCCAAAAGTTCGTCTGTGAGGTAGTGGACCGCTATCTGTGAGCACGTGCAATAGCATGACTTCCATGGAAGACGGCCAGTTTCGACCCACCCCAGGCCGCCGGGTGCCAACAGTCACCGATGTTGCCCGACGTGCTGGCGTCTCGGCGATGACGGTGTCTCGGGTGATCAACCAGCAGGCTCGAGTCGCTGACGACACCCGCGAGCGAGTGCTGGTGGCCATGCGCGAACTCGACTTCCGCCCCAACCTGATGGCTCAAGGATTGGCCAGTGGCCGCTCCCGCACGATCGGCGTCCTGACCGAAGACACCACCTTGTGGGGCCCCAGCGCGGCCCTGCACGGCATCGAGTTGGCTGCTGGGGCGCGCGGCTACGCAGTCACCATCACCCACCTGACTGAGAGCGGTCCGGACGCGGTGGTGCGCGGCGCCAACCTCATGCGGTCGCGCTCATCTGAAGGCATGGTGCTGGTTCAGCCCAGAATGACCGCCAACGGTGAAGCGCTGCCAGCGGGCCTGCCGCCGATGGTGGCGATTCACGCAGGCATGCAGGGCGACTACCCGTTGGTAGGCGTCAACCAGGGCCTGGGCGCCAGGATGGCCACCGATCACCTGCTCGCGCTGGGGCACCGCACCGTCCATCACCTCGCCGGGCCGGAGAACTGGTACGAGAGCGTGGAGCGCGAAGCGGGCTGGCGCAAGGCGCTCTCCGATGCCGGCGCCGAAGTGCCGGATCCGATTCGCGGCGACTGGAGTGCCACCTCCGGCTATGAAGCAGGAGTTCAACTGCTCGACCGTAGCGACGTCACCGCGATCTTCTGCGCCAACGACGAGATGGCTTTGGGCCTACTGCATGCCGCGCACGAGCGGGGTATTCAGTGCCCGGAGCGCCTCAGCCTGGTCGGTTTCGATGATGCTCCGATGTCGGCCTTCTTCACCCCGTCGCTAACGACCATCCGGCAGGATTTCAACGAAATCGGACGCCTGAGCGTGCAGCTGCTGATCGACATGATCGAATCTGGCAACACCAATCCGGCTCACATTGCCTTGGAGCCGACCCTGGTGGTTCGCCAAAGCACCGCCCCGCCAGCCTGAGACCAGCACTCAGAGCACTGGCCTTCAGAGCACGGGCCTTCAGAGCACTGGCCTTCAGAGCACTGGCTTGTGCATCTCCAAAGCCACGACTTTCCCGGACGGGGCGAGGTGGGCGATCAATGCCGCCGCCGGGGACAGTGAATGCGGCTCGATGCCCACTCCGGCCAGCATCGCCGGCAATACCGGACGGTGGCCGCAGACCACCGTCGGCACGCCACTGGTGGCGGTCTCGGCGGCCAGTTTGCGTAGCTGCTTGGTGACGGTCTTCGGGTCCGGAACGCCAGCTTCCTCAGTGAACGCGGCGCGCGCGTCCACCTCCAGCTCATGGGCCTTGGCAAACGGCCGCACCGTTCTGAGGCACCGGGTTGCCGTCGAAGTGACAATCCGTCGCACGCCGTAGGCGTCCAACAGCGGAATGACCGCCTTACTCTGCAGTTGGCCGCGCGGGTCGAGCCCACGCTCGTGATCGGGGCGACCGCGCCATTCCGATCTCGACAGCGCCTTCGCGTGCCGCAGGATCACCAGCGGGGTGGTGGCCGGCAGGTTCACCGCCTGGCGGATCACTTCGCGTTCGTCGGCGTAGGAGTCTTGACGCAGGGCGTCCTTCAACCGGAACCAGGCGGCCTGATCAACCTCGCTGTTTGGCTTGTGCTTGCGCTCGCCCACCAGGTGGCCCACCCAGTAGGTGACCGCTTTCACCCCGCCGCCCACCGGATAGGTGATTTCGGTGATCGGCAGGCCCAAGCGGGTGCTAATCGAAGACTCCTCGTCGGTTTCGCGCACGGCGCAGGCGGCCAGGTACTCCCCGGTCTCCAACTTGCCTTTGGGCAGCGTCCAGTCGTCGTAGCGGGGCCGGTGCACCAACAGCACCTCTGGGCTGGTAGCGCCGATGCGCAGCGTCACGGTGCCAGCGGCAACGATCCGTTTGACTAGTTCGGTCATGGCTTCAGCGCTCTAGGGCGCGACGCTGGCCCATCTGGGAGATCATGTGCTCCTGCATATCGAGCAGTGGCTCGCCTTCGGCGTTGGTGGTGTGCTGACGCCAGTCTTCGCCGTCCAGCCACCAGGCGGCCGTGCCCTCGTCGAAGGCCTGGTCGAAGAGCTGCTCGATCTGGGCAATGTGGGCTGGATTGGCCAGGCCGACGATCACCTCGACCCGGCGATCGAGGTTGCGGTGCATCAGGTCTGCCGACCCGATGCCGACCTGGGGATGACCCCCGTTGGCGAACCAGAACAGCCGACTGTGCTCGAGAAAGCGACCCAGGATGCTGCGCACCCGAATGTTGTCGCTCACCCCGGGAATCCCGGGACGGACCGCGCAGATGCCACGCACCCAGAGGTCAACCGGCACGCCCGCCTGGGAGGCCCGGTAAAGGGCATCGGTGATGGTCTCATCGACGATCGAGTTCAACTTGAGTCGGATGCCGGCGGGCAACCCGGCCCGGTGGTTGTTGATCTCCCGGTTGATCGCCGAGATCAGGCCCTTGCGCACTGAGTGCGGTGCCACCAGCAGCCGACGGTAGCTCGTCTCCTGCGACATGCCGGAGAGATGGTTGAACAGCTTGGCGACGTCCTCGGTGATCACCGCGTTGGAGGTGAGTAGGCCCATGTCTTCGTAGAGCCGGGCGGTCTTGGGGTTGTAGTTGCCGGTGCCGATGTGGCAGTAGCGACGCAGTCCGGCTGGCTCCTCGCGCACGACCAGCGACAGCTTGCAGTGGGTCTTCAGGCCCAGCACCCCGTAGACAACATGGCAGCCAGCCTTCTCCAGCTTGCGGGCCCAGGCGATGTTGGCCTGCTCGTCAAAGCGGGCCTTGATCTCGACCAGCGCCAACACCTGCTTGCCGGCCCGGGCAGCCTCGATCAGGGCATCGATGATCGGGGAATCGCCGGAGGTGCGATACAGGGTTTGCTTGATCGCCAGCACAGCCGGATCAGCGGCGGCCTGCTCGATGAACCGCTGCACGCTGGTGGCAAAGGAGTCATAGGGATGCTGCAGCAACACATCGCGGCTCTTCAGCGCCGCGAACATATCGGCCGGCTGGGCGGTCTCCACCTTGGCCAGCTCGGGGTGGGTCTTGGGCAGGAAGGAGGGGTACTTCAGCGAATCGCGGTTCAGGTCGGCCAGGGAGAACAGGCCGCGCAGGTCGAGCGGACGGGGCAGCTTGAACACTTCACCCTCGTCGATATCGAGCTCGCTGATGAGCAGCTCCAACATGCCTTCGTTGATATCGGCCTCGACCTCGAGCCGCACTGGCGGGCGTCCGGTCTTGCGACGAAGCAGCTCCTTCTCCAGGGCGAACAGCAGGTTTTCGGCGTCGTCCTCTTCAACTTCGACATCTTCGTTGCGGGTGACCCGGAAGGTGCTGTGCGCCACGATCTCCATGCCGGAGAACAGCTGGCCCAGATGTGGGGCGATCACTTCTTCCAGCGGGATGAACCGGTCATTGCCCAGCGAAACGAAGCGGCTCAGGATGGTGGGCACCTTCACCCGGGCGAACTGGCGCACGCCGGTGGTGGGATTCATCACCAGCACCGCCAGGTTCACACTCAGCCCGGAAATGTAGGGGAACGGGTGGGACGGGTCGACGGCCAGCGGGGTGAGGACGGGGAAGATCCGGTTCTCGAACAACGCGGTCATCTTCTGGCGTTCTTCGTCGTTGAGTTCGGTCCAAGCCAGAATCTGGATGCCGTTTGCGGCCAGTTCGGGCCGGATCTCGTCGGCGAATACTCGCGTGACCTCGTTCACCAGGTCGCGGGTGCGGTCGAGGATGGTTTCCATCAGAGCGCCGGGCATCATGCCGGAGTTGGACGGCACAGCCACCCCGGCGGCAATCCGGCGCTTCAGGCCGGCCACCCGCACCATGAAGAACTCGTCGAGGTTGCCGGAGAAGATGGCCAGGAACCGAGCTCGTTCCAGTAGCGGCACCCGCTTGGAGTCGCGGGCCAGATCGAGCACTCGCTCGTTGAAGGCCAGCCAGCTGAGTTCGCGGTCGTTGTAGCGGTCGGCAGGAAGATCAGGCAGGCCCTCAGCGTGTTCGTCAAGGTCGACGTGGCCGTCGGTGAACGTCATTGACTGCTCCTGCTGCATCGATTCGTAGAAGACGTCGCGGTGTGCCTCGATGAACCCCGCGCGCTCATACATTCTTATCGCGATCTCGTCTGCGCTGTCGACGTAGAGCTCAACGGTGGGCAAACCCTTGGCGGCAAGGTGAGACATGCCAGCCTCCAGCAGCGCTTTGCCGTAGCCGCGTCCCTGCGCTCGCGGTGCCACGGCGACCACGTACACCTCGCCGCTGTTGGCGGCAGTCTTGGTCCAGTGAAAGCCAGCCAGGCCGTCAGCATCGAAGCCGAGGATCAGCCCGTTCGGATCGAACCAGTCCTCGGCCATCCGGGTGGCCAGGCCGGCTGCGTCCAGGGACCCCTGTTCGTGGTGGTGGGCGAAAGCGGCGGCGTTGACGGCCAGCAACTCGGCGGCATCGGTTGGTCGATAGCCGCGCAGGCTCAATCCGTCGGCTTCGGTGGCCTCAGGTAGCCCGGCCAGCGGACGCGACATCACCAGCAGGCTACGAGCGGGCCGCAAGCCGAGGCTGGTGGCAAAGCCGCGGGCCGGTTCGAGATCGCCGAAGGCCCAGATGCCGACCTTCTCGGGGTCGGGAAGCTCACGCCAGAGTTTGGTGCCCACTCCACGGCGGCGCCACCCGGGATCGACCACGAGTTGCACTGTGGCCAGGGCCGGTTGCCAGTTCAGGTAGCCGATCAGTTCGGTGCCTTCGCTGACCAGGACGTGCCGGGAGTTGGCGTCGGCCAGTGAAAACTGGGCTACCTCATTGAGGGGAACCACCCCGTCGAAGTCGGCGGCCCGGCCGCCCAGTGCGCGCACAGCGGCTGCTTGGTCTGAGGTGAGTTGGTGGGTCCACACCCTGGCAAGGCTACGGCCAACGGAGGCCTTCGGCACCCGGATCGGGCGTGCGGATTAGCGGCGGCCGGAGCCGTCCGGGGAGAAGCGGTAACCGACGTTGCGGACGGTGCCAATGAGGGCTTCGTGTTCGGGGCCGAGCTTGGCGCGCAATCGGCGGACGTGGACGTCCACGGTGCGGGTACCGCCGTAGTAGTCGTAGCCCCAAACGTCGGCCAGCAAATGCTCCCGGCTGAAGACCCGGCCGGGATGCTGCACGAGGTACTTCAGCAACTCGAACTCGGTGTAGGTCAGATCGAGGGCCTCGCCGTCCAACACCACCGAGTAGGCGGCGTCGTCGATCACGATGCCGCCAGCCGAGATCAGACCGTCGTTGGCAGCCGAGGTGGCCAGCAGGCGGATGCGCGCTTCAAACTCGGCCGGACCAGCGGTGTCGAGCAGCAGATCGGAAAGGCCCCAGTCGGCGGCTACCGCCGCCAGCCCGGATTCGGTGAGCACCAGCAGCAGCGGAACTGTCGATCCGGAGGACTGGAAGAGCCGGGCCATCATCCGGGCGCCAGCCAGGTCAGCGCGTCCGTCCAGCACCACGACATCGCAGCGAGCCGACTCGGTCAGCGCCTGGGTGTCGGCAGCGACGCCATGAATTGAGTGCGATAGGAGGGCCAAAACGGGCAGCGAGCGCTCCGCGGGCACGCCATTGGCGACCTCGTTGCTGACCAGCAACAGTTGCGCCATCACCCCTCCTAAGGCCACCGTACGGGGCAAACTCTAGTGACCCCGCCGCGTTTTGCTGTACTTAGGTCCACGGATGGGGCAGTTCAGTCGACGTCGATGACCAGCGTCATGGGTCCGTCGTTGACCAAATCGACCGACATCATCGCTCCAAAGCGCCCGGTTTCCACCTGGGCACCCAGCTCGCGTAGGGCGGCCACGAATGCCTCGACCAGGGGTTCACTGATTGGGGCGGGGGCAGCCTTCGACCAGGACGGTCGCCGGCCCTTGGCGGTGTCGGCGTAGAGCGTGAACTGGCTGATCACCAACAGCGGTGCGCCGACTTCAGCGCAGGAGGTCTCGCTAGCCAGGATTCGCAGTTGCCAGATCTTGGTCGCCAGTTTGGTTGCTGTTTGTGCGGTGTCGGTGTGGGTGACCCCAACCAGCACCAACAACCCGGAGGAGTCGATACGGCCAACGACGCCACCATCGACGCTGACCGAAGCTCGGCTGACTCGTTGCACTACTGCTCGCACGGGCCCATCCAATCAGCTTTGGCAGCGCGTAGCCCGACTCAGGTCGGTCAATCACTTGGAGTCGAGGAGACCAGCCCTGGTGGCCAGGGTGGCGGAGCGCCAGCCATGGAGCCAACACAGCGCGATGCCGACCAAGGCCGCCGCACCAAGGCCACCGGTGAGAGCGTTGAACGCGACCGCGCCGGCACCGTCCTCAAGGGCTTCGTATTGCACGATCCGGCCGACCGCCCCAGCCAGGCCAGTCAGCCCGAGCAACCAAGGCAGCAGCATCTTCAACGGGGACGGCGGCGCTGCCGGCACTGCCATTCGTGGCTGCCGCCAACCGACCCAGGCGATGATGGCCAGCCCGATCGCGCCGCTGAGGTACTGGGCCCACTGATGGCCGGGCCAAGTGCCGCCCAGCGGGTTGGGGTAGGTGACGGCGAGAAAGGCTAGCTGCGTGCTGCCCCAGCGTCCGGCGTGGGTGAAGGAGTCCCAAAACACGTGCGTGGCAGCGCCGAGCGCGACCGCTAGCGCCACCGTCCACGCTGGCGTTGAGCGCCAACCCGCCGGACGCCAACGCTCGCGCACCCACGATGGGGCCAGGTCGCCCAACGGGTTGGCCACCGAGCGCCAAAGCACCCACAGGCCCAACCCGATCACCACATCGAGACTCACCGTTGCCCACGGTTGATGGGTCCAAGCGCTGATGCCAGATAGGCCGGGCACGTAGTACGGCGCGTCCGGACTCATGCTGCCGGCGGCCAGGGCGGCCAGCGGCAAGGCCACCCCGAGGCGCCGCAGTGGTAGCACTGCGGCGATGTGGCTTGGCGTGAACGGCATGGTTCAAACCTAGGTCGCGGCCCCAAGGCCAGCGCGGCCGGAATGCCGTTGCCGCCCTGGCGGTTATGCTGCACGGGTGCTCAGCCTCGTCCCACTTTCCGTAACCGGATTGGTGCTGTTTACCGCCTGCCTGGTGTTGGCGGTGTTGGCCGGCTTGGGCATCTATGCCCTGCTGCGCGCCAAACGAGGAGAGTGAAATGGTCTTCGAAATCCCGGCCGATCTGAACCCGGCCCTGGTCGGGTTGGCCTGGCTGCGCGGACGTTGGGAAGGCACCGGCTATCGCCAGTGGCCCGGCGAAGAGAAGGTTAGCTACGCCATCCAGATCGACTTCGCCGACAACGGTGAGGACTTTCTGCACTATCTGGCCCAGGCCTTTGAAGTCGACGCCGACGGAAAGCCAGCCAAGCCACTGTTCATGGAGACCGGCTTTTGGCGTCCGCTGGCCGATGGCACCGTGGACGTGATGATGGCCTCGCCGGATGGCTACGCCGAGATTTGGTTCGGCAAGTTGCAGCCCGGGCGCCTCGATTTGATCACCGACGCGGTCGCCCGCACTCGGGATGCCAAGGTGGCCTACACCGCCGGGCGACGCCTTTACGGCACGGTTGAGGGCAAGCTGATGTTCTCCTTCGATCGCGCCACCGAGACCGAAGAACTGCAGCCCTACCTCTGGGCGACGCTGGCGCGACGATGACCGTCCTGGTCGAGACCGGGGTGGATGTAGGTGCGGTGTGGCACCACGGCGATCCGTTCCGGGAGCAAAAGGCGCTCGTGGCCGGGGAGGCCGGCGTGGACCTGTCGCATCGTCCGGTGTTTGCCATCAGCGGCGCTGACCGGCTGAGTTGGCTGCAGGCGATCACCTCGGCCGATTTCCTCTCGCTGGTGCCCGGGGTGCCGATTACCGCCTACGTGCTGAACCCGCAGGGGCACCTCACGCACGCTTTCGCCGCGGTAGATGATGGGGCGCAGTTGTTATGCCACACCGAGCCGGGTCACGACGCCGCGCTGATCGCCTGGCTACGCAAAATGGTGTTTGCGGCGCGGGTAGAGATCTCTGATCGCCTGGACGACTTCGCGGTGGGGGTCACGCCGGGGGGCCGTCCGGTGATCGTGGCTCGCGCGGAGTTGGACGCCGTGCTTGGCGCCGTTCGGGCTGGCACCTGGGCTGTCGAGGCGCTGCGGATCGCATCCGGGCTACCACGGGTCTTTCTTGATACCGATGAGCGCACCATTCCGAACGAACTGGCCAATCCCGACGGGGAGGCTCTTGGGACTGCGGTGCACCTGCGGAAGGGCTGCTACCCCGGCCAGGAGGCGGTGGCCCGCATTTACAACCTGGGACGGCCGCCGCGACGCCTCACCCTGCTTCACCTGGACGGCACCGCCAACGAACTGCCGCCGATCGGCGCCGAAGTGTTCGCCGGTGGCGTGGTGGTTGGCCGGATGGGCACCGCTGAGCGCCACTACGAGCTGGGTCCGATCGGTTTGGCGCTGCTGAAGCGGCAGACCCCGGTCGACGCTGCGTTGGTGGTGGCCGGAATCGATGCCTCCCAAGAGGTGCTGGTCGATCCCGAAGCCGGGCTACATTTTCGGCCCGCCGCACGCTGAACCAGGCCTCCGGGAGCGATGATTCAGCCATGACAGATCTGGATTTCGCCAGCTTCGCCGAACAGGCACGGCTGGTGGCCGTTGGCGAGGTGACCTCGGTTGAGCTGGTTGAGCATGCCCTGGGCCGCATTCGTCGCCTCGATCAGCGGCTGAACGCTTTCGCCTATGTGCTCGATGACGCGGCTTTGGCTGAGGCTGCCGTCCGCGATGCGACCCCGTCCGAGCAACGGGGGGTCTTGCATGGGGTGCCGATCGCGATCAAGGACGAGAATGATGTGGCTGGCCTGCCGACCGCCTACGGTGGCGCGGCGTTCACTACTGCGGCCGCAGCCGACAGCGAAGTGGTGCGGCGGCTGCGCGAAGCCGGGGCGGTGATCATCGGCAAGACCCGAATGCCGGAGTTCGGCATCTGGCCGTGGACCGAGACCAGCGCGAACGGCTACACCCGCAACCCGTGGAACCCGCTGCGCTCAACTGCTGGCTCCTCGGGTGGGTCGGCGGCGGCGGTGGCGTCCGGCATGGTGGCTGGCGCGATTGGCGGCGACGGCGGCGGCTCGATCCGGCTGCCGGCCTCCTTCTGTGGTCTGTACGGGCTCAAGTGCCAGCGCGGCCGGACCAGCGCGGCGCCCAATGCCCATCTGTGGCGCTCGCTGGGGGTGATTGGGCCGCTCACCCGGACCGTCGAGGACAGCGCGTTGATCTACGACGCGATCACCGGGTCTTTGCCCTCAGATGCGTGGACGGCTGCGCCGCTGGCGATGACCATGTCCCAGGCCTACCGCACCGAACCGGGCCCACTGCGAATTGGGTTCACCACCAGGCTGGGTGGGCTGAGCGCGGATGCCGAAACCACCGCCGCGTTGTTCGCCACAGTGGCGGCATTACGCGAGTTGGGTCATTCGGTGACCCAGGTGAAGCCGCCCTTCCCGGAGGTCTCGGTGGCTTTCATGGCCCAGACCGCGGCGGGCGTGGCTGAGGAGGCCGAGCGGGCCGAGTTCGCTGAGTTGCTGGAGCAGCGCACCCGGACGTTGCTGAAACTCACTGGCGCTTTGCGCGGACGAGCCGAGTGGGCCGAACGAGCCGGTATCGCCGCCGGGGCGGAGTTCGCCAGCACCTTCTTTGCCGATTTCGACCTGCTGTTGATGCCCACCACGCCAACCGCGGCGGTGCCGGTCGGACAGCTGGATGGCCTCGGCGCGGTTGCCGCCTCCGCGAAGGCCACCAAAGCCTCAGGGTTCACCTCGCTGTGGAATGTGCTGGGGAACCCGGCCGCAGCGATCCCGTCCGGCTTCAGCTCCGACGGCTTGCCGCTGAGCGTCCAACTGGTCGGGCCGCCCGACGGGGAGCCGGTCGTAATTCAGGTCTCAGCCCAGTTGGAGCGCGTTCGTCCTTGGGCTCAGCTGCGTCCATCACTGGCCTGACCCGTAGGGCCGCGCAAAACGGGGACGGTGCCAGTGCTCAGCTCTCCGGATCGGGCACCGCGTAGGGCAGGACGTCGATCCCGGCGAGCTGAGCCTGGAGGTGGGGCTGGCGGCGATCGAACGCAGCGTGATCGCGGCGACGGCGCTCAAAGAGCACGGCGGCGATGAACTCTTCAGGGTGGGTTCCCCATGGTGGTGCGGGGGCGACATGGCGCTCGAGTTGGGCAGCCAGCCGCAATGCCAGGCGGTAACGGGCCAATGGCGGGAACTGTCGAGCACGGCCCAGGAACTGCCGGGCCCGCAGTGCGAGTCCAGCTGGCAGCGGACGGATATCGGCCACCCCCACCCAACCTGCAAGCTGAGGAGGGAGCCACAAGCCGGTGAACGCGCGTGGCCTGGTCTTGACCCGAATCACGTAGGTGCCGGCGAGGAAGTCGCCCACCCTTTTGCCGCGGTCGTTGAACATGGCCACCATGAAAGCCAGACCGCCGGTGAGCGCCCACAACTCGAAGAAGCCCACCAGGCCGCGTACCGCCGAGTGCCGCAGCCGAACCGGGCCGCCATCATCGCGAATAACTTGCAGGCCGAGCGCGAACTTTCCCAAAGACCGGCCGTGGGTGAGGGTCTCCACTGTCACCGGCACCACCATGAAGGCGAAGAAGAAAATCATGAACAGCAGGGCGGTGGCCAGCGCAGGATCGAGGCGGTCGACTCCGAGCACCCCAATGATCGTCAGCGGGGCAATCACCAACACCACACCGACCACGACGGCGTCGATCAACCAAGCTCCGGCACGGATGAGCACCGAAGCGGCGCTCACCTGAAGCGCAACCCCTTCGCCGGTAAGGATCTCGTCGGCCATGACAGGAGGCTAGCGTGCCCTCCCGGCGATCCCCACGCCGACGCTACGCTGGCCGACGTGGATGTGGACGTGTTCGTGGTTGCGCATGAGGCGCAGTGGCAGCGACTGCGCGTCCTCGCTGCTCAGCGGCGCCTCACCGGAGGTGAGGCTGACGAACTCGTCCGGCTCTATCGGCAGACCGCCACCCACCTGTCGTTGTTGCGCTCGCGGGCACCCGAGCCGGGGCTGATCGACGAATTGTCGGTGCTGCTGGTGAAGGCGAAGGCGCGCATCGCCAGCCCCCGCAACCTCAGTTGGCCCGCCGTCGGTGCCTTCTTTGCCCAAACCATCCCCGCCGCCCTTTATCGGGTGCGCTGGTGGTCAGTGGTGGTCGCGGTCGCCTGCCTACTCATCGCGGTGGTCGCGGGAGTGTGGCTGGTCGCCAATCCTGAACTGCTGAACTCGGTGGTGCCGCCGGCGCGGCAGCAAGAAATCGCCGAAGAGGCGTTCGCGTCCTACTACTCGACCTATCCCAGCGGGAGCTTCGCCAGCCTGGTCTGGACCAACAACTCCTTTATCGCCGCGTTGTGCGTCGCCACCGGCATCACCGGCATCTACCCGGCCACCGTGCTGTTCGAGAACTCTCTCAGCGTGGGCGTGATGGGTGCAGTCATGCACGTCCAGAACGCTGACGAGGTGTTTTGGACCCTCATCCTGCCGCACGGCTTGTTGGAGCTCAGCTGTGTTTTCGTGGCGGGAGCTGCGGGGATGCGGCTCTTCTGGGCCTGGCTGGTGCCCGGGGCGCGGACGCGCGCCACCTCGTTGGCCCAAGAAGGACGCACCACGATCGTGGTGGTGCTGGCGGTCACCATCGCCCTGGGCGTAAGCGGGATCGTCGAGGGCTTCGTCACCGGATCCCAGCTCAACCCCTGGGTGAAGATCGCCCTGGGAGTGCTCGCTTTTGCCGCCTTTTGGGTGGTCACCTTCGTTGCTGGGCGCCGAGCGGTCGAGGCCGGGGTCGACCCAGGCCTTAGCGAAGAGGAAGCCCGCAACGAGGTCGCCGTCGCTGCGTGAGGGGTGCCAGAGGCTACAGCCGTCCGGTCGCTTTCAGTAGTAGGTAGGTATCGCAGACGGCTGGAGCGACGCGATCGGGGTCGGCATGGACGATTTCGACCCCCATCCGATGGACCCGTTCAGACAGACCCTGGCCGGCCAACCACAGGCGGGCTGAGGCTGCGGCCGCATAGGCCTCCTCTGCCGTGCTCGTCTCCGGTGTCAGGTCGGGTTGGGCGGGGTCGGTGACGTGGGCGATGACTACCTGGTGTTGATGAGCCAGTCTTCCGATCACGGTGCCCAGGCCCTCGGCGTGCAGCGCCGGATCGAGCCCGGTGATCAGCACCACCAGGCTGCGCTGGCGGCAAAGCTGGTCGACCTGGTTTGCCACCATCGACCAGTCGGTTTCGACGAGGGTGGCTTCGGCCAAACTGAGCCGGTCGGCGAAAGACGCCAGCGCCGAGCCTTTCGCGGTTCCAGCTAGCCGCTGACGCACCGTGGCATCGGCAACCAATAGGCTCATCCGATCTCCGGAGGCTGAACCGAGTGCAGCCATCAATAGGCACACCTCGATCCCGGCGTCGAGGCGGAGCTGGTCGGTGGTGCCGGTGCCGATTCGTCCGGCCGCCCACCGGGAGGTATCCAGCACCATCAGCACATGCCGGTCACGCTCTGGGCGCCAGGTTCGAACCATGGTTCGGGTGGCCCGAGCGGTTGCTCGCCAGTCGATGGAGCGGACGTCGTCGCCGGCGGCGTATTCGCGTAGCGAATCGAACTCGGTGCCCTGTCCGCGAACGTGCACCGAGGCTTGGCCGTCCAGTTCGCGCAGCCGAGCCAGCCGTGAGGGCAGATGGCTGCGCGAACGGAACTCCGGAAGCACCCGCAGCACTCCCGGGATCGCCAGGGAGCGCTGACGCGCCACTAGGCGCAGCGGGCCGTAGGAACGCACGGTCACCGCGGCCGCTGCCAGGTCGCCACGGCGGCTCGGAGTCACGGTGGTGTTTTGCCGCACCGATCCGCCCGGAGCCACCCGCAACAGGGGGTGCTCGGTGGCCGGATGCGCGCTCGGTGGCCAGGCATCACGGAGTTGCAGCCATGCTCTGCGTCGGGTCGGGTTCACCACGGTGAGCTGCGAGGTGGCCGACTCGGTTAGCCGGACGCTCGGTGGCAGGTCGCGGGCGAGGTGCAGGAGCTCGGGTCGGACGGCGCTGAGTAGGTCGGCGACGCACACCACCAACACCAGCACCATCCACCCCAGGACCGTCAGCGGCTGCGGCCACCCGATTACCGGTAGTGCCCCGATCAGCACCAGTAGCGGAACTCGGCCCGAAATCGCCATGGGCGTCAGCGCGGGACCGGCACAGTGGCCAACACGCTGGCCAGGATGCTCGCCGCGTTGCTGCCGTCCATCTGGGCTTCGGTACGGATCCCAATGCGGTGCCCCAGCGTGATGGTGGCCATCGCCTTCACATCGTCAGGCGTGACGAAGTCGCGTCCATGCAGCCAGGCCCACGCGCGGGCGGTTTTCAACAGCGCGGTCGCGCCCCGCGGCGAAGCGCCAAGGGACACCGACGGCGCAGAGCGGGTGGCCCGGCACAGGTCGACGATGTAGCCGAGTACCTGCTGATCAACTCTTGTCCTCGCGACTTGCTGGCGGGCGGCTACCAGGTCGGAAGCGCTGGCCGCCTGGGTTAGCCCCGCGGCGGCGAGGTCCCGGGGGTCGAAGCCTGCGGCGTGCCGCGACAGCACGCTGATTTCGTCGTCCCGCGGCGGAATCGGCATCACGATCTTGAGTAGGAAGCGGTCGAGCTGGGCCTCGGGAAGGGGATAGGTGCCCTCGTACTCGACCGGGTTTTGGGTGGCAATCACCATGAACGGGTCGGGCAGCATCCGGGCCGTGCCGTCGACACTCACCTGACGTTCTTCCATCGCCTCTAATAGGGCGGCCTGGGTCTTGGGCGGCGTGCGGTTGATTTCGTCAGCCAGCAGCAGATTGGTGAAGATCGGCCCGGCACGGAAGTCGAACTGCGCCGCCTGGGCGTTGTAGATCAGCGATCCAGTGACATCGCCGGGCATGAGGTCTGGCGTGAACTGGACTCGGCGAGTCTCCAGACTCAGGCTTGCCGACAGCGCCCGCACCAGCAGCGTCTTCGCCACCCCTGGCACGCCTTCCAAGAGCACATGCCCACCGACCAAGAGCCCGACCAGGAGTCCGGTGACGGCGACGTCCTGGCCGACGACCGCCTTACCCACTTCGGCGCGGACGCGCTGCAGTGTTTCCTGAGCCGGATTCAGGGCCACCGGAATTGCTGTGGTGGGTGCGGCCGTGGGGATCGGGGCGCCACTGGGCATGAACGGTGCCGCAGGTGCCCCGGGCGGCGGCGGCACGACTCCGGGGCCGGGTGGCACCAGCTGCCCGGCAGGCGGAGCGAACATCGGGCTGCCGGTCGGTGGCATCTGGTCGGTCATCTGCTGCTCAACTTCCTGTCGAGATCGGTCAAGGTGGTGGCCAGGTCGGCCAGGTCCTGGTCGGTGATCGGGGGCGGCCCGTAGAGCAGATTGCTCAGCGCCACCGGATCGATGCTGCTGGCATCGGCAAGACGGGTCACCACTGTTTCCGGTGGGGCGGAGGTGGGCAGCCCCAGCCGCGCGGCGGCGCGCTTGATGCTGGCGGCGCGCAGGGCCGCCGCGGCGTGGCCTCGGGCACCGCTTTGCCGATAGAGACCGGCCAGCCCTGCCGACGCTTCGGACGCCGGCAGCTCCACCGGCATCTGCTCCTTGACCAGCGCACCGAAGCGGCGTCCGCGCCACAGGGCTGCTGCCGCGCCAGCAGCTAGCAGGATGGCGAAGACGGGGCGCGACCAGGGCGGCAGGAGAGAGAACGAGTCGAACTGCGCATCTTCGCTCGTAGCGGCGGTTTTCGCATCGGCACCGGGCAGATACCAGATCAGTTGATCGTGCCGGCCGAACACCCGCAGGGCGAGGGCGGCATTTCCTTCTTGGGTGATGGTGCCGTTCTGGAGCCAGGTCCGGCCCGCCACAATGGTGACCCGGTGGACGTCAGTCATGAGGTCGACGTAGAGCGATGCATCGTATTCGTCGGTGAAGCAAGCGGTGTTGGTGACATTGAGGCTGTCCAGGGCCCACAGCGGGTCCTCGGTGATGGATCCGGCAGCCAGCGCATCAGGATCGGTGCAGTCGAGGGGGGCGTTGTCGGCGTCGAGCCACCAGTAGGTGGTTTCGGCCTGGTGGTCGGACAACGCCTCGACGGTGTAGGACTCCTCAGACCCGGTGTAGACGACCACCACGTCCGCGGCCGTCCGGCTCAGCTGGCCGATAGCTGCCGGGGTGAGCTCCTCGTTCACCACCACGGCCAGGGTGGCACCGGCTGGTGCTGCCAACGCATCGGCCAGCGCGGTCACCTGGGTGACCTTCACGCCGTTCGCGGCCAGCACCTGGCCGAGCGCTCGAGTTCCGGCGGGACGGGCGTTGGTGACCGAGTAGGGCAGCCGCTCGGGGCTTTCGGGCATCATCACGCTCGCCACAACCAAGGCGGCGAACAGCAGCAGGGCCACGCCACCGGCGATCACGAGGCGCTTCATCAGACTGCCTCAACCGCGACGGCCACCGGCGCCGTCACCACGGCCACCTGGGTGGGAGTCGCCGTGGCCACCTCGGTATCGAGACCCAGTAGCAGCTCGTACTGCTCGGCCGAGGCCGTGCCGCGCCCGTAGGCCAGGGAGTCGAACAGCTGCGCGGCGGCGTCCAGACGGTCGGCGAAGTCGGGCAGCCGAACCGCGGCCTGATCGGTTGCTTCATGGGCGGTCATACCGCCGAACTCCTCGATGGTGCCCCGCTCGGCAAGGGTGCGGATCATCGCTCGGAAGATGGCGAGCGCCGCCGCGGTCCAGTCCCCGGCGGCGGCCAGAGCAACAGCGTCGGCGCGAACCTCACTGGCGCTGCGCTCGTCATCGGCAAACAACGCCTTCTCGGCGCGGCGGCGACGCTGGAGGGGCCCCAAGGTGGACCACACGATGATGGCGGCCAAGACCACGGCGACCAGGACGATCCCGCCTAGCTGCCCGGTGGACAGGCCCGCCGATGGCGGGGTGCCGCCGCTCAGCCAGTCGAGCACCCGGTTCCAGACGTCGAGGAGCCAACTACCGGGATCGGCATAGATGGGCTTGGAGAGTTCCTCGGTGAGCTGGCGACGGGCCTCGTCGGCGTCCGGGGTCAGGGGCGGGCTCATCCGTACAGCGCCTCTGCAATGGTGAGGTCGTAGCCCTCGTGGCGAATGCGAGTGTCCACATAAAGCAGGGTTACTACCGCCGTCGTGAGGGGGAGGCTCAACACCACCGTGGCCACGGTGGAGGCGACCATCGCCGCGACCAGACCCACTTCCTGATTCGCGACGCTCACCAGAAGCGCGGCAAAGGAAAACACGGTGGAGACCATGTTGGTGGCCATCGAGATGAGCAGGGACGACAGCAGATAGATGCCAAAGAGGCGCCAAAACTGGCCACGGGTGAGTTCCCAGCTGCGACGAATCGCGCGCAAGGGTCCGAGTTTCTCGATGGCAATCGCTGGCGGCACCAGCAACAGGCGAATGCTCAACCACGGCACCACGACCAGGGTGGCGAGCACGAGCGGGATCAGCACCAGCCACAGACCGGCGTTCGCCGTGCCGCTCGCGGTGTTTGCCACGAACGCAATCAGCAAGGCAAGGACCATGATGCCCACCCCGACCAGCGCGCTGAACCCGAGCATGGCCCCCACCCGTGACCTCATGCGGCGCAGGGTGTCGGCGGGGGTCGCTCGCCGGGCGAACACTGCCTCGTGGACGGCGTAGGTCAGGCCGATTCCTAGGACCAAAGTGGCGAGGGCCGTGCTGAGGTAGCTGGCGAAGGTGGCCCAGGTGGCCATCGGGCCGAGTCCGCCGAACTCGTCAGAGAATCCGGCCAGATCAAACTCCCGACTGAGGATGGCGCCCACCCCCAGTGCCAGAACCTGGGCGATCAAGATGCCCATCAGGGTCACCCCGAACATGGTTACCGGGGAATAGCGGACAGCTCGGAACGCGCCGCCGAGAATGTCGCCCAGCTGCAGTGGGCGCGCAGTGATGATGCCAAGCTCGACGACCCGGACGGTCGCGTCAGGTGGTGCCTGCTCAGGGAGAAGCTGGGCAGCGTAGTAGCCCGTCACATCCCAGCCGGTGGGGGATGTCATCGGGGTTCCAAGGTGTCCATCGTCGGTCAGCTTAGAGGGGGAGAGCCATTGCGGACTGATGAGGGGATGGGTTTTCAATCCCGGTGGGCGAAAACGCCCTCCGGCGATCCCGTTGGAGCTTCGGTTAGGCCTTCTTGGCTCGGCTGCGGGTCTTGGCGCGCTCGTTGGCGTCCAGGACGACCTTGCGGATGCGGACGTTCTTCGGCGTGACCTCTAGGCACTCATCACCGCGGCAGAACTCCAGGGCCTGCTCAAGGCTGAGCAGGCGCGGGGGAATCAGCCGCTCCAATTCGTCTCCGGTGGAGGAGCGGACGTTGGATAGCTTCTTCTCCTTGGTCGGGTTCACGTCCATGTCTTCGGGACGCGGGTTCTCCCCAACGATCATGCCCTCGTAGACCTCTTCGGTCGGCGAGACGAACAAGGTGCCGCGTTCCTGCAGGTTGAACAGGGCGAAGCCGGTCACCGTGCCGGTACGGTCGGCAACCAGCGAGCCGGACTGGCGGGTCTTGATCTCGCCAGACCATGGCTCGTAGCCCTCGAAGACGTGGTGCATGATGCCGGTGCCGCGGGTCTCGGTCAGGAATTCGGTACGGAAGCCGATCAGGCCGCGAGCCGGAATGACGTACTCGACGCGCACCCAGCCGGTGCCGTGATTGACCATCTGCTCCATCCGCGCCCGGCGGGTGCCCATCAGCTGGCTGATAGTGCCGACGTGGTCTTCGGGGACGTCGACGGTGAGTCGCTCAACCGGCTCCTCAAGCTTGCCGTTGACCATGCGGGTGAGCACCTCGGGCTTGCCGACGGTCAGCTCGAAGCCCTCGCGGCGCATCATCTCCACTAGGACGGCCAGCTGCAGCTCGCCACGTCCCTGCACCTCCCAGGTATCGGGACGCTCAGTGTTCAGCACCCGGATCGACACATTGCCGATCAGCTCAGTGTCGAGGCGGTTCTTCACCAGGCGGGCGGTGAGCAGCTTGCCGACCTTGCCGGCCAGCGGAGAGGTGTTGATGCCGATGGTCATCGAGATGCTCGGCTCATCGACAATGATCAGCGGCAGCGGCCGCGGATCGGCCGGATCAGCGATCGTCTCGCCGATAGTGATCTCGGGAATACCGGCGATGGCCACGATGTCGCCGGGGCCAGCCGAATCGGCAGGGAGCCGCTCCAGCGCGTGGGTCATCAGTAGTTCGGAGAGGCGGACGTTGGTGATGGTTCCGTCATGACGGCACCAGGCCACCGTTTGTCCGCGGGTGATGGTGCCCTCGACGATCCGGCAAAGCGCCAGACGGCCCAGGTAGGGCGAGGCGTCCAGGTTGGTCACATGGGCCTGCAGCGGGGCGCCCTCGGTGTAGACCGGCGCCGGAATGGTGTCGGTGATCAGGGTGAACAGCGGCTCCAGGTTTTCCGAATCAGGCATGCCGCCGTCTTCGGGCTTGTTCATCGAGGCCCGGCCAGCCTTGGCGGCGCAGTAGATGATCGGGAAGTCGAGGTGGTGGGCCTCGTCGTCGTCGAGCAGGTCAAGGAAGAGGGAGTAGACCTCTTCAACGACCTCGTCGATGCGAGCGTCAGGGCGGTCAACCTTGTTGATCACCACGATGATCGGCAGGTTCTTGGCCAGCGCCTTGCGCAGCACGAACCGGGTCTGGGGCAGCGGGCCCTCGGAGGCATCCACCAGCAGCAGGACGCCGTCGACCATTTCCAGGCCGCGTTCGACCTCGCCACCGAAATCGGCGTGGCCGGGGGTGTCGATGATGTTGATGGTGAGCTGCTGGCCATCGGCCATCGTGTGGTCGACTGCGGTGTTCTTGGCCAGGATCGTGATGCCCTTTTCGCGCTCCAGATCCATCGAATCCATTACCCGGGCGTTGACGTCCTGGTTCGCGCGGAAGGCGCCGGATTGCCACAGCATGGCGTCGACCAAGGTGGTCTTGCCGTGGTCTACGTGGGCGATGATGGCGACGTTGCGCAGGTCGGCGCGGACGGACATGGAAAACTCCGGTCTATTTCGGGAAACCCGACAAGTCTATCTGCCTTTGGCTTGGCTTCGTTCCGCCCCTAGTGAGGGGCCCCCTTGAGCCACCTTGCCCCAGCGGGCAACGCGGGCTGACGAGGCCTGCTGTTGGCCCGCGGTGCGGCGGTGGCAGCAGGGCAGAAAAAGGCGAGGTTTGGGGGGTGTGGAAACCGGCGGCTGACCCCTACGCTTATGCCGCTCATTCCAGTGATCGGAGTACGCATGGAGCACCGTGGCCCATTGCCTGATATCGAGATCCCACCGGTGGCTCTCTACGACCTGATCTTCGCCGGCCTAACTGAGACCGATGCCGCGCGGGTCGCCTTCGTCCACCCGGAAACCGGCGCCACGCTCACTTTCGGTGAGGTGAAGCAGGCTACCGATGCGGTGGCCACCTGGCTGGCGGCTCACGGCATTGGCACTGGGGACGCGGTGGCGATCGACCTGCCGAACTGCCCGGAGTACGCCGCGGCTTTCCACGGGATCGCCCGGACGGGCGCGGCCACTTCGCCGGTGAATCCGGCGGCGGTGGCCAGCGAGATCGCTCGCCAACTGCGGGAGACCAAGGCCAGCTTCGTGATTACCAACCAGCTGCTGTTGCCGAAGGTGGCCGAGGCCGCGGCGACAGCCGGGCTGGCACCCGAAGCGGTGATCGTCCTTGACCCTTCGACAGGCTCAGGGATCGATTCGACAGGCTCAGGAATCGATGCTGCCCACACTGCCTGGGCTGAGCTGGTGGCCACGGTCCCAGATCTGCCTGAGGTGAGCATCGAGCCGGCGACCCACATCGCCTGTCTGCCGTTCTCCTCTGGCACTTCGGGTATGCCGAAGGCCGTCATGCTGAGTCACCGCAATCTGGTGGCGAATCTGCTGCAATTCAATGAGGTGCTGCTGCCGCTGGGCGAGGACAACTCGATTGTGGCCTTCCTGCCCTACAGCCACATCTACGGCATGACCACCAACCTCAACTACGGGCTGTTCCGCCGGTTCCCGCAATACACGATGTCGAGCTTCGCGCCGCACGCCTTCCTCGAAATCATCGCCAAGTACCGTCCAACCATCTTGTTTGTGGTGCCGCCGGTGGCCGCCTTCCTGGCCAAGCATCCGGGGGTCACCACGGTGAGTTGGGACAGTGTTCGCCTGATCGTTTCCGGCGCGGCCCCGCTGGACGGCCCCGTGGGCGAGGCTATTCAGTCGCGCCTGGACACCCGGGTGGTGCAGGGCTACGGCATGACCGAGCTTTCGCCAGTGACCCACGTGATTCCGCTGGATCGGCGCGACATCGACTTGAGCACCATCGGCCTGGCCGTGCCCAATGTGCGCTTCCGGGTGGTCGATCCCGAATCCGGGCTGGACGTGGCCGTGCCTGCCGAGGGTCAAAGCGAGCCGGGCGAGCTTTGGTGCACCGGCCCCAACGCGATGCTCGGCTACTTGGGCGTCCCGCGCGATGTTGACGCGGTGCTGGATGCTGGCGGTTGGGTGCACACCGGTGATTTGGTGACGGTCGACGCCGAAGGCGTGGTGCGCATCGTGGATCGAATCAAGGAGCTAATCAAGCGTCGTGGCTTCCAGGTGGCGCCGGCCGAGCTTGAGGCCCTGCTGTGCTCGCATCCGGCGGTTGCCGACGCGGGGGTGCTGGGGTTGGCGTCTGCCATCGCCGGGGAGCAGATCCCGCATGGGCTTGTGCAGTTGCGCGAGGGTGCCGAGGTAAGCGGGCACGAGTTGACCCATTGGTTGGCTGGCCAGGTGGCGAGCTACAAGCGACTCGGTGGGGTCACTTTCGTGGAAAAGGTGCCGCGCTCGGCTGCCGGGAAGATCCTGCGCCGGGAACTGCCCAAGCTGTTGCCTCAGTTGAGCTAGCCCCCGCGTGGTCCGTCCCCGTGAGCTGCGCAGCGGAACCGTCCCCGCGAGCTGCTCAGGGGGACGGTTCCGGTGAGCTGCTCAGGGGGACGGTTCCAATTAGCGCTGCGCTAGTTGGAACCGTGCCCAACTTGAGCAGGGGGATTGGGAAAACGGCGGTGGGCTAGCCGGCCCGGTGCAGTATCGTCAAAACCGCCGGGCGGACGTGCGAAAGGGCGAGTGGTGGACGGATTCCTCGACTTCATCGCCTCCGTCGGCCTGGCCATTTGGACGATGCTCACTCTCGACTCCAACACCTTGGGGTGGTTTCGCACCCATCCGTTGAATCTACAAATTTCGGCGACGGTGGCCGCCCTGGCCGGTATCTCCACCTTGTTCGGCGACTCGGTGGTGCTGTTCCTGAACCGGGTGCGCGGGTGGCGGTTTCTGGTCACTTTGCTGCTCAACGGGGTGGCGATGGTGCTGCTGTATGTACTCCAGGCGTTGATGATCGCCGTCATTGGTCCGCTAGTGGTGGGGCACACTCCGGGCCTTGTCCCAATCCTGCGTGGCGTGATGTTGGCCACTGCGCCGATGGTCTTCGGGTTCCTGGGTCTGATTCCCTATGCCGGCCCGGCGATCACCCGACTGTTGCAGGCCTGGGGGGTGCTCACGCTGTGGATCGTGGTGGCTGTGCTTTTCCAGGCCGGTTTCTTTTCCAGTCTGCTGATCACCCTGATCGGCTGGGGAGTGATGCAGCTGTTGTCGTGGGGTTTGTCGCGTCCGGTCTCCTGGGTAGGCGATCGAATCTGGCGGGTGGTAACCGGCAAACCGTCCATGATGACCGGGCATGACCTGCTCAGCGGGCAGATGTTCATGCCGCTGGACGCGGGCTTCCGGGCTGAGGGTGAGCGCTGATGATCACCTTGTTGTTGATCGGCCTGGGCATTTTCACCCTGTTGGCGCTGACCGTCGCCCCGCTGGACGCGCTGGGCTGGTGGTCGCACAAGGGTGCCGATGAAGCCGCCCAGCTGGTCAATGACATTCTCGTCGAGGACGACGGCGACGACACCCCCGAACCGTATGAGCACTATGTGGTGTACCTGTCAGGAATTGGAGCCATTGACGGCCACTCGGTGCCACCGGAGGAGGAGCCGCTGATCGCGGCCATCGCTGCCCTGCCCAACACTTGCCTGATTCGCGACGTGTTCCCCTATTCGGTGGCCAACCGGGGCCTGACTGCGCAACGTCCCCTGTCATGGTTGTGGCGGCGGGTGGAAAAGACGCGGCTGAAGAACCCGGATGCGGTTGCCGGCATGCTGGTCAACGCCCGCAACGCGATGCAGCTGTTTGTCAGCGCAGATCGGCGCTACGGCCCGGCGTACAACATCGGCACGGCCCGCGAGGTGGTGCTTGCCTTGCGGCGCAACGGCTATCAGTTGGACGGTGGCAAGCCGGTGACGCTAATCGGTTGGAGTGGCGGAGCTCAGATTTCGATAGGGGCGGCCGCCTTCCTCGGGCTCGGCAAGATGCCGGTGCGGGTGGTCTCTATCGGCGGCATGTTGAGCGATGACCCCGGGCTCAACCGGGTCGAACACCTGTGGCATCTGCGGGGCAGCAAGGACATTTTGGAGAAGCTCGGTGGGGTGATGTTCGCCGGACGTTGGCCGCACGCGGCGTTTTCGCCCTGGAATGATGCGCTGGGAGACGGCCGGATCGACGTGATCGAGCTCGGCCCGATGCATCACAACGGCAAGCGGCACTACTTCGACCAAGAGACCATCGCCGAGGATGGCCGCAGCTATCTGCAGGTCACCACCGATGCGGTGATCGCGGTGCTGACCGGGCAGCAAGTGAAGGCGATCACCTCCTGACCCTCCCGGGGCTACCAGGGCAGCGTCCGGGTGCCGTCGGGGTCGGTCGGGGTGGTGCGCGGGCTCGGGATCAATAGGCTGACTACGTGACGCAATGGTTCACCGAATCCTTCAACGCCGAGTACGCCGCACAGGCTGAACAGCTCGGGCGAGTAAACCTGGCCGTGTTCGGCAAGACCGGGGTGGGCAAGTCCACTTTGGTGAATGCGATCTTCGGCGAGCGGGTGGCCCCCACCGGTATCGGCGCCCCGGTGACCGTGGGCTCTCATCTGTATTTGGACCGGCGCGGCACCCTTGGCGTGATCGACACCCGCGGGCTCGAGATCGGCCGTGACGATGATGAGCTGATCAAAGAGCTGACCAAGGCGGTCAAAGACTCCCGCGGCAAGCCCATTGACGAGCAGATTCATGTGGCCTGGTATTGCGTGCGCGGCATGGATCGACGCTTCGAAGATGTCGAGGCCCGGTTCGTTCGCACCCTGGCTGACCTGGAGATTCCGGTGATCGTGGTGCTCACCCAGGTGCCGATGCGCGATGGCCAATTCCATCCGGACGCGGTCGAGTTGGCTCGCCAGATTGAGGCGCGCGGCCTGCCGATCTATGGCGGTCGTCCGTTCCTGACCTACGCGATGAGGGACCAGTTCTCTGGTCAGCCGGCTTACGGCTTGATTGAGGTGTTGCGGGCCACCTTTCACCTTGCACCTGAGGCAGTTAGAGCAGCGCTCGTCGCAGCCCAAGAGATCGATCTGGAGCTCAAGGCGAACCAGTCGCACCAAGCCATCGCGGCAGCGGTAACCGCTTCGGCGGCGGCCGCCGCCGTACCGATCCCGTTCTCTTCGGCGGTGGTGCTGGTGCCGATTCAGCTGTCGATGATGGCTCGAATAGCCCACCTGCATGGCATTGGGTTGGAGAAGTCGGCGCTGTTGGCGGTGGCCTCCACCTCACTGGCCACCTCGGCCGGACGGGCGGCCGCGTCCAGTCTGCTGAAGTTCATTCCCGGGGCAGGATCGATTGCCGGTGGCGTGATCAATGCCTCGGTGGCCTCCGGCTTCACCCTCGCGATGGGCCAGGCCTGGCTGGTGGTCTGTCAGAAGACCTTCAACAAATCCCTGCCCATGCTCGACGGCAAGATCGACACTGCCGCAGTGCGCAAGCTGTTCGAATCGGAGTTGGCCCGGCGGCTGCCGGGCATGCGCAAGCCGTCCTGACTAGCGGCGGACGCGCATGGCCTGGGTATCAAGGCGGACGGTCGAGTAGCCCGGTTTGCTGACTATGACCACCACCTGGATCCACTCGGTGCGATAGGACTTCTTGAGCTTCAGCTTGTTCGAGGTGACCTTTTTGAGGGGGCGATCATTCAGCCGCCACTGGTACTTGATGGTCACTCCGGCTGGCCATTGGCCAGGATCTACCCGCAAGGTGCGTCCGACCTTGCTCGTGCCGATTAGCCGGGGGCGGCGGGTGTTCTCCAGGAGCCCGGGCTCAACCCGGGACGGGTTCGAGCAGACTCTGACAGCGGAGTAGCCGTCTAGGTAGCCGGTGCGGCACAACACCAGTTGATGGCCCAAATCAACTGCGGTGACGTAATAGCGGGGGATGGCTGACCCTGCGGGAGTGTCTCGTTGAACCAGCCGGCCGTCGCGGTACCAGTCGAGTTGCCACGAAGTTGGCTCCGGGTTCCAGCCACTGACCCATCCTGAACTCAGGAAACCGCCGACGCGCACGCTGCCGCCGAGCCATTGATCGGTCGGAGTGATCTGATCGGGGTCGATGTAGATGCCGGACTTGAAGTTGTTGGGCGTCTCAAGTGCGTAGCGGCCGATGGTGGTGAAAGTGGCGATTCCGTTGTGGCACTCGGCAACTGGTGTGATGGTCGGGCAGATTGCCTCGCCGGTGATCGTACGCAGGCCGAAGTCGAAAGACTGACCCCTCTTGATGTTGTTGTAGCCGACCAACTGGTGATCGATGGTGGGGGTGAGGTCGTCGGGTAGTGGGCCGAAGTCTTTGATGAAGTTGTACGACAAGTCGATCGAGGCAGTAGCGTTTAGGCCTTCTAGCCCCGCGACGCTGGCAATGTGGTTGTGGTTCGCGTCGAGGACCGAGAGGTTCAGGCCCGTCAACGGCAGCAGACTGTTGATGTGGTGGTGGCTGACGTCGAGGCTGGTGAGCTTCGATTCAGCAAAGAGCTCGAGACCAGCGAGGCTCCGGATCACTCCATCGCGGTCACGGTCGCAGCTGATGCTTGCCAGGTTGCCGAGATTCGCAGCCGTGAAGTCGACGGGCAGGTGGTCCGCGGTCAAAGCGGCGCTAATGCAGCTCTTCAGAGCTGCATCGGGAATGCTCACTTCGTCATCGGCGCGGGCCAGGGTTGCCGGCAGCGCTGAGGCGAGGACGGCGGTGGCCAGCAGGCCGGCGAAAAGGGTGCGCAAGAGGTGGGTGGCGCCCATGCGGGGGCGCTGCGGAACGATGTTCACGACCGAAATAATGGCAGCTTGGCGAGCGCTGCGGAAGCGCTGTGCGGCGACTTTGGCCGACTGGCCAACAGTGGCACTGGCAACCGCTCCAAATGCCGCCCCCAGCGCGGCCGTCCTCGGGCTCACGGCGGGCTCGAAATCGACGGTGTTGGGCCGGGTTCGCTCGCGATCGGAGTCGGGTTCGCCACGGTCAAAAACACCGTGCCGCCGAGGTGAAACAAGACGTCAGCGGCTGGTCGCGACCCGCTGACCACCGCCTCCTCTGGGTAGCCTGCCGGGCTCGACCCGGTGAACCCAGCTGCACTCAGCGCGGCCCGCGCCTCGGCCACAGTGAGGCCGTCGACGGTAGGAACGATGTTTGAGCCGGAAGCGATGCGAAGGTCGACTTTGGCGCCGGGGGTGACGGACCGGCCCGCCTGGGGCGTTTGGCCGAGCACGGTGCCCGCAGACTGGGCGGACGGGATCTTGGTGATGACGCCCACGGCCAGGCCTGCGGCATTGAGGCTGGCCTCGGCCTCGGCCAGCGAGCCACTCAACGCCGGAACCTGCACCGGTACCACCGCCGTTGCGGTGGGCAGAGCCGAAGGCGGAGCACTCGTTGGCGCAGCGGCAGCCGAGGTTGCGGCTGAGGTCGCGGGACGGGCCGCCGTGCCGGTGGCGGTGAAGGCACTCAACACCGCCAACACGGCCACTCCGGCAATGGCGGCCACGGCAATGCCCGCCGCCGAACCGCCGGGCTCATCGGCGACGCCGGAAGCTTGGGTTGGCCGGGACACGGCCGCCGGGCCCGGGTCAGTTGGGCTGAGGTAATCGAGAGCCGCGCGGCGTCCAGTGGCATTCAGCCGGGTGAGTGGTGGCTGGGTGGCCGAGCCGGCGCCGCCAGCATCGATCAACCGGGTGGTCGGGTAAGCCGGGCCGGTCGCGGCCTCAGCCAGGCCACCTTCCGGGCGGGCCCAAGCGCTCAGCAGCGCCTCCCGGAAGGCGGCAGCGTCGGCGAAGCGGTCTTCGGTGCGCTTCGCCATGGCGGTGGTGACCACCTTGTCCAGGCGCCTAGCGGCGGGCTGCAAGGCCGAGGGCACCGGCGGCGGTGCCGACAGGTGCGCCCGCAACACAGCCTCCACGCTGCTGCGGGGAAACGGCGGGGCCCCAGTGAGCGCGAAGTAGAGCACCGCCCCGGCCTGGTAGAGGTCACCGGCAGCATTCACCGGCTGGCCCGAAGCCTGCTCGGGGGAGAGATAGGCGAGATTGCCGACCACTGTGCGCACCTGGCTGGCCTCACCACTCAGCAACAAATCGCTGCCGAGCGTGCTGCGTCCGGCCACATCGGCCAAACCGAAGTCGATCAGCCGAACCAGCTCGGGGCGCACCTGGTGAGTGAGCCAGCCCAGGCCGTGCAGCACGACATTGCCCGGCGAGACATCGCGGTGAGCCAGCCCGACCGCGTGGGCCGCCGCCAGCCCGTCCAACACCCCGGTCAGGACCGCCACCGACTCGGCCCCGGAAAGCGGTCCAGCGGCCGCGACGTGCTCGGCCAAGGTGGGGCCGGAGGCCAAATCGAGCGCAATCCAGGGCATCAACACCTCTCCGGCGTCGTGCAGACCGAAATCGCGTACCGCGGCGATGTTGGGGTGTCGCAGCGTGCCCAACCGTCCCGCCTCGGCCAGGAAGGCCCGCCGGGAGCTCTCGGTCGCACACAGGTGTGGGTGCAGCACCTTCAGCGCCACCTGCGAATCCGTGGCTGCTGGGTCAAGGTCGTCGGCGCGATAGACCGACGCCGATCCACCAACCCCCAGCAGGGCACCGGGCCGATACCGTCCACCAAACAGGGACGCGTCCAGCGGCGGCGCCGGGTGGCTCATTGGCCGGCCTGGGCCGCATAGCGGTTGGCGGCATTGGCAATCTTGTCGACGTAGGCGCTCGAATGGTTGTAGGAGAACACCGCGGCCCGCCAGCCAGCGGCGGTTCGCATCGAGCCGGATGCGCACAGATAGCGGGCAGCACTAAGGGCGGCATCATCGATCTGATTCGGGTTGGCGTCGCCGTCGGCGTTCCCGTCCGCCCCCCATTTGCGCCAGGTGGACGGGATGAACTGCATCGGCCCGACGGCGCGATCCCAGGCTGCATCGCCGTCCCAGCGGCCCTGATCGGTGTCGCGAATGGCGGCCACGCCGTGTCCGTTCAGCGCCGGGCCACGAATCGCCGGCGCAGTATCACCGGTGGCCAGCAACTGAGCCCCGCCGTGGCTGCCGTGGGCCGATTCGGTCAGCCCGATGGCAGCCAGCGTGTTCCAGGCCAGACCGCAGCTGGGCTGCTCTGAGCTCACCTGCACCCCGGCGGAGGCATAAGCCAGCAAGGCGCGAAACGGAATGCCGGTGCGGGTTGAGACGCGCTGGGCCCAGGCTTGATCGATTCGCTTGGTTGGCGCCATCGCCGCTGAACTGGGTCCGACCGAACTGGGCAGGGCACGGGTTGGTTGGGCCGCAGTCGCTGGTTCTTCGGTGGCCGGCACTGCTACCGGCACCGGGGCCAGCGCTGCGGCCGAAGTGCGCTGGAAGGCCGCGATGGACAACCCGCCAATGATCGCGGCCACCACGCCCAACACCACTGCGCTGGCTCCAAGGCTGGTGGCCACGCCCCGCCAGGCTGTCCGGCGTTCTGGGGGAATCAGCTTGGTCAGCATCTGCTCACCCGAAGCGGCCGTTGACGTAGTCGAAAGTGCGCGGATCCTGCGGCTCGGTGAACATCGCCTCGGTGTCGCCGTGCTCCACGATTACGCCCGGCTTGCCCAAGCTGGCCAGGAAGAACGCGCACTGCTGGGAAACCCGATGGGCCTGCTGCATGTTGTGGGTGACGATAACGATGGTCACCTGGTTTCGCAGCTCCAACATGGTTTCCTCGATCACCCTGGTGGAGGTCGGGTCAAGAGCCGAGCACGGCTCGTCCATCAACAGCACCTTGGGACGAACCGCCAAGGAGCGGGCGATGCAGAGCCGCTGTTGCTGGCCGCCGGAAAGGCCGCCGCCGGGCTGGCGAAGCCGGTTGCGCACCTCTTTCCACAAGCCAGCCCTGATCAGGCTGGTCTCAACCAGCTCGTCGCGGCGATCCCGGCTTACCTGCACCCCGGTCAGCTTCAAACCCGCCACGACGTTGTCATAGATCGACATCGCCGGGAACGGGTTCGGCTTCTGGAAGACCATGCCAATGTGTTTGCGGGCATCGATCAGGCGATGCCGGCGGTCATAGATATCGTCGCCGTCTAGCAGCACTTCGCCAGCTAGCGAGGCTGAGGGCACCAGCTCGTGCATTCGGTTGAGAATGCGCAGGAAGGTCGACTTGCCACACCCGGACGGCCCGATCAGGGCAGTGATCTGACCGGCCTGCATATCGAGGCTGACCCGGTCGAGCACCAGATGATCGCCGAACCAGGCCGAGACGTTGCGGGCTTGCAGACCACCCACGCCCGAGTTGCCTTCGGGTGCCGCCGACTCGGCGGGGTGGGTCGGGTCGGGCAGGGTCTGGACGACCTGAATGGGCTGGGTCTGGGCTGCGGACAGCTCAGCGGGACGGAAGTCGGTTGGTCGCGGCGGTGGCGGCAGCACCTGGGTGATGTCGCCGCTGGCGCTGCCGAAGCTAGCTGGGCTCTCCATGGTTACCTTCGTGGTTGTCATCGGTCACATCAGATTTGGCAGCAGGCGGGTCACCTGATCGGCGACCAGCAGGCCGCTGAGCAGGAGCACCGGCATCATGACGATCCAGGTCTTGCGGCCGCCGAAGTGGCGACGGGCGTACACCGCGGCAGCCTCGGCCACCAGTAGAAACTGCAGGGCGAAGACCAGTGCCCAGGCGGTGCTGGGGTCGATGGCCAGTTCGCGGTCTTTGGCAGCCAAGGTGGCGTAGGTGGTGAGTCGGGCTCCGTTTGGCTGGACGGCAGAGACCAGCTCCGCGTCCACCCACACCAGCCCGCTGGGCATGAACGGGCCACCGCGCGCCGTCACCAGCACCAGTCGGCTCTTGGCGGCGGTGATCGCTGCCGGGGTCGGGTCACCGGCGTAGCGAACCCCGATTACCCGATAGATGTGTTCACCCTGCCCGGTGATGATGCTGATCGTCTCGCCCGGTGGCAGTTCCTGTAGCCGACCGAAGGGGCCGCCGTACGCGGTGGCGCGCCCCGTCAGCACGGTCACTCCGGCCTGCCCGGGCAGTGCGGTGTCGCGGCGATGCCCGGGGCCTTTGGCCAGCACTGCTGAGGACGTGCCTTCGGCCACAATCTCATCGACTCCCAGGGCCGGGATTTCAATTCGGGCCACCGGCTCGCCGTCGGTGAGCAGGACGTTGTCGAAGTTGCCCTCGCTGACCGGAGCCATGCCAGCAGCGAGCTGCTCGCCGTATTGCCCACGCAACTGTTGCTGGGAAATCACGTGCTGCAGCGGCCCCAACACGGCCAAGGTGGCCACGAAGCCGAGCAACACGACTGCTGTCATGCTCATTGCGCCTTTGATCACCAGTTCGCGCGGGCTAAGTGGCTCACGCAGCCGGTTCGGCTTCGGCCGACGGTGCGGTGGCCGTGGTGGGCGGGTGCCCGCGCTGCGGCGAGCCGAAGGTCGTTCGCCGCTGGTTGCCGCCTGCGCGGGCGGCGGCGCTGCGGTGGCGTCGGCGGAAATCTCGGCCACTGTGCTGGTCGTCTCGATCACCCCGACGCCTCCTGATCAGGGCCAGCCTGGGCGGCTCGGCGCAACTGACGGCGGCGGCGTTCGAGCAGCCAGGTGGTCACCATCGCCGCCAGCAGCAAAACGAACCAGGGCAGGTACCACACCAAAGTGGTGCGGGTTAGCGGCGTCAGCTTGAGCTCGCCCAACGTTGCTGGCGGGGTGAAGGTGGCGCTGGCGGTCACCACCGTCCACTGCGCTAGGCCGTTGATCCTGGCGGTGACCAGCCGGGTTTCCCCCGCCTTGATCGCCTCCACCGGGAACTCCACCGGTTGGCCAACAGGCACGCCGAAAGGGCCGGTCAGCCAGAACCTGGCTGACCCGGAGACCTCGCCGGGGTAGACGTTGCGGACGGTGAAGTGCAGGTCAACGCTGCCGTCCAGCGGATTGAACGACGGCGAATAGACCCAGGTCAGAGCGCTGACGTAGAGCACCCCGCCGATAGTTTGTTCTTCCCCGGGGCTGACGATGGTGCTCGGTGAGGGCGAGCCGCCCGGCTGGGAGCCGGTGGGGACTGGCGCGTTGGTGGCGCTGGTCGGGGTAGCAGTAGCGGCGGGCGTGGTCGAACTGCTCGGCGTGGGGGTGCCACTGGCCGAAGAGGTCGGACTGCTGCTGATTACCTCCACGTTCAGGCCGACGTCGTCCTGTGGAGGGGGTGTGGTGGCGGCCAACGTAGGCGCCACGCTGAGTAGCAGGACGACTAACGCGGCGCCAACGACCGCAGGCACTGTGGTGGTGAGGTGGCGGGCGAACCTCACCGGCTGTCCTCCCCGGCCTGGCTGTCGCCCAGCTCAGTGCCGCCCTGGCGCAGCGGCTCACCGGACTCGGCGGCCTTGGTGGCTCGCTGCTCGTCGAGAACCTCCTGGGCGCGCTGGAGCGCCTCGGCTTCGGTCTGTTCGGCCCATTCGCGGGCGGCCTGGTCTTCGCGGTCGCGGCGCCAGCGCAGGAAGAACCACCCGGCAACCCCGAGCACGACCAGCCCAACCAGCAGCCACGGGATGGCCCACACCAGGGCGTCGCGCTGAATGACCGGCAGCGGGCCGGGGTCGGGGGCGTCCCCGGAGATGCCGCCCTGCACCAGCATTCGCACCACGCCGTAGCCCACCTGCGGAATGCCGCCAACTTCGAAGGTCACGGTGGAGGTGTTGCCCGGCAAGATCTCCGGTAGCTCGGTGCGGACGGTCTGGCCAACGCCCAGCCCAAACCAGGTGCTGGTTGAGATGGTGTTGGTGCCCTCCAAGGCCACGTTGCCGCTGTTGGTGACCGTGGCGGCCACAGTGATCGAGCCGTCCAGCGGGTTGAAACCGGAGTGGTAGGTGCCGGAGAAGCTGCTGATGGTGAGAATCGGCTGCAGGTCGCCAGAGACGCGCACGTACATCCGGTTGGCGATTCGGCGCTCCACCCGCACCTGGCCCTCAGTGGTGGCCGAGGCCAACACTCCGGCGGCGTGATCGCCGGGGGTCGCGTCCTTCGGGATCGTCACCGTAAACGGGACGGTTCGCGATTCGCCAGCTTTGAGGTTGATCTTCAGTTGCGGCGAGCCGTTGAAGCTGACCCAGGAGGCGGCCCCGGCCTTGTCGGTGGCGCTATCGCGCAGCGAGAAGTCGCCGTTGGCTTCGTTGAAGGCGTCGGCGGCCAGGACGGTCACTTTCAGCGGGGTGGTGCCCGCGTTGCTCACCCGCACGTGATCGGTGACCTTCTGGCCGGGGTCGGCCTGATAGGTGAACCGGCTGCGTCCGTCGGTCTTGCCCTTCGCATCGACCGGCGAAATCGCGATGCCGACGGTGTCCTCAGCCTGGGCGGTGGTGGCGGTCAGCGCCACGCTCCCGACAGCGAGCACGGCGATGGTCAGCAGCGCACCGAGGCGGCGCAAGACGGGCACAGGTGTCATGTCTCTACCTTGGGGTTCTTGAGGCGGTGTTGAGTTGCGCTTGTGGGGCTGCGGAGTGAACAGCGCGCGAACGGCTCTGGTCGGCGCCTCGCGCGGTAGATGCAGCTCGTCCGCGCCCCGGCCTTGTGGGCCTGAGCGCGGACGAGGTCTACGACTGCTGCTGATCACCGGGTGAGGCCGCAGGCTGCGACCTCACCCGGCCAAGATCACTTGGAGATCAGCGTCAGGGTGAGGGTTGAGGAGTAGGTACCGGCCGGCTTGCCCGCGGGAGCGGTGAAGACCAGGTCGGCGTTGTAGGTGCTCACACCGGAGAAGGCGCTTCCGGCCAACTCGGCGAAGTCCCACGGGTAGACGGCTGCTCCGGAGACCTGCGCCGCACCCATGGTGGGGGCGGTGGCGCCGGATCCGGCCTGGCTGACGACCTTGGGTGCGATACCCAGAGCGGACTTAGCGATCGTGTCGCCGCCCTTGGTGAAGTCGGCCACAGTGGTGCTCAGATCCCAGCCGGGCTTGGAAACCTGGCGAAGGTCGGTGACCTTGAAGTTGCCGAGTTCACCGGAAACCACGGACTGGCCGTTGACCAGGGCCGGGTTGGTCAGGTTGACGACGCTGCCGGAAAGGTTGGTCAGCGAGAACTCGCCATCAGCCGGGGTCTGGGCGTTGGCGACGTCAGCGTTGATCTGCTTGGTGAAAGACGGGTCGATCGCAGCGTCGGTCTTGGTGAAGGTTGCCCACGCGACCACGTCACCGATGGTGTTGGTGATAGCCATCTTGTGGTCGCCAGCGTCCAGCATGGAGACGTCAGCAGTGATGGTGCCGCCAGCCACGGCGAAATCACCGAGGTAGGTGGCCGTGGAGTAGACGAACGTGTGGAAGGTGCTGCCGTTGTTGGCGGCGTCAACCGTCAGCGTGGCAGCGTGGGTCGTCGCATTGTAGGAAGCGGTTGCACCGTGAGCCGTGCTGGCGTTCAGAGCGTTGTCTGAAGGAGCCATCGGCGGCATCACGACCGCCGGCACGACGGCGGTGACAGTGACGTCGGCCGAGGTGGACGCATTGAAGTTGGCGTTGGCCACGAACTTCGCCGAGTAGGTGTGAGCACCGGCGGTGCCCACGACGACGGTCTTGGCAGCGATACCACCAGAGACCGCGACCGAGCCCAGGCTGTCGGCGCCCTTGAAGAACTCAACGTTGCCGACAACGGTGGACGCATCGGCCGCAGCGACCGTGGCGGTGAGGGTGGTGGTGTTACCCGCGTCTAGCGACGTCGGGCTGGCCGCCAGGGCCGTGGTGGTGTTCACCGCAACAACCGCAGGTGCCTCAACCTCGACCGGGCTAACGGTGTAGTTGCCGCTACCGGCGGTGATGTTGATCTCCCGGTAAACCGCGCCGACGGGGGTCACACCGTTGTTGATGGTGTAAGCCACGCCGTAGTAGTAGGAACCACCGGCAGCGACGATGTCGTTGACGCCGGCACCGAACGCGTCGAGGGTGAAGTCCGGCGTCAGGGTGCCACCGTTGGGGCCAGCGGCGGAGTCAACCGACCACGACTTCCAGGTGTTGGTGCCACCGTTGAGGTCCGCAGTCGTCTTGGCGGAGATGAAGCGCAGTACCTGGGTGAATGAGGTGGCGCCGGTCACTGGCCGGGTCGCGGCCGGGTTGATCTCGGACAGCACGTCAGTCGAGTTAGCCGAGGCAATGAGGGCTTCGTCGCGGGTGTAGACCCGAGCGGTGTTCCCGTCGACATAGTCGCCGGTGTTGGCGTCCCACAGGAAGAACGAGCCCTTAGAGCCGTTCGCCTGTGGGTTGAGGACATCGCCGGGGGCCGCGAAGGCGGTGGCTGCGCCACCGGCCATCAGGCCAAGGGTTAGTGCGCCGACCAGGGCCGCGCGCAGTTTGCTGCTGGTTTTCATGTCAGAGTCCTTTGCAGGTCGATGGGTGGGTGATGACCGGGATCACGACGCGAGTGCGGCGCGGAAGGGAGTGGTGTTGGTCGGGGCGAGGAAGCCGTACTTCTTCTTCACCGATCCGGCCTGGCCCGGCAGCGAGCTGGTGATGTTGCCGAGCTTGGTCGCGGCGGTGCTCACCACATTGGCGAGGTTGGCGTCGTACTTCGCATCGCCGACGGTCACCCGGGCGTTTTCGACCACGATGTAGGTATCGCGGCCCCAGGTGGTGTTGGAGTAGAAGGCCGGGTTCGGCGCGGTGGCAGTGCCCGAGCCGGTGGTTGGCAGGACGCCAGCGACCGGCGAGCCGATCTTGACCCCGGCGCCGATGCGGTTGATGCCCGCACCGGTGTTCTGGGCCACCCACTGAGCAGCGCTCATTGCGGTGACGGCGTTGGCCGGGAAAGGCGTGCCATTGGAAAGCGTGGTCGTGTCGTGCTCCTGGCCGACCTGAACGCAGCCGCCCTCGGAGACCTCCGGCATGCTCGCCTCGGTGACGCCGATCTTGCTGAGCCAGTCTTTGCGGGTGCCTGAGCCGCTCTGCGGGACCACCGGCGCGACGGTCACGCCGCCCACCTGGGTGATGGTGCACTCGAACAGGCCCTTGAGGGTGGCCTGGTCGATGTTGTCGAAAGCGGTGTTGCTGCCGCCGGAGTGGGCGTAAGACAGCGCATCGCGGCCGAACGGGATGTAACGCAGCGCGCCATCGGCGACCTGAGTTGCACCCGAGGACGAGCGAGCGATATCCACCTGGCCGGTGATTACCACCGCGGCCGGGCTGCCGACCGTGGCGGAGGTGTAAGGCGCGCCGTCGATCGAGCGGCTCAGGGCCTTGACGCCGTCACCAGAGCCATTGGGACGGCCGAAACGCGGGCCGCTCGGCTTGGTCTGAATGGAGGTGGTGCCAGTGGCATCGAAGGAACCAATGGCCATGGTGCCAGCGGTCGAACGCACCGAGGCGCCGGAGACGCTGGTGCCGTTGGCCAGGCCGTTGAGAACGTCCTGCAGGGTGTCGGAGCCGACAACCACGTAGCTCTGGGACACGGGCTCGGCAAATGCCGTGTTCGCGACGCCAAAGGCGCTAATTGCCATGCCCGCAGCGACGCTGAGAGCGAGGGGTCGGTTAAACTTCATCAATCGATCCTTCCAATCGATGGCTGGGTGGCCGCCGGTGCGGCCATCCCTTCGGGCCGGGGGTATTCCAGTACCCTCGGCCCGAAACTTTTGGGGCGATTCGGCTCATTCCGGCCTCCGCCGGAAGCGCGCCATCGCGGGAATGCCCAGCAATGCGGCTAGGCCGACGATGCCAGTGGCGGGCACTGCGACGCCCAGGATGCCTAGTGCCGGGTCATCAGGGGTGTTGGCGCCTGAGCGTGGGCCAGCGCTGGTGCCGGTTGCCGACGGATCGCTCGAGCCCGAGGAACCCGAGGCTGCCGGAGTTTGGGAACCCGATGATCCCCCCGATCCCGACGAACCGGTGGTGGCTGAGGGGCTCGGCGTGGGGCTTGTCGAGGCCGACGGTGCCGACCCGTTCTTGATGGTGGCGGCCGCAGTCAAGGCTTGTTTCTGCCAGCTCGCCGGAATCGGGGCGTAGCCCGGCGGGAGTTCACCGTCATTGGTGCCCGGTTTCTGACCGTCGCCCACTGCGTAGCGAATGAACTCCGAGTAGGCCGCACGCAGCTTCGCATCGGTCTGCTTCGGGTTCAGGGCCGCGTACACCGGAATGGCCAGCGGGTAGGCGGCCTTGGCTGCCTTGGCCTTAGCTGAGCCCTGCTGAAAGGAGACCACATTGGCCTGCTCGCTGGTGGGGGTCATTGCGGCGGCAGCCGCGAGCAAGCTGGAATCAGTCGGGGCCACATACTTTCCGGCTGGGTTCCGCAAGAGCGCGGTCGCGGTCTGGTAGACGTGGGTGGCCGAAGTAGTGCTGAGCGCCATCACCTTCCTACTGCCGACCAGCTGGCGCTGCTCCTTGCTGAACTTCGGCGGACGTGCGGTGGCGTCCCAGCCGCCTAGGACCATCCCGTCGCCGCGAAGCACCCGATAGGCCCCATCCGAAAAGCCGCTGGTGTAGGGCCGGTAGGTGACCAGGTTGATCGGCCCGCTGCCGTTGCTGGGGTCGCTTTCGGTGGTGTCAGCCTTCTCCGACGGGTCGGCCTTGGGGAAGTCATCGCGGGGGAGTTGGAGGGGTGTCGTGGGAATCGGGCACTTCGCGCTCACTTTGGCGTTGGTCGAGTAGCACGGGTTGACCGTCATCCCCCACTTGTCGGGCTTGCCAGCCAGCCAAGCTTTCGCCTCCGCGTCAGCCAGGATGTATTCCCACACCCGGGTGGCGAGGTCGGAGCGGCCGAGCGGACTGAGGGCATCGGCCACCGAGGGGCCAATGATGATCTGGGCCGACCACTCTGGATCGTTGATCGCTTGAAAATCTGGATCGTAGACGAGCGTCCGGGGATTCTTGCCGGGATCCTTGATGCTTTGGTAGCCCAGGTGCGACTTGCTGGCCCCACCCGGCAGGGAGTCGAGGTAAGAGGAGGTGAGCAGTTTCGCCAGCAGTCGCGGTGTCAGCTTCATGCCGGTCAGCGGAAGGCCAGTGCGCGCCCGCTGCGCCGGGGTGGCATTGATCGGGTGCGGCTGGGCGTCGATGGCAAACGAGATCGTCACGCCGCCCAGGGCCATCGGCGCGTAGACCAGGGGGTCGGTCTTGGCGTCGATCAGGCTCTTGTCCAATGGCTTTGAGGTGAGCGCCAAGGCACTTGGCCTGGTATCGGACGCGGTGACTAGGGCGTCCGACTCAGGGATCTGCGACAGCACGAAGGGTGCGCCGTCCGTGCCCTGGCACACCACCGGCTGCCACGAGCCGATGGCTTCGGCGATCAGTTCACTACCGGCCAGCGAGCGCTCCGCAGCCCCGATCGGGCAGCGGGCTCCCAGCGGCTTGAAGTCGAGTTTCACCGCTACGTGGTGCTTCCAGGCATCCCACCAGACGCCGGGGTTGTTAATCAGGCTTGAGCCGGAGTCGCCAGTGCCCCGCGGAATGATCACCAGCCAGCACGACTGCCCGACAGTAGCTCCGCCGGCTCCGGTGATTGAGGTGCCGCAACCCAGCCCGGGCGATTGCATCGCGGTTTGGAGTTCGAAAGGCACGGAGCCGGAGCCGTCAGCTCCCGATGGTGCCCACTTGACCTCATTGGTTGTCAGCGCAGTGAAATAGCGGTTCTTATCGAAGTAGATCAGCTCCGCCTTGAGGCGAACGTTCCCGGCGGAGTCGGTTGTGACGTTGGTCAGGACCTTGTCCTCGGCGGCTTTCTCCTCATCGACGATGCCCTCGGCGTTGTAGGCCACGAAGGGGATGGCGGTGTAGTTGTAGCCGCCCAAGTCAGCGGAATACTTCGCGTCCCGCGGGTCGACGTTTTCCGGCATGGTGTTGCCGTCACGGGTGGCACCCCAGCTGCCGGTGCCCCCGTACTGGCAGGTTCGCCGATCCGGACGAGTGCCGTTGCTGCCAGGTTCGTCCCCCCAGCATTGGGCGATCTGGACGAATTTCTCTCCGCCCACGGTGCCGCCGGGCTGGGCGGACTGCTTGCCGCCGGTCCAGCTCACCGTGACTCCCTGAGCGATGACGTCCTTGGTCTGGGATACGGTCACCGCGAGATCCGGAAACGGAGCATTGGCGGCGTCGCTGTCGTAGTCGACGGCTTTGATCGTCTTGGCTGAACCGCTGGATTCCGCCTGTGCCGGCGCGGTGCCGAGGACGGCACTGCTCCAGGCCAGGGCGCAGGCGCAGCCAACCGCTAGCGCGAGCAGTCGGCGGGTCGAAATCAGTTCAGTCGCCATGACCCTCACCGGCCTTCAAACGTTGCGAGACCAGGGGCGGCACGACCACCGAGGCGACCAACAGCAACGCGGCGGCCACCATCAGCCATTGGCTGGTGCCCATGCCAGGGTCAGGCAGCGTGAACGCGCTGGCTACTGCACCGCCAGCGCTGGTGCCGTTGGCTGACAAGACGTTGCCGTTCTCATCGGTCACCGTCCCGGTGCCAGTTCCAGTGCCAGTGTCGGAGCCAGTGGTTCCGCCGGTACCGGTGGTGGTGCCGGTGCCAGTGGCGCCACCGGAGTTGTTGTTGGCATTGCCGCCGGTGCCGCCGCCAGTGACCGGGGTGTCCTGGGTGGCCCCGCCGGTGCCGGTGCTGCACTGGCTGGTGCCCTTCTTGTCGCACGCCGCTGGGTAGGGCGCAGTGAGCGCGAGCTGGTTCTTCGACGGCGAATCGCCAGCTTTGAAGGTTGGGTTGTTGCACTTGGCGGTGTCAACGCCCTCGTTGCCAGCGCCGGGGATCTTTTTGATCTGCTCCGAGCCAGCCATTACCAGGTTCATTGGTAGCGGCGAATAGCCCAGGGTGTCGGCCTGCTGCTGGCCTTCGCAAAGGACGTAGCGGGCGAAGGCCCCCAAGGTATTGCCCTTGTTGGTGTTGAAGATGCCAGCCACCTCGGTCGGCACGATCATGTAGGAGTAGCTCGACAGGGGGTAGGCCCGCTTGTCGGCGCTGTTGTAAACCCCGTCGAGAATCTGGGTCAGGTAGTCGGCTGAGGACTTGTTGTCGTTGATCTCGGCCTTCATCATCGCCACCGCCACCGAGGAGGCTGTCGGTTCGACGTAGTAGCCGGACTTGTTCAGCACCTTCGCTACCGGGAAGCCGGCCTTCTTGGCGTAGGAGTACTCGACGTAGGTGATCGCACCCTCGCCGTAGTTCTGCGAGACGTACCCGGCTACGCCATCGGATCCCGCCTGGCTCTTGGAGTTGCCGAAGCTGCGGAACTGGGACGTCATCCCCTTCTTCCACAGCGAGGGGTACTGCTTGCTCATCCACAAGGTGAACTGGGCCGAGGTGCCCGAGCCGTCGGAGCGGATCACCGGCACGATTCGCTTGTCGGGCATCGCCAGGGCCGGGTTGTCAGTCTTGATCGCCGGGTCGTTCCAGTTGCTGATGGCGCCGGTGAAGATCTTGGTGATGGTGTCCCCAGATAGGCGCAGGTTCGTCACCCTTTTGCCGTTGATCTTGAGGTGGTACATGAAGCTGGTGCCACCAGCCACGATCGGCATGTAGGCGTAACCACGGCTGGGCTTCTCCGGTGCCGAGCCGTCCTCAGGCTTGGCCTGGAAGGGAATCTCGGAGATCGCGAAGTCGACGGTGCCGTCGATGAAATCGCGGCGTCCCGAAGTTGAGCCAAGGCCGGTGTAGTTGATCGTCATCTGGTAGTTCCTGAACACATTGGTGCGCCATTGCTCCAGCGCGTTCTTGGACCAGGTGGAACCGGTGCCGGTGATCGGATAGGGGGTTTCGGCTCGGGCTGCGGTGCTGGCCAGTGGCGCGGCGAGCAGCAGGGTGAGGCTGGCCATTAGGGCGGCGCGAATGATGGTCTTAGGACGCATGGGGGCTCCCTTCGAGGGTAGGGACGGTGGCCGAACGCGTGGTGAAGCGAAGCTCGTCGCGTCTGGACGCGGCCAGGGTGGCTCGGCGTTGGCGCGGGGAAAGGTCTCCGGGGGCTCGCCCGCCCAAGGCGCGGGCGATCATGAACAGGGTCAGCACCAGCACCAGCAGCACCGCTGCGGCGCCGAAGCCGCGGGCGACCATGGTCGGCTCCGGGGACCGGACGAAATCGAAGACCTGCAGGGGCAGGGAGACCATCGGGCCGGCTAGGGGGTTGATGTTCATGGCTGCGGTGATGCCCGAGGTCAGCAGCACCGGGCTGGTTTCGCCGATACCGCGGGCGGTGCCGAGAATCACCGAGGTCACCAGGCCCGAACGCGCGGTCGGCAGCACGACGTGCCACACCGTCCGCCACCGCGAGGAGCCCAGGCCGTAGGAGGCTTCGCGCAGATTGGCCGGCACCAGCCGTAGCACCACATCGGCAGAGCGAATGATGATCGGCAGCATCATCACCGTGATGGCGATGCCGGCCGCCAGCCCGGAGCGCTCGTGGGTGAGCCCCTGAATGAGGGCGGCATAGACGAACAACCCCGCCACGATGGACGGCAGCGCGGTCATGGCGTCCGAGACCGTCCGGACGAACCTGGCGAAGCGCCCGCCGACCTCGTTGAGGAAGACCGCGGTACCGATGCCGAGCGGCACCGCGATCGCCAAGGCGATCGAAATCTGGATCAGCGTGCCGACGATGGCGTGGCCGATGCCGCCGTTGGTGAGCGGGTCAAGTGGCCCGCTGAACTCCATGGTTTGGGTGAAGAAGTTGAGGTTGACCAGGGCTTCGGCGCCGCGGGTGAGGGTGTAAACCACGATGAAGATCAGCGAGCCGAACAGCAACACGCCAGCGCTGGCGAACAGCACCGTGGCTAGCCGGTCTTTCACTTCCTGCAGATCAGCCTCCATTGAGACCAGCAGCACGTACAGGCCCAGAAAGGCGGCGAAGGCCACCACTACCCAGCCCAAGGCTCCCGAGAGTGGGGCGAACCAGCCAAAAAGCAGGGTGGCCAGCGCAATCGCGGCCGCACCACCGCCGAGCAGGTCGAAGCGTTGGGCGGCGGTGAATCCGCGGACGTCGCGGCGCGGCCCGGCGGCACGCTCGCCCGCGTCTGGGCAAATGGTCTGTGGCTGATCGGAATCAGGGTCGGTGATCAGCAACTCAGTCAGATCAGTCGTCACTTTCGGCTCCTGATCTCGATTTAGCGACGATCGTGGAGGCGGTGAAGTTGATCACCAAGGTGAGCGCGAACAGCACCAGGCCGGCCGCCATCAACGCCGAAAGGCCGAATTCGCTGGCCTCGCCGTAGCGCAGCGCGATCAGGGCTGAGACTGAGTTCGTCCCGGTCTTGAGCACCTGCCAGTTGATGGTGAAGATCGGCGAAATGATCATGTAGACCGCGATGGTCTCGCCCAGCGCCCGGCCCAGGCCGAGCATGGTGCCGCCGATCATTCCGCCCTTACCGAAGGGCAGCACGACCGAGGTGATCATTCCCCAGCGGGTGGCACCCAGGGCGAAGGCCCCTTCGCGCTCACCGATCGGGGCGCGGGCGAACGCCTCCCGCATGATCGAGGTCTGGGTCGGCACCACCATCAAGCCGACCACGATGCCGGCGATGAACGCTGAGGAGGTGAAGGCGCTGGCCTCGGTGAACGGACGGCCCTCGGCATCAGTGACAGCGAAGATCGGCAACCAGCCGAACCAGATCGAGATCCACCTGGCAGCCGGAATGATCGCGCCTTGGAGGTAGTAGACCCCCCACAGGCCGAACACGATGCTGGGCACCGCTGCCATCAGATCAACCAAGGAGACCAGCAGCGCACGCAAGCGGCCCTGCACCACTTCAGAGAGCAGCAACGCGGTGCCGATCGAAAGCGGCACGCTCACGATCAGGGCGATCAGGGCGATGGTGACGGTGCCGAACAGGATGGCCGCCACCCCGAAGGTGTTGGTTTCCGGCGACCACTCCTGAATCGCCAGGAACGCCCAGCCGACCGTCCCCAGGGCATTGGCGGCTCGCAGCGATAGGAACAGGCCCACCGCCAGCATGATCGCGACAGTGATGATCCCGGCACCGAAGGCGGCTCGGCGGAAGGTCAGATCTCCGAACGATTCGCGACTGAGTATTCGGCGAGGACGGACTGCGATGGTCGCCGGTTCTACCTCAATTGGCTGGACGGGGTTGGCGAGGATCGTGGAGTTCGTCACTCGCCACCCCCTTCAACCTCGTGGTCGGCCCCCCCGGCCGACTCGACGGGATAAACATCGCCTGTGCTAGGGCTTTGGACACCCTGTAACGGGTGAACGGTCGTCGACGCCGAAATGAACCGCCAGGGCGGCGGTGAACTTGTGATGACGGAATCAGACATCGAAGGTGGCCGGTCATTGACGGGTGCGGTAACGGCCCTAGTCGGGCGGCACTAGGCGGGCCCGGCTGCCGGACGGATCGGATTTGCCTCGGCTCCGTTGACTGTGCCCGCCAGCGGTCCGGCGGGAGGCTGTCCCGGGGGTGGGCCAGCACGTTTGCTCACCGGTTGGCCAGTTTGTCTCATGTTCTGTCAATTTCCGCCGACCGCCAGAGGCGGTCCGAACCACAGTGCAAGGATGCTTACATGAGTCAGCGAACTATTGGTGTGACCGAACTCGCCCTCCGCGACGCCCATCAGAGCTTGATCGCAATCCGAATGGCCCTCGAAGACATGGTTGATGCCTGCGCGGACATAGATGCGGCCGGCTACTGGAGTGTCGAATGCTGGGGGGGCGCAACCTACGACGCTTGTATCCGATACCTGAACGAAGACCCCTGGGTGCGGCTGCGGACCTTCCGCGAACTGATGCCCAACTCGCGCCTGCAGATGCTGCTGCGCGGTCAGAATCTGCTCGGCTACCGCCACTACGAGGACGACGTCGTCCGGCGTTTCGTGGACAAGTCGGCCGAGAACGGCATGGACGTCTTCCGCGTCTTCGACGCGTTGAACGACCCACGCAACATGGCCCAGGCGATGCAGGCGGTCAAGGCGACCGGCAAGCATGCCCAGGGCACCATCTGCTACACCATCTCCCCGCTGCATACCGTGGAGGGCTACGTGAAGCTCGCCGGCCAGCTGCTCGACATGGGCGCTGAGTCGATCGCGCTGAAGGACATGGCTGCACTGCTGCAGCCACAGCCGGCCTATGACATCGTCCGCGGCATCAAAGAAACCTACGGCGAAGACGTCCAGATCAACGTCCACTGCCACGCGACCACCGGTGTGACCCTGGTCTCGCTGATGAAGGCGATCGAAGCCGGTGCTGATGTGGTCGACACCGCGATCAGCTCGATGTCGCTCGGCCCGGGCCACAACCCGACCGAGTCCTTGGTGGCGATGCTGGAAGGTACTCCCTACACCACGAACCTCGACGCTGATCGGCTGATCAAGATCCGCGACCACTTCGCCAAGGTTCGCCCCAAATATGCGGCCTTTGAGTCGGCGACCCTGGTCGACACCGACATCTTCTCCAGCCAGATCCCCGGCGGCATGCTCTCCAACATGGAGAGCCAGCTGAAGGCCCAGGGGGCTGGCGACCGGATCAAAGAGGTCATGGAGGAAGTGCCGCTGGTCAAGGCCGACGCTGGTCACCCGCCGCTGGTCACCCCGTCCAGCCAGATCGTGGGTACCCAGGCCGTCTTCAACGTGCTGATGGGCAAGTACAAGGTGATGACCGGCGAGTTCGCCGACCTGATGCTCGGCTACTACGGCGAGTGCATCGGCGAGCGTAACCCTGAGGTCGTCGCGATTGCCCAGGCCCAGGCCAAGAAGGAGCCGATCACGGTTCGTCCGGCCGATCTGATCCCACCGGAATGGGACAAGCTGGTCTCCGAGGCGACCGCCCTACCTGGTGCCGACGGAACCGATGAGGACGTGCTCACCTACGCCATGTTCCCCGGGGTCGCTCCCGGCTTCTTCAGCACTCGAGATGAGGGACCGAAGAATGTCGGCAAGACCGCCGAGCAGCTCAAGGCCGAGGCGGACGCTGCTAGTGGGTCGGCGAATGCGGTGCGCGGCCCAATCAAATACAAGGTCTCTCTTGGCGGACGCGAACACAGCGTCTCGGTCGAGATGGCGTGAGGTGAGTTGAAGATGACTAAGAAACCAGAGTCAATGAAGAAGCGCACCGCAGCCCTGCGAGCTGCCCAGGAGAAGGCTCGCCTAGGTGGCGGCGAGGCTCGGCTGGCCAAGCAGCGCGAGCAAGGCAAGCTGACGGCCCGGGAGCGCTTGGACGCGCTGCTCGATCCGGAGAGCTTCGCCGAGGTTGGCCTGTTCCGCCGCAATCGCACCGTCACTTTCGGGATGGACACCGCAGTGATGCCAGCCGACGGGGTGATCACCGGTACCGGCTCGGTGTTGGGTCGCCCGGTGCATGTGGCCAGTCAGGACTTCTCGGTGATGGGCGGCTCGGCCGGCGAGACCCATAACGACAAAGTCGTGTCGATGATGAAGGCGGCGTTGGAGAACGGCACCCCCTTCGTCTTCTTCAACGATTCCGGCGGCGCCCGGGTGCAGGAAGGCATCGACTCGCTGTCCGGCTACGGGCGGGTGTTCTACGCCAACGTCCTGCTTTCGGGTGTAGTGCCCCAGATCTCGATCATCGCTGGCCCCTGTGCCGGTGGGGCGGTCTACTCCCCAGCATTGACCGACTTCATCATTCAGACCCGCAAGGCCCACATGTTCATCACTGGGCCGAATGTGATCAAGCAGGTCACCGGTGAGGACGTCACCCAGGATCAGCTCGGCGGCGCCGACACTCACATGGCAGTCTCCGGGGTGAACAGCTTCGTCGCCGACGATGACGAGCAGGCGATCCTGCTGGCCAAGAAGCTGCTCAGTTTCCTGCCGCAGAACAACACTGAGGATGCCCCGCTGGTCGAAGGTGAATACAGCCTGGACTACGACGAGGAGATCGGCGAGATCGTCCCGGTCGACGGCAAGGCCGGTTACGACGTCCGCGAGGTCATCGGGCGAATGGTCGACTACGCCGACTTCCTTGAAGTTCAGGCCGGTTACGCCACCAACATCGTGGTCGGGTTCGCCCGGATCAATGGTCGCAGCATCGGCATTGTCGCCAACCAGCCGAACTCGCTGGCCGGCGTGCTCGACATCAACGCCTCCGATAAGGGCAGCAAGTTCATCCGGTTCTGCAACGCCTTCAACATTCCGATCCTCACCCTGGTGGACGTGCCCGGATATCTGCCCGGCGTTGCTCAGGAGTACGGCGGCATCATCCGCCACGGCGCGAAGATGCTTTACGCCTACTCGGCGGCCACGGTGCCCAAGATCACGGTGGTGTTGCGCAAGGCCTACGGCGGCTCGTACCTGGCGATGGCGGCCAAGGATCTGGGTGCTGACCGGGTGTTCGCCTGGCCGACCGCCGAGATCGCGGTCATGGGGGCTGAGGGTGCCGCGGCGGTGGTCTTCCGCAAGGAGATCGCCGCGGCTGAGGATCCCGAAGCCCGCCGGGCCGAGTTGGTGGCCGAATATCGCGACACCTTCGCCACGCCGTTCATGGCCGCCTCCCGCGGCCTGGTCGACGAGATCATCGATCCCGGCGACACTCGGCGAGCGGTGGCGATGGCCTTGGAGACCTTTGCCAACAAGCGCGAGCTGCGTCCGAGCAAGAAGCACGGACTCGGACCGGTCTAAGGAGCCACGATGTCAGCCACAGACGAGCAGTTGCTTGAGTTGGTGAAGGCCCTGACCGAGAAGGTGGACGGGCTGGAGACCAGGATCAAGCGCATCGAGGTGCTCAATCAAGATGTGCCCGAGGAGACCATGGTGGCCATTGCGGCCGCCGTGGCCGCCTACCTCGGTCATCGGGCCAAGCGCCGCCAGCGGCACTTCACCACTGGCCGGAACTGGGCCGCGAGCACCCGGCGCTCCCAACACGCCCACCACCCGCTGTACACGCGCTGAGAGCGTGAAAGGAAAGCCCAATGAAACTGAAAGTGACTGTCAACGGGGTCAACTACGACATCGACGTCGAAGTTGAAGAGCCCGACGTTCAGCTCGGCACCATCGTCATCGGTGGCACCGGTTCAGCTCCGGTGGTTCCGACTACCGCCTCAATGAGTGGTGCTTCGGCCAATGCGGTGACCGCGCCGTTGGCCGGCTCGGTGGCCAGGGTGTTGGTCGAAGAAGGCCAAGAGATCAAGGCCGGGGAGGTGCTGTTGGTGCTGGAGGCGATGAAGATGGAAACCGAAATCACCGCCCCCAAGGACGGCACCGTGTCCCGGATTCTGGTCGAGAAGGGCACTCCCGTGCAGGCAGGCGAAGGCTTGGTCGAACTCGACTAACCCTTCGACCCTTCGACCCTTCGACAGGCTCAGGACAGGCGAGCTCAGGGAACTTGTAGTTGGCTGAGCCCGTCGAAGCCGATGGCGCCTGGGTAGTGATGCTGGCGCCAATGGCTGGCGGGTTTGCCACACTTGCCAGATGCGGATTCACCTAGGCAGCGACCATGCTGGTTTCGAGTTGAAGGAGCACCTGCGTCAGGTGCTGGCCAGCCGGGACGTCCTTGTGGTCGATCACGGACCGAGGAGCTATCAGCCTGAGGATGACTATCCGACTTACTGTCTGCGCGTCGCCGAAGGGGTAGCTGCCGACCGTGAGGCGGGCGAACCGTCCCTGGGGATAGTGCTCGGCGGCTCCGGAAATGGTGAGCAACTCGCCGCCAACAGAGTGCGCGGCATCAGGGCCGCGCTCGTCTGGTCAGAGCAGACCGCCCAACTTGCTCGAGCCCACAACGATGCCAATGTGATCGCCATCGGCGCACGAATGCACACCGTCGAGTACGCCAGCGAGCTAGTAGAGATCTTCTTGGGCACGCCCTTCAGCGCGGACCCTCGGCACCAGCGCCGACTGGCGATGCTGGCCGATTACGAACGCGACGGTGTCCTCCCACCGCTCCTGGGTCAGCGTTGACCGCGGTTCGAAGAGTTTGCAGTTTGACCCTTCGACAAGCTCAGGGAACTGGTGGGGGCGGGGACGGGCCAACTTTGGCCAGTTGGGTAGGTTGCCAGATTGCCTGGGGGGAGCTGAGGTTGTTGACTGGCGAGGCAGACGTAGGCGGATGGAAGAGGTTCGATGATCGAGGTGTTGAGTGCCCGCCAGTTGGCTGCGGCGCGTCCGGCGGGGGAGTTCGTCGGGGCGACCCTGGCCGAGTTGCGGCGACGCACCGAGCCGGGCACCAACCTGCTCGAAATCGATGGCTGGGCCGCAGAGCTGATTACCAAGGTTGGTGCGGTTTCCTGCTACTACGACTACGCGCCGGCCTTTGGCCGAGGACCCTTCGGCAAGGTGATCTGCACTTCAGTCAACGATGCGGTGCTGCATGGCCTACCCCACGACTATGTGCTCAGCGACGGTGACCTACTCAGCCTCGATTTCGCGGTCAGCGTGGACGGGCTGGTCGCCGATGCGGCCATCAGTTTCGTAGTTGGCAACTCAGCGGCGGCGGCCGACCTGGCCATGATCGAGGCCACTGAGCAGGCGTTGGCGGCCGGCATTGCCGCCGCTGGCCAAGGCACCCACACTGGCGATATCTCCGCAGCGATCGGTCAGGTGCTCACTGGGGCCGGCTACCTGGTGAACACCGACTTCGGCGGGCACGGCGTGGGCACCACCATGCATCAGGATCCGCACATTCCCAACAACGGCCGCCCCGGTCGGGGCTACCGGTTGCGCCCGGGCCTGCTGCTAGCGATCGAGCCGTGGGTGATGGCCGATACCGACACCCTGATCGTCGACGACGACGGCTGGACGCTGCGCAGCTGCACCGGCAGCCGGACCGCGCACACCGAACACACCATTGCGCTGACCGAGGATGGGCCGCAGATCCTCACCTTGGCGCCGTCCTGACCGCAAGGCACGGCTTGGGCGCCTACTCGCTGCGGCGAAACACCTTGTGGTTGGCTGCCTGGGCTACCGGACGGATGACCAGGCGGTCGATGTTCACATGCGCGGGCCGAGTCGCCATCCAGGCGATCGCCTCGGCTACGTCCGCGGCCTGAAGGGGGTCGGGCACCCCGGCGTAGACGGCCTCGGCCTTGGCCTGGTCACCGCCGAAGCGGGTCAGGCTGAACTCTTCAGTGGCCACCATGCCGGGGCTGATCTCGGTGATTCGCACTGGCTGGTCATAGAACTCCAACCGCAAAGAGCCAGCGATCATCCGCTCGGCCGCTTTCACCCCGCAATAGCCCGCACCGCCCTCGTAGGCGGCATCAGCTGCCGTCGAGGTGACGAACACCACTGCGCCACGTGCCGCGATCAACGCTGGCAGCAAGGCTCGGGTGACCCGCTCGGTGCCGAGGACGTTCACCGCATACATCTGTTCCCAGGCGTCCAGATCGGCGGCCGACACCGGCTCCAGGCCGATGGCGCCACCGGCGTTGTTCACCAGCACGGCGAGCTCGGCACCCACGGCCGCGGTCAAGGCGTCCACATCGGCTTGGACGGTGATGTCGCAGGCCACGGCCCGGCCGCCGATCTCGGCCGCCAGCGCCTGCACGCGCTCGGCTCGGCGGGCCGCGCAGATCACCTCGAAGCCGTCAGCGGCCAGCTGGCGCGCGGTGGCGGCTCCGATCCCACTGCTGGCTCCGGTGACGACTGCTACTCCACGTTCGCTCATGGTGAGCATTCTCTCAGGGCCGGGCACCCAGCCACCGGTGCGGACCATCGCCGATAAGCTGGCGCCATGACTTCAACGCTGATTCTGCTCCGTCATGGCGAGAGCGAATGGAACGCCCTGAATCAGTTCACCGGCTGGGTGGATGTCGACATCAACGCCAAGGGTGTCGCTGAGGCCGAACGGGGAGCTGAGCTACTCAAAGCCGAGGGCTTGCTGCCAGATGTGGTGCACACCTCGCTGCTGCGTCGGGCCATTCACACCGCCTATCTGGCCCTGGACGGCTGCGATCGGCATTGGATCGATGTCAAGCGCTCCTGGCGGTTGAACGAGCGCCACTACGGTGCGCTGCAGGGCAAGAACAAGGCGCAGACCCTGGCGGCCTACGGCGATGAGCAGTTCATGCTGTGGCGCCGCTCCTACGACACGCCGCCGCCGGCGATTGCCACTGATGATGAGTTCAGCCAGTTCAACGACCCGCGTTATGCCGAGTTGCCCAGCGAGGCCCGTCCGCTGACCGAATGCCTGGCCGATGTCGTCGTGCGCATGCTGCCCTACTGGTACGACGCGATCGTGCCCGATTTGCGCCTGGGCAAGGTGACTTTGGTGGTAGCCCACGGCAACTCGCTGCGCGCTTTGGTGAAGCACCTGGACGGCATCAGTGACGCCGACATCGCCGGGCTCAACATTCCCACGGGCATCCCGCTGCTCTACGAACTGGACGATGACCTGCGTCCGGTGACCCGGGGTGGCCGCTACCTCGATCCGGCAGCTGCTGCGGCCGCGATCGAAGCAGTCAAGAACCAGGGCAAGAAGTAGCCACAGCTGGTTGGCCCTTCGACGAGCTCAGGGAACTAAGCACCAAGTTGGCTGAGCTTGTCGAAGCCTCAGTGGGCTGCGGGGTGCCTCAGGCGACCGGCCAGTTCTCGCCTTCGGGCAACAGGCCGGTGATCACGTAGATCACCCGGGCAGCCATGATGACGGCGTGATCGGCGATCCGCTCGTAGTAGCGGCCGAGCAGGGCCACGTCGACGGCGGCTTCCACCGAGTGGTTCCACTCTGAGCTGAGGATCACCCGGAACTGGCTCTTGCGCAGCTCGTCCATTTCTTCGTCGCTGTCGGCCAGTCGGCCAGCATCGTGGGCGTTGCGTTCGTGCAGCGAGCGCCCGGCAGTGGTCACCATCTCCTGCGCCACTCGGGCCATCAAGGTGAAGTTGGGCACCAGCGGTTCGGGGACGGCATGCTCTGGGTAGCGCAGGCGGGCAATCTTGGCCACGTGGGCGGCCAGATCTCCCATCCGGGCCAGGTCGGCGATCATTCGCATGGCCGCCACGATCGTGCGCAGTTCACCGGCCACCGGGGCCTGTCGGGCCAACAGCGAGAAACAGCGGGCTTCGAGATCGTCGTGGCGCCGGTCTATCTCGACATCAGCCGAGATGACTTTCTCTGCAGTGGCCAGATCGGCCCCCAACAACGCAGTGGTGGCGTCCTGAACGGCCACCTGTACCAGGCCGGTCATTTCGACCAGGTCGGTTACTACGCTTTCAAGGCTCTCGCGGTAGTTGTCGCGCATCTGCTTCTTCCCGTCCGGCTGCACCATCGACTGACGGCGCAATTGTCCCGTGTCTCAAGGGTAGATAGCCAGCGCCCAGGAGAGTCGGACGACAGCCCAACGACAGGTGAGCAGTCGGTGAAAGTTAGGCCAAGACCTGACCGAACCACCCGATTTGGTCGCGTCCGGCCAGATTTGCGGCCCTAGACTCCAAGTCATGACGCCGTTCGCCTGGGCCCTGCTGGGCTTTGTGCTGGGCGCCGCGCTGGGCGCCGCGGTGGTTTGGATGGTGATCCAGCGGGCCGCCCGCAAAGTTCGGGGCCAGATCGTGAACCGGCACCATCTCGGCGAGATCCTGGCACCGCTGCGAGCCGCTGTCGTCGTCGTATCCGAGGCCGACTTCGTGTTGGCCGCCTCCGCTTTCGCCCGCAAGCTGGGCATGGCGCGCGGTTCATCGCTCTACCCGGCTGAAGTCAGCGATCTGCTGGCTGATGCCCGCAAGGCCAAGCGGACCATGGAATGTGACCTGCGGCTGGTCGGTGCCTCCGGTGAACCGATGCAGCTGGCGGTGCGGGCCGTGCCACTGAGTAATGGTGCGGCCGTGATTGTCGGTGAGGACCGCTCCGAGGACCTCCGGTTCAGCGAGACTCGCCGTGACTTCGTGGCCAACATTAGCCATGAGCTGAAGACGCCGATCGGGGCGATCGGGCTGCTCGCTGAGGCTGCTGACAGTGCGGCCGGCGATCCCGAGGCCGTCCACCTGTTCTTGGGGAAGCTCACCAAGGAAACCCGGCGCCTGAACGAGTTGGTTTCGCAGATCATCGCGTTGTCGCGACTGCAGGCTGTCGATCCGTTGCTGGACGCCCACGAGGTGGAAGTGACCCAGGTGATGGAAGCGGCGGTGGCCCGCTGTGCCGAGATCGCCGAGGCCGGGAGCATCTCCATTTCGGTGCAGGCCGAACCGGACCTGATAGTGATCGGGGATGCTGAGGAGCTGGAGACCGCAGTGACCAACCTGGTCCAGAACGCGGTCGCTTACTCCGAGCCAGGGGCTCGGGTCGCGGTGACCAGCGGGCTGGCAGACGACGGCCGGGTCGAGATCAGGGTCTCCGACAATGGCATCGGCATCAGCACCGAAGACCAGAAGCGCATTTTCGAGCGCTTCTTCCGAGTGAACGCCGACCGCAGCCGCGCCAGCGGCGGCACTGGTCTGGGGTTGTCGATCGTGAAACACGTCGCAGTCGCCCATGGTGGCGAGGTGACGGTTTGGAGCCGGGTCGGTCGTGGATCGACCTTCACTTTGCGGCTCCCGCAGAGCATAGAAGGGGGATCTGAATGACTAAAGTCCTGATCATTGAGGACGAGGAGAGCTACCGCGAGTCGCTGTCCTTCCTGCTAGCCAAAGAGGGCTTCGAGGTAGCGGCCGCGCCCGACGGTGCCGCCGGCCTCACCGCCTATGACCGGGCTGGGGCTGACATCGTCCTGCTCGATCTGATGATGCCCGGGATGTCGGGCACTGAGGTGTGCAAGCAGCTTCGGGCTCGCGGCAACGTCGGCATCATCATGGTCACCGCGCGTGACTCCGAGATCGACAAGGTCGTTGGCCTTGAGCTCGGCGCCGACGACTACGTGACCAAGCCGTTCAGCCATCGCGAGCTGCTCGCCCGGATTCGGGCTGTGCTGCGCCGCGGCCAGGACATTGAGTTGATCACTGATGTGATCGAGGCAGCTGGGGTGCGGATGGATACCGACCGCCACGAGCTGAGCGTCCGGGGCAAGCCGGTGCAGTTGGCGCTGAAGGAGTTCGAACTGCTCGAGCTGCTGCTGCGCAACTCCGGCCGGGTGCTGACCCGCAGCCAATTGATAGATCGGGTGTGGGGGCCGGACTACGTCGGTGATACCAAGACCCTCGACGTTCACGTCAAGCGACTGCGGGCGAAGCTGGAAGAAGACCCGGCTAACCCGGTGATGCTGGTCACCGTGCGTGGCCTGGGTTACAAGTTCAACAACTGAGCATCACGCCTGGCTGAGGGGATCGGAGACCCCGAAACCAACATCCGTCCAGGTAAAACAACACATTGCCACACTTCGTACAGCCAAACCTCTTGCAAACCCAACCAAAACGGGGTAAACCAATACATACCCACATTGGAGTCGGTCGGAGGGCCTCATGTACGCAGAGGAGCGGCAACGCACCATCGTCAACCTCGCCCTGCATCAGGAGCGAGTAGTAGTCGCTGACCTGGCCGAGCAGTTCTCAGTCACCACCGAGACCATCCGTCGCGATCTGGACGTTCTGGATCAGCGCGGCATCCTGCGGCGCGTTCATGGCGGTGCCGTGGTGGCCGAAAACGTGGCGCTACTGGAAGCCGGACTGGCCGAGCGCGAGCCGACCAACGCCGCCCAGAAGGCGCGAATCGCCGAAGCGGCGCAGGCCTACCTTCCTGGAGCCAATGGCTCGGTGCTGCTGGACGCTGGCACCACCACAGGACGAATGGCCACCCTGCTGCACCCGGGGGCCCTCAAGACCCTGGTGACCAACTCGCTGCCCATTGCCAGCCAGCTGGCCGCGAACGCGATCAGCGTCCAACTCCTCGGTGGCCGGGTGCGTGGCATCACCGGCGCCACCGTTGGTGCCGAAGCCGTCGCGAGGCTGGCCAAGCTGCGCTGCGATGTTGCCTTCGTCGGCGCCAACGGGATCTCAGTTCGCCACGGTCTGTCCACCCCGGACGCCGAAGAGGCGGCCGTCAAGGAAGCAATGGTGCGCTGTGCTGCTCGGGTGGTCGTGCTGGCCGACAGCTCTAAAGTCGGCGCCGAACTGCTGGTGAGCTTCGCCGCTCTTGGTCAGGTGGACGTGCTGATCACCGATGCCGGCTTGCCCGATGATGATCGAGTCGATCTGCTCAATGCCGGGCTAGAGGTGGTAGTCGCATGATCGTCACCCTGACCGCCAACCCGTCGCTGGACCGGACCGTCCCGTTGGATCGGGGGCTGACCCGTGGCGAAGTGCATCGCGCTGGAGCCGTCACCGTGGAGCCCGGCGGCAAAGGCATCAACGTCGCTCGGGTCGTCCACTACGCGGGCCACCCGTTGCGGGCGGTGTTGCCGGCCGACCCCGGCGATCCGATCCTTCGTGGGCTGGACGAACTCATGCTGCCCTACCGGACGGTGCCGCTGCTCGGACAGGTGCGCACCAACCTCACCCTCACCGAGCCCGACGGCACCACCACCAAGATCAACGAACCCGGCCCGACGCCGAGCCCGGCCACCGTTGAGGCGCTGGCTCGGCTGCTGGTGCTCGAAGCTGAGCGGGCCGACTGGGTGGTGCTCTCCGGGTCGCTGCCGCCCGGAGTGCCGGCCAGCTGGTATGCCGACCTGGTCCAGGCGCTGCGGCCGTGGGGCTGCCGGATCGCCGTGGACACCTCCGATGCACCGCTGCTCGCCCTGGCCGCTGCCTTCCCTGCCGCCGCTCCCGATCTGATTAAGCCCAACTCCGAAGAGCTCGCCCAGCTCACCGGCGCCGACCCCGAGGCGCTGGAGGCTGCCGCTGCTGCCGGTGATCCGAGCGCGACAGTTTTGGCCGCTCGGTCGCTGGTGGCCGACGGCGTCGGCGCCGTCCTGGTCACCTTGGGGGCAGCCGGTGCGGTACTGGTCACCGCCGCTGGCGCCTGGCAGGCCATCCCACCCCCGATCGTGGTTCGCAGCACGGTTGGGGCCGGTGATTCTGCAGTGGCCGGCTACGTGCTCGCCGAAACTCGCGGCCTGCCGCCAGCCGATCGGCTGCGCCTGGCGGTGGCCTACGGCTCGGCAGCAGCTTCGCTGGCCGGCACTCAACTTCCCAAACCCGAACAGCTCCACACCGAACAGGTCAAGGTCATCGCCCTGCCCGCGACCTGAAGCCCGCCCAACCCCACCAGTTAGGAACGATGATGTCCCAACAGCCCGCACCATTGATTACTACCGATCTGGTCGCACTCGATGCCGACCTGGGTACCACCAAGACTGAGGTGATTACCGCGATGGCGGCGCTCATCGGTCACACGGGTCGCGCCGACGCGGCCGGGTTGGCCGCCGACGCATTGGCTCGCGAAGAAAAGATGGCCACTGGACTGGGTGGCGGCATCGCCATTCCGCACTGCCGCTCGGCTGCGGTGACCACCAACTCGCTGGCCTTCGTCAGGCTCAAGCCGCCGGTCGATTTCGGGGCTGCCGACGGCCCGGCCGATGTGGCCTTCATGATCGCTGCCGGCGAGGGCTCTGATGATGCGCATCTGGAGTTGTTGGCCATGCTGGCCCGCTCATTGATGCGAGCCGAGTTCACTGCTGCGCTGCGCAGCGCCACCACAGCTGCCCAGATTGTCGAGCTGGTCGACCAGGCAACCCGCACTGAGGAAGTTGCTGCGCCGGCTAGCACCCCGGTCGTCGCCGCGGGTGGGGCAAAGGTCCCGGTGATCGTGGCAGTCACCGCCTGCCCGACCGGTATCGCCCACACCTTCATGGCCGCCGACGGCCTGGAACAGGCCGCCAAGGCAGCCGGGGTAGAGATCCACGTCGAGCCGCAGGGGTCGGGACGGATCGACTGGCTGGCCCCAGAGATGATCGCGGCCGCTGATGCGGCCATCTTCGCCACCGACCTGCCGGTACGTGACCGGGAGCGTTTCGCGGGGCTGCCAGTGATTGAAGGCAGCGTGAAGCGGGCGATCAACGAACCACAGAAGATGGTGGCCGAAGCCCTGGTCGCGGCTGAAGATCCCAAGGCCCGGCGCGTGGCCGGTGCCGCCGCCGACGCCAGCCAGAGCGCCTCGGCCGCTGGTGGCGCGAGCCTAGGCTGGGGCCGCCGCATTCAGCAGGCGCTGATGACTGGCGTCTCCTACATGATTCCCTTCGTGGCCGCTGGTGGTCTGCTGATCGCCCTGGGCTTCCTGCTGGGCGGGTTCGATATCGCTTTGGTACCCGGTGTCAACGGAGCTCGAACCTGCGCCGACCTGGCCTGGCTCAACTCCGATGCCTGCCAGGCAGGGATCACTGCCAAGAGCTCGATCGGGGCGCTGGTGTTGGCCAACTCCACCCTGGCGAGCATGCCGGCCGGTTTCGCGATGTATCTGGGTGCAGTGTTGTTCGCCATCGGCGGGGCAGCCTTCGGCTTCCTGGTGCCAGCCTTGAGCGGCTATATCGCCTACGCGTTGGCCGGCCGTCCCGGTATCGCCCCGGGATTCGTGGGTGGCGCGATTTCGGTCACCCTCGGCGCGGGCTTCCTTGGTGGCCTGGTGACCGGCCTGGTGGCTGGTCTGTTGGCGGCCTGGATCGCCAGCTTCAAAGCCCCTCGTTGGTTGGCTGGTCTGATGCCAGTGGTGATCATTCCGCTAATCGCGACGGCAATCACCGGCGGCCTGATGTACTTCCTCCTCGGCCAGCCCTTGGCCAGCCTGACCAAGTCCATGCAGGACGGGCTGATGGGCATGTCGGGCGGCTCGGCGATCGTGCTGGGCGTAGTGCTCGGCTTGATGATGTGCTTCGACCTCGGTGGACCGGTGAACAAGGCTGCCTACCTCTTCGCAACCGCTGGGCTGTCAGCTGGCACGACGGCCAACTTCCAGGTGATGGCCGCAGTGATGGCCGCCGGCATGGTGCCACCGCTGGCCATGGCGCTGGCAACGGTGATCCGCAAGAAGCTGTTCACCCAGGTGGAGCGCGAAAACGGCGCTGCCGCTTGGCTGCTGGGCGCGTCCTTCATCTCCGAAGGTGCGATCCCATTCGCAGCGGCCGACCCGCTGCGGGTCATCCCCTCGATGATGGTTGGCGGCGCGGTCACCGGTGCGCTGAGCATGGCGCTGGGCGTCGGGCTGCGAGCACCGCATGGCGGCATCTTCGTGATGTTTGCCTTCCAGCCCCTGCCAGCCGCGATCTTCGGATTCCTGATCAGCCTGGCCATCGGAGTGGTGGTCTCCACGGCGTTGGTGGTTTCTGCCAAGACCATCTGGCCAGCGAAGAAGGTAGAAGCGTTGGCGTGAGCTGACCGTCCCCACCCCCTGATCGACGAGTGGTCGCAGGCGCCCCCCGGCCCGCGGCCACTCGTCCACGGTCAGTGGTGTTTGTCGTGCTCGGCACGGTTCGGAGCTGCCCCGCAAGCCGTCTCGCGCCACCCGGCTGGCTGGGGAATCCCACGGTTTACAGCTATGGTTACCGGCCGTGACGGATATCACCGTGTTTTCCGGCCACGCCCACCAGGCCTTTGCCGAGGAGATGTGCCAAATCCTCGGGGTGGAGCTGTCGCCGTCGAGACTTTCCCGGTTCTCCAACGATTGTCTGCAGGTTCAACTGCGGGCCAACTGCCGCCAGCGGGACGTCTACATCGTCCAGCCACTGGTGCCGCCCACCCAGGAGAACCTGATGGAGCTGCTGATGATGGTGGACGCGGCCCGCGGCGCCTCGGCCGCTCACGTCACAGTGGTGATGCCGCATTACGCCTACGCCCGCTCGGACAAGAAGGACGCCCCGCGCATCAGCATCGGCGGCCGACTGGTGGCCGACCTCATTCACACCGCAGGTGCCCAGCGCGTGCTCACCATGGCTTTGCACGCCAAGCAGGTGCACGGCTTCTTCTCGATGCCCGTCGACCACCTCACCGCGCTGCCGGTGTTGGCAGAGCACTTCCGTAGCCGTGACCTGAGCAACACCGTGGTGGTCTCGCCCGACTTCGGAAACGCCAAGGAGGCCAACCAGTTCGCCCGAATGCTCGGGGTGGGGATGGCCGCCGGCTCGAAGCGGCGACTGGCCGATGACAAGGTGGTCATCGACACCATCGTCGGCAAAGTTGGCGGCAAGGACGTGATCATCCTCGACGACGAGATCGCCACCGCCGGCTCGGTGGTGGAGCTGATCGACACCGTCCGCGGCTACAACGTCAAGACCATCTCGGTGGCCTGCACCCACGGACTGTTTTCCGGCAAGGCCGTCGAGCGGCTGAATGCGGTGCCCGATATCACCGAGATCGTCACCACCAATACCGTCCCGCCGCCAGCCGGGCTGAATAGGCTCACCACGGTGTCAGTGGCACCGTTGTTCGCTGAGGTGGTGCACCGGATCAACTGCGGCGAAAGTGTGTCGGGGTTGTTCTCTGACGAGGTCACCTACGGCTGATCCAGGTCGGGCGCGCGGGGATTCCGTCCCGAAAACAACGTTAGTGGCGTTGGTCAGGGCATTCACCAATTCGGGCCAATCTCAGGCACAACCCCTGTTGTTTGTCAAGACCCAAAAGTCGCCCTGGCTAGGTGCGATGTGGAATCTGGGGGCTCTGCTGTGGTAGAGTGAGCAGTCGGGAAAGGTGGTAAACGCTGTTATGACGTTCACAATCGGTGAGACCGTGGTCTACCCCAATCATGGCGCAGCAGTCATCGAAGCCCTCGAAACCCGAACGATCAAAGGCGAAGACAAGCTCTATCTCGTCCTGCGTATCGTCGGCCAGAATGATCTGGTAGTTCGAGTGCCAGCCTGCAACCTCGATCTCGTCGGTGTGCGTGATGTTGTTGACGCCGCTGGCCTAGAGCGAGTGTTCGGCGTCCTGCGCGCACCTCATGCCGAAGAGCCCACCAACTGGTCGCGTCGCTACAAGGCCAACCTGGAGAAGTTGCACTCTGGCAACGTACTCAAGGTTGCCGAGGTCGTCCGCGACCTGTGGCGTCGCGAGCGCGAGCGTGGCCTGTCGGCTGGCGAAAAGCGGATGCTCGCCAAAGCCCGTCAGATCCTGGTCTCGGAGCTGGCGTTGGCCGAAAAAGTCGAGGAAGACCGCGCTGAGGTTTTGCTCGACGAGGTGCTCGCCTCCTGAGGCAGCGCCCACCAATGGAGCCGACCCAGCCAGTCGTGGCCGTCGTGGTCGCAGCGGGAGCTGGCGTCCGACTCGGTGACGGACCACCCAAAGCACTTCGTGATGTCGCTGGGCGTTCCCTGGTGAGACACAGCCTGGACGGTCTGGCCGCCGGTGGTGTTGATCGCGCAGTCGTGGTGATCGCCCCCGGTGAGCAGGCGGCTTTCGAAACTGCCTTGGCCGATTCCCCAATTCCCGCTGGCTACGTTTTCGGCGGCGCCCGGCGTCAGGACTCGGTTCGCGCCGGTCTGGACGCTATTGCCGGCGATCCGTTGCTTGCCGTCTGCGAATACGTCCTGGTCCACGACGCGGCGCGCGCTTTGGTGCCCGGTGCGGTGGTGGCGCGGGTGATCGAAGCACTCAGAGCTGGTGCCGTCGGCTGCGTGCCAGTGGTGGCAGTAGTCGATTCGGTCCGCAGCGTCGATGAAGCTGGCGGCTCGGTGGTCGTGGACCGATCCTCGCTGCGAGCCGTCCAAACGCCCCAGGGTTTCAAGCGCACCGTGCTGGAGGCCGCCTTGGCCCACGCAGACCAGGCCGGCCTCGAAGTGAGCGATGACGCCACCGCGGTCGAAGCCATCGGGCAAGCGGTGGTGCTGGTGGAAGGATCGCGGGAGGCGTTGAAGGTGACTGAGCCGGCTGATCTGGTTTTGGCCGAAGCGATTGCCAGGAGCCGGGTGTGAACCTGCGGATCGGGGTCGGTACTGACGTTCACGCCTACGCCCCCGGCGTCCCGCTGTGGGTTGCGGGCCTGGAGTTTCCCGACGAGCCAGCTGGGCTAACGGGCCATTCCGACGGTGATGTTGCTGCCCATGCGGCCGTCGATGCGCTGCTGTCGGCGGCCGGGCTGGGCGATATTGGCGGCAACTTCGGCACCGACGACCCCGCCTGGGCCGGGGCCAACGGAGTCACCTTCCTCACCGAGACCGTGGCCCGCCTGGGCCAAGCAGGCTTCTCGGTCGTGAACGTGTCAGTGCAGTTGATCGGGCAGCGTCCGCACTTGGCGGCTCGGCGCCGGGAGGCCGAGGCAGTGCTGTCGGCCGCAGTTGGTGCGCCGGTGAGCCTTTCGGCCACCACTACCGATGGCCTCGGTTTGACCGGGCGAGGCGAAGGCCTGGCCGCAATCGCGGTCGCCTTGGTTCAAGCGGACTGAGTCCAAGTTGGCTGAGCCTGTCGAAGCCCGATGACCCCTTGACCCTTCGACAAGCTCAGGGAACTGAGCTTAAGTTGGCTGAGCCTGCCTGTCCTGAGCTTGTCGAAGGGTCGAAGCCCGTCCTTGATCAGCGCACCTCGCTGGCCGGGGCGACATAGGTGTTGCACTTGCCGATTTGGCTGTTGTCGAGACCGATAGTCGCCCAGGCTTGGCGGTTCTTGCCCAGGCCGTGGTCGCCGTCGTAGTTGGGCTTCCCGGTGAGGACGTCATCGCCGATGCTGTTGAACAGGAACTTCAGGTTGTCGATATCGGCATCGGTTACGTTCGACGCCTTCGACACCGCGTTCACCCACATGCCAGCCATGCAGTCGGCTTGTACTTCAAGGCGGCGGGAGAAGACGCGCGCATCGGCCTTAGTGCTCTTCTGCTCCCAGGCGTTGCCAGCGACCAGGATGCCGGTGCGGGCCTGAAGGGCGTGACCAAACTCATGAGCCATCACCGCGTCGGTGACGAAGGGTTTGGTGCGGATCTTGGTCGGCAGGATGCGAGGCAGATCCGAGGCGTAGTAGATGTGTTGGTCGGCGGCGCAGTAGAAGGCATTGCCGGTGTCGGCCTCACCACACGGCGTGGTGATCTTGGCACTGTAAACGGTTGCTGGCGGTCGGGGCAGCTTGAACCCAGCCTCAGTCATCGGGCCCTCCCAGACTCCCCAGAGGCAGGCGGTGAGCTGACCGAGGTGTTCCTCCAACTCGGCGTTGCTGGCCGTGGTGGGATCGACGTGGGCCACGGTGCAGTTGGTGGGCACCGGAACCGATTGGTTGTAGATCGGGTTCTGGCGCAGCCAATTAGTGGCCTGCTCGTAGGTCTTAGGAATTGGGATAGCTGGCGGGTTGTAGTCGGGGGCCGGCACGTTGTTCACCTGGTGGTAGGTGGGGTCGTTGCCGCCGCCACCGCCCCCGCCATTCAAATAGTTCACCAGAGCGATCAGGAAGAAGCCGAGAATCAGCACGAACACACCACCGCCGATGACCGCCAGCAGTGGGTTCTTGCGGGGCTTGGGCGGCTGTGGGAAGACGCCGGGAACGCCGTAGGGGGGCTGGCCGTATCCAGGCGGGAAACCTGGGGCCTGCGTCGGCGGAGGATTGAGGAACTGCGCGTACTGGTAGGCGGGCGTGGGCTGCTGGGGTGGCATTCCGGGCGCAGGCGGAGCGCCCCAGGCAGTCGGTTGCCTATTCCAGCCCTGGTTCCCCGGCCATTGCTGGCCCGGGATGGGCGCACCCCAGTTCTGCGTCACGTCGAAAGACTAGTGTCCCAGCCAAGGGGTGCACCACACTCGTTATTACCCAGTGCTTGGACAGGGACTATTGCAGCCTGCTTTCAGCGAACCTCATTGGCGGGGGCAACGTAGCTGTTGCAGGTGCCGACCTGGGAGCTGCCCATGCCGGCGGTGACCCAGGCCATCCGGGACGACGAAGCGCCATGGTTGTCCTCCGGGTCAGGTTCGGCAGAGCCCACCGCAGCCGCGATCTTCTTGATGTCTTCCACATCCGCAGCGCTCAGCTGGGAGGCTTGGCCCACGGAGTTGATCCACAGCCCGCTGAAGCAGTCAGCTTGGAGTTCCATTCGTCGGTTGTATTCGATGGCCAGGAGCTTTGCGGAGTTGGCCTGCAATCCGTCGGTAGCGTTCATGATCCCGGTCCGGCCCTGAAGGTGGTGCCCGAACTCGTGGGCCATCACATAGTCGACGATCCACGGCTTAGCGCGCAGCGTTGCCGGGAGTACTTCAAAGATGTCGTGGGCGAAATAGACGTGCTGATCGGCGCTGCAGTAGTAGGCGTTGTGGGTCTCGATCTTGCCGCAGGGGGTCGTGATGGTTTGGGAGTAGACCGTCACTGGCGTACGCGGCAGCTCGAAACCGCTGGCGATGACCGGCTTTTCCCACACTCCCCAAAGGCAGGCGGTGAGCTTGTTCAGGCGGGTCTCCAGTTCGGCAGCCGTGGCGGTAGTCGGATCCTGGTGGGGCACCACGCAGTTGGTCGGCACCGGGGTGGATTGCTGGTAGATCGGGTTGTCTTTGGTCCAGGACCGCAGTTGGTCAACATTGGTCGGCTTGGGCAGGGCAGGTGGGTTGAAATCCGGCGCTGGCACGTTTTCGACCTGGTGATAGGTGGGTTCAGTGGACGGATTGCCGCTGCCGCCAGCACTGAGGTAGTTGATGAGGGCCATCCCGAAGAACATGGCGATGAGCACAAAAGCGCCGCCACCCAGGACGGCCAGCAGCGGGTTCTTCTTTGCTGGCGGGGTTGGGTAGTAACCGCCGGGCGGGCCGTAGGTGACCTGCTGGCTGCTGGCGCCTGGTGGCGTCCCGGGTGCGGGTGGTGGCTGGTAGTTCGGCTGGGGCGGTGTGGGGGGTGCGGGCGGGTATTGCCCTGGTGGCTGAACTGACCCCGTCCACGCATTCGGCGGACGGTTCCAGCCCGGCTGGCTCGGCCATTGCTGACTCTGATTCGGCACTCCCCAGTTTTGCGTCACCCGGCCAGACTAGTAACCGAAAAAAGGGGGGCAAATCGGCAGTCTCCGCAGCTGGGGTGGCCGCTGTTGAGTCGAAGAGGGCGCGTCAATGGGTACCGGTGCGGGCCCGGTTCGCCTTAGGCTGCCTCCCAAGCTGTGGCTCTGGTGTGGGTCGCTAGGCTGTACCACGGGTGCTGACGAGCGCAAAGAAGAGGAACCAGAAATGGCAACATTCAGGGCCGGGTTGAAGCGAAGCCTGGCGGTCGTGCTGATTGCATTCGGGCTCGCCATTGCGATGGTTCCCAGTGCTCGTGCCGCGGGTGAGCAGCTTTCGACCTACAACGCGGTGGCCAGCGTTGGTGTCGACGGCGTGCTGACGGTCGAGGCAGAACTGAGCTTTGACGGCACTGCTCCGGCCAGTATTCAGCAGGTCTTCAGCACCGCTCGACGCACGACCCAGTCCACCGAGTATCGCTTCGCGATTACCGACGTCACCGCGACCAGCGGTGCCACCAAACTGGACGCCAAGGTGACGTCCGGGCCAAACACGGTGACCGTTGACCTGCCGACTGCGGGTCTGACTGAGCCGGTGAAGTTGGCCTACAAGGTGAGTGGCGCTGCGGTAGCGAACGCCGGCGGCGGCACCTTGGTGGTGTGGCCGTTGCTGCAAGGGTTGAGCGTCCCGGTGCAGCAGTTCAATGCTGAAGTGAACGCCCCGGCCCAGTTCAACCAACTCGATTGCGCGGCAGGTGCTGCGGCATCGCCTGGCAACTGCACCTTCTACGGCGGCGGCAACCACGACTACCCGACCCCGACCTTCCGGCAGGACGCGAATAGCTCCGGCGATGTGGTCATCATCACTCTCGGCTTCCCGGCCGGCCAGATCGCGGTGAACGAAGACGTCCGCCAGATGTGGACGATTGAGCGGGCCTTCTCAGTGGCTCCGCTGCCGTTGGGCGTTGGGCTCGGCGCGCTACTGCTCGGCGCGCTGGCCCTTTGGGCCGCGCACCGCAAGATCGGGCAGGACTTCGTTGGCGCGGTCGAGCCGGTGATGATCGCGGAGTTCAAGCCGGTTGGCGCGGGCCAGAGTGAGTTCAAGGTGGTTGATGGTATTCATGCCGGCGCCATTGGGACGCTGGCTGATGAGCATGTCGATCCGGTTGATGTGACCGCTGCGATTCTCGATCTGGCCGTCCGCGGGCACTTGGTGATTACCGAATTGCCGCGCGAATCCGACCATGCCACGACCGACTGGACGTTCACCAGACGTGCCAATGATGAGCCGCTTGCCGACTACGAACGCACTTTGCTGAACGCGATCGCGCCGGTTCAGGGCGATGCAGTGAAGCTCTCCAACCTTCCCGGCAGCTTGGGCGCAGTCATCGGGGACGTGCAGTCGGAGTTGTACGACGAGGTCGTGGCAAAGGGCTGGTTCGCGCACCGTCCGGACGCCACTCGTGATCGGTGGGGTGTGATCGGCTGGATCGGATTGGTGGTGGCCACTGCGGCCGCCATTGTGACGATCTGGCTCACCACCTTCGGCCTGCTTGGCCTGGCCCTAGTGCTGCTGGCGCTTGGGCTGCTGTTCGTGTCCAAGGAGATGCCTGCCCGGACGGCAACCGGTGCTGCGGTGCTGCGTGGGCTTGAGATCTTGCACGGCAATCTGCTCACCCACCCGGTGGCGAACCTCACCGGCACCGATCCGTATCGGCAGATTTCGCCGGTGCTGCCCTACGCGGTGGTGCTCGGTGGCCGGGATCGTTGGCTGAAGGCGATGGCTGACGCCGACGACGATGCCGTGCCCGATTCGACCGACCTGGATTGGTACCACGGTCCCGACGGCTGGCACATGGCTGATCTGCCCGCCTCCTTGAACAACTTCGTCACCACTCTGCAGGGCACCCTCTTCAGCCGCTGACTGCGCTAATTGGAACCGTCCCCAATCTGAGCAGCTCAGGTTGGGGACGGTTCCAATGAGCTGCTCATGGGGACAGTTCCTATAGGACGTGTTCGCGCTGCCATTATCTGGGTCACGAAGGCGGTGCCGCGCATCCGCAGATAGGCACGATTCAAGGATGGCAAAGACGAACGAAATACCTAGACATTCCCTCATTCAGCAAGTGAGGCCACGGAATGCAACTCAAGTGCGGACGGCAGGCGGATGGGAGAACGGTGTCCACCAAGCGAGACCCTTTGTGGACTACGGGGAAGGGATTCGCCTATGGTTCAAATATTCATCCCCACGAATAGAGGAGACATCGATGGGTCAAGTGCGCTCAGTAACCAGGCGAACTGCTGTGATGGTGGTCGGAGCCTTATTGCTTTCGGGTTTAGCGGCTGCCGTTCCAGCGCAAGCAGACACCTATCCAATCAAGATCTCGACCGTGGCCAGCGCAAAGCTGTCGGCGAGCACCATTAAGGTGAAGAAGAAAGTAACGGGCACAGCCAGGGTGGTGTTTACAGCCAAGGCTCTCGAGATCCCTTTGCCCGCCAAGGGGTTCTATGTCAATAGCTTTCCATTGAAAAATGTCAAACAACCCTCCCTGAAAGCGAGCAATGTTCCACTGGACTCCCGGAAGTATGGCAATCACTACAATACCTACCTGAAAAAGGCGCAATGGGAGGTCCGGGGTAGTAGGGATTTTTGGGGGGAGTTGAAGGTGGAAATTGCAGGAAGCGCAACTGGGAAGACGAAGGGTGTGGGCTACTTTTACGGCGGTACCTACACTTGTGGGTCCGGCTGCATCAACGACCACGCCATAAAGAAGCTCACGGTGAAGAAGTAGGATCCATGTGGCGGGTGCCCGAACGGTGATTCGTTCGGGCACCCTTTAGAGGAGCGTGTATCTTGCGTGGTGTTGTGTTTGAGCTTGTCAGGCGGGCGGCGTTAAGGCTGGCGATGGTAGTGATGCTGGGCTCGCTGCTGGTGCTCAGTTTGGCGTGGTGGTGGCCGGTGCAGCGGGAGTTGGACACTGCGGCCTATCGGTATGCGGCCTGGGATGTCGAGACGGATATCGCTGCCGTGCCGGCCGACGTTCCCCGAATCGAGCGGGACTTCGGGGCGGGGAAAGTCGTGCTGGGTTCGCTGTGGACCGCACTGCTGTATAGCGAGGCCGGTGTGGAGATGGACGTCGAGGCTGTCGTTGTCTTTCCCGCTGATGCCCAGTTTAGCTATTTTCCGATTGGCGAGCGTACGGCGTATCTGCCGTTTGCCGGCAGCAACTGGATTGACGTCGATGCGTTCGCTGCAAATCGTTTGGGATTGAAGCCTGGCGACAAGGTGTTCTTCGGTGGTCCGCCAAAGAAGGATAGTCGTGAGTACCGGGTCCGGGGTGTTTACGCGATCACCTCGCTGGGTAGTAGTCCGAATCCTTCGGTAGTAGTTTCAGGCTCACCTCTGGTGAATGTGTTTTCTTCCACAATTGATGGTAGTGGGGACAGTCCGGACTTGAGCGTTGCTCTGATTTCCGGCAAGTCTAAGCAGGAGGTGGCCGAGGTGTTGAACGGGGAATTCTATCGTTCTCGCCTGGATGCTGGCGGCTATGAAGGTAATGGTAGTCAGGACTCTCGGGAGGAGCGGTTGGCGCATATGGAGGAGTACACGTCGGCCGGGGTGTCGCTGATTCGTGGCGTGTCGGTGTTATCGGCGGTGGCGTTGTTGACTTTGATAGTCCGTGAAATTTTTCTATTCTCTTCGCGTGCAGGGGAGCGGGTGCGGGTGTTGCGGATTCTGGGGGCCGGGCGTAGCGGGTCGGCCACACTGGTTGCGGTGATCGGGGGTTTGGCGGTTTCGTTGGGGGTTGGTCTAGGGTCTTTTATGGCCTATGCGGTGCTGAATAGTGGCCACCTCACCGTGGCTTTTCCACCCACTCTGATTCCGTTATTTGTTTCGGTCAGTGCTAGTGTCTGTCTGCTGGCAGTGGTGGTCGCTGCCACGATGGCCTGGCACAGCACTGCGATTCGCGGGTCTTCGCGATGAAGCTAGGCATATTGTGGCGCGACGCGGGATGGCATCGGCTGCTGTTCAGTGCGGTGGTGTTGGCTGGTGCTGGCGGGCTCGCGGCGTTCATGCTGGTTTTCTTGGCTTTTGTGCCGTTTGATCGTTTCTACTACACCGTCGGCATGAGTTACCAGTCGCGCGTGGTGTCCGACGCGCCCCTAAGTGGTCGGTCGCTGCATGTCGGCGCGGAGGTGAATGTTTCGCCAAGCCTGCCGGAGAATGCTGACGGTATGTATCTGCAAAGCAGAACGGTTTCTCTCATTCAGCCGCTGGATAGTGAGTCGTTCGAGAAGACCCTTGCCTCGACCCTCACTGGTGGCACGATTTCCGACAACGGTGTGGTGATGGATGAAGCCTCCTTGGCGGCGTGGGGTATCGGTATCGGCGACAAGGTTGTGCTGCAAGGCGGAGATTTCGTAGATCCTTGCTTGGTTGCGGTTACTGGTTCGACCCGGCCCGTCAACACTGCAGGAGGCGCCATTGGCCAAGTCGTCGCGCCTGAGCGGGTGTGTAGCGAGCAACTGTCGTCGATTTTCGCCGCCAGTCCGGGCCACTGGGTGACCTATGACCACCCGGGGTCTACTGGGCCAGGTAACTGGGCCGATGCCTTCAGTGCGCTCGGTGCAGAGGTGTCGTTTACCGCGTTGGCTTGGGTGGTCTCCTTGTTGTCGGGTGGGCTTTGGGTGCTGGTGCTCTGGCGGACCGCAGCCCAGCTCAGCTCGCGGACCGCGCGGTCTGCGCTCTCTTTGGTTTGGATCGGAGCTAGCCCGAAGCAGTTGGCCCACGCGGCCCAGGTGATCCTCTTCGCCCTGGCGGTCTTCGGGTCCGTGGGAGCAGTGCTGGTGGCGAAGGAGACGCTAATGGTCTCAACCAGGTTCTACGCACAGCCAGCTCTGGTGTTGGTGGTGGGGATAGGGATGGCTGCGATGTCACTTCTGGTGGCGGGCCTCTATTACCGGGGGTGGCCAGTGTCCATCCGGTCGTCTTTACAGAAAGGTGAATTGTGACTTCTTCCGCTCCCGCTGAGGTGCTGCTCAACTTTGAAAATGTCCGCTTCTCCTACCGGAAGCGCGGGAAGGCCGTTCCGGTTCTCAGCGACGTCAACCTCAGCTTGGCCGCCGGAGAACGGCTAGCCGTTGTTGGTTCGTCGGGGGGTGGGAAATCGACGCTGCTCGAGTTGGCGAGCGGGATCCTTCAACCCGATGCTGGCCGAATACTGTTCGGAGATACTGAAGTGTCGTCGCTGAAAGAGGAATCGCGAGCGAAGATCCGGCTAGACCACATCGGCTTGGTCCATCAGGATTTCAAGCTGCTCGACAACCTCACGGCCGCCCAGAACGTGGCCGTCCCACTCCGACTCCGTGGACAGGGCAAATCTGAGGCGTTGGCAGCGGCCGGGCGCGCGCTAGCCGAACTCGGTCTCTCCAGCAGGGCGAGCCACTACCCGAAGGAGCTCTCTGGCGGAGAACGACAACGGGTAGCGCTCGCCAGGGCTCTGATTGGCGAGCCTAAGCTCGTTCTCGCTGACGAGCCCACTGGTTCCCTCGACACTCACCTACGGGATGCGGCGGTGGAGATCCTGTTAGCTGCCTGCGCAGGCCGAGCTCTGATAATCGTCACTCATGACGCCGCGGTCGCAACCAAAGCCGCTCACCGGGTACTCGAAATGATAGGCGGCAACCTTCGCGCTGCGTAGCCTTGGCGAGGCTGGTCTCGGCCTCGGGTCGGCGCAACTGGAGCTCGTGGCGCTAACTGGCCGTCCCGAGATCAGAGTTCCAGGCCGGGGTAGAGCGGGTTGGCGTCTAGCAACTCTGCGGCGGCGGCCTTGGTTCGCTCGGCCACGCCGTCGGCGATGGCGTACTTCGCCTTGCCGGGAGTGCCAGCGGCGGTGATGCTCGGCGTAGTCGCCTTGAGCACATCAGTGATCAGCTCGGCCACCTTGTCGAACTCGGCAGCGCCGAAGCCGCGCGAGGTGAGCGCAGGGGTGCCGATCCGAACCCCAGAGGTGTACCAGGCGCCGTTGGCGTCATTGGGCACGGAGTTGCGGTTGGTGACCACTCCGGCATCCAGCAGGGCCGATTCCGCCTGGCGCCCGGTGAGACCGAAGGAGCTGACGTCCATCAACACCAGGTGGTTGTCGGTGCCGCCGGTGACCAGGTTGACCCCGCGCTTGAGCAGGCCTTCGGCCAGGGTCTTGGCATTGTCGGCCACCGCCTGGGCGTAGGTGGCGAAGGAAGGCTGCCGTGCCTCGGCCAGCGCGACCGCCTTGGCCGCCATCACGTGGCTCAGCGGCCCGCCCAGCACCATCGGGCAGCCGCGATCGACGCTGGGGCCGTATTCAGCCGTCGCTAGCACCATGCCGCCGCGCGGGCCACGCAGCGACTTGTGGGTGGTGGTGGCCACCACATCGGCGTACGGCACCGGGTTCTCTTCGCCGGTGAACACCTTGCCAGCCACCAGGCCAGCGAAATGTGCCATGTCGACGAACAGCGTGGCGCCCACCGCATCGGCGATCTCGCGCATCTTCGCGAAGTTCACCCGGCGCGGATAGGCCGAGTAGCCAGCTACCAGAATCAGCGGCTTGAACTCCCGCGCATCAGCCAGCAACTTGGTGTAGTCGATCAGGCCGGTCTCGGGGTTGGTGCCGTAGGAATGCTGCTTGAACATCTTGCCGGAGATGTTGTGCCGGAAGCCGTGGGTGAGATGCCCGCCAGCGTCCAGGCTCATGCCCATCACCCGCTGGGAGTTGAACTCGGCCCGCAGCGCGTCCCAGTCTTCTTCAGAAAGGTCGTTGACGGTCTTGGCGCCCAACCGCTCCAGGGTGGGGCTTTCGATCCGATGGGAGAGGATCGACCAGTAGGCGACCAGATTGGCATCGATGCCCGAATGGGGCTGGACGTAGGCGTACTCGGCGCCGAAAAGCTCCCTGGCGTGCTCGGCAGCTACTGACTCGACGGTATCGACGTTCTGGCAACCTGCATAGAAGCGGTGACCGACTGTGCCTTCGGCGTACTTGTCGCTCAGCCAGGTGCCCATAGTCATCAGCACCGGCAGCGAGGCATAGTTTTCGCTGGCGATCAGCTTCAGTGAACCTCGCTGGTCGGTGAGCTCGGCCCTGGTCGCAGCGGCGATCCGCGGCTCCACCGCCTCAATCACCCCCAGTGCCTGGGAGTAGATGTTGGACACTGTGCTGGCGAAATCAGCCACGGGCAGGCTCCTAGCTCGGCGAGACCCCAACTCTATCGACAATTGGCTCCTCGGCGATCCCCGCTGTGGGGCGCCTCACGGTGGGGATCGCCACCGTGAGTTCGAGCGGGACGCTCCTGGCGGCCGCGGATTGCTTAGAGCGCTGGCGGCGGTTTTGGCACCCCAGGGGCCTACTGATTCCTACACTCCCTGGTATGAGTTCGGTACAGCCACCACCAGGACTGATCGAATCGCACCTTTCGCCGACTGAGCGACTGTTGTGGGCGGGACGTCCGGGCGCCCGCTCCGTCTTCCGCCTCAGCGACGTGATGGCGGGATTGGTCGGCATTGCGTTCATAGCGGTGGCGGTGCCGATGCTGTTCGCGTTTGGCGGGGCGCGCGCCCCGATCTATGTGCAGCTGTTCCTGCTGTTCTTTGTGTTGGTGGGGCTGTCTCAACTAGTCGGCCCGTCAGCGATGCGGGCATGGCAGCTCCCGCGGACTTGGTATGCGCTCACAGATCAGCGGGCTTTGGAGCTGGTTGGCGACAACGTCCGGTCGGTGCGCCTGAACCAGGTGGAGGCCTTCGACGTGACCACGCGCGCTGACGGCTCGGGCACTATCGTGTTTGTTCGTTCACTCGGGTTGCCGCCGCAGGTGAGGCAAATGCTCGGCGCCCTGCAATCCAGCGGTGTCTTCCGCGCCCGGGGCGGTTCCGCTTCCGGTTCGGTGTTGGCCTTTTACCATGTTGCAGATGTCGCGGCGGTGGAGGCGTTGGTGAACTCCTACCGCCAGGGGCTGCGCTGAACGCGGTGCCAGGAATGCGGTTTGGGTCACTGCCTGCCGGGCGTGAATCGATTCACTGGTATTCTGGACGGGCAGTGGACTTCAGCTGAGCAGGTCTTGACCGCCGCAAGTTCACGCGATGGACGTCGCGGCCCGGGGAAAACTCATCCGACGCAATCCCCTTTGCGAGCCCGGGCCGCGACCCCTTCGCTGCCACCGTTGGGTGAGTTTTGGATCAAATTCGGGGTCAACCGTGTTGAGCGAGTTGGAGAGGTGGTCCAGATGACTAATTTGAATGGCAAGACGGTTGCGTTCCTGCTGAAGCGCGGGGTGGAACAGCCCGAGTTGACCGAGCCCTGGGCCGCGCTGGTCGCCGCTGGTGCCCGGCCCGTCCTGGTCTCCGAGGAGCACGGCACGATTACGGCCCTGATCGGCGACTGGGATCGAGGCGAGGATTTCGTGGTCGATCTCACCCTGGATGAGGCGGATCCGGCCGATTTCGATGCGTTGGTGCTCCCCGGCGGCACGCTGAACTCAGACAAGATCCGCAACAATCCCAAGGCGATCGCTTTCGTGCGGGCCTTCTTCGATGCCAACAAACCGGTGGCTTCAATCTGCCACGGGCCGTGGATCATGATCGAAGCCGGGGTGGTGGCCGGCCGTAAACTGACCTCCACTACCCGGATCTCCACTGATCTGAGGAACGCTGGCGCGGCGTGGGTCGATGCCGAAGTGGTGGTGGACGCGAATCTAGTCACCAGCCGCAGCCCGCGGGATCTGCCCGCCTTCAACCGGGCCCTGCTGGCCGCAGTAGCCAACAGCTGACCCTTCGACGGGCTCAGGGAACTTGGCCCTTCGACGGGCTCGGGGAACTGTGGATCCGTCTTGGTAGTCAGCCGCGAGAGCGACTGACCTCATAGAGGGCGATCGAAGTGGCCACGCTCGCATTCAGCGACTCCACCGCCGACCCAATCGGGATGTGCACCAACACGTCGCAGTTCTCGCGTACCAGTCGAGCCAGGCCCTCACCTTCGGAGCCGACCACCAACAGCACCGGGCCGTCGATGCCGGGGAAACCAGCCACATCGGTCTCGGCCTCACCAGCCAGACCCACGACAGTGAAACCCGCGTCGGCATAGCGCTTCAGCGTGCGGTTCAGGTTGGTTACCTGGGCCACCGGAACCCGCGCGGCCGCGCCGGCTGAGGTCTTCCAGGCCGCCGCCGACATTTGCGCTGAACGTCGCTCGGGAATGATCACCCCGTGCGCGCCGAAGGCGGCCGCGCTGCGGATGATCGCGCCCAGGTTGCGTGGGTCGGTGATCGAATCACAGGCCACCACCACTGGGGCAGTCTCGGAATCCAGCGCGTCGGCCAGCACGTCCTCGGCATCGGCGTATTCGAAGGCCGGCAACTGCAGCGCCACGCCCTGGTGGACGCCACCGCCAGTCATTCGATCCAGCTCGGTTCGAGTGGCCTGGAGTAGCGGGATGCCCTTCTCGGCGGCGAACTTGAAGATATCGCGCAGCCGGTCATCGCGCTCCACGCCATCAGCCACGTAGGCGCGCCGGATCGGCAGCCCGGCCTGGAGCGCCTCCAGCACCGGATTGCGGCCGATAACCCAATCTGCGCCTGCGGTGGCGGTATTGGAGGCGGGACGGGGCGTGCTGCGCCCCGGCCGCGTCCGGTTGCCGGTGGTCTTGTTGGCCTCTTCCGGGCGGCGCTTGCGGTAGGACTTGTGGTACGGGCGATCCTCGGCCCGGGGTGTGGGGCCATGGCCCTCCAGTGCGCGGCGAACCCGGCCGCCCGAGCCGGCCGGAGTGGTCTTGCCCTTCTTGCGCACGGCACCCTTGCGCTGGCTGTTACCTGGCATCAGTTCTCATTTCTCCAGCGACCAGCGCGGGCCGTCGGCGGTGTCGGTGACTTGCAGTCCGATGGCGGCCAGCTGATCGCGAATAGCGTCAGCAGCGGCCCAGTCTTTGCGGGTGCGGGCTTGGGTGCGCTGTTCGAGCAGGGCAGCGACCAGGCCGTCGACCACCGGCAACAGCTCGGCCTCAGTCTCGGCGCCAGCCCATTCGGGCGCGGACGGGTTGAGGCCGAAGATGTCGAGCATGGCCAATACCTCAGTGTGGGCCAAGCTGGCCGCGGCCAGGTCGCCGGCGTCGAGAGCCACATTGCCGGCCTTGACCGTGTTGAACACCGTGGCCAAAGCGCCCGGGGTGCCCAGGTCGTCGTCCATCGCCTCGGTAAAAGCAACCGGAAGGGCCACCGGTCCGCCAGCTTCAGGGAACTTGGCACTGGCCGCCTTGGCCCGGCTAAGGAAGCCGTCGATGCGCGCCAGTTGGGCCGCGGCTTCGGTTAGGGATGCCTCGGATAGCTCGATTGCGGAGCGGTAATGCGGCCCGGCCAGATACAGCCGCACCGCGCGACCGCCGTGGTCATTCACCGCAGCAAGTACGTCGGCGGTGTTGCCGAGCGATTTGCTCATCTTTTCCCCGGCCAGGGTGACCCAGGCATTGTGCATCCAGTAGCTGGCGAATCCCCGCCCGGCTGCCTTGGATTGGGCAATCTCGTTCTCGTGGTGGGGGAAGCGTAGATCCAGCCCGCCACCATGAATGTCGAAGGCATCACCGAGATATTTGCCAGCCATCGCTGAGCACTCCAGATGCCAACCGGGACGTCCGCGGCCCCAGGGGGTCTCCCAGGAGGCGGAGTCCGGGTCGCCGGGCTTGGCGCCCTTCCACAGCGCGAAGTCGCGCGGATCGCGTTTGCCGCGCGGGTCGGCGTCCTCGGCGGCGGTCATCTCCTCGATCTTCATCCCCGACAGTTCCCCGTAGGACGGCCAGGAGCGAACGTCGAAGTAGACATCCCCGGAGCCGTCGGCCGCCGCATAGGCGTGGCCGCGTTCGATGAGGATGGCCATCAGCTCGATCATCTCCGGAATGTGCCCGGTTGCCCGTGGTTCATAGGTCGGCAGGCGCACCCCGAGGGCCCGAAAGGCCTCATGGAAGGCGGCTTCGAACAGGAACGCGTGCGCCCACCAGGGACGTCCGGCTTCAGCTGATTTGGCCAGGATCTTGTCGTCGATGTCGGTGATGTTGGTCAACATCGTCACCCGGTTGCCCGAATGCTCCAGCCAGCGGCGCAGGACGTCGAAGTTGACCTCCTTGCGGACGTGGCCCAAGTGGGGTGCCCCCTGCACGGTGGCGCCGCAGCAGTAGATCGAGACCTCGCCAGGAACTAACGGGGCGAACTCGACCACTTTGCGCTGAACGCTGTCATACAGGTGGAAACTCACCCGGGGAGTCTACCGGCCAGCGTGGACGCGGCGTGTGGTCATGCCTGCGCTGCGTTGCCGCCCAGCGCTCGCTCGACCAGAAGAAGTGCCTCGTTGGGGCTCAGACCAAGGTTGCGGGCGCGCTCGGCGTACTCCGCTGCGGCCTGCCGGGCGGCCCTGCTGGCCTGATCTCCGGTGACGAAAGTGCCAGCCCGGCCACGAGTGTCGAGGAGGCCGATCGTCTCCAGCTCCCGATAGGCCCGAGCCACCGTGTTGGGGGCCAAACCCAGATCGTCAGCGAGTCGGCGCACGGTCGGCAGCTTGTCGCCGGGCTGCAGTTCGCCGGCGGCGACCATCGCTGAGAGCTGACGCTTCACCTGGTCATAGGGCGGCTCGGCCGCGGTGGTGTCGATGGTGATCACTGCGGGCTCGGCTTTGATCGGGCACGCAGCGCATCGATGTCGAGGTAGGCGGGGCCCGGCTCGGGCTCGCTTTCCTCGATGTCCTCCCAGGGGTCGACGGGCATCGGTTCGTCGGAATCGTCAACGAAGCCGGCCGAGGGGTCATAGGGGTTGGCTAGTTGGCGTCCATCCAGGTGGACGGCCTCCGGCGCGATCGCTTCATCGGGCAGGGTGGTGAGCACGTCGCGAATGTAGCCAGCGGTGGCTTCCAGCAGCGGCACCTCCCGCTGCTCGCGCTGGGAGGCGTACCAGCGATAGTCGAGCACCTCGTGGAAGATCTGGGCGCCCTCGCGCTTACCCCGCAGGTCATCAGGCACCGCAGCCACCACCGGGGCGAAGCTCTCGGTAACCCAGCGGTGAGCCACCACCGCCTCGTCTACAGAGGCCTGATTGCTCCGGGCGCGGAAGGTGTCCAAGTCGTTGAGGAGGCGGCGGGCCTGATTCTCTTCGACGTCCAGGCCGGTCAGGCGCAGCAGCCGCCGGGAGTGGTGGCCAGCATCGACCACCTTGGGCTGGATGCGAAGCCGTGAGCCGTCCGGGGAGGTATCGATGGCCAACTCGGCCACATCGAATCCGAGCGCGTTGAGTCGGCGTACCCGCTTCTCAATCCGGAACATTTCGGTGTCGGAGAACTCCTCGGCTCCGGTCAGCTCGGCCCAAAGCTCGCGGTAGCGGGCCAGGATCGAATCGACCAAGCGCTGCGGGTCGAGCGAATCGTCCAGCAGCTTCCCGGCCTCCAGATCGCAGAACTCGCCGAAAAGGTTGGTGGTGGCAATCGCCAGATCGTGCTCGCGCTGACCATCGGTTAGCCGGGGGTGCATTTCGCCAGTCTCGGCATCAACCAGATAGGCGGCGAACTCGCCAGCATCGCGACGGAAGAGCACATTCGACAGCGAGACGTCCCCCCACAGGAAGCCGACCAGGTGCAGCCGGGCCAACAACAACACCAGGGCGTCCAGCAGGCGCCCGACAGTTTCCGAGCGCACCCCTTGGGCGAACAGGGAGCGGTAGGGCAGGGAGAACTCCAGGTGCCTGGTGACCAACACCGGGTCGAGTGGTTGGTCCTCGCTGCCCAGCCGTCCGGTGATCACGGCCAACGGTTCGACCGATGGCGTGCCAGCCCGATGCAGCTCGGTGAGCAGGCGGTATTCGTGCAGAGCGAGGTGTTCGAGCACTTCTTTGGCCGCGTAGACGGCGTTGCCAACTTTGATGAAGCGGACGACGTGGCGGGAGATGCCTCGGGGGAGCGCGACCAGGTGATCTTCGGGCCACTGCGACAGCGGCAGTTCCCACGGCAGTGGAATCAGCCGGGAGTCCGGGCGGGACGATAAGAACCGGGGCACCCATCATTCTTACCCCACTACCAGCCATTGCGCTGGACCCAACGCAGATCGGCCCGGCCCCGGTGTGCGGGGCCGAGCCGATCTGGCTGGTGTCGCTCAGTCGTTCAGGCGCTGTTGGGTCGCCTTGGAGAACACGTGCATGAGCTTCGGATCAGCCACATTCAGCTTGACGCTGGTGCCACGCTGCGGCGGGGTACGGGTGGAGATTCGAGCCACAATCTGCTGAGCCTTGAGCTTCTCGGCAGTGTCCAGCCCGGCCATGGTGCCGTAGACGTAGCCGTCGGCACCGAGTTCTTCGACCAGATCCACATCGATAGCCAGGCCCTGCTCGGCGACCACGAGGTTTTCCGGGCGAACGCCCAAAACCAGGGAATCCTCGCCGGCTGCCTTGGCCAAGATCTCGCGAGCCACTGGCATCACGAAATCGCCGACCCGGACGCCACCCTCAACGATCTTGCCCTCGATCAGGTTCATGGCCGGGGAGCCAATGAAACCGGCCACGAACAGATTGGCTGGGTGGTCGTAGAGCGCCAGCGGGCTATCAACCTGCTGGAGCAGACCGTCCTTCATCACTGCCACCCGGTCGCCCATGGTCATTGCCTCGATCTGGTCATGCGTGACGTAGACCGTGGTGACTCCCAGGCGGGTTACCAGCGCCGAAATCTGGGTACGGGTGGAGACCCGCAGCTTGGCGTCCAGGTTGCTCAGCGGTTCGTCCATCAGGAACACCTGTGGCTGGCGGACGATCGCGCGGCCCATCGCAACGCGCTGCCGCTGGCCGCCGGATAGCGCCTTCGGCTTGCGGGCCAGGAATTCCTCCAGGCCGAGTAGCTTGGCGGCTTCCATCACGCGGGTGTCGCGTTCGGCTTTGGGGATGCCAGCCATCTTCAGGGCGAAGCCCATGTTGTCGGCCACGGTCATGTGGGGGTAAAGGGCGTAGTTCTGGAAGACCATCGCGATGTCGCGATCTTTGGGCGGAAGGTCGGTGACGTCACGGTCGCCGATGAAGATCTTGCCCTCGTTGACCTCTTCTAGGCCGGCGAGCATTCGCAGTGAGGTCGATTTGCCGCAACCAGAGGGGCCGACCAAGACCATGAATTCGCCATCGCCGATCTCGAGTTCGAGCTTGTCGACTGCGGGCTTGTCGCCACCGGGGTAGACCCGGGTTGCTTGCTGAAAACTAACTGTGGCCATGCCAATAAATCCTTTCCACGGGCAGGTACGTGCCCGACGATCCGTAGTGGAAACTTGGCCGCATCGGTGCGGCCACCGCCATCATCGCACGGCTGCCCGTCCACTGGTTAGGGTTCTGCGGTATCGAGGGCTAGGCACAAATCGCAAGGGCGACACCCGGGTAGGCTCGCGGCGTGAGTGATGCGGAGAGTCCTGCGACCCCAACCGAAGTGTCAACTGATGCTGAGTGGTGGGAAGACCCTTCGCTGCCCTGGAAGCACAAGCCGACTCGCTCAGATGTCATCTGTTTCGCCTGGATCGGCGTCGTGGCCGTCTATTCGGTGGTGATTTCGGTTTTGCGCCCTGGGATGCTCGCCTCCGCACCGCACGTGTTGGCGTCGCTGGGCTCCTGGAGCGGTGCGGTGATGGTCGGCGCCTTGGCGCAAGGCGGTGACCCTTGGTGGCCGCTGGTTTGGGCGCTGGCCACGCTGGGATTCGTCAAGTTCGACTGGGTCTACTGGTGGGCTGGCCGACTGTGGGGCCGGGAGTTGATCGAGGTCTGGTCGGGACGATCGCCGCGGGCACGCCGCTGGAACGAGCGGGCCGAGAAGTTCGCTCGCAAATACGAGACCCTGGCAATCATCGTGAACTTCCTGCCGATTCCGCTGCCTCGGGCGGTGATCCTGGCCGTGTTGGGTGAGGCTGGCACGAGCCTGAAGAAGTTGCTGACCATATCGCTGATCACCTCGGCAATAACCACCGGCGGCTATTTGGCCATCGGGTACTGGATCGGTGAGCCTGCGGTCGCAGCGATGGACCTCTACGGCAAGTACCTGTGGTACGTCTCGCTAGCGATTTTGGTGTTTGTCGTAGCGAACGCCTGGTGGAAGCAGAGCCACAGGTCCGACCCCTCTACACGCTCCTGATTGCTGACGTGGAGCCTCCGACAGGAATCGAACCCGCGACCCTCCGCTTACAAGGCGGACGCTCTACCAACTGAGCTACGGAGGCCTGGGACCGCAGCCCCGACGCACCATTGTGTCAAAAGCCGAGGACAACTGCAGCGCGCTAGGGTGCCGAGTGTGTCCGATGCGCTGACTCTGCTGCCTGCCGCCGAATCTGATGCCGCCGAAGTGCTGGTGCTGCAGCGGTGCTGTTGGGTGGCCGAGGCGATCTCAAACCAGACGATGGCGATACCGCCGCTGCACGAACCCTTGGACGTGGTCCGCGCCTGGATGCCGCAAGCCTGGGTGCTGCGCGATCGCGGACGGTTAGTCGGGGCGGTGCGTGGTTTCGCCGATGGTGACACCTGGCAGATCGGACGGCTGATGGTCGCCCCAGACCGCCAGGGCGAAGGCCTGGGTGGGCAGCTGCTGCGCCACATTGAGGCCCAAGCGCCACCTTCGGCGTCCTGGTTGGTGCTGTTCACGGGCGCGGCCAGCGAGCGCAATCTGGCGCACTACCGCAGCGCGGGGTATGTCGATTTCCGGGCGGAAAGCGGGCTGGTGTTCCTCCGCAAGCCGGTCGGAGCGATTACTCGACCCTGAGCACCAGGTCGGCCAGCTCCCAGGGCCGATTCAGCCGCCAATGGGCAGCCTCCTGGGCGGCCCATTGGTCCCAGTGGGGTGCGAAGAGTTCACCATCGCGGGCCAGGGCGCGTTCGCGGCGGGTCGCCGCCGGTGCCTCCAACCAGATGGTCAAGGTGGCGAGTTTGCGGCTGGCAGCAGTGATGGCGCCGCAGCCCTCCAAGATCAGTGGGGCCCCCGGCTTCAGCTTCCGGAAGGCGCCGGGCTCGCCGCGGTGCCAATCCCAAGTGGTGAAGCCGTCACCAGTGATCACTGCCGGCACTAACTCCGACCCGGCGGCCAAGCCGTCCCAACCCGGGTAGAACTCGTCCATGCCAACCAGTTGAGGCTCAGGTGTTGGCCAGGTCGCGATCAGGGCGGCCGCCAGGGTGGTCTTGCCTGATCCGGCACCGCCATCAATCAGAACCACCGCTGGATCGGACGCAGCGGCGCGCGCCACGGCCTCAGGTAGGCCTGCTGGCAGCACGCTCAGCGTTCCCCGGCTGCGGTCAGGAAGCCGGTAGCAGTGCCGGTGAGGATCGGCTCCTCGTCGGCGTCGATGAGTGCAGCCTCGCCTTGAGCCAGTTCGAGAGTCTGATCGCCTGCGCTCAAAGTGGCCGATCCAGAGATGATGAGCAGCACGCGGGCCGAGCCAATGCCTGGTAAATCGACGCTGGTCACCTCGGCGCCAGCGGTAACCCGCCACACGTCGAACTCGGGGCAACTTGTGGGGTAGTAGTCCACCCCGTCACCGACTCGCTGCGGCTTCATTACCTCCGACTCCGAAGGTTCGAACTCCACCACTCGGATCAGTTCGCTGACGTCGACATGCTTGGGGGTTAGCCCGCCGCGAATCACGTTGTCGGAGTTGGCCATTACCTCTACGCCGGTGCCGCGCAGGTGGGCGTGCATGTGCCCGGCCGGGACGAACATCGCCTCGCCGGGGTGCAACACCACCCGGTTCATCAACAACGCGGCCAGAATGCCAGGATCGGCCGGGAACACCTCGTCGAGTTCGATCACCGTCCGGGCAAACTGACCCAGCTCGCCGGCGTCGTCCTTGTGCTTCATGGCCGCAGCGCAGACCAGTTCGGAAACGCGGGCCCGCTCGCCGGTGAGGCTGAGCACGTCCAGGAAGACCTCTTCGAGGGCAGCGGCACCGCGGCGTTCAGTGAGGGGGCCGATCACACTGGCCAAGTCGTCGGCAACACCCAGGCCGGCGAACAGCGCCTCGGTGCGGCGGGGGTCGCGGAAACCGCTGAGAGTGTGGAACTCGTCCAGGGCGATCAGGATCTCTGGCTTGGGCCACGAATCACGGTAGGTGCGCTCGGGGGCGTCCAGGGCCACCCCGGCGGCCTCTTCGCGGGCGAAACCGTCTTCGGCCTGGGCACGGGAGGGGTGCGCCTGCAGGCTGAGGGCGTGCCGCGCCGACAGCACCTTCACCAGGTAGGGAAGCTGATCACCAAAGCGGGCCCGGCTTGGCCCACCGATGACCTGCGGGTTTTGGTCAAGGTACTCGTTCAGCGGCTGCCCGTTGACCCGCGATGGAGCGGACGGATGCGCCCCCAGCCAGTATTCGGCCAGGGGGGTGTCGTCACCAGTGCGGCCCAGAATTTTGGGGATGGCATCGGTGGTGCCCCAGGCGTAGCGCTGAACCGCTCCCTGTAACCGCAGCATCTAGCTTCCTCACTGATCGACAGAGTGGGTTGGCTCCCAGCCGTTGCTGAGTCTATCGCTCCGAGTCCGGGCGGACAGCCTTCGCGGGTCAGGATCCCCAGTTGTGGGAGGCAGATTTCGCGCCCTTAGCAGAGCGCAGCGCCGAGGTGTCAAGACCCGGCCATGGACGAGACTGAGTGAATGACATCGGTGTGGTTTCGGGGGTAGGCTGAGGCCATGTCTTCACCGATGCCGATCGCCACTTCGGGCCTTAGCGAGCACCAGGCCGCTCTTCTCGATTTCGAGAAGAGCTGGTGGGCGCTGGCCGGTTCGAAGGAGTCGGAGATCCGCGAACGTTTCGACATCTCGCCGACCCGGTACTACCAACTGATAAATGCGCTGATCGACTCTCCGGACGCGTTGGCGCATGACCCCTTGCTGGTGAAGCGGCTGCGGCGGATGCGTGAGACCCGCCAGAAGGAACGCACCGCCCGTCGGCTCGGTGTCAATCTGCACGCCTGAAGCTCACGATTCGCCGAAGCCCGGCATTGTTGAGCGGCAGTTCGGCATAGCCGCCGGCGGTTAAGCCAGCCAGCCGTTCGAAAGTGTTGGCTGCGGCCACATCGCCGGTGCGTAGCCATGACCAACCCGACGCCAACAGGTAAAGCGGAAAGAACGGCAACCCCAAGCAGGCGGTGTACTGCCACGCGTGGGCAGCTTCGTGGCCGAGGACGTCGGGAAATCTCTCGGTGAGATCGGCCAGGCTGCCGCCGGGCAGGAGCACCACATTGCCGACGGTGAAGGCTCCTGACTTGGGGATGGCCAGGCGGTAGTGCTCAGCCAGGATCAGGCCGGCCGCGCCTCGGCTAATCCGAGCGCGGGCCGCCAGCGCGATCAGTAGTCCGAGTGGGGTGGACAAGTTGAGCACGTTGAGCACGGCCCGGGCCCATTCAGCGGGACTCAGTGGTGCTCGGTCAGCCATGAACACATTCTGCCCGCTGGGAACGGCGCCGACGCGGGCGACAGCCCATTTCTGCGGTTGGGGAGGCCAGCCAGCCGGGGGTAAATGTCGGCCAGACCGTTTGCACTCGGGGTGTGCGAGTGCTAAACATGTGGTTAGCACTCGCATGTTGAGAGTGCCATCGTCTGACTCGATGAGATCCGCTGGATCCCGCCTAGTGCGGACATCGATTGATGACTACCCCAGATCACCGTGGGGCTGCGGCCCCCCGAGACGCCAAAGGATTGCCGAACAGACATGGCGAAACTGATTGAGTTCAATGTAGAGGCTCGTCGCGGGCTGGAGCGGGGTATGAACACCCTTGCTGATGCCGTCCGCGTGACCCTCGGGCCCAAGGGCCGCAATGTGGTCCTAGAGAAGAAGTGGGGTGCCCCCACGATCACCAACGATGGCGTGTCCATCGCTAAGGAGATCGAGCTGGAGGACCCCTTCGAGAAGATCGGCGCTGAGCTGGTCAAAGAGGTCGCCAAGAAGACCGACGACGTCGCTGGTGATGGCACGACCACCGCCACCGTGATCGCTCAGGCAATGGTGCGTGAAGGTCTGCGCAACGTGACCGCCGGGGCCAACCCGATGAGCCTGAAGAAGGGCATCGAGAAGGCCGTCGCTGCGATCATCGCCGAACTGGGTGCCCAGTCGATCGAGATCGAGACCCGCGAGCAGATCGCGGCCACCGCCTCCATCTCGGCCGCGGACAACACCGTCGGCGAGATCATCGCCGAGGCGATGGACAAGGTAGGCAAAGAAGGCGTCATCACCGTCGAGGAGTCCAACACCTTCGGGCTGGACCTGGAACTCACCGAGGGCATGCGCTTCGACAAGGGCTTCATCTCGCCCTACTTCGTCACCGACGCTGAGCGGATGGAAGCCGTCCTCGACGAGCCGTACATCCTGATCGTCAACTCCAAGGTCTCCAACCTGCGCGACCTGCTGCCGGTGCTGGAGAAGGTCGTCCAGTCCGGCAAGCCGCTGCTGGTCATCGCCGAAGACACCGACGGCGAGGCGCTGGCTGGCCTGATCGTCAACAAGATCAAGGGCACCTTCAAGTCGGTCGCGGTCAAGGCGCCGGGCTTCGGGGATCGCCGCAAGGCCATGCTTGGCGACATCGCCATCCTGACCGGTGGCCAGGTCGTTAGCGAAGAGGTGGGCCTCAAGCTCGACGCCGTCACCCTCGACCTGCTCGGCCGGGCCCGCTCGGTCAAGGTCACCAAGGACGAGACGATCATCATCGACGGCGCCGGTGACTCCGAGCAGATCGCCGGCCGGGTCGCTCAGATCCGTCGCGAGATCGAAAACTCCGATTCCGACTACGACCGCGAGAAGCTGCAGGAGCGCCTGGCCAAGCTGGCCGGCGGGGTGGCAGTGATCAAGGTTGGCGCGGCTACCGAAGTTGAGCTCAAGGAGCGCAAGCACCGCATTGAGGATGCTGTCCGCAATGCCAAGGCTGCGGTTGAAGAGGGCATCGTCCCCGGCGGTGGCGTGGCGCTGCTGCAGGCGGCGGCTGCGGTTAACCTCGAAGGTCTGAGCGGTGACGAGGCGACTGGCGCGAACATCGTCTTCACCGCCTGCTCGGCCCCGCTGAAGCAGATCGCGATCAACGCCGGCCTTGAGGGTGGCGTGGTGGCCGAGAAGGTCTCCCACTTGCCCGCAGGGGAAGGCCTGAACGCCGCTACCGGTGAGTACGTGAACATGGTTGCTTCTGGCATCATCGACCCGGCCAAGGTCACCCGCTCGGCGCTGCAGAATGCAGCCTCGATCGCGGCGCTGTTCCTCACCACCGAGGCGGTCATCGCCGACAAGCCGGAGAAGGTCGGCGCTATGCCTGCCGGCGACGGCGGCATGGGCGGCATGGATTTCTGATCCTTCGCAAGGTCCAACGGGCCAGTCACCTTCGGGTGGCTGGCCCGTTCGCTTTGGGGCAGGCTCATATTCGCCAGCCCGGCGCCAGGCGTCCAGCGTGTCGGCGGACCGCAGCGTCCGGCAGGGCCAGAATTGGGTCATGAGCGGACTGCTCGAAGTTGTTGCGCTGCACCCGGCCGATGCTCAGCGGGCCGAGGCGGGTGGCGCCGACCGCGTTGAAGTCTGCGGAACCCTGGATGAGGGCGGGATGTCGCCCACTCCGCAGCTGGTTTCCGACATTCGCCGCGTCACCTCGATCGAGATTCGGGTGATGGTGCGGCTGCGGTCAGGCTTCAGCACCGACGGCGGAGAGGCGATCCGACTGCGCGGGCTGATGTCGAGTTACGCCGACGCTGGTGCCGATGGCATGGTGCTCGGCTTTCTGAATGGCCACGGCGAGGTGGACGCGCCCCTGGTGACCGAACTGATCGGGGACGCACCGTGGGCCTGGACCTTCCACCGGGCTGTGGATGCTTGCCTGGAAGCGAATCGGGCCTGGGCTGAGTTGGCCAAGCTTCCCAGGCTGGATCAGGTGCTCACCGCCGGTTCGCCTCGTGGGGTTGAACACGGCCTCAATGAACTGCTGGCCAGGGCCAAGACCGACCCGTGGGCGGCCAGCGTGATCATGGCCGGCGGTGGGCTGAAGCCCGAACACGTGCCGTGGCTGGCTCGCGCCGGGGTGCGTGCCTTCCAGATCGCTTCGGCGGCCCGTCCGGGCGGATCGTTCAAGGCCTATGCCGATGAGGGCTTGGTGCGCTCCTGGCGAAACCTTGTCGATGAGGAGACTCGGCACCGCAAAGCCACCTAGCCGGGCGGAAGCACCGGATCGGCTCAGTTTTTCGCAGGGACTTCCGCGGCTGGCTCGATGTGCACAAAGGTGGTCGATCCGGGAAAGGCTTTGTCGACGGAATCCTCGATCTCGTCGGCGACGTCGTGGGAGCGGCGCACGGTCCATTCGCCAGGGACGGTGACAGTGACGTAGACGAAACGCTGGCGTCCCGACTCCCGCGTACGCAACTGGGTGATCTCCACCCGGGCGTCCTTACAGGCGGCGTGGACGGCGTTGTTGACCACGTCCACCTCATCCTCGGGGAGGGCGCTGTCGAGCAGGCCGATCACCGAGCGGCGGACCAGGGTGTAACCGGTGAACAAGATGTTGGCCCCAACCCCGATGGCGATGATGGGGTCCAAAATGCTCCAGTCGGCACCGATTGCCGTACCGATGGCCACCAGGCCGATCGCCACCAGGACGCCAACCGAGGTCCAGACATCGGTAAGTAGGTGTTTGCCGTCGGCCTCGAGGGTGATCGAGCGATGCTTCTTCCCTGCGCGCACCAGCAGCAGTCCGGTGCCGAGGTTGAGCAGGCTGGCCACGGTCGACAGGATCAGGCCCAGCCCGAGCTGCTCTGGGGTGACCGGGGCGAGGAGCCGGCCGATGGCGCTGTAGATGATCACGCCGGCCGCGAGGAAGATGAGGGTGCCCTCGACTGCCGCCGACATGTACTCGGCCTTGCCGTGGCCAAAATCGTGGTTGTGATCAGCGGGTTTTGAAGAGAGCTTGATCGCCCAAAGGGCCACGATGGCAGCCACCAGGTTGACCGTCGATTCCAAGGCGTCCGACCAGAGGCCGACCGAGTTGGTGATGACCGCAGCCGCGCCCTTGATCAGGACGGTGAGGATCGCGGTGGCAATCGAGAGCCACAGGAACCTCTCCAAATAGCGGCTATCGACGGCGGGCGTAGGCGTATCTGCTGGGTTCATGCTCGGCACGACTGATCAGCCTACCGGCACCGTGGACTCTTCGACCTCGCCCAATTGCAGCGGCCAGCGTTCAGGGTGAGACACCTGGTCGACCAGCTCGGCAAGGTTGGCGGGCCAGACCGGATCGGCCAGTCGGTCCAGTTCAGCCAGCGGCAGCCAAGCCCAGCCGTCCAGTCGGAGCAGTTCGTCGGCGGTATGGCGCAGCTGGGTCGGCTCAAAACGCTGCCGGAGAACCAGGGCGAAGAACTCTTCATTTTGCCGCAACACTCGGTCGGAGTAGCCGTGGACGGCGTCGCGCACCGCCACCGGGCCGAGCAGCTCCTCGACGGCGACAACCAGGCCCAGCTCTTCCATCAACTCCCGGGCGGCGGCCTGGATTGACGTCTCGCCAGCGTCGATCCCGCCGCCAGGGGTTACCCACCAGCGGGTGCCGGGCAGGCCGGGATCAGTGTCACCAAGCAGCAGCACCGCGTCCTCGCAGACCACCACCACGCGGGCAGCTCGCCGCAGCCGGTGCGGACGCAGGTGCGCTGGCAGTGCAGTGATTCGGTGACCGTCGAGTGCCTCGCCCATCAGCTCAGTACCGGTCGGGCGGCTCGTGGTTGCGCAAAGCGGAGCCCACCAGGCCGGGGGTGACGAAGACCAGCACCCAGGCGGCCAACGTCGAGGTGATGGTGAGCGGGTCCCACAGGCTCACGCTCGGATCGGTGAGCGCGGTGATCAGGCTGATCGCCCCGACCAGGATCAGCGCGATCAGATATGACCGGCGAATCGCCACCTTCCGATACCTGACCTGAACGGTGCTCAGCCAGGCCACCAGGAGAGCGATCGGCGAGATTGGCAGGATGAACATGGCGATCAGCAGCGGCACCATCACCCAGTTGGTCGTCTCGCGCCAGATTTGGCCGATCTCCACCTGGGACGGCGCCGGAATGACCGGCTGGCCCGGTGGCGGTGCGAACCATTGCGGCGTGCCCGGCGCCGGGAACGGCGCCGGGTTGACCTGTGCGGTGGGTTGCACCACCGACTGCACCGGCAAGTAGCCAGTGATCGGCGGGCCGGAAGCGGTGAAGGGCTCCTCGGGTCGGCGTGCTACGGCCGGCTCGATGGCGGTGATCGGGGTGGTCATCGACTCGAAGGGCAGATTGGGGTTGCGTCCAGGAGCAGCAGAGGGCACCAGTTCGCGCAGATCGGGTGCTGGTCCTTCGGGGGGCACGAAGCTCGGCTCAACGCCGGGCACCCCGACAGGGGCCGCCGGAACCGGTGCTGGGCCTGCCAGCGCCTCGGCTACCGGCGCGACGAACGCCGCCGGGCGCGCTGCGGGCGCGTACTCGGGTCCATCGGTCCAGCTGGCCATGACTGAATCGTACGCGGAAGCACCCAAGATGCCCCCACGTCCGGGAGCGGATAGGCTTTGGTGAGCCGGTGTCGAATCGGTCAATACTGCTCGGGAATGAGAAACATGCCTATCGGCAAGGTGCGTTACTACGACGCGGAGAAGGGTTTTGGCTTCCTCTCCAAGGATGACGGTGGCGAAGACGTCTACCTGCGCGCGTCCGCGCTGCCCGAAGGTGTCACCACCCTAAGGCGCGGACAGAAGGTCGAGTTCGGTGTGGTCGACGGCAAGAAGGGCGAACAGGCCCTTTCGGTGCGGCTGCTCGAAGCTCCCCCGTCGCTGTCTAAGGCGTCGCGAAAGTCGGCTGAGCAGATGGCGATCATCATCGAGGACCTGATCAAAATGCTGGACGGTCTGGGCAATGGGTACCGGCGTGGCCGTTATGCCGATCCCAAGGTGGCCGGCAAGACCGCCTCGGTGCTCCGCGCCGTCGCAGACGAATTGGAGTTGTGACCTTGACCACCAGTGCGCTCGAACTCGACCAGGCCTGTGCCGACGCCGTTGAACAGGCGCGGACGGCTGCGATCACGAGGGCGGGCGTGCTGGAGGTTGGGGAGCATCTCGGCGTCCAGGCCGAGGATGCGCGGGTGGCCACCCACCTGTTTGCCTGTGACCATCCTGGTTACCCCGGGTGGCGCTGGTCGGTGACGGTCGTGCGGGCCTCCCGCGCCCGGGTGGTTACCGTCTCTGAAGTGACGTTGCTGCCCGGCGAGGGTGCTCTATTGGCGCCGCGGTGGGTGCCCTGGGCCGATCGGATCGGACCCAAGGACATCACTCCGGGAGTGATTGCGCCGACAGCGGTCGACGACGTCCGGCTGGAGCCGGGCTACACCGGTGGGGAATATGCCGCCGACACCGATCCGGCTGAAGCCAGCCAGATCCGCGCGCTGGTCGCCGAGTTGGGGCTGGGCCGTGAGCGGGTGTTGTCGCAGGTCGGACGCGATGAAGCCGCCGAGCGCTGGCTGGCTGGCGTCGGTGGCCCAGAGACCGCGATGGCCAACCAGGCGCCTGGGGACTGCGGAACCTGTGGCTTCCTGATCGGACTTCGTGGCGACCTGGGCCGGATGTTCGGGGTTTGTGCCAACGAGCTCTCGCCCAGCGATGGTGCGGTAGTGAGCATGGAGCACGGCTGTGGCGGCCACTCCGATGTGAGCGATCCGAGCCGTGGCGTGGATCTATCGATCCCGGTGTGGGACACCATCAGCGTTGACGTCGGTCTCTTCGACTGAATACCGCGGGAGTGGCCGTCGCCGACGGCGGCTACGCACCAAGCCGACGCTGAGGCCCAGCATGCCGATGATGGTGCCGGTGATGGCCACGTAGAGGTACCACAGCCGCCCGGTCGCGGCGAGATTGTCGGCGAACACCCAGCACACCACCGCGCCAATTGCGAAGGCGATGGTGCCCGAGCTGACCACCGCGACCCCGTCGGGATCCAGCGCTCGAACCGGTGCTTGTACCAGCATCGGCTTGTGGTCACCCGTGTTCTGCGTCACGGACAGAACCATAGAGCCAATCCTGTGGTCCTAGCATTCCCCCATGGCGAACGCTGGCTCTTCGACGGTTGCTCCGTCCCCATCTCCCAACAAGGGCTTGGACTCCTGGTTCGAGCTCACCAAGCGTGGGTCCACGATCGGTCGCGAAGTCCGCGGCGGTCTGGTCACCTTCTTCACGATGGCCTACATCATCGTGCTCAACCCGATCATCATCGGCACGGCGCCCGATGTAAACGGCAACCTGATTACTGGAGTGCCAATCACGACGGCAGGGGCAGTGCCGGCCTCAATGGCGGCGGTGGCAGCCGCCACGGCTCTGGTCGCTGGGGTGATGACGATCTTGATGGGGGTCTACGGACGCTTCCCGATCGCCCTGGCCACCGGTCTTGGCCTGAATGCCCTGGTGGCCTACACCATCGTCAGGCAGGTCACCTGGCCGCAGGCGATGGGCTTGATCGTCTGGGAGGGCGTGCTGATCCTGATCCTGGTGCTGGCCGGCTTCCGGAAAGCAGTGTTTGACGCCGTGCCGAGGTCCATGCGGGCCGCGATCTCAGTCGGCATCGGGTTGTTCATCTCGTTCATCGGGCTGGTCGACGCCGGTGTGGTTCGCTCTGGCTCGGGCACTCCGGTGCAGTTGGGGGTCTTTGGGCAGTTGATCGGCTGGCCGATCGCGACCTTCCTGATTGGCCTGCTGATCCTGGTGGTGCTCTACATCCGCAAGGTCAAGGGCGCGATGCTGATCGCGATCATCGCGGCCACCGGGGTAGCGATCATCGTTGAAACCGTGCTCAAGATCGGGTCGGCCAAGGATGCCACTGGCGCCATCGTCAACCCGACGGGCTGGATGCTGAATGTCCCGATTCTGGGGGAGTTCGGGTTGCCCGACCTCAGTCTGTTGGGCAAGGTGGACCTGTTTGGGGCCTTCACTGGCGCCGCCAGTCCGGCGGCGGTGTTGGGTTTGCTCCTGCTGGTCTTTTCCCTGCTGCTGAGTGACTTCTTCGACACCATGGGCACCATCGTCGCCGTTGGCGCCGAAGGAAACCTGCTGGCCGAGGACGGTAACCCGCCGCGCACCCAGGAGATCCTGATCGTTGACTCGGTGGCGGCTATCGCCGGTGGTGTTGGCTCGGTTTCGTCCAACACCTCCTACATTGAGTCGGCGGCCGGTGTCGGTGATGGAGCTCGCACCGGTATCGCCTCGGTGGTCACCGGGTTGGCCTTTCTGCTGAGCCTGTTCCTGGCCCCCCTGGTGAACATGGTGCCTTCGGAAGCGGCGGCTCCGGCCCTGTTCTTTGTCGGCTTCCTGATGATGGCGCAAGTGATCCACGTCAACTGGGAGGACCCCGAGGAGGGCATTCCGGCCTTCCTCACCATCGTGTTGATGCCGTTCACCTACTCGATCACGGTCGGCATCGGCGCAGGCTTCATCGCCTATGCGCTGATCAAGATCGTCCGGGGCAAGGCCAAGGAAGTGCACACCTTGCTTTACGTGGTGGCCGCAGCTTTCGCGGTCTACTTCGCCCAAGGTGTGATCACCGGTTTGTTCAAGTAGCCGATCTGGTGATGGTGGCGTCCCAGCAACGGCTGAGGCGCCACCGGCTAGATGCGGAAGATAGCGATCAGGTCCGGCTGCGCGCGGCCCTCGGTGCGCGCCTGATCGGTCCATTGGTTGAAGCCGTTTAGGAAGTCGATGATGCCGCTGGCCAGCTGCTGGTTCTCCTGGCTCAACTCGGCCAAGGCAGGCGGCCAACTCGCCAGCATGCCCAGCGCGTGCCCGCCAGGCACCCAGCCTGCAGCCAGACCGGGACAGCGGGTCAGCGAGATCCCCAAGCTGGCCTTGAACAGATCTGAGATGGTGTAGCGCGACGGCACCTCGGCGCGGGCCAAGTCGAAGTCGAGTTCCGATAGGCCGGCTTCGGTGAGCGGCCATTCGCCAGCGCCAGCAGCCAGGTCACTCAGCCAGAACTCCAGCAGGTTCCAGGCTTGGGCGAGTCGGTACGGCGGGACGAACCGTCCGGTGAGCAGGTCCTCGACATCCTCGCTAGTGGGCACCCCGGGCCGCGGGGCCGCCGGATCGCCACCGCCGCGAAGGAACGGGCCGAGTTTTCCGAGCAGTCCCGGTGGGGGCTTGCCTGCGGCGCCGAAGCGCTGTTGGGCGGCTTGGCGAAGCCGGTCAGCGGTGTCTGGGTCGGCGCTGAAGATGCCTCGCACCTCGTCAATGCCAATGGCCCAGAGCCTGAGGGTGCTCATGGGCTAAACCTAATGGCCGCATCTTCATTTTGGGGACATCCGCAGCACATCGGATTGTGGCCGGATCCAGAACCGGTGTTCGCCCGGCAGCGCTGGGCGCGAGCACTAGGGCGGGGTCGGTAGGCTCAACCCCATGATGATGGTGTTGCGTCGGCTGCTCGCTGCGGCTGCTGTTGGAGCTGCGTTGGTACTCGGGCTGTCCGCTGTGGTCGCCCAGGCGGCCCCAACCCCTAGCCCAACCCCGGCGGCATCGGCCTCGCCAAGCGCCTCCGCAGAGCCGGATAACACCGACACCGATCTCGATATCACCCCGGACGTCGCGCTGGACAACTCCCGGATCCTCTGGGTGCTCAGTGGGGCTGGCGTGGCAGCAATCGCCGCGGCCGCCATCGTGATCGCCCGCCACTGAGCCCGGCGCCTACTCAGGCGTATTCGTTGAGGCTGATCGGGGCCAGGCGGTAACGGCCGCCGAAATCGGCCAACACTGCCGCATTGGGGTCGGGGACCCCAGGTACCTTCAGCCGAGGCAACTCCTTCAGACTCGCCAGCCGCCGATCAGCCAGGACGGTCTCGACCCCGGTCTGATCGCCCCCCACCGCCAAGGCGCACAGTCCAACGGCAGGCAACAACAACTCGATCGCATCGTCAATTGCCGACGCGTAGGCGTGGTCGGCCTGGTTGGCGCGGCGGCGAGCGTAGCGCTGCTGCGACCAGCCCCCGGCTTTGGTCTTGCCCTGCACGTAGTGACCGTGATGACGTCCGGTGACCAAGCGGGGGCCCTCGAATACTCCTACTGCATGTCGGCGTCGGCGGACGATCAGTGCGCCAACCAGCCGGTGTTCGGCGTAGGCGGCTACCAGCTCAGTCAGCGGGTCGTCACTGGGGGGCAGCGGCCCCCAAACCAGTCCGATTTCCGCCGTAGCCTGATCGGGGGAGCGTAGTGCGACCGCACCTTCGGTCACCGTCACGATCGGGGTGCCGTGGCGCTGCGCGAAGCCGTCCAGCCAGCCAGCGAGTCGTTCGGGCGGCACGTGCACTTGGCGTGAGCCATTGAGGGTCATGGCTATAGTCTGGCCCCAGGACTGACAGGAGGCGGATGGGCGATCTGATCGATACCACCGAGATGTACCTCCGCACGATCTATGAGCTCCGTGAGGAGGGCGTGCCGCCGCTGCGTGCCCGGATTGCCGAGAGACTGAAGCAGAGCGGCCCCACTGTCTCTGAGACGGTGGCCCGGATGGAGCGGGATGGGCTGGTGTCGATCCACGCCGACCGGCACCTGATACTAAGTGATGTCGGCTTGGCCAAGGCGGCTCAGGTAATGCGTCGGCATCGGTTGGCCGAACGGCTACTCACCGACGTGATCGGTTTGGAATGGCACCTGGTGCATGACGAAGCGTGCCGCTGGGAGCATGTCATCTCCACCGATGTTGAGCGACGTCTGGTCGAAGTGCTGCACAACCCCACCAGTTCGCCATATGGGAATCCGATTCCGGGGTTGGCCGACTTGGGTGCGGCCGCGGCCGGGGAGGAGTTCCTGGACGGCACTGAGGTGCTGTCGGCCCGGCTGGGCCTCGGCGGCGTCCATGAAGTGGTGGTGACCCGGATCAGCGAAGCTATTCAGTCCGACGCGGAAGTGCTGAAGGCCATGGCCGGAGCAGGAATGACGCCGGGGGTACCGGTGCGGGCCCAGCTCCGAGCCGATCGACTGGAGGTTGGCGATGGCCAATGGCCAGTCTCCTTGCCAGCGAATGTGGCCGACCATATCTTCGTCTCGACCCGCGGCTGAGGGAATACCCTGCGGGGTGTCCGATGTTGGTGAGGCAGTAACTCAAAGACGTTAGGAACCCCAATGGCAACCATCAATGTCACCGCGGAAAACTTCGGCGACACCATCAAGGACAACGGCATCGTGTTCGTCGACTTCTGGGCGGCCTGGTGTGGCCCGTGCCGGATGTTCGCGCCCGTTTTCGATCAGGTCTCCGAGGTGCACCAGGATGCCGTCTTTGCCAAGGTGGACACCGATGCGGAGCAGGGTTTGGCCGGCGGCCTGGAGATCAGCTCCATCCCGACCCTGATGGCGTTCCGCGACGGCTACCTGGTGTTCCGCCAGCCCGGCGCCCTGAATAAGAGCGCCTTCGAGGCTTTGGTCCAGCAGGTCAAGGACCTCGACATGGAGAAGCTGATCGCTGAGTCGGCGGAGTCCGCAAAGTCCTGAACGGCGTGTCCCCCGTTGGGGTGACACAAATGGGCCTTCGCGCGTATACTCATTAACAGGTCCCTGCCCCATCCCCCCGGGCAGGGACCTTTTACTTTCCCCGGTGACCATCGGTGCCGGATGACCCCCGCAAGGCCGCCTGACAAGGCGTGATGCGCCCCGCGCTTTGGTTGGGGGAGGGTGGGCCGACCACGCGCGGCCGCCCCGTCAAATCACCAGTTTTGGTTGCCATTTGGGAAATTCGAACCGTCACGGCTGGCCTGCGGCGAGGTGCCCAAGGCGGGGCAAACCCGGTGCTGATGGGTAAAGCTGCTACCGCGAGCTGACACTTGGAGTCTGCCGCGGTTGCCCGCAGCCGGACTTCTCGGCAGAACTGCTCGGCCGTGCGTAAAATCGATTTACCTGGCGGACTTATGACTAGGCTGGCCCAGACACCAGGAGGTACAAAGTGGTTGCCTTTCCCGAGCCCGTCGACGCGGCTGCGCTGCGCACCGGTGACATGCCGGGCGACAAGGTGGAGATCAACGAGACCCATCTGGCCAAAGCGCGAGCGGTCTTTCCGCGGCTATGGGAGCTGTTGACCCCGATTCTTCAGGCGAGTCCGCAGCGGCGTGCGGTGGTCGCTGTGCACGGGGGTTCTGGGGTGGGCAAGTCCGAGATCGGCTCACTGCTCGCCTACGGGCTCAATGCTGTCGGTGTTGGGGCCTACGTCCTGTCGGGAGACAACTACCCGCGACGGATCCCGGCGGCCAACGACGCCGAGCGGTTGCGGGTGTTTCGGGCTGGCGGACTGCGTGGCCTGGCGACCAGCGGCGAGTATGACGCGACGGTGCAGGCGGTGCTGTCGGACCTGCAACGCGACGGCGCCGACGCCGACCCGTCTCGCGTGGCCGCCCACTCCTGGATGGCTACCTACCTACGCGCGGGCAGTATTGCCCTGGACGCCTACCTGGGGAGTGCAGCGGAGGTTGATTTCGATGAGATCAATGCGATCCTGGCGGCCTTCCATGGGGGTGCCGATTCGCTGGTGTTGAAGCGAATGGGGCGAAGCGCGGATCAAATCTGGTACGAGCGCCTCGACTTCAGTGGCGTCCAAGTGATCGTCCTGGAATGGACGCACGGCAACTCGACCCTTTTGGGCGGCGTGGACCTGCCGATTCTGTTGAACAGCACTCCGGAGGAGACGCTGGCTCATCGCCGCTCGCGGGCCCGTGATGGTGGGGTTGATTCGCCGTTCACCACGCTGGTACTGAAGCTGGAGCAGGCCAAGCTTCAGGCGGGCGCCTCCCGGGCAAAGATCATCGTGGCGAAGTCGGCCGACCTGCTGGACTACCCCGAATACCTGCACCAGATGGGTGCCGACCTGCCCGGAGCCGGGCCGATGCTCAACCTCTATCCCGACAGTCTTGGTGGCACTTTGGCCGAGATAGCCGATTTCGTTGCCGGTCCGGCGGCCGGGGTCTTTGAATCGGCCTACCTGTTGCCGAGCGTGTTCAATACGGACCTTGACCGAGGCTTCTCGGTGATCGACTACGGTCTCAACCGGTGGTTCGCCACCCCAGCTGACCTGGACCGGCTGGCCGAAGCCGGGGTTGACTTGAAGCTGGACTTCATCCTCAATCACGCCTCGGTGCTCTCGCCGCAGTTTCAGGATCTCCTGGCAAAAGGGGCCGATTCGGACTACCGCGACTTCTTCGTCGACTGGAACAAGTTCTGGGCCGGTCATGGTGAACTCACCGAGGCTGGCTACGTTCAGCCTGATCCAGCCCTCATCGCTGACATGTTCTTTCGCAAGCCGGGGCTGCCGATCCTGATGGTCCGCTTCCCCGACGGCACCGAGCATCCCTACTGGAACACCTTCTACCAGCAGGTTCGCTACCCGGTCTTCGAAGCTGAAGACCTGCTTGCGGCCACCGGTCTGCAGTACCAGGGTGCCGCAGTGTTGGCAGAGCGACTGAATCAGGTCATCGCCGAAGGCGGACGTCCAGGAGAGGCGGACTTCGCCGGACTGGAAAGCGCGCGGGAGGCCGCCATCGACCTGGCCGAATCGCGGCGGCGCTATCTGGGGCAGATGGACCTCAACATCGAATCGGAGCTTGTTTGGGACTTCTACGCCGAGACCCTCGACAAGCTGGCCGGCTACGGGGCGCGGATCGTCCGACTCGACGCCTTCGCTTACGCCCCCAAGCAGCCAGGCGCCCGCAACTTCCTGAATGACCCTGGCACCTGGGACCTACTGGCCAAGGTGAAGCAACTGGCCGATGCCCGCGGACTGATCCTGCTTCCCGAGATCCACGCCAGCTTCGCTGAAGGCACCTATGCCCAGCTCAGCGAGTTGGGGTTCATGACCTACGACTTCTTCGCACCCGGACTGATCATCGACGCGTTCGAGTCTCGGGACGCGTCCACGCTGAAGCGCTGGATCGCTGAGGTGGTGACCGCCAAGATTCGTACGGTGAACATGCTCGGCTGCCATGACGGCATTCCGCTGCTCGATTTGAAAGGCCTGCTGAGCGAGGAGCGGATCAAGGCCCTGATCGAGGTCGTGGTGGCCCGTGGCGGCTACGTGAAGGACCTGCACGGCGCGAAGAACGTCTACTACCAAGTGAACGCAACCTACTTCAGCGCTTTGGGGGAGTCTGAGTCCCGGCTGTTGCTGGCCCGCGCAATCCAGCTGTTCCTGCCCGGCAAACCGCAGGTGTGGTACCTGGATCTGTTCGCCGGGCCAAACGATCATGATGCGGTCGCTCGCGCCGGTGAAGGTGGACACAAGGAGATCAACCGCTCCAACTTGAGTGCCGAGGCGGTGGCTGACGGGTTGACCCGGCCGGTGGTGGCGTCGCAGTTGGAGCTGTTGCGGTTCCGCAGGGACTTCCCGGCTTTCGGCTTCGATGCCGAATGCGAGGTTGCCGATACCGCCGCGGACCGGTTGGCAATCACCTGGCGAAGGGCGGGCGCAGCAGCCACTCTGGACGTCGACCTGGTTGCGGAGACATTCACGATTCGTGCAGTGGACGCAATCGGCCGCGAGTTCAACTTCGGCTGAGTGGCCTGTCCCGACGGGCTAGGAGGGGCAGGTGGTGGCGAAGAAGCGGAACGCGACGCCGGTAGCAGCCAGGGCAACTGCGAGGAAGCCGAAGGTGAGGTCTATCGACAGCTCGCTGAGCAGCATCGTGGAGGCGACCAGGGTTGCTGGCGGAATCATCCCGCAAGCGACAATCAATGCATGCTCGCGCTGGGGCAGGAAGCTGGCGGCCACTACTGCTTGGGCAGCAGCAACTAGCGCCACCAACGCGATGGCTAACACCCCGGTTGGTGAGCCGCCGACAAGGTAGTTGATGGCGAACAGGCCAGGAAGCACGGCGAGGCTGGCGATGGTGTGGCGCGGCTGCCACAGCGATAGCCAACCGCCGACCGGAGGCACCGACACTGGGGCGATGGTCTCAAGGATCTCGAAATCGTCGAAGGGTTCGCCGGTCATAGTGCGACGCCTTCGGATTGAGCTCGCACTAGGTGGGCCCAGAACACCGGGCAGATCGCGTGCTCTGAGCGGCCAACTGCGGGGCTGCGCATGATGGTTCCTCTCAGTACCCCCACAGGTATGTTAATGCGAACATCCCCCAGTGGCCCCCTATTTGGTTGGAATTTCTCAACTGCGCGTCGAGGCCAGCTTGGCTGAGTCCAATCCCGCTGGAGCTCTTAGGCAGCCCCAGTTGGGTCGCGGGGTGCGGCCAGTGAGCCACGCGTTGGGTAACAAGAGCTAACGTAGCTTTGGCGCCGGGCAGGTCCGTGAGAGACTTCAACCTAGCGCCAGATCGTCAGCGCACGGCTGGTCAGGGGTTCGGCGCGACACCTGGATCGTGGAGAACTTCACCCAGCCAAAGTGAATGAGGAGCAGGTCATGCCGGGTATGCCCAGTGGGTGGGAATGGGTTGTCATCGCAGTGGTGGTCTTGGTGCTGTTCGGTGGTGCCAAGCTGGCCGGTATCGGCAAGAACGCCGGTAAAGCGATCCGTGAGTTCAAGGAAGAGACCGCAGCCGGTAAGGCCGCCGTGGAGCCGCCGGCCAAGTCGGCCAAGCCCGAGGAGTCGTCTTCCCCGTCGGCGGCCGAGGAGCCGACTTCCAAGGAATGATCCCGCCGTTACCGCGGTGAGTCGGGTCCGTGGTGATCTGTCCGGATTCGTACTGACTGGCTGACGGCACCTCCGAGTCGGGTGCTAGCCTCAGTCGCAGTTCCTGAGCAAGGCATCGTCGCCGCGCGAAGGCGCCTTCGTCGGGTTGGTCTAGTCGACCCCCATCCAGCCCCCCGGCGAGATAGGAGTGAGCACTGATGAGTGTGCAATTCCCCGAGGGCTTCAGATTTGGTGCGGCCACCGCCGCCTACCAGATCGAGGGGGCAGCTGCCGAAGACGGCAAGGTCGACTCGATCTGGGATGTGTTCTGCCGCCAGCCCGGTCGGATCACCAACGGTGAGGACGGCACGCTCGCCTGCGATCACTACCACCGCTACGCCGCCGACGTGGCGATGATGGCCGACCTCGGAGTCAACACCTACCGCTTCTCGGTCTCTTGGCCGCGGGTGATGAACGACGCCCAGGTGAACTCCAAGGGCCTGGATTTCTACTCCCGCCTGGTCGACGAACTCCTAGCCAAGGGCATCACCCCCTGGCTGACCCTCTACCACTGGGACCTGCCCGCGGCGCTGCCGGGCGGGTGGACCAATCGGGACACCGCAGCCCGTTTCGCTGACTACGCAGCGACCGTCCATCGCCGTCTTGGGGATCGGGTGCGCACCTGGACCACCCTCAATGAGCCGTGGTGCTCGGCCTTCCTCGGTCATGCTTCTGGCCAGCATGCTCCCGGTCTCACTGATCCGGTGGCTTCGATCCGCGCGGCCCACCACCTGATGCTCGGTCACGGGCTGGCTATCCAGGCGCTGGCTGCGGCCGATTCCGAAGCCAAGCTTGGCATCACCCTCAACTTCACCCCGGCGATGCCGGCCACCAATGCACCGGCCGATATTGATGTGGCCCGCCGGATCGACGGCACCGCGAACCGCTTCTTTGCTGACGCCATCTTCAAGGGCCTCTACCCCGCCGACGTGCTGGACGATCTGGCTGCGATCTGGCCGGCCGACTTGGTACGCGAGGGCGATCTGCGGGCGATAAGCACCCCGATCGACGTGCTGGGCGTCAACTACTACACCACCAACGTATTCGCCGCTGGTGACGGAAGCCCGGCTGGTCGACCCAGCCCGCACATCACCGCCCCGGCTGCCAAACAGGTACTGCGGGATCGCTCGTTGACTGACATGGGTTGGGAGATCGAGCCCAGCGGACTGAAGCGGCTGCTGGTGCGACTGCATGAGGACTACACCGGCGCTTCGGGCACTGCGCTGGTGATAACCGAGAACGGCGCGGCGTTCCCCGACCAGCCGGATGCCGACGGCTTCGTGGACGACACTACTGACCGCCTGGACTTCGTTCGCCGCCACCTCTTGGCTGCGCACCAGGCGCTGCAACTCGGCGTGAACCTGCAGGGCTACCTGGTCTGGTCGCTCATCGACAACTTCGAATGGTCCTGGGGCTACGGCAAACGCTTCGGGATCGTTCGGGTAGACGAAGCTCTCAACCGGATTCCTAAGGCCAGCGCCCAGTGGTACGCCGAAGTCGCGCGTACCGGCGAGGTTTCCACCACCCCGATCGAGCCGAGGGTCAAGGCCGAGCCGGAGTCGGTTGTCGTGCCGCTGCTGCCGCGCCCGGAGTCGCCGCAATCGCCGAGTGCGGAGTTGCCGCGGCTGCCACGCTCGCCGTGGTCGCCGGATGCGCCCTCGCCGAGCGCGGAGCCGCCCAAGCTGCCAGCTTCGCCCTGGTCGGCCGATTTGCCGCCAGCCATGGAGGTGCCGCAGTTGCCAGCTTCGCCTTGGTCGGCCGACCCGCCGCCTTCGGTTGAGGCACCTAGGTGGCCAATATCGCCCCAGTTGCCGGCTTCGCCGTGGTCGGCCGATTTGCCACCCAGCGCGGAAGTTCCCCTGAGCGAGGAAGTGCCCCGATCGCCAACCACCCCGCAGTTACCGGCTTCGCCGTGGTCGGCTGATATTCCCTGATCGCAGGCAGCGATCAGGGGAATCGGGGCGGTCTTAGAGCAGTGGGAAGACCATCCTGGTAGTCGGCGCGGACGCGCCCCCCTCTGGCATCGAGTCGTAGAACTCGTACATGTGTTCGGCCAGGTTCACGTCCTGATCCACCATCCACGGCACCAGCTTCTCGTAGCTGGCCTCCAGCTGTTCGTAGGGCCCGATGTGGGTGCCGACCACGGCCTCGAACGCTGGCACCTGGGTGACCAGCAGGTCTGCGGATTCGATCCAGGACTCGACTCCGAAGCCGATCTCCACGTCGACGGTGTCGCTGGGTTCGCCGAAGTAGCAGGCGTAGGCCGGTCCGATGATGTCGGTGCCAGCCGCGGTTATCGCAGCGGCCGCCCGCTCAAAGGTGGGGCCAAAGACCTGTTGCAGCTGGGCCATCGGCACTTGCACCCGGATGCCAGCCCGAATCCAGGCCGGAATGACTTCGATGTGCGGGTTCAATTCGATCATCGGAACTCCTCATCGCCAATATTGCCTCCACGCTAACCCGCTGGCCTTGGCCAAGAAAGCCGCCGAGCGGGCCAGCGGCGAGAAAGCTGTGGTGCAGGGAGGGCCGACGGTGGGGGCTCGGTGGCGCCCGGGGATGTTCACCAGGCTCGGAGCGGGCGGCGTGAACTCGACGAGAACCACAACATCTAGCTAGTTACGTCGATGTAACTCACCCGATATAGTGGACAGCGTAAGGGTTCGGCCTGCCTGCCAGGTGGGTCGAGGAAAGAGGGAATCCGGTGTGAATCCGGAACTGCCCCGCAGCGGTTAGTGGGAACGACCGCCGTCATCAAGCACTGGGAGCGATCCTGGGAAGCGACGGCCAGTAGGCCCGACGTGGACGATGTCCGCGTCCAGCCCATGAGTCCGAAGACCTGCCTTTGCCACTCCGCGTCGCGGAGTGCCGACAGCGCGGCCTCGTGGGAGGGCTGGCCTTGGTGGCGGAGTATCGGCTCTGCGGAAACCCTTCGGCTGACCCTTCGACAAGCTCAGGGAACTCTCTGGGGTCTGGATCAGGGGACTCCTTGGGGCCCCCAGCGGTCGCCGTGGTGTCGGGTGCGAGAGGCAACTGCAGAAGGAAGCGCCATGAGCGAACTCACCACCCCGTCCCACATCATCAAACGAGATCAGAGCCGGTCGAGTTTCGACCTGGCCAAAATCGAATCAGCCATCTCCCGCGCCGGCGCGGCCACCGCCGAACTGGACGGCGCCGAGGCCCAGCTGTTGGCCCGCCAGGTCGGCCTGCGATTGGGTCGGCGGGGCACCACCCCACATGTTGAGGAGATCCAGGACGCCGTCGAGCACCTGCTGATCGAAGTGGGTTACACCGCCACGGCGCGGGCCTACATCGTCTACCGCGAGCAACACCACAAGCTGCGCGACACCCGTCACGCCATGGTTGACGTGGCCAACTCGATCAATGAGTACCTCGACCGCTCCGATTGGCGGATCAATGCCAACGCCAACCAGGGATACTCCCTTGGTGGGCTGATTTTGAACACCTCCGGCAAGGTCACTGCCAACTACTGGCTCTCCCATGTGTACGCCCCCGAGATCGGGGCTGCCCACCGCGACGGTGACTTCCACATTCACGACCTCGACATGCTCAGTGGCTACTGCGCCGGCTGGTCGTTGAAGACGCTGCTGCGCGAGGGACTCAATGGGGTGCCAGGCAAGGTGGATTCCACCCCACCGAAACACCTCACCTCGGCGGTTGGCCAGATGGTCAACTTCCTCGGCTGCCTGCAGAACGAGTGGGCCGGTGCGCAGGCGTTCAGTTCCTTCGACACCTACCTGGCGCCGTTCGTCCGGCTGGATTCGCTGAGCTACGAGGAGATCAAGCAGAGCATTCAGGAGCTGATCTACAACCTCAACGTGCCCTCACGGTGGGGCACCCAGACGCCCTTCACCAACCTCACCTTCGATTGGGTCTGCCCTGAAGATCTGCGCGAGGAGACTCCGGTGATCGGCGGAGTCGAAGTCGACTTCACCTATGGGGAGCTGCAGGCTGAGATGGACCTGATCAATCGCGCCTACATCGAAGTGATGACCGACGGTGACGCCTCGGGGCGGGTGTTCACCTTCCCGATCCCGACCTACAACATGACCCCGGACTTCGACTGGGATTCACCGAATGCCGAAGCCCTGTTCGAGATGACCGCGAAGTACGGCTTGCCCTACTTCCAGAACTTCATCAACTCTGAGCTCAGCCCCAACATGGTGCGTTCGATGTGCTGTCGGCTGCAGCTGGACCTGCGCGAACTGCTCAAGCGTGGCAACGGTCTGTTCGGTTCGGCTGAGCAGACCGGATCGCTGGGGGTGGTTACGGTCAACATGGCGCGACTCGGGTTCACCCACGCCAGCGACGAGACCGGGCTGATGCTCGCCCTGGACCGGCTGCTGCGCCTGGCCAAGGATTCCCTGGAGTTGAAGCGCAAGGTGATTCAGCGCTACATCGATGAGGGGCTCTTCCCCTACACCAAGCGTTACCTGGGCACGCTGCGCAACCACTTCTCCACCATCGGGGTGAACGGGATCAACGAGATGATTCGCAACTTCACCGCAGATGCTTACGACATCACCGATCCGCGGGGGCACGGATTGGCAGTGCGGGTGTTGGATCACGTTCGGGCTCGAATGGTGGAGTTCCAGGAGGCCACCGGCCACCTCTACAACCTAGAGGCCACCCCAGCCGAAGGCACCACCTACCGGTTCGCCAAGGAGGACCGAAAGCGCTTCGCCAGCATTCTGCAAGCCGGAACCGAGGAGAACCCGTACTACACCAACTCCTCCCAGCTTCCAGTGGGATTCACCGATGATCCGTTCGAGGCGCTCACCCGCCAAGACGAGTTGCAGCGCAAGTACACCGGCGGCACAGTGCTGCACCTGTATCTGAGCGAGCGCGTTACAGACGCTGCAGCCTGCAAACGGTTGGTGAAGCGCTCGCTGACCAACTTCGGCTTGCCGTACATCACAATTACTCCGACCTTCTCCATCTGCCCGGTCCACGGCTACCTCAGCGGGGAGCACCACGCCTGCCCGACCTGCGCTGAGGCTGGGGTGGAGCAGTCCTGTGAGGTGTGGACCAGGGTGATGGGCTATCACCGTCCGGTGTCCTCTTTCAACATCGGCAAAAAGGGCGAGTTTGCCGAGCGCGTCGCGTTTGAAGAATCGCGAATCCTGGTGTGAGCGATGCCCAGCTCACGATCCCTGAGATCGTCGGAGGATCTCTGGTGAACCTGACGATTGCCGGTCTGGCCAGACTGTCGGTCTGCGATTGGCCGGGACAGTTGGTGGCCACCGTGTTCCTGCAAGGCTGCCCGTGGCGTTGCCGGTATTGCCACAACCCAGCCCTGATGGCGTTTGGGGCCGCAGGGGTGGTGCAATGGCATGAGGTGTGGGCCCACCTGCTGTCGCGCCGTGGCCTGCTCGATGCGGTGGTGTTCTCCGGCGGTGAGCCAACCGCGCAGGACGGCCTCGCGGCAGCGGCGGACCGGGTGCGCGAGCTGGGCTACCAGGTGGGTTTGCACACCGGGGGCGCCTACCCGAAGCGGCTGGCCTCGCTGCTGCCGAGGCTGGATTGGGTGGGGCTAGACATCAAAGGACTCCCGGCCGAGTACCCAGCGATCACTGGAGTGGTTACAGCTGGTGATTGGGCCTGGGCGTCGCTGAGATCGGTGCTGGCTGCCGGAGTGGCTTGCGAGGTGCGCACCACGGTGGATCCTCGGTTCCACACCGCCGCGGGATTGGCCGGGCTGATCGACATCCTGCAGGCCGAAGGGGTCAGCCAGCTGGTTCTGCAGGAAGTGCGGCTGCCCAGCGGCACCTCGGCTGGCCCTTCGGCGGCGCAACTACTTGATGAACTCGGCACCCTGCCCGCTGGGGTATCCCGGCGGGCAGGGTAGCGGGGCCGGGGGCCCCGCGGTTCACCGAGGGGGACTTAGGCGAGTACGCCGATCTTGTACTTCTTCAAGGCTTTGGCCGCCTTGCCGGTGCTGCCGTGCTGATCGCGGAAGGCTGCGGTGGCGTTCTTGCCGCACATAGCGACAATGCGCTTGGAGCCACCGGGGTGCTTCTTGATGTACTTGGTGAGCTTGTAGACGTTCGTGCCGACGACCGTCCAGCAGTTGGTCTTCTTGTTGTGCTTCTTCACCGTGGCCATCTTGTAGTGCTTGACCGCGGTGGGATGGATCGTTGTCGTTACGACGATGGTGGGTGCGGCAGCAACACTCACCGTGGCCGCGGAAAGGCCCACGGTGAGCGACACCGCGAGCGTGATCGGGATGAGCAGAACTCTGGCCAGTGCCGACTTGAAGGTGGACATGGAGTGCCTCTCGACTTCGATGATTCAAGTGATGTCGAGCGGGAGGGCCTCCGTGTTTCCAGGGAGGTGAGCCCGACCCTTCTATGGTGGAAGGTGCAGTCTCACCTCGGCTTCAAGGCCGCCTCAAGTCTTCCTCAAGTTGGCGGCTGAGCGGTGACCTGATGCCCGATTCGTGCCCTGGCTAGCCGAACCTTCGGGGTTAGCCTGCGGTGGTGATTGAGTTAAGTTACTTTAACTCTTATGGGTGACGCGGCGTCTCCTGGCCCGGAGCAGACGAGTCGGCGCGCGGGGCGCGCCGCGCCGCGCCGCCTTTCCTGGCTGTGGGGGCCAGCCTTCGTTGCCGCAATCGCCTATGTGGATCCGGGCAATGTGGCCGCCAATCTCACTGCGGGGGCCCTCTACGGCTACCTGCTGATCTGGGTGCTGGTGTTGGCTAATGCTGCGGCGATGCTGGTGCAGTACCTCTCAGCAAAGGCCGGCCTGGTTACCGGCCGCAGTCTGCCGGAGTTGGTGGGGCGGCGAATGTCCACCGGGCCAAGGCTCGCCTACTGGGCTCAGGCAGAACTCGTGGTACTGGCCACCGACCTGGCCGAGGTGTTGGGTGGCGCGATTGCCCTGCAAATCCTCTTCGGTCTGCCGCTCCTGGTTGGCGGGCTGATAGTGGGCGTGGTTTCAATGCTGCTGCTCGCAGTTCAGGGACGCGGCGGCCAGCGGCACTTCGAGTTTGTCGTCATGGGTCTGTTGTTGGTGATCACCATCGGTTTCACCGCCGGCCTGTTCGTCAGCGACATCTCCTGGGCGCAGACGTTCGAAGGTCTGGTGCCGCGCTTTGCTGGCGCTGAATCGGTGTTGCTGGCAGCCAGCATGCTCGGTGCCACGGTGATGCCACACGCGATCTATGTCCATTCGGCTCTGGCCAGAGATCGCCAGCTGGCCGATGGCACCGACCTGCACCGCATGTTGCACGCGACCCGGTGGGATGTGGTGATCTCGATGTTGATAGCCGGGACGGTGAACGTGGCGATGTTGCTGCTGGCCGCGTCCAGCCTGCAGGGGGTCGCCGGCACTGACTCGATTCAGGGTGCCCATGCGGCTATCGCCTCGACCCTGGGTCCCGCGGTGGCCGGGTTATTCGCGGTCGGGCTATTGGCTTCCGGGCTGGCGTCCACCTCGGTGGGCTGTTACGCCGGGGCGGAAATTATGGCTGGATTGCTGCGAGTGCGGTTCCCGATGCTGGCTCGCCGAGCCGTTACCTTGGTGCCCGCCTTGGTGATTCTGGGGCTCGGCGTGAACCCGACTTGGGCATTGGTGCTCAGTCAGGTGGTGCTGAGTTTCGGCATTCCTTTCGCCTTGATTCCGCTGGTGCGTTTGACCAGCAGCCCTGTCCTGATGGGCGTCCTGGCTAACCATCGGCCGGTAAAAGTCGTAGCCTGGATCGTAGTCGCGGCAATCGTGGCGCTGAACCTGGCGCTGATTGTCTTGACGGTGATCGGAGTCGGCTAATGGAAGTTGGCGACCTGAGCAAAGTCGCTCAGGACTATCTGAAGGTGATTTGGAGTGCCTCTGAGTGGGGCGAGCCGCCGATCACCACTAAAGGGCTGGCCGAACGCTTCTCGACGACTCGGGCCAATGTGTCCGAGACGCTGCACCGACTGGACGATCAAGGGCTGCTCATTTACCGGCCGTATCGGCCCGCCGTCCTCACCCCGGTTGGCCGACGGCTGGCGATCGCGATGGTGCGGCGGCACCGATTGCTGGAGGCCTACCTGGCCGGAGCTCTCGGCTACTCCTGGAGCGAAGTGCATGATGAGGCCGAACGCCTGGAGCATGCGGTCAGCGAGCTGTTCCTGACCCGCGTCGACGAACTCCTCGGACAGCCGCGGATCGACCCACACGGTGACCCGATTCCCGATGGCGACGGCAATTGGCCCGAACTCGCCGATACCGCCGAACTCGCCAGCCTGCCGCCGGGAAGCTATGTGGTGGCTCGGGTGTCGGACGCCGATGCGGGCCAGCTGGCCCAGTTGGCCGAGGTCGGGGTGCGTCCCGGCGCGGAAGTGAAGATCACCCCCGAGGCGGTGGTGGCCACAGGGGCCGACCAAGAGGTGGGACTGACCGCTGCCCAGCTGGACGCCGTCAGGGTGTTCCTGCCTCCGGCAGATTGAGGATCGAGCAGCCCGGGCCGCCCTCCCTGCGCGGGGGACCTCGAGCCGGAGCCAAGCGGACGCCGCCAGCGTCCTGGTGCGCAGCAGGGAATCCGGGCAAACCGTCGCGATTGACCCGAAGTTGGTGCTTCGAATAGCTAGGCAGCACCGACTCCAGATCGTCCCCGACTCATCGTCGAGCTCAGGACAAGCCAAGCTGGCGGAGGGTGTTCAGGGAGTTGGAGCCTGCCGAGCGGCCAGCACCTGGGGCATCACTTCATAGACTGCTGCGACCACACCCTTCAAGGCGGTGGCGAGCTGTCGGCCGGCGTCGGTGAGCTGATAGGTAACGTGCTGTCCGTGCTGCTCGGCGCGGCTGATGAGGCCATCGTTGGTGAGGCTGGTCAGGGTGCGCGACAGCATCCGATCGCTGATGCCGCCAACTGCTCGAGCGGTGTCTGCGAAACGCCGGGGATTGTCGAGCAGGGCCACCAGCACTAGAGCGGGCCAGCGGCCGATCACATCGTCGACAACCTCGCGGGACGGGCAGTGCGGGCTGAACGCATCGAATGGACGCTCCATGTCACCCCTTCCACAAGAACTTGTCGATGTTGCTAACTAGAGTATAGTGCTAACTAATCGTAAGTAACCCTACTTCACTCTGGAGAACCAACATGACCCTTGCCGTTACCGGCGCCACCGGCCAACTGGGCCGCCTGGCCATTGACCACCTGCTCACCCGGGGCACCCCCTCCAGTGAGATCGTCGCGCTGGTGCGCCGCCCTGAGGCCGCTGCTGATCTGGTTGCTAAGGGCGTCACCGTCCGGCACTTCGACTACAACCAACCGGACGCGTTGGCTGCAGCCTTGGTCGGAGTGGACTCGTTGCTGCTGGTCTCGGGCAGCGAATTTGGCCGCCGCGCGACCCAGCACCAGGCCGTCATCGATGCCGCCAAGGTTGCCGGGGTGGGACGAATCGTCTACACCAGTGCGGTGGGTCCGGACGCGTCAATCAATCCAGTCGCGCCGGAACACAAAGCCACCGAAGCGGCTCTGGCTGCCTCCGGGGTGCCGCATGTGATCCTGCGCAACGGCTGGTACCACGAGAACTTCCTTGGCGATCTGGCCTCGGCCGCCCAAGCCGGGGAGATTGTCACCGCGGCCGGCGAGGGTCGGGTGGCCAGCGCGCCACGTAGCGAATACGCCGAGGCGGCCGCGGTCGTGCTGGCCAGCGGCGAGGTTGGGCGCACCTACACCCTCACCGGCGACGTGGCGTGGAGCCTCGACGAACTCGCTGCCGACCTGGCCATGGTGGTGGGCCGTGAAGTGGTCGCCCGTCACGTGGATGCCGAGGCTAAGTCGGCGACCTTGGCTGGTTTCGGATTGGATGCCGGCCTGGTGGGCTTCGTCGTCGGAGTGGACCTGGCCATCGCTGCCGGAGAGCTCGGGGTCACCAATGGGGAGTTGGCGGGCCTGATTGGCCGTCCGACCACCCCGATCGTTGAGACTCTGCGCGCTGCTGCCTGAGCGGACGGGTCGGGCTCCGCTGCGGTGGGGTCCGGCCCGCCGCCCGCCCGTCGGAAGGGTATGTGGGAGAATTCGGGTGTCCACACTGATTGGAGACCGATGCCGGATCGACCAATGTCAGGTTCGCTGACCACAGACCAGTACCTGCGGATCCGCGAGGACATCCTGAACGGCGAGTTTCCTGATGGGCAGCGACTGTTGGAGACCTCCTTGGCGGCGCGCTACGGAGTCTCCCGGACGCCGGTGCGGGAGGCGTTGGTAGCCCTGCAGCAGGACGGGTTGGTCGAGCGGGTCGACAACGGCTATCGAGTGCGCACCGGCACGGCCGAAGACGTGATCGAGATCTACGAGGCCCGAATGGCCCTGGAAGGTCTGGCGGCGACCGCCGCGGCCCGTCGACACACCGATCTCGACCTGGTGAGACTGCGGACAGCGCATGAGACCGCATTGGCTGCGGCGCAGGCAGGGGACACCCGGGGTGCGCATGAGGCCAACTCGTCCTGGCATCTGGCTCTGTGGCGGGCGGCCCACAACACCACTGTCGCCGGCACGTTGAACCGCTGGTCGGCGCAATTGCGTATCTATGACCAAGGTCCGCCGTCGCCAGCTGATGACTTGGAGACCACTGCGCATGAGCACGGTGAGATTCTGCAGGCGATCGCCGATGGTGATGCTGACAAGGCCAGAGAGGCGATGGCTGCCCATCTGGACCGCAGCCGGCAGCTGCGATTGCGGGCGCTGGGCTGACCCTTGGCCCGGCCGGGCGTCCGGTCAGGTGGCCGCATAGGCGATGGCGGGCCCGTCCAGATGGTGGCGGGGCGGGCTGACGGATCTGCTACGGTATTTCCATGTCCGCAAGCGTATACACACCCCGATGCCAGGGCTTCCTGCGGGCGCGAATGTGTTGTCGCCGCCCCTGAGCCACCGCCGCAACACCCGCTGATCGTTACCACCACGGTGCGGCGATCATTCGCCCCCAGGCCGTCACTGGCCAACGGTTGGGCCGCAACCGCCACTAATTCCACGCATCACCCAAGGACGTCCCATGAGTTCTGAGCAATCTGCGCCAACCCCAGAGTTGGTCGACCCGCGCGGGCCACGGTTCGGGGCGGCGATCACTTCGGTGGTGCTCGCCCTAGCCATCATCCTCGGCCCAGGGTGGGGACTGCCGCTGCTGATCCTGCAGACCGTGGCCTTCGCCGCCGGGGCCCTGCTGGGGCTGAGTTACCAGCCCTACAGCTGGCTCTACCACCGCACGCTGCGGCCGAGGCTGGCCCCACCGACCGAGCTGGAGGATGCTCGCCCGCCGCGATTCGCCCAAGCCGTCGGGCTGGTCTTCGCCTTCGCGGCGTTGGCTGGAGTGCTCGTGAGCCTGCCGACGCTGTTCTATCTGGCGGCCGGCCTGGCCCTAGTCGCCGCTGCCTTGAACGCAGTGTTCAACTACTGCCTCGGGTGCGAGCTCTACCTGCTCGGCAAGCGTCTGGGCACCCGTCCGGCCACTACCGCGGCGAACGGCTGAGCCGGCCATGACCGGAGTATGGATCGTGCTCGGTGCATTGGCGTTGGCGTTGGCTTTCGGTGGCTACCGGCAGCTCAGCGACGGTCGAGCCAAGGTGGAGCGAGCCGGGCGCCAGGCTCACTTGGACGCCGCCCGCCTGGGCGACGATCTCGGTGAGCAGGCGACTTTCGTCCAGTTCTCGGCCGCTGTGTGCGCGCCGTGCCGCACCACCCATCGACTGTTGAGCGAGGTCGCAGCAGAGGAGCCAGGGCTGGCTCACATCGACATCTTCGCCGAAACCCGCCTCGACCTGGTCGACGAGTTCGGCATCACCCGCACCCCAACCGTCCTGCTGTTGGACGGAGCCGGGGTAGTGCGGCACCGGATCGTCGGCGCCGCGCGCAAATCCGAAGTGCTGGGCGCTCTGCAACAGCTGTCCAGCCGTCCGGCGGCCTGAGCGCCACCAAGCAACAACTACTGGAGAGGTAAGTGAAGTGAGCTACTACGAAGACGCGACCAAGTTGATCGGCCGTACCCCGTTGGTGCGAATCAACCGTCTGTACGGCGAATCAAGCGCCACGGTGCTGGCGAAGCTGGAGTACTACAACCCGGCCAACTCGGTGAAAGACCGGATCGGGGTCGCCATCATCGATGCCGCCGAGGCCGACGGCTCGCTGCGGCCGGGCGGCACCATTGTTGAGGGCACTAGCGGCAATACTGGGATCGCGCTGGCCTGGGTTGGTGCTGCTCGCGGTTACCGGGTGATCATCACCTTGCCGGAGAGCTTCTCCAAGGAACGCCGCGCGGTGCTGCGCGCTTTGGGGGCGGAGTTGGTGCTGACCCCGGCTGCTGGTGGGGTGCCAGAGGCGAATGCGAAGGCTGCTGAGATCGCCGCGGCCACCCCGGGAGCGATCCTGGCCCGGCAGTTCGACAATGCCGCCAACGTCGAGATTCACAAGTTGACGACCGCTGAGGAGATCTGGGCCGACACCGACGGTGCGGTCGACATCATCGTCTCCGGCGTTGGGACCGGCGGCACCATCACCGGCATCGGCACTGTGTTGAAGCAGCGCAAGCCGAGCGTGAAGCTGTACGCGGTCGAATCGGCCGAGTCGGCGGTGCTGTCTGGTGAACCGAAGGGCCCGCACAAAATTCAGGGCATCAGCCCCGGCTTCATTCCCTCCATCCTCGATCTGGGGGTAGTGGACGGCGTCATCAAGGTGACCAGCGATGATGCCATCGAGTGGGCTCGACGGGTCGCCAAGGAGGAGGGCCTGCTGCTCGGCATCTCCTCGGGCGCTGCCCTGCGCGCCGCGGCCGATCTGGCCGCCGATCCGGCCAACGCCGGTGCCACTATCGTCGTAATCGCTCCCGACTGGGGCGAGCGTTATCTGTCGACCCCGCTGTACGCCGACCTGCTCGTCTAGACCCCGATGTGCCCTTCGACGGGCTCAGGGAACTGAAACAGGTTGGCTCAGGGAACTGAAACAGGTTGGCTCAGGGAACTGAAACAGGTTGGCTCAGGGAGCTGAAACAGGTTGGCTCAGGGAGCTGAAACAAGTTGGCTCAGGGAGCTGAAACAAGTTGGCTGAGCTCGTCGAAGCCTCCGAGTGGCCCTTCGACGGGCTCAGGGAACTGAAACAGGTTGGCTCAGGGAACTGAAACAAGGTGGCTCAGGGCAGGCGAGCTCAGGGAGGCTCGGTCGGCGCGCTGTTAGGATTCCTGCCATGTTCATCGCCCACGCCAACGCAGCCATGCTGGCCGCGCAGCGCGGGCGAATGCGTCGCCGCTGAACGGCCGGCTACCGAATCGCCTCCTGACCAGAGGGTGGCGTACCACCGTAAGTCAGGATCAGCTCGGATCGATTGCGAGCCGCCGTCAGCGGAACTCCGACCAGCACCAACGACGGCAAGGATGACCCGTGAACACGCCCAGCAAACCCGAGAATGATCCCAGCGCCCTAAGGCCACACCCCCAGACCGCGGTGGTGCGGGCCGGCATCGAAACCGACACCGCCCACGGCGCGGTGACCCCGCCGATCTATCTGGCGACCTCCTACGCCTTCGCAAGCCTCGATCGGCGTGGTGCCTATGACTACAGCCGCTCCGGCAACCCAACCCGGGAGCTGTTCGGCCAGGCAGTGGCCGAGCTTGAGGGCGGGCTGGCCAGCTGTGTGACCGCCTCGGGAATGGCCGCCATCAGCACTACTGTGTTGGCCCTGGTACCGGACGGCGGCACCCTTATCGCCCCGGTGGACTGCTATGGCGGATCTTGGCGGCTGTTCGACGCCCTGGCCAAGGCCGGGCGACTCAAGCTGAAGTTGATCGACTTCAGCAACCTGGACGCGGCGCGGGCTGCGATCACCACCGGTGTTGATCTGGTTTGGCTGGAGACCCCGTCCAATCCGCTATTACGGATCACCGACATCGCCGCCGTCGCGGCGGTGGCGCATGCCGCCGGTGCACTGGTGGTGGCCGACAACACCTTCGCCAGCCCGGTGGTGCAACGGCCGCTGGCGCTGGGGGTCGATGTGGTCGTCCATTCGGCCACGAAGTACCTCAATGGGCATTCCGATGTGGTCGCTGGCGTGATCGTGGCCGCCGATGCCGAGCTTGGCGGGCAGCTGTGCTGGTGGGCGAACACCTTGGGCACCACGGGGGGAGCCTTCGATTCCTACCTCGCGTTGCGCGGACTGCGCACCCTGCATTTGCGCCTCGCTGCTGCTCAACGAGGGGCTGCCGCCGTGGTGGAGCTGCTGGTCGATCACCCGGCCGTCCGAGCGGTGTACTACCCAGGGCTGGCCACCCATCCGCAGCACGAACTGGCCAAGCGTCAGTCGGACGGGTTTGGCGCCATCGTGACCTTTGAGCTCGCCGACCAGGCTGCGGTGGCCGCATTGCTGGCCGGTCTGAACTACTTCTGCCTTGCCGAGAGCCTTGGCGGGGTGGAGTCGTTGATCTCGCACCCGGCCTCGATGACTCATGCCGCGATGCCGGATCACGTTCAGACAGCCGCCGGGATTAGTCCCGGCATGCTGCGGCTCAGCATCGGTATCGAGGAGCCGACCGATCTGGTCGCCGATCTCCGCGCCGGGCTGGGGCGGGCACTTCTGGCACGAGAGCTCTAGCTGTAACTGGAAATGACAATCATTATCAACTAGAGTGCGAGGATGCCTCACACTCGATCGGATCTGTGCGCCCTAACCCGACGCCCGTGCCGGTGCGGGGCGTCGTCTAGCCACCTCGTCTCGAAGGGGACCCATGCATATCGCTGAGGGATTCTTGCCGGTGGGCCACGCCATTGCGTGGTTTGCGGTCTCAACACCGTTCGTCGTTCACGGCGCTCGGGCAGTCATGAAGGAAACGAGGGAAAACCCCGAATCGCGGTTGCTGCTAGCCGCGGCCGGTGCTTTCACCTTCGTGCTCAGTTCGATCAAGCTGCCCTCAGTTACCGGTAGCTCATCCCATCCCACCGGGACGGGACTGGGTGCGGTGCTGTTTCGGCCGCCAGTGATGGCATTCCTGAGCACCGTCGTGCTGGTCTTCCAGGCGCTCCTGCTGGCCCATGGCGGGCTGACCACTCTCGGCGCGAATGTGTTCGCTATGGGGATCGCTGGGCCCTGGGTCGGCTATGCCGTGTGGAGGTTCTCGCAGCGCTTGCGGTGGCACACCAACGTTGGGGTGTTTCTCGCATTAACTTTCGCCGATCTGGCTACCTATTTGGTGACCTCGGCCCAGTTGGGTCTGGCCTTTCCTGATCCGGCATCAGGGATGGTCGGCTCGCTGGCGAAGTTCGCTTCGATCTTCGCCATTTCGCAGGTGCCGCTCGCGCTCGCCGAAGGAATTTTGGGCGTGCTGGTCTTCCGGCTATTGACCGAAGTCGCCCTGCCCCAGTTGGAACGCCTCGGCGTTGTCGGCAAGCGTGAGCCGGAACTGGTGGAGGTCTGAGATGAAGAAGTCAACAACCAACGTCTTGTTGGCAGTGGCCCTAGTGGCCCTATTCGCGGTCAGCTTCATCGTGGGTGGCGCCCGCACCGATCCAGAGGAACGATTCACTGGCACTGACAGCGCCGCCACCAGCCAGATCGAAGAAGCCAACCCGGAATACGTTCCCTGGTTTGCCCCGCTTTTCCAGCCGGAATCTGGAGAGATCGAATCCGGGCTGTTCGCTCTGCAGGCCGGCATCGGCGGTGCGGTCCTTGGTTTCGCTATTGGTGGGTTGTGGGGGCGCCGGGGGGCGCCGCTGCGTGACTCAGGCGCCAAGGCAGCCAGTATCGTGCCCGTCACTACCGAGCCGACGCCCTGACGTGCACGGTCTGGCGATCGATCGCATTGCCTGGTCCAGCCCCTGGCGGGTCCGCTCGGTGCGGGACAAGGCCGCGCTGTCGCTGGGCCTGCTGCTGTGTGCTATTGCGCTGCCGCCGGTACCCGGCTCGGTCTTGGCTGCAGGGGTCGGGCTGGCGGTCCTGCTCGGCCCGATCGGCGTGACGCTGCGGCAGTTGGGGCGAATCGGCTGGATGCCGGCGAGCTCAATCCTGATCGGCGTGCTCACGGTGGCCCTCAGCGTCTCCGCCGAAGGTGAGCTGCGCGTTCAGATGACCGAGGCTGGGCTGCTACAGGCCGGCGGGTTGGCGCTGCGGGCGGCGGCGGCCACCTTGGCGATGCTGGTGCTGGCCTGCTCAACTCCAGTGGTTGACCTCTTCGCGGCGTTACACAAGGCGCGGGTGCCAGCGGCGCTGATCGAAATTGCCGCGCTGACCTATCGGTTCACCGCTGGCCTGCTGGACAACGCGGGCGCGATCCATGCCGCGCAGGTGGCGCGGTTGGGCTACGTCAGCCGTCCGGCTGCTATGCGTTCAGCTTCACTGGCGACAGGCATGTTGTTTTTGCGCTCTTGGAGCCGCGCCCAGCGACTTGAGGACGGGCTCGCCGGACGCGGCTACACCGATAATCTGCGCACTCTCGATCCGCGCCGGGTGCGTTCGGCCACCTTCTTGGCGCTTACTTGGGCGTTGCTGGCTTCATTGGTGGGGGTGGCTGTGGCCTGGGAAGTGGTGCGATGAGCCGTCCACCCTTGCGCGCGCTCGGCTTGGTGGTGGGCTTCGGGGTCCATCCGGTGCTGCGGGGCATCGATTTGGTTGTCCCCGACGGCAGCAGGCTGGCGCTGCTCGGCGCTAACGGTTCGGGCAAGACCACCTTGTTGCGAACCCTGGCTGGCGCGGTGCGGCCCGATGCCGGAGTGGTCGAAGTCGCTGGCCGCGAACTCGTCCACCACCGGGCCGGCTTGCGCGCCCATCGGCAGTTGGTGCAGCTGGTCACCCAAGACCCGGACGATCAGCTGTTCGCTGCCGATGTCTGCCGCGACGTCTCCTTCGGCCCACTCAACCTGGGCTTGTCCGAAGGTGTCGTTCGGGCACGGGTGGCGCATGCCTTGTCAGTGCTGTCGATCGAAGACCTCGCCGAGCGACCCATTCATGAGCTGTCCTACGGCCAGCGCAAACGGGTGGCGATTGCCGGTGCGGTGGCCATGGAGCCGCAAGTCCTTTTGCTCGACGAGCCCACGGCCGGTCTTGATCCGCGGGGAGTTGATGAGATGGTCATCGCTGTTGAGGGTCTGCTAGCCGAGGGCACCACCGTGGTCATCTCCACCCATGATGTTGACTTCGCCTTGTGGTGGGCTGATTCGGTGGCCGTCCTGGCTGATGGCCGGTTGCGGCACGGCTCGCCGCCCGAACTGCTCTGCGACGCCGAGCTAATAGACGTGGCCAGGCTGCGGCGGCCAATCGTGTCCCAAGTCGCTGCTGAACTCGGTCTGTCTGCCCTGGAGATCGGTGACATCCCAGCGTTGGTCGCCGCGATCAGACAGTCCTGCGGGGTAGGAGTGAAGCAGGTGGTGACCCCTTAGCCGGTGCGCGTCCGCTCGGGTTCTTCATTGGCCGGTCGCATTGCCGGGCCTCATGATGGGGGTGTGCAAGCAATGGGTAGGCGGTTCGCAAGGAATGGCGCTTTGGCCGGATTGGCTGCGGCAGCGCTGTTTGGCGCTGGCACCCCCGTGGCAAAGCTGCTGCTGGGTCAGGTTGGACCCTGGCTGCTCGCGGGCCTGCTGTACACCGCTGCGGGGCTGGCCCTGTTCGGCTGGCGCCTGGTGCGTCGTTCACCACGGGTGCACCTGGCGAAGCCGCAGCTGCCCTGGCTGATCGGGGTGGTCTTCTTCGGCGGGCTGGCTGGGCCGTTGCTGCTGATGTTTGGCCTGGCCTCGATGCCAGCTTCGGGGGCCTCCCTGCTGCTAAACGCCGAAGCTCTGTTCACCGCTTTGATTGCCTGGCTGGTTTTTCGGGAGGCGACCGATCGCCGCATCGTGGCCGGGTTCGTCCTGATCGCGGCTGGAGCGGTGGTATTGAGTTGGCCCGGCCAGGCGCAGTTCGCTGGCTGGTGGCCGACGGCGGCGGTGCTGGCGGCCTGCCTGAGCTGGGCCATCGACAACAACCTGACGCAGCGGTTGGCGCTGACCGATGCCACCTGGTTGGCGGCGGTCAAAGGAACGGTCGCCGGGCCAGTGAATCTGCTGCTTGCGTTCATCCTCGGCGCACAGTTGCCAGCCTGGCCCGCCTTGGCCGGAGCCGCCGCGATTGGTGTGCTCTCCTATGGGGTGAGCCTGGCGCTGTTCATCACCGCGCTCGGTCTACTGGGCACAGCTCGGGCCGGCGCCTACTTCTCGGTGGCGCCGTTTTTCGGTGCCACGTTGGCGATTCTTCTTGGCGACCCGATCACCTGGACGGTCGCGGTGGCGGCAGCCTTGATGGCACTTGGCGTGCTGCTGCACCTACGCGAGCGCCATGGGCACTGGCACAGCCACCCCGCCCAGCTGCATGAGCATCGCCATGCCCACGACGATGGTCATCACGGCCACCGGCATGACCCGCCAGTGCCGCCGGGAGTCTGGCATAGCCACCCACACGATCATGAGCCAGTTACCCACACCCACGAGCACTTCCCGGACGCAGGCCACCGCCACCAGCATCGCGGCGACGGTGGCCCACCCCAGGGGTGAAGCCTTAGCCGTCCAGACGGCTCAGCGCCGCAACTCGTTCATTGGGCATTCGAACGGATCTCGGGCAGCGAGCCCGACCTTGTTCAGATAGGTGACCACGATGGCGTAGGAACGCCACAGGCTGGTCTCGGTGTAGGGCACCTCGAGCCGGTCACACTCGGCCCGGACGATCACCCTGGCCTTCGCCAGGTGTGGTCGGGCCATGTTGGGGAACAGGTGATGCTCGACCTGGTAGTTCAGTCCGCCCATGAGCCAGGTCGCCCACCAGCCACCACGGATGTTGCGCGAGGTGAGCACCTGCTTGCTGAAGAAGTCCAGCCGGGCGTCGCGATCGATGATCGGCATGCCCTTGTGGTTCGGGGCGAAGCTGGCACCCATGTAGACCCCGAATACGGCCAGCTGGACGGCGAGGAAGGCCACCGCCATGCCGAAAGGTAGCAGCCAGAAGATCGCGCCGAGCACAATGGCGAACCGGGCGGCAATCAGGCTCAGTTCGAGCCAACGACCGCGCACCGGTGCTCGCTGTACGAGGTGCTTGACACCCTGGAAGTGCAGGTTGATGCCCTCCAGGATTAGCAGCGGGAAGAACAACCAGCCTTGACGTTGGGTGATGAAGCGATTCAGGCCGGTCGCTTTGGCCGCATCAGCTTCGACGAACGAGATGACGTCCATGCCGATGTCAGGATCGCGGGTCAATTGGTTGGGATTAGCATGATGGCGGGAGTGCTTGGAGTCCCACCAGGAGTAGCTGATGCCTACCACTCCGGCGGCCAGGATTCGGGCCAGCCGGTCGTTGTTCGGCCCGGTTCGCAGCACCTGGCGGTGGCCGGCTTCGTGAGCCAGGAAGGCCACCTGGGTGAGCAGGACCCCGGCGGCAGCGGCAATCATCAACTGCCACCAGCTGTCACCGATCAGTACCAGTCCGGTAGCGGTGCCAGCCAGGCCGGTGCCGATCACCACCGCTACCAGCAGGTAGAACCAGCGCGCCCGGTTGAACAGGCCGTGGGTCTTTGCCTCGGCGGTGACCTTTAGGAACGAGCGGGCAGTGGTGCTGAAGTCGGCGCGCCAGCCTGGGCGGGTGGTGGGGGAAGTAATTGGATTCGTCGAAGCGATCGTCATGGTGTTACCAACTCACTGGTTGGGCTCAGGGACTCCCCGAGCGCAAAGCCAAAGGCCTGAAGCCGATCGCTGACTTCAGCCTAAGCTGCGATGGTGGCTTCAGCCCTAGTTAGGGCTGAAGTACCACCACCGGATGGATTAGGCAGAGCGCCTTAGCTGCGCGCCCCGCTGCGGGCCGCGGGAACCGCGCGATGACCTGCTTACCGAGGCCGGACCGCCGCTGCGAGTGCTCGTGCGGGTGCCGGTACGAGCACCGGTACGAGCACCGGTACGAGCACCAGCGGACGGACGACGTCCGCGGGAGGATTGGTTCTGGTCATCGGTAGCGTGCGACGCGCTGGCTGCTGCCCGCGGAGCGGCTTCGGGGGCCACGGTGGCGGCAACCCCACCGACCAAGTCGCGCAGTTGGCTGTCTTCAGCGCGGACGCTGACCGGCTCAACCTGGATCTTGGCCGCGCGGGCCAGTGTGCGGAAGTCGTTGCGCTGTTCGGGCAACACCAAGGTGACGACGTCACCGGCGTGACCGGCCCTGGCGGTGCGCCCGGAACGGTGCAGGTAAGCCTTGTGCTCGGCCGGCGGATCCACATGCACGACCAGCTCGATCTCATCGACGTGAATGCCGCGGGCGGCAATATCGGTGGCCACCATCACCCGAACCTCGCCACTTGCGAAGGCGGTGAGGCCCCGCTCGCGGGAGCGCTGGGAGAGATTGCCGTGCATTTCCACCGCGGGGATGCCCTGGCCGGTGAGCTGGCGGGCCAGCTTGCGGGCCTGGTGCTTGGTGCGGGTGAACAGCAGCCGACGACCGCGTCCCGAAGCCAAGGTGCGGACGATCTCGGCCTTCTGGCCGGCGTCACGCACCAGGAAGATGTGATGAGTCATCGCCTGCACCGGCGACTGCTCAGAATCGACGCTGTGGACCAGCGGCTGATGCAGGAACTGCTTGACCAAGCGATCTACGCCGCGATCCAAAGTCGCGGAGAAGAGCAGGCGCTGGCTGCTTTGCGGGGTGGCCGACATGATCCGAGTGACGCCGGGCAGGAACCCGAGGTCGGCCATGTGGTCGGCCTCGTCCAGCACGGTGACTTCCACCCGATCCAGGCGGACGTGGCCCTGGCGGATGAGGTCTTCCAGGCGACCCGGGGTGGCCACGACGATGTCGATCCCGCGGGCCAGCTTCTGGGTCTGCTGGTATTGGCTGACGCCACCGAAGATGGTCATCACGCTAAGCCCGGCGGCAGCGGCCAGCGGCTGGATCACCTCGGTGATCTGGGTGGCCAGTTCGCGGGTCGGTGCGAGCACCAGGCCGCGCGGACGTCCGGCCTGCGGACGTCGGGAACCAGCGGCAGCACCATTGGTGCTGTTCAGTCGGGCGACCATCGGCAGCGCAAAGGCGAGGGTCTTGCCCGAACCGGTGCGGCCTCGGCCGAGCACGTCGCGGCCAGCCAGGGTGTCGGGCAGGGTCGCGGTCTGAATGGGGAAGGGGGCATCGATACCGCGCTTGGTCAGCACGGCGACGAGGGAGGTAGGAACGCCAAGGGTCGCGAACGACATGGGTTTCACAGCGGGATTGGGCACGAACGGCCGACTTTCAAGAGAAGGGGGTATCGCCAGCATTCAGCTCACGATTCGCAGCGAATACTCGCCGGCGAAGTGGCCATGAAGTGCGATGCGCAGGGCCCACCTGGTGGCGGACCGATACCCAAGTCTCCCACAGCAGGGCGCTTTCGGGTTAACTGGACGGCTTCCCGGGCCAGGTCTGCTACCGTTGAACAGCTGCAAGAACGTCTCGCAGCCCCGTTACTTCTTCTCGGGCCTGGGTTCGCCTAGCCCGACTTTGCCTCTTCCTTGCTCGTTCAGGGATCAGGTCCCTAGTTCCACCAACGAACCTGGCTCCAGGTCGGCAACTGCCGCCGGGGTTAGGACAAGGCAACCCGAAATACCACTTTTGACTTCAGCAATCGTCGCAACGCCGGGCCACGTCGCCCAGCGGCTACCAGCGGCAAGTGTTCCCGCAGTGACTGTGCGTCACCGCGCTATCGGCAACCCCCGGCGCTGCTCGGGTGTTTCGTTGTTGCCGACCCCCCTGCGATCCGGTGCGCTGACGCCGGCATCGCCTCAGACCCCCGAACCGACGTCGTCGGTGCGGACAATATGGCCGAACTCGCGGCCACGCAACAAGAAGGAATGACGACATGGCCAGTGGCACTGTCAAATGGTTCAACTCTGACAAGGGCTTTGGTTTCATCGCCCCCGACGACGGCTCCGCCGACGTCTTCGCGCACTTCAGCGCTATCACCGGCAGCGGCCGTCGCGACCTTTACGAAGGTCAGCAGGTCGAGTTCGACACTGAGCGTGGCCAAAAGGGCATGCAGGCGACCAACATCCGCGCTCTCTGAGCGTTCGATAGCGCCAAAGCTCGTCGCTTAGCGACAGCTGGTTGTACCGGCCACAGATCGATTGATCTGGGCCGGTACAACCTCCGCCTTGGTCGTGGACGAGTGCGTTCAGCACTCTGCCACGGGCGGGGCTGTGCCTGGCTCCACCCGGCTACTGCCAGGTTGAGCGGGTTCCGCCGAGATGAAGCCGACTGCTGGCTCCTCGGCTGGTGGTAGTTGACGGGCCTTTGCCCGCGCCGACCAATGTTGTGTTGATCACTGCGGGTGTGACGCCGCAGTTACGAGGCTGAGCTTGGCCAGCCTCGCCCGCGGAGGGGCGCTACTTTCCCAGCGTGAACACCTCCTCTTTCGGGCCACCCAGGTGATGCTCAGCGCAGCCAGGCCAGCCCTGGCCGACCCAGAAGCTAACCCGAACTCGCTGCGCCGCCTGCTATCGGCGGGCGTCCTGGGCGCTTTGGTCGGAGTGCTGGGCGGCCTGATCGGGCTGGGCGGGGCCGAGTTTCGGCTGCCGATCCTTGTTGCGGTCTTCGGGTTCGCAGCGCTGCAGGCGGTAATCCTGAACAAGGCACTTAGCCTGATCGTGGTGATCGCGGCGTTGCCTGCCCGGTTGCTGTCGGTGCCGCTGCCGGCAGTCGTGGCTGAGTGGCCGGTGATCGTGAACCTGCTTGCCGGGACGCTGATCGGAGCCTGGCTAGGTGCCGGTTGGGCCACTCGCCTGGCCTCCAGATCTCTCTATCGGATCCTGGCCTCGCTGCTGGTGCTGATCGCGATCACTTTGGTGTGGACGCACCTGGGCGACCTGGGCGCCCTCGGTCTAACCGGTGTCACTCAGATCGTGGTGGGAGTAGTGGCAGGAGTCGGCATCGGGGTGGTGGCGGCCCTGATGGGGGTGGCCGGTGGTGAGCTGCTGATTCCGGCGATCGTCCTGCTGTTTGGTGTGGACATCAAGCTGGCGGGCTCGCTCTCGTTGGCAGTATCGCTGCCAACGATGCTGGTCGCTTTCGCTCGCTACAGTCGCGACCAGGCGTTTTCGGTGCTGCGGGACAATGCGGACTTCTTGGTGGCGATGGGTCTGGGTTCGGTTGTCGGCGTCGTAGCTGGCGGGATGCTGCTTGGGGTCGTGCCCGAGATCGTGCTAGTTCCGCTGCTAGCCGTGCTGCTCCTGGCCTCGGCGGTGAAGGTGTGGAAGCACGCCAACTGAAGCGCTAGTTAGCTGGGGGTAACTCAGACGGCGACCCCAGCAAGATTCGAACTTGCGACACAAGGTTTAGGAAACCTCTGCTCTATCCCCTGAGCTATGGGGCCCTGCCCCAGCGGGGCCATGACAGACTACCGCGAACCACCTTGACCCTGCGCGGTGGCGCCGGTGCCGTAGGTCAGTGTTAGCGCGATCTTCGTTTGTCGATAGCTTGGCATCGCGGGCGGGAGTCAGGTACTCTCGGTAACGAGAGTGACGCACTCGATGTTGTCTCCTGGGGGTGGGTAGACGGCTTTAAGCCCTTCGAGGTGCGTCACTCTCGTTTGAATTCTGACGCTCGTCACGGGCTGCAGCCCGGCTTGCCTTAGCATCGAAGCCATGAGCATTGAGGCGTTGGAACGTTGCGTAGCGAAGATGCGGAACGCAGGAGTCAGCCAGCCCGCGATCGATAACTTCACCCACTATTGGCACCTCTGTGCCGCTGGCGCCAGTGGGCTGATCGCCGAAGACACCATTCGTCCGCTCCTCGAGGTGCCGAGCCTGGATTCGGTGGCGGTGGACGAAGCCGATGCCCGAGCGGCGCTCCGCCAGACCGTGCTGATCAAGCTCAACGGTGGTCTGGGTACCTCGATGGGGTTGGACCGCGCCAAAACCCTGCTTACTGTGCGCGACGGACGCAACTTTCTGGATCTGATCGTGGCTCAGGTGCAGCACGCTCGTAGCGCCTATGACGCACGGCTGCCGCTGCTGTTCATGAACAGCTTCCGCACCAGGCAGGACACGCTGGACTACTTGGCCGACGTGCCGGGCCTGGCCGTGGACGGACTCCCGTTGGACTTCCTGCAAAACGCCGAGCCGAAGATCCTCGTTGAAGACCTGAGCCCAGTTGACTGGCCGACCGACCCCAGCCTGGAGTGGTGCCCACCTGGGCACGGCGACCTTTACCCCGCGCTACTCGGCAGCGGGGTGCTCGACGCCCTGATCGCCGCCGGATTCCGTTACGCCTCAGTGGCCAATGGCGACAACCTCGGCGCCGCGCCGGATGCCCGGCTGGCTGGCTGGTTCGCCGCTTCCGGGGCGCCGTACGCCGCTGAGTTGTGTCCGCGAACGGTCAATGACCGCAAGGGGGGACATCTGGCCCTCCGGATTTCTGATGAGCAACTAATCTTGCGCGACACCGCCCAGACAGCCCCCGAAGACATGGGCTTCTTCACCGATGAGCATCGCCACCCGTTCTTCCACACCAACAACCTGTGGCTGGATCTGGTGCAGTTGCGCGCGGTTCTGACTGAACGCGCAGGGGTGCTCGGGCTGCCGCTGATTCGCAACGAGAAGACGGTCGATCCGGCGGTGCCGTCCTCACCGAAAGTGATTCAACTGGAGAGCGCAATGGGGGCTGCGATCGAGGTGTTCGTTGGCGCGAAGGCCATTGTGGTGCCGCGCGATCGCTTCCTGCCGGTGAAGACCACCAACGAACTGCTGCTGTTGCGATCTGATGTTTTCGAGCTCGGTCCGGACGGACGCTTGATCGCAGTGGCCGACATTCCCGAAATCTCGCTGGATCCCAAGCACTACCGCCTGGTCGGTGACTTCGATCAACTGGTGTCGGTGGTGCCATCGTTGCGTCGGGCCAAGGCCTTGCGAGTGCAGGGGGAGTGGCACTTCGACTCCCCAACTGAGATCGTCGGCGAGCTTGAACTGGCCGATACCGGGACGGGTGGGTATTACCGGTGAGTGCCCGGTGGCAGGCGGCCCTGGCTTACGCCCTAGTGGCGGAAGAGGTCGATCTGCCCGCCAGCGATCAGCCCGACCCCGAGTCGCTGCTACTCAGGTTGGCTGAGGCAGGCTGGGATGAGCAGCAAATCGGCGCCCACGCCCGGTTGGTCATTGAAGCCGAACAGCCCTGGCCGCATCCCGTGCCGGCCGCGCTTCGGCAAGGTTGTGGACCGGCCCAGTTCCACGCCGCAATCGCCCGGACCCGTGAACTACTCGACCTGCGCACCATGGAGACGCGTACGCCCACCAGCCGTCAAAGGTTGAATGCGGACGAGGAGCGCTTGATGCGGGAAGTGCCGCCGCATCACGGGTATTGAGCCCTCTTGGCTACTTGCTTTGGGCCTTCAACAGGTCGCGAATCTCGGCCAGCAGCTCCTCCGAGGTGACAGTGGCCTCTGCTTCATCAATGACCGGCTTCTGGAGCCGCTTCCGCAGACCCTCGTACGGCTTGACGATGCCGAAGTAGACCACCGCGGCGGTGATGATGAACGAGATCATCGCCGTGATGAACACCCCGATATTCACCCCAGCCACATCGACCGCGCTGAAATCGGGCTGGCCGCCGATGACCTTCCCGATGACGTCCATCACCAGCTTGGTGAAGGAGGTAGTGACGGTTCCGAAGGCGGCCCCGATGATGAAGGCCACCGCCACATCAACGAGACTGCCGCGCATCAAAAAGTCCTTGAAGCCTGCCATGTTTGCTCCTCCAGCTCAGGGTGCGCTCCGCGAATCAACGCAGCGCATAGCTCAACTCGGTGGCCGAAGCCGCGGCGGCGATCGCGGCGGCCTGGCTCTGATCAACCTCAATCAACACCAGTTCGCCACCCCGGCCAGCGATCGTGCCCGATTGCTCGCTATTTGGGATGGCAATCACCCGAACGTCGGCGGCTACCACGCTGAATCCGCTTTGGCCGGACGCTGGCCCAAGCACATCGAGGTGGCAGCCGACCTTGAGGATCGTGGTGGCCGAAGCGTCGCCAAATCTGATCGGGAGGGCCACCTTGCCCGGCGCGACTTCAGCGCCGCCGGAGAGCAGTGTGGCAGCGGTGACCGGGCTTCGCTTCGAAATGGGCGCGGTCACCTCCTGCCCGATCAGCGGATCGATGGAGTTGAAGGCTCCCTCGGCGGTCACGGCGGCTGGGAGCCACACGATGCTCAGATCGGTGGCGCTGAGGGTGGTGCCGCCGGGAATGCTCCTGGCGGCAACGACCACGGGGGTGCCGCCACCGGTTTTACTGGCGATCACATTTATGGCGGCGAAGACGGCAATCGCGGCAAACGCGGCCGCGAACCAGCGCCGATGCCAACGGAAGGCGCGAACCAGTGAGGTGAAGAACTGAGATAGCTGCACGCCGTCAGTTTCGGCGTCCCTGGGCCTAGCCGTTCAGCTATCCACAGCCTCAGGCCGCAGAATCTTTCCCTGTGGACGAGGACGAGGCGGCCGCAGTGGCACCGGATTTGGCCGACTCAGACTTGGCCGATCCCGACCTGGCCGACTCAGCTTTCGCGGCATCTGGCTTCGAGGCGTCACCAACTGCGGCGCTGGCCTTGCCCTTGGTGCGGTTGTCGGTGGCATAGAAGCCCGAGCCCTTGAAGACCACGCCAACGGCGTTGTACACCTTGCGCAGAGCACCGGTGCATTCCGGGCACACCGTCAGGGCGTCGTCGGTGAACTTCTGGACAACCTCAAGTTCCCGATCGCACGCCGTGCAACGGTACTGGTAGGTGGGCATAAATCACTTCCTAAGGCCTGGGTACGCGTCGGCATCGTAGCGACCCGTCGTTACAACTCCGAATCCGGCCTCAGATATTCCGGACGGCACGCTATCGCGGACTGCACCTCAAGCTCTGGTGTTCAGTGACCAGTAGATCGACCGGCTGATCCCAGGCATCTACTGGAATCTCAGCGAGCACTTCGTCGTCGAACAGCAGCAACCCGCGCCGAGCGTCTCCTCGATCATGGGTCAAAGCCCGGTCGTACCACCCGCCACCGGTGCCCAGACGTCGCCCGTCCGGAGTGCCAGCCAGACCCGGCAGCCAGATCCAGTCGGCCTGTGCGAGAGCTTGGGGTCCAAGGCGGGCCCCGGTTGGCTGGTCGATGCCGCGCGGTCCGGGGGCCAGCCCGTCCACACCGGTGTACCAGGCCCAGTCGGGTTGGGTGGTCAGCACTGGCAGCAGGACGCGGACGCCGCTTCGGTGCAAGCTTTCGATCAAAGCTGCGGTTTCCGGTTCGCCTGCGCGGGCCACGTAGGCGGCCACCACTGAGGCTCCCGCACAGGCGGCCAGGGCGCGTTCAGTGCGGTGCGAAGCGAGCTGTAAGTCAGGTGCTCGGCCGGTTCTGGCTGCTTGCAGCTCGGCCCGCAAAGTAGCCTTGTCCGGAAGGGGAACCGAGGATTTCGGCTGGCCTTCCCCTGCGCCGGGATTCATTGTCTTATGGTATGCGCATGCCTCTGTTTTCGCGTGCCAAGGTAGCTCCGAAGCCAGCAGTGGGCAGTACCGCGCCCCAACCCGTGGCAGCGCCCTCTTTGGACTACCTACCAGGTGCTCCGGGGACCGATCCGAACGGTCTTCGCGGTATAGATGAGCATCGGGACTACCTGCTTTCGATGATCGGTGAGATGCGTCCGTTTGGCATCGGATTAATGGAGGCCAGCGGGCTGACTTTGTGCGAGTCGCTCACCTCTGATCTGGACCTGCCGATCTACACCGCCGCCACCCTTGAGGGTTGGGCGATCCGGGCCTCCAACTTGGCTGGTGCCAGCGAACTGCGTCCGGTGATCCTGCCGATTGTCGGCGAAGTGGGGGCTGGTGACCCCCGCGGCGCACCCCTAACGCCGGGAACCGCGGTGAAGGTGGCCGCCGGGGCGCCGGTGCCTGAGGGTGCCGATGCGGTGGTGCCGTTCGGCTACGGACTGGTGGTCGGCAATGAGGTCGAGTTCCGGGTGGAGGCGCGCTTCCAGCAGAACCTCTGGCTGGCTGGCTCGCGAGTTGCCGATGGCGACCGGCTGCTTGGACACGGCGCGATGCTCACTCCGCGCGCCTTGGGCCTGATCGCTGAGGTGGGCCATGACAAGGTCCTGGCGCGGCCCCGCCCGCGAGTGGCGGTGGTGACTGCCGCTATCGGACTGATCGAGCCCGGGATGCCGCTCACCCGTCTGACAGAGCGCTACGACTCCACCACCACGCTGCTGGCGGCCAGCCTGCGTGACGATGGCGCCCAGGTCTTCGCCTCAGGCATCGTCTCGCCGGATCCGCGAGTGGTGGCCAACGCGGTCAGTGAGCAACTAGTCAGGGCCGATTTAGTCGTGTTGGTGGCCGACTTCACTGCCGACCTGCTGGTGGGCATGGCTGGCGCGGGTGCCTTCGATGTGGCCCAGGTGGACGGCTTCACCGCTCCGCTGGTGTTCGGTCTGCTCGGGCCGGATCAGATTCCGCTGTTGGTGCTGCCGTTGAGCCCGGTGCCGGCCTACCTGGCTTACGAACTGTTCGGCCAGCCGTTGGTCGAGCGCCTGGGCGGACAGGAGATTGGCGAGCCGGATCTCGTCGATGGCCATCTCACCAGCCCGGTCGAGAGCCATGAGGTGCGAACCCAACTCGTGCTCGCGCACAGTACTTCGGCAGGGGTTCGCCCGCTGCCGTTCATCGGTGACCAGGGCGCAGCCGAGTTGTCGGACGCCAACACTGTCATCTTCGTCCCGGCAGGGGAGGGCACGCTGGCAGTTGGCAGCGGCGTGGTCTGCTGGGTGTTGGACTAAGCCGCGGCGAATGGCCAACCCGAACTGGCCGGTCCGGCTGAGTAGCCCACCGGTCACCCTGCGGCCGCTGCGGCGACGCGACGAGGTGGCCTGGGCCCGCATTCGAGCGCAGTCGCCGATGTGGTTTCGGCGCTGGGATTCCACCCGGCCACCCAACTCGCCCGAACCAACGATGACCTTCGCTCAACTGGTGCGCAGCCTGAATACTCGGGCCAAGGCTGGTCTGGTGTTGCCCTGGGCGGTGGATTACACCCCTGATGGTGAGCGGCCCAGATTCGTGGGACAGGTGACCGTCTCTGGGATCACCCGCGGCTCGGCCGGTTGGGCGCAGGTCGGCTACTGGGTCGACTCCCAGTGGGCTGGACGCGGGATCATCCCGACCGCGGTGGCGATGGCCACTGACCACTGTTTTGCCATCGGTCTGCACCGGGTCGAGATCGCGATTCGGCCGGAAAACACCAACTCGCTGGCGGTGGTTTACAAGCTGGGCTTCCGGCTGGAGGGACGGCGGGAACGCTACATGCACGTCAATGGCGAGTGGCGCGACCATGACATGTTCGTGCTGACTTCGGAGGAAGTGACCGAATCGGTGCTCGCTGGCTACCTTCGACGCCGCTCTGATCAGGGGTAATCCTCGACACTCCGGGTCTGGTCGGCCCTGAGTCACCGGTTGGCCCTTACCGTTTCGAGTATGGGTTTCACCGGGCTGATCTTTGGCGCCATCGCGGCAGCCTGGCTGATCTATCTGGTGCCCTTCTTCCTGCGGCACCGGGGCGAGGACCTCGTCGATGACGTCGATCCCGCAATTCCGTTCAGCAATGAAGTGACGATCGTCCGCTCTGGAACCTCGCTGGCCGAGGCCGATCCCGGGGATGCCGACATCTCCACCCCGCTTACTCGGCGGGCCGGGCTGAGGGAGCTTCGACTGCTCGACGCCCAGGCCGCCCAGCGGCGGCGTCGAGTATTGATCTTCTTGCTGATTGCCCAAGTGCTGGTGGCTGCGCTGGCCGCCTTCGGTATCGGCGCCTGGTGGGGCGCCTTGGTGCCGTCCGCCGTGATCGTGGGCTTCCTGGTGGTGGCCCGTTTCAGCGTCCGGGTGATGCGAGCCAACTTCGAACGTCGTGCCGACCTGATTCGCAACGGGACTGAGGAGGAGACGATCGCGCTTTCGCTCAGTCAACTCGACGCTGCGGCCCATGAGCACTCGATCGAGCTGAGCCTGCCGATCCAGCCGGTCGGGTCGTTGTGGGATCCGATCCCTATCACTCGACCCACCTACGTTTCGGCTCCGCTAGCACCGCGGACGGTGCGCACCATCGACCTTTCGGCACCAATCGGGCCGCCCGCGGCGCCGGTTACTGCTGACCCGATTACCGCACCGAGCGAAGAGCCCACCGTTGAGGTGCCCCAGGAGGACGTGGGCTGAGAGCCCGATAGCTTGACGGATCCTGGACCGTGCCGAGCCAGGGCTTCTGGCTGCCCAACTCCGCAGCGCATCCCAGTCCGCGCGCGACGCTGGGCAGCGTCAGCCCTGATCAGCGGTGTTTTGTGTTGTGGGGGACGGTTCATCAAGCGGCTAGTCCGTGTTTGGGGTTACGACAACTGGCTGCGGGACCGTGATTCGGGCGCCGCTTGGGTGCCCGAGAACGGAGCAAGAATCATGCGATCTCGGCCCAGCCGATTGATCAGGTCAGGCACCGCCCTTTCAGTAGGCGCGGCTTTGGCCCTTGGAACGGCGGGACTGTCAGTAGTCCCTGCCCATGCTGAGACAACCAAGACGATTTCGGTCGCTGGGATGGATCTCAATGATGGCGGTGACGCCGTGATCAACGATCTCGAAACCCAGCAGATCGCACCAGGCCTGCTGCACGTCTCTTACGAGCGCCTGGACGCTGCTGGCTGGCAGCAGATCGACGTCTTGAAGGCGGAACTGTCTGACCAGACGGTCAAGATGAAGTACCTCTCACCTGAAACTGTCTCCGGCGAGGGCACCACGGTGACTGATCTGGTCGATCGGAATTCCGCCATCGCTGGAGTGAACCTGGATCGCTTCGACATAAACAACTCCTACGCGGCCTCAGGCTGGGGGGTCAGTGGCGGCAAGATACTGAAGTCCGGCAACGATGATGCCCACGCCTCAGTGGGGGTGAACTCCTCCGGACTGGGTGCCCTGGTTGATCTCGCGCTGGAGGGTCTGGTCACTCTGCCCGATGGCCAGTCGCTGAGCATCGACGGGATCAACGCCGAAGGTGTCGACGGCTCAGGCGTCGTCCTTTATAACTCACACTGGGGCAGCTACACGCGGGATCGGCTCTTCAGTAAGGCCGGACGGGCCGGTGTCGAGGTCTGGGTGGACGCCGACGGCATCGTCACCAGCGGCCCTCGTCCGACGGCCGGAGACGACGGCCCGATTGCGGCAGGTGCGCAGGTCTTGGCGGCCTTTGCCGATCGCGCTGGCGGTGCTGCGCTGCAGGCGCTTTCGGTCGGCGAGAAGGTGGGAATCAGCTACGGCATCAAAGATTCCGTCGACGTGGCTGAAGCTGGCGGCGCGTGGCAACGGCTGATCCGCGATGGCCAGGTGGTGCCGTACCCGAACGAGGCCTATTACACCGGGGTCAACCCGCGCACCATGATTGGCTTCGGTAAGGATCGCTCGACCGCCTACTTCGTGGTGGTTGATGGTCGCCAGGGAAATGCCAAGGGCATGGCCTTCGACCAGCAGCAGAACCTGATGGGCGACCTTGGCGCATGGGACGCCATCAACGCTGACGGTGGTGGATCCAGCCAGATGAACACCAGGCATCCGGGCGAGACCAACACCACCGTCGAGAACTCGCCATCGGACGGCTACGAGCGCAGCGACGGCGACGGGATGGGGCTGGTGCTAGCTCAACCCAGTTCCGGTGAGCTGCTGAGCTTCGCAGTCACTTCGGTGCTGGCCGACGACGACGCTCTACGCCTGTTCCCGGGCACCCATCGGACCTTGCGAGCCGCAGGCTACGACGAGGCCGGCTCTCCGGTGGCTGGAGTTCCGACGCTGTGGCGTTCGGACGAGGCCAAAATCGCCACGATCACTGACGGTGTCGTAGAAGGCAAGAGCTCAGGCGAAGCAGCCCTCACCGCGCGCAAAGGCGTTGCCTCTGGCCGAGCCGCAATCGAAGTGCTCGGTAAGCTGACTCGCCTCGAAGTTGGGCAGAACGTGGTGAACCTCGAAAAGCAAGGTTCGTCGCAGGTGCTCAGCTTCGCTGGCTACGACGCGGACGGATTCCGGGCGCCGGTTGAGGCTGGCGACTTGAAGATCGAGAATTCCAACCCGGCAGTCTTCGAGGTGAAGGTCACTGAAGATGGCCGGATCAATGTCACCGCGGTCGGAGCCAATGGCACCGCCGTGTTGCGGTTCAGCCATGCCGGTCACACCGCTGAAGTTTCGGTGGCGGTTCCGCTGGAAATCAAGACGATTGATGACTTCCACGACATCAGCGGTTGGAAGGCCGCAAACGACAGGGCACCCGACTGCAACATCGAAGACGGCGAAGGCCATGATGGTGCGCCGAGCATTCGACTCAACTATGACTTCACCAAATCCACGGCCACTCGGGGCTGTTACGCGGTGGCTCCGGGCGCCGTCCAGGGCACTCTTTCGGGAATCGATATTCCGGGACGTCCGCAGAAGCTCTCGGTTTGGATCAAGGGCGACACCAAGGGTGCTTTGCTGCGCCTGCAGGTGATGCAGGCCAACGGCGTCACCAACTGGATCGACGGTCCCGGTGGCAGCCAGTCGCTGCACGCTACCTGGGACGGTTGGGAGCGGGTCGATTTTGCGGTGCCGAGCACCTTCGCTTTTCCGTTGAAGTTCCAGCGCATTAGGGCCCTCGAGACCGTCGCTGCGAAGCAATATGTGGGGTCGCTGGAGTTCTCCCAGATCTTCGCCTACTTGCCTCCAGAAGGCACTGCTGCTCCGGCGGTGGCGGAGTTCGAGGATCCGACGCTGACCGAAACCGGTTCGACCGCAAACTCGCCCCTGCGAGTAGCGGTGATGTCGGATGCCCAGTTCGTGGCCCGCGATCCTGAGAGTGGAGCAGTGGCTGGCGCTCGCGATGCCCTGCGCGAGATCGTCGCAGCTAAGCCGGACGTCCTGCTGATCGATGGCGACTTTGTTGATGAGGCCTCGACGGCCGACATTTCCTTCGCGAAGTCGATCCTGGACGAAGAACTGGCCAACGCCACCTTCCCCTGGTATTACGTGCCGGGCAACCATGAGGTGATGGGTGGTCCGATTAGCAACTTCAAGGCTGCCTTCGGCGAGACCAACCGCACTTTTGCGCTGAAGAACACCCGCTTCATCGGTTTGGACTCCTCCGCCGGCAAACTTCAAAGTGACTTTGATCAAGTCAAGCTGTTGCGCAAGCAACTCGACGAAGCCGCCAGCGATCCGTCCACTACCGGGGTGGTGGTGTTTACCCACATGCCGATCTACGATCCGCTGGCGACGAAGGGCAGCCAGCTCACCGATCGGGTGGAGGCCGAAATGCTGAAGGATTGGATGACCGAGTTCCGTGAGGAGTCGGGCAAGTCAATCGCAGTGGTAAACGGCCACGTTGGGGTGTTCCACACCTCCAGTGTGGACGGTGTGCCGATGATCATCAACGGCAACTCGGGCAAGTCTCCAGCCTCTACCGTTGCCGATGGCGGTTTCACCGGCTGGACGATGCTTGGCATTGACCCAGCTCAGGGGCGTTGGGCTGATGCAGACCAGCGCTGGATCAGCGACGAGGTGAAGACCCGGGTCGATTCGTTGGCCTTAACCGCACCGGTCGCGACCCTGACGCCTGGCCAGCTGGTGGAGTTGAACCCAGTAGTCACCCAGGACGGCTCAAGGCAGGTGCCAGTTGAATGGCCGGTCTCCTACCAATGGTCGAGTTCTGCGGAAGTGTTCATCGGTGATGCCAGTGATGCCCCGAGCACTGCAGTGGTGGCTATCAACCCGAAAACCAGCGTGCTTACCGCGCTGCGTCACGGTGCTGGCTCGGCCACTCTTGCGGTCAATGACGCCACCACCAAGTTGGAGGTCAGCGTGGGTGATTCCAGCGTCGAAGTCGCGGGGACGGCTGCCACCGGCCAGCGGCTCACCGCGTCCGTCGGCGCCTGGGCCGAGGGCGCGACCCTGGCCTATCAGTGGCGCCTCGACGGCGTACCAGTTGAAGGCGCAACGGCTGCCACCTATGAGGTCGTCGGCACCGATGTTGGTCACCAGGTCGATGTGGCCGTGACGGTCTCAGGAACCGGACGGGCCTCGGTGACGGTGGTCGCGGCGCCGACCGATTCGTTGGTGAAGGCGGGTACTCAAGCCGACACGAAGGTGACGGTCAGCGGGAAAGCGATGGTCGGCTCCACGTTGGAAGCCGTTGGTGATTGGCCCGATGGTGTCCTGCGTATCTACCAGTGGTTGCGGAGTGGGCAGGTGATCGCTGGTGCAGTTTCGAGCCAGTACAACCTGGCCAACGCCGACCAAGGCCATCAGATCGCCGTTCGGGTGACCGGTACTCGGGTGGGCTACGTCGATACAGTCACGACCAGCGCGGCGACTGCAGTAGTCGAGCGGGCGTCTCGTCCCGAAGACTCCGAGCCGGTGCCGCCAACGGTTGGCGCGGGCCGGGTGGAACTCGCCGGCTCGGCTCGCGTGGGTGGAGTGCTGAAGGCGCTTCCACGCGGCTGGGAGCGGGGCGCGACCCTGGTTTACCAGTGGTACCGCTCCGGGGTGGCCATTCCGGGGGCAACCAATCCGAGCTATCGCGCGGTTGCTGCTGACCAGAACAAGAAACTTCAAGTTCGGGTCATTGCTTCGGTGGTGAACAAAGTCTCGGTGGCTCGCTTCTCCATCGCCAAGCGGGTAGCTGCTGGGGTGCTGAAACCGGGCAAGGTGACCGTCCGCGGTTGGGCGATCTCGGGGTGGGAGCTTCGTGCGCAAGTGCGCGGTGGCAGCTCCGGCGCGATGCTCAGCTACCAGTGGTTGAGCCGGGGCAGGATCATTGGCACGGCCTCGACGCTGCGGGTGCCGTCCTCGGCTAGGCGGTCGAAGATCGTGCTCAAGGTGACCTTCACCAAGCCGGGCTATGGCCAAGTGACTCGGACTCGCTCAAGCGCGACAGTCAGGTGATTGTTGCCAATCAATAGCGCCGAGGGCTGCTATCGCTACTTTGCCCGGTCCGGTGGGGGTATCCCTTGCTGGACCGGGCAACGCGATCTTTGGGCCGAGCAGCCGAGCTGCCTGGCCCTACGCGCACTTGCCGGAGCACTTGCCGTCCACACAGCTGTCGCAACCGCTGCCGGTGGAGCAACTGCCCGTCTCGCAGCTACCACTGTCGCAGCTACCACTGTCACACTCACCGCTATCGCAGCTGCCACTGTCGCAACCCACATCGCAGGAGGTCAGCCCTTGGGTGTTGATGTCGGTAAGCACGGTGAACTTGTTCTCGGCGATGGCGAAGGTCTGCGCCGCCCGTCCGGTATCGATCGTTACCTGATCACCGTCGAAGCTGAGCTCGATGGAGAGCTTCACCCGGACGTCCTCGGTGAGGGCGTAGCGGGTTTTGGAGGAGATACGGACGGTGCCGTCCGGCCCCTCAACGATCACTTCGCCAGCGGTGGTGACTTGGGTGAGGTTGCCCTGATCGTCGAAGCGCACCGAGTTCTGGTCGCCGTCGATGGTGAACGCGTCCACGTCGTAGGCCAGCACGTAGCCAATCGGGGTCTCCAGGGCGACAGGCATGGCCGGCTCGAAGGAGGCCAGGGTGCCGTTGGGGTGCACGCTAAGGCCGGTGCGGCAGGCAATTTCGCCGACCGGAGTGTTGAGCATGAGCGTTTCGCCTGGCCAGAGGGTGAGGCTGCGCACCTGGCCGCTGGGATGGAAGCGGACGGCGATCATTTTCGCGGTGATGGTCGCGAAATCGAAGGCCAACGTCCATTCCTGGGCTAGCCGCTTCTCATCGGTTTCGGTCCAGGCGTAACTGAGTTGGCCGTTGAGCTGAAAAATGGTGTTGAGGGAGCCGTCCTCATGGAAGCTGACCAGCTCGGCCGGTAGCGGCCCGATGGGTGTTGCCACTTCGGTCTGGTCTTCGAGGTAGATGCTGCGCAGGGCCCCGGACTTGTAGAACGACAACGATTGCCCGGGCTTGGTGCGCGTTTCGAGCTTCTCGTAACGCGGGATCAGATCTCCGCACGAGGTCGGAATGACATTGCGCTCATTCAGGGTGCAGTCGCGTACGGTGCCGCTGAGGTGCAGGATGCGCCCCGTGACTCCGCGGAGGTCGGCGGTAGTAATCGTCACAGTGTGCTCGCTTTCGATGGGCTATTGATCTAGCGAACCAGCGTTTGGTTACAGCCAACCCCTGCGGCATTACGGACGGGTTAGAGATTTCGCCTTTTTGTCCCACCCTTTGGACGGTGCCCCCAGGCCAGGGGCATAGCGAGCCACGCTCGGTTGTCCTTTTGGCGAGCCCAGTGCGGGTCAGTGGTCCCCGCCGCCGAGCTGATCTAGGACGTGCCCGGCGAGAGGTAGGAGCACCTCGGCCCCTTCCTTCGCAGCTCTGGGGCTGCCCGGGAGATTCACGATCAAGGCTCCGCGCGACGTGGGGGTGGGGTTCGCCACTCCGGCCAACCCCCGGCTCAGCGCGGCATGAGCAGAATGCTGACGTCCCTCGGTGCGCAATGCTTCAGCGATGCCGGGCAAGACCCGGTCGATGACCCCAGCGGTCCCTTCGGGGGTTTGATCCCGGGGGCCGACGCCCGTGCCCCCAGTGGTGACGATAAGCCGGGCGCCAGCGGCCAACGCCGCGCGCAAGGCATTGCGGACCGAATCCTCCCCGTCGGGCACGACGACTACGGACACCTCGAAGCCGCCGGCGCGCAGCGCCTCGGCCAGGACTGGCCCGGAGACATCCGTCCTGAGGCCGGCGGCGCTTCGGTCAGAGACGGTGATCACCGTGCAGGGCTCCATGGGTACCTCCGAATTGGTGAACAGCGCACGCCGTGCTGATGGGCTTGATCCTGGTCTGATCCTGACCTTTGGTAGCTAGATCTTCGCAGGCTGCAGCGGTCGGTGGGCCTGCCGCCGCAATATTCTGCAGCTCAGCCGGGGCCGGGTAGTTGAGGGGGTAGTGCGCGCTCGTTTTGGGCCGCTACCGAAGCCACACGCGAGTACAGTCGGAGGGCTGACCAAGCGGTCACCACTTACCCCCCTTGAGAGGGGCCATGCATGCGCACGACGGCCATCAAGAAACGCTTCCATTCAGCACGTTTCGGGGTGATAGCGGTCGCAGCACTGCTGGCGCTCTCGGCATGTTCCGGCTCAGGTACCTCTCCTAGCGCTGGCGGCACGGCTGCTGCCAACCCCAAGACCCTGATTCTTGCCACCACTACCTCCACGCAGGATTCCGGCTTGTTGGACGAGCTGGTGCCAGCATTCGAAAGCGCCTCTGGTTATCAAGTCAAGACCATCGCCGTCGGCACCGGGCAGGCGCTGAAGATGGGTGAAGAGGGCAACGCGGACGTGCTGCTCGTACATGCGCCAGCCGCAGAGAAAGTCATCATCGATAGCGGCTTCGCCATCGATCGCTTACTCGTGATGCACAACTACTTCATGGTCGTCGGTCCAAGTGCCGACCCGGCGGGCATCGCTAGCGCCAAGACCGCCAGCGAGGCGTTCACCAAGATCGCCAACTCGAAGTCGGCTTTCGTCGCCCGCGGTGATGGATCAGGCACTGAGACCAAGGAACTCGCCATCTGGAAGGCGGCCGGGATCACTCCCAAGGGCCAAGCGTGGTACCTGCAGTCCGGCCAGGGCATGGGCGCGACCCTACAGATCGCCTCGGAGAAGCAGGGCTACACCCTCACCGACGATGCCACCTTCCTGGCGAACTCCGCCAACTTGAAGCTGACCTCTTTGGTGAAGGGAGACCCGTTCCTGTTGAACATTTACCACGTGATGAGCGTCAACCCGGCGAAGTGGCCCAAGGTGAATAGTGCGGGCGCGAAGGCCTTCTCGGACTACGTCACCTCTGCGGACGGCCAGAAGCTGATCGCAGGCTTCGGTAGTGCCAAGTACGGCAAGGCGCTGTTCTCGGCCGATGCGGGTAAGAGTGAGGACGAACTGAAGTAGCGGTCTGGAAGTCGGCGGGAGAGCGTCATGGACGAGCTGATTCAGATCACCCTGCTATCTCTGGGGGTTTCCGGCATTGCCACCGCGATCAGCTTGCTGATTGGGCTGCCGCTTGGCACGGTCTTGGCGCTCTCGGTCTTCCGCAGCCGGGGGATAGTCCTCAGTGTGGTAAACACGGGGATGGCCCTCCCGCCAGTGGTCGCGGGGCTCGCCATCGCGCTGTTGCTGTGGCGCAGTGGCCCGCTGGGCGATCTCAATCTGATCTACACGCCGTCGGCGATCATCCTGGCCGAGGTCGTGATCGCCACGCCGGTGATTCTTGGCTTGTCGGCCGCTGGCATCGGCCAGCTCGATCCACGACTTCAGGTTCAGCTCCAGGGGTTGGGCGCATCGCGGATGCAAACCGTGTTTTGGCTGTGGCGCGAGGCCCGGCTCTCATTGCTCGCTGCGCTGATGGCCGGCTTCGGAAGCGTGATTTCCGAAGTGGGTGCCGCCATGATGGTGGGCGGCAACATCAGCGGGCAGACCCGAGTGTTGACCACTGCCATGGTGCTTGATGTTGGTCGCGGCAATTTCGGTGCTGCCATCCAATTGGCTGGCATTCTGCTCGCACTTGCTTTCCTGGTGAATGGCATCTTGACCTGGGCGCAGCAAAGTGGAAAGCGGCATTGAGATGACTTTCGACCCGGACGCCGCCGAAGATGCAACCCGACCCGTGCTGGAGGCCCGAGACCTCGTGGTGAGGCGAGGTGGGCGTGAGGTTCTCAGCATCGCAAAATTCGGGGTGAGCAGGCATGGGACCGTGGCCGTCGTGGGGCCCAATGGGGCCGGCAAGAGCACTCTGCTGCTGGCGCTCGCCCTGTTGGTCGGCCCGCAGGAGGGGAGTGTGCTGCTCAAAGGCCAGCTTGTGACTCCGCGACTCGCCCTCCACCTGCGGCGTCGCATCGGGTTAGTGCTCGCCGCGCCCATGCTGCTGGACACGACTGTGCGCCGCAATGTGGCCGCCGGGTTGAGATTCCGTGGCATAGGCGGGCGGCAGGCTGACGTCCGGGTGGACGAGTGGCTCGACCGCCTGGGCGTCTTGGCCCTGCGTGATCGTTCCGCTCGCGAGCTGTCCAGTGGGGAGGCCCAACGGGTCAGTCTGGCCAGAGCTTTCGTGCTGGAGCCGGAGGTGCTGTTGCTCGACGAGCCCTTCGCTTCGGTGGACGCCGCGGCGCGGTCCCAACTGATCGATGACACTGGGCGGCTGCTGCGGGAGACGCCCCGCGCCACCGTCCTGGTCACCCATGATCTCGACGAGGCTGGGCGACTGGGCACTCGGATGTCGGTGATCATCAACGGGCGACTCCGCCAGGATGCGCCGCCCGAGGTGGTCCTCTCCGAGCCGTGTGACGAGGACGTGGCGGCCTTCGTCGGCGTCCAAACGCGACTGCCCGGACGGATCACCTCCATCGATGACGGCCTTGCTGTCGTTGAGGTTGGCGGGGGCCGAATCGAGGCGATCTCCGCCTTCGGAATCGGTCAGCAGGTGATGTGTTGCCTTCGGCCCGAGGATGTAACGCTTCGGTTGAGCGGGCAATCCAGCCAACCCATGCCGACGACCAGCGCCCGCAACCGGCTTAGTGGCGTGATCACCAAGATCGTCGGGAAAGGGCCTTTTGTGCAGGTCAGCGTCGACTGCGGCGCGAAGGTCGTCGCGGATGTCACCAAGGCGTCAGCCAACGAGATGGGGTTACGCGAAGGAGACCTGGTTGAGGCCACTTTCAAGGCTACGGCGGTGCACCTCATCGGTTTGACGCTGTGAGCGTTGCCGTCCTCCGGCGGCTCGGCGCCCCAACTGGACGGCACCGGAAAGCAGCTTGAGGGACCTCCTCAGCCGCCGATCGCGCTCATGGTGCGGTCAGGCTGGACAAATGAGCCCTCATCGACCCCGTGAGTGGTCTGTTTGGCCGCCATGGCGCCTCGCCAGAGTTCGGCGATAGCTAGGTCACTGGCCCCGCTACGCAGCAGGGTGCGCACGTCGGTCTCGTCCCGGGAAAACAGGCAACTACGCAGCTGGCCATCGGCGGTCAACCGGGTGCGATTACAGGCCTCACAGAAGGGTTTGGTGATTGACGCGATGATGCCAACCGTGGCGACGAAGTCTTCTGGAACCTCGGCACCCGTAACCATCCAGATCTCGGCGGGGGCCGATCCGCGGGCTTTCGATTGCATGGGGATGAGGGTGAACTCGGATCGGAGTACGTCCAGGATGTCTTCGGCAGTGACCATGGTCGTCCGCTGCCAGGTGTCCTGAGGGCCCAGCGGCATCTGCTCGATGAACCTGGGTTGATATCCCCGCTTCAGTGCCCAGCTAACCAGCGACAGCATCTCATCGTCATTCACTCCCGGCAGCAAGACGGTATTCATCTTGATCGGGCTCAAGCCGGCGGCAGCGGCAGCGGCCAGTCCTTTGATGACGTCGCCGAGTCGATCCCGGCCGGTGAGGCGCGCATAGCGGGTCGCGTCGAGAGTGTCGAGGGAGACGTTGATCCGGTGTAGTCCGGCCTGCTTCAGCGCCATCGCGGACGTGGCCAGGCCGACCCCATTGGTGGTCAGTGCGGTATCCGGGGCCACCCCCGTGGCCGTGCGCAGCGCCGTGGTGGCGGCCAGAATACGTGCCAGACCCTTGCGCAGCAGGGGTTCACCGCCGGTGAAGCGGACCTGCTGGACGCCGAGATCGCGCACGGCGATCGTGATCAACCGGATCACTTCGTCGTCAGTCAACAGGCTTGCGCTCGGCAGCCAGTCCAGTCCTTCGGGAGGCATGCAATAGGAGCAACGCAACGAGCAGCGATCCGTGAGACTGACTCGAAGATCTGTTGCGATTCGACCGTGTTTATCAAGGAGTCGACCACCAGCGAGCGGCTCCAGTTTTGGTTGGGCCGCGCGGTCATGCTTCGCGATGGTGCCGACAGCGTTGTCCGTCACATTCGTGAGTCTACTAGGTGAAACGCCGTTCGATTACCGAATTCGCGCAGGCGCGGCCGCTTGCGCGCCTGTCACGTGGGTGCAAGCATGAGCAGCGATGGATACCGGCACCTGATGGCACCCGACGTTGGCGATAATCGCGCCCAGTTGAACGTCGGCTGGGCGGCGTTGTGGCGGGATCTTGTTGAACATGCCGCCCAAATAGCGCCCGAACGCAGCGCTGGCGACTATTGGGAAGGCAGGGCCGAGAGCTTTCACGACCGCGTCCAGGCGCGCGATGGTCAACCTGATTCAATCCGCGATTTCGTCCTAGAAGCCGTGCGCCCTGGCAGCACCGTTCTCGATATCGGCGCTGGCACGGGAGCTTGGGCCATCCCGCTAGCGGATCGAGCCGAGTGGGTCACAGCCGTGGACAGCTCGGCTTCGATGATCAGTGTCCTTAGGCGAAACATTGCGGCGCAGGATGCGTCGAATATCGACATCGTGGCCGGATCTTGGCCTGAAGTGTCCGTCGCTGCTCACGACTACTGCCTGGCCGCCCACTCGGTGTACGGATCGCCCGACCTGGTGGCCTTCGTCGAGAAGATGACCGAGGTCGCCAGGCGTACCTGCTTCCTGATCGTGCGGGCGCCACCCACCACCTCGGTGTTGGCGGAGGCCGCGGAGTACTTGTGGGGGCTCCCGCTGGATCGTCCGGGATTCCTGGTTGCCTACAACGTCCTGCTGCAGCTTGGACTGACGCCTAACGTCCTGTTCGCAGCCAAAGCCTCAGGCCCGGTGATCAGTGCCACCACCGACGATGCCTTGGTGCGGCTGAAGCAGCATTTCGGGCTGGCGCACTCCGCCGAGCATGACGACTACCTCCGCGGCTTGCTGCAGCGCCGATTGGAGCCTCTCGACGGTAGCTGCCGGTGGCCGCCTGAGGCGCGATCGGCCCTCATCTATTGGAGCGTTGAATGAGCACCCAACCTCAGCCAGAGGATGGCCGATACTCACGCCAGATTCGTTTCCAGGGAGTCGGGAGCGCTGGGCAGGAGCGAATCAGTGCTGGCCACGTGGTAGTCATTGGCTGCGGCGGGCTCGGCACCGGATTGGTGAACCTGTTGGCCCGCTCCGGGGTGGGCCGGATCACCGTGGTCGATCGGGACGTCGTGGAGCTGTCCAATCTGCAGCGCCAGACGCTGTTTGAGGAAGCAGATGCTCAGGCTGGCACCCCCAAGGCGGTGGCGGCAGCTGAGGCCTGTGCTCGGATCAACTCAGAGGTGAACGTCGTGGCGGTGGTGACGGACGTAACCTCAGCCAATGTCGAGGAGCTGGTTTCCGGGGCAGATCTGGTCTTGGACGCCACCGATAATCTGCAAACCCGCTACTTACTCAACGATGCGTGCGTGAAATTGGGAATCCCTTGGATTTACGGGGGCGCCGTCGGTTCCACCGGCATGTCGCTCACGGTGATTCCTGGTGAGACGGCCTGCCTGAGGTGCCTATCGCCAGCCATGCCGGCGTCCGGGACGACGGACACCTGTGCGACTGTCGGAGTGCTGGCCTCAGCTGTGGTAATCGTGTCAGCCTTCCAGTGGACCGAGGCGATCAAGCTGCTCACCGGCGACCGCGATCACCTGAACCGCACCATGGTGTATCTGGATGTGTGGGCCAATGACTTCCAGCAGGGCGAACCACTCACGCCAGCGCCGGATTGCCCCTGTTGCGGGCAACGTCGCTTCGACTTCCTGGCCGCTAGCTAACGGGCGTCGGATAGTCGGTCCGAATAGCTCGGGCGCGGTCGGTGGCTTGGGACCACCTAGGCGAGCCTTCCGGCGACAGCTTGGCCAAGGCCTCCCAAACCGACGCATCGCCGATTCCCCATGGAGTCTCCAGCCAGCCGGTCATCAAATGCGAGTCATAGCTGGCGGCCACAGCTGCGCTCAGCTGTGAATGCAGCGCCGCGCGCCTCGCCACGATCCCGGGTGCCTGCGAATGTGGCAGGAGCGGACCAGGGTAGGCGCTCAACGCGTCGCCGATGCGTCCTTCTGCCAGCAGGTCAGCCACCACGTCAAAGTCGGTGCGGATCGAGCCGCGAAGGAGGTACGGGCGCGAGGTGAGTAGCTCGCCCAGGCGGGTTCGTAGCCGGCTCATGTCCACTCTGATCGAAGTCGGGTTCAGTGGGGTGGCCGAGAGGCCGGCCGCGAGACCCTCGGTGGTGAGGCCATCTTTCGCGAGTGCGAGTAGGACCAGAATCTCGCTGTGATGGGGCGGGAAGGTCATCGGCTTCCCGTTCACTTCGAGCACGACGGTGTCGCGTCCCAGCGTGCTCATCCGCACCAGTGAGGTTGGGTGCCGATGCTCGGAGGTTTCGACGAAGCGGGCCACGACGTAGCCGGTCGCCCCGACTGGTTCGATGAGCAGGCGTCGGCCGTCGGGCAGTTGACTGGAGCCGTCCTCGGCAGCTACCAGGCCGGAAAGTCGGGTCAGGCCTAGTCCAGAACTGGCCGCCAGAACGCGCCCGCCAGGACTGACTAGCGCTGCGCCCCCGGTCAAATGGGGGAGCTGGCTTTGGGCCCGGTAGGCGGCCAGATCGCTAACCGCGAGTTGGCGGGCCAGTTCGGACTCAACCGTGCAAATGGTGGCCCGAATCAGAGCTAGCATCGCCGGGCTGGCTGCGGGGTTGCCGCCGGTTACATCGAGCAGTCCCAGCAGCTTGCCGCTGTCGGGATCCCAGATCGGCGCAGCAGCGCACGACCAGGCACTGACGGCTTCGTTGAAGTGCTCAGGGCCGAGGATTCGCACCGGTCCGCCCACGGCCAGCGCGGTGCCGGGGCCGTTGGTACCCGCAGATTCCTCCGACCAATCAGCACCTTCGACGAAATGGATCTGCTCAGCACCGGAGCGGATCTTCGGATGTCCTTCAACCCACATCAGGGCTCCGGCTGAATCGGCGATGGCGAAGATACAGCCTGCATCGTGGACGGCTTCAGTGAGCAGGTCACGGAAGATGGGCAGCATCCGCATCAGGGGGTGGCTGGTGTGACAGTCAGCCAGCAGGTCGGGCCGCAGCGAAAGCGGTGCCAGGCGCATGCTTTCGCGGGTAAGGCCAGCAGCCAGGCAGCGTCCCCACGATTGCGAGACCACCGGGCGGTGGGCCACGGCGGCGCCGACCGGCGCGGCGTGGGCAGCCCACGCCGAAGTATGAGTGGGCGCAACCACTGAGCCGTCTTGCGACGACTGTGTAGGCGACAGATCGAGATTCGCCATGGCACCGTCCTTCAAGGACCTAGGACCCCAACTCTACTCGTGTTTGGGCTAGTCAGGGGAGGATTCTTCTTTCAAGAAATGACCACTTTCGCAAAGCCCGGGGCAGGTGGCTGCCGATCGAGCCAACCAGCATCGCTGCCACCGGGGCAGCCTTGGCCAGCTGCGGCCACAAATGGCCGGGGAGTAGTGCGCCGAGGTGCACCATGGTGGTCAGGCCACGTCCCTGGTGGGCCCAGTTAGGGCTGTGCCGGATCTCGGAAATGAGTAGCGCCACCCCCGTGACGGTGGTCAGGTTGCGCCACAGGCGCAGCTTCTCCGCCGGTACATCCCACAGCCGCCCGCCCACGTAGATGCTGGTCACCGCGATGTGAGCCGTGCGGATGGTGATGCCAGCCAACCTTTCGGCGCTCAGCGGTGGGGCAGTTCTGGGTGTCATCAATTGCCTCCTGAGAAGTCGCCTGATTTGCGCAACGGGTGCACTTCGACCACGGTGCCGACTGGCAGGGGATCGATGCCGACGGGAATCAGTGCGATGCCATCAGCCCGGACGAGGGTTTGCACGTAGCCGGTAGCTTGCTGCCCGGAACTCGTCGCCACCAACTGATCACCGATCTGCTCCAGACAGACCCGGCGCAACGTCATTCGGTCCGATCTCGGACGCACGGACTCGCCGAGAGTTGCTCGGATGGTGGCCTCAATGGGTCGCCGGTGACCGCCCATGCGACGCAGGGCCGGCCGGACGAACAACTCGAAGGTCAGCAGGGCAGCCACCGGATTTCCGGGCAGCGAAATGATGCGGCACTCCTCGGTGACAGCGAAAGCCATCGGGCGCCCGGGCTGAATGGCAACCTTCCAGAAGACCTCCTGCGCGCCGAGTTCGGCCAGCGTTGCCCGCACGAGATCTCGGTCGCCGGTGGACACGCCGGCTGAGGTCACCAGCACGTCGGCCCGCAGCCCTTGCTGAAGTTGTTGTCTGAGCGCCGCTGGGTCGTCTCGAGCGATGGGCAGGATGATCGGCGTCCCGCCAGCCTCGAGCACCGCAGCAGCAAGTGCCGGGCCGTTACTGTCGAAGATGCGTCCCGGCTCGAGCGGATCGCCTGGGCGCAGTAGTTCGTCGCCGGTGGAAAGAATGGCCACCTGTGGTCGGCGGGTCACCGGGACGCCAGCGATGGCCAGGGACGCGAAGATGGCGATCTCACTCGGGCGGATCAGAGTGCCGGCCGCAAGGACGCGGTCCCCGACGCGTAGATCGCTGCCCTTCCTTCGAATGTGATCGCCGGCCCGGGGTTGGGTGAGGAGGCGAATCGAATCGTGGTGTTCCTGGGTCAACTCGAACGGCACTACGCAGTCCGACCCGGGAGGTATCGGGGCACCAGTGAGGATTCTGGCAGCCGATCCGGCCTCCAGTGCCTGGGTGGCGGCTCGGCCGGCAGGCAGGAACCCCACAACCGGCAGGACGGACCCTTCCCGGCATTCCTGCGCACGAACGGCGAAGCCGTCCATAGCGGAGTTGTCCCACATCGGTAGGTCCCAGTTCGAGATCTGGTCGGTGGCGAGCACGCGCCCGCAGGCGTCCAACAGCCCCACAACCTCGACGCCCAACGGCGTTGCGCTGTTCAGGACGAGGTCGCGAGCCTCGGCGAATGTCGGCACTGAGCCGTCCTCCTTTCGTTGAGAACACGGCGTCCTGCACTCTCAATAGTGCCGGTGTTGGCTGCGCGGCGGGAGAGCTATGGGAATTCCGCTATTGCAACGTTAGGCAACCCTTACTGAAAAATGGAGGCAACGTTGGGCGGCCCTGGCGGGGTTTCGGCGCAACGTTAGGCAGCCCTTACCAAAATGAGCGGCGGTTATCCAGGTTTGGGGGACAAATTCGACGATGGGCGGCTTCCAGCGGTGGTAATTTCGCTGATAGAAACTGGCCGGGTGCAGTCCGGCTGTTCCTGGATTTTGGAATTTGCCCGCCACGCTGCAGTGGCGACCCGCAGATAGCTCCAAGGGCCACCCGCGACACCGTGCCGTGGTGCCCAACGAATGTCGAAGGAGGTCCCGACGTGTCGAAGATGCTCATGATTTATCCGAACAAGTGTACGGGTTGCCGCAACTGTGAGCTGGCCTGCTCGTTCGAGCACGGGGGCACATTTCGTCCCGGTGCGACCCGGGTGCATACGTTCACCTGGGAGCGCGAGGGGTTCGCTGTTCCCCTGATGTGCCAGCAGTGTGATGACGCGGCTTGCGTCAACGTTTGCCCGACCGGCGCCATGCACCACGGTCCGGCTGGCTCCAATCTGGTTGAGCTGAACCCCGATCTCTGCATCGGCTGCAAGCTCTGCGTGATCGCCTGCCCCTTCGGCAGTGCCCGCTACGACTCAGTGACCAAGAGCATTGCGAAGTGCGACACCTGTGCGGGGGCACCGCAGTGCGTGGCGATGTGCCCGAACGCGGCTCTCGAGTTCGTCGAGGACGCCGAGCAGACCCGCTCGCGCAAGCAAGTTGTCGCCGACAAGTTCAAGACGATTTTCGAGGAAGTGAACTGATGAACGGCTGGATTGGAACGACCCTTCGAGTGGACCTCAGTCGCGGCACCATCAAGCGCGAGCGCACGAACAAGCTGGTCGCGCGCGACTACATCGGAGCCCGCGGCATGGGTGTGAAGATCATCTCCGACGAGGTTGACCCCAGCGCTGACGCCCTCGGCCCCGACAATAAGCTCGTCTTCGCGCCGGGCCCGTTCACCGGGACGTTCGCGCCCTCGGCCGGTCGCTACAACGTGATCACCAAGAGCCCGCTAAACGGCACCATCGCTGGCTCGAACTCCGGTGGGGTCTTCGGCCCCGAGCTCAAGTTCGCTGGCTATGACGCGGTGATCATCGAGGGGCAGGCCAAGAAGCCGGTCTACCTGTGGATCAAGAACGACCTGGTGGAGATTCGCGACGCGAGCGCCATGTGGGGCATGACCGTGGCAGACACGACCGATGCCCTGCGCGAGCAAACCGATCCTGACGCCAAGGTCGCCTGCATTGGGCCGGCTGGAGAGAATCTCTCCCTGATCGCCTCGATCATGAATGAGATGCATCGTGCCGCTGGACGCACTGGCGTGGGTGCGGTCATGGGTTCGAAGAAGCTCAAGGCGATCGCAGTCATTGGCACCGGCGAGATCACTGTTGCTGACCCGGTGGCCTTCAAGGCTGCGGTCATGGATGCGCGCGGCAAGATTCAGGCTAATCCCGTTGGTGGGGTCGGCTTGAAGGCTTACGGCACTGACGTTCTGGTCAACATCCTCAATCAGTCCGGGGCTCTGCCGGTGAACAACTGGCAGGACGCATACTCTCCGGTGGCTGACAAGATCGGCGGGGAGTCGTTGGCCGCCAATCAGCTGGTACGTCCGAAGGGTTGCTTCGCCTGCATCATCAGCTGTGGGCGGGCGACCAAGGTGACCAATCCGGCCTACGCCGGTGTCGGCGAGGGCCCGGAATACGAAAGCGCCTGGGCCTTCGGAGTCGACTCCGGGATCGACAACCTGGATGCGATCATCAAGGCCAACTACCTCTGCAATGAGTACGGGCTCGACACGATTTCGATGGGCTCAACGATCGCTTGTGCGATGGAGTTGTACGAACTCGGTCTGCTGACCAAGAAGGACACCGACGGCCTGGATCTTTCCTTCGGTAACGCCGAGGTCATGGTGGAGTTGGTACGCAAGACCGGGGTCGGCGAAGGCTTCGGCAAGCGGCTCCAGGAAGGCTCCTATCGCCTAGCTGACAGCGTCGGACGTCCGGATCTGTCGATGACGGTGAAGAAGCAGGAGATGCCAGCCTATGATCCGCGCGGCGTTCAAGGTATCGGCCTGAACTACGCCACCAACAACCGTGGCGGCTGTCACGTGCGTGGCTACACCATTGCCGTTGAGGTACTTGGCCAGGGAGCCCCGACCGATCCGCACGCGACCGAGGGTAAGGCGGCGTTGGACATCGTCTTCCAGGATCTGACCTCAGCGTTGGATTCCTCGGGCTCGTGCCTGTTCGCCACCTTCGGCATTGGTGGTGCCGAGCTGGCGGGCATGCTCAGCGCGTTGACCGGAGTCGACTATTCGCTGGAGGAGTTCATGAAGGCCGGCGCGCGGATCTGGAACCTCGAGCGGCTGTGGAATCTGAAGGTCGGCTACACCGCGGCCGACGACACGCTACCGGTGCGGCTACTCACCGAGCCGATTAAGACCGGACCGTCCAAGGGCAGGGTCAACCACCTTGACCAGATGCTGCCCGAGTACTACGCGCTCCGCGGCTGGGACGCCGCTGGCGTGCCGACGCCGGAGAAGCTGGCTGAACTGGCGCTTTAGGGGGTCGCTTCACGGCAACAGGGGGGCCGCCCGGTGTGGGACCGGGCGGCCCACCTTCCTGGATCTGGCAATCGATAGAGGGTGGGCGGTGTTAATCAAATACTTCGCGACGTTTCGCGAGTTGACCAAGGAGAATTCTCTGGTCCTAAACGCCGAGCCGGCAAATATTGCCGAACTGCTGGAGCTGTTGTCGGATCGGTATGGCACCCCCTTCCGCAAAGCGGTCTTTGAAGATGGGGAACTCAGTTCCCTGATGATCCTCCTGGTCAATGGACGAAATGTGCGGATCACTGGGGGGCTTGCCACACCGGTGAACCCCACCGATGAAGTGTCTGTCTTCCCGATGGTCGCCGGCGGATGATTGCGAAAGGGATTCCAAACAAATGCCTATGAACGAGTTCGTGATCGTCCCGATCGCCATCTTGCTGGCCGGCGTGATCCTCCAGGTGCTTGCCTCCCGCCTGCTGTCAGGTGCGGGCAAGGGCTGGCTGGCCGTCGCGGTGACTACCGCTGCGGCCATCTCGGTGATTGCTATCTGGCCGACCATCTATGCCGGGCAGGTGCTGGATCTGCGGCTTGGACAATGGGATGGACCGATCTCGTTGACCTTCCACGTCGACGGGTTGTCGTTGCTGTTCGCCTTCATGGGCACAGTCATTGGAGCCGCGATCCTGCTCTACTCCGTGGCCTATATGGCACACGATGTGGCCGCGACTCGCTTCTACATCATCATGCAGGTCTTCGTCGCGGGGCTGGTCGTGCTGGTCTTTGCGGCTGACCTGTTATTGCTATACGCCGCCTGGGAGATCGTCGGGCTGTGCTCCTTCCTGTTGGTGAGCTTCTGGTACACCGACAAGGAAGCCGCCTATGGGGCGCGCAAGGTGTTGGTGATAACCCACCTGGCGGGCTACGCGCTGCTGGCCGCGATCTTGATCATCTTCGCCCGGACCGGCACCACGCTGTGGACCGACCCCCGCATGACCGGCGCCTTCACCACTGGGGTATTCGCGCTGATGCTGGTCGCGGCGGTCGCCAAGTCGGTGCAGTTTCCGCTGCACACCTGGATCCCGTTCGCGATGGCCGCACCGACCCCGGTCAGCGCGCTGCTGCATGCCGCTGTCTACGTGAAGGCTGGTGTCTACCTCGTCGCCCGCATGCACTCCTTCGCTCCGTGGCCTGCGTCCTGGCAGATGACGGTGGTCTGGCTTGGCACCGTGACGATGGTCGTCGGGGTGTTGTTCGCCATGGTCCAACACGACGCGAAGCGCCTGCTGGCTTTCCACACAGTGAGTCAGATCGGCTACATGATGGTCGGTCTTGGTCTGGGAACGCCGCTTGGCGTTGCCGCGGCCCTGCTGCATACGTTCAATCACGGTTTGTTCAAGGGCGGACTGTTCCTCGGCGCCGGCGCTGTGCAACACGCCACCGGGACCCGCGACATGGACAAGCTCGGTGGCCTTGGCCGCCGGATGCCCAAGACCACCGTGTTGTGGCTCGTCTCGGCGGCCAGCATCGCTGGCGTCCCACTGTTCAACGGCTTCGTTAGTAAATGGCTGCTCTACGTCGCCGCGCTCGACGCCGGCTTCGCAGTCCCAGCACTGATTGCCTGGATAGTCAGCATCTTGACGATGTTCTCCTTCATGAAGGCCACCTCGGTGATGTTCTTCGGCAACGACGGTGAAGCCAGCGCCAAGGCGCATGAGTCTCCCCGCCTGATGCTCATCGGATCGGGAATCCTGGCCGTGGGTTGCATTGTGCTTGGCATTGCTCCGCAGTTGGCTCTGGACTACCTGATCGACCCGGCCCTGACCGCCATGGGGCTAACCGGGGATCTGGGTGTGGGCTGGTTTGGCTTCTCGGCTGCTGGTGGCAGCTTCCTGGTCGGTGGGCTTGGCTTGGCCCTGTTGTCGGTGGTGATCGGAGTTGGCGCCTACCGGTACTACTCCAAGCGCGCGAAGATGCCCGCGACGGCTGGTGCCGCAGTGGCTTGGGCGCCTCGGGAACTGGTCTCAGTCGGCCCCGCCCCCGCAGCGCTCTCTCCGGTAGGGCTCGGCGCCAACCTGGCATCGTCGGATTCGGTATTCACCGGTGGTGAACCCTTGGCAGCAAATGGGCATTTGCGCGCCAGCGACTTCTCCGAGCCGGTAGCTACCGGGCTGGCCCCGTTCTACGCCTGGGCCGACCCCGACCGGTACCTGTTGTGGATCTGGCACGCCACCCTGCGGGTCGTTGCGGTGTTTGGACGGGCCAGCGAATGGCTGGAGCGCCGTGCGGTGGCAGCAGTGGCGGTGGCTGCGGTTCTAATCGGCTTGGTTGCGGGCCTGGCAGCGGGTGTGGTGCGAGTGCCTGAGGCTGCAATCGAAGTCGGTATCGGGTGGCCGCTGATCGCTGCGATTGCGGTCGCTGCCATCGCCTTGATCCTGGCCATGTTCACCACGGCCAGCGTTCGGCCGCGGGCGTGGTTGGGCGCCTTGGCTGCGGTGCTGGTGCTCGGTGGGCTGGCGACTACCGCGGAGCTGCCGCGACTGGTGCTCCTGGAAGGCGCGGCCTTTGCCGCGGTGGCGCTGCTGGTTCTTAGCGGTGTTGGGCGACGCGCGTATTCGGCATACCTGGCGGCTGCGGTGCTGTCTTCGGTCACCCTGATCGGTGGCACGCTGGCCATCAACGTCGCTCCAGCCTCAGTGGTATTGGCTCTGCTGTTGGTCGGATTCTCGATCAAACTTGCTCTGATTCCTGCTTATCTGTGGTTGCCGGCGATGGCTCAGCGCACGCCGGCGGCTCTGGTGGGCCTGGTAGTAGCGGTAGTCGACGTGGCAGCTTTTGCCGAACTGATTGGGCTGCGCCAGCAAGCCGCCTGGCTTTTCGACCCGAGTTGGCCGTGGGTCTTCCTCGCGCTGGCCTCCGCGGTCGGTGGCGCGGCGCTCGCGCTGGCCCAGCGTGACGTCAAGCGCATGCTCGCCTTCTCAACGATCACTGGAGCCGGCTTCCTGGTGCTCGGCATCGCGCTCGGCGGTCCGCTCGGTTTGGCCGGGGCTGCGGCCGGGGCAGCGGCCGATGCCTTGTCCAAGGCGCTGCTGTTCTCCTCGGTTGCCGGGGCCGAACGCGACGGCACTCCACTGCTGCTGTCCTCCCGCGGCGTGGCCCGCAAGCATCCGCTGGCCTCGGCCGGCTTCCTGCTCGGAGCACTCGCTACCCTTGGTGTGCCGTTCACGCCTGGTTTCGCTGGTCACTGGCGGGTGTATGCGACCGCGTTGGCCGCGTCCTGGCCGTTGCTGGCGCTACTGATTGTGGCCACCATACTTTCGATCCTCGCCTATGTGCGGGTGGTGGCATTGGTGTGGTGGGGTGGCAAACCAGATGAGGCACCCTTGCCGCCGGACAAACGGCCACTGGTTTCGGTTTGGGCCAGTGAGCCCCGCCTGCTGATGCTCGCCATTGTGGTCCTGTTTGCCGCAGTGATGACCACCGGGCTGCTCCCCAGCCTGCTCCAGGATTGGACCCTGCGATGAGCATCTTCAAGTCCTTGATGAATACCGCGCGGCGCAAGTCGCCTTGGGTGTTCCACGCCAATGCCGGTAGCTGTAATGGTTGCGACATCGAGTTCTTAACCTGCCTTACGCCGCGTTATGACGCAGAGCAGCTTGGTATCCACCATGAGGGCAGCCCCCGCCACGCCGACATCATCGTGGTCTCCGGTCCGGTGACCCGCACCACCTGCGAGGCGTTGGAAACTGTCTACGGTCAAGTGCCCGACCCGAAGGTGGTCGTCGCCCTCGGTTCGTGTCCGGCGACCTGCAATGTGTTCGCGGGCAGCCCGACCATCGTTGGTCCGCTCGACCGCGTCCTGCCTGTTGATGTGTATGTGCCCGGCTGTCCGCCTCGCCCGGACGCGATCATCGCCGGTTTGGCCGAAGCCGCGGCAATCCTGGCGGGCGATAAGCCTCGCCCGATTCACGGAGCTGCCGATCGGGCCAGCTCGGCCTCCGACGGGCAGGAGGCGTGATGTCCACCCTGTTCACGACCATTCAACTGTTGGTTTTCCCCGGGCTGCTGTACGCCTTCATGGCCGGCTTCTTCATGGAGTGGGTGCAGCGCAAGATCAATGCCCGCCTGCAAGGGCGAATCGGGCCACCGTTCTACCAGCCATTCTTCGACTTCGTGAAGCTGCTGGGTAAGAAGCCGATTGAGCGCCCGCCCCTTCAGGGATTCATCATGACCGCGCTGCCGGCAGTCTCGGTGGTGGCGACCCTTGGCGCGGTTGCGATCCTGCCGGTGCTGTCGGCTGACATCGGATTCCCCGGCGATGTGATCCTGCTGGTTTCCCTGATCGAGATTGGGCCGCTACTGGCTGTGCTCGGCGGCTTCGCATCCCGGTCGTTGTGGGGTGGCTTGGGCGCCACCCGCGAGGCGGTGATGACTGCCGCTTACAATCTGCCTTTCCTTACCGCCTTGATTGCGCTGGCCTGGAACAGCGACCTGTCGATCAGTCTGCTGGCAACCACAGCTCCCTGGCACGTGCGCCTGTTGGCGATGGCCGCGATCCTGCTCTGCTTGCCAGCCAAACTGCATCTGAATCCGTTCTCCATCTCGAGTGCCGAGCAGGAGATCTATGCCGGCATGACTACCGAATATGACGGCCCGCGCCTGGCTTTGTGGGAGTTGGCGCATGCCCTTGAGTGGGTGGCGCTGACCGGGCTGTTCGCGCTACTAAGTGTGCCGTTGGTCGGCGCAGCCGACATCTGGCGCGTCCTGGTATTCATCGGCGTTTCCTTGGCAGTGGTGGTGCTGCTGTCAGTTGTGGCGGCCTCGACCGCTCGCCTGAAGCTCGCTCAGACAGCCCGCTGGTTCTGGCTGTGGGGGCTCTTGCTCGCAGCGTCCGCACTCGGCCTTTCCCTCGCCGGAATCTAGGAGCAAAACACCTGTGAACATCCTCAATCTGGCCGTCGCCAACTTGTTTCACCGCCGGACCACTCAGCGCTTCCCGAATCGTGAGGCGCCGGCTGCGGCCTTCCGTGGGCAGGTGGCCATGGACGCAGACCTCTGCGTCACCTGTGGAATCTGTGCCCAGGTTTGTGTGTCGGACGCCATCCAGGTGGTCCCTTCGGAGGGCAGCGGCACCTGGACCTACGATCCGGGTGCCTGCACGTTCTGCGGCTCCTGCCTGGCGCATTGCCCGGTTGACGCCCTCACCCAGGCCACCGATCGCGGGCCTGCCTACGGGCTCTCAGGTGACCAGGCGGTGACGATCGTCGTGGAGTACCCCGCGTGCCGCGAGTGCGGCAGGCCAGCAACGCCCTTCAGTGAGTCCTTGTTGCGGCAGGCGCTTCCTGGGGCAGCCGAGGAGCTGCGCGAGCGGGCTCGGCTGTGCGGTGACTGTCGTCAGCGGGCATCGGTGCGCGCAATGAAGAAGGCATTTGGTGGTCCGGACAGCACTGAAAGGCAAGACGATGGACGTTGATGCGCTGTTGAAAGAGCTCAATCCAGGTGGTGCCTACGAGCTGCGCCGCGACGGCTACTGGGCGGTGTGGCCGGACCTAGACGTTCGAGCCATGGCGGAACTGATGCGGGCCCGCGAGGTGCGGCTGTCGACCATGACCGGCACGCCGGGAGCCGATGGCAGTCTGCGCGTGATCTATCACTGGGACGTCGGCGCGCACCTGTTGAACCTGGAGACCACCGCCATCGAGGGGCGCCTCCCGACGATCTCGGACATCCTGCCCGCGGCCGATTGGATCGAGCGGGAAATCCGTGACTACTACGCCACCGAGTTCGTTGGCCGCGAGACTACGGAGCCGTTGATGTTGCGCGAAACCGACGCTCCCGGCCTATTCAGCCGCACCAGCGATGTTGGTCATCAGACCGATCCAGCTGTAACTGCCCGCACCACAATCGCCGCGAAGGATGGTGGGTCCCGATGAGCAAAATCCCGCTGGGTCCGTTCCACCCGGCCCTGGAAGAGCCTTACAAGATCGAGGTCACCTGCACCGGTGAAACGATCAGCGACGCCGAGATCACGGTCGGTTTCAACTTCCGGGGCATTGAATGGCTCGCAGAGCGCAAGAACTACACCCAGGGCATCGCGCTGCTGGAGCGGGTCTGTGGCATCTGCAGCAACGTCCACACCATGATGTTTTGCCGGGCGGTGGAGAGCATCGGCGAGATTGAGGTGCCCGAACGCGCCAAGTACATCCGGGTGGTGATGGCTGAGGCCGAGCGGCTGCACAGCCATCTGCTGTGGGCCGGTGTTGCCTGCAACCTGATCGGCTTCGAAACCCTGTTCATGACTTGCTTCTCGCTGCGCGAGCAGGTGATGGACTTGTTGGAGAGCATTTCGGGCAATCGCGTGAACTATGCGATGAACCGGCCTGGCGGGGTGAACCGGGACATCACCGATCCGGCCAGCGTCCTCGCCGCCGTCCGCGCCATCGCGGACGCGACCGCCAAGCAACTGATCCCGATAATGACCACTGATCCCACCGTGCGGGCCAGGTGCGCCGGGGTAGGCATCCTTACCCGGGAGGACGCAATCGCCTACGGCGCAGTTGGGCCGATGGCACGGGCCTCTGGCGTGACGACTGACATCCGCAAGTCCGCGCCGTACGAGGCCTACGGCCAACTGAGCTTCGATGTTCCGGTACTTCCCGACGGTGACGTGTATGCGCGCATCGTCGTTCGGGCGCTGGAAATCCTGGAGAGCTGCAAGATCATCGAGCAGGCCATCGAGATGATGCCAGTCGGACCCATCGCGGGCGGGCTGTTTCCGACAGTGCCTGTGGGCGAAGCCTGTGTGCGGATAGAGGCGCCGCGAGGCGAGGTCGTTTACTACATGGCCTCCAATGGCACCGATATGCCAGCCCGGGTCCGAGTTCGGACGCCAACCTTCGCCAATATGCCCACCGCGAGGGTGATGGCGATCGGACAGGGACTCTCCGACCTCGCCCTGATCCAGGCCTCCATCGATCCTTGCTACTCGTGTACGGATCGCTAAGACCTTCGATGGGTCGCTGCACCTGCCGTCCCAGCTCCGGCCCGAAGGCCCGCTGGCGTGACCACGCCAGGGGTGGGACTCTGGGTATAGACAACACCAATTCGAACAAGGGAGTACGAAATGCGCTTGTCAACGCGTAATCAATTGCCCGGCACCGTCACTTCGGTCCAGGAGGGCCAGGTCACCGCGATCATCAAGGTGGCGCTAGCCGGTGGTCAATCGATCACCTCGTCCATCACTTTGGAAGCCGCCAAGGAACTTGGCCTTGCCGTAGGCACGGCCGTCGTTGTCCTGGTGAAGGCCTCCGAGGTAACCATCGCGGTGGAGTGATCCGTTCCTGCCCCGCGGGCGTCTGCCCGCAGGGCAGGGCTGGGTGCCAAGCATGGTGAAAGAGGAGCGGCTGCTAGCGCCGCTAGTGGAGATCGGGCCGCCGCTGACGCGCGCGGAGATACGAAAGTACTCGCGGCATTTGCTGATGCCCCAGATTGGTGAGGCTGGCCAACGCCGCCTGCGCAACGCCCGCGTTTGTGTGGTCGGTGCCGGGGGGCTCGGCAGCCCGGTGCTGCTCTATCTCGCCGCCGCCGGCATCGGCCGCTTGGGGATCGTCGATGGCGACCGAGTGGATGAATCCAACTTGCAGCGCCAGATCATTCACGGCCTGGCAACGGTCGGGCGCCTCAAGGTGGACAGCGCCCGCGAAGGCGTCCAGCGAATCGACCCGGAGTTGGACGTGGTGACCCACCCGGTTCGCTTGAGTGCGACCAACGCCGACGAAATACTGGCTGGCTACGACCTGGTGATTGACGGCACTGACAACTTTCCCACGCGCTACCTGATCAACGATTCGTGCGTCCGGCTGGGATTGCCGCTGGTTTGGGGTTCGGTCTATCAGTTCGATGCGCAGGTTTCGGTCTTCTGGGGTCGCCCGCCGCCAGGCAGTGGTGCGGCGGCCGTCCAGCTACGCGATCTGTTCCCCACCCCACCCGCGCCTGGAAGCGTCCCTTCGTGCGCTGAGGGCGGCGTGCTCGGCGCACTGTGCGGCCAGGTTGGCGCGGTCATGGCGACCGAAGCCGTCAAGCTCATCACCGGAACCGGTGCGGTACTGCTGGGGCGCGTCCTGGTGCTGGACGGGCTAGCGGCCCGCTGGTCAGAGATCCCGCTGGTCGGGGGTGCTGCGCGGCTGCGGCCTGCTCAGGAGAGTTCGGATTACCTCGACCATTGCGAGATTGGTGCCGACGTTGCGGCCAAGCCGGCGGAGGCAGTCGCCACGGTGACTGCGTTAGAGCTAAAGGACCGGCTGGCCGACCGCGAGGCTGGCGGCAGCGAGTGGTTGCTGGTGGACGTCCGTGAGCCGGGGGAGCGGGCTATCGTGACGATTCCGGGCTCGGTCGGGGTGCCATTGGCCGCAGTCCTGGACGGCAGTGGCCGCCCGGCGATTCCGCCCGGACAACCAATCGTCCTGTATTGCCGCAGTGGGGTGCGCTCCGAACGGGCGGCCTTGTGCCTACTGGCCGATGGCTACCCGGAAGTCGCCCACCTGGTCGGCGGCGTCCTGGCCTGGATCGATGCGGTCGACCCCGAGTTGCCGAGCTATTAGCCAATCGCTTAGGCGGGAGCCCGGAAAACCCGGTGGGTTCGCGCCGTAGCGAGGATGCTTGAACCGGGACTACCTAAATGGAGGGACACTCGTGCGCCAGATCGACGAACATCGCCGAGCGGCACTGGCTTTGGTGCGAGCGATGCCAGTGGTCAGCGTGAGCATCGAGGATGCTGATGCCTACGTGCTCGCTCGCGACGTGCTGGCCCCCTCGGCCCTCCCACGCTGGGACAACTCGGCGATGGACGGCTATGCCGTGCGCCAGGTTGATGTCGCCGCAGCCGCGCCGGATGCACCCGTCAGCCTCCGGGTTCTGGCGGACCTTCCGGCGGGCAGCGATGCTCAGCCAACCCTGGTCACTGGGACCGCTGCGCGAATCATGACCGGCGCGGTGGTGCCAGCCGGTGCCGACGCGGTGGTGCCGGTGGAGAACACCGATGGCGGTCGCAGCACCGTCCAGATCAATCGGGCAGCCCAACTCGGGGACCACATTCGCACCGCAGGCGGGGACGCCCGCGAGGGCGACGTGGTGCTGACTGCCGGCACATTGCTTGGTCCAGCCCAGGTTGCGGCCGGTGCTGCCGCCGGGTGTGGCACCTTGCCGGTGTACCGCCGTCCTCGAGTGGCGGTGCTGTCCACCGGCAGCGAGCTGGTTGCCCCGGGCGAGGAGCTGCGGCTGGGACAGATCCCGGACTCAAACTCCTACCTATTGGCCGCAGCAGTGCGGGCGGCCGGTTGCGAAGCGGTGCGGGTGGGACTGGTGAAGGATGATCCGGCCGCTCTGCGTGAGGTGCTGGCAGAACTCGACGGCGCAGTGGATGTGATCCTGACTTCGGGGGGAGTCAGCAAGGGTGCCTACGACGTGGTCAAGGAAGTGCTAGCGCCCCTGCCTGGAATGGCTTTCGTTGAGGTCGCTATGCAGCCCGGAAAGCCGCAGGGTGTGGGTGTCTTGGCGGCTGGTACCCCAGTATTTGCCCTGCCCGGCAACCCGGTGAGTGTGTTCGTGTCCTTCGAAGTGTTCGTACGACCGGCCTTGCTGCTCATGCGCGGGCTTGTTGAGCTGGACCGGCCAGAAATCAGCGCCGAGGTCGCCGACGGATGGCGCAACCTGACCGGGCGCACCCAATTCATGCCAGTGAGATTTGAAGACAAGGATCCAGCTATGGAACAACTGATCAGACGGGCTGGGCCAGGTGGCTCCCAGTCGCACCTCGTTGCCGCCCTCGCCGGAGTTCAGGGCCTCGCCGTCGTGCCGCAGGGCACCATCGAGGTACGACCTGGAGACCGGTTGCGGACAACCCGGGTGGACCGATGAGCGAGCAGCCTTTCACCCATCTCGACGTTGCGGGTCACGCTCGCATGGTGGACGTAACCGCGAAACAACCAACAGTGCGTGAGGCGACTGCCGCTGGCCTGGTGCGCTGTGCACCACACGTGATTGAGGCACTTCGCGGCGGAACGGTGTCCAAGGGTGATGTGCTGGCGGTGGCGCGAATCGCCGGGATCAGTGGGGCGAAGCGGACGGCGGAGTTGTTGCCGCTGGCTCATGTGATCGGGATTCATGGGGTGTCGGTGGAGGTGGAGATCACCCCCGAAGGGGTCGAGATCGCCGTCACCGTGCGTACCGCCGACCGCACCGGGGTGGAGATGGAAGCCCTGACCGGCGTTGCCATTGCGGCCTTGGCAGTGGTCGACATGGTTAAGGGGATCGACAAGTCCACCTCTATTGCTGACGTCCGGCTGATCGCCAAATCCGGTGGACGTTCGGGCGATTGGCATCGGCAGCTATGAGCACCCAAGTGACCGTCCGCTACTTCGCCGGGGCCGCTGAAGCAGCTGGTGCTGAGTCGGAGACGTTGTCGGCCGACTCGGTCGGGGCGCTGCGGACGGCCATGATTGGGCGGCATGGACCAGGCCTGGCGAAGGTACTTGGGCGCTGTTCGCTGCTGGCCAACGGATTGTACGTCGACGATGCGGCAACGCTGCTGGCCGAAGGTGCAACCGTCGATGTGTTGCCGCCTTTCGCGGGCGGCTGAGGTGTCGGCGACGACTCGGCGGTGAGGACTGCTGGCTGGGGCAGTGCTTTGGCTAGTTGAGGCCAACCCAGTGGTGGGATCCATCGACGAGAACTTCGCGTTTCCAGATCGGCAGGTTGGCCTTCACTGACTCGACGAGCGCGCTGCAAACCTCGAAGGCGGCTGCTCGATGGGAGGTCGCGACGGCCACGACTATCGCCACCTCGCCCACACTCACCAGGCCGACCCGGTGACTTACGGCTAGGGCCAACACCTCGTCATTGGCCGCAGCGGCATTGGCCAGCTTCACCAGCACCTCTTCGGCGTCTGGGTGTGCGGTGTATTCCAGGGCCGAGACCTCGCCGGTCACCGAGGGGTCGTGATTGCGCACCAAACCGATGAAAGTGGCTACGGCGCCAGCCCGCGGGTCTTGAACCGCCGCGAGATGTGCAGCAAGGCTCAGGGGAGATTGGTCGATCTTGACCAGTTGGTTCACCTGTCGAGCCTATCGGCAAATGGCCTGCTCAGAAGGGCTTTCGGGGATACCTGCGCGACGGCGGTCGCCGGGTGGGCCGCCCGGCTGGATTTAGTGTGCGGCAGTCGTGGCTGGCCCCGATGGACGGGGGTCGGGCGGAGCCTCTGGCGGCTCAGCTTCATCGGCGACTTCGATCGATTCGATCAGCATCTCTTCGCCGGAAACCACTTTGACTTCGTGGTTTCCGCAGCTCGGGCAACTCAGATTGAAACGGCTCAGCTCGCTGCGCGTTCCGCAGTCGCCGCACTCGATTTCGGCCGGCACGTGCTCTACCTCCAACACCGAGCCGTCCAGGATTGGTCCGCGGCTGGCGATCGACCAGCAATAGACCAGCGTTTCGGGGACGACCTGGCGGAGTGCGCCAACGCGCAGCCGCACCGAAGTGACCCGACGGCCCTGAGCGTTTTGGATTACTGCTCGAGCGATCGAGTTACACAATGACAACTCGTGCACGCTGCGTCCCTCGTCCGCCGGCTGGACCGCAACTCCGAGCGAATCATGGTGTGGTTCCAGTGGGCGATCGCAGTCTATCGCGGCGGCGTTGGGTACCGGCCTATGACCCGGTGTTGCCGATGTAGCTTCCAGGATCGGCGACGAAGGCATCTCGGCAGTCAGTGGATGAGAAGTGGTAGGTCTGCGCATCGTGGACGGCGGTCGCGATCGCGGTCTCAGGATCCACGGCTGCGCCGCATACCGGGCAATCCACCTTGGGCATTTCGGGCTCCGCTCGTTGTCGTTGACCTCACCTGTACCTGCTGAGCAGCGCTGAAAGCCGAACCGCGTGGACGGGGGCCGCTGAGGCGGGACCACCGCTCCAACGCCCTCGGGCCCGCCGGGCTGTGGGGGAGGCGGCAATCCGGGGGCCGCGGGCCCGCCTGCGACGGCCGGCTGTCGGCTGGTCCTGCTGGCGGTCGGCGTCTTGAGTGGGTCCGAATCGCGGCAATTTGTGCCAAATGGTGGCGGCGGTGGCGAGGCGAAAATTTAGGCAGCACCGGTTGCGGGCGCCAAATCTAGGTGGGATGGTCGAAGTAGTCAGGGGCGGTCAAGAATTGCGCCGACCTCAGGCGTGATCCCTTTGGGAGTCTTCATGCCACTTCTAAATCCCTCCGCCAGAGAGCATCAAACCGAACAGTTACTGTCGAGGTTGTCGCACTCGCACAACTCGAGTCAGCAGGCCCGAATCACTGGCAGAATCGTCGAGTTGAATCTTGGCGTGTGCGATGCGCTCGCCAATCGCTATGTGCACCGGGGCGTCGAGCGCGATGACCTGGTGCAAATGGCCCGGCTGGCCCTCATTGGCGCCGTGCAGCGCTTCCGGTTTGAGGCCGAGCGTCCGTTCCTCTCCTTCGCCGTGCCGACCATCACCGGCGAGATCAAGCGGTACTTCCGCGACCACTCCTGGATGGTCCGGCCCCCAAGGTCGCTCCAGGAGCGGCGCTCGAAGCTGACCGAGGCCCGGCGGGTGCTGGAGCAGGAGTTGGGCCGTCCGCCACGCATCGAGGAACTCGCGGAAGCCAGCCACCACTCGAGAGCGGAGGTGGCGGAGTGCCTCTACGACCCAGCCAGCCAGCGGCCGCTCTCCATTGATGCCCCGTTGGACGGTAGGGATTCCGAGGCCACCTTCGGCGAAACGCTCCCGATGGACGACTCCGCGATCGAGCTGCTGCCCGAGCGGCTGGCGTTGCAGCAGGCGCTGGACGGGCTCACCCCCAGGGAGCGGGACGTCGTCCAATGGCGCTTCGTTGAGGGGAACAGCCAGAGTGAGATCGGCAAACGGATGGGCGTCTCCCAGATGCAGATCTCGCGGATGCTCCGCGCCATCGTCACCAGACTTAAGGTCGAGCTGGAGATGTGATTGCTCGAACGGGGTGCGCTAGCTACTCGCGAGGGCCGGGCAAGCCGCCAGGATAGAAGTCGGTTTGACCCACGACCTCGCCCTCCGGGGTGATGGCGGGGCTGCCGTCGGCGCCTTCAGGTAGATCCTCAGGTTGGTTCTCGGTCATTCGCTCGGCCACGGGTGTGGGCTCGCCGCGATCAGGACGTACCGAGGGCGATTCCTGCCACTCCTGGGTGTCGGTGCGTAGCATCTCGTCTTCGTCGTCGACGGGGCCAGAGCTACCTGGTTGCGGTGGCACCGCTGGGCTCGGGGGGAGTGTGGTGGGCATGGTTGCCCTCCTCTCGTTTGGTCATCGGGCTACCAATAACCGGCATTGGCTTGGCTCAAACCACTTGCGCACTGGTGCTGGGGCGAAGTAATCGGCCGTCACCGGCTGCGTAGGTGCCGCCAAGCGGGCTCGGTTTAGTTCGGTCACCTCTGGGTACCCGGAGTATCAAGCGCCTGAAAGGAGCGAATCGTGGGAATCGATGACAAAGCCCGTCACGCGAAGCAAGACGCTGAGGGCAAGGTGAAGGAAGGCTGGGGCAAGCTCACAGATGATGAGCGCCTCGAAAACGAAGGCCGGATGGATCAGGCCAAGGCGTCAGTCGGCAAGGCAGCCGAGAAGGTAGCCGATGCCGTGCACGATGCAGTCAAGCCCCATTCGAATGATCGCTGACTAGGAGTAGACCATGGCAACAGTACTTTGGGTGTTAGCCGCGGTGCTCGTAATTTCGGGCATTTTCGGCCTCGTCCGTGGACAGATCCTCTGGGGGATCGTCCTGATCGTAGTCGGTCTCTTGGTGGGTCCAGGTGGAGTCAGTCTCTTCACCTGAGCTACCGGCGAAAATAGTGGCCCGTGCCGATAGGTGCGGGCCTTTTCGCGCTTGGGGAGTGGAATGAAGTGGACGCCAACGTGCCGACCGGTCGGCGCCGGATCGCTTGAGTTCCCGGCGACGACGGCTCTTCATTGAAAACCGGGCCCAACTGACGGCCTCTGCTCCGGCGCAGAATCGCTGACTCGGTGCCGGTTCGGGCGGCGGCACCAAGGACACCACCGGTCTGACCCGGATTGGTGCTCGGGATTACGACCCGGTGTTGGGCCGGTTCATCACCGTCGATCCCGTCCAATCGGTTGACGATCCGTTGCAGTGGAACCCGTACCTGTATGCCAACAAC
>VMSW01000010.1 GCA_013791955.1 Propionicimonas sp.
CCTGAGCTTGTCGGCTTCGACGGGCCCAGCCAACTGGAGTTCAGATCCCTGAGCTTGTCGGCTTCGACGGGCCCAGCCAACTGGAGTTCAGATCCCTGAGCTTGTCGGCTTCGACGGGCTCAGCCAACTGGAGTTCAGATCCCTGAGCTTGTCGAAGGGTCAGTCGCCTGTGACTACGTGTATCGCTCTAACATAAGTAGACGGCCCTTTACTTATGTTAGAGCGACGTATCTCCCACTGAGGGCCCCCGTCGCCGCCCTAAACACCTCCGGGCCGACGCTTTCGCGCCGACCCGGAGGCTTGCCTCAGATTCCGAACTCAGGGGTGGGCTCAAACTCGGTGTAGGGCGGCAGTGAAGGCCTTAGCGTGCGCGGCCTCCTGGCGTCCGGCCTTGGCGAAGACGCGAGCGGCAGCGCTGTCACCAGCAGCTGCTGCTTCGGCGGCGAATTCCGGATACATCGTGGTCGCCTCGTAGGTTTCCCCGGTGATCGCGGCGTTCAGATTGGCCGTATTGGTACCCACCAAACCAGCCAGAACGGCCTCGGCGGCAAAGTGCTCGAGCAACTCAACCTTGGCGGTCCCACGAAAGAGCTTGGCAATCGCAGGGTGCCCGGTTGCCGCAGCGTGATCCGCGTACAGGTTGTATTTCGCCTGAGCGAAAGCCTCGCCGTGCATCGCAGCCAGCAGGTTGGTTTGGGTCTGCCCCGAGCAGGCCGGCGAGCTGGCGATGATGGTCACCACGTCGACAACCTGCGGCGCGGGCACCGCGACACTGGCATCGCTCAGCGACTCCAATGCCGTCGTGTACGCAGCGGCGTGGACGGCCTCGTCCGCAGCGATTTCGGTGAACAGGTCAGCGGCGACGGTGCAGCCGTCTGCCGTTGCCTGAGCAGCGAAGCCCGGATACATGGTCGTGGCTTCGTAGGTCTCACCGGCGATGGCATCAGCCAGGTTGGCCTGATCGCTGCCGACCGTCCCGGCAATCTCTGCCTCATCGGCGAAGTGCTCGTAAAGCTCGACCTTGGCGGTGCGGGTGAAGAGCTTGGCCACGGTGGCCTTGTCGGTGCGAGCAGCCTGACCGGCGAAGGCGTTGTACTTCGCGTAGGCGAACGCCTCGCCGTCCATGGCGGTCAACGCGTTGGCCTTCGTGGACGCAGCAACGTCAGCGGCATCGGACTTGGCTGAGCCTGATGCGGCCGATGCCGATACGGGCGGAGCGGCGATGACCGCGATCACCCCGAGTGCGGCTCCGGCGAGTTTCCAGTTCAACATGTGTGTCTCCTCTTGCGATGGGTGGGTGGCGAGCTCTAGGCCCGCGGGATCGGCGGACCTGGCGACCTTCGGAAGCCACGCAAATGAAGCGTGACTAATGTCGCTAGCGAGCCCGGCTCGGCTAACACTGATTTGATGCTACCCATTTTCCCGATTCGCGCCAGGCCTCCTTTTCGGCACATCTGCCCTAGTGCGCTCAAGATCGAGGCGCGGATTAGAACATTCTCATATTCGGCCCGATACCCATGAGAGCAATTGCGCAGAAAGCTCACCCAGAGTTATTAGGGCAGCCTTTCCTTACTGACTGGCCCGGTGTCTTGCTCAGGACTCTCGCCGCCACGCCCGACCAGGACCCACGGACGCCCGGACGACCACCAAGGTGCCTACATCGACCCCAACTGTATATACTGACCATATACAGCAAGAACGGAGGCGGGATGGAGATCGTTCTATCAACCTCGTCGGGGGTGCCCCTCTACGAGCAGATCGCCAGCCAGCTTCGGGCTGCGATTCTGACCGGCCAGCTACCGGAGGGCTCGCAGTTGGTCTCGCTTCGCCAGCTGGCCCGCGACCTTCAGGTGAGCTTGATCACCACCACCCGCGCCTACAACGACCTGGCCGCCGAAGGGCTGATCGCCAACGTCGCAGGCAAGGGCAGTTATGTCCTGCCCGTAGATCGCCAAGCCGCCCAATCGCTGGCTCGCGAACAGGTGCGCGACCAACTGACTCGGGCCGCCGCCACCGCCCTCGGCGCCGGGCTCGAACTCGCCGTCGTCCACACCCTTATTGAGGAGGTTTGGCATGAACAACAGCGCGGATAGCCGTCCGCTCACCGCCGACCCGGTCACTGGTACCCCGGCGATCACGGTCACCAATCTGGTTCGTGATTTCGGACGATTCCGGCTCGGCCCCCTAGATCTGAGCATTCCCGTTGGCTACATCACTGGCCTGGTTGGGGCCAACGGGGCTGGCAAGACGACGCTGCTGAAGCTGCTCCTGGGCCTTCAAACCCCCGACGCCGGCGAACTGAGCCTGCTCGGCCATCCTGTCGGCGACGACAACGTGGCCGTCCGTGAAGACATCGGCGTGGTCCTTGACGCGCCGTTCGTGCTGCCCGACTGGACCATCGGCAACGCGGGCAGAGCCCTGGCACCGTTCTACTCGCGCTGGGATACCGCACTGTTTGGACGCCTGTTGAACCGGTTCCACCTCGAGCCGAGCGCCCAAGTGAAATCGCTGTCGCGCGGCGAAAGCACGAAGTTGATGTTGGCCCTGGCGATGGCCCATCAGCCGCGACTGCTGCTGCTCGACGAGCCAACCAGTGGCCTCGACCCGGCCACCCGACGCGACCTGCTCGACCTTTTCGCCGAGTTCATGGCTGCCGACCCAAGCCACACAATCCTGTTCTCCACCCACCTCACTTCTGATCTGGAGCGGATCGCCGACCACCTCCGCGTCCTCTCCCACGGACGGCTGGTCGAAGCCGGCACCTTGGACGAAGTGGTCGAGCGCTACGCCATCGCCCGCGGACCGCGGCGCGCCCTCACCCCGCAGAACCGGGCGCTGATCTATGGACTGCACGAGCGAGCAGACATTTTCGACGGGCTGATCGCCGCCGCTGACACGGCCGGGTTCGGCGTGGAGGTCGTCATCGACCCGGCCACCCTGGACGACATCGTCGTCCACCTGAGCACCACCGCAGAGGACGTTCCACTATGACCAACGCCATCGTTTTCGCTCGCCTTGAGCTGGCGGCTTTCCGCGTCAACGCCTGGCCGATGATCCTGATGAGTGCGCTCGTCGCGATGATGACTTGGGTCTCGAGCAGGCAAGAGCCGATCGGTCTTGCGGCAGTACTGCCGCTGCTCCCGGTCTTCTTCGTGACCTACCCGTTTCTGACCGATGAGCGCGGCCACCACGATCTGCTGTACGCGACGCTTCCCATCCGCCGTCAAACCGTGGTGCTGGGTCGACACCTCTTCTTTCTGGCGATCCAGCTGGCCTCAGGCGTCCTCGCTCTTGCATTGCTCGCGGCCACAGCTGCAGCAACCGGACGCCCGCTCGAACCCCGCCTCGCAACCCTCGCCACAATGGCCTCCCTGACTGCCGGCAGCGTTCTCCTCGCAATCCAGCTTCCCCTGCTGTTCTGGTTGGGCTTCGCCAAGTCACGCTGGATCGCTCTCCTGCCGATGCTGGTCTTCTTAACCCCGGTTGCCCTGATGCAGCTACCCGGGGGCCGAGTTCGCTTCGACACCTTCGACCCCACCGCCCTACCGCCGAGCCTTCTTCTCGCCGCCGGCGGGGTACTCCTCAGCGTCAGCGTGGTGGCGTGGGTGATTTCGGCGCTGGTGTCAGTTCGGGTGTACGCCGGGCGACGATTCTGAGCCTGCTCAGTGGCCAGCGCCCGGGTGGCCCAACTGGCGCCACGCTTCGTAGACGGCAATCGCGGCCGCATTGGCGAGATTGAGTGATCGCATGCCGGGACGCATCGGAATGCGCACCTGGGTGGTGATGCGGTCATCAGCCAGGACGTCGGCGGCGAGCCCGGTGGCCTCGGGGCCGAACAGCAGCACGTCCCCGCCTTCGTAGTTGATGTCGGTGTAGGCGATCTCGGCATGCGCGGTGAAGGCGAACACTCTGGCTGGCAACAGCGCGGCGTAGGCGGCGTCCAGAGAATCGTGGATGAAGGTGACGGCTTCGTCGCGGTAGTCCAGGCCCGCGCGGCGCAGCTTGGCGTCGTCCATGTCGAAACCGAAGGGGCGGGCCAGATGTAGTTCAGCGCCGGTCACTGCCGCCAGGCGCATCGTGGCACCGGTGTTGTTCGGGATCTGCGGGGTGCAGAACAGGATGCGCAGCGGACGGGTCACGTCGGCCATCTTGTCACTGCCGCACCTCGGGCCACTCCAAGGCGAAGTGGCTGACGTACTCGCGCGGAGTCTGATCAATCGGGTCGATGAAGGCCAGGCTGCGAGCGACCAACTGCAGGGGCGTGGAGAAGTCGTCGGCGTCAACGTCCAGCACGGTTGGGTAGAGCGGATCGCCCAGGATTGGCAGCCCTAACCCAGCCAAGTGCACCCGCAACTGGTGGGTCTTCCCCGTTGCTGGAGTGAGGCGGTAGCACGCGTTCGGGGCGCGGGTCTCGACCAACTCGATCAGCGAATCGGCGTTCGGCTCGCCGTCGGTGACCACGGCCTGCAGGCTGCCGCGACGCTTCTCGATCCGGTTGGTCACCCGGCGCGGGAACTCCAAGCTCGGGTCGTAGGGCGCCAAGGCCTCATAGGTCTTCTGCACTTGCTGTGCCTGGAAGAGGCTGGCGTACGCCGCCCGATGTTCGCGCTGCGCGGTGAGCACCAAGACCCCGGCCGTCAGCCGATCAAGCCGATGCGCGGGTGCCAGATCAGGCAGACCGAGTGATTCCCGCAGCCGCACCAGCACCGTCTCCCGCACGTGCACTCCGCGCGGCGTGGTGGCCAGAAAGTGCGGCTTGTCGACCACCACCAGGCGCTCATCGGCGTACAGCACTTCGATGTCGAACGGGACGGGCGGCTCGGGCGCGAGGTGCCGGTGGAACCAGATGAACACGTTCGGGCGGTAGCGGTCTTCGGCCTGCCAGGGCCGTCCGGCCTGGTCGACGAACTCACCGGCCTCGAGCATCTCGGCGACCGGAGCCTCCGCCGGCAGGCGATGAAGAAGGAAATCGGCCATCGTCGCCCAGCGCGAAGCGGTGTTCGCGACGTTGTCGGGCGTGCGCAACCAGGCCGCGTCCAGCCCGTGCCGTTGCGGCAGCGGAGAGCGGGGCGGCATCACACCACCAGCTTGGCCTGGAAGAGGTTCACGACCAGCAGCGTACGGACAGCGCGATATTGGCCAAAGCGTGGAGAGTCACTGCGGGAGTATTGGTTCGTGACGTCAGATCTCTCAATCCCCGAGTTGCAGACGGCCCTGGTCCGCCTTCTGCAAGCAGTGGAGCAGAAGCATGGGCCCGCACTGCTCCTCTCGGAGGACTACTACTGGAATGTCCCTTTTGGCCAGGCAACCTCGCTGGAAGGCCCGCCCGAACTCGACCTGGGATCAGCTAGTGACGACCTTGAAGCCCTCAGCGACGTTCGCTCTCGTCCGTCCGCAGAGGTGCCTGTGCTCTGGCATGACTTGGACCACCTCGCCGGGCTCCTGAGATCGATCGCCCGGATCGACGCCGCAAACTAGTCATTCTCGCTCGCGAAGCAGGGCCAGCGGCTGACGCTGCACCCCGTCGGCATCGAAGTTGTCGTCGGCCAGCCAGGCCTCTAGGCCCGCTTTGACGCTGGGCCACTCGGCGTCAGTGATGGAATACCAGGTCGTGTCGCGGTTGCGTCCCTTGGTCACCAAGGCATTGCGCCAAGTGCCCTCCTCGACGAAGCCCAACCGGTCGGCAGCCTTCCGCGATGGGACGTTAAGGCTGTCGCACTTCCATTCGTAGCGGCGATAACCCAAGTCGTCGAAGGCATGCCGCAACAGCAGGTACTGCACCTCCGTGGCCGCCTTCGTCCGCTGCAACGAAGGGGAGTAGATGATCGCGCCCACTTCGATCGAACCGAGCCCCGGCTGAATGCGCAGGTAACACACCCGGCCCAGGAACGCGGAGCTGGCGGGGTCAATGATCGCGAAACCGAGTTGGTCAGGCGCGGCGGTGGTTGCCGCGATCCGCGCGGCTGCTTCCTCGACGCTGACTGGCGGATTCTCCCCCTGGTAGGTCCACAAGTCCGGGTGTGGGCTGAGTACCTCAACAACAGCGGCTGCGTGCTCGGCCGTCAACGGCTCCAACCGGACGCTGCGGCCCTCGAACACTCCCGCCTCTGGCGCCCGCGCCCCAGACCACGCAACGGCATCGCCAATCTCTTGGCCGAACTCATTCACTACCGGCATGGCCACATCCTGCCATCGGTCGTCTCCGTGACCCCCTTCACGTCCCACCCGTGCAGCCAACATGCTCAGCGGCACAAACCAGCACCGTTACTCATGCGGGAGTCGATCTTTGGCATCTCGTTGTTCACCTGAATGGAACCGCACTCGGCCTCCAAACCCCGGGAGTACACATGGCACGAAAGACCTACTACGGCCCGATCATCGACGTCTCGTTCGATGGGGCAATCTGCCAGCACTCCGGCGAATGCGTCCGGGGTATGGGTGAAGTGTTCGACACCACCAAGCGGCCCTGGATCAACCCAACCCAGGCCAACACCCCCGAACTGGCCGATCAACTGCGCCAAGTAGTTGGACGCTGCCCCTCGGGAGCGTTGGAGATCGGCGAACACTGGAGTAGGCCCTGAGCGCACGGTCCAGGCAAGTGTTGGCCACCACCGGAGCAGTGGCCAACACGGCCTGTCCCCTCAGTCGACCTGCGCGGCAGTACCCCCCGGCTTCTTTCGCGCAGCTCGACCCGCCTGTCAGCTGGACGGTCAGCTGACGGCAGTCTTCACTTCCCGCCCCACGTAGACCCACCGGGACGGTTCCTCAACCCGCGGTCTTGCGGAGCCGGCAGCCACGGCACGCGGACCTAAGGGCAGCACCGTGGCGTCCTTGACGGACGCATCCGGCACCGTCGTCGGGCCCGGCCGTACTGGCAGCATCTCCCCAGCCAGCTGGCCAGCCCAGTCGGCTCCCCAAGAGAGCAATCGCCCCTCGGTGCTGACCCCGGCCGAATGGGCGAAGCCGGCGCTGACGTGCGCAAACGCTGTGCCGGCTGGTGTTCCCACCTGTACCGGCACGGAGCGGTCACCCAACACTGACACCCCTCGTTGCCCTGCGTGGCAATGACCCCAGGTACGTAAGCCGCCGTCGGCGTCCAGGCCAAGCGCATGCACGGAGCCGCCGCTGATCTCGCAAATCTTCAACCTGCTCGGCAACAGCGCCTGAACCGGCAGCGGACGGCCGACCGTAGTGCCGTCACCGAGCTGACCGAAGGCGTTGTCACCCCAGGCAAACACGCGCCCGTCGGCAGTCAAAGCCAGTGACGCGTTGGCCAGAGCAGCAACCTGCACGAAAACCGCTAGGTCGGGTAGCCGAACCGCCACCGGTTTCGTACTGGCGTGGGTCGTCCCGTCGCCCAACTGACCGTAGGAGTTGTCGCCCCAGGCGTACACCGAGCCGCTGCGGGTCAATGCCAGCGAGTGCATTCCGCCCCCGCTGACGCGGGTAACGGTTTGGCTCCCGCCCACCTGGATCGCAACGGGCCCGTCTTCTTCGTCGGTCGCCCCAAACCCGAGTTGGCCACAGGAATTGTCACCCCAGGCGTAGACCTCACCAGCCGAAGACAACGCCAGCGCGTGCCAATAGCCGGCGTCGACGTCAACGATCTTCGCCCCTACTGGCATCGCAACCGGCACCGGAGTCGGGCTGGGGTCAGTCGTCCCATCGGCAAGTTGGCCGAAGCCGTTGTCGCCCCAGGCATAGACCTGACCGTCGGAGCCCAGGGCGTACACGGTGCCCCATTTTGCGCTCAACCAGGTGACGTCAACGCCTTTGGGTAGCGTCACCGCTACTGGGCCACGTTGTCTGGTTCCGGCGCCGTTGCCGAGTGCGCCCAGCGAATTGTCTCCCCAGCCGACGGCAGCACCTTCAGCGGTCACCGCGATAGTGAAAGCGCGCCCGACCACCGCCTGTCGAAAGCGGTCCGGCGCCATCGCTGACGCCTCGGCCATCGGCCTCGGTGCTGCGGTTGGTCTCTTCGATGACGGCAACCCGGATACTCCGGGCGCGCCAAAACTAGTGCCTAATTTCATTAGTCCCCCCGAACTAGATTTTGCGTCGCTCCGTTCAAAAACTTCCTAGCGGGCGACCGCCCCCAGTGTCCTCTCGGCAAGACCGGGAGCGCTAGGAACCGCGGAGATTTGTTCTGACAACCACCCGACCCCCCACCCTCTTCACGGGGACGGTTCCTCCGCGCAGCTCACGGGGACGGACCCGTCCAGGTGTGTCCCCATGAGCTGCTCGGAGGAACCGTCCCCAATGGAGCAGTTGGAGCGCAGCTGCTCGGTGCCTCCTCTGATCTGGACGGTGGCGCGCTGCCCTAGGCTCAACCGGTGCCCACCATCGAAATCTGCGCCGCGCTCTTGCTCGACCCCGCCGGACGGATGCTGCTGGTCCGCAAGCAAGACACCGAAGCCTTCATGCAGCCTGGCGGCAAGCCTGAGGCGGGCGAGCAGCCTCGCCAAACCATCTCCCGCGAGCTGGACGAAGAACTCGGCCTGGCCCTGGCCCCCGAGCGCTTCGAAGACCTCGGCACCTTCGAAGAGCAGGCCGCCAACGAGCCCGACCATCGAGTGGTCGGGCACGCCTTTCGGCTGGTGCTCACCGTCGCCGAGGCGACCTCGGCCAAGGTTGCCGCCGAGATCGTCGAGGCCCGCTGGGTGAGCGTCCCCGAAGCGTTGGAGCTGCCGTTAGCCCCGCTGACTAGGCACTATTTCGTGCCACTGGTGGTCGCTGGGCAACCTCTCGCCTGAGCCAGGACCGGCGGCCAGTATCGTGCGCACATGGAGAGTCCCGATCAGCCGGCCCCGGACGAGCAGTCAGACGGGGCCTCGGACGCTGCCCGGCTGCGGCGGATCGTCCTCATCGTCGCCGGGTTGAACTTCGCCTATTTCTTCGTCGAATTCGCTGTAGCTCTGGCCGCCGGTTCGGTGGCCCTGTTGGCTGACAGCGTCGACTTTCTGGAAGACACTGCGGTCAACCTGTTGATCTTCGTCGCCTTGGGCTGGCCGATGGTGCACCGCGCGGTGATGGGCAAAGTCATGTCGGTGCTGATCTTGGGTCCAGCGGCGCTGGCTGGCTGGGAGGCGTTCGAACGCTTCAGCCACCCCTCGGCGCCGCAGGTGCTGCCGCTGGTGTTGGCTTCGATCGGCGCGATCGCCATCAACGGCACTAGCGCCTGGCTGCTGACTTCCGTCCGGCGCCACGGTGGCTCGTTGAGTCGGGCGGCGTTCCTTTCGGCTCGCAATGATGTGCTGGTGAACCTGTCGATCATCGCCATGGCCGTCGTGACGCTGTGGACAAGTTCAGGCTGGCCCGACCTGATTTTGGGTTGCTTCATCATCGGGCTGGCCCTTTTCGCCGCCCACGAAGTCTGGGAGGCCAGCGAAGAAGAGCGTCTGGCCACCAAAGCCCTCGCCGGCGACATCGACTAGTCGCCACTGCCGGGGACGGTTGGACTCAGCCAGCCAGCCCGGCCCCATCAGCAACGGCCAAGTCGTGCAGGAGTTCAGCCGGCAGCGGGAAGTACATGTCCTCTTCGGTGAACACCTCCTCGATGGCTTGCCCGAACCCCCGGCCCTGCAGATATGCCAACACCCCCTGCAGTAGGACGTCGGGCGCCGAAGCGCCAGAGCTGACGCCCACCGATTCGACTCCCACCAGCCAGGACGGATCGATTTCGCTGGCATTCTCTACCCGGTGGGCGACCTTCGCGCCGGCCTCAAGGGCAACCCCGGCTAGCCGGGTGGAGTTGGAGGAGTTCTTGGAGCCAACCACGATCACCAGATCGCAATGTCCCGCGATCAGCTTGATCGCTGATTGTCGGTTTTGGGTGGCGTAGCAGATGTCTTCGGTCGGCGGGTCGATGAGGTCGCTGAACTTGGCTCGCAAACTCGAAACTGTCTGCGAGGTGTCGTCCACACTCAAGGTGGTCTGGGTGAGCCAGACGAGCTTGGTGGCGTCGGCGACCCTCAGCGCATCCACGTCCTCGGGGCCTTCGATCAAGGTGATGCGGTCGGGCGCCTCGCCGGTTGTGCCCACAACTTCGTCGTGGCCCTTCTGCCCGATCAGCAAGATTTGTAGGCCCCGCTCGGCGTACAGCTTGGCCTCGTGGTGCACCTTGGCGACCATCGGACAAGTGGCGTCAATGGTCTTCAGCCCTCTCTCGACGGCCTCGGCTCTTACCTGCGGGGAAACCCCATGTGCAGCGAACACCACGGTGGATCCGCGCGGTACCTCGGAGAGTTCCTGGACGAACACTGCGCCCCGCGCTGCGAGCTCATCCACCACATGCTGGTTGTGCACGATCTGTCGGCGGACGTAAACCGGCGACGGATACAGCTCGAGTGCTTTCTCCACAGTCAACACGGCCCGTTCAACGCCCGCGCAGAAGCCGTGCGGAACGGCAAGCACAACCTTCTTAAGTGCCATGTCGCGACTCTACGCCTCCCTAGTGAGGCCAGCTCCCGAACGGGAGAAGTCAACCTTTACTCGTGTTCGGCCATCGCGCCGTCCGATCAGCCCCCTGCGCACGGGGACGGTTCCATTAGGAGCAGGTGGACGGACGCGAGGCGCCCCCGCCCGCACACCTAGGCTCACTCCATGACGACCAATGCACCCCTGGCTGTGACCTATATCGGCGGGCCAACTGCCCTGCTCGAGTATGCGGGACTGCGCATTCTGCTCGACCCCACCTTCGATGAGCCCGGCGACTATCCCGCCGACGAACTCACCAAGACCGCCGGGCCTGGCCTGCCCGCGTCCGCCATCGAGCCGGTGGACCTCGTGCTGCTTTCTCATCACGCCCACGCCGACAACTTCGACGCAGCTGGCAAGCAGATCACCCTGCAGACGTCCGTGGTGCTCTCAACTCCTGAGGCTCAGGCGGAACTCGGCGCCCCGGTGATCGGGATGGCGCCCTGGCAAACCCATCAGGTTGGCGGGGTGCAGGTGACCGCCCTGCCTGGTTTGCACGGGCCGCGCATTCTCAAGCGCCTCATCGGGCCGGTCATCGGATTCCTCCTGCAAGCGCCCAACGAGCCGACCATCTTCGTCTCGGGCGACAACTCCTCGCTCAGGCTCATCAGGAAGTCAGTACGGCGACTGGGCACTGCCGAGATCGCGTTCCTCTTCGCTGGGGCCGCCCGCGTGCCTCCGCTGCCGCTGGCGCTCACCCTCACCTCACCCAAGGCCGCCCGGGCGGCGAAGGTCCTCGGCGCTAACAAGGTTGTGGGATTGCACGTTGAGGACTGGGCGCATTTTTCCGAGAGCCGCGCCGACCTTGAGTCGGCTTTCGCCAAGGCCGGCATCGCTGATCGGCTCGTGGCCACTCCCCGCGGTGTGCGGGTGAGCCTCCGGGACTAACCGGCCACCCGGCCCCAGCGCTGGCCAGCTGGATCGCAGCGAGGTCCTAAGAAGTTACGCGAGTACGTATATGTCGCCAACACCCATCGACACCCTCGGCCACCTGTAACAGCCGGTCCCACTGCGACGTTTACCAAGTTGGAAAGGTGGCCATGGACATCGACAACACACAGGAATCTCGGCTGATGGCACGAGGGATCCCAAGCGACGATCCGGCCTGGGGACAGGTCTCCGCCTTTCTCACCGCCGTCGAGTCGACCTACCCCAACGTTGGAGCAGTGCCGCTCGAGGCTAGCCATCTAGCAGCAATCTCCCGAGAGCTTCGCCTCCTCCAGGCGGAACCCCGGCCAGCACAAAGGAAGACCATGAACGATTTCTTGAAGCTAAAAACCCATCGCGTGTTGTTTGGTTCCCTGATAGCGGCGCTGGTGGCCCTCACCGCCGGGGTTGGGGTGGCCGCCGCTATGGGCGGCGGAGACCCATTGAAGCCGCTAGTCCCCGCTAGTCAGCCCGAGGTCACTCCAACCCCAGAGGAGAGCCCGACCGCCGAGTCAACCGAGTCCGAGGAGTCCCAGGAGGTCGAGGACCACAGCGCATCCGCCGACGACACGCAAGAAGAGACGGACCAGAGCAGCCAGCATGAATCCGAGGACTCCAACGATGATTCGGACGACCAGACGGCCGACGACTCCGACGAGGCCGACGACTCCGACGACTCCAGCGAGCACGCTCAGCCCACCAACGACAGCGATGACGACAGCGACGAGGCCGACGACGACAGCCCCGGCAGCGACCAGAGCGGCGACCAGAGTGTCGACGACGAGCCCGGCGAGCACTAATCCGAACCCTTACGGGCCGGCGGGAATCCGTCGGCCCTTTTGGGCGCGTTCACATAACCGTTCAGCCGAGCACGGTCCCTCCACGGGCGCTTCCCTTGCGCACCCGGTAGCGCCCAGTCTGTAACCATGGCCATCGGCGAGCGGTTCCCCCTAGTCCTCACGGCTGCCGCCGAGGGGGCCGACTGGGCGTGGGCCGAGCTATATCGCGATCTCGCCCCCAGCCTGTTGCGCTTCCTAACCAGTCAAGGTGCGGCCGACCCTGAGGATTGCCTCGGCGAGTCGTTCATTCAGGTGGTGCGGCATATGAGCACCTTCGAAGGCGGTGAGACAGAGTTCCGCACCTGGGTGTTCCGGATTGCCCGCAATCGGCTCATCGACACCTGGCGGCGCGACAAGCGCCGACCAGAGCGATCTGACGAAGAAGTTGAGATCGCCGCCGACCGGGTTCAGCAGCACTCCGACCCCGAGCCGCACTCATTCCAGCGGGCAGCGGTGGAAGAAATTTTGGCCGTTCTCACCCCCGACCAACGCGCCGTTCTGCTGCTGCGCTATCTCCACAATTTTTCGATTGAGGAGACCGCAGCCATCGTGGACAAGACTGAGGGGGCGGTCCGAGTGCTCCAACACCGCGCCGTGAAGACCCTGCGCCGAAACCTGCCCACACCCTCAGCTGAAGTCTGGCTGGCCACCAGCAACGTCACGGTCTAGAACGGCCCGGGGACTTAGCGAGGCACCATCGCCGACCCATTGAGGCGGCTTTCGCCAAAGCCTGCATCGCTGATCGGCTCGTCGCCAATCCCCGCAGCGTCCGGGTGAACCTTCGGGGCTAGCCGAAGCCGCGTGGACGTCGCCCGACGGGCCGACGCACCAGGAACCGTCCCCGTGAGCTGCTCAGAGGAACCGTCCCCAGTATGAGCGGCCCGGACCCCGGACCCCGAGCGCCGGTCGGCTCGGCGGAGTGGGCCCGCTTGGGGCATCGGGCAAACTGGCATGGTGAGAATCGGCGGACGACGGAGGCTGCTTTCGGCTGCCGCGATCGGAGCCTGTTTCAGCCTCGCTGGCTGTGGATTGCTGGCCACCGAACACGAGCGCTACCCCTCACCAAACGGCACCCGCACGCTGGTGGTGAAGATGTGGGCCGACATGATCGACCCGATGTACCCGTTGCAGCTTCAGGAGGGCTGGTGGACTACCAGCATTGGCTGCGTCAACGGCGACTACGCCGGCATCAGATCGATTAACTGGTTGGACGAAAACACCGTCCAACTCGAACTCTCCGATGGCGGCGACGAGACCATACCCGTGCTGTTGAGGATCACGGATGGACGGGTGACGCCCGAACCAGATCACGAACTGCTGCACTCCTGCTGACGCCAATCCGGCACCACTCGCGCTCAGTTGACCGCCTTAGCGATCAGCACCCGGACGGCCTGCTCAACCTCGGGGGTGAACTCCACCAGGGCGAAATCAGTGGGCCACAAGTCACCGTTGTCGAGGTTGGCCACATCACTGAAGCCGAAGGTGGCATAGCGCACCCCGAACTTGGCCGAGGCTTTGAAGAAGCACAACGTCTTGCCGTCCAGGGAGTAGGCGGGCATGCCGTACCAGGTCTTCGGCTCCAACTGCGGGGCTTCCTCGGTGATGATCGCGTGGAACCGTCTGGCCAAGTCACGATCGTGTCCCGACATCACCTCGATCGCATCGAGGACGCCTTGTCGGGCCTGTTCGCGTTTGGCAGCCGCGCCAGCATTCTTCTTCTCCTCGCGCAGCTCAGCAGCGCGCGCCTTCACCGCGGCCTGCTCGGCCGCCGAGAGTCCTGCTTCAGCCATGCGCTCTTCTTCCGTTGGGCCGCCCAGTGGCGGCGGTTCGCCTGGTTCAACGATGCCTGCCTAACCGTACGTCCCGCCGTGGGTAGTTGTGGCACCGCGCCTCGACCGGGCCCACCTCAATGGTGGAAGGCGCCACCCGTCCGGCCCTGCTTGGGCATCGGGCTGGTGAAGCCGTCCAGATAAGTCACACACTCGCGCACCGCATCAAGCAGGTGACCGGCCAACTCCATCGAAAGACCGTTGCGCACCACGATTCGCTGCACGGTCTGCGCGGTCAACTCATCAGGCAACGGATAGGCCGGCACCATCCAGCCGCGCTGACGCAGCTGAGCCGACAAGTCGTGCAGATCCCACTTGTCGGTATAGCCCACGCGCAGGCGCCAAGCGAACACCGGAATGTCGCTGCCATCGCTGAGCAACTCAAAAGGCCCCAGCGCTGCGACGCCAGCCGAAAGGTACTTCGCTACGTCCTGGCAAGACTGCTGCACCGCAGTGAAACCGTCGCGACCCAACCGGAGGAAGTTGTAGTACTGCAATAGCACCTGGGCACCGGGACGGGAGAAGTTGAGCGCCAGGGTTGGCATCTCCCCACCCAAGTAGGCCACCTTGAAGATCATGTCTTGGGGCACGGCGTCAACGTGGCGCCACACCACCCAGCCGACCCCCGGGAAGACCAGCCCGTACTTGTGGCCGCTGGCATTGATCGAGGCCACCCGCGGCAGCCGGAAGTCCCAGGCCAGCTCGGGTTGCAGGAACGGTGCCACGAACCCGCCAGAGGCGGCGTCCACATGAATCGGGACGTCGAGGCCGGTCTCGGCCTGAATCCGATCCAGGGCCGCAGCGATCTGGTCGACCGGCTCATAACAGCCGGTGTAGGTGACCCCCATGATTGCCACCACCGCGATGGTGTTCTCATCGACGTAGCGCTCCAACTCATAGCCGTCGAGCATCAGATGATCCTCAGTGACCGGCACGTAGCGGGCTTCCACCTCGAAGTAGTTGGCGAACTTCTCCCAACAGACCTGCACCGCTGAACTCATCACCAGGTTGGGCCGGTCGGCGGGCTTTCCCGCCGCGCGCCGGGCCTGCTGCCAGCGCCGCTTCAAAGCCAGCCCGGCCAGCATCGCCGCCTCCGAAGAGCCGACTGTCGAAGTGCCCAGCGCGGACGCGGCTGCCGGTGCCTGCCATAGGTCGGCCAGCAGCCGCCAACAACGCTCTTCAATGGCCGCCGTGGCCGGGTATTCGTCCTTGTCAATGAGGTTCTTGTCGACAGTCTCGGCATACAGCCGCTGCGCCATCGGATCCATCCAGGTGCCAACGAAGGTGGCCAGGTTCAGCCGGGCGTTGCCGTCCAGCATCACCTCATCGTGTATCACCTGATAGGCGGTGTCGGGCAGCATGCCGTGATCGGCCAGGGACCGCTCGGGCACGGCCGAGGCCTCGGCAGCGCGGCTGAAGATCGGACTAAGTTCGACGTCGTCGTCGGGCCTGGGGTGGTTAGCCATGTCGCCAGATTAACGCCACCGGGTTGGGCGAAGTGCGCCTTTGAGCGCCCACACCCGGCACACTGTGAGGGTGGAAATCGAAATCGGCGAAGACATGATCCGCCTGGGCCAGCTACTCAAGTTCGCGAATGTGGTTGCCGACGGCGGTGAGGCGAAGAGCCTGATCGCCGACGGCGCGGTGCACGTTGACGGCGAAGAGGAGACCCGACGGGGACGCCAGGTGCTGGTCGGCTCGCTGGTTGAGGTGGCGATGCCCCACGGGATCGTCTCGCTGAGGGTCGTGCGCTGAGCGGTCGCGAGCGGCCGGTCTAGGGCCAACTGGCGCTATTTCAGCTTCACTTTGGCCAACACCGGCCAATGGTCGGACGGAATGAAATCGGCATAGGGCACCACGCGGCCATCAGTCACCCGCCAGGTCACCCGGGGCCCCAGATAGACCTGCCAGGCCAGCGCCTTCGCGCCACCGCCTAGCCAGATGTAGTCAAAGCTCGAGCCGTCGGCGTCGCGACGAATCGATCGGTAGCGCCACTCGCCGCCGATTACCGCGCCGAAGCCGTTGAAGGTCGTGACTCCGGCGACCCGCACCGGACGATGGGTGGCGCTCTGCGCTGCGCTGACCAGCCTCGCTGCCTTCAGCTTGACCAGGTGGTCACGAAACACCGATCGGGTCTCGGTGCTGGCGGCATTGAAGTCACCAGTGACGATCACCGGCAGCCGACCGCCCGGGTTGATCTTGGCCAGGCCGTTGATCAGCCGATCCCAGCCCGCGCTGCGCGCCTCCGCTTTGACCTTGCTCTGGCCGAACTCGGCGTGCAGATTGACGAACAGCAGCCGCTTGCCGGTCGTGGTTCGCAGCTTCGCCCACGGCGCATAACGGTTGTAGTGCGACCCGTCCCGACCCTTACGGCTGACCCTAATCACCCCGGAATCGAGCAGGCTGAACTTGCTACTGCGAAAGGCCAAGGTGGTGTTGCGTAACGGGTAGACCCAGGTGTAGCCGGGCAGCGAAGCGCGCAACAGATCTACCTGCTCGCCGCCCCCGCGCACCGGATTCGCCTCCTGCAAACCCAACAGATCCGGCGCGACTTTGGCGATCCAGGACGCGACCACCGGACCGCGGGCCCGCCACGAGAAGTCGTCAGCGTGGTCAGCCATGCCCGCATATTCGGGGACGCGGGAGGCGTCGGTGATGTTGTACGACATCACCGTGTAGCCACCAACTTCGGCCGCCGGGCCCGTCCACACCGGTGCCAGCGCCGGAGGGGCATCGGTTGGGCTCGGGGTCGGGGTAGCGGTGGCGTCCGGGTTGGTCGGGGTGGTCGGGGTGGCGGTCGGGGTGGCGGTCGGAGTGGCGGTCGGGGTGCTGGCCGGAAGGCCGGTCGCAGTGGCAGCGGGACGGCTGAGGTTTAGCACCCAGGCGCCGCTCGCCCAAGACAACACCGCAATCACGAGGACGGCCACCATCAATGACGGCGGCGGCCGGTAGGCATGGCTGGGTTGGAGTTCGCTCACCGCCATCACCTCCCGCCAGCATCGAGTGATGCTTTGCACCCTAATCGACGCGCAGAACCGGCCCACCGGAAACAGTGAGTTCAGGCGTAGCCGCTAGCGGCCCAGGAACTCCCGCCACTTCGGCACCTCGCGTCTGGCCTGATCGAGCCCCGCATCGAAGGCGGCCTGCAGCGCAGCAACGTCCCTGGTGCCGTTGGCGATCGGCATCTTTTCCGGCACGAACAGGTAGGCCTGACCGGCGGCCTCCAGGTCGAACAGCTCTTCGCGAGTGCGGTTGTAGTTGAGATGCCGAGCACTCAATGCCACGACGGCGGCCGGGAACCCGCGGAAGTAGGCCCGCGAGGCCCATTGGGCGCTGGCCGGTTTCTTCACGTAGCCGCGCTCCTGGCTCAGCACCACGAAGAACTTGGTGAAGCCGTCAGCCTTAGCTGCGTCCAGGGCGATACCGCCGGACGGGCCGAGAGCGCCGTCGACGTAGACGTGGCCGTCCAGGTGAACCTTCGGCATCACCACTGGCATCGTCGAGGACGATCGCACGCGCCGCACCAGATCGACGAGCGTTGGCACATCGTCCTTGGTCCAGTAAACGGCGCGGCCGGTGTCGCATTCGAAGGCGCCGATTCGGGCCCTGGCCGGGTTGGCGGTGAACGTTTCGAAGTCCAGCGGCAGCACCTGGCCGGGCGCCGAGGTGTGCTCGTAGATGTATTCGGCGTTGAACATGCCCTTGCCGCGCAGGAAGGTGCCCAGGTTGCCAAAGTTGGGATCGGACGCGAAGTCGACGAACGACTTTCGGGCCCGTTCTGGGTCGCGCGAGAGGTAGTTGACCAGGTTGCTCGACCCCGCCGAAATGCCGGCCACCCAATCGAAATGGAGTCCCTCAGCCAGCAGCATCTGCACCACCGCTGCGGTGTAGGCCACTCGCATGCCGCCGCCTTCGAAGATCAGGGCGACGTCATCGATGTTGCTGGTCAGCGTTTCGGCCACGCGCATTTCCTCTTCTGCCGGATTTGGGTTTCACCCTAGCCCGGCCAGCCCAGCAGGCTTCCGTCCGGCCATCTCTCAGCCCCGGACCCCCGCGGGAGCGACGCCCGCCAGCCACCCGTCCAGTCACGGAATAGCGGCGCGGGTCAATGGGTTGACGTAAAAATACCCCCACCCAATCCGGAGGAAGTCCTATGGAATCCACTGAAACCCCCACCCGTCCCTCGATGCCGCTGATCGGCGACCCCGCACCGGCTTTCACCGCCGTGACCACCCAGGGCGAAATCAACTTCCCCAGCGACTACGCCGGCAAGTGGGTAATCTTGTTCTCCCACCCAGCCGATTTCACCCCCGTGTGCACCACCGAGTTCATGACCTTCGCCAGCATGGCCGACGACTTCGCCGCGTTGAACACTGAGCTGGTGGGCCTTTCGGTCGATTCGCTGTATGCCCACATCGCCTGGCTCCGCAAGATTCAGGAGCTGGAGTGGAACGGCCTGAAGAACATTGAGGTGAAGTTCCCCCTCATCGAGGACATCCGCATGGAGGTGTCCAGCCTTTACGGCATGATCCAGCCCAACCAGTCCAACACCCAAGCGGTGCGGGCAGTGTTCGTGATCGATCCGGTGGGGACGGTTCGCACCGTCTTGTACTACCCGCTGTCGACCGGCCGGAACTTCGACGAGATCATGCGCATCGTCGTTGCCCTGCAGAAGGCGGACGCCGACGGCGTCGCCACCCCCGCCGATTGGCAGCCTGGCGACGACGTGATTGTGCCGCCGCCCGGTTCTTGCGGCACGGCCAAGGAGCGCATGGAAAACCAGACCGCCGATCAGTACTGCCTGGATTGGTTCATGTGTTTCCGCAAGGAATCCTGACCCATCTTGTTGAACGATCCGGCACCGGCTTCGGTGCCGGATCGTTCACTTTCCAGCCCACCACGCCAGACCACTTGTTTGCGCAATCCGTCATTGCCCAACCGATACCGTTGAGCGAGGAGGTGCTGAGCGTGCCTGAAACCACGGACGCGGATTTGTCCGAGAAACGTCCAGTTTCGGTGTGGGTCGGACTGCCGCTCGGCGCGGTGCCTGGACTGCTGCTGGCTTGGCAGATCTACTTCCCCGATGGCCGCATGGAGGCGGAATTGTTCGCTTTTGCGGCTTTGGTGGTCGTGGCCGCTGGCGTTGGCTTGGCCACCCAACGGCGAACGCGCTGGCTTGGGTTTGGTCTTCTCGTTGGCTCAACCCCGGCGGTCGCGGTGATCGCCTTCGTGATCCTCTTCATGGTGGCCTGTTCCTTGCCCGGCCAGACCTGCTTCGCATTCTGACGGGCACTCGTCCGGCAGCAGACGGCGCACTTTGGGGAGCACACACCGGAGACCGCACCTCGGGGACGGTTCTGCTTGCGCCGGGCGGTCGAGCCAATCACGAACAAGACGCCTCTAGGCGCTGCGGCTTGCGAGCCTATGGTTCGTCAATGGAGCTGCTCGAGTGGGACGCAAAAACCTACGACTCACTTCCCTTGCCGCACACCCGGTGGGGCGCCGGAGTGATCGAGCGGCTCGGTCTTCGAGGCACCGAGCGGATCGTCGACTTGGGTTGTGGCACCGGCCGCGACACTCAGCTGCTGCTCGATCTGGTGCCCAACGGGCACGTTGTTGCCGTCGATGGATCCCAGCAGATGCTCACCCAGTTGCGCGCCCGCCTCGGCGAGCAAACCGAACGCGTCGAGATCGTGCGCGCTGATCTCACGTCACCGTTTCCTCCGGCGGTGCGCGGCGAGGCGATCATGAGCGTCGCCACCTTCCACTGGGTGCCGGACCATCCGAGGCTGTTCCAACGCGTCGCCAACGCCCTTCCGGCAGGCGGCCGCTTCGAGGCCGAGTTCGGTGGCGCCGGCAATATCGCCGCCTTCCAGGCCGCCTTGAAACGCGCGGGTGGCCCATCCAGCAGCCCCTGGGATTTCGCTACGGCAGCCGAGACTGCTCAAGCACTCACCGACGCCGGCTTCGTCGATGTCGAGGTCCGTACGGTCACCGATCCGGCGGTGCTGGAACGCGGCGAACAGTTGGAGGCCTTCATCGCGACAGTATTGCTGGGCGCCGTCCTGCGCGATTTGCCGCCGGCGCAAGGGCGGGCCCTCGTGCAAGCCACGGCGGCCGAACTTGAAGAGCCCGTCATCGACTACGTCAGGGTTCAACTCAGCGCAACGCGGGCCTGATCCAGGGATCCATCGTGACGCCCGGCACTTCGCGATACGCCGATTCACTAGGGGACGGAGCCCTATAGCCAGCGGCGTTGCTTCAGCAGGCCCAGCAGGTGATCGATCACCGAGACGTCGGCACGCAGACCGTTGTGTTCGTATTCGTTGGTGACCCAGGCTCGGCAATCAGGCAGGAGGGCGGCGGTCTCCATCGAGAACTCGTGCGGGACGAAGGCGTCGGCGTAGTAGACCGCTGCGGCCACTGGCACGTCGGCGGACGCCAGGCGCTCGGGGAAGTAGAGCTGGTTCCATTCGTGACCGGCGATCACCTCAGCCGCCTCAGCGAAGGCGCGCAGTTCGACGTCCTCAGCGAACACCGAGCGGTGCAGGTGTTCCCCGCCCAACAGCGTGACGTCTTCGCGGACGCGATCTGGCATCGTCCGATCCGCCGACCAGCGGGTGGCCACACCGTCGGCATAGCTCGATTCGTGCAGCACCGCGTACAACGGATTTCGGCCAGCGAACGGCAGGGTCTCGGCTAAGTCGTGGGCGAAGGCGGACGACTCGGGCGGCAGCCCCAACAGGTAATGCAGCTCCTCGGCGCCGCCATTCATGCCCAGCCGCTGCCCGATCGTGCGGAACCGAACAGCTGAGACCGCATCGCCGTTGGGCAGGGTGATCTCCCCGCGCTCGCAACGCGCGCTCAGCTCGCGCACCCGCTCCCGGTCACCCGGGAAGCGGCGGTAATAGGCCTCCGACTTGGCGATCATGATCTGCCAGGTCTTCGCGTAGATGTCATCAATCGGACGGCCAACCGCGCTCAATCCGCCGGTGATGATCGCCGCGGCCAGCGACTCCGGATGGACGCTCAGGTAGTGCAGGCTGGTGAAGCCGCCAAATGACTGGCCCAGCAGCGTCCAGGTATCAGCGCCCAACGCCTGGCGCACCAACTCGGCGTCGTTGACGATCTCATCAGCCCGCAAATGAGTCAGATACTCGGCCTGCTCGGCGGTGCTTCGTCCGGCCAGAGCCCCGGTGATCTGGGCCTGTGGGCGTCCATCAGCGGCGACGACCCGCACGCCCACCGGGGTCGAACGTCCAGTGCCACGCTGGTCGAGCATCACCACCTGGTATTCACTGAGCACCCGACTTAGCCACGACGGACTATCGGCGGTTGGCCGCGGTGCCTCGAACCCGGGGCCACCCTGAAGGAAGACCAGATACGGCTTGTCACTGCCACCCTCGGCGGTGACCACCCTCGCGAAGATCTCGATGGTGTCGCCAGCCGGCTTCGCGTGATCCAGCGGGGCATCCAAGGTGAGGCTGGTGATAGTCAGATCGGGCAGCTTTTCGGTGGTCGTGCGCATGGTCTCAGGCTAAGCCACCATTCCACCAAGCGCAGCGCGCGGGGACGGTTCCGGTGAGCTGCTCGCGGGGACGGTTCCGGTGAGCTGCTCACGGGGACGGTTCCGGTGAGCTGCTCGGAGGAACCGTCCCCCTGAGCTGCTCGGAGGAACCGTCCCCCTGAGCTGCTCGGAGGAACCGTCCCCCTGAGCTGCTCGGAGGAACCGTCCCCGGTGACCGTCCCCGGCGATGGCGAAGTGGGGTCCGGCAGGCGCAGACAGCATTGTCAGCAGCGGGTCGCCGTGGCTGAAACGCACTGACGCCCATAGGCTGCCCGCATGGCTGTCCCCACCCTCAGGGCACTACTCGCCGAACTGGACAAGACCAATCACGCTGGACGCACCCGCCGCATTGCCCTCTTGGCCCGCGATCACCGCGATGATCCAAAGCTGGCCAAGCTGCTGGACGGGCTGACCACCACCAGCGGTTACCACGCGCAGCTGGCGTTGCTGGCCGCCAAGGTGAACCGCGACTTCGGCCGACTGACTGCGCTGACTGAGCACCCAATCCATGCCGTTCGGGCCAGCGCCATGCTCGCCCTGCCGCTGGACGACCTGAGCGGGGAGGAGTTCACCCAGCGCTATCTGGACGCCCCATTGGCCACCCGGCGGTTGCTGGTGCGCAAGGCCAACCAAGCCCGTCGCCGCGACCTGGTCTCCGCATTGCTCAGCACGTCCCTTTCAGATGTCGACAAAGCTACTTTGCTGGCTCACGCTGAATCGGCCACTGCTGAGAGCTACCTCAGCGACCTCGGCGATCTGATTCCCAACCTGGCCGCGTTCGCCAGAAACCACCCCACCGCGCTGCTGGACGAACTCGCCAGCCGCCTCGACGCACCGCCGCCGGTGCGGGAAGAGACCTGGGCCTGGATCACCCCCGCCCTAAACGAGTTGGCCGCCGCCGAACCCGACCGCCTGCTCGGCCTACTGAACGACTTTCCGCCAGCCCTTGGCCTGCCGAACGGCCCCTACCGCTTCCTCGCGCCCCTAGCCAAGGCTGACCCGTCCGGGGTCGCCCGGCTGCTGGCCCACTCGTCCCGGACGCCCACCGCCCCCACGCGTTGGGGCCAATCCAACCGACCCCGCCTGGCCAAGGCGCTGCGTCGGCAGCTGCGAAAGCTCCCCGCCGAGGAACGCGAGCTGCTGGCCAGGCACTACCACCACAACGAGGCCCACTTGGCGGCCTTCCTTGACGCCCTGCCGCCAGCTGATCGCGCCGCAGCTTTTACGGCAGCTTTCACCGGAGTGAATGCCGCCAACCGGGTCTGGAGTGACGAGCTGCTGAACGTGTTGCCGCGGGAAACCCGGGAGGCCGAAGCCCGCCGGATCGCGGCCCTGCCGGAGAATCGAGGCCTCGTTTCGCAGGTGACCTGGGCTGGTTTCCTGGCCCCGGACGAGGCCGAGCCAGTGCTCAAGGCGCAGTTGCGCGCCAGCGAGGCGGACGAGCGCGGCGCCGCCTGGACGTCCCTGCTGAGCTCGGCTGGCCGCAGCCGCGACCCCGAGGTGCTCACTACTGCGCTGACCCAGCTTGAGCGCCTGGCTAATGAACAGGACCCAGTGCGCTACGCCGCCGCAATCGCCCTGGTCGGCCTCAGCCCGAGCCTGCTGGCCGCAACCCCGATCGAACCCCTGCAGGCCTTCGCCAGCGCCGTCGCCCAAGCCCGCGACACGTCCGCAACGACGCTGCAGGCCCTACAAAACCTGGCCTGGAAACTGATCGAGCAAGCAGCCAGCGCCGGCACCGATCTCAACCCGCCGCTGATCCTGCTGGAGACCCTTACCGGCCCCGACGGCGTCACCAGCGTGCCGTGGCGCCTGCAGCTGCCGACCGCCGCCATCCCGGCCGTCGTGGCCGCCCTGCTGCCCCGCATGCACGCCCAGGCCAGACGCCACGACTTCCGATTGCCGTTGGCGCTGTGGCAATCGCTGGGACGGCGGGCCTGGCCGATCCCCCAGCTCAATGCCCTGATGGCGGCCGCGCTAGCCACCCCGTCCGACCATTGGCAGCGCGCCGCCGCCCAGGCCTGGCTGCAGCCACCGCAGTACCGCGGCGATCGAGTCGCCGCGCTGCTCAGGATCGACGAGACCTTCGCCACGCTGCCCGAGGTGCAGCAGGTGCTGTGCCGAAACCGCCAAGACCTGGTGGAGGTGTGCTTCCGTCCGGCCCCGCTGAAGGGTCGGTTCTGGAAGAGGGTCCGCTTCGTTGCGGTACTGGACGGGCCCTTCCACGGCTGGCTGCCCCGCCAGATCGAGGCCTACGCCGACGCCCTGGAGGGGCTGATCGGCACGGCCAACACCCCCGACTACACCCGCCGCCAAGCGGTAACCACGATCGGCCAACTACCCGGTATTGGCGCTGCTCGACTGGCGCCCTATTTGGCCAGTGACAAGGTGGTTGAGCAAGAGGCCGCCCTCGCTGCGTTGGCCTGGAGCGATGATCCCGGCAGCATGCTGGAAACCCTGCTGGCCTATCGCAGCGACGATCGGGCCCGGGTGGCCCTCTATACGGCCGGACGGTGCGCGCTGCATCGCCAACCGACGCAGGCCGCCCGGCTCCTTGATGAGGTGCTGGCCGATCCCTCGGCGAAGGTGACCGCCCGCAAGGAGGCCGTCCGACTTATCGGGCAACTGCGGGTGCCGGGATCGCTCGACGTCCTGGCAACCCTCGGCGCCAATACCCGAGTGCACCTGGACGTCCGGATCGCCGCTACCCGTACCTTGCGGCATTTCCTCGACGATGACGGCGCCTGGATGGTGTTGGAGAACCTCGCTGTGGCCGGGCGGGACGCCACCATGTCTTTGATCAGGACCCTGCCCAGCCAGCTCGCCGTCCGCCATCGGGCCCGGTTCGCCCAACTGCTGGCGTTGACGGCCTCCGGTGGCGATCCGGAAGCGATCGAGGCCCTCGGAGCCTGGGCGCGCTGGGCACCTCGACTGGCCGAGCAAGTAGCGCGCCTGGCCAACAGCCGCGACCTGGTCACAGCCGAGGCTGCCACCCGCGCCGTGCGAATCGCTGCCTCAGCAGCTACCGACTGGACGCCCTTCCTGCAGGCCGTTGAATCCCTCGCCAAAGCCAGCGCCGCCTTGGGCGAACCGAGCGCGGAGGCGAGCGCCGACCAGCCCTCGCGCCAACGCCTTGGCCGCCTGGTGCGGGCGCTGCGTCCACGACTGGTAACCGAGGCCGCCTGGCACCGGGAGCGCCTCACCCGACTGGCCGCGACCCTTGATGCGCACCCCGAACTGGTTCGACTCTCCTGGCAGGTACGCCTGACGGCGATCGACTGGACCGCACCTACCGGCGTCCTGCTCGGGTTGGCCGGCAGCCTCGACCCATTGCGCACCGGCGAGGTGCGGGGGTTGGTGCACCGCAAGCTGGTGATTGCCACCAGCCAAGGAATCGAACCTGAGCTGGACGAGGCCGTGGCGGCGCTGATCGCCCGCGGCGATGCACCCTCCGGCGGCCTCGCGCTCGCGCTGGTTGAGCAGGCCGGTGAACAGGCCGGCTGGTCCGAGCGGTGGCGGCGCCAGCTTCGCACCCTGCGCGCTCATCCGGTGCCCGCCGTCGCCGCCTGGGCTCGGGAGACCTACACCGTCGAGTGTTGACGGGGGCTTCGACAAGCTCAGCCAACTAGCGAGACTTCGACTGGCTCAGCCAACTTGGGGTCTAAACGCCTGCAGTTCCCTGAGCTCATCTCTTCAGTTCCCTGAGCTCATCTCTTCAGTTCCCTGAGCTCGTCGAAGGGTCGGCCGAGCCTTCGCATGCACCCCACGAAGGCCGACGGTAGCCACTCCGTGGACAGCCATTACCTACGCTGGCGTAACTTACGTTACCGTAGGGACATCTTCCCGAGCGCCTGAGGAGCACCCTGGTGACAACAACGGCACCCCCTGTAGTGATCCAAGGCGGCATGGGGATCGCGGTATCCAGCTGGCAGCTGGCGCGCGAGGTGGCACTGGCTGGCCAAATGGGAGTGCTCTCCGGCACCGCCCTGGACGGAGTGCTCGCCCGCGTCCTTCAGGACGGCGACCCAGGCGGTCATCGCCGCCGGGCCCTGGCTGCTTTTCCGTCCCAAGAGATCGCTCAGCGCATTCTCGACACCTACTTCATCGAGGGCGGACGCCGCGAAGGCCAGGCCTATCGCCCCCACCCCACCCTGACCATTTCACCTAGCCGGGCCGCTATTGAGCTGAGCTTGGCCGGCAACTTCGCTGAGGTGTGGCTAGCCAAGGAAGGCCACAAGGGTGTGGCCGGCATCAACTTCTTGGAGAAGATCCAGACCGCCACTCTCTCGGCAGCGCTCGGCGCCATGCTGGCCGATGTCGACTACGTGATCATGGGTGCCGGAGTGCCCCGCGAAATCCCGCGGATGCTCACCGAATTCGCCGCAGGCCGCACCGGACACCTCAGCATCGACGTGATCGGTGCCACCAGCGAGCACCGCGCCAGCCTAGATCCCCACACCTACCTGGGCGCGGATCTGCCTGAGCTGCGCCGTCCCCAGTTCCTGGCGGTCGTCTCGGCGCACATCCTGGCCGCCTACCTGAACAAGGACCCCGAAATCCGTCCCGACGGATTCATCGTTGAGGGGCCGACCGCAGGCGGCCACAGCGCGCCGCCGCGCGGCAGGATGGTGCTCGATGACGCTGGCGAGCCGATCTACGGGCCTAAAGACGACGCCGATCTGGCCAAGATGGTGCCCTTGGGCGTGCCGTTCTGGCTGGCTGGCGCCTATGGCACGCCAGAGCGAGTCGCCGAGGCGACCGCGGCCGGAGCTGCCGGGGTGCAGGTTGGCACCCTCTTTGCCCTCGCCACCGAATCAGGCCTGGTGCCCGAGCTGCGCGATCAGCTGCGCAGCCAACTGGCTGAGGGCACCCTGGTGGTGCGCAACGATCCCCGAGCCTCACCGACCGGCTTCCCCTTCAAGGTGGCCGAGCTGCCCGGAACCCTGGCCAAAGCCGAGGTGTACGCCGCTCGTGAGCGCATCTGCGATCTCGGCTATCTGCGCGTCCCAGCCGAACGTCCCGACGGGTCGCTGGTCTACCGCTGCGCCTCCGAACCGGCCCACATGTATCTGAAAAAGGGCGGCGCCGAAGAAGACATCGCCGGTCGGGTGTGTCTATGCAACTGCCTGATGGCCAATGTTGGGCTGGGCCAACTACGGGCCAGCGGACGCACTGAAGATCCGGCAGTCACCCTTGGTCAGGATCTCGACGGCGCCCGGCGCCTGATGTCCGAACTCCCCGAGGGCTGGACGGCCCGCGAGGCGGTCGACTGGTTGCTCGGCTCGGTAACTGTGCCCCGAGGCTGAGCATCAGCTCAGGCCTCGGCGGCTTTGGCCTTCAGTCGGGCCTTCTCGGCCACCACCTCGCGGTAGACGTCGCGCTCGTGCTGCAACCAGTAGGGCGGGTTCGCCATCAGTTCGCCCACCTGATCGGCAGTGAGCCCCTCAGTGATGCCCCCACGCGCCAGCCCTGAGCGAGAAACCCCCAGCTTCTGGGCGATCACTTCCTTCGGGAATGGCCCGTTACGCCGCAACTCGGCCAGCCATTCGGGCGGATCGGCGCGCAGCGCGTCCAGCTCGTCCCGGGTGATCGGCGAGTTCTGGAACTCAATCGGGGCGGCCGGCAGATAGATGCCGAGCTTGGTGGCTGCGGTGGACGGCTTCATCAGTTGGCTCACGCCGGGCAGCCTATCTCTCGGCCCACCCGCTAGCCTGCACAGGTGAGCAATCCCCCAGCCTCCGAGCGACCCGGTCTGCGCGTCGGCTACGTGCCCGGGGTGACGCTGACCAAATGGCGCACCGCCTGGGGCGAGCGGCTCCGCGGCACCCGGCTGGAGCTGATCGAGGTCGAAACCGCCGAACAACGACAAGTGTTGGACGCAGGCGTTGTCGATCTGTGTTTCGTCCGGCTGCCGATCGAGGAGGCTGACCTGCACCTGATTCGCCTCTACGAGGAAGCGCCGGTGGCCTGGGTCTCGAAGAAGCACCCGGTGGCTGTCTTCGACGAGGTGAGCCTGGCCGAACTGGCCGATGAAACCGTGCTCACTGACGCTTCGGCAGCAAGCCTGGATCTGGCTGGCGTCGGCGAGGCGGTGCTGCACGTGCCCCAGTCGGTCGCTCGCACCAATAGTCGGCGCGACTTCGTCTACCGGCCGATCACGGATGCGCCGTCCACCACCGTCGCGCTGGCCTGGCTGGTCAGCAACCCGAATGAGCTGATCGAGGAGTTCATCGGCATCGTCCGCGGCCGGACGGCGAACAGTTCGCGCACTACCCAAGCCCGGGCCGCCAAACCAACCGAAAAGCCGGCCAAACCAGACAAACCGGCCGGCCGACAACAGCCACCCAGGCACCCTGGCCAGCGTGGGCCGCGCCGACGCGGCTGAACGGAAGCTGGCCGCTCAGCCCTTGGTGATCAGCCGGTCTACCCGCAGGCGGTGGCGGGGATCGAACAACCGACGAAACGCCAACTCCAACGACAACAAGCAGCCCAGAACCGTGCTGGCAGCGATCACAAACATAATCAGGATCTGATAGCGAACGGCGGTCTGCGGAGCCGCACCGGCCAGGATCTGCCCGGTCATCATTCCCGGCAAGCTGACAATCCCCATCACGGCCATGCTGTTCAGTGTTGGGATCATGCCAGCACGCAACGCTTCGCGTAGCGGGCCGCGGGCGGCCTCCCGCCGAGTTGCCCCAAGTGCAAGCAGTCCTTCAATCTCGGCGCGCCCCGTTACCAGCCCGGCGGTGAAGCGGTCGACTGCCAGTGACACCCCGGTCAGCGAGTTGCCTAACACCATGCCAAGGATCGGCACCAGATACTGCGGCAGATACCAGGGCTGAACGTCCAGAATTCCCCGGAGCACGAGCCCGGTGAGGAGCAGAGAACTCACCAGGATCGACACGAAGCTGTCCAGAAACAGCTGGGGGTAGGAGCGCCTCGGCCGACCGGCCGCTGAATGCGCGGCCAGCAGGGTCATCACCAACCCGATTCCAAGCACCAGCCAAGGGTTTTGGAGGGAGAAGACCCAATCGAGGATCAGCCCCACCAGCAGTAACTGCACCACCATTCGTACCGTGGAGATCGCGATGTCGCGCCCCAGGCCCAACCGCAGGCGCCAGGAGAGAGCCACCGACACCAGCATCAGCCCGGCGGCGAGGGCGAGCTGGAGGTCGCTGATCGGCAGGCTGTTCATGGCCGCGCCATCAGCGGGTAAGGACCAGTGATCGGTAGCACTGCGGTGCCCACCCGAGACTGGCTCGCTGGGTCATGGCCCACCCAAACCAGCGCACGCTCCGACTCTTGGCTCCACTTGATGAGCACCCGCTCCACGGCGTCGGCCAACTCTGGGTCCAAGGCTGAGGCAACCTCATCGAGCAACAGCACGGTGGGCTCCAGCAGGAGTGCCCGCACCAATAGCACCGACTGGAGTTCACCGCCGGAGAGGTTTTCGGTAGGACTGGCCAGTAGCTCTGCTGGCCGCCCCAGCTCCGTCAGCAGATCCTCAGCGGCCTCGGCTTTGAACTCCTTTCCCTTGTGAATGGCGAAGCCAAAGGGCGCGGCGAGAGTGTCGGCGACGGTGCCTGGGTGCAGCGCGGCCCGCTGTGGGACGTACATCACCTGGGCTCGATAGGCCGGCATCGACCACTCCCGCCGGGGGCGTCCACGGAACTCACAGCCGCCAGTGGTGAACACGTCCAGCCCGGCGATCGCTCGCAACAAAACCGTCTTGCCGCTACCGGAGGCGCCGTCCACCACCAGCCGCTCACCGGCGGATAGCTCTAGGCAGAGGTCGTGCCACAGGGTTCGGTCTGCGAGCTCAACTGACGCGTCGCGCACCGCCAACAGTGCCACCTCAGACCTCCCCGACCTCAGCGAGCCCCCAACCCCGATTGGTCCCGGCCACGCTGCCGGACGGAGCGACTTGCGCCCATCATAAGCTCGGCCAACCCGGCGGCTGGGGTGGGATTCGGGACTCCACGTACCCGCAGCTTGGGCATTCCGCTACCCACTTCGGGCCAGCCGTGTCAGACTCTGGCCATGGACGTCGAACTGCGCGAAATCCGGGACTTCCTCAGCAGTCACCCGCCCTACAACGTGTTGCCGGATCAGCTACTCGATCAGCTCCCTGGACGCATGCACCTGCGCTATTTTCGGCGCGGCACCACCATCGTCGAGCTGAACAAGCCGAACAACTCGCTGTTCATCCTGCGCTCCGGCGCGGTGGACGTCTACCGCGAGGGCCGCGATCTGGTGGAGCGCGCCGATCCAGGCACCTCCTTTGGGACGTCCTCGGTGTTGAGCCACACGCCCTCGAAATACCGGATCGTTGCCATCGAGGACTCGTTGGTGTTGGTGATGCCGGGCGACGTCTTCCAGTACCTGCTAAACAAGGTCAGCGAGTTCGCCGACTACTTCAACACCGCGAATTCGACGGTGATGAAGCGGGCTGTGGCCCAACTGGAAAACGACACCAGTGGACGCATCATTCTCAAGACCCGGGTCAGTGACCTGCTCAAGCGCGAGCCGATCACCGCCGGTGAGAACATCACGATCCGCCAGGCGGCCAAGCTGATGACCGAGCACAAGGTTTCGGCCCTGCTCATCGCCGAGGGCACCAAGATTCGCGGCATCGTCACCGACCGCGATCTGCGCAGCAAGGTGGTGGCCGCTGACCTCTCCCGCGAGGAGCCGATTACCACGATCATGACCCGCAATCCGGTGACCATTCCCCGCAACGCCCTGGCGTTCGAAGCGATGCTGGAGATGCTCGGCCGGGGCGTCCACCACCTTCCGGTGGTCGACGACGACAAGCTGATCGGCTTGGTCTCCTCTGGTGATCTGATGCGGCTGGAGACGGCCAACCCGGTGTTCCTGGTCGGCGACATCACCAAGCAGTCTTCCCCTGAGGGTCTGGCCAAGGTCAGCTCACGGCTGCCAATGCTGGTCGCCCAGCTAATCGAACAGGACGCCAGCGCCAGTGAGATCCACCGCCTGGTGACCGCGGTGAGCGATGCCACCATTCACCGGCTGCTGCAGCTTGCCGAAGCTGAACAGGGCGCGCCGCCGGTGCCTTATGAATGGCTGGTCCTCGGCTCCCAGGGACGCTACGAGCATGGCCTGGGTAGCGACCAGGATCACGTCCTGCTACTCGACGATGCCGCCACGGCCGAAGATGACCCCTACTTCGCCGCGCTGGCCGAATACGTCACCGCTGGCATGGAGGCCTGCGGCTACCCCCGCTGCACCGGTGGGGTGATGGCTACCAACCCACGCTGGCGGCAGACCGCGAAGGCCTGGCACGTCGACTTCCAGCATTGGATGGGCGAGCCAGATTCGGCTGCGGTGCTGCACGCGCAGATCTTCTTCGATTTCCGCTCGGTGCATGGCGGCTCGGCCCGGGCCGACGCCCTGCGCGACACCATCCGCAAGCTGGCCCCGAAGTCACCCCGATTCCTCGGCCACCTGGCCGCCCAGGCAGTCGAGCGACAACCACCGATCGGCTTCTTCCGCGGCTTCGTGGTCGAGCGGGGCGGACGGCCACAGGCGACCTTCGATCTGAAGTCGGCGGTGCATTGCGTGGTCGAGCTGGTGCGGGTGATCTCCCTGGCCAACTCAGTGTCAGCGGTGAACACCGTCGAAAGACTGCGGGCGGCAACTGCTGCGGGAGCGATGACAGCCGATTCGGAGAGCTCGCTACTCGACGCCTTTGAGCTGATCACCTACCTTCGACTGCGCCACCAGGCCAGGCAGGTGAGCGCTGGCATTCCACCAGACAACCTCGTCTCCCCAGATGACCTCTCAAGCCTGGAGAAGAAGCACCTGCGGGACGCGTTCGGCATCATCAAACGAGCCCAGGCCGGCTTCGCCTACCGCTACCAAACGCACCTGATGTCCTGATGTGGTTCTCCAGCCAATCCTGGCGGCAAGTTACCCAGGAGATACCGGACGGCCCGATCCGGCGCTACGTCGTGGATCCGAAGCCGGATCCGGCCACCCCGCTCACCGAAGCGAAGATGCTCGCGGTGGACTTGGAAACCACCGGCCTTGACCCGAAGACCGACCAGATCCTGAGCATCGGCTTCGTGCCGTTGGACGGGCTGGACATCAATCTGGCCGGAGCTGGACGGGTGCTGGTGCGCCCCACCGGAGGGGTGGGCGACAGCGCGCGAATCCACGGCCTCACCGACGATGCCCTGGCCGATGCCCGAGCTCCGGAAGCGGCGCTGGATCTGTTGTTCACCGCGCTGCAGGGACGGGTGCTGTTGGCTCACCACGCCGCCATTGAGACCGGTTTTCTCGGCATGACCTGCAACGCCATCCATGGTTTCCGTCCCCGCTTCACTGTGGTCGACACCCTCACGCTGCAGTTTCGGCTACTCAGCCAGGGCTTCGACGATGAGCCGCCCCAAGGCAGCCTGCGGCTATGGAATGCCCGCAGCCAGTACGGCCTACCGCGCTACGCAGCTCACGATGCGCTCACCGACGCCCTGGCCTGCGGTGAGCTCTACCTGGCTCAGGTCGCCGAGCTTCAAGCCAAAAGCCTGCGGCAGCTGACCCTCAAAGCCGTCCTCAAGTACTAGGCCCCAGTCGGCTGAGCCCGCACCACCAGTTGACTGAGACCGCACCACCAGTTGGCTGAGCCCGTCGAAGCCCGTCGACCCTTCGACAGGCTCAGGGAACTGGGGGTGGGTCAGGGAACTTGGGGGTGGGTCAGGGAACTGCAGTCGGCTCCGGGGCCCTCGGCGGGTCAGCGCGAGTAAAGAAGGGCGGGTTGTCCTCGATAGTCCGCGGATGCCCGTCCTGGTCGACGGCGACGTAGTAGAAGACTCCCTCGGTGACGAACTCGTGCTCAGCGGCGTAGCGGTGCACCAGATCTCGAGCCCAGACTTCCAACTGGATCTCCATCGAGGTGCGACCAACTTTGATCAGTTCGGCGTAGATGCAGATGGTCTGACCCACTGCCACCGGACGGCGGAACACCACCCCATTCACCGACACCGTCGCAGAACGGCCCATAGCGACTTCGCCTGCCATTAGCCCGGCGGCGATGTCCATCTGAGCTAGCAGCCAACCACCGAAGACATCCCCCCACGGATTGGTGTCGGCCGGCATGGCCAGCGTGCGCAAGACCAGCATCCCTCGCGGCTCACGTTTGACTGGATCCTCGGATTCCATCAGCGATTCTCCTATTCAGCTGCCCTGAGGTTAGCGCCGCTGGCGAATCGATCGAGCTGGTCAGCCCCCAGTTTCGCCTCAAAGGCAGCGATCAACACCTCGGGGGCGGCGACGAACTCGGCCGGGACTCAGCTAACCGCCACTGGCTGCTGGACGGCAGCGCGGGCGCGTCCGGGCACTCGACCGTCAGCAGAGCCCAGCCCAGCCACCCTGCTCAACCACTTCTCTCGGGCCGTCGCCACCGACCCCCGAACCGGGTTGAACCTGGTCACCCCGACGGTCTTGATGCCGCAGTAGCCAAGGGTGGCCGCGCGCAGCGAGACGATGGCGGCATCGTGGTAGGCGAGCAGGTTGTAGAAGCCCGGGGAATCGTGAGTCATCACCAACCGCGCCGTCCGTCCGCTCAGCAGCTTCTCCCAGCGCAGGCCTGCGCCGTAGCGAAAGACGACGCCGGAGAGGAAGGTCCGATCGATCCAGTTCTTCAGCACGGCCGGGTAGGTGCCCCACCACTGAGGGAAGAAGATCACCACATGCTCAGCCCACCGCAGATCTGCGATGTCTTCAGCCACTCCGACTTCGAGGTGCCCCAACTCGGTCACGTGGGCTCGCAACTGCTCGCGCGAGACCGGGTAGGCCGGCGGCTCCTCGGCCAAATCACGCACCCGCACCTCACCGCCAGCCGCCTCGGCGGCGCTGGCATAGCTGCGGGCCAACTCGTGGTTGAGGCTGCCGGCGATCGGGTGGCCAACGACGACCAGGATGCGACGAGGACTCATTTGGGTAGCTCCTTAGCTTCGATGCGTTTGCAGAGGGTCAATAGGTCGGTGTTCAGCCGGTCGGTATCAAGCTCGGCCTGCTGCGAGTCGGCGGGACGGAAGACCGTGTCGAGTTCGGCCTCCAACTGCGCGCTCGCGACTTGGAGCAACTGCCCGCCGCGCTCGGTGAGGTTGACCAGCACCCGCCGTCGGTGATGCGGGTCGGAGCTACGGCGCACCAGGCCCGCAGCTTCCAGGGCTGGCAACCGCTTGCTCACCGCCGCCTTGGTCAGCCGCAGGCAGCGGGCCAACTCGGTGACGTCGGAGCCGCCGTGCTCGGCCACCACCACCAGGTATTCGAACTCGTTGAAGCTCAGACCGTGATCGCGGCGCAGCAAGGCATCGGCATAGGTGTCCATCGCGGAGGTCAGCTCGTGCAGAGTCACCATGAATCGATCGGCCATGTCTTGAGTCAACCGGTTGACACTCCATTTGTCAACCGGTTGACATTTATCGATTGGCTGAGCCCGTTGACCCTTCGACAAGCTCAAGGAACTGAGCATCAGTTGGCTGAGCCCGTCGAAGCCCCGTTGACCCTTCGGCAAGTTCAGGGAACTGAGCATCAGTTGGCTGAGCCCGTCGAAGCCCCGTTGACCCTTCGACAAGCTCAGGGAACTGAGCATCAGTTGGCTGAGCCCGTCGAAGCCCCGTTGACCCTTCGACAAGCTCAGGGAACTGAGCATTAGTTGGCTGAGCCCGTCGAAGCCCCTTTGCCCCTTCGACAAGTGGTTTCAGGTTGAGACCAGCCCAAATCGGCTCAGCGCAAACCCTCAAGTAGTCAGATGCGCAATTGAGACCCTGGTGCAAGACTCCAAAAGTCCGCTTCCCCGAGAGTCCCTGAAGGGCCGCCATGAACACCTCCGGTCGCTGGCGAGTCATCGCCGTCGTCACCGCACTGCTGTTCACTCTGGTGTGGCCGACCAGTGCGCCCGCGGCACCGGCCAGCGAACTCTCCAACAGCGCAGTACGCACCCGAGTCATCTACTTCCAGCGCGCCTCCCGTCCGGTTGACCGCGCGCTGGCGCTCAGCGAGATCGCAATCCGCTCCCCCTTCGAAGCTGGCCTATGGCGACAGTTCCTTGCGTCCTGGGACACCGCCAACACCGCGCAGAAGCTGAACTACACCACCCCCAAAGGCCTGCCCACCAAGGGTCACGTCTTCGTGGTGCTCGGTGGCTCGCTGACCAAGAGCGGCACGATCACCACCCAGCTGAAGAACCGACTGAAGGTTGCGCTGGCCGCACTGAAGGCCTACCCCGCATCGCGGGTGCTGGTCTCCGGCGGCGTGCCGAAGAACGGTCACACCGAGGCTGCGGTGATGCGCGCTTGGTTGATCGAAAACGGCATTGCCTCGGCCCGCATCATCACTGAAGCGAAGTCGTCCAGCACCGTGGGCAACGCGGCCAACTCGATGGCGATCCTCAAAGCCGACCCCAGCGTCACCAGCTACACGATCATCTCTGATGCTTCCCATATTCGCCGAGCCGGGGTGCTGTTCAACGCCGCCGCGTTGAAGCTGCAACTCAAGGCTGGCAAGGCGTGGCCGATTCAGCAGCTCGCCAACGTGGCGCACAAGGACAAGAAGATCACCAACCCAGCCAGTGACGCGACCAGGGCAGTGATCTCCAGTAATGCTGCCGCCGTCCTCGGCCTTAGCTCCACCTACAGCTCACTGCTCGCCTCCCCGCCGAAGGCCGCGGTGTTCACGGCCCTCAAGGTCAAGCCGGCCAAGACCACCTACCAGGTCGGCAGCAGCTTCAGTCGCAGCGATCTGGCCGCGACCGCCGTCTACGACCAGGGCAGCCTGCCAGTCACTGGCGCGGTCAAGGTCAGTGGCTTCAGCTCAGCCAAGGTCGGCACCGCGAAGCTGACGGTGTCCTACAGCGACCGGTCCAAAACCAAAACGACCTCCTTCAAAGTCGCGGTCGTCAAGGCCGCCACCAAGGCCAAGGTGAGCGCGTCCACCACCAAGGTAAAGAAAAACCGCACCCGAGTAACGCTGAAAGTGAAGCTGGCCTCCAGCACGGGCATCGTGCCCACCGGCAAGGTCCGTTTCTACGTCGGCTCGAAATGGGTCAAGACCATCACTTTGAAGGCCTCAGCCAAGGGTGCGGTCTCCTACAAGCTGGCGAAGTTCACCAAGACCGGCACCAAGACGATCCGGGTGGTCTATTCCGGCACCTCGAAGCTGACCAGCGCCAAGACGTCACTCAAGGTGACCGTCAAGCGGTAGCTCGCCTGGACCGGTACTGGGCAGAGCCTGGAGATTTCCTGTAGCTGGACGCTTGGCGCTGCCGTTTGTCAGCGGCATTGCCTAGCCTCAGAGAGGTGATCCGCCGACTACTGCTGTGCACCGCCACCGCCCTGGCCGTGGCCCTGACCGGCTGCGGCGCTCAAGCCAAGCCAACCGCCGCCACCACCACCACCACGATTCCGGCTGGCACATCCAGCCACCAACTCCGCAGCCCTGATGGCCAACAGCGCACCTTCGGTGTTCATCGTCCGGCGGTTCAACCGGGCGCCAAGGGCTACCCGCTGGTGCTGATGCTGCATGGCGGCTTCGGCACCGGCACTCAGGCCGAACTGGCCTATGGCTGGGATGATCTGGCTGAGCGGGAGGGCTTCGTGGTGGTCTATCCCGACGGCGTCGACCGGGCCTGGAATGCTGGCTCCTGCTGCGGCGCCCCACAGCGCGACGGCATCGACGACGTCGCCTTTGTTGTCGCCTTGGTGGCCCAACTCGACGGAATGGTCAGCATCGATGCGTCCCGCCGCTACGTCACCGGAATGTCGAATGGCGCGATGATGGCCTACCGGCTGGCCTGCGAAACCACCCTGTTCGCTGCGGTGGCGCCGGTGGCTGGCACCCAGTTGGTGAGCTGCACCGATGGGCAACCCACCTCGGTGCTGCATCTGCACGGCACCAACGACACCCGAGTTCACCTGGACGGGACCACCGGTGACGGCGTGGCCAAAGTGACCGGGCCGCCGATCGCCGAGGTGTTGGCCGGTTGGCGCCAACGCGACCACTGTGCGGCGTTCGCCACCACCATCGCTGGCGCGGTGACCACCTCGACCGCCGACTGCCCACTCGGTCGGACGGTGGAGTGGATCCTCATCGAAGGCATGGGCCACGAATGGCCCGGCGGCGCTCGATCCTCAACCCAACTTGAGGCCACCGCAGTGATCTGGGACTTCTTCCAGCAACACCGGCGAGCCGCTTCCTGAACCGGTTGCCCCACCTGGCCGGGGCCGCGGCAACCCCGCGAGAGCACCCCCCAAGGCGTTGTCAGAGCATTTTGTGGCGGTCACCGGCAGTTCGGCAGTCGTTAGCAATGGCTGCCTATCTTCAGAGTTGAACCCGGCCTTCGGCTGGCTGCTTCGGCCCTGAAAGGACCTGCATGCCCCGTCCGTCCCGCTCAATACTGATGGTTGCGTTGGCGTTGGTGGCCACCCTGCTCATCCTCCCCAAAACCTGGACTCCGGCCAGCGCCGCTGCACCTGTTGCTGGCGGCCCGGCACCGGCGATCACCCCAACGACAACCTCGACGTGGGAGTTGCCGACCGCCCAAGCCAGCCCCGGCGGCGACCGTGCCGTCACTCTCAGCACGCTCAGCACTGCCGGAGTCGAGTTCAGCGAGGAACAGGTCACCCTGCCCGGTACCGGCTTCGGCGGCGTGATTAGCGCCTTGCCAACCACCTTGGCGTTCGACTACGCCAAGGGCGCAGCGATCACCGACCCGCTCCGTCCCGGCGACGGCCTGACTGCCACCACCGCTGCCACCGGGCGGTTCCCGTTCCAGCGGTTCGAGCTGTCTGCTGCCGCGCTGGCCGACTCGGCACTGACCTGGCGCGGCACCGCCGACCCATCGCGCCTGGTGCGGCTTTGGGCGTGGAACACCGCAACCACGAGCTGGGAGCAGGTAGCCGCCGGACGGGGCCTAGCTGAAGGTCAACTCAGCCTTCGCGGCGAAGCCAAGGCCGACTTCAACGACGGGGGCGCGGTGCATCTGTTGGTGACCGGCGAGGACCCGTTCGCCGACGACCTCAACAAACCGGTAAACAGCGCCTTCGCCGATCCGTCCAGCTACGACTTCGCACTCGCCCATTACACCGACACCCAGTACCTCACCGAGGGCGCAGTGGAACGACGCAGCGCCAAGGAACGGGCCGTGTGGCGCAAGGCGTACGCCGAGATCCCGCGCTGGATCGCCGCGAACGCCTCGGCCCGCAAGATCGCCTACGCCGCCCACACCGGGGACGTCATCGAGGACTGGTTCAGCACCGCCTACGCCGACGAGTCCGCAGCCAAGGCCAATGCTCGGGCTCAGTTCGCGGTGGCCTCGGCCAACCAGAAGATCCTCGATGACGCCGGGGTGGTGAACGGCATCCTGCCCGGAAACCACGACACCCGAGCTGGCACCGAGACTGGGAAATCGGCCTTGTTCAACGACTACTTCGGGACGGGCCGCTACCAGGCCCTGGAGGAGACCAGCCAGTGGCAGGCGGAGAACGCCAGCTACCACCCTTGGCGGAGCGGCGACAACTCCAACCACTACGACCTGTTCACCGCTGGCGGGCTGGATTTCGTCGCCGTCCACCTGGGCTACGGAGTGAGCCCCGCCGAGATCGCCTGGGCCAACCGGGTACTCACCCGCTACGCCGATCGCAACGCGATCCTGTTCACTCACGCCTTCAACAAGGCCAGCTACGCCGCGGACGGACGGGTCGCCGACTTCTCTAACGATGGCATCCGCCTGGAAGAGCAGATCGTGGCCAGGAACCCCAACGTGGCTTTGGTGTTGTCGGGCCACGAGCACGGGGTGAGCGTCGCAGTGAAGAAGAACCTCGGCAAGCCCGGCAACAACGTGACCGAACTACTCGCCGACTACCAGTTCTACCAAGTCAAGGCCAGCGAGGTCGGACTGACCGGGGTCGGCGGCCACCAGGCTGGCGACCAGCTTCGGTTTGGGGCGAGCTTCCTGCAACTGCTGCAGTTCAACGTCGCCAGGGGCGAGATCACCATCGACACCTTTTCGCCGCTGCTGAACAACTTCAATGCCAGCGAATACGACAACCAGCACCGCTACACCGGCAGTGAGGACGACACCGTCGTCCCGGTCCAACTCACTACCCGCAAGACCAGCTTCAGCACAGACACCGTCGCGCTGGCCACCCCAACTGACACCGCGATCGGCACCGCCAGCGCGGCAGCCCCGCTGTCTTGGACGGGTCTGGCGTCGGGGCAGGTGCGTGGCTGGCGGGCCACCGGCAAAGGCGACGTCCTCGGCTACGGCATGTTCACCGTCCCCGCCGCCGCAGGCCCGGCCACCACTGCGGGGCTGGAGCTGCCGGCGGCCACCACCGAGACCGGCAAAGCCTTCGATGCCGCCATTGGCGTCTCGGCTGGCACCAGCGCTCTGACCGTCCTCGGCGGAGTCGATACCCAGCGGGCTGGCAACCTGCAGCTGGGCTATGTGGCCACCGACGCCGCTGGCAACCAGTGGTTTGGGTCGCGTTCGGTGAGCGTCGTCGCGGCGGCGACCGCAGAGGCCCCCGACCGGGGCTACCCCCAGATCTCGGTACTGCTGGCCAGCACTCGCCAAGGCATCGCCACCACCGCGTATGTGACGGTGAAGGCTGGCGGACATTTGGTTGGCGGTGGTGAGATCACCCTGAGCTTGGACGGCCACCGCTTCACCACTGCTGCCCTAACCGAGGGCCGGGTACAGCTACGCCTCCCGGCCGAGTTGAAGCCCGGTGGCCATGTGCTGCAGACCGCCTATTCCGGCGATTCGGTCACCGAAGCCGCCCGGATTGAGTCCACCTTCACCGTGGCGGCGAGGGCTCAGCGTTGAGCCTTGGACGCAGGCGCGTGGACCCCTCCTCGCGCCTGCGTCCATCCACTGCACTGCCCGAGCTGGCCCCCGGTCACTTCTTTCCCCCGAAAGGTCCGGTTGTGGCAGGGTTGCGGAGTACCAATCCCGAATCAGCCAGGAGAGCCAGCAATGCGGTTTCTGTTTCTAGGCGCCGGCGCCATCGGCACCTACGTGGGCGGCTCGCTGGCTTTGGCCGGCCACCAGGTGACGTTCAGCGAACAGCCTGATGCCGCCACCACCATCAGCGCCGCCGGGTTGCGGGTCACCAAGGCTGGCCACACTGAAGCCGTCCGCGATTTCGCCATCTTTGGCTCCGCTGCCGAAGCACTCGCGGCCGGTCCCTACGACGTGGCCGTCTGTGCCCTGAAGTCGTTCGACACCGCTGCCGCGATGGACGCCCTGATCGCCACCGGTCAGCCGGTGCCCGCAGTACTCAGCCTGCAAAACGGAGTGGCTAACGAGCCACTGATCGCTGGCAAACTCGGCGCCGATCAGGTGATCACCGGCACAGTCACCACCGCGGTGAGCAAGCCCGGAGTCGGCCAGGTGATCGAAGAGAAGCTGCGCGGCATCGGTATCGCGTTGAACCATCCGTTGAGCGCGTCGTTGGTGAGCGCGTTGAACGATGCCAGCCTCAATGCCGTCGGGTATCCCGAACCGCGCGCGATGAAATGGTCAAAGCTGCTGACCAACCTCACCGGCAACGCCACTTCGGCGATTCTGGACGAGCCAGTTTCGGTGCTGTTCGCCGACGCCCGCACCTACCGGATCGAAATCGAGGTGTTGCGCGAATGCCTGGCGGTGATGGCCGCCCTTGGGCTGCGTCCGGTGAATCTTCCCGGCACCCCAGTACGAGCCCTGGCGCTGGCGGCCCGCCGCCTGCCGCGGTTTATCGCCCAGCCGGCCCTCACCAAGGCGCTCGGTAGCGGGCGCGGTGACAAGATGCCGTCCTTCCATATCGATCTGCACTCGGGACGGGGCCGCACCGAGGTTGGTTTCCTGAATGGGGCGGTGGCCGATCACGGGGACGCGACAGGGGTACCCACCCCAGTCAACCGGCTACTCACCGACACCCTGGAAGCACTCAGCCGCGGTGAGCAGAGCCTGGAAACCTATCGGCACAACCCCGAGGCACTGTTGGCTCTGCTTTGAGCAGTCACCCCCATGGGCACCTGTGTGGCACCTGCTCTGGGCGGTAAGGTCGATAAAGGCTCTGGGGGAACCTCCATTTATTGGAGGTCATCGTGTCAAGGTTGTCGCGATTGGTGGTCAGCTGGCTGGCCGCTATTGCGCTGCTCGGATTGTGGTTGATCCCCACACCGTCTCAGGCGTTCAGCAAGCCCACGGCCAAATATGCAACCGTGAAGACGGCGGCAGCCGAGGGCGGCACGAAGATCACCATCACCGGCAAGAACCTGAAGAAGGTCTCGGCTATCTACTTCGGCTCAACCAAGACCACCAAGATCACCCACGTGTCGGCCACCAAGTTGAAGGTGACTGCCCCAAAGCATGTGCCCGGCACAGTGAAACTGAAGCTGCGGGCTGGCAAGTCGACCTACACCACCAAGCTGAAGGTCACCTACGTGGTGACCAAGACCAGTCCCACCGCCACTGAGGCGGAGGTGCTCCGGCTGACCAATGCTGCCCGGTCAAGCGGCTACACCTGTGTGGACGAGACGTCCGATACCACCACCAAGATGCCGGCAGTTGCCGGGCTGAACTGGAATGCCAAGCTGGCCTACGCCGCCCGCGGTCACAGCAGTGACATGGCTGCGAAGAACTACTTCTCCCACACCAGCAAGGACGGGACGACTTTCTCCGCGCGGATCACTCGCGCCGGCTACAAGTGGAGCACGGTGGGCGAAAATATCGCCGCTGGCTATTCAACCCCGGCGCGGGTGGTCGAGGGCTGGCTGGCAAGTTATGGCCACTGCAAGAACCTGATGTCGGCCAACTTCACCGAGCTTGGGGTGGGCGTGGCCACCGGTGGCGACTACGGCATCTATTGGACCCAGGATTTCGGCAAGCCGCGCAGTTGATCGAGTGCCAGCCTGCCTTCAGGCGTGCCGGACCAGGCCAGATTCGTAGGCGAACAGCACCAGGCCGACTCGATCGCGGGAATGCAGTTTCGAGAGCAGGCGGCCGATATGGGTCTTGACCGTGCCCTCGGCCATGTAAAGCCGCGCCGAAATCTCAGCATTGGTGGCCCCGGCGGCGATCTCGATCAACACCTCGATCTCCCGATCGGTGAGCAACTCCAGGCGGGCATCGACCCCCTCGGGGTTGGTCGGCAGTGTGGGCACTACGTGGTCGAGCAGTCGACGGGTCGCTGACGGGGCGATCACGGCCTCACCCAGGGCGACGGTGCGAATCGCGTTCAACAGGTCTTCGGGACGGGCGTCCTTCAGCATGAAGCCGCTGGCACCAGCCTTCAGGGCACTGAACACGTACTCGTCCAGATCGAAAGTGGTGAGCACCAACACCTTGATGGGCAACCCTTCAGCGACGATCTGGCGGGTGGCCTCGACTCCGTCGACCTGTGGCATCCGAATGTCCATCAGTACTACATCAGCCGGGATGCGGCGGGCCTGCTCGACCGCGGCGGCGCCGTCAGCGGCTTCGCCAACGACCTGCAAATCGTCTTCAGCTTCGATCAGCATTCGAAAACCGCTGCGCACCAGCGCCTGATCGTCGGCCAGAATCACCCGGATCGGTGCCATCACATTTCCCCTAGCTGGACGTGGTGCCGCGGATCGGAAGCACCGCAGTTACCTGGTAGCCCCCACTCGGTCGCGAGCGGGTTAGTAGCTGGCCACCCATGGAAGTGACCCTTTCGTTCATGCCCCGCAGACCGTGCCCGGCAGCCACGTCCGCCTTCGTCTTCCCGCCAGCGCCATTGTCCAACACGTCAATGGTGATGTCGCGCATGCCGTAGGTAACGGTGACCTGAGCGGTTGCCTGCGGGCCGGCGTGTTTCAGGAAGTTGGTCAGCGCCTCCTGCACCACCCGATAGACAGTCAGCGCTAAGGCTGCCGACACCTGCGGCGGCTGGCCGCGCACTTCGAGGGTGGCCCGATCGCTAGCTCGCAGCACCAACTCCTGAATGTCACCGAGGGTCGGTGCAGGAGCAAAGTCCGCCTGACCCTCAGCCGGGTCATCGCGCAGCACGCCAACGATCCGGCGCATCTCGGTCAACGCCTCTCGACCGGTCTCGGCGATGGTCGTCAGCGCCTCCTTAGCCGCCGCCGGCTTTTTGTCGGCCACCGCCCGGCCACCCTCAGCCTGAACGATCATCACCGAAAGAGAGTGCGCCACGATGTCGTGCAACTCGCGGGCTATCTGGCTTCGGGCCCGTGATTCCGCCAGGCGCGCTTCCTGCTCACGCTCGGCCAACAGGCGCTGATAGCGCTCCTCGGCCACGGCCACCCGGTCTTGATCGGCCTCGGTCGATTCGCGCACCCGCCGTCCGATCGCGTACGGGGTGATCACCAGCCCCAGGCAGACGAACCAGGCCAGCACTAGCCAGACGCCGCTCTTGAGGCTGATGTAGGCCGGGTCGTCGATGATCCACCGCAGCGGGCCCAGCACTGAACCGATTGCGCCGATCGCCACCACCAGCCGAGCTTCACTGCCCGGAACCCACCGAGCCACGGTGTAGGAGACGATCGGAATCACCGCGAGAGTCGCCATCGGCGTGTCAGACACGACCAACTGCAGCAGCCCCGCCAGGCTCACTGCCGCCAGGGTCAGCAGCGGTGAATGCCGCCGCAACACCAGCGGCCACACCATCAGCACGGCCGCGACCAGTTGCCAGGTGTTCGACACCTCACCCATACCGCGCAGCCCGTAGGGCAGGATCGTAAGCAGACCCATGCCACCGGCCAGCGCGGCGTCCAGCAGCCAATCTTGCTTGGTTGCGCCCGGTGGAAAGAGCAGTTCACGTAGTTGCATCGCCGCCAAGCCTAGGCCGTGGCACCAGGGAGCCGTCAGGGGTGCTGGGCGTGCCGCTGAGGTTCGACCCCTGGAGCCAATCGGTGCGCCCGGTAGGGTTGGCAAGAAGCGGAGGGGGACCAGTTGAAAACCCGGTACATCACTGTCCTGGCCAGCGCCATGCTCATGCTGGCTGGCTGCGTCGGCCCGAGTGCGCCGAGTACGCCGGGAACGCCCACCGGCGGTGGCACCAGTGCCGCGTCGTCGCCATTGGGCGCGCTCACGCTGGGCCAATGCCTGGGGAATCTCGACACCGGGGGGACCCCCGCCCTGATCCCAGTCGACTGCACCGAAAAGCACTACTGGGAGGTCGCCGCGATTTTGCCGACCACCGAGGACGCCTATCCTGGCGAACCCGCGTTGCGACAGATCGCCGAAACTGGGTGCGGCGCTGCCTTTGCCGACTACGTCGGCGTAGATCCGGGCGCGAGCCCCTTTGGCGTCACCTTCGTGGCGCCTAGCCAGGCCCACTGGTCTGACCCAGCCAACCGCAAGGTCGCCTGCCTGGTCGGCACCGCTGCTGGCGGGCTGATCGGCTCCTTGGCCGCCACGGCCATGTCGTTCCCAGCCAAAGGCCAGTGCACCGGCAAACCGCTGACCGGTTCCTATGCCATCGATCTGATCAGTTGCGCCGAACCCCACTACTACGAGGTCTATGCCTCCAAGAAGTGGACGGGGAAGGCCGCTCCCACCACCGCGCAGTTCGACAAGCTCTACCAGAGTGTCTGCGTCACCGGCTTCAAGGATTTCGTTGGGGTCAATGTCGGCAAGTCCAAGTACGAGATCCTCTACTCGATCGTCCCGGCCAAGCAGTGGTCCAAGCTCAAAGACCATCGGCTGGTGTGCAGCGCCGGTTCACCGAAGGGCAAGATCACCGGCTCACTGAAGGGCGTCAAAGAATAGGTCAGCCGCGCAGCAGGTCGTCGTAGTCGGGCACTGGCTGATTTGGCAGGTGCTTGGCCGGACGGGAATCCAGCACGCGGTGGGCGAAGGCTCCAGCGGCTTTGGCCACCCGGAAGTCAAGGTCGGCCGAGTCGCTCCAGTCAGGGGTGGCGGCAAACACCGACAGCGGGGCCACCTCGGCTTTGAAGTAGTAGAACAGCGGCAGCAGGGCGTGCTCCACCACCAGAGAATGGCGCGGGCTACCGCCAGTGGCCGCCAGCAACACCGGACGGCCGGTGAGGGCGCGCGGATCGAGGGCGTCGAAGAACAGTTTGAACAGCCCGGCGTAAGAGCCGTTGTAAACCGGGGTGACCGCGATCACGCCGTCCGCGGCCATGATCGCCGCCTTCGCGGCCGTCAGGGTTGGTGAAGAGAGCCGTTGCGTGGTCGCGTCAATCAGGTCATGGCCCAGTTCCCGCAGCTCCAGATAGGTCACCTGGGCCGCGACCGAACTATCAGCCAGGGCTGCCACCGCCGCTTCGGCCAACCGCTCACCGAGCAGCCGACTACTCGACGGCTCGCCAGCTCCTGCCGTCACCACCACTAGTTCCATCTTCGTCTACCTCCATCGCCTCAACGCGGACGTCAGGCCTCGGCATTCCCCACCCTCGGCGATCACTTCGGCAAGAATGGCCCCTATGGACCTTTCTGCCTGGGTGAGCACAGCTGATCTGATCGCGATCGCAGTAGTGATAGTGGTCACCCTGGTCTCCCGCTTCTTGCTGGTCAGACTGGTGCGAACGCTCACCAAACGCGCGTTGGAGCGAGCGCAGCAGCGGCGAAAGACTGGCGGCAACCGGGCTGAACAACTGCTCACTGCAATGACATTTGGCAACCAGGAGCGCTACGAACAGCGCACTGCCACCATGGGTTCGATCTCCTCCAGCCTGATCAGCATCACCCTGAGCGTGATCGGCGTCCTAACGATCCTGAGCATCCTGGGGGTGCCGCTTGCCCCGCTACTCACCTCGGCCGGGGTGGGTGGCATCGCGCTGGCCTTCGGGGCTCAAAGCCTGGTGAAGGACTTTCTTTCGGGCATGTTCATGTTGATGGAAGACCAGTACGGCGTCGGCGACATCATCGACACCGGCGAGGTGAAGGGCACCGTCGAGGAGGTCGGCCTGCGAGTGACCCGCCTGCGTGACCCGTCGGGCACGGTTTGGTACGTCCGCAACGGCGAGATTCTGCGCCTGGGCAATCAGAGCCAAGGCTGGTCGACCGCGATCATCGACGTTCCGGTCGCCTATGACGAGGATCCCGGTCGGGTGATCACCGTCTTGGAAGCCGTGTCCCGCGAGGCCGAGGAAGCCGAGGACCTCGCCGACGTCCTGCTGGAACGTCCCACGGTGGTGGGGGTGAATGCCGTGAGCGCGACCACCATGACCATCCGGCTGATCGGCAAGACGTTGCCCAATCAGCACTGGCAGGTGCAGCGTTGGCTGCTGGAACACAGCCTGTCAGCGCTAGCCAAGGCCGGGGTTCGCAGCCCAGCACCGCTGGGGATCCTCCCGGGCTGAGCAGGGTGGACTGCTTAGGAGTCAAAGAGTGAGGCTTCGACAAGCTCAGCCATCTTGGCTCCAGTTCCCCGGGCCATCTTGGCTCCAGTTCCCTGAGCCTGTCGAAGGGTCCCTGAGCCCGTCGAAGGGTCTAAGGGCTTCGCAGAGCCCAGCCAACTGGGATTCAGTTCGGGGCAGGAGCGGCGGCGAGCGCCCTGGTGGCGCCCACGGAGGCGACCACAACGCAGGCCATGGCCACGATCTCCACCCAGCCGAGTTGCTCGGAAAGCACCACGAAGGCAGCCAGGGCTGCGACCGCTGGTTCCAGACTCATCAGAATGCCGAAGACCCCAGGCGGGATGCTACGCAGCGCCACCATCTCCAGCCCGTAGGGAATCACTGAGCTCATCACGGCCACCAGCACCCCCAGCAGAAGCACCTTCGGCTGCAGCAGGGTGGCCCCGCCAGCCAGCACCCCAGGCACGAGGAAGGCCAGCGCCCCCACCAGCGAGCCGACGCTCACCCCCGTCACCCCAGACCAGGAAACGCCGACCTGGCGTCCGAGCACGATGTAGGCCGCCCAGGCGGCGGCGGCCAGCAGGGCGTAGCCGACACCGATCCAATCCGCCGTGGCGGGGAACACTCCCAACAGCGCCACCCCGGCCGCGGCCAGGCCGACCCAAACCAGGTCCCGGGCTCGACGCGACCCAGCCAGGGCAACCCCCAGCGGACCCAGGAACTCGATCGTGACTGCCAACCCGATCGGGATTCGAGCGAAGGCCAGGTAGATCGACCAGTTCATCACCGCCAGGGCGATGCCGTACCCAACCACCACCCGCCACTGGGGCCAGGTACGTCCGCGCAACCGAGGCCGGGCCACCACCCAGAAGATCGCCGCGGCCACTGCCATTCGCAGCCACGCGATAGCCACCGGCGGAGTCAGCACGAACAACGACTTCGCGAAGGAGGCCCCCACCTGAACCGAGATGATGGAGATGATGACCAACCACACTGGGCTGAGCCAACTGGGCAATCTGGGAGTCATGCCAAGGCAGCACACTGGTCGTGGGCCGGGCAGGTGACCAGGTGGTCGTTGAACATGCCGGTGGCCTGAGCGAAGGCGTAGACGATGGTTGGCCCGCAGAACTTGAACCCGGCCTGCTTCAACCGTTTCGAAAGCAGGTCGCCGCGTTCCTCAGTGGCTGGCACCTGGCTCAACGAGGTGAACCGCTGCTGGACGGGGGCGCCATCGACTGCCGACCAGATGAACTCGGTGAAGCCACCTGGGTGGTTCTCCTCCAGCCTTTCCCAGGCGCGGGCATTGCCAATGGTGGCTTCGATCTTTCCTCGATGGCGAACGATGCCGGCATCGGCCAGCAACCGAGTCACCTCGGGCTCACCCCAGGTGAGGATGACGCTCGGATCGAAACCGGCGAAGGCTGCTCGGAAGGCGTCGCGTTTGCGCAGGATCGTGATCCAGGCCAGGCCGGCTTGAAAGCCATCAAGGCAGAGCTTTTCGAACAGCGCCCGGGAGTCGCGCTCAGGCACCCCCCACTCGTGGTCGTGGTAATCGACGTAGAGCGGATCCGTGCCGCACCAGCCACAACGCTCACCCATCGGTGCCCCTTTCCGCCCAACATGCTAGACCGGGACGACCTGAGGGCCGGCCCCGCGTCAGCGGAACCGGCCCTCAGGTGTGGGGCGTCAATCAGTCGTCGGTAGGCGAGGTGCGCGCGTTGGCGGCCTCGTCCTTCACCTTGGTGGCCTCGCGCAGCAGCGCTGCGGTCGCCGCGTCGGCTTCGAGCTGGTGCTCGTAGATCTCCGGCTCGATCGGGCCGGTGCGATCCACGCGCGCGGCGCGGAACCGGGAGACGATCACCGCGCCGAAGGCGATACAGGTGGCCATCGTGGCGATCAGGATGCGGATCGGATGGTTCGCATCGGGTCCCACCGAGATGGTGACGATGGCCGGGGCGATCAGTAGCGCGACCAGGTTCATCACCTTGATCAGCGGGTTGATGGCCGGTCCAGCGGTGTCCTTGAAGGGGTCACCGACGGTGTCGCCGATAATCGCAGCCGCATGGGCGGGGCTGTTCTTGCCGCCATGGTTGCCGTCCTCGACGATCTTCTTTGCGTTGTCCCAGGCGCCACCGGAGTTGGCCAGGAAGACCGCCATCAGCACGCCGGTTGCGATTGCCCCAGCCAGGAAGCCAGCCAGCGGGCCGACGCCGAGGCCGAAGCCCACCGCGATCGGCGCGAAGGCGGCCAACAGGCCCGGGGTCGCCAGCTCACGCAGCGAGTCGCGGGTGCAGATGTCGACGACCTTGCCGTATTCGGGACGGACCTCGCCGGTCATGATGCCGGGGAACTCGCGGAACTGGCGACGGACCTCGAACACGATGGCACCTGCGGCGCGGGTCACCGCATCAATAGCCAACCCGGAGAACAGGAACACCACACAGCCGCCGAGGATGACACCGACCAGAGTGACCGGGGAAATGATGTCGTACTGCATCATCGCCTGGACGATGTCCGGGCCGGTGGTGGTGCTCAGGCCGGCCAGCGCGGTATCGACCGCATCGCGGTAGGAACCGAACAGGGCAGTCGCGGCCAGTACAGCGGTAGCGATTGCGATGCCCTTGGTGATCGCCTTGGTGGTGTTACCCACGGCATCCAGATCGGTGAGGATCTTGGCGCCCTCTTCGGAGATATCACCAGACATCTCCGCGATGCCCTGAGCGTTGTCCGAAACCGGACCGAAGGTGTCCATCGCCACGATCACGCCGACCGTGGTCAGCAGACCACAGCCAGCCAGGGCCACCAGGAACAAGGCCAGCGCCACTGAGCCATTGGCCAGCAGGAACAACCCGAGGATGCCAGCGGCGATGATGCCAGCGGTGTAGACCGCAGACTCAAAGCCAACACCGATACCCGAGAGCACCACGGTGGCCGCGCCGGTCAAGGTGGTGCGGGCCACGTGCAGGGTGGGCTTGGAGGTGGTGCCGGTGAAGTACCCGGTCAGCCACAAGATGATGCCAGCCAGCAGCACGCCGATCAGGACGGCCAGCGAGGCGACCAGCTGTGGGTTGGACAACACCGGCATGCCGGCGGCGTGGCCGGCCAGGCTGGCGGTGCCGCCGGCGATCTTCTCGAAGGAATCCGGCAGGTACCAGAAGGCAGCGGCCGTGGCCAGCAGGACGCCGACCAGGGCGGAGATGTAGAAGCCGCGGTTGATCGCCTTCAGTCCCGACTCCTCACCACGCACCTTGGTGATGAAGATGCCCAGGGCAGCAACCAGAGCGCCGATCGCGGTGACCAGCAACGGGAAGACCAGGCCCTGCTCGCCAAAGACTGCTTTGCCCAGGATCAGTGCGGCCACCAGGGTCACTGCGTAGGACTCGAAGAGGTCAGCAGCCATGCCAGCGCAGTCGCCGACGTTGTCACCGACGTTGTCGGCGATAGTGGCGGCATTGCGGGGGTCGTCCTCAGGGATGCCCTGTTCGACTTTGCCCACCAGGTCAGCGCCGACGTCGGCTGCCTTGGTGAAGATGCCACCGCCGACGCGCATAAACATGGCCAGCAGCGCCGCGCCGAAGCCGAAGCCTTCCAACACCCCCGGAGCAGAGGCTCCGAACAGCAGGCCGACAATCGAAGCACCCAATAGGCCAAGGCCGACCACGCTCATCCCGACGACGCCGCCGGTCTGGAAGGCGATTTGGGCGCCGCGGGCGCGACCATTTGGCTCGTTGGCTGCCGCAGCGACCCGCACGTTGGCGCGAGTGGCCAGCCACATGCCGAGGAAGCCGATGCCAGCGGAGAACCCGGCACCAACTAGGAAGAAGATGGAGCGCCCGATCTTGATCCCGGTCTCTCCCGGCAACAGCCACAACAGGCCGAAGACCAGGATGACGAAGACGCCGAGGGTGCGGAACTGTCGTCCGAGATAAGCCGAAGCACCCTCTTGGACGGCGACGGCGATGTCTTGCATGGCTTTGGTGCCGTCATGGGCAGCCAGCACCTTGCGGGCCAGCACGCCAGCTATTGCCAGCGAGATCACTGCGATCACTGCGATCACGGCCATGATCGTCATGCTGGTCGCGCCGAGGGCAGTCTCCATAGGTAGGAACGCTGGGGCGGCTGAATTCATGATCCTCCTTGCAGGGGGGTGCGCTTGTGGCGCACTAGTTCGCAGCCCTAATCGGCTGGGCAATTCGGATTCTAGGGGATTAAGACCGTGTTACAGAAATGATGTAGTTTGTTTACTCATCTTAAAGACAGAATGTCTTAGCATGGAGACCCCGGATCGCGGCAGTGCGGCGTCCTGCAAGCGAGGCTAGCTGCACCGCTACGGCGAAGTCGCGGCTGGGGAGACAAAGTGCGTAGCCGTGGCGGAGTTGGTTCCGCGGTGAACCGAAGTCGCCCGTCGAGGCGGGCGGCGCGCCCTAGAACTCGTTTCCAGGTCGGTCTTACCGTGGTAAATCGTTACTCCGGTGCCCGTGCGCCAAACTCTCGCAGTTTAATACTGCCCACATATTCGGCATTTGTCGAGCATTTAATGATGCGCTCTTGCTGCCCCTCAACGAAGGCACCGGACCAGCTTCTCAGCAGTGACCAGCGGATCGCCCCTGGATGGGCTGGGTCAATCACCCAGACCCGCCACCACCACCGGCGTTAGCTGATCGGCAGTCGCGGCCACACCCAGCTGGTAGTCGGTGCTGCGGCCCCAACACGAGGCGACTCCGTCCCTCACCGCGCAGGAGTGTCCCTGGCCAGCATCAACGGCGGTGACGCCATCGTCCAACCCAGACACGCCCCGCACAACCGGCCGCTGGGTGGTGGTGCCGTCGCCGAGTTGGCCGTCGGTGTTGCCACCCCAGCAACCGGGCGCCCCACCAGCAAGAGCACAGGAGTGTTCCTGGCCAACCACGATGTTGGCCACGCCACCACCCAATGAAACTTGCTGAGGGGTGTCATACGCCCCAAAGCCGCTGACACCGAGCTGTCCGGCCCCGTTGTCGCCCCAACACCAGGCGTGGCCGCTCACGATTGCACACGTGTGCGCGCTGCCGGCAACGACCGCAGTAACGCCGCTACTCAGGCCGGACACCGACACCGGAATGAGTCTGTTCAGGCTTGTGTCATCCCCGAGCCGGCCAGCGTTGTTCGACCCCCAGCACTTCGCCGCCCCGCTCACCACCGCGCAACTGTGGTCAGCTCCGGCGGCGATGGCGGTCACGCCGCTCGTCAAACCTTGGGCCGTTACTGGGGCCGTATTGCTGTTGACTGTGCCGTTGCCAAGTTGCCCTTCGCCGTTGTAGCCCCAACACCTCGCGATGCCAGACACCACCGCGCAGGCATGGCGGTCACCGGCAGAAATCGCCGTCACATAGTTCGACATCCCCAGCACGGCCACCGGAGTTGAGCTGTCGAAGCCCGTCCCGTCGCCGAGTTGGCCGTTTTGGTTGCTGCCCCAACACCAGGCCGCCCCGCTCTTAATCGCGCAACTGAAGTTGCCGCCAGCAGCGATCGCGGTGACCCCGCTGGTGAGGCCGGGCACGGTATTCGGTGTGGCCGTGGACGCAGAGGGGGTCTTGCCCAGCTGCCCCGACCCATTCGAGCCCCAACAGCGCGCCGCGCCGCCGACAATCGCGCAGGTGTGGGCGGACCCAGCCGAAATGGCCAGCACCTTCAGCTTCACCGCCAAAGACTTGGTGGCGGTGGCGTCGTTGGCGTCGGTGACCGTCACGCCGAGGTTGGCGCTGGCCGTCACGGTGGGCGTCCCGGCGATCACCCCGGTGCTGGCGTTATAGCTCAGGCCGGACGGCAACCCCGTCACCGCCCAGGTGTAGGGCTCAGTTCCGCCAGTGGCAGCCAGGGTTGCGGAGTAGGCCGTACCGACGACCAGTCCCGGCAGCGTGGTGGTGGTGATCGACACCGCTGGAGTCACCGCCATGGTGAGGGCCTTGGTGACGGTCTTGCCGTCAGCATCAGTCAGCGTGACGGTGAGGCTCGCGCCAGCGGTGGCCGCAGTGGGTGTTCCCGCGATCTCGCCGGTGGCGGAGGTCAAGCTCAGCCCAGCCGGCAACCCGGCTACTGCCCAGGTATAGGGCAACGAGCCCCCGGAGGCTGCCAGCGTCGCGGTGTAGGCCGTGCCCACGACGGCGTTGGGCAAGCTCGCAGTGGTGATCGATCCGGCTGGGCCCACCTCCATGGTGAGGGCCTTGGTGTTGGTCTTGTTGTTGACGTCACCGACGGTCAGTTCGACAGTGGCCGAACCTGGCGTGCTTGGCGTGCCGGAAATCACCCCCGTCGTTGGGTTGATGGTCAGCCCGGCAGGCAACCCCGACGCCGACCAGCGGTACGGCGCGACCCCGCCGGCGAGACTCAGACTCGCCCGGTAGGCGGTGCCAACCACCGCTGAGGGAAGTGCCGTTGTGGCGATCACCAGCGACCCGGGCGTGAGGGTGGTCACCCGGAAGGTCGGTAGCGTCCGCTTCGGATAGGTCTTCTTGGCGATCTTCACCCGCGGCGCCACCACCCGAAGGTCAGCGGTCGCCGGCAGCCTCGCCGAGATGGTGAAGGCGCCCGATTTGGCCGACTTGCTCGCCCCGATCTGAACCCAGCCGGCACTGGTGCGACGCTGCAACACCACTGGTCGGGCCCGCTTCTGGCCAAGCGATTCCGAGACCGTGAAGACTGCCCCCACCAACGGCGTGGCTGGGGTCACCTTCACCGTCCGGAAACTACGCGATTTGGAGACGATTCGGGCATAGGTCCTAGTGCCGACCTTCACCCGAGCGGCCACCACTCGGATCTTCACCGACGACGCCGCTGCGGCTGTGGTGAACGAGTAGCGGCCATTGGCAGCAGTCGTAGCGGTGGCCACCCGGCGCCACTTACTGCCGACCTTCCGCTGCAACTCCACCGGCCGAGCCACCTTCGTCGACAGGCGCCCAGAGACCACGAAGGCCCGCCCTCGAATCGGATACCCCGGCGAGACTGAAGGCGTTGAAGTCGACGCCGCCAGGGCTGCCACCTGGGCATCAACCGGGCCGATCACCAGGCCAAGAGTCAGCACCACCGAACCCAGCAAGGCAAACAGTCCACGCACGACCAAACCCCCTTGGGTAGTCCGCTGCAGAGCGGTCCGGGAGCAATCACATACCCAGCATTCAGCCTAACTCTCCGCGCGCTGATTTGAGCCCAGGTGGCGGGGACATCCCTTGCCGGCCCCCATTCTCCGGCGCGACGCGAACCCGTCCGGGGTTCAGAGCACCAGCGCGCGCTGGCAGCGCTAGGGTCAAGCCGTGGATGCACCTTGGGTCAAGCACTATCAAGCAGGAGTTCCAGCGCAGATCGAACTCCCCACTCAGTCACTCGTAGCCCTTTACGAGCGCTCCGTCGCCGAAGCCGGAGACTGCGTGGCCACCGAGTTCTTTGGTCGCACGACCACCTATGCCGAGCTTGGTGACCAGATCAGTCGAGCCGCCGAAGGGTTGCGTCGTCTTGGGGTGAAAGCCGGTGATCGGGTGGCGTTGGTGTTACCTAACTGCCCCCAACACGTCGTGGCCTTCTACGCGGTGCTGCGCCTGGGTGCGATCGTGGTGGAACACAACCCGCTCTACACCGAGCGTGAGTTGCGGCACATCTTCGAGGATCACGCCGCCCGAGTGGCGATTTGCTGGGACGTTGCCGTGCCCAAGGTGCAGGCGATTCCCAACGATGTGACCGTTGAGAAGATCGTCTCGGTGAATCTGCTCAAGGCCTTCCCGACGGTGAAGCGGTTGGCCCTGCGGCTGCCGATTCCCAGCCTGCGCAAAACCCGCGCCAAGCTCACCGCGCCGGTCAGCGGCACGCTGCCCTGGGAGGAACTCCTGTCAGCCCCGGCACTGGACGAGGCCCACCCCCGTCCAGAAGTGCACGACGTAGCGGTGATCCAGTACACCTCGGGCACCACCGGAGCGCCCAAGGGCGCGATTCTCACTCACTTCAACCTGTTCAGCAACGCCCGGCAGGGCGAAGCCTGGATGCACGGGGCGGAGTATCGCAAAGAGAACTTCTACGCGATCCTGCCGATGTTCCACGCCTTCGGCATGACCCTGTTCCTCACCTACGGGATCCTGAAACAGGCCCGGCTGGTGATCTTCCCCGCCTTCGACGTCGATTTGGTGCTGGACGCAGCCAAGAAGACCCCACCAACGGTCTACTGCGCCGTCCCGCCGATCTACCAGCGCACCGCTGAGCGCGCCAAGGAGCGCGGCATCAGTCTAAGGAGCGCGAAGTACTGCATCTCCGGGGCGATGAACCTGCCGATCTCGGTAGTCGAGTTGTGGGAGAGCGTCTCTGGCGGACTGCTGGTGGAGGGCTACGGCATGACCGAGGCATCCCCGGTTTGTCTGGGCAACCCATTCGCGCCGAGTAGGCGGGCCAGCACTATTGGCGTCCCCTTCCCCAGCACCTTGATGAAGGTGGTCGACCTGGAAGACCCCACCAAAGAGGTGGCCCAAGGTGAGCGCGGCGAGCTGTTGATTTCGGGGCCGCAGGTGTTCAGCGGTTATTGGAACAACGCTGCCGAAACCGCCAAGACGCTGCTGCCCGGTGGTTGGCTGCGCACCGGCGATGTGGTCACGGTGGACGCGGATGGTTTCACCGCCATCGTGGATCGAGTGAAGGAACTGATCATCTCCGGCGGGTTCAACGTCTCCCCCTCCGAAGTTGAGTCGGTGCTGCACACTCACCCGGACATCATCGAAGCCGCAGTCGTTGGCATGCCAGCATCCGGCGGCGGCGAGCTGGTGGTGGCCGCGGTGATCCTGCGTCCCGGTGCAGAGTTGGACGAGGTCGGACTGCGCGCCTGGTGCAAGGAGCGTCTGGCGGCCTACAAGGTGCCCCGCCAGATCATTGCGCTGCCCGAGCTACCCCGCTCGATCCTCGGCAAGGTGATTCGCAAGCAGGTGCGCGCGGCTGTCGTCGAAACCACGACCACAACTGGCTGACCCCACCACAACTGGGTGGCCCCACCACAGTTGGCTGGCCCGACCACAGTTGGCTGGCCCGACCACAGTTGGCTGACCCCACCACAGTTGGCTGACCCCACCACAGTTGGCTGACCCCACCACAGTTGGCTGAGCTTGTCGAAGCCCCCTTTTTGACCCTTCGACAGGCTCAGGGAGCTGGGTGGGGCTCAGGGAACTGGGTGGGGCTCAGGGAATTGGGTGGGGCTCAGCGCACCGCATCGGGTAGGGCGACGTAGGCCATGTCGAGGCTAGCCCGACGCCAGGGCCAGGCCCAGCCGCGACGGCGCAGCAGGTAGACCACCGCAACGGTGGCGCTCACGCCACAGGCGATGCCGCCGATCGCGATCGTCCACCGCGGGCCCCAGGCGTCCCCGATCCAACCCAACAGCGGTGAGCCAATCGGGGTGCCGCCGAGGAAGATGGCCATGTAGAGCGCCATCACCCGGCCGCGCATCACTGGTTCGACGCTGAGTTGCACCGAAGTGTTGGCTGCGGTCATCACGGTCAGGGCGGAGAAGCCAGCCAGCAGCAACAGGCCCAGGTAGAGCAGGAAGCTCGGCGCGACCGACATCACTACCAGGATCGCGCTGAAGACAGCCAGCGCACCAACGATCAGCCGCATCGGCACTTCAGTTCGTCCGGCGGCGATCAAGCTCGCGCTCAACGAGCCGATGGCCATCACCGAGCCCATGTAACCAAACTCGGTCGGTCCGACGTGGAAGACCGAGGTGGCCATCAGCGCGTTGGTGAGCTGGAAGTTCAACCCGAAGGTGCCGAGCATGAAGATCAGGAACAGCACCAACAGAATGTCCGGACGCCGACGCACATAGCGGAGACCTTCGCGGACCCCACCAGAACTCGGCCCGCGCGGGGACGGCTTCAGCTCGGCCGGGTTCATCCAGAACAGCGCGGCCAGGGTCGCGATGAAGCTCAGGGCATTGATCGCCAGCGCCGGGCCGACGCCCCAAACCGCGATGGTCAGCCCGGCAACGGCCGGGCCGATCAGGCGCGCGGAATGGAAGCTGGTGGAGTTGAGTCCGACCGCATTGCCAATCAGCTTCTCCGGCACCATTTCGGGCGCGATGGCCTGCCGCGCCGGGGTGTCGAAGGCGGCGGCAACACCTTGAAGGAACGCCAGCAGATACACCTGCCACAGCGTCACCCAGCCGCCGATGACCAGCACCGCCAGCACCGTCCCGGTGATGCCCAGCCCGGCCTGGGTGAGCATCAGCAGCTTGCGCTTGTCGAACCGGTCGGCCAATGAGCCGGCCCACGGCGAGAGCAGTGCGGTCGGCAGGAACTGCAACCCGGTGACAATGCCCAGCGCGATCGCGGAGTTGTTGGTGAGGATCGTCAACACCAGCCAGTCCTGGGCGACGCGTGCCATCCAGGTGCCGATGTTCGAGATGAAGCCGCCGGTCCAGAACAGGCGGTAGTTGCGCAGTGCCAAAGCCGAGAAGAGCGGCACCCGCTCAGCGGTTGCCGTGCTCACTCGCCAAGCACCCGATTTAGCAGATCGGTGGCCTCGCGCAGCAAGGCGCGTTCGCCTTTGGTGAGGCCGTCGAGCTGCCGCACCATCCAGTCGTCGCGGGCTGCCGCGATGCGATCCAGCGCTGCGCCGCCCTCAACGGTGAGATTGAGCACCTTGCAGCGACCATCGTCGGGGTGATCAACGCGGGCAATCAGACCTTTGTCGACCAGGCAATTCACCGTCTTGGTCATCGACGGCGCACTGACCCGCTCGGCTTCGGCAAGTTCGCCGGGAGTGAGCGGACGGCGGCGAAGGTTCGACAGCGCACTCACGTGATGCGGGGGCAGCTCGGCGCTGGATTCGAATCGGACGCGACGCGACACCCGCTGGCAAGCTATTCGCAGGTCGTTGGCTAGGGAGGTCATCGTCGTATCGTTCACATCGTTAGCTTAACTCATTAGTTAGGCTAACTATTCCCAGGATCGCAGGCCGGGACTGAACCCGCAGGGCTGGGCTGATTGAACTACTGACCCAACGGGACCGTGTTCAACACGACGAACACCGTCACCAGCACCGCCTCGATCCAGAACGGAATCATCGCCTTCCGATCCCCGGCCCTCCTTCCGAAGACCCAGGTGGGCCATAGCGGCAGAGCGAACACCACCAGCGCGGGCACCGTGGCCACCATCGCGGCCCAGATTGGCGGACGGACTGAGTCGCCCACCTCATATCCCAGCAGGCTGATCAGGCCCTCGCCCACCAGGAAGGCGCCAAAGAAGCACGGCACGAACAGCAGCAACGAAACCCAGGCGATGCGCCTATTGGTTCGCGCCTGCGCTGCCTCGTTGCCAGCCATAACTCCATTGTCGTCCTGAGCAGGTGAAAGGGCCAGGCTTCAAGGGGCTTCGACAAGCTCAGCCAACTGGGGGCTAAGTTCCCTGAGCCCGTCTCCCCGTTCCCTGAGCTTGTCGAAGGGCAAAGGAGTCCGCCCAGGCCACCAGGCCCTCGTCAGTCAGCGATGCCAACAGGTGATCGGGCGCGAACCCGTCCTGGGTGACGGTCGGCACGCCCACCACCGTCAAGCCCGCAGCTTTGGCCGAGTTCACTCCCACCAGTGAGTCTTCGAACGCCAGGGTCGTCGACGGATCAGCACCCATCAACTCACACGCGCGCAGGTAGAGATCCGGGGCCGGCTTGCCGTTGGCCACGTCCTCGCCAGCGACGATGACCTCGAACACACCGGTCAGCCCGGCCCGCCCCAACGACAGCTCGACCAAGCGACGCTCTGAATTGCTGACCACGGCCAGCGGCAGATGTCCCCGCAATGCCGAAACCAACTCAGCTGCGCCCGGCATCGGCTCAGCTCGGGACGAGATCACCGCGGCCACCGAATCGGTCAGTTCCGCTTTCAACTCGGCCTCACCGCCGGGACGGTTGAACCAATCAGCCATCAGCATCACGTTGTAGTCGATGGTGGTGCCAATCAGCCGTGCCTTCAACTCGGGAGTGAACTCCAAACCATGGCTGGCAAACAGCGCTGAGATCGCGATCGTCCAACACGACTCGGTCTCTACCAAGAGCCCGTCGCAGTCGAAAGCCACGGCAGCCACCGGGTGGTTCGCGGGCTGCCAAGCAGTCATCGGGAACTCCTTGGCGCTCGGCGACCCTTCGACAAGCTCAGGGAACTGGGAGACAAGCTCAGGGAACTGGGAGACAAGCTCAGGGAACTAGGTGCAAGCATCTGCAGACCCTCAGCCCTGCTGGCGCTCGGCCCACCAGGCCAGCAGCGCTTCGCGGGCCTTTTCGGCACCGAGCGGACCGTCCTCGATGCGGCGCTCCAATAGGAACTTGTAGGCCGCACCAACCTCGCGGCCTTCGCCGATACCGAGGATCTCCATGATCTGGGTGCCGTCGAGATCGGGCCGCAGGGCGTTGAGTTCCTCTTGCGATCCCAGCTCATCGATGCGCCATTCGAGCTCTTCGTACACCCGGCGCAGATTGTCGGCTTTGCGCTGGTTGCGGGTGGTGCAATCGGCACGGGTGAGAATGTGCAGCCGCTCCAGCTCATCGCCGGCGTCACGGACGTAGCGACGCACGGCCGAATCGGTCCATTGGCCCTCGCCGTAGCCGTGGAAGCGCAAGTGCAGCTCGACCAGCGAGGACACTGCCTTGATCTCATCGTTGGAGAAGTGCAGCGCCTGCATCCGCTTGCGGGTCATCTTCGCCCCCACCACATCGTGGTGATAGAAGGACACCTTTCCGCCCGGCTCGAACTTGCGGGTGCGCGGCTTGCCAATGTCGTGGAACAGCGCCGCCAGCCGGTTGATCAGGTCAGGGGCGTGTCCGCGTTGGCGCTCCAACTCGATCGCCTGCTCGATCACCGTCAGCGTGTGCTGGTAGATGTCCTTGTGCTGGTTGTGTTCGTCGCGCTCCAGCTGCAAGGCAGGCAACTCCGGCAGGACGAGGTCAGCCAGCCCGGTCTCCACCAACAGATCAAGCCCGGCGCGGGGGTTGTCGCTGAGCATCAGCTTGATCAGCTCATCACGCACGCGCTCGGCCGAGATGATCTTGATCCGCGCCGCGTCGGCCTTCATCGCCGCCACCACTTCTGGGGTCGGACGGAACCCCAGCTGGGAGGCGAATCTGGCCGCGCGCATCATCCGCAGCGGATCATCAGAGAAGGAGATTTCCGGGGCTGAGGGCGTGCGGATCAGCATCGCGTCCAGATCGTCGGCGCCCTTGAACGGATCGAGCAGTTCACCGGTGGCCACATCGAGCGCCATCGCATTGATGGTGAAATCACGTCGAATCAGATCCCCGCCAAGGTGATCGCCGAAGGCGACCAACGGCTTGCGGGAATCGGCCTCGTAGGCATCGGCGCGGAAGGTAGTGATCTCCACCAACCAGTCGCTGCCATCGGCTTCGGTGATCCGGCAGGCGATGGTGCCGAAGTCACGGCCGACGTCCCATACCGCGTTGGTGGCCTTACGCACCAGCGCCTCGATGTCGTCGGGACGGGCCGAGGTGGTGTAGTCCAAGTCGGTGGTCAACCGGCCCAACAACGCATCGCGCACCGAACCGCCAACCAGATACAACTCAAAACCGGCCTCGATGAAGGCCTTGTTGAGTGCGGTCAGCTTCGGTCCGGCCGCCAGTGCCTGATCAAGGGCGGCGCGCTGGTCACGGGTGAGGCTTGGCACAACCAGTGAGTCTACCGACGATGACCGGCCTTGGCCTGGTGCGCCGTATCCGTCACTCAACAACCACCCGGGCGTCATCTTCGTTGGCTACATTGCGCGCCGTGGATTGGCGCGCCGCGAATTCAACCCAACTGGAAGGTGCGCGCGAGGTGCGAAAGACGCTCACCGAAGTTCAGGCCCTGCGGGCCATCGCGGTTGCCGCGGTGGTGATCTACCACATCGCCCCGCGGCTGCTTCCGGGCGGATTTGTCGGCGTGGACGTGTTCTTCGTGATCTCCGGCTTTCTGATCACCCGGCACATGCTCGCCGAGGTCGCCGAGCGAGGGACGCTCTCACTGGCTCACTTCTGGGCGAACCGTGCGCGGCGCATCCTGCCGGCCAGCCTGCTGGTGATCGTGGTTACTGCTGCCGTGGTCGGATTCACCTTTCCCATAGAGGAGATCCGGCGAAATGGTGACCAAGGGCTCGCCGCCACCTGGTACTTCCAAAACTGGGCGCTGGCTGGCGAATCGGTGGACTACCTGGCCGCCGACAATGTGCCCACTCCGTTTCAGCACTTCTGGTCGTTGTCGGTCGAGGAGCAGTTCTATCTGGTCTGGCCGATCATCCTGGTGGGGGCTGCCTGGCTGATCATTCGGCTCCGCCGCGACGCCGAATCGGCACCGACGGCCACCGAGCGAACCCAGCGCTGGATCGGCACGGCATTTGCGGTACTCGTCGCGTCCTCCTTCCTCTACTCGGTTCTCCAAGTGTCGGACGGCGACGCCACCGCCTACTTCTCCTCAATCGGACGGCTTTGGGAACTCGGCCTGGGCGGAGTGTTAGCCGCTTTCTACCGCGACCCGGTGGCTCGTCCCCGTCTGCGCGCAGCCATCGCGCTCCTCGGCTACCTGCTGATCGCCCTGGCCTGCTGGCGGCTGAATGGCGACACCCCCTTCCCCGGCTTTGCGGCCCTGTTGCCGGTCGGTGGTGCCGCCCTGATCATCGCGGCTGGCCGGACCAGTGGCCTGGCTAGCCTCACCCAGCTGATCGAATGGCGGCCGATCCAGGCCGTCGGTGACTGGTCCTATTCGATCTACCTGTGGCATTTCGGCTTCGTGGTGGGCGCGACCACGATCTGGCAAACCACCCGATTCCCCTGGTGGCTCAAGGCGGGCATCGTGACCGCCACCCTGGTCGCGGCCTACCTCAGCTACCGCTACGTCGAGCAGCCCTTCCGGGCCCGCCGGTGGGCCGTTGCAGCACCACGCAAAGTGTTGGGGCTGGCCGCCGCCGGCCTGGTGGTCACCTCTTTGGTTTGCCTGGCGCTGCCGCTGCGCGTCCTGGCCACTGAGGCCGACTGGGCCCACCGCGCCGACTCGGTTAAGGAGCAGGCGGCCAGCTACCGCCCTGCTCTCGACACCTTCGGCCCACTCCCGGCCTTCCCCGCAGGCTTTCCGGCGATGACCCCCGACCCGCTGCGCGCCGCGGCGGATCGCCCAGCAGAGGCGATGTTGGCGGTCCCGGCACCGGGGGCTGATCCCCACCAGTGCCAAGCGCGGGTTGATGCGCTAACCACCCCGCTTTGTCTCGCCGGCGATCCCTCCTCGGCGGTTCGGGTGGTGCTGGTGGGTGATTCGCACGCCAACGTGATGATCACCCCACTGTCGGTGATCGCAGCCCAGCGGCACTGGCGGTTGGAGGTCTACACCCACGCTTCCTGCCCGTTCAATGCCACTACCCGCGGCAAGGAGACCAAGAACCTGATCAAGTGCCGTCAGGCCAACACTGAACTGTTGAACAAATTGTTGGCCGATCCGCCGGAGCTGTTGATCAGTGTGGCCTGGTCCAAGATCGACTGGGTGGGCCTCAAGCAGGACCCACAGGCTGGCGTCCGCGGTTACGTGGAGTATTGGCGCAAGCTCGCCCAGGCTGGCATTCCGGTAGTGGCCTTCCGGGACACCCCCAGCCCGATTCCGACCGTCATGCGCTGCATGACGGCCAACTATGAGCGCCCCGAGACGTGCGCGGCACCAGTGGGCAAGGCCCTGGCCGAAAACGACGAGGTGGGCGAGGCCGCCGCACAGGTGCCGGGAACCCGAGTAGTGGGCCTGGACAAGCAGATGTGCACCGACAAGGTGTGCCCGACGGTGATCAACCACATCCTGATCTATCGCGACACCAACCACATCACCCGAACCTGGGCGCTTGCTTTGACCCCGGCCATTGCCGCCCAGTTGCCACCGGTAGCCGCAGGCTGACCCAAAACACAGCGCCGCAGCGGCCCAGACCCGACGGGCGGCGCGTCGTCCAACCGAGACACCCCCTACCATGGGACGGTGACGAGAGGCGCTACCTGGGTCGGCCGGCTGGCCCGCGGACTGGCACTGGCTGCAGTCACTTTCACCGCCCTCGGGCTCGGGCTGGGGACGGCCGCGCCAGCCCAAGCAGACGAGACGATCAAGCTGAGCCTGGTGATGACTTCACTGACCACCTCGGGCACCAAAGCCGATGATCGGGTCACGGTGAAGTTCACTCTCACCAACACCGACACCGTGCCCGCCTACGGCGTGGTCGCGCACCTGTGGCGCTCGCGGGATCCGATTCGCGATCAAGCCAGCCTGGTTGCGGTGGCTGATGGCCGCTCCACTTGGGGCGGTTGGCCGACCGGCACCTACCTGCAGGTCACCAACTCCATCACCGCTTTCGAGCCGGGGGCCAGTCGGCAGTTCAAGCTGTCGGCGACCTTGTCCCAGCTGGGTTTCGACGCTCGCGGCGCGGTTTACTCCTTCGGGGCCGATGTGGTGGCCACCGCCGATCAGAGCAGCAATAACAGCGTGGTCGCCAAGGTGCGCACCTTCGTCCCGCTGCCGGGCAAGGGCCAGGTGCCGCTGACTTCAGCCGTGCTGCTCAGCTCAGCCCCGACCAAACTGGCCCCCAGTATTTTCGTCAATGACCAGCTAACCGCCGAACTGACCGGACGCCTTGGCGCGCTGCTCAACGCGGCCGAGACCGGACGCAGCTGGCTGATCGATCCGGCCCTGCTCGACGAAGTGCGCGATCAGGCCGACGGCTACCAGCTCTTCGACGGCACCGCCACCACTGCCGGGGCCGGCCAGCAGGTCGCCGCTGACTGGCTGAGCCGATTCACCAAACTGAACCCTGAACGGGGTGCCCGCACGCTTTTCGGTAACCCCGACACCGATGGTGCTCAAGCGAGCGGCCATCAAGATGTGCTGCCCTGGTCGAAGACGGTCTCGGCCACCGTCGAGGGCATCGGCGGGCTGCCGCTGGTGGTGGTCCCGACTGGCGCGGTGGTGAACACCGCCAGCCTGCCGTTCCTCAAGCAGTCCGGGGCCGACGCCGTACTGGCCACCAATAGTCGAGCGGCTGGCGCCCTCCAACAGGCTGGCTCAGGCGTGCGGATTCTGGCCGTCCCGCTAGTGCAAGCTGCAGCGGCCTCCACTGACCCGACGGTGGCGATCACCGATCGCCAACTCGTGCTGGCCCAGACCGTGATCTGTGGCAAGGCCGGCCAAATGCGTCTCCTCACCACTGCAGCGGCCGTGGCCGCCGACGATGCTGCCCGGCCTGGTTGGGTGACCGACCGTGGCCTGGGCGCACTGCTGGCCAGCTCCCCGTCCCGGAATGCTGAGCTCAGCACCACCAAGATCGATCGGCTCGGCGATGAGCAGTTCGGCGAACTGGGTCGGCTCTCCAGCGACTTCGCCGCCTACGCCGAGTTGGTGCCCGAATCAGCCTTCACCGCGCAGCGGGAGGCGGCCTACCTGCGCTCGATCTCGACTTCCTGGATAGCCGATGAGGGGGCCGGTCGTGCCTACACCGACGGCCTGAGCCGACTGATCGGGCGCCCGGCAGTCAGCGAGCGGGTGCATCTCAGCGTCAGCCCACGGTTCGTGATGTCGGCCCGCAGCAACCAGTTCCCGGTGACCGTCACCAACCACTCCCTCGAACCGATTCAGGTTCGGGTGGAGGTGACCACCGACAACCCGCAGCGCCTCGCCGTGCCACCAACCGAGGTGATCACCGTCGATCCGGGCCAAAGCCAGACGGTGAACATCAGACCCGAGGCAAGCGCGAATGGCCTGATCACCGCCGCGGCCCACCTGACCACGGCCAGTGGGCGCCGAGTGAGCGCGGACGTACCGCTGACCATTGAAGTGACCGAGTTGGGTATCGTCGCCTGGATCATCGTCGGCGTCTCCGGCGTGGTGCTGGTTGGAGCCACCGCCTGGCGAATCCGTCAGGTCCGCCGGCGTGATAGCCAGACCACCGAATCGCAGACCGCTAGGGAGTCATGAGCGAAAGCCCGCAATCGACGTCTATGACTTCGGCCCCGACCGATCCCGGCGGCGGGCGACGACTCCTCAATGCCACCGCTTTGATGGCCTCTGGCACTGCCATTTCGCGGTTACTCGGCGTGGTGCGCACCATGCTGATCGCGTTCATCCTTGGCAATGCCACGCTGAGGGTAGACGTGTTCAACGTCGCCATGTTCGTGCCCAACTCGCTCTACATGCTGCTGGCTGGCGGCACCCTCAACAACGTTCTGGTGCCCCAGATCGTCCGGGCGGTCAAGAACGATGACGACGGCGGCAAAGCGTTCGTTGACCGCATCATCACCGGCTTCCTGCTGATTCTCGGCACCGTCACCGTCATCTTCACCGTCGCCACTCCACTGGTAATGAGCGTGTACGCGTCCAGCTGGCAGACCCCGGAACTGGCTGAGCATTGGCGCTCGCTGCTGCTGATGACCTACCTGACGATGCCGCAACTGTTCTTCTTCGGGGTGTTCTTCCTCATCGGCCAGGTGCTCAACGCCACCGAGAAGTTCGGCCCGATGATGTGGGCCCCGATTCTCAACAACGTGGTGTCAATCTCGGTCTTCAGCCTCTACCTGTGGATCTGGGGCACCCAAACCACCCCGTATCTCGCTTTCACCGATCAGCAGGTGTGGCTGCTTGGGGTGGGTTCGACCCTCGGCATCGTGGTGCAGACCCTGGCGCTGATTCCTTACCTGCGCCGGGTTGGCTTCGCCTACCGTCCCCGGTTCGATCTGAAGGGCACCGGCCTGGGCCGCACGTTCCAGGTGGCCAAATGGATGGTCGGCTTTGTGGCCCTGACCTCATTGGCGCAGGTGGTCGTGACCAACCTGGCCACCAGCGCAGCTTCCACCGGTGCGGCTATCGGCCAAGCCGGGGCTGGGGTGACGGCCTATCAGAACGCATACCTCATCTGGATCCTGCCGCACTCACTGCTGACGATTTCGCTGGCCACCGCGATGCTACCGATGGCCTCTAAATACGCCGTCGCCGGCGACCGCGTTGGGGTGCGGGTCGAAACTGAGCGCGCCTTGCGCCTGGCCCTGACCTTCCTGGTGCCGGCCTCGGTGGCCTTCATCGTCCTGGCCGACCCGATCGCCCGGCTCATCTTCGGCAACGGCACCGGCGCGAGTGACTACTACTTCGTGGCGTGGGCGTTGGCTGGCTTCGGCATCGGCCTAGTGCCCTACACGATCCAATACCTCTACCTGCGAGCCTTCTTCGCCCTCGACAACACCAAGACCCCCTTCCTGCTGCAGATCGCCATCAGCGGCGCGAATGCCGCCTTGGCGATCATGCTGGTGATGGCCTGGGACAGCCCGTCCACCGTCGCTGCCCGACTTGGGCTGGCCTATGCCCTGTCGTACTTCCTGGGCGCCTTCCTCACGCACCTGGCGTTGAAGAAGCGACTGCCAGATCTGGCCGGGGCCACGATTCTGAATCACATCCTCAAACTGCTCGCCCCGGCGGTAGTGGCCGTCGCGCTGGCTTGGGTGATCACTTGGCTGTTCGCGACCAACACCAATGCCGGGCTGCGATTGGTCGGCTTCGCCCTGGCCGGGGTAGTCGCCCTGTTGGCGTTTTTCTTCATCGCCAAGCGGATGGGCATTCCAGAAGCAGCCGCGCTATTCGACATTCTGCGTCGGCGCGGCCGCGACGATGGCGAGGCGGACGCGACCGAAGCCATCGTGGGCTCGCAGTCCACTGACCCAGCCGGTGAGGCCATCGACTCCGGTGAGATCGCCCTGGACCAGACCAACTCGGACCCAGACGGCACCGGGGTGTTCGTGGCGGTGAGCATCAGCGACCCACTCGACTACCCCGACCCGGCCAATGCCCCGGTGGTCGGTCTGGTGCTGGCCGATCGCTATGAGTTGGCCGAGCAGTTGGCCGTCCACGAAGGCACCCAAACCTGGCGGGCCACTGATCCAGTGCTCGGCCGTCCGGTGCTGGTGCACCTGTTGGCCGAGGACGACGCCCGCACTGCCCGGGTGCTCGCCGCAGCCCGATCGGCGGCTGTGACCACCGACTCCAGATTCCTGCGGGTGCTCGATGTAGTCGAGGCCAACGATGGCGTCAATGCCTACCTGGTCTATGAGTACGAGGCTGGCCAGACTCTGGAGAAGCTGCTGCGCAGCGGGCCACTGACCTCGGTGGAGACCGCCTGGTTGGTGCGCGAGGTAGCCGATGCCCTGGCTCCGCTGCACGCCCAGGGTCACTTCCATCAACACCTCAACCCGGCCACGGTGCTGATTACCGCCAACGGGAACCTGAAGCTACTCGGCTTCGAAGTGGACGCCGCCATGCACTCCGACGGCCGCGCCGCCGCGGCGAGCACCGCCACCGACGTGCAGGCCATGGCTGATCTGCTGTACGCCTGCCTGGTGGCCCATTGGCCACATGGCGAGCGGTTCGGGCTGCCGTCCGCGCCCGAAGAGGCGGGTCGCGCCTTGACTCCCAGCCGGGTGCGTGGCGGCGTCGCGCCGGCACTGGATCAGGTCTACGAGCGGATTCGTTCCCAGGGCACACCGGGGCGCGCCTCCAGGCTGTTCACTGCCCAGGCAATTGCCGCTGAGCTGTCGATGGTGCTCGGGCCAGCCAACGCGGTCAGCGATCTGCGTTCCCGCCTGAACCGTCCTGAGGCCGAGGTGGCCGAATCCATGGTTGGCTCTGCGGCTAGTCCGCCGGTGCCAACCCCAGCGGCCCACCACGTCTTCGTCAGCGGGCGCTTGCCAGCTGACTCCCCCGAGGGCGACGCCGAAGATCAGGCCTTCGTCGACTCGATGCTTGCCCGCTCCGACAACTTCACCCCGATTCCCCCACCTGGCTCAGCTGCCAACCGCTCGGCCCGCAACGTCCCGCTGATGCTGCTGTCGGCCTTGGTGGTCGCCGCCGTCGGTATCGGCGCGGCCGGGGTACAGACTCTGAACCCGGCCGATCCGGACGCCCTGGCTGTGCTGGCCATCGCCAAGGCCGACGATTTCGATCCCAAGGTAGACGGCGGCAGTGGTGGGGAGAACTCCACCAAGGTGGTGCTGGCTGTTGACGGGAACCTCCAGACTGCCTGGACCACCGACTCCTACCGCACCTCGAAGTTCGCCAACAAGCCAGGGGTTGGCTTGTTGCTCGATCTGGGCGGGGTACGCCAGATCAACACCGTGAAGGTGCATCTGGTCGGGCGCGGCACTGACCTGGAGCTTCGGGTGCCGGTGGGCAACTCCGCCTCGACCAAGACGGTCGAAAGCTGGCGGGTGGTCGCTGCGACCAAGAACGCCGCCGAGGCGGCCGAGTTCAGCTTCACCGATCTGCGGTCGCGCTACGTGCTGGTCTACCTCACCGCCCTGCCGGCGGTTGGCGATGGCAAGTTCAGTGGCGGTATCGCCGAAGTGGTGCTGAGCGGCAGCTGACCAGCCGACGGTTAGCCCCCACAACTCACGGGGACGGTTCCTCCGCGCAGCTCACGGGGACGGTTCCTCCGCGCAGCTCACGGGGACGGTTCCTCCGCGCAGCACCAAGTGGAACCGTCCCCAACTAGCGCGGCGCACGGGGTCCGTCCCCATGAGCTGCTCATTGGAACCGTCCCCGAACCAGGCTGGAATCAGGCATCAGCTAGGCCCCGGAAACCAGCAGTGCCGCCGGTCTCCCCGACGGCACTGCTGCGTTAGTTGACGCGGTGGGTCACTCGACGACGTCGGCGTCCACCCAGTCGAAGGTCTTGGTGACGGCCTTCTTCCAGTTGCGGTAGAGGCGGTTGCGCTCGTCCTGCTCAGCAGTCGGAGTCCAACGCTTGTCCTCGGCCCAGTTGTTGATGACGTCCTGCTCGCCCTGCCAGTAGCCGGTCGCGATGCCAGCGGCGTAGGCAGCGCCCAGCGCCGTGGTCTCGGCAACCACCGGACGTACCACCGGCACGCCCAGCTGATTGGCCTGGAACTGCATCAGGGTCTCGTTGGCGATCATGCCGCCGTCGACCTTGAGCTCGGTCAGGTTCACCCCGGAGTCGGCGTTCATGGCATCCAGCACCTCACGGGTCTGGAAGGCGGTGGCCTCCAGCACGGCGCGGGCGATATGGCCACGATTGACGTAGCGGGTCAGACCGACGATCGCGCCGCGGGCATCAGCTCGCCAGTACGGTGCGAACAGGCCCGAGAAGGCTGGCACGAAGTAGACCCCGCCGTTGTCGTCGACGGTCTGGGCCAGTTCCTCAACCTCAGGAGCCGAGGAGAACATCTTCAGGTTGTCGCGCAGCCACTGCACCAGCGAACCGGTTACTGCGATCGAACCCTCCAGGGCGTAGACGGCCTTGCGGTCACCGATCTTGTAGCAGACGGTGGTCAACAGACCGTTCTTGCTCGGCACTGGCTCTTCACCGGTGTTCATCAGCATGAAGTTGCCGGTGCCATAGGTGTTCTTGGCCATGCCGATTTCGAAGCAGGCCTGGCCGAAGGTGGCCGCCTGCTGGTCGCCCAAGTCGCCAGCGACCGGGACGCCACCGAGCAGGCCCTCTTCACGTCCATAGCCGTAGACCTCGGCCGAGGACTTGATCGCGGGCAGCATGCTCATCGGAATGGTCATGTCAGCGGCGATCTCGGGATCCCAAGACAGGGTCTTCAGATCCATCAGCATGGTGCGCGAGGCGTTGGTCACGTCGGTGACGTGCACGCCACCATCCACACCACCGGTCAGGTTCCAGATGACCCAGCTGTCCATGTTGCCCATGACCAGCTTGCCGGCCTCGGCAGCGGCGCGGGCGCCCTCGACATTGTCGAGAATCCACTTCACCTTCGGGCCGGAGAAGTAGGTGGCCAGCGGCAGGCCGACCCGGCTCTTGTACTTGTCCTGATCGCCACCGCCGAGCTCTTCGACGATCTTGCCGGTGCGAGTGTCCTGCCAGACGATCGCGTTGTAGACCGGCAGGCCGGTCTCCTTGTTCCACACCACAGTGGTCTCACGCTGGTTGGTGATACCGACTGCCTGGATGTTGTCCTTGTTCAGACTCGCCTTGGCCAGTGCCTCGGCGACGACCTCACGTACCGCGTCCCAGACCTCTACCGGGTTGTGCTCAACCCAGCCGGCCCTCGGGAAGATCTGTTCGTGCTCCTTCTGGCCCACCGAGACGATGCGTCCCTCGTGGTTGAAGATGATTGCCCGGGAGCTGGTCGTCCCCTGATCGATCGCGAGGATGTACTTGTCAACCATGGAAAGTTCCTTCCACATCTTTGTCGAACTGAAAGTTGGTGGAGGCGGTCGGCACTGACCGACGTCTCCCTGATTGGGTTGGGGCGGGTGGTACCAGGTGGGTGAGATGGGATCCAGAGCTCACCCACCCGGCGGGATTCACATGACGGGCAGCAGGTAACCGGCCAACAGGCCAGCCAGGACGCCACCGATGATCGGGCCGACCACCGGAACCCAGGAGTAGCTCCAGTCCGAATCGCCCTTGCCCTTGATCGGGAGGACGGCATGCGCAATGCGCGGGCCGAGGTCACGAGCAGGGTTGATGGCGTATCCGGTAGGACCACCGAGGGAGGCGCCGATGCCGACAACCAGCAGGGCAACGCCCAAGGCGCTTAGCCAACCAAGGTCAACCGACTTCCACGAACCGGCCGCGATGATCACGAACACCAGCACGAAGGTGCCGATGGCCTCAGTCGCGAGGTTCCAGCCGTAGTTACGGATGGCCGGACCGGTGGAGAACACGCCCAGCTTGGTGGCCGGGTCGGGCTCCTCGTCGAAGTGCTGCTTGTAGGCAACCCAGGCCAGGACGGCACCGATGAAGGCACCAATCAGCTGAGCGATCAGGTAGACACCCACCTTGGCCCAGTCAACCGCTTCGCCCTTGGCGATGCTCTGAGCTGCCAGGCCCAGAGTGACGGCTGGATTGATATGAGCGCCCGATGCCTGGGAGACGAGAACGCCGGCGAAGACCGCAAGGCCCCAGCCGAAGTTCACGAACAGGAACCCGGTGCCATTGCCTTTCGACTTCGTCAACGCAGTGTTGGCCACGACGCCAGCACCCAGGAGGAGCAGCATCGCTGTGCCGACTACCTCAGAGAGGAATAGAGCTCCCACTTCTTACTCACTTTCCGACACCGTGGTGTCAGCTTGGGCGTCCGCCATGGACGCGTCTTTGAATCTGGTCCCCAAACTGGGGAGGTGTAAACAACCTTGAGATGTGGGCAGGCTCACCGGAACTCGCGTAGGGCTGAGCCCCACGTCCGTCCGAGGTGGTGGGAGGACGTACCCCGAGGCCAACCGGCCCCAAGGCGCGGGTTCCGGTAGTCATTGCCGACACCGACCGCTTCACTGCGGTCAGTCGGCTGCTGGACCAAGCGAACACATCTCCCGACTCCAGGGTCCAGTTCCGGAGTTGGGACGAAGGCCGAGCCGCCAAGTGAGCGGACCGGATCACCGGAGCCGAGGGAAGGGGGTTCGCAGGAGAAGACCACTGTCGCGGTCATGCTCATGAGGACTCCCTTGCCACTCGAACACTGCGTTGTGTGGAACACCGAGCGCGGTCCCACCGATGGCTTCATCTTGCTAACCCATGAACGCATGCGCTAGACCGGTGCACGAACGTGCAACGGGAGGATGGCGAGATGAACGACCGCTACGAGGAGATGTACCAAGCCGCCTCGCGCTACTACATCCAGGGCGAGACCATGGAAAGCATCGCACGACAGCTGAAGCTTTCCCGCTCCTCGGTCTCGCGCCTGCTGAAGGACGCCCGCGACTCAGGTTTAGTGCGCATAAGCCTCGCCGATCACCAGGGCTCGGCCTCACCGATGGCGGCGACGCTGGCTCAAATCTTTGGTGTTCGGGTGCACATGGTCTCGGTGCGCGAGAACGCGAACGAGGCCGCGCGCTTCGAGCAGGTGGCCCGGCTAGCCGGAAAATTGCTCACTGAGATGGTGGACGATCACCAGCTCATCGGCGTGGCTTGGGGCGTGACGTTGTCGCACATCGTCAAACACCTGGGCCGTCGGCCGCTGGTGGACGCCACCGTGGTGCAGATCAATGGCGGAGCCAACCAGCGCGGATCGGGAATCCCCTACATCGGCGAGATCCTGCAAGCCTTCGGCGAAGCATTCGACGCCCGGGTGGTGCTATTCCCGGTGCCGGCCTTCTTCGACTTCGCCGCCACCAAGGACGCGATGTGGCGGGAACGCTCGGTGCGCAACGTGCTGCGTTTGCACGACAACCTCGATCTGGCGGTCTTTGGGGTGGGGTGCCTGCAGGGTCGCGTTCCGTCCCACGTCTACACCGCCGGTTACCTGGACGAAACCGACATGGCCCACCTGTCCGCCGACGGCGTCGTCGGCGACGTGTGCACGGTGCTGTTGCGAGAGGACGGCACCTATGCCGACATTCCGCACAACGCCCGAGCCACCGGCCTCACTCCGGCGGAGCTGCAACGCATCAACCGACGGATCTGTGTGGTCGCCGACCCATCGCGGGCGGCAGCGGTCGTCGGTGCCCTGCGATCAGGCGCGGCGACTGACCTGGTGCTCGATGAGGGCACCGCTCGGGCGGTGCTGGATCGGCTGCGGGTCTGAGCCGAATCCGGGGCAAAGACCGCAATTCGGCGGCGCGGGCCGATTTCTCACCGGCAGCGTCCTAGCTTGCACGTCTGCTCCACCTAAGGTTCGACCGATGGGCATCCGAACCGAGGCTGCTTAGGCTGATGGCGAACGGCGGACATCGTTCGCGATGCCTAGGGTCAGCGTCGAACCCCGGGTTCGCTCCGTCGGATCAGATCGGAGGAACGGGTGAGGAAACTCGCTGTTGACGTTGTGGTCATCGGTGGGGGGTCAACCGGAGCCGGAGTCGTGCGCGATGTGGCAATGCGCGGCTTCAGCACCGTCCTGGTAGAGCGGGCCGATTTAGGCCAGGGCACCACCGGACGCTTCCACGGACTCCTGCACTCCGGTGGCCGCTATGTGGTTTCTGATCCGGAGTCTGCGCGGGAATGCGCCAGCGAGAATGAGATCCTGACCCGGATCCAGGCTGGTGCGATCGAATCGACCGGCGGCTACTTCGTCACCTGTCCAGGTGATGACCCCACCTTCGCCGACAAGTTCCTGGCAGGTGCGGCCAATACTGGGGTTTGGGCCCGTGAGGTGAGTGTCGCCGAGGCCCTGCGCAATGAGCCTCGGCTGAACCCGGGCATCAGCCGCGCTATCGAAGTGCGCGATGGCACGGTGGACGGCTGGAAGCTGGTCTGGGGTGCGGCCAACTCAGCCCGTCACTATGGCGCCCAGATCCTCACTTACCACCGGGTCACCAAAATCGAAACTGAAGCTGGCAGGGTGACCGCAGTTCGCTGCACTAGCCTCCGCAGCGGCGAGGAGGTGCTCATCGAGTGCGACTTCGTGCTGAACTGCGCCGGGCCATGGGCTGGGCAGATCGCCGCGATGGCCGGTGCCCACCCGGTAGAGGTAGTGCCCGGTCGCGGCATCATGATCGCGATGAACCACCGGCTGGTGAACCGGGTAGTCAACCGCTGCATCTACCCAGCTGATGGCGACATCCTGGTGCCAGCGCACACCGTCAGCATCATCGGCACCACCGATGTGAAGGTTGATGACCCCGACAACCTGGCCATCGAGGCCCACGAAGTGCAACAGATGCTGGACGCTGGCGAGGTACTCATTCCTGGCTTCCGCAACTCCCGCGCCCTGCACGCCTGGGCCGGGGCCCGTCCGCTGATCAAGGATGATCGGGTGGCCGTCTCTGACACCAGGCATATGAGCCGCGGAATGGCAGTCATCGATCACACCACCCGCGACGGGTTGGACGGCATGCTCACCATCGGTGGCGGCAAGCTGACCACCTACCGGCTGATGGCTGAACACATCGTGGATGCGATGTGTGACAAGCGCGGCGAGCACCGCGATTGCCGCACGGACGCTGAGCCGGTTCCCGGCTCGGAGTCTGGACGTACCCACCTCGTCAGCGACCGGTTGCACGACCGCGAGCATGACCGCTTCGACGAACAGATCATCTGCGAGTGCGAGCTGATGAGCCGCAAGATGTTCACCGACGCCCTGGCCAGCCAACCCGCGGGCTCCTTTGACGACCTGCGCCGCCAACTTCGCCTCGGCATGGGGCCTTGCCAGGGCGGCTTCTGCAGCGTCCGCGCCACCGGAATCGCCCTGGACGCCGGCCACCTCGACTCCGAGCGGGCCAACGGGTTGTTGCGGCTCTTCCTCAAAAACCGCTGGATCGGGCTATGGCCCATCCTGTACGGCGATCAGGTGCGCCAGACCGCACTCGACAACTGGATCTTCCAGGGCACGCTCGACGTCGAACACCTTCCCCAGCCAACCAGTGAGGTCGTGCTATGAGCCGGGTAGTCGTCATCGGCGCCGGCCTGGCCGGTCTGGTCGCCGCCAATCGCCTGGCTGAGGTCGGCGTGCAGGTGGTGCTGCTACACAAGGGGCTCGGCGGGCTGCAGTTGGGCCAGGGCACCATCGACGTCTTCGGCTACGCCCCGGAGCGCGTCTTTAACCCCATCAAAGCGGTTGGCTCGGTCGCGACGACGCACCCCTACACCGCGATCGGCGGTAAGGCGGTGCTGACTGGCTTGGACTATCTGAAGAAGCTGCTGCCGGAGCTCCTTCTCGGCGATCCGGAAAGCAACTACCAGCTGCCAACTGCCGTCGGCGCGATCCGTCCCACCTGTCTGGCTCAGCCGAGCATGATTGCCGGTCACGTCACCGACGGGGCCAAGTTGGTGATCGTCGGCATCCGGGGACTGAAGGACTTCCAGCCCCAGTTGATCGCCGAGAACCTTGCCCGCACCCCACTTCCAGATGGCGGACGGCTGCGCGCACGGCACCTCTGGGTTGACGTACCGGCCCGCGACGGCGAAATCGACTCCTCCGGTCTCACCTACGCCCGGGCCTTCGACGACGAGGACTTCCGGGTGCGCTTCGCCAAGGCGGTGGTCGATCAGCTCCGCGAAGACGAAATCGTCGGCCTGCCCGCGGTGCTGGGGCTGAAAGATCTGCATGCCTGGCGCGATCTGGCCGGAAAGTTGGCGCATCGGGTGTTCGAGATTCCGCTGCCACCACCGTCGGTTCCGGGCCTGAGGCTGACCGAGGCACTGACCGCCAGGGCCTTGGCTGCCGGGGTGCGGATCGTCCCCGGGGTGCGCACGGTGCGCTATGCCAGCAGCGGTGATCGGGTGACCAGCGTCACCACCGCCGCCGGGCTGGGTGGACGCGGCTACGCCGCCGATGCCTTCCTGCTGGCAACTGGCGGCTTCGAATCCGGTGCGCTGAACCTTGATTCCCACCAGGTGGTGCGCGAGACCCTGTTTGATTTGCCCCTGGCCGGGTTGGACCAGACGCCACTGATCCATGGCGAGTATTGGGGACCTGAGCAACCGCTGTTCAAGGTTGGGGTTGCGGTAAATCCGAAGATGCAGGCAGTCGATGCCGCCGGCATCCCGGTGTTTGCCAACCTTTACGCCGCTGGTGGCATCATCGCCGGCGCGTCTGGTTGGACGGAAAAATCGGGGGACGGCATCGCGCTGGCTAGCGCGATTGTGGCCGCAGCGGCGATCAGTAAGGAGTTGGCATGAACAGCGAAGGCCTGGAGTTTGCTGGCCACGCGCTGTCGCGGGCCAGTCTCGATTCGTGCGTGAAATGCACCATCTGTGAAACCCAGTGCCCGGTGGCTGCGGTCACTCCGCTGTTCACCGGCCCCAAGTTCGTCGGCCCCCAGGCTGAGCGCTTCCGTGACGGCGAATCGGTAGATCATTCCCTTGATTACTGCTCCAGTTGCGGCATCTGCACCTTGGTTTGCCCTCAAGGCGTCCAGATCGCCGAACTGAACTCCCAAGCCCGCGCGGTGATGAAAGCGGACCACATGCCGCTGCGGGATCGCCTGATCGGCCAGACGGTCCTGATGGGCACGCTGATGACCCCGGTGGCTCCGCTGGCGCGGGCGGTGCTGAACAATAAGCCGCTGCGTAAGGTGATGGAGGTGGTGGTCGGCGTCCATGCTGACGCTCCGATGCCGCCGCCGCAGTCGCAGACTTTCGAAAGTTGGTTCGCCAAGCGCGCCACGCCTGCCGGACCGTTCCCGCGCGGGGCGGTGGTGTTCTTCCACGGCTGCGCTGGCGGCTACTTCGAGGTGGAAACGTCCAAGAAGTCGGTGGAGGTGCTGGAGCGCCTTGGCTTTGAGGTGCTGGTGCCGAAGCAGGGTTGTTGCGGGCTGGCGCAACAGTCGAATGGGCTGTTCAAGCAGGCCAGCGCGAGCGTGCTGAAGCTGTGCGACGACCTGCGCTCGGCCGGAAAAGACCTGACGATCATCTCCTCCTCCGGCTCGTGCACCGGCATGCTGAAGCATGAAGCCAGCGAGATCATGGGGGTGGAGGACGAGCGGCTGCGCGATGTGGGCACCCGCACCCGCGACATCATGGAGTTCCTGCTCGACCTTCACGAAGCTGGCGAGCTACCCACCGATTTCGCCCCGGTGGAGATGACGGTGCCCTATCACGCCCCCTGTCAGCTGAAGAGTCAGGGCATCGGCAAGCCAGCCCTGGAAGTGCTGCGACTCATCCCTGGCCTAACCGTGGTCGACTCCAATGCGACCTGCTGTGGCATCGCCGGCACCTACGGGTTGAAGAAGGAGAAGTACGAGGTGGCCCAGGCCGTCGGCAAGCCGCTGTTCGACATGGTCAAAGCCACCAGTTCCGAGTTGGCGTTGTGTGACACCGAGACCTGCCGTTGGCAGATCGAGCAGTCGTCCGGGGTCAAGACCGAGCACCCAATCTGGATGATCCACAAGGCCTACGGCCTGAGTTAGCCCCGATCAGCGAAGCTGCGGACGAACACCGGTTGGTCCGGGCTGGAGGATGCCTGGTCATAGCGGTAACCGGCGGCGTCGAATCCCAGCAGAGCCTTTGGCGTCCGGGCGCGATGGGCGATCAGCCAGGCGGCCAGTTCGCCGCGGGCCCGCTTGGCGTAGAAGGAGACCACCTTGCGCTGACCCCGGGCGTCGGTGTCTTCGAAGCGCGGGCTGATCACCCGGGCGGCCAAGCGGTGTGGCTGCACGGCGGTGAAGTACTCCGTCGAGGCCAGATTGATCACCACCGGCGCTCCTGGAGATTCGGCCAGGTCGGCGCGGAGCAGGTCGGTAATCCGTCCGTCCCACCACTGATAGAGATTCGCGCCGCGCTCAGTGGCCAGTCGGGTGCCCATCTCCAGGCGGTAGGCCAAGATCAGATCCAGCGGACGCAGCACGCCGTACAGCCCCGACAGGATTCGCAGGGTCTTTTGCGCCTCGGTGAAGTCGGCGGTACCGAAGCGGTCGCGTGCCGCTAGGCCCTGGTAGACGTCCCCGTTGAATCCGAAGATCGCCGGACGGGCCTCGCCGGGGGTGAACGGCACGCGAAACTCCGCCCAACGCTCAGCGTTCAACGCGGCCAACTCAGCCGAGATTGCTGACAGCTTCGCCAGTTCGCTGATCGACTTGGCCTTCATCACCTCGGCTAGCGCGGCAGCATCGTCGAGCAGCCGCGGCAGGCTGGGCGCGGTCTTGGGCACTAAGGTGTCGAAGTCCAGCGCCTTGGCCGGTGAAAGCAAGATCAGCACGCCAGCGAGCCTAACTGCTCTTGAGTGTGCGGTCTTCCAGACAAGAGACCTATGGCTCGAAAGATCAGGATACGGACAATACATAGACTGAGAGAACATCGTTCCCTAAGCTGGGTCTGGGTCGGCGCCCGGCCACCCCGACGATCGGAGTCAGTGTGAATTTTCCTTACACCAAAGCCGCAAGACTCGGTGTTTCTGTGCTCGCCTGCCTGGCCAGCTGCTTTGCCCTCCTCGCTACACCGACACCGGCGAGCGCGGCGGCCAATCCGCATTACGAGAAGACATTCTCGACGACACAAACTGTCTGGGTTCCCGACATCAAGACCTGCTTGGTAATCAAGTCGAGCGGCACCATGAAGTTTGGAGTGGCGCCACATGGTCAGTGGGCACGGAAGTACATCGACCGCGTTCTTGAAGCGCCCAAGATCCAGGTCTGGTCCTACAACAAGTGCGGAGCCGGCCGCAAGGCCAAGAAGCTCTACAAGCTCCGGGTCTCGCAGGCGACCTATTCTCCGACTTGCTCAACCAGCGTCGGTATCGGCGTCGGCCTACCTTGGAGCGTTGGCGTTTCCGGCTCTATTACCTGCGGCACGGTCATGAGGGCGAAGCACACTTCAGGCTATGGTGCTGCGACCAAATATACCCAGTCGAACAGCAAGACAGCGGTCTCAATCGCAGATGAGTTAGGTGCCCCATTACGGGAGAGTTTCGACAAGCGGACTGGAAAGCATTCCATTATGGACCTCCGCATACCCATCGACGTCAATCTGACCGCCTACAGCTCCAAGTCGAAATCTGACTCGGTCTCCATCACGATGAAGAACGCCGTAAGGCCTTAATTGCCGGTCCATTCGCATTCCGTCATCACCTAGGGCCCCATCGACCTGAGTGGAGGCGCAGCCAGGCTCAGTGCCCTCAGGGCGCACCCCGAGCCTGGCTGTGCTCGTGGTCTTGATACCCCGCCTGGTATCCGGAATGTTTCTGCTGCGCGGCAGGTTGCACCTGACCGGTACAGGCACCACAGTTGGCAGTGTTCGAGCAGTATTTGGAAGAGGATCCCCCATGACCGACATCCGTGAAGTCATCATCATCGGCTCCGGCCCGTCCGGTTTCACCGCGGCGATCTACACCGCCCGCGCCGGACTCAAGCCCCTGCTCTTCGAGGGCGCCATCACTGCTGGCGGAGCCTTGATGAACACCACCGAGGTGGAGAACTACCCCGGCTTCACCGACGGCGTCATGGGCCCGGAGCTGATGATGAGCATGCGCGGGCAGGCTGAGCGTTTCGGCACCGAGATCATCACTGATGATGTGACCGCGGTCGATCTGACCGGGCCGATCAAGACCGTCACCGATGGTGAGGGCAACACCTACTCGGCCAAGGCAGTCATCCTGTCCATGGGTTCGGGCTACCGGCGCCTCGGCCTGGCCGATGAAGACCGGCTGAGCGGCCGCGGGGTTTCCTGGTGTGCCACCTGCGACGGCTTCTTCTTCCGCGAGAAGGACATTGCCGTAGTCGGCGGCGGCGATTCCGCGCTGGAGGAGGCCACCTTCCTCACCCGCTTCGCCAAGTCGGTGACCCTGATCCACCGCCGCGATGAGCTGCGTGGCTCCAAGATCATGGTCGATCGCGCCCTGGCTGACCCGAAGATCATCCCCGCCTGGAACTCGGTGATCACCGGCCTGACCGGCGACTCAGCGATTACTGGCGCCATCCTCACCGACACCGTCACCGGCGAGACCCGCGAATTGCCCCTCCAGGGCTTGTTTGTGGCGATCGGTCACGATCCGCGTTCCGAGCTGGTCAAGGGTCAGGTAGACCTCGACGATGCTGGCTATGTGTTGGTGGACGCTCCCAGCACCCGCACCAACCTGGCCGGCGTTTTCGCTAGCGGCGACCTGGTTGATCACACCTACCGCCAGGCCGTCACCGCGGCCGGTACGGGTTGCGCGGCCGCGCTGGACGCGGAGCGTTACCTGGCCGCATTGTCTGACCAGTGACCTAAGCTGACTTACCTGAACGCGAAGTATTGAGGAGTCCGCAGATGGCCGTGGTCGACGTCACCGACGCCACCTTTTCCGATGTTGTGCTCGCTTCCGCCAAGCCGGTGGTCGTCGACTACTGGGCCGATTGGTGCGCACCCTGTCGGCAGCTCTCCCCGATCATCGAAGAGCTGTCCACTGAGCTGGGCGACCAGGTGACCTTCGTCAAGATGGACACCAACACCAACACCCAGACCCCCCTCCAGCAAGGGGTAATGAGCCTGCCGACAATCCAGATCTTCCTCGGCGGCCAACTGGTCAAGCAGTTCGTCGGCGCCAAGCCGAAGTCGGCCTTCCGTAAGGCCCTGGACGAGTTCATCTGAGCCGATTGCGACCCGGTTAGGGCCACAGCGTGGCCCTAACCGCATGTTCGACCCACCCACCGCCCCGCGGTGTGCTTCCATGCTTGAGAGGGCGGCGTCGGGCGTCGATGCCGCCTAGCATCAGAGGGCACATCGACAGAGAGGTCGACTTACCGTGATTCTTGCCACCCCCAAACCTGCAAGCCCTGCCGACCATGTGCCGTTATGGCAGCCCAGCGCGACCAGGGACAAGATCGTCGTGGTCAGCGACCTACACCTTGGCATCGATGATGCTTTTGCTGAAGACGTTGCCAACCGGACGCACCTGGTGGACTTCCTGCGGCGTCTTCAACAGACCAGCGATGTACGCGAACTGGTGATCAATGGGGACTTCCTCGACGATTGGTACCTGCCTCTCACCTATGCCGCCTACAACGATCCGCGTCAGTTCTACGCCAAGGTGATCGCCAACAACCAGGTGGTGATCGATGAGCTGAACCGGCTGGTCGCCTCAGGAATCAAGTTCACCTACGTCCCGGGAAACCACGACATGTTGCTGGAATCCGGCGTGCTCGCTGAGGCAGTTCCGGGCACCGTAGAGGCGCGGGACGCCGCTGGGCTGGGCCTGCATCGCACCGGAGATCGCGGCGAAGTGGTGATCGAGCATGGCCACCGCTATGACGTGTTTTCCGCACCCGACTCGGTCACCAACGCAGCCCTCGCCCACCAAGAGGCCACCATGCTGCCGCCGGGCTACTTCTATGCCCGAATCGCTGCCAGTTGGATTCTTCAAGGCCGCCCGCCGATCAAGAAGGACTATCCCGAGATCGCTTCGGCGCCGGAGAAGTCGGACATCGACCAGTACGGCGCCTACGTGTACTACCGGGTGTTGAGCGCGGAGATGAACCGGATCACCCCATTCGAACGCTTCGAGGACCACGTGTTCGACCTCGACTTCGCTGGCCTACACGGCAGCTACTCACTTCAGGACTTCTACCCGGTAGCCCAGCCCGACGGCCGGATCTCAGCCCCCACCCTGTTCGTCGACATTCAGCGCACCTGGAACCAGCGGCAAGAGATCAACAAGGTCCAGGTGAGTACGTCCTTCATCGAAGCTGCCGCTGGCGCCCTGGACATCGGCTACTTCGCCAAGCAGGCGATCGCGCAGTACCTGCACAATCCCGCCGAGCGGGTCGAGGTGGTCGTCTTCGGCCACACTCACATTCCCGACTACCGCAGGCTGCCCGATGGGTCGGTCTACCTCAACGAGGGCACCTGGATCGATCACAACGTCAGCTACCCGGCCGCTGATCGCACCTTTGCGCTCATCACCACCGGCGAACACAGCAGCGCGGCGGTGTATGAATACCGAGCGGACGGTTCGATCAGCGACATCACCGCCAGCATCACCAAGGATCCGCCCGCCTAGGTGGTGCCGCGACAAGCGGTGGGAGCCGATCAGCGACCGCTGCGGGTCGCGTGGGAGGATACGGCGCCACCAGCAGGCTCGGGGCCACTTCCCAAGCCCCTCAGTAGGCGTCCGAGCAGGCCGAGTCCGCTGCGTTCCAGCACGGCACGGTGCAGTTCCAGGCGCCACAACCGCGAATCCGCCGGACGGACGAATCCGACCGCGGCCAGGAACTCACTCGGCGGAGTCGCGCAGGCAAGGTGTGTGCGCCCACCGGCGGCCAAAAGGACGTCGAGCTTCAGCCGTACCATGTCGGCCGCGGCCCCCTGCACCAGTTGACGGCCGTAGCCCCGTCCACTCACCTCAGGGCGCACCCAGATCGCCTTCACCAACCCTTGGCCGCGTTCTTCGCCGGGAGCCAACGCCAAGATGCCGACAACCTGGCCGTCCTGGCTCAGCTTCACCCCGCAGCGACCCCATTGCGATTGGGCGGCCACCAGCCAGTCCGTACCGGCCGGGAGTTGCCGTCCGCAGTAGGGGCAGGGCAGTTCGATCAGCTCCGCGGCGACCAGCGGTGAGATTCGCGCCATGGACTTTCCTTGGGTTTTCTTAGACCAGATTCGGGTTGGCCGATTTCATCCTAGGCCGTCAGTGCGGCAATCTGGACCGGTGAGTCTGCCCGAGCCGTCCCGTCGCGACACGCGACTGGACCAATATGTTGATGCCTACGCCGAACGAACCCACGGATTGCAGGTATCTGCCGTCCGAGCTTTGTTCGCCGTAGCCAACCGGCCCGAAGTGGTCTCCTTGGCTGGCGGCATGCCGAATATCGCCGATCTGCCCCGCGAGGCACTGGGTGAGGCGATGAGCCGCCTGGTTGCCGAGCGCGGCGTCCAGGCGATGCAGTACGGCTCCGGCCAAGGCGAGCTGTTCATGCGCGAGCAGATCGTCGAGGTGATGGCCGAGGAGCACATTCACGCCCACCCCGACGATGTGGTCGTCTCCTGCGGCTCTCAACAGGCCCTCGACCTGGTCACTCGAGTGTTCATCGATCCCGGCGATGTGATCTTGGCTGAAGGACCCAGCTACGTCGGCGCGTTGGGCACTTTCCACGCCTACCAGGCCAAGATCGTCCACGTGGCGATGGACGATCACGGCATCCTTCCCGATGCGCTGCGCCAGGCATTGGTGAGTCTGCGGGCGGCCGGGGAGCGGGTGAAGTTCCTCTACACCATCCCGAACTTCCAGAACCCGACCGGGGTGACCCAGCCGGTGGAGCGGCGCCGCGCGATCCTTGAGGTCGCCAAGGAATACGACCTGCTGATCATCGAGGACAACCCCTACGGGTTGCTCACCCTCGAGGGCGAGCCGATGCCCGCCATGCGTTCAATGGACGCTGACAACGTGGTTTACCTCGGCTCATTCTCCAAGACCTTCGCTCCCGGGTTCCGAATTGGCTGGGCCCTGGCCCCTCATGCGGTGCGCGAAAAGCTGGTGCTCACCCAGGAGGCGGCCACTTTGGCTCCGCCGGTGTTCAGCCAGTACGCGATCTCCACTTATCTCAACGAGTTCGACTGGCGCGGTCAGATCGTCGCTTTCCGCGACATGTACCGCGAGCGGCGCGACGCCATGCTGGCCGGCTTGGCCGAACACATGCCCCCCGGCAGCACTTGGACGGTGCCCAACGGCGGCTTCTTCGTCTGGCTGACGCTGCCAGAGGGCATTGACTCCCAAGCCATGCTGCCCCGCGCAGTCTCTGCCCGGGTGGCCTTCACCCCCGGTACGGCCTTCTACGCCGACGGCCTGGGCAGCCGCAATCTGCGGCTCTCATTCTGCTTCCCGCCTCCCGAGCGGATCTTGGAAGGCACTCGCCGCCTGGGTGAAGTCATCGCCGCTGAGATGGAGATGAACCGCACCTTCGGCATCATTCCGGGCACCGCCCGGCACAACGACCTGCAAACCGGCCCGGCACCGGACATCAGTTAGGAACCGCAATGAACGACACCCAAGCCCATGGCCCCATCGTTGTGCTGGCCGGCGGACTATCGCATGAACGGGAAGTGTCGCTGCGCTCGGGTCGCCGAGTCGCTCAGGCGCTGCGCGATCAGGGCCGAGAGGTCATCGAATCCGACCTGAACGCCGGTCTGATCGAGCTGCTGCACGGCCTGAAGAACCCGGTCGTCTTCCCCCTGCTGCATGGCGGGGTTGGCGAGGACGGCGGGCTACAGCAGGTGCTGAACCTGCTCGAGGTGGCCTATGTCGGTTCGTCCCCGGCGGCTGCGCGTCGTAGCTTCAACAAGGCCATTGCCGGTCCGCTGGTCGCCCAGGCTGGCATCAACACTGCTGCCTCGGTTGCCCTGCCCCACGACATGTTCCGCGAACTCGGCGCCGCAGCACTGGTGACCGCCCTCGGCGAGCGGTTCGGCTTCCCGCTGATGGTGAAGCCCGCCCGTAGCGGCTCGGCGCTCGGTTGCTCGATGGTGAACTCGGTCGACGAACTGCCAGCGGCAATGGTGGGCGCCTACGCCTATGGCGACGTCACGGTGGTCGAGCAGTTCATCGTGGGCACCGAAGTGGCCGTTTCAGTGGTGGAACTGGACGGAAAGACCGTCGCGCTGCCTGCGGTGGAGATTCGGCCCAACTCCGGCATCTATGACTACACCGCTCGTTACACCGCTGGTGAAACCCGGTTCATCGTGCCTGCCGAGCTCTCAGCGGACGTGGCCAAGGCGTGCGCCGATCTGGCAATCTCGGCCCACCAGGTGCTTGGTCTGCAGGGCCACTCCCGCGCCGACATCATCGTGACCGACGACGGCACCCCGGTCTTCATTGAGGCCAACTCCGCTCCCGGCATGACTGAGACCTCCTTGTTCCCCCAAGCGGTCGAGGCGGCTGGCTGGGATTTCGGGCTGCTGTGCTCCCAGCTGGTCGACAATGCCTGGGCCCGCCACGTCGGCTGAGCCATGGTGCTGCTCGACATCGGCCCCGCGCGGTACGGCGACTGCCTGGACGTCCTGCGCCGCGGATTCGCCACCGATACTGCCGCTTACGGCATCACTGCCGACAACACCCCTAGTAACCCGGCCTTTTGGGTTGAGGAGCAGGTGGCAGTGGTGGTTGCCAAGGGGTTTCAGCTGTACGCGGCTGAGCGCGCTGGCGCCTTAGTCGGCTGCGCTTTCGTCGGCCCGTCCTCGGATCGGCAGGTCTGGTCGCTGCGCCATCTCGCGGTGACGCCGGAGGCTCGCCATCAGGGCCACGGCGAGGCCCTCGTGGCCGAGGCCGTCCGCCGAGCCCGCGCTGGTGGCGCCCTCAGACTGAAGATCGGGATTGTCGGTGAGAACACCCGGCTGGCCGATTGGTACCACCGGCTCGGCTTTGTGACCGTGGATACGGGCAATCAGTACCCCGGCCTCGTCTTCACCGTTGATCACCTCGAGCTGGCTCTGAACACAGTTCCCTGAGCTTGTCGAAGGGCCCTCAGTGCCGCCAACAGTTCCCTGAGCTTGTCGAAGGGTCCCGGGGCCGGCCACGACCCTTCGACAAGCTCAGGGGGCTGGGGTCACGGCTCAGAGCTTGGGTGCATACCACCAGTAGTTGGCTGAGCCCGTCGAAGCCCCCACCAGTTCCCTGAGCCCGTCGAAGGGTCTTGGTGGCAACTAGGCGAACTTGGTGGCAACTATTTGTCGATAAATCGGCTTGCGGCGTCCTACAGGAGCAGGCCGACGATCCGCTCCAGGTCTTCGGCGCCGGAGTAGTCGATCACGATTCGACCGCGCTTGGCCGTCCCAGTGATGGAAACCCGGGTATCGAGCCGATCAGAGAGCTCACCCTTTAGCCGGACGGCCACCGCTGGCGGTTCAGCGGCCTTCTTAGAGCGAGGCGCCCGCTTGGCACCGTGCTCACCTATGGCGACGATTTCTTCCACCGCGCGCACCGAGAGACCCTCGGCAACGATTCGAGTAGCGAGCTTTTCCATTGAGGCGACGTCGGGCAGCATCAGCAGCGCCCGCGCATGTCCGGCGCTGAGCACCCCGGCGGCCACTCGCCGCTGCACCGGTGAAGGCAACTGCAGCAGCCGAATGGTGTTTGAGATCTGCGGCCGAGAACGCTTGATCCGGGTGGAGAGCTCTTCCTGGGTGCAGCCGAAGTCCCGCAGCATCTGCTGATAGGCGGCCGCCTCCTCCAAGGGATTCAGCTGGGCTCGGTGCAGATTCTCCAGCAAGGCGTCGCGCAGCAGATCTGCTTCTTCAGTCCGGCGGATGATCGCCGGAATTGTCGATAAACCGGCTTGTTGACTTGCGCGGGTTCGACGCTCGCCCATGACGAGCTCGTAGCGGCCATCTTCCAGCGGGCGCACCACCACCGGCTGTAGCAGGCCCACCTCTTTGATGGAGTCAACCAACTCGGCCAGGGCGTCCTCATCGAACACCGTCCGCGGCTGCTTCGGGTTTGGCGTGATGGAGTCGATCGGGATTTCGGCAAAGCGAGCGCCACCAACCGAGCCGGACGACTCAGCGGGGGCTTCACCTGCGGGTGCCAACTCCGGATCCGTGCGCTGCAGCAGATCGCCTAGACCCTTACCCAAGCCGGTGCGCCGTGGTGCGTTCAACTCACTTCTCCTTCATCTCAGCGCCGCGATGCGCCAGCTCAGTGGCCGCTGCCAGGTAGGCCTGCGCCCCAGCGGAGGCCGAGTGGTAATTGATCACCGACTGCCCGTAGCTCGGCGCCTCGGAAACCCGCACCGAGCGCGGGATCGTCGTTGGGAGCGTCTCCTTGGGGAAGTGCCGCCGCACCTCGGAGGCCACCTGGGAGGCCAGCCGAGTGCGCGAGTCGAACATCGTCAGCAGGACCGTGGAAAGGTAGAGCCGCTCGTTCATCGAGCCTTTGACCAGGTTGATGGTGCGCAGCAACTGGGTTACCCCCTCCAGCGCGTAGTACTCGCACTGGATCGGAATGAGAATCTCATCTGCAGCCACCAGTGCATTGAGGGTGAGCAGGCCCAACGAAGGCGGGCAATCGATGAAGACGTAATCCGGGTGGTGCAGCTCACTGAAGTCCCGCAGCGCATGCAGCAGGCGGCTCTCTCGGCTGGGAACACTCACCAAGCCGATCTCGGCACCGGCCAGGTCGATCGTCGCCGGCAGCACCCAGAGCCCCGGAGCCTCAGTGGAGCGCTGCACCAAATCCGCGATCGAAACCTCACCAGAGAGGGCCTCATACGTGCCCTGCACCCCTTCACTGTGGTCGACGCCGAGCGCAGTCGAGGCGTTGCCCTGTGGATCAAGATCGATCACCAGCACTTTGAGGCCACCCAGAGCCAGCGCGGTGGCCAGGTTGACTGCCGTGGTGGTCTTACCCACGCCACCCTTCTGGTTGGCGATAACCATCGTGCGGGTGCGTGGCGGCCGGGGTAGCGCTGTTTCACGTGAAACCTCACTGCTGAGGTCGTCCGACACTCCGGCGTCGTCGACTGGCTCGTCGGGTTCGTCGAAGGCCGCACGCCGTGCAGCAACCGGGGTATTGATCGACATCTGCTCTCCTGAGACAGTCGGTGTTTCACGTGAAACTTCACCATAGGCCCAAACCGCAGACCCCTACCGCCTGGCGAAACCAACGCCCACCAGCCGGGACAACCTATCGCCTGGCGGCCTCCACCACCCAGGTGCGTTCCTGCAGAAGCGGGACGTCCAGCTCATGAACTTGAGCCTTCAGCTTCGCCCGGGCCAACTCCGGCGCGGCATCAGCCAACTCACTCAATGCTGATTGGCCCTTCAGTGCCAGCACTCGACCACCGGCGCCACACAGGGGTGCGCACCACCCAATCAGCTTCGGCAGCGGCGCGACCGCGCGGCTCACCACCACGTCATAGGTTTCGCGGTGATCCTCGGCGCGCGAACGGACGACCCTGACCCGCTCACCAAGCCCAAGCTCAGCAACGGCCTGTTCCAGGAAGGCAGACCTCCTAGCCAACGACTCCACCAGAGTCATCATCAGGTCAGGTCGCAACAGTGCCAACGGGATCCCGGGCAAGCCAGCACCCGAGCCAACATCAGCCACCGTGGCATCCGCCGGGATCAGCCCAGCGCCCGCCACCGAGTTGAGAATGTGGCGCTCCCAAAGCCGCTCACCCTCGCGTGGCCCGATGACACCCCAAGTGATCCCACGGTCGAGCAGTATGTCGACATAGCGCTTGATCGACTCTGAGCTGTCACCGAAGTAGTCGGCGTACCGCTGCTCCACTCAGGCCTTCGGCAGAACCACGACGCGGCGCTGCGGCTCCTCGCCCTCAGACTCACTGACGAGTCCGGCGTCAGCAACCACGTCGTGGACGATCTTCCGCTCGAACGGGTTCATCGGGGCCAGCCGCACCGACTCGCCGCTCTCGTTCACTGAAGACACTGCGTCCTGGGCCAGCTCCTGCAACACCTTGCGTCGCTTCTCGCGGTACCCGGCGACATCAAGCATCAGCCGACTGCGGTGACCGGTCTCAGTCATCACCGCCAGTCGAGCCAACTCCTGCAATGCCTCCAGCACCTCGCCATCGCGACCCACCAACTGGTCGCCTTCGGTCACGATCGAGACATGTGCCCGTCCGCCTTCGCTGAAGGTGTCGATGTCACCGTCGAGATCGGCGATGTCGAGCAACTCCTCCAGGTAGTCAGCGGCGATTTCGCCTTCGTTGTCCAGCGCCACTACCCGCTTGGACGGGCCTTCGGTTGCGCTTTCCGGGGCCGTTTCGATCTGCTCTTCACTCACGATCTGCTCTTCACTCACCTGAGCCACTCCTTCGTCACTTCTTGCGCTGGGCACGAGTGCCCCGGCGCGGCTGTTGCCGCTCGATCACCTGACGCTGAACCTGTGGCGATTCGGCGTCATCCGCGGCAGGGGTCGTTGGGTCGGCTTCGGCGCCCTGGCGGGCCACCGTCGTCGAGCCGGCTGCCGGCGCGGTGGGCCGCTTGGCCCCGCGTCGCTTGGCAGCCACTTCAGCCGGATCCAGGCCTTTGGCCCGCATCCGCTCTTCCCAGTCCACATAGGCAGGGGTGCCCGGAGCCGGGTTGTTGTGGATCAGGATGTACTGCTGGCCCATCGTCCACAGGTTCGTCGTCAGCCAGTAGATCAGCACGCCCATCGGAATGCTGACGCCGCCGATCAGGTAGATGAACGGGAACATGTACAGCATCATTTTCTGCTGCTGAGCCATCGGGCCGGTCAGAGCCTCTGGCGGCATGTTCTTGGCCAACAACTGCAGCTGGGTAATGAACAACACCACCGACATCAACACGACCAACACCATGGTGACAACCTGGGTTGGGCCGAAGGTGAACGCGCTGCCATCCATGGGCCAGAAACGACCTGAGATCGGGGCCCCGAAGACCGTGGCGTTCTTTAGGGACGTGACCAGGTGCGGGTTGGCTTGGAAGAAGTAGCCCAGTGGGGTGCCAGTCGAGGCGCTGTTGAGTACGTAGAACAGCGCAAGGAAGATCGGCATCTGCAGCAGCAACGGCGTGCAGGACGCCATCGGGTTGACGCCCTCGTCCTTGTAGAGCTTCATCGTCTCTTGGCCGAGGCGCTCCCGGTCGTGGCCGTGCTTCTCGTTGAGCGCCTTCACCTTCGGCTGCAGCAGCTGCATATTGCGCGAGGAGTTGATCTGCTTCACGAACAGCGGGATGAGTGCGGTGCGGATCACCACCGTGAGCAACACGATCGAAAGCGCCCAGGTCCAACCCGAGTCCGGATCCATGAAGGTGCTCAGCAGCCAGTGGAAGCCGACCAGGATCCCCGACACCGCCCAGTACAGCGGGGTCATGGCGGCGTTGAGCGCCCCAAGAAAGTCGTCCCACAACGTCAGCGGGATCAGCATCGCAATCATGTTCACCTCAAAGCGGCTTAGGCTGCCTGGTCGGGCGCCGTAGTGGTTTGGGAGCAGTCCTGCTCACAAGCATGTGCTGCGTGTTTGGCAGCGTGTTTGGCCGCCTGTTCGGCGGCCCATTCCTGCGCCGCACGGGTGCCAGGGACCGGATCGTAACCGCCCAGCGACCAGGGGTGACAGCTCGCCAGTCGACGTCCGCCCAACCAAGTTCCCTTGATTGCCCCATGCACGGTGACGGCTTCCAGAGCGTAGGCCGAACACGACGGGTAGTACTTGCACACCGGGGGGTAGAGCGGCGAAATCACCGCGCGATAGACCTTCAACAGCCCAATCAGCAGGTACTTCATGCCGCGAGCCGATTCAGGCAGGCGGTCAATGCAGTCTCGAATTCGGTGCGCAGATCCCCACTGGAGGCCTCCGGCAGCGCGCGCACCACCAGATCCACCGGAAAAGGTGTGGCTGGCAACGCGGCCGCGGCAAGATGGCGAAGCTGTCGCTTCACGCGGTTGCGCACCACCGCCTTACCCACCGCCTTAGAGACGATGAAACCCGCCCGCGACGGCGGAAGTTCGGTTTTGCGCGCGTGCATCACCAAGCAGCTGCGTCCAGCGCGGACGCCCTGCCGCATGGTGTCGCGGAACTCGCCGGCTCGGCGCAGTCGCGACTCCGAACCCAGCACGGGGTGAGACTCAGCCGGCCAGGCGGACTCGGCCCTGACGGCGCCGGGAGGAGATGATGGCGCGCCCGGCGCGGGTCCGCATGCGCAGACGGAAACCATGGGTGCGGCTGCGACGCCGATTGCTCGGCTGGAAAGTGCGCTTAGTCACGCGGATGCTCCACTGTTCGATGGTCTGGGTACATATGCACCGCGAAGGCGCACGAGTGCCACGAAGGCGACTGGCTAACGATACGCGGCTGGCCCACCGTCCGGCAAACCGAAGCCTCCACCGGGTTAAGTCGAGCCGACACGCCGTAACAAGTAGGAAACAATTTCGAGATCGTTTGCGCAGCGGGCATTGGCTGGGTAGGTTGCTAGGAGCCAGCGGGGGTGAGTTCCCGAGCTTCTGCCTATCCGTGCACAGTCTGTGGACAAGGGTGTGGAAATCCCGCGAGCATCGGAAAGAAGGAGTAGGCAGCGGATATGTCGGAGACTCCATCGCCGCAATCCCCCAGTCCGGATCTTCAGACCATCTGGGACTACGTCACCACACATTCTGATCCTTCCACCCGTGGCTGGCTCTCCGGCATCAAGCCGGTAACCATGCACGACTCGCTGCTGATCGTTGCCGTGGCCAACGACTTCACTCGTGATCGGGTCGAGTCCAGGCTGCGCTCAGCTATCGAGACCCAACTCACCGAGTTCCTCGGCAACTCCACCCGGTTGGCAATCACTGTCGACTCCAGCCTTGATGATGAGTTGGCCCCCGAGCCCGAGCCCGAACCGGACGAGCCGCCGCTGCAACCGTTCCAACCGGTGGCCACCTCACCCAGCGCATCACGGGGCTCCCGCAGCTCTGCCGGGGATCGACTCAATCCGAAGTACTCCTTCGAGTCCTTCGTTATCGGTAGTTCCAACCGCTTCGCCCACGCCGCCGCCGTCGCGGTAGCCGAGGCGCCGGGCAAGGCCTACAACCCGCTGATGATCTACGGCGATTCCGGACTGGGTAAGACCCACCTGCTGCACGCCGTGGGCCACTACATCCGCAACTACTACGACCGGGTGCGCGTCAAGTACGTCTCGACCGAAGAACTCACCAACGACTTCATCAACTCGATTTCGGAGAACCGCACCGCGGAGTTCCGCCGGCAGTACCGCGATATCGACGTGCTGCTGGTCGACGACATCCAGTTCCTGGAGTCGAAGATCCAGACCCAGGAAGAGTTTTTCCACACCTTCAACACCCTGCACACCGCGCAGAAGCAAATCGTGCTGACCTCTGATCGCCCGCCCAAGGCCCTGGAGGCGTTGGAACCGCGGCTGCGCAGCCGGTTCGAGTGGGGCCTGATGACCGACATCCAGCCTCCCGACCTCGAGACCCGCATTGCCATCCTTCGTAAGAAGGCGGCTTCCGAGCGCCTCACCGCCGGTCCAGATGTCTTGGAGTTCATCGCCAGCCGGATCAAGACCAATATCCGCGAGCTGGAGGGCGCCCTGATTCGCGTCACCGCGTTCGCCAGCCTGAATCGCCAGGAAGTCGACCTCTCGCTGGCCGAGATCGTGCTGCGGGATCTGATCCCTGAAGGCGGCGAAACCCAGATCTCCTCCACCGCGATCATGACCCATGTGGCCGACTACTTTGCCGTCACCGTGGACGAATTGTGTGGGCAGAGCCGCACCCATGTGTTGGTAACCGCTCGCCAAATCGCTATGTACCTGTGTCGTGAGCTCACTGATCTCTCGTTGCCCAAGATCGGCCAACTCTTCGGCGGCCGCGATCACACCACCGTCATGCACGCTGATCGCAAGATCCGTCAGCTCCTGCGCGAGCGTCGCAGCGTCTTCAACCAGGTCGCCGAGATCACCAGCCGCATCAAGCAGTCTCCGCTGCGCTGAGTTATCCACATTCGGTGGCCGCCGGGCACCTTTCGGCGGTCCCAAATCCGAGTCGCACCCGCCGAATCCAAGCCGTTGGTGACGAAAGAGCCACGCCTCGAGCGGGCCTCGATGGCCCTTGAACCGCCCAACTAGGCTAATTATCCCCAGCTTGGTCGTAGGTGTGCACGCTCCCACAGCTCCAAACCGCAGCCGCGGGTTGATCAAGCCTGAAGTCGAACAACTCGCTCTGACAAGGCGCAATGTTCCTACCTGCGACTCCTGCCTAGCCCAAACCCTCACGAGGGGGACCGGCCGTGTCCCCCCTTTGGGGGACGTTGTAAACAGGTGTGAATAACTCGGTGGATAACTTCTGGGTGCTGTGTGGGCTGACTAGGGCTGGGATCGTCGTCCTCAAATCCTCCCCGTGTGATTCAGGGTTCTGCACAGCCGCCATCAACACCCCGACACGCCCTGTTGGTAGGCCGTTCACCAGTTGTCCACCGAATCCACAGGGGCTACTACCCCTATGAATTAGTTACATCTCAATAGGAGTCAAAGTCAGGGCTGTGCACATGGGGACACTCAGGTACTTCGCAGCATCGCAGGAGCCTCAGACACACCAGCTCACCTCAAACCCACGCTCGGCCTTCCACCACGCCTCAGCGTAGATATGATCAACCGACACCCGTGTTATTCCTAGGGAGCAACAGTGAAGATCCGACTTGAGCGCGACGTCCTGGCCGAGGCTGTGCAGTGGGCCGCGCGCAGTCTGCCGACCCGCCCGAGCGTGCCGATCCTGGCTGGCCTGTTGGTCAAGGCTGTTGGCAATCAGGTGGTGATGAGCAGCTTCGACTACGAAACCTCCGCCCAGATCACCGTGCCGGCGCAGGTCTCTGACGAAGGTGTCGCCCTGGTCTCCGGACGATTGTTGGCTGACATCGCGCGGTCGCTGCCAAACAAGACCGTCGAGATCACCGCTGATGAGACGCGGATGGAGTTGGTCTGCGGTACCGCGCGCTTCACCCTGCAGACGCTGCCGGTGGCCGATTACCCGTCGCTGCCGGAGATGCCTGAGGCGACCGGTGTCATTCCGAGCGAGGAGTTCGCCCGCGCGGTGTCCCAGGTCGTCGTGGCGGCCGGGCGGGATGAGCTACTGCCCGTCTTCACCGGTGTGCGGATGGAGATCGAAAACAACACGCTGTCGCTGCTGGCCACCGACCGTTACCGGATGGCTTTGAAGGAACTCGATTGGAACCCGGGTGGCAACGCTGAAGGTGCCGCACTGGTGCCGGCCCGGGTGCTGGCCGAAACTGCAAAGTCGATGACTTCCGGTGAGAGCGTCACCCTCAGCTTGGCCAGCGCTGCCAGCGGCGACGGCCTGATCGGTTTCGAAGGTACCGGGGCGGCCGGGGTTCGACAGATCACCACCCGCCTACTCGACGGTGAGTTCCCGAAGGTGCGCCACCTCATGACCGTCCAGCCGTCGGTGACCGTGCGAGCCAACACTGCTGACGTGATCGCTTCGGTGAAGCGCGTCGCCTTGGTGGCTGAACGCAACACTTCATTGCGGATGCTCATCGCGGACGGTTCGATCACGCTTGAGGCTGCCACCGGCGATCAGGCCCAGGCCGTCGAAGCGCTGGAAGCCGAGGTGGTCGACGTCGCTGGCGGCGGGCTCGCGATGACTGCCGCGGGTTTCAACCCGCACTACCTCTCCGACGCGCTGGCCGCACTGGATGCGCCCTATGTCGAGTTCTCGTTCACCGCTCCAGGTAAGCCGTGTCTGCTGATGGGCTTGTCTGAGATCGACGGCGAGCCGATGGGCGACTACCGCCACGTGATCATGCTGATGCGCCTGCCGGCCTGACCGGCAAGCGGTTGAGTTTGTCCAGACCGAGGCGACCTGACCGGCAGCCGCCAAGATGTTCGTAACCCACCTGAGCCTGGCCGATTTTCGCTCCTACGAGCTGGTTGAGGTGCCGCTGACCGCTGGCGTGACGGTCTTCACCGGCGCCAATGGTCAGGGTAAAACCAATCTGGTGGAGGCGGTGGAGTTTCTGGCCACTCTGGGTTCGCATCGGGTGGCCAGCGAAGCACCGCTGGTCAGAGCTGGTGCGGAGCGGGCCTTGGTGCGGGCCCGGGTGCAGGCCGGGCTGGACGATGAGCGCAGTCTGTTGTTGGAAATTGAAATCGTGGCCGGCCGAGCAAATCGGGCCAGTCTGAATCGCTCCCCGCTGCGCCGGGCTCGCGACCTGCTGGGTGCCTTACGGGTGGTGTTGTTTTCCCCCGAAGATCTGGCGATCGTCAAGGGTGACCCCAGTGAGCGCCGCCGGTTCATCGACGAACTCACGACCGCTCGGTGGCCGCGGCTGGCTGGAGTGCGGGCCGACTACGACCGGGTTCTTCGCCAGCGTTCCACCCTGTTGAAGTCACTTTCGGGACGATCTGGTCGGTCAGTGGGCCCCGAAGCCGCCGCCACATTGGACGTATGGGACGGCCAACTGGCAACCCTCGGCGCAGAGTTGGTGGCCGCCCGCCTGGTTACCCTTGATGAGCTGCAGCCGCTACTGGCCAGCGCCTACGCCGACATCGCGCCGACCAACAATGTGGCGGCCGCGGTCTACAAGTCGTCCTCAGCGGTGACTGCACAGGCTTCGGTCGCTGAGCTCACCACGGTGCTCAGTGACCGGATGGCGCAGCGTCGCCCAGAAGAGATCGCCCGCGGTCAGTGCTTAGTGGGTCCGCATCGCGATGACCTCACCTTGAATCTCGGTGAGCTTCCGGCCAAGGGCTACGCCTCCCACGGCGAATCGTGGTCGTACGCACTGGCCCTGCGGCTGGCCGCCTTTGGCTTGTTGCGCGCCGACGGGGTGGAGCCGGTGTTGATCCTGGATGACGTCTTCGCTGAGCTGGACGAAGACCGCCGCCGGCGCCTGGCGGAGCGGGTGGCCGGAGCCGAGCAGGTGCTGATTACTGCTGCGGTGGCCGCAGACGTCCCGGACGTGCTGAGTGGGCGCCGCTTCACGGTGCAATCGGCCCACGTCGAGCCGGTTGAGTAGACATGCGTTGGCCCGCCCAACCAGTGGGCGGGCCTCGGCAACCCTGCGACTAGGACGAGGGCGTCACCAAGAAATACTTGGAGAAGCGGACTCTGGTGGTGTAGCCGGCCTTACTTCCGGTGACCCGTACTCGGATCTTCTTGTTCACATAGGAGGCGGGAATGTCGAAGGTGGCGCTGGTGGCCCCCTTGACCTTCTTGGTTCCCAGATACCACTGGTACTTCAACGTCGTCGGCACCGGGTTCCAGGTTCCGGGCGCTGCAGTGGCCGTCCAAACGTCCCGGGAGATCTTTGGGCGAACACTGTCGAACAGCCCAGCCTTGATCTTGGCGGTCGGCTTGGACGTCCGACTCACTGAGCTGTAGCCGACGAAGAAGGCGGTGACTTTCACCTTGAGGCGCTTGCCTCGATCAGCGGCGACCGGGGTGTAGTCGATGTCGTTGGCTTCGGAGATGGCCGTGCCGTTGCGGTACCACTGGTAGGTGTGGAACAGCGGCGCTGGCACCCAGGTGCCGACCTTGGCGACCAGAGTCTTGCCGACCCGCCTGGTGCCGGTGATGGTGAGCGTCGCCTTGCTCACTCCGGTGCAGTCTTGCGGCACGGTGAGCGTCTGGGTGATACCGGTGCCGCTCTCGTGCCCGGCCAGGTAAGCCACCACGTAGAGAGTCGATCGGATGGTGGCGATGGTGCCAACCTCGTACTGGTCCACCAGTACGGCCCCATCAGCGGCCAACAGGTCGGAGGTGACCGCCTCTGAGCCGTAGTAGATGGCGAGTTTCTCGGCGTCATCAGAGATGACGGTTACTCGGCCGCAGGACACCGAATACTCGACGTCGAAGACTCGGGCAGCCTGCGCCGGGCTGATCGGAAGTGCCAAGGCAATGGCGGTAGCCGTCGCCAAGGCGCCAAAAGTTCGCAGCAATCCCATGATCTTCGTTGACCTCCTCGTGGTGGCGAATGCCACTCGACTCCAATCGAATCACCAGCTGAGCGTCCTGAGCGGCAAATCCAGCGGTGATCCGCACCCCGGTCTCTGCGAAGATGACCCAGTGAGTGATTCGCCCGAACACGATTCGCGCGGGCTGGAGCTGGCAAAACAGATCGCCCGCGCGGCGCGCGGAGCTGCGCCCAAGCCGAAGCGCGTCCGCAAGACCCAGCCGCGCACGGATGGGCCGACTCCGATCGGCGAACTGCTGGGTGAGGTGGCTGATGCCCAGGGTTGGACGAAGGACCTCAACGTCCATCAACTACTCAGCCGCTGGCCGGCTCTGGTCGGGCCGGTGAATGCGATTCATTGCGAGCCGGAGCATTTTGCCGATGGCGTGCTCACGGTGCGGGCGGAATCCTCCACGTGGGCAGCGTCCTTGCGAACTATGGCCCCCCAACTGGTGGCCGTTCTCAATGAGGACCTCGGGCAGGGCTCAGTCACCAAGGTTGTGGTAATCGGACCGCAGGCACCTAGCTGGAAGAAGGGCCGTCGCTCGGTGCCCGGACGTGGCCCGCGCGACACTTACGGCTGATCAGAAGTTGCGCACCCAACTCAGCAGGATGGGCAGCCCAACGGTGAAGGTGAACACGATCCCAGCGGTGGCCAAGAACGAAACCACCAATTGAACCTCGGGGCGACCGACCGCGGGCGCGAAGTTCTCAGGCTTCGCCGGCGGTTGTGAGCGAGGTTTACGCGCCTCCGGGGGCGGATCCTCCATGGCACGGCGAGCCACCGGCGCCGCGCTCCGGGAACCAGGTCTTGCTTTGATCCCTCGGATCGGCGTAGATGTCGTCACGGAACTAGATATTAGGGAAAGTAAGTATTGCCGCGCAGTCACCCAAAAGGGGTCAATATCTAACCAACTTTGCGTATCAGAAAAGGAGTTCCGGTGTCGGCGTCTGGCCGGTGATGCTCCTACTGGGGCGGCGAAAGCGGTGTATCGGGTCCATGGTGGGGGTGGGCCCACCAGCGACCCGGGGTCGGTCGCCGCAGTCAGGCCAACCGCGGCCATTTGGCGCTCTAACGGCCCAGGATGCGTATCCGTACCTGCGCTCACCCCTATTAGTGGCTCGGCAGCGGCTCCACGGCCCGCCTACGGGCGTTTTCAGGTCTCATCTGCCCAAGAAACTGCGGGCGATCAGGTAAGCTAACGCTGTTTCTGCTTGAGCCGCCGAGTCCAAGATGTCGGTGGCCATTCTTACGTCCGAGGGGATACCACGTGAGCGAAGATCCCGGCCTCACCTTGTCCGCCGCTGAAGCAGCCCATGTTGCCGAAGGCAACTACGACGCCTCTGCCATCACCGTGCTGGAGGGCCTGGACGCTGTTCGTAAGCGGCCGGGTATGTACATCGGCTCCACCGGTGAACGCGGTCTGCACCACCTGGTCTACGAGGTGGTCGACAACGCGGTAGATGAGGCGCTGGCCGGTTACTGCGATGCGATCCTGGTGGAGTTGCTCGACCAGGGTGGTATTCGGGTGGTCGACAACGGCCGCGGGATCCCGGTCAAGGAGCACCCCAAGGAGAAAATCTCCGCGCTGACCGTGGCTCTGACGATGCTGCATGCTGGCGGCAAGTTCGGCGACGGTGGCTACAAGGTTTCCGGCGGTCTGCATGGCGTGGGCGTTTCGGTGGTGAACGCGCTTTCGGATTCCCTCACTGTGGACGTCAAACGGGACGGCTACCACTGGCGCCAGTCGTTCAACCTCGGTGACCCGATTGAGCCCCTGCAGCAGCTTGAGCCAGCCCAAGACACCGGCACCACGGTTACCTTCTTTGCCAGCCCGACGATCTTCGAGACCACCAACTACTCCTATGACACCTTGGTGACTCGCTTCCGGGAGATGGCCTTCCTGAACAAGGGCCTCAAGATCACCATCGCTGATCGGCGCGCCATCTCAGAGGATCCCGACGATGAGGACGCCGAAGTCGCCGCTCAGCGCGAGCAGACCTTCCAGTACGCCGATGGCCTGATCGACTATGTGAAGTACCTGACCGGTAGCAAGGAGATCATCAACTCCACCGTGGTCGCCATCGATGCGTCCGCTCCCGATCAGCACATGAGCCTCGAAGTGGCGATGCAGTGGAACACCTCGTTCAACGAGAGCGTCCACACCTTCGCCAACACGATCAACACCCATGAGGGTGGCACCCATGAAGAAGGCTTCCGCGCTGCGCTGACCAACACGGTCAACAAGTGGGGCGAGACCTGGGGCATGATCAAAAAGAAGGAAGACCGGGTCTCTGGCGATGACATTCGCGAGGGTCTGACCGCGATCATTTCGGTGAAGCTGGCCGAGCCGCAGTTCGAGGGTCAGACCAAGACCAAGCTGGGCAATACCGAGGCCCGCTCCTTCGTGCAGAAGGTGGTCAACGACCTGCTCGGTGATTGGTTCGAGAAGTACCCGGCCGAGGGCAAGGACATCGTCCGTAAGAGCCAGGCCGCTGCGACTGCTCGGCTGGCCGCTCGCAAAGCCCGCGATATGGCGCGCAGCCGCAAGGGTCTGCTCAACAAGGGTCAGTACGGCAAGCTGTCGGACTGTTCCTCAACTGAGCCCAGTGAGTGCGAAGTGTTCGTGGTCGAGGGTGATTCGGCCGGTGGCTCGGCCAAGGGTGGCCGCGATCCCCGCACCCAGGCGATCCTGCCGATCCGCGGCAAGATCATCAACGTCGAAAAGGCCCGGCTCGACCGGATCCTGCAGAACAAAGAGGTCGAGGCGATCTTCAACACCCTCGGCACCGGCGTCCAGGACGACTTCGACGTCGACAAGTTGCGCTACCACAAGATCGTGCTGATGGCCGATGCTGACGTCGACGGTGCCCACATTCGCACGCTGCTGCTGACCTTGTTGTTCCGCTTCATGAAGCCGCTGATCAATGGCGGTTTCGTCTATTTGGCCCAGCCGCCGCTGTTCCGGTTGCGGTGGAGCAACGCCCCCCACGAGCTGGCCTACTCCGATACCGAGCGCGATTCGATGCGCGACGCGGGCATGGCTGCCGGCAAGAAGCTGCCGCAGGTGAACCCGATCCAGCGTTACAAGGGTCTTGGTGAGATGGATGCCGGTGACTTGTGGGACACCACGATGGATCCGGATAAGCGGGCGTTGTTGCAGGTGACCTTGGAGGACGCCGCGGCTGCCGACCAGACCTTCACCATCTTGATGGGTGAGGACGTCGAACAGCGCCGAGCCTTCATTCAGCGCAATGCCAAGGACGTCCGCTTCCTCGATATCTAGGACATCCCACTTCCAACACCCTTCGACGAGCTCAGGGAACTGAGCCACAGACACCCTCGACAAGCTCAGGGAACTGAGCCAAGGAGAACCAAATGACTGACGGGCCCATCGAACCCGGCGAGACCCCGGTTGAGATCGAGGCATCAGAGCTGGGCTTGGCGCCCACTCGGGCCAAGATCGAGGAGATCGACCTCCAGGTAGAGGTTGAGCGCTCCTACCTCGACTACGCGATGAGCGTCATCGTTGGTCGCGCACTGCCGGACGTCCGCGACGGGTTGAAGCCGGTGCACCGCAGGGTGCTGTATGCGATGTACGACGGTGGCTATCGACCTGATCGCGGCTGGAACAAGTGCTCCCGCGTGGTCGGTGAGGTGATGGGTCTCTACCACCCGCACGGCGACTCGGCGATCTATGACACTTTGGTGCGGCTGGCCCAACCGTGGGTGATGCGGGCCCCGCTGGTCTCTGGACAGGGCAACTTCGGCTCGCCGGGCAACGACCCGGCTGCGGCCATGCGATACACCGAGTGCAAGATGGCGCCGCTCTCGATGGAGATGGTGCGCGACATCACCGAGAACACCGTCGATTTCACGCCCAACTACGACAACCGGGAGATGGAGCCGACGGTGCTGCCGGCCCGGTTCCCGAACCTGTTGGTGAACGGCTCGACCGGGATCGCGGTGGGTATGGCCACCAACATTCCGACCCACAACCTGCGTGAGGTGGCCTCAGCCGTCCAGTGGGCTTTGGATAACCCTGAGGCCACCAAGGAAGAGCTGCTCGAAGCGGCGATGGAGCGGATCAAGGGCCCGGACTTCCCCTCCGGTGCGCTGATTGTTGGCCGTCAAGGCATCGAGTCTGCCTACCGCACTGGTCGGGGCTCGGTGATAATGCGGGCGGTCATCAACATCGAAGAGGACAAGGCCGGACGCACCCAGCTGGTCGTCACCGAGCTGCCCTATATGTGCAACCCGGACAACCTTGCGGTGAAGATCGCCGAGCTGGTGAACGCGAGCAAACTGACTGGGATCGCCGATATTCGCGACGACTCCAGTGCTCGGACCGGCCAGCGCCTGGTGATTCTGCTCAAGCGTGATGCCCAACCGCGCGTGGTGATGAACAACCTCTACAAGCACACGCAGCTGCAGGACACCTTCGGCTGCAACATGCTGGCCCTGGTTGACTCCGTCCCGCGGACGCTGCGGCTGGACCAGTTCATCAACTACTGGGTCAAGCATCAGATTCAGGTCATTCAGCGGCGCACCGCCTACCGCTTGGATGAGGCGGAGAAGAAGGCGCACCTGGATCGCGGTCTGGTGGCCGCACTCAACCGGCTGGACGAGGTGCTGGCGCTGATCCGCGCTTCGCGTACCGCCGATGCGGCGCGTGAGGGTTTGAAGGATCTGCTCGGTATCGATGATGACCAGGCGCTGCACATTCTGAATCAGCAGTTGCGCCGGTTGGCCGCGATGGAGATTCAGCAGATCATCGATCGGCTGGCTGAGGTGGAAATCACCATCGCTGATCTGAAGGACATTTTGGCCCGGCCCGAGCGGCAACGGCTGATCGTCAGCACTGAGTTGGCCGAGATCGTGGCCAAGTACGGCGACGAGCGGCGCAGCCGGATCATCGCCGCTGACGGCGATATGAGCGATGAGGACTTCATTCCTGATGACGACATGGTCGTCACCATCACTCGCGGCGGCTATGCCAAGCGGACCCGTACCGATCTGTACCGCACCCAGAAGCGTGGCGGTAAGGGTGTCCGCGGCGCGACGCTGCGGGCTGATGACGAGGTCGATCACCTGTTTGCGACCACCAATCATCAGTGGATTTTGTTCTTCACCAACCTGGGCCGGGTCTACCGGGCCAAGGTGTGGCAGTTGCCTGAGGCTGGACGCGACGCGAAGGGCGGTCACGTGGCTGGCCTGCTCAGCTTCCTGCCGGAGGAGCGCATCGCTGAGGTACTCACCTTGCGCACTTACGACGACGCGCCTTACCTGCTGTTGGCCACCAGGGCTGGTTTGGTGAAGAAGACCGAGCTGCGCGCCTATGACTCGCCGCGGCAGGCTGGCGTGATCGCGATCAACTTCCGCGCAGAGGATGACGAACTGATTGGTGCCTCGCTGTGCACCCCAAGCGATGACGTCCTGCTGATTTCCCGCAAGGGGCAGGCGATTCGCTTCCAGGCCGACGACACCCAGCTGCGTCCGATGGGACGGGCGACCTCGGGGGTGACCGGAATGAAGTTCCGCAGCGACGATTCGCTGTTGAGCATGTCGGTGATCGGCGCGGACATGGAAGAGGACAACCGGTTCGTGTTCACGGTGACTGATGGCGGCTTCGCCAAGCGCACCAGGGTCAGCGAGTATCGCCAGCAGGGCCGCGGCGGCCTTGGTATCAAGGCGATGAAGCTGAACGAGGACCGCGGTTCGTTGGTCGGTGGCCTGGTGGTCACCGAGTCTGACGAAGTGATCGCGATCAAGTCCAGCGGCCAGATCACTCGCTCTGGGGTGGCCGGTGTGCCGGCGAAGGGTCGCGACACGATGGGGGTGAAGTTCGTCGGCGTTGTCGGTGAGGACGCCGTTGCCGTGATCGCGCTCAATCCCGAAACTGCCGCTGACGAGGACGAATCCGACGCGGTTGACCCGGTCGTTGGCGAGCAAGGTACGGTTGAGCCGGAAGGCCAGGCCGTAGAGCCTGACCAGCCCGTGGTCGAGGAGGGTAACGGTGACTGAAGCGCAAGACGCGAAGCCGAGCGGCGAAGTCGTCGATGACGCGGCCTGGCAGGTGGACGGCGCCCAGCCGTCGCCGTCCTCGTCGGCTGAGGGTTTGGGCGACACTGTGGTGAAGATGCCGAAGGTCGCGGCCGGGAAGGCTTCACCCAGGCCCACCATGGGACGCGGCCGGACCGGCACTCAGGCCAAGCAGGACGCGCCCAAGCAGGACGGGCCCAGGCCGAGCATTCCCAAGCCGGTGCGGCAGACCCGAACGGATGATCTGATGGCGCCGTTCGACAAGCCGGCCACGCCCGGCAGCCCGGCGGCTGTTCCAGCTTCAGCTCCTTCGCCGCGCCCGCCAACTGCGACCCAGCCGATGCCTCCGGTGCCGTCCATGGCGATGCCGAGGCCAGCCGCTGGCGGCGTTCTGCCCCCGACGGCTACCCCGGGAGCGGTGCCAGTGGCGAGTGTCGTTGGCCGTCCGGTTGCGCCAGCACCCCGTCCGGCCGGTGCGCCTGCCGTGGCAGCGCGTCGCACTCGCAAGGCTCGCCTTCGGGTGGCCCGGGTTGATCCGTGGTCGGTGATGAAGACGGTGTTCCTGTTCTCGATCGCATTCGGCGTGATGGCCTGGGTGGCCACCTACCTGCTGTGGCAGATTCTGTTGGCGTCCGGGCTGTTCGCGGCAATCAACGACGCGATCATCACGATCATCTCCAGCCCCAACAACACCGAAGGCTGGCGCATCGAGGATTACCTCAGCGCCAACAAGGTGCTTGGCGTCACTGCCCTGCTGGCCGTGATCAACGTGGTGATCACCACAGCCCTTGGCACCCTGGGTGCGTTCTTGTACAACCTGAGCGCGAACATCCTCGGTGGCCTTGAGCTCACCCTCGCCGAAGACTGATCCCCCACCGACGCAAGTTCCCTGAGCTTGTCGAAGGGTCAACTGCCCGCCGATTTGAGCCCATCGGACCTAGTCGGTAGGCTCACCTCTTGCGTGTCACCCGCATAGCGGGCCTATAGCTCAGACGGTTAGAGCGCTGCCCTGATAAGGCAGAGGTCACTGGTTCAAGTCCAGTTAGGCCCACCACCATGAAACCCCTTTTGACTGGGGGTGTTGCTGCCAGTCGGGCGAGTTTGCACCACATCTGCACCCTTAGCCGTAAAGCGGCGTCGTTTTGCCGCGCGCAACCCCGGGAACTGCGGCCCTGGTCAGCGGCGCGGGCTGGCGGTCTGCGGCAGCCTAGTCAGGAGGCGTTCTCGGAGGTCTGACGCGTCCAATCCTGAGGATTCGACCTCCTGGAAGGCGTCACGGAGGGCGTCAGGAAGGTTGGAGGTCAGGGTGTGAACCTCAGCGACCAGCCAGTCGGGTTCGAGGCCCGATTTGGTCGCGAAGCGGGCCCAGTGGCTGTCGCGGACGTAGCCGATCTTGTTCTCGCCGCTGATCTGCATCGGCAGCAGGTTGATCCTGAACGGGTCGCTGGCCGGCGGGTTGTACGGCAGGCCTGAGGCGGCGTCGTACAGGGGAGCGAGTCTGACCAGGTCGCCTGCGAGGAGCACTGAGAAGTTCTTGGCGTGGGCGTCGGTGCCCCCGATCAGGTAGTTGAACGCCTGGTACTGCGCGAACGCCTTCCGGTCCTCGATGTCGCTGTGCTGGCGCAGCAGCCGCATGATCGCGTCAACGCCGGGACCACCGTCGGCTTCATACTTCTGCGACGGGTCGATCGATAGCGCCTGGCACATGTCTTCTTGGTGGATGCGCTGAAGGGTGCCGTCTGCGTCCCGGCGCCGGTCGTAGCGCTCCACAACTATGGCGGGCTGAGACCCGAACATCACGAACTGCGTCCGCGCGGCCAACAGGCCCAGGCGCCCGGCCGCCGACATGCAGATGTGCTCGTTGAGCGCCTGATCTTTCAGCCTGCCGACGCCAGGCTTGATGATGTGCGTCGTCGCCGCCGAGCCGGTCGCGTCCCACCAGCGTTCCATCTCGTTCCTGAGCGCGAACTTCGCCTGGGCACCGCCGAGCGACCAGTGTTCCTCGGGGGCAAGCCAGCTCGCCGTCCCATCGGCGGCCAGCGCGGCCAGACGGGCTTCGATGTCGGCCTCGCTCAGCGGATTGACGCTGCCCTTCCTGCTGAGGGCTTCGTCGAGGTGGTCGGCGGGACAGAACTGGATGGCGCCGGCGCAATCCATGCCGATGCGGCTGAGCAGCGCGAACGGATTGCGTCCGGACACACCGAACTGTCGGCCGATCGCGTCCCGGGTCGCCTCGTCGTCCGGCAGAAGTCCGTTCAGGAAGGGTTCGACGATGCGGTGCTTGTAGGTCTGCTGCGCCACCGGCATTGACAGGGAGATCTGGGTCGAGCCGGGGTCGTCGCTGTAGTGCAGGATGTGCTGCCCGCCGGCCGTCTGCTCCAGGGTGGCGATTTGGCGGCCGTACAACAGCACGGCGAGCTGGTCAGCGGCCATTACTGTGCCTTGGCGCGAGGAGGCTAGCGAGCCGTCGCTCTTCCGCGGACGCCGGAGGTCTGTCGACCATCGTGAACTCTGTGCCAAGGGCTCGGAGCACCTGGAGGACAAGGGTGAACTCGGCTCGCAGGTTCTGCCCGCTCTCTACCGAGCTGAGCCAGCGCCGCGACACCCCTGCCCGCTCAGCCAGCTCCTGTTGGCTGAGCCCACGCTCCCTGCGGGCCTGCACGAGGGCGGCGCCGAGGTCGGACACGGTGCGTACGCGTGTGGTTCGGGTACTCATGATGTAATCGTACGTGCACATTCTGGACTATGCAAGTACCTGCACATTTCTAGATGCGCACGTACGTGCGCATGGTCGAGCTTCACCGCCAGCCAACTTCGCGGCATCGAAAGCTGCCGTGACGACCCATAGCTGCAGCCCGTGCGTCCCCGGCGCGGAGCGGAGGGAAGCAGGCCCGGGAGTCGTTGTCGGCCCGCGGTCGTGGTGCTGGCCGCGCTCGCAACCTGGTCCTACTTCACCTTCCGCAAGCATCAAGAAGAGCCGCCGGCACCTGCTGGTCGCAGAATCGCGGACGCCTCGAACGAGGTCTAACAGCACGTCGCGTCCGCCGGTCGACCATGATCAAGGGACGACGCGGGCTGCGCCATCTCCCCAGCGTGGTTACCGTGGGACCGTGGAGAGCACACCGGCACAGCCGACCTTTGATGAGCATGAGCACGAAGATGCCCTGGAGCCGAAGCATCTGATTCGACGCTCGGACGTGGTGGCGCGGGCCGGCATCCTGATGCTCGGCGCTGGCACGTCAGGGCTGCGGGTGCGCGAGCTGATGGCAGCGGTGGCCAGGACGGTCGGGTTGAAACAGATTCGTGCCCAGGTCACCTACACCGACATCGTCTTGACCGTGCAGCGGCGCGGAGCCTTTCGCACCCAGGTGGCCGAGATCAACGCACCCGGGGTGAACGCGCACCGGATCGCGATGCTGCATCGGCTCGCGCTCACCCTGCCCGAGCGGGCCACCGTCGCTGAAGTCGACGCCATGCTCGACGAGGTCGAACACACCCCGCGCCTCTACCCCACCTGGGTGCTCGTGCTGCTCACCGGCCTGGCTTGTGCCTCGGTGACCGTGCTGAACGGGGGCAACTGGCGTGAAGTTGTGGCCGTGCTGCCGGCAGCGGCGCTGGCGTTCTGGCTGAATCGGGTTCTGGCCTCCCGACAGCTCAATCACCTCGCCGTGGTGATGGCCTCCGCCGCTGCGGCCACTGGCCTGTATCTGGGATTCACCCAGCTGGTGGACCTCGCGATGGGTGGGCCCAGCGAGCGCATGGCCGCGGGGTTGGTGTGTGCGGCGATCTTCTTGATCCCCGGGTTCCCGATGGTCACCGCCGGGCTAGATCTAGCCCGCATCGACCTGATGGCCGGAGTTCCACGATTGGCCTACGCGATGATGGTGTTGCTGGCGCTCACCATGGGCGTGTGGGTGATGATCTCGGTCAGCGGGGTCTCCCCCGACCCCGTCCCCGCCCTGGCCGGTCCGGCGTGGGCGGTGTGGTTGGCCTTCGCGGTCGCCAGCTTCTTCGCCGTCCTCGGCTGGGCCATCATGTTCAACTCACCGCTGTGGATGGCGCTGGCGTCCGGGATGATCGCGGTGTTGGGCAACCTGCCGCGACTGGCCTTGATCGACGCCGGGGTGAAACCTCACATCGCTACCTTCTTGGCCTGCTTCTTCATGGGCGTGCTCTGCGCGATCGCGGCCGGCTGGTTCGACATGGAGAAGATCATCATGACCGTGCCCACGCTGTTGGTCTCGATTCCAGGCTCGGCGGCGCTGCGCACCCTGGTCTCCTTCGACCAAGCCGACGTCGTCCATGCCCTCGCTAGCGGGGTCGAGACCGTCCTGGTCGCCATCGCCATGGTGGCCGGATTGGCCGGAGCCCGCATGCTCACCGATCCTGAGTGGGCATTCACCAGGCTCGATCCGCCCACCTCGGCGCGAGAGATCATGCGCCACCTCTTCGGTCGGCGCTGACACCACGGCGGCTGGCGGCTGCGGCGCTACTCCCACACAGCAATGTTGCGCCGGGTCGGTTGCCCGACGCTGGGAGCAAAGAGCTCAGGTGAGCGGGCGCGTAGGCGCTCGATGTCGTCGAAGACTGCACGTAGGTGGGCACGCATCAGCGGCCGGGCCTCCTCCGCGCCGCCGGTCAGGAGCGCGTCGAGCACCTGGGTGTGCTGGACGATGAAGTCATGCAATGAGCGATCATGGAGGCCCAGACGTCGCGCGCGGTCCAGGTGGGCCTTTGCCGCGACAACCGATTGCCAAGTGCCCTCGTGGTGGGCGAGGCGAAGTAGCCCGTGATGGAACTGCTCGTCGAGAACGAAGAACTGGTCGAGATCGTCCGCGGCGAGCTCCTGCTGGGCCAGATTCTCCCGCAGTTCCTTCACCACTTCCGGGTCGGGATCGGCGGGAATGTCGTCCAGTGAGGCTAACTCGACGGCCTCACGCAGGAACTGGGCGTCTGACACGCGCTGGGCATCAACCCGAGACACGAACGAACCGACCTTGGGGAAGACCTGCACCAGCCCGTCCTGAGCGAGCATGATCAGCGCCTCACGAACCGGAGTGCGAGAGACCCCGAGCTCGGCGGCGAGCTCATTCTCAGACAAGGGCGCACCGGGGCCGAAATCAAGCCCGATGACCCGTCGCCGAAGCTCGTCATAGACAGTGCGGCGGTTGGTGCGGATAGGGCGTGTCGACATGCTGCGATTGTAGGGGTGAGGGTGGCGTGGGGGTGGGGCTGCGGTCATGTCAGTGCAGCCCGCATGTCGATGGAGGTGATGTGCCAACGGCCCAGATTGGCCACCAGAGCATCGGTCCCCACGAAGACCATGTTGGTTGGGTTCGACAACAGGTGTCCGATCGGATCCTCGTACACGGTGGTCACGCTGCCGTCCCATTCGAGCCGCAGGATCACCGAGGGGTAGTAGCAAGCGGTGTACAGCCTCCCGTCCGGCCCGAACACGAGACCATCTGGTACGCGATCGCCGAGCCTCCACCGCCGCTCGATCACACCGGCCGAGCCATCAGGCAGGATCGCCACGCGGCAGACAGCGCGGGAGGCGGACTCGGATACGTAGAGCCACTGACCGTCGGGAGACACCGCCACCCCGTTGGCGAAATGAAATGGTCCCGGGCACCACGCTTCCGCCGATCCATCAGCGGTGAGACGGTAGATGGCGCCGCCGCCGGTTTGGTCGTCTCCCTCACTGTCCGAGACGTAGATCAAGCCGTCGTCGGTCACGTCCAAAGCGTTGGGGTAAACCAGCTGGTGGTCGCCGATGGCGCCATCTACCAAGACCTCGACCGGGCGTCCGGTGCCGACGGCAAGACGGAGCACTTGGCGACGAACGGCGTCCAGCCAGATCACCTCCCGCGCAGCAGTGAAGCGCAGTCCCAAGATGAACCCGCCGGGGTTCTGATGGATGAGCTCTATGGAGTTTGCCGCGAGGTCGATGCGGAACAACTGGCCCGCCTCACCGCCACACCACAAGCTGCCATCGACCGGATCGAGGTCGAGACCCTCAGGATGGTCAAGGACTGGCGTGGTGCGAAAGCCATCGAAGATCACCCGCGCGTTGCTCGCGGGCAGGAGCGGGGTCGAAGTCTCCACGGCAGTTCTTCCTTGTCGAGCGATGACGCGACCGTCGTTGGTCGTCGCGGCTCTCGCGGGAGTGACGCCGAACCCGGGCGTGCTGGCGATGGATCCACATCCCTCCGAGTGCTTGTATACAATAACTGTCTACTAGTTTGGAGTCAAGGCTCAACTCTCCCTGTGCGTGTGGTGTTGACACTGCAATGCTAGGGTTTGTATACAAGACATGTACGGAAGAATCCGACGTGCTGTGACCATGATCGTGGCATTTGAAGGGGAGCAAAGATGACAATGGCGCAGGCTCAGACCCGGCTGTCCCGCGAGAGCGTGACCCGCCTGGACCCGGCCGCTCGCCCGCTCGTTGAGCCGCAGTCGCTTCGTCCGCGAATCCTGCACTTCGGGCTGGGAGCGTTCCACCGTGCTCACCAAGCTGTCTACACCGAGGCGGCCAATGCCGCCTGCGGTGAGCGTTGGGGCATTGTCGACGTCGAGCCCTTCTCGTCTCGCGCTGTGGAAGAGATGCGTGCGCAGGACTGCCTGTACTCAGTGACCGATCGCGCGCCAGGTGACCTGCGAACCCGCGTGGTCGGCTCGGTCATTGAGGCGCTGCTGCTGAGTGAGGATCCGGGCAGGGTGCGAGAGCTGCTGACCGACGCCGATCTCGGCACAGTGACCCTGACGGTCACCGAGAAGGGCTATCACCGTCGGCTCGACACCGGAGGTCTCGACACGACCGCAGCGCCGATCGTCACCGACCTCGCCGCGACCGCGAGCGAGGGGGCACCACTCGCCACAGTCTTGGGCCAGCTCAGCGCAGGCCTGCGGGCACGATTCCATTCCACAGCTGCCCCCATCGACCTCATCTCCTGCGACAACATGGCCGGAAACGGGCCCGCCCTCGCCACCGTCGTTCGAGGATTCATCGAAGCCTCGGCGTGGGCCGACAAGGACGCGCTCCTAGCCTGGATGGCCGACTCAGTGTCCTTCCCTGCCACGATTGTGGACCGCATCGTGCCAGCGACCACCGATGACGACCGAAACTTGGCCTCCTCCGCGCTGGGGCTGCGGGACGAAATGCCGGTCCTGGGCGAGCCCTACCGACAGTGGGTGCTGGAAGATGCCTTCGTCGGCCCCCGTCCGCACTGGGACCGCGGCGGTGCCTTGTATGTCCCTGACGTCGCGCCGTACCAGCTGATGAAGCTGCGCTTGCTCAATGGTTCCCACTCGGCCATGGCCTACCTCGGACTTGCGGCCGGCTGTCGAACGGTCGCTGACGTGCTTGCTACCGACTGGGGAGAGAGCCTGGTGCGCGCCTTCGGGAGCGAGGTCGCTCCGACGTTGCCGAGGGCAGGGACTGACCCGGCCGCCTATGTGGAAGACCTAGTGGTGCGGTTCCGGAACCCGGCGATGCATCACCTGCTGCGTCAGATTGGCTCAGACGGCACGCTGAAGCTGCCCGAGCGGTGGTTCGGTCCGCTGCGAGAGCTCCGGGCCAACGGTCGGCCCGCCCCCGTTCTCGAACTGGCGCTCGCTGCGTGGGTGCACGCCACCGTGCCCCATACTGACGGCGGTCAGCGATACGGAACCGTCGACCCGGCTTCCCCGGCGCTCGCCGCTTGCTGGTCGGGATCGATGACTCCCACTCGCAGGGTTGCGGCGCTGCTTACCGCCGCCGGCGCTGAGGACCTTGCGGCCGCCACCGACCTCACCGCCGCCATCGCTCAGCGGCTCGATGGGGTCGCTGCCGGAAGGGTCGAGTTGTGATGGTGCACGAGTCAGAGGCGATCGAAGCTCGCCGGGAGCGTCGTGATGGAGAGATGTCATGAAAGCTGTCGTTGTCCACGGTGCCGGTGACCTTCGAGTGGAGGAGCTTCCCGACCCGGAGCCAGCAGCCGGTGAAGTCGTCGTCGCGATGGAATGGGGTGGGATCTGCGGCTCGGATCTGGCCTATTGGCGACACGGCCGCTCCGGGACGGCTGTTTTGAGGCATCCCATGGTGCTTGGCCACGAAATGGCCGGGACTATCGCCTCGCTCGGATCCGGGGTCGCCCATCTGCAGGTGGGGCAGGCGGTGACGTTCCAGCCGGCGCAATTGGTCGGGGACGGCAAGATGCCTGCCCGGCTGGCCGGTCGCACCAATCTTTACTCCAGTGTTCGATACTTCGGGTCAGCAGCATTCGATCCACACACCAACGGAGGCTTCAGCGAGCTCCGCGCCGTCCGTGCCGAGCAGATCCGTCCGCTGCCCAGCGGGGTGAGTACTCGGCTGGGAGCTGTGGCCGAGCCGCTTGCTGTGGCCATGCACGCGGTCGGGCGGGCAGGCGATGTCTCGGGGAAACGGGTCCTGGTCAACGGCTGCGGCCCGATTGGCTCGCTGGTGGTGGCGGCGTTGAAGTTCGCCGGAGCCGACTACGTGATTGCTGCCGATGTTGCCTCGCATCCGCTCTGTGTCGCCGAGGAGATGGGGGCCGACCGGACGGTGAACCTAGCGACCGCGTCGTTGCCCGATGATGTCGATCTTGTCTTTGAGGCATCCGGGGCCCCTGGAGCGATCAGTGCGGTGCTCCATGCGGTGGCCAAGGGGGGGACCGTGGTGCAAGTAGGTAACCTCCCGGGCACTCCGGTGACCACAGTCCTGGGTGATCTGGTCAGCCGAGAAGTCACCTGGATCGGTTCCTACCGTTTTGCCGACGAGATAGACCTCGCGGTGGCGGCGCTAGGGGCTGGACTGAACGTCAACCCGCTGATTACCCATGAGTTCGAGATCGAGGACGCGGAGTTGGCGATGGACACCGCAGCAGGGCCGGAGAGTTCGAAGGTACTCCTGCGGCTCTCGAATGCCACTGACCAGACCGGAGTTGTCCGGCCGAGCTCAGCGGAGAGGACGGCTCGACGTGACTGACGTGCTCACGCCCCTTGCCTACCGGATCGTGCCGGTGGTCGTCCTGGATGAGGTCGAGGATGCCGATCCGCTCGCTGCTGCGCTTGTCGCCGGAGGCCTCCCGGTCGCTGAGGTCACCTTTCGGACGCCCGCAGCCCGCGATGCCATCCAGGTGATGGCCGAGCGAGGCGACATCCTGGTCGGAGCAGGAACCATCCTGACAGCGCATCAGGTCGACGCTGCGGTCGCGGCCGGCGCGTCCTTCGTGGTGTCTCCGGGGTTCAGTTCGGCGGTGGTCGAAAGGTGTGCCGAGCACGGCGTGCCGGTATTGCCCGGCGCGGTGACGGCCACCGAGATTCAGGCAGCGTTGGAAGCCGGACTCGACGTGGTGAAGTTCTTCCCGGCGGCGACGTCTGGAGGCCCGGCCGCGATCCGGGCGCTCGCTGCTCCATTTCCGGGTCTCCGCTTCGTTCCCACCGGAGGCATCGGAGCCGACAACCTCGCCGACTACCTCACCATCGACGCGGTGGCAGCAGTCGGCGGCTCGTGGATGGTTTCACGGTCGTTGATCTCGGCCGGCTCCTTTGCAGAAGTGTCCCGCCTCGCTCGCGAGGCCGTCGGACTGGCGAACGCGGCGGCAACAGGAAGACAGTGAGGAGGGTGAAGATGCTGAAGATCAAGCCAGCGGCCGAGTGCCGCTATGACGTGATTGCGCTCGGCGAGGTGATGCTTCGACTCGATCCGGGCGAGGGCCGGATTCGTACCGCTCGCACCTTCCAAGCGTGGGAAGGGGGCGGTGAGTACAACGTTGCGCGCGGCCTACGCCGGGTTTTCGGCCATCGCGGAGCTGTCGTCACCGCCCTGGCCGACAACGAGGTCGGGCACCTCATTGAGGAACTCATCCTCGCCGGCGGCCTGGATGCGAGCCTGATCACCTGGATGCCCTTTGACGGGATCGGACGCGCGGTCCGCAACGGGCTCAACTTCACTGAGCGCGGCTTCGGGGTGCGGGGCGCGGTCGGCGTCTCCGACCGCGCACACTCGGCGGCCAGTCAGCTGCGGCCCGGTGACATTGACTGGGACGAGATCTTCGGGGCCCACGGCGTGCGCTGGTTCCACACCGGTGGGATCTTCGCCGGGCTCAGCGAGAGCACCGCGGAGGTGGTGATCGAGGCCGTGACCGCAGCCAAGCGTCACGGCACGGTGGTCTCCTACGACCTGAACTACCGGCCAAGTATCTGGCGTGCCGTGGGTGGGATGGATCGCGCACGGGAAGTGAACCGGCAGATCGCCCGACACATCGATGTGATGATCGGCAACGAGGAGGACTTCACCGCGGCCCTGGGCTTCGATGTTGAGGGGTTTAATGCAGGCCTGTCGTCGGTGGAGGCTGACCACTACGGCTCCATGATCACCCGCGCGGTGGCGGAATACCCCAACTTCGCCATCGTTGCGACGACGCTGCGCACGGTTCGTAGCGCCACCGTGAACGACTGGGGTGCGATCGCGTGGTCGCAGGAGAGTGGGCTCGTTGCCGCCACTCCTCGGCCAGGACTGGAGATCTTGGACAGGGTCGGAGGCGGTGACTCCTTCGCCTCTGGGTTGATTCATGGGCTCCTGGATGGTCAGAGCTTGCCCGCCGCGGTCGAGTACGGTGCAGCGCATGGGGCGCTGGCCATGACCACCCCAGGGGATACCAGCATGGCGACGCGGGCTGAGGTGCTGAAGCTTGCCTCCGGCGGCGGTGCACGGGTGGATCGCTGAGCCTGGCTGCGTCGCGAATCAGGCGCCGAGAAGTGTCGGCAAGCCGGCCTTGCCCGACGGGGCGGGACGGTCTGCTTGGCCTGCGCGGGACCTTCCTCGCCTCGGAATGTGGATGGTGATTGCAGAGTGGTAACGACCGTCTGACCAGCCACTGGGGAGGCTGGACACGAGAATACAAGTGATGTATACAAGTACTTGGGTGTATGGAACTCTGCTGGGGTTCGCACGTGTGAGCCGTCGACAAGAGACCACCATGACCCACGGGCATTCAGCTTCAATGAGGAGGACAGATGGGAAGGAACATGCGCCGGGCGCTCTTAGCAGCAATCCCGCTCGCGGCAATGCTTCCGCTCGCGGCCTGCACCAGCGGCGCCGACATGGGGCCAACAAGTGGTGGCTCGGCCGGTGGCAAGACCGGCGGCTACGTGATCGGGTTCAGTAACTCGTTCAACGGCAATACCTACCGCCAATCGATGGAGAACTACGCCAAGCAGGCGGCGGACGAACTGATGAAGACCGGCGAGGTGAAGCAGGTGGTCTTCGCTGAGGCGAACCAGGACAACAACAAGCAGATTCAGCAGATCCAGAGCTTCATCCTGCAGAAGGTCGACGCGATCATCGTTGATCCAGGCTCGGCCACGGCGTTGACCGCGGTCGTGCAAGAAGCCTCCGATGCGGGGATCCCGGTCATCGTGGTGAATGACGGCCCGATCGACTCCAAAGCAGAGAAGGTCTACCAGATCAGCTTCGATGCGGTCTCGCAGATGAAGACCCTGACCGACTACGTCGCCAAAGGCGTTGGCGGCAAGGGAACCATCATCGAGTTGCGCGGTGCGCAGGGCGACGCCTTCGACGCCAAGGCCCATGAGGGCGTCGTGGAGTCGTTGAAGTCCTACCCGGACATCAAGGTGGCTGCCGAGATCTACACCGATTGGAACGGGTCGAAGGCTCAGACCGAACTGGCCGCTGCTCTGCCCAACCTGCTGAAGCAGTACGGCAAGATTGACGGAGTGGTAAACCAGGGTGGTGACTCCTACGCGGCGGTTCAGGCCTTCAAGCAAGCGGGGGCTCCGCTGCCGATGATCGGTGGCGACAACCGTGGGTTCTTCCTGAAGTGGTGGGCGAACCAGGCGCCGGCCGGCTACGACACTCTTTCGGTCTCGGCGAACCCCTGGGACGGTGCCACTGCGGTGTACGTCGCCGCTGACGTGCTCTCGGGTAAGTACAACGTGCCGCACAACATGATTCATCCCATCGGTGTGATCACCAAGGATGATGTGCAGAAGTACAAGGACGTCGCCGACGAGGCGATCGCCACGCCGACCTACGATCGCGAGTGGGTTCGGTCCAACCTTTACAAGTAAAAAGCGGCATTCCTCGTTCCCCCCTCACCCCAGGGATGCTCATCCAGTGACGAGCGGGGCTGTCATTCACGCCGAATGGCAGCCCCGCTGTTACGCCCACGACCCACTGCCCCCAGCTCAACGATGAGGAAAGGCACCATGGAAGCCTCTGCCGCGCCAGCCACAAGCACTGAATCAGGCCTGACGGGAGCCGCTGCCCCACTTCTGGCCCTGCGAGACATCGACAAGACCTTCGGAATCACTCACGCGCTGTCTCGCGCGAGCCTGACGATCGCGCCAGGCGAGGTGGTTGGCCTTGTCGGCCCGAACGGGGCGGGCAAGAGCACCCTGATCAAGACCATCACCGGCGTCTTGGAGCCGACGGCGGGCACCATCGTCGTCAACGGTCGCGACGTTCAGCAGATCTCACATCGGGAGGTCGCCGAACTCGGCATCTCTTGTGCCTACCAAGACCTATCGCTGTGTACGAACCTGGCGATCTATGAGAACTTCGCGCTGCTCAACATGGATCACAAGCTGTGGGCACCGGTGGGTTGGCGCAAGCGACAGCGAACCGAAGTCAGCGCGCTCCTGGAACGCTTCTTCCCTGGGAACTCCATTGATGCCTCCCAGCCGGTCTCAACGCTCACGCTGGCCGAGCGCCAGATGGTCGAGATCTGCAAGGCGTTAATGAAGGAAGACCTCGGGTTGCTCATCTTGGACGAGCCGACCTCGGCGCTGTCGGCCAACCGCGCCGATCAGCTCCATGACGCGGTGCGCGAGATCTCTCAAGCTGGGGTGGCCGTCATCTACATCTCGCACAAGCTCGATGAGATTCAGAAGGTCTGTGACCGCATCGTGCTGCTGAAGAACGGTTCCAACGCCGGCGAGTACAACCCGCGTGATATCAGCGCCGCCGACTTGGTCGGGATCATGGGCGGCGATGCACGAGTCCGCGAGCGTCACGACTCGTTCAGTGCGGAGGTGGGACCCGCGCTCGTTGTTGCCAAGAGCCTCAGCTCTGAGGGCCTGAGTGACGTCAACGTCACGGCGCACGCCGGCGAGATCGTCGGTGTTGCCGGGTTGGTCGGCAGCGGCCAGACCACCTTGTTGAAGGCGATCTTCGCCGCCGGCAAGCGCCGCCGTCCGGGACTTCAGGTCAATGGCAAGGTCGCCTACCTCAGCGGCGACCGTGCCGGTGAGGGAGTGTTCGGCCTGTGGAGCATCCTGGACAACATGCTGGTTTCCAGCTTGCGGTCGGTGACCCGGTTCGGGCTGCTCGACCAGAGCGCGTCCCGACAGCTGGCCCAACACTGGTTTGACCGACTCAGGTTTCGAGCCGAGAGCGTAGACAGCCCCATCACCTCCCTGTCCGGCGGCAACCAGCAGAAGGCGCTGATCGCTCGCGGGCTCGCTTCGGGGGCAGACATCCTGCTGCTCAACGACCCCACCGCCGGGGTCGACATCGAAACCAAGCAGGATATCTACGCCTTGCTGGCTGGAGCCAAGGAGGCCGGAAAGGCCGTCGTGCTGCACAGCACCGAAGACTCGGAGATGGAGATCTGCGATCGGGTGTACGTGATGCGCGAAGGTTGTGTTACCGCCGAGCTGGCTGGCGCCGAGGTGACCGTCCAGAACGTCGTCCGGGCCTCCTTCTCCGACGTCGACCGGGTCACTGGCCGTGAGAAGTCGAGCACGCCGCTGCTGGGACGAGTCCTGCGATCGCGGCTGTTGCTGCCGATCGCGGCGATGGTGATCATCTACGCGCTCAATGCCATCGTGAACCCGAATGTGCTCTCGCTGGGGAGCACTCGCCTGCTGCTCAACACCGCGGTGCCGCTGGTCTTCGCCGCGCTCGGTCAGATGTTCATCGTCACTGCCGGAGACATCGACATGGGCAACGGCTACTCGATCGGGCTGGCCAATGTGTTGGTGGCCGTGGTGCTGAGCCAGAACCTGGTGGTGGGGATCGTCAGCTTGTTGCTGCTCGTCGCCGGCTACGCGGCCATGGGCGCCTTGATCCACCTGCGGCAGCTTCCAGCCATCGTCGTCACCCTTGGCGCACAGTTCATTTGGCTGGGGATCGCTTTGATCATCGCGCCGGTTCCTGGAGGGATGAGCCCGAAGTGGCTGGGTCGTTTCTACACCTCGTCATTCCTGTTCGTGCCGATGCCGGCGCTGTTGTGCATCGTCGCGGCCGCGGTTACCTGGTTCATCATCTTTCGGTGGAAGTACGGGATGGTTCTGCGCGGGATCGGCAACAATCGCAACGCGATCGAGCGCTCCGGCTGGTCCTACGTCGGCGGCAAGATGGCCAACTACGCCCTAGCTGGGGTCATGGTCGCCTTTGCCGGACTCACCTTCACCGCGGTGACCTACGCCGCAGATGTGAACACCTCAGCGACCTTCTGCATGCTGAGCATTGCGACGGTGATCGTGGGTGGCTGTGAAATGGCCGGCGGGGTCGTGGAGCCGGTGGGCGTGGTGGCCGCTGGTGTCGCGATGTCACTGATCACGTCGTTGTTGATCTTCATCCAGGTGGATTCGAACCTCCAAGTGGCGGTTACCGGCATGATCATCATCTTGGTGCTCGCCGCCCGGATGCTCACGAACAAGAAGGCGGTTGTCGCAGCATGAAGCGCATGGTCGATTTCGTTCAGAAGCACCCGGCGGTCTGGCCGGTCCTGGGCTGCCTCATCTTCTTGGCCATGATCGGTGGCCTCACCGGGAGTCTGGATCCGACGGTCTTGTTCACCGCAGCCCGGCTGGCTACCTTCGCAGCCCTGCTCGGACTCGCGCAGATGATCGTGGTGACCAGCGGTGATGGGGCCATTGATCTGTCCCAGGTGTACGTGCTCACCCTGTGTGCGTACGCCTCGACCACGCTGATGGACGTCAACCCGATCCTCGGATTCGTCGTCGCGGTGCTGATCGGTGGTCTCGCTGGTCTCGTGAACGGGCTGGTCAACATCTACCTTCGGATTCCGGCCATGGTCACGACCTTGGCCACGGGCTACCTGTACTTCACGGTGATCCTCATCGGTTCCTCGCACATGAAAGTGCTTCCGCATCCGGAGTTCGTGAACCTGATCACAGGCGGCGTCGGACCGATCTCGACCCAGACCATCGTCGTCATCGGCGTCGCCCTCCTACTCGCCCTGGTTCTCTACCGGACCCCGTATGGCAAGCAGCTTCACGCCGTCGGCCAGAATCGAAACGCCGCCTACCTGGCAGGCATCCCGACCAACCGAGTGGTGATCGTCGCCTTCGTCGTCGGCGGCCTGTTGAGCGGGTTGGCCGGGGTCATCGCGGCAGCGGTCATGGGCGGGGCCTTCCAAGACATGGGGATGTCCTACTTCTTGCCCTCGGTGGCGGCGACCTTCGTGGGCGGTACGGCCGCCTCGGGTGGACGTTCCAGTGTTCTGGGCGTCGCGTTCGGTGCGCTGATGATGACTTTGATGTCGTCATTCCTGAACACCGCCGAGAGCATGTTCGACCTGGTCTCTGGGATCAAGCAGCTGATCATGGGGGCCTTCTTGGTGTCGATCTTGTTCGTCTCGGTGGCGGGTGTGAAGCGGCGGCGCAGCCAGGCTGGATCCGCGACCACCCCGGCAGTGATGGCGAGCAACGAGGGCCTGTGAGCCCGCAGAGATGAGACGAAGGAGTACGCAGTGAAGATGGGCTTCCGCTGGTATGGCGAGGGCAACGACACCGTCACCCTCGATGAGATCCGGCAGATTCCGGGCGTCGAGACGATTGTCTGGAGCCTGCACCACAAGCAGGCCGGTGAGGTGTGGGGCGAGGACGAGATCGCAGCGGCAATGTCCGCGATCACCCAGATTCCGGACGCCGCGGTCCAACGTGGTGTCACCAAGCCTCTCGACGCGGAGGTGGTCGAGTCGGTGAACGTGCACGAGTCGATCAAGCTGGGTCGAACTGTCCTTGGGCTCAGTCGAGACGAGGCCATCGAGAACTACATCACCACGATCCAGCACCTAGGTCGTGCGGGTGTGCGGGTGATCTGCTACAACTTCATGCCCGTCTTTGACTGGTTGCGAACCGAGATGTGGCATCCGCTGCCCGACGGATCGACCGCGATGTTCTACCAGAAGGCTGTGGTTGACCAGATGTCGCCGCGGACCCTGATCGATCAGATGCGAGCCAACTCCGGCGGACTCACGCTGCCGGGTTGGGAGCCGGAGCGGCTGGCGAGTTTCAGCGAGCTCAATGCGGCCTATGAAGGGGTCGATCACGAGGACATGTACGCCAACTACAAGTACTTCCTCGACGCGGTGATCCCAACCTGCGAGGAATACGACGTCAAGCTGGGCGTCCATCCCGACGATCCCCCCTTCGACCTGTTCGGCTGGCCGCGGGTGGTGTCGAGCAAGGCCGATCTTGCGCGGGTGCTTTCCCTCAATGACAGTCCCTACAACGGTCTGACCTTGTGCCTCGGCTCGTTCTCGGCAAATCCCGACCACGATGCCGTGGACGCAGTGAAGGCGTTCATGGACCGCATCCACTTCACCCACGTCCGCAACATCAAGCACTTCGAAAATGGCGACTTCGTCGAAGTTGCTCACCGAGCCGAGGAAGGCAGCGTCGACACGGTGGGAATCATGGCCGCCTACGCCGTAGCCGGATACACCGGCTACGTCAGGCCGGATCATGGCCGGCACCTCTGGGACGAGAACACCACCCGGCGGCCACGGCCTGGGTACGGGCTCTACGACCGGGCCTTGGGAATTCAGTACCTGCTCGGGGTGTGGGACGCAACGGTTCGGGGCTAGCTGACTTCGGCTGCTGGCGTCCCGGAATCGGAATCCAGCCCTGGTCGACGCAGCGCTGCTAGCGTGATCGATCGTGGAAACCAACCCGCCCTTCCGGCTACGTTCCTGCCGCGACCAGGCGAAATGGCCACGCTTGGTGGCTATCTGGCGCGGCGCGGTCGAGTCCACCCATCACTTCCTCACTACCGCCGACATCGACCAGATCGAGCAGCAACTGATTCCCAACTACCTTCCTTCGGTCTGGTTGACGGTTGCCCAGACCGATCGCGGCATCGTGGGCTTCAGCGGCATCGCTGACGGCAAGCTGGAGACGCTTTTCGTCGAAGCCGGCGCACGTGGCAGCGGCGCCGGGACCGCTCTGTTGCGGCACGCGATCGATGCCCACCCAGCCTTGTTGGTGGACGTGAATGAGCAGAACCCCGAAGCGCTCGGCTTCTATCTGCACCACGGCTTCCAGGTGATCGGACGCAGCGAGACCGACGCGCAAGGCCGCCCGTTCCCGCTGCTCCATTTGGCCAGGTCGGCGCAACGCGAGGCCGTCAGACGAAGGCGCCGACCGTGGTCGTGGTGATGGGGGTCTCAGGCAAGGGCAACAACGGCCGACGGCATTGTCATGGCGACCGCAATTCTCGTCGTGGCGGTGGCGGGGTACGTTGCGGCGGCCAAGCTCGGCTTGGTGCGGCGCCTGACCTCGAAGCTGGATCGAGGAGACCGCAGTTCGGACGCGAGCGACTGACTAGTGGGTGCTCCCGGGGTCTGTTGCGCCGATGATCACCGCCAACAGTGACCCGCCTGCCACCGGCGAGGCCGTGGCATCCTTGTAGCCGAGCGAGTCTGGCGGGCAGACTCCGCCAGACTCGGCGGTCACATGAACAGGTTCGACCAGGTTTCGTCCTGGGTCATCGTGGCCGTCTTCGCGTTGACGGTTGGTGGCGGCCTGGGATTCTTGTGGCTGAGAGATAACGTGATCGCGCCTTCGTGTGGGGATGTCGCAACGGCGCAGCTGAACAGTGCGGTCGAGGAGATTCAGAGCCGGATACCAAGCATGAGGTTCGACGGCATCGGTGACAGCTGTGACTCTGGCGGCGAGGTTCACGCCTATTGGGAGCACGACGACCTATCGCGGCTGTTGAGCGAGGCTGCGGCCGCGGGCTGCCGAGTGAACGAGCCTGACCCAGCTGGCGCGGGCGAGGATCAGTCTCTGACCTGCACAACTGGTGGCAGGGACGCGATCCTCACCTTCGAGCTTGGCACCGTTCCCATCCGCGGCGTACTCACTCTGTCCTGAGCGGAACCTTCCTACGGGTGGAACCACGAAATCCAAACCGCCTAAGAGGCCACGAGCTGGCTCAGGGGCCGAGAACTACCGGATGACGGCGGCGACCGCGCCGATTTCGACAAGGGCACCGCGGACGCCGAGTCCGGCCACTCGCGCACTGGTTACCAACGCCGGTTCAGCTGAGGCCAAATCGGCATCCACATCGTCTGCGCCGACGAGGGCGCCGTCGGCATCGACCGCGTTCTGTCCCCCGACGTAGATCGTCGTCGCGCCCGGCGGCACCACCGCGACGTGACTGAAAACCGGGCTGAAGACAAGTCCCTCAGGACGGAGGCGCTGGATGGAAGTCATAGCCCACCATCACACGCGCCGCCCACACGGCGACAGGAGCAGTTCGAACCCGAAACGATCGATTGTGCCCACGCCCGGACTTCTGGAGTCGCGTCGACGACGAACTCCTGGCCCTTCACGGCGGACTGAGAAAGGGGTGGGGAACCCTAAGTAGGGGAGTCTGTTGTCGGGGCGATTTCGGAGAGTGGACGCTCAACCAATGGCTGTATCGTGTAACGATACGCGATACGGCGAAGTCGTGATCACCGGTTTCCGGCATATGAGGGTGAACGGCGCCTGGAGAGTCACGCTCAGCTTCGTCGATGGCGATGTCGGCTCGTCGACTGTCGCGACTATCACTGAGGAAGGAGTTGGACATGGTGATGAAGAACCCGGTGCATCCCGGTGAGATCTTGCGTGAGGACGTCCTGGCCGACCTCGGGTTGAGCGTCGGCGAGGTGGCATCGCGGTTGGGCATTTCCAGGGTGACGTTGAGCCGGGTGTTGCACTGTCACGCGCGGGTGAGCCCGAACCTGGCTGTCCGGTTGGAGGAGGCCGGTGTCGGCACTGCTCGGGCCTGGCTGGCAATGCAGTCGGCTCACGATCTAGCGGCCGAACGAGCCGCTGGGCTTCCCACCGTGCGTCGACTCGATCCGGTCGCCTGACCGAGAGCGGGCGTCGCTGGGCTGAGTCAGATGGAGAACCTCTCCGGAGAGATGACCGGCCGCAGCGCCGACTCGACTGAGTGAGTGGCGAAGTACCTCCGCAGCCCATTGCGGGTCACCACGTTGCCGATCGCGCCCATGATCATCGACTGATCAAGCGAGAGGTGCCATTCCGCGATCTTCCCCGAGCGGGTGCCGACGGCGTCGTAGAAGCCGCCCTTTCCGTAGGCGCCGAGCTCGTGCTGGATCCCCTTTAGGTTGGCCGTCGCTTCGGCTGGCGCGTAGGGCATGGCCAGGAAGGAAGCGTGCGGCGTGACGACGCCGTCCCCATAGCTGGTCGGCGGCTTGAGCGGGTCGTAGTTGGTGTTCTCCTCATCGCTGAAGTAGCCGTCCGGTTTGAGGCCCAAGGCGTCCACGCCGTATTCGCGGTAGCCGCCGTAAGGGTCGTTCGAGGGTGAGAAGCCCCAGTAGCCGTACCGCGCGTCCTCCATGCCGTGGTAGATCTGGGACGCGACATGGTTGGGGTGGTTCTTGCCCCACGAGCGCGGTGCCCAGGCGGCCTCTGGCACGAACAGGTCAGGCATGAGTTCCTCGAACATCGAGCCACCCCAACCCGGGACGACGTGCAGGCCGTCGGCATACGGGTAGCGGTAGACGCCCTCATAGACGTCGACGCCCAGGTAGGTGCGGGTCTCACCGGTGGGGGGCGTCTCCTGCCAGGTCCAGTCCGGCGGGAAGGTGCGCCAGGTCGCGTAATAGGCCCCACCTGGAATCTGCCCGCGGATGATGCCCAGGTAGTTGACCATCCGGGCCTCTGAGACGGCCGTGTCGTAGTGGTGGTTCGCGGTGTACCAGATGTCCGGCCCGCCGACGCCGTTCAGCGGCGGCGACTGCAGCAAATCGGTGCGGTCCGGATTCGGCTCGGTGTAGAAACCGCCGTAGTTGGCCCCGGGTTGACGCGCGAAGGCGCGGTCGAAGAACACATCCCAGCGCATCGGCGCATACAGCGCCAGGGCCGCCCTGCGATTGGACGGGTCGGCGTTCGCCACCACCCACAGCGCGGCACCGAGCCAGCCCATGTCGACGCTGGAGACGAAGGGACGCACCAGGTTGCCGTTCTCCGGCCAGGTGGTCAGGACGCTGCCGTCGCGGACGTCGTACCAGTTGTAGAACATGCCGGACGGTGTGTGGTGCTGCATCCGGGCCAGGGTCTTCAGCGTCTGCGCGATGCGTTTGCGGCTCTCACCAGGGGTGATGATGCCCAAGTCGCGCGCGACGATGCAGCTCCACAGGTAGCCGCCGATGTTGGTGGGAGAGGTGTTGTGGGCGCGCCCGGTCAGAGTGCCGGGGATCTTGTCGGAAACGAGTCCGGTGTGGGGGTCGGTCATCGCGACCAGCGACGTCCAGGTGTCAGCCGCCCAGCGGGTCAGCTGCCGACGTCCAGCCGGGCTCTGGGTGGGAACGGACGGGGCCGCGAAGGCCGGAGCTGTCGGGAAGGTGGGCAGGGCCAGACCTGCCGCGATGGCGGTGCCGCCGGCAAGAATCTGTCGGCGGGAGGGATTCGAGAATTGATACATGGGAGATCTCCTGGGGGTAGCGGAGGCGATGTCGGCCGGGCGTTCGATGGGGGCTGGGCACTCGGCTGTCCGAAATCACTGTATGCCGGTGGGGTGCGCGGGGATATGAGGACTACCACTGAGGAAAGAGTTGGGCATGGTGATGAAGAACCCGGTGCATCCTGGCTGTGCGGCTGGAACTTCGACAGACTGCAAAGGTGCCAAAGCTTGATCCAGACCTGACCCAACGGCTGGCCGGCGACTATGACTCGGTTGTCTCCTATCTGAGCGCGAACTCTGGCCTGCCGGGTCCGCGGTCGAATCTTGAACTCCTCTATGCCGCGGCCGAGTTGCTACCCACAATCCACGCCGCAAGGCTTCGGGCCGAGCTCGAGGAATACCTGCGCTGTTGCGGGGTGATCAGCTTGGGCCGGGAGTTCTTTGACCCGTCAGCCAACGCCGAGGAGGTCATCGTCCAGCTCACCGCTTTCGCAGCCGACGACTCCTGGCGGGTCCGCGAGTCGGTTGCGATGGCGGCGCAGCGGATTGGCGATCATGACTTCGAGGCCTTAGCGGGTTTGGTGCGCCGATGGCTGGTGCAGCCGAGGCCCTATGTGGCTCGGGCCGCAGTGGCCGCGATCTGTGAGCCGAGGCTGATTCGCCGGCCCCACGCGGCAGCCATCGCCATGGACGCCTGCGCAACGGCCACCACGTACCTGCTGTCGCTGCCCGCCGAGCAGCGCAAGAGTGCCGAGGCCCGGACGCTGCGGCAGGCGTTGGGCTACTGCTGGAGTGTCGCCGTAGCGGCCGACCCGGCTTCAGGTTTGCCGATCTTCACCGCCCTCGACGGCACCGACGTTGACCTCGCCTGGATAATCAAGACCAACCGGTCGAAGGCCAGGCTCGCGAAGCTGCTGTGATCAGGGCGCCTCAGTACCGACGAATCGCTCGCCGTCGGCGCCCGTCCAATAGCTAACGGAGATCAAACCGCAGGCCGCTGATAACTTGATCGATCGTGGGAACGAACACGCAGGTGCGGTTGCGGCGATGCAACGGCGAAGCTGAGTGGCTGCGCTTAGTGGAGATCTGGCGCAGCGCGGTTGAGGCAACCCACGACTTCCTGTCCGCAGCCGATATCGACGCCATTGAGCGCCAGTTGCCGCAGACCTATCTGCCGAACGTTGAGATCACCGTGGCGGAGACCCCGCAGGGCATCGCAGGCTTCAGCGGTTTGGCAGCAGGCAAGCTGGAGATGATCTTCGTCGACGCCAACTTCCGAGGCGCCGGTGTCGGGTCAGCGCTTCTTCGCCACGCCGTGGCCGTCCACCCGAATCTCAGTCTCGACGTGAACGAGCAGAATCTGGAAGCACTCGGGTTCTACCTGCACCACGGCTTCCGCGTGGTCGGACGCAGCACCACCGACGAAGCCGGACGCCCCTTCCCACTGCTTCACCTAGCCTTGGGACGACCCGAGGTTGGCGAAATGCCGGTGGTGATCGTGGTGATGGGCGCAACTGGCACGGGCAAGTCGACGCTGGCCGCTGCGTTGGCCACGAGTTTGGCGTGGGAGTTTCAGGAAGGCGACGACCTGCACCCCGCGAGCAACATCGCCAAGATGGCAGCCGGTGAGGCGTTGAGCGACGACGACCGTGAGCCATGGCTGGATCGCATCAGCGCCTGGATAGAGACCCGCCTGCAGACCCAGTTCCCTGCGGTGATTACCTGCTCGGCATTGAAGCGCCAGTACCGCGACCGGCTCGCCGCAGCAGGAGTGGCTTTCGTCCACCTGAATCCGGACCGAGAAACCATCGCCAATCGGCTGGCTCAACGAACCGGTCATTTCATGGACGCTTCACTTCTCGAATCACAACTGGAGCTTCTGGAACCGTTGGCCAGCGATGAGGTTGGGCTAGTCGTTGACGGCAACGAACAGACCGGGCCGCTCGCCGCCGCGGTGATTGGGCGCCTGGGGCTTACCGTCAAGCGGTAAGCACAACGTAGGTGAGGAAGATCACCACGCTGACTAGCGAATACAGCGACAGGACGTTGTTGGCGTAGGTCTGGTCTTTGGCGCGCTCGGCCGGCATGAACAGCGGGACGATGTAGGGCGGCGGCAGCACCATCAGGGTGAATAGCGCATGCTGATAGATCACCGGCAGGCCGAGTAGCCCGCTGAACACCCAGACCCCGAGGGCCAAGGACAACGGAACCACGATCGCCAAGCGGGTGGCCACCAGCGGCAACGCAGCTCGCACGCCGGGCCAACTGAGTTTGGTGCCGTAGCCAACGATCAACAGCACCAGCGGCACAATCACCGCGGCCAGATATTTCAGCGTCTCCTGGACGGCTGCGCCCAGCGGCCCGGAGCTCACCAGTTCGCTGAGGCCGGCGGCATTCAAGGCCAGGCCAAGCAAGATGGCAATGATCACCGGCGAGGTGATCAGCTCACGCAAGGTCCGCGTCCAGGACTGTTGGGTGTGGGCCACCGCGCGTAGCAGGCTGACGAAGACGAACCAGATGAACACCTCGTGGCCAAGTGCCAGCACCCCAAGCGCGGGCAGTTGCCCAGTGCCGTACACCGCGGTGAACAGCGCGAAGCCGACCATGCCGAGTTCGAAACCGGTGAACAGAAATGGGGCGTACGTCGAGCCGCCGGTCAGCTTGGCGAACACATAGCCCAAGCCGAGCAGGCCCAGGCATACCCCGAACACGATCGCGATTACCCAGCCGTGTCCCGGGGCGAACTTGGTGTTCAAGAAGGTGGTGAATAGCAGCGCAGGCAGGGCAACCGAGACGATCAGCCGCTTCAGGCCAGCCACCGTCGAATCGTCGAGCACCTTGACTCGACGCAGCACCATGCCCAGCGCGATCAGCATCAACACCGGCAGCACCCCGGCCAACACCCTGGCGAGATCAGGCCCCATCACCCTGCAACTTCCCACCGAAACCGCCCACGGGCACGGCCCTCGTAGCCTAGCCAGCACGCCGTGGGCGCCGAGGCTCAAACCCAAACTCCCCAACCGGGCGAGATTAGGGCCAGATGAGAAACCCGGGCACCTGATGAGCCCAGGGCGGTTGGGGCGTCACACTGTCTCCTATGGGCCCGAAACGCAGCGACTCGATTGTGCTGAGTGTTCGGACGCGCCTGATCCTCACCATGCTCGCCCTGATGACGGCGGTGTTGGTGGCTGCCGGGATGACCGGCTACCTGTTGGAGCTCGCCACCCTCGAGCGAACGGCTGCCGTCCAGCTGGATCGGGAGGCCGACGAGTTCGCTGGCCTGGCGCGCAACGCAGTCGACCCAGAGACCGGACGGCCCTTCGAAACCACTTCGGCGCTGCTGCGCACCGCGATTCAGCAGCGGGTGCTTGGCGCTGGCGACGGCGTGCTGGGCATCGTCGAGGGCCGCATCGAATGGACGGCCCAGGCTGGCGTGCCGCTACGCCTTGAAGACCATCCGGAGTTGGTGGCCGCGGTGCTGGGTCACGTGAATGCCGAGACCACCACCCAAGGACGGCTGCGCACCCCCGAGCACGACTTCCTCTATCTGGTCATGCCGGTGCGCTCCCCCACTGGCGCGGCCAGCGGCGCGCTGGTGCGGGCCATTGATCTGCGAGTGGCTCAGCGCACACTGGAGGCCACCTACACCCTCTACGCGATTGCCGCAGTGACCGTCGCGTTGGCCGCCGGCCTGATCGCTTGGGCGGTGATGGGCCGGTTGCTGGCCCCAATCGCCCGCTTGCGTGAGGCGGCCGAATCGATCGGCGAGGACGAACTCGCCCGCCGCATTCCCGTCCGGGGACGGGATGATCTCTCGGCACTGACCGCCACCATCAACGGCATGCTCGACCGCATTCAGAACCTGGTGGAGGGCCAGCGGCAACTGGCCGATGACGTCGGCCACGAACTGCGCACCCCGCTGACCATCCTGCGTGGCCACCTGGAGTTGCTCGACGTGAACAATCCCGACCAGGTGCGGGCCACCCGCCAACTCGCCCTGGAAGAGATCGACCGGCTGAACCGGCTGACCGACGACCTGATCTTGTTGGCCAGCTCAGAGCGGGCCGACTTCGTGATGCCGGTGCTAACCGAGATCGCCGAGCTCACCGACGAGACCTTCGAGCTGGTGCGCAAACTGGCCCCGCGTCCCTGGAGTCTGGACGGGCTGGCCGAGATCAGCGCCAACCTCGACCCGCAGCGCATTCGCCAGGCCTGGCTGCAGTTGGCCGACAACGCGGTCAAATACTCCCCCACTGGTTCGGCGATCGCGATTGGCAGCGAACAACGCGGCGCCGAAGTGTGGCTGTGGGTGCGCGATCACGGCCCGGGCATCGCCGAGGCTGATCGGCAGCGGATTCTGCAGCGCAATGTGCGCGGCGAGCTGGCGTTGGCCTCCGGTCGTCAGGGCCGCGGGCTCGGCCTGGCGATCGTTACCAAGATTGTGGAGGCAAACGGCGGCAGACTAGCTATTGCCGCCGCACCAGGCGGGGGCAGCGTCTTCGCCCTAGTGCTGCCCGTCCCGTCCCAGCCCGAGGAGGTGAAACCGTGACCCAGGTATTGATCGTGGAAGACGAGGCGCGAATCGCCTCCTTCGTCGCCGCTGGTTTGCGCGCGGCTGGCTACCAAACCCACATCGAAGGCACCGGGTCTGGGGTTGCCGAACTGGTGGCCGGCGGCGAGTTCGATCTGGTGATCCTCGATGTCGGGCTACCTGATCTGGACGGCTTCGAAGTGCTGCGACAGGTGCGCCAACGCGATGCCAGCATCCCGGTGATCATGCTGACCGCCCGCTCGGCGGTGCGCGATCGGGTGGCTGGCCTAGAAGGCGGCGCCGACGACTATTTGGTCAAACCGTTCAGCTTCGAGGAACTGTTGGCCCGGGTGCGATCCCGGCTGCGCCACACCGGCCAAGACAGCGCGCTGAGCTTGCGGCATCGCGATTTGGAGCTCGACCTGCGCACTCGCCGAGTTCGGGTGGACGGCGCCGAAATCGAGCTGTCGGCCCGCGAGTTCGCCTTGGCTGAGATGTTCCTGCGGCACCCCGATCAGGTGCTCAGCCGCGAGCAGCTGCTGAGCGCGGTCTGGGGCTACGACTTCGATCCGGGATCAAATGTGGTGGACGTCTACGTCCGCTATTTGCGGCGCAAACTCGGCGCCGACACCATCCACACCGTCCGGGGCATGGGCTACCGCCTGGCTTGAAGCGAACCTCAGGGGTGCTTCGGGCCAGGGTTGGTCACCTGCTGACCGCCTTGGCGCTTGCCAGCTCCCGTGCCGGTGCCGGTCGGCTGGCCAGTCGCTCTGCTGGTCGAGGTGGGGCCCGGTTTGGTGGTGCTCGTAGGGCCGCTACCACTAGACCCTGAGCCGGTGGAGTCGTCAGTGGCGGCAGTCGTCGGTAACCCGGTCGGGGTGGGTGCCGGGTTGGCCGGACTCGCGGGTCCAGGTAGTGAAACCGCAGATCGCGGCTCAGGTAGGGGGCCGGCGAGGCTATTGATCGAGGCGGTGAACGCCGCAGCAAGCCCGAGGCCCGCCACCAGTAACACTGGTACGGCCAAGAGTGGCTTGATCATTCGACCTCCTCCATGCGCTTAGCCCCAGCATCCCACCGATGGTGGAACGCTGGGGCCGAGCCGGGCTGGATTAGCGGCCAGCGCGCTTGCCGGCACCGGTGGGGGTGCCAGTCGGGGTACCGGTGGGGGTGCCGGAGCAGTCACTGCAGGTGCCGTCGCGGTCGCGGTCGCGTGCCTGGGTGGGCGTGCTGGTCGGGCTGGCTGAGGAGCCTGCGGTCGGTACGGTGCCGCGGGCCTTGCGGTTGCGTTCCTGATTGCGCGCCTGCGGGGTGCCCGAAGGCGAGGCGGACGGGCTCGCAACAGCATGAGCGCGGTCCCGAGCTCGGGCCGGGGTGCCGGTCGGAGTGCCCGTCGGGGTGCCAGTGGGGGACGCGGTCAGGCAGGGGCCGGTCGGGGTGCCGGTGGGTGAGCCGAGCGGCCCGCCACCTTGAGCCATTGCTGGCAGCGTGGCGACGCCGACGCCCAGAGCGGCGGTTGCCGCCAATCCGATGAGGAGGTTCTTGATCAACATGGGGTCTCGTCCTTCGTTGTGGGGAGCTTCGTTGAGCTACTCCCCATTTCAGAGCCCATCAGTGAGACCGGTATTGGACGACGATGAGAGGTCTCTCATCAAGGCGCTCTCATCCGCGCTCCCAACGGGGTGGCGCGGCAACTTTTCTGCCCTAGCCGGGGCGCAATTTTCGGGGCACCTCGAACGGTCAAGCCGCTCAATTGCCGCGTACTGTCGTAGATACACCCCAACGAAGGAGCAGGAATGTCAGATGACACTGACCAGAGCGTCAACGGCTCGGGGAACGGATTAGCAGAAGGCCTCGGCGCGTCCAACACCCAACCTGGACCGCCGATGAGCCATCCCACCGAACCAGACTCCCTGGAATACGGGCTTGGGTCACCGCAGACTCAAGGCGAAGCCAGCTTCGATCACAGTGAGAACGCAACTGAGGCGGGCTTGCCCTTCGGGATGGGCACAGAGTCCTCCCAGAGCGGGCCACCGGTGCCGCACCCCTATGCGCCGAAGCCGGTGCAACACGGACTCGGATCGGACGAACCCGACCACAACGATCGGTAACCGCAGCCACCCCGCCGCCGGCCGAGCGTTCGACCGCGATGTCTCGGGGCTGAGGTATTCGTACTAGCTGGCGCGCTCGCCGGGCGCGCCAGCGCCTAATCTGAGGTCATGTCCGACCGCTATCTGGCTGAAACCCTGACCCGTGCCGAGGCCGACGAGCTGCCCGGCGTCACCGTGCTGCAGTTCGGCACCGATTGGTGTGGCTACTGCCAGGCGGCCGAGCCGCTGATCGATGCTGCCCTGGGTGGCGTCGAGGGCCGGCGGCGAGTCCTCGTCGAGGACGGACCGGGGCGTCCGCTGGGTCGTTCCTACCGGGTGAAGCTGTGGCCGACGGTCATCGTGTTGAACAACGGTGTCGAGGTGGCCCGGGTAGTTCGGCCCCGCGGTGGCGAGGATCTCGCTGATGCGGTGGCCAAGATCGGGCAGGCCAGCGAGTCCACCCGGTAGGGCCAGCCTCGCTGATCACTCCTGGTGCAGGGCGGCGACCACGTCCAACTTGGCGGCTGAGCGGGCCGGGCCGATCGCGGCCAGGACGCCAAAGACGATGCCGACCACCACAGTGGCCAACAGACCCGTCCAGGGGAAGGCGTAGGGCATCTGCCAGCCGACTGCCCCCATGGCCACCACCAGCGCATAGCCAAGCCAAAGCCCGGCCACTGCACCAAAGGCGGTGCCAATGATTGACAGCAACAGGGATTCGGCCATCACCATTCGCCGAATCTGGCGTCGGGTGGCCCCCACCGCCCGCAGCATGCCGATCTCGCGAGTGCGCGCGAGCACGCTGATCGCCAGCGTGTTCACCAGAGCCAACAGCGACGGCAGCGCGAGGGCGGCCACCAGAACGTCGAAGATCACGATGGTGGAGCTGAAGGTGGTCATCTGCTCGTCCAACCAACTCTGCGACTCATACAGCCGGAAGGCCGGGTAGTCGGCCACCACCTTCTGCAACCGGGCCAGGGTTTGGGTCGGGTCGGCGTTGGCGGTGCGGTTGGCCATCAGCAGCAGATCGGCGGTGACGTTGAAGTCGCGCGCTAGGTTCTCCTGCGAGGTGTAAAGCGTGGCGAGCTTCGCGTTCAGATAGTCGTTACCGATGCCGGCAAGGTGGTAGATCCGCACCCCGTTAGGGGTGTCGATCTGCATGGCCTGGCCGATCGCCAAGTTGTGTTGAGAAGCATAAATGCCGTTTGCGATCACCCAGCGTCCACTCGCCAACTGCGCCACCGCAGCATCGGAGGAACCCGCGTTCCAGTCGAAAGCCGCCACCTTCAGATAGTTGGCCGGATCGATGCCGATCACTTGCACCTCGCCGTCGTCCACCCGGGCTTTGGCCAGTCGCAGCGAGGAAACCGCACCGACACCAGGAACGTCGCGGACCCGCTCGGCCAACTGCGGACCGGCCGCGACATTGCCCTGAGCCAGAATGATCGACTGCGGAATCAGCAGGTAGTCAGCCGAGAGCGATTTGTTCAGGTAGCTGGTGAAGCCGGCGAAGATCGAAGTGACCATGGTGATCATCGCCACGATGGAGGCCAACCCAAGCATCACCGCGGTCACCGTCACCGCACTTCGCCCGGGATTGCGCTGCAGATTGCTGCGGGCGATCGCACCCTCGCGGGCGAAGAACGTCTCCAGCGGACGCGAGGCGAACGCGGCGATCGGATTCACCACCGCCGGGGCCACCAAAGCGATGCCGATCAGGAACACCACCGCGCCCAGCCCAACTAGAGATGAGGAGCCGGAGACCAGGCCGAACAGCGAAAACACCAGCAGGCCAGCACCAATCCAGGCCCGAATGCCCACCTGGCGCTCGTACACCTCGCCGAGTTGCGGACGCATCGCCTCCATCGGCGTGACCCGACCTGCGGCCCGGGCCGGCAGAATCGCGGCGACCACCGTCACCCCAACCCCGAGCAGGATCGAGGTGACCCAAGTGGTGGCGGTGAACTTCGGCCCACCCACGGTGAAGTGCATCACGGAGGTGTAGATCGGGGCCATGGCGGTGAAGAAGGACGCCGCCATTCCCCAGCCGGCCAAGATGCCCAACGCGGTACCGATGATGCCCTGCAACAGCGATTCGGCCAGGAACATCCCCATCACGGTGCGCCGCGAGGTGCCGATCGCCCGCAGCATGCCGATATCGCGGCGTCGCTCGGCGACCACCGTCCGGAAGGAGTTGGCGATGATGAACCCGGCGGTGGCCAGGGCGAAGAGGCCGAACATATTGAAGGCGAAGTTGGCCACCTCAAGGGTGGCCAGCAGCGAAGACTCGGTGGAGAGCCCGCCCACCTGGTAGTCAGGGCCAAGCGCGGAGGAGACCGCCCGCTCAGTAGCCGACCGGTCAGCCCCGGGAACGAGAGTGGCCTCGATCTGGGTGATGCGAGCGCCCAATCCGAAAAGCTGCTGGGCTGCTGGCAGGGTGACAAAGACCTGCTCGCTGCCGGGCAAAGTGGCCGAACTCAACAGCCCCACCACCCGGAACCGGACGGTGCCGCCAGCGGCCGGTAGCACCAGATTGTCCCCGATCCCCAGCGCGAGCTGCTCGGCCAAATCAGAGTTCAGCACCACCGCAGCGTTGTCACCGGCGACCAGCATCCGTCCCTGGGTCAGCGGGAAATCGCGCAACCCCCCGATGGTGCCGGTATCCACTCCGACCACGATCAGCTGCGCCAACGCGTCAGCTGGCGCATCGGCCGCCTGCGGCAGCGGCACCGTCCCTTGCGCCCCAGGGCTCGCCGAGGCGATCTGCGGCACGGTGAGCAGCCGGTCAACCACCTCAGCTTTGAACGGCTGGTTGAAGGTGCTGGTCACGGTCAGATCGACCTTGCCAGCTGAGCTCAGCAGGTTGCGAGTGAAGGCGTCCACCATTGCGGGCAGGATGCCGTTCAGGCCGAAGGTGAGCATCACCCCCAGGACCACCGCCAAGGTGGTCAGCATCGACCTGGCGCCGCGGCCACGCAGGTAGCGCCAAGCCAGATCGATGGTGAGTTTCACAACAACCCCGACCGTTCCAGAGCAGTGCGCGGCGCCTCCCGGCTGCCGTCGAGGGCGAGGTCGTCAATGATCCGTCCGTCGCGCATCAGCACTAGCCGTTGCGCGAAGCTGGCAATCCGCAGATCGTGGGTGACCATCAGCACGCTGCGTCCCCATTTGGTGCTCACCTGGCGCAGTAGCTCACCGATTTCGGCTGCCGATTTCGAATCCAGGTTGCCAGTGGGCTCATCGGCCAACACCAAGGCGGGTTCGGTCGAAAGCGCCCGGGCAATCGCCACCCGCTGCTGCTGGCCGCCGGAGAGTTGGTCGGGACGATTGAGCATCCGGTCGGCCAACCCCACCCGCTCCAGCCACACCGCGGCCCGAGCGTCGGCGTCCTTCACCCCGTCCAGGCGCAGGGGCAGGGACGCATTCTCGGTGGCATTCAGCACCGGGATCAGGTTGAAGAACTGGAACACGAAGCCGATTCGGCGCCGACGCAGCTCGGTGAGTTGATCATCGGGCAGTGAGGCCAACGCGTGGCCGTCGATGCTGATTTCGCCAGCGGTCGGGGTGTCCAGGCCACCGAGCAGGTTCAGCAGCGTCGACTTGCCGCAACCTGATGGCCCCATCACGGTGACGAACTCGCCTTCGGCAACGCTCAAATCAACCGCGTCCAGGGCGGTCACCTGGGCGGCTCCGCTGCCGTAGATCTTGGTGAGCCCGCTCACCTCGACGATTGCTGTCATGGCCGGATCACTTGGTTCGGACTTGCTGGCCGTCACTCAGGCTGGACGCTCCGGTGGTGACCACCTGCTCCCCGGACGACAAGCCGCTGAGCACTTGCGCCACGGTGTCGGTGGCGGCCCCGATGGTCACTGGACGGGAATGGACCACGCCGCCCGCGTCCAGCACGAAGACCGACTTGGTGGTGCCTTTGGTGACCACCGACTCGATCGGCACCACCAGCGCCTCTGGAATTGCCTGCACGACGATGTCGGCCGAGCCACTCATGCCTTGGAACAGCCGTGCCGAGCCGGACGTGATCGCCACTCGCACCGCGAAGGCGACCCCACCGGTGCTGGTGAGCTGGGGAGCGGCCTGCACCTGGGTCACCTTGCCGGTGAATCCTTCGGTGAACGCGTCCAAGGTGACGGTGGCGGGCTGGTCGAGGAAGACCGAGGCAATGTCGGTTTCGTTCACGGCAGCTTCAAACTCCATCCGCTTCGGATCAACCACAGTGAACACCGCCACTCCCTTGTTCACCCCGGCGCCGGCTTCGACGCTGTCGGCGAAGGTGACGGTGCCGTCGAAGGGAGCCTTCAAGCTGGCCTGGGTCAGGTTCTGCTCGGCCTGCTTGAGAGCCTGGGACGCGGCACTGATCGACTGGCTGGCTGCGGTGCGCGCTTTGCCCACCTGGGCGGCTCGGGACAACCTGGTAATGGCCGCTTTGGCGGTTTTCACCGCCGCATTTGCGCTGGTCCGCGCGCTCTTCAACGTGCGAAGCGTGGGCAGCATGGTGGCCTGTTGGTCGGGTGGGGCGGCGTTGTAGTCGTCCAAGTAGTCGGCGTAGTTTTTCGCAGCCGTATCGGCTTGGGACCGCGCCGCTGATAGCGCGTCGTTGGCCGCCGATCGCTCCGTCCCGGAGGGCACTGAGTTGTTCACCGTCTCGGATTGCGCCAGCGCTGCGGCATAGGCGGCCTTGGCCTGGGCTACGGCGAGTTTCAACGGGGCTGTGTCCATTCGAGCCAGCACGTCACCGTCTTTGACCGCATCCCCGCTGCGCACATCGACGGTGGCCAGCGTGCCCGAAGTGGGTGGGTAGACGCCCAAGCGGTGGGCCGGCACCAGCTTGCCCGACGCGCTGACAGTGACGCTGAGCGGCTGGGTGGCGACACTGGTCACTCCCACCAGGGCGCGGTTGGAGCTGGCTGAATAGGCCAGACCGCCGCCGAGGGCCAGCACGACTGCTGCCGCGACGCCGGCGGCAACGATGGTCTTGCGCTTCATGACTGCTTCCCCTCAAGGGTTTCGAACAGCTGTTTGGTCATTTCGATCAGTTCTGGGCTGACGGGCATCGAGTAGGTGCCCGGAGCGACCCCGAGGATCCGCTCCTGGGCTTCGTAAATGGAGGCGCCGCCGGAGATCATCACTTCGGCAAACTCCGTTGCGGTGGTGGCTGCCAGGGCTCTATCCCAGAGGTGGTCGGCGGCCTCAAACCAGAGCAATAAGACGATGTCAGTGGCGCCTTCGGCGCTGACTACGTTGAACGAGCCATCGGTGATTCCGCCGGAGATCACCGGTACCAGCACTTCCCGGGCGCGCTCGCGCCAGGCCCGAAAGACCCGGTGCCGGATCGCCAGGTTCTCGTCGCGATACAGGAAGGAAGCCATCGGCACGTCCCCCTGCGCGGCCTTGAAAGAGGCTGCGGCCGCCATCAAGGCGCTCAGGCGCTCGGCAGCGGTGCCCTGGCTGGTTTCGGTAGCTGCATTCAGGTGGTCGAAAAGGCTGTCGCCGAAGCGCTGCACCAGGGCCTCCAGCACGGCGTCCTTGGAGGCGAAGTAGTGGTAGAAAGTGCCTTTGGCTACGCCAGCGGTCTGGACGAGCTGCTCGACTCGTAGCGAATCGAAGCCTTGGGTGCGGCACAACTCGAGGGCCACATCGAGTAGTTCTTCGCGCCGAACGTCGGGGTCTTTGGTGATGCGAGCCTTCGCCCGTGGCGCTGCGCCGATGGCGGTCATTACCAACTCCTGCGGGCCGACCACCCGCGGGCCAGCCCACCCACAAAGCTACCGACCGACCGTCGGTCGGTCAATGGACGCGCCAGCTATTTCAAGAGTTCTACTGAACGGATCCGGCAGCGGGTCGGATCAGGCAGCGGTTGCTCGCACCGCGCCAGCGGCCATCCGCAACTGCTCAGCAAAGGCGAACGGTTCGCGGCAGCGGAAGGCCAGTAGATGGCCGCCCGCTACGCCCACCCGGACGGTCTTGTTGAAGACCTTGGAGATGGCATCGACCGAATCCACTTCGTGGAGGCGAAGGGCGAGCGGCGTCGCCGAAGCCACCGGTTCGCGCGGCCGAAACTCCACCGCTCCGGCGCTGAGTTCGACTCGTCCCGGCACCCAGTGGTGGCCGAAGCGACGTTGGAACCGCTCTAGCGTCCAGCCCAGGCCGGTGAGGACTGCGCCACTCTCGTCGCGCTCCACGTCAAAGACGGCCAACTCCCCGGCACCGAGTTCCAAAACCTGCACGTCCGCATCTACCGCCGCCAAAACCCACCGGTCGGCTTCCATCCCTGTTGATGGCATCAGTTCCTCCCCTAGCGGTCTTGATTGCCTCTTCTATGGAACGTCACCAACCTGCGAAATGACACCCGCAAGCGGTGGGCAATATTGCACATCAGCCCTTGTGGATAGGTAATCCTCGGGGGTAGCCCAACTTGGCCTCCCAGCGGAGCTACCAACGCCGAAGATGACGCCGCGGTGAGCTAGTGCCTTCAGGGCGGGCGCGCCCCTACAGTTGGACCACCGTGGGCGTCCGGTCGCCTCATTTCGAAGCAGGAGTTGATTTCGATGCGCAAGCTAGGTCTGCTTGTTGCCGCACTTGCGGCGTCCCTTTTTCTGTCGAGTTGCTCGCTGATTCCTGGCCTGGGCCAGCAGTCGGGAGTTCAGGCGTGTGCTGCGGTATCAGACAGCATGCAAAAGGCGGTGAGTGAGTTCACTGACGCGATGAGCGCCGCCGCCAATGATCCCGAGGCTGCCAGCAAGGCGGTCGACAAGATGCTGACCGAGCTAACTGCTGCCCGCACCAAGGTGACTAACGCTGATGTGGGCGCCGCTCTGGACAAGGCGATTGCCGCGATGAAGACGCTGTCGGACGAACTGAAGAAGGCTGGGAGCGATCCTGAAAAGCTCGACGGTGACAAGATCAACGCAGCCGCGGAAGAGATCCAGACCGCGTTGACCGATTTTGGTACCGCCTGCACCAAGTTCTGAGTCGCCAGCGGCAACTGAACGACGAAGGCCGACACCGTGGTGGTGTCGGCCTTCGCTGTGCTCGGGTTTAGGAGCGGCCGGTGCCGTTTTCCAGGTGGGCCCGGACGAACCACTGGAACTTCTCCAGGGCCGCGGTCTGACCGATCAGCAGGTCTTCGGTGATGGGATCCTCACTGACGGCCTCGATGGCCTCCCGGTTCTCACCGATCACCCGGTCGTATTGGGCGTCCAGGGCAGCCAGGTGCTCAGGCACCAGGCCCTTGCCCACCGGGTAGTCGGCCCAGGCGCGGGTCTTGAGGATCGCGCCGATCGTGCCGTTGGGGGTGAAACCCAAAGTGGCGATGCGCTCGGCAACCGCGTCGGCGTTGAGACGGACGGCGTCCACCTCGGGATCGATCATTTCGTGCACGCCGATGAAACTGGGGCCAACCACATTCCAGTGGGCGTGCTTGAGGGTCAGGTGCAGGTCGTTGTAGGTGTTCAGCCGCTCCTGCAGAACTTTGGCCACTTTCGCAGCCGTGTCGGAGCTGATGCCGGAGACGGAGTAAGCGCGCGTCTTTGATGCCATTTGGTTTCTCCTCTTTCGCCTGGTTTGGGGGTGCCGCTTGGTGCAACCACCAGTCAGTGGGGTTTATGCCCCTGACGCAGGCTCAGGTGTAGATCGCGGCGGCTAGCCAGATCGTGCCGGCAATCAGGCCAGCGGCGAGTTCGGCGAGCATGCCCCAACCGGTGCCGGCCAGGCCAGCTTTCGCTGAGGTCCAGGCGGACGACGGCTCGCGGAGGCGGTAGTACTCGGCCAGCCACAACCCCAGCACGAAGCCGATTGGCAGGCCGACCAGCGGAATCACGAAGAAGCCGACGATGCCCAACAGGCCCCCGAAGATCAACGAGCCGTTGGTGGTGCCGGCCCGCTGGGTGTGGCGGGCCATCACAACTTTGCTGCCGATCATGCCGACGGTGAGCACCACCGCCACCACAGCTAACGTCCACCACCCGATCGTGCTTTGGACGTAGAGCGCCCAGACCAGCACCGCAGCGCCGATCAGCAGGCTGCCGGGCAGCACCGTGATCACGATGCCGATCAGCCCAACGAGGATGACCACGCCAACCAGGATTTCCAACGCGAGTTCCACTTCGTACCTCCGCCCCCAGTCTGCCGGGCGCCAACAAACCGGTCGAGGATCAGCCACCTAGAGACCGGTTCCCTGAGCCACCCCAGTTCCCTGAGCTTGTCGAAGGGCGAAGGGCTTACCGGCCGCACCGTGGCGGCGTCCGCACCAGGCAAGACAACGGCTTAGGGTGAAACAGAAGTGGAGGCAGGCATGATCGAAAGTGGCACCCGCGTGACGGCGCCAAGCAACACCGCCTATGCGGCGGCCAGGGCGCTGAGCGATGGCCAAGCCAAACCGCTGGGTGCCCTCGGCGAGTTGGAGACGTTGGCCGCCTGGGTGGCCGCGGTGCAGGGCACCTGTCCGCCCCGGCAACTCGATGACGTCCGGGTGGTGGTCTTCGCCGGTGACCACGGGGTGGCCCAAGCCGGGGTGTCGGCCTACCCGGCCGAGATCACCGCGGCGATGGTGCGCGGCATTGTGGCCGGGAAAGCCGGAGTCTCGGCGCTGGCAGCGGCGAATGCCGTCTCGGTGAGCCTGCACGACATTTCAGTCGCGGTCGATTTCGACGACCTGCCGGAGATCGGACGGCACAAGGTGCGGCGCTCTTCGGGGCCGATTCACCTCACCGACGCCCTCAGCCTGGCCGAAACCGAGCAGGCACTCGCCGCCGGGGACGCAATCGCCCAGGCGGCCATCGACGATGGCGCCCAGCTGTTGATCGCTGGCGACCTGGGCATCGGGAACACCACGATCGCGGCCGCATTGATCGCGGCCAGTCTTGGCGTTTCGGCTGCTGCGGTAACCGGACGTGGCACCGGCATCGAAGATGCAGTGTTGCAGCACAAGATCGCGGTGATCGATGCAGCTTTGGCTCGGGCTGGAGTCGATCGCCTGGCTGACCCGGTGCAGCGCTTGGCTGCGATCGGCGCGGCCGATTTCGCGGCAGCGGTTGGCTTCATTGCTGGCGCAGCGCGTCGGGGCGTCCCAGTACTGATCGATGGGGTGATCGCTGCGGCCGAAGCGGTGGTGGCCGAGGATTACGCCCCAGGCACCAAAGCCTGGTTGCAAGCTGGGCATCGCTCCCCCGAACCCGGTCAGGCCCTGGCGCTGGATCGGCTCGGGCTCGCCCCGCTGGTCGACTTCAAGATGCGGTTGGGTGAGGGCAGTGGCGCGGTGTTGGCCGTGCCGGTGTTGCGCTCGGCGGTGGCCGCATTGCTCGGCATTGCGCAGCTGAGCGAGCTGGCCTGATGTTGGACGGGCTGCGCCTGGCCACCGGGCTGCTGACCGTCTTTCCGGTGCGACCGCCAGCCGAAATCTCCCCCCGACTAGCGCGGACGGCAATGCTGCTGGCGCCGGTAGCCGTGCTGCCCTTGGCGCTGCTGGCAGCCTTGGCCGGTTGGGGTGCGCTGTTGCTGGGCCTGCCGGCGTTGCTGGCTGGGGTGTTGGTCGTGGCCGCAATGGCTTTGGGTACTCGGGCGATGCACATCGATGGCCTGGCCGACACCGTCGATGCCCTGGGTAGCGGCGGTGACCGGGAGCGGGCGCTGGCGATCATGAAGACCGGTGACATCGGGCCGATGGGCGTCACCGCGCTGGTGCTGGTACTGCTCGCCCAGGTGGCGGCGTCCTCGGTGCTGTTGGGTCGTGATTGGGGCTGGTTGTTGTTGGCAACGCTGTTGGTGGCGTCGCGGGCGGCGCTGTCGTTCGGCTGTATCACTCGAGTGCCAGCGGCCCGGCCAAGTGGGCTCGGGGCGTTGGTGGCCGGCAGCGTGCCGGTAGTCGCCGCGGTGGGGCTGTGGGTGTTCAGCGGCTCCGTGGTGACCCTGGTTGCCCGGCTTTCCGGGCAGTCGTTCTGGTTGCCGATCGTGGGCATGATGGTGGCCGCGGTGGTGGCCATCGGGCTGGTCCAGGTGGCGATCAAGCGCTTCGGCGGCATCACCGGCGACGTCCTGGGGGCGTTGGTAGAGGTGTCGGCCACTGTGTTGTTGCTGTTTGCCTCGGTGAGCGCACCGGCGCCGCTAGTCGGTTGAAGCGCGGCGTAACCCGACCGTCAAGTTGCCGACACGGTCACGCAATCCGCACTCAGGACACTGATGCCTCCTAATCGATTTCTGGAGGATTTCCGTGAGCCAGCCGACCATCGTCAAGGTCAAGACCGGCAGCCCGTATGAGACCAAGGCCGGGTACTCCCGGGTGGTCGCGGTGGGCGATTTCATCTTCGTTTCCAACACCGCCGGCATCAACTACGAGACCCGGATCATGCCTCCGGACGCTGCCGGTCAGGCCCGTCAGTGCCTGGCGAACATCTCCGGCGCGTTGGCTGCGGTCGATGCGACGCTGGCCGATGTGGTGGCCACCCGCGTCTTCGTCCCGAACTCCGAAGACTGGGACGCCGTTGTCGACGTGCTCGGCGAGCATTTCCGCGGTATCGACCCGACCTCTACCTTCACCGCAGCCCCGCTGGCCGGGGCCTACCTGGTAGAGATCGAGGTAACCGCCTACCGCGGTGCCGCCACCGCGCCCACGGAGCTGATCACCGTCAAGCTCTGAGCTTGTCTTCAGTTCCCTGAGCTGCCCACCAGTTTCCTGAGCTGCCCACCAGTTCCCTGAGCCTGTCGAAGGGTCGAAGGGGGCTTCGACGGGCTCAGCCACCTTGGATCCCAGTTCCCTGAGCTGCCCACCAGTTCCCTGAGCCTGTCGAAGGGTCGAAGGGGGCTTCGACGGGCTCAGCCACCTTGGATCCCAGTTCCCTGAGCTTGCCTGTCCTGAGCTTGTCGAAGGGTCGAAGGGTCTCCCCGGCTACAGGGTCAGCGGACGTCCGGCGACCAGAAGCACTACCTGATCGCAGGCGGTGGCCACGCGCTGATTGAGTCGGCCCAGGTGGTCGGCGAAGACGCGTCCGGAGCGGTGCTCACTGACCAACCCCCAGCCGACCTCATTGGTGACGATCACCAGGTCGGCTGGGTGGGCGGCCACGGCGCTCACCAGCCGAACGATCTCTGGTTCGAGCTTGGCGGTGATGCTGGCCTCGCCGTCCTCCCAGGCTTCCCAGGAATCGATCAATCGGGTGAGCCAGGTGCCCAGACAATCGATGAGCACCGGGGTGCTGGTCTCGGCCAGGGCTTCGGCCAGATCGAGGCTTTCGACGGTGGTCCAGGCCGGTGGCCGCCGCAGCCGATGAGCGGCGATGCGAGCCGCCCATTCCGCATCGCGGTCGGCTGGGTAGCCGGGCGTGAGGTAGGTGGCCGCGGCTTCAGCGGGCAGCAATGACTCGGCGTAGCGGGATTTGCCGCTGCGCACTCCGCCAGTCACCAGCACTCGAGTCATCTGGCAATCACCTTCTGAGTTTGGGGTCGGCTCCATGTTCTCATGGGATGGCGGTCGAAATGCGGGACGCGTACTTGCATCTGAGAATCATTCTCATAAACTGTGGCCATGATCCGCACCCGCACCATCGCCTTGGCAGTGGCCGTCCCCATGCTCGTAGCCGGCACGGTCACGCTCGCCGCAGCCCACGAAGCCACCGAACGTACCCCAGAGGTGTGGCAGGTCAACCAGCGCCTGCTGATCTCTGATTCGGCCACCGGAAACATCATCGTGCTCGACGACGGCGCCATTCGCGACGAACTCTCCACCCCGCCCTCGGCGATCAGCCTGGCCCGCTCAGAGGACGGCAAGTACGCCTACGCGATTCGCGGACGCAACACCGACCGCGATCACGTGACCATGATCGACACCGCCTATGACGAAAGCACCGGCCAGGCGCGACGTCCTTATGTGGCGCGCACCTGGGTGACGGTTTCGGCTGGCGGAGTGCATGACGGCCACCTGCCGGTGGTGAACGGCAAGACTGCGCTCTCGATGGAAGCCACCGGCGAGCTGCAGCTGCTGAACGAGGCGGGCATCTCTGGTTTGGGCAGCGCAGATGCGGGCACCCTGAAGGTCGGACGCCCGGGCCACTACACCTACCTCACGGTGAAATCGAAGAGCGGCGCCGAGCTGTTGCACGCTGGTTCCACCGCAGGCAACACCACCGTGATCGACACCGCCTCGGGCAAGAGCATCGCCACCGATGGCGCCTGCCCAGGTCTGCATGGCGGGGCGGTCAGTGCCGATGGCACCCAGGTGGTCTTCGCCTGCTCCACCGGCCTGCTGGTGGCACCGGCTGATCCGGCCAGTGGCTCTTCGAAGTTGGTGGCCTACCCCGGCGCTGATCGAGATGGGTCGGTCTACCACGGCACCGGCTCGGTGTTGTGGGCCACCAACGGTGGCAAGACCAGCCTTGATCGCATCGAGACCGCTGGTGGTCTGGTGAGCGTCAAGGCGGTGCCGCTGGCCAATCGGTTCTCGCCGCGCAACGAGCTGGCCACGGCGTCCGTCCCAGAGACTGATCGGCTGTACGTGCTCACCTACCAGGGCTACCTGCAGGTGCGTGCTGGTGATTCCGGGGCGCTGCTGCGCGAGATCAAGGTGATGCCAGCCATCGCTTTGGATGCGGAAGAGACCACGGAGGCGGCCACCAATCCTGATCTGGCCGTGGCCAGTGACCGGGTTTATGTCACGGTGCCGAGCGCCGGAAAGCTGGTGTCGGTGAGCCTGGACGGTCGCCGCATCGTGCAGCGAATCAAGCTTGGCGGCGAGCCCACCCGAATGGTGCTGCTCGAACGCCAGTGAAGTGTGGTGAGCCCGGCGCTCGGCACAACCCGATGGGGGACGCCGGGCTCACCCTTCAAGGCCCGAACGGTTACGAATGCCCGGTCGGTAAACCCCGTTGGGCGGGGACGGTTAGCCTCCTGCACCCTGCCCAACGAGCCGGCCAGCTCAGGGAACTGGTTGGTTAGTTCCCTGAGCTGGCCGAAGGGTCTGTGGGCGCGCGCCAGTCGAAGGGTCTGTGGGCCCGCCCCAGTTCCCTGAGCTTGTCGAAGGGTCGACAACCCAGCCAGGTCTGCGGCGTGTCGCGGGACGAGATCGGCCCGCTAGGGCGTTTGGTTTCGTTGTGACTCAGATTTCCCCTGCCAGGTTTGCGCCGAGTGATGTCGTCGAACGGGCGCTCGATGCCGCCTACGTCCAGGCTCGTCAAGTGAGCGAGGGCCACAACTCCCAGGTCTATCCAGCGCTGGCCCAAGCCGACCCGGAGTTGTTCGGCCTGAGTGTGGTGGCCACCGATGGCCGGGTGTGGGATCGCGGCGATGCCGAGGCTGGCTTCGCGTTCATGAGCGTGGCCAAGCCGTTCACTTTCGCCCTGGTGGCTGCCCACCTTGGCGCTGGACGGGCTCGCGCCGAGTTGGGCGTGAACGCCACCGGGGCGGCCTTCAACGCAGTCGAGCCGGTGCTGGCCGGTGATGGCCGAACCAATCCGATGGTGAATCCTGGGGCGATCGCGGCATGCAGCCGCCTGCCGGGGGCCTCGGAAGCGGAGAAGTGGACGCATCTGCTCGACGGTCTTTCGGCTTTCGCTGGTCGCCGCTTAGCGCTCGATGTTGAGCTCTACGACAACGTGATGGCCACCAATGTGCGCAACCGCGAGCTCATCGGGGCCTTGGCGAAACAGGGTCAGTTGGTCGGTGATGCCGAAGAGGCGCTGGTGCTGTATTCGAAGCAGAGCTGCGTGTTGGTGAGCGCGCACGACTTGGCCGTGATGGGCGCCACTTTGGCCAATGGTGGGGTGAACCCGGTGACCGGGGTGCGGGTGATCGGGGCCGAGCTGATTCGGCCGGTGTTGGCGGTGATGATCACTGCCGGGCTGTATGAGAAATCTGGGGAGTGGCTCTACGACGTGGCCCTGCCGGCCAAGACCGGCCTCGGTGGCGGCATCGTCACCGTCGCGCCCGGATTGGCCGGTATCGGTGGCTTCTCCCCGCGAATTGATGCCGGGGCCAACACCGTCCGTGGGATGCGGGCGACCGCCCAGTTAGCCGCCGATCTTGGGCTGGGCCTGTTCGGCACCTAAACAGTTTGAGAGGCCGCGTTCACCCCGACCAAGTTGGCTGAGCCCACCAAAGTTGGCTGAGCCCACCAAAGTTGGCTGAGCCTGTCGAAGCCCCCGACCCTTCGACAAGCTCAGGGATCTGGTTGGACGGCTCAGGGATCTGGGTGGACGGTTCGCGGGTCCGTATCGGCAGCTTTTCAGGCGCGAGCGCGGGCCCGTCCCTCGATCACCTGTTGGCATAGCTCGACGGTTTCGGGCATCAGGTCCACTCCGAGGACGCGAGCCTGGCGGGTGAGCTGATTCACCAGGCGTTCGACGTCGCTCAGGTTGCCAGCCTGATACTCAGTGCGCAGCCGGGCACGCAGCAGCAGTTCGTCTTCTGGGGCGACCACTAGGGCGCGGGCGGCGGCCCACCTAGCCAGCTCTATGTCTCCATTAGTAAGGGCCCGCTCGACCAGCACCACGCCCACATCACGCAGGGCGGCGGCCATCTCGGTGCGAAGCTCCTCGGCCCAGTACCACTGGCCGGGAGCGGCATCGGCCAGCGGGGCCCCGCGCACCAACTGCAACGCAGCCACCAGCGTGCTGTCGGCCACCCGCTTCAGGCCGGGGGCGAGCAGCACTTGGAGTTCCTGCCAGTCTGAGCTGACGCCGGGGTGCAGGCTGATGCGGCCGGAGTAGGCCTCAGGTAGGTAGGCCTCACCAGCCTCATCGGTGCCCAACCAGTTGCGCAGTCGACTCAGATTCGATCTGCGGGTGGTCTCGGCAGTGGAAAGCCCTGTTGCCATCTGAGTGGCGGTGCTGCCGGGGTGTTCCAGCATCCAGGCACAAAGCTCGGTCAGTTGCTGCCGCGATCGGGACGGTTCCGGTCCGCGGGCGCCATGCAGCTCAGCTGGGCCGATCACCATCAGTCGAGGGTGCACGGCCGGTTCGACGAGCCTGACGATGTCCACTTCTTCCCCGTCTCGGATTGGCAGCGGATAGACGTTGTCTTCGGCCCACCAGGGAGCCGGGACGGGTTCGGCGTCGGTTAGGAGTTCACCCAAGTGAGCGCGCACTTCAGCATCGATGGCATGCGCGGCCAGACTCCCCGGACGCCCGGCCAACCGGCCCTGCGGTCGACTAACCTCGCCGCCAACCTCCCATTGCGCCGGCGATTCAGCGCTGGCCCCGAGGATCACCGCGACGCCGAGCAGTTCGCCGGCTAGTAGCGCTTCCAACTCTGCGACGACCTCGGCGCTCACCTCGTCCAGGAAGCAGAAGACGTAGGCGGCCACCGCATCAGCGCGATCAGGATCTACTCGAAGTTCGCTCAGTGTGGCTTTGCTCAACGCCTGTCGACGCCGGGCCACCACCTGTCGAAGCTTGGCCAAGGCCAGCTCCACCCCAGCGACTTGCACCCGATCATCGCCGGCCAGGCCGATCAAACCGGCACCAGCACCGGACACCACCAACCGGGTCTCCGCGCTCCAGGGCGCGCAGGCGAGCTCGATGCCCATTGCAGTTAGCGCGTTGCGGCGTTGGTCGTCATCACCGGCCACCCCTAACACCCGGGACCGCTCGGTATCGATCAGCAGCACCTCGCCGTCCTCGGCGGTGCCCAAGCTCACCAGGGCGGGATACGGGCAGGGATGATCACTGTCAGGCAGTGCCGGCCGCACCGGAGCTAGCCACCGGTCGGCGTCCCCGGCGAAACCGAAGGGCGGCGGGCTGGCGGGCTCGGCCCAATCCAGAGTGATCTCGTCGACCCCCACTCGGACGTTGGCCAGCGCGGGCAGTGGCTGGCCGTGCTCGAAGCAATGCCGCCCGACCTGCCGCAATGCAGCCACTAGGGCGATGAGCGCCTCTGGGTCTTCGCTGGCGCGTAGTTCGGTGCGCAGTCGGTCGGCGCCCTCGCTGGCCAGCGGCAGCCGACGGCCCAACGGCCGCTCGCGTTGGCGTAGCGCGCGCCGAAGCTCAAGGGTGCCAACCACCGCGGCCGCTGCCAGCGTGCCCACGGTCAGCGGAGCCGTGGCTGGGCTGGAGTCCTCTGCTTGGTCTTCGGTCGGGACCTCGGGAGCGGGCGGCGTCGGCGCAGCTTCGACGGGCAGCGCGTCCACGTCGGGACGGACCCGACGCTCGCCGTCGGCTGGGGACGGGCGAGCTTCCGCGGGAGTAGCGGAGGAGACGGGTGGGCGCTGAGCTTTCCCGGCGGGCAGGTGCAGCTTCCAGCCGATCTCGATGTGATCGGGGTCGGTGATGATGTCGTTGGCGGCAGCGATCCTGGGCCATTTCGCGGCACTGCCAAGATGCTCCTGTGCCAACTCGCTGAGGGTGTCGCCCTTCTTCACCCGCACCGTTTCGCTGTCGTCGCTGTCGCCGCTGGGGGCGCCCAAGGCGGTGGCGGTGGCTGGCAGATTCAGCTTGGTACCCGGTTGCAGGTCCTGGAGCGGATCGGCGAGTTGAGGGTTGAGGTCACTCAGCATCCGCCACTGGCGGCCATCACCAAACAGTCGCTCTGCGATCGTCCACAGGTCATCGCCGGCCGCCACGAGGTAGCCGGGTAGCTCGGCTTCCGCTGGTGCTGGGGACGGTTCCTGAGCAGCTGGCGCGATTGGAGACGGGTTCGCCTCTGCCACCCGCTCGGCTGCCACTTGAGCCATCGGCTCCCCCGAAGTCATCACCTCGGCCACCGGCAAAGCGGCAAGCACGAGAGCCAGCAAGCCGCCAGCGAGGAATTGCAGCATCCCGAATCCAGGTAGGCGCACCACCCGTCCGGTCAGCTGGGCGAGCAGTTCGGCCACGGTGGCAACGCTGAACGCCCCCCAGGCCGCCCACCCGAGCAGAGTGAGTGTCGCCAGCAGCAGTGAGCCATCATCGGCGCGCAACCCCGCAAGCTCAGCGGGGTAACGTCCCCAAGCGGCCAAAGCTGCCGGTGAGCCAACGATCCCCAGGAGCAGGACGGTGGCCGCTGCCACCGCGCGAATCCAGCGCATCATTTCCGCCCTCGATAGCTGTCCACGACTTCGCTGGAGGTGGCTGACACCAGCACGGTGCCAGGCCAGCCCGGCACCAGCACGTCAGCCAGTGGTACTTCGCAACGCGCGGTCACCTCAACCCGTCCTGGGGAGCCGACCGGCGCGGCGAACGCGCTGGTGTTGGTCTGGATGGAAAGGGTCTGGCAGCGCAATCCACCGACCGCTGCCTGGGCCCCGGCCAAGCGCTTGGCGGCTACTTGGGCCGACCCGGCGGTCCGTTCCAGGGACGCGGCGCGGGCCGCAGCCCCAGCGACCTGCTCCACCGCGCCGCGGGCCAGCCAGACCCGGGCACCGCCGATGATGATGCCGAAAAGCAGCACCAGAGCCGGCACCATCAGGGCAAACTCGACAGTCAGCGTGCCGCGTTGTCTCATCGCAGCGCCTCCTGTGGCAAGACTGCTTGGGCCACTATTTGGCCTTGTCCGACGTCGAAGAACACCGGTGCGCGTCCGGTGACCGTGACTACCACCAGGTCGCCAGACATCACGGTTGAGATGACAACCCCCTGCAAACCCCCGCTGGCCGCCACTCGCTGGCCAGCGGCGATCGCGTCCCCTGCTCCGGCGGCTTTCAGATCGGCGACAGTGGCTGCTGCTTGGCCAGCCACGGTGCGGGCATGCAGCCACACGCCGAGCTGCACCAGGCCGAGCACCAGCAGCAGGATGGCCGGGGTCAGCACAGCCCACTGGGTCGATTCGGAGACGCCGCGTTGGTTCACGGGTGCGGCAACTTCGCGTTGACGTAGACGGTGATGGCGGCGCCAACCGTGATGGCGATGCCCACCACGACGCCAGTGAGAATGGCAATTTCGGTCGACTGGGAAAGACCGCGTTCGTCGCGCCGCGGGGCGGGCCCGGCCAAGAAGCCAATCAGCAGGTGCAGGGCTTTCATCTCATCTCCTTCAGTTGCGGTCTTCGGGGATCAGCCGGCGAGTAGCCGAAGCATCGGGGGGACCAGAAAGAAGCCGGCGAAGACCAGGGCTGGCACGACCATGAAGAAGGTCATTCGCTCTGAGATGGCCGCAGCCGTGACCTTTGCGTCGGTGAGGTGGGCATCGCGTAGTTCCTTGACGCGAGCCTGAAGGGCGGACGCCAGCGAAGCGCCCGATTCGTCCAGGCTCATCACGTCGGCGATATCGGCCAAGGCGGGTAGCTTCAGCTCAGCCGCCAGCTGCTTCAACTCCGCGTAGGGGGCGCGTTGCTGCAGGCGGGCGCGCTCGAGGGCTTCGCGGATCGCGGCGAAGACGGTGATGTCGCTCACAGCCGCTGCCGCCCGCAGTGCCTGGGCACCGGAGCGGTTGGCCAATCGTTCCAGGGTCACCAGATCGAAATAGGTGAGCAGCGCTTCGGTGGCGTCCTCGGTGGCGTCTTGCTCGCCGGAGGCCACTAGCAGGTCGGGAAGAAAAAAGCCCGCCAGGCCCAGGGGTAGGGCTGCCACGGCCACGGCTGCGGCGCCGACACCCAACACCCAGGCGCCGAGGACGGAAACGAAAAGCGGTGCGGTAACCCCGATGATCGCGCCGATGGCCTTGTAGGTGAAGTGCCGTTCAATGGGGCGTCCGATCATCCGCAGCCGCCTGGCGGTTTCGTCGCTGACTGGACGGCGTAGTCGGGTCTGCAGCCAGGAGCCGAGGAGATCAGGGCCAGGCGCAGGGGTGGGCTGGGAGAGGCGCCCGTCCAACAGATCCAAGGCATCGCCGAGTCGGGGCGCGCTGGGAATCAGAGTTCCGCCGATGATCGCCCAGGCCCCAAAGGCAATCAGGACGCCGCTGAATGCGGCCCACAACACCGAGCTCATGCCGCCCTCCGCAAGATCCGCTGCCGAGGACGCGGCAGGGTCATCCGGCGAAGGAAGAGCAGTGAGGCGAGGTAGGCCGACACCAGCCCAGCGAGGATCACCTGGCCAACGGGGCTGCCGAACGGAGCGAAGAAGGAGCCACCGAAGACCAGCGCCAAGCCCAACACCACCGCCGTGATGAGGGTCACCTGCCGCACCACGAAGCGAGGTTTGGCGCGCTCGGTGCTGATCTCCCGCAGGGCCCGCAGCCGGTCTTGAAGGTTGTCGGCCAACGCGGTCAGCGTGGCACCGGCCCCGGTGCCACCCCGCTGGGCCGCCAGGGCCAGAGCGGCCAGGACGGCGTCGGCATCAGGACTGTCGAGCTCGTCGGCCATCGCCCACAGTGACTGCTCGATGCTCCAGCGGTCGTCGAGGCGGGCGGAGAGTCGGCGCAGGTGGTTGGCGAGCAGCGGTGGCGCCTGGCGCACCGAAATTCGGATCGCGTCAGAAATCGAGCGGCCGGTGGGCAGTAGCGACCCGAGGGTGCGCACCCAGCGGTCAATGGCCTGGAGCAACTCCAGCTCACGATTGGGTGGTGCGGCGAGCAGCAGCGGCAGCACCAAGGCCACGCCCGGGACGATGAGCACCAGCAGCCACCAGCCGGTGAACCCGGCCGCGACTACGCCAGCCACCACTGCGGCGAGTACCGAAATCCAGCGCCGCCGGGTGGACTTATCCACAGAAGTTGTCCACATCCGTGTGGATAACCTGGGGATAGTTGGCGATGGGCTGTTGAAACCTTTGATCACTACGACTACTCCGCCGAAGATCAGCACCCCGCAGAACACCGCCACCGCGATCACTGTCTGGCCCCCGTTAAGTAGGTCGCCAGCTCGGCCGACAGCTCCGCGTCCGGATAAAAGGCGTACTGACTAGGGCTGTCACCGTGAAATGCGAGATGGGTGACGGGCCTCCCGGCCTCCATTCCGCCGGTGAGCTGGCGAATCTCGGCGATACTGCGCCGGCGAACTCCGCCGCGCCAGGTGTCGTCGACCAGTCGGACGTGGATCAACAGATGCAGGTGGTGGGCGATCTGACGATAGGCCTCATCCACAGTTAGCACCCCGCCCTGGGCCACTCGAGAGGCCAGCCGATCGATGGTGGAAGCCGACGAATGCGAGTGCGTGGTCGACAAGGTGCCAGCGCCAGCCGTCATCGCCTCGAACATCGCCCCGGCCTCGCTACCGCGCACTTCGCCCACGACTAGCCGGGAGAGGTTCTGTCGCAGCGCCTCGGGGATCAGGTCGGCGACGGTGTATTCGCCCAGCCGGCGGCCACTGACGACCTCGCCCATGCCAACGCGCGACTGCAGAGCCAGCATGTTCTTGCGATTCGGCTGCAGATGAGTGAGCAATTCGTAGTCGGTCTCCAGGGTGCCGAAACGTTCATTGTCTGGAATGGCCGCGATGAGCGCCCGCAGCAGCGTGGTCTTGCCAGCTCCCTGATCGCCGGAGATCACCATCGATTTGCGGGCCAGTACGGCCGCGCGCAGGAAGTCGGCGACTTCGAGGGGCATCAGGCCGCCCTCGGCAAGTTCCTCCAAAGTGATGTCGGTGAGGGTGTGCTGCCGGATTGTCACCGAGGGACGGAAACTCAGGCCGAACCCAATGGCGTGCAACCGAAACCGGTCGCCCAACGCCAAGGTGAGCATCGGATGGGTGTCGTCGAACGGACGCGCGGGGCTCACTGACTCACCAAGAAAGCGAATGGCTTCGACGAGTTCCTCATCACTATCGGCCACTGGCGGACGGGTCTCGCGATGGCCGTCGCCGAACTGCACCACCACCGAATCGCAGCCGTGAATCTCGATGTTCTCCGCCTCAGGGATCTCGAACAGCGGCTGTAGCCGTCCGTACCCGAAGATTGCGCTCTCGACCGCCTGGGCGCAGGCGTACTCGGCTTCGACCGGCCAGAGTGCCTTGCCGGTGCTGCTCAGCGCTTCGACGTGATCGCGCACGACCCGGCGAACGATCGAACGGCCGAGCAGGCGACGATCGGCCTCGGCCAGGGGGTTGATTTCAGCGGCAGCCTGGGTGATTAACTCCGATGCCTTGCGGCGCAGCAACACCACCAACTGCCAATCCAGCTCAGGATCTTTGGCGGTAGTGCGAATCAGCTGTTCACGGGTGTGGCTTGAGCCAAACTCCGGCTGATCGGTGAACAGATTCACCTCGGCTAGGCGACTCATGGTCGGGGCCCCAACAGTGCGCGGCGGTGCAGATCGCGCTCGGCCAGGCGGTGATCCAGTGCGCGGACGTCGTCGAGGTAGGAGCTGAGCTGGTGGCGGCGCCCGGGCGTCCGTCCGTGGGAATACACCTCAGCCTCCTCAGGCTTCCAGGCCAGATGTCCCCAAATCGGCACGGAGAAGCGGCGTTGAATCTCGGTGCCGGTGTAGGGGCGCCCTGGGCCCACCAAGACCAATCCGACCCGCTCCTCTCCGACTGCTTCGATGACTTGCGGCAGGTAGAGCCGAAGTGCAGCCAGATCGGGCAAGGCGGTGCGAGTGCAGACCAGCACGCCGCTGCAGGCCGAAATTAGGCCCGCGGGCAGCCCGGTCGCGCCGAGTCGACCGGCGTCCACCAGAACCGTGCGTTGCTCGGCCTCCAGCGCGGTGGCGAGTTCCGGCCAAACGGGATTGAACAGCGAGACCATTCCGGGGTGGGTGAAGCCGGGCAGGAAGTCACTGTGCTCGCCGAGCGGCAGGGTCATCGAGGCGAGCACCAACTCCAGCGGACGACGCTCACGGTGTGCCTGCAGCAGCCCGCCGAGGCCACGGCCTTGCGGATCGGCGCCACCGAGATAGCCGGCCAGCACCGACTGGTCGGGTTCGCGGTTGGCATCCACCAGCAGGGCAGGCTCGGATCCATGGACGGCCAGCGCCACCCCCAGCGTGGTCACTCCGGGTGAGTGAGCGGCGCTGGTGAGCAGGAAGACGCTCATCGCGGAGCCTGGGGCAGCCGAATCAGGGCGAGCTGGCCGGCGGCGGCAAGCTGGGCCACCCGCTCGCCGGATTCCTCGGGCACGGTCACATCCAGCAGGGTGGAACCGTCAGCCTGGAGTTGTGGCAGCGAGGCCACGGTGGCGGCAATCGGCATCCCGCCGGGGGCAGCCGCGCCGTCGCGTCCGACTGGTATCAGGCGCACCCCGGTGCCAGCCGGCAGTGGTGAGTTGGGTAGCCGCCCGGGATCGAGCCGAAGCCCAACCCGGACGGCCCCCGCGGCTACCACCGGTTCCCCGAATGATCCTGGGCCGAGCAGCCCACCGGCCGCCAAATCAGTGAGGGCAGTCTTGCCGACGATCTCCCCTAGCCGTTCAGCTGGCACCGTCTCCAAACCCATCGGCGGTGCCAGTGACGTGATGCCTAAATCGTCGGCGGAGATGACTTGATCTCGATAAACGCTGTGTTTGATCGTGATCACGGAAGCCGCGCTGCTCAAGTTGGCATAGAGCAGCGCGGCCCCCAACCCCCCGAGACAGATGGCCAACACTCCTGCAGCTATCCAGCCGACATTACGTCGGGCGCGGATCGCTGGACGAGTGGAATCCCCCATGGCCGTCTCCCTATCACCTCCCTAGCCGGACCGGGGTTAGCCGACAATCATGAGGTGATTTGGTGATGCTAGAACAGGCCGGGGGCAATTCCCAATTAGTCCAGAGAATCTGTGGACAACACCCCTTGACTGTGGATATCTGTACGAGGTATAGGAATCGACGTTCAATTTGAATCGACACAAACCTTGCTTGACTAGGTGGGATGCTATCCCCGTGGGCGTCCAGAATTAACTTGATCAGGTCAGCATCCGGGTAACCACGGGAACAGGTCGCACCAACCCAGCTCCGTTTCGGCGACAACGCTAATCTCCGCCGCGCTGGCAGTAGGCGCTACCAGCTGCTGGTTGATCACCACGAATAGCCCGGTGACTAGGGCGATAACTAGTTTTCTCATACTGGATGGTCCGCCTTGGTCGGCCCACTCTCCTGACGGGGGCAGCAAGCCTGGCCAGTTGGCCACAAGAATTGGCCAACTGGCTGACCAAACCACCTCTGACCACCGGATATGGGCTAAGTTCTAGCCGAAGCACATACCCCCGAGGGTGCGGGCCCTCTGCTGTTAGCAAGGAGGACGGGTGATGTCGCCGTCTGAGACCAGGTTGGGTGCGCGAGCTTTCAACTTGCCGCAATCGTGGCGAGTCGAGGTCTCTCTAGCGGCCGGCCTGGCGATCCTCTCACTGGTGCTCGTGCCTGCCACCGGGCACAGCTGGATTGACCTGGTAGTCGACCTGGGCGCCTGCGCTCTGGCAGTCGTTGCCGCCAAGTGGCCTCGCGTCGGCGGTATAGCGGTGGGGTTGTACCTCGCGTTCCGGCTGGCGCTGCCTTATGAAGACAACGGCGTGCTTGGCGAGTACGCGCCGCTGTTCACCCTGCTAGGGGTGGGCATGCGTGGTGAGCGTTCGCTTCGTCTGGTCCTCACCATTTTCTATCTGCCCGTGATGTGGTGGCTGTCGTGGACGCCCGCGCGCCCGATGGTCAACTTCATGTGGGGCTTCCTGGCGTGGGTGTCGTTTGCGGCGATGGTGTGGCTTGTCGGCAACACCTACTACGCGCTCGCCGAGGCCCAAGAGCGGGCACGTACTGCCGAACTCGTCCTGCAACGCCAGGTGTTGGCCCGCGAACTGCACGACACTGTGGCGCGCTCGTTCACCAAGGTTTCGATGGTCGCCGAACGCGCCCGGCTGCGCGGCGTGGTCAGCGACCAGGACCTCGACCAAATTAGCGAAGAGTCGGCCCGCGGCGTCGAGGAGCTTCGTTGGGTGATGAACCTGCTGCGCGACCCGTCGGTCTCGGTCGAAGCATTGTCGGCCGGCCGGACGTCGCTGGCCGGTGCCCTCACCGAAGCTCGGGATGGCCTGGCCAAGGACGGTTTCAGCACCACCGTCAGCGTTGAAGGCGACCTGAACCGACTGCCAGCGGCGCAATCGGAAACACTGGCGGCAGTCACGGCTGAAGCGGCGGCCAACATGGTCAAACACGGCGACCCCCGCCAACCCAGCGGCATCGTGGTGCAGGTGGGTGAAGCTGATGCGGAGCTGGCTTTCATCAATGCGGCCGCCCCCGCCACCACCCCAGACGACGACGGACGGGAGCGACTGGGGTTGTGGGGCATGCGGCAGCGCCTCGGCGGGCTTGGCGGCAGCGTCCAGGCGGGTGCTGAAGACCAGCGCTGGGTCACGCGGGTTCGGTTGCCGTTGACTTCCGAGACTGGCGGGTGAGCACGATGGCGGGACGTCCTGACCCCGGGCGCATTCGAGTTCTGGTGGTTGATGATGACCTGATGGTGCGCGAAACCCTGATCGAATACCTCGCCAGCGCCGACGATCTGGAAGTCGTTGGCACCTGCTCTGATGGCGCCGAGGCGGTCGAGGCCGTCCGCGCCGATGCACCGGATGTGGTGCTAATGGATCTGCGCATGCCCGAGTTGAACGGGGTTGCCGCCACCAAGGCGATCGTCGAACTGGCGCCAGCAGTGCGAGTGGTGGCCCTGACCACCTTCGATGACGATGAGTCGATCGCCACCTTCTTCAGTGCTGGCGGAGCTGGTTATCTGCTGAAGAACACCCGGGCGGTGGCGCTGGTGGAGGCCGTCCGGGCCGCGCACAGTGGCCTGTCGGTTGTGCCGCCAAATCTGGTCAGTCGGTGGAGCCCGGCGAGGGCTCTGGCCACCCCGCCGCGGTTGTTGCCTCGCGAGCGGGAGGTGCTGATGTTGCTCAGCCGGGGGCAGACGAACCCCGAGATCGCCAAGCAACTGTTCGTCTCGGCTTCGACGGTGAAGGTGCATGTGGCCTCGCTGATGCGCAAGCTTGGCGCCGACAACCGCACCAGCTTGGCCGCCCGGGCTCACGTGCTGGGGCTGATTACGTCCAAGGGTGACGAGACCCTTTGATCACTAGCGGTTATGGCCAGTTGGCCATGCGAAATACCTGACTGGCCGATAGCCCCGAGGTGCTCCTTGCCGATGCAATGGGCATGCCTCCGTCGCCGCTCCGTTCACTCCCGGTCGACGACGGCGGTCCAGACCGGCTTGAGGAGATTTTGGTGGACGCACATTGGTGGTCGGCGTGGGCGCCGAAGTTGACGGCTTACTCCCTGCTGATTCGGCTGCTCATTGACGAGCGGATCTCCGGCAAGGAGTTTGAGGCCCTGTTCCTGCAGCTCTATCAGGACGACCCCACTGATTGGCCCGTGCATGTGCTGGACGTACTCGAGGGCCTGTTCGCTGATGTGGACGAGCTCGGTGTTGGCCGGCTGGGCGCCGTCGCCAATCCCGGTCGCGCCGAATCCGAGTTGCGCCAGCGTGCCAATGCCGCCTTCAGTCGCCTTTCCGAGCTGACCCCAGCCCTCACCTGACCCCGTCCCGCCTGCGCACGGGGACGGTTCCTCCGCGCAGCTCACGGGGACGGATCTTGCCCGGCACTGCTCATATTGGAACCGTCCCCAATTTGAGCACCTGTCCCCACAAGAGGGCGCGTGGGAGGATCCCCTATTGCAAGGTTGGCCGCTACCGCGCGGTGACGACCAGCGGCGGGGCGAATGGCGGTGCGGACCACTCCTGCGGGCTACTCGAAATTCCTGGGCTGGTCAGGAGTAAGGGTCGGCGGTTTTGCTGGGGGCTGTGGGGGCATTTGCATGCGGCGGAAGGCGAGCTAGGAGGCTTGGATGGGTGTGGATGTTCGGTTGCGGGTGGCACGGCTGGTAGCCGCAGGCTGGCCGGAGGCGAGGCCGTACCGGCGCGACCAGTTCGGCGACTACAGCGTCTACAGGGCGCTGAACGGCGTCAATCAGCGGTGTTGGTTGTTCACCGATGATGACGGTGAACTGCACGCGGTGTTGATCGTCGGGCTCGTGGAGGTGAAGGTCTTCGACCTGAACATCCGCTTCCGGGCCAGCAAACCGCCGCTCGCGGGGCTGGTTGAGGACGAGGTCGCTGCCTACCTGATCGATCTTGCGCGCGATCTGGACACGCCTCAGAAGATCAAGAGCCTGACCTGGGATGAAGCCACGCGCAAGTCGGCGCGGCTTGCAGAACGAGTGCCGTTCAATGCGTTGGCACGGATGCACTTCCAAGCGTGCGTGGCTTCGGGGCAGGACGTGACGGAGCGCTTGGTGGACAAGGTGTGGTTGTCGCTGGAGGATCCGTGCCAGAAGTGGCAGCTTCCTGATGTCGTCGCGCAGGAGAACGGGTGGGACGAGAACAAGCCGCTGGACTACGGCGGCAACATCCTAGGCGTCGCCCTGAACGTCGCGCTCCGGGAGCGTGATCAACTTCGGGCCGAAATTAAAGTGAGGATGGGATCGGACCAGGATCCGGTGACCTGATGCTCCCTCCACGCGCCGGTGAACCATCAGCAGCCCAACCGCTGCATTGGGAGGACGGCCCCTTCTTGAGCTGAGGCAAGAACCGTCCCCGTGAGCTGCGCGGAGGAACCGTCCCCAAGGTAGGGGCTGGCGATCAGGCGCCGGCGGAGTTGCCGCGAAAGTCATGTAGTGACAAGATCGAAGGCTGCCCAAAAGCCATTCGATTCAAGAGAGCATTGCTATGTCCACGTCCAGTCAGACCAAAGAGTTGCTAGCCAACAGCCCATACCTGGTGCTGTTGAGCGCCCGGACGCTCTCGATGCTGGGCATGGCGTTTGCTCCGGTGGCGCTGGCCTTCGGCATCTTGGCTCTACCCGGCGCGGACGCTGGCACGCTGTCGCTGGTGCTCGCGGTGCACACCTTGCCGATGGTGGTGCTGATGCTCGTTGGCGGTGTAGTCGCCGATCGTTACCCGCGCCAGGCCGTCCTGGTAACCGGGGAATGGCTGGCGGCCACCGGCTTCGCTGCGATCGGCGTGATGCTGCTCACCGGCTACGCGCCGATCTGGCTGCTCTGCGTCGCCGCTGGGGTCGCCGGCGCGGCCGGAGCGATGATCTACCCCGCCCTTTCGGGCATCATTCCCGACCTCGTACCCGAACATGTGCGTCAGAAGGGCAACGCCTGGCTGGCCATGGGCGCCTCGGCTGCTCGCCTTGGCGGCCTGGTGACCGGTGGTGCGGTGGTGGTCTGGCTCGGCGGTGGCTGGGCGATGGTGGTCGCCGGTGCGCTGTACCTGCTGGCTGGCGCGCTGTTGCTGAAGCTGCCCAGAATCACCGGCAACATCGCCGGCGAAGCTGAGCACCCAATTCGTCAGCTGATAGACGGCTGGGGCGAGTTCTCCTCCCGCCAATGGCTGTGGGTGGTGGTGGCGCAGTGGTCGCTCATGATCATGGTGCTCCAAGCAGCCCAGGGCGTGCTCGGCCCGGTCGTCGCCAAGACCGAACTCGGCGGCGCCGGGGCGTGGACGATCATCCTGATCGGCGAGGCCCTCGGCGCGATCGTCGGGGTCTGGGTCTCGATGATCTGGAAGCCGCATCGCCCGATCCTGGTGGCCACCTTGATGACTGTGACCGCCGGCGTGCCGCCGATCCTGCTGGGCCTAAGTGCGCCGCTGTGGACGGTGGTGGTCTCGATGTTCTTCCTCGGGGTCACCTTCGACCTGTTCGGCGTGCTGTGGATGACGACCATGCAGGACGAAGTGCCGCCGGAATCACTGGCCCGAGTGGCGTCCTATGACGCACTGGGCTCACTGATGCTCGGCCCGCTCGGATTGATCCTGGCCGGCCCGGCGATCCTGGCCTTCGGCGTGCACGCCTCCTTGATCGGCACCGGCATCATCTCGGTGGTGGTGACCCTGCTGGCGCTGCTGGCCCCCGAGGTGCGCCAGCTCCGTTCGAAGTCGTCCAGGCATCTAGAACTGAGCGAAGCCATCGAGGACGTGGACGCTGCATCCCCAATGATGTAACCGGGATGCGCACTCGGTTCCCTGAGCTCGTCGAAGGGCCGGAGGGTGGTCCTGCAGAAAAGAGGGCCTTCGACAGGCTCAGGGAGCTGATGGCCGAAATCAAAACTGCTTGCTGGAACTCCCATCAACAGGGCCGTGGGCACTAATGTGAGGCGGCGACGCGCTGATTCGGAGGGAGAGCCGGGTGCTGACCGCTAGCAACGTCCCGTTGCCCCCGCCCGAGTTGGCCGATTGGGTGCGCAGCGTGGCCGCGGCCCAAGATCCGCGAGTTGGCCCGACCACGCCGGTGGTGCCGCTGCTCACCCGCGGTATGCCCACCCGGCCCTACGCCCCAGCCCACTCCCAGGTCTACATCTGCGCTGGTGTGATCGTGAAGCTGCACAGCCCGGCGGCCAACCGTGACCGGTTGGCCCGACGAATCCATTGCATCGGTGGCCCTGACATTGACCGGTTGTGGATTCAGCCGCTGATCTATGCGCCTTTCGAAGGCCCGGACGACCGACTGGCAACCGTGTGGCCGCGGGTCACTGTGCTGGCCACCATCGACCGTCCGCCCTGGTCGGAGATCGGCACCCTGCTCGCCAAGCTTCACGGCCTGCCCATTAGGGACGATCCGCCCCGCCTGGGTGGGCACACCCGACTGCAGTTGGCGATCAAGTTCCTGCGTAAGACGGTGCCCAGCGAGCTTGGCTGGATGATCGAACGCGGCGACCAACTCGCCGGACTACTCGCCGAACCCACCCAAGTGACCTTGGCTCATGGCGACTTCCACCTTGGCCAAATCGGGCACACCCCGCTGCGCCGCAGCTGGAAACTGCTCGACGTGGACGACTTTGGCACCGGCGATCCCTCCTGGGATCTGTCGAGCCCGGCCGCCTATTGGGCCGCCGGACTGCTCGACGACCAGTCATGGACAGAGTTCCTGGCCGCCTATCGGGACGCTGGCGGGCCAGCGATTCCGGCCAGTGGCGACCCCTGGCCCGCATTGAACTTGCCAGCCCAAGCCGCACTGCTGATCGCTGTCACCCAGCAGTTGCGGGCCACCGGCGACCTGCGCGGTGCCCAGCAGTTGCTAGACACCGCGCGCCGACTGCCGCTTCAGTAGTTGGCTGAGGCTTCGACAAGCTCAGCCAACTTCAGTCAGATCCCTGAGCTTGTCGAAGGGTCGCTGAGGCTTCGACAAGTTCAGCCAACTGGGATTAGCTCAGCCAACTGGGATTAGCTCAGCCAACTTCAGTCAGATCCCTGAGCTTGTCGAAGGGTCGCTGAGGCTTCGACAAGCTCAGCCAACTGACTCAGATGTCGGCCAGCGCCTCAGTTGGGGCGGCTTTGGCGGCCCGCCTCCCTGGCAGGACGGACGCCAGCGCGGCCGCCGCCATCGCGATTGCGATCATGCCGAGCGTCTGCGGCACGTCCACCGCGAAGCTCACTGAATCGAAGCCGCCGGAGTTGCCGGTCGCCGTGACCGCCAGCCAGCCGAAGAAGCCGCCAGCGACCACGCCAACCAACACCCCGACGACCGTGACCTGCAGCGCCTCAATGGTGAGCATGGCGCGTAGCGATCCTGCCTGCAGGCCGAGTGCCCGCAGCAACGCCGATTCGCGCTTTCGCTCCAATACCGAAAGGCCGAGGGTGTTACTCACCCCGATCAAGGCGATCAGCACCGCCACTGCGAGCAGCCCAGTAGTGATGGCCAACAAGATGTTCAACACCTGCTCATAGAGCGCGGCCATCACCATCGACCCGGTGACCCGATCTTGCGACTCGGCAATATCGGCGGCGGCCACGAGCACGTTCACCGCGTCGCCCCGATTAGGCACCGACAGCCACATCACTGAATCCGAGGCCACTGACGTGATCTTGGCGAGACTCGCTGGCGAAACGATCGCCTGGCCGTAGTCGGGCAACTCCGAAGCCACCACCTTCAAGGTGAGGCTGCCCGCCGATCCGTCGATGGAGACGGTCTTCTCCATACCTTTGGCCACCGAGGTGTTCACCAGCACCTCGCCGTCGCCAACCTGGTCAGCCAGTCCGGTCGCCGCCGGGATGCCAGCGTTGTAGGCGATTAGTTGCACGTCGCGGTTGTTGCGCATCTTGGCCAACCCAGCGTCCAGCAGCACGGTGGCGCCGACCCCGGGAACCTGGGCGAGCCTGGTCGAAGCCGCAACCGGAATGGGTTTCAGCACTTCGTCGCCAGAAGTCCAGGCCACCTGCACGTCCACCGGGTAGTGCCGCTGAAGATGATCGAGCACGGTGGCCCGAATACTGGCGGTACTCACCTGCAAGGTGACCATCAAGCCGATGGCCAACATCAGCGCGGTGGCGGTCGCCGTGGCCCGGCGCGGATTGCGCTCAGCGTTGTCGGCGGCCAGGCGCGATACCGTCCCGAAGCGGCGCACCGCCAGCCCCGTCACCGTCAGTAGGGACGGGACGAACAGCGGCCCGCCGAACAACACTCCAGCGGAGATCAGCGCCCCCGCTCCGATAGCGATGAGCAGGGCGTTTTCATCTTTGGACGACACCGCGATCGCCGCCAGCGCGAAACCAGCAACCAGCAGCAGTCCACACCCCAGAATGCGCCACACCGAGAGCATCCGGCGCTCGTCACCGCCGAGTGCTGGCTGCAGCGCCTCTAGTGGCAGCACTCGCGTGCCCCGCAGAATCGGGACGAAGGCCGCCGCCATTGTGGCCAGTACGCCGAGCCCGAAGGCGATGGCCAACTGCCCGGCTGGCAGCGCCAACCCCCAGAACAGGGCGGTACTCCAACTGGTCACCGCCACGGCCAGGCCGATGCCGAACGCCAGGCCGAGCAGTGAACCCAACACGCCCAGCAGGGCCGCCTCAGCCAGGAAGCGCCGCCGCACCTGGGCGCCGGAAGCGCCGACGGCTCGCAGCAGCCCGATCTGGCGGCGCCGCTGAGCAAGGGTGATGGTGAAGGTGTTGGCAATGGTGATCATGCCCACCACCAGCGAGACGCCGGCGAAAGCCCACAACACATTGGCGAAGGCGTCGAAATCGCCAGCCATCCGGGCTACCGCCTTGCTGCGCACGACTTCGGCCGGCTCGGCCTGCACGCCCGGGTTCAGCTTGGCGAGTTTCGGATTCAACCCAGCGATCACCGTGCTCGGCTGCACGCCTGCGGCCACTTTGATCGCCCACTGCTGCGCCGATTGCGCGGTGAGGCCAACCGAATCGAAGAAGGCATCAGAGGCGTAGCCGGTCTTGGTGAACAGCCCGCTCGGCTCATTGGTCAGACCGACCACCTTGAGCCGCACCTCGGCCCCGGCCGGCTTGAGATCCTGGCCAACCTGGACGTTCAACGCACGGGCCGCGCCTGCGCTCAGCACGATTTCGTCAGCTGCTTGCGGCCACCGTCCGGCAGTAATCACCGCCCATCGCAGGGAATCCGGGGGCACATTAACCAGCTGCAGGGCTTGAGAAATGGCGCCGGCCGAGACGACCACCGAGGTCGACAGGACTGGCGCGTAGGCCGCGATGCCAGCTTGGCCGCCAATGACCGCACCGATGCCACGCACCTCGGTGCCCTCCGGAACCTTGATCGCAACATCGGCTTGGGCCAGCGAGACGTTCATCGCCTTGCCCTGGGCCTGGCCCTCAGTAGCTACCAGCGTGGCCGAGCCGGCCAGGAAGGCCACCGAAATGGCGATCGCCAGCAGAGTGGAAATGAACCGTCCGGGGTGGCGACGCACCTCAGAGAGAGCTTGGCGAAACATCAGGCCCCCAACTTGGCCATGGCGGCCATGATCGCGGCGGCGCTGGGTTGGGCCAGGTCGTCGACGACGCGGCCATCGCTGAGCAGCAAGGTGCGATCGGCGAACGCCGCCGCGTTCGGATCGTGAGTGACCATCACGATGGTTTGGCCAAGCTCAACGCAGGTCTTGCGCAGATAGTTCAACAGTTCGTGGCTGGCACGCGAATCGAGGGCGCCGGTGGGCTCGTCGGCAAACACCACCGCGGGCTGGGAGATCAGCGCTCGCGCGATTGCCACCCGCTGCTGCTGGCCGCCAGAGAGCTGGGACGGCAAATGCTTGAGCCGATCGGTCAGTCGCAGCGATTCGACCAGCCGCGCCAGCAGATCGGCGTCAGGTCGGCGTCCGGCCAGATCCAGCGGCAGGACGATGTTCTGCTCGGCAGTGAGCGTTGGCAGCAGATTGAAGGCCTGAAAGACGAAGCCGACCGCGTCGCGGCGCACCCGGGTAAGCGCCTTGTCGTTGAGGGCCGACAGGTCGTGGCCGCCGAGCAGCACCCGGCCCGAGGTGGGTCGATCCAGTCCGGCCAGGCAGTGCATCAGCGTGGACTTACCCGAGCCGGAAGGCCCCATGATCGCGGTGAACGACCCGGCAGCGAAGTCGACATCGATGCCGTCGAGTGCGCGAACCTCAGCCTCGCCGCTGCCATAAACCTTGGTGAGTTGATGTGCTGAAGCGATGGTGTCGAGTAGCTGCGGGGCGGTCATGGTCATGGTTGAAACTCCAAGCTGCAGGCGGTTAGGCGTCGAGCGACGCTCGGAGACAAGCACGAAGCAAATCGCACCGCCCACCGAGCGTCAGCTCAACGCTAGGTCGCGAAGGCGCGCCAACGCGTCGTCCGATGTGGTGGGGTGGGTCGTCCGGAGGGACGAGATCGGCCAGGCCTCAGTCGCCGAAGTCGCCCAGATCGAAGCCTTCGAAGGCACCGCCGACTGATTCCATCAGGCCCTCTACCCCGGGCAACTCAGCGAAGCCGGCGAAGTCAGTGGCCAAGCTGGCGAAGATCTCCGAACCGCCGCCGAACATCTCCAGAATCAGCATGGTGCTCATTACGTCGTCCAACACCAGCCAACCCATGCCGTCGAGTTCCGCGGACGGGTCTTGGGCCAGCGCCTCGGCGAACACGCTGCGCCAATGGTCGACCACGCCGAAAACCATCGCGTAGGGCAGGTACCGGGAGAACGTGTCGATGCCGACCTCGAACTTCAGCTGTTCGGCCTCGGCGGTGGCCAGATACTGCTTGAAGCCTTCGCATTGGACGCGCACCGCGTAGCCCTCGGCGCTGAGTGGTTCCGGCAGCTTGCCGACCATCGCCGAAAAGATTGCGCCGCCGATGATCATGCCGATGCCGATGAAACCGAGCCCAAACAAGAACAACCCCAGCACGCCAATGCCGATCAGGAGCGGGCCGATCGACTTCGCCGACCAGGCAGCCGACTGCGAAAGGTGCTTCAGCCAATTACGGGACGCCGCCTCGTTTAGCAGAATGTCCCCGGCTTCCTTCACCTCTGGACGTTTGCGGAAGGTGGCCAAGGTCGTGCTCGGCCCCTGGCTGAAGGCTGCAGTGAGCAGGGCCTGCTCGGTGGGGCTGAGCGGCTCGCTGGGCGGCTGGGTCGCAGCGATGATCTCCCAGTCGTAGGGCTTGTCGCCGGGGGCCTTAGTGAGCGGGTGCAGACGCAGCCAGCCGCGCTGACCTAGATCTATCAGGGTGGCCGACAGCTCGACCGGATCGACCCGGCCGTCGATGGCCACTCCGGCCAGGCCAGGGCTGACTCCGTCCGGCGGATTGAACCGCACCGCCACTGGCGGCTGCTCGCCGCGGCGCAGATGTCGGCGTACCGTCGGCTGGCCAGGTGCCGGTAGCAATCCTGGGGTGATCCCTTCGAACACCTCATCGCGGCGCCAAATCCGCACGGCTATCCCCGCCACTACTGCGGCCACCACGATTACCAGTCCTACTACGACACCCATGGGTCCAATCATGGCCGATCACCTGAAATGCTGCTCATCAGCCAGCTGTGAGCTCCCTTTGCGAAGCCGCCGCCCGGGGCACGGGCGAAGGCGAACTGGCGCAGAGGTGCTGATAACCACCGCTGGATCGCACCCGCGACCAGGTGGACGGCTAGCCTGAGGCCATGGCGCTGAGCGTCTTTGATCTCTTCCGGGTGGGCATCGGCCCGTCCTCCTCCCACACCGTCGGGCCAATGAAGGCCGCCGGACGATTTGTCGCCGCACTTTCCGCGGACGGGCTGCTTCCGCAGGTCGCTGGGGTGAAGGCGGAACTCTTCGGCTCGTTGGGCGCCACCGGCCATGGCCACGGCAGCGTTGCGGCCGTGGTGCTCGGGTTGGCCGGCCAGGATCCGGAGACGGTTGACCCGCCAGCGGTGCGTCCAATGGTTCAAAGCTGCCGCGATTCCGGCCAGCTGAAGTTGGCCGGCGACAAGGTGATCGCCTTCAACCCAGACACCGACGTGGTGCTGCATCGACGCCGCTCACTGCCGGCGCATTCCAACGGCATGATCTTCACTGCCACCGACTCCGCCGGTGTTCAGTTGGTCGCTCGCACCTACTACTCGGTGGGCGGCGGCTTCGTCCTGGACGAAAACGAGACCGGACCAGACCGGATCGTCCCGGACTCGACTCCGGTGCCCTACCCCTTCGCCAGCGGCGTGGAGCTGCTCGCCCACTGCGCCGAGAACGGCTTCTCGGTGGCGCGGGTGATGCGGGCCAATGAGCGGGTGTGGCGCACCGATGCCGAAATCGATGCTGGCCTGTTGCGCCTATGGGACGTGATGACCGACAGCATTCACCGCGGTCTGGAGACCGAAGGGGTGTTGCCCGGCGGGCTGAAAGTGCATCGCCGAGCCCCGGAGTTGCTGCACCGGTTGCAGGTGGAAACCGACACCACCGACCCGCTGCGCGGGATGGACTGGATCACCCTCTACGCGCTGGCGGTCAACGAAGAAAACGCTGCTGGCGGACGGGTGGTCACCGCGCCGACCAACGGCGCGGCTGGGGTGGTACCAGCGGTGCTGATGTACTACCGGCGCTTCGTCCATGGGGCTGACAACGCAGGCATCATTCGCTTCCTGCTGACCGCCGGCGCGATCGGGGTAGTAATCAAAGAGTTGGCTTCGATTAGCGGCGCCGAAGTGGGCTGCCAGGGCGAAATCGGCGCGGCCTGCTCAATGGCCGCAGCTGGCATGGCGGCCGCCTTGGGCGGCACCCCCGGCCAAGTGGAGAATGCCGCCGAAATCGGCATGGAACACAACCTCGGCCTCACCTGCGATCCGGTGGGCGGCTTGGTGCAGATTCCGTGCATCGAACGCAATGCCATCGGCGCGGTGAAGGCGATCACCGCTGCCCGCACCGCCCTTCGCGGCGACGGACACCACATCGTCAGCCTCGACTCAGTGCTCAAGACGATGCGCCAAACCGGTGCCGACATGAGCGTGAAGTACAAAGAAACCGCCCGCGCTGGGTTGGCCGTAAACGTCATCGAGTGCTGACGCCGCGCCGGGGCGTCCAGCTCATGCGGACGGACCCTCGGCGCGCCGGATCGGTCTAGTCGTAGACTCAAACTCCCCTTGAGAGGAAGCAACGATGCCGATTCTGGACGCCTACGCCCCCGACGCCGCCCGCTATGACGGACGGATGCCCTACCGGAGCGTCGGCCGCACTGGCCTGAAGCTCCCGGCCGTTTCGCTGGGTCTGTGGCACAACTTCGGCGACGACGTGCCCTTCGCCAATCAGCGCGCCACGCTGCGGCGAGCCTTCGAGCTGGGCGTGACCCACTTCGATCTGGCCAACAATTACGGCCCGCCCTACGGTGCGGCTGAAACCAACTTCGGCCGCCACTTCCGCGAAGACTTCAAGCCCTACCGTGACGAGTTGATCATCTCCAGCAAAGCCGGTTGGGATATGTGGCCGGGCCCCTACGGCGATCTGGGCTCACGTAAGTATTTGCTGGCCTCCCTCGACCAGTCCCTGGCCCGGATGGGCCTGGATTATGTCGACATTTTCTACCACCACCACTTCGACCCGACCACGCCCATGGAAGAAACCATGGCCGCCCTCGATACCGCCGTTCGCCAAGGCAAGGCGCTCTACGTCGGCATCTCGTCCTACTCCGGCGAGCGGACGCAGCAGGCGGTCGCCATCGCGCGTGACTTGGGCACCCCGCTGGTGATCCACCAGCCGTCCTACTCGATGCTGAACCGCTGGATCGAGGAAGACCTGCTCGACGCCCTCGGCGAAACCGGGCTGGGCTGCATCGCCTTCTCTCCGCTGGCCCAGGGCATGCTGACCAACAAATACCTGGGTGGGGTGCCGGACGGATCCCGCGCGGCGCAAGGCAAATCGCTGTCCCCGGAACTGCTCACTGAGCAGAACCTCACCCACATTCGCGCCCTCAACGATTTGGCGGCCGAACGCGGGCAGACCCTGGCTCAGTTGGCCATCGCCTGGACGCTGCGCGACGAGCGCGTCACGTCGGCCCTCATTGGAGCATCCAGCGTCAAGCAGTTGGAAGACAGCGTCGGGGCCGTCGGCAATCTGAGTTTCAGCGCCGAGGAGCTGGCCCGCATCGACGCCTACGCCACCGATGGCGGCATCAATCTCTGGGCTGGTCCGAGCACCGCCTAGGCAAAAGGCGGCGCGTTAGCCGCCGCACGAGTCAATACGCGTGAGCGCGAAAGTGGCCTTGGCCGTGCCGGAGTAGGTGCCGCGCGGGGTGTCGATGGTGTTCGTGCCGATGGTCTCGAGGGTGCCGCTCGCACCGTCCCGGTCGCGCTTCACGGTGTAGGTGCCGCTGCCCTTCCAGCTCACTCCGGCGGCATTTCCGCTCAAGGTGTATTGGCCGCCAGTGGAGCCCGACGGCGTCAGCTTCATGGTCAGGCCCGAGCCGGACAGGGTGAACGGCTTAGCCAGATCGCAGATCGTCCCCGAAGCCGACCATTCATTGCCACCGCCGGTTGCGCTGAAGGATGCTTTTTCGCACTTGGGTACCAACTGCTCTGCCGCGCGCACCCGGTCGTTGATAACGCTGCCTAGGGTCTCTTTCATGTAGTTCACCGCTGGCCCGGTGATGAAGCCCAACCAGGGAGCCGCCTTCAATAGGCCGCCTGCGGTGTCGGTGAACATCCCCAAGAATGCCACCATGGCGTTGGCGGTGACCTCGTCATGCTCCTGGTCGACCTGGTCGAGCAGCTTCTGCTTGGCGCCCGGGTTCTCCTGGTATTCCTTGATGGTCACCGGGTTGGTGGGGTTGGCCGCGCAATCGCGGGCAGCGTTGATGCGGGTCAGTGCGTCGGCGATCAGCTCATTGGCCTCAATCGCGTCCCACACCTTCTTGCCAGCCTTGAAAGCCTCCCAGGAGGTGCCAGCGTGGGTCTTGTCGAGCTTGGCGGTCTCAATCGCCTTGTCGATGCCGGTCTCGTTGGCTTGGGAGATCACCCCGTCCACCACGACGTCGATGGTGGACGGGGTCGTGTCGGCGGGCAGCCGTAGCCCGCCTTCGGGTGCGATGAGGGCGGCGACCGCCGAGTCGCGTTGAGCCTGCGACGGAGCCTGGGACGGGAGCCCGGCCAACACCTGTGCTCGAAGATCCGCGGGCAGATCGTTGGTCGCGATCGTGTAGCTGAAGGTGTAGCGCAGGCCGTCCTCGGCCTTGGTGAACGTGAGTTTCGGTGGGTTCCCCGGCACGCCGCCGCCACTCGCGAACAGGTGATAGGCGGTGGCGGCCGAAGCGTTGTTGGCGAAAGCCTGACGCACCACGAAGGTGTGGCCGTTGTCCACTTCGAGGGTCGACTTGGTCAACTGGGCGAACGCAGCAGTGCCGGAATCGAAGCCGACTGCCTGCACCTGCGCCGCGAACGCCGCGTCTTCGGACTGGGGGGCGATGACGCTCTTGGCTGGCCCGTCTACTGCGGTGGGGCCGCTGCCGCTGGTGCCAGGGGTGCAGCCCGTCACAGCCAGCAGGCAGCTGGCCAGCAGCGCCCCCGACCATTTCACCGAACTGAACATGGTGCCGTCCTCCCAGTCGCACTTGCCCCACGCGGGCAGCGGGGCGGCAGCTGTGATGCTAGGAGTGCGACGACACCGACCTCGACGCGATAAGAGGACATTTACCGCGCAGCGGGACTCAACTCAAGGAGTCGAGCGATTGCTGCACCGACTTCACGGATCACCACGCCAGCCGGTCCGGGGTCCTTGGCCAGGGTTCGGCCGGCATTGATGGCTGCTGGCACTGCCGGATCGAAGGGGATTCGACCGATCAGCGGGATGTCCCACGAGTCGCACAGCGCCTGAACCGCCTCGGTCTTTTCCGGGTTCACATCGGCCTTGTTCACGCAGGCCGCCACCGGTACCTCCATGCCGATGGCAACGTCGAGCAGGCGTTTCAGGTCGCTGAGACCAGCCACGCTCGGCTCCGCTACCACCAGCAGCAGATCAGTTCCGCTCAGTGATGACATCACCGGGCAGCCGATTCCCGGCGACCCGTCGATGATGGCTAGCGAGGGCGGGTGTTCGGCAACCGCCTCGGCTAGCCGCTTCTTCACCGACCACACCAACTGGCCGGAGTTGCCCTGCCCCATAGCCAGCACCGCTGTGGAGAACACCCGCTTACCGTCGGTGGCCAGCGCCAGGGTGCCGGTCTGGGTTGGCACTGAGGAGATTGCGTCGGCTGGGCACAGTTCTTGGCACAGGCCGCAGCCCTCGCAGGCGAACGGGTCGATGGTGTAGACGTCAGCTACCACCGAGATCGCCTCAAATCGGCATTCGGGTAGGCAGTGATCACAACTACGGCAAAGGTCGGGGTCGATCTGTGACTTTGGCAAGCCGTGGTGGGGACGAAGCTGATGGGGGCCGTCGACACCAACCACCAGATGCAGATTGGGGGCGTCCACGTCGCAATCTGCGAAGGCTTGGACGTCGAACAACTCAATCAGGCTGGCGGCCACGGTGGTCTTGCCGGTGCCGCCCTTGCCGCTGAGAACCAGTAGCTGCTTCATCGGCCGATCACCGCACCGAGCCGATCAAGAATGTCGACAAACACCTGCCGCTGGGCTTCGTCCTGCCAAGCCAGGACCTCTCCCTGCGAGCTGGCTAGCGCGACCTGCTGATCGTAAGGAATCCGCCCCAACACCGGTAGGCCGAGCTCGGCGCACAACTCCTCCACGCTGGTATTGGCATCGGTCGCCTTGTTGATCACCACGCCGCAGGGACGATCCACCGCCACCGTGAGCTGATGAATCATCGCAACGTTGTGTACCCCAAACCGGGTGGGTTCGGCTACCAGAAGGCAGTAGTCGGCGGCCCGAGCGGTCTCGAGTGCCAAGCAGGAGGCGCCCGGCGGGCCGTCGATCACCGTCAGTCCGTCTTCAGGTAAGTCGCGCAGCACCTGTTGAACGACTGGCACCCCGGAGACCACGCCGGGACGGATGGCGCCACCCCACGCCTCCACGGAGTTCACCACCCCCCGATGGACGTGGCCAATCACGCGGCGTTCTTCGGTGATGGCGCCACTGGGGCAAAGAACGGCACAGCCGCCACAAGACTTGCAGGCCTCTTCGAACACCATCACTTCATCATCTACCCAAGCCAGCGCGTTGAACCGGCAGAAGTCGACGCACTTGCGGCAGCCGGTGCAGTTGGCGGCAGCCACCACCGGCACGGTGACCGTCACCTGCTCGGCAGCAACCTCGGTCGGGGTGAGGAAGAGGTGTCCGTTGGGTTCTTCAACGTCGCAGTCGACGTAGCGAGCATTGGCGGCGGCGGCCAGATTTACCGCCACCAGTGTTTTGCCCACACCGCCCTTTCCGCTCAGGACGGCGACCTTCATGCGCCGTGCTGCCCCGGGTGAGTCTGATTCAGCGGTACCAGTTCGCCAGCTAGGTGCGCGGCGATGTTGGCCGCCGGCTCTCCGGGGCGGGAGTGGAACAGGGCGATGCCGGCTGAACGCAGGATCTTCGCGGCATTCTCGCCCAGCTGGGGTGCCAGCAGCACTGCAGCGCCTGCGTCCACCACCTGCTGGGCGGCTTTGATGCCCGCCCCGCCGGGACTTGCCAGGCCTCGGTTCGGCTGCTCGGTGTGCCCGTCCGACTCGGTGTCGTAGATCCAGAAAGCCTCGGCGCGACCGAAGCTGTCACTGACTTTGCTAGCGGGGCCTGAGCCATCGACCGGAAGCACTACTAGTGGCATGGCGGTATCCCCCAAGTTGGCCGTCCGGACTTTCGTCAAGGATACCTGACAAAGATCGACGGCTCACCGCGGCTACTTCAGCTCGTAGCTGATCAGCGGCATCTGCTCGCCTTGGGAGCCGGTGGTCAGCACCAGTCCGACGCCTTGGGCGTAGTGGTATTGGACGACGTAGGTCATCGGCACCGGGGTGCCGTTCATGCTCATCTTCATGTCGCCTTCAATCACCGCGACATCGGTGAAGGTCTTGCCTGCCACCTCAAGGCTGATGCCGACTGCTTTGACGGTCATCTTCAGCACCGTGTCGATGCCGTTGGCCTGATAGGAGATGTCCCACGCGTCCCCGGGGGCGATGGTCTCTTTGACCAGCACCTGCCAGTTGCCGGCCTGGTAGCTATCGGTGAGGAAGTTGTCGCCGTCCTTGCGGATGTTCTGCGGCTGGGGCTGAGCGGTGTTCGCCATGGTGAAGTTCACCCCGTCGCCACCGGTGACCGTATTGGTGAACGTCGAACCATCGGCGTTGGCGTAGGTCCAGCTGTTGCCGATGGTGAGTGGGTAGTAGGTCATCGCAGCGATCCTTCTGGCAAGTGAGCGGTGGAGGCTGGCGACGCGACAGCGATTCGCCGAGCCTGCTGGACGCACACGTTAGGACGGCGCCGGTGCGGTCAGGCAGGAATCATGGTTCCTTTATCGACCCTTCGACGGGCTCAGGGAACTGGGGCTGTCTGCCCTTCGACGGGCTCAGGGAACTAGAGCTGCGCCAAAGCCGCCAGCACCAGATCGTGGGCGTAGGGCGCGGCCACCCCGTCCAGGAACTTCGGAAAGTCGAGGGCGGCATCATGATCGGCGCGATCAGAAACCGTGCGAGCCACCGCAAATGGCACCCCGGCGGTGTAGCAGGTTTGGGCCAGCGCGGCGCCTTCCATCTCGACGGCGAGGGCTTCAGGTAGCTCGGCCTGCAGCTTCGCCGAGGCCTCGGCGGTGGCCACGAACACGTCCCCGGAGATCACCAAGCCGCGGTGGACCTGCGGCACGCCGAGCCCGAGGGCGGCCAAGTCGGGACGGTGCTGAGCGCACACCAGCTCGGCTGCGGCAAACAGCGCCTCAGCGAGTGCGGGGTCGGCCGGTACCCGTGCCAAGCCGATGGACGGCGACACCCAGCGATCCCAAAGCGGACGGGCGTCGAAGTCATGCTGCAACAACTCGGTGGCCACCACGACATCACCGGGATTGACCGTGGCCCCCAAGCCACCAGCGGTGCCGACCATAATCATGGCCTCAGCCCGCTCGGCAAGTAAGGCCGCGGTAGCCGCGGCTGCCGCCTTGCCCACCCCAGACAGCGCCAACACCACGTCGCGGCCAGCCAATGTGGCCCGGCGCAACTGACGGCCAGCCACCATTTCGGTGTGCACCTCGCCTTCAGCGTGTGCGGCCGCCAAGATTGCGGCCAACTCCTGCGGCATTGCTGCCACGATCGCGATCATCGTCCACCTCCGCAATGAAGATAGCCCGAGACGCCCTCACCTCCGGGACGCGTGGTCCCAACTGGTCACCCGAATCAGGTGCAGATCTTGAAGGCCACGTTCATGAATCTGCTCAAGGCTAGGGAAAACTCACTCAGTTGCTGCCCGGCCTCGCCCTTGCTCAAACCGACAACTGCTTGGCTGGTGGCCTTCAGATCAGCGAAAGCTGGCAGTGCCTCCGCGGGCAGATCGGTGGAAACCGAGCCAGGAAAGGCGGTGTCGAAGTCGTCCTGGGTGGCTGTGCCAGCATCGGCCTTGGTGGTGAACTGCGACGCCCCCCGAACCACTGCACTCGCCGAGGCGCACTCCTTGGAGCCAGCCCCGTAGGACTTCACCGACGCAGCCGGGTCATCTTGGTAGGGCGCCGAGGGGGTACTGGCCGGAGCTGGTGCGGCACAGGCGGTCAGGCCGACCACAGCGAGGCCGGCGAGGATGAGACGAACAGACATGGGAATCCCTCAACTAACTTGCCCCGCAGCGGGGCCGTGACTAATGGCGACGCTGAGGTTAGGGGAGGTCGCGTCGCCAACGGTGCGCCGATAAAAGAACACTTAGTGAGCTGGCCGGACTCAACGCAGGAACAGCGTCCGCAGCCTTCGAGTGGCAAAGGCCACCCCGAGCACCGACATCGCCACGAAGTAAGTCAGGTGGACGGCGGTGGACGCGTCCCAGTGGCCCACCGAGAGCTGTCGCATCAACTCGACGCCGTGCCACAACGGCAGCGTCATGATGAACCACTGCATCACTTCAGGAAACGCCTCGATCGGGAACAAGGTGGCCGAGAACATGAACATCGGCAGCAGCGCGATGTTGATCCAATCCATCTGTTGAAAGGTGGTGAAGTAGCTGGTTAGCGCCATGCCGATGGCCGCGAAGCCCAGCGCGATCAGCAATGCCACCGGGATCATCGCCAGCGCCCACCAGCTGGTGGTCAGGCCCATCGAAGCGATCACCACGGTGAAGCCAACTGCGTAGAGAAACCCGCGGAACAAGGCCATGAAGATCTCCCCGGCGGCCACGTCCAATGGTCCGAGCGAGGTAGCCAACATGCCCTCGTAGAGCTTGGCGAACCGCAGCTTGAAGAAGACATTCCAGGTGGAGTCGTAGATCGCACCGTTCATCGCCGAAGTAGCCAGGAGCGCGGGAGCGATATAGGCGGCATAGGAGATCTGGTGGCCCCCGGGGCCGGTCACGGTGCCGATCAGGGCTCCAAGGCCGATACCCATGCTGAGCAGATAGAACACCGGCTCGAAGAAGCCGGAGACGATGATCATCCAGTTCTGATTGCGGATCACTTTGAAGCCGCGCCCGATCACCGCGCCGGCGTTCCCTGAGGAATTGGCGGCCATCCAGGCGCCGACGCCAGGCCGGATTCGGATCAGCTTCGTGGTCATCGGTTCAACCTCCGAGTGAAGTTGCGGACCGTCAAAGCGATGCCGACAGCGAGCAGGATGACGAGGAAGCCCAAGTGCATTGCCACTTCCCCGTTGGTCAAGGGCAGCCCAAATGCCACCGCACGGGCCAGTTGCGTCCCATGCCACATCGGGGAGATCCAGCCAATCCATTGCAGGTAGAGCGGCATTGTGGCCAGTGGGTAGAAGGTGCCAGCAAACAGAAACATCGGCATCACCACGAAGCGCTGAATCATCGAAAACTCGAAGCCTTCGTCTTCAAGGGTTGCCGAGTAGCTGGCCAAGGGCGCGCCGAAGGCCATTCCGGCCAGTGCGGCGATGCCGATCATCAGCCACGACCACCTCGGATCCACGGCGCCAAGAGCCACCAACACAACCCAGAACAAGGCCGCCTCAGCCACCATTCGAACGCCGACCGCCAGCAGTTCACCCACCGCCACCTGACTCGGAGTGGCTGCGGTAGCGGCTCGGGCGAAATAGAGCTTCTGCCACTTGAAGCCGCCCATCACCGGAAAGGTCAACTCGTTCACCGACGACATCACCACCGTGGCCACGAGCAGACCCGGTGCGACGAAGGTCAGGTAGGGCACGCCCTCGACGCCGCCACTGGACGAATCCACCAAAGCCCCTAGCCCAATTCCCATTGCGAGCACATACAGCAGTGGGGTCAGCACGGCCGAGCCGAGGATCGAAGTCCAGTAGGCCTTCATTCCCAGCAGCCGCCACTCGGCCTGGTACCACCAACCCCACCGGTGGACGTTTTGGGCCTGGCGGGCAGAGCCGAGCGCCCGGCCGGAGTAGGCCAGGGCGTTGAAGTCGAGGCCGACAGGGTCGACCCCTTCGGTCATCCTGCCGCCAGCAGGGTCTACCCGCTCAGTCAATGAGGCTCCGCCCGGTCAGGCGCAGGAACACATCTTCGAGGGATGCCCGGCGCACCAGTGAAGTGACTGGATCCAACCCGTCCGCGCGCACCCTGGCCAGCACAGCCTCACCATCGGCGGTGTAGAGCAAGAGGCGATCGGGCAGCGCTTCGATGCTGTCGGCGTAGCCCCGCAATCGTTCAACCAAAGCGACATTGCGATCTGAGCCGAACCGCAGCTCCAACACCTCCCTGGTGGAGTACTGCTGGATGAGTGCGGCCGGGCTACCTTCGGCCACGATTTGGCCGTGGTCCATCACGAGCAGCCGGTCGCAAAGCTGCTCGGCCTCGTCCATGAAGTGGGTGGTGACGATTAGGGTCACGCCCTGCTCCTTGAGTCGAAACAGTCGATCCCACAAGATGTGGCGGGCCTGGGGGTCAAGGCCGGTGGTGGGTTCGTCCAGTAGCAGCACCGACGGTTCATTCACCAGAGCGCGCGCGATGGTGAGCCGGCGCTTCATACCGCCGGAGAGGTTGTCGACCTTTTCGGTCGCCTTCTCGCTGAGCTGAGCGAACTGCAACAGCTCCTCAGCCTTGGGCCGTAGGTAGGAATACGGCAGACCGAAGTAGCGGCCATACATGATCAGGTTGTCGCGGGCGTTGAGTTCGGTATCCAGATTGTCGGTCTGCGGGACGACACCGAGGCTGGCGCGCACCTCGGGGCCGTGGGTCTCCGGATCCAGTCCGTTGACCAGCAGGGTGCCGGACGTGCGCAGCGACGTCCCACCGATCATTCGCATGGTGGTGGACTTCCCCGCGCCGTTGGGACCGAGAAGTCCGAAAGACTCGCCGGTCGCAACCCGGAACGAAACGGCATCGACGGCCCGCAAATCGCTGTAGACCTTGGTGAGCTGGGTAGCTTCGATCACTGACACCAGATCACCATAACCGCCGGCGCTGACCAAACAGATTCAGCTTCGATTGGCCCGATACAGCAGCGGGTTGGGCCGACAGGCGGCCTCGGTGGCGATCTGCATCGGGGCGATCAGCCCCTCATCGCGCAGATTGAACAACCGCGGCACCACGAGATCGCGCAGCTGATAGGGACCGACGGTGTTCAGGTAGATCTTGGTGGCGCCTTCGAAGCCGGCCACGGTGGACGTCCGCCACTTCAGCATTACCCGCCAAGGCATCGGCAGGTCTGAATCGACCGGACGGTAGTGCCATTCCTCGTTGCACGGCACTTCGACCCCGGTGGCCGCATGCATGGCGTGCACCATGTCGGCCATGCCGCGCAACTCGTCCTCGGTGTGATTCCACGGGTCGCAGGCCTCTGACTTGGAGTAGATCTCAATGGTCGGGTAGCGGTGACCGAAGCCGGCGAAGGCGATCGCATGCTCACTCTCGGCCAACACCAGGTTGTGGTAGGCGGCGTAATTGGGGCCGTATTCGTTGTAGATGTTCGGGTTCGTGCGCAGCCGGTGCATCGCCTGCTCGTGCTGGACGCCACGCTCGTCGATAGCGACCAACTGTTTGTGCAGGTGATCGAAGGACGCCCCGGCCGGGCGCAGCCAGTTTTGGAACACCGCCACGTAGCGGGCGTAGCGGTTCAGGGTGAACAGACCGGCCATCGATTCCACCGTGAAGGCGAAGAAACGGAAGTGCTCCTCGGGTGTCAGCGTCCCCGACGACGAGAGTTGGGTGGTGTCGGTAGCGCCATCGATGAAGTGCCGCCTGGCCACGATCACGTCATGGCCGCCCCCGAAGAAGCCGGACGCCGCCTCGATCTGGGCCTCGGTGCCCATCGCGGCAATTTCGGCCTCGGTCTTGCCGCCAGCGCGGAGCTTGGCGCCGATCACCTTGAGGACGTGTTCGCGTCCGGCAGGTGAGGCCAGGTAGGAGGCTTTGCGTTGTTGCACTCGATCGGGCAGTTCGTAGCCGTAGTTGGCATGCCAATAGTCGTAGCTGAGAATCTCGAACAGGTTGGGAATGCGACGGAACTCCGCAACGGAGGCGCTGAGCTGTTCGGCCGGCACTTGGTAGCGGGTCTCCCATTCCCCGCTTGGGTGATGGATCACCCGGGACTTCTCCGGTGGGGTTTCCAGACTGCGCCCTGCGCAGAAGGCGCAATGGTGGCCGTCCTTGGCGGCATCGAGCGGCTTTGCCTCAGGTAGCGCGATGCCGAGCGGACGGTTTCCGCGGCCGGCGACCGTCCACACCTCGGTGCCGCTGAACGGGTTCAGCTGCTTGACCGTGCCGTCCTTGAGCTCGGAGATGAACTCCGGCTCGCGAGAGTACAGGTAGGGATTCACGGTCATTCTGGCCCCTTGAAACGAGTGATCGACTCAGGGTAACGCGGTTGGCAGCTTCGGACCTGCCTGCCGGGCCGACCCGTCAACTGCTCAAAATGGGGACGGTTCCAATATGAGCAGCGCTCGTGGTAACCGTCCCCATGCGCAGGTGGGTCAGACGATGGCGGCGAGCCGCGAGCGGGCCCCGGCGCGAGTCCGGCCAAACCAGCGTTCGAGTTCTTCGATCGTGCCGCCGTCGGCGAAAGTGCCGGTGACATGGTCAGCGACCGCCTGGACGTCGGCGCAGGCGTCACCGACGGCGACCCCCCGTCCGGCCCAGGCGAGCATCTCGATGTCGTTTCGACCATCACCAATGGCCAGCACATCGGCCGCGGTGAAGCCGAGCCCGCCGACAACTTCGGCCAAGCCGGTGGCCTTACTCACCCCTGCTGGGGCGATGTCGAGCCAGGCGCTCCAGCCGACGAAGTAGCTCACACCCTTCAGGCCAAGCTTGTTGGCCAAGGTGATGAACTCCGCATCGGAGGAATTCGGATCGCGCACCACGATGCGAGTGACGTCGCTACCAGCCAGCTCTTCAGGGCTGACCACCTCGATATCGCCGAACAGCTCGCCGTCCGGGAAAGGTTGGGTGACTCGATAGCCGGTGCCAACCACCTCAGCGGCCAAGGCCGCAGTGGGGTGCTCGCGCAGCACCTTCGCCACCACATCGGACGGATCGAAGGTGACGGTGCTGAGTAGTTCAAAAGGTGGGAACTGAGCGATTACCGCTCCGTTGGAGGAAATCGCCGGGCCCGGGGGCAGCTCAAGTTCCTCAAAGACCGGGCGAGTGGCATGCCAGCTTCGCCCCGTCGTAAGGACGACCGGAACCCCGGCCATCGCAATTCGTCGGATCGTCCGACGCATCTCATTGGGTAGCACTCCCTCGTGATCAACGATCGTCCCGTCGATATCGAGTGCCACCACTCGCGGCTTCCAATCCGCGTAGTTACTGTTCTTCATATTGCATCCAGGGTAGCCGGAGCCACTGACCACCCGGTAAACGCGTGATGAATCCTGCTTAGCGTTTCAATCACAACGCAGCTTGTGAGGGGCCGGACGACCAGCCCAACCTCGAAGACTGAGGCTCAGGCGAATTTCGCCTTCAGCTTGGTGAAGTCGGCATCAGTCAGGCCAAGGCCGGTGCGCAGGTAGGCGTCGATGGTGCCGTAGTCGGTGTTCACCTGATCGAGTCCGGCCTGCAACACTGCGATGTCAGTGCCAGCCGTGCGCAGGTATTCGGCTTTCACCTGAGCGTCGGTGGCCCCAATCGCATACATCAGCATCGCGACCGCCCAGCCCGTGCGGTCCTTGCCGGCCGTGCAGTGAATCAGCACGGTGCCCTTGGCGGCCGCAGCCGCGCGCAGCGCTTTCGCGAAAGCCGAGCGCCGCGCCGATTCGGTCACGTAGCGGGGGTAGATCGCGTCGGGGTTGATCGGAATGTTCACCCGGGTGACCTTTGGCAGCTTCGGATCTGGTGCGCCCTTGGCCACGGTTGGGGTGCGCAGATCGATGATCAAACCGTCCCTCAGCTCGGTGGCCAGCTTCAGCCGATCGAGCTTCGTGGCCTTGTTCAGCTTCGCCGTCCGCAGTAGGACGCCCTTGGCGAAGCCGTAGCGGGCCAGCGCGTCGCGCTCGTTGACCACCTTGGACAGCTTGATCGAGCCGGGGTAGGTGAAGGTTTGCTTGCCGATCCAAGAGAAGAAAACCTGGCCCTTTTCGAACCGCTGCAGCCGCGCCGTCCGTCCGGCAACTGTGGCCGAAACCCGGGACGCTAGCGGCTTGCCGAACTTCGCCGTCCCGCCAGCGGCCTTCCACGTGTCATAGATCTTGCCCTTGATCACCACTCCGCCGACAACGGTCGATCGGCCTTGGGCGGCAGTGGACGGCACCAGCAGCGCGGCAGCCAGAAGCGTGCTCAGTAAGGCAATGAGCAAGCGGATGACCTTCGGCATGGCGGCCCCTTCGACCTACCCAGTGTCAGCCGAGCGGACGCAAATAGTCCAGTCCCCCCAGGTAGGGACGTAGGGCGGCAGGTACGTAGACCGAGCCGTCGGCCTGCTGGTGGTTCTCAAACAACATGATGATGGTGCGGGTCATCGCGCACAGGGTGCCGTTGAGGGTGGCTACCGAACGGACGCCGTCGCCGTCGCGCATTCGAATGTTCAACCGGCGAGCCTGGAATTCGGTGCAGTTGCTGGTTGAGGTGATCTCGCGGTACTTGTCCTGGGTGGGCAGCCACCCGTAACAGTCATACTTGCGTGCTGCGCTCAGGCCCAGATCGCCGGAGGCAACCTCCAGCACCTGGAAAGGAATCTCCAGGGCCTGGATGAACTCCTTCTCATAACCCAGCAGCTTCTGATGCTGAGCTTCGGCATCGGCCGGGTCGCAGTAGACGAACATCTCAGCCTTGTCGAACCAGTGCACCCGGAAAATGCCCTTGGTGTCTTTGCCGTAGGAGCCGGCCTCGCGGCGATAGCAGGGGCTGTAGCCAACGTATTGGAGCGGCAAGCTGGCGGCGTCCAGGATTTCGTCGGAGTGGAAGGCTGCCAGCGCCACTTCCGAGGTGCCGACCAGGTAGAGGTCGTCAGCCGGCAGGTGGTAGACGTCCTGAGCGGCCTGGCCGAGGAAGCCGGTGCCCTCCATTGCTGACGGCTTCACCAGCGCTGGCGGAATGACTGGCGTGAACCCCCAGCTCATCGCCTTGGCCATGGCCAGGTTCAGCAGCGCAAACTCCAACTGGGCGCCGATGCCGGTAAGGAAGTAGAACCGCGAACCCGACACCTTCGCGCCGCGCTCCATGTCGATCGCGCCCAGCATCTCGCCGAGTTCGAGGTGGTCGCGCGGGGTGAAGCCCTCGGCGGCGAAATCTCGCGGGGTGCCGATGGTTTCAACCACGACAAAGTCGTCCTCGCCACCGCGGGGGACGTCGTCGAAGACGGGGTTGGGCAGCTGCTTGATCAGTTCGTCGAACTTGGCCCCGGCTTCGTTGGACGCGGCTTCAGCGGCTTTCACCCCTGCGGCCAGCTCTTTGGTGCGGGCCAGCAGCGCGGCCTTCTCTTCACCTTTGGCCTGGGCCACCTGCTTGCCGAGATCCTTCTGCTCGGCGCGCTGGGTCTCAAATGAGGCGATCGCTGAGCGCCGGGCCTCATCGGCCGAAACCAACTCGTCCACCAGCTCAACAGACTCCCCGCGCGCGGCTTGGGCGCGGCGGAGCAGGTCAGGGTCGGTACGCAGCAGCTTCGGGTCAATCACGGACGAAATCCTATCCCCCGCTACTGGTCGGGCCCGCCGAAGCCTGCGAGGCGCCCTTCGACCCTTCGACGAGCTCAGGGAACTGTGGCGGGGTCAAAGGTTGTGCCCACCTCAACTCGGCTGTCAGCGAGGCTCAGCCAGGGTGATCGGCGGGTGCTCGGCGCGGAAGTCGTTGACGGGATCAGCCGAGGCGTAGCCGAGGGCTAGTCCGGTGATCAGCTGGTAGTGCGGCGGAATCACAAACTCGGCCTCGATCGGGCTGCGCCAGGTGGCCACCACCCCCAGGGCGCAGGAATCGACGCCGCGCGCCTTGGCCGAGAGCATCAGGGTCTGCAGCATCAAGCCGGCGTCGTGAGCCGAAAACGGCAGCAGCTTCTTGTGGACGAAGACCCAGGCCACGCTCGGGGCGCCAAAGAACTCGCAATTGCGACGGGCCTGCGCATCGCGGGCGTCCCGATCGCCGCGCTCGATGCCGAGATGCCGATACAGCCCAACCCCAACCTTCACGCTGCGCGGCCGTAGATCGGCGGGGTAACGTCCCCACGTCTTGAAGTCACCATCGGGGAAGCCGCCAGTCAGCGCCGCCTTCACCAGGGCGACAGGCTCGCGATGCTGCAACGGCAGCGAAGCGTCGAAGGCGGCGGTGTAGGACGTCCGCAGTCGATCGAGTTGGTCGCCGGTGGCCACCGCCAGGCAGTACGGACGGGTGTTGCTCCAACTCGGTGCGTGGCGGGCGTCGTCCAGAATCGCCGCCAACACCCCGTCCGGCACCGGATCGGGACGGAAATCGCGCACGCTGCGGCGGGCTTGAATCAATTCGGAGAACTCATCGGCAAGCACGGCGGCAAGCTTAGACCGGGGGTCATTGCTGCAGCCGGTAGCCCAGTCCTGGTTCGTTGATCAGGTGGCGCGGCTGGCTTGGATCCAACTCGATCTTGCGCCGAATCTGGTTGGCGAACACCCGCAGGTAGTGGTGCTCGCGGCCGTAGCTTGGCCCCCAAACCGTGCGCAGCAAATCCTCATGGGACACCACCCGCCCATGGTGCTTGGCCAGCTCTGCCAGCACCCGCCACTCGGTCGGGGTCAGATGGAGTGGCTCGGAATCGCGGGTGGCGTGGTGGTTGACGAAGTCGAGCTGCAGTCCCGCGGCGGTGAAGGTCTCCGGCGCCTCGGCCTCAGCTGAGGCGCGCCGCAGGGCCGCGCGCACCCGGGCCAGGAACTCGTCCATGCTGAACGGCTTGCTGACGTAGTCGTCGGCACCCTCGTCGAGCGCCTCAACCTTGTCATCGGCATGCTGGCGAGCCGAGAGCACGATCACCGGCACCTCGGAGCGTTCCCGAAGGCGCTTCAGCACCTCGATCCCGTCCAGGTCGGGCAGTCCGAGATCCAGAATGACGAGTTCGGGCTGCTCGGCGAAAAAGGTCGCTACCGCTTGCGCGCCGGTGGCCGCCAACAGCACCTCATGGCCGCGAGCGCGCAGGTTGATTCGCAGAGTTCGCAGCAGGACGGAGTCGTCGTCGACGACCAGCACGCGGGTCATTCGAGTCCTCCTGTCAGTGGTTCCATGAAATCAGCCGCGCCAGGAAGTTCGACCACCATGGTGAGACCCCCGCCCGGCGTCGGCTCGGCCGTTACCTTGCCGCCCATCGCCTCGGTGAGACCCCGGGCTACCGCCAGTCCGAGTCCAAGGCCATCCCCGCTGGGTACATCAGATTGGCGCTGGAACGGCTGGAAGATGCGTTCCTGGTCGTCGGCTGGCACGCCCAATCCGTTGTCCACTACCCGGATCTCGACCCGGTCAGCGACCCGACTGGTGCGGACGACGACCGGCTCGGAAGCCGGCTGATAGCGCAGTGCGTTCTCCAGCAGATTGCCCAGAACCCGATCCAACAAACCGGCGTCGGCCTGGACCACCCTGGCGTCCGGTTCGATCACCCAGCTGACCCGGTCCGGGTCGGTGAGGGTGGCCAGCGTGGACGGGATGACCTCCTCCAGGTCGGTCGGACGCGGGTTGGCCACCAGAGCTCCGACCTGCAGCCGGGACATATCCAGCAGGTTGCCTACCAATGCCTCCAACCGGTCAGTTGACTCATCGATAGCTGCCTTCAGCTCCTCTTCGTCCTCGGCCGACCAGGTGATCTCGGTGGACCGCAAGCTGCTGATTGCCGCCTTGATGCCGGCCAGCGGCGTACGCAGATCATGGGAAACCGCCGAAAGCAGCGCGGTGCGCGCTTCGTTGTCGCGAGCCAACTGGCCAGCCGCCGTGGCCGACTCATGCAACTCCTGGCGCTGCAGGATCGCGCCAGCGTGGGCGGCGAAGGCGGCGACCAGCCGCCGGCGCTCGGCAGCCAGCCCGGCGGGCTGAAGCACCAACTCGTGCCCGTCGTAGGCCCGCTCATGGTCGCCAATGGCCATCGGGTCAAAGTCACCAACCGAGGCAACTACTTCGACCACACCGATCGGCGGACGTCGGATGATTGCGGCCCCCTGGACGCCGAACATGTCGACGGCCCGCTGCAGCAACAGCGGCAGTTGATCGGTGGTGCTGAGCAGCGAGTTCGATAGCTCAGCCAGCGCAGCGGATTCGCGCTCGGCCGTCCGAGCTTCCTCGGTGCGCCGGGCGTTGCGATGGACGATCACGGCCACCAGCACGCCGACCAGCACAAAGACCGCCAGCACCAACACATTCGCCGGGTCGGCCACGGTCAACGTCCCCACCGGCTGGACGAAGAACCAATTGAGTAGCAGCGAACCTAGGACGGCCGCGATTACGGCCGGCACTACCCCGCCGATGACTGCGACGACCACGGTGACGAGCAGGAAGATCGGAATGACCAATGGCAGGTCGGCGGTGATCGGGTCAGTCAGTAGCAGCGCGGTCAGCGCGGGCGGCAACAGCAGCGCTGCGGCGAGCCCGCTGAAGACCCGGCGGGGCGATAGACCGCGCCAGCCGCCCCGGCCGAAGCCAAGACCGGCCTGGTGATGGGTGACCACGTGCACGTCGATATCGCCGGAGCCGTCGATAATCCGCTCGGCCATGCCAGCCGAGATTGCTCGCTGCCAAGGAGACCGTCGGGAGACTCCGACCAGGATCTGAGTGGCATTCACCCCACGGGCGAAGTCGAGCACCGCCTCGGCGGCATCCTCGCCGGTGACGGTGTGGAACTCCCCACCCAACTCCTCGGCCAGCCGACGCAGCTCCGCGACCTGCTGCAACGGTGCAGTGGCCAACCCGTCGTTGCGAATGGCGTAAACCCCGAGCAGTTCGCCGCCAGCCAGTCGGGAAGCGATTCGGGCACCGCGGCGCAGCAGCGTTTCGCTTTCCGGGCCGCCCGACAGCGACACCACGACCCGCTCCCGGGTTGGCCAGGTTTGGGTGATGCCGTGGGTCAGTCGGTAGCCCTCCAGCCCGGCGTCCACCTTGTCGGCCAGCCAAAGCAGGGCGAGTTCCCGCAGGGCGGAGAGGTTGCCGACCCGGAAGTAGTTGGCTAGGGCAGCATCCACCTTCTCCGGACGATAGACATTGCCGTGGGCCATCCGCCGGCGCAGCGCTTCGGGCGACATATCGACCAGTTCGATCTGGTCGGCGTTGCGCACCACCTCGTCGGGGACGGTCTCGCGCTGGATAATCCCGGTGATCGCGGTGACCGCGTCATTGAGCGATTCCAGGTGCTGAATGTTGACCGTCGAAATCACGTCGATGCCAGCAGCTCGCAACTCGTCGATGTCTTGCCAACGTTTCTCATTGCGGGTGCCGGGCACGTTGCTGTGGGCCAGCTCGTCGACGAGGGCGACCTGAGGTTTGCGCGCCAGGACGGCGTCCAGATCGAACTCCTCGAAGCTGGTTCCGCGATATTCCACCAACTGGCGCGGCATGACCTCAAGCCCGGCCAGGGCATCGGCGGTGAAGTTGCGGCCATGGGTTTCGCAGAGTCCAACCACCACATCGGTGCCGCGCTCGGCGCGCCGGCGACCTTCGGCGAGCATGGCGACGGTCTTGCCCACCCCGGGGGCGGCCCCAAGGTAGATCCGCAGTCTGCCGCGAGCCATATCGCTACCTTCTCACTGAGTTGCCAGCATCAAGTTGAGCTTCGCCACGTTGACCCCGTCTTGGCCCAGGAAACCCAGCGGTGCGCGCTCGGTGGCTGCGCCGATCAACTGCTCCAGCGCGGTCGCGCTCAGCTGCCGGGCGGCTGCCACCCGCGGCACCTGCCAGCGGGCATAGGCAGGCGAGATGTGCGGATCAAGGCCCGAGGCGGACGCAGTCAGCGCGTCGTCGGGGATCGGCCCGACGGCGTTGGGATTGGCTGCGACCAGTGCGGCTCGACGCTCGGCGATCGCCTCAGTTGCTGCGGCCGAGACCGGCGAGAGGTTGGAGCCACCAGAGGTCGTCCCGGCGTAGTCAGAGGTCGACGGTCGGCTTTGGAACCATTGGGGGCCCTCGAACTGCTGACCGATCAGAGCTGAGCCGACCACCCGTCCATCAGCGGTTTTGAGCAGTGAACCGTTGACCTGGGTTGGGAAAGCCTGCGCGGCCAGGGTGATCACGGCCGGGTAGCCCAGCCCAAGCAGCACCGTCATCACCAGCAGCAGCCGTACCGCGGCCCACAGTTGTCGTAGCGCAGCCATCAGGGTCACCCCAATCCCGGTAGAAGTGTGAGCAGAAGATCGATGATCTTGATCCCGATGAAGGGGGCGATGATTCCGCCGAGCCCGTAGATCAACAGGTTGCGGTTCAACATCGCCGAGGCGCTAAGCGGGCGGTAGCTGACCCCGCGCAGAGCCAGCGGCACCAGCGCCAGGATGATCAGCGCGTTGAAGATGACCGCCGACAGCATCGCCGTATTCGGGGAGTGCAGGCCCATCGGGTTGAGCGCTTGCAGCCCGGGGAACACTCCGACGAACATGGCCGGAATGATGGCGAAGTACTTCGCGACATCGTTGGCGATGGAAAAGGTGGTGAGCGCGCCGCGGGTGATGAGCAGCTGCTTGCCGATGGCCACGATGTCGATCAGCTTGGTCGGATCGGAATCCAGGTCGACCATGTTGCCGGCCTCTTTGGCCGCCGAAGTGCCGGTGTTCATGGCCACTCCGACGTCAGCTTGGGCCAAGGCAGGAGCGTCATTGGTGCCGTCCCCGGTCATGGCCACCAGCCGACCGCCGGCCTGCTCGGCCTTGATCAACTCCATCTTGTCTTCCGGGGTCGCCTCGGCGAGGAAGTCGTCGACTCCGGCCTCGGCGGCGATCGCCTTCGCGGTAAGGGGGTTGTCTCCGGTGATCATCACCGTGCGAATCCCCATCGCTCGAAGCTGGGCGAAGCGGTCGGCCATTCCAGGCTTGACTACGTCCTTTAGCTGGACGACGCCGAGAACCTTCGGTGCCGATTCCGGCAGCCGGGAGGCAACGACCAGCGGGGTTGACCCCAGCCCCGAGACCCGATCCACGATTGCGGCCAGATCATCGGCGGGCTGTCCGCCTTCGGCTCGCACCCAGGCCGCCACCGCCGAGCCAGCGCCTTTGCGCACCTGAGAGCCGTCGGGCAGATCCACCCCGGACATCCGCGTCTGAGCGGTGAATGGGACAAAGGCCGCGCCGGCCTGAGTGAGCTCGAGCTCGTTCTCTGCTGGTTCGGAGTTTTCCTCAGCGGCGACGAACTCGACAATCGAGCGGCCCTCTGGAGTCAGATCGGCCAGTGAAGCCAGCCGGGCAGCACCCATCAGTGCTGCGCGCTCGACGCCGGCCAGCGGGTAGACCTCTGATGCGCGGCGGTTGCCGTAGGTGATGGTGCCGGTCTTATCGAGCAGCAGCGTGTTCACGTCCCCGGCGGCCTCCACAGCCCGTCCCGACATCGCCAGCACGTTGTGCTGCACCAGTCGATCCATGCCGGCGATGCCGATGGCCGAGAGCAGGGCACCGATCGTGGTCGGGATCAGACACACCAGCAACGCCACCAACACGACCAGCGACAGGTGACCACCGGAGTAGATCGCTTGTGGCTGCAGGGCCATCACGGCGAGCAGGAAGATGATCGTCAACGTGATCAGCAGGATGTTCAGCGCGATCTCGTTGGGAGTCTTTTGCCGAGCCGCCCCTTCGACCAGCGAAATCATCTTGTCGATGAAGGTCTCGCCGGGTTTGGCGGTGATCTGCACCACGATCCGGTCACTGAGCACCGTGGTGCCGCCAGTCACCGCGCACCGGTCGCCACCGGCCTCGCGAATCACCGGGGCTGACTCGCCGGTGATGGCCGACTCGTCGATGGTGGCCACACCCTCGATCACGTCCCCGTCCCCAGGGATCACCTGACCGGCTTCGACGACCACTCGATCGCCGAGGCGAAGCTCGGCGCCTGGCACCGACTCCTCGCCGCCGTCAATGCAGCGCCGTGCCATGGTCTGGGTTCGAGTCTTGCGCAGCGAGTCGGCTTGCGCCTTGCCTCGGCCTTCGGCGATTGCCTCGGCCAGGTTGGCGAACAGGATCGTTGCCCACAGCCAGATCGCGACCGAGATCGCGAACAGAGTTGGCTGCACCACCGCCAAGACGGTGGTCACCGCAGAAGCCACCCACACCACGAACATGACCGGATTGCGCGCCACATGGCGGGGATCAAGCTTGGCAGCGGCCAGCGGTAGTGACTGCCACGCAGTGATTAGCAGCGAAGGGTGGGACGGACGGGGGTGCTTGCTCATGAAAGTGCCTCCGCGATCGAACCGAGCGCCAGCGATGGGAAGTAGGTAAGGCCGGCCAGAATCAGGATCACTGCGATCAGCAATCCAGCGAAGCTGGCGGTGTGGGTGGGCATCGTGCCGGCGGTAACCGGCCGTCGTTGCTGGCTGGCCAGTCCGCCAGCTAACGCGAGCATTGCCGCGATCGGCACGAACCGTCCCAGCAGCATGCAGAAGGCGAGCGCAATGTTGAGGAACGGCTGGTCAGCGGAAAGACCGGCGAAGGCCGAACCGTTGTTGTTGGCTGCGGAGGTGAACGCGTAGAGCATCTCTGAGAGCCCGTGCGGCCCGGTGGTGGAAAGCGCCCCGGCTGAGACTGGGAGCAACAGCGCCACTCCGGTGCCCAGTAGCACCAGCACCGGGGCGATGAGCATTGCCAGCGCTGCCAGGGTGACCTCGCGGCTGCCGATGGATTTGCCGAGGAACTCCGGGGTGCGTCCCACCATTAGCCCCGCGATGAAGACCGCGAGCACGACCATCACCAGCATCGAATACAGGCCGGTGCCCACCCCGCCTGGGGAGAGCTCGCCGAGCATCATGTTCAACAACGCCACCCCGCCTGCCAGCGGCTGGAAGGACTCGTGCAGCGAGTTCACCGCGCCGGTTGAGGTGCCGGTGGTGGCGGAGGCGAAAATCGCTGACCAGATCGGGCCGAAGCGCTGCTCTTTGCCTTCCATACTGCCGACCGACTCCAGCCACATCATGGTGGCCATGGCGCCGAAGCCCAGAACGGCCATCACTGAGACCATCGCCGCGCCCTGACGCCGGTCACCGACCATCCGTCCATAGGTGTAGGGCAGCGCGCTGGGGATGGCTAGCAGCAGCAGGATCTCGAGCAGATTGGTCCACCCGTTCGGGTTCTCGAAGGGGTGGGCGGAGTTGGCATTGAAGAAGCCGCCACCGTTGGTGCCCAGTTCCTTGATCGCCTCTTGGCTAGCCACCAGGCCGCCTTGAATCACCTGGTCGCCGCCAGTCAGCGAGGTGATGGTGGTCGGTTCGGTGAGGTTCTGAATCACGCCGCCAGCGACGAGCATTATCGCGGCCACGGCGGCCAGCGGGAGCAGCACTCGTAGCGTCCCGCGGACCAGATCGACCCAGAAGTTGCCGAGCCGGTCGGTGCCCTCCCGGGCCAGACCGCGAACTACCGCGATGGCGACGGCCAGCCCCACGCCAGCGGAAAGGAAGTTCTGCACCGTCAGACCGATGGCTTGGACGAGGTAGCCAGCACCAGCCTCGCCGGCGTAGGACTGCCAGTTGGTATTGGTGACGAAGGAGACTGCGGCGTTGAACGCGGTGTCGACGTTCATCGAGCGCCCCTGCGAGAACGGTAGGAATCCCTGCAGGAGGATCAGCAGCCACAGCCCGATGATTGAGACGGTCGAGAACGCCAGTACCGCCAGCAGATACACCGACCAACGCTGCTCAACTTCTGGGTTCACCCCGACCAAGCGGTAGACCAACCGCTCGACCCGGGTGTGCTTGGGTGAGGTGAACACCCGGTAGAGCCAACTGCCCAGGGGCACATGGATGATGGCAAGCACAGCGGCAATGGTCCCGATGGTCAGGCCGGCCGAAAGGGCAGGGGTCATCACTTAGAACCGTTCCGGATGGGCTAGGGCGTAGCTGAGGTAGACCAGCAAGGCCACACCGATCGCGGCCGCCACGAAATCTTCGATCACTCTTTGATCGTGCTCTCGTTGCGGCAACTGGTGGACGGTTCCTAACGCGCCGCTGATCGATCTTTACGGGTTCCTTACCCGCCGATGGCCCAGTTCCCTGAGCTGACTTTCAGTTCCCTGAGCTTGTCGAAGGGTCAGGCGGAGTGAACGAGCAGGTCTACGGCCCGGGCCAGGGCGGAAAGCCCGACCGGAACCTCTGCTCCGAGCGGGCGGTCGAGCTCGAAACCCATGAAGGCGGCGTCGACCAGTTCGGCGATCTCACGGCTCCGGGTTTGGGGGACGCCCGAACTCACCAGATGCTCCTGGACGGCGTCGAGCCAGACCTCGTTCATGGCGGCAACTTCGGTGGCGTACGGCTCCTGGCCAAACAGTCCTAGGGAGGAGGCCTCGACGTAGAGCCGATCGCACTGCGCTTGGCGTTCGGTGGTGCGCAAACGCCACTGGTCGAGAACCGCCTCAGGGGGTGAGGTGGACGGCCTCAGCGAGCGCAGCTCCTCGGCTGAGCGTGCCGCCGAGCAGCGAATGATCTCCACGATCAGCTGTTCCTTGCTGCCTAGGTGGTAGAGCAGCATCCGGTCGCTCGTGCCCAGCGCGGCGGCCAACGGACGCAGGCTGAGGCCACTGAGGCCGTGCTGCCAGGCCCAGTCTGTGGCCCGTTCGATGAGGTCGTCCCGCTTTGCACCCATTTCACATCCGATTGTAGCGGGTGCTACAGTTGACCGAAATGTAGCAGTCGCTACAGACGATCAAGGAGAATCTGAAATGCCCCTCGCGCTCGCACTGCTCACGCTTGCGATCCTGGTTGAAGTGGGTGCCTCGGCCCTGCTCCCCAAGGCGGAGGGCTTCACCAATCCCGGCTGGACGGCCGTGGTCGCGTCCGGCTACCTCTTCGCGATCTGGCTCCTGACCATCGTGGTGAAGAAGATGGACGTGTCGATCGCTTACGCCATTTGGTCTGGCGTCGGCACGGCAGCGATCGCCATCATCGGCTATCTGTGGCTTGGTGAATCGATGGGCCCGGCCAAAATCGCCGGGATCGCGTTGATCGTCCTCGGCGTGGTCGCGCTGAACCTCAACACTGCCCACTGAGTTGGGGCAGTTGGATCCGACTTACGGACGCAGAAGCCCGGCATACCAAGCCCGGGACGCGGCGTAGTCCTCATCGGTGAAACCACGGGCAATCTCAGGACGCACCCCGTCGGCCCGGGGGTAGGAACCGAGGAAGACCACCTCAGCGCAGATGCGATGCAGGCCTTCCAGGGTTTCGGCCAGGCGCGGGTCGCGCAGGTGGCCTTCGGCGTCGATGCTGAAGCAGTAGTTCCCCAGGCCGGTCTTGGTCGGGCGGGACTCGATCCGGGTCAGGTTCACTCCGCGGCTGGCGAACTGGTCCAGGATCTCCAGCAGGGCACCGGAGTGGTCGGCGTGCATGTAGGCCACCAGGGTGGTTTTGTCCGCGCCAGTGCGGTGCGGCGGTTCAGTTGGCAGACAGACCAGGACGAAGCGGGTGACCGCGCTGGAGTTGTCGGCGATCTCGCTGGCCACTGGTTCCAGGCCGTACAGCTTGCCAGCGACTTCGCCACAGATGGCGGCGTCGTATTTGCTGGCCGGATCAGCCACTTCCTGCGCCGCGGCGGCGTTCGAACCGCCTTCGGTCACCGTGACGGTGGGCAGGTTGTCGATCATCCAGTGTCGGGTTTGGGCCGCCGAATGCGGATGGGTGATGACCCGCTTCACGTCACTCAATTTGGTGCCGGGCCGGGCGTACAAGTTGAACTGCACCGGCAACAGCACCTCTTGGCTGATCATCAGGCGCTTGCCAGCGGCCAGGATGTCGAGAGTGGCCGACACCCCGCCTTCGACCGAGTTCTCGATCGGCACCATGGCAGCGGTCACCTCACCATTGCGCACCGCGTCCAGCGCCTGAGCGACGGTGGCGAACGGAATCGCCTCCTCATCGGTAACGCTAAGCAGCGCCTGATGAGTGAAGGTTCCCGCAGGTCCGAAGTATCCGAGCACCCGACAAGGTTAGTGGGTGGGCTGACGCGGAGGCTTCGACGGGCTCAGCCAACTTGTCTCAGTTCCCTGAGCAGCTACCTGGTCTCAGTTCCCTGAGCCTGTCGAAGGGTCAGCTGGTCGCGTCCGGCACCGCTTGTTTTCGCAGGCCGCCGAACCATTCACGAGACTGGGCCCACCATTGACGCAGCGGCGGCAACTCGTGACCCCAGCTCCACCACCACCAGATCACCGCGCCAACGGCACCAAACTGGGCGGCCACATTGATTTGCTCGCGCAGGAACCGCTCCACCATCTGCATTTCGGGGCCGAACTGCAGCGCACGTCCCGTTACCCAGGCGACCGAGAGCCAAGCGCCGCGCCACATCAGAATCACATCGAGACGGGACGCCCACAGCAGTCCCAATGGCGCCCAGACGATCAGGTCGTACCAGGTGAAGGACCACGGTGTCGTCAGCAGCCAACCTGCACACAGCACCACCGTGGTGCGAATCGTGATCGTCAGCGGGTCGAGGCGCGGATCCTCGTCCTGAGGATTGCCGGGCACCAGCCGCCAAGGCAGCACCCGCGACAGCATCCAGGCGACGATGAACAGCCCGATCCAACCCGAACTGATGATCAACTGCCGGGCGAGGGCGTCCCCTATCAAAGGGGTGAGAGTGAGCAGCGGCCAGAGGCCCCAGTTGCCCGGGGAGATGTAGCCGGTGTTGCGCTGGGCGGCCAGCAGTGCGTTGGGCATCCACAATCCGTAGGCGAGCACCAGCGGGATCGCTGCGCCGGCGCACAACTGCAGCAGCTTGCGCCAATCGCGCCGGTAGCCCCACACCATCGCAATGCCGTAGAAGACCATCGACACCTTCACCGCGCCGGCCAAGCCGATACCGATGCCAGCCACGAAGGGGTGCTTGCGGTAGAACCACAGCCCGCCGATGGCAAAGACCAGGCTGAGCGGTTCGTTGTGGGCCCCGACCAGCACGCCCCAGATCATCAGCGGGTTGAGCACGGTGAACAGCACGGCCCGCGTCTGCAGCTTCGGATCACTGTGGGCCAGTTTCACCACGATCGCGCCAATGATCAGGAACGGAATCAACGCGAACATCTGCAGCCAGAACACCGTGTTGTGCATGCTTTCGGCGCCCAGCACCGAGGCCAGGTATTGGGAGAAGGACGCGATCGGCCCGTACACGCTCGGGGTGTCCTGCCAGGGGCGCTCAGTCCAGATCAGCACCGGATCGTAGGACTGGCGGAAGATCTCGGCCGGAGTGATGTTGTACGGGTTAAGCCCGAGCACCTGTAGGCGTCCGTAGGCGGCGTACATCAGCACATCCGCCGAAGTCAGCGGGGGCACCAGGCAGGACGCAATGCTCAGCCCAGCCCCAAGGGCGAACAGCTTGCGGTTGTTCGGACGCCAGCCAGCATTGACCGCGCGCCAGGCCACCCACAGCCCAATCGAGCCCACGGTGAGCATCGCCCACAGCACTGGCACGACCACCCATTCGCCCAGCGAAATCCAGCTCACCGGTAAGTACCACGGCGGCATGAAGTCGGTGCGCAGGCCCAGCTTCAGGGTCACCGCGGATGGGCCGCTGAAGGCGATCAACACGCTGGAGAGAATCGCCGCGACGATCATCACCATGCCCACTCGGGGGTTGGCGGTCCACGGAGGCAGCGGCAATTTCGGAAGCCGCATGGTCGCCAAACGCGCTGCCTGCACCGATCCTCCCCCTGATTAGCCCGGGACAAAGACTACCCAGTGTCAAAGAGCAGGTGGATTTGGGCCGCTGCCACCTACTTCAACAGCCGCGACAGCCGTCGATCGGCCAGTGGCTTGCCGCCGGTCTGGCAGCCAGGGCAATACTGCAACGCTGAATCGGCGAAACTCACCTCAGCGACGGTGGTGCCGCAGACCGCGCACGGCTGCCCCGTCCGTCCATGGACGCGCAGGCCAGCGCGCTTGGCGTCCTTCAGCTCCTTGGCGGCCAGCCCAGCGGCGCGCTCGATCGCCTCGGCCAGTTCGGTGCGGATGGCCGCGTACAACTCGGCGCGCTCAGTTGGCGACAGTCCGCTGGCTGGTTTGAACGGGCTCAGCTTGGCAGCATGCAGAATCTCGTCGGAATAGGCGTTGCCGATGCCGGCGATGATCCGCTGGTCGCGCAGCACCCCTTTGAGTTGAGCTCGGCCAGCAGCGTCCAAGATGGCCTCGAGCACCTCGGGGGTGAACTCTGGCGCCAGCGGATCGGGGCCGAGCGCGGCGATGCCGGGCACTTGGGCCAACTCGTTGACCAGGTAGAGCGCCAGTCGCTTCTGCGTGCCGGCTTCGGTGAGGTTGAAACCGGATCCGTCGGCGAACACCAGCCGGAAGGCCAGCGGACCCTTGCCGGGACGCACCGGTGCGCTGGGCAGCTCTTCGCGCCAAGTCAGCCAACCGGCCCGGGCCAAATGGAAGACCAACCAGAGCCCACCGATGTTCAGCGCGACGAACTTGCCCCGCCGCTCGACCAACTCAACCTCCAACCCGCCGAGCGCGCTCAGCGGAGGGTCGAAGGTTTTCAGGCAAGCGAAGGCGGCCAACTCGGCCCTGGCTACGGTTTTGCCGGCGCACGTCTGGGCCAGATAGCTGCGCAGCGCTTCGACTTCGGGCAGTTCAGGCATGGTCGTCCCTCCTCGGCCAAGGTGCCTCCGGCACGGCCAAAGCGTCGTCGAGCAACTCGAGGTATTCGCTGCGGTCGATCTCGATCACGCCCAGGCTGGCCAAATGCGGGGTCTGCCATTGAGTGTCGATGATCCGGGATTCGGCGTGGTCGTCGGTGAGTAATTCGACCAGCCGCAGTAGGGCAACTTTGGAGGCGTCGCGGCCGTGCTGTTTGTCGTGAAACATCGACTCACCGGCGAACAACCCGCCCAACGAAATGCCGTAGAGGCCGCCGACCAGGCGGCCCTGGTCATCCCAGGTCTCGACCGAATGGCAGTGACCGGCGCGGAAGAGCTCGGTGTAGATACCGAGGATGCCATCGTCGATCCAGCCATAGGGACGGCCCGGGTCGGCGCAGGCCGTCAGCACTTGGGTGAAGGCAGCGTCGATGGTCGTGGTGTAGTGCTTAGCTGCTTGCCGCAGCGATTTGGTGACCCGGAGCGAGTCGAGAGGCAGCACGCCGCGCTGGGTGGGAGACCACCAGCCGGTGTGCTCGAAACCGGCGTCAGCCAGCGGCATCGGGAACACGCCGCTGCGGTAGGCGTCCAGCACTAAGGCGGGATCGATGGTGTCGGAAAACGCGATCAGATCCTGATCAGGCCACTCCTGTGGAGGGCCGAACACATTGAGTCGCGCCATACCTCGATTCTGCCGCACTGCACTGACGGCACGGGTGAAGGGCTGAGGGTCGGGTCGGGGGTCGCTCGGGGCTGAGCCGGACGCCGCGCGGGCTCAGGGCGGCTTAGGCTGGTCACGTCGTTTGGGAGAGGAAGGCCGATGGCGGATTCGGGCCAGTTCGGTAAGCAGTTGGTCTGGCGAGCCCCGGAGGTGGCTGGCGGGATGCTGCGCAGCATCGTCGATTTCGCGATTTACGGCAATGATGCTTTTCCGGGTGCCCGGACGGTGGCCGCGCGGGCCCTGCAGTCCCGCGGCGAGCGCGAGGTGGCTATCGATTGGCTGGTCACCCAGCACGTCGGCCTCGCCTCAGCTCAGGGCTTCCTGACCAGTGTTGGTGGCTTGGTCACTCTCGCGGTCGGGTTGCCGGCGAATATCGCCGGCTTGGCGGTGCTCAGCGTGCGCATGGTGGCCTCGATCGCGCATCTGCGCGGCTACGACGTTGAGGATCCGCGAGTGCGGGCGGCCATCACCATGGCGATGCTGGGCGATGATCAGGTGCGCAAGCTGGTGACCAGCGGCAAGCTACCCAGTTCGCCGCTGGCAGTGGCGACCGCCCCAGCCTTCGATGCCGAGTTGGAACGGGCGATCAGCGAGCGAGTGATGGGCTCGATGGCGTCCCGGCTGGGTGGCAAGCATCTTGCAGTGGTCGTCGTGCGGAACATTCCCCTGGTTGGCGGCGGGGTGGGCGCAGCAGTGGACGGTTGGCTCACCTACGGTCTTGGCGCCTACGTGAAGCGCGAGTTCGTCTCTCGCCAGCAGCTGACCCGCTGAGCCGCGCTTCCTGAGGCTTCGGCGGGCTCAGCCAACTAAGGGGCGGTCTGAGCCAACTTGACCCAGTTCCCTGAGGCTTCGACGGGCTCAGCCAACTTGACCCAGTTCCCTGAGCTTGTCGAAGGGTCGACGGGCTCAGCCCTGACGGCGCCGATCGCTGAGTTTCTTCAGCTCCTTGCGCTGCGCCTCGCTGAGACTGTGCAGGCCATGTTCGCTGATCTGGTCGAGTAGCTGATCCATTCGCTCCTGATCGGACGCGCGCCGCTCCGAGGCCTTCGCCTGCGCCCGAGGCGCCTTGGCCACCTTCGGGCGCGGTGCGCCGGGCCGGCCGGGAATCCAGGCGTACTCACTGAGCAGCCCAGAACGCCGGGCGGCCACTGCCACGAACACCAGCGCCAACACCATCGACAACAGCCCGACGTAGTCACCGTCAGCAATCATCAGCGGGACATCGATCGCGACGATAACCACGCCGAAGACCCAGGCCTGGATACCGAAGAACAGCGGCCGCCGCGGATACTCAGCGATCCACAACAGCAACAGCAGGAACTCGATCAGGCCGATCCCGATGAGGTAGTTGTTGGAGGAGAACACCACTGCGACCAGGGTGAAGGCGACGGTCAGGCTGCCCCAGATTCCCAGCAGCAGCCCGGCCATCCGGCGGCGTCCGATCTGATTCTCCAGTTCGGTGCCGAAGTACCAGAAGAAGAACAGATTCAGCGCACCGAAGAACGACAAGCCGCCCGAGAACGGCCAGGTGAAGATCCGCCAGATCTCGCCACCGGCCAGCAGCGATGGGGTGTAGGCCAGCAGCTGCGTCCATTCTTGAACGAACGCCCAACTCAGCCACGACACCACCACAGCCAGCACCACGAACATCACTGTGGTGATCTCGAGCCGGCCGATCCGGAACCAGGGATCGGTGTGCTCGCGATGCGGGAAGAGGCCACTCATGGGCTCAAGGTTGCCAGATGAACCTAGGAGCCGGGTTGTTGGGGTGTGGACGGGACGGTTCGGGAATGTTTTCGCGCGCCGTGCGTTTAGTTGAAACATGAAGCACATTGGGTTTTTGTCGTTCGGCCATTGGACGCCCTCGCCGCACTCTCAGACACGCTCGGCCGCCGACACGTTGTTGCAGTCGATCGATCTGGCCGTAGCCGCCGAGGAACTCGGTGCCGACGGCGCCTACTTCCGCGTGCACCACTTCGCCCGCCAACTGGGCTCGCCGTTCCCGCTGTTGGCGGCGGTCGGCGCCAGGACGTCCAAGATCGAAATCGGCACCGGCGTGATCGACATGCGTTACGAGAACCCGTTCTACATGGCTGAGGACGCGGGCGCGGCCGATCTGATCGCTGGCGAGCGACTGCAGCTCGGCATCAGCCGGGGATCGCCCGAGCAGGTCATCGAGGGCTACAAATACTTCGGCTATGTGCCGGCCGAGGGCAGCACGGACGCCGACATGGCCCGCACGCACACCGAGGTGTTCCTGGAGTTGCTGAAGGGTGAGGGGTTCGCCAAGCCGAACCCGTCCCCGATGTTCCCGAACCCGCCGGGGCTGTTGCGCCTAGAGCCGCATTCTCCGGGATTGCGGAAGCGGATTTGGTGGGGCGCCGGTACTCGTGCGACCGCCGAATGGACTGCGCAGCAGGGCATGAACCTGATGAGCTCGACTCTGCTCGGCGAAGACACTGGGGTGCCTTTCCATCAGTTGCAGGCTGAGCAGATTCAGCGGTTCCGAGACGCCTGGGATGGCGCCGGTCACGACTGGACGCCGCGAGTATCGGTGAGCCGCAGCATCTTCCCGCTGGTCAACGATCTCGATCACGCCTACTTCGGTGGCCGCGGTGATGACTCCGATCAGGTCGGCTATCTCGATGGCGGCACGGCCCGTTTTGGTCGCTCCTATGCCGCCGAGCCGGACAAGTTGATCGAGGAATTGGCCGAAGATGAGGCCATCGCAGCCGCTGACACGCTGCTGCTCACCGTCCCCAATCAGCTGGGCGTGGACTACAACGCCCACGTGATCGAAACCCTGCTGAAGGACGTCGCCCCCGCCCTCGGCTGGCGCTGACCCCGTCCCGCCCGCTCACGGGGACGGTTCCTCCGAGCAGCTCACGGGGACGGTTCCTCCGAGCAGCTCACGGGGACGGTTCCCATTGGAGCTGCGCTGGTTAGAACCGTCCCCAATCTGCGCAGTTGGCGGCAAGACCGCGTGTCGGCGAAGCAGACGCTCCTAAGGTGAGGTTGTGGCTATCCGGTCTGGGCGGGGCACCCGCTGGCGAATCGATGCTGCCGACGTTGTCGACGTGTTCGTCTACGTCGTGATGTTGAACCTCGCGGTTGAATACCTGCCCGCGGTCATTAGCGAGACGTTCACGCTAACCCTGCTGACGGCGATCGTGCTGAAGCTGGTACTCGAGGCAGTCATCTGGATCAAAGATCGTCTCAAGGCGCGCATCATCGCCGCCCCTCGTGCCGTCGGCAAGATCGCGGGCGCCCTGGCCCTGTGGCTCGTCCTGGTCGGCAGCAAGTTTGTGGTGCTCGAACTCGTCGCACTCGCCTTTGCCGGCCAAGTGAAGCTCGGCGGCTTCTTTGCTGTGACGGGGCTAATTTTGGGGCTCATGCTGGCTCGCGCAGGCGTCCGGTGGTTGTTGGCGCCACCCACCGTCCCGACTGCTCCTATTGGGGACGGTTCCAAATAGAGCTGTGCGGAGGAACCGTCCCCGTGAGCTGTGCGGAGGAACCGTCCCCGTGAGCTGTGCGGAGGAACCGTCCCCGTGAGCTGCGCGGAGGAACCGTCCCCGTGAGCAGGTCAGCCGAGGTATTCGCGGGCCGAGCGGGGGGCCAGCAGGCAGGTCACTTCGTAGGGGATGGTGCCCATCAGGCCGGCGATCTCGGTAGTGGTGATTTCGTCGTCGCCGTCGGGGCCGACCAGCACGACTTCCTCGCCAACGGTCTCGGAGGCCTGCGGGCCAAGGTCGAGCATGGTCTGATCCATGCACACTCGGCCGATGACCGGGCAACTGCGGCCAGCTACCAGCATCCGGCCACGATTGCTCAGCAGGCGCGAGTAGCCATCGGCATAGCCAACCGGAACCGTACCCACCCAAGTGTCCTGCGGTGCGGTCCAAGTGCGTCCGTAGCTGACGGTCTCGCCGGCCGCGACCCGCTTCACGAAACTCAGATAGCTGCGCCACTCCAAGGCGGGACGGATTTCCACCGTCCGCTCCGCTTCGGGATCCGGGTAGGCGCCGTAGGCGATGATGCCTGGACGAACCAGGTCGAACCAGGAATCGGGATGGCCAAGGATGCCGCCTGAGTTCGCCAGATGCTTCAGCGGCACTGGCCCGCGGGCAGCCTCGATGGCGGCCACAGTCTCGGCGAACAGCTTGATTTGCGCCGCAGTGAACTCAGTACCGGCCGGCGAATCCGAAATCGGAAGGTGCGAGAAGACCCCACCGAGATCGACGCCGTCGGTGGCATCGACCAATTTCGCCAGTTCGACGGCCTGTTCGGGTGGGCAGCCGATTCGACGCATTCCGGTATCGACCTTCAGGTGCACCTCGGCCACCACGTGATTGAGCATGGCTGCCGCCGCCACCATCGCAATCGAGGCGGCATCGGTGACGGTCAAGGTGATATTCGCCGCCACCGCAGCGTCGGTCTCGCCCGGGTTGCGGGTCATCGACAGCTTCAGAATCGGCAACTCGATGCCAGCCTCCCGCAGCTCGATACCCTCGCTGATGGTGGCCACCCCGAGCCATTCGGCCGCCCGGTGTTCCTGAATCATCCGCGCCACGCCCACAGCGCCATGGCCGTAGGCGTTCGCCTTCACCGCCACCAGTAGCTTGCGTCCGTCCACCCGGGTGCGAATCGCGTCCAGATTGGCCCGCAGGTGATCCAGCCGGGTGGTAACCAGGCTGGTCGGCTCGATCACGAGGCATCCCCGGTGGCCACCGGACGGTAGTCATCGGCCGACCATCCAGACCAGGACGGCGGGTAGAGGGCGCCTTCAATGCCAAGGCTGGCCAGCGCCAGCAGCACCTGGGCCGCCGATACTCCCGAGCCGCAATAGACCGCGACCGGCCGATCGGCTGGCAGCGCCAATAGCCCATCCAGTTGGTCGGCGCTCGGCATCAGGCCTTTCTCGTCCCAGAAGCTGGTGACCGGACGATTGACCGCGCCGGGAATGTGGCCGGCTTTCGCGTCGATCGGTTCAACCTCGCCCCGGTAGCGCTCCGGCGCGCGGACGTCCATCACGATGCCGTCGAAAGTCGCCACTTCGTTGGCAGTCAGGGTGGGCAGGCAGCCGGTCTCCAGGGTGAGGCTGGTGGGCTCCCAGTCGCGCGATTCGCCGCTGACCAGACCGCCATCGGCCGCCGTCCAGGCGCTGATCCCGCCGTCCAGCACCCAAGTGCTCAAGCCGGCCCAAGTGAGCACCCACCAGGCGCGGGCGGCGGCGTAGGAGCCGGGCTCGTCGTAGACCACGATTGGCTGTTCTGGATCAATACCCAGTTCGCCCAGGCCGACCGCCAGTTGCTCGGCACTTGGCAGCGGGTGGCGACCCAGCCGCGGATCGGTGAGCGGCCCAGTCAGCACCTTTTCCAGATCGAGGAAGCGAGCGCCGGGTAGGTGGCCCTCAAGGTAGCGCTGGTAGCCGGAGCCAGGAGCTTCGCCCAAAGACCAACGAACGTCGAGTAGTTGGGCGCCAGCGTTCACCGCTTCGGGCAGGTCTTTGACGCTTACCAGTACGTCATTTCGGGTGGACACGTCAGAAACTCTAGAACCATCACCACCCCTGCGGCAGGGGCGATCATGCCCAGGCGCCGATCCACGTCAACATCCGGTTGGCTAAATCGGGCCGAATTCGCCGCGCTCTGCGCAACTGCTCCCCACGCGGGTTGCAGTGAACCGCCTAGTCAGCCTGCGGTGGTGCCGTTACGCAGCAGTGAACCTCTGGCGGTGGGCCAGGGGGCCTTGGTAGCCGTCGAACCGGGAACCGTCCACACGTCCAAGCCGTGATCAATCGAGAGCGTCACGATTTCCAAAGTGCCATTTCCGTCCAGATCGGCAATGGACGGCGCCGCAGCGATGCCGATGCCATTTCCGTCCTTGGCCTGTTTGGGCACCCGAAGGTCGGTGACCTTGCCGCCCTTGGCGGTCAGCACCACCAGCCGACCGCTCTTGGTGGCCCGCCCGTACACGCCGAAAACCAGCTCGGGCACGCCATCGCCGTTGAGGTCGGCGGCGGTCACTTCAGAGGCGAAAGTGCGCTTCTTACCGGGCGCGTAGCCCCAGCGCCATAGCCGCTTCCCGGCCGAGGAGATTGCATAGATGTAGCCATCATTGCCGGGGAAGACGATGTCGAGTTTTCCGTCGCCGGTCAGGTCCACCAAGGTTGGGGCCGGGATGCCATCGGGGGGATACCAATCCCCGGCCTTGCGCACAATCGGCTTGCCGGTCTGCGGCAGCGTCGAGAAGCCGGCGTGGCGCCGACCCGAAAGTTTGCCGCCGTGCTGCGCGCCGTCGAGCACCATGACCGCGTGGGCCTGGGTCTGGTAGGGGATCTTCTTCTCCACATTCGGGATGCCGATCACCTCGGCGTGGCCATCGCCGTCAAGATCGCCGATGGACGGCGGCGAGGCCGTCCATTGCAGCCAAGAGGTGGTTTTCGGGCTCGGCCAGGCGCCGGTGTGGGAGTGCATCAGTTTGTCTTCCACCGAGGCGGCCGTCCAGCGAATGAACTGACCCCAGCCCAGTCGTTTGCCCTTGTAGGCGCTGGCTGGGTTGGTGTACCAACTCGAGGCCAGCACTGAGGTGCCGTCGTGATTGAACAGGTTGATCTGGTGATTGTCGTAGGTGACCACGATCTCCAACTGCGGGTCGTCGTCGAGTTGGCCGATGCCAACGTTCAGCCCGTAGGCGCCGTAGCCGTGGTTGCCGTAGCCGTTGAAGTTCTTGTCGTTGCCGGCACCAGTCAGACGGTTGTAGCGCGGCCAGGCTGGCTTGTGGCCACTCGCCGGGGCGTAGAGCCGGCCGTTGGCGGCGAAGACGAACACCTGCGCACCGGTCTTGGACGTGTTCGTGGTGGTCGCCACCACCTCGATCTTGCCGTTGCCATCAAGGTCGGCTGCGGCCAGGCCGCGCACCTCCGGCTTTTGGCCGCCGCTGGCCACCGAGGTGGGCCAGCCCTTCTTCTTGGTCAGCTTGCCACCGCGCCATTCGTAGGCTGCGACGCTGCCGCTGCCGCCGACGACGACCTCCTTGATCCCATCGCCGTCCAGATCGGCGACCACCGAAGGCGCGTACACCCGGCCCTTGGTGGCAGTACCGGTGGCCAGCTTCTTGCCAGTGGCGGAGTAGACATAGGTGGAATACAGGGGCGCGACGATTTCCAGTTTGCCGTCGCCGGTCAGATCCACCAGGGACGGCGAGGAGAACCAGCCAGTTTGGCCGGGGTCGATGCGCCGGACGAACACCGGACGTTGCACCGCGGCCTGGGTGGTGACCTCAGCTGGGTTGTCCTGGGCGCCGAGCTCAACTGGGGCGGCCGGGGCGTCGGCCACCGAGTCGGCTCCGACCCCCGCGGTAGTTGCGCAGCCAGCGATCAGGGCTGAGACGGTGGCGAGACTGAGAATGCTGGTAACTCTTAACGAGCGGCGCATTTGGTCACGCTAACGGCGCCACCGCCGCGAAGCAACACCCGGCCCCCCATTCCTGGTTGGCCCGCGCCATCGGCGTCAGAACAGCAGGGCCAAGCCGGGGTTCGACATGATCGTGGCCACCTCGGCCAGGAACTTCGAAGCCATTGCGCCATCGATCAGCCGATGGTCAAAGGTGAGCGAGACGGTGCAGACGCTGCGCGGCTCCAGGTGCTCATCAGCGCCGGTGCCGACCACCCACGGCTTGCGTCGAATGGTGCCAAGGCACATGATCGCCGACTCGCCGGGGCTCAGGATCGGGGTGCCGCCATCTACCCCGAAGACACCGATGTTGGTGATGGTGAAAGTGCCGTCGGCTAGGTCGTACGGCTGGACGCGACCCTCGCGGGCCGCCGCGACCATGGCGTTTAGCGCCTCGGTCAGCTCGACCAGATTCATCCGTTCAGCGTTCTTGATGTTAGGCACCAGCAAGCCGCGGGGGGTAGCCGCGGCGATGCCAAGATTCACCGAGCCATGCAGAATGATTTCGCCCACCTCGGCGTCATAGCTGGAGTTGATCTCCGGGATGCGGGTCATGGCCAGGCAGGCCGCTTTTGCAAATACCAGCAGCGGCGAGACCCGTAGACCGGTGAACTCCCGCCGGGTCTTCAGCAACTCCAGCATCTCGACGGTGCCAGTGACGTCGGCTTCGATCATCGCGGTGGCCTGCGGGATTTGCAGCGAGGCGGTCATCGAGTTGAACATCGCTCGTCGGATCCCGCGCAGTGGCACCCGTCGATCCCGTCCGGGCAGGCCGCCGCTGGCCGCAGCGACGACGTCCTCAGCGGTGATCAGGCCACCGGCTCCCGTGCCGATGAGCTGATTCAGATCGACCCCCAGATCACGGGCCACGCGGCGCACCGCCGGGGTGGCCAGCGGTCGGCGTCCCGCCTTTGCTCCAGCGGACGGACGTCCGGGCGGCGGCAGGTGTTCGCCGGAGGCCACCGCGTCGAGACGATCTGAGGGGGTTACCTCATCGGTACGGCGTGAGACCGGATTGGCGGTGTCGTAGGACTCATGCACCTGATCGGTCTCGGGCACGGCTACCGCTGCGCCACCGCGACGGGCTCGCCGCGAGATCGCGCCGGCCTTGGCGCCGTACCCGACCAACATCGCATTGGTCGCTGCGGCACCTTGGGCTTCGACGGGCTCAGCCACCTGACCTTGGGCTTCGACGGGCTCAGCCACCTGCTGTTCAGTTCCCTGAGTCGACCCACCAGTTCCCTGAGTCGACCCACCAGTTCCCTGAGCTTGTCGAAGGGTCACATCCGAGGCTTCGACGGGCTCAGCCAACTGTTGTTCAGTTCCCTGAGCTTGTCGAAGGGTCTCCTCCCCGATGCGAATGATCGGCGAACCCACTTCGACCACGTCGCCCTCGGCGACTAGTAGCTCGCTCACGACTCCGGCGTAGGGGCTGGGCAGTTCGACCAGCGACTTGGCGGTCTCGATCTCTACCAGAACGTCGTTGACGGCAACCACGTCACCAACGGCGACCAGCCAACGGACGATCTCGGCCTCCTGGAGGCCCTCCCCCGGATCGGGCAACTTGAACTCAGGCATTTGGGTTCCTCACCAGTTCAGCGAACGGTCGACGGCATCGAGCACCCGATCCAGATCGGGCAGGTAGCCCTCTTCCACCTTTGAGGGTGGGTAGGGCAGGTCGTAGCCGGTCACGCGCAGCACCGGCGCGTCCAGCTCATAGAAACAGTTCTGCTGGATCCTGGCCGCGATCTCGGCACCAATACCGAGCGTCCCGACGGCCTCATGGACCACGATCGCCCGGCCGGTACGCCGCACCGATTCGAGGATCGTGGCGTCGTCCAGCGGCGAGAGCGAGCGCAGATCGACCACTTCCAGATTGCGGCCCTCCTCAGCGGCAGTGATCGCCGCCTCCAAGCAGGTGCGCACCATCGGACCGTAGGTGAGCAGAGTGGCGTCGGTGCCGGGCTTGACCACCCGCGCCGAGAACAACGACAAATCGGCCGACTGCTGATCGGTATCCACTTCGCCCTTGTCGTGGTAGCGACGTTTGGGTTCGAGGAAGATCACCGGATCATCGGAGGTGATCGCCTGCTGAATCATCCAATAGGCATCTGTTGGGGACGCGCAGGTGACCACCTTCAGGCCAGGGGTGTGGGCGAAGTAGGCCTCCGGCGACTCGGAGTGGTGCTCGATGGCACCGATACCGCCGCCGTAAGGGATGCGAACCACCATCGGCACGCTGAGCTGGCCGCCGGTGCGGAACCGCAGCCGGGAGACTTGGGAGACCAACTGGTCGAAGGCCGGGTAGACGAAGCCGTCGAACTGGATTTCTACCACTGGACGGTAGCCGCGCAGCGCCAAGCCGACTGCAGTGCCGACGATGCCGGATTCGGCCAACGGCGTGTCGATCACCCGGTCGCGCCCGAACTCGGCCTGTAGGCCCTCGGTCACCCGGAACACCCCGCCGAGTTTGCCGATGTCTTCCCCAGCCAGCAGCACTTTCGGTTCGGCAGCCAGGGACTTGCGCAGGCCAGCGTTGAGCGCTTTGGCCATTGTCATGGTGGTCATCACAGCACCTCCCCGGTGAGGCTGGCGGCCCCATCAGTTCCCTGAGCCGCCCCATCAGTTCCCTGAGCCGCCCCACCAGTTCCCTGAGCCTGTCGAAGGGTCACCTCTGGGGCTTCGACGAGCTCAGCCAACTGTCTGGGGGCACCAGTTCCCTGAGCTGACCCACCAGTTCCCTGAGCTTGGCCTGCCCTGAGCTCGTCGAAGGGTCGAAGGGTCGCTTCTGCAGCACCGTCGAAGGAGGCCTCATAAGCCAAGTGGTCCTCGCGCTGGGCGAGCAGGAGTTCGGGGGTCTCGACGTAGGCCTGGCCGAAGTAACTCGCCAGGGGGCGCTCCGGCAGGGTCAGGCAGCCAGCCCGCAGCCGCTCGGCGAGCATGTCCGCTTCGACGGCGAGCGCGTCCAGCCAGGTGGCATCAATGGCGCCTACTCGCAAGAGATAGCTGCGCAGCCGCTCGATCGGGTCTTTGGCGCGCCAGTCTTCGACCTCGGTTGATTGGCGGTATTTGGTGGGGTCGTCGGAGGTGGTGTGCGCGCCCATCCGGTAGGTGTAGGCCTCGATCAGCGTCGGGCCGTCGCCGCGACGGGCGCGGTCCATGGCCCATTCGGTGACTGCCCGCACCGCCAGTACGTCGTTGCCGTCCACTCGAACGCCGGGGAAACCGAAGCCGGCCGCGCGCTGGTAGAGCGGGATTCTCGACTGCAATGCGCTCGGCTCGCTGATGGCGTATTGGTTGTTCTGGCAGAAGAACACCACTGGGGCAGCAAAGGAGGCGGCGAAGATGAAGGCCTCGTTCACGTCGCCCTGGCTGGTGGCGCCATCACCGAAGTAGACGATCACTGCGGCTGAATCGGCGGGATCAGCGGTGCCAACCAGGCCGTCGCGCTGCACCCCCATCGCCATCCCGACCGCGTGCAGGGTCTGGGTGCCAATGACGAAGGAGTAGGGGTGGAAGGTGTCTGGACGGCTGGGCCATTCGGTCATCCCGGTGCCGCGGAAGGTGGTGAGCAGGTCGAGTGGATCGATGCCAGCACACCAGGCCACGCCATGCTCGCGATAGGACGGCACAAGGACGTCCTGGCCACGGGTGGCTCGCGCCGAGCCGATTTGGGCGGCCTCCTGGCCCAGCGATGGCGGCCAAAGGCCAAGCTCGCCTTTGCGTTGCAGTGCGGTGGCCTCGGCATCGATGCGGCGGGTCAAGACCATGTCGCGCAGGTCAGCGGCCAGTTCGGCATCGGCGCCGGCGTAGGCAAACTCGGCATGCTCGACCCGATTGCCTTGAGGGTCGAGAAGCTGGACGAAGTCGGGCCCGGCAAGTGGCTCGGTCAACGATGCTCCTGTGGTGGTCGCGGCGGTTGGCCGTGGGTGGTGTTCCTGATCAGGCCCGGGTTTCGAGCCGGATCGGCAAGCGGGGCTGGTGCATCAGCGGCGTGGCCGAGTGCGGGGTCCCCTCCCGGTAAAGGCTCGCGCCGCGATGCAGTCCACCCCCGGTGCCTCTAACTTACGGTTACGTAACCATAGGTGTCAATGGCGACGCCGGTTCGGCCGCAGGGGCTCCGCACAAGATGGGATGGCCTTTCCGGCGCGCAGGTAGCCTCGGAGCGGCAAGGCAGGTTCAGTGAATGGCTGCAGTACCCAGCTGGCGCGAGGCCTCGATCACGAACAAACAGCGCGTCAGCTCGGAGTGGCTAGCTACGCCAACGTCGCAGGGCTTCGTCAGCTGGCCCACTGCCCGGTGAAGAAGCGCCAGGCCCACCAGGCCTGCACGGCGAGCGCGAGAATCGCCAAGACCCAGTTCAGGGTTATCCGCCAGGGCGGCAGCTTTCGGCGCCCGGTGGTCTTGACTAGGCCATTGCCGATCAGCTCCCACAGCGGGAACCACAACAAAGTGGCCCGGTTCACGCTCATGAACCAGTAGGAGAACGAGAAAGCTGCCACCTGGGAGCCCACCCACACCGACTCGGCCCAACGCTTGCGGAACAACATGATCAGCGCCACGAGCACCCCGATCGCCACGCTCACCAGCTCGAAGCGGAACAGCATCGACCAGCCCATACTGTCGGCATAGCCGCCGGGCATGGCCGCCTCGATGGTGTGTTGCACCGCCACCCAAGGCCAGGTGAACTCCCGCGACCAGCCTTGGGCCTGAGTCTCGTACCAGACCGTCCAGCTGCCCAACGAAATCCGCAGATAGACCAGGTAGCCGACCAGCACCGCCACCGGCAACACCAGCCGCGCCAATCGGCCCAGCCGCACCTGCGGGCGTCCCTTTTGAGTCAGCGCCAGCACCGCAAGCGCAATGATCAGGAACAGCCCCGACACCCGCATCGACATGGCCACTGCGGCTAGCACCGCCGCTGCCGTCCAGTGCTTGGCCACCGCCCGTTCCCACGCCCAGAAGGCGGCAGCACAGAAAGCGGCCTCGGTGTAGGGCGCCACCGTGAAGACCGCAGTCGGGGCCAGCAGCCAGGCAATCGCGGCCGGGGCGCCAGCCAGTCGATAGAGCGCGGCGGCAGCAAAGCCGCTGGCCAGCAAGGCCAGCAAGGTGCCCATCAGCACCGCTGAGGTGCCCGGCACTGAGCTGGCCAGCCGGATCAGCATCGGCCAGCCGGGAAAGAAGGCGATCAGATCAGGGTTGGCATAGCCGCGGGCTGCGATATCGAGATAGTGCTGCACATCCCAGCCCTTGAGCTGCTCGGTGAGGGTGCGGTGTTCGGTGAGGGCGATCCAGATCGCCACCGCAGCGATCACTAGCCGGCTGCCCAGCCAGGCCTGGACTACTAGCCGGACGTCATCGTGGCTTCGGACGGTGCTCACTGCCGTGGTGGCTCGGGACTAGATTCTGCGAGGCCGAGCGTCGTTGGTTCCGGCTGCGTGGGCACCGGCTCTGCTGGCGCCGGCTCCGGCTCCGGGGGCGAGCTGGCCAGGCGGGCTGGCCGCGGCCCGCGTTGGGTCAGCTTCTGCAGCCAGGGCGCGTCGAAGGCGTTGTCGAAAACCCCGCCATCCGGGTCGTCCAGCCCAGTCAGTCTGACCGGGTCTTCGGCGGGCCGGTAGATGTCGGTGATTACCCGACTCATCAACCACAGCACGACGCCGACCCGGAAGAACACCGAGAGCCAATAAAGCCTTCCCGCCGGGACGTCCTGGCTCAGCACGCCGTCCAGATGGGCCCAGATCGCCAGGTAGTAGAGGGTTTCGGCGATGCTGAACATCGCCCAGTCGAACCAGCGCGGCCGGGCCAACACCAGCAGCGGCAGCAGCCACAGCACGTATTGGGGCGAGTAGACCTTGTTGACTACCAGGAATAAGGCGACGATCAGGAAGGCTCCCTGGGCCAGTCGAGGCCGCTGGGGGGCGAAGAGCAGGATCGCGGCGATCGCCAGTGCGCCGATCACCATGGCCAGCGATTCCACCCGCGACAGCTCCGGAATGTTGATCCCAGCCAGATTCAGGGCGTACCAAAGTGAGCCGAGGTCAGCGCCGCGGTCGACATTGAACGTCCAGAAGTAGAGCCAGCCATCGGGGGTGGCCAAATAGACCGGCAGGTTGACCGCCACCCAGGTCGCGACGGTGGCACCAGCGGTGATGAAAAACTCGCGCCACTTGCCGGTGCGCAAAGCCAGGATGAACAGGGGTCCCAGTAACAGCAGCGGGTAGAGCTTCGCTGCGATGCCCAGGCCCAGCCAGATGCCAGCCCAGACGTGTTGGCGCCGCCCCCAGGCCAACAGCGCCAGCGAGGTGAGGGCAATGACCAGGGCGTCCCAGTTGATCAGGCCAGCGGTCAGGATCGCCGGGCTGGACGCGATCATCAACGCATCCCAGGGGCGGTGCATCTTCAGATGCGCCCACACCAGCACGCCGAACAACGCGAACACCAGTACCGCGGTCACTCCCATGAACAGGTGGGCGGAGGTGGCCACCTCGGCGCCGTTGAGCCCCGGCTGGCTCTTGCCGCCGAGCAGCAGCACGAACCGGCGGCCGAGCTCCATGAAAGCACCGGTCAGTACCGGATACTCCACGTCATGTTGGAGGAAGGGGATCTCGCCGTCCCGCAGCCCGCGCCAATACCAGAGCACCCGAATGTCGGAGTAGCACAGGTTGAGGTACTTGGATTGGCCGGTTTCGCAGGGCACCTGGCGAGCCATCAGCACCAGGAAGTTCACCAGCAGAATCAGGAACGCCCACGGCCACGCCCGGAACCACAAACCACCCGGACGGGCGTGTTCGCCCATCCGGCCGCCGAGGAGCCTCGAGAGGGCCGGCGCGTCGGGATTCACCAGGTGATCCTATTAGGTGGGTGTTGCGGCGGGCGTGGTTGGCGGTCCTGTAGTTGGTGCAGTTGGGGGGGTCGACTCGGTGGGGGTATCGGTCGGAGCCGGGGTGTAGGGCACAGTCGGGGTCGGCGTCGGAATCCAGGTCGGCGTCGGTTCCGGTTCTGGCGTCGGCGTCTGGGTCGACTTCTTGTTAGTCGCGCCGGGGAAGCGCTCGTACGGCTTGCCCTCCATCGCGATTCGCATGTAGGCGGCCCAAGTCTGCGCCGCGGCCCCCGAACCGAACCAGCCGTAGCCCAGGTCTTCATGGCCACCTTCGCCGCGGACGTACATCACCGCAGTGGAGATCTGCTTGGTGTAGCCGACGAACCAGGTAGCCACCGTCTGGCGGTGGCCGGAGTGCCGCGGGAAGTTGGGATCGTCCTGTCCCTTGCTGCCGGTCTTGCCGGCCACCTGGTAGCCCCCAATGTAGGCGGCGGCGCGGCCAGTGCCATCGCGCACCACGTTGGTCAGCGCGGCGGTGACGTCCTGGGCGATGCCGGTCTCAATCGTCTGCAGGCCAGTGGTGTCAGCGGCATAGGTGACCTTGTTGGCGGAGTCGAACACCTGATTGATCACGTGCCACTCGTGGTGAATGCCCATGTTGGCGAAGGTGGAAAAGCCTGAAGCCTGATCGACCGGGCTCACATTCGGGCCACCGAGCGGCAGGTACGCGTCTGGGGCCCAACCTGCCCCGGTGGGCAATCCCGCGTCATTGGCGGCCTGGATTACGCCTTCCGGGCCACTTGGTATCTGGCTGACCAGGTTGTAGTAGGCGTCATTGATGGATTGGGTGGTCGCCTGCAACAGAGTCACCTTCTTGCCGTCCGGCCATGGCAGCATGTTGCCACCGGAGCTCACCTTGGTTTGGCGGCTCACCTTGTCGTTGAGCGTCCAGCCATCTCTAAGGGCAGCGGCGAGCGCGTATGGCTTGAAGGTCGAGCCGGTCTCGCGTGGAGTGGTGGCCCAGTTGCGGGAGTTCTTGACGTAGTCGGGGTTGCCGTACATCGCGATTACCCCACCGGTGGCGTTGTCGAGCGAGGCGATGGCAACCTTCAGGGTGGCGGCCTTCTTCTTGTTGCCACCGGAGGCCTGCAGGGTCTTGGCCTTAGCCACGCTCACGGCGGCGTCCTGGGCCTTCTTGTTGAAAGTGGTGACGACCTTGTAGCCGCCGCCGGAGATCTGCTCGTCGGTAAAACCCTTGGCCAGCATCTCGTTCTGGACGAGCTTCAGCAGGAAGCCCCGTTGGCCGCCGAGGCGGGAGTTGGTGTCCTGCTCAAGGAACTTGGGCAACTGGTTGTAGACCTCGCTCCGCTGCGCTTCGGTGATCTTGCCCATCTCAACCATGCCGTTGAGCGTGTACTGATAGCGCTGGAGCAGATCTGCTGCCTGCTTCTCCCCGGCAGTCGGATCGAGATTGCCTGGGGAGTTGACGATCGCGCACAGCGCCACCGATTCGGCCAACGTCAGCTTTGAGGCAGGCTTCTTGAAGTACGCCTGCGCGCCGGCCTCCAGGCCATAGGCGCCGCGGCCGAAGTAGACGGTGTTCAGGTAGTCACGAAGGATGTCTTCCTTGGAGATTTCCTGGCCCACTTTGGCGGCCAGCAGGATCTCGGTGAACTTCCGGGAGAAAGTCTTCTCCTGGGTCAGATACATGATCTTGATGTACTGCTGAGTAAGCGTGGAACCACCACCGGTCTCAGTGGCGCTCGCCGAACTGATGCCCACCAGGCCGAGGGCGGCCCGGAACAGGCCGGTGACCGAGATGCCGGGATCGGTCCAGAAGGTCCGGTTCTCGGCCGCGACCATCGCGTCCTTGGTGTATTGCGGCATCGTGTTGTAATCGATCGTCACCCGGTTCTGCACCTGGAATGACCCGATGGGGGTCTTGCCATCGTCGTAGTAGACGAAGGTGGTGTTGGTCTTGAAGTCGGCATTCGCGTCCGGCAGCTTGATGGTCTGGTAGGCGTAGGCGACAACGCCAGCGCCAATCAGGCCAAGGCTGAGCACGGTGACCATGCCCCACAGCAGAATGCGTTGCCAGAGTGCGCGCGGTGGCTTGCGCTTCCCGGTCGTCCCACCAACGGTGGGGAGCCCAGCCTCGTTCGCTGCGCTCACCCGTTTCGGCTTACCCATAAATGTCCTCGACGGTCTTCTGTCGGCGGGGCGGACGGCGCCTGGTGCCGTCACCGAGCAGGTAGGTGGCAATCATGTGGTTCCAGCCGCACCGGGTGCAAACCTCGACCACGCAAACCTTGAACTCACCGTACTGGTTCTGCATGTCGTTCAGCTCATCGGTGGACTTGATCCGTCCCGAGTATTGACCAAGTTGGTCCCCGAAAACGTAATTCAGGTTGGCCATCTCGTTGGTTTCGCAGATCGGGCAGGGAATCGGCGAGGGTTCACCGTGGTGGGTGGCCGACCGCAATAGCAGCGGGTCGGCATCACACGCATCGGCGTCCTCCAGCGAGCGTTGGGGACGGCGCAGCGCCTGCAGCTTGTTCCTCCGCTGCAGGGCGTAGTCGACCTCTTGTCGCTTGGACCACATGGCTTCAAGGGTAGTTGGCAGTTTCCAGTGGGTCGATTCGAGGCGATCCGGGGGGCCTTGGTGCACGGTTTGGCGCAGCCGTGGCCATCGGTGCGAGAATGTCCGCCGCGGGGCATTAGCTCAGTTGGTAGAGCGGCGGCTTTGCAAGCCGTAGGTCAGGGGTTCGAATCCCCTATGCTCCACTCGCAAAGGCGCTGATCAGCGACCTCGTTCGCGGCGTCCGCGCGATACGGTGGAACCGTGAAGCTTCCGGACGGTTATGTCGACGCGCTGAGTGACGAGCTGGCCCCCTATGGGCTGGAGTTCGCCGCGGTCAGCGAGGATTCCGACGGCCTCGAGATCACTTTCCGAGCCGACGCTGGCGCGTTCGCGGCTCAGTATCCGGATTTCGGGGTTGCCGAGTCCTACGGCTCCACCTGGCCACCGGCCGAACTCACCTTGAGCCTGCGGTTCGACGTCGGCGGGAACCCGGTCCAGTTCGTCTTCGAGACTGTCGACCTGCTGACACAGACCGCCTCGATCGACCTCAGCCTGCGTGATCGCCTGAACACCGTCGATGATCCGGCCGACCATGCCGTCGCGGTCGGTGAGGCGTTCGCGCTGGCAGTGTCCGCCGACGAGCCAGACCAGTCCTATTTCGACTGACCCGGCGTAGTTCGCCCGATCAGTCTGCGCCGTACTGCGTCCAGTAGGCCTCGAGGTTGTCATCGCGGATCGCTTTGGCGAGCGCGGCCATCCTCTCCTCGTTCACGATCAACACTGAGGAGCCTTTGATGGTGGCACCACGGGCGATCGGCGCCTGGATCTGGCGAATGTCGCGAGCCGACTTGATGTTGAGGTCAGTTGCCAGATTCCAGATCAGTTCGTTGGTCAGCTTGTTGTCGACGGTCAGGTAGCCGCCCAACTTGGTGGCCACCGCGTTGAAGGTCGCCGGGTTGGCCACCGTGGCTGGTTTGAGCAGCTTCAGAATGAGCGCCTTGACCACCAGCCGCTGCCGGGCGGCTCGGTCGAAGTCGCCATGGGGCAGGTCGTATCGCTGGCGGACGTAGGCCAGTGCCTCTTCGCCGCTGATCGTGATGTCGCCGCGGGGGAAGTTGAACCCGAGGTTGGTCGATTCGATTTCGTTGAAGACCGTCACGCCGCCGACATCGGTGGTCAGGCCGACGAAGCCTTCAAAATCGATCATGGCGGTGTGGTCTATCCGAGTACCGATGATGTTTTGCACCGTCTTCACGGTGAGCCGGGGGCCACCGAAGGCGTAGGCGGCGTTGATCTTGTTCTTGCCGTGGCCGGGGATGTCGACGTACATGTCGCGCGGCAGCGAGATCAGGTAAAGGGTGTCTCGCGATGCGTTCAGGTGGGCGATCATCAAGGTGTCGCTTCGCCCGCGCTCATCCGGGTTTCGGGAATCTGAGCCCATCAGCAGGAAGTTGAGCGGACCGTCAATGGTCGCCGGGACGGTCTGGTAGCCGTCATCAGTGGGCATCAGGCCAGGATCGCGCTTGATGCCCTGCAACGCCTGCAGGCCCACCACCAGATAGAAGCCTGCGGTGCCGAGCAGTAGCGCCAATACGACGCCAAGGGCCAGCAGCGAGCGGCGCAACCAACGCCGCCGCTGTTTGCGATCAGCGCGGCTCACCTCGGCCGCCACGACTCCTTGATCGGCATCGTCGAGGAAGTCAAGACCAACATCTGAGTCGACGTCGACCTGCTCGGCTTCGCTCACGGGTTCCTCGGACGACTCAGACTCAGCGTCCGGCTCCGCGACCTCCTCGGCCTCGGCCTCGCCGGACGCGTCAGTATCGCCGGGCACCTCAGTCTCGGAGTGCTCTAAATCAGCACGCAGCTTGGTGATGCCCAGTGTGTCGTCGTCCAGCCCCCAGCGCTTCAACAGCTCCTGGTAGGCCTCCGGGTCAGCAGGCAACTTCTCGGCCCCGAACTCGTCCAATGTCCCCCCTGGCTGATGTTCAGTCGACCCGGTCAGTGCCCGCAGCCCAGACCGCAGCGCCGGCTTGGTTCTGCTGCTGCCAGTACTGCCAGGCGGCGTAACCCAGCGCGCCCAGCACGAGGGTCAGCCGCACGAATCTCATCACGGGCCTCAGCGTACTTTGAGACTTCATCGGGGCGGCTCCAGGGGTAGGAATGCTGCTTGGTGGTATTGCTCAGTAGACACCAATTCCGGGGCGGTCAAGGCAAGCTGTAACGCCTCCAGCGCGCCCGGTGATGCCCTGGTGCCAGTGGCCCCCGATGCAGCGGTCAGCGGCCACAGCCGAGTGTCCTCCGGATGGACGCTGCTCTCAACCAGGGTGGCCTGAATAACCTCGGCGGTGAGCCCGGAGTCGAGAGTCAAACAGGGCTGCACGAGATCGACGGTCTTACTGAACCGCGCCGGATCCAGCACGCTGAAGTGGTCATTGGCACTGATCAAAGCGGCCCTGATCAGCCAACCGGCCGAGGTGGCTGCCGCAGCCGAACCAGTGCTTTCCCGAGTCGTGCCGACAGCCTGCTGCCCACTCATTCGAGTGCCGCCGAATTGCACCCCCCCGGTGGCGTCGATGGTGCCTGCCAGGCAATCAAGGTCGAGCCGAATCTGATGGTCCATCTTGGCGGTGGTCAGCTTCTCCATTGCGCGGACGGTGATCGCCGCGTCCATCGCGAAGGTTGAAGCCAGCGTCTGGCTCGAGCCGCTGTTCACGGTGAGGTCGGCGGGCACGGTGATTAGGGTGAGGTTGCGGCGAGAGGCCGAGAGGTTGGCGACCACCACCGAATGGAGTGAATTCCCCGAGGTGACCAGCACCAGGAAGTTCATCGGGGAGCTGCCATTGGCAGCCACCACCGGCTGAGGTTGCCCGACATAGGCTGGCATTGGCTCTGAGCGGGTCAGGGCTGAGGTGCTATCGCTGAGCCGGTTCAAGTAAACGGTGACCAGCGTTACCCCGATCAGGGACAGCACAGAGAGGCCGACCAAGGCGAACAGAGCCACCTTTTCGATCAGGCCTTTCTTCGGCGGCGCCGCCGGGCGGAGTTGCATGCAGTCCTTTCAATGCTGAACACACCAAGATTACGGCCCCGCCCAAGGCCGGTGGGCGCGGACCAGCCGCAGGCACGATAGCTGCTGGTTGAGGTGGTGGTGAGCTTCGCCCGTGAGACTGAATCGGGTGCCGATCAAAGTGGCCTGAGCGGCCGCCTTGCTGGCACCAGAGGGCCACTGGACTCCGAGTGGCCCTCTGGGCGAACTTGATGACGGTTGAACCGGCCGCCAACCCCGGATGAGTACGACTCAATTGTAGGTCCAAACGCAGGCGAAGGCATGTCCCCTTGTGGGTGTTGTGCCGAATTGTTCTTAGGCTGCTCTCCGGAGTCGTGAAAGCGGATGACACCACCGTGATAGCGCATGACAACACTGCTGACAACACCCACTCATGACGCTGGTCCAGTGACCAGCCCAACACTGATTTCGTTGAATTACGAGTGGGACGAGCTCGTGCCCCGCTCAGCACCGCTAGTGGCCGGGTGGGCGCGGCGATTTCCCGCCTTGAGCGCCGCTGATGATCTTGGCGACCTGCTTGCCCTGATTCCGTCCGCACCGGATGCGATCCTGGGTGCGTTGCTGCGGTTGGGGGCCGAAGGTGAGTCGGTGGCCTGGCGGACCGTGCTGCAGGCGATGCTCGGTAAGGCGGTGTTGCTCAGCGCTGGCAGCGACGAGCGGTTCGCCGAAGCGGTTTCGGAGCTCTGGGTGGCCATTGCCGAGTATCCGGTGGCTCGTCGACCCCGATCGATCGCGGCGAACCTGGCTTGGGGGCTGCGGCGCCGCTTAGCGGCCGGAGCGGGCGTAGCGGGGCCACCTCCCGTGGCGGGCAACGAGTCAACCACCGAACTCAACGCGGTCAGCACGCTGGCCCAAGCCCGCTCCTTGGGCTTGCTCGACGACCGCGATCACCACACCCTTTGGCTGGTCTATGTGGCCGGGCTGTCCAGCGCCCGGGCCGGGGCGGAGTTGGGTATCAGCCCGGAGTTGGTGCGTTACCGCTGCAGTCGGAGCCTGCGCCGATTGGCAGCCCGAGCTGATTTGCTGGCCGCCTGAGGGCTGCGCTGGCCGCTATTGGATGCAGTAGCGTGCGGCCATGCCGACCGTTTGTATTACTGGAGCCAGCGCTGGGCTTGGTGCTGCAATCGCCGCCGCCTGCGCCGAACGTGGCGACGATTTGGTACTGGTGGCCCGAGACGGCGTCCGGTTGGAGGCGCTGGCTGTTGAATTACGCGCCCAACAGGTGGCGGTGGAGGTGCTGGTAGCAGACCTGGCCGACCCGGCGCAGTTGGCGCTGGTTTCGGCTCGGGTTGCCGACGTCGAGCGTCCGATCGAACTGCTGGTCAACAACGCCGGTTTCGGATTGACCAACCACGTGCTCGATGCTGAAGGCGGCGAGCACCGTCGCGCACTGGACGTGATGTGCCTGGCGGTCCTCGAGCTCAGCACAGCGGCGGCCCGGGCGATGCGCCGCCGTGGTCACGGGCGGATTCTCAATGTCGCCTCACTCTCAGCCTGGGTGACGCAGGGCAACTACTCCGCGGTGAAGGCCTGGGTCAAAGTGTTTACCGAAGGGCTGGCCGTTGAGTTGGCTGGCACCGGAGTTACGGCCACCGCGTTATGCCCCGGCTGGGTGCGCACCGAATTCCACGAGCGGGCCGGGATAGCCACCTCTTCGATTCCTGACTGGATCTGGGTGGACGCCAAAACCTGCGCGACCAAGGCGTTAGCCGACACCGCGCGGGGCAAGGTGTTGTCGGTGCCGACGCTGCGATGGAAGCTGGCCGCCTTCGGGCTGGGCACGCTGCCCCGTCCGGCGGTGCGCTGGGTTTCGCGACAGCTGGTGCGCAGCCGCGACTGAACCCCTTCTGGCTTGTGGCGCGGTTCAGTGGGACACTCGTCTGGTTCGCCAACTGGAGGGGACCGGTGTCTGAACCCAAAACCAACAGGTACACCTCGCCGTTACCGGGCACGGCGCGCTTTGCCGCGCAGCACCTGGTGATGAAGCCGTACATGTGGTCGGCGTTGTCGGTCCACATTCACGGTCGGCGAAACCTGGATTCCCTGAAGCCTCCGTTTATCGCGGTGGCCAACCACTCCAGCCACGTGGACGCCCCGCTGATCTTCGGTGGGCTGCCCCGGCGGCTGTCCAAGAATCTGGCTGCTGGCGCAGCTTCTGACTACTTCTTCCAGTCCTGGTACAAGGCGCTACCGACCACTTTGTTCTTCAACTCCTTCCCGGTGGAGCGCCAGGGTGCGCGCAACCGGCGCGGCATGGCTGGCGTCCTGCTCACTGAAGGCGTGCCGCTGCTCATCTTCCCCGAGGGCACCCGGTCACGCACTGGTGCAATGGGGCGCTTCACTCCGGGCGCAGCCGCTTTGAGTATCTCCCGCAACGTGCCAGTGCTGCCGATCGCGCTGGTCGGCGCCTATGCCGCGATGCCGTACGGGGCGACGGTGCCAGTGCCTGGACGCCCGCACGTCCACATCGTGTTCGGACGCCCGCTACGAGCCTCTCCGGGCGAGATCGCTCATCAGTTCGCTGAGCGGATCAACCGCTACGTGGTCGAGATGCACGACACCACCGCCAGGGCCTACGGCATGCCAACTCAGTCCGATTTCCATCGGGCGGTCGCACTGCGCACCGCTGCGGCCGACCGGGCACCGCAGCCTGCGGCCGAGCCGGTTGCCGCTGAGCCCAAGCCGGCGAAGAAGCGTCGCTCCGAGCCGACCGCAGAGCCGGAGCGCCGCGCCGAAGCTGGCTGAGCGAAACGCAAGTTCGCTGAGGAACCTGGAACAGTTGGCTGAGCCCGTCGAAGCCTCGGCCGGACCCTTCGACAAGCTCAGGGAACTAGAACCGGAGCTCAGGGAACTAGAACCGGAGCTCAGGGAACTAGAACCGGAGCTCAGGGAACTGGAATGGAAGCTCAGGGAACTAGGACAGTTGGCTGAGCCCGTCGAAGCCTGGCACGTGGGCTGAGACCGTCCGGGGCTCGGGGAACTTGGCCCGGTTTACGCCACTAGGGTGTGCTGATGCGCCGGTATCTGGAGTCCGTTCAGCGTGTCTTTCCGAGCCCGGCCGGGTGGTTCATCGCTCGCTATTTGCAGCGGTTTCGGGTACCCAGGGATCTGCTGCGGGTTGCGGCTCGCCGCTATGCCCAACGAATCGCTTTGATCACTCCTGCTGGCCAGTTGACGTTCGCGCAGTTGGCCGACCGGGTGTGGCGACTGGCCGATGCCCTGGCGGCTCGCGGGGTCCGCCGCGGCGACCGGGTCGGGTATGTGGCCTCCGGAGGGCAGGATCAGCTCGAAATCCTGCTGGCTGGCTACGAGTTGGGCGCGGTGCTGATCGGCTTCACCCCGGTCCATGAGCTTGAGGTGATCGCGTCCGCACTGGCCGATGCCAAACCCAAGGCCTTCTTCTATGACCACCAGACCCGGCCCGACGTCGGCCAGTTGTTGGCCGACTCCTTCCCGGAGACTCTGCTGGTGGCTGATGCCGAACAGCACCAACGGCTAATCGATGCTGGCCGGCCGCTGCGTTGCCGGGAGCCGCTGTTGGCCTCCGACCTAGCAAGCCTGGGATTCACCTCGGGCACGACCGGTTCGCCAAAGGCGCTGTCAGTCACCCAGGGCATCCTGCTGACTAGCTTGCGGCTATCGGTACTGAACGTCCGGGTGCGCCTGGGCGGCCAGGACGTGTCGATGCCTGGCATGCCGATCTCGGGGGCCGGGAGCGGGCTAATCCTGCCGAGCCTTGCCGGGGGGACGACCTTGGTGATCCCCGCCGATTGCCGCACTGCCACCTTGATTGAGGCTATCCAGCAGCATCGAGTTACCCGGGTATTCGTGACGCCCTCAACTCTGATCGATCTGCTCGATTGGCCCGGCCTTGAGCAGTACGACCTGAGTTCGCTGCGCAACATCATCTACGGCACCGCACCAACCCCCTCGGCCAAGGTGGCCGAGGCTGTCCGCCGGTTTGGGGCGATCCTTCAGCAGGGCTACGGCATGGCGGAGGTGCTGCCACCGGTCAGCCTCCTGCAGATGGAAGACCACGGTGTCGGCCATGATCCGGCCCCAAGGGAGGTCCTTCGCTCGGTCGGGCGACCCGTCCCGCAAGCCAGGGTTCGGATCGTAACTGCGGCTGGCGTCGAGCTCGGGCCAGGTGAACGTGGCGAGGTGGAGGTCCAAAGCCCTACCACTTTCAGTGGCTACTGGGGTCAGCCCGAACTGACCGCCAAGGCCTTCCGGGACGGCTTCCTGCGTACCCGCGACTACGGCTACCTCGACGTGGCTGGCCGCTTGGTGATCCTGGATCGAGACGTGGACGTGATCGGCACTGGTGAGCGCCGGGTCTTCCCCAGGGAAGTCGAAGAGGTCGTGCACGAGCACCCAGCGATCAAGGAGGCCTGCCTGATCGCCGATGAGGATGGACGGTTGGTGTTGGCAGCTTCCCTGCGACGGTCCTGGCGGGAGCGTCCGGTCGAGGAGGTTCGGCAGGAGTTGGCAGCCTTTCTGGCGGCACAGCTACTCGACTGGCAGATGCCAGCGCGGATCGAGGTGTTCCAGGAGCTTCCGCGCAGCTACCTGAACAAGGTGTTGCGGCGTGACCTGCGCGCTGGGTTGGTGGCGAAGTGACGCCGGACACCGTGACTGCCCGAGCCGGAGTGCGCATCCCGTTGGGCCAGAAGCTGGCCTTCTCGGCTGGTGGATTCTCGATGACCCTGCTGATCTCAGCTACCTCAATCTTCCTGCTCAACTTCTACACCGACGTTGCCTTGGTGCCACCGGCGATCGCCAGCCTGGCGCTGCTGATTGGCAAGGTCTGGGACACAGCGAACGATCCGCTGATGGGCTGGCTGAGTGACCGGACGCACTCCCGCCACGGTCGGCGCCGGGTCTATTTGGTCTACGGGGCGGTGCCGTTGGCCCTAGTGACAGTGCTGCTGTTCTCAGTGCCGCGCGGCCTGGATTCGATCTGGGCATTCGTGTGGATCGCGGTCACCTACTCGGTGTTCGACACCCTCTACACGATGGTCAGTGTGCCGCTGAACGCGCTGGGCGCGGAGTTGACCGAGGACTACGACGAGCGGACCAGCCTGATGGCCGTCGCGGCTGTCGGCACCGTGCTCGGCTACGTCCTGGGTGGGGTCGCAACCCGAGTAATCGTCAGCCAGTTCGCCGATCCGGCGCTGGGCTACCTAGCGATGGGTGCGACCTTCGGCGGGTTGGCTGGCCTGGGGCTGAGCATCGTCGCCTGGCGCGTTCGCGAACCGGCGCGGGCGGTGACCAGCGATCCCCAGCGGTTCCTGGGGGCAATGCTGGAAACGCTGCGCAATGGATCGTTCCGGACGCTGCTAACCGCCTTCAGCCTGGTGCGGCTGGGGTTCACCCTGCTGCAAACCATGTTGATCTACTTCGTCACCTACGCCGTGGGCGGCCGGGTAGCGGTCGAGACGGTGCTGCTGGTGCTCTTTGTGATCATCGGGCTGGGCGTCCCAGCATGGAAGGTGGCCGCTGATCGCTGGGGCAAGGCGCGCGGCTACGGGTTGGGTATCGGAATGGCCGCCGTTGGGGTCGGCGCCATGTTCCTCGTCGGACCCGAGCAGCCGCTGGTGATCTACGTCCTCATCGGGCTGACCGGCCTGGGGATGTCGGCCCACTGGGTGCTGCCGTGGGCGATGCTTCCCGATGTCGTTGGGGCAGCCCCGGAAGGCAAGCGGGACGCCGGGGTCTACTACGGCGTGTACGGACTGAGTGACAAGATCATGCGCACCATTGGCATCACGCTGCCGGGCTTCGTCTTGCAGGCAGCTGGTTACGTGCCCAATGTGGCCCAGGCGCCGGAGTCATTGCTGGCAATCCGGGTGTTGTTTGCGGCTCTGCCAGCCGCGCTCATGTTGCTGGCCGTACCAGTGCTGCTCGCCTATCGCCTTGACCGCCAGGCCCGAGCTCAGGTAACTGCAACAGTTGGCTGAGCCTGTCGAAGCCTCAGGGATCTAGGACAGTTGGCTGAGCTCGTCGAAGCCTCGGGGGACTAGAACCGTTGGCTGAGCTCGTCGAAGCCTCAGGGGTCTAGGACAGATGGCTGAGCTCGTCGAAGCCTCGTGGTGACCCTTCGACAGGCTCAGGGATCTAGGACAGTTGGCTGAGCTCGTCGAAGCCTCGGCATGGGCGTCCGCCCGATTTGTTCAGTGGTTGGGTTCGATGAGGAACACTTTGACGGTCTTGGAGGAGATCCACATTTGGTAAAGCTTGCCATCGGCGACCACAAAGTCACGAAGCTCAGCCGGACTGCCAGGCGGATAAAAAGCGTAGGTGTGGACGAGTTGGCCGTCGAGGCCGAACTGAACGATGAAGTGTCGGGACGGGGAGTCGTCCTTTTCGGTGTTCACGTCGCTGATCTCGTAGAACACGTATTGGTCGGTGAGGGCGATGCGCTCGACTTTGTGCCTGTCGTATTTGACGGGGATGATGGCGTTGGTGTTGCCATCGGTGAGGTGCATCGCGTGGTCAAGCTCGACGATGTGGGGGTCTTCGAGGATCGGGCCGGGTCCTTCAGCGAGCACCTTGTCACCGTTGTAGGCGATGAGGTTGGGTCCTTCGAAGTAGAGGGCTTGCCAGCCAGTTTCGGGTTCAGCTAGTTGGGTTTCGCGAACCTTTTTGAGGCCTTTGGCGGTGCGGGTATAGACGGTGACGACCGAATCGGTGTCGAGGAGGTACCACTTGCCGTCGCGAATGGCGAAGTCGACGACCGGGACGGGTTCGTCGAAGGCGGTGATGCGTTTCCCGCCCCGGTAAATGGCGAACTTGTCTTCCAGGTAGTCGTCGATGACGATCTCGTCGCCGAGGATCGCGAAGGTGCCGGGGGCCAGCGGCAACTCCTCCGTACGCTGCATGACCAAGCGGGGGTCGGCAAGGAGGAGTTTGGAGTTGATCTTGTCCGACACTGCGGGCACTACCACCGGCGAAGGTGAAGGCGTTGGGGTGGGCACCGCGGGTTGCGGGGCCGTAGCCCCGCAACCGACTAGCAGGGGTACGAGAGCCAGGATGGTGAGGGTGTGCCGGGTGGTCATCGATTTGTTCAGCCGTTAGGTTCGATGAGGAACACTTTGACCGTCTTGTTGGAGATCCACATTTGGTAGAGCTTGCCGTCGGTGACAACGAACTGACGGCCTTCGGCGGTGCTGCCTCGGCGGTGGATGGCATAGGTGTGGACGAGTTGGCCGTCGAGGGTGAACTGGACGATGAACTGTCGGAACTGTTTGTCGTTGTCGTCGGCCCAGTCTGTGACCTCGTAGAACACGTGTTGGTCGGTGAGGGCGATGCGGTCGATGCTGAATGGGTCGTATTTGACGGGGATGGTGGCGTTGGTGTTGCCGTCGGTGAGGTGGAAGGCGTGGTCGAGTTTGGTGGTTTCGGGTTCGGGCAGGACAGGCCCGGGGCCGTCGACGAGGACCGGGTCGCCGTTGTAGGCGATGAGGTTGGGGCCTTCGAAGTAGAGGGAGTTGTAGGCGGATTCGGTGCCGGGGTCGAGTTCGGGTAACGGGATGGTGCGGATCTGTTTGAGGCCTTTGGTGGTGCGGGTGTAGACGGTGACGGTGGAGTCGGTGTCGAGGAGGTACCACTTGCCGTCACGGATGGCCATGTCGACGATGGTGCTTGGTTTGTCGAAGGCGGTGATGCGTTTTCCGCCTTGGTAGATGGCGATCTTGTCTTGAAGGTAGTCGTTGATGATGATTTCGTCGCCGATGATGGCGAAGGTGCCGGGGGCTAGGGGTAGCTGTTCTTCCTGTTTGATGACCAGTTTGGGGTCCTCAAGGAGGAGCTTCGAGCGAACCGTGCTGGGGGTGGTCGGCACGGCCACTTGGGCTGGCGAGGGTGTTGGTGGGGGCACCGCTGGTTGCGGGGCCGTAGCCCCGCAACCAGCCAGTAACCCCATGGCGATGGTGAGTAGCCCAGCCGGTCGGATCACTTGGCTACTCCACTGCCCACTGAATACGCGCAGGGGATGCCGGGGACGCATTTGGTTGGGTCTCGCACCCAGTGTGAGTAGCGGGCTGCGGTGTAGCCCTTGTCGGCGTAGTACCCGATGGTCTTGGTGTTCACCTTGACCTGGCCGTATTCCGTTGTGGTGGTTGACTCGATCACTTGGATCTTCGTGTCGCTGACCCAGCCCAGCACCAACACCACGTGGTCGCCGCTGCGGTTGAGGATGTCGCCCCGTTTGACGTCGCGGACATTCTTGAGTTTCTTGAACCACTTGCCGTCGATCATGTTGCTGGTGCCGCGTTTGTTGCCGACACCGAACACGCTAGAGACGAAGCCAGAGCAGTCGACGCCGGCAGTTTTGGGCACCCAGCCCGCGTGGCTGCGGACGTTGCTGACGTAGACCTTTTTGGCGGTCAGCGATTTGGAGAAGCTCTTCCAGGACGCGCCCTCGGAGTGGGTCTTGTCGGTGTCGTAGCCGCCCCAAGCGTAGGGGTAGGCAGCGACTGTGGCTGAAGCCTTCTTGATCTTCTTCAGCTGCGGCGCCTGGGCCACCCATTTGCGCTGGCTCGCTGTCACGACACCAATCTTGCCGTGCTTTGCCTTCTTGTAGGTCCACTTGACCTTCGCCATCTTCTCGGCGCGGTTGAGCACCGTTTCGATCACCTTGGCAGGCGCCCCGGCGGCGGTGAAGTTTTGGGGGGCCTGGACGTTGGCGGCCTTGGTGGTGGCCGTCTTGGCCCGGTTGTCTGGGGTGAGCTGCACGATTTGGGCCTGCTTGGTGCCGGCCCGCAGTTGGAAGACCTGGCCGTTGTAGACCGCGACCTCACGCCAGGGCGTGTAAGACGACTGTGCGGCCAGGGTGTAGCTGGCCACCAGCGCGCCGGAATCGGCAAACTTGTAGACCCAGGTGTTGTACAGCCAGGTGCCGTTGGCGGCCTGGTAGTCATCCACCACGGAGTAGTAGGTGTAGCCCTTCTCGCGATGCGACATGACCACCTGAACTGGCTGGTTGGGCACCGTGAACTTCTTCAGCAGCACGCCGCTGGCCGACTTCACCAGCAGGCTCTTGCCAGCCTGGGTGACCAGGCCGGGCCGGACGAACGAGCCAACCGGCTTGTTCAGGAAGCTGCCCTTGGTCAACACCAACTGCCCGGCCGACTCGATCTGGCCCACGAGCTGATCGCCGAAGTAGGTGATGCCGCTGACTCCCACGCCGCTAAGTGAGGCTGAGTCGGGTTCGGTGGCAGGCACTGAACCGGTGGTGGAGTAGCTGATCTCGGTGGCCTTGGTGGTGCTCATCTTCAGGCGGTGCAGGCCGCCGTCGAGGTCGAGCACCGTGATGATGTTGCCGCGAACTGCCAGATCGGCAACCGGCAGACCCGCGGGCAACTTGAGGGAGCGAAGGAACTTGCCGGCCAAGCTGTAGACGCGGACCGCGCCGACGGCATCATCGTGAACGTAGATCTTGCCGGCGTCGATCGCGAAGGTCTGTGGGCCGACGGGCTGAACCCCAGCCACCACCTTCAGCTTCGAATCGTTCACCACCACCCGGGGCGCACTAGCCGTGCCGGGCCGTACGTCCACTGTGGAAGCGGTGGTGATGGCGTCGTCAGCCGTAGCCAGCGGCGTAAAGCCGCCAAACAAGATCGCGGCAGCCGCCAAGGGTATGAGCATGCGTTTCATTTGTTGTCTCCTGGGTGGGTTACGTCCCGCAGCCTAGGTCGGAAACGAGGGCATTCACCTTGGGAGCCGGGCGATATCGGCAAATTGGAGGGTTCGATGAGGGTCTAGATCGATAGCGAAAAGGTCAGCGAAACGCCGAACTGGCAAGGCGCTTCGGACTGAAATGGGAGTGCTATCAAAATCTTCGCAAATCAAAACGGCGACGGTCCCAGTATGTGAGAACACAGTTCTCCGGACGGAGAACAGTTGGCTGAGCTCGTCGAAGCCCTTTGACCCTTCGACAGGCTCAGGGATCTGGGGTCGGCTCAGGGAACCAATAAGTTGGCTGAGCTCGTCGAAGCCTTAGACCGCGAGCACTGCGGCCAGGTTGGTGGTGCGTTCGCGGGCGATGCCCACTGAGCTAGCCAGCAGGCCGAGCAGGAGCCAGCCGATGATGGTGAAGGTCGCCGTAGGCGCCCCGCCGGATTCGGTGATCACCGCGCGCACGGCGTCCAGCACCGAAGTCAGGGGTGAGAACGGACGCAGCGCAGTCAGCAAACCTGGGGATGCCGCCACCAGGGTGGAGGCAGTGGTGACCACCGCGAACACCACTGCGACCAGGCGCCCGAAGCCGCCAGCCCAGGTGACCAGCGCGTGGTTGATCACCGCAAAGGCCACCGATGCCAGCAGCAGCACGCCAGTCACCTCGAAGGTCTTTGGCCACGACAAGCTCAGGCCGAGGTGAGCCAAAGCCCCCAGCATCACCGCCTGGGTGGCCAGCACCGCCACCCCGGGAGCCAGCGCCTCAGCGATCAACTTGCCGGTCGGCTCTGCGGAGCCAAGCAGCCCACGGGCCACCGACTTCAACACCACATAGGTGGCCATCGCTCCTAGCCACAAGGCGAGCACCAGCAGCAGGCTCACCCAGCCGATGTTCGGATCAGCGACCCCACCAAGGCCGTCGGTTGACACCGGAGCGGCCACTACATCGGCGAGCTTCTCCCGCTCGGAGGTGGTGTAGCTGGGCAGCTTGTCCTTGCCTTCGGCGATGCCGTCAGCCATCTGTCGAGAGCCGTCAGCAAGCTGGGCGATGCCGTCGGTCAGATCCGGCATGCCGTTGGCCAGTTGATCGGTGCCAGCGGCTAACTCGTTGCCGCCGCTCTTCAGCTTCTTCAGACTCTTGGTGGTCGAAGCCACGTCCGGTACTGCGTCGGCCAGCTTCTCATCCAGCGTCGAGAGGCCAGCGGACAACCTGGCTGCGCCGGTGAGCAGGCTCTGTCCGGTGCGGGGGTCTTTGGTGTCCAGGCCCGCTGCGGCCGCCTTGCCGCCGACCGTTACGCCGGTGACGGCGCCGACTTGAGCACCCGCGCCCCGACCCTGCTCGAATATTGAGCAGTAGGTGGCCTGGACGGTGGGGTCAGCGCTGAAGGTCGGGCACGGAACTGCGCCTGCTGCAGCCGCGACCGCCGCAGTTTTTGCAGAGTCGACTGCGGTGGGGTTGGAGCCGAGTTGGTCCATCTGGGTCTGGTAGGTCTTTAGGCCGCCACTGATGCCCGCGGCACCCTGGCTGAGCTGGGTAACCCCAGCGGACAACTCCACCTGTTGCGGCAGCGCGGCAATGGTCTGATCGGCCAACTTGTTCACCCCGGTGACGTACTGGGAGGTGCCATTGGCCAACTTGCGGGTATCGGCTGGCATCGTGGACGTCTTGGAACTCAGCACCTCCAGGCCGTCAGCGAGCTGATCGGCGCCGTCGGCCATGGTGGTGAACTGATCGCCCATGTCATTGAAGCCGAGGTAAATCTGGTCGAGGTAGCCCGAGGTCAGGGTCTCATTCAGCGAGTTGGTGGCTGCCAGTGCGACCGCCCTGCCCAAGGTGGCATCAGCCACGCCAGCCACTGGCGACGTGGACAGCTGAATAGTGGCCCGCTGGGCCTCATTGGCTTCTTCGGCATAGGAGGTAGCTGCGGCCGAGAAGTTCTCTGGAATGATCACCATCGCCGCATAGGCGCCAGTGGCCAGCCCGGCGCGGGCGTTGGCCTCGCTATCGAGGGTCCAGGTGAGGTTCTGGACGCGATCGGAATCGACCAAATTGGCAGTGAGCTGACGCCCTAACGGAATGTATTTGCCGTCGATCGTCACCGGATCGTCGAGGTTTACCACTGCGGCTTTGACGGTATGCAGTCGAGCATCGGTGTTTAGCCCGGCGATGAGAAACCCGCCCGCAATCAGCAGCGGCACCAGCACCAGGCCAAGCAGGCTCCACCAGTGGGCTGGGGTCGAGTTCGTCCGTTCGACGTTCATCGGGTTGCTCCTTCCAGGGCGAGGTGCGAAGGCAGTCGCAAGACTTGATAAGGACCGGTGAGTTCGGCCAGTAGCGGCGAGGCGGGCAGGACGCCCAGCACCCAGGTGACCGGTTCGCCAGCAGCGGGGGCTTCCATCGCCCGGCGCAACGAGCGTTCCTGCACATCGCTGAGTTCGTCGGCGGCATCAACGAAGACCACGCCACCGCGCTGTTTGCGCAGCACCCGACCGAAGTGCGGCACGGTTGGCCCCAGCACGGGCACCAGATTCCGCAGCACCGGCGCCTCTTCTGGCAGCACCAGACCAAGGGTCTTCAGCTTTCCGTCGGTGAGCTTCAGTCGGCCGGCCAGGGCCAACAGCAGGACGCGGCGCTGCGCGGGCTCGGCTTCGACCACCAACAGTCCGCCCTTGGGCAGGCGCACCGAAACGTCGCTGAAGAGCAGCCGACCAGCGTGGCTGGCACTGAGCCCTTCGGCGATGATCGCCGAATCATCGCCAGCTGCGGGCCACTGCGCCAGCTTCAGCTGGCGAGTCAGTGATTCGCCTTCGATGTCGAGGGAAGGCAGGACGCGATCGAGCCACTTGGGTAACCACCAGGCGTGATGCCCGAGCAGTTTCATCACCGCTGGCACCAGGGTCATGCGAACTACGAAGGCGTCCAGCACCACACCGATAGCCAAGGCGAAGGCGACCGGCTTGATTGCGCCCTGACCTTGGGGGACGAAGAACGCGAAGACCCCGAACATGATTAACCCGGCTGCCAGCACCACTTTGGCCGAGTGGGTGAAGCCGTCCTCGACCGAGCGTTCGGTGTTGCCATGGACGAACTCCTCCCGCATTCGCGACACCAGGAAGACCTCGTAATCCATGGCCAGCCCGAAAAGGATGCCCATCAAGATGATCGGTAGGAAACTGATCACTGGCCCGGGCTCGGGCAGGTTGATCACCTCGCGGGCCCAGCCGTAGTTGAACACGATCGTGGTGGCACCGAAGGCGCCGCCGACGCTCAGCAGGTAGCCCAGGGCGGCCTTGATCGGCACCCAGATGGACCGGAAGACCATGGTCAGCAAGATCAGCGAAAGCCCGACGACGAAGATGCCGAAAGGCAGCAGAGCGTTGCGCAACTGATCGGTCACATCAATGCTGATCGCGGTGAACCCGGTCACCGCAGTGGCCACCCCCCATCGCTGCTTCCAGGACTGCTGATGATCGCGCAGGAGCTGCACCAACTCCGCGGTGGCCGGATCGTCGGGGGCGGTGGTTGGAATCACCTGAACCATGCCGGTGTCGGCATTGGCGTTCGGGACCGACGCCGCCACCAAGGCCACTCCGGGCAGCGTCTCGATCTCGTCGCGCAGGCCGTCCATGATCTCCATCGGATCGTCAGATTCGACAATGTCTACGGTCACGATGAGGGGGCCGTTGTAGCCAACCCCGAAGATCCGGCTGATCTCGTCGGCGGTGGCGCGGTCTTGGGTGCCGGGCAACGAGCGTCCCGAAGTGGGTAGTGCCAGAAATAGATCTTTGGTGGGGAACGCCAGCGCGCCTAGCCCGGCCAACACCACCACGATGGTCAGTACCGGCACCTTCGTCACCACTGCAACCCACCAAGCCCAAGGATTGAACCGGACGGCCGGGGCGGCGGCCTTTTCGGCACCAGCCAATCGGGCGGCGGCTTTCCGGGAGCGGCGCGGTTTGGGTCGCAGGCGCTCACCAGCGAAGCCCATTAAGGCGGGCAGCAGTGTGAGGGCGAGCAAGACTTCTAGGCCGACGGCAACTGCGGCGAAGACCCCCATCATCGTCAAGAAGGGGATGTTGGGGATGCTCAGCCCGACCAGGGCGATGATCACTGTCAAGCCAGCGAACACCACCGCAGAGCCAGCGGTGCCGACAGCACGGGCGGCCGATTCCTCAACGTCCACGCCGCTGCTGAGCTGGTCACGGTGCCGGGAGATGATGAACAGCGCGTAGTCGATGCCGACGGCCAGCCCGAGCATGATCGCCAGCATCAGGGTGGTCGAACTGATCTCCAGCACCCCGCTGGCGATTTGGATGATCATCACCGCCAGGCCGACGCCAGCTATCGCGCTGCCGACCGGCATCATCGAGGCCACCAACGAGCCGAGGGTCAACACCAACACAATGACGGCCACGCCAAGCCCGGCGGCCTCGGTGATGCTCAGGTGGGGCAGGTGGACGCTGTAGATCTCACCGCCGATTAGCGCCTTGGCGCCGGGTAGGGCCTCGCTGAGCGATTCAGCAGTAGCGGTGAGTTCTTCGCGTTGCGCCTCGGAGACGGTTGAGACCGTACCTTCGACCCGGACGGTGACTCGGCCGCTGCGGCCGTCAGCACTTATCAGGCCGTCCACATGCTCGCTGTAGGGGCCAACGGTGCCGTTGACGTAGGGCAGTGCATCGAACTTGTCGAGCCAGCCCTTGACCTTGTTGGTGACCTCTTCGTCCTCCAGCTTCTGGCCTTCAGGCACGGTGATCAACACGGTGGCGGTGTAGTCGGCCGCCTCGGGAAAGGTCACCTTCAACTGTTTGAGCGAGATCGTGGATTCAGCACCGGGAATGGTGAAGGAGTCGTTGTACTGCCCGCCGAAGGCGAGGGTGAGGCCGGCAAACACCGTCAGGATGATCAGCCAGGCCGCCAGCACGCGGCCGCGGCGCCGGTAGGATGCGCGTCCGATGCGATAGAGAAACGACGACACGATTCAGTACCTTCCCGAGGTAGCTTCCGAGCCTGGTGAGGTGTTCAGTGGTGACTGACCAGGATCGATACAGTACTGTATCCGATACAGTCATGTATCCAAACCGATGCCGTGAGGGAATGTACCCATGTCAGCCGAAGTCAGCACTCGTCGCCAGCTAACCCGCGACCGCCTGATGGCCGCGGCAATGGTTCTCTTCGCCGAACGCAGCGTCCAGGCTGCCAGCGTCGAGGAGATCTGCGAGCGGGCGGGCTTCACCCGGGGCGCTTTTTACAGCAACTTCGAATCGAAGGAGGAGCTGTGCCTGGAAATCGTCCGCCAACGCGGCGAGCAATTGGTGCTCACGACTCAGGAGGCTTTGGCCGCCATCCCCGAAGCCGGACTGACCCAGAACACCCTGGACGAAGTGCTGGCCAAAATCTTGGTGCTCTTCGATGCCGGCTTTTCGCTGGACGAGCACTGGGTGCTGATTCGCGGCGAGTTGCGGTTGTACTCCTACCGCATGCCGGGTTTCCGTCCGGCGTTGCTCGAAGTTGAGCGCCGTGCCACTGAGCTGGCCCTGGCGGCGATCAGTGAGACCCTGACGCGACAGGGGGCCACGCTCCGAATCCCCCTGGCTGAGTTGATGCCCGTCATGGACGCTTACTGTGAGCGTGCTCGAATGAACGAGATTCTCACTGGCAGCCCGATTGGTGGCTGGCGTCAGGGGTTGGAGCACCTTTTGCGGGCCTTGGTAGTGCTGCCCGCCTGAAACACCGCCCCACCGGCCTAGTCAGGGTGGGGTTAGGCTCAAGACATGAGCCCTGCAAGTGGTGTGAACGCCAACCTAGCCAACTCGAAGCTGTCGGTGGTCGGTGCCGGATCGGTTGGCACCTCCATTGCCTATGCTGCCCTGATTCGCGGTTCCGCACGCCAGATCGCGCTCTACGACATCGATGCCAAGAAGGTTGAGGCTGAAGCCCACGACCTGGCCCATGGCACCCAGTTCACCCCCACCTCGATGGTCACCGGCGGTGCGGACATCAGCGTGGTCGCAGATTCCTCGGTGATCATCATCACTGCCGGTGCCCGCCAGAAGCCGGGCCAGACCCGGCTGGAGTTGGCCGGGGTGAACGCCAAGATCATGACCACCCTGATTCCCCAACTCCTTGAGCAGGCGCCGAACGCGGTGCTGGTGCTGGTAACCAACCCCTGCGACGTGCTCACCGTGGTTGCCCAACAGGTCAGCGGGCTCCCCGCGGGACGGGTCGTTTCCACCGGCACGCTGCTGGACACTTCCCGGCTGCGGTGGGCGATCGCGCAGCGCGCCTCAGTGGCGCTTTCCAACGTGCACGCGGCAATGTTCGGCGAACACGGCGACTCCGAGTTCCCGATTTGGTCATCAGCGGCGATCTCCCAGATCCCGATTCGGCAGTGGACTGACGGCGCCGGCCAGCGCATCTTCACCGAAGAGGTGTTGGCGCAGATCGCCTACGACACCGTCCATGCGGCCTACCAGATCATTGAAGGCAAAGGCGCAACCAACTATGCGATTGGCTTAGCTGGGGCCACCCTGGTTGAAGCAATGCTGGGTGAGCAGCGCAAAATCTGGCCAGTCTCCAGCGTGCTCACCGACTACCGCGGCATCTCGGGCATCGCGCTTTCGGTGCCCAGTCTGGTCGGGCCGTTGGGTGTCGAGCAGGTCTTCGAATACCCGATGGACGCCCACGAGATCACCATGCTGAACAAATCTGCCGATGCGATCCGCCACACGCTGGCGGCGATCGGCTACTGAGCCGGTCTGGGCAGCCCGAATGCGTCGGCCACCTGGCGGCGGACTTCGGCGATCACCCGGTGCCGGGTCTGGCGAGCAAACAGCGGGTGATCAAGGGTGGCCACATTCACCAACTCGATTCCGGGCAGCCGGGCGGCCGCGTCCGTCCCGCCAAGGCGTCGGAAGACCTCTTGGTCTATCTCGCTGAAGATCAACACCGTGCGATCGCTACGTTTGGCTAAATCGACCAGGTATGGCCCGGCATCGGCCTTGGTCGCTGCTCTGGCTCGCAGGCGGCGCACCCAAACCGGTGCCCACCGGCGATAGAGGCGTTGCAGGGCGAGCATGAACGGATTGGTGAGTTCGTGGGGCATCACCACCTCGTCGACGAACTCGTTGGGAGCGAACGGCTCCACGCTGAACTCCAGCGGGTGAATACCCACCACCAGCCGCGGATTCGTCGTGGTGCGATGCCCGGCCATCCAGGCCCCGGCACACAGCCCGGCCAGGGCCAGCTGATCTCCACCCACTTCTAGATCGGCGACGATGGCGTCCTGATCCTCTAGCCAGGCCTGGGTGTAGAACATGGTCGGCTCATCAGGGCTGACCGGCCCAGTCTCGCCCGCTCCGCGCCGGTCGGCCCGAATTGAGCGGACGCCGTCAGCGGCGAGTAATCGGGCCAGCTCAACCTGATAGTCACCAGCGCCAACCCGGTGCTCGGAGGCGCCAGCGTGCAACACCACCACCGGGGTGGTGCCGGCGCTCCGGCGTGGGGCGCATTCGATCGCGAAAATCTGGTTCGGACCGATCCAGCGGATGCGTTCGACGCTGTGTTCAAGGGCTAATTCGGTACGCAAGGCGGGCGGCTGGAGCGCAGTGGGCTCACTGGCCTGGGCGAGCAGCCAATCAGCGATGGTCGCGATCGCCGCAGAGGGCATCACCGAACTGACACTTGAGGTGTCGAGGAACTCCGCGGTGCCCTCGACCTCGATCTTGGTCGCCGCACCCATCCCGGACGGCACCGGCTCCCCAGGGCGGCGGGCAATCAGCGCCGGGGCGCCGCCGGGAAGGGTGAGCTTGATCGCCTCCAATACCGCGGCTTGGGCAGGGTCCAAATCGAGACCGATCAACGACTCCACCTGGCCGAATTGGCGATCTGGGCCGATCATGATCGTGGCCAGTGACCGGGTGCGGCGCAGCCAGACCCGTCCTGAGACCGGCGGGCTCCACAACACCAGAGTCTCGCCGGGCTCCGCGGCCGCCGAAGCGATCAGAGCCGCCGAAGAGAGCCCGACGTAGGCGATGTGGGTGCAGCCGCTGCCGCGCAGCACCTCAGCGGCCAGCCGAGCGCCCAGAATCGGTGCCTGCGGGTCGGTGGAGGGGGCCGCGTCTCCGCGGCCTGGCGGGTCGTAGCGAACCGAAGCGATGCCACGGTGCTGAAGTTCGTCAGCGAGCAGCCGCAAGCCGCGGTAGGCGACCACACCCTCTTGGCCCAGCGGGGTGCAGATCACCACGCCCAGCGAACCCGCTTCGGGCAGTTGGACGGCAGCCCAGATTCCCGGGTCGCCGAACCAGCCGTGGAAGCTACTCATTCCCCTGCCAAAGCACCGAACGCACCGCCGGAGGCCAAGCGGTAGTGGTCAGGCCATGCTTGGCGAACAGCGCCAGGAGCGTGCGCTCCATGCCCAGCCCAAGGCAGGCGCTGTGCGCAACCTGGCCGTTGACATCGAGAATGCCGAAAGCCGTCCCGAAGTGGTCGTTGTGGTAGTTGGCCGAGCCGATTGCGGTCTCCGGTGCTTCGTCGCCGTAGACCTTGGTGGTGATCTCGAACTTCAGGGCAGCCTCGCGTTGGTTGGACGCCATGATCCGGCCGGTCCGTCCGAAGAACGGATCATTAGCCGGCACGTAGTCGACCTCCAGGCCGATCGAGGTGAGCATCTCGACCAGGCGGGGCGCGGTCTGGTCGCGGTGCGCGAGCGCTGACTCGGCCGTACCGACATGCACGACCTCGTGCATGCGGAAGGTCTGCATCCGCATCGGGTCAGGGCTGGGCTCATGTCGAAAACAGCTACCGAGGACGTCGAAGGTTCGGCCCCCGGCCGGCAGTGCGCCAGTCAGTAGCGCGTACAGGGGGTGACAGGCCGCCGGGCTCATCATCAACCCGGACGGGTGCAGGTGGTCTTCCCAGTCCGCGCCGCTGGCGCGGTCCCTCAACAACGCGGCATGCTCGGGGGTCCCGCCGGTGAACACCGAAAGTGAGCCGGTGAGTTGCGGGAAAGAAGCCACGTAGTCGGTCTTCTCGAACACCGACTTAGGCTCCACCGCCGGGAACCGCCAGGATTCGGCGTCCAGATCAGCGAAGGTGCGCACGTAGAGGGCATCGAGCGCGTCGAAGGCCCGGTTGAACTCCGCACCCAGCGCGAACAATCCCGGCTCGCCCAGTTCAGCCAGCACCCCCGCATCGAGCAGCCGCTGCCGCAGGGCCGCCCACGGTAATTCGGCGCCGGTCACAAATCCACTTTCGCCATTAGCGCGAGCGGAGCGTTGTTGGTGAGCAGCCGGTCGTTGTTGATCTGAATCGGTGCCCCAAGGGCATCGCGCACCTGGCGTGACAGCGACTGTGGCGTGTCGGTGCGGTAGCCGGCAATGCCGACGATGCGCAGCGCCTTGAGCACCAGATCGACCACCGCATTGGCCGAGGTCACCTTGACCGCATTCATGCTCAACGCGAACGAGATCGAGCCGAGAGCTGTCGGATCGCCAGCGACCCGGTCGAAGTGCTCGGCCGAATGGCGCACGGTGTCGGCGAAGGACTGCAGATCAACCATCAGCTCGGCCAGCCGCAACTGTCCGGGCGGTGGGAATCCGATCGCTGCCCTGGCCTGACGTCGGACGGTGGAGCGGGCCTGCTCGGCCGCCGAGGAAGCGATGCCCAGCCATACCGAAGACCACAGCAGGTGCGCGGTGGGCAGTGCGGTGTGAGCCGAGATGGTGCCGTAGTCGTCGTCGAGCAGCATGTCGTCGCTGGTCTCGGCGGTGAGGATAAAGCTGTCCGAAGCGGTGCCGCGTAGGCCGAGGGCCTGCCAGGTGCCGGTCTTTTCCAAGTGGAATTCGCCCTTGGGGCAGATAACCATTCGCTGGTCGGAATCAGGTGCATCGACGTTCACTCGCCCGGTCACCAAGATGGCATCGGAGGCTTCGGCGTAGGAGATCACCGGAGCGTCCTTGACCACTTTGACCCGGCCAGGGGCGGGGTATTCCAGGGCGCAGTTGGAGCGACGGGCATCGCCGCCGATGCCGCGCTCGGTGGTGGCTGAGCCGAGCAGCCATTCCTCCTCCAACACCTTGCGCATGGTGGTGCGGACGCCAGCCAAGCTGCCGTGCCGCCACAAGATGAGGGCCTGGCTGTGGTGCATCGCGAAGACCATGCCAGCATTGGCGTCGGCTGCGCCGATGGTGGTGGCGATATCGCTGAGTTCGCGCATCGTCGCGCCCTCGCCGCCGTACTGGGTGGGCACTGATACCGACAGCAGCCGCTGCTGCTTCAGGGCCTCCACAGCCTCTAGTGGCGGACGGGCGTCGGAGTCGACCTCATCGGCGTACTTGGCCGCAACGGCGGCGACGGCGGCAGCGCGGGCCGCGAAACGCTCGCTCATGCCTGCCCCCGCGAGATCTCGATGGCACTGGCGAGCGCCTCGATGGAAACGAAGGTGGAGCGGTTCAGCAATTCGTCGGGGAACTCGATTCCCAAGGCGTCCTCGATGGCCAGCATTACGTTCACCGTGGCATGCGAGGTGAACCCAACACTGAACAGATCAGTTTCGTCGGCGAGCTCGGCCACCGGCCGGTTGAGCCGACCGAACTGCTGCAGGGCTTCGCGGATTGCGAGTCGATCCCCATAGGTGTGTTCAGACACCCTTTCCCCCTTTTTGTTGTTACCGCACTTAGTGCAGTGGTTGGTAGTCCGGTATGGCGACGGCGGTGGCCAGCGCCATACCCCGTTCATGGCTCAGCGAAATGGCAATGGGGCCAAGCTGCTCAGCGTTTGCTCGTTGTTGGGCCCGCGGCGCCAGCCGTACCCAGGGTGCACCCTCGGCGTCGAGGACGATCTCGATCTCGTCGTAGCGGATATCGCTGGAATTGCGTAGCACCTTGAGCACCGCTTCTTTGCCGGCGAATCGCGCGGCCAGGCGAACAGGCGCTTCGCCGGTCTGGGCGCGTTCGGTCGCTGAGTAAACACGGCTCAAATAGCGTTCGCCAAAGGCGGTGATCGACTCCGCTACGGCATCGGCATCGGCAAGGTCACAGCCGATACGAACCGGGCGCGGCGGCTTTGCGTCACGACCGACACTGGCTCGGGCCATTCGGACACCCCGATCATTCTCGGCTGTCTTATAAACAGCTTCGGCACCTCGACGAAACCACCACGGTGGATCGCTCCCTCATGGTAGGGCATCGGCAACCAAGGCTGCGTTGAATCGTTTTGGCCTCCGACGCGCACACCGTTAGGTGGTCAAGGCTGGCACCGCGGGCGCTGGCAGGCAATGATGGGCTTCCGTACGCCGCAGTCGGCGTCGGGATGCGTCCGGAAGGGGCGAGATGACCTGGGTGCTGGTTGCCTTGTGGGTGACCCTGGGGTGTATCGCGATCGCGATGGTCATCGGCATCATCGATGAAATGCGCCGAGTGCCGTCCAATATTCGACGAACTGGGCTGGGGATCGCCTTCGTGGCGAGCTTCGCATCTCTGTGGCTGCTGGTGACTCCCCTCACCCTGCCAGCTGGCGGCGAGTGTGGTGCCCCGTTGATGGTGCTCACTGAGTACGGCAACCCGCCGGTCATGCATTCGGCTGCTTGTGGCGACCTGATGAGGCTGTATGCCGTAGTCGGGTTGGTCGCGGCGTTGATCACCCCGCTGCTGGTGCTGAGCACCAGAGGTCGGAAGGATTAGTCACTCTCGCCGGGCGAACGCGCGGCTTGTGCCAAGATGGGCGACGGTTGCGCGAAGGAGTGACATGACTGAGTTCCGCTACGAAGACCTGTTGCCGATCGGTGGGGACGTCACCGAATATCGGTTGCTCACCACCGAGGGTGTCGAGACCGTGGACGGCCCCGACGGCCGCAAATTCCTGAAGGTGGCTCCGGAGGCGTTGGAGTTACTCGCCTTCACCGCGATGCATGACATCGCGCATTACCTTCGTCCGGCCCACCTGCGGCAGCTACGCAAGATTCTTGATGACCCCGAGGCGAGCGCCAACGACAAGTTTGTCGCGCTGGACTTGATGAAGAATGTGAACATCTCCGCCGGTGGAGTGTTGCCGATGTGCCAGGACACCGGCACTGCGATCGTCATGGGCAAGCGCGGCCAGCAGGTGCTCACCGAAGGCACTGACGAACTGCCCCTCAGCAAAGGCATCTACGACGCCTACACCAAGCTCAACCTGCGCTACTCGATGAACGCTCCGCTCACCATGTGGGAAGAGAAGAACACCGGCAACAACCTGCCGGCTCAGATCGAGCTGTACGCCGACACCGCAGCCGGGCATGAGAACACCTACAAGTTCCTCTTCATGGCCAAGGGTGGCGGCTCAGCCAACAAGAGCTACCTCTACCAGGAGACGAAGGCGATCCTGAATCCGGCTTCGATGATGAAGTTCCTGGATGAGAAGCTGCGCAGCCTTGGGACGGCCGCCTGCCCGCCCTATCACCTGGCAATCGTGATCGGCGGCACCTCGGCCGAATACGCCCTGAAGACGGCCAAGTACGCCTCGGCGAAGTACCTGGATTCGTTGCCGACCTCCGGCTCGATGAGCGCTCACGGCTTCCGTGATGTCGAGTTGGAGGAGCAGGTGCTTGAGCTCACCCGCAACTTCGGCATCGGTGCCCAGTTCGGCGGCAAGTACTTCTGCCATGACGTGCGGGTGATCCGCCTTCCCCGGCACGGGGCGTCCCTGCCGGTGGCGATTGCGGTGTCCTGCTCGGCTGATCGGCAGTGCCTGGGCAAGATCACCCCCGATGGGGTGTTCATCGAGCAGCTCGAGTTCGAACCGGCGCATTACCTGCCGGAAATGACTGATGAGCAGTTGGCCAAGCACAAGGCCGAAGCCGGTGCCGAGGCGGGCGCGGTGAAGATCGACCTGCGTCGTCCGATGGCTGAAGTGCTGGCCGAATTGGGTCAGCACCCGGTGAAGACCCGGCTGGCGCTGACCGGCACCCTGATCGTGGCTCGCGATATCGCTCACGCCAAGATCAAGGAACGCCTGGATGCTGGCGAGGAAATGCCGCAGTACCTCAAGGACTACCCGGTCTATTACGCCGGGCCAGCAAAGACGCCTGAGGGCTACGCGTCGGGCTCGTTTGGGCCGACCACCGCTGGCCGGATGGATTCCTACGTCGACCAGTTCCAGGCTGCTGGCGGCTCGATGGTGATGGTGGCCAAGGGCAACCGCAGCCAGCAGGTGACCGATGCCTGCGCCACGCACGGCGGCTTCTACCTCGGCTCGATCGGTGGCCCGGCTGCTGTGTTGGCCCAGCACTGCATCAAGAAGGTCGAGTTGCTCGAATACCCCGAGCTGGGCATGGAAGCCATCTGGAAGATCGAGGTCGAAGACTTCCCGGCCTTCATTGTGGTGGACGACAAGGGCAATGACTTCTTCGCTGATGTCTCCCGGCCAACCCTGGTGGCTTTGCAGCCACTGCAGAAGTAGCCAAACGCGGGCAGCTACGGGTGCACCAGATCTGGGGCGGTCAGGTCGTGGAGTAGTGGGGCGTCGGCGGGAGTCACGTCGCGGCTCCACGTCGAGACCAGCACCCAGGTGCCGTTCTGCCACACCGACTGCCGGAAGCTCCCAAACGTCATGGGCGGATTAAGCGTGACGGCCAGGGCGTAGGACTTGCCAGCGGACACCGAGAAGTTGACGTAGGTCGGTGCTTCGTCGCTGCACCCCTGCCAGACGTTTGGCGTGACGCCACAGATTGAGGGCGCGGCAGCGTTGACGAGTTTGCCGCTACGCCAGGTGAATACGGTCCATTCGGCAGTATCGGCGTAGGCGGTGAAGGCGAGTTCCTTGCCCGCCACACCGTCGAAGCTGCCAGCGGCGATGTTGTCGCCGGTCAGCCTGCTCGTCCAGAAGCTCCTGGTGGGCGTCTTCTTCGCAGTCGCAACCCGCACCCCATACTGGCCAAGGAACTCGGTGCTGAGGCGGTATGAGTGCAGGAAGAAGTCCACTCGGTCGGCAGCATGGTCGCCGTCGATGTCGGTACGCAGGTTGCCCAGCAGTAGCTCGACCCCGCTGAGACCGCGGTAGCGAATTGAAGCCTTCGCCGACAGCTTCACCGAACGGGTGGAGGTCTTCACCCACTTTCCGTTTCGCCAGACTGAACCGACGATCTTGCCGGTCCAGGGGCTGCTGGTTGTCTTCTGCACCAGGCTGGCGGCCTCGACATAGCGGCGCCCGTGCGAGGTGTAGAAGCGGTGGCCGTAGACCCGCATAGTGCCGTCATCGAACGTCCAGACTTTGCCATTGGGCGCAGTCGGCGCCGCCTCGGCGACCAACTTGCCCTCTCGCCAGGTATAGGTGCGCAGGGTCACCGGGGCAAACCCGCTGGCGGGCCAAATCTTCACCAGCAGTTCTTTGCCTTTGACGCCGTCGAGGGAAGCCGCGCCGTAGAACGGGGTGGGTTCGTCAGCTGGCAGCGCCGAAGTGAACTGCGCCGAAGAGATCTTGCCGGTGTTGGTGGTCACCTGGAGCTTGTAGACATTTGCTCCCAGGCTGAACAGCTTGACGGTGTCGGACTTGTTGTCACCGTCGACCTTGGCCAACACAGTTCTGACCAGGGTCACCGTGGGGGCGCTGGGCAGTGGCGTGGCCTTGGCCGGGGCCGTGAAGAACCCCAGGGGTAGCGCGGTGGCTAGGGCAGCCACCCGCGATGCGGAATGGTCTGCGCATGCGTTACCTCCGGGGGCGGTTGGAGTCAGGGACGGGTGAGCTTGACTCCACAGAAGCCGTGGCACAACGCGTCCCTGGCTGCGGAATCTAGGGTCTCGGTCCAGGACTTCGTCTTTGACCAGTTGCCGGGCTCGCGCAGGTAGGTGGTGAAGAAGACCTGATCGGAAACCCCATCGATTTCGATGACCTTCAGCTGGCGCTTCCCGCTCACTTCGGCAAACTCGTAGTTCATGCTGCGGTGATAGTCGCTGAACTGACGCCAACTGCGACTGCCCTCCGGCGACGGAAGTGCGAGGAACTTCTTGCTGCCCCGGTCCCAAGAAAGGACCGACCACAGGCGAGCCTCGGTGCCGGTGTCGATGATGAACTCAGCGCCGGGAAGCCCGTCGACGTCAGCAATCCCCTCCAGGCTGCCGTACCGCGAGGTGTAGCTGAACTTCTTCCCGGTCGCAGAGACCACCGTCCAAGTGGTGGTGATCCCGTTGGGCTTGCGTTCGGTCACTGCGTCGAGTTTGCCGTCACCATCGACGTCGATACTGGCTTTCCCAACGTAGACCGAAGCGACGATGCCTTGGGAGACCAGTACCTTCGAGGCGGACTTGCGAACGATCGAGGTATAGCGCTTCACCCACTTGCCGTTGCGCCACGCCGAGCGAGTGATCTTCACGTCATCGATGCCGTTCTTGCGCACCTTGCCCAGCGACATGTACTCGGCGTAGGAGCGCTTGCCGACGGTGAAGAACCGGTAGCCCCAGTAACTCCAGCCCACGTCGTTTTTCAGCCCGGGCGGGAACGACTCGGCAACCAGCGCGCCCTTTCGCCAGGTGAAGATCCGATAGCGCGGGTTGGCGCCTTCGGCACTGAGAATGAGCTCCTTGCCCTTAACCCCGTCGAGCTTTGCCGCGCCGTACCACTGGGCGCGTGCGGCGTAGCCCAACTCGAAGGTGATGCTGGAGGTGGCCTTTGCAGTCGTGGCGGTGACCTGGAATCGGTCGCCGCCGAGGTCAGAGACCCTCACATCGTCGGACTTGCCGTCGCCATCGACATCGACTCGCACGGTCTTGACCACGGTCGCTGTCGGGGCATTGGGGGCTGGGTTCGGGGCCGCGTTGGCAGGCAAGCTCCAAACCGATGAAGAGATGATGGCTACCGAAGTTGCGGCAATGACAAAGGCGTTCGACTTCAATTCAATCCTCCGGCTAGCCCCCGCTGGTCGACTTTTACGGCGCAGCAGGTCTGGGGGTGCTAGCAACCTACCGCAGGGTCGAGGGAAAAGAAACGCTGTTTCCGTCGGCCCTGCGGTTGGATTCAGGCGGGGCTACCTGACGACAGTCGCGCCGCTGAAGCCCAGATAGGGCGCTGCTTTGGCGGTGGTCAGCTTCACTTTGCGAGTGCTCACCTTCACCCAATGGTCGGCTTTCCACGCCGAGCGGATGATCTTGCCTGACCAAATGGTGCCGGCGGCATTGCTGGTCAGGGCCGACACATCGACGTAGCGCTTACCTTTGGTGAAGAAGCGGTAGCCCTGGCCGCCCAGGTACCAGCCCTTCACCAGCGGTGCCGCCGGCGCTTTTTCGGTGACCAATCGGCCCGAGCGCCAGGTGTAGACAGCGAAACCAACGCCGTCCCCGCCCCACAGATAGACCATCAGCTCATAGCCCTTGACCTTGTCGAGCTTGGCGGCACCGAACCACGGGTTGGGCTCACCCCAGTCTTCGGGGAAGGTGGACTTGAAGAAGACGCCCGAGACCCTGGTGGCGGTGGTCACCTGGAGCAGGTAGCGGGTCGCGGCCACCTTGTATAGCTCGACAGTGTCGGCTTTGCCATCACCATCAACGTCCAGCGACTTGGTCACGGTGGGGGCGGGCAGCGGGACCGCCTGAGCGGGCACGGAGTTCAACGGCAGCGCGAGGGCGCCGCATAGGGCCAAAACGGCCAGCGAGCGAAACATGTGCAACCTCCATCCAGGGACGGGCCACAACTTGCCGAGCAACACTGCCCGGTGCCCGTACGGTGCGGACTTCCAGCATCGCCGGTGTTGCACTGGTCCGCTAGCTCGATCAAGGGAGTTTTAGTGCCCCGGCCAATCGAGACCAGCGGTTCCTGGCGCAGGTCGGAGGGTGCCTCCGACCTGCACCAGCGTGGGTTAGCCTCGGTTGATTGACCCGTCAGGGCTAACCACCAGGACGTCGCCGAGGTTGGCGCGCACCGTCCGGTTGCCAACGACCACCTGAACCACGCTCACGTCTGCTGGCACCGAGTAGAACGCCTCAGATTGGCCATCCACATTCAAATCGCCGCCGGGGAGAGTGAGCCAATGCAGCCGGTCGTCGTCCTTATAGAACTTGGCATTGACTCGTCCGTCGGATTGGTTGCGCACCAGGATCCGATCATCCTGCTCGTAACGAATCAGCGAGCCCCGAACGGCTTCCTGAACCTGACGGCCCTGGATCACCAGCACGGCCTTTTCGATGTCATCGGGGAAAGTCCAGAAGGCTTCCCCGCCAGCCGGAAGGCTCAACTCGCCGCCGGGAAGCGCAAACACCCGAACCGGGTCGGTATCTCGGAAGATGCGGATACCGATATCGCGAGGAGAGTCATTGACGATCCGCACCCTAACGTCGGCATCGTAAGTGAAGCTTTCCCCAGCGGCCATGATTCGGTCGTCGCGACCATTGAAGGTGGCCTTCACCTGTCCGAACCCGGGCGGCAGGGGCCAAGCCAGGCTGCCACCGGCGGGCACGGTGTGCCCGCCGTCAGGGAGGGTGAACGCCTTGGTGGTGTCGTCGGCGTTGTAGAAACGCAACACCAGATTCGCCGCTGACTGGTTCACCACGGTAACGATGCGCACTTCGGGCACCGGGTTAGGGGCAGCCGCTGCGGTGTCCCAGGCGACGTGGCCCTCACTGGTCTGCAGGACCACCCTGCCGTCAATCTGAAGCCGAAGGTGCAGGCCGGGCTGTCCGTTGGTTCCGGAGGCCCAGCGTGGCTGCAGGGCTGCGTCGTAGACCACCAGGTTGCCGTCAGGCTGCATCACGCAGAGGCCGGGTTCGTGGCCGTAAGCTCCACTGGCCCAGACCACCTCAGCGAACGGGTTGTTGTCGGCCGTCCGATAGACCACGAGATGGCCGTCGGTCTGATGGATGAGCATGAAGCGCCCGTCCGGAGACGTCAGCGACTGATCAGGCAGTAGTCGCTCGCCGGGCACGAGGTCCGAACCCATACTGAATGGGGTTGCGCCGCGGGGGCCAGCCACGCGGGCCCCCGCGCCCTCTCGGGTTGCGGCAGCCTCTTGGGCCTGGCTCAACAAGGGGTCGATTTCGGCGGCAAAGGGGATCCCGATACCGGTCCAGGAGCTCTTGCGCAGCCGAGAAGCCCTGGCTTGGTTCACTGCGATCCGGGTGGACGCTTCGCGTAGCGCGGCTGGGGCATCATTGAGGACGTCCCACGCGCTGCGGTAGCCGTAGTCGTAGTTCACCCGAATCAGCTCCGGATCGATGGTGACGATGTTGTGCGTGGGGTTTTCCGGATGAATGAGCCGAATCCGCACTGACTTGTTGTTGTCCAGCACGGGGTAGACGTCATCGGCCTCCATCTCGTCGAGGTGGATGCTCAGCAGGGCGCGATTGGCGATGTCGAGGATGGTGCGCTCTTCAAATTCCGGCACGGCCGGGTCGAACAGGGAATCCTCGGTTCGGTTGACCGCGCTCCAACGGTCGATCGGACCGCTGAGGATCACATAGACGTCGGTCACGTTCGGATCGGCGTCGATGGCCGCGCGCAGGGGGACGTTCTCCCGGTGTCCACCGTCCACCCAGACGTCGCCAGCGAAATGCACCGGGGGGAAGACCGTGGCGATGGCGGCTGAGGCCATCGCGCCATCCAGCAGCGAGATGCCCGAGGCCAGCCGGCTCTGCGAATCCCGCCGCAGCAGGTCACCGGTCTCGGTCACGTAGCACAGCTCTCCAGATTCCAGACCGACTGTGGCCAGGCGCAGTTTCTTTCCGGCTGCGACGAAGGCCACGAAATTGTCCTGGGTCACTCGAGCGCTCATTAGGGAGCGAATCGGGCCAAGGTTGAGTAGTGCCCGGGCCCGCGTTTGGAGGATCACCAGCAGCTTGCGAACGGCGTCGCCGGTGAAGGCCTCAGCGATCGCGGCGTTGGAATCGCCAGCCGCTGCCGCGCCCACCATCGCCCCGCCGAGCAGTCCGACTGGCCCGAGCATCGAGCCGAGACCGGCTCCGCCTAAGGTGCCAAGGGCTATGGAGGCCGGGTCGCCGCTGCTTGGGTCTTCTAGCATCGCGCCGACCACCGCCTGACGAAGCTCGGGGCGCACCTCCTGCCACCAATCCTCGAAGAGCCACATGTGGTCGTTGCGTCGCAGGCCGAACCAGATTCGGCGCAGATCGTCGAGGCCGCTGTCCCCCTGGGTCAGCATCAACGCGTTTAGCGCACCTACCGAGGTGCCGCAGATGATGTCGGGCCTGATGCCGGCCTCATACAGCGCGGTGAGCGCGCCGAGTTGGAAATCGCCGCGGGAGCCGCCCCCGCTGAGAACGATAGCTGTGGACATGGTGTTGCCTCCTGGAAGTGGGTAGCGCCGTTGTGGCGCGATTGTTGGGCTGGCCACGCTGGAGCCGGTCTAACCTGCGGTCGGTTCGGCCGGCGCCTAGTGGTCGCTCAAGGATGGCGTGAACACCGTTCTCGGTGTGGGTGGGATAAAAGGATATTTATCGGGCTGATCTCAACCGGTGGCATCAAGCTCCCGGGACGCCCCATGCGCTGCTGACTTGCAGTTCCCTAAAGCTTCGGCAAGCTCAGCCAACTTGAAGTAGTGGCGGCTAGAAGTCGATCAGCGCCACGCCGCAGAAGCCCGAACACCGCTTGGCGAAGTCAGCTTCGCTGAGCTGGGCTGACCAGCTGGATTGCTTCACCCACTTACCGGACCGCCAAAGGTATTTGGTGTATGAGACGTCGTGAGACTCGCCGGGACTGGCAGAGCTAACGATCAGATAGTGCTGACTGCCAACCACCGAGAAATCCAGGCCGGTGCTGGATTCATCACCGCAGCCCTGCCACACCTTGGAGCTGTCCCCGCACATGTTGGGCCCCGACTCCTTGACCAGTTTCCCCTTTCGCCAGGTGTAGACCTTCCACAGTGGCGATTCGTTGTCGACGGTGAAGATGATCTCGCTGCCGCGAACCCCGTCCAGGGCGGCGACGCCGAGTAATGGGTCGCCGCTGTTGGGGGACAGTCTGATGACCCTCCGGATGCCCTTCGCCGTCTTGACCGCGAGGGTCCAGGTGCCCAGGGAACCGATGTTGTCGTCGGCAAGGCGCCGGTAGGTCATCGCATCAGCCCGGCCATCACCGTCAATATCTGCGCGGGCCTGGCCGAGCAGAATCGAAGGACCATTGATGGTCTGATAGCGGCCAGCAGATTTCTCGCCGAGCTTGACGGTGCGAGTGGACACCTTCACCCAGGCACGCTTCTTCCAGACCGACCGGAGGATCTTGCCGCTCCAGTGGTTGTTGCCCTGGCGATCCACGAGATCGGCTACCTCGACGTAGCGTCGTCCCGATTTGGTGAAGAACCGATAGCCGTTGATGCCGTAGGGGTCGGAAGTGCCGAGATGCCAGCCCTGAGTCTTGGGCGCTTTCGGGGCGGTAGCTTCCACGAGGTGCCCGGAACGCCAGGTATAGACGCCAAGGCGTGAGGGGGTATCCCAGTTCTCCCAGCTATCAGCGTCGTACGTGTGGACGATGAGCTCGGCGCCTTTGGTGCCGTCGAGGCTGGCGGCGCCGTACCAAATCAGGTTGTTGCTCCAATCGCCGTCCGCGGGAAGGGCGGAGAGGAACTCATCGCTGGCGGTCACTTTGTCAGTGGTGACCTGTAGCCGGAAGATGTTCCCACCATGATGAAATAGCTGCACCAGGTCTTTCTTGCCGTTGCCGTCCACGTCAACTCGGACGGTTTTGACGACGGTGGCGGCCGGAATCGGCGCGGTCGGGGCCGCTTGGGCGACCCCCAATGGCGCAAGTGATGAAAGCGTCAACGTAAGAATCGTGGATCCGGCTATTAGTGCTCGCACTTTCGCCCCTGGGGTTGGCTGCAAATCCTGAGGTCAAACTAGCACTCGCCCAAAATGGACCGGGCAGCCGTGTTTTGACCCACCCAGACAATCCTGGTTGGACGGGGAAACGCCAACCGGCCCGGTCGCCATAGGCGACCGGGCCGGTTCGGGTTTAAAGTCAGCCGCGCTGATCGATCGGGACGTAGGCCCGCTCGACCTCGCCGATGTAGACCTGACGCGGCCGGTTGATCTTGTTGGCCGGATCGTTGGTCTGCTCCCAGAAGTGGGCAATCCAGCCGGGCAGGCGGCCCAGGGCAAACAGCACCGTGAACATGTTCTGCGGGAAGCCCATCGCCTGGTAGATCAGGCCGGTGTAGAAGTCCACGTTCGGGTACAGCTTGCGCTCCTGGAAGTACGGATCGCTCAAAGCGGCGTCTTCGAGGGCGACGGCAATGTCGAGCAGCGGGTCGTGACCGACCAGGGTCTTCAGAATCTCGTCGGCGTGCTTCTTCACGATGGCTGCGCGCGGATCGTAGTTCTTGTAGATCCGGTGCCCGAAGCCCATCAGCTTGGTCGACGCCTTATTGTCCTTGACCTTGGCGACGTAGTCCTTGACGTTCTCGCCGGAATCGCGGATCGCCTTGAGCATCTCCAGCACCGCCTGGTTTGCACCGCCGTGCAGCGGGCCGGAGAGGGCGTTCACGCCAGCTGCCACCGAGACGTAAACGTTGGCGCCCGACGAACCAACCATGCGGACCGTCGAAGTTGAACAGTTCTGCTCGTGGTCGGCGTGCAGGATCAGCAGCACGTCCAGTGCGCGGGTCACAGCATCGTCGAACGGGTACGGCGTGGTCGGCAGTCCGAACGACATCCGCAGGAAGTTCTCGATGTAGGACTGCGACTGATCGGCGTACAGGAACGGCTCGCCAACGGAGTTCTTGTAGCCATATGCGGCCAGCGTCGGCACCGCACCCATCAAGATGTGGGTGGAGCGTTCCGGCTCGAAGCCGCCTTCGGCCCACTTCGATTGAGCGAAGGTCGACAGCGCGTTCAGACCCGCCGACAGCACCGGCATCGGATGCGACTTGCGCGGCATCGAGTTGAACATGCTCTTCAGGCGCTCATCGATCAGGTGGAACCGAGAGATGCTGGAAGAGAAAGTCTCCAGCTGGTCCTTGGTCGGCAGCTCCCCGTAGAGCACGAGGTAGGAGACCTCGAGGAAAGTTGCGTGGTCGGCCAACTGCTCGATCGGGTAGCCCCGGTAGCGAAGAATGCCGGCGTCGCCATCGATGAAGGTGATGGCCGAGCGGCAGGACGCGGTGTTGGCGAAGCCGATGTCGATGGTGGTGTCGCCGGTAGCGGACAGCAGCTTGCTGATGTCGTAGCCGTTGTTGCCCTGGGTTGCGGCTACGTGTGGAAGTTCAAGGCTCACATCATCGCGGCTGAAGGTTGCGTTGCCCATCCATGCTCCCTATCTATTTGGCCAGCGCGGCGGCGCCTGGCTCGACGGTGGACGTCACCTTACATGCCGGATGAGCTTGCCGGGAGGGGCCAATCTCGAAGGCGTATCCGCTAGTGAGTAGGTCAGAACAAACCTCGCCGCCAAAGCGCGTCTACCGCCAGCTCAATTGGGTTTGGCAGGACATGAATTCATGTTTTCAAGGGCGGATGCCGAAACCCCGACGCCGGTGCGCCCAATTTGGGCCAAATCTGATCCAAACTGTCGGCGGGTTCAGAGGTCACGAAGGACGCCAGCCATGGGTCGGTGCCGGAGTTGGATCCTGGCCCAGGCCGGCGCTCGGACCCGAGGTGATGCGAGCCCGTCACAGCCATACGGAGAATTACCCAGATCGTAAGGTGGCCGAAACCGATCGAGCGTCGAGGGCGTTGTCAACCTCGAGCGTCCGTCTCCGCGGACGCCGACCGCCATGAGTGCCGCCCGCCAGCGGCGCCTTGGCTTTTGGGAGTCATCCTCGGGCGCGGCCCTAGATCGGCCAGCGCTGAGGGTGGCTCCCTGCCGTTGGCGGATCGTCGCGCGGCTAGGCTGATCTTTGTGGATGTGAATTCGGGGCCGCTGCCCGGCACCGACGCCGAGGCGCTGCTGGCCTCGGTTGCCTCGCTGCTTCGGGCCAAAGGCGAACGGATGACCACGCCACGGCGGGCCGTCCTGACCGCGCTCGCCCACACCTCGGGCCACCTCACCATGGACGAGGTCGGTGCTGCAGTGGCCGACATCGCCCCGCAGGTGCATCGCGCGAGCGTCTACCGGACGCTGGTTGCGCTGAGCGATCTGGGGGTCGTGCAGCACGTCCATCTCGGTCACGGCGCTACCGCTTATCACCTGACCGGTAGCGAAGGACCCCACCTCCACGCCCAATGTCGCCGCTGTGGCCGAATCCAGGACCTGCCCACCGACCTGCTCAGCGAGGTGGCGCGGCGCATGGGCACGGTCCACGACTTCGAATTGGACGCCACCCACGTGGCTCTTTCTGGGCTGTGCGCTGACTGCACAACAGCTGATCGGTCTGAGTTGCTCGAAAAACACGGGCACCCCTCCCATATTGCAACACATTTGCATTAGAGTCCTCCTGGGCGTCTGAGAGGGCGTCGGCTAGGAGAGAAAATGCACGTCCCGGATGGGTTCCTGAACCTCCCCACCTCTGCGGCCACTGCCGTGGTCGCCGCCGTCGGAGTGGGACTGGCGGTTCGGGGCGCGCGCCGCGAACTCAACGAGCGCACCGCGCCGCTGGCTGGCCTGGTCGCCGCCTTCATCTTCGCCACCCAGATGCTGAACTTTCCGGTGGCCGCGGGCACGTCCGGGCACCTGTTGGGCGGGGCGCTGGCGGCCATCCTCGTCGGACCCTGGACGGCGACGCTGTGCCTAACTGTCGTCCTGATCGTGCAGGGATTCTTGTTCGCCGACGGCGGGATCACCGCGTTGGGCACCAACATCACCCTGATGGCCCTGGTGGGAGTCTGGGTCGGCTGGGGGGCCTTTCGGCTGGCGACCAAGGTGCTACCGAAGAGGCTGGCGAGCATTCCGGTCGCGGGCGCAATCGGCGGCCTGCTCTCCGTCCCGACGGCGGCACTGACTTTCGCCGCCCTGTTCGCCATCGGTGGCACCGTGCCAGTGCCGGCCGAAACCGTAGCCATCGCGATGGGCAGCGTCCACCTGGTGATTGGCATCGGGGAGGCGCTGATAACCGCCGCCGCGATCTCGGCGGTGTTGGCCGTACGTCCGGATCTGGTCTACGGCGCCCGTGGGTTGACCGTGACCAAGCCGCTGCAAATCAAAGAAGGAGTGCTGGCATGAGGCAGACCAGCCGGTGGCGCCGCGGTTTCGCCTGGGGCGTCGGTCTGGTGGTGGCCCTGTTCCTGGCCGGGGTGGTCAGCTTCTACGCCTCCAGTTCCCCGGACGGCCTGGAGTGGGTTGCCGGGCAAACCGGCTTTGAGGAGGCGGCGGGTGAACACGCGGCCCTGGGCTACTCCCCGTTGGCCGATTACCAGTTCGCTGGCCTCGAGGATGCCCGGCTCTCGGGCGGCCTCGCCGGAGTCATTGGCACCTTGTTGGTGCTGGCCATCGGAATGGGATTGATGTGGGTGCTGGCTCGGCGTACCTCGAAGCAGGTCTGAGCCCTGCTGGGCGCAGCCATTCGTCCCCGATTCAGGCGGCACCAGCTCAGGTGAAGCTGGTGGCGCTGATTGGGTTCGTCTGCGCCGTGGTGGCCACGCCGTCAATGACGATGTGGCCCTTCGTCGTCCAGCTGCTGGTGTTGGCGGTAGTGGCTGGGCTGGCCCGGCTGAACCCCGGACGGTTGCTGCGCGGGTTGGCGATCGAAGTGCCATTCGTGGCCTTCGCGTTCGCCATGCCCTTTCTGGCGACCGGCGAACGGATCACGGTGGCGGGGTTGTCGGTTTCAGTGGCTGGGCTTTGGGGGGCCGGGACGCTGTTGGCCAAGAGCACCTTGGGCGTGCTGGCGGCGCTCATTTTGGCCGCCACTACCCAGCGGGCCGAGTTCGTGGCCGGGATGCAGCGATTGCGGCTGCCGTCGGTGTTGGTGGAGATCCTGAGTTTCATGGTCCGCTATCTCGACGTCATCGCCGAGCAGTGGCACCGGATGGCGATCGCGCGTGCGTCCAGAGGATTCCGGGCCCGCAACCCCACCTCCTGGTCGGCGCTGAGCGGCGCGGTAGGGACGGGCTTCATCCGCGCCTTTGAGCGCGGCGAGCGGGTGCATCTGGCGATGCTGGCCCGCGGTTACTCCGGCGCCTTGCCCGAGGCCATCGGCGCGGCGCGGGCGGGCCGTCCGGTTGAGTGGGGCTGGGCTGCGCTCCTGGTCGCAACCTCGCTGGCGGTCACCTCGCTGTCCTGGGGGCTGGCATGACCGCAGTGCTGGAAGTGCGCGGCTTGGCCTACGCCTACCCCGACGGTCGCCAAGCGCTTTTCGGGGCGAATCTGAGCATCCAGCGCGGTGAGCGGGTGGCGCTGTTGGGGCCGAATGGTGCTGGCAAGACCACTTTGGCGCTGCATCTCAACGGCATCCTGACCCCGGGGGCCGGTTCAGTAACGGTCTCCGGACTGCCGGTGACCAAAGCGAACCTGGCCGAGATCAGGCGCCGGGTGGGCCTGGTCTTCCAGGACCCCGACGACCAACTCTTCCTACCGACGGTGGCCCAGGACGTGGCCTTCGGCCCAGCCAACCTCGGTTTGCGTGGTGCCGAACTCGAGCAACGCGTGCAAGAGGCGCTGCTGGCGGTCGGCCTGCCGGAGCTGGGAGACCGCGCTCCGCACCACCTGTCCTTCGGGCAGCGTCGCCGGGTTGCCTTGGCCACCGTGCTCGCGATGCGTCCGGAAATCCTGGTGCTGGACGAGCCGACGTCCAACCTTGATCCGGCGTCCCGGCGTGAGTTGGCCGAAGTATTGGAGTCGTTGGACGTGACGGTGCTGATGGTGACTCACGACCTGCCCTACGCGTTGCAACTATGCCCGCGTTCGGTGATCCTCTCCGACGGTGTGATTGTGGCCGACGGGCCAACCGGGGAGTTACTGGCCAACCCCGCGTTGTTGGCTGCCCACCGCCTGGAATTGCCCTACGGGTTCAGCGTCGCCTGACCCGCTTCGGCCAAGACCTCGGCCAGGGCCGCCAGGGCGAGGTCGAGCTCTTCGCGACTGATGACCAATGGCGGAGCCAACCGGACCGTCTGGCCGTGGGTGTCCTTGGCGATGATTCCCTTGTCGAGCAGCCGTTCGCAGATTTCGCGGCCGGTGCCCAAAGCCGGATCGATGTCGACCCCGGCCCACAGCCCCACCCCGCGCACAGCGGTGACCCCGTGCCCGATCAGGCTAGCCAACTGGCTGTGCAGATAGGCGCCGAGTTCGCGCGAACGAGCCTGCATCTCGCCGGTCTCCAGCAGCTTGACCACGGCCAAACCGACGGCTGCCGCCAGCGGATTGCCGCCAAAAGTAGACCCGTGCTGGCCCGGACGAAGGGTACTCAGCACCTCGGCGTCCCCAACCACGGCCGAGACCGGCACGATGCCGCCGCCGAGGGCTTTGCCCAGCAGGTACAGATCAGGGACGACGCCAACCTGCTCGCAATAGAAGGTGGACCCGGCCCGGCCAAGGCCGGATTGAATCTCGTCGGCGATCATCAACACCCGGTGCTTGGTGGCCAGCTCCCGCACGCCGGTCAGGAAGCCCGCGGGTGGCACGATCACGCCCGCCTCGCCCTGCACTGGCTCGACCAGGATGGCCACGGTGTTGGCGTCGATCGCCGCCTCGACTGCGTCCAGATCGCCATAGGGCACCGGGACGAAACCTGGGGTGAACGGTCCGTAGCTGGTGGTGGCCACTTCGTCGTTACTGAACGAGATCACACTGATGGTGCGGCCGTGGAAGTTGCCTTCCATCACGATGATGTTGGCCAGGCCCTCGGGCACTCCCTTGACCTCGTAACCCCACTTGCGGGCGAGCTTCAGGGCGGACTCGACCGCTTCGACGCCGGTGTTCATCGGCAGCACCATCTGCTTGCCGCACAGCTTGGCCAAGGCCTCGATGAAGGGCCCGTAGGTGTTTGAGTAGACCGCCCGCGAGGTGATCGCGAGCTGAGTCAGCTGGTCGGTGGCCACCTTGACCAGTTCGGGGTTGGAGTGGCCGAAGTTCACCGCCGAATAGGCCGACAGGAAGTCGAGATACCGATTGCCGTCGATGTCGGTGAGCCAGGCTCCGGACCCGCTGGCGATCACCACCGGCAGCGGATGGTAATTGTGTGAGCCGTAGGTTTCGATCTGTTCGATCGCCCGCTGCTGTGCTGGGCTTTGCCCTCGATCTACCACCATGGAGTCCTTCCGACCCCCTGATGGTACCGGTGCTGAGCTGGTCGGGATGAAGCCGGTCCCCGACCCTTCGGCAGCCTCAGGGAACTGGGGGGTGAGTAGAATCTGGGCATGGACCAACCTGCGGCGATCATCATCGGTTTTGACGACTCCGCCACGGCCAAGGCGGCGCTACACCGAGGGCTGGATCTGGCCGCTAAGTACGGAGTCAAGGCTCGGGTGCTGCGCGCCTGGACCTTCAACAACGCCCCTCGTCCTAAGACCTGGGAGCCGGGCTACGTGCCGCCGGTAGAGGACTTCGCCGCCGCAGTCTTGGAGAAGCTGAGTGCGCAGGTCGCCCCGCTGTTAGCCGAGTTCAGCCAGGTTGAAGTCAGCCTCGAAGCGCCCCACGGTCCGGCCGGACGTGAACTGGTCCAAGCCTCTGCCGAGGCGCAGCTGGTGGTGATCGGCAATCGCGGCTTGAGCGGGTTGCCCGAGTTGGTGCTCGGATCGGTCTCCCATGAGGTGGTTGAGCACGCCCATTGCGACGTCTTGGTGGTTCGTAAGCGCTGAACCGCTGCTCTCAGGCGAGCGCTGGGAACATCGTCGGGCCGAGGAACACTGCTGCGACTGCACCGAGCACCAGGTAGGGCCCGAAAGGTAATGAGCCTTTGGCTTTGATCAGGCGCGTGAGGATCATCACGATTCCGACCACCGCCATCAGCACCCAGGCCAGCAGGAAGCCGGCCAGGGATTGGGACAGCCCGAACCAGCCGAGGAAACCGCCCACAACGCCAGCCAGCTTCACATCTCCGAATCCGAGGTCGGGGGCGAAGATGGCCATCACGAAATACAACACGAACATCGCCACTGCGACGATCCCGGCGCGGCCCAGCGATCCCCAGCGGTCCTGCGTCCAAGCGGCGATGGTCAACCCGGCGGCCAGCAGCGGATACAGCGGCAGCACGATTACGTCCGGCAGGCGGTAGTCGCCTAGGTCGATCACGGTCAGCAAGGCTGCGGCAACGGCTAACACAGTGAAGGTGACCTGCTCGATCAGGCTCGGAGCCATCCCGGCCAAGGCGCCCAGGACGACGGCGATCGGCACCTGGAGCCAGGTTTTGGCGATCTGGGTTTCAGTCTCGAATTGGGCCCGCATGAACGAGTTGAGGGCCGCCGCGGCGGCCCCAGCAACAAGGGCAGCGACCGCCACCGCCAGCAGATTCACGTTCCCTAGAACCCGGGGATCGACTTCATGATCTGGATCACGCCAGGACCGATTACCACGATGAACAAGGCCGGCATGATGAACAGAATAACCGGGAAGATCACCTTCACCGGGATCTGCATGGCTCGTCGCTCCGCGTCCTGGCGGCGCTCCATCCGCAGCTCCTCGGCCTGGGACTGCAGCACGTCGGCCAAGGCGATGCCATAGGTCTCACCCTGCACGACGGCTCGCACGAATCTCTCCAGCTTGGGCACACCGGTGCGTTCGGCCAGATCGAAGTAGGCGTCGCGTCGGGTCATGCCCACCTGGATGTCTTGCAGCGTACGGACCAGTTCGGAGGCCAGTTCGCCGCGGCCGTTCTTGGCTACCCGTTGCATTGCCGCATCGAATCCCAGGCCCGCGTTCACCGCGATGCTCATCTGATCCAGGGTGTCGGGCAACTGCAGGTTGATCGCCTGCTTGCGCTTGATTCCGGTGTTGTAGAGCAGGATCTCAGGCAGGAAGAACAAGGCTGCCGTCAGCGCTGCGCCCATCAGGAAGCCGCGCATGTCGCGCAGCATGAGGATGAAGCCCAACATGATGACGAAGCCAGCCAGGCCGCCGAGTAGCTTCATGGTCAGGATTCGGTCGATCGGCCAAGCCTCCGGACGCCCGGCCGAAGCCCACAGCTTGCTGATGGATTTCAGCAACATTGGCGGCGTTCGCCTGCGGAGCACATCAGCTAGCTCACTGGCGGCTTGCTCACCGGCAGCATGCAGATCGGGTGCCGCTTCAAGATCGCGGTTCAGGTTGGCCAGCACCTTGCGGCGGCCAGCTGGTGCGCCGACGAACAGCAACCAGGCCAGCAGGCCAGTGCCCAGGAAGACCGAGATCACGGCGGGAACAACGACGGAGTTCATGGCTACCCCTAGAACTTCAGGTCGATCATCTTGTACATCCACAAGGTGCCGATGGTCATCATGACCAAGCCCGCACCGATCATCGCCCAGCCGATGGGGTCGGCGACGAGTTGGCTGATGTACTTCGGGCTGGCGATGGCCAGGAAGCCGGCCACCGCGAACGGCAGAGCGATCATGATGACGGCCGAAAGCTGACCGTCCGCCGCCAGTGACTTGACCTGGCCGCGGATCTCGGCGCGCTGCCGGATGGTCTTGCTGACCCCGTCAAGAACGTCAGCCAGGTTGCCGCCGACCTCGCGGTTGATGCTGATGGCCTGGGTTACCCAGAAGAAGTCTTCGTTGCGCATCCGGTCACACACGTCACTTAGCGCCTCGTTTAGTGAGCGGCCAACCCGTACCTCGTTGGTCACCCGGGCGAACTCCAAAGACGTTGGTGGGCTGCCCTCCTGGCCGATGGTGCCCATCGCCTGCGGGAGGCTGTAGCCAGCGCGCAGGCTGCCGGCGATCATCTGCAGGGTCTCGTCGAGTTGGGACTCGAACTTCGCCCGCCGACGGCCAGCCAGCATCGACAGCCACAGCCGCGCCAACACCGGAGTGACCAGCGCCATCAGGAGGCCGAGTAGCGGTTGGCCCATCACCAACCCGATCGCGAACAGCGCCATGCAAGCGGAGAACACGATCACCACCAGTTCCTTCAGCGGAATGGTGACACCAGCCTCTTCGAGAATGGCGCTGAACGAGTTGCCACGACCGGCCAGGAACTTCTCCACCGCACCGGTGGCCGCATTGGCCGCTCGGGAGACGCCGCTGCCGTGTGCGTCGGTGCCGATCCGGCGGCGCTCGATCGAGACCTTGTGGGTGGGCAGCAACATCAGCACGAACCCGACCACGCTGGCCACTCCGATGAGTGACCAGGCAATCGTCACCATGGGGTTCACTTCTGATCCCACATCGCCGAGGTGCCGAAGATGCCAGGAGACAGCTTGATGCCCAGGTCGTCGAACTTCTGAATGAACTGCGGGCGCAAGCCGGTTGGCTGAACCTTGCCGAGGAACTTGCCGTCGGCCGAAACGCCGGCGGAGAAGTCGAAGGCGTAGATGTCCTGCAGAGTTACCGTCTGGCCTTCCATGCCGACCACCTCGGTGAGCGCGGTCACCCGGCGGGTGCCGTCGCGCAGACGAGACAGCTGGACGATGACGTCCACAGCAGAAGAGACCTGCTCGCGGATAGCCCGCAGCGGCAGATCCATGCCAGCCATCAGCACCAGGGTTTCCAAACGAGCAAGCGCGTCGCGGGAGGTGTTGGCGTGGACAGTCGACAGTGAGCCGTCATGGCCGGTGTTCATGGCCTGGAGCATGTCGAGGGCCTCAGCACCCCGACACTCGCCGACGATGATTCGGTCGGGTCGCATACGCAGGGAGTTCTTGACCAGGTCACGAATGGTGACCTCGCCACGCCCCTCAACGTTGGCCGGACGAGACTCCAGCCGAACCACATGGTCCTGCTGGAGCTGAAGCTCGACGGCATCCTCGATGGAGACGATCCGCTCCTTATCAGGGATGAAGCTGCTCAGCACGTTCAACAAGGTGGTCTTACCGGTGCCGGTACCGCCAGAGACGATGATGTTGAGTCGTCCAAGGACGCAGGCCTCCAGCAGTTCGGCCATTTCTGGGCTCAGCGACTGCATCTTGACCAGATCGGCGACCTTCAGCGGGTCGGTGGAGAACTTACGGATGGTCAGCGTCGACCCGCTCACCGCTAGCGGCGGGATGATCGCGTTGACGCGGGAGCCGTCTTCCAGGCGGGCGTCAACCAGCGGGGAAGACTCGTCGATTCGTCGCCCGACCCGAGTGACGATCCGTTCGATGACTCGGCGCAGATGCGGTTCGTCCTTGAACCTGGTTGGGGTCAGGGTCAGTTTGCCTGACCGTTCCACGTAGACCTTGTCGGGTCCGTTGACCATGATTTCGGTGACGCTCTTGTCGGCCAGCAAGGCCTCCAGCGGGCCTAGGCCAAGGACGTCGTCGTGAACCTCGCGAATCAGGCGCTGGCGTTCGCGGGCAGTCAGCGGCAGCCGGCCACCCTCGATGATCGAGTTCAGCTCCTGCTGCACCAGGGAGCGCAGCGCGTTCTCGTCCATGTTCGGGTCGTTGAGTCGCGAGCCCATGCGCTCGAACAGCTGCTCGACCGCCTCTTCCTTCAGCTTGGAAAGGGCGTCGTGGGTCTCCATGACGACCGTCTGGGTGGGGGCGCGGCTAGCCAGCCGGCTCGGATCCATTGGGCTGTCCGGGGACGGCGAAGCGACCGGCACCCAGGTAACAGTGGCCTCGGGAGCCGGGCCTTGATTGGTTGGGGCGGCCAGATAGGGGGCCGGGGCGCTGAAGTCGTCCACCATGGCACGCATCGGGGCGGCCGAGGTGCTGGAGTGACCCTCTTCGAGCGGAATGCCCCGCTCGCCCTTCATCGCATTGACGCGTGCTGCCAGGTTCATTACTTATCCCCCTTCTTTCCACCGAAGTCGAGGAACCTGCGTCCCTTGGCTTCGGCTTTGTCACCCGCGGCGACCATGTCGACAAGTGAACGAAGCTGCTTGGCGACGGGGTCTTTGCTGTTCTGCTGCAGTAGCGGCATCCCCTGATTGGTGGTGATGGGCACCGCGTTCGACTGGGGCAGCATGTAATCGACCTTGCGACCGATCGAGGCTTCGACGTCTCCGATCGACAGGCCGCGGCTGGGGTGCATGAAGTTGAGCACCACAGCGCGGGAGTCGAGCACGATGCTGATGTCTCGCAACGTGTCGAGCTCTTTGCGCAAACCGCGGACGCCAGGGACGTCCAGGCTGGTGACGAGCACGAGGATGTCGGTCTGGTCGAGCACGGTCAGGGTGTGTTCGCTCAGACCCGGGGCGGTGTCAACCACCACGAACTTGAACATCCCGGCCAGCATGTTCAGCAGGTTCGCGATCTCTTTGGGGGTAACCGCATCAGCGGCCGCCGGAGAGTCCGAACCTGGCACCACGAACAGGCCGGTCTGGTGTTGGGTCAGGTAGGACTTCAGGGCCACCGAGTCTCGCGAGGCCGGGCCATGGGCCAGGTCGGGAAGGGTGAACTCGGGGGCGATGTTTAGTGCGCTGCCGACATCGCCAAAGTGGATGTCCAGGTCGACCAGGACGACGGAGTTGGGCTCCTTGAGGGCCAGGCCGACGGCAAGGTTGGTGGACACGGTGGTCTTTCCCACTCCGCCTTTCGGCGAGGCCACCGTGACCACCTTCCCCCGCTGGGGTGCCGCACCCTGGGTGCCAGGCTGCTGCCCTTCAGGCGAAGCGTGGCTGGCGGCCCGCTCTAGCGCCTGCTTCATCTCCTCCAACGGAGCCATCGGGTGAACGATGTCGCGGACGCCGGCTCGCATGGCAGCCAGGCCGATCTCGCCAGCGCGGTCGCTGACCAGGAGTACCGGAATGCCGAAGCTCTGATCGAGATCAGTGGCTACGAAAAGTGCGTCCTGAATTCGTTCAACGGGATCCAACACCACGACTGCTGGCATCGGAGCATCGCCCAGCTCTGCGAGCAGGGTCTGAACATTGGGAGGGAAGACCTCAGGGGCGATCGGGAGGACGTCCGGTCCCCACGACTGCTGAACCAATGAGACGACCCGGGCGTTTCGGCTGACAACAAGTGCGGTACCCATGGTCATCACCTGATCAGCTGCTTGATGTCGAGCGGGGTGGTGCCGCTCGGGTTCTTAGCCTCTTTGACCAGCCAGATCTTGCTGACTTCGGTGGCCAGAATCACCTTCTGTGCATCGGCAGGAGCAAGCGCGAGGGTGATCGCGCCGCCCGACTCTTCGTCGCCAGCCTTCACCACCAGCACGCTCTGCAAGATCTGTTGGGTCTTTTCTTCCTGGGTCGCATAGATCGCGACCTTGCTGCCAGGAGTGAGCTGGCCGCCGACGGTGCGCTGCGCTTCGAGGGAAACTGTGACCAGCTGCATGTTGTTAGGCACCGATACTTCTCCGTCGGCCGAGGTGCCGGGCTCGGCGAAGCGCGAGGTGATCAACTGCTCGCCGGGGGTCAGGCTGGTGGTCGTTGCCAGACCCGCGACCTGATCGAGCGAAGTGAGCGCGCCGGGCACGATGGCCGTCAGTGGCAACTCGCGGGTCTCAACGAAGCCAGCTAGGCGGCTGCCGAGAGTGCCGGACTCGATCGGCTGGGTGACTACTAACACCTTCGTCGGTGTCTGGCCTTCCATGGCCCGCGCATCTGCGGTAGCGACATAGTTGAAAAGCAGGATCGCGCCGATGCCGGCCAGGATCACTGCTGCGATTGCTGCGATGAGACGACGTTGCATGGTGGGAAACCGCCTGTTCTCAGTGGGTGAGAGATGCGGCTTGGGTGCCGCAGGTTGCGTCCGCTTCACCGCCAGTGAGGTGGAACGCATTTAGTTGTGACTGTTCGGGAGGATCGGCCGCGGGCTCCATATTTGTCATCCGTACGGGTGACCGGGGCGCTGCTGAGCTGCCGAGTTGTGCCTTAGCGGTGAGGATTTATGTCACCTTTTCGGGGGACCGGATTGCTTTGAGTAATCCGGACTTGGCTTCTAAGTTAGTTGACCCTAAGCGAGCTGTGAGGCACTCCGGGCGGGGACCTGGAGTGCCTCACACAAGCTCACGTTTGCGTTGGCTCAGATCTTGTCGGCGACGCTGGCGAACATCGAGCTCAGGTTGCTGCCGAGCAGCGTGACTACGGTGATGATCACGGCGGCGATGAGGGCGACCATGATGCCGTACTCAACGGCGGTGGCGCCACGCTCACGGGTGGAGACGACGGAGCCGACGATCTTTGCGGGGAGGTTCTTCATGGGAGTAGGCCTTTCAGGTGGGATAGTTTTCCGCGGAGCTTCCAACTTGCCATCCACACGTTGGGAGCTGCCAATGCAAGGTCTACACCTGTGAATCTGGCAATGTCAAAAGTTTTTTCAAAATGTCCCCTTGTGGGTGACTCATTTCATTGTTTATCAGTCACCCTTTTGGGGACTGGAATGCTCATCAGTTCCCCTAACGGGTGACTCGACCCCCCCCGGACCTTCGGCGAGCTCAGGGAGCTGTGGTGCCCCAAGGCTGGCGGAGCCTGTCGAAGCCCGACCCTTCAACGAGCTCAGGGAACTACTGGTGGGCTCAGGGAGCTGCGGTCCAGAGACCAGCCAGGGCGCTATGAAGAATGCGGGTTTGTCATCCTAAAGGGGGACAGAATGCACGCCGTGGTGGGCTGGGGCTCGAATCCCACTCTTGTTCTTCATCGATAGTTGGTGCATTCCTTTTGTCGCCCGAAAGGGGGACAGCGAACCCGTCCAATTGACCGTGCGTACGTGCGCTCGCGTGGGCGCGCGGGTGATGGCGACTCCTCAACAGGCTTGTGGCTAGGGCAAATGAACCCGAGCTGAGTGCTGTCAGTCGGCGGTACTGCGCACTGATGAGTGCTCGAGATCGCAATTCGTAGGTGTATTCGTGGGGTGTCGCTACGTTGACACTCTTTGTGGTCGACACCTAGACTCGAAATGCAATTCTGTGTATGGAGTATCCATATCAAGGAATGAGGGGATCAGATGCGCAAGCTTATGGTGCGCGCCCGCGAGCGCGGGGCAGCCGCCGTCGAGTTCGCGCTGGTGCTGCCGATACTGGTAGTCATCTTGCTAGGGGTCATAGATTTCGGTCTGGCGATGAACGCTCAGGCCATTACTGCCAACGCGGCCCGTGAGGGTGCGCGCACGGCGAGCCTCGGCGGCACCGCAGCGGAGACCAAGGCGGCCGCTAAGAGCGCCACGGTAAGCCTTTTGAACACGTCTGGGAGCAATCCGACTGTGACCGTGACTTGCCGCGAGCCTGGTGGCAGCGCGTGCCCGTCCGGCTATGACACTGATCGCGAGGCCGGTGGCACCGTCATCGTCACCGTGTCCTACGTCTACACCTGGATCTCACCCGCGGTCTTGGGCCTGCCTGGCACCACAACCATCAACAAGACCAGCGAGATGAGGATCGAATGAAGCGGATCAAGCAGGTGCTGGTGCGATCCGAGCGGGGCGCCAGCGCCATCGTGGTGGCTTTCAGCATGATGTTCGTGTTCGCAGCCGGCGCGTTGGGCATGGACATCGCCAAGCTGGCCTACCACCGCCAACAGGTGCGAACCGCTATTGATGCCGCCGCCCAGGCTGGCGCCTATGCGCTCCCGGACGCCGCTACCGCCCGCACCGACGCGATCGCCTTCGCCTCAGCGAACTTCAGTGAGCTCACTCTGACCGCTGCCGACGTGAAGTTCTATTGCGTGGTGGCCAAGTTGGCTGCCGGCGGTCCGGACACCTCTCAGTTCGGAATCATGTGTGATCCCGGCACTTACAGCGCCGCTGGGGTGAAGTGCAATGACACGGTTTGTGCGGTGCCCTGCGACGTGACCGATCAGTGCAACATGATCTCGGTCTCCAAGGACACCGTCGTCAAATTCGACTTTGCCCCGGCCATCGGGATTCCCACTGGCAACACCGGCGCGCAGACCAGCGCGTCCTGTCGAGGTGGTTGTGGCGTCATCGCCAATAACCCGATGGACGTGGTGGTGGTCGCCGACCGCACGCCGTCAATGTCAGAGTCTGAGGTCAACGCGCTACAGGCGGGCATCAAGCGGATGTTGTTGACGATGAACATTGAGCAGCAGTATGTGGCGTTGGGCACCATCAATAAGGCGCGGACGGTCTCGTCGGGCTGCCTCACCCAAACCCAAGTCTCGGCGCCGACCTATGACCGGTGGGGTACCTATACCGGCACCAACCCCTACCCGGGGGTGTGGGTGCCGCAGAGGTTCTCCAACGACTACAACAAGAAGGATGTCTCAGGGAACTGGGTGGCGAATCAATCCAGCAGCTTGTGGACGTCAGTCGACTGTCTCCAGGATGATCGCTCAGGTTGGAACACCCACCTCGCTGCGGCGCTGAAGGGAGCGGGCCGCTATCTGTACGGCACTGCGATTTCTGGTGCCCCGGCCAACAACCTCGCCTCGTTGCCTGATCGCACTGCCTTCGGCGTCCCGAAGAAAGTGATTGTGCTCGAGACTGACGGCCAGCCAGTGGAGATCTCCAATGCCTCGACCACCGCGCTCAACCTAACCAACACCCTGGATCCGGCTGCTAAGTCGACTTCGACGGCGTGCCGGAACCTGAAGACGGTTGCCAACTCGATCAAGGCCATGCCCAATGCGTTGATCATCACGATCAGCTATGGCACCTCTTCGGCCAGTTGTGGCACGGAAGGCAACGTTGGCCAGGTGCTGGCTGCGGTGGCCTCCGACAAGAATGGGTCGCCCAGCACGGCGCAGAACACCTGCGCGGATGCCACCCAGATCGCTGCGGAGAACGGCGATGGCGATTGGTACTACTGCGCGAATGGCACTGAAGATCTGAAGAACGTGTTCGCCGCAGCCATGGGTCAGGTCACCGGCAACACGAAGTTCATGAAGATCGGTGGCGTCGGCGACTAGTCCGGAACCTAGCCAGTCTGATCCGTCGGGGTCGCCCATCAGGGCGGCCCCGATTGGCGTCTTCGGCCAAGGTGGGGCTCCGGTTCAGGAGAGGTAGGCGACCACGCCGGCGGTAATGGCCTCAGCCGCCTGAGTGCGGAACTCGGTCGACGTGAACAGCTTGGCGTCGGTGGCGTTGCGCATATTGCCCAACTCGATCATCACCGCTGGGTGCTTGGCAAAGTTCAGGGTGCCGAGATCGGAGCGGAAGCTGTAGGCGGTGCCCTTGCCGATGTAGTTCGAGCGCGGCATCGAGGTGGCCCGCTCTAGGGCAGTGTGCAGGTCTTTGGCGAGGGCCTTCGACTTGGCGATCACCGTTTTGCCGCCGTCCATCGCCTTGGAGACGATGATGTGAAAGCCTCGATGGCCCTTGCCCAGGTTCCCGTCGGCGTGCAGTGAGATCAGCAGATCAGCGGAGTTCGTGTTCAACAGGTCAGCACGGTGATTGACGCACAGCTTGTTGGAGCGGGTCTTGTCATCGGTGCGGTTTAGCAACACGGTGGCCCCCAGGGCGCGAAGCTCTTTGGCCAGCGCCTTGGCTTGGGCCAAGTTGTAGGCGTGCTCGCTGTAGCCGCGGTTGGTGGCCGTGCCGGAGGAGTTGCAGGCCTTCTTGCGTCCATTGCCATCGGGGACCTTGCGGTAGCCCCACTTCGCCGTCCAAGCGCCGGTGTGACCGGGATCGATCACAATGGTGCGGCCCTCAAGCGGGCCGACCGGCTCACTCGGAGCGACGGTGGGGCTGGGGCTGGCACTTGAGCTCGCCGTGACCTGGACCGCCGAAGCCGACGCCTCGCCGACGGTGGAGACCGCACAGCCACCGATCAACGCCAAGGCAACGAAACCGCCAGTGATAAGGGCAAACCGGGGGGACAAGCGCATGTCAGCCAGTGAATCATGCTCCGCCCAGCCAGGGCCATTCACCGAGTGGGAACCGACGGCAAAGCTCGACCCAGTCTTGGGGCACTACTTCGCCGGTAGTCTGCGAATAGGAGGACGCCGATGGAGTTCAAACACAATGAGGAACTGAACCGCTACGAGGCTTGGCTGGACGGCAAGCTGGCCGGAGAGGCCCACTACGTCCGGACGGCCGGGGTGGCCAATTTCGATCACACCCTTGTGCCCCGCCAATTCGAAGGCCAAGGCATCGCCGGCAAGCTGGTTCAGCACGTGATGGATGAGCTTCGCGTCGCCGGAGAACTGAAAGTGCAACCGACCTGCCCCTATGTGGTGCGCTGGTTCGAAATGCACCCCGACTACGCCGACCTGTTGGCCTAGGCGCCCCTTCGACCCTTCGACAGGCTCAGGGAACTGGGGGTGGCTCAGGGAGCTAGGGGGTGCGCTCAGGGAACTGGGGGTGGGCTCAGGGAGCTGGGGGTGGGCTCAGGGAGCTGGGGGTGGGTCACCTACTGCAAGTTGGCTGAGCTTGTCGAAGCCTGTGTCCCTTCGACCCTTCGACAAGCTCAGGGTGCTTCGAGGGGTTCGACGTCCACTTCGACACTCAGGGACGAGTTGGCGGCCTCGGTGAACACCACCCCGCGCAGCGGCGAGACGTCTGAGAAGTCCCGGCCCCAAGCGGTGACGATGTAGGCCGAATCAACGAACTGGCCGTTGGTCGGATCCAGATCCACCCAACCGAGCGGGGTGAGCACCGAAACCCAGGCGTGGGTGGCATCAGCCCCGCGCAGTTTTTCGCGTCCCGGTGGTGGGGTGGTTTCCAGGTAGCCACTGACGTAGCGGGCCGGCAGGCCGACCGCGCGCAGACAGCCGATCGCCAACTGGGCGAAGTCCTGGCAGACCCCCTGCCGCAGTTCCAACAGCTCAGCCAGGGTCGTGTGCACCGAGGTGACCCCTTTGGCGTAGCTGAAGTCAGCGCCGATGGCCGCATTAAGTGCCACCAGAGCCTCCCCCAGCCGGGCCTCGGGACGCAGCACCGCGGCCGCATAGTCGCCGACGGTCGCATCGATGCAGACCATCGGGGAAGGCAAGCCAAAATCAGCCAGATCCAACGGGTCGGTGGCCGCCCCGAACGCGACCGCTTCGGCCACCGTCCAATGATTCAGGCCGGCCAGATCAGGCGGCGGCCACGAAACCTCGACCACACTCTCGGCGGCCACCGCCAGCTGCGTCGTCGGCGTGCGCAACTCCAGGTAGACCGAATGGTTGCCGAAGTAGTCCTGGTGCTCGGTGAGTAGCTCCGGCTGCGGGGTCACCTGCACCTGGGAGCTGAGCACCAACTGATGCTCGGTGTCACGGGGACGAAGCAGGCCGCGGTTGTAGCAGGCCTCCAACGGCTCGTCGTAGGTGTAGCTGGTGACGTGACGAACTCGGTAGCGGCGCGGTGGCACAGTCATCGGGACACCGTCCAGGCGGGTTCAGCGGTGCGACGGCGGGCCTGCCGGGTGAAGTGCCGGGCCGCGATCCGCTCGCCCAGCGCTGCCAGGGCAGTGGCCAGGCTGGCCAACTGCTCGGCACTGCGGTGGGCCGGCGCGCCAGCGTTGGCGTCCACCTCGGCGATGATCGCCTCAACCTGGGCAGCGATGCGGTCATCGCCAGCCATTCGCAGGTCGTTGGCTAACTCGCCGAGCTGAAAGGCGACCGAGCGCGGATTGGCGTGATCGTGCACCAGCAGTTGGCGAACCGACTCGGTACCGGTCGCTGGTCCGGTGCCAGCCGCGGCCCGGCGACGGTGGGTGATGATGCTCTCCCCCGCGCGCAGGACGGCCTCAGCGGCCAGTTCGGCCGACGGCTCGATTCGATCCCCGTTTTGAGCCAGCAGGGTGAACCGGAGCAGCTTGACGGTATGCGCGGCACGCTCCAGCCGTCCGCCGGCATCGAGGAAGGCCCAAGACGAGTCGCGCACCATCGATTGGGCCATGATGCCGGAGAAGGCCAACAGGGATTCGAGCACATCGGCCAGCAGTTGCTGAAGGGTGCTCGCCTGCGGCACCCCGCCGGTCAGGGTCTGCTCCAAGCGGTTGAACACGCTCCAACAATCGACGCTGAGCAGATCGCGCACCTCTTGGGCTTCGACGATCAACCGTCGCACGCTGTGGTGCACCCCGCCCGGCTCGCTGGCATCCAGAGTCACCCGGGTCAGGTAGGACAGATTGCTCTCGTTCAGCTTCCGTTCGGTGCCGGTGATGCCAGCCACGCCGCGCAGCAGGGCGCTCACCGCAGCCGCCCCAGCTGAACCCGGATGGGCACCGAAGTCTTCGGTGAAGTCGTCGGCCACCTTCACCAGCCGTGCGGTGCTTTCAGCCCGCTCGCCCAGGCGGCCGAGGTTCATCAAGGTGTGGGCCACCCGCGGCGGCAGCGCGGTCTCGCGGGCGAGTTGAAGGCGGGGACGGGCCGAATCGCTGGCCACAGCTTGAGCGGTGGCTGGCACCCACACGTCTTTGGCCAAGGCGCCGTTGGCGCTGGAAACGCTCAGCTCAGTGGTGCTGGGTGCCACCCGTCCCAAACCACCGGGTAGGAACTGGTAGCCGCCGGTGGTGGCGACGCCGAACGCGCGCAAGACCAGCCGGCGGGGCTCAAGCCCGGACGGGGTGACCACCGGTGCGGTGGAGAGCTCGACGGCCTCCTGACCGCACCAGGCCCACGGCTCGGCCCTGATCGCCGCAGCCAACTCAGCCCGCTGGGTCGCATCGAGCAGCCAGCCGTAGATCGGCCGGCCGGCGCTTGGCGACAGCGGCTTGATCACCAGCTCGGTCAGCCTGGCCAGCACGTGGTCGGCCTGGGCCGGCTCACCGCACCACCAGGTAGGGGGGGAGGCCAGCAGCAGGTCCTCGCCGAGCAATGCCTGACACACCCCCGGTAGCGCAGCGATCAGCGCGGGATTGTCCAGCACGGCGGTGCCCACCGGATTGGCGACCTTCACCGTGCCACGTCGCACTGCCTCCACCAGGCCGGGCACGCCCACTTCGGAATCGCCGCGGGATTCGAGCGGATCGGCCACTGTGTCGCCCACTCGACGCAAGATCACGTCGATCGGCTCCAGCGCGTCGCCAGCCCGCAGCAGTACCCGGCCGGCGCTCACTACCAGGTCGTCGGCCTCGGCCAACGGGAAGCCGAGCAGGGTGGCCAACAGCCCTTGATCGAAGGCGGACGGGCTGCCCGCCCCCGGCGACAGCAGCACCACTCGCGGCGTTTCGGCCTGGCTAGGCGCAGCATCGAGCAGGGCGCCGGTAGTGGTCAGAAAGAAGCCGCGTAGCCGGGCCAGATCGCTGCCACGATGCAGTCCGGCAATCGCCTTGGTGACGATTCGGCGGGTAGCCATCGCCAGTCCGGCCCCGGCCGGGCATTGGGTTGGATCAGACAGTGCCACCCATTCGCCGCTGGTGCCGCGACCCAGGTCGGTGCCGGTGAGCAGCAGTTGGCGTCCACTACCAAGTGAACCGTCAGCGGCCCTGGCAAACCCGCGATGGGCCAGGACGGCGGCCGCCGGGAGCACCCGGCGCCGCAACAGCGTGCGGGTCGAGTAGAGGTCGGCCAACACCGCATCCAGCAGCCGGGCGCGTTGCTCCAGACCAGCGGCCAGTCCTGACCAGTCGGCGGCCGAGAGCGGCAGCGGCAGCGGATCGATCAGCCAGGGTTGGCGATCAGCGGCCTCGCCGAAACTGGCTCCGTCCGCGGCTGCCTGATTGCCCACCTCGGCTCGGGCCGCCAAGAGCCCAGCCAGGCCGAGAGAATCGATGGCGCTGGCCAGCATGGCCCCCTGCTCACGAACGCCTTCAGTGGTGAGGAGTTCGTCGTGAGGCGCCCGAGCTGGATGAGCCCGGTAGGCCTCGATCAACGGGCTGGAGAGCTCGGCGGCCGACGCGGACATGGCGACACGATACCCAGGGTTGGGTTACAGCTACGTCGCACCAGATCGATGTCGCTACGCCCGCGGCGATTCCGGGCCTACTTGCCCCCGTAGAACGTCACCCCAGCCTTGGCGAGGGTGAAGCCGATGCCGCGCTTGGTGTTGGCGCAGGTCACCCCGATCTTGTCGCTGACGCAGACGAAGTCGCCGGTGGCCAGCTTCTTGCCGTAGGGCAGCACAGCGGCCTTGTCGTCGCCGTCCTTGACTGACCCGAAGTCGGACTTCCACCATTTGGTTTCCTCGCCACCGACCCACGGGGAACCGGCCGGATCGTTGGCGCAGAAGAAGTCGGTGGTGGTCTCGTCCACGTGCACCGAGGTCACCCCCAACATGCCGGCCTCGTCACAGAACTCCGAGTCCTTGGGCGTCTTGCCGGCAAAGCCCTCCGGCAGATCACAGCGGACGCCCTCGGCGGTGAGGCCACAGACGATGTTTCCGCTCGGGGTGACGAAGGAGTTGAAATCCCAACCGCTCCCATCGATCGCCCCGGCGGCATCAGGCAGCGCCGAAGATGGCGTGGGCTCGCTCGGGTTGCCCGAGGTCGGACTGGTTGAAGTTGACGGCACCGTAGTGGGAGTGGTGCTCGCTGGAAAGGTGGCCACTTCGGTGCAGCCGGTCAGAGCCAGGCCGAGGGCGATCATCGCCAGTGATGCCTTGAAGGAGGTGCGCATGTGCAGCCTTCCGTGACTGGGTAAGCACTCGGCCATTGCCGTGGTCGAGCGCTGCGGGTGGACAAAGCTCGCTCACAGGCTAGGCGGGTGGACAAAACGGGCCGTCTGGCCGTTCAACGTCCCCCTCCCCCGCTTTGCGCCCCGTAACACGCTTTGCGCCCCCTATAGCAGGCGCAAAGCCGCCTAAGGGGCGCAAAGCTGGGGACGGGAGGGGGGCGGGCTGGGACGGGGTGCTGGGGTTGGCTCAGGAGATGAAGGTCACGCCAGCTTTGGCCATCTTGAAGCCGATCCCGGTCGAGGTGTCGCCACAGGTGATGCCGGACTTCTCGCTGAGGCAGACGAAGCTTCCGTCGGCCAGCTTCTTGCCGTACGGCAGCGTCGCCAAGGTGAAGTCGGAGTACTTCACCTTCGGAAAGCCGGAACTGGCGAACCACTCCAGCCCGTAGCCGGCGTTGTTGAGCGCCGGGAAGGCGGTCGGATCACCGCTGCAGAAATACTCGACCTTGTTGCCGACCGCGACCCCGGTCACGTCGAGTTGTTCTTCGGGGCACACCTCTTCAGAAGTGGGCACCTTGGCCTGGTAGCCCGATGGGAAGTGGCACCACGCCGAGTCTTCCTTGACAGCACACCAGATGGCCCCCGTCGGGCTAGCGAACATGCTCACCTCGTAGGCGGACACGTCCAGGGCACCGGCGGCACCCGGGACGGTGGGCGCGACGACTGGCGGTGAAGTCGCCACTGTGGGCGAGGCGGAGGTGGTGGCCGAAGCGGTCGGTGGCGCACTGGCCGAGACTGACGGCAGGCTCGGCGGGGTGATCGCGCAGCCAGCCGTGACCAGCAGGGCGGCGCCAGCGGCAAGAGAGTGGCTTAGCTTCATGGGGGTCTCCTGTGATGTTGCGGCTCAGTGTCCATGAGCCTGCTGTGGAATCCGGCGCACCTCGGGCACCAGTCTGCCCGCCGCCTGTTGGCCGGTCGAGAGGCAATCGGGCCGCGCGGGGCACCTCTTAGCTGATCTTGAACAATCGGCGAGCCAGCGCGGCTGTGCTCAGGTGCCAGAATCGTCGAATGAGCATCAACACCGCCCTCGTGCTCGGCAGCGGGGGTGCCACCGGAATCGCGTGGGAACTCGCGGTGCTGGTGGGGTTGGCCGATGCCGGCGTCAACCTGGCCGCTGACCGAGTGATCGGCACCTCTGCCGGGGCGGTGGTGGCGGCCCGCCTCACCACTGGCGCTGACCTGGAGTTGCTTCTGGTCGGCCTTGGCGGCGAACTGGTCGGCTTCGACCGGACGCCGCTGCGGGTGCTCCCGGCGCTGGTGGCCGCCCAGCTCTACCCCAGCCGCCGCCAGGCGTTGCTTTGGCTGGGACGGGCCGCTGCGCGTGGTTGGACGGCAGCGGCCGAGGCGGTCTGGGTGGAGCGGCTGGTGCCCGACCTGGGCGAAACCGACTGGCCGGAGTCCTTGGTGATCGTGGCCACCGATGTGGTTACCGGCAGGCCGGCCTACTTCACCGCCTCCCAGCCGGTGTCGCTGTCGTTGGCGGTGGCGGCAAGCTGCGCACTCCCTGGAGTGTTCCCGCCGGTACGGGTGGAGGGCCGCCTGCACTTTGATGGCGGGCTGCGCTCACCGGCGAATCTCGATCTGGCCGTCGGTGCTCAATCGGTCCTCGCGTTGGTGCCGAACGGCGGCGCCGTCCGTCCGCATCGTCGGGCTCAGGCCCAAGGCGCATCGCTGGCGAATCACGGCTCGGCGGTGCGGATTGTCTCCCCAGATTCGGCGAGCCGAGCAGCGATGGGACCAGATCCACTCGCCGGGCAGCGCACTTCGGCGATACTGGCGGCTGGACGGGTTCAGGGGCGACGTATTGCCCCTGAACTCGACCGATTCTGGGCCGTCTAGGCGGTAGCCACGTCCATGCGGGACGCCTAGGGGTTACACCGGCCGGTGATTACCCCTACGCTGCGCGGAAATCCGACCAAGGAGAAGTACATGTTCAGCAAGATCCTGGTGGCCAACCGCGGCGAGATATCCGTGCGCGCATTTCGGGCCGCCACCGAACTGGGCATCGGCACCGTGGCCGTGTTCACCCATGAAGACCGACACGCCGAATTCCGGCTGAAGGCCGACGAGTCCTACCAGATTGGCGAGCCGGGGCACCCCGTGCGGGCCTACCTCGATGTGGACGGGATCGTGTCGGCAGCCAAGCAGGCCGGTGCCGACGCGATTTATCCCGGCTACGGCTTCCTGTCGGAAAACCCCGATCTGGCCCAAGCCTGTGAGAACGCTGGGATCACCTTCATCGGGCCCTCCCATCACGTGTTGGAGCTCACCGGCAACAAGTCGCGGGCCATCACCGCGGCCCGCGAAGCTGGCCTGCCCACGCTGCGCGGCTCGGAGCCGAGCGACGATGCTGAGGTCTTGCTGGCCGCAGCGCCGGAGATTGGGTTCCCGCTGTTCGTGAAGGCCGTCTCCGGTGGCGGCGGGCGTGGCATGCGGCGGGTCGAGACGGCCGAGGCGCTCCCGGCAGCCGTGGCCGAGGCCATGCGCGAGGCATCTTCGGCCTTTGGCGATTCGCGGATGTACCTGGAGGAGGCGGTAATCCGTCCCCGCCATATCGAGGTACAGATCCTGGCCGACGGCACTGGCGACACCATTCACCTCTACGAGCGTGACTGCTCGGTGCAGCGGCGTCACCAGAAGGTGATCGAGCTGGCACCAGCACCCAATCTTGACCCGGAAGTGCGCCGCGAAATGTGCGAAGGTGCGGTGCGTTTTGCCCACCACATCAACTACCGCAACGCCGGCACCGTGGAGTTCCTGCTCGGTGAGGATGGTCGCTTCGTCTTCATCGAAATGAACCCCCGCATCCAGGTGGAACACACCGTCACCGAGGAGGTCACCGACGTCGACCTGGTGAGCTCCCAGATTCGGATCGCCAGCGGCGAAACCCTGGCTGACCTGGGGTTGAGCCAGGATTCAATCCAGGTTCGCGGGGCGGCCCTGCAGTGTCGGATCACCACCGAAGACCCGAGCAACGGCTTCCGTCCCGACACGGGCACTGTTTCGGTCTACCGCTCACCCGGTGGTGCTGGGGTCCGGCTGGACGGCGGCGTGGTGTTCAGCGGTTCAGAGGTAGGCGCCCACTTCGACTCGATGCTGGTCAAGCTCACCTGTCGGGCCTCTGATCGCCTGTCGGCGGCTCGGCGGGCCTACCGGGCGCTGACCGAGTTCCGGATTCGCGGCATCTCCACCAACATCCCCTTCCTGGAGGCAGTGCTCTCCGACCCCGATTTCCTGGCTGGCAACGTCAACACCTCTTTCATCGACGAGCGCCCCTACCTCACCCACCACACCCTTTCGGCAGACCGGGGCACCAAGCTGCTCAACTACCTGGCCTGGGTGAGCGTCAACAAGCCCAACGGGGCTGCGCGCATCTCGATCCATCCCCGCGAGAAGCTGCCGGTCGTGGCTCCGGAGGCGCTGGAGGCCGAGCCGCCCGCCGGTTCGCGCCAGCGGCTGTTGGCGGTTGGGCCGACCCAGTGGGCCGCGGAATTGCGCGCGCAGAAGGCGGTGGCAGTCACCGACACCACCTTCCGCGATGCCCACCAGTCGCTGTTGGCCACTCGAGTTCGCACCCGCGATCTGCTGGAGGCCGCCCCCACCATTGCCCGGACGCTGCCGCAACTGTTCAGCGTTGAGGCCTGGGGCGGGGCCACCTATGACGTGGCGCTGCGCTTCCTGAAGGAAGATCCGTGGACGCGGCTGGAGAAGCTGCATGCGGCGATGCCGAACCTGCCGCTGCAGATGCTGCTGCGGGGCCGCAACACCGTTGGCTACACCCCTTACCCGCTGGCGGTCACCAACGCCTTCGTCGAGGAGGCCGCCCGCTCGGGCCTGGACGTCTTCCGCATCTTCGATTCGCTGAACTGCGTTGACCAGATGCGTCCGGCGATCGAGGCGGTGCTGCAAACCGACCACGCGGTGGCTGAGGCGTCCCTTTGCTACACCGGCAACATGCTGTCTCCGTCGGAGACGCTCTACACCCTGGATTACTACCTGGGCTTGGCTGAAGAGCTGGTCAAGGCTGGGGCGCACATCCTGGCGATCAAGGACATGGCCGGTCTGCTGCGGGCGCCCGCAGCGGCCAAGCTGGTCACTGCGTTGCGAGCCAACTTCGACCTGCCGGTGCACCTACACACCCACGACACCGCTGGTGGCCAGTTGGCCACGCTGTTGGCGGCCGTCGATGCCGGGGTGGACGCGGTCGACGTGGCGGCGGCCTCGATGGCTGGCACCACCTCGCAGGTGTCGATGTCAGCGTTGGTGGCAGCGCTGGAAGGCACCGAGCGCGACACTGGGCTCAGCCTGACCGCAGTGACCGAGTTGGAGCCGTACTTCGAGCAGGTGCGCAACCTCTACGGCGCTTTCGAGTCGGGTCTACCCGGCCCGACCGGACGGGTCTACCACCACGAAATTCCCGGCGGCCAGCTGTCGAACCTGCGCCAGCAGGCGATGGCGCTCGGTCTGGGCAACCGGTTCGAGGACATCGAGAACATGTACGCCGCGGCGAACAAGATTCTCGGCAACCTGGTGAAGGTGACGCCCTCCTCGAAGGTGGTCGGTGACCTGGCCCTGGCCCTGGTGGGACGCAATGCTGACCCGGCCGATTTCGAGGCCAACCCGGCCAAGTACGACATTCCCGATTCGGTGATCGGCTTCCTCAACGGCGACCTGGGTGACCCGCCCGGCGGCTGGCCTGAGCCGTTCCGCACCAAGGCGTTGGCCGGACGGGTGACCAAGCCGGTGATCACCGAGCTCAGTGATGCTGATTCGGCCGCTTTGGTGGCCGAGCCTCGTCGGACGCTCAATCGTCTGCTGTTCCCCGGCCCGACCAGGGACTACGAAGAGGCCGTGGCCGACTATTCCGAGCTGACGGTGCTGCCCACCAAGGAGTTCCTGCACGGCTTGAAGCTGGGCGAAGAGGTCGAGGTAACGCTGCGCAAGGGCAAGAACGTGCTGCTGAAGCTGTCGGCCATCGGCGATGCCGATGATCGCGGTATTCGCCAGGTGGTCGGGGCGGTCAGTGGCCAGATTCGGGTGGTCAACGTCCGCGACGAGTCGGTGAAGTCCACCGAGGTGACCGCTGAGCGCGCTGATGTTTCGGTGCCTGGCCAGGTGCCGTCGCCGTTCGCTGGCGTGGTCACTTTGACCGTCGAGGTCGGCCAGGAGGTGGCGGCCGGTGAGCAGGTGGCCACCATCGAGGCGATGAAGATGGAAGCTGCGATCACCACCCCAGTCGGCGGGACGGTTCAGCGGTGCGCCATCGGTGCCGCTCAGGCCGTTGAAGGTGGCGACCTGCTGGTGGTTATTGCCTGACCGATCTTCAGTTGGCTGGGCCCCACCAAGTTGGCTGGGCCCCACTAAGTTGGCTGGGCCCCACTAAGTTGGCTGAGCTTGTCGAAGCCCCGGCGTGACCCTTCGACAAGCTCAGGGAACTGAAACAAGCTCAGGGAACTGAAACAAGCTCAGGGAACCAAAAGAACCGGTGGCCGCTCTCAACGAGTGCAGCCACCGGTTCTTGGGTTTGGTTACTGGGCTGGCGGTGGGGGCGGAGCGTAGCCCGCAGCGGGCGGCGGCGGGTACATGCCGCTTGAGTAGCGTCCGGCAGCGATCGGTGGGGAGTAAACGGCCTTGCCAAAGGCAAGAATCAAGTAACCGATCGGGATGAGGATCAGCAGGAAGAACGACCAGGCGCCGCCCTTGCCGAACCGTTCGCCCAGCTTCAACGCCACCATGATGGCGACGACAATGTTGGCGATCGGGACGAAAAGTAGCAGGAACATCCAGGGGTTCATCCCGGCGATCTTGAACTCGACGTAGGCGTTGTAGATAGGAACGATCGCCGCCCAGCCGGGCTCGCCGGCCTTGGTGAAGATCTTCCAAAGGGCGATGATCATGATGACTGCCAAAACCAGGCTGATCAACATGATCGGCGTCATGATTGCTGCTACTACGGCAGGGTCATTGGTGCTGTACTCGTACTCCATTGTTCCCCCAAGTCAGACACGGTTGAACCGAAAGGGTCCAACAAAATCGTAGGGGGATGAGGCGCACTTCGTGGCGATTTGCGCCTATTGGTGCCAGCACATCTGCCCAGCTGTGGTGCGGCGCCAAGCGGGCCCTGATTACGGCAGCCGCTGGCGCATGGCGCCGTCCGCCGATCGGCGAGGGGTTGGGTAATCATGGCGGTGGTGCTGCAAAGTTGAGGCATGCCCGACCGATCGCCGCTGCACCTGCCCACTGCGGCCCAATTAGAGCTTCGCGGACGTCGCTTCGATGCGGCCCGTCCGGCGGTGATGGGGATCATCAACCGCACCCCGGATTCGTTCTATGCCGCGGCCCGCTACGACTTCGGCGACGGCCTGGCGGCGGCAGGGCAAATGCTGGCTGACGGTGCTGACCTGATCGACGTTGGTGGAGTGCGCGCCGGACAGGATGGCGGCGAGGTGAGCGTCGCTGAAGAGGTAGAGCGGGTGCGTCCCTTCCTGCTCGCGCTGCGTGAGCGCTACCCCGAGGTGATCATCAGCCTGGACACTTGGCGGGCGCCGGTCGCTCTGGCCTGCGCCGAGGCCGGGGTGGACGTGATCAACGACACCTGGGCCGGGGCTGATCCGGAATTGGTCTCGGTGGCCGCCGAGATCGGCGCTGGCTATGTGGTCACCCACACCGGTGGACTGCCGCCGCGCACCGACCCGGTGGCGATCACGTACGGAGACGATCCGGACGCGGTGGTGCGCGACGTGTTGGCCACTTTGGACGCAGGCGCGGCGCGGGCGGTAGCCGCGGGCGTGCCAGCCGGCCGAGTGATCGTCGATCCAACCCTCGATTTTGGCAAGACCACTCGGCATTCGCTGCGGGTGTTGCGGGCCACGGCGGCGGTGGTCGAGTTGGGCTATCCGGTGCTGCAAGCCCTCAGCCGCAAGGACTTCGTCGGCGAAACCCTGGATCGCCCGGTCGATGAGCGGCTTTACGGCACCTTGGCCGCCACCGCGGTGGCCGGTTGGCTGGGCACGACCGTCTATCGGGCCCACGACGTGGCTGCCACTCGCCAAGTGATCGACATGGTCGCCTCGATCCGCGGCGACCGTCCGCCCACGCTGGCGGTGCGCGGTGAGCCGGGCTAGTCGCCGGGGCTTCGACGGGCTCAGCCAACTTGGGGCTTCGACGGGCTCAGCCAACTTGGGGCTTCGACGGGCTCAGCCAACTTGGGGCTTCGACGGGCTCAGCCAACTTGGGGCTTCGACGGGCTCAGCCAACTTGGGGCTTCGACAGGCTCAGCCAACTTAGGGCTTCGACGGGCTCAGCCAACTAGACAGTTCCCTGAGCCCACCCCACACAGTTCCCTGAGCCTGTCGAAGGGTCGAAAGGCTCGGGTCTAGCCTGATGGAGTGGACCTTGAGGACATGCGCACCAGCTACGAACGCGACGGGCTTGATGAGGAGTCGGCTGGCAACGAGCCGCTAGCGCTGTTCGAGAAGTGGTTCAACCATGCGGTCAAGGCCGGGGTGCCAGAGCCCAATGCGATGACCCTGGCCACGGTCGGGCCGGATTCGCGGCCGTCCACTCGAATCGTGTTGGTGAAGAGCTTCGACGCCGCCGGGGTGGTGTTCTACACCAACTACCGCAGCCGAAAAGGTCGTGAGCTGGAAGCCAATCCGCACGCGGCACTGCAATTCCACTGGGTGGAGCTGGAACGAGTCGTGCGCATCGAAGGCCGAGTGGAGCGCACCACAGCTGAGGAATCAGACGCCTACTTCGCCAAACGTCCCTTGGACTCGCGGCTCGGCGCCTGGGCGTCTCCGCAAAGCGAGGTGATCGCCAACCGGGCCGTGTTGTTGGCCAATGCGGCCAAAGCTGCGGCCACCCTTGGGCTGCACCCATCCCGTCCCGAGCATTGGGGTGGCTATCGGCTGGTGCCTGATGCCTGGGAGTTCTGGGCTGGACGCAAGAGTCGACTGCACGACCGGGTGCGGTTCCGGTTGATTGAAGGCAACTGGCTGAAGGAACGCCTCGCGCCCTGAGTTGGCCGCTCATCCAGGCTCTCCTCGGGGTCGGGAATCTCTGGCAGTGATTGAACGTTCTACTAAAGGACCCCTCAACAAGGAGAACCTCATGACCTACCGCATCGGCTACCTCGTCGGCAGCCTTTCCAGCACCTCGATCAACCGTCGCCTATCGAAGGCCCTGATCAAGCTCGCCCCTGCCGAGCTGGAGTTCTTCGAGATCGGCATCGGCGACCTGCCGCTTTACAACACCGACCTCGAAGCTGAGCTGCCCGCCCCGGTGGTGGCCCTCAAGCAGGCGGTTGAATCTGCCGATGGCCTGCTGATCGTCTCCCCCGAGTACAACCGCTCGATCCCCGGCCCGCTGAAGAATGCTCTGGATTGGGGCTCTCGTCCGTGGGGCAAGAACTCCTTCGCAGGTAAGCCGACCGCAGTGATCGGTGCCTCCATCGGTGCCATCGGCACGGCAGTGATGCAGGCGGCCTTGCGCACAGTGTTGGGCTTCTTGGACGTGCCTCAGCTCGGTCAGCCAGAGGGCTACCTGACCTTCTCCCCAGAGGTCTACGGGGAAGACGGCACGGTGCACAGCGAAGACACCAAGGCATTCCTGCGTGCCTATCTGGGCGCGTACTCCGCTTTCGTGGCTCGCAACCTCGCCGACGCCGCCGAGCAAGCGGCGTAGCCCGAGCTGGCTCACCACTGCTCGGACGGTCCCGGGCGCATCGCAGATGGCGTGAAACCATCGCTGCTGTGAATGCGTCCGGTTTCCGTCTGTCCACCCGTTTTGCCGAGGTCAAGAGCTCGCCGGTGCGCGACATTCAGTCGGTGATCGGCCGTGACGACATCATCTCCTTCGCCGGTGGCATTCCGGACGCGAACCTGTTCGAGACCGACGATTTCGCGGCTGCCTTCGACTACGTCCTCACCCATCAGGCCAAGCGGGCCCTGCAGTACGCCAGCACGCCGGGGGAACCTGAGCTGCGCGAGCAGGTGGCCGCGCGGCTGAACCGGCAGTTGCCGACTGTAGCTGAGGACATTCAGGTGACCTCCGGCTCCCAGGAGGGCCTGTTCCTGGTGGGCATGGCCCTGCTGGATGCCGGCGATGTGGTGCTGGTCGAACAGCCCACCTACCTGGCCGCAGTGCAGGCCTTCAGCCTGGCTGGCGCTCGCCTGGTGCCGGTGCCCAGTGATGACCACGGCGTGCTGCCCGACGAACTGGCCGCAGCCATCGCCGAACACCGACCGAAGTTCGTCTACCTGGTGCCCAACTTCCAGAACCCGACCGGACGGACGATGCCAGCCACCCGCCGCGAAGCGGTGGCCGAAATCCTGGTGCGCACCGGCACGCCGCTACTGGAGGACGACCCCTACGGCGAGCTGCGCTTCGACGGGGATCCGGTGGCGCCATTGGCGGCCCTGCCGGGGATGGCCGCGCAGACCGTCCTGCAGAACTCGGCTTCGAAGACGATGGCCCCCGGAGTGCGGATCGGCTGGTTGCGAGCCGAGGGTCCGATCCTGCGGGCGCTCGAGGTCGGCAAACAGGCAGTCGGGTTGCAGACCGCGGTCACCGATCAGCTCGCGGTGGCGCATTACTTGGCCAACTGCGACCTGGACGCGCACATCGCGAAAGTGGCCGCGGCCTACGGGCAGCGCCGCGACGCGATGGTTGAGGGCTTGTTGCCGCTGCTGCCGGCCACGGCGAAGCTGAACCGTCCAGAAGGCGGCATGTTCTTGTGGGCCGAGTTGGGCGGCGCAGTGAACACTGCCGAAGTGCTGCCGCGCGCAATCGAGGCCGGGGTGGCCTTCGTGCCGGGCTGGCCGTTCTATGCCGCCGACCCTGACCACTCCACAATGCGGCTCTCGTTCGTCACCAACACCCCAGCCGTGATCGCTGAGGGCTTGACGCGGTTGGCTCGCGCCTTCGACTGGTGAGGCGTCAGTCTTCCGAGTGGCGGCGGCGGACGCGCCGCACTAGCCACCAAATGCCCACCAGCACGAACGGCACACTCACGCCCATGGCGATGTTGGGGTCGATCAGCCAGCCCGCTTCATTCATCGCCTTGTAGACATAGCCGAGAAGGCTGACCACGTAGTAGCTGATCGCCGCCACCGACAGACCTTCCACCGTCTGCTGGAGTCGGAGCTGCATCGAAGCGCGGGAGTTCATCGAGTGCAGCAACTCGGAGTTCTGCTGCTCGATCTCCACGTCCACCCGGGTACGCAGCAGATTGGCGCCCCGCGACAGCTTCTTGGACAGCTCAGCTTGGCGCTGCTCGATCGACCGGCAGGTTCGCAGCGCCGGGGTGCTGCGCCGGGTGAGGAAGCTGGTGATGGTCGAATAGTTGCCGACGCTCTCTTCCCCAACGGCGCGCAGTCGTTGAGTGACGATGTCGTCGTAGGCGCGGGTGGCACCAAAGCGGTAGGCCGAGGCGGCCACATCGGCCTCCAAATCGGCGGCCAGCTTGGTCAGCTGGATCAACAGATCAGTGTCTTCGGCGTATCCCTGGGAACCCGACATGGCCGTCGAAATCTCGGCCAGCTCCCACTCGATGCGGGCAGTGTGAGGTGCAAGGCGAATCGCTTCGGGCAGCCCCAGCAGGGCGAGCGTGCGATAGGTCTCGATCTCGATTACTCGCTGGCACAGCGCGCCGGCGGCGTTCTCGTCCAGATCCTTGTTGATGACCAGCCAGCGCACGAAACCAGCCGAATCGGCCCGGAAATCTGAGGCGATGACGGCCGCGCCCTTGCGCACCTTCGAAGCGGCCAGGCTCGCTTGATCGAAGGGAGCTCGAAAATCGGTGCCGAAGGAGGCCAGACAGAGATCAACCGAGACGATGTGCTGACCCGGCTCGCCGATGTCGGGGAGTAGGTGGGCGATCTGGCCAGCCTCAGGGGTGAACGGTGCCTCGGTGCCAGCGAAGCTGAAGTCGAAGGTGACGAACTCGCCGTGCTGTTCATAGGTCAGCTCCAACGGCAGCCCACCAACCCCAGGGAGGGTGGCCCGGTGGTGTTTGGTCGCCGGGCCGGGTGGCAGCGCGCCGGCCGCGATGCACAACTCAGCGACGCGGCTGCGGGCCGCGGTTGCCTGTTCGACAGTGGTCAGAAAGGCGAACCGAAGGAACCTCGCCGGGGTCGAGGTCGGACGGAACGGGCGGGCGTGGATTTCGGCCAGCAGTGCCGCGCGGTGTGGGTGCGGCGTCCAAGTGGAAAAGTCGAGGGCCATTTGTTTCTCGAATCAAGCAGCGGAGGGCCCCAGTTTAGGGCGGTGGTGAGCTTAGGGCGGACGTGAGCTTAGGGCTAACCTGCGGCGCGGTTGTAACCCTCCGGTGGCGTCTAAGTGACGGCGGGTGGGCTGGCGGCGGTTAGGTGAGCTTGGCGACCACCACTCCGGCACCTACGGCGACCAGCTGATCCATCGCGGCCAGCTCGGCCGGGGCATCGGCAAGGCTGACCACTCGCCCAAGGAGGCGAGAGATGTCGAGGCGGCCATCGGCGACCATCGCCAGCATCTCCGGGTAGTCGGCTGCGGCCATCCCGTGGCTGCCGACGACTTCGAGTTCTTTGGCGACCAGCTCACCCCACGGCAGCGGGGCGGTCGCGGCGTCCCCCAACATCAGCCCCACCTGGACGTGACGTCCGCGCCGACGCAGTACCCGTACCGAGGCGGCCGCAGTTGCCGGGCTGCCGAGGGCATCGATGCTCACCGCAGCGCCGCCGGTGAGGGCGAGCAGCCCGGCGAGGTCGGCCTCGGCGAAGACGGCATCAGCGCCCAAGTCGGTGGCCAGTTCCCGCGCCGCCCCTGAGGGATCCACGCCAACGACCCGCGCGCCCAGCGCCTTCGCGATCAGAATCGCCGACTGCCCCACCCCGCCGCAGCCGAAAACCACCACCCAATCTCCGGCAGCCGGTCGGCTTTGCGCGGTGAGGGCGTGGAAAGCGGTGGCGAAGCGGCAACCCAGGGCCGCCGCGGTGACCGCGTCCACCTGCGCTGGTAGCCGGACGAGGTTGAAATCGGCGGCCCGAACGGCCACCAGTTCGGCGTAGGAGCCGTGGTGGGTGAAACCCGGCTGGGTCTGGTCGGGGCATACCTGGCCCTGGCCGTCCCGACACCAGGAACACTGGCCGCAGGCGTTGACGAATGGGACGGTGACCCGGTCACCGACGGCGAAGTCGCGGACGTCCGGACCGATTTCGGCCACCACGCCGGCGAACTCGTGGCCGGGGATCATCGGCAATGGCACTGGGTCGTGCCCGCGCCAGGCGTGCCAATCTGAGCGGCAGATGCCGGTTGCCTCGACCGCCACCACCGCGCCGTCGGCCGGACAGCTCGGCTTGGGCATCTCCCGCACTTCAAGCGGTCCGCCAACCGATTCGTACACCACAGCTCGCATGGGTTGGTTCTACCACCGCCGTCCGTGGACCGGCGACCTGCGGAGCCTGCTGAGATGAGCCCCGCCGCGGGTTCAAACGCCCGACAACCCTTCGACAAGCTCAGGGAACTGTGGAAGTTGGCTGAGCTTGTCGAAGCCCGAGCTGTGGAAGTTGGCTGAGCTTGTCGAAGCCTGAGCTAGACGCCCCGCACGCCGAGGGCGCGCAACCGCAGCTTCAGCAGCCACCGCGGATGGGCGGGCCCGAAGGTGATCGTCCGCAGACCGGCGCGGTGGGCGGCGCGGGTGTTGCTGGGCAGATCATCGACGAATACCGCCTCGTTCGCGGCGATGCCGAGCTGGTTGATGATGTGCTCGAAGTAGGCCACCTCAGGCTTGGCCAAGCCCACCTCGAAGGAGTAGAAGCTGCGATCGAAGTAGTCGCCATACGGCAGGTTCTGCTGCATCCAGCCGCCGCGGTAGCTCTGTTGATTGGTGGCCAGCACGGTGGTCACACCCGCTGCCCTGGCGCGCGCTACCAAGTCAAGCATCGCCTGGTCCGGCTCGATGCGGCACCACAGGGCGATCACCTCGTTGGGGGTGATCGACAGCCCGCGGCGCTCGATCACCTCGGCCAACACCTCGGCCAGATCGACTTTGCCGGTCATGGTCCGAGGTTCCTCGGCGAAGATGTCCTTCACGAACCCCCAGCCGTCGCCGAGTTCGGCGAAGTCGGCCAGGAAGCCCTTGGCTGGTCGCTGCAGGACGCCGTCGGCGTCCATCAAGAGCGCGCGAATCACCGGATCACCTCAACCAGTTCGCGTCGGCGCGCCGAGCTCTCAGTCAAGCGAGCGAGCCGCACCCTTGTCGGCGCTCAACGCCAGCGAGGCGTAGACCTTCAGTGCAGTCGAGACCTCGCGGACGCGGTGCTTCGGCTTCCAGCCTTCGGCATCCCGGACGGCGCGGCGGGCGGCCAGGGTGGCCTCGTCCACTTTGAGCTCGATCCGACGCTCGGGAATCGAGATCTCGATGATGTCGCCATCTTCAACCAGCCCAATCAGGCCACCGGAGGCAGCCTCTGGCGAGACATGCCCAATCGACAGGCCCGAGGAGCCGCCGGAGAAGCGTCCGTCGGTGATGAGGGCGCAGGAGGGGCCCAGCCCCAGACCCTTCAGGTAGGAGGTCGGGTAGAGCATTTCCTGCATGCCCGGGCCGCCCTTGGGGCCTTCGTAGCGCACGACGACGACGTGACCGGGCTGCACCTTCTTGCCCAGGATGGCCTCCACAGCCTCGTCCTGAGATTCGGTGACGATGGCTGGGCCGGCGAAGGTCCATTGGTCTTCGGGCACGCCAGCGGTCTTGACGATGCAGCCGTCCACGGCGAGATTGCCCTTCAGGATCGCCAGCCCACCGTCGGCGGTGTAGGGGTGCTCGACGCTGCGAATGCAGCCCCCAGCGGCGTCGGTGTCCAGTTCGTCCCAGCGGGCATTGGAGCTGAACGCTTCGATGGTGCGCACTCCGCCCGGCGCGGCGTGGAAGAGCTCGGTGGCGAACTCGGTGGCGGTGCCGCCGCGGACGTCCCAATCGGCCAGCCAGGCATCCAGCGTTGCGGAGTGGACGGCGTGGACGCCGCGATCCAGCAGGCCGCCGCGATCAAGCTCGCCCATGATGGCCACGATGCCGCCAGCGCGGTGCACGTCCTCCATGTAGTAGTTGGACGTGTTGGGCGCAACCTTGCACAGGCAGGGAGTGTGGCGGCTGAGGTCATCGATGTCGTCGGAATCGAAGTCGACCCCGGCCTCGTGGGCGGCGGCCAGCAGGTGCAGCACGGTGTTGGTTGAGCCGCCCATGGCGATATCGACCCGCATCGCGTTGGCGAAGGCCTCGCGAGTGGCGATGGCCTTCGGCAGGACGGATTCGTCCTCGCCGTCGTAGTAGCGCTTGGCCAGTTCGACCACCAGTTTGCCGGCGTTCAGGAACAGGTCTTTGCGGGCGACTGCGGTGGCCAGCGTCGACCCGTTTCCGGGCAGGGCCAGGCCGATCACTTCCAGCAGGCAGTTCATCGAGTTGGCGGTGAACATGCCAGAACACGAGCCGCAGGTGGGGCAGGCATTTTCCTCGACGGTGGCCAGTTGGGCGTCGGTGATGCTCTCGTCGACTGCCTTGTACATGGCGTCGATCAGGTCGAGGCGGGTGGTCGCCACGCCCTCGAAGACGTGGGCTTTGCCGGCCTCCATCGGTCCGCCCGAGACGAACACGGTGGGAAGGTTCAGCCGCAGCGCCGCCAGCAGCATGCCGGGGGTGATCTTGTCGCAGTTGGAGATGCAGACCAACGCGTCGGCCTTGTGGGAGTTGACCATGAACTCCACCGAATCGGCGATCAGCTCCCGGCTGGGCAGCGAGTAGAGCATGCCGTCGTGCCCCATCGCGATGCCGTCATCAATGGCGATGGTGTTGAACTCGCGTCCCACTCCACCGGCCTCGGCGATCGCACCGGCGACCAGTTGGCCCATGTCCTTGAGATGGACGTGCCCGGGCACGAACTGGGTGAAGGAGTTGGCGATGGCCACGATCGGTTTGCCGAAGTCTGATTCGACCAGGCCGGTGGCGCGCCAAAGGGCGCGGGCGCCGGCCATGTTGCGACCGTGGGTGGTCGTGCGGGAGCGCAGTGCGGGCATGGTTCTTCCTTGCTCGATGAACTCAACAAGGCTACGCCGCTTCGGCCCCAGCGCGACCGGCTCTCAGCCTCTTTGGGACGCCCGACAGGTAACACTGCCCACCGCGGCGCCCCCAAATCAGGGGGACGGTTCCGGTGAGCAGCTCACGGGGACGGACCTGGACGGGGAACCGTCCCCGTGAGCTGTGCGGAGGAACCGTCCCCGTGATTAGGGCTAGGCGGTGGGGTAGCTGAGCTCGCCGGAGATCACTTTGCGCACCTTGCCGCTGATCCAGATGCGCTCGCCGTCGTCGTAGACCGAGATCTCCCCATGGCGACCGATGGCCGAGCCTTGGGTCACCAGGTAGGAGGCTGGCACCAGTTTGCGTTCCCGCATCCATTGGGCGGCCGCAGCGTTCAGGCTGCCGGTGACCGGGTCCTCGCCCTCGGTGAAGACCGCGCGTACCTCGTAGGCGTACCTGCCGCCGTCGGCCTCCAAGCCGATGAGGCCGACGAAGTCGCTGGCGCCGAGCTTGCCCCGGTTCACCTCGACTCTGCGGACGGCCTCGGCATCGGCCAATTGCACCATCATCCAGGGCGCGCCGTTGTCGCCCCAGGCGTGGGCCACCCACTCCTTGGCGGGGATGCCGATCGCGCGGGCGATTCGAGCCACCTCGGTGCGACCCAGCTTCTCGCTGCGCAGCCGGGGTGGGGCCGCGAAGGCGAGGCGGCCGTCCTGGCCACGAAGCTCCACCAGACCGATGCCGCATTCCTGCACGATGCAAGCCGTCGAGCTAGGACGGCCACCGCTGGCCAGCCAGACGTGGGCGGTGCCCAGCGTCGGATGTCCGGCGAAGGGCAGCTCACCGCTGGGGGTGAAGATCCGCACTCGGTAGTCAGCCCGGGCTTCGGTCGGCCTCAGTAGGAAGGTGGTTTCCGACAGGTTCGTCCAGGACGCGAACGCCTGCATCTGTTCGTCGGTTAGATCGTCTGCGTTGTGAACCACTGCCAGCGGATTGCCGGTGATTCCGCCGTCGCCGAAGACGTCAACCTGGGTGAAGCGCCTTGCCATTTTCAGTCCCCCTGAAGATCAGCATCGATACTCGCCCATAGCGGGCTGGTGGCGAGTGCTGTCGAAATACTCCCAGTTGGGGACGGCGGCGTCGAGGCCAGCCCGGACCTTTGGACCCTTCGACAAGCTCAGGGAACTTCGGTTGCGGGCTCAGGGAACTTCGGTTGCGGGCTCAGGGAACTTCGGTTGCGGGCTCAGGGAACTTCGGTTGCGGGCTCAGGGAACTAGCTCAGTCTCAGTCACCCAGCCCGGTGCCGAGCTTGCGAGCGGTGGCCACCCATTCGTGGTCCGGGGGAACGAGCTTGAGCTGCCCGGCCACTTCCTCCAGCGGAACCAACTCGGTGTCGTCGCCACGGGCAGCCACCATCACTGAGAACTGGCCCTTCCCGACGGCGTGGGCGGCGGCCGTCCCAAGCCGGGAGCCGAGCAGTCGATCGGCCGCACACGGGGTGCCGCCCCGCTGTACGTAGCCCAAGATCGACACCCGCGACTCCAGACCGGTGGCTGCTTCCAGCTCGCGGGCCAGTTTGAAGGTGTGCTCCCGTTGGGTGTCGATGACGTTGGCCAGATGCTGTTTGGCGGCCCGAGTCGATTCCGAGGTTTTGGCTGAGCGGGCCAACAGCTCAGCAGCCTCCAGATCGGCAGAATCAGAGAGGTCGCGGGCACCCTCGGCCACTGCGATCACGGAGAAGGTGCTGCCCCGCTGCATTCGCGTCTTGATCTTCTCCGCGACGCTATCGACCGAATAGGGGATTTCGGGCAGCAGAATGATGTCGGCACCGCCGGCGATCCCTGCGCCGAGGGTGAGCCAGCCGGCGCGGTGCCCCATGATCTCGGCCAGGATGATCCGGTGATGGCTGTGCGCCGTCGAATGCAGCCGATCGACCGCCTCAGTGGCGATCTCCATGGCGGTAGCGAAGCCAAAAGTGGTGTCGGTACGGGGTACGTCATTGTCGATGGTTTTGGGCAGGGTGATCACGTTGAGGCCGGATTCCACCAGGCGTAATGCGTTCTTCTGGGTGCCGCCGCCACCGAGCAGCACCAGCGCGTCCAGGCCCTCAGCCTCAACATTGGCCAGCACCTGCGGGCGGGCATCGACGATCTCGCCGTCGATGTTCATCTTGTGCACTTTGTCGCGGCTGGTGCCCAAAATGGTGCCGCCGACCGTGAGAATGCCCGAAAGCGCCTTGGAGTCGAGCTGGACGTGTCGATTCTCGACCAGACCGCGGATGCCGTCACGGAAGCCGATCAGCTCCCAGCCGTTGCCAATCGCGGCCTTGCCGAATCCGCGGATAGCGGCGTTCAGCCCGGGGCTGTCACCGCCAGCGGTGAGAATCCCGATCCGCTTCGTCCTTGCGGCGCTCATGGCCGATCCCTTCGTTGGCTGCCGCCTAGGTTAATGCTCCGGCAACCGTTTCGGTCCGCTGGGCCGAGCACGTACTCTTGGCCGGTAGCGATCCTCAACCCCCAGGGTTGACCTCTTGACTGGAGCCTCGATGAATCGTCTCGGCACTCTCGCCGGTTCTGCCATGGTGCTGGCCCTGGCGCTGGCTGGCTGTGGAAAAACCCCGCCCTTCCCGACGCCGACCACGCCCACGGCTCCGGCCTCGAGCGCTTCGGTGTCTCCTTCGGCGCCGCCAACTTCAGCCAAGCCATCGCCGACGCCGAGTGCGTCCGCACTGACTCTTGCCGGGGACGGGATCGCCGATCTGCCGTTCGGCACCGCCCAGGCTGAGGTCGTGAAGGTGATCACCGCGCGGGTGGGCAAGCCGACTACCAGCATGCAGGGCCAGTCCTGCGAGCTCGACGCGAGCAGCCCCTGGGCCGAAACCGTGGTCTATGACGACCTGTGGGTGCAGTTCAGTGCCAAGACCACCAAGAAGAGCTCACCGCGCACTCTGACCGCGTGGGGTTTTCAACTCAACAAGGCCTTGCCCAAGCCGTGGGCGATGGCCGATGGGGTGCCGCTCAACCTGACTTTCAATCAACTCAAGGCCAAGTACCCGGCCGCCAAGTACATCAAGCTGGGTCTGCCCGATGGCACCAAAGCGTTGGAGCTGCCCAACAAGTTGATGTTCTTGGGGGTTGGTAAGCCCGAGGTGGTTCGGGCTGGCGAACTCACCTTGTGTGAGTGAAGGCTGGGCGATCAGCTCAGGGACGCAGCTGCAGCTGGAGTCCCTGGTCTGATTCGCTGAAGCCAGTCTTGAGCAGGTAGGCCCGCAGCGCCTCCGACTCGGGCTGAGCGATCAGGCGGGTGAAGCCCGCGTCGGTGAAGGTCTTCGCGCCGGGCCCGTAGAGCCAGCTGCCAATGCGGGAATCGCGATAGGCCAGCATCACGTAGTCCAGTTTGATCCGGAGGGTCTCGCCGTCGGGTTGCCCGATGATCGCACCTGCCGGCAGCCCGTCCCGGTTGAGCAGCCGGACGAAATCGCCGTCATTGGGCTGGCTGAAACTGGGGTGGAATCGGGCAATGTCGTCGCGGTGGGAGTTGAGGAAGTCCAACAGGAACGGCGCGTCCGGCGCGATCGGCACGGCGCCCAGATCGCGGTTGGGACGGAACTCGCGCCGCAGATTCCACAGGTTCAGCCCGGCGGCGGCGACATTGGTGATGATCAGGGGAATCGAGCCGAGCATCAGGCCGTAAGCGACGAACACCACCGAGCCGATCAGGGACACGATTCGCAGCCGGACCACCGATTTCATGGCGAAGGACGCGACCACAAGGGCAGAAGCGACGTAACCGATGATTTCCACGACGTTGAGATTCACCTGCACACCCTATTCGCCCTGGTCATCTTCGCGCCGGTGAACCGGCGGCGCTCCGCCCCGGTGGGGTGAATGGGGGCACACAGGTCTGGGCGCTACCGTATGGGGCGTGCCGCAGCTTCCTGATACCGCCGGTTCGGCCCGGGCGCGGATGCGCCTGATCGCCGTGCTACTTCTCATCCCGATCACCGCCTATTGGGCGGTCGCGTCCATCTGGTTGCTCTTCCTTCCGGAAGGGTCCTCCGGCGCCGCGTACGGAGTCCTGGTGGGTGCGGTGTTGCTGGTCTGGACGGGCTTGTATGCGCTGGCAACTTGGGGCGTCTTCAAGCGGAGCCGCGGCCTGCACATTCTGGCAATCGTGATGGCGGCTATTGGGTTACTGCAGCCCATGTCGGGAGCGACCGCCTGGCTGAACTGGCTGCTCGCCGCTGGCAGCCTCACCGTCCTGGTGTTGCTGGCGCTCACTATTCCGGTGGGCAAGGCCAAAGGCTGAGCCCGAATCGGGTCTTGTTTGGGACGAGGATCGCACTGCATCCCTCTTGGCCGCCGTTGGCGGTCGGTGTGATGAAAGGAACTGAGCTATGGGCCACACCGCGCCGCGGGGCGGTAGCTGTCTGACTGTCAGCGCGCTGGTCTTCACTGCCGAGGATGAACCGCGGGTGCTGTTGCACCAACACAAGCGGTATCCGGTGGTGATTCCCCCGGGCGGCCACGTGGAAGCCGATGAGCACCCCTGGCAGGCGGTGTTGCGCGAACTGGGCGAGGAAACCGGGGTCATCCCCGAACAGCTCTCCGCGCTGCTGGCGCTGGAGTGTGTCGCTGGCCCTGGTCGTTTCCCGGCGCCAGTCGCCTTGGACGTCCACGAAGTTGAGCCTGGCTGGACGCACACCGATCTGGCCTTCGCCTTCGTGATTGACGGGGCGCCGCAGTTGGCCCCTCGTGAGGGCGAGTCGGTGGAGCTGTGCTGGATGACCGCAGCTGAAGTGGGCCGGACGTCACAGGTGCCGCCCCGAATCGCCGAACTGGTGGGACGCCTGGCGCCGCTGGTGGCGGTGTGGCCACGTCTGCCCGCGGCCGAGGTAGGGATGGTGGCCCGGGCGTTCCCGCAGTTTGGCTGACCCCACCCAAGTTGGCGGCTTTACCCAAGTTGGCGGCTTTGCCCAAGTTGGCTGAGCTTGTCGAAGCCCTCCGACCCTTCGACAAGCTCAGGGATCTGAGGCGGGAGCTGGGACGGGCTGAGCCCCACCCAAGTTGGCCGAGTTCACCTAAGTTGGCTGAGTCCACCTAAGTTGGCTGAGTCCACCTAAGTTGGCTGAGCCCGTCGAAGCCTCTGGGTTGGGTGATCGTCCGGGTTGGGTAAGGATGGCGGTATGGCCCTTGATCCCAGCAACCCTTTTGCGGTGCCGTCCACTCTGCCTTTCGGACTGGTCGACTTTGCCGCGATCCGCGATGAGCACTACCAGCCAGCGATCGAAGCTGGCATGGCTGAGGAGCTCGCTGCGCTGACCGCCATCGCGGCTGACCTGGCCCCGCCGGACCTCGCCAATGTGATCGAAGCCTGGGAGCACGCCGGTGAACTGCTGGCCCGCTCGCTCGGCGCCTTCTATGCCAGGCAGCCCGCTGACACCAACGAGGTATTGGACGCCGCCGAGGCGGCCATCGCGCTGGCAGTCGCGGCCCACGTCGATGCGATCTACCTGGATCGGCGGCTCTACGACCGAGTCGTGGCCTTGAACGTGCGCGTCCAGGCGAATGAAGTGGCCCTCGACGCGGCGGCGGCCTACTGGCTGAAACGCAAGCTGGAGGCGTTCGAGCGGGCCGGGGTGAACCTGCCAGCAGATCAGCAGGTGAGCTTGCGCGCGCTCAACGCTCGCATCGCCGAGCTGCAATCGGCCTTTGGCCGGGTAGCCCTGGCCGGGATGAACGCGGCCGCGGTGCTGGTCACCGAGGTGACCGAGTTGGACGGCCTGAGCCCGGCCCAGCTTGAGGCAGCCGCGGAACTGGCAGCTGAACGCGGCCAGGAGGGCTGGCTGATTGAGATCACCAACACGTCCGGGCAGCCCGCTTTGGACGAGCTCAGTAATCGGGGGCTGCGCGAGCGGATCTACCGGGCGGCAATCGGACGTGGCCTGGGCGGGGAGCATGACACCAGCGCAATCGTGGTCGAACTGGCCCGGTTGCGTGCCGAGCGGGCCAGTCTGCTGGGCTTTCCCAGCCCGGCTGATTATGTGGCCGCCGAGGGCTGCGCCGGCAGCGCAGCGGCGGTGTGGGAACTGCTCACCAAACTGGTGGCGCCAGCCGTCCGTAACGCTCGAGCCGAGGGCGCCGAACTCGGTGAGGTGTGGGCCCGCTTGGCTCCGGGCGAGACCTTCGAGGCCTGGGACTGGCAGTACGTGAGCGAGCGGCTGCGGGCGGAGCGCTATGCCCTGGATTCGGCGGCGCTGCGTCCCTACCTAGAACTGGAGCGGGTGCTGCACGAGGGTGTGTTTGCTGCCGCTACCGGCCTGTACGGGGTCACTTTCACTGAGCGGCCCGAGCTTCGCGGACACACCGGTGAGGCGCGCGTCTTCGAGGTTGCCGAGGCTGACGGCAGGCCCATTGGGCTGTTCGTCGCCGACTTCCACACCCGCTCGAGCAAGCAGGGCGGGGCTTGGATGAACGACCTGGTCGCTCAGAATCACCTGCTCGGTCAGCGGCCGGTGGTCACCAATGACGCCAATCTGGTCAAACCGCCAGCCGGGCAGCCCACCCTGATGAGCTGGGACGACGTGATCACGCTGTTCCACGAGTTCGGGCACGCTCTGCACGGCCTACTCTCAGACACCCGCTATCCCTCGCAGTCGGGCACCGAAACCCCGCGGGACTTCGTTGAATACCCCTCGCAGGTCAACGAAATGTGGGCCTTGGACCCGACACTGCTGGCCAACTACGCCGTCCATTACGACACTGGTGAGCCCATGCCAGCTGAGTGGATTCAGACGCTGCGCGGCTCGACGCTTTTCGGCCAGGGTTACAAGACCACCGAGTATCTCGGGGCCGCGCTGCTCGATCACCTCTGGCACGCCACGCCGCTGGCCGAGCTGCCCACCGGCGCCGATGAAGTTGAGGCGTTCGAGGCGTCCGCTCTGGCCAAGGTCGGGCTCGATTTTGACCTGGTCGCGCCGCGCTACCGGTCGGCCTACTTCCGCCACGTGTTTGAGGGCGACTACGAGGCCGCCTACTACTCCTACCTCTGGAGTGAGGTGATGGACGCTGACACCGGCGCCTTCATGCTGGCCAACGGTGGACTGACCAGGGAAAACGGCGAGCGCTTCCGGCGGCGCCTGCTGGCTCGCGGCGGCTCGATCGACTCAATGGAGGCCTACCGCGACTATCGCGGTGCTGACCCCGACATCGTCCACCTCCTGAGGCGCCGCGGCCTGGAGGACTGACGGGGACGGTTCCTCTGAGCAGCTCAGGGGGACGGTTCCTCTGAGCAGCTCACGGGGACGGTTCTTCCGGCGTGGTGGGACGCTCCGTCGTCACGTCGGACGCCCCTGCTGACCATCTGCCGGAATCCCGCTCAGGTGCAGCCATCTGACGCCAGCATTGCTCATCCCGGTCAGTCGTGCGATCTGGCGATAGGCCACGCCGCGCGTGCGTAGCTCACACACAATCTGGCGCCGCTGGGTGGTCGACAGTGCGTTGAACTCGCTCACGTCCGACAACCTGCTCGCTCTCAGCAGCAGGTGCTCGGCAACATGGTCGGGCAACTGCTGAGTAGGTTCAAGCCGCGCGATCAGGTCGCGGTCGGCTGGCGACGGCGCGGCCTCCTCACGTAGCTCGGCGAAAACCTCCGCAGGCAGCAGCTGCCGCAGGCGGACATCGTCCAAAGCCGGCCCAGGGCGTCCCAGGTAGCGCCGACTGCTCCATTGATAGGCGTCCGCCTGATCGATCAGGCCCGCTTCCACCGGGTTGTTCCACACGTACCGCAGGAGGGTCACCAAGTAGGCGTCGTCTTCCACCGGCAGGCTCTTGAACCGGTCCTGGAACAGGTGCCCGACTCGTGAGTACTTCCGGTTGAACCATCCGACGTAGCGGACGCCCAGGCGCTTGATCACCGTGCCGACTGGTTCAGCGGTGGTTTGAATCACGAGATGGATGTGGTTCGGCATCAAGCAGTAGGCGAGCACGAGGCAGCCTGAGGCCTGCCGCACCAGGTCGAGGAGGTCGATGAACCGCTGGCGGTCGTCGTCCTCCAAGAAGACGGCGTCACGATTGATCCCGCGCATCATCACGTGGTAGATCGCCGATTCGCTGAGCTGGCGCGCTTGCCTGGCCATGACCCTCCTTCAGCTGCTGCCTTGGATCAGTCAGGCTAGGCAGTGTCCGTGGCCAAACGAGCGGCGTGGGAAGGAATTGTGGATAACTCACTGTGGGTGGGCAAAACTCAGAGGAACCGTCCCCGTGAGCTGTGCGGGGGAACCGTCCCCGTGAGCTGTGCGGGGGAACCGTCCCCGTGAGCTGTGCGGGGGAACCGTCCCCGTGAGCTGTGCGGGGGAACCGTCCCCGTGAGCTGCGCGGGGGAACCGTCCCCGGTCCCGGTCAGATCAGGAGTCGACGTGCTGGCGAATCAGCGACTTGAGCGCCTCAGCATCGTTGGGGAGCTCGATCACGTGGCGGGGCAGGTTCTCGATGCCGGCGAAACGGGGGTCGGGGGCGGGCTCGGAGCCAATCGCCTCGACGATGGTTTCGGCGAACTTCACCGGCAGGGCCGTTTCGGTGACGATCATCGGCACGCCGGGTTGGACGAACTCAGCGGCCACCTTCACTGCGTCGGCGGTGTGGGGGTCGATGAGCACTCCGTCGCGTGCCCACACCTCACCGATGGTCGACACCCGGTCGGCGTGGGTGGAGGAGGACGAAACGAACCCGTACCGCTCCCGCAAGCCAGCGAACTCGGCGGTGTCGGAGAGGTCGAAGTAGCCCTGGGTGGGCAGGAGTTCGCCAAAGAGGTGCCGGACGCGGTCGCCGTCGCGGCCGAGCAGATCGAAGATGAACCGCTCGAAGTTGGAGGCCTTGGAGATATCCATACTCGGGCTGGACGTGGCGTGGGTCTCGGCCGCTGACCGAACCCGGTAGACGCCGGTGCGGAAGAACTCGTCCAACACGTTGTTCTCGTTGGTGGCCAGCACGAGGGTGTCGATCGGCACGCCCATCTCGCGGGCGATATGGCCGGCGCAGATGTTGCCGAAATTGCCGGTGGGTACGGTGAACGACACTCGCTGGTCATCGGCGGTGGTGGCGCGAATCCAAGAGGCGACGTAGTAGACCACCTGAGCCACCAGGCGGGCCCAGTTGATCGAGTTGACCGCGCCCAGGTGATAGCGCTGCTTGAAATCTGCATCGGCGTTGACGGCCTTCACCAGGTCTTGGCAGTCGTCGAAGACCCCGTCCACGGCGATGTTGATGATCGCCGGGTCAGCCAAGCTGAACATCTGCGCCTGTTGGAAGGGCGTCATCCGCCCGGCCGGGGTCAGCATGAACACCCGGACGCCTTCGCGGCCCAGCATCGCGTATTCGGCGGCCGAACCGGTGTCACCACTGGTGGCCCCGAGGATGTTGAGCTCGGTGCCGGTGCGCGCCAGCTGGTATTCGAAGAGCTGCCCGAGTAATTGCATGGCCAGGTCTTTGAATGCGGCGGTGGGGCCGCCGGAAAGGTGGCTGATCCAGATTCCGCCACTCAGTTCGGTAACCGGGACGACCTGCGGGTCAGGAAATGCAGCGCGGCCGTAAGCTTTCTCGCAGAGATTTGTCAAATCGGCGAGCGGGATATCGCCCACAAACTCGGAGATAACCGACGCTGCCAGGGCGGCGTAGCCATTGGCGTCCCGACCATTCTCGGTGAGTAGCCGACGCCATCCGGCAAGGATCGATGCGTCCACTCTGGGGTAGCGCTCGGGAAGGTAGAGCCCGCCATCAGGGGCCAGTCCGGCAAGAAGGATGTCGCCGAAGCCGGGTCGGGTGGCGGCTGAGTCGCCGCGGGTGGAGAGGTACCGCACGTCGCACAACTCTACCGGCGCCGGGATATGGCCATCTACACGCCTACACCCGAGGGTGAGACCACCGGAACGTTTATGGAATTGGGGTTGCCATTAGTGGTGGTTAACGAGCACCATTTCAAGGTGCTCGAAGTGAATCCACTGTTCGGGGAGGGGCCGGGCGGGGGTGAGGTGACGCGACAAGCCACCGAGATCCTCACGCAAGCGCAGAACCTCGCCGACCAACTGCGTGCCGAGGCGCAGGCTGCAGCTGAGTCTGCACGCGCTGAGGCTGCCCGGCAACGAGAGCTCAGTGATCACGCCCAGCGCCAGGTCGCGCAGGCCGAAGCCGAGGCCGGTTCGATGAAGGCCGCAGCGTCGGCGCGGCTCGAAGAGGCCCGCCAGGACGCTTTGCAGCTACTCCAGGACGCGACCCATCAGGCCGCCATGCTGCACCAAACCGCTGAACGCACCGCAGCGGACGTCGTCCTGCAGGCCCGCACTCAGGCCGAGGCAGTGCTTGAAGGCGCGCATCGTCGGGTTGAGCAGCTGGAAGTGCGGGTAGCGCAGCTGGACGGCGAGATTGAGGCCCGCACTGCGGCCCGACTGGCCGAGTTCGAGCTGGAACTCCAGGCTCGCAGTGATGCCGTCGCCTCCCAGGAGGCCCATCGCCGCGACCTGCTGGACGCCGAGCTGAACGGCACTCGGGCTCACATCACCGAGGAGCTGGAGCGCGACCGGGCCGCGATGCTCGATGAGGTTCAGGCTGAACGGGCTGACCTGGAGGCCGAACGGCTCACCTTGAAGGCCGAGTTGGACGCTGAGCGCGCGGCCTTTGACGCCGAGCTGGAGGTGCTGCGCGTCGAAGCAAAGGCCGAAATTGACCGGCGGCTGATCGAAGCCAAGGTCAAGGTCGAGGAGCGGGCCGCTTTCGCTGGCGAACTGGCCGATCGGGCTGAGAAAGAAATGGCCTACCTGCGTAAGAAGGCTGAGGGCGAGGTCGAGGCGATCAAGCGGCAGCGTCGTGGTGAGTTGGCTGACTACGTAAGCCAAGTTCGCGAGCGCGCCCAACTGCTGGCCACCACCATTGAGCACAAGAACCGGGCCACCGTCGCTGAGGCCACCGCGCGTGCCGAGGATGTTGAGGCTCGCGCCAAAGGTGCACTGGAGGCGGCCGAGGCCGAAGCCAAGCACATCCGGGCGCAAGCCCAGGAGTCCGCCGACCGGCTGCTCAAGAGCGCCCGCGCCGAGGCGGCAGCCCAGGAAACCCGCGCGCGCCGTCGACTAGAGGAAGCTGAGGTCGGCGCGAAGCTGGTGCGCGAGCGCAGCTCCGAAGACCTGGAATCCATGCAGCGTGAGGCCTACGACAAGGCGTTGGCTTCCCGCGAGGAAGCGATTGCTGTGCTCAGCCAAGCCCGAGCTGACGCTGATACCGTCCGAGCCGAAGCCAGGGCCACTGCCGAGCGTGCCCGCGCCGAAGTTGCGGCGCTGATCAAACGGCGCGAAGAAATCACTGCGCAGATCAAGCAGTTCTCCGGTGACCTCCAGACCATCCGCGTCCCTGACGCATTCAACCGAGCCTCGCAAGAAATGGAAGTACACAAATGATCCAGATCCCAGGTTTCCGCACGGTCCTTCGTGGGTACGACACCACCGAAGTTGATCGCGCCATTGGGGACCTCTGCAAGGCGCGCGATCAAGCCCGCGCCGAGGCCGCTGACAGCTCGCTGACGCTGGGGAAGGCGCAGGCAGCAGTCGCCCAGCTTGAGGAGCAGTTGGCCGGCTACCGCACCCGCTTGGCCAAGCTGGAATCGGCCCGAGAGGAGCAGCCCAGCTTCTCCGACATCGGTGCCCGAATCGGACGCATGCTGGCGCTGGCTGAGGACGAGGCTTCAGAGCTGCGCACCCGCGCCAAGGCCGAAGCCGAGCGGGTGACCAGGGAAGCCTCCACCGAGAGTGAGCAGCTCAAGAGCAATGCTGAGCGCCACTCTCGCGACGTGATCAGCAAGGCTGATACCGAGGCGGCTCGGATTCTGGAGGCTGCCAAGCGGCAGGCCGACGAAATCGTCGACTATGCCGACCGCGAGGCGATGGCTCGCCGCGAAGAGGCCGAGGCTGTTTACGAGGCCCATCGGGCTCGCGCCGCGGCCGCTGCCGCCGAGTTCGAGCAGAACCTGGCCGAGCGTCGTGAGAAGGCCGCCGAAGAGCTGGCTGCGCAGACCGCCGCCAACGAGGCAGCGATCTCGCGGCTGATGGAGCGGCACGACAACCTGGAAATGGAAGCCGAAACGATGCTTTCGGGGGCCAAGGAGCAAGGCGACGCCATGCTCAAGGCAGCCCGCGAAGAGGCCGTCCAGCACATCGCCGCCGCCCGCGCCTCGGCGGTGAAGATCCGCCGTGAGTCCGAGCGTGAACTGCAGGCCGCAGTGGCCCGCCGGGATGCGATCAACGCCCAGTTGGCGAATGTTCGACAGATGCTGGCCACGCTCGACAACACCTCATCGTCGCTGACCAGCAAATTGCCGGAGAGCGAAGAGGAGCAGATCGTCTCAGCTGAGGAGACCGAGTTCGCTCACGACGTCGCCGAAGCCGGTGGCGAAGAGGCGGAGGCCGGCGAAGAGGCCAAGGCTGAGGGGGAACCAGTTGAAGGCGCCCTCGATGAGTTGACCGAGGTGCTCAGCACCGAGGACCTTGCTGCGGTCCGCGAGGCTGAAAACGAGGGCATGGTGGCTAAGGGCCGTCGGTGAAGCATCGTTACCTGGGTAACTCCGGGTTGAAGGTTTCCGAGATCTGTTTCGGCAACTGGCTGACCCATGGGTCCCAGGTGGAGAACGAGACGGCAGCGAAATGCGTCCGGACTGCGCTGGACGTCGGAATCACCAGTTTCGATACCGCTGATGTTTACGCGAACACAGTCGCCGAGCAGGTGCTCGGTAAGGCCCTGAAGAATGAGCGCCGCGAGTCGATAGAAATTTTCACCAAGGTCTATTGGCCGACCGGCCCGAAAGGCCCCAACGATTGCGGGCTGTCGCGTAAACACATCATGGAATCGATCAACGGCTCACTGAAGCGGCTGAAGACCGACTATGTCGACCTGTACCAGGCCCACCGGTACGACCACGACACCCCGTTGGAAGAGACCATGCAGGCCTTCGCCGACGTGGTGCGCTCCGGCAAGGCTCTCTACATCGGGGTTTCGGAATGGGATGCCGCCCAGATCAGAGCAGCCCACGACCTGGCGCGCAGCCTCGGATTCCAGCTGGTGTCCAATCAGCCGCAGTACTCGATGCTGTGGCGGGTGATTGAAGAGTGGGTGGTGCCTACCTCGACGGAGCTGGGGATCTCCCAGATCTGCTGGTCGCCGGTCGCCCAAGGGGTGCTTTCGGGTAAGTACCTGCCCGGGCGTCCCGCGCCCGAGGGTTCTCGAGCCACGGACGCCCTGGGTGGGGCGAACACGATCAAGCGCCACCTGAACGACGAGGTACTCACCGCCGTCCAACGCCTCGCGCCGATTGCCGAGGAGCTCGATCTGACCATGGCTCAGCTGGCGGTCGCCTGGGTGTTGCAAAACCCCAATGTGGCCGCGGCGATCATCGGCGCGTCCAAGCCAAAGCAGATCGTCGAGAACGCGGCCGCCTCGGGAGTGGTGCTACCAGGAGACGTGTTGGCCCGAATCGATGCTGTGCTCGGTGAAGTGGTGGTGCGCAATCCGATGCTGACCGCGCAGAACTCGCCGAAGGTGCGACCCTGCTGAGGTTGCTGAGCGGTTCACTGCGGAGATCGCGGCGGACGGTGTCAGCGGCGTTGTTGGCCGTCCTGCTGATTACGGCCATGCTCACCAGCGGCTGCACCGGCGACAGCAGCGTTCCGCCGGTGAAGGTGCTGTTCATCGGCAACAGCTACACCGCCTACAACGGTGGCATCGACGCCGCGTTGCGCGGGTTGGCCCCCCGAATCTCGGTTGGCAGCGTGGCCCCCGGCGGCTACACCTTGCGCCAGCACCTAGCCGACCCGACCACCATGGACACGCTGGATGACGGCTGGGACTACATCGTCCTGCAAGAGCAAAGCCAGAAGCCCGTGTACGACTACGCCGACTATCTGGATTCGGCGCGGCAGCTCACCAAACGCATTCGCGAACTGAATGGCAACCCGCGACTCCTGATGACCTGGGCGCGTCCAGATTCTGCTCGGGTGACCACCGAGGCGTTGCGGCGAACCACGAGCAGTGTGGCTAACAAGTTGGGGTTGTCGGTGATCCCGGCGGGAACGGCTTTCGCCGATTCGGCTCGGGCCAATCCGGCCATCATCTTGAACGGGGCAGACGGTCACCCGACCCGCGAGGGCACCTACTTGGCCGCCTGCGCAGTTTTCGCCCAGCTTTTTGGCCGGACGCCGGTGGGCAACACCTACACCGCTGGGTTGGACGCGGGCGTGGCCAAGTCGTTGCAGCAGGCGGCGGCCAGGACGGCCGGACGCTGACTTCGGCTCAGCTGCGGCCCGCGTCCAGCTGGCCTACGTAGAGCCAGGCGGCAGTGCCGGAGGCTAGCTCGACCGGCACCCGGGTGTAGTCAGCCGATTCATAGGCATCGGTGGCGGCCAGTTCGGCAGCGGTCATTGCGAAGCGGGTGCCGTCCACGCCATCGGAGGGGTCGTCGCTGCGCTGGGCTACTGGGTGGTCGGCGATCCCCGAGACCGCCACTACCTCAGGATTGGAAATCGCCAGCAGTTCGCAACGGTAGCCGGGCAGCCGATCAGGCACCCCGGCCAACAGGCGTCCGTAGTTGGCCAACTGCACCTCGGGCAACCGCAGGGTGCCGTAGGAGAAGACCCAATCGGTCATTGCTCGCGGGCATAGCGCTGGACGAAGTTGCGCAGCACCAGATGCTGGCGTCCGTCGACGGCGGAGTTCTTGGCCATCTCGATGAGGTCGTCCAGCTCTTCTGGGTCGAAGTAGCCGTGATGCTGGTAGATGCGCATTCGGCCAGCCAGATCCTCAGCGTCCAGCTCGGGATGGAACTGGGTGACGTAGACGTTGGCCCCGACCCGGTACATCTGCACCGGGCAGGCGACACCAACGGCCAGCATGGTCACCGTGGACGGCACCGAGGTGCACGCCTCTTTGTGGCCAACGAAGGCGTGGAAGTGCTCGCCGACCCCGGCCAGCACTGGATCGGCCAGGCCTTGGCGGGTCAGGGTGATTTCGATGGCGCCCATTGGCTCGCCAAACTCCCGATCGACGACGCCGCCGAGATGGTTGGTGACCGCCCCGACGCCGTAGCACAGCCCCAGAAAGGGGAAGTCGGCGTCGACGATGGTGTTGAGCAGCCGGGCCAGATCAGCTTCGACGCGTGCTTGCACCGGCGATTTGGCTTCGTCGGAGATGTTGAAGGAGCTGCCGCCCAGGATCACCCCGGAGTAGTCGGTCAGGTCGATCGGCGGCAGCGGTTCGGACTCCACCCGAAGGTGGTGTAGGTCTTCAGGCGCCAGCCCGGTGTGACGCAGCACCGAGGCGTATTCGGCCAGGGCGGCCTCGTCGTGGTCGCGGGTGGCCAGCAGCAGGAACGGAAGCACGGGCACAGGTTATGTCCTGATCGGCGACGGCCCAATTCCCGTCCGTCCATCAGCCCGGCCTCCCACCCGCTTTGCGCCCCCAACTGCGCTTTGCGCCCGCTACAGGGGGCGCAAAGCTGGGTTAGGGGCGCAAAGCGGGGCAGGGGACGGGGGTCAGACGAACGGACTGTCCGCGCCGGTCTCCTTGAGGAGGGTCTGCAGGGCTTGCTGTGGACTGCCGGCGTCGAGCTGGCGTCGGTAGCTGGCCCCGTGCTCAGCCAATTCGCCGGCGAAGGCCAGCTCGCGCTCACAGCCCAGATCGCGGGCTATCGGGCTCAGCCGATCCAGCCACATGGCTAGGCCCTCGCGAAGTGGTACCTCGCGGCGGCCGGCGCTGGGCACGATCACCTCGGCGTCCATTCCATAGCGGGCGGCGCGCCACTTGTTCTCCCGCACCAGCCACGATGGCAGCCGGTCGACAAACTGATCCTGCTCGTAGGTGCGGGAGATGTGTTCGACGAAGCACTGGGTTAGCGCGGTCACGCAGCCAAGCTCGGCCAACGTCGGCACCGAATCGGCGGTCCGGTTTTCTACCGTCCCGAACTTCGGGGACGGGCGGACGTCCCAGCGAATCTCAGCGGCGACGTTGATCATGCCGCACGCCAACAGCTCTTCGGCGTAGGCCTCGAACTCCGACCAGGTGGCCATCGGGTAGGGCAATCCGTTGGTGGGCAGCTGCTGGAACAGCATGGTGCGCTGAGAGGCGTAGCCGGTGTCTTCGCCCTCCCAGAATGGCGAGGCGCAACTGACGGCCAGCAGATAGGGGTAGAAGCGGGCCAGGCCGCAGGTGATCGGCAGGGACTTGTCCCGGTGATCGACGCCAACATGGACGTGAGTGCCGCAGATCGCCATCTGTCGCCCCCAGTAGGCGGTGCGCTCGTCCACGAGGTCGTAGCGCGGTCCGTGGAAGCGCTGCTGGTCGGCCGATCGGCTGAACGGGTGCGTGCCAGAGCCGATCACCCCGAGATTCAGCGGAGCCAGGGCGGTTCGCAGGGTCCGCAGCTGCTCGGCCAGATCGGCCACCGCGTCTTCGACGTGGGCGTGGACGCCAGAGACCAGCTCCACCATGTTCTTCAGGTATTCCTTGCGGATGGGCCCCTCGTCGTGAGCGTCGACGGCGTGCAGCACTTCTTCGGCCATCGGGGCCAGTTCGCCGGTAGCCAGGTCGACCAGCGCCAACTCCCATTCGATGCCCACGCTCGATTGCGCGGATGGAGCAAACTCGATGAGCATGATCGCTCCTCACTAAGGGGTGCCCCGATTCTAGGCAGGGCGCGGCCAAGCGGCCATGATCTGGGCGACCGGTCCGGCTGATGGTGAGCGCCATTCGGCGAGGCCTGGCCCCCGGCAGTGGGGGAATTGCGCCCGTGGGCTACCAGACCAGGACGATTTTGCCGACGCTCTCGCCGGATTCGAGTAGTTGGTGGGCTGCGGCCACTTCGGCGAAGGCGAAGCGGGTTTCCGGCGCCAGCTTGATCGCTGAGTTGGCAATCAGCGGCCAGACCCGTTCGGCAACCCTGGTGCAGACCGCCGCCTTCTGGGCCACCGGACGGCCGCGCAGACTGGTCGCGGTGACGGTGGCCCGTTTGATCAACAGGCGGTTCAGATCGAGCGTGCCTTTGCGTCCGCCTTGCAGACCGATTACTACCAGGCGACCGTCGGTGGCCAGGCAGCCAACGTTGGCCTCCAGGTACTTGGCTCCCATGATGTCGAGAATGACGTCGGCCCCGGCGCCCCCGGTGGCCTGGGTCACTGCCTCAGCCCAGTCATCGTGATAGTCGAGGGCGACGTCAGCGCCGAGGCTTCGGCAGAGCTGCAGCTTTTCGGCAGTGCCAGCCGTCACGATTACTCGGGCCCCAAGGGCTTTGGCGTACTGGATCGCGAAGGTGCCGATACCACCCGCGCCGCCATGGATTAGGACGGTCTCCCCAGCCGCCAGGTGCACATGGTCGAAGTTCGAGACCACCGTGGCGGCCACCTCGATCAGCCCGGCGGCGCTGACGAGTTCGACTCCCGGCGGCGGCGGGATGACCTGCCCGGCCGGGACGTTCACGTATTCGGCGTAGCCGCCGCCAGCCAGCAGAGCCACGCAGGGGTCGCCGAGGTGCCAGCCGCTGACTCCCTCGCCGAGGCCAGCGACCGTGCCGGCAACTTCCAGGCCGATCACATCGCTGATGCCGGGCGGCGGTGGGTAGAACCCCTGGCGCTGCAGCACGTCGGCCCGGTTCACCCCGGCCGCCATCACCTCGATCAGCAACTCCCCCGGCGCAACGCTGGGGGTGGGGGCTTCGGCGATGGCCAGATTCTCGCTGCCCCCTGGGGCGGTCACGGTGACGATGCGCATGGGTTCAGCTTCGCACGTCCCTTCGACCACCGGTCAACGGTGGGCTGTCCGGTGAGGCAAAGCCTGAGGCGGAACCGGTAAGCTGAGCCGGCCTGGCGAGGTCGCATAGTGGACTAGTGCAGCCGCCTTGAAAGCGGCCGAGCTTAACGGCTCCGTGGGTTCGAATCCCACCCTCGCCGCCAGCAAAAACATCGGGCTCGCCGCATCAGCGGCGAGCCCGATTCGTTTCAGTGGCTAGCGGTCACTTCTTGGTGCCGTCCTTGGGGTGGTAGGCGCAAGCGTCTTCCAGATCCTCGCTCTTTGGCTTCTTGGACGGTGAGGCCGACGGCGAAGCTGAACCACTCGGGCTGGCCGACGTGCTCGGGTCTGGGCTGGCGCTGGGGGTCTCGGTGTTCGACGAGGTGGTTTCGCGCAACGACTTCTGCACCTGCGAGCGCACCTTGACCCAATCGGGACGGCCGAACACGAAGCCGTTATCGGGGCTCAGCACCAGGCTGCGCAGCTTGGCGTTCTTGGCCAGCAGCGCCACATCGAGTATTGCTGGCAGCAGTTCGCGCGGAATGTTGGTCTTGATGGTCTTCTTGCCGCTCTCAGCCACGGCCTGGTAGTTGGCCAGGATGGTGGCCGGGTCGGCCTGCTTGATCACCGCGTTGATCACGCAGCGCTGGCGCTCCATGCGGCTGTAGTCGTCCAGGTGGTAGCGGCCACGGGCGTACCACAGGGCGTAGCCACCAGTCAGATGCTTGTTGGGCCCAATTTCGATGTAATCGCTGGGGGCCTGCTCAGGGTTGCTGCCGCTGGCATTGCGTCCGCCGATCGGGACGCGGTAGTTGACGTTCACGGTGATGCCGCCGATGGCGTTCATGAAGTCTTTGAAGCCGTCCATATTGACGAAGGCGTAGTGGTCGATCTCCAACCCGAGGGCGTAGCCGACCGAGACCATCATCGCCTTGGCGCCGAAGTCTTTGGTTTTGCCCAGGATGTCGTTGGGCACGTGGGCGGGCACGTTGCGGTACATCGCGTTCAGGAAGTACTCCGCGTTGGCGACGTTGGACGGGTCGGTGAAGCCGTTGGGGTAGTACTTGTGGAGTGGCGAATCAGGCGGGAACGGCATCTTGGTGGCGTTGCGCGGCAGCGTGAACAAGGTGGTGGCGCCGGTCTTGATGTCAACCGAGGCCACGATGATCGTGTCGGTGCGGGCGCCAAGGCTGCTGGCCCGCTTGGTGCCCGAGTCGCCGCCCAGGAGCAGGACGTTCCAGCGGTCAGCACCATTCCAGGGGTCAGCGCCGTTCACCTTGGTGTCGTCGCTGCCGGATTCAAAGGTGGTGCTCAAAAAGCTGGCCGAGGTGTAGGCGACGTTGGCGCTGAAGGCCAGCGGCGCGGCGACTGCGAAAGAGAGCAGGCCCACCAGCGCGCCGCCGACAATCCGCTGAACCGCACTGGCCGGACGTGGCCGCAACGCCAGGTGGGTGGTGGTGATCACAACCACCCAACCCAAGGCCGCCACGAGAAGCGCAGCCGCGACGCCGTACCAGAGGTTGGGGTCGATGGCCGCGGCGGTGAGGGCGGTGCGGTTGATCATCGCGAAGATGCCCAGACCGGCAGCGAGGGCCACCAAGGTGCCGATGATGACCCCGCCGAGCACTTTGTGACCAGCTCGCCAGAGCCCGAGTCCGGGAATCACAGTGCCCGCCACAGTCCAAGCGACGGCGCCACCGAAACCGGGTCGCAAGCCGCCGCCACTCGTCAAATCGTCGGCGGCTAGGCGCCGCCCGCGCGATGAACCGGAGGGGTTTGTTCCGGGGGACGTGGTCATCAAGAGGCCCTTCGATCAAGCTGTGACCCGCCAAGCGTAGCCGGGTGGGCCAAGATCGCCCGCCCGGGGGTCGTTGGTGGGCGCCGTCCTAGGCACGAACAGACCCGTTAGCGCCGGCTGGCGCGCTAACGGACCTCAGTCGTCCGACGGGTCGGGCAAGCGCACCGTCTCTTCGTCGGTGCCGCTGAGGAACTCGTTGATGCGTTCCTGCCAGGGGAACTCGGTCGGCCTGCTGGACGCAGACGCGTCGGCGGGTAGAGAGGTGGGCGCCAATTGCACCGACTCCCCGCTGCCGGGTTCGGTGGTGGGCTGCTGTTTGGCGGCCGCCAGGCTCTTAGTTGCCGCTTTGCGGCCAAACATGGTGCCCAGCAGCGTCCGATACAGCTGGTCAGGGCTGGGAATGAAGGTAACCGAGCGCAGCGCCTGCTCCTGGCCAGCCGATTCCAGCACGAACTCGCCATAACCGAACAGCTGACCCATCGGGGAACGGGCGTAGCTCATGTCAGTCACCTTCTCCAGCGGCATCATCGCCACCTTGCGGGTGATTAGGCCGTGAATCAGCACTAGTCGTCGGTGGGTGGCGCCGAACCAGGAATCTCGCCACTCGATCACCAGATAGATGCCGCGCGCCAGCACCACTAGCCACAGGATGAAAACGATGTTGGCTGCGTCAGCGAACTTCTGGCCGAGCATCCAGGCCAAGGCGACCATCACGATCCCCGAGCCGACCGTGGTCAGGATCGGTTCGGCGAGGGTAATCCAGTGCTTGCGGACGACGAAAACCAGGGCTTCCTCGTCCGGCACCAGGTATTTCTCTAGGCTCCGCACGCCCTCTTCGGGCAGCCACTGCCCAGACATTTCAGCCTGCGAGGGAGGCGAAGAACTTCCCGAAGCCATCGACGGTGCTGTAGAGCAGGTCCCAGATGGACTTGATCACATTGGCAGCACGCTCGGGATCGCGCACGACTGCATAGACCAGGAAGATCACCACCAGGACGATCAGGATGGTCTTTAGCTTCGCAGGCATGGCACCCCCTCGAGGTCGCGGCAAATGGCGGGAACACGCCACCACATTCGACCCTACCCAGGCCGGGGAGACTCGGCGTACCGACACGCCGCCACGAGACGCCGGGCAGCGATTCGGGGGCTGGGCGCAGGCGCGCGCTGGGTAACAGTTCGCCTCGGCTCAGCGGGGATCGATTTTGGCGAGCAATGTGGTGAATCGGCCGCGCTCCTGGCCGAGAGCGGCGAAGAAGTCGCGGTCGCAGGCTTCGACAGCGATGACGGCCTGGTTCGCCAACGTCCGTCCGGCTGGGGTGGGGGCGAGCAGGCGGGCGCGTCCATCGGTGGGATGGGGGTGGCGCTCCACCAGTTGCTTGCTTTCCAGGGCACGCAGCACTTGTGAGGTCATCATCGGGTCAGTGCCGGCGTGGTGGGCCAGTTGCTGCTGGGTTGGCGAATCGGTGCCCAGCCAGGTGAGCGAGGCCAGCAGGACGAACTGCACATGGGTTAGGCCGAAGGGGCGTAGTGCCTGTCGTTGGGCGGCTTGCCAGGCGTTGGTGACCCGCCACAGGACCAGTCCGGTGCTGTCATCGGCATCGGCGAACTCGGTATGCAGGCCGTGGTTCTCGCTCATGCGCCCATCGTTGCGGGCATCAGGGCTGGGACTCAACCAGGGTCACCAGCCGGTTCAGTGCTGCCGGGACTGATTCGAGGAACCCAGCACCCAGGATTCCAGCCCATACCCGGGCCAGCGGGCCGGTCAGGGTCACTTGGGCGGTGAGGTGGGTGCGTCCGTCAGTCACTTCGGCGAGGTGCTGAAAGGTCAGGGTTGCACCCAGCAGTTTGCTGGTGTCGGTGTACTCGCGGTCGGGAGTCAAAGCGCTGATCGTGAAGTGTGCCTTGGGCCCGCCCTTCGGCTTGAGCACGCCGGAAGCACCCAGTGTGGCCGGGCCGTCGAGCCGGACCCACTCGGTGTCGGTATCCCAGTCGGTCCAGGTGTTGTGGTCGATCCAGCGAGCGAAGAAGGCCGACGGTGGCGCCGTCGAAGTGGCTCGGGCGGAGGCAAGTGCGATCATGAAAGTATTATGCGCGCATACTAAAGTGAGCGCAAGTGGAATCCCCGCGACTCCGGCGCGGCGGTGGGCTGACCCCGAGCGTGCGGCGCGCTTTTGCTGCACGGGACGCTCGGCTTGTAGGCTGTCGGCGGTCTTGGAGGTGTCGCCTAGCCCGGTTTATGGCGCCCGCCTGCTAAGCGGGTTGAGGATAAAACCTCTCGCGAGTTCAAATCTCGCCACCTCCGCCACGACTTGGGGAAACGCCCCTTCCGCAGTTGCTGCGGGAGGGGCGTTTTCGTGCTTTGGGGCCGATGGTCTCAATAGTGGTCTCGACTGGGGTCAGCTCGGGCTGTCCGATAAGGGCACCGACGCCCAGAAGGACCGCCTCGGCGACGTCGCCGGGTTGCCCCGGCCTTGGGACATCGCCTCCTGCCCCGACCCAGACCTGCGCCGCGACGTGTGGCAGTGGTACGAAGCCGTCGTCACCTGGTTCAACCATGAATACGTCTGGGACCCTGCAGCCGGCATGATCCCGCCCTGTTGGCCGCAGCATCCCCATCTCGTCCACGACATCGGGGTGCTCGCCGACCAACGTCGGATGATCGCCCAGGCCCACAACAGCAACAGCCTCGAGGAGTGGCACCGCTACAGCGTCCCGGCCTTCTTCGACCGCCTCCACGGACGGGTCAAGCAACATTGCGACGACCACCACCAGCCCTGGCCTGCGCGGGCAAGGTTCTCCCGCCACGAAACTGAGGCGCTGGGCCGAGTGGCCCGGACGACCAACGAGGCGGATGGGGTCTCGATCAAGACCAACGCGTTCAACCCGCCCCCACTGCGGCTGGTCGACCAGGAAACCGGCCGGACGATTGATCCTGTCACCGGCGAGTTGACATGAGCCTCTCGCATTTCAAGCACCGTTCCGACGGGACCCCACGGCCCGCAGATCGATTGTCACCTACTGACGCACCCAGGTACATCGGACGACTTCGGTCCTGCTTTCTGTATGGTCCATCTGTGAAACCATGCATTCCTGGTGTCTGGTTGGCGCGGTTCTGGCAACGGGCAGCGGGCAACGGGTCGCTGGATTGGTGGCGCGGAGGCATTACATGAGGTGAGGGTCGAGATGAATTCAAATTGGCGCAAGTCGATACCGGTGGTCGCGGCTGTGGCTGTGTTGGCGGTCCTTTTCGGCGTCACCCGGTTGCTGGCCGTGACGCTTGGCGTGGACGTGTTTGGCTTCTTGCGTCCCTCGATCGACGACCTCCTCGATGGACGCAAGGAAAACCAGAGCCGGCTGGCCGCGGTCGCCAAAGTGGACCGCCTTCTCGAGCCGGGCGGCCCACCCGGGGTGGAAGTCCTGGGTCGCCAGGTGGTGACGGCTTGCGTGGAGGGCCACAACAGCATCTGGGAGCATCAGGGATTTCGGTTGCGGTGCGATGCGCGTGGGCACCTGTTCGGAGCTTGGTCCGGCGCCTATGAGCCTGGGTACCGAGCAGTGATTACCGAGTTGGCGGGCAAGTGCTCGGGTGGAGCCGACCTAAGTCAGGGGCGTCCGCCATCCGGCGATCTGAGTACCCCAATTTTCTATCTCGCCTGCGACGACGGAGTGTCGGTGTCGGTGCGGTTCGCCAACGGTGCAGCAGTGAGCACCGGGGGCGAAACCTCCTCTGTCAATCCGTGCGGCGCTGATTGCCGGGTCATCTCGGGCGACTCAGCCGAGGAGATCAGATCGAAGGCCGCCGCCGCTGACTGGGTGGTCGTCCTGAAGTATTCGGTGACCTACTTCAAGGACCTGCCGTAGGGCTCGAAAAGTCGGCCACGACGGCCACATCCTTGGAACAGCGCGTTCGTCGGGACGGCTAGCGTTGCGCCGCAGTTGGATACTCGCGCGCGATTGGGTGGTCATATGACCTTGGAATGCTCGCCGGGGGCCCAAACTGCGGCGTACCCATCCTCGGGCATCCAGGCGCCGCTGGGCTTCGCCTGTCCGCTGGCAAACTCGTGCCAGGTCAACGCGCCCACGCGACTTCACGACTGAAGAAGGTGGGATTGGTGGCGGGTGGCACCGACGTCCGATCAATCCCGCCACGGCTCAGTTTGGGAGAGATACATAGAGAATCAGGCGGCCCAGGCGTTCAGCGGTGAGGCACGGGCGCGGTCAGGTGGTGCCCAACGGCAAGGCTGCCGGCTGCGTGGGTGCGAGAGCAATGCCAAGGGCAGAAACTCATGGCCTTGTAGCGGAAGTAGATAGAGACGGAATGGCAGTAGGGAAACGCCGTTCTTAGGGCTTATGGTGTGCTACGGTTCCTGCGCGATCAACCCGACCCAATGGCCAGTGGACGTGTATTCAAACTCAGCTCATGGGTGTCCGGCGCTGCGCACGACCCGCACCCTCGGGGCGGGTCGGCAGGGCAGGCATGCATTGAATCACACTCCCCGCGATGCTACTTAAGGATCCTTCGTCAATATGATGAATGCTGCGAAACCGTACCGTCTGTTAGTCCTGCTTGTCTGCGCGGTGATAGCCACGATGAGCGGCGCTCCGGCCGCGGCGGTGGCGGATGATACCGAGCGCCCTCTAATACGGGTGCTTGCGCTCGGAGATTCCTTCACCGCCGGTGTCGGCGGCGGGGATTACGAGGCCGGGAGCTGCATGCGGTCACCGCACAGTTGGGTTAGGCAGTGGGCGAATCGGGCGCGCTCGCGGGGGGAAAACGTTGCGGTAGACAACTATGCTTGTTCGGGCGCGCAAATGGATCACTTCTATGATCAACAAGGGGGAAATTGGCCCCAGCTTTCCTACGTCAATCACGATTACGACATAGTGATGATGACTATCGGGGGAAACGATCTGGACTTCGGCAAGTTGGCGGGATTGTGTTTGGTCGGGCCGCCATTACCTGGTTGTACTGCCTCGTTTGAGAAGGCGTACAATGCGATTCGGAATGATGCGGTTGCCGAGTGGATCCCCGGAGTTGAGGAACACTTATCTGAAGCGATCAAACGAGTGCTGGTTGGTGTGGGATTGAAGATGCATTCCGGGGGTCGGGTGGTGTATATGGGCTACCCTTCGTTGGCGCGGATCTCGGCCGGCCAGGACTGTATAACTCCTAGTTGCCGGGTCAGTGTCTCGAAAGTGCGCGACGCTGCGGTCGCCCTTAGGGACTTGCAAGAAGCCGCAGTGAATGCCGCGAACCAGGAGTTGGCTAATAGCGCGGAGGTCAGCGATGTAGTAGTGGTCCCTGTAATGTCCCCCTTGCAGGAATTTGCAGGTGAGGAGCCGACCGTTGGGATAATGGCGCGTGCCGACTCTGCGCTCTGGGACCCCCTCTACGTGCCGCAGACCCCAATTCCTCTTCCGGTACTGGCGCCGCCGCCCGCATCTCTCGAGCGACTGCTTTCTGGAGATCCCTTAAACTGGTGGATTTCCGGGTATTTCCATCCCAAGCCCTCTGCGTACGGGCGCGAAGCGCTAATGGCTGACGCTGCTGGCGGCGCCACACGGTTTGGGGCAACCATTCGGAATGCGACTTCGGTTTCAGTTGATCCCATCGTGGGCACAGTCGGTGAACCAGTGAGCGTGCATGCAGTTGACAACCTCTTGGGTCCGGCGAAGACTTATTATTGGGATTTTGACGATAACGGCGACTATGAACTTACGACGTCTAGTGATCAGGCTTCGTTCACTTTCACTCAGGGGTTTTCGGGGAGCGCCCGCGTGGTCGTGGTAGGCGGAGGAGCGAGTGCGATTGGGTGGGGAACCATCACCATTACCGAGGATGGAGATGCCGTCCCCTCCGGTGAAGACAATTGCCCGACTGTCTCAAATGGCAATCAGTCGGATGCAGATGCCGATGGGGTCGGCGATTCCTGCGATCCAACGCCACTCGGTATCCCGGGCGAGACCCCCGGAGCAGGAGCCAGGGGTGAGCCTCACTTGGTCACCCTCGACGGTCTCGCCTACGACCTCCAGTCTGTGGGCGAGTTCCACCTGATCACAGCACCCTCGTCTGGCCTGGATGTTCAGGTGCGCTTCACCCCCTTTGCTAGTTACGGGTCGGTCTGGAATCGCGTGGCTGTGTCAGCGGGCGGGCTGAAGGTGGCAGTGGACAACGGCCTTCGGATCTATCTTGATGGTGAAGAGGTAGCCGACGATGCTCTCGCATTGCCTGATGGTTCCCAGGTTGTCCGTAGTGGTGATCGCGTCAACATCTACTTGGTTTCGGGCGCCTGGGTGCAAGCGACTTCGGACGGTGTAGGGGTGAGGGCGCGTCCCGGCCTGGTCACCCGCGGCCTTCTGGGCAACAACAATGAGTCCGCTACTGATGATCTGCGCACGTCTTCGGGTGAGGCTGTGGACGCGCACGACTTGCGGCGAATACATGAGCGGTATGCCGACTCTTGGAGGGTCAGCGATGAGGAGTCGCTCTTCACCTACGCTGAAGGCGAATCCACCGCGACTTTCTCAGACCCGTCTTTCCCTCAGTGGGTGAGGACCCTTGCGGACTTCCCGGCGGCGGACCTTGAAGCGGCCGTTTCTGGGTGTCGGGGAAGAGGCGTCCCTGCAGGTCCGCAGCTCGATGACTGCGCGTTCGACTATTTGGTGGTTGGCGATATGGATGCCGCAGTGCAGGCGGCGGTCAACGAAGGCGTGGCGGTTGACCCGGCGGCCGCTCGATTCGATGCGGCGGGTGTGCTTGAAGAGGATTTCAACACCTCGGTGGCAAGCACCTTTTCTCATCCAAACTACGTGGCGCTGACGTCGCAAGACGAGGCCGCTGGCCCAATCACTACAGCGAGCCCGTATGAAGGGGCTGTCGCCGGTGTCCCTCGCCACGACGCAGCCACGGCGAGCTTCGATCTTGTGGTGAAGGGGACCTCGCTTGGCTCTGAGGGCGAGGTGTCGGTCGGCCTAGACGGCCACACTCCCTTGGTTGTCGCCGTTGGCGATGACCCCCATGTTGTGTCGGGACCGTCAGGTGGTCAAGTAAGCGCAAACGGTGACGGCGTGACTCCGGACGGGACGGCCTACCGAAAGTATCGGGTGGTTTTCCCATCGGAGCACTTTGGCTCCGCTATGCGGCTACGGGTCGTTCCTGCGGATATGCCTAGTGGGCAGGTGCTGGCTGTCGACAATCTGCGCATCGCGTTGGTCACGCAACCCGCACAAGCCTTCATAGCCCAGGTTCCTTTCACCACCGATCAGGTTGACCCCGTCGGCGGCTCCGGCAACCTGGAGACTCCGGGTGCGCAAGATGACTATCTGATCTCGATCAGCGGTGCGGCTGGGGACGACAGCATCTTCTTCGAGAACGGGTGCCAGCGCGCGCTCGTGTTTGAGTTGCACGCTCCTGACGGTTCGGTGGTGCCGACCTCTGATGGGCTCTGTGTACATCGCCTCTACGAGGGATTGACTGCCGGGACGTACACGTTGTCAGTGACTGGCACCGGCACCGCCATGACCTATTCGACGCAGGTGACGCATCGCCCGCCACCCGAGGTCTTCAACTACGCCATTGGTGACCAAGTGGAGCCCAACCGTTTGGCGCAGTTGGATGTGCCCGGTGCTGGGGTGTTGGAGACGACGGCTTCGAGGGATGTGTATCCGTTCAGCCTTGTTGAGCCGAAAACGGTCGTGTTTGACGGCGGGGGTTGGCCGTTGTTGAGGTCGGCGTTGGTGAATGCGTCTACCGGCGAGGTGTTGGGAGGCATCCACAACCATCACGAGTACAACCTTGGAGTCGGCGACTACCGGGTTGAGGTTGCCAATACCGCTGACATTGGTGGGTATTCATTCAGGTCGTTTGTGAAGCCCGATGCTCAGGTGTTCGATGTGGCGGTTGGTGCCAGGGTTGAGAACGGCCTGATCGCTGGTGTCGCCGTGGCTGGTGCCGGGAATCTGGAGACGTCCGGCTCGAAGGATGTGTATCAGTTCAGCCTGGCTGATGCCACGACAGTAGTTTTCGATGGGGCGGGTTGGCCGTTGTTGGGGTCGGCGTTGGTGAATGCGTCTACCGGCGAGGTGTTGGGAGACATCCACAACCATCACGAGTACAACCTTGGAGTCGGCGACTACCGGGTTGAGGTTGCCAATACCGCTGACATTGGTGGGTATTCATTCAGCTGGTTCGTGAAGCCCGATGCTCAGGTGTTCGATGTGGCGGTTGGTGCCAGGGTTGAGAGCGGCAAGATCGCTGGTGTCGTGGTGCCTGGTGCCGGGAATCTGGAGACGTCCGGCTCGAAGGATGTGTACCGGTTCAGTTTGGCTCAGGACATGACGGTCATTTTTGATGGGTCGGGTTGGCCGCTGATCCCGTCGGCTTTGGTGAAGGTGTCCACGGGCGAGGTGTTGGGCACTATCAACAACCACCATGAGTACACCTTGGCTGCTGGTGACTACCGGATCGATGTTGCCAACGCTGCTGACATTGGCGGCTACTCGTTCGCCTGGTCGGCAAAGCCGGCGCCGCAAGTGTTCGATGTGGTGGTGGGCGACAGGGTTGAGAGCGGCAAGATCGCTGGTGTTGCGGTGCCTGGTGCTGGGAATCTGGAGACGTCCGGCTCGAAGGATGTGTACCGGTTCAGTTTGGCTCAGGACATGACGGTCATTTTTGATGGTGTGGGTTGGCCGCTGATCGGCTCCAGGTTGGTGAAGATGTCGACCGGGGTGTCTGTGGGCGAGGTTCGCAATCATCACGAGTACAACCTGGCCGCAGGCGACTACCGAATCGAGGTTGCCAACACCGGGGACATTGGCGGCTATTGGTTCGCCTGGTTTGTGAAGCCGGATGCTCAGGTGTTCGATGTGGCGGTTGGTGACAGGGTTGAGAGCGGCAAGATCGCTGGTGTTGCGGTGCCTGGTGCTGGGAGCTTGGAGACGACGGGTTCAAAGGATGTGTATCGGTTCACCTTGGCTGATGCCCGGACGGTTGTTCTTGATGGTGGTGGTTGGCCGTTGATCCCGTCTGCGTTGGTGAAGGTGTCTACCGGTGAGGTGTTGGGCGGCGTCCATAACCATCACGAGTACGAGCTGGCTGCGGGTGACTACCGGATTGAGGTTGCCAACACCGCTGATATTGGCGGATACAGCCTCAGTTGGTCCGTTGTCGGCGCGACCCTAAGCCCGGATCCGAACCTACCTACTGGGCCGATCCTTGGTGTTTGGAACGTGAATGGGGGCGCCTCAGGTGCCCTCGGAAGTCCGACCGGACCGTCACAGTGCGATGGCGGGGTGTGCTGGCAGGAGTTCCACGGCGGGCAAGTCATGTCGGTTGGTGGTTCCGCGTGGACGACCTCAGATGCGATCCGGCAGCGCTGGCTGGCGGAGGGGGGCCCTTCAGGTGATCTGGGGAATCCCGCTGGCGGGCTGGAATCATATGGCAGCGGAAAAGGTCAGGCATTCGAGCACGGTTCGATCTTCTGGTCCCAAGACGGAGGGGCGCATGTGGTGTCGTCCCCGATTCGGGATGCCTACGCTCAAGTTGGTTGGTATGGCGGGGCCTTTGGCTATCCGACAGCTGAACAGGAATGTGCCAGCGGTGTGTGTTGGCAGGAGTTCCAGGGTGGGCAATTCTTGTCGGCTGGTGGTTCTGTTTGGACCACGACGGATGTGATTCGTAACCGTTGGGTCGCTACGGGCGGCGTGGATGGTTCGCTGGGGCTGCCGACACAGAGTGCGGTGTGTGGCAGTGCGGTGAAGGACAATGGATGTTTCCAGA
>VMSW01000004.1 GCA_013791955.1 Propionicimonas sp.
GCAGCTCATGGGGACAGACCCGCAGGAACCGTCCCCGTGAGCTGTGCGGAGGAACCGTCCCCGTGAGCTGTGCGGAGGAACCGTCCCCGTGAGCTGTGCGGAGGAACCGTCCCCGTGAGCTGTGCGGAGGAACCGTCCCCGTGAGCAGGCGCTGAACCTGTGGATTTGCCGAGCTTGTGTGGCTGGGAGCTTTGCGGGGTCGTGCGACAACCTACGCAGGAGTAACTTAGGTCTGGTACCCGTAGAAGGAGTAATGATGGACTCAGCGCACCTGGCAGGCATGTTCGCCAGGTCGGTGGTCAAGTTCGCCGACGAACCGGCCGTCCGCATCAGCGATGGTGAGGGCTGGCAAGTTACCACCTACGCCGAGCTCGGCGAGAAGGCGCGCAAGCTCGCCGCGCGGCTGATCGATCGTGGCTTGGCTCCCGGCGACCGAGTGGCGCTGTTCTCGGCAAACCGACCCGAATGGACGCTGGTCGATCTCGCTTGTGCCTACGCTGCCCTGGTTTCAGTGCCGCTGTACGCCACCAGCGCGCCGGAGCAGCTGCGCCACATCGTGGCCGATTCCGGCGCCCGGTTGATCTTTGTCGCTGGCGCCCGCGAAGCCGACATCGTGGCGCAGGTGCGCGACGCCCTGCCTGAGCTGGAAGCAGTCATCACCCTGCTGCCCACCCCGGAGGCGATCACCCTGGACGATGAGCTGGCCGCCGCCCCAGAAGACACCAGTGCGGTCGACCTGCGAGTGGCAGCCGCCAGCCCCGACGACCTGGCCACCATCATCTACACCTCCGGCACCACTGGAGAGCCCAAGGGCGTAATGCTCAGCCATCGCGGCTTCACTCATCAGGTGTGGGCGCTGAAACGCTTCTACAACATCGGCCCCGGCGACATCTCCTTGTGCTTCCTGCCGCTGAGCCACGCCCTGGAGCGGGCCTGGAGCTACATGGTGCTGGCCAGCGGCTGCCTCAATACCTATGTGGCTGACCCGCGTGACGTGGCCCACCAGATGGTGTTGGCCCAGCCCAACCTGATGGTCAGCGTGCCCAGACTGTTCGAGAAGGTCCACAACACCGCCTTGGAGCGGGTGGCTGGCAGCTCGCTGAAGCAGAAGATCATGGCTTGGGCGCTGAAGGTTGGCACCGAGTATCACGACGCCTTGCGTTCGCCTAAGCGGCCCGGACGGCTGTTGACCGTCCGGCTGAATATTGCCGACAAGCTGGTTTTGCATTCGGTGCGCGACGCGATGGGTGGCCCCAAGAAGGTGCTCGCCTGCGGCGGTGCGCCGGTGCGTCGTGACGTTGAAGAGTTCTTCTACGGCTGCGGGCTGATGATGGCGCCTGGGTATGGGCTCACCGAAGCCTCACCGCTGGTGACCTTCCCGCCGCCAGCGGACTACAAGTTCGGCAACGTCGGCAAGGTGATGCCCGGTGGGGAGTTGCGGATAGCTGACAGCGGCGAGTTGCTCTACCGCGGCCCGAACATGATGCTCGGCTACTGGAACCGTCCCGAGGACACCGCCACGACCATTCGGGACGGCTGGCTGCACACCGGTGACATCGGTGAGTTCGACGGCGATTACGTCCGCATCACCGACCGCATCAAAGACCTCATCGTCACCAGCAACGGCAAGAAAGTTGCCCCGGCTCCGATCGAGGGCCTCCTAGCCAGCGATCCGCTGTTCGAGTACACCCTGGTGTTGGGCGACAACCGTCCCTACCTGACGTTGTTGGTAGCTCCGTCGCTACCGCACCTGGAAGAGATCGGCAAGCAACTGCAGCTCACCTGGGCCAAGGGCGAGGAACTGCTGAACAACCCCGAGGTGATCGCCGAGATCAAGCGGCGAATCGCCGCGCTCACCGAGAAGCTGCCCAGTCACGAGCAGATTCATGATCTACAGGTGCTGCTGGAGGGCTTCACTCAGGAGAACGGCATGCTGACCCCGACGCTGAAGGTCAAGCGCAAGGAAGTCGAGCGCCGCTTCGCCCAGTTGGTAGATGACATGTACGCCCGCGCTGGACGTCCGCGCAACTGACCTACTAGTTGGCTGAGCCTGTCGAGGCCCGACCCTTCGACGAGCTCAGGGATCTGACCTACTAGTTGGCTGAGCTTGTCGAAGTCTGACCCTTCGACGAGCTCAGGGATCTGACCTACTAGTTGGCTGAGCTTGTCGAAGCCCGACCCTTCGACGAGCTCAGGGATCTGGTTGTTGCCTCAGGGATCTGGTTGTTGCTTCAGGGATCTGGACCTGCTTGGGGCCGGCGCTGGACGGGACGGAGTGCCAGAGTCGAGGCAACGGCCCGCATGCCGATCCTCGATTTGACCCATTCGATACCCCCGGGGGTATAGTTCGAACCATGAAGACCGTCATTGTGGGAGGTGTCGCCGGCGGTATGTCGGCGGCGACAAGATTGCGTCGGCTGGATGAGTCCGCCGAGATCGTCGTGCTGGAGAAGTCGGAGCATGTTTCGTTCGCGAACTGCGGCCTGCCCTACTTCGTGGGCGGTGTGATCACCGAACGCGAGGCGTTACTGCTGGAGACCCCAGCGAGCATCAAGCGCCGCTTCAAGGCCGACGTCCGGGTTGACTCCGAGGTGGTCTCGATCGATCGCGAAGCCAAGACGGTCACGGTTCGTGACCTGTCAGCCGACCGCGAATACACCGAGTCTTACGACAACCTGATTTTGGCCCCGGGCGCGGCCCCCTTCATTCCGCCGATCCCCGGCGTCGAGCGCGCGCTTACCCTGCGCAACGTCGCCGACACCGATCTGATGGCCGCCAAGGTTGCCGAGGTTCTAGCCAGCGGCAACCCGACCTCGGTAATCATGGGCGGCGGCTTCATCGGCCTGGAACTCGCCGAGAACCTCATCGAGCGCGGACTCAAGGTAAGCGTCGTTGAACTGGCCAACCAGATCATGGCGCCCCTGGATGTCGAAATGGCGATCCGGGTGCAGTGGCTGCTGGAGGGCCACGGCGTCGAAGTGATCACCGGCGCATCTGTGACCGACATCGGCGAGAACGATGTCACCCTGTCCGACGGTCGCACCCTGCCGGCGGGAATGGTGATCGCCGCGATCGGCGTCCGACCCGAATCTGGCCTGGCAGCAGCAGCCGGCCTGGAGGTCGGCGACCGTGGGGGCATTGTGGTCGATGACCAACAGCGCACCTCTGATCCCTCGATTTATGCCGTCGGTGATGCCGTGGTCAAGCGTGATGTGATCACCGGTGACCCGGCGATGGTGCCGCTGGCTGGCCCGGCGAACCGCCATGGACGCCTGGTCGCCGACGTGATCGCTGGCCGCGACGTGCACGCCAACACCGTGCTCGGCACTGCCATCGTCGGGCTGTTTGGCACCCAGGCCGCGGCCACCGGTTGGACCGAGAAGCGCGCCGTGGCGGCCGGACGGGCTGTGCGCATCGTGCACACCCACCCCGACAATCACGCGGGTTACTACCCCGGCGGTGAGGAAATGCACCTCAAGCTGGTCATCGACGCCGAGACCGACGCGATTCTGGGCGCTCAAGGCGTGGGCGGCTCCGGAGTCGACAAGCGCATCGACGTCATTGCCACGGCAATGCGGGGCGGATTGACCGCCTCGGCGCTGGCCGACCTTGAACTGAGCTACGCGCCGCCGTTCAGCTCGGCTAAGGATCCGGTCAACATGCTCGGCTTCCAGGCAGAGAATCTGCGCGATGGTCTGATCGAGACGATTCAATGGCACGAACTGCCAGCCGAGGTTGAGAAAGGCGTGCAGGTGGTCGACGTCCGCACGCCGCTGGAACTGACGCGCGGAATGATCGAAGGCGCGATCGGTATCCCGGTCGATGAGTTGCGGGATCGAATCGCAGAAGTTGACCAGGACGTGATCGTGTATTGCTGGTCGGGAGCCCGCTCGCACGTGGCTTCACGAATCTTGATGCAGTCCGGTCGGCACGTCCGCAATCTTGACGGCGGGTATCGCACTTGGGCGGGGGCCTAGCCCTTTGAGCAGTGGAACCCCCGAGTGAGTTGATCGCTCGGGGGTTTCCTCTTTGCCGGCGGGAAATCCTTACGAGTTCTTGAGCTAGTCGCCTCAACGCCGACGGTTTTCCACCGTAGAGGTGTACGAGTCTGTACGAAGTGTGCCCAGCACTATCTCAATTCCTGCCGAACTGGCGTTGACTAGTGCCGCAGGCACTGGCGTCACGCCGAGGGGGGCACTGGTGCGTACGTACCAACCAATGAGGGGTGCGATCATGGCGGTGATCGCCACGGACGTTGGTGCGACCTCAGTCCGCTGGATGGGCCAGTGCCTGCACCCCGTTTTCCACGGGTCGGACAATGCCTGACTCGCACCCCACACCCCACAGGAGCAGATGTTGCAAGATCCGCCGACCCGTGCGGAAGTAGCCGCTTTGGTGAACCAGGCCCGATTGGACCGTCATCTCTCCGTACGCGGTGCGGCGCAACTATCTGGCGTCCCGGCATCCACGATGCAGGGCTGGCTTCAGGGCCAGCATTTCCCGACCCCGGCACTGCGGCCGAAATTTCTAGCCTTGGTCGAGCATCTGGAGTTGAACCACTTCCTGCATGCCGGGCTTTGGCTGGAGGACGAGGTCTAATCGGTCCGAGTTGCTGCGCGGGACGCCGAAGCCTGAAATGATGGCGCCATGTCCACCGAGGTGGTCAGTCGGCACTTTCTGAAGCGGGTCAATGAAGCCAGGTTGGCCCGGCACCTTTCAATTCGCGCGGTAGCTCGGCTTGCCAGGGTTCCGGCGACGACCGCCCAAGGGTGGTTGAGTGGTGAACATTTTCCTTCGCCAGCGCTGTGGCCGAGCTATTTGGAGTTAGTTGCTCATCTTGGTCTGGTTGCCGAACTGCCGGCCGAACTTCGCGATCAGTTGGCCACCGGGGAATAGCGCGGCCGAACTTCGCGATGACTCAACTGATCGGGCCGAAGCCCGCCGAGCGCACATCAGTGGAGGCGTAGCCGCTGCGCCGACCAACGGCGGTGAACACCAGCGTCTTGCCGGCCTGGGCCGAAGTCACGGTGAATCGAGTCTTGGTGGCCCCCGCAATAGCGACGCCATCGGCGTACCACTGGTAGCTGAAGGCCGTCGGTGCCGGGTTCCAGGAGCCGGTGGAACCCACCAACTCCGAACCGATCGTCGGGCTGCCGCTGATCGTCGGGGTGCCGACGGTGCCGAAAGCAGAACTGATGCGAGCCTTGGCCGAAGTTGCGGTCGCGGGGTAGTAGCCGAGCCGATAGCCGCGCACCCGCACTGAGATCTTGTGGCCCTTGTCCTTTGCCCGGACGGTGAAGGTTGATCTGGTAGCGCCCTTGATCTTCTTGCCGTCCCGCAGCCAGGCGAATGTCAGCCGCGTTGGGGCCGGTTTCCAGGTGCCCAGGTTGATGCGCAGGATCTTGCCCGGGGCCAAGACCCCGGCAATGCGCGGCCCGGCGGCGGCCATTCGCGCCGGATAGACCTCGGCGATGTTGTTGGACGCCCGGGTCTCAACGCTGCTGCCGAGAGTGGCGGTGACCCGCACCTCGACCTCGTGGCCCACCTGTTCGGGCGGAAGCAGATAGCTGGCTGCGGTCGCTCCCGGAATGCCGCGGCCGTTCGAGGTCCACTGATAGGTCAGCGTGGCTCCCGCAGGCACCCACTTACCCGGGACGGCGCGCTGCAGCCGTCCAACCTGGGGGCTACCGCCGACACCGGGCAGCGTCCAGGCGGCCGGGGTGAAGCTGGCTGGCACCTTGGTTGAAAGGTATGGCCACGACTTCGAAGTGCGCGGGATGGTCGGCAGGCAGGCGCGAACGCCGCTGGCGCCACAGCGAGAGTTGAGCGGCTCGACGATCGGCGTGCCTGTCCACCAGGACGTCTGCTTGTAGGCACCGTCCCAAGAAAGGGAGATATGCACGTGGTCTTTGTGGTTGGCCGTGGCGCCGCCGCGGTCTGCCATCTTCCGCCAGCCGAGCTCGGGATAGTAGGTCGACCAGATGTGTTGATTCCAGATCATGTACATGATGCCCAGCCGTAGCGCGACCTCACCGTTGTTGGCGGTGATGAACTTCATCGCGGCAGCCACTCGGTTGCGCTGGCTGGCCTTCTTTACGCTCATATGCCAATCGAGCGCGCGGCCCTCTTTATGCTCGGAACGCCCGCCAACCCCGCAACCTCGCGAGATGCCGGACGAACTGCCGCCCCAGGTTTTGATCAACAGGCTGAGCAGCGCCTTCGTCCCAGCTTTAGCCGAAGGGCTGCAGGTGGTCTGTGGCATGTAGCCCAGATGGGCGTCGATCTGCGCTGAGGCCAGTCTGGCCGGCGGGGGCGGCGTCTTCGCGCTGGCCGCGGCCGGTGGCGCCATCGTGAATCCGACCGCGAGGGCCAAAGCGGCAGCGATCAGGCGGAGTCGGAAGGTCGTCTTTGGGGTGGCGAGCACCTATACAGGGTAGCTGAGGCACTTTCTGGAGTGTGTCCGGTCAGCCGTCCGTAGGAGTGGCTCTGATGGCCACTATCTGGACGTCCTTGCTAGGGCCTCTTACTGGCGCCCGGTGACGAAAATCCTTGCTGGTTAGGCCTTCCGCCGACGCTCCCTGAGCCTGCACAGAACCGGCAAATTTTTGGGGCTGTGTCTGATTGCCCGACCTGGCCTGATGCAGCAGAATCGGCGCAGCGACACACCGTATTCACGGTCGTATCGGGGGATCATTTCAAAGGGGGTACTAAGCGTGAAGTTGCGCGCAATTTTGTTGGCCATGCTGTCCTTGGCTTTGGTGGCGGGTGCTGTGCCGTCGGCTGCGCAGGCCGTGGACACGGCCACGTTCCAGGGCAAGGTCACCGACCAAGATGGCTTGCCGGTTCCGGGGGTGCGAGTGGTCTTCACGACCGCCACTTCAGGAATCGGCTACCGGACCCGCGACTCCATCACCGCTGCGGACGGCAGCTACGTGGTCACTGGCATCGTGGATGAATGGTGTTTCGGCAGGGTCGATGCCGGTGACACTGGCTACATCAGCACCTACTACGCCGTGGACGGCTCTGATGTACCGAACCCGTACGGCGGTGGAACTGCCGTTGAGCCGTCGAAGGGAAACGTCGACTTCAAGCTACGTAAGGGGGCCTCGATCTCGGGGAGGGTCGTCGACCCGGCAGGCAAGCCTGTGGTGGATCTCACGGTTCAGGTGAGCGCAGCCGAGGTGCTGATCGATAGGCCAGTCGCCGCCGATGGTTCTTTCTCCTTCGTGGGGTTGCGGGCAAACGAATACGCGTTGGGCGGCTTCGGCGGCGGATACCCGTTCACCCCGCTGGCCACCTTGACGGTTGCCGGTCAGCAGGCAGTCGACGCAGGAACCCTGGTCATCGGCGGCACCCCGGCGGTGAAGAAGCTGGCCACCAGCACTCCGGTCATCGCCGGCAAGGCAAAGGTGGGTAAAAAGCTGACGGTCCGGACGGGGGCTTGGGGACCGGCGCCGGTGGCGCTCTCCTACCGCTGGTATGCCAATGGCGTGAAGATCGCCGGGGCCACCGGGAAGACCCTCAAGGTGACCAAGGCGCAGCGCGGCAAGCGCATCACGGTGAAGGTCACCGGCACGAAGGCGGGTTATGCCAGCGTCACCAGAGCTTCGAAGGCGACGAAGAAGGTCACCCGCTGACCAGCTAAATCGCTGCCTCAACCTCGGGTTCATGCCACCGTCCCGGCCAAATACTGGCCGGGACGGTGGCAATTTCGCCTACAAAACGGCTGTGGCAAGCAAGAGGGCTACCGCGAGCCCCTAACCTGTGACCAAGTCGTGGGTTGCGCTGGACGGCACCAGTGCGTCACCCTTGTAGGCGACACCCGTCCGGGGGACAGGGTCATCAAGCGGCACAAAGAATACCGGGGGGATTTCTTGAAGCCTTTAACCGCCATTGCCACGCGTAGCCTGCGAGCCGCTGTGGCTCTGTTGCTCACTCTTGGGCTTTCGTCTTTCGGGGCGGTGACGGCCCGTGCCGAAGACACCACGACGATTTCGGGCTCGGTTACGCTCAACGGCAAGCCAGGCACGGGTCTGGAAGTCTGCGCCTATGTGCCGGTGATTACCGATGATGGCTATGGCAACGCCGCTGGCGACTGCGTTTTCACCGACAGCGCGGGCCGCTACGAGTTCAGCTTTGCGCTCGCTGAAGCCAATTACATGGCCTCGGTTTGGGTGAAGCCGGGTGTTGGCGACAAGTTCCCGCAAACCACCTACGGCACGAGCCTGCGCGACCCCAATGGCTACTTCACAGTCGTCCCCGGCGAAGCGCGAGTCCTGGACGCGATCGCGCTGGTGACCACTACTACGGAGATCACGGCGGCCACGCCGACGATCACCGGCAAAGCGGCGCTGGGTCGAGTCCTCACTGCTAAGCCGGGCGCCTGGGGCCCCGAAGAAGTGCAGTTGAGCTATCAGTGGTACCGGGGTGGCAAGAAGATCTGGGGCGCCACCAAGGCCACTTATCGGGTGTCGTGGCGCGACTGGCGCAAGAAGCTCACGGTGAAGGTGATCGGAAGCATCGACAGTTACCCGTCGGTCACTCGGGTGTCGAAGGCGACCAAAAAGGTCTCCTGGCGCTGACGCACACTGGCCGGTGTGGCCCGAGTCAGCAGTGTGAATTGGCTACCAGTGGTTACGCAACGGGCAGGCCGACTATCAAAGCCACCAAGCGCTCAAGCTGCCTGCTGTGGAAAAGTTGGCGCCACTTAGCCCCGTCGTATTGATTCACGGCATCCCCTGATGCAACTATTCAGCGTCCGAATTTCAGGTGACGAGGGGCGCATGAAGCGAGTTCTGCAGGTGGTGCTGGCTTTGGCTACCACGTTGTTGTTGACAGTCGGCATTGCGCCGCCCACCCCGGCAGTAGCCGCCACCGTCAAGACCGCTTCGGTTTCGATTACAGGTACCGCCAAAGTTGGTTCCACTCTGACCGCCAAAACGGGCAAGTGGAAGCCGTCCGGGGTCAAACTCGGCTACCAGTGGTATCGCTCTGGCAAGGCGATCAAGGGAGCGACGAGGAGCACCTACGTCGTGACCGTGACCGACCTGGGCAAGCAGCTCACGGTGAAGGTCGCCGGCTCCAAGAAGGGCTACAAGGCGGCCAAGCGCACCTCAGCCAAAACCGCGAAGGTGGGACTGGGGACGATAACCCACTCCCAGGTCGACATCCTCGGCAAACTCGCGGTTGGTAACACGGTTCGGGCGATGAAGACCACCTGGTCGCCGTCGGGGGTTCGGTTGAGCTACCAGTGGTTCCGGGACAACGACCCGATCACTGGCGCGACCGGCCCGACTTACAGGCTAACTGCGGCTGACGTGGGCACCTTCACCGGGCTGATCGTTACCGGACGGTTGGCCGGCTATCGCGACGCCTCGCCAGGCCTCTTCGCAGTCGATGAGGTGGGGGACGCCACGTCCTGGAACGGCACCCTGGAGGTTGGCGTCGACGTTCCGCCCGGCACTTACCAGTCTGCTGGTGGGAGTGGGTGTTACTGGGAGCGGCAGTCCGGCCCAGGCAAGGCGATCGGAGCCGGGCCGCTCGGTAGCGGCACAACGATTGTGACCATCGCGCCGACCGACAGGTTCTTCGTTCCTATGGGTTGCGGCAGTTGGGCGACGCCGTCCACCGAGCCGGTTACTACCATCGGGGACGGTGACTATCTGGTGGGCAGCCAGGTGAGCCCGGGGCGATACCAGGCCACGCACACCACCGGCACCGAGTGCTACTGGGAACTCCGGTCGGGTTTTGGCGGAACCGATGGAGACATTGTCGCCTACACGATGTATCGAAAGCCGCTGGCAACCAGCGTGGTTGAAGTCGTGATCCCTGAGGACGCGGTCGGTTTCGTCACCGACGGCTGTGGGCAGTGGACCCTGGTGCGCTGAATTGGCTCCGTCGGCTACCTGCCCGGTAGTCTTGCTCGGCGGTCCTCTTTCTGGAGTGGGCCGCGATACGCCCTCCTGCCACGGGACTCGCCCGTGGCCGCTCAAGACCAGAGGAGGTGGAGTTCGCGTATGCGCAAGTACGAAGTCGTAGTGATTATTGATCCCGACGTCGACGATCGCCAGGTGAACGGCCTATTGGAGAAGCCCCTAGCCGGGCTGACCAAAGCCGGTGGCACTGTGGACAACATCGATGTTTGGGGCCGGCGTCGCCTGGCTTATGACATCAGGAAGAAGTCCGAAGGCATCTACGCCGTCATCAACCTGACCGCTGAGCCGGCCGTGGTGAAGGAAATGGATCGTCAGTTCACCCTCAATGAGCAGATCATGCGGACGAAGGTAATCCGCCCCGACCTGCACTGAGAATCGTCACGGACTCTCGCCAACTGTCGGTGCCAACTGACACCCTTGGCGAGGTAACCGTTCAAGTCCGATCGAAAGACACCAACATGGCAGGCGAGACCACCATCACCGTCGTCGGCAACCTAACTGCCGACCCAGAACTGCGCTTCACTCCGTCCGGGGCTCCCGTGGCTAACTTCACCGTTGCCTCCACGCCACGCACGCTCGACCGCGCAAGCGGTGAGTGGAAGGACGGCGATGCGTTGTTCCTCAACTGCGCGGTCTGGCGGCAGCCGGCTGAGAACGTGGCCGAATCCCTCACCAAGGGAATGCGGGTCATCGTTCAGGGTCGCCTTCGCCAGCGCAGCTACGAAACCCGTGAAGGCGAGAAGCGCACGGTTTTCGAGTTGGATGTTGAAGAGATCGGTCCGGCCCTGAAGTACGCCACAGCCAAGGTCACCCGCAATCAGGGTGGCTCAGGCGGCAGCTTCAGTGGCGGCTCGTCCGGCGGTTCGTCGGGCGGTTCGTCGGGCGGTTCCAACTGGAACCGCGGCGGCGGGCAAGATCGCAACGGCGGGGCTGACCCCTGGGCTGGCGCCCAGAGCGAAGAACCCCCGTTCTGATCGACACGGCGCCGGGAACCCGGCGCTGAAACCCAAGTCATTCCGGCATCAGCCGGGCTTTCATAAGTCAAGGAGAGCACCACAATGGCCTCACAGCGCAAGCCTGTGAAATCAAAGAAGGTCGTGCCAGCGAAGTCTGTTCGCATCGGCGTGATCGACTACAAGGACACCGCCACGCTGCGGAAGTTCATCTCCGAGCGGGGCAAGATCCGCGCTCGTCGTGTTTCCGGACTGTCGGTGCAGGAGCAGCGCAAGGTCGCTATCGCGGTTAAGAACGCCCGCGAGCTGGCCCTGTTGCCCTACGCCTCGAACTCTCGCTGAACGGAGGAGCAGATATGAAGTTGATTCTTACCGCTCCGGTCGAGCATGTGGGTGTTCCCGGCGACATCGTCGAGGTCAAGGACGGCTACGGCCGTAACTACCTGCTGCCGCGCAGCTTCGCGATCAAGTGGACCCGCGGTGCGGAGAAGCAGATCGAGGGCATCAAGCGCGCTCGGGACGCCCGGGAGATCCGTGGCACCGAGCACGCCACTCAGGTGCGTGAGCAGCTGGAGGCCTTGAAGGTCGCCCTGCCGGCTCAGGCTGGCGAGACTGGCAAGTTGTTCGGCGCGGTTACCGCCTCCGACATCGTGCTGGCCGTCAAGAAGGCCGGTGGCCCGGCCATCGACAAGCGCTCGGTCGAGATCACCAAGCCGATCAAGACCACTGGCGCCCACGTTGTCGGCATCAAGCTGACTGCTGGAGTCGTGGCTCACATCAGCGTGTCTGTCGACGCCGTCTGATAGCAGTTCTATAGCAGCGCCGGTCACCTTCGGGTGGCCGGCGCTGTTGCGTCCCGCCGTCTTCAAGGTCCGTCCCCGTGAGCTGCGCACCGGAACCGTCCCCTGGAGCTGCGCGCGGGGACAGACCTGATGAGTTGGCTGGCGGTTAGTCTGAACAGGTGAGAGCCGACGATCCTGGGTGGCAGAAGGCGAAGACCGCTGGCCGGTCTTTGCGCAGCCGGATTCGCCCTGGCGTGGTGGCGGCTGTGGTGGTGGCCTTGGGATTGACCAGCGCGACGCTGGTCTGGGCCAACTCGATGATCACCCCGGTCCATCGCGTCGGCCAGCCGACCAACACCCTTGGGCCGACGCCGACCGCAGTGAGCGCACCACCAACCCCCACGCCCACCCCGACGCCGACTCCCACCCCCTCGCCGACGCCGAGCCCGACCAAGAAGGCGACGATGAAGTCGTCAGGCAAGTTCGACAACACCACCCTGAACCTGAACGCGGCTGGCTCGTCCGGAACGCTGCGCACCTACACCGTGCGCACCGAGACCAGCTCTGGCCTGGACGCGAACAAGGTGGCCGCCCAGATCGCCGCCGTCCTAAATGACCCGCGAAGCTGGACGGGCAAGGGCAGCGTCCGGTTCGCTCTGGTGGCCGAGCCGGCCAAGGCCTCCTTCACCATCACCCTCGCCTCGCCGGTGACGGCGGCCAAATCGTGTGCGATCACCAGCGGCACCTGCCTGGTGGGCACCGAGGTGGTGCTCGACGCACTGGCCTGGAAGAACACCGCGGCCACCTATGGCAGCGATGCCGCTGGCTGGCAGAGCTACCTCGTCAACCACGGCGTTGGCACGGCGTTGGGCAAGAAGCCGGCCAACTGCGCCAAGGCCGGTAAACCAGCCCCGGTGATGATGGCCCAGCAGGCCACCCTCGGCGGCTGCGCCGCCAACGCCTGGCCCTACCCCTGAGCTAACCCGCCCAGCCTGATTGAGGGGCTCAGCCCACTGGCGGCTTCGACGGGCTCAGCCAACTGGCGGCTTCGACGGGCTCAGCCAACTGGCGGCTTCGACGGGCTCAGCCAACTGGTGTTCAGTTCCCTGAGCTTGTCGAAGGGTCGAAGGGTCAACCGGCTTAGCGGAGCGCGGTGGCCGCATCCTCGCGGATCGGGGCTCCTGGTGCTGCTGAGGACGGCCATTCCGCCTCCGGGCCAGGGGTGCCGCCGAGGCTGCCGACCAGGAGTTCGCGGGCACGGGAGAGATGCTCGTCCAGCATGGCCGCGGCGCCATCGGCATCGCCGAGTTCGATCAACTCCAGAATGCGGGCGTGCTCGGCCACGATGATCTGCGGGCTGAGCGCTTGGCGTCCCTGGAGTTGAGCCATGCAGAGCTTCACCTCGAAGGCCAGCGAGTGGTAGGCGGCGCTGGTGCGGGCGCTGTCGACGGAATCGATCAGGCCGGTGTGGAAGCGCATGTCGGGATCGACGATCTGGTAGGAGCCGCCTCGCCACAGCTCGGCGATCTCGGAGTTGGCCGTCCGTGAGCTGACCGGAACGCGCCGCAGCCCGGCCAGGCGCCGCAGCACCTCGGATTCGAGGTAGATCCGGGTGTTGTAGATGTCGCGGACGTCGTCCGGGCCGAGTTCGACTACTCGGGCGGTCTTGTGGTTGCGGCGCACCAGGACCTTTTCGCTGGTGAGCCGCTCGATGGCTGCCCGCGCGCTGGAGCGAGCCACTTCGTAGCGGGTTGAGATCTCGAGTTCGGTCAGCGGTGACCCGGGCGGCAACTCGCCGTTCACCACCTGCTCGCGAAGGTCTTCGGTGATCGCATCGACCACCGACGTCACCACTATGTGCCGGACCACGTCCCTCCTCAGCAGGTCTGCGCACAGCCTAGAGGAAGTCTTGCTCGGAAGGCTTGTACTAGTTGTCTACTTGTCCGACAATATTGCCACTTAGCTCATTCCGGCACTAGCCCGACGAAGGCGTCGAGGAGGACGTGGACGTGGTCGTACACGCAGGAGCACTGCAGCCGCTGCTGGCTGACTGCGTGCGCGACTCCGACCAAGTGCGGACTACGGAGCTTGATCGCCGCGCCTTTGCCCATGACGCCTCCCACTTCCTCCTGGTGCCACAGGCCATCGTCGCCCCGCGTGATGCTGACGAAGTGTCCAAGCTGCTGCGAGCCACTGCGGCCGCCGGGATCGACCTGACCTTCCGCTCCGGCGGCACGAGCCTTTCGGGCCAAGCTGGCACCGAGGGGGTGCTGGCCGATGTGCGCAAGCACTTCAAAGGCGTGGAGGTGCTCGACGACGGCCGCCGAGTACGCGTCCAGCCAGGGGTGACGGTAAAGCAACTCAACGCTCACCTGGCCCCCTATGGACGCAAATTTGGGCCAGATCCGGCCAGCGAAGCCGCCTGCACCATCGGCGGCGTGGTGGCCAACAATTCCTCCGGCATGGCCTGCGGCACGGTGGAGAACAGCTACCGCACCCTCGAATCGGTAGTGGCGGTGCTGCCCTCGGGCACCGTCATCGATACCGGCGCACCGGATGCCGATCAGCGGCTGCGAGCCCTCGAACCAGCGCTACACGCGGGTCTACTCCAACTCCGCGAACGGCTCCTGGCCAACCCGGCGTCCGTGGCCAAAATCGCTAGTCAGTTCGCAATGAAGAACACCATGGGCTACGGCATCAACGCCCTGGTCGACTACGCCAGCGTGCCGGAGATCCTCACCCATTTGATCGTGGGCAGCGAAGGGACGCTGGCCTTCGTGGCTTCGGCAACCTTCGCCACCATTGAGCTACGCACCCACGCCGCCACGGCGTTGCTGGTCTTCGACGACCTTTACGCCGCGAACGCCTCGCTGCCCGAACTGGTGGCCACCGGGGCCGCGACGCTGGAGCTGATGGACGCCACCAGCCTGCGGGTTGGCCAGCGGCTCGCCGACACCCCGAGCTTCCTCAAGGACTTAATTATCGACTCCCAGGCCGCGCTGTTGTTGGAGTATCAGGCCAGCACAGCAGCGGAACTGGAGCAGCTGGCAGGCGCTGCCACGCCTACCCTCGACCAGCTGCCTGTGGGCGGCCGCGTCCGACTTAGCTCGGATGCGGCCGTCCGCAACAAGCTGTGGAAGCTGCGCAAGGGCCTCTACACCTCGGTGGCCGGCGCTCGCCGCAGCGGCAGCACCGCCCTGCTGGAAGACGTTGTCGTGCCGGTGGCAAGACTCGCCGACACTTGCGCCGAGCTCACCGCGCTATTCGATCGCTACGACTACGACGAATCGGTGATCTTCGGCCACGCCAAGGACGGCAACATCCATTTCATGATCACCGATCGTTTCGAGGATGCCGACCAGCTGGGCCGCTACCGCGCGTTCACCGAAGACCTGGTCACGCTGATCCTGGCCAATGACGGCTCGCTGAAGGCTGAGCACGGCACCGGCCGGGTGATGGCGCCCTACGTCCGTCGCCAATACGGCGATGAGTTGTACGAGGTGATGGTGGCCATCAAGGACCTCTTCGATCCCGGCCGACGCCTGGGCGCGGGCTCGATTATCACCGATGATCCCGAGCTGCACCTGAAGCACATCAAGTTGACCCCCAGCGTTGATGCCGAGGTTGATCGCTGCGTCGAATGCGGCTATTGCGAGCCGGTCTGTCCCTCCCGTGACCTCACTTTGACCCCCCGGCAGCGGATTGCCCTGCGCCGGGAGATTCGCGACGCCGAGGACCGCGGTGAGCATCAGCTGGCCGCTGAACTGGAACGCGGCTACACCTACGCCGGCCTGCACACCTGCGCGGTGGACGGCATGTGCGTGACGGCCTGCCCGGTGCTGATCAATACCGGAGCTTTGGTCAAGAAGCTGCGCAGCGAACACCTCCCCAAGCCCAAGGACGTGGCCTGGACGACCCTGGCCAAACACTGGAAGCCCACCACGGCCGCCTTTTCCACCGTGATGGGGATCGCCGAGGCGCTCCCGGCACCGTTGGACGCGGCCCTGATCGGGGTCAACAAAGCTGGCCGGGCTCTGCTTGGCAACGACCACATCCCGTTGTGGTCAGTGGAGCTGCCGGGCGGCGGTGCACCCCGACGCCGCCCGGCCGCTCCTGGTGGGTCCACCGACGGTTCCACTGCGATGGCCGTCTATCTGCCGGCGTGTGTAAATGTGATGTTTGGGCCCCTCGATGGCCCCGGCGTCCAGGTGAGCTTTGAGGCGCTGTGCGCCCGGGCCGGGATCGAGTTGCTGGTACCGCCCGAAATCGAGTCGATGTGCTGCGGCACGCCGTGGTCGAGCAAGGGGATCGTCGATGGTTATGCCGCGATGAAAGCCAAAGTGCTGCCGGTGATTCAGGCCGCCACTGACAACGGACGGCTGCCGGTGATCTGTGACGCATCGAGCTGCACCGAGGGGTACGCGCAGCTGATCGCCAGCGTCCCGGAACTCAACATCAAGGTGATTGATGCGGTCGCGTTCGTCGCAACCTACGTATTGCCGGTGCTGGGGGAGTACCGAAAGCTGGAATCTGTGACGGTGCACCCGACCTGCTCCTCGACCCAGCTGGGGCTCAACCAAGACCTGGCGAAGGTTGCCGGTGCGGTCGCGGACCAGGTCTTTGTCCCCCTGGACGCTGGCTGCTGTGCCTTCGCCGGTGACCGCGGGATGCTGCACCCAGAGCTCACCGCTGCCGCCACCGGTCCGGAGGCCGCCGAGGTGGCTGACCTCGACGCCACCGCGCACGCCTCCTGCAACCGAACCTGCGAGCTGGGGATGACCAGAGCCACCGGCAAGGACTATCGCCATGTGCTCGAACTGCTCGCCGAACAAGTCGGCGTCCTGCCGTCCCAACAGATCTCCGCCGGTGCCTCAGCCGGCGGCCACACCCCCGCCACGAGGAATCGCTGACCGGTCGCGGGAACGAACCCGAGCCGGTCTACCAGAAAGGAGTAGCGATGAATCCGACCACTACTGCACTCGTCCTCATCGAATTCCAGAACGACTTCACCAGTGAAGGTGGAACGTTGCACGGCGCCGTCGCCGAGGTCATGTCCGCCACCGATACCCTGCCCAACGCGAAGAAGGCTTTGGCCGCAGCCCGGGACGCCGGGACGGCCGTGATCCACAGCCCAATCTCGTTCCAGCCCGGCTACTACGAGATCAGCTCGCACCCCTACGGCATTCTCAAGGGCGTGGTGGATTCCACCTCGTTCGTGAAGGGCACCTGGGGCTGCGAAATCGTTGGGGACGTGGCGCCAGCCGAGGGCGAGATCGTGCTGGAAGGCAAGCGCGGGCTGGACGCCTTCGCTTCAACCAACCTCGATTTCATCCTGCGCAGCAAGGGCATCAAGACCATCGTGCTGAGCGGTTTCCTGACCAACTGCTGCGTGGAATCGACCATGCGGTCGGCCTACGAGAAGGGCTTCGAGGTCTACACCCTCACCGACGCGGTCGGGGCCACCTCGTTGGAGGAGCACGCCAACGCGATCAAGTTCGACTACCCGATGTTCTCCAAGCCGATCACCACTGAGGAGTTCATCGCTTCGCTGGCCGGGGCCGAGGCCACGTCCGACGCCTCTCGGGGCTACTGACTCCCAGCAGTTTGCCGGGGTGGTTCAGCCGCCCCGGCAACAGCCTCGCGAGGGCTGCTAATCAGTCAGTGACCGCCGGGATGGTGCCGGTGGTCTCTGAGGAGTTGTCCAATGGGTCCGCGCTGCCGGGTAGGCGGACGGTGAACTCCGCGCCGCCGGTGCCAGCGCGGCCAGCCTTCACCCAGCCACCATGGGCCTTGATGGTCTGAGCCACGATCGACAAACCCAAACCGGAGCCGGGCGTAGTGCGGGCGTGGTCGGAGCGGTAGAAGCGATCAAAGACGTGCGGCAGGTCGGCGTCGGCGATGCCGGGCCCCTCATCGGAGATCCGCACCCGATCACCGATCAGGCGCACCTTGATCCGTCCGCCTGGTGGGGAGAACTTCACCGCATTGTCGAGCAGGTTGGTGAAGGCGCGCTCCAAGCTGTCCGGTTCGCCGACCAGATACAGCGGCTCCATCTCCACGTCGAAGATCAGTGCGGGACCGCGGCGCTTCGCCCGGGTGACGGCGTTGTTGAGCACATCGCGCAGGTCGATCGGCTCGGGATGAGCCTCCACCTTGTCGTCGCGCGACAGGTGCACCAGGTCGCCGATCAACTGGGTGAACTCGCCCAGCTGGGCGGCGATATCGCGCAGGATCTCACCGCGGGCCCCCTCAGGCAGCATGCCTTGGCGGTCATCAGCGATCAGCAGCTCGACATTGGTGCGCAGCGAAGTCAGCGGGGTGCGCAGCTCGTGGCCAGCGTCCGCGATCAGGCGGCGTTGCCGCTCGCGCGAGGAATACAGCGAGCGCATCATCGTGTTGAAGGCGCCGGTTAGGTCAGTCAGTTCGTCCATGCCACCGGGCTCGATCGGCTCCAGCTGATCGGTCTCAGTGACTCGCGATACGGCCTCGGTCAACCGCTGAATCGGACGTAGGCCCGAGCGGGCGATCACCCAGCCGATGGCGCCGGCCAGCAACACCGCCAACAGGCCGAAGGTGAGCAGCGAGAACGCCAAGATTCGCAGGATCTGATCGGTGGGGCCCAGTGGGCGGCCCATCACCAGCGCGTAGTAGACCGGCTCCTCCTCGCCAGCTCGCAGATCGGCGAAGGGGACGGCGACGATTCGGTAGGTCTCGCCATTCGAAGCTACCCCGGTGCGCGACGAGGTGCCGATCTGGGTGCGCGCGATCGCCAACTCAGCGGAGGTGGATTCCAGCTTGACCCCATCACCGGACGGCGTGATCACCCGGCCATCAGAACGCACCAGCATCATCGTCACATTGGCGGTGGAGAGCGCCTCGCTGTTCAGCCCGCCAAGGGATTCGGCATCGCCAGCGATCCAAACACTGGTCACATCGGCGACCGCCAGCAACTCCCGATCCAGCTGGTCGTAGATCGCGAAGGTGGTGATCAGGTAGGCGGCAATGCCGGTGATGGCGACCGCCGAAGCGACCGCCACCGAGATCAAAGCCATCAACCGGTCATGCAACGGCCGGTTCGTCACCGAAAGGACCGAGCGGAGCCAGCGGATCACGGTGGCGTCTCGCGCAGCACGTAACCGATGCCGCGCACGGTGTGGATCAGACGGTTCTCGCCTTCACCCTCGGTCTTGCGGCGCAGGTACCCGATGTACACCTCCAACGAGTTGGCGGTGGTCGGGAAGTCGAAGCCCCATACCTCGTTCAGCAACCAGGAGCGCTCCAGCACGCGACGCGGGTTTTCCAGGAAGGTCTGCAGCAGGGCGAACTCGGTGCGGGTGAGGCTGATTCGCCGACCCGCACGGGTTACCTCGCGGGTCTGTAGATCCAAGCTGAGGTCGGCGAAGCTGAGCACCTCGGTGCCCTCTTCTTCGCTGGACGGACGCGAGCGCCGCGTGAGCGCCCGCAGGCGGGCCTGCAGTTCATCGAAGGAGAAAGGTTTGGCCATGTAGTCGTCGGCGCCAGCGTCCAAACCGTCCACCCGATCACCAACGGCGTCGCGGGCGGTGAGCACGAGGATCGGCACGTCATTACCAGAGGCGCGCAGCGAACGGGTGGTCTCCAGACCGTCCAGCCGAGGCATCATCACGTCCATAATGACCGCGTCGGGGCGCAGCGAAGACAGTCGGGCCAGTGCGTCGACACCGTCATTGGCGGTGGTCACTTCATAGCCGGAGTAGCGCAGTGAGCGGGCCAGCGAGTCGCGAACCGCCTGGTCATCGTCCACAACGAGGATGTGCATGACTACAGCCTGCCATGTTCGCCAGCTGGTTGGGTCCAGGCGGAGCGGGGGGAGTTCAACCGAGCAGTTCGCGAGCCCGCTTTACGACCTCGGGCATCGCGGCCTCGATCTGGTGCAAGGTCACGACGAAATCGTTGTCGTCGCCGTACCACGGGTCTTCAATTTCCGAACCAGGCACCGCGTTCGGGTCGAAGTCGGAGAGGAGGTAGAGGTGGTCGGCGTGCGGCGAAAGCTGGCGCAGTTTGGTCAGATGCAGGGCTTCCATGCCGATGACCAGGTCGGCGTCGTCAATCTCTTGGGCACTCACCTTGTGGGCGGAGTGCGGCCCGGGGTGGTAGCCGGCCTGGGTCAGGACGGCCACGGCGCGCGCGTCCATCGGATGGCCGGACTCTTCCGAGCTGACCCCGCCGCTGCTGAACTCGATCCCGGCCACGTGCTCACTGGCGGCTTTGCTGCGGGCAATCACCTCGGCCATCGGCGAGCGGCAGATATTTCCCCAGCACACGAACAGGATGTGCGGGGCGCTCATCGGTGCTCTTCCCCGCGCTTGAAGAAGGCGTTTAGGACGAAGCTCACTATCGAGACAATCAGGGCGCCCCAGAAGGCGGTGCCCCAATCGGCCACATGCCAGGCCAGGCCGAGTTGCCCGGCGATCCAGGAGACGAACATCAGCAGCAGGGCGTTGATGACTAGCAGAAACAGACCCAGCGTGATCAGGATCAGCGGTGCAGCGGCGAAGGTGAACAGTGGCTTGACCAACGAGTTCACGATCCCGAAGATCACCGCCACGGCCACGATCGTCCAACCTCTGGCCCAGTCGTCGGCGGCGGCGTCGGTGCTGATTCCTGGCAACCACCAAGTCGCCACCGCGAGTGCCGCTGCGCTGGCGAAGAAACGTGCGAACATGCGCCAATGCTGTCACGACTGGCAGAGTTCTCCTACTGACGATCAGCTAGGAGGCAACTCATCATGAGTTTGCACGGACGGCACTTCCTCAAGGAAATCGACTTCACCCCGGCCGAGTGGCATCACCTGCTCGACCTCACCACTGAGCTGAAGGCCGCTCGTAAGGCTGGCACGGAGGTGCCGCGCCTGGTCGGGGCGAACATCGCGCTGATCTTCGAGAAGACCTCCACCCGCACCCGCTCGGCTTTCGAGGTGGCCGCCCATCACCAGGGCGCCCACGTCACCCAGATGGACGGAAACTCCTCCCAGCTAGGGCATAAGGAGTCGCCAGCCGACACCGCCCGGGTGCTCTCGCGGTTGTTCGACGGCATTCAGTACCGCGGTGCCAAGCAGTCGACGGTGGAAACGATCGCCAAGTACTCCTCGGTGCCGGTGTGGAACGGCCTCACCGACGAATGGCACCCCACCCAGAGCCTGTGTGACATGTTCACGATGCGCGAATCCAGCGGCAAGGACGACCACGACATCAGCTTCGCCTACGTCGGCGATGCCCGCTTCAACGTTGGCTGCTCGCTGCTGATCGGCGGCGCCCTGCTCGGCATGGACGTCCGGATCGTCGCACCGAAGAAGTTGCTGCCGCCGGATTCGGTGATTGCCTCGGCGATGCAGATTGCTGGCGACACCGGCGCGCGGATCACCCTCACCGATGAGTTGGATGGTGTGGTGGGCTGCGACTTCCTGCACACCGACATCTGGGTATCGATGGGGGAGCCCGAGAGTGTGTGGACTGAGCGAATTTTGCTGCTGAAGGATTACCAGGTGAACACCGCCCTGATGGAGCGCACCGGGGTGGACGAGGTGAAGTTCATGCATTGCCTGCCCGCCTATCACAACCGCGAGACCAGCGTGGGTGAGCAGGTGTTCTCCCGCTTCGGCCTGCCCGAGCTTGAGGTCACCGACGAGGTCTTCGAGTCGGATGCCTCGATCGTCTTCGATCAGGCCGAGAACCGGATGCACTCCATCAAAGCGATCCTGGTGTCCACCCTTTCCTGAGTCTCCTGCCCAGTTCCCTGAGTCTCCTGCCCAGTTCCCTGAGCCTCCTGCCCAGTTCCCTGAGCCCGTCGAAGGGTCGGGGACGGTTCCGCTGCGCAGCTCATGGGGACGGTTCCTGCGCTGGATGGCTTCAGCCGGCTCGACGCCCCAACGTCGACGGTGGCGAGTAGCGTTGCCACATGGCCTTTCCACAACACCTTCCAGTCTCCCGAGTGCCCGATCCGGCCGTTGCCCCCACACTGCGGTGGGGAATCATGGCTCCCGGTGGCATCGCGCGAGCCTTCGCGTCCGCGCTGCGCGCCAGCACCCGCCAACAGATCGTCGCTGTCGGTTCCCGCAGTCAACAGCGCGCCGCCGAGTTCGCTGCTGAGTTCGGCGCCGGGTCCGCGTACGGCTCCTATGAGCAGCTCGTGGCTGACCCGCAGGTGCAGGCGATCTACGTTGCCTCGCCGCACAGCGAGCACTTTGAGCAGGCGATGCTGGCAATCCAGGCCGGCAAGCACGTCCTGGTAGAGAAGGCATTCACCCGAAACGCTGCCGAGGCGCGCAAACTCGTGGACGCGGCGCGCGTGCAAGGCGTGGCGCTGATGGAGGCCATGTGGACCCGGTTCCTGCCGCGCGCTGACATCGTCCGCCAACTGCTGGCGGACGGGGCCCTCGGCGAGCTGGAAACCTTGATCGGCGATCACGGGCAGTCTCTGGAGCACGTCGAGCGGATGATGCGGCCGGAGTTGGCCGGTGGTGCCTTACTCGATCTCGGCATCTACCCGGTCTCTTACAGCTTCTTCGCCCTGGGCGCGCCAAAGACCGTCCGGGTGATCGGGGAACTGACCCCGTCCGGGGTGGATCGCCAACTCAGCATCACCTTCGGCGATTATGTGGACCATCCGCATGCTCAAGCGCTGGTGAGCACCACTTTGGCGGCGAAGACCCCCACCACGATGGCGATTTGCGGCAGCCTGGCCCGCATCGAACTCGACGGCGACTTCTACACCCCCGGTCGGGTGCGGGTGGTCACCAAGGCCGGTGAGGTGCTGCTCAGCCCGCCGGACGTGATGGTCGGCCATCAGGGCTTGGCCTACGAGGCGGCCCACTTCGCCCAGTTGGTCAGCGACGGTTTCACCGAATCGCCGCAACTGCCGCTGGCCGAAACGGTGGCCATCATGAGCGTCCTCGACAAGGTGCGCCATCAGCTTGGAGTCCGCTACCCCGGCGAGTAGCCGACCTGACTGCTCCTATTGGGGACGGTTCCAATAGGAGCTGCGCTAATCGGAACCGTCCCCGTGAGCTGCGCGGAGGAACCGTCCCCGTGAGCTGTGCGGAGGAACCGTCCCCGTGAGCTGCGCGGAGGAACCGTCCCCGTGAGCTGCGCGGAGGAACCGTCCCCGTGCGCTGGGGGCTAGTGGGTCGGCAGTTCTTGGTTGCAGACTTCGGCGAGCCAGGTCATGGAGTCGGCGTCGTCGACCCAAAGGTGGCTGAGCCAACCGTAGGCGCCGGCGGCGTCCACACACTCAATGCGGTCATCGATGAAGGCGACCTGATCGGGGTTCACCTCGAGTTGGGCGGTGACCGCGGGGAACACCGCCGGGTCAGGTTTGCTCAGCCGTAGCTCAGAGGAGATGAACACCCGGTCGATCAGCGCCGACCAGTCGGCAAGGCGCACCGCTCGTCCCAAAGCCAGTGGGCCGTTGCTCACCAGGGCGGTGCGTAGCCCCCACGAATAGACAGTGGTCAGCATCGCTTCGGCAGAGGGACGCAACTGAATCCACAACTCGGCGTCCAGACTGGCCAGGTGGGTGATCCGCGCCGCAGTCGGCTCCAGGCCGAGGCTGCTGAGCAGCGGGCCCCAATACTCCACGCGTGAGCCACCGCCGTCATAGGCAGATCGACCCGTCCAGTAGAGCTCTTCGTACTGATAAGTGAGCACTCCGAGGAACTCCGCCGGAGCGGAGAAGAGGTCGGGCGGTGAAGCCAGCACCTTGCCCAGATCGAAAGCGACGAAGCCGATCACCTGCCCAGGCTAGCGCCTATGCCTTGCTCTGACGCGGGCCCGGCGACCTACACTCGCCCAATGGCGACCATGGAGCGGGCAGCGCAATGGCTCATCCGCGGCTAACGTCCTACCTAGGACGCTCCCGCCTTGCGCCCAGCGGGCAGGTGGCCCTGGCCGCCGGAGTGGAATGGTACGACCAGCACCTCGCCCTGGAACAGCTCGACAAGCGCACAGTGGCCATCGGGGAGCCGCGGTACTACCAACAAAACGTCAGCTACTTGATCAGCGGCACCGCCCGCGCCGTCATCTACGACACTGGAACCGGGCTGGCTGATACTCCAGGTGCGGTCAACGCCCTAGCCGAGGGCCCGGTGGTCGCCACCTGTTCCCACCAGCATTACGACCACGTGGGCAACCTGGATCGCTTCGACGAGGTGTGGCTGCTGGATCTTCCCCAATATCGGCGAGCCGTCCGAAACGAGCTGCTGCGTCCACCCCTGCGCCTTCACTTGGGCCCACTGGAGGCCATGCCGCGGCCGGTATTCCGGGTGAGCAAATGGCTGCCGGACGGCGCGATGATCGACCTGGGTGGACGCCAACTCCGGGTGCTGCACTTACCTGGGCATACTGTCGACGGGATGGCGCTGCATGACGTGAGTGCCGACCAACTCTTTGTGGGGGATTTCCTCTACCCCGGCGGTGCCTATGCCTTCACTCCAACCGGGAACCTGGCCGACTACACCGCCTCAGCGGCCCGCTTGCTGGAGTTGACCAGCGCGACGACCCAGATCTTCGTGGCTCACCCCGGACGAGTTCCAGTGTTCAGCGCTCCCCGAATGACCAGGCAGGACCTCGACGACCTTTGGGTCGGGCTGCGCGATGCACAGGCGCGGCCTAACTCGGCCAAAGGACTTCTATTGCGCAGCTACCCAGCCGGGTCGCAGCTGTCGATCCTCGCCAGGGCGCCCTGGGCCCGCCCTTAGCGCCAAGGGCATTGGATAGGTCGGCGGCGCCCCCCAGCTCACGCCGCCGACCCGATATCCCGAACGTCGCGCCGCCGCGAAGGGCTGACGTTCTTTTCCTAATCGACCAGTCCGCCGAAAGACCGATTAGGCGGTCTTCAATAGCCGATCACGCCAACCTGGGAACAAGAGGTCAGCATCGGCCGGGAAAGACTCGAAGGCTCGGGCAAACTCCCGATGCGTCGCGGCCCACTCCACCGGGTCAGCGCCGGCCGCCCAGCCGTCGTAGGCCTGGCGCAGCGAGCGAGCGCCTGCAGCGGGGCCGTCCAGGTGGCCGTAAGCGCCGCCACCGGCGGTGTTGAGCAGGTTGCCGTGGCCGAGGTTCTCGAAGAAGCCGGGCAGTCGCAGCGCGTTCATTCCGCCCGACACGATCGGGGTGGTGGCCTTGATGCCGTCCCACTTCTGGAAGTAGATCGGCCCCTGGGCTTCGTCCCGCTCGATCATGTAGGCGATCACCCGATCATCAGCTGCGCCCTCCATCTTGCCGTGGCCCATGGTGCCGACGTGAATGCCGGACGCGCCCTGCAGGCGCGACATCTTGGCCAGGACGAAGGCGGTGTAGCCGCGCTTGGCACTCGGCGAGGTGATCGCGCCGTGACCGGCCCGGTGGTAATGCAGGAACTGATTCGGGTAGTTGCGCCGAGCGGTGGTGACCATGCCGGGGCCGCCGACATAGCCGTCCACCAGGAAGGCCAACTTGTTGGCATCGGGGCCAAAGACGCCCAGGGCGAAGTCGGCGCGGGCCAGCATCTCGTGGTGGTCATCGGCGGTGATGTTCATGCTGAACAACTTGGCTTCGCCGGTTTCGTCCATCGCGCGCTTCATCGCGTCGTAGACCAACGGAATGGTCTGCTTCAGCGGCGAGAAGGTCTGGTTGCCCTGCGGCTCGTCGTTCTTGATGAAGTCGCCGCCCATCCAAAACTCGTAGGCGGCCCGCGCGAACGGCTCGGGGCGCAAGCCCAGCTTCGGCTTGATGATCGTGCCGGAGATGTAGCCACCATCAGTGGTCGGACGGCCAAGGATGCGCCACAGGTCAGCGATGTTCATTGCCGGGCCGTCGAACTGGCGAATCACCTCCGGGGGCACCCAGAAGTCGACCATCTTGGCAAACTCGATGTCGCCCATGCCCTGGTTGTTGCCGATGGTCAGGGTCAGGAAGGAGACCATCATCATTCGGCCGTCGGTCATGTTGCGATCGAACAGCTCCAGCGGGTAGGCGATCCGCATGTCCTGGTTGGCCTCATCGGCGAGGTAGACCAGCGCGTCGACACCTTTGGTGAAGTCATCGGTGGTTGATACCTCGACATTGGTGCCGGTGGAGGACTCCGCGGCGAAATGGGCTGCGGCGGCCAGGTAGGTCTGGCCGGGCTTCGGCATCATCTGATAGGCGCACAAGATGTGCTTGCCGCCGGCCATCAGCTCGGCTTCGGTCAGGCTCAGGTCCGCGTAGCGGCTCGACTGGTCCATGCTGTGCTCCTTCTAGTGGGCCAGAGTCAACTGGTGATGCGTTGGGTGAGGCTGCCGTCGGCGTACCGAGCGGCCATGTCTGCGGTGGTGATCGGAGTGAGACGGGAGGCTTGACCGGCCGAGCCGAACTGCTCGTAGCGCAGGCGGCACAAGGTGGTGACCGCCTCCATTGCCGGAATCAAGAACTTGCGCGGATCGAACTCGTCGCGCTTGGTGGTGGCCACCTTGCGGAAGGCGCCGGTCATGGCCAGCCGCAGATCGGTGTCGATGTTGACCTTGCGGACGCCGTAGCGAATGCCCTCGAGGATCTCCTCAATCGGCACTCCCCAGGTCTGCGGCAGCTCCCCACCCCAAGCGTTGAACTCGTCTTGGAGTTCCTGGGGCACCGAAGAAGACCCGTGCATCACCAGATGCAGGTCGGGCATCCGGGAGTTGATCGCCTTCAGCGTCTCCATCGAGAGCACCTCGGCGTCGGGCTTCCGGCTGAACTTGTAGGCCCCGTGCGAGGTGCCCATCGCGATGGCCAGCGCGTCCACCTCGGTACGGCGGACGAAATCGACGGCCTGATCGGGGTCGGTGAGCAGCTGGCTGCGCTCCAAGGTGCCCGTGGCGCCGTGACCGTCCTCCTGCTCGCCGGTGCCGGTGTCGAGCCGACCCAGCACCCCCAACTCGCCTTCCACTGAGACGCCGCGGGCGTGGGCGTACTCGCGCACCGCCGTGGTCACCTCAACGTTCTGCTCGTAGGTGGTGGGCGTCTTGGCGTCCTCCAGCAGTGAGCCGTCCATCATCACGCTGGTGTAGCCCTGGTCGATCGCCGAGAAGCAGGTGTCGGTGCCATTGCCATGATCCTGGTGGACGCAGATCGGGGTGTTCGGGAAGAGCTCTTCAGCCGCCTCCATCATCTTGCGCACCATCGCGTCACCGGCGTAGCTGCGCGCACCCCGGCTGACCTGAAGGATTGCCGGGGAGTCGACGGCTTCGGCGGCGCGCATGATCGCCAGCATCTGCTCCATGTTGTTGACGTTGAAGGCCGGCAGGCCGTAGCCGTACTCGCCGGCGTGATCCAGCAGTTGGCGCAGGGTGATTCGGGCCATGTCAGTTCCCCTTCTCAGCGTTGATGTTGGCGTTCTCAATGACTTGGCGGGCAGTCTCGGTGAGCTTGGCCACCGTGATGCCGAAGTGCTCGTAAAGCTGCTCGGCCGGCCCAGATGCTCCGAAGCCGGTCATACCGATGAACTCATCACCGGTGCGCAGGACGCCGTCCCAGCCTTGGCGGATGCCGGCTTCGATCGCCACCCTCGGGACGGTGCCCAACACCTGGGTGCGGTAGGACTCCTCCTGGGCCGCGAACAACTCGAAGCTCGGCAGCGACACCACCGCGGCACCGGTACCAGCGGCGTTGAGCATTCGGGCGGCAGCAAGAGCCAGCCCGACCTCAGAGCCGGTGGCAATCAGTGTCACCTGGCGGGCGGTTGCCGGTTCGACGACCACGTAGCCACCCCTAGCCACCGGGTTGCCCTCGGTGCGGGACGCGGTGGGCAGGGCCGGCAGGGTCTGACGGCTCAGCACTAGCGCGGTCGGCGCGCTGGTGGTCAGGGCGACCCCCCAGGCGTGGGCGGTTTCGGCGGCATCGGCTGGCCGAATCACGTTCAGCCCGGGAATGGCCCGCAGCGAAGCCAGGTGCTCCACCGGTTGATGGGTGGGGCCGTCCTCACCCAGGCCGATCGAATCGTGGGTGAACACGTAGACGACCGGCTGGGCCATTAGCGCCGAAAGCCGCACCGAAGGACGGGCATAGTCGGCGAAGGCCAGGAAGGTGCTGCCGTAGGGCCGCCAGCCACCATGCAGGGCCAAGCCGTTCAACACCGCCCCCATGCCGTGTTCGCGGATGCCGTAGTTGATGTAGTTGCCGGAGTAGTCGCCGGCCACCACTGGCCGATGGGTCGACGCCTTGGAGCCGGTAGAGCCACTCAGGTCGGCTGAGCCGCCCAAGAGGGCCGGTTCCAGGCCGGCCAGCAGTTCAATGACCTGCTGACCGGCCTGCCTACTGGCCAGCGCGGTGGCATTCCCGGCAAAGGTGTCCGCGAGCTCGGCCAGAGCTGAAAGGGCCTCGGGTGAGGTGGTGCCGCTGATTGCCTGGTTGAAGGCGGCGGCCAGCGCCGGATCGGCGGCATCCAGTCGCTGGCGCCACTCCTGGTGGGCGCTACGTCCGCGCTCGGTGGTGGCAAGCCAGGCCTGGCGAATCTCGGTGGGCACCTCGAAGGGGGCGTACGGCCAATCCAGGGCCGCCTTGGTAGCGGCTGCCTCAGTAGCGCCCAATGGGCTGCCGTGGATGCCGGAGGTGCCAGCCCTGTTCGGCGAGCCGAAACCGATGGTGGTGTGGCAGCGAATGAGGGTGGGTCGGTCAGCCGTCCGGGCCGCCGCCAGCGCAACGGAGACCGCCTCGGAGTCGTGGCCGTCCACGTTGGCAACGCGCCAGCCGACGGCTTCAAAGCGGGTGTCGACGTTCACGCTGGTAGCCAGGTCGGTGGCGCCCTCAATGGTGATCTGGTTGTCGTCGTACAGCACGATCAGGCGGCTTAGCCGCAGGTGGCCGGCCAGATCGATGGCCTCGTGCGAGATGCCCTCCATCAGGCAGCCGTCCCCGGCGATCACATAGGTGTGATGGTTCACCAGGTCGTCGCCGAAGCGGGCATTCAGCATCCGCTCGGCCAGGGCCATTCCGACCGCGGTGGCCAACCCTTGGCCCAACGGCCCGGTGGTGGTCTCCACGCCGGGGCAGTGCCCGTATTCGGGGTGCCCGGCGGTCTTGGAACCGAGCTGACGAAAGGAGGCCAGATCGCCGGTGGTGACGTTGTAGCCGCTCAAGTGCAGCAGCGAGTAGAGCAGCATCGAGCCGTGCCCGGCCGACAGCACGAACCGGTCGCGGTCGGCCCAGTCCGGGTCGGACGGATCGAAGCGCAGGTGATCGACGAATAGTGCGGTGGCCGCATCAGCCATGCCCAGCGGCATTCCCGGGTGCCCGGAGTTGGCCTTCTCGATCGCGTCAATGCTCAGCGCCCGGACGGCATTGGCCAGTTGGCCACGAGTAACGGTTTGCATCAGCCAGCTCGCTTCTTGTTCTCGATGATCCGCTTGATCAGGGGGGTGAGGATCAGCTGCATCGCCAGATCCAGCTTTCCGCCCGGCACCACGATCGAGTTCGCCCGCGACATGAAGCTGCCCTGCATCATCGAAACCAGGTAGCCGAAGTCGATTCCGGCCGGGTTGCGGAACCTGATCACCACCATCGACTCATCGGCAGTCGGGATGGTGCGGGAAATGAACGGGTTGGACGTGTCGACCAGCGGCACCCGCTGGAAGTTGATGTCGGTGTAGGTGAACTGCGGGACGATGGTTTTCACGTAGTCCGGCATCCGGCGCAGGATCGCGGCCGTGATCGATTCCGGCGTGTGGCCACGATCGTTCTGGTCACGGTGCAGCTTCTGGATCCATTCCAGGTTGATCACCGGCACCACGCCGATCTTCAGATCGCCGTACTGGGCCAGGTTGACGGTGTCGGTTTGCGCGGCGCCATGCAGGCCTTCGTAGAACAGGATGTCGGAGGTCGGATCGAGCGGGCTCCAGTCAGTGAAGGTTCCCGGCGGCCGGTCGAAGGCCCGCGCTTCGATTTCGTCGTGCACGTAATGCCGGGTCTTACCGGTGCCATGTTCGCTGTACTCGGCGAACACCTCGCTCAGCTCGGCCAACAGGTTGGCCTCGGCGCTGAAGTGCGAGAAGTGGTCGTTACCCTCGGCGGCGGCCTTGACGACGGCCTCACCCATGGCGACGCGGCCGTAGGCATGGAAGGCGTCACCTTCGATGTGGGCGGCGTGGACGCCTTCGCGACGGAAGATCTGGTCGAAGGTGTTTTTGACCGTGCTGGTGCCGGCACCGGAGGATCCGGTGACGACGATGATCGGATGTTTCACCGACATGGCTGCCTCCTGGGCTACTGAATCTGGCTGGTGGTCTGGCGGGGATCAGGTGTTGGTCTGGTCGCGGAAGAGCCCGCGAGAGGAAAACAGTGGCGAGTGGGCCGCCCGTAGGTTGGGGTCGGACAGGTAGCGCCGGACCCGTTCGACTTTGGTGCGGTTGCCGAAGATGAACGGGACGCGCTGGTGCAGCTCGCTTGGGACGAGATCGAGAATCTCCTCGGTCCCGTTGGTGGCAGCACCGCCGGCCTGTTCGATCAGGAACCCAATCGGGTTGGCTTCGTACACCAGTCGGATGCGGCCGTTCTCATAGCCAGCGCGGTCATCGGCCGGGTAGAGGAAGATGCCGCCCCGGGTCAGGATCCGGTAGGCCTCGGCCACCAGGGAGGCCAGCCAGCGCATGTTGAACGAGCGCTCGCGGGGGCCTTCCTTGCCGCTGACCAGATCACCGATGTACTCCGAGATGCCCACTCCCCAGTGCCGGGCGTTGGAGGCGTTGATCGCGTACTCGCTCGAATCGGCGGGCAACTGAATCCCCTCGCGCACGAGGCGGAAATAGCGGGTGCGGGGATCGAGGATGTAGATGTCGGTGCCAGCGCCAAGGGTCAGCACCAGGATCGTGGCCGGGCCGTAGATGATCATGCCGGCGGCCAGCTGGCTGCGTCCGGGCTGCAACAGGGCTGCGGCCGGATCAGCGTCCGGGCCTAGCGAGGGCAGCACCGCGAAGATGGTGCCGATCGGGGCATTGACGTCAATATTGGACGAGCCGTCGACCGGGTCGACTGCCACCACGTAGGCGCCGCCGGCGGTGACCGGAATCGGCTCTTCAGATTCTTCTGAGCAGATGGCGGCGATATCCAGCCCGCCCAGCGCGTCGACGACGACCTTCTCGGCGTACACGTCAAGTGGCTTCTGTTCATCACCACTGGCGTTGGTGACCGCTTCGGGCTTGGTGTCGGCACCAGGATTCTCCAGGGCGGCCACCGCGATCACTCCGGAGAGCCGAATTCCGGCCTCGGCCATCGCATGGACGATTGCCACCAAACGGCGGTGATCGCCGGACTGGCCACTCCAGTGGTCCAGCCGGGCGGCCAATGACAGTTGATCGCTTCGCATGTCGAAAGTGTGCGGGCTCCGGCCAGCAAAGGGAAGACACAGTTTTCTTTGACAATGCAAAGGAATACTATGCATGACCATGAAGGATGTCACCCGGAGGCAGTTGCGGTTCCTGACCGAGGTTGTGCGATCCGGCTCGCTGGCCGGGGCCGCTGAGCAATTGCACCTAACCGCGCCAGCCATCGCTCAGCAGGTGCGGCTGCTTGAACGTTCGATCGGCCTGCCGCTGATCGAGCGTGGGCCGGGCGGGCAGCACCCCACCGAGGCCGGACGGCTACTGATGGAGGCCTCGATTCGCATCGAAGCTGAACTGGCCCTCTGTGCAGAGGAGTTGGAGACTCTGCGCTCGGCTGGCACCGGTCACGTCACGCTTGGTGCGGTGAGTACGGCGAAGTACTTCGCCCCGTTTGTCCTGGCCGCCTTCCAGCGGGCCCATCCAGGCATTCGGATCGCGCTGCGGATCGGCAACCGCGACGAGGTGCTCTCCTGGCTGGAGAACTTTGAGGTAGATCTGGTGGTGATGGGGCGGCCACCGGTCGATTCGGATATGCAGACCGAAGCCTTCGGCAAGCACCCCTACGTGATCATTGCCGCGCCCGACCACCCGCTGGTGGTGCGGCAGGCCAAGACTGGCAAGAAGCTCTCGCTGGCCGAAGTGCTCGACGACACCGTGATGGCTCGCGAACACGGCTCCGGCACCCGACTGCACCTGGACTCGCTGTTCGCCGCAGCGGGTAAGGAGCCGAACATCGGGATGGAACTCAGTTCGAACGAGACCATCAAGCAGGCCGTGATGGCCGGGATGGGCGTGGCCCTGATCTCTGGCCACACCATCGCCGGGGAAGTGCGTGACGGTCGACTAGCCGTGTTGGACGTGGTGGGACTGCCGATCTGTCGCAACTGGCTGGTGGTGCGGATGACCCGCCGGGTCTTTTCGGCGGCCAGCCGGGAGTTGTGGCAGTTCGTGGTCGCCGAGGCCAACAGCCAACTGCCCAGCCTCGGCCTGCCCGGGACTGCGGAAGCCTCAGTTTGCTGAGCCCGTCGACCCTTCGACAAGCTCAGGGATCTGGGGGCGGCTCGGGGATCTGGCTTAAGTTGGCTGAGCCTGTCGAAGCCTCGGTTTGCTGAGCCTGTCGGCCGTTCGACAAGCTCAGGGATCTGGGGGCGACTCGGGGATCTGGCTTAAGTTGGCTGAGCCTGTCGAAGCCTCAGTTGGCTGGGCCTGTCGAAGCCGTTCGTGAACTCAGGCGACGCGGCGGACGTGCCGGCCGGGCTTGGCGCCAGCCACCAATTCAGCCACATTGCCGTAGGCCAGTTCGGGGCGACGCCGGGACACTCTCCCCAGGAACTTGGCCTCGGCCTTGGCTTGGCGATTGGCGAAGGAAACCTCGTCAATGCGCAGTGCCTCGGCGGCTTCGGCTTCGCTTAGACCGTCCCAATAGCGCAATTGCAGCAGCAGGCGGTGGCGAGTGCGCAGCTGGCTTAGCGCCTGGAGCATTTCGTCGGTGGGGGCGTGGCGTCCGGGCATTGAGAAGTTGCCGGTGAGGCGGTCCAGAATCGTGTCTTCGGCGGTGTAGCGGGCATAGGCCTGTTGCACCACCTGATCGACTGCGGCATAGAAGTCGGCCAGCGTCGGGTCGGGGTTGCTCAGCAGCCGATCAAATACCGCATCGGCCAGCCGTTCGGGATCGGCCAGTCCGAAGGCCCGCCACTCACAAGCCGTCACCGCCAAGCTGCGGTGCTTGGTGGCCAGCACTTCCAATCGCATGCCCTCAACCTAACTGGTGTTGTGGGCGCGAGTAAGGCCGTCGGCAAACCCGTGGGGGAATTCTGCCCCTGGGACGCGAGCAGTACGGGCTAACCGATCACGGTGAACTCGGCTTCGCCGATCTTTGTGCCCCCTGGCTTGCAGGCGGTGAAGTACTGGCCTGGCGCCAAGGCGACGGTGAGGTCTGCGAAAGCCCCCGGAGCGATGTCCTCCTTTTCGGCCACGATCCGCAGGCGGTCGGCGGCCAACAGGTAGAACTCGGTGGTCGCCTCGCCAGCGTTGGTTACCCGGAAGGTGACCTTCCCGCTGGCGGTGGTGTTGGCCGATACGGCACAGGAGTCTGCCTTGGCGGTGACGGTGATCACGCCACCGGCAGCGGTGGAGCTGCCGCCTGCCGGTTGGTTGGCGACGCAGCCGGTCAGCAGCAGGGTTGCGGCGCCAGCGGCGGCCGTCCAGCGCGAGGGGGTCTTCATGAAGGGTTCCTTTCGGGGACCAGCACCTTCGCAGGCGCCTGTTCTGGTGATGCGCTCGGCGTTGCCGCTGGCGCCGAGGCGCGTTCGACGGGGGCCTGGTCGAGGCTGGGCATGGTGCTCCGTGCGGCGCGCGCGGCGGCGCGATTGCGGCGTACCGCGGCAACGAACCTGGGCAGCACGATGAGCAGGTAGCTCGCCCAGGCGGTGACTTCCAGCCAACTCATCAACGGGGTGAAGCCGACCGTCGCTTTCGCCAGGATGGCCCACACTCCGGTCGGGTCGATCACTGCGGTGAGGTCGAAAGCCCAGCCGAACGGGAAGGCGGCCATCCAGAACGGGCCATCGGTGAGGCCGACCAGCACCTCGCCGGTGCCCAGGTCGGTGGGGGTGATCGGGAGTCCGGAGAACGGGCCGGGCAACACGGCAGCCTCCTGCAGGTCGTGGATGCCGTAGGCGAGGATGCCGGCCGCGACGATGATCAGGAAGGCGCCGGTGTAGGTGAAGAAGGTGCCGAAGTTGAGTCGCACCATGCCCCGGAAGACGGCATGGCCGATGGCCACGGCGGCCAAAATGCCTACCAGGGCGCCGAGTAGCGCCTCGGGTTGTAGTGCCCAACCCCACAGCATCAAAGTGGTCTCGAGGCCTTCGCGGCCGACCGAGAGGAACGCGATCCAGGCGATTGCCCAGCCAGTGCCTACGGCCAGGGCGCCAGCCGCATTGGACTCCAGTTCGGCCTTCATCCGGTGACCGGCCTTCAGCATCCAGAAGACCATCCAAGTGACCATGGCCACTGCCAGCAGCGACATGGCGCCGCCGATGATCTCTTGGCTTTCAAAGCTGAGCCCGTAAGCGCCGAAGGTGAACACTGCGCCCAGGGAGACGGCGATGGCGATCGACAGCCCGACTCCCCACCAGATCTTGGCCAGGACGTCGCTGCGACCGCGCTTGTGCACGAAGGCAACCAGAATCCCGACGATGAGTGCCGCCTCCAGGCCTTCCCGCAGGCCGATGAGGAAGGAGGCTAGGAACATCTGAAACCCCGTCCATTGGGTTAGGTAAGGCTTACCTAACTTGAATACGCAAGGCAAACCTTACCAAAAGTGGGTGCGGGGTCAAGTGGTGCCCGAAGGGTCAGGGCAGGCGGGCTCAGCCAGCTGGGTTCACAGTTCCCTGAGCTTGTCGAAGGGTCAGGGCTTCGACGGGCTCTGCCAACTTCAGCGGCGCCGGGCCGGCTCGCTGTGGCCGCAGCAGTACCAATCGACCTCGATGGCCCGCAACCGGGCCAAGGCCGCAGAGGCATGCCGCACATCGTCGTCGATGAAGGCTGGCATTGGCTCCAGTCGTCCCTCAGCGCAAAGGGCCGCGTCCCCGACGAACAGGGTGTTGGCGAAGCGGAAGGTGTGGTGGCCGGGGGTGTGGCCAGCCGTCTTCAAGGCCACCAAACCGGGCAGGATCTCGGCGTCACCGTCCAGCAGCTGCAGCCCGCCGGGCAACTCAGGGGTGAGGATGCGGCTGGTGAACTGACGCCGAGGGCTGGCCGGGCGGGCGGCACCGGTGAGGATCGCTGCGTCAGCCGCTCCCAGCCAAGTGCGAGCTCCGGTCCGGCGCTGCCATTCAGCGGCGGCATGGGCGTGATCGACGTCGCCGTGGGTCAGCAGGATCTCGGTGACTTCGTAGGGCGAACGGCCAGCGCGGCGCAACTCCCGCGCGATGCGATTCAGGCCGAAGGAGAAGCCCGGGTCAACGATGGCCACCTGATCCGGGCCGAGATCGATCCAGTAGCAGTTCGCGCCGACCGCATCGGTGAGCCAGCTGACCCGCTCAGTGAGCTGCTTCATGATTGCCTCCGGCCCCGATTCAGCGTCAGTCCCACGATCCGCGAGACGGCTACCGCTAGGTACAGCATGCCTGCGATCTGCTGGATCATCACCACCGATCGTGCCAGTGGTTTGACCGGCACGATGTCGGAGAGCCCGGTACTGGTCATGGTGGTGGTGGAAAGGAAAAGCAACTCCAGCCAGGTGCGCTGCTCGGCAGGGTCAATCGCAGCGATGAACGAGCCAGGCACCACCAGTTGGACGCTGACGTAGGCGTAGGCCCACAGCCACACCGCCACGGTGAAGGTGGCCCCTACCGCCCAGATTTCGTCGGTGGTGACCACGTCGTCGGCGAACATGTAGCGCAGCAGCCCGATCAGCGTGTAGGCGTAGAAGGCCACATGCACCACCGCCGAGACCAACTGCCAGGTGGGGTCGTTTGCGGTGGCCCAGTCGACGATGGTCAGGATCACCGCTGGGACGCCGATGGTGACTCCCAGCCAGGTGTAGGCCGGGGTGGCCCGGACCACGCCGAGGGCCAGCACCACCACGAGCATGCCGAACAGGTTCACTACCAGTTGGCCGATCGAATCGCCGGGGGCATCATCGACGAAGGCGTACAGCAGGATGCCCGCGACCTGGGCGATCAACAGCGTCGCCGACGGATTCCTCACCAGCACCTTGATGGCCCTGCGTACCCAATCCTGCATGGGGTTGACCCTACCCAGCCCGCGGCGGCCGGGGGGTCACCAAACGGCAACGCGCCCCGTCCCGTCCGGATGTGGACGAAACGGGGCGCGTTGGTGGGTGGATCAGAACAGGATGAGTCGGATGAACTTCACCGTCTCGTCCTTGGTGGTCGCCGAGCCGGTGAGCTTGGTGACCGAGGTGAGCGAAGCGCCACGTCCGTACCACTTCAGGTACTTCGACGCGATGGTGATCTTCTTGGTGCCCTGGTCGGCCGCAGTCAGGGTGGTCTTGGCGACCAGATGACCGTGCAGGTAGGTCTTCAGCGTGCCGGTGGCCCAGACGCCCTCGCCGAGCGCTTTGGTGCGGACGGTGAAGGTGAACGGCTTCTTGACGCTGGCGAACTTGACCATCGCCTTACCGATTACCACCACATTGGCTTTGGTGACCTTGATCGTCACCGGAGCCGAAGAGCTGGCCGCAGCCACCTTGTCGGCCACGAAGCTGGCCACGACCTGGTGAGTGCCCACCGCAATGGTGTTGGGCAGCTTCGCGGTGGCCACCCCGTTGACCAGAGGTGCGGTGACACTCTTGCCAGCGACGGTGAACTTCACCGTGCCAGCGGTGGCGCCGGTGACCTTGGCGGTGGCGGTGATCGCAGTGCCGTAGGGCACCTTGGTCTTGTTCACCGTGACGGTCGTGGTGGTCGCCAGCGCCGTGGTGGTGACTGGTACCCGCACCAGCGTCTTGGACGGCTGCGCGGTCAGCGTGACGTCCTCGGTGCTGGGCATGGTGAAGGTGGCCGTGGCCGCCCCGGCACTGATCGGAACCGTGGTCACCAAAGTGCTGCCGACCCGCACCTCGACCGAGGTGTTCTGCGGGGCGCCGCGCGAGGTGAGATCGAGATCAGACACTGCGACGGTGTAGGAATCCCCAACCTTGGCAGTGCTGGCCGCAGCAACTACCGCGCTCGGCTTGGCGAAGTTCGGTGCCGTCGGCTTGTGGAGCTTCAGGTAGTCGATCCAGGCTTCGTAGTCGACCAGACCAGAGTCTTTGGCGTTGGTGCCCGCCGCCAGGGTGGCGAAGTTGTCGCCGCCGGAAGTCAGGAAGCTGAAGGTGCCGATCCGGAACGAATCGGTGGCCTTCACCAACTTGCCGTTGACCCACACGCTGGTGATCCGGTTGTTGCGCGAAGCGGTCGGATCGTAGGTGTAGGTGACGTTGTTCGACAGGCCCAGGGCCAGGTAGGTGCGGCTGGAGCCGTCCGGCTGCCACTGCTCTTCCAACGTCTGCTTCAACTGCGCGCCACTGAGGGTGGTGGTCCACAGGTTGTTCACGAAAGGCAGCACCGAGTTGGCCTCAGCGTAGGTGACCACGCCGTCGGTGGCTTCGGCCCCCGACTTGGCGTAGTAGAGCTCGCCGCGCAGACCACCTGGGTTCACGATGCCGATCTCAGCGCCGCCGCGATCAGCCTCTGACAGGGTGGCCAGCAGCGAGTTGGCTACCAGATTGCCCATCGTGGATTCTTCGGCGCGGTTGTCACGGGTGCCGCCGGTCCACACGCCGTCGACGTAGGAACCGCCGGTGAAGGCCGTGGTGACGTCGGCGCTGATTTCGCCGATTTCCTGGCCACCGACAACAGCGGCGTGAGCCAGGGCGTCATTGGTGATCGTGTTCACCTCGGCGACCCGTGGGTAGGCGGCCACCAGATCGGCCACCGCAGCGGTGCTGCGGGTGAGCACTGAGGCCTGCGCGTCAGTGACCGTGCCCGAAGTGGTGTTGTAGGTCAGCACGACCTTGCCCAGGTTGGTGCCGTAGGAGGCAGCCTGGACGATCGCGCGGTCGCCGTCCTTCCAGGCGTAGGTCTGGTGGGTGTGACCGTTGAAGATCACATCGACGGCCGGCACCGTGTTGTCCACGATGTCGGTGAAGGCTGGGCTGGCGGCCTTGGCTGCGGCCAAATCGACCGAAGCTGAAGCACTCAGGGTGGCGCCGTCATGGATCTCGGCCACGACCACATCGGCCTCGCCGTTGGTGGGGCTGTCGATGCCGTCCTTGAGCTCAGCTGCCACCCGGTTCACCGCGTCCACCTCGTCGCCGAAGTCGAGGGTGCTGATGCCAGCCGGTGAAACCAGGGAAGCGGTCTCCTGGGTGACCACGCCGATGACGCCCACGGTGATGCCACCGACGGTCTGAAGCGAGTACTCCGGCAGGACGGGGTTGGTGGTGCCCTTGGCGTAGACGTTCGCGCCGAGGTAATCCCAGGAGGCGTTGGTGCCGCCGTTGATCACCCGATCAGTCAGATCGGTGAAGCCCTTGTCGAACTCGTGGTTGCCGACAGCAGAGGCCTTCAGGTCGAGGGCGTTCAGCACGTCAATGGTGGGCTGATCGGCCTGGGTGGCCGAGGCGAACAACGAGGCGCCGATGCTGTCACCAGCGCTGAGCAACAAGGTGTTGGCTTCGCCGTAGGTGGCGCGCTCAGCCTCGATCGTGCCAGCGAAACGGACGGTGTTGTTGGCCTCGATCCGGCCGTGGAAGTCGTTGAAGTTCAACAGGGCGATGGTTACGTCGGGGGCCGGAGCGGCCTGCGCCGTCGGAACCGCGGCCGGGGTCAGCGCGAGGCTGGCACCCACTACGCCGATCAGAGCAGCCCGCAGGCTGCGGTTGAGGATTGGTGTCACAGCGTTTTTCTCCTAGTTCAGGGGGAGCAGCCTTCGGGTGGGTTTCACCCAAACAGTGATGCCGGTCGATTGGTGGCCGACCGGCATCGACACGCTACTGCGCAAAGCCGGTAGTGAACAGGGGGTGAAGACGGCGTCCAGGTAACGATTTGGGGAACCGTTCGCCTACGAAATCCGCAGTCTTGACCCGCGTTTGGCAAGCGATTAGCGGACGCCGCCGGGAGCCTGGGGGCACCAGGTCGGCGGCGTCCGCTGGAAGTGGGCTAGACCAGGTACAGCCGGATCCATTTCACAGTTGCGTTGTGGGTGGTCTTGGAGTTGGTCAGCTTGGTGATGACCGTCAGCGAAGAACCTCGGCCGTACCACTTCAGGTACTTGGCATCGATGGTGATCGCCGTGGTACCCCGGTCAGCTTCGGTCAGCACGGTGGTGTCGACCAGATGCCCGTGCAGGTAGGTCTTCAGCGTTCCTGAGGCCCAAACGTCCGTACCGAGCGGCTCGGTGCGCACCACGAAGGTGAAGGGCTTCTTGACCCCGGCAATTCGGAATGACGTCTTGCCGATCACCTTCACCTTGGCTTTGGTGACGATGAACTTCACCGGAGCCGACGAACTGCCAGCCGCCGAAGAGGTCGCCACGAAGCTGGCGACCAGCTGGTAGCGGCCGACGGCCAGGGTGGCCGGCAGGGTGAGGCTGGCCGAGCCGTTGACCAGCGGCACATCGACGCTCCGGTTGGCGTAGGTGAACCGGACGGTGCCGGTGGAGGCGCCGGTGACCACTGCGGTGGCGGTGATCGGGGTGCCGTAGGCAACCTTCGTCTTGCTGAGCTTCACCGTGGTGGCCGTGGCCGGGAGCGCCGGGTTGTAGCCGACGATCTCCGGGTCGTGGTCGCTGGAACGGTAGGGCGAGGCGTCGTAAAGGTTGGTGATGTTGTAGTTGTACCGGCTGTATTCCAGGGCCAGCGATTCGCCGGAGTTGATGTTCCAGATGTCGGCTCCGGTCACTGCCTGCTCAGCGGCGGCCGAGGTGAGGATGTGGTCGAGCGATCCGCTCTGGCTGTCGAAGGAGTAGGTGTACTTGCCGGTCTTGCTGCCCTGATCGGTGTAGCCGGCGTCATAGAGCACCTGCATCGGATCTTCTTGGGTGTAGGCGTTGAAGTCACCGGTCAGGAAGACCCGGTCGGTGCCAACGCTGGTCGCCACGGTGCCAGCGAAGCTCACCAAGGCCTGGGCCTCTTGGACGCGCAGGTCGTTCCAGCAGCCCTGGCCGTCGCCTTGGTCGGCGTCCGGATTGGTCGGGTCAAGCGCCGGGCTGGGGCAGCCCTTTGACTTGAAGTGGTTCACGATCGCCAAGAACTTGTTGGACGGTTCGTTGACCGGCTGGAAGGCCTGGGCCAATGAAGGCCGGGCGTTGTCGAAGGCGGGGTCGGTGCTGATGGCCGATTCGCCGATCAGTTCGATCTTGTTCGGGTTGTAGATGAAGGCCGTGCGGATCACGTCCTCACCAGCCGGGACGGTGGCCGGGCTAGGTGCGAATGCCCACCGGGTCGAACCGGCGGCGGCGTTGAGGGCGTCCACCAGGGCGGCGACCGCAGCATCGCGCGGTTTGCCGGCGATGGTGGAGTTCTCGATCTCCTCCAGTGAAACCACATCGGCATCAATGGTGTTGATTGCGGCCACGATCTTGGCCTGTTGCCGGGCCAGGTTGGCCGCATCGGCAGCGCCACGCACGCCCGGGTCAGTGCAGGAGTTCACCGTGATGTGGTTGCCATCGCGGTCGTTGTAGAACGTGCAGGTTGCCCCGGCCGCGACTGCGTCGGCACCGGTGGTGGTGAAGTAGTTCAGCACGTTGAAGCTGGCCAGCTTGAACCGTCCGCCCACTGCCGCCGGGGCCGGGGTGCGGGTGTTGGCAAAGGTGGCCGGCTGGACGGTGTCAGCGTTCGCGGCAGTGAGCTGCTGGGTTGGCTGCAGGTTCCACAGGTTGTTGCGGTAGTCAACGATCACCGGTGCGGTGAAGGTCACCGCCGCGCCCACCCGTACCGGCTTGTCGAGCGATAGGTAGGTCAGCGGGATCGACTTGTTGGCGGTGGAGTTGAAGTTGATCGAAGCGCCATCGTCGAGAGTGACTGCCTGGGCAGCGTTGTCGGCGATCGCCTGGGTGTTGGCTGCCGATCCGGGGCGGCCCACTTCGGTGGGGATCAGCAGCGGGGAATTCGCGGCCGACAGGCCCACCGAGCCGTAGTAGTTGGTGTCATAGGTGTCGGTGACGGTGAAATCGCCCTGGGGTTCGATCAGCATCGATTCCAGCGCTTCGCGCCCGGCATCAGTTGCCGGCCAGGAGACCTGCACCGCAACCGGTGCGCTCACGCCGGTGGCGTCCAGCTTGGTCAGATCGCCGCCGTTCACGGTGAGTTCGGTGAGTCCGTTGTATTCGGAAACCTTGCCGGTCACCTGGACGTAGTCGCCGATCGCGACGCTGGCCGCGGTGGCGCTGGAGTAGACGAAGAGCGCGTCGGAGGAGTCGTCGAGGACGGTGCCGCTGCCAGCGGCCTGAATCACGTAGCCGTTGAAGCCGCCGGTGTTGTAGCGGGCGGTGACGAAGCCCCGGGTGGTCACCGAAACCCCAGCTAGCGGGCTGGTGTTGGTGGTGCCCTGAATCTCAGCGATCGTCTTCTCCGCCGGGGGCGCGGGCGGTTCCGCGGTGTAGGTGACGCCAGCGCTGTTGGTCGGTGCGAAGGTGGTGATCTGGGAGAAGTCGGCCTCGTTGTCGTCGGTGTCGGCACCGTTGTTGCGGGCGAAAGCCGAGGCGACAGCACCGGCGCCGCTTTCGACGTGACCCTCGAAGGTGTAGGCCTTGGTGTAGCCGAACAGGTCGACGATGTTGTCGGCGTCAGACACGACCGAACCGGACGCCGGATTCTGCGCCTCGGTGGTGTCGGCCAAGATCAGCTGGCCGCCGTTGGAGCTGCCCGACCAGGCCGTGCCGGGGGCCGCGTCTGGGGTGAGCGAGGCCTTCCAATCGGCCCCATTGGTGGAGTTGGCGTTGCCCTGAATCAGGTAGTAGCCCTTGGCAGGAATCGTGCCGGCCAGATTGGCGACGCTCGCAGGCGAGGTGGAGTTGTAAGCCCGGTACTGCAGCGACCAGCCGGTCAAGGACACTGCCGAGTCGGTGGGGTTGTAGAGCTCGACGTACTTGTTCAGGTAGGTGGCGCCGCTGCTGCCGCCATTGAGGTAGGCCTCGCTGATCACCACATGGTCGCCGTTGGCGGCTTGGGCTGTCGGCGCCGAAAAGGCTGCGCTTGGGGTGAGTAGGGCAATGGTCGCCAAAGCGACCAGGCTGGTGCGTTTCATGGTGGGGGCTGGCTCCTGGTGAGGGGGTTATTGCGGGGGTGTCACCTCGTTGTGAACTCTTCGGAGCGTACGGAGGTTGAACCTCGCTTAGCAATACCCCAGGTGAGCCCAAGATGAACTCGACCTGACATGCGAGCATCCGGCTCGGCGGGGCACCAGTGAGGGTCGCTCAGGAGCGGAGGCGCTCGGCGGCGTCCAGGACGACTTCGAGGCCGATGTGAAACTCATCGGCATAGTCGTAGGGGCCGCTGAGGATGACCTCTTTCAAGTACTCGCCGAAGTGGGGGAACTGGGCGGTCAATCCCAGCAGTTCGGACGCTATCGCCGGCGCGCTTTCGGCGTCGAAGGGTAGTTGGAGTTCGGTGAGCAGGAAGCCGAACACGTAGGCATCGACTAGGGAGAACACGCTGCCGCAGGCTCGCACCCCGAAACCGGCGGCTCTCAAGTAGCCGAGCACCTGGTCGTGGTGCTGCAGGGTGGCTAGCCCCGGATGGGAGCGGGATTCCAGCACCTGCAGCGCCCAGCGATGGCGATGCAGGGCGGCGCGCTGGGAGTCGGCGCGCTGGCGTAAACCGTCGCGCCAACTTGGTGCAGTTGGTGTCTCGATCTCGATGAAAACCACGTCGATCATGGCATCGAGTAGGGCGTCCTTGTCGCGGAGGTGGTGGTAGAGCGACATCGCCTCAACGGAGAGTTCCTGGCCAAGGCGGCGCATGCCGAGCCGGTCGAGGCCGTCCGCGTCGGCCATCCGGATGGCCGTTGTGACGATCAACTCCAGGCTCAAGACAGGCTTCGCCCGGCTGAGGCTACTCATCTGGCACCACCTTGACTGCGCTCTCCACGAGGACTACCTTATGGCGTAAGGCACCCTTACGGTGTAAGGGTCGAATGAGAGGGTAGTTGTGACGACGCTCGAGGGTCAGCCAGCTGCGGTGGCAGCCGTCTCGGAATCGGTGTTGGCAAGGAAATCTGCCCGACTCGCCGCCTGGGCGCTGCTGGCACTAACTGCCGTGGCAATACCGGCCAGCATGCTGACCACGGCCACCGCACCGCCGCTCGGGCTGATCGCGGGCGGTGCCTGCTTCCTGTTGGCGGCAGTGCTCGATGTCGTGGTCGCTTGGGGGCTGTACGGGCTGGTTCGCGGCACCGTGCCGCTGCTGGGAGCGGCGTCTTTGGTGTTGCGGGCTGCCTATGCACTGGTACTCGCGGTGGCCGCGGCCACGCTGTTGTTTCCCGGTCGCGACGCGGGGGTCTTTCATTGGTGGTGGTCGGGGGGTCTGGTCATCTTCGGCGTGCATCTGGTGGTCACGGCCTTCGCACTAAGGGCTATTTGTGCCCCAGCGGGTATCTGGTTGCTCACCGGCCTGGCCGGGCTGGCCTACCTGCTTGACGCCCTCCCTGCGCCGCTGGAGCTGGTTCCTACCGTCGCCTTGGTGCCTTTCGAGCTGGGGGAGCTGGTGCTGATGGGGTGGCTCTTCTTCGTTGCCTACCGCAAGCCGGGACGGCGCCAGCAGCGAGTCAGCGCCGCAACCGCAGACCCTGCGGAGTGAGCCCAAAGCCAGCCTTGGCCAGAGCTTGGGCCAGCGGCTGGGACGAACCGAGGGCGGCTTGGCCGTCCACCTTGGTGACGGTGAGGCGGCCGAGCACCCCAGCATGCACTGCCTCAGCCAGGGCTACCGCGGCCGGTTCGAGCAAGATGGGCTCATCGGTCCAGGACAGCAGAGTGCGACCACCCCGCTCGACGTAGAGCACAAGGCGGCCGGCGATCAGCACTACCAAGGCCCCAGCTTTGCGAGCGGGCAGGTGGCCACTTTGGCTGCGGGGCGGCCAGCCGAGGGCGGCACCGTAGGGGTTAGCCGGGTCGGTGGCGGCCAGCACGACAGCTTGTTCGGGCAGGCCCTGGCCCAGCTCGTTGTGCTGAACACGCAGGCGATCCACGGCGCCGGTGTCCCCGAACTGGGCGGCTCCAAGGCCTTCGATGAAGTAGCCCCGCCTGATCCGTCCGGCTTCCTCGGCTGCGGCCAGCACCCGGTAAATGCCGGCGAACCCGCCGGGCACCTCCTCGGCGGCGACGCTGCCGCGGGTGAGGATTCCGTAGCGCTCGAGCAGGAGTTCGGCCCGAGCCACCGCCCGAGCGGTCGGGTCGGTTTCGGGCTCCGGCAACACTGACCAGCGTCCGGCTGCCTGCGGTGGAGCCAATCGCCTTCGCAGCGCGGCCGCCGTAAGTGCTGGACGGTGACGTCCGCGGGCCGGTTGAGGGCGGCGGCGGTGTGCCGAAGCTCCAGCAGTGAGCAGGGCCCGCAGCCCGGCGAAGGTGTCATTGGTCACCCGTCCCGACCAGGCCAGCTCCCAAAGCAGTTCAGTCAACCGTGTCTCGGGCAGTTCGCATTGTTCGGCCAGCCGGAGGAAGAAATGGCCGCCGCTGCCGAGTAGCTCCACCACCGCGGCCGCCTCAGCGGTTGGCGGTTCGGTTGGTGCGGTCAAGGTGGTGGCGGCGGTAGCGGCCGGGTGCAGACTGAGCCAGCCATCGTTGCCACCGATCGTGCCGTGACCCTGCCAAAGCAGCTCACCGCTGGCGGTCAGTTCGTCCAGCATCGCCGGGACGTAGTCGACCACTCGCGCTGGCAGGATCAGTGATTCCAGCGCGCTGGCTGGTAGCGGCAATCCGGCCAGCTGATCGGCCACTTGCAGCACCCCGTCGACCCCACGCCGTTGCCCGAGGCCCTGCCAGCTGGGCAGGAAGCGCGCGAAGTCGACTGCACTGACCGGTTCGACGCTGTGTCGCAGCGCAGCCAGCGAACGCCGCCGCAGAATGCGCAGCACCCCGGCATCGCAGAACTGCGGTCCGGTGGCCTCGACTGGCGCCGGGTGAGGTTTGGACCCTTCGACAGGCTCAGGGAACTGTGGAACCGGGCTCGGGGAACCGTCCCAGTTGGCTGAGCTTGTCGAAGCCTCAGCGTGACCCTTCGACGAGCTCAGGGAACTGGGGGTTGGGCTCAGGGAACTGGGGGTTGGGCTCAGGGAACTGGTCGGCGGACGCCAACCCGGCGGGGAAAGCTCGCCTTCAACCAGTCGGCCTACGCTCACCAGCCGCCGGAGCGCTTCCCGGGCCACTGTCGGGCCAATGCCGAGCCAAACCGCGGCTTCGCCGGCGGTGAAGACGGTGTGACTTCGGGCGTAGCGGGTCAGCAGCTCACCGATCGGATCCGCACTTGGTGCCAGGAACGCCTCGGGCACCCAGTGCGGCAGTTGCATCCCCAGGCCATCGCGAGCCCGAGCGGCATCCTCAATCGCCACCCAGCGATCACCGGGAAGCTCCAGAATCAGGCCTTTGGCGATCAGCTCTGCAAGCCAGCCCCCGAGCGCGGTCGGCTCGCGGGTGCGAGCGGCCAGCCCAGCAGTGGTCAGCGGCCCCAACATCCGCAGCAGGTCAGTGACATCCTCGGCGTCGCGAGCCTTGCGCCCCTCAGTGAGGTGGGCAAGCTCAAGCTCGGTTGCGGTGAGGGCGTCGGGGTCGAGCAGATCGGCCAGGGCTAGGCCCTCGGCAGTGCCGAGCAGTTCGGCCAGTAGCTGCGGATCCAGACTCAGCGCCGCAGCCCGGCGTTCGGCCAGCGGTGAATCGGCGTCGTAAAGGAATTGGGCGATGTAGCCGAACTGCAGCGATGAGGCGAAGGGGGAGGGATGGCTGGTATCGACAGCGACGGTGGCCACCTTTCGTGACCGCACCTCGCCAAGCAACTCAACCAACCCCGGCACATCGAATACGTCATTGACGCACTCACGCACCGCCTCCAACACAATCGGGAAGCTCGGATAGGCGCTGGCGACCTGGAGCAACTGTGAAGACCGCAGTCGTTGCTGCCATAGCGCCTGCCGTCTGCCCGGACGGCGATTCGGCAGCAGCAGCGCACGTCCGGCGCATTCACGGAAACGGGCCGCGAACAGCGCCGAGCCACCCAACTGTTCGGTGACCTGGGCAGCCACCGCCTCGGGGTCGGGGAAGATCAGCTCCAGCAGCTCGGCCAGGGCCGAGCCGGCCTCGCTGGTCGCCCCCGGCAGGCCGGATTCGTCATCCCAGCCGGTATCGGGAAGGCGGAACACCAGGCCGTCGTCAGCGTGCATCGCCTGGACGTCCACCCCGAAGCGCTCCCGAAGCCGGGCGGCGACGATCAACGCCCACGGCGCATGCACTTGGGCGCCGAAGGGGGAGTGCACCACCACCCGCCAATCACCCAACTCGTCGCGGAATCGCTCCACCACGATTTGGCGGTCGTGAGGCAGGCGGCCCATCGACTCGGATTGCTCGTTGAGGTAGTTCAGCAGATTGTCGATAGCCCATTCGTCGAGCCCCAACTTGGCCAGGCGCACCTTCGCTTTCGGGGTCGACAGGGCTGACACTTCGCGGACGAAGGCGCCCACGGCCCGGCCCAACTCGGCCGGACGCCCCAGTGAATCGCCCTTCCAGAAGGGCAGGCGCGCCGCCTGGCCGGGAGCTGGGGCCACCAGCACTCGATCATGGGTGATATCGATGATCCGCCAACTGGACGTGCCCAGCGCGATCACATCACCCACTCGGGATTCGTAGACCATTTCTTCGTCGAGTTCGCCAACTCGGCGCCCGGCGCTGTCGGGGGCCTCGTCCGCGCTGAGGAAGACTCCGTAGAGGCCGCGGTCGGGGATGGTGCCGCCGGAGGTGACGGCCAGCCGCTGGGCGCCTCGCCGGCCGGTGAGGGTGTCGGTGGCTCGATCCCAGGTCAGGCGGGGGCGTAGCTCAGCGAAATCCTCGCTGGGGTAGCGGCCGGCCAGCATGTCGAGCACCGCCGCCAGCACCGCTGAGGTGAGGGTGGCGAACGGAGCTGAGCGGCGCACCAGCGTCTCCACTTCGCTCACAGTCCATTCATCCATCGCGACCATCGCCACGATCTGTTGGGCGAGCACGTCCAAGGGATTGGCTGGCACCTGCAACGACTCAATCTGGCCAGCGAGCATCTGCTCTACCGCCACCGCGGTCTGCACCAGGTCACCGCGGAACTTGGGGTACAGCACCCCGCGGGAAACCGCCCCAACCTGATGCCCGGCCCGGCCGACGCGCTGCAGCCCGGACGCGACCGAGGGCGGCGACTCAACCTGGATCACCAAGTCGATCGCGCCCATATCAATGCCAAGTTCCAGCGAGGAGGTGGCCACCACGGCTGGCAGTAGCCCGGCCTTCAGTTCCGCCTCCACCAGTTGCCGCTGTTCCCGGCTCACCGATCCGTGGTGGGCTCGGGCCAGCACCGGTGGCGCGCCGCGGGCGATCGCCGATTGAGCCATCACCTCCGCCGGGGCGCGCCGTGACCCTTCGACGAGCTCAGGGAACTGTTTGGGGTGCTCAGGGAACTGTTTGGGGTGCTCAGGGACCAGCTTGGGGTGCTCAGGGAACTGTTTGGGGTGTTCAGGAAGATCTACGGGGGCAGCTTCGAGCCGCTCTAACCAGATCTCGTTCAGCCGGGCGGTGAGGCGCTCAGCCAAGCGCCGCGAGTTCACGAAGATCAGGGTGGCGTGGTGGGCGGCCACCTGATCGACAATCCGTTCCTCGACGTGGGGCCAGATGGAGGAGTGCTGACTTGGCCCGCTGTCATTGGTGCCGAGTTCAGCCAGGTCGGGCACCGGCACCACCACGGACAGATCCCAACGCTTCTGACTGGGTGGAGCTACCTGGGTGACCGGACGGCCACCGGCCAGGAACCGGGCCACCTCCTCGATCGGACGCACGGTGGCCGACAACCCGACTCGTTGAGCTGGTTGGGCCAACAGCGCGTCCAGCCGCTCCAGGCTTAGGGCCAGATGCGCGCCGCGTTTGGTGCCAGCCAGCGCGTGCACCTCGTCGATGATCACGGTTTCGATGCTGGCCAGCGCCTCGCGGGCCGCCGAGGTGAGCAGCAGGAACAGCGATTCGGGGGTGGTGATCAGAATGTCGGCTGGCTCGCGGGCAAAAGCCCGCCGCTCTTCGGTTGGGGTATCTCCTGAGCGCACTGCCACCCGCACGTTCGGCGGCTCCAGGCCGAGGCGGTGCGCAGCCTCGCCGATGCCGGCCAGCGGGACACGCAGGTTGCGCTCCACGTCCACTGCCAGCGCCTTGAGCGGCGAGATATACAGCACCCGGCAGCGTCGGGAGCGGTCCGGTGGAGGCTGGGTGGCCAAGCGGTCCAGCGCCCACAGGAATGCCGACAGCGTCTTGCCCGAACCGGTTGGAGCCACCACCAGGGTGTGCTCGCCGGAAGAGATGGCCTTCCAGGCGCCGAGCTGGGCAGGGGTGGGCGCGGCAAAACTGCTGGTGAACCACTCGCGAGTGGCCACCGAAAAGCGCTCCAACACCTCAGCGTCCATGGTGGAACAACTGTGCCACGCGGCGCTGACACCAAACCGCCCTCGATGCCCGAGGATCGCCAGGGAGGAACCCGGGCTTCGGCGATGGCGCGGCCGAGCGGTTCCCTGTTCCGCTTGGCCGCGCCACCTCTTCCCGAGTGAGCGCCCCCGCTCAGGTGGGCCGAAGCCCGGGTGTGGAATCAACCGGCGCTTTGATCCCTCACTTCAAACTTAGGTTGCCGATTTCGCAGCGGTGTCGCCGTGGTGTCGCAATCTGGGTACGTGGACGTGATCGGGGCCAGCACCTAGCCTCGCAGGGGTCAGCAGAAGGCGGCCGAGGCCAATCGAGGGAGGAGGCGGCGTGGAGTTGCATTTCGCGGTGGCCAGCGATGGTCACTATGGCGAGCCGGGGACCGACTATCAGTTCAGATTCAGCACCCTGGTGAACGCGCTGAACCGAGCCACCAAAGCCAACCGACTGGATTTCGTGGTGATCAACGGCGACATCTCCCATGGCGGGCTGGCTTCAGCGCGGCAGGCGAAGCTGGCCCTCGATGGCCTGCAGGTTCCCTACTTCGTCACCCAGGGCAACCACGACGAGCTGACCGCCGCTGAGTGGGAGCGGGTTTGGGGCGCGCCTGGAAACCAGTTGCACCGATTCGGTGAGCGCAGCATCGTGGCCCTCAATACCTCGAATGCCGCCGGCGACTACCTGTGCCCAAACCAAGCCTGGCTGGCCGAGGCGCTCCGCAGTGAGGCTGCCCAGAGTGACGTGTTCGTCTTCTTCCACATCACCGCCGCGAACTGGACCAAACATGGCATTGACTGCCCGGCGGTGCGCAAACTGCTGGCCGAGGCTGGCAACGTCCGCGCGGTGTTCAACGGCCATGATCACGACCAGGTCGCGCGCAAGGATGATGCTGGCCTGCCCTACTTCTTCGACGGCCATTTCGGCGGCAGTTGGGGTGCGGCTGAGCTCACCTATCGCGACGTGGTCGTGGCTGAGGGGACGCTGACCACCCGGCTACTTACCTTGGACGACAGCGTGCTCAGTTCAACCAGTCTCAACTGGTAGTGGCCGCCTGAAGGTGACGCCCGCCCTTGCGGCCGGCCCGCTTCTCCCGCCAGGTCTCCAACAGGTTGTAGAGCACCGGCACCAGAATCAGGGTCAGCAGGGTGGAGCTCATCAGGCCGCCAATCACCACGATCGCCAGCGGCTTGGAGATGAACACCCCACCGCCGGTTAGCCCAAGCCCCATCGGCACCAGTGCGAACACCGTGGCCAGGGCGGTCATGATGATCGGACGCACCCGCAGGCGCGCGCCGGCCTGAATGGACTCCGCCACCCCGGCGCCAGCTCGACGCTTCTGGTTGATCAGGTCGATCAGCACGATCGCATTGGTCACCACGATGCCGATCAGCATCAGCAGGCCGATCATCGAGGGCAAGCCCAGGGCGGTGTCAGTGATCAGCGAGAACGCCAGGGCACCAGTGGCTGCGAACGGGATCGAGACCAACAAAACCAGCGGCTGCAACAGCGAGCCGAAGGTGGCCACCATGATCAGGTAGACCACGGCAATCGCCACCAGCATCGCCAACCCCAACTGCTGGAACGACTCGGTCTGCTGCTGGGAGACTCCGCCGATCCGGTAGCTGATGCCCTCGGGCAGGTCCAGGGACTCCAGACCGGCGGTGATCTGGGCGGTGGTGGCACCGAGGTCGGAAGACTCAGAGCTGGCACTGATCGTGGCTGCTCGCACTCCATCAACCCGGGTGACCATCGCTGGGGCCTGCACCACTTTGACGCTGGCCACCGCGCTGAGCTGCACCGGGTCGGCGGTCGCCTCGGCGGCGTCCTTCGATTCCTGGGTGAGTGCTTCAGATTGCGCCTGGGATTCCAGCGTCTTCGACCGGGACGTCGCCAGAGCGTCCAGCTGCTTGTCGGCGGCTGCGATGCCAGCTTGAGTCTGGGCCAGGGCACTGGCTACGCCCGCGATTTGCTGGGACAACGCCGAAATCGCTGCCGGGCTGCTGTCACAGGTGGGGCTGGGCGGAGTGGGGACCGAGCACAGGGCAGTCAGATCGGACAACTGCTTCTTGAGTGCGCTCAACTGGCTGTTTAGCTTCTTGAGCGCAGCCTTTGAGTCCGCCTTCGACTTCTTCAGTGCCTTCACCTGGGAGTTGTAGGCATCTGTTGCGGCCGCCTTGCCGTCGTCCTGGAGTGCTTTGGACTTGTCCTGCACCTTTTCGGAGGCCTCGGTCTTGGCGTTGCCGTTCATCAACTGGGTCACCGGCAGCTCGATCTTGCGCAGTGCTTCGATGCTCTTCACCGGCTTCTCGACCCGCAGGTAGACCTTCAAAGTGTCATCCCCGGAGGCCATCGTGCCGATCTGCTGACCGCGGACGGCGCGAGAGACCGCCTGGCCAATCGAAGCCTGGGTCATGCCCAGCTCGGCTGCCGCCACCGAATCCACGTCCACCGAAAGCTGATCGCGAGCCTCGCTCAGGTCGGAGGTCACATTGACCAGGTCGGGAACGGTCTTCATCATCGCCACCACCTGCTCGTTGGCCGCTTTGAGGCTCTCGGCGTCGGAGCCTTCGACGTAGACCACTACCGAGGAGGTGGAGTTGCCCACGCTCACTTCGACTCGGCCAACGCCGGTGCCGAGGGCGGCAATTCCGGTGCGAATCCTGGTGACGACTTCCTTGGCCGAATAGCCCGGCCTAAGGGGCACGGTGTAACTGGCCTGATTGGTGTCGGCCTGGGAGCCCATGAAAACGCTGGTGGCGCCACCGATGCTGGTGGAGTAGGTCAGGACGGCTGGGTCGGCGGCCAATATTGCCTCGACCTTCTTGGCGGCGGCATCAGTTTCGGCCAGGGAGGTGCCAGCGGGCAGCTTCTGGCTGATCATCAACGACTCGTTGCCCTGGTTGCCGAGGAAGTCGGTCTTCAGCAGCGGGGTCAGCGCCATCGTCCCGATGAACAGGAACGCGGCCAGGCCGAGGGTGAGCCAGCGGTGCGCCAGGCTCCAGTTGAGCACCGGCAGGTAGGCGCGCTGCAGCCAGGTGTCGCGTTCCTCCTCGCCAGCGGCCGCATTGATCGCGGCCTGCTCAGTGGTTGAGGGCCGCATGAACCAGGACGCGAGCACCGGTACCACGGTGAGGGAGACCAGCAGCGAGGCGGCCAGCGCGATGGTCACGGTCAGCGCGAAGGGGCGGAAGATCTCACCGGCTTGGCCGCCGACCAGACCGATCGGCAGGAACACGGCCACGGTGGTCAGGGTGGAGCTGGTAACCGCGCCAGCCACCTCACGGACCGCGTTGAGGATCGAGGTAGTGCCGAACTCCCCGGTGGATTGATGTCGTTTGATGTTCTCGATCACCACGATCGAGTCATCGACCACCCGGCCGATCGCCACCGTAAGCGCGGCCAGGGTGAGGATGTTGAGCGTGTAACCGCCCACCCACAACCCGATCAGGGCGATCAGCAGTGACAACGGGATCGAGATCGCGGTGATGAGGGTGGGCCGGATCGAGCGCAGGAAAAGCATGATCACCAGCACGGCCATCGCCAGGCCGATGCCGCCTTCAACACTGAGGTCGTGGATCGACTGCTCGATGTAGGGGGCTTGATCGAAGACGGTGGTGAAGGTGGCGTCATTGCCGAGTTGCTTGGCCAGCTCGGGGAGCATCTCCTGCACCTGCCGGGCCACCGTGACGGTGTTGGCGTCGGCGTCCTTGGTGATCTGGAGGGTGAGGGCGGTCTTGCCGCCGACTCGGGAAATGCTGGTGGTTTCGACCGCCTGCTCGGTCACCGTGGCGATGTCGCCGAGTCGGACCGGGCCGTCGCTGGTCGAGATCTGCAGATCGGCGATCTGCTCAACGGTGCTGAAGGTGCTGCCGGTCTGGACGTCCAGATTGGAACTGTCGTTGCGGATAGTCCCCGACGGCACGGCGACGGCGTTGGCAGCGAACAGCTGGCTCACTGTGGCCGGGTCGATGCTCCGGTCGTTCAGCTCGGCTGGGTCGTAGCTGATGATGATCTCGCGGGTTTCCTGACCAGCAACGGCGACGTCCCGAACGCCGTCGATGGTCCTGAATTGGGGCACGGCAAGTTGGTTCACCTTGGAGGTGAGCGTGGTCTCGTCATCGCTGGAGGACAGCGCCAGCACCACGATTGGGACGTCGCCGAAGCCCCCGGTGATCACCTTCGGGCTGACTGAGCTGGGCAGGGTGGTCGAAATCGAGTCGATGGCGCTGCGCATCTTGTTGGCCATGTCGTCGGACTTGAGGCCGTAGTCCCACTGGACGCTCACCTGGGAGACGCCCGAGGAGCTCTTGGAAGTGACGCTGGTGACACCGGTGACGGCTTTGACTGCAGACTCGATCGGCTTGGAAACCTGGGCTTCAACCACTTCCGGCGAAGCGCCGGGGAAGACGGTGAGCACGCTGCCGCGGGGCAACTCGAAAGACGGGATCAGCTCCTGCTTGAGTGCGCCGGCTGCGAAGACGCCCAGGCCGATGACGAGCAGGCTGAGTAGTAGCACCACACTGCGCTGGGCGAGGCTGCCTTTGGCGAGTCGAACCACGGCGAAGGTTCCCTTCGGTATTGGGGAGTCTGTAGTCAGACGATGACCACAACTGTTAGCCTACTACTAAGTATTCCGTTAGCGTACTACTAAGTAGTTGCCTGCCCGAAGGGAATAGGTTGCACCACCTGATCGACTTGGACGCCCTCGGCCTGGACGCCGAGCGGACCGAACTGCTCGCCGAGATCTTCGCTCTACACGGTCGCGTGCATGACGAAGCGCTGGCGATCGCCGGGCCAATGCCTAACCCGTCGGATCTGACCATGCAGCAGCTAAGGGTGATCGGCTTCATCGCCAAGGAGCCCGGGTTGGCTGGCCATGAATTGGGAAATCGGCTGGGCGTCAGCGCGCCGACCGCGAGCGGTCTGGTGGATCGGTTGGTCGAGAAGGGCCTGCTGCAGCGGGTTGATGATCCCGACGACCGCCGAGTGCGGCGGCTGCATGTGACCACCGAGGGGCTGGACCTGATTCGGCAGATGGACTCGTTGATCGAGCGGGCGATGATGAAGGTCATCACGGTGATGACTGTGGACGATCTGAAGCTGATGCGGCGCAGCTCGGAGGTGTTCCTCGATGCCATGCACCGGGCGAACCCGTCCGGCCCCGCTAGCGCCTGATTCGGGTCTTCGTCCGTTTCTTCACAGCTGTAACTCGACACGCCGACGACACGCCGAGAGTGCGCAAACTCGTCGAAATCGGTTCAGGAAAACCCTTGCGGCGAGCTGGTGAACGGGACTAGAAATCTGAATACCGGATCGCTTCGGCGGTTCGGTGATCGGAAGAAGGAAGTCGTTCTCCGTCGAGCTCTTGGCTCGTGGCAGCCCCGGTGATGAGGGGTGGAACAGCTGGTAGTTTCCGGTCGGTTTCGGCCATCACGCCGCCGCCGTGGGAAGGCCCTGGTGACTCATACTCACCGGGGCCTTTTCCTTTGCCTGCGCCCGGGCAGCCCCCAAATCACTCGCCAATGGTGCCGAATTGCCCCTCCCAAGGGCAGGTAGGTGGTGGGTAGGTGGCCGGGTGGGCGGTGGGTGGGCTTCGGGTGGATCGGGCCGCTACACCTCCCCAACGCGCTAGGCCCGCCCCTAGAGTCGTGGGCGTCCGGCCCCCGGGGGGCGGACGGACATACGAGGCGAGGGCCTCGAGGAGGGGGTGTGAAAGTGACCGTACCGGCCGCTTCGCACAACCGCATGGTGTCCCTTCCGCGCCGAAGGACACCATTGCGCTCCTGGATGGTCCTCGTTCTTGCCCTGCTGGGCGCCCTTCTCGCGCTAATGCTCGGGGCTTTGAGGGGCGCCCAGTCTGCTTCAGCAAGTTCACTACCAAGCACCTACCTGGCGGTACAACGGAGTGCTTCGTCAATCGTGGCGGTGTCTGGTAGTCCCGGAGTGGGACCGGCTGGTGGTCAATGGCGATCAACCAGCTCTCTCATTTCGGACGGGGTGACCCAGCCGTCCCCGCGGGTCACCCCGAAGACCTCCGTGGTCGGGTCGATGCGGCGACCCGGCCACGGAACCCAACTGAGCGCCCCGGCCCCTGCGGATCAGGTGGTTGCGCTCACCTCGTCTGGCGGGGTGCCTGCTGAGTTGGGCACCTACACGATGGCGGGCCTGGCAGCGGTGATGGGCGGAGCGATTCTCCTGTTGCGCAGTCGCCCGGTGGGTTCGCAACCGGTCTGAACCTTCTAGTGGTCCTTCAGCCCTGCAGCGCTGGGTTTACTCAATGAACGGGGAACACAGTTCCCGTAGCGCGCAGTGTCGGGCACAATGTCGAGGGGCTCAGAGTTGGTCGTGGGATCGGTGAGTCCCAATGTCGGCTCACCGCCCGAGGAGCAGATCCTGACACCACCGACGCGCAAGAGGTTGCAGGCCTTACTGAACGCTGCCATTCCGACGATCTTTATTGAAGGCGGCGTCGGGACCCACAAGAGCGCGCTTCTGGCGGCCTGGGCGGCCCAGCCGGCCCCTCAACTGCGGGTGCTGGTCGAGTTCGACCACCGGCAACTCACCCCCCAGGCGATGGCCGAGCGGTTGGCCTACCAGCTCGAAGTCGCTGGGGCGGGCACGATCGAGCTGAGCGTTGCGGAGACCGAGTGGGGAGCCCTGGCCGAGTTGCTCACGGGCGCGGTTAAGGCGCTGGATCGCCCGCTCACTCTAGGCGTCCAACAGCTCGACGACTTGCCCGCCGAGGTGGCGCGGACGCTGATCGATCTCACCGGGACGCTGACAGGCTTTCGTTTGGTCGCCACGGCCGTTGACGCGCAAGCCCTCATCACCCAGGCATTGGCGTCCGGAATCAGCCACCAGTTGCTGAGCGACCAGGACCTGGCCTACTCCGCGGTGGAGGTCGCCGGCATCCTCAACGAGGAGCTACCCGAGGCGACCGAAGCCACCGTCCGAGCGATCTTGGAGGCGACCCACGGCGTTCCGGAACTGGTGGAGCGGCTGATCACCCTGTTTCCCCAGGAGTGCCTTGCTGGCACGATCGGCCTGGAGCAGGCGGTTGGTGGTTGGGTTCCTGAGCATCACGGCGCGATGGAGTTCCACCGTGAACTGAAGCTGGTGGCGCAGTCGCCGCGGATCAGCCCGGCGTTGATGGTCTCCCTGTTCGGCCCCGAGCGGGCCGAGTATCTGTTCGCCCGACTGCCGCGGCTCGGCGCAGGGACGGTCACGCAGCCGCTCAGCGGTCAGCGCCAGTTCACCTGGCATCCGGCGTTCCGGATGCTGCTCCTGCAATTGGAGCACCCTGGCCTCGAATCCGACGCCCAAGCCGATCGTGCCCGGGTGGCCGAGGCTGCCGTCGCAGTCGGGGATCCCGAGCTAGCGGTGGCGATGCTGGTGGCGAATCAGTCCCTGGCCGAGGCCGAGCTGCTGTGTGCTGACTGGCTGTGGGAGTTGGTGGACGCCGACCCCAGCCTGCTGTTGGAGCAGTTCGTGGCGCATGACCCAGGGCTGCTCGCTGACTTCCCGAACTTGCTGATCCTGGCCACCCTGGTCCAACCCGGACGTGGCGAGCCCGCCGCCGACCCCGAGCTCGCCCGTGTGCAGCGCACGGTGTTGTCTGGGCCCATCAGTGGTGCCGTGCCCCAACAACTCAACCGGTTGGCCAATGCGGCCACCCTCGCGCTCGGCGTTGGGGAGTTGGGCGTGGCGGTTCGGGCGACCATCCGTTGGGTCAATCTCTTCCAGGCCAAGCATGAGGAGTGGGCCGAATCAGTTGGACCGGAGTTCGTCTCTGATGGTCTGTTGATGATCAAGGCACTGGTGCAGTTGGATCGCATCGACCTGGTGCCGCCAGTGGCGCAGCTGTTGTTGGGGGTGGCTCGCCGCAATCCGGCCCAAGCCGGGCCAGAGGCGGAGGCGCGGCTCGGCGCATTGTTCGCGGCCCTGCGAATGGCCGCAGTCTTCCTGGGTACCTCGCGGGCTGAGGTCCGCTCCGTCCAGCTGGTTCGGCGGCAGTACCACCGGGAGTTCGATCAGGTGCTACACGCGGCAATTGACGCTGGCGAGGCACTTGATCGCGGCGACTACGCCAGTGCCGAGGCGTTCACCCGAGTCTCGATGTTCCGGCTGCCGTCCCCGGGCGATTGGCCGGTGCTGATCTATCTGCGCACAGTGGCATTGGTGGCCCTCGGTGAGCGGGAGAAGCTTGATGAGTTGGTCGACCAACTACTCACCACCACGCGCTGGGAAGCCTGGCAGCATCACTTTGAAGCGCCGGGCAGCTATGCATTATTGATCGAGATCATGGTGATGGCTGCTACCGGCCGGACCGTCCACCGCCCGTTGAGTGAGCTGCCGGCCTATCTGCGGGGTCTGCCGCCCGGCGCCACGCATCGCTGGCCATCGTGGGGACGGCGGATGTTGGAGGGCACTATTCAGGTCGCTTCCGGGTCGGCCCGCGGCACGGAGTTGCCCACCGATGCCCAGCTGGGTCCGCTGAGTCCGCGAGTCAACTGGCAACTGGGGTTGCTCACCGCAGTGAACAATCTGCGCTCCGGCGAAGAGGCAACCGCGGTGTCGGTGCTGATCCGCGGCGGAGCCGGGTTGAAGTACACCGCAGCGCCGCTACCGCTGGTGCTGGCCACCCCGGAGGAGATCGCCACCCTGATTCAGCGCCTGCCGGCCAATGCCTCGGCGATTGTGCGGACGAGTATGGCCCTGGCCAACTCCTTTGCCGGCATTGAGCAGGACGGACGTGGCCAAGTGCGGTTGGCTGCGCGCGAGCTGGAAGTACTCGATGGGGTGCGGCGGGGCCTGACTAATGCCGCGCTTGCCAGAGAGCTCTACGTTTCGGTGAACACGGTGAAGTTCCATCGCACGAATCTGTATCGCAAGCTGAACGCCACCAGCCGCGAGGAGTTGCTCGCTGAGGCGTTGAGTCAGGGGTTGTGATCCGGCGCTGCTAGCGGTTCAGCCGACGGGGCAAGGACTGCCGGGGCAAAGGACTGCCGGGGCAAAGGGAAAGGCCCCGGTGAGTATGAGTCTCCGGGGCCTACCCTCGACCTGACGTGATGGCCAGAACCGATCACCGAAAGTGCCCAGTCAGCACACCCCATGCATCACCAGGGGCCCCAGCGGCGAACCGCCAGACGACCAACTTCCTACTTCCGATCCCCGAACCACCGAAGCGATCCGGTAGTTAGATTTCTAGTCCTGTTGGGCGGGGTGTGCAAGGGCTTTTACGGGGTGAATTCGACCAGTTTCGACGAACTCGGCGTGTCGTCGGCGTGTCGAGTGACAGATGTGACAACAAACCAATTCGCGGTCTCCGGGAGCCCTTCGCGAGCCTTCAGCAGAGCTGCCAGCGGGTGGTCGTTCGGTACTCCTGGCCCGGCCGCAGCACCGTGTTCGGGAAGCCCGGGTGGTTGGGTGCGTCTGGAAATCCCTGAGTCTCCAGGGCGACGCCGGCCCGGGCCGGATACCGCTGACCGGAAGTGCCCAGCTCGCCAGCGAAATGATCGCCGGTGTAGACCTGCAGGCCGGGCTGGTCGCTGCTGATCTCCAGCCCAAGCCCGGTCGCGCCTACCAGGCGACAGTGTCGGCGAACGCCGGCACCGTCGATGGCGAAGTTGTGGTCGAAGCCCCCGTTACGAGTGAGCTGCTCGGCCTCAGCGCGCAGCCTCGCCGCGCCCAGCAACGCGCCATCGCGGAAGTCGAGGGCCGTGCCACTCACCGCCCGCACTTCGCCGGTGGGAATGCCGTCCGGTCTGGTGGGGGTGAAGTGGCTGCCAGCGATTTGTAGCCGGTGGTGGTCGATATTGCCGCTGCCCTCACCGTCCAGATTGAAGTAAGGGTGGGTGGTCAGGTTCACCACGGTTGGGGCATCGGTAGTGGCGGTATAGGTCACCTGAGCGCCGTGGGGGAACACTTCGAAGCGGGCGGTTGCCCGCACCTGGCCAGGAAAGCCCTGGTCGCCATCGGGGCTGGTCAGGCTCAGCTCAGCCCAGGTCTGTTCGCTTTCGAGCACCCGCCATTCGCAGCGGGAGAAGCCGCCCCCGCCGCCGTGTACCTGATTGGGTGGCTCATTGGCGTCCAGCTCGTAGACCTGACCCTCGACGGTGATGCGCGCCTGGTCGATCCGGTTGGCGAACCGCCCGACGCTGGCCCCCAGGAAGCCGAGGTTGGCCTGGTAGTCGGCAAGTTGGGAGTGGCCGAGGATGATATTTCGCCAGCCTTCGGCGGTGGCCACGTCAAAGCGTCGCAGCGTCGCTCCCAGGCTCAACAGCTCCAAGCGGACGCCTTCGGCGCTCAGATGCAACAGCTCGGTCATCTCAATCCTCGTGGCTCATCAGTTCAAGTATGGACGTGAACATCATTCAATCGGCTCGAAAGCGGGCGCGTCGGGGCTGCCATGCGGCTCGATCGTGGTCTTGGCCAGGTGCCGCCGCCACAACGCCCAGCCGATGCCGCTTAGCACCAGCGCCCCTACGGCCAGGCTCCACAGTGAGAAGCCGAGCGCGGGGGCCAGTAGACCAGCCACGGCGGAAATGCCGAGCAATGAAACGAACGACTGCACCGAGGATGCCGCGCCGCGCCGCTGGGGGAAGAGATCAAGCATGGCCAAGGTGATGATCGGGAACGCCAAAGCCACTCCGAAGGAGTAGAACGGCAGCGGCAGCACGACCCACGGCAGGACGCTGGTGGCCGGAATCAGCGACAGCGCCACGTTGACCACCGCGGCACTAAAGGTGACCAGATAGCCGAGGCTCGCCAGGCGCCGACCATTGAGCCGCCCGGCCAGGCGTCCGCTCAACCAGGAGCCGACCACCATGCCCGAAATTAGCGGCACGAACAGCACCCAGAAATCCTGATCGCCCAGACCCAACAGCTTCACTACGAATAGCTGGGCGGCGGAGATGTAGAGGAACTGACCAGCGAAGTTGAACAGACCGGCCAAGGCCAGCCGTCGGGCGTCCCGGCTGCGCCACACCTGAAGCAGGCTGGCGGCCAGACCCCGAGCGCTGAAGGCGGTGCGGTTCTCTTGCGGATGGGTCTCGGGCAGGGCCAACAGCACCGCAGCCAGCAACAGCACCCCGAACCCGGCCAGGAACCAGAAGATCGTGCGCCAGTTGCCGACCCCGAGCAACCAGCCGCCCACCACCGGGGCCAGGGCTGGCGCGATGGCGAAGATCATTGCGATTTGGCTCATCGTGCGTTGGGCCTGGGAATCGGAAAAGACGTCGCGCACCATGGCCCGGCTAATGATCTGACCAGCGCCAGCGCTGAGGCCTTGGAGCGCGCGAAACACCAACAGCATGCCCAGATTTGGGGCCAGCGCTGAGCCGATCGAGGCCAGCACGTAAAGCGCCACTCCGGCGATGATCACCGGACGCCGACCTAGGGCATCCGAGAGGGGACCGTGGATCAGGCTCATTGCTGCGAAGGCGAGCAGGTAGACGCTGATGATCTGCTGCAGAGCGAACTCCGAGGCACCCCACTCGGCGCCGATCTGGGTAAAGGCGGGGAACATGGTGTCGATTGAGAATGGGCCCACCCAACCCAGGCCAGCCAGGATGGTCAGGAAGACCGCGGTCGAACCGATCTTGGGCTGCTGCGGCGCAACAGCGGGGGTGGGCGCAGCGGTCATTGCGACATTATTTCATGTTTCAACTCATCCCATCTGGGCGGTGACTGCGGGTTATGCTCAACGTCGTGGCCCCGGTGTTGAAGCTCTGCGTCGTTTCGATGCACACCTCACCAGCCCAAGCGCCCGGAGCCGGCGACGCGGGGGGCCTGAACGTGGTGGCCCGGGCTCAGGCCGACGCGTTAGCCGCCCTTGGTCATCAGGTTGAGTTGGTCACTCGCCGCACCAGCAGCGAAGACCCGGACGTGGTCGAACTCGCGCCCGGGGTGCGGCTGCGCCACCTGGACGCCGGTCCACCGACTCCGCTACCCAAATCGGTGATTGATGACCATCTGGCGGAGTTTTCCGCCGGGCTGGCTGGGCTCGGTGACTTCGACCTGTTCCACTCTCATCATTGGATGTCAGGGGTGGCGGCATTGCCGGTGGCGGGCGCTCGTGGAGTGCCCCACGTGCAGAGCTTTCACTCGGTGGCGGCACTTCCAGGTTCACCGTTGTCGGCTGGAGAGCCGCCGGAGTCGTCGCGTCGAGTGCCCGGTGAGGCCCGGGTGGCTACCGGATCGGACGCGGTGGTGGCAATCTCGGCCGCTGAGGCGCACACCGTGATTCAGCGCTGCGGCGCCGACCCGCAGCGGGTGAGCATCATCGCGCCGGGAGTTGATCATGAGCTATTTCGACCACTGAAGCTGGGCGAGGCCCGCTGGGGGCTGCCCTCGGGCGCGCCTTGGCCCAACGGCTATGTGGCCTTCGCTGCGCGGCTGCAGCCGCTGAAGGACCCGGAACTGGCCATCGCTACGTTGGCTGAGCTGCCCGCGTCCATCCGTCCGCACCTGGTGGTGGCCGGCGATGCTTCGGCTGATTTCGCCGGTTACACCGCGCAACTGCACGCCCTGGTCGCCGACTTGGGCCTGGTGGGGGAGGTGAGCTTCCTCGGCTCACAATCGCGGACCGAGCTCGCCAGGCTCTTTCGTGGCGCCCGGGTAGTGCTGGTGCCCTCGCATTCGGAGACCTTCGGACTGGTGGCGCTGGAAGCAGCGGCCAGCGGGACGCCGGTAATCGCGGCGGCCTCGGGTGGGTTGCGCGAAGCGGTGGCTCACGGCGAAACCGGACAGCTGATGGATTCGCGCGCGCCGTCCGATTGGGGACGGGCTTTGACCGAGCTCCTCGCCGACGACCGGCGACTGGCCACGATGGGGGTGGTGGCCAGGGTGCATTCGCGGCGCTTCGATTGGCGCTGGACCGCCCAACAGCTGGCCGCGCTCTTTGCCGACTTGGTGGGGGGCTGAGATGTTCACTCCCGGCGAGCGGATCGTGTTCTTCCATGCCCACCCCGACGACGAGACCTTGGCCACCGGGGCGCTGATCGCTGGCCTAATCGCTGCCGGGCACCCGGTGGCGGTGGTGACTGCCACCCGCGGTGAGCGCGGCGCGGTGATGCCAGCCCTGGCTGCGTTGAGTGGCGCCGCTTTGGTGGCGCAGCGCGAATGCGAGTTGCGGCGAGCCCTCGAAGACCTTGGCGTCACCGACCGCGCCTGGCTGGGCACCGCCCCGGCGCGGGCGGCCGGGCTGCCGCAGCGCCGCTATCTCGACTCCGGCATGCGCTGGGTCACCGACACGGTGGCTGGCCCCGGCCAGGACGCCGGGCCGGACAGCCTCAGCTTGGCCCCGGTTGAAGCGGCTGCCGCCGATCTGGCGGCTTTTCTGGCCAGCTATGAAGCCGCTGCGCTGATCAGCTACGACGAGCTGGGTGGCTATGGCCATCCGGATCACGTGGCCTGCCATCACATCGCCCGGGCAGCAGCCACCGACGTCCGGTTCATCGAGCTGGTTTCCGCGGCTCGCCAAAGCCAAGCCGGGGTGGTGGTGTTGGGTTTCCCGGAGCAGGACGGACACCTCCGGCGGGCTTTGGCCAGTTATCCCAGCCAGTTCGCGGTGCACGGCGATACGGTGATTCACGTTGGCGGTCAATCCCAGCCGATCACGACCACCTGTTGGTTGCGAGAGATCGAATAAACCGCGGAATCGCGGTGTTCTTTCCAACAGCGAATGGCTGGGCGGCGCTGCCTCGTCGCCGTCACCAAGACAAGCCAGCATCGCGTGAGAGCCAAGGAGTACCAAGTGCGCAGAGTAGCGATCATTGGAGCCGGACCGTCGGGGCTGTTTGCCGCCGGTCAGTTGGCCAACCAGACCCAGGTCGAGGTGGCCATCGATATCTTCGACCGGCTGCCAACCCCTTTCGGCCTGTTGCGTTACGGCGTTGCCCCTGATCACGACTCGGTCAAGGCAGTGGCCAAGACCCTGGCGGCAGCTTTCGACTCGCCGCGGGTGCGCTTCTTTGGCTTGGTCGAGGTGGGCAAGCAGGTGCAGGCCAGCGAACTGCTGAAGTGCTACGACGCGGTGATCTACGCCTACGGCTCGGAGTTGGATCGCAAGCTGGGCATTCCCGGTGAGGCTGAACTGGACGGCAGCCGCTCAGCCCGCGAGTTCGTTTCCTGGTATTCCGGCCATCCCGACGCGATCGCTCAGGATCTGTCGGGGGTTCGCAACGCCGTCGTGGTGGGTGTGGGCAATGTGGCGGTCGATGTGACCCGCATTCTGCTGAAAGACCCCGACGAACTCAGCGTCACCGACATGCCCGACTCAGTGCTCGCCGCCCTGCGTGATACCCGGGTGGAGAACGTTTGGCTGGTCGGCCGCCGCGGCCCGGAGGTGGCCGCCTTCACCAGTATCGAGCTGCGGGAGTTGCTGGGGCTCTCAGGGATGGACACGGAACTGATCGGTGCCGATCTCGACGCCATCGATACGGACCTTCTCGACCGCAAGGCCAAGGCGAATGTGGAGGCGATCGCTAAGGCGATCTCGATCAAACTTCCCGGCGCCAAGCGGCACCTACACCTGTTGTTCAACCATCGTCCGGTGGCCATTACCGGTGACGGCCAAGTCGAGGCGGTGGAGTTCGAATCCAACCTCGACGGCTCTCGCTTCGAGGTGCCAGCCGATTTGGTGCTGCGTTCCATCGGCTACTACGGCGTGCCGCTGCCCGGCGTCCCTTTCTCCGACGGACGGATCCTAAATCTGGAGGGCCGGGTGCTCGATGATGACCTGAGCGCCCGTCCGGGTGAATACGTGACCGGCTGGATCAAGCGCGGTCCCAGCGGGTTGATCGGGGCCAACAAGAAGGATTCGGCCGAAACGGTAGCCAACTTGGTGGCCGATCTTGTTGAGGCCCCAGCCCGCCAGCTCAGCGATCCTGATGAGCTGCTGACTGCCAAGGGGGTCACCTGGAGCACGCTGGAAGACTGGCGCCGGATCGATGACGCCGAAATCGACCGGGGTGGCCTGCGAGGCCGCGAGCGCACCAAGATCGAAGCCTGGCATGAGCTGCTCGATCTGGTCTTCGCCGAGCAGGGTGCGAGGGTCAGCTGACCCGGCCCGTAGGCTGGCGGCCGTGATCAAGCACATTGTGATGTGGCGCTTCGCCGACCACGCCGCCGGCGCCGACAAAGCCACCAACCTCGAGCTCGCCAAACAACAGCTGTTGTCTTTGGACGCCCTAGTGCCGGGCATGTTGAAGTTGGAGGCGGTAGTGCCCCAGGATCCGTTCGAGCACAGCTACGACCTGCTGCTTTATAGCGAGTTCACTTCGGTCGAGGCGCTCAAGGCCTATGCCGGCCACCCCGATCACCTGGCCGTGGGACGGTTCATCACCGAGGTGAGAACCGAAAGGGTCTGCGTCGACTACGAGGTGTAGTCCTAGGAGTCGCCGAAAAGTAGCTTCTCGCTGGCGGCAACGATCAGGTCGTAATACTGGCTGGGCTCGATGACGTCGTAGCCCCAGAACTGGAACCGTTCGGTGAACAAGATGCCCATCAGCATGTGCCAGGCGGCCACGCCCACCACTGCGGTTTCGGGCTGTACCTGCAATCCGGTCGAGGCTAGGAACTCCCGCAAACCAGTGAGATCGGCGGGATACTCCGCTTCGGTCACCCGCGGGCGAATACCGGCCGCCTCAGCATCAGCGGCCAGTTCGGCCAACAGGATGTGCAGCTTGATGCCGGAAGACATCGTCTCCTCGGTTGGCACGTGGTAATCGCGCGGCGGCGTGCCGTTGATCAGAATCCACTCATGCGGATGGTCGAGACTCCACTGCCGCAAGGAGTAGGCGAATGCCCGCCAGCGTCCACGAAGGTCGGCCTTTGGCACCTCATCGTGAGCCTTCTTGACCGTCTCGGCCATATCGAGATAGGCGTGGCGGAAGAGGATGTTCAGCAGGTCTTCGCGGCTGGTGACATAGCGATAGAGCGCGGAAGGCACCAGATTCAGCTCGCGGGCCAGGCCGCGCACCGAAAGGGCTTCCTGACCCCCGGCGGCCAGCAGCTTGCTGCTGGCTTCGAGGATTGCGCGCTGGGTTACTTCGCGCCGTTGGGCCCGGCTGGTCATTACACCTCCGCGTAAGTGGCAGCCTCCATTCTGGCATGCCACCGCCGCGCCTGACTGTTGCCGGACGGAGGTTCAGGGGCAACTTTCAGTAAAGGCGCGGTGCAGTTGGCGGTGGAGGCGGGTAGCCACTGGGTGGCGGGGACGGCGGCACTGCGTCGCCCGAGTAGCCGTACCCGGGCGGCGGTGGGGGTGGATAGGCGTAGCCAGCGGACCAGGCAGGCGGTGGCAGCCGTTCCAGGCCGACCTGGAAGCGATAGACCACGATGGAAAACAACCACAGCAGCGGGCTGGTGACCAGCGTCAACAGTTGGCCAGCGGCCATCGCTAGCGCCGTTGGCGTGAACACGCTCGGATCGCCCGGGTCGGAGTAGGCGATGTCGGGGTTGAGCGTGGCGAGGCTAAACGGCGCGAAAATGCTGCCGACCACGAACCCGATCAGGCCCACCAGCACCAGGGCGCCGAAGATCGGGCCTCCGACCCCCCTGGTGAGCTGCCAGGACCGCTTGAGTGCGGTGAAGCCTTCGAGTCGCTCCAAAGTTGCTGCGGGCATGAACAGAAAGAGCCGCACCTGGAGCACGATCGAGACGACCCAGGCCACCAACAACATGAAGACGATGAACAACAGCAGCAGCACGAAAGCCCCGGCAGCCTCGGCATCGCTGATGGCGGCCCGCCGGGTGGCCTCTAACGTCCAGCCGACGCTGGCATAGGCGATCCACTGCAGCGCTCCGAGCAGCAGCCAGGCTGGCAGCACCCGAATGAAGACGCCCCGGGTCTCAGCTAGGGCGGCCCGTAGGCCGAGGTGGCGCCCCTCGGCGGCCGCAGTGGCGCGGGCGGCGATGGCGGCACCGGCCTGGGTGCTGGCCAGTCCGGCCAGCACGCCACCCCCGACCACAATGGCTGGCACCAGCACGAAGAGGGCCGAAAAGGTGCCCGCGTAGAACCCAACCCGCAACCTCGGCAGGCCCACGAAAGCCAGCAGCACCGCCGAGATGAGCTGAATGATCGTGGGGACGGCGGCGGCAGCCAGCAGCCCCCCATAGGGGCGGGCCAGCTCGAAGGTTCGACGCTGGGCGACCGAGAAGTCGAGCCGTCGTCGGACGCCACCTGCCGCGGGGGTGGTCATGGTTCGAATGCTACCGGCGGGCCCCAGATCTGAGGCCACGCGGCAATGATGGCCGGATCAGCTAGCCACGGCGCCTAAGATTGCTTCGGGTTCGGCCGACGCAGCTGGCCCGCGTGAACCCATCTTGGAGGAAACAATATGGAATCCGTCAGTCGACGTGTCCTGGTCATCGGCGCGGTGGGAATCGCAGGCGCCGCCGTCGCTGGCTGCGCCACCCAGCCGGCAACGCCCAGTGCTGGCCCCACCGGTGCCGCGCCCACCACCACCGGCCCGGTTACCGACACCACCCCCCGCTGGCCGCTGACCGGCAAGCCGCTGGCGTCGGCTGAGGATGCCAAACGAGTGGCAGTTGCGGTCAAGGTGCCTGACAACAAGCGTGAGCACATCCACAACGGCATGTTCGTCCAGCAGGGCATTAATGAGGCCGACATCGTTTTCGTCGAGAACGACGGCTACTCCTCCTTGCCCTCCGGCGAGGCTGGCACCCGGCTGATGCCGGTGTTCCACTCCGACTACGCCGAGTCCGTTCAGGCGGTGCGGTCGATGCGGCCGGTGAACGCCGCCCTGTTCTCCCCGATCACCGGCATTCTCGGCAGTACCGGTGGCACCGGTTGGGTGCTGCAGTACATGAAGGCCTTTTCGAGTTACTTCACCCCGATCGACTATGGCCAGGCCAAGAAGGCTTTCGGTGGCAAGCTGGTCGCCTACGGGATCAACAGCAAGTTCGTGTTCCGGATCGGCGGCTCGTCCTACTTTGACAAGGCTGTGACCTGCCACCCGGCCAAACTGGCGACTTTGGCGAAGAAGTTCACCGATGGTCCCCAGCAGCACTACTTCCCGTGGGCTGATGAGGAGAAGGCCAGCACCGTCAACGGGCAGCCAGCCACCACGGTGAAAGTGGGGTGGGCGAAGAAGATGAACTGGACGATGACCTACCTCTGGAATGAGGACAAGAAGCTCTACTACCGCAATATGCCTTGGGGGGCACACAAGACCGTTGGCGGCGAGAAAGTGACCACCGAGAACATCATGGTCATCCTCTCCCCGATCGTTCAGGGTCGGATCAACTCCAAGACCAACACCATTACCCCTGGTGGCTCGCATCCCGAGCCGATCTACAAGGTGATCAATGGCACCGGGAAGTTCCACTACGCCCACGCCGGCAAGTACGTCACCGGCACCTGGACCAAGGGCGCAGTGAATGAGACCTTCAAGTTCACCTTGGAGGACGGTTCCCCGCTGCAGATGGCTCCGGGGCGCACCTTCGTCGAACTGCCCGTTGCCAGTGCGAAGGTCACCTTCAAGGGCTGAGGAACTTCGCCGCCTGAGACTTACCGCGGACGGACGTGGCCAAAGGGCTGCGTCCGTCCGCGTTTGTGCTGAGGCCGGTCAGGCGGGCTGGTGCGGGTGAGGGCGTCGATCTGCGATGCTGGCCTCGCAGGTGGCCCCACTGAGGTGAGTCGGAGAAGGCGGAGCATAGATGAGCGAGGTTTCGGATTCTGTTCCGTTGAAGCGAGTGCTCTTCCTGTTCTCCGACACCGGCGGCGGACATCGGGCACCGACCGAGGCGATGATCGAAGCTCTGGAGTTGGAGTTCCCCGGGCGCTTCGAAACCCGGATGGTGGATTTCTTCCGGCAGTACTACCCGAGCCCGCTCAAATACGCCCCGGAGCTTTACCCGCCGATTTCGCGGGTGCCCAAGGCCTGGGGGCTGTCGTTCAAGGCCTCCGATGGCAAGAGCCGCTCCAAGGCGGTCGCTACGTTGACCTACCCCTACGTCCGCCGAGCCATCAGCCGGCTGTTGGCGGAAAACCCCACCGACCTGATCGTCTCGGTGCACCCGTTGGTGAATCAGACGCTTATGCGGGCAATGCGACGCTCGCCGCGTCCCTACCTGGCTGTGGTGACCGATTTGGTTTCCACCCACGCCTTCTGGTTCGACCGCCGCGCTGATCTGGTGGTGGTGGCCACTGAGCAGGCCAAAGAGAAGGCCATGGAGTACGGCATCGCCGAGGGCAATCTGCGGGTGATCGGACTGCCGGTGCGGGAGTCGTTCAATCACCGACTGTCCGACCCGGCGGCATGGCGCTCCGAGCAGGGCTGGGCGAATGATCGTCCGGTGATCCTGCTGGTCAGCGGTGGTGATGGCATGGGCCCGGTGAAGCGGGTGGCCAAGGCGATCAGCGAAGCCGGACTGGCAGCGAGTCTGGTAGTGATCTGCGGTCGCAACGAGGAACTGAAGGCCGAGCTGGAGCGGGTGAAGTGGCAACTTCCGGTGCACCTGTACGGCTTCGTCAGCGAAATGCCGAAGTTCATGGCGGCCGCGGACATCGTGGTCACCAAGGCTGGGGCCGGGTCGATCAGTGAGGCCTTCATCTGTGGCCTGCCGATCATCATCTACGCCAAGCTTGCTGGTCAGGAGGACGGCAACGTCACTTATGTGGTGGAGCACAACGCTGGGGTCTGGGCGCCCCGTCCGCGTGAGGTCACCGATGCGCTGCGCACCTGGATTGAGGACCCGGCAGCTAGGGCCGAGGTGGCTGCGGCCAGTGCCAAAGTGGCTCGTCCGGACGCGGCCCGTAGCATCGCCCGGGTGATCGCCGACCAGCTTGGAATCAGGTAGTTCACAGGCGACACCAAGCTGGGCCGACTACTCTCGAAGTTTGAACCCCAAGGAGTAGCCGGACTTTGACCGAAGAAAGCAAGACCAGTACCGCCCAGACCGACGATGGCGACAAAGAGCCGCTGAAGGTCACCTTTTCCCTGCCTCAGATCCTCGGCGGCGCCCTCGCGGCCGCCACTGCAGCGACCATCGGCTCCACGTTGGGGGTGGCCGGCACCATCATTGGGGCCTCGGTCGCCAGCGTCATCGGTGGCGTGGCCGGCACGCTCTACAGCGCCGGGTTGGACCGGACGCATCGCCGGGCCAGGACGGCGATGAAGCGCGTCTACTCCCGCGTACGGGTGGCAGAGCCCTCCGACGGGGAGACCGCGGCCACGGCTGAGGGAATGCCCGAGGCCCCAGACGAAGTGGCGGCGAAGACCGAGGTGCTGGCAGCGCCGACGGGGAGCGAGGGGAGCGAGTCGAGGCGAGATTGGCGCCCGATCTTGAAGCGGATGGCAATCACAGTGGTGGCCATCTTCGTGGTGACCCTCGGCGTGATCACCGCTATCGAGCTTGGTCTGGGCAGCTCGCTTGACGGCTCTGGCGGCACCACCGTCGGGCAGGTCACGGTGCCGAAATCCCGACCCACGCCCACTGCGACCGAGACTGTCACCGTCATGCCCACGCCAGCGGCCAGCCCCACCGGGCCGGCACCATCGCCCAGCCAAACCCCGAGCTTCAGCCCCACCCCGGAGCCGTCGATCTCGGGCGCGTCCGAGCTGCCCACCGCTACCGCCACCTGAGAAGCACCCTGTCGCGTAGTGCAGCCCAATGCCTAGACTCAAGTTTCATGAGGAGTTTCGGCACCGGTTTTCGCGTGGCAGTGCTCGGGTTGGGCCTCGGTGGCCTGCTGGCCAGTTGCGCTGCGCCGCCCCCGCCAGCTGTAGGTCCCTCGCCTCGCCTCTCCGCCAGCGCTTACGCGGCCAAGCTGGGCGTGAATGCCGACCTGACCGGGTTGCAGATCTTTCCCAAGAGCAACCCTTGGAACACCCGCATCGACAAGTCGAAAGTCGACAAGAACTCCAAGAAGCTGATCAAGGGGATCAAGGGCAAGCTGCACGCCGACTTCGGCGCCGATTGGGACGGCGGGCCGTTCGGCATTCCCTACGTGGTGGTGTCGGGTAGCCAGGCGAAGGTGCCGGTCAAGTTCTACTGGGCCGACGAAAGCGACAAGGGTCCCTACCCAATCCCGACCAATGCCCCGATCGAGGGCGGTGCGAAATCTGACGGTGACCGCCATGTGCTGGTGCTCGATCGGGACAACAAGCTGCTTTACGAAATTGGGAATGCCTATCCCAAAGATGGCGGCGCCTGGTGGCAGGCCGGGGCCGGGGCGAAGTTCAATCTGAACTCCAACAAGCTGCGTCCAAAGGGCTGGACCAGCGCTGATGCTGCCGGTCTGCCGATCCTTCCCGGCCTGGTGCGCTACGACGAAGTTGCTTCGGGCAAGATCACCCACGCGATCAGATTCACCGTCGCCAAGACCCGCAAGGCCTACATTTCCCCAGCCCGGCACTACGCCAGCAACAGCCGCAGCTCAAGCCTGCCGCCGATGGGCATGCGGGTGCGGCTGAAGAAGAGCTTCAAGATCTCCTCCTACCCCAAGCAGGCTCGGGTGATTCTGCAAGCAATGAAGACCTACGGACTGATCCTGGCCGACAACGGCAGCAACTGGTACGTCTCCGGCACCGCTGATGACCGCTGGAATGACGCGGCGCTGAACACTTTGAAGAAGGTGCCCGGCAGCGCCTTCGAAGTGGTCAAGATGGGCAAGATGACCAAAGGCTGAACATCGGCGTTCGAGTGGTCAGAGCAGAACCCTTCGACAAGCTCAGGGAACTGGCCACCAGGTGGCTGAGCTTGTCGAAGCCTCGGGGAGCTCTGGTCAGTGAGCACGGGTGAGCCGATATCGAGCCAAAGCTTCGGCCCGTTCGGTGGCGTGATCCAGGATTGGTTTGGGGTAGCCGTGCGCGTAGCCGTCGGAGGCATTGCCGGGACGGTGCACCGCCGCGCCGCCAAGATGGGCCAACTCAGGTACCCAGGCGCGCACGTAGTCACCAGACGGGTCGAACCGCTCGCCCTGTGAGGTTGGATTGAACACCCGGAAGTAGGGGGCGGCATCGGTGCCAGTGCCAGCCACCCACTGCCAGCCGTGCACGTTGGAGGCCAAGTCGGCGTCCAACAGGTGCTCGGCAAAGTGGGCCGCGCCGTGCGGCCACCAAAGGTGGAGGTCCTTGGTGAGGAAGCTGGCGCTGATCATCCGTACCCGATTGTGCATCCAGCCGGTGGCCAGCAACTGCCGCTGGCCAGCATCGACGATCGGATAGCCAGTGCGTCCCTGGCGCCAGGCTTCAAAGCCCGCATCAGGCTGGTCGTAGGTCAGTGACAACGGCTTCAAATCAGCGGTGAGCGATTCTGGGTGGCGCCACAACACTTCGGCATAGAACTCCCGCCAGGCCAGCTCGGCGATGAACCGCTCCGGCCCGGCCCCACTGCGCCCCGTCAGGTCAGCTAGCAGGGTGCGCGGATGCAGCACGCCGAGCTTCAGGTAGCTCGACAGCTGGGAGGTGCCAGCCAGGTCAGGGCGGTCCCTGGAGGTGTGGTAATCGGCTAAGCCGTCGGCGCTGAACTGCGCCCAGCGGGCCAGCGCGGCCCGCTCGCCAGCCGGGGGGAGCGGCACCGGGCTGGCGGTGATCGCGTCCGCTACCAATCTCCAGGCCTGAGGGTCGCTATCGGCGGCCAACAGAACCGGCGGTCGGCGAAGGCGGGCCGGTGCGGGCCAGCCGTACTCCCACCACGCTCGCTGGAAGGCGCTGAACACTTTGAAATCGCGGCCGCCCTTGGTGGTCACCCGTCCCGGGGTTACGGCGTAGGGCGAGCCGGTCTCCTGCCAGGCGATCCCGCCGGCGGCCAGGGCCGCTCGCACGGCTTGGTCGCGGACGCCGCCGCCGGGCTCGGTCTCGGTGGAAACGTGGACGACAGTGGCTCCCACTTCGGCGGCCAGTTGGGGGAGGACCAATGCCGGATCGCCGATGCGCAGGCACAGCCGGCCGTCGAGGTCGGCGGCCAGCGCCTGCAGGTTGGCCGACAGCCAGGCCGTTCGGTTGGGACCGGCGCTGGCCAGGATCCTCGGGTCGAGTACGAAGCAGGCCAGCACCTCGCCAGCGGCGGACGCGGCGGCCAAGGCGGGTTGGTCGAAGGTGCGCAGATCGCGGCGGAACCACATCAGCGTGGTCATCGTTGCGGGGCTTTCCCGGTGGCAGTGTTCATTGCGGCTCCAACCTAGGCCCCCTCGGAGATGCCGGAAAGGGAGACACCGAGAACCCTGTGCACCCAAATGCTTGGATCTGCCGTCGATGCCTGGGAATATCTTGTGAACCCCCTTTGAGGAGACGCGATGGGCAACCGAGCGCGCCTGGCTGGCATAACTGCCGCTGCCGCGTTGGCTTCGGGCGGCCTGGTCTTCGGATCCGGGCTGCTCGGAGCCAGGGTCCAGGCCGGCTTCGGCGGCGTCTTTCGCGCCCAGGCGACTTTGCTTAGCCCCGCGCGGGCTGCCTTCTTGATCTGGTCACTGGTCTATCTGGGCCTGTTCGCCTTTGTGGGCTGGCTGTGGTTCGCCGATGACGGCGAGCGTCCGCGTGTCGACGCCATCTTGGCTCCGGCGGCTTGGGCACTGGGCCTGAACGGGGCCTGGCTGGTGGTGATGCAGTTCGCGGACAACAACCTGGCGGCTTTGTGGGGCGGCGTGGTGATCGCGATCGGAATCGAAGTGAGCCTGGCGCTAGTCCTGGTCCGGCTGAGTGCCGCGGAAGCGACTGATCGGCTCGAGCTGGTTGTTGTCGACGGCACCTTCGGGCTCTATTTGGGCTGGACCACGATTGCGGTGGCGGCAAATATTGCCGCCGCGGGGCACGCGTCCGGCCTGCACCCGGCGCCGATGTCGGCGGCAGTGATCGCGGCCGCAGCGCTGCTGGTGTTGGCACTGGTTGGAGTGTTGTTCGCCCGCAATCTTGGTGGACGTTGGAGCATTGGTGTGGCGATGGCTTGGGGTCTGGGTTGGATCGCCATCGGACGTCTTTATGGTGAGCCGGCCTCAGCTGTGGTGGGGGTTGCGGCCGGACTCGCTGGAGTGCTCGTGGTGGGTGCCACCGCAGTGGCCCGCCTGCGGGCCGCCCGGCGCTGATCAGGTCGCGGACGGCCACCCTGGAGTCTGAACCGCGATGCCTCCGGTGTGCACCAGCCGAGCAGGTAACTCACGCTGGGTGAGCCATCGGGGTGCATCGTCGCCCATGGCAAGGGCCGTGAGGCAGGCCGCTTTGGCCCGTTCGCAGCTGTGGGCGGCAACGGCGGTCGAATGCCAGGTCCGCGGCCGGGGCCGCAGCCCGGCCGCAGCTGGCCAGCGGGGCGCCGGTGCGGATGCGCTGGCCAGTCCACCGGGCCAGGCCATGGTGATGGTGTCTGAGCCGGTGGGGGTGGGCTGGCCAGTTTCAATCTCAATCCGCCAGCCGGCTGGCGGCAGTTCGCCTGCCACCGCGATGTCGCCGCCAAGATTCACCAGGACGCCGATCCCCAGCTTCGAACTGCACGCCTCGGCGATCCGATCAGCCGCCCAAGCCCGAGCGAGCGGCCACACCTGCAGCCGACTGCCGCTGGGCAAGGTCAGGGTCCGGTCGTCTTCATCGAGGACTATCCCGGGTTGAATCAGCTCGCCCGCTGAGGCCTGGACGGTCACCGGCACCAGCCCCTGGCTGAAGACCTCGGCCCTGCGGGCGGCGGCCACGGCTTGAGCGAGCAGCTTGCTGATCGGCTGCGGTCCGCAATCGGTGAGCTGGTGAACCTCGGCCTCCGGACGGTCCGGCGAGCAGACCCGCTCGAGGGCGTCCACCCCCTGTCGGGCCAGTTCGGAGGCCAGCGCGAGATCCCCGGCATTCAGGGTGAGCAGCTCATACCAGCCGCTGGCGGTTTCCCAGCGGTCGCTGGCCACCATGTCAGCGCGCGCCGGTGCGGGTGTGCGCCGTCGGAGGTCGCATTGCGGTGCTGCGTTGGGGACGGACGGTGGCGACCGGCTCGCGAGGTGGAGCTGCGGTGAACCAGCCAGCGGGCTCGCCAGTTGCTGAGGATTGATGGCGGTGCAAGTAGCTCACGGTGGTGGCTTGAGTTGCGAGCGCTGGCTGGGTCATGTTGGGAGTCTCGGCTCCCGAGTTGTGCCACGCCTGTGGAGCAGCTCGGCGCTGGGTGTCAGCCAACCTCGGAGGCTGACACCTCTATCGCCTCCGGCACCCCATCGGGGGCTTTGGTGCTCTCGTTTCGGACCCGCTTGGCGATCCGGCTGAGCGCAACGTCAGTGATGTTCAGGAAGTTTGCCAGGTCTCGCTGGGTGACCCGGTTTACCAGGCCGGGGTGCTCGGTGAGTAGATCCCGGTAGCGCTGCTCCGGCGTGCTGCGAAGCCAAGCGACATCGGCCTGCAGAGTGGTGGCATGCATCACCGAGAGCGCGGCGATGAGTCGTGACCAGGCCAGATGCTGGGTGGCCAGATGATCGACCACCCGGAAGCTCACCCGGGCCAGCAGGCTCGTCTCTAGCGCGGTGACGGTGTGGATCGTCTCAGCTTCAACTGCGGCCTGGATGGTGTTCGAACGCGGATGAAGACCTCGAATAGCCGCCCTGCGTACTCCCTCCATACCCAGGGCGGTCATCGAGGCCAATACGTCGCCCTCTTCAGGGAAGAAGACGGTCGCGTTACGTCGTCCGCCCTCGACGGACATTTGCGCCTTCAACAGGCCGTGCTGAACGAAGTATATGTATGGGTGAATCTCGCCGGCGGAGAACAAAACGTTCCCGGGCTCGACCCGGACCATCTTCACGTTGGCCGCGAAAAGGTCCCACTGGGGCAGCTCGGCGGCCGCGTAGGCCTCGAGTAGAAGTCGGAGACTTCGGAGAGCGTGGCCCACTACTGCGTCTTCGACGTTCACGGTCCCTCCAGCCCAGTCCCAGTACGAGGGCTCGGGCATTGATCGGGATCAACGCCGAGCCCCTTCTTCTTGATACAGGTTAGTGGCCAGATAGGTTCAAAGCGAGCAAATCTGGCAGATTGGCCGCGATACCTGGCGGGGCTTGGCGCACTTGCGTCAATCAGGTAGACGGGGGGGACTGGTGCTGTCCGGCGTCCTTACGCGGAGGGCTGGAAAGTCGGCTGGGCGAGGGCTTTTGTTGCGCATTGTCGCGGCAATTTGCCTAGCCACCTTGCTTTGGGCCACGGCCCAGGTAGGCGAGGCCTATCCCGATTCCGCCCCAGTAACTATCGATCTCACCGCAGATGCGGGTCAGGATCCCTATCAGGTTGGGGCCCGGGTCGACTTTCGGGCCACGGTGGCCTGTGCTGCGGCGACCTCCTGCGGGGTGGTCAAGGTGACGGTGAGTCTCGACCCGAACCTCAGTTACGAGTCACATTCGGTCATCACCGCGGTGCGCGGAGGGCCGACCACTAACGCCACAGTCCAAGTTGCCACCGCTGCCAACATGCTGGTGTTCACCATCGGCACCGACTCGGTCGGGTTCGGAAGCGGTGAATATGTGGTCTTTCCGATCTCGGCCCGCGGGGCCTCGATTCCGGCCGATGCCAAGCTGAAGATCGGTGCAATCGCTGAGGCTGCTGGCGGTACCTCGGCCGCCGAACTGGTGATCTCCACGGCGCCCGGCCCGGGCCCGAATGATGCGAGCAAGGTGAGTGTCAGCGGCTGCGTCTGGTGGGACGCCGACCGGGACGCCGCCATGGGCGCCACCGAGTTGGCCCAAAGCGGGATCGCCGTGGCGTTGCACGACGTCGGCGGTGCCCGGCTTGAGGAGCGGGTCACCGACGCCGCAGGTTGCTACGTCTTCACCGATCTGGACGCAGGCGGCAGCTACCGGCTGGCGATCACCCGTCCCGACGGTGCCGCTTTCGCCAAAGCTGCAGCGGCATCAGTGGTTGACGCCGCCGGGCTGGCGGACTTCACTGCACCGGCTAGCGGCGCTAATGCCGCCACCGCTGCCACCGCAGACCTCCGTGGCCTGAACGCCGGCCTGGTGTCCTACAACCTGGAGCTTGTCGAAAGCCTGTCGACGACTGGCGCTATCGGGCCAGGTGAGACCGTCCGCTTTCAACTGGTGGCCACCAACACCGGCAACTCTGCGGCCCTGGCCGGCTGGCAGGTCTCAGTCGTGCTGCCGAAGAAGCTGACGCTGATTTCGCTGAAGGGAAGCGGCTTCGACTGCTCGGGCGCGACCTGCATCGCCAAGGCGCCGTTGGCCGCTGGGGCGAGTTCGGCCACCATCACGCTCACCACTCGGGTGGCCGACGGTGCTACCGGTGAGCTGTCGGTAGTCTCCTACCTCCGTCCGTCGGCCGACGATGTGGCCGAGTCGGTGCCGCTGGGCACTACCCCTGGCCCGGAGACCAATACCGAGAATACGGCGACTGACAATGACGGCCGAACGGTGATCGAGGTCAAAGGGGCCACGGACTCGCTGGCGGATACCGGTAGCGATGGTGTTTTAACTGAATTGGCTCTCGGCGCGCTCTTGGTGGTGGCAGGTGGCGGCCTGCTGCTAACCAGGCGACGGCGAGCAGCGAACTGAGCTCGGCTCCCCATAGAGCCGGTTCGCGGGCGGGCGCCCGGACCTTCGGGTTCGGGCGTTTGCTTTTGTCAGCTGACTACAGGTTTCGGCAAATGGTGAAGGTCAAAGCAATGACGCCCAGTGCCGACATCCAGACCCGTTGATCGATCAGCCAGCGGGGCAGGCGCACCCTGGGCCCACCGACGGCTTCCACCACCCAGAACACCGCCGCCACGCCGACGCCCACCCCGACGCTGAAGACGAACGGGTTCGCTGCCCAGGCACCGGCGAGGTCGAGATCCAGCAGGTGGACCCCCATCGTGGTCGAGCCGCAGAAAGGGCAAAGCGTTCCGGTCAGCGCCCGCCACGGGCAGGGCAGGCCGACTCCGGTGAACCGAAAAGTGGCGCTCAGTCCAAGTCCGACCAGGCCTAAAGTGCCCAGCGACTTAAGTCGTCGACGAGCTTGGGTAATGGCCGGTGTTGCCGGTGCTGACACGGTTCAATTATGACTACATTCCACATTGGGGCCATCAGGCCCTAGGATCGTCAGCATCACTGCTCTACAGGGAGAGAAGCATGTCTGATCAGTACCCGACTTCGCCGGATCCGAGCGACGCCGTACCGGGCTACACTCCGCCCTCCGACCCCGGTAGCTACCAGGCTCCGGCCGGTGGATACAACGAACCGCCCGCGGCCGACCCGTACGCCACTCCGGCTGGCTCTTACCCGCCGCCGCCGGCGCCGAGCTACCCAGGTGGCTTCACTCCGGCTCCGACCGGCGCTGCTGGTGGCGCGCTGGCCGAATGGCCGACCCGTGCACTTGGCGGCCTCATCGATTACGTTGCTCCGAGCATCGTTATCGGCATCCTGGGCAACGTCTTGTCCAACGTGAACACCACGCTCGGTAGCGGGGTCAACTTCATTCTGGCCGTCGGCTGGTGGGTTTACCTTGGTTACCTCGTGGGCAACTACGGCGTCACCCCGGGCAAGGCCATCGCCAAGATCAAGATCGTCAGCGAGACCACCGGTGACGTCATCGGCGTTGGCCCGGCCATCGCTCGCCAGTTCGCTCACATCATCGACTCGATCATCTGCTACGTCGGCTGGTTGTTCCCGCTGTGGGATGCCAAGAAGCAGACCCTGGCCGACAAGATCATGAAGACGGTCGCGATCGACAACTCCGCTGATCCGAACGCTGGTCAGATCCGCTGGAGCTGAAACTCTTGTAAGTAGCTGGTTCGTCCGGCTGTCAGAGCGCCATCGCCCATCACGGGCGGTGGCGCTCTTGCTTTGCCCGGCGCTGACAGTCCGACGCCGATAGGTTTGGCCTCAGACGAGGAGGTCTAATGCGAGCGTTGGTCAAGACCGAGGCCGGTCCAGGGCTGAAGATGATCGAGGTGCCCGAGCCGACTTGTGGCGCCGACCAGGTGAAGATCCGGGTATTGCGAGCCGGTCTTTGTGGTACCGATCTGCACCTGGACGCCTGGGACGACTGGGCGGCGAGCACGGTGGTGGCGCCACTGACCATCGGCCACGAGTTCTACGGCGAGGTGGTTGAGGTAGGTGGCGAGGTGACCGGCATTCGACCAGGAGATCGAGCCTCCGGCGAGGGCCACATCGTTTGTGGCCGCTGCCGAAACTGCCGCGCCGGGCGGCGTCACGTCTGCATCAACACGATTGGTCTTGGGGTGAACACCGATGGGGCCTTCGCTGATTACGTGGTGCTGCCAGCAGCCAATGTCTGGGTGCAGCCTGAAGCCATCGATCCGGAGTTGGGCGCCATCTTTGATCCCCTCGGAAATGCCACCCACACCGCGCTCCAATGGCCGGTGGTTGGTGAGGACGTACTGATCACCGGCGCTGGTCCGATTGGGGTGTTGGCCGCAGCGATCGTCCGTCATGCCGGAGCCAAACACGTGGTCGTCACCGATATCAGTGACTATCGGTTGGAGCTGGCCAGGGCGGTGGGCGCTGATCTGTGCGTGAACGTCGGCGCCACCCGAATCGCCGACGCCCAGCGTGATTTGGGCCTGCGGGAGGGCTTCGACATCGGGCTGGAGATGTCGGGAGCATCCTCGGCGGTCACCGAAATGCTGGCGAACCTCAACCACGGTGCGAAGGTGGCCATGCTCGGGCTGCCAAAGGATCCCTACCCGATCGATTGGGGCCGGGTGATCACCCACATGATCACCATCAAGGGCATCTACGGCCGGGAGATGTTCGAGACCTGGTATTTGATGAGTTCGATGTTGGCCACCTCGGCAGCTTTCGCTGACGCGGTGCGCTCGGTGATCACCCATCGGTTCGCTGCCCAGGATTGGCGCCAGGCCTTCGAGGTGGCGCGAGCCGGCGAGTGCGGCAAGGTGATCCTCGACTGGTCCGGCAGCTGACCAAGGCCCGCGGCGTAGGGTGGCGCTCATGTACGGAGATGACTTGCGCGCTGGGTTGGCCACGACTCTGGACGAGATCCGCACGGCCGGATTGTTCAAGAGCGAGCGGGAGTTGACCACTCCCCAGGCTGCCCAGGTGGCCACCGCTGCCGGTCCAGTGTTGAACTTCTGCGCCAACAACTACCTCGGCCTGGCCGATCACCCAGAGGTGGTGGCCGCAGCTCAACAGGGGCTGACCGAATGGGGCTTCGGTATGGCGTCGGTGCGGTTCATTTGCGGCACCCAGACCGTCCACACGAGGTTGGAGGCCGCGCTCAGCGACTTCCTCGGTACCCAGGACACAATCCTGTTCTCTAGCTGCTTCGACGCCAACGGCGGTGTGTTCGAAGTGCTGTTCGGCGAAGACGACGCGATCATCTCCGATGAGCTCAACCACGCCTCGTTGATCGATGGCATTCGGCTGAGTAAGGCCGCTCGCTTTCGCTACCGCAATCGTGACCTGAGCGATCTGGAGGCCCAACTGCAGGCTGCCGCCGGCGCGCGTCGAAAGGTAATCGTCACCGATGGCGTGTTCAGCATGGACGGCTACTTCGCCCCACTGCCAGGCATCTGCGACTTGGCCGAGCGCTATGACGCGCTGGTGCTGGTGGACGATTCCCACGCGGTCGGCTTCATCGGCGAAGGGGGCCGGGGCACTCCGGAACTATTCGGAGTCAGCGACCGGGTCGATCTGATCACCGGCACCCTTGGTAAGGCGCTGGGCGGTGCTTCGGGTGGCTACGTGAGCGGCCCCGCAGAGGTGATCGCCCTGCTGCGGCAGCGAGCCCGTCCCTACTTGTTCTCAAATGCGGTGGCCCCGGCCACCGTGGTTGGCTCGCTGGCTGCCCTCGCCCTGGCCGCCGTTGCCAGCGCGGCGCGGGCCCAGTTGCAGGCCAACGCCGCGCTGTTTCGGGAGTTGATGACCCAGGCCGGCTTCGAGTTGCTCCCAGGGGAGCATCCGATCATCCCGGTGATGTTCCCTGGCCAGGACGGCGCCAGGCAAGCCGCCCAGATCGCCGAGCGAATGTTGGCCCAGGGGGTCTATGTGATCGCCTTCAGCTACCCGGTGGTGCCTGCCGGCAAGGCCCGCATTCGGGTGCAGCTATCGGCTGCTCATAGCCAGGCGGATGTGCAGGCGTGTGTGGCAGCGTTCATCGCCGCCCGTACCGAGTTTCAGCACTGAGCCTGCCAGACCTCTTCGCCGAACTCGATCCGGGAAGGTTTGACCGCGACGACGCAGTAGCGCGGGTCGGTCACGCCAGTGAAGTGCTTGGTCAGGGCGCCGAACCAGAAGCTCTCGCGCTCGGCCGTCTCGGTGCTGATGGTGGCGGTGCCGTCCACTCGGAGCCAGAGCGGGGAATTCACTTGAGTCGCCCCGAGCGTCAGGCAAACGTTGCTGTTGGCGCGCAGTTGCTCCACTTTGGCTGAATCCAGGTGGGTGCTGAACCGGATGACAAGGCTTTCGTCTGCGCGTCCCACCACGTAGCGCAACTGTGGGTGACCGTCCGGGGCGGCGGTGGCGAGGTTGATTAGTTGGGGGCGTCGGGCGAACTCGTAGATGCGATTTTCCAGGTCGGACATGGTGGGGTTCCTTTCGGGGTTGGTCAGGCTGGGCTTGTCGGTTCGGTTTCGTGGGCGAGGTTGCCCTCGATGCGCGCCAGCAGGTCAATCAGTAAGGCTTGTTCGGATTCGGTCAGCCCGCGCAGCACGGTTTCGACCAAACGTTGCGAGGTCCCCTGGAACGCCGGGAGGAGTTCTCGGCCCGCTGGGGTCAGCTGGATGCGCCAACTGCGCAGGTCGTCGCCGTCCTGGACGCGGCTCAGGTAGCCGCACTTCTCCAATGTCTGCACCACGCCGGTGACGGTCGACTTCGCCCGCCCGGTGAAGGTCACGATGTCCTTGATCGGTACTGGAGCCGACTGCCGGAAGAGGAAGGCCAGGACGCCGCCGTGGGCGGGTAGCACTCCGCGGACCCCACGGTGAGCGAGCTCGCGCTCGATCAGCAGGTTTCCCAACTCGTGGATGCGGGCCATTCGTTCAAACGCACCGCCAGGGCGTCGGCTGCGGGCAGTGCCGGGGTGCGCCCCGGGCGCGGGTTGAGCTTGAAACTTGGCCATAGTCGGATAATAGTTCGGGCCCGAACTAAAAATCAACTGGTCGACCGACCCAGTTCTGCGCCTCGGTCGAGCGGTGAATCTCGCTTCCAGTCGGGCGACCTGCTAGAAAGTTCACCGGTTTGCGTAACCAACCCCTCCCGCAGTGCGGTCTCTAAGGTGAGAGAGGACGGCAAATGACTATCAATGACAACGACATCTCCCGCTTCCTGGCCGGACAGATGGCAGACAACGATCCGGCACGGGCCGAGGTCGCTGCCTTCCTGCAGCGGCTGGACGCCGTCTATCCGACCGCTTCGACCACTGCGATGGAAGCTGACCACCTGGCGGCAGTGATCCAGGAGGCTCGGCAGGTGCGCGAGACGACCGCCCTGAGGGCTAACACCTCCTCCTCGACCCCGAGCAAGCCGCCCCGGCTGGCGATCGCCGCGCTGGCCGCGGCCCTGATTGCGCTTACTGCCGGTGTTGGCGTCGCTGCCGCGATGGGCGGCTCGTTCACCCAGCAGCCAGCCGCGGTGGAACTGGCCGCACCGCCAGTGGCCGAGCTGGCCTCGCCCACACCGGACCCGTCCTCCGCCGCACCCAGCCCCACCAAGGCTGTGGCTGACGATGACCAGGCTTCGGCGCCCAAGCCGAGGGTGACCAAGAAGCCGGCGCCCAAGCCGTCCAAGTCGAAGTCGAGCCCCAAGGCCTCCGATGATGACGACCACGGTGATGAAGATGATCATGAGGACGAGGACGAAGACGAGGACGAGGACGAAGACGAGGACGACTGATCAGACTCCCACTGGGTGACCCCAACCTGATCGCGCTGACCCGGCGATGACCATCGGCGATCGTTTCGCTGAGGTGCTGGCGGCCGCCCGCGATGGCGAGGATTGGGCCTGGGCTGAGCTGTATCGCGAGTTGGCGCCGGAATTGCTGCGCTTCCTCAACGCTCTGGGCGCCAACGACGCTGAAGACTGCCTTGGGGAGACGTTCGTCTCGATGGTGCGCCAACTGCCCGGCTTCGAAGGTGATGAAGCCGGATTGCGGTCGCTGGCCTTCATGATCGCCCGCAGTCGTTTGGTTGACTCCTGGCGCAAGGCTGGTCGATGTCCGCTCCAGACTGAACTGGATCACGGCACCGAGCCCACGATGCCGGCTGCTGATGCAGCGGCGCTCGATGACGCTGGAGTCAGCGAGATTCTGGCCGCGCTGAGCCCCGATCAGCGTTCGGTGGTGGTGCTGCGCCTGCTGCACGGCTTCTCGGTGGCCGAGACCGCCGAGATTCTGGATCGGTCAGCCGGTGCGGTCAAGCAGCTGCAACACCGCGCGGTGTCCGCGCTGCGCTCAGAGCTCACCGAATCGGGCGCGGCGGCGAGTCCACTGACCGAAGTTGGTGAAGTTTCCTGACCAAGGGCGTAACTTTCCAACCGGGTGCGGCGGTTACCCCGGCAGGAAGGGACGACTATGGGCGACGACAACACCGACTTCGACCGCTTGCTGGCGGGCGGAATCGGCGCTGACGACCCCAAGCTCAGCCAAGTGGCGGCCTTTCTCGACCGGGTGCAAACCACGCAGGAGCTGCCTGGGGTAGCTGAACTGGAAGCTGCGCACATCGCGCGCGTTCGCGCGTCCCTCCCGGTGTTGGGGACCCCCCGGACCCAGCACCGGGAGCGGCCGGCCAGCCGAACCCGTCGGTTGTTGGTTGGCCTAGCGGTGGGCCTGGTGGCCAGCCTGAGCACCGGGGCCGGCGTTGCCGCCGCCTTTGGGGTGAATCCGATCGAGGCCATCACCAAGCTGCCAGGGTTCCCCGCGCAGTTGCGTCCCGGCGGCGTTGATCCCAAGAACCCGAACGGGGCTGGCGACCCGACCTCAATCCCGCAAGCGACCGGCGTCCCGTCCGCGGATCATCCCGGGAACGGAAATGGCCAAACCGCTCAGCCCACCCAAGCCGGCGGACCGAAGCCGTCTGCCAGCAATAACGGGCGCGGCCAAGACAAGACTCATCCCACCCCCAAGGCGACCAAGGCGAGCGATAAGGCGAAGTCGGACGACGGTAGCCCGCGAGCCACCGACAAACCGTCGGCGACTCCGACCAAGAAGGACAAGTCCGACAAGGACAAGGACTGACCGGACTGAGCTGAGCGACCCGGGCACCCGTCATTGGGTACTTGAGGGTCTTGCCGGCTCTCGCACGCCGGGTTGGCATCCCCCGCCAACCCGGCGTTAGCCTTCTATGGACGTAGCACTCTCAGACCGGACACCCAGCAATGGCCATCGGCTCGCGTTTCCCGCAGGTGCTCCAGGCTGCCGCTGATGGTCTGGAGTGGGCCTGGGCCGAGCTGTACCAGGAGTACGCCCCACCGCTGCTGCGCTTTCTGCGCGGCCAGGGGGCGGCCGACCCCGAGGACCTTCTGGGGGACTGCTTCGTACAGATCGTGACCCACCTTGGTGATTTCGCCGGTGATGAGGCTGGCTTCCGGTCGTGGACGTTCACCATTGCCAGGAGCCGCTTGGTTGATTCCTGGCGCCGCGCGGGACGGCGTCCGGTGACCCCGGTGGCCGATCCGGCTCAGGTGGGTCGACCAGGCCAACACCACACCGAAGCCGCTGACATGCAGTTGCTCCAAGCTGGTGACGTGGCCGAGATTCTGGCCGTGCTCACCCCAGATCAACGCGCGGTGGTGAGCCTCCGCTTCGTCGATCGGTTCTCTCTGAGCGAGACCGCCGAGATCCTCGGCCGCAGCGAGGGCTCGGTGAAGCTGCTCCAACACCGGGCGATCCGAGCGTTGCGCCGGGCGCTGGGCTGAGCACTCAGCAGTGCTGCTCCCAGGCGTCCAGCTGCGGGTGTTTGCGGACGGTGGCGAACCCCGCGGGCACCTGTTTGCAGATGTCATCGATCGAGCCGGTGTACTCGACGTGGAAGACGGCCTTGCCTGCCTTCAGCAGCGGTAGGTAGGCGCTGCACTCGTCGTATTCCAAGCATTCCTCGTTTACCGCGAACTCGACCAAGCCCTTGGCCTTGCCGATGAGATCGGTGGCGTTCTTCAACCCGATCGCCAGGCCGCGCTGGTGTGCCGCCTTGCTCAGGGCCTTCAAGTAGGTCAGGGCGTGCTTCGACTTCAGCGGAAAGCCAGTCGCGGTCTGATAGCCGTCCATGTTGTCAGGATCGACCGCGTCGAAGCCCTGGGCCTTGCACTGATCCATCCGCTTCTTCATGATCGGCAATAGCTTTTTGGCCTTGCGGATGTCGAGCCACCGCTCGCCAGGCCAGCCGTCCAGCGGCTTGCCGAGCACCGACTTGGGGAATTTCTTCCGGTCAGCTCGCCAGTTCTCGTAGCCGCCAGCATTGAAATAGCAGATGACCTTCTTGCCCTGGGCGTGCAGTTTGGTGACTTGGGCTTTGGAGGTCTCCACACCGTCCAGATTGACGACGTTGGCCTGAGTTGCGGCCAGCTTGCCGGCGTACTGAATCTGCCAGGTCAGGCCGGGCTTGGGGCGCCAGATCTTCTTCGCCGCGGCCATCGGGCTGGTTTGGGCCAGCTGGGTCGTGGTGGGTGCCGCAGGCACGGTTGGGGGTGCGACGGCGCACGCGCTGAGCGTTAACGCGGCCGTGACCAGTAGGGGTAGTAGTCGAGTCACGACTCCATCCTGCCCGCAACTTGGGCGATGAGCGCTAGTCCCGCAGCCATTTCCGCCTCTGGGGCAGCGCCGAAGCCGAAGACGATGCCCCGGTGTTTGGTCGAACTCGACCAATACTGCGACAGCGGGCTCACCTGAACTCCTTCAGCGGCCAACTCGGCAACGACTGCATCCTCAGCGCGAATGGTTTCGACTACGGCGTGCAGTCCGCCGTCCATCGGGTAGACCCGCAACCCGGGACGTTCCCGCAGCGCGGCCACAACTTGGGCCCGCAGTCGTCGGTAGCGCTGGCGCATTCGTTGGGTGTGTAGGCGCAAGGCACCGCTACGCAGGTACTCAGCCATCGCCCGTTGGGCCACCAGGCCCAGCGGTTGGCCCAGATCGGCGCGCACCTCGGCGACCGCTGGCACCAGCCATTCCGGGAGGGCCAGGAAGCCGGTGGCCAGCGCCGGGGTCAGGGTTTTGGACAAGGTGCCCAGCAGCACCACCCGGCCAGTCGCCGGGTCGTCGAGCGCGGCCAGTGCTGGCAACGGCGAAGAGGTGTAGCGAAGTTCAGAGTCGTAGTCGTCCTCGATGATGACTACCTGGTTGGCGTGGGCCCATTCCAGCAACTCCTGGCGCCGGTCAATCGGCAGCGAGCCGCCCAGCGGGTACTGGTGGCTGGGGGTGACCAGCAGCACCTCCGGGGCGTCCGGACCGGTAGGCAGGGCGCTGGTGACCAACCCGTGCTCGTCCACTGGCAACGGCATCACGGTGGCGCCGAAGCGCTCTGGCACCCGCCGCAACGACGGGTAGCCGGGATCTTCAACCCCGAACCGCAGGCCGGTGGTGGCGCCCAGGGCCAGCAAGGTCAGCGCCAAGCCCTCGCGACCACCGGCGGTGACTGCGATTTGGGCCGGATCACGCACCACCGCGCGCATTCGGCGCAAGTGCTCGGCCCATTCCAGCCGCAATTCCGGCAGGCCAAGCGCGGGTGAGGCGGTATCAGCCGGGGCGTTGGCGGCGTGCCGCCAGGCGGCTTTCCAGGCCGGGCCGACCAGTTCTGCCGTCCAGGGGCGGCCAGGGCGGAGATCCAGGCCCGACGGCGGCTCGGGGTCAACCGGCCGAATGGAGGCCAGCGCTGGTGGGTGGACGCGGCGCAACAGCGGGTTCACGATTGTTGATCGACCCATGCTGGCACTCAGGTAGCCCTCGGCCAGTAACTGGTCGTAGGCGGCCGTCACCGAGCCACGCGACACCCCGAGGTGATCGGCCAGGGCCCGACTGGAGGGCACCGGGTCGCCTGGGGCCAACACCTGGGCCGTAACCAGCTCGCGGAGTTGGTTTGCCAGCTGTTCGGGCAGCGACCCGGCTCCCAGTTGGACGCGCAACGGGAGGGTGATTTCGGGGGTTCGCCGCATGCCTTCAGGATACTGGATCACCTACATTGGTCTAGTTCTGGATCTGGCGGGGGCCAGTAAGTGGCCTCAGGATGGGAGCATGACGACAATCACTGGAACTCGCGCGGTCAAGCGCGGCCTGGCCGACATGCTCAAGGGCGGCGTGATCATGGACGTGGTCACCCCCGAACAGGCTCGCATTGCCGAGGACGCTGGCGCGGTTGCGGTGATGGCGCTGGAGCGCGTCCCGGCCGATATTCGTTCCCAGGGTGGCGTGGCGCGGATGAGCGACCCTGATCTGATCGCCGGCATCATCGAAGCGGTTTCCATTCCGGTGATGGCCAAGGCCCGCATTGGCCACTTCGTCGAGGCTCAGGTGCTGCAGCAACTCAAGGTCGACTACATCGACGAGTCCGAGGTGCTTTCGCCAGCCGACTACCTCCATCACATCGACAAGCACGCTTTCACCGTCCCCTTCGTTTGTGGCGCGACCAACCTCGGCGAGGCGCTGCGGCGCATCTCCGAAGGTGCGGCCATGATCCGCTCCAAGGGTGAAGCAGGCACGGGCGACGTGTCTGAGGCGGTCAAGCACATCCGGACGATCCGGGCCGAGATCGCTGGGCTGCGGGCGGCTTTCGAGACTAACCCCGAAGAGCTCTACGTCGCCGCCAAGGAGCTGCAGGCGCCGATCGACCTGGTGCGCGAGGTGGCCGAGACTGGCAAGCTGCCGGTGGTGCTGTTCACCGCAGGTGGCGTGGCGACCCCGGCTGACGCCGCCCTGCTGATGCAGCTCGGAGCTGAGGGTGTGTTCGTCGGCTCGGGCATCTTCAAGTCTGGTGACCCGGCCAAGCGCGCCGCCGCGATCGTGAAGGCCACCGCGGCATTCGACGACCCGGCCGTGATCACCGAGACCTCCCGTGGCCTGGGCGAGGCGATGGTCGGAATCAACGTGGCCGACGTTCCGGCCCCGCACCGGTTGGCCGAGCGGGGTTGGTGATGGTGAGGCAGTTGCCTCGGCCCACTGAAGGCTCGGGCTTCGACGGGCTCAGCCAACTTGGCGTTCAGTTCGCTGACTTGGTGTCCGCCCAGTTCCCTGAGCTTGTCGAAGGGTCGAAGCGGTGAGCACCACCGTCGGCGTCCTGGGTCTCCAAGGGGGCGTGAGCGAGCATGTCGAACTGCTCGACTCCCTCGGGGTGCGTACCTGTCTGCTGCGCAGCCCGTCCGATCTGCTAGGGGCGGACGGGCTGCGCGTGGACGCGGTCGTCCTACCGGGTGGGGAGTCCTCGGTGATCGACCGGTTGCTACGCACCTTCGGGTTGTTCGACCCGTTGCGCGCAGCCATCGGGGCTGGCCTACCGACCTTGGGCACCTGTGCCGGGTTGATTCTGCTCGCTGACAAGGTGCTAGATCCGGCGCCGGGTCAGCAATCGCTGGCGGTGCTGGACGCGACCGTGCGCCGCAACGCTTTCGGCTCGCAGGTGGATTCGGCCGAAGTAGATCTGGAAACCAGTGACGGCCCGGTCAAGGTGGCCTTCATTCGGGCACCGCAGGTGGTAGCTACCGGGCCAGCTGTAACGGTGATCGCTCGCCGTGGTGAGGCCATTGTTGGGGCGCGCCAGGGGGCAATCACCGGATTGGCCTTCCACCCGGAGGTCACTGGTGAAGCCCGCTTCCACCGTCGGCTGATCGCTGATGCCGGAGCCACGGCGCTCGCCGAGGCTGGCTAACTCGACGGTGCTGGGCGGTGCGCAATTGCCGCCGTTGGTTTGGTCCCCGCCACTGTGATCGCTAGCCTTCATCACGAGGGGAGTACTTCCCAAGTCGCCCGCGGTCAATACGAACACCCAGTGTTCCCGTGAGCGCACCCGCCAAGGGTGAAGGAGACCTCACAGTAGAACTGTGAGAGGACCCAACATGATCAGCACACCGCTCGAAGTCGGCATCGGCACTCCGCTGCTGTGGGGCGTGAGCCTCGCGGTGGTGTTGGCGATGTTCCTGATCGACTTCCTGATCACCCGCAAACCCCACGACGTGAGTATGAAAGAGGCCGTCAGCTGGTCGGCCTTTTACCTCGCGCTCCCACTGGCCTTCGGGGTCTGGATTTGGTTCGCCTTTGGGGCGCAGATCGGGCTGGAGTTCTACGCCGGCTACCTGGTGGAGAAATCGCTCAGCGTCGACAACCTGTTCGTTTTCATGTTGCTGCTGGCCTCCTTCGCAGTTCCCCGCGAGTTGCAGCAGCGCGTCCTGTTGATCGGGGTGGCTGGAGCGTTGGTGCTGCGGGGGGTCTTCATCGCCCTGGGGGCGGCGATGCTGGCCAACTTCGCCTGGACCTTCTTGCTGTTCGGGGCGATCCTGCTGGCCACTGCGGTGAAGGTGTACACCGACGCCCGTAGCCCCGGCGATCACCAGATCGATCCGGGCCAGCTGCGAATCGTGAAGCTGGCCCGCCGCTTCTTCGCGGTGACCGATGGCTACCACGGCTCCCGGATGAGCCTTCGGGTGGACGGGCGCCGTGCCATCACCCCATTGGCCCTGGCCACTTTGGCCATTTTGGCTACCGACGTCGTTTTCGCCGTTGATTCGGTGCCAGCGGTTTACGGCATTACTGGTGACCCCTACCTGGTTTTCGTCACCAACGCCTTCGCTCTGTTGGGCCTGCGGGCGCTCTACTTCGTCCTCGAAGGGGCGCTGGGGGCGCTGGTGCATCTTGGCTATGGCCTGGCCGTGATCCTGGCGTTCATCGGGGTGAAACTGGTGCTGCATTGGGCGCATGGCATTTGGGCCTGGGTGCCGACGGTGCCCACCCTGGCCTCACTGGCGGTGATCGTGGCCATTTTGGCGACCGTCATTTTCACCAGCCTGATGGCCACCCGCAAGCAGCGCGCCGATTTGGAGTAGCCAGACTGGTCAGCTCAGCTGCAGCACCCGGAGGATGCTGGCGCCAATGATCACCGCGGTGAGCACTGCCAAGCCGAGAAGTTGCAGCTGGGTTCGGTTCTGGCGCGGAGCGAAGATGATGATCACCGAAGCGGCCAGACCACCCACCAGCCCGCCCAAGTGCCCCTGCCAGGAAATTGAGGAGTTGGTGAAGGTGAAGACCACGTTGATTCCCAACCAGATCAGCACCGATCTCATGTCACCGCCGGTGCGGTAGGTGAGCACCAACAGGGCGCCGATCAGTCCAAACACCGCGCCGGAGGCGCCCAGGGTCGGGTTCATTGAGTCGGAAAGCCAGAGCACTGCGGCCGAGCCGGCCAAAGCCGAGAGCAGATAGACGGTGAGAAACCAGACCCGACCGAAGACCCGTTCCAGCATGGGCCCGAGGAACCAAAGCGCCAGCATGTTCAGGCCGATGTGCAAGACCTCGATGTGGGTGAAGGCGCTGGTGATTGGCTGCCACCATTCGCCGCTACTCACCCCGCCCGCCATCCACATGCCCTGGTCCTTCAGTGCGCAACCAGCTTTATCAACATTGGGGAAGTAGCGGCTCGGATCGCCAGCCACCGCGCAGTACCCGCCCGGCGTCAACGCCAGCCGCTCGGCCAGCCAGCTGTTGGCGCCACCGGTGACCAGAATGGCCACCCACACCGCCACGTTGATCCCGATCAGCACGATGGTGGTGATCGCCGGGTTGCTGGACCGCGCACCGCCGTAAGGACCTTGCCCTTGGCGAGTTTGCCTGGCGCCCTCGCGGACGCAGTCTGGGCATTGGAAACCAACCGCTGCACTGATCATGCAGTCGCCACAGATCGGTCGTCCACACCGCTGACAGGCGATGTAGGTGGGCTTGTCGGGGTGACGGTAGCAAGGCGCGGCCACCGGCGGTTGAGTCATGCGCGCCACGATACCTGGCGCCGGTTTCCAACACTGAGATACTCGTCAGCGTGAAGAAGGTTGCGCTGGTACTTGGCTCAGGTGGGGCACGCGGCTACGCACATATTGGCGCGCTGCAGATATTGAACGAACGTGGCTACGAGGTGACTGCGATCGCAGGCGCTTCGATTGGGGCGTTAGTGGGCGGGCTGCACGCCTCGGGAGGGCTGACCGAATACACCGATTGGGTCACCGGCCTGAGCGCACGGGACGTCCGTAAGCTGATCGATCCGGTGCTGCCAGGTCCGGGCCTGATGAAGCTGGAACGAGTGCTCGGACGGATGGCTGAGATTCTCGACGGAGTCCTCATCGAGGACCTGCCCATTCCCTACACCGCGGTGGCCACCGATATCGGTGCCAGCCGCGAGGTGTGGTTCACCTCTGGGCCATTGGAGGTGGCCATTCGGGCATCAGTGGGCATTCCCGGCATCGTCACGCCAATCATGGTCAACGGCCGACTTCTGGTTGATGGTGGCGTGATTAACCCAGTGCCGATGGAGCCGGTGATCGGTGCCGATGTCGACTTCACCATGGCGGTCAGTTTGAGTGGCCCGAAAGATCACCGCGAGGTGCTGACCCCGGCCAAGGAGTCCGCGGCACAACGTCCGGCCAATGAGTGGCTCGACCGCTTCACGAAGGGCGCCGCGGGGGTTTGGGACAACGACTTCGTGGCCTCGATCATGACCAGATTCGGTAGGGGTGAGGACGCGGACGCGCAACCCCCGGCCTACGAACCAGCCCCAGCTGGGTTGAGCATCACTGATGTGACCACCATGTCCTTGGACACGATGGGCGCTCTGATCACCCGTTTCCGGCTGGCCGCGCTGCCGCCCGACGTGCTGGTGACGGTGCCCGGGGACTCGGCCAAGTCATTGGACTTCCATCGCGCCGAAGAGCTGATCGCCTTGGGTCGCAGGCTGACTGAGAAAGCGCTGGACGATGCTCTTGGCGAGAGCTCGGCGCAACGGGAGACTCCAGAGATCGTGGGTGTGGTCGGCCCTTCGACAAGCTCAGGGAACTGAGGGAACTGAGGGAACGCAGGGAACCGGAGGAACCGAGTTCAGTCGCGCACGCCGACGTCGACCAAGTGATGGCGCAGGTCGTGGAGGAAGTAGCGACCGAGGGTGTCCAGGGTGAATACCGAGCCGTTACTGCGCCGGCCAGGACGGGGCCACTCATCGGCCTCGATTCCAGCCCAGACCGCGGCATTCACCTTGGCGGCGGTGGCGATCTCATCGGCGACCATCGCGGGATCCTGCTCCCAGTAGCGATCATCGATCGCGGTGGCGTCCTGATCCCAGTTCTCGAAGACCGGGTCGTCTTGGTCCCCGATCAGCACTGCCCGCTCGGCGAAGACCAGCAGGACATCGCGGACGTGGCAGGCGTACTCCAAAGGCGACCACACCTGAGGGGCCGGACGGGTGCGGACGTCTGGTCGGGCCAGCACCTCGGCCCACGGTCCAGTGGCCTGCAGCACAAGTTCGGGTAGCTCGCTGGGCTGGATCTCGGCGCCCAGGTAGCCGCATTCGGGACAGCGGGCCTGGAGGACCCACGTCCAATCCTTGTCGTCGGGGACGGGTGCGGTCGGTTCACTCATAGTTCCTCCTGGCATCCTGACGGTCACTGAGCCGGAATCCAGGTCCAACGGCTTGGGCCCGGATGCGCCAGCGTCCTGATCGACGACCAAGATCTTCTCCAGGTCGCGCTGCTCCTCCTGATGGCGAAATCCGGGTTGGAAAATCTGGAAAAGCTCACTCATCGGTTCGGTGCCTGACCAGTCCGGCCAGTTCGGCGACGCGGTGCACTCCGATCCCTTCTCGTTGCTCCCAAGCAATCGAGTGGTGGGATCCGGGGGAGAGCATCAGTATTGGCACCTGTCCAAGATCGCGGGTGTGGACGGTAACTGACAAGCCCCTGGTGGGTTGTTCGTACGGCAACTCAGTGGCCAACCGACCAAGTAGCGGTGCAACGGCGGCGCGGTTCGGATCACTCCAAACCCGAGCAACTTCGCTCATCGATAGCTCGTCCAGTTCCACCCAGACCGACCAAACGAAGATGCCAAAGTCAGTCTCGTCCACTGGAAGTTGGAGGTGCCCCCGCAGGAAAAGCCTGGTGCTGCCGTTGCAGGGCAGGATGCAGACGTCCGGGGTGAGCTCGGCCTCGAGGCGCTCGCCGGGGTTGACCCGCAGCCAGTCGTCGGGGGCGCGGGGGCCGAGGAGTTTGGCCACGTTCCGGTGCACCCTGTGGCAAACCTTGCACTCAAGGTTGGAGCTGCCGGTCAAACGGGCCATGCATTCGATTGTCCTCCACCACTGCGAGTGTCGTGGCGAATCCGGTAAATCCCGGTTCACGGCCCCGTTCCGTGGAATCCGGGCAAGACGGATCGCCCGCGGGCGGTCAACCGCGGGCGACCCGAGCAACTGGGCTCAGGCCGGGATCAACTCCGCGGCGAGCTGCGCCTTCTTGCTTTCGGCCAGGAAGGCGCCAGCGAAGCTGTTGCGTGCCAACAGGTCGAGTTGCTCTTCGCTGAGCCCGAACTCCTTGGTCACCGCGGCGACGTTCGCGTCGAGATAGCCACCGAAGTAGGCCGGCGCGTCGGAGTTGATCGTGACCACCACGCCCTCCTCCAACAGTTTCGGCATCGGGTGCTGCGCCTGCTGGGCGCCGTGCAAAGCGGCGTTGGCCAACGGGCAGACCGTCAGCGGAATGCTGTAGTCGGCCAGGTAGTACATCAAGTCGCGGTCTTCAACCGCGCACGATCCGATTCGACCCACTCGCAGCGAGTGCAGGCATTCCCACACCACGTCGATACCAGCGTCGGCGCCAACGTGGGCCACGGTGTGTAAGCCGTCACCGCGCGCCTTGCTGAACAGCGTGGTAAACGGAGCTGCCGAGACTCCCGCCTGGGTCAGGCAGACTCCGACTGCGAGCAGTTCGGTGCCGGTGGCGAGCGCCTTGGCGTAGGCATCTTCAGCTTCGGCTACCGGCAGGTGCTGTGGGAAGTTCAGAATTAGGCCGGTGCTGATGCCGTACGCCTTTTCTGAATTCGACAGCGCTGCCCCTAGCCCGGACAGCACCACTTCGGCCGGGACGCCGCGGGCCAGGTGCGCCTGCAGATCGCAGGAGATCTCCGCCCGGGTCACGCCGGCCGCCTTGGCCTTGGCGAGATAGGCGTTGGCCAGCTCGGTGAAGTCCTCCTCGGTCTGCAGCACAGCCATGTTGGCGTAGTACAGGTCGAGGAAGTCTTGCAGCGTCTCGAACTTGAAGGCCTTGCGAAGCTCGCCCGGGTTGGCGAACGGTAGCTCCACTTTGTTCTTTTTCGCGAGCGCAAAAGCCAACTCTGGCTCAAGCGCCCCTTCGATGTGCACATGTAATTCGGCGTATGACCGCATGACCCCTCCTTGCATCAGTAGTTAGATGCTAGCTCCTGGCCGGTAACCGCGTCGTGGTATTTGAGGGAAACCGCTTTCAAGGCTCAGGAAGGGCTTTTGTCACCCTTATGGGGGTCGGTCCGGTGGCGTCGCGGAATTGGCCCCCGGTAGGGAGTAGTTAACGCTACCGGGCACCGGGCGCTGGCTCAGTCCAGCCGGGTGGTTGGGTCGGTTGAGAGTGCGGCCAGAACTCGCTGTTGGTAGTCGGCACGCAGCGGCGGCAGCGCGTCGATTGGGAAGAACCGGGCCTGGGTGGCTTCGCCATCCGCGGGGTGGGGTTCGCCGCTGGTCCAGCGGCACCGGAACACGTGATCGAGGTAGCGGGTCTGGTCGCCATTGGCGTAGGTGATGACTTCAGTCACTGTCACCCAGGACAACCGCTCAACCACCGCCTGGATGCCGGCCTCTTCGGCCACCTCGCGTACCGCAGTGCTGGCGGGGTGCTCTCCGGGGTCCACGATGCCCGAGACCGGTGACCATTCGTGGTTGTCGGCCCGTTTGACTAGGAGAACCTCTTCAAAGCCACCATCTGATCGCAGGACGACGGCGGTGGCTCCACTGAGCCACAGCTCGCGGGAACCGATCAGACTGCGAAGCTCGAGGATGAACTCAGGAGTGGCCACCGCGTCAGCCTAGCGAGCCACGCCCGCCCGGCCCCGGAATTGGTTCTGGGCGACCAGTCGACCCCTCGTCGACCGGTCGCCCAGTGGCACCTACGCAGGCACTTGGCGGGCCTGCTGGCAACCTACAGAGTCGTTCCCCTGACCCTCGCCGCCGCCATCGTCGCCGGGGTTAACCGGCGCCCCCGATCAGCGGGGCGGCTGCGGGTCGGAATCGATCCCTGCCTTGCCTTTTGGTTCTGGTCACGAGCTCGATTGACCGTCCCCCCCGGTAACGTCCGAACCTTGCTCGCTAGTCGGCGCCTCCCCAAAAGGTGACTCCATTTTAGCCTCTGGCAAGCGGATTTACCTCCTGAGCCGGGTGGTACTACCACGTACCGACGCTGTGACCTGGCTATGCGCCGAGCGGTCGCTCCCCGGTCTGGTGGTCCTAGACCTCGACGATCTCGGCTCCGGGGGCGTTCTTCTGCACTGAAGCGATGCCTGCCTTGGCGTTGCTCGCGCTGCTGTAGCCCTCGCCGCCGGTGGCAATCGTCTGCCCGTTTGAGGCCTTCAGGCGCCAGCGGTATTCACCCTTGGCGTCCTTGTACAGCTCAAATTTGCCTGCCATCACTGCTCCTCTGCTGTGTGTGGACGCGGTGGGTTGGCGTCCAGTGCTCAGGCTAGCCGGGAATGGCCTCGGCGTCAGGGGTAACGGCCACCAATCGCGGGGCTGCAGCCCCTGCGGGTCGGTGCCGTCCCCGAGGCAAATTGGGGTGGCTTGGCCCGGACGCTTCGGAATAGCCGAGCGCGGCAATGCAGAACGCGGGTCACCTATTCGGGGACGTCAACCTATGGCTGCATTTAGTGGTGCGCTTGTACTTGCCGGAGTTATCAATGGGGGAAAGCGCTGGGGCGGCTTTCTCGCAGCTGCAGTTCGCGTCCAGAATTGTGGCGCATGGGACGCGGGACCCTCGCCGAGGGGGCATCATTGGCGTATGGGCGATGGGTCGGGCCAGGAGGCGGCAGCTGTGCTGCCTGAGTTGGCGGTGGCTAACGCCGTGTTCCTCACCGAGAGGATCGCGTTGGGTGGTGACCTCTCGCCCAATTTTCGAGTGGCCAAGCAGCAACTCGACGAACTGGTGGAAGCCGGCATCACCCACGTTGCGGACCTTCGTTCGGAGTGGAGCGATGAGGTATTGGTCCGCGGTTGGGCCCCGCAGGTCAACTATCTGCATCACCGGGTGGAGGACGCTGGGCAGCTGATCGATCCGCAGTGGTTCGAGCAACTCGTCACCTGGGTTCACGACGCGCTGGAAGCCGACTTGAGCGCCAAGGTGCTGGTGCACTGTCACATGGGAGTGAACCGGGCTCCGTCTGCAGCATTGGCGGTGCTGTTGGACCAGGGGATGGGCTTGCGGGATGCACTCGACCGGATTCGGGCCGCCCGACCAGTCGCAGTGATCGACTACGCCGGCAGCGTGCTGAGCTGGTATCTGACCCGTACTGGCGCCGACACCCGAACCCGGCACAACCTGCGCCGAGCTTTGGTGCGGTGGCGGCAATCGCACGATCTCGATGTCGAGGACGTGATCCGCTCCATCCGTTCCCAGGAGTCGCCGAACTCACGTTGGGCGGTGCGGCTGGGACCCAAAGACCCCGAAACACTGGGACGGGTGCTGGCTGACTCCGGCGAAGTGGCCGTCGGGCTGACAATCGATTACGAGCCCGAAGACCTCGGCCAACTAGACGAAGTGCTTTTCCTGACCGAGGCCGGGCTGAACGGTCGGGCCCTGGTGGTCGGCCCGGCACAGCAGATGGAGAACAGTTCCTGGGTGCTCCCGGTGATGATCACTGAGCTGTTCCTAGCCGTGGCGGTGCCGTTGCCCAGAGCCGTGCGAGATTGGTTTGCCGAGCGCGGGCCGAATCCGCTGCTGCTCAGTCGCGAGGATTACCGAGTGCTGACGACCAGGATCGCTGGCGAGGACCCTGACGACTGAGCGTGCTGCTCGCCGCAGCGATCGCCCTACAGCGAAATGGTTTGGCCGTGGCCGGCCGCTTCGACGGTGAGGTTGAGTCGAGCGGTGGCCGCTGCGGCCAGCGCCGCCGCCGATCTCGGATCACCGTGGACGGTGTAGACCCGCCGGGGCGCCGGGGAGAGCGCGGCCAGCCAGTCGAGCAACTCTGAGGCGTCGGCGTGGACGCTGAACTCCTCATCGATCAGGATCTCGGCCCGCACTGGCACCTGGCGGCCGTGCATCTTCAAGTGGGTGGCACCGTCGGCCAGCGCCCGTCCACGGGTGCCAATCGCCTGGTAGCCGGTGAGCACCACGGCATTGCGATCATCGGGGAGCAGGTGCTCCAAGTGGTGCAGGACGCGCCCGCCGGTGGCCATGCCGGAGGAGGAGATGATGATTGAGGGCACCTTGGGGTTGTTTAGTTTGATGGAGTCCTCGGTGCTGCGAACCTCGTGCAGCTGCGGCAAATCGACGAAGGAGCCGGCGTTGAGGTCCGGGCGCAGTTCGTCGACGAACCGCGGATCGCGATAGACACCCAAAGCGGCCAGCGCCATGGGTGAGTTCACGAACACCGGCAGCGCCGGGATCCGTCCGGCGTGGAGCAACTCGGTCAGGGTTTGCAGCACCACCTCGGTACGGTCGACCGCGAAGGCCGGGATCAGCACGGAGCCGCCTCTGCGGGCGGTGCGCCGGATCAGTTCCGCTAGCGGCTCGTGGGCTCGGGCTGCGGTTTCGAAGTGCTCCCGGTCACCGTAGGTGGATTCAACCAGCACCACATCGGCGCCCTCGGGAAGCTCTCTTGCCCTCAGAACGGGGTGGGAGGTGCGTCCCAGGTCGCCGGAGAACAGCACCGAGCCAGCCGGGGTCTGCACCCGGATCGAGGCCGCCCCGAGGATGTGGCCGGCTCGGGTCCAGCGCGCCGTCCAGCCCTCGGCGAGCTCATAGTCGACCTCGAACTCGACGATCCGGAACAGCTTCAACGCGTGCTCCACATCGCCGATGTTGAATAGCGGCAGCGGCGGGTTGTGCTTGGAGTAGCCGCCCTCGGCGGCGTGGGCGGCGTCGCGTTCGGCCAGGAAGGCAGCATCGCGCAGCACGATTTCGGCCAGTTCGACCGTGGCCTCGGTGGCCAGCACTTCGCCGGCGAAGCCGTCGCGCACCAGGACCGGCAAGTAGCCGACGTGGTCGGTGTGGGCGTGGGTGATCAGGACGGTGTCGATACTGCGTGGTGGCACACCGAAGGGTTCCCAGTTGAGGAGGCGGAACTGCTTTTCGCCCTGGAAGACGCCAGCGTCGACTAGAACGCGGGTGGCTTCTGAACCTAACAAGTACTTCGATCCAGTGACTGTGCCAGCCCCGCCAAGGAAGCTGAGTTCGACGGCATCCATGACTCCAGCTTGGACCTCCGCGCCCAAAATGGGGCCGAAGTTGGCCAGATCGGCCCGATCAATGGCTGAGACCCCCTTGACCCCCTTACGGGTGACACATAGCCTCATCTGGTCACCTTGCTTACCCTGCGGCGGCAGTCCGCGGAAAGGTCGTGCACCGTGAATTCGAAGGTCCTCCTTCTTCCCGTGATAGCGCTCGCAGTGCTGCTGTCCGCGCCGACAGCAGCCCTGGCCGAGCCCAGCAAGAAACGATCTGACGACTTCACCAAGACCGAACCGCACGCAGTGCTGAAGGCCTCGGCCACGCCGCGCTTCGCGCAGCGCGATGCCAAGGTGAACGTGATGGTCCAGCTTTCCGGCGATCCGGTAGCGGTCGTCCAGGCCAAGGCTGGCCACCGGTTGTCTAAGAAGGCGCGCGAGGCGGCCAAGGCGAAAGTGCGCAAGGCCCAGAATGCGCTCAACGACGACATCTCCGCCAAAGGCGGCAAGGTCACCAAGCGCCTCCAGTCGGCCTACAACGGCATGCGGGTGCGCATCCAGCAGTCGAAGGTAGCGGGGCTGGGCTCACTACCGGGGGTGGCTGGCGTACACGCCATCACGGCGAAGGCTCTCGACAACACCTCCTCGGTCGCCTACATCGGGACGCCCGAGGTGTGGCAGAGCTACGGCCTCACCGGCAAGAACGTCAAGGTCGCCATCATCGACACCGGCATTGACTTCACTCACGCCGATTTTGGGGGCCCGGGCACCACCACCGCCTACGAAGAGGCGCACGCAACCTCGACCGCACCAGCTGACAGCGCGCTATTCGGTGCCAGCGCACCGCGAGTCAAGGGCGGCTACGACTTTGTCGGCGACGACTACGACGCGGCCACCGAAGGCAAGGACACCCCGGCACCTGATGCCAACCCGCTCGACTGCCAGGGCCACGGCAGTCACGTGGCCGGCACCGCTGCGGGCAGCGGGGTCACGATGGACGGCAAGACCTACGCCGGGCCGTACGACGAGACCACCGGCGACAAAAGCTTCAAAGTTGGCCCGGGCGTAGCTCCCCAGGCCGACCTTTATGCGCTGCGGGTGTTCGGCTGCAATGGCAGCACTGATGTGGCGGTGGACGCAATCGACTGGGCCGTTGACCATGGCATGGACGTGATCAACATGTCCTTGGGTGGTCCATTCGGGCGATCCAGCGATCCTGATGCGGTAGCCGCCAGCAACGCGGTAGCCGCCGGAGTGGTAGTGGTGGCATCGTCGGGGAACGCTGGCGCCAGCCCCTACATCACTGGCTCGCCAGCCTCAGGTCAGGGCGTGATTTCGGTTGCTGCAGTCGACAGCGTCGCGACCTTCCCGGGCGCTTCCCTGAAGTGGGGTGCAGATTCCACACTGAACGCGATCAACGCCAATGACGCCAAGCTCCCGGTGGGCAGCTTCGAGGTGGTCGTTCTAGGTCAGCGTAACGACGCTGATCCGCTGGGTTGCTCGGCCGCAGATTTCACCAAGGCAGGCATTGATCCGAGCAAGAACCAGATTGCAGTGGTCACCCGGGGCACCTGCGCCCGAGTGGCGAAGGTGATCTTCGGCCAGGACGCTGGAGCCAAGGCAGTCCTGATGATCAACACCGACCCCGGCTTCCCGCCCTTCGAAGGCGTCATCACCAGCAACCCAGACGACGGCACCCCGGCTCAGGTGACCATTCCTCTGCTGGGCGTTCCCAGTACTGACCGCGCCACGGTGTTGGCGGCGGCTGGTGAGACCATGACGATGGGCGCGATCAGTATCGACAACCCGGCTTACCGCCAGGTGGCCGATTTCTCTTCAGCAGGCCCGGTTAACGGTGACTCCGGGCTGAGCCCGTTGGTCGCTGCGCCTGGCGTGTCGATTTCCTCGGCCGCAGTCGGTAGCGGAACGGGAGCTGCGATCATGTCCGGCACCTCGATGGCCGCCCCGCACGTGGCTGGGGTTGCTGCCCTTGGCGTGCAGGCGCATCCGTCCTGGTCGGCGAGCCGGGTGGCCGCCGCCGTGGTTGGCACTGCCGACCCGGAGAAGATCGACAGCTATTCGCTGCGTTCTGCTGGCGCTGGCCTAGTCGATCCGGCTCAGGTGGTCGCCACCACGAGCGTCGTGACCGGTGACAAGTACCGCACCAAGTCGGGCAAGGTCAGTGAAGATTCGCTCAGCTTCGGCTTCACCGAGCCCAGTGTCGCTTTCACTGGCAGCAAGAAGTTCACCATCACCAACACCAGCAGGACCGCGATCACCTACGACCTAGCGAATGTGGCTTCGGCCCAGTCCAGCCCGGCCACGGTGCGTTTCAGCCAGAAGAAGGTTCGGGTGCCGGCTCGTGGCTCGGCGACGGTAACGATGACCTTGATGGTGCCCGCCAACTCGATCGGCACCTCCCTGGGCGGAAATGATCAGTTCAGCTTCCGTCAGGTGGCCGGGAACGTGGTCCTTACCTCAACCAGTGGAGTGCTGCGAGTGCCCTACCTGTTGGTGCCCCGTGCCCAGGCCAAGGTGAACGCTGAACTGGTGCGGGAGCGTCCCGGCTCGCTGGCCGCACTTCCCGACGTTGCGCCGACGCCGCCGAGTCAGGCCAAGGCCTCGCTGCGGCTGTCGAACTATGGCGGTGCGCTCGCGGCCTACGCCGACGTGTACACCCTCGGGCTCACCGACGGTGCGGACGTGTCGAAGCGCTCGGGCGGGTCGGGCTACGACCTGCGCGCGGCCGGGGTGCAGTCTTTCGACGACGGTGACGACAAGCTCTTGGTGTTTGCGGTGAATACCCACGATCGCTGGTCGAACGCGGCCATCAATGAGTTCGACGTCGAGATCGACACCACCGGTGATGGGGCCCCCGATTGGGTGCTCTTCGCCACCGACTCGGGCGCCATCAGGGCCGGCGATTTCGACGGTGTCAGCGAAGTGTTCCTCTACGAAGTCGCCACCAAGGATGTCTACGTCACTGGCTTCCTGGCCCAGGCGCCGACTGATTCCAGCACAATCCTGTTGCCGGCCTATGCGAGCTTCCTCGGGCTAAAGGCCGACAGCGGCGCCTTCTCCTACACCGTGAGCAGCTACACCGCTGAAGACGCTGCGGCTGGTGATGCCATGGCTGGCCCGGCTAGTTACGACCCGTGGCACAAGCCGTTCGATGACGGGAGTGGGGCGACCGTGCCCCGCAACGGCACCGCCAACGTGGCGATTTCGGTGAATCTGTCCAATGTGATGGACCAGAAGCCGAAGGGTCTGATGGTGGCGGTTCTGGACAACCAGGCTGGCTCGAAGGAAGCACTGCTTTTCAGCTGGCGCTGACCAGAGCCTTGAAGTTGGTTCGGCCCGTCGTGGCGGCGATTGGGCCGGACCAACGCAACCCGGCGACCGGTCGGTGCTACTACTTACCGTTTTCGCAGAGCTTGGGGGTAGACCCACCGCCAAAGCGGTAGTCGTAGCGTTGGTCGCCGACGCTGACCACGATCTGGGCGCCCGGCACCAAGGCCTGGGTGTAGAACTTGCCCGGCTCTGGGCAGCCAAGCGAGCCGTCGTTCCAAGTGATCGAGACTGCTTTGAGCACCGTGAAGGTGCCGGTGACGCCACGCTGTTTTAGGTCGGCGGTGATCGCCGCCAGTTGGGCATCGCTGGGCGTCATCGCCGCCCCGGACGGATTGGCCGGTGCACTGGTGAGGAAGGGTGGGCGTCCCTCAGCTGGAGTGGGACTCATTTGGCCTCCTGGGCTGGCGCAACCACTGAGGGCCACCAGTGTGATGGCGCCGGTGGCTAGCACTACCGACAGTCGCTGCATCGCTGCCTCCTGTTCGCCTCAAGCCTAGTTCAACCTGCCAATAAAGCCTTAGGCTCGGGCGGCTGATGAGCCGCCGGTTTGTTTCGGCTCGGTTTCGGCCGTGAAATGGCCCAGTTCAGCCCCAGGCCACTTCCCTATGATCCCTACCGACGGCAACGGTGCCCAGCAGAAGAGCGATTCGAAGGGACCAAAATGGCCAAGACCGAGGTTGAACGATTCCTGATTGCCGGCGGCGAAGACAAGGTGTTTCGCACCAAGTACAACCAGATCGAAAGTATGGACGACTTCGTTGCAGCAGCGGCCGTCGACGGCTACGACTTCACCGATGAGGAGCTGATCGTGGTGCTGAAGGAAGCCGGCGATTCGTTCGACTCCTCGGGTAATCCCCGCTCGCGGACGATCTGGTGGAGCTGAGCTACCTCAGGCGGGCGGAAATGACAGTTCGGCGACGGTGACCACCCCGACTTCGCGGTCGGGGACCGAGTGGTAACGCCAATACAGGTTGGTGTGAGCGATCACCTGGGCTGGGTTGGGGTTGCCCCACTCGGTGAGGTCTTCGGTGGTGTGCGCGTCAGCGATCAGCACGGTGTCATAACCCCTGGTCACCGCCCCGTGCAGGGTGGAGCGAATGCAGGCGTCGGTTTGGGCGCCGGCGACGTAGAGCCGGCCCACCTCCAGTTCGGCCAATAGCGCCGTCAACTCGGTGGCCTCGAAGGCGTCCCCGTAGCGTTTCTCCACCCGTGGCTCCTCAGGACGCGGATCCAATTCGGGCACGATCTGCCACGCCTGGCTGCCGGTTTCGCGGTCCTCAGCGGCGTCCTGCACCCAGACCACCGGGACGCCAGCGGCGCGGGCCTTGGCCAGCGCCCCGGCAATGTTGGCCAGCACCTCATCGCGCTGGTAGACCTCGGCAACCACGCCCAATTGGGCGTCGATCACGAGCAGAGCACTGTTGGGTCGGTCAGTGAATGTGGGCATCGGTAACCTCCTCAACTAGAGGCTAGCTCGCGGTGGGGACACTCCGCGGTGTCGCTATTGGGCCCGCCGCGCGTGGACGTACTCAATGGCGCCATTGGTGCGCCGCTGCGATTCGAGGACCATCAGTCCAGCCGCCGCCAGGTCCTCCAACGGCCGACGAGTGAAATGTTCTCCCGAAATCGGAATCGTCGCCGCCTCCAACAGTCGCTGCCCAAGCCAGACCAGCGGATTGGTGGCCGCGATGTGGTCGGCCAGCAGCAGCCGTCCGGTGGGTCGAAGCACCCGGGCGAACTCAGTCAGCGCCGGGCCCACCTGCGGCACCTCGCACAGCGCGAAGGTGCAGACCACTGAGTCGAAGTGCCCATCCGGATAAGGCAGTGCCAAGGCGTCAGCGACCTCAGTGCGCAGTTCCCGGCCCAGACCGCGGGCCCGCCCAGCGGCGAACTCGAGCGCGGCCACATTGAGATCGATTCCGGTCAGCTCCACCTCATCGGGGTAGTGGGCCAGATTGAGGCCGGTGCCGATCGCAATCTCCAAGGTCGATCCGACCGCCCGGCTACACACCCATTGACGGGCATCGGGGAAGAAGCGCTCCTCAAGCCCCCGCATCATGGTGTCGAAGCGGGCGGCAGCGGCCTGGGTCGAACGGTCTCTCACCTGAGCCATTATGGTCAACCTCCCGGTCAAGGACGGGGGATTAGCAGTGGGGTCCCGGCCTTGTAGGCCTGGTAGTCGGCCTGGTCTCCCCAGCGCTGCTCAGCTTTGGCCTCCAACAACGGCACCCCGCTCACCTTGGTGAGCAGCAGGGTGACGAATACCGGCGAAGCCAGCGCGATCCAGCCCCAACCCTGAAGCGTTGGCAGGGCCACCACGGCAACCCCTAGCCACACCAGGATCTCGCCGAAGTAGTTGGGATGCCGCGATTTCGACCAGAGGCCGACGTTGATGAAGCGACCCGCATTTGCCGGGTCGGCCTTGAACCGTGACTTCTGCTGGTCGGCCACGGCTTCAGTGATCAGGCCGGTTAGCCACAGGAGGCTGCCGGCCACGGCGAATCCGTCCAAGGGCACCCGGTGATCGGTGGTGATCGCAATCCAGGCGGCCGAGGCGGTCACGCTCACCCACAGACCCTGCAGTGTCCAGACTTGGGCGAAGCGCAGTGGAGAGGTCTTCAACTCCTCGAAGCGGTCGTCGCCACCGGAGCGGCTCACTCGCCGAAAGAGGAAGCTGCCCAATCGGAGCGACCAGACCACCACCATTCCCGCCAGCAGCCAGCCGCGGGCATCCACGCCGGGGGTGAGCAGCGCGACGCCGAGAGAGAGGCTGATGAAAGTGAGTGCGCCGGTTAGGTCGAAGAAGTGCTCGGTGCGGGCCAGATAGGACGGGACGAACACCACCCACTGGATCACGAAGGCGGCGGCAACCGCCAATGCGAAGACCCCTACTCCGGCGACGGTGGCCCCGCCCTGGGCGCCGGCCAGCGCCAAGCCGATGCCCAGCAGAACCGCCACCAGGCTGATCACCGCTGCGCGGCGCGAAGAGTCGTCCATCAGGCCTCCTTACCTAGTCATGCATTGATTACTGAGTTGCTAACGGGAATGGGAGTTGCAGTATTTCGGTTCGGGTGGTCAACAAGTCATTGATGAGTAGAGGTACTGGCACCCGCAGCGACACGAGGAGGTGATGGCGGTGGAGGAATACGCAAGTCCAGTTTCGATAGATCTGAGCGCCTATCGCAATGCCACCGACTTGGTGGTGACTCGGGCCCGAACGGCGCCTGAGCACCCGGCCTTCGATGTAGCCGTCGACGACGGTCGCAGTTGGCGACAAATCACCACAGCCCAGTTCGTCGCCGAAGTCGAGCAGGTGGCCAAGGGGCTGATCGCGGTCGGCCTGGAGCCCGGCGGACGGGTGGCGCTGATGGCGGCCACCCGCTACGAGTGGGCGGTTTGCGATTTGGCGATTTGGTTTGCCGGCGGCGTGGTCGTCCCGATCTACGACACCGCCGCGCCCGGTCAGGTCAACGCCATTCTGAGCGCCGCCGCAGTACAGATCGGTATTGGCGGCAGCCGGACCCAAGTCAAGGCGCTAACTGACGGCCTGGCCGGGCTGGGACGGGCCAGCCGCAGCACTTGGTCACTGGACGCGGCCCCAGGTGCCGATCTGGCCGCGCTGGCCGCTGCCGGGGCCGCCGTCAGCCCGACCGAACTCGAAGCGCGCCGAACCAAGGCCGATTTGGATTCGTTGGCGACCATCGTGTTCACCTCCGGCACCTCGGGACAGCCGAAAGGTGCCAAGATCACCCACCGAAACTTTGTCGGCCAAGTCCTGGCGGTTTCGGCTGGCTATGAAGAAGTCGTTCGTGAAGACGGCAACACGGTGATCTTCCTGCCCTTGGCCCATGTGCTGGCCAGAGGGCTGCAGTTGATTTGCTTGGCCAACGGCATGCGAATCGCCCACATCACCGACCCGAGGAAGCTGATCGCCGCTTTGCCCCAACTGCAGCCCACCTTCTTGGTGGTGGTGCCGCGGGTATTGCAGAAGATCGAAGCCGCGATCAGCGCCAAGGCCAACCGCGCTGGCCTGGGGTGGCTGTGGGCCCAAGCCCGCCGAACTGCCGTCGAAGTGGGGATGGCGGCCGAAGCCGCAGACGCTGGCCGTCCGCAGCCAGTGACTACCGGGTTGAAGCTGCGCCGAATGGTGTACGACAAGCTGTTTTACGCCCGCTTGCGAGCGAAATTAGGCGGACGGATTGCCTACCTGCTTTCGGGGGCAGCCAGCCTTGATCCGGAGCTGTCGCTGCTCTTCCGGGGCGCTGGCGTGCCCGTGGTCGAAGGCTACGGACTCACTGAGACCACCGCCCCGATCACCGGCAATCTGCCGGGCGCCATCCGGTCGGGCACGGTGGGAGTGCCGCTGCCCGGTAGCACCGTGCGCATCGCTGCGGATGGCGAGGTGCTGACCCGTGGCGTCGGGGTTTTCCCCGGCTATCTGGAACCAGCCGACAATGCTGAGGCCTTCGTCGACGGCTTCTTCCGCACCGGAGATCTGGGCACGCTCGACGCCGACGGCAACCTTCGGCTGAGCGGGCGAGTCAAAGACGTGATCATCACCGCCGGCGGGAAGACCATCTGCCCAGCAGCCTGGGAGCAAGCGGTGGAAAGCGATCCATTGGTAGCCCACGCACTGCTGGTCGGCGAAGGGCGTCCCTATCCCGGCGGCCTGATCCTGCTCGACGTGGAGTCGCTGCGGGCCTGGGCGGCTCGCCACGGGGCCAGAGCGCTGGCCACCCTGCGCGATCCGGCGCCAGGGCAGGCAATCCGGGTGGACGACTCCCGGCTCATCGGGGTCATCGCCAGGTTGGTGCGGGCAGCGAACGCCGAAGTGTCCCGCTCGGAACAGGTGCGCAGATTCACGCTATTGGTGGCAGATCTGAGCGAGGACGGCGGCGCAGTGACCCCGACCATGAAGCTGAAGCGGGCCCGTTTCACCCAGTCGGTCAGCGACGTCATCGATGGGCTCTACTTAGGCGCTGGCACGGCTGCCTGACGGGCAGGGGCGCCAGCACCGCCCGGTTTAGGTGCGGGTCTGCCCTAGCGAAATGATGGCCCACTGCAGGTTGTGATCCGAGCCGTAGTAAGCCTGGTTGAACGTGCCGTTGCCATTTAGCGGCATCTGGTTGACATAGGTGAGCGGGCCGGCGCCCTTGGTGTTTTTCACGAACAGATAGTCGATGCGGGTGCCCACGTAGGCATACGACTTCGGCCGGCTCGGGAAGCCACTGTTGGACGTGCTGCGAGTCGCATTGCCGCGCTTGTTCGCCGAGGCGGCATCAACGTAGCCGGCGGCGCGGATGAGGTCGGGGGCTTCGACGTTATCGCGGCCGAGGAAGCCGACATTCAGATCGCCACCGAGTACTACGGGGTAGCCCTCGGGGTTGCGCTTGTCGACATAGGCCAGCATCCCCCGGGTGAGGGCGAACCGCAGGCTCTTGCCGTAGCTCTGGGTGAGTAGGTGCATCGAGGCGGCGTAGAAGTATTCGCCGGTGCTGCGGACCCGCAGTTTGGCCCAGGCGTAGTACCGGTTTTCCACGTTCGACGGATAGCCGCTAACCAGGGAGGAACTGGCGACCAGTCCGGAGGCAACGACCTCCACCTTGGCGGAGCGGACGTAGATGTGGTTCCCGGGCGACCCCGTGCGAATGGGGATCACCCGATCGGCAGGGTAGGCGAGCTGAAGGCCGACAGGCGAAACGAGGTTGGAGAGGTCTTCGAGCTGGGTGACGCTGGCGCCGGGCCAGGCCGCGTTTGGAATCAGTTCCTGGGTCATGAGCACGTCCGGGCTGGCCAGCTTGATCGCATTCGCTACTGCGCCGCGCTTGGCCCGCCAGCTGTTGGCGCCGGTGCTGGGACGGGCTACCGAGCTCGCCACGTTGTAGGTGGCGACCCGCAGCTGGGTGCCGCTGGGCGAGAGGGCAGTCGGCCAGCCGTAGGCCACCTTGGAGGTGCGGCTCTTGGGACCGTTGTAGGAGATGAGGCGGACGTAGGCGGGGTTGCCGGTGGTTGATCCGATCATGCTCAGATAGGCAGCCGGAATCCGCAGCGTCGCGGAGGTTGCGGTGGCCGGATAGGGACCGAACTGGGCGTACTTGCCCTTCTGCGCCTTCGTCAGCGGGACGTTGTCCCACGACATCCGGAGGTAGATCGAGGTTGCCTTGCTGAATCGCTTCCAGGTCACCTTGACGGTGTTCACTCCGTCGGGGGTGACGGAGGTGATCTGGCCGCGGCCGGTCGTGGCCGAGGTGGTCTTGGTCTTTACCCTGGTGCTGGATGCGGCGGCTGCACTCGGTACTGCGGCGACCTGGACGTAGTAAGTGGTGGATTTCTTCAACCCGGAGACCACTGCAGTGCGGGAGGTGGTCGTTACCGACTTCACCAACTTGCGGCTGGTGGACACCAGCACCCGGTAGCTGGAGACTCCGGGGATCGCCGTCCACGTGGCGGTGATGCGGTCGCGGCCGGGCACGACCACGAGGCTGGATACGCGGGTGACCGCAGCGGGCGCAACCGGTGCCGCGTTGGCGGGCACTGGTATCGGCACCAAACCGGTGAAGGTCACCGCAGCGGCGAGCGCGGAAAGGGATGCGGCCAGCCAGCGACGTCGCGTCGATCGGCGTTGGGGCCGGATCTGGGAGACGAATCCTTGGTTCAACTGCTTGTCCTCAATGTGTGGCGGTGCATGCGGGGGGCGCAGCCACCGGTGTTCAACTACAGACCCCGGGTTGTGGGCCTGGGTCGAGCGGCATTGGCGGTCTCCCGAGTTCGCCAATACCCCCTACCTATCCCCATTGTGACCCTGTTGTCGCCTTTTCGTGCAGTCCCCGAGAGGGGACGCCCCTCAAAGGTGCTGGCCGAGGAAGCGGAATTGGGCCGGCGCGATCGATTTCCAGTAAGGATGACCGTGCTCGCCCGGGCCAAAACTGACCACCGGGGTCAAGGTGCCAGCGGTGTTGGCGAGGCGGTCGGCGAAGACGACGTTGCCCTGATAGAAGGCATCGGAGGAGCCACAGGCCAGGAAGACTGGCAGGTCGGCGAGTCTTTCGGTGCGGTCGAAGAAGTTGTTGGCCTCGAACTCAGCCTCGGTCATCCAGCCGGATTCGGGCGCATCACTCAACTTGGCGTAGCAGGGGGTACTCAGGGCGGCCACGGCGCGCACCTTGCCGTGCAACTCATCGCAGGCCAGCCGCAGCGCACCCCAGCCGCCCATCGACCAGCCGGTTAGGGCCAGCCTGGACGTGTTCAGCCCCTGCCTTTTCAGCACCCGCACGAACTCCGAGGCCACCAGCGCGCCGGCATCCTGGCGTCCGCTACGTTGCCAAAACAGCACTCCGCCGAAGATTGCGGCGATGGCGAACGGGCGCCCGCCGTTGGCCACCGCTGAGGCCAAGTGGTTGGGGTAGTTGAGGGACTCGATGATTCCGATCTGGTCGCCCATGCCGTGAAGCGCGATCACCACCGGCAATTTGTCGCCTGGCCCGGTGCCGGGCGGATAGCAGATCACCCATTCGTGGGTGAGCCCGGTGGCGGTTGAGTTGAGCTGGCCGTAGCGCACTGGTCCGGGCCGGGCGGTTGCGGTGGCCGACGGCACGGGCCGAACAGGGGAGGCAGACCGGCGTGGGGTGAGTGGACTCTCCGACGGGTCGGGAGTGTTTCCCAACCCGGGAGTGCAGGCCACCAAAGTGGCAGCTGGAGCCAACGCCAACGCGCTGAGCAGCGTGCGGCGGGTGAGGGGGTGGCCGGAGTTTGAGGCAGGTTCAGTCATGAATCGATCACTGTTGCGGGGGAGGCGGTCGCCTCGATGATCGCAGACCTGGCTGGCCTTGGGTAGGGCGGCTATTGCCCCCGGGAACCGCGTGGGTTAGGCGGCCGGGAAAATCGAACGCCACCACCGACCCAGCGGGCCCGGGTTGTGCAGGGTGTAGGCCTTTTTCAGCCGTTGATCGATCGTCCAGGTGGCGCTGGTGCCGCCGTGGAAGGCCGCAGTGTCGCCAGGATGAAGGACGAAGGAGGTGCCCTGGTAGTCGACCTTCACCTCGCCCTCCAGCACGTAGACCACCTCATCGACGGCGAATTGCCAGACGAAGGTGGTTGGTCCCTCGCAGGCCCAAAGACCGTTGGTGGTGCGCCCGTCGGGGGAGCTGGAGATCTCGACCTGGGTGAACCGTGGGTTGCCGGCCCTGATCCAGCTCGGATCGACCTGCACCTCCCGCAACGGCTTGGCCGCAGCCGCCGAGGACGGGTCGGGGCTGGCCATGACGAATCGGGCGGTCTCATAGCCGAGAAACCCAAACACGCAGACAGCGACGGCGAGGGTTGCGGCGATCAGTGCACGTTTCACGCCGATATTGTGGCCGATCCAAACCGGTGGGGGCTTAAAGTGCCCCGACCAGCTTGATTGATGGGACGAGGGTGGCGTCGCCCTCGACCCATTTGGCCGGGCATACCTCGCCGGGGTTGGTGCGGACGTGCTGCGCGGCGCGAACCTTACGGACGAGCTCCGCGGCGTTGCGTCCCATGCCTTCGGAAGTGACCTCCATGAACTGAATGACGCCGTCGGGATCGACCAGGAAAGTACCCCGGTCAGCCATGCCGGTGGGCCGCATGTTGTCGAAGTTCTCGATCAACTCGCCGGTGGGGTCACCAACCATGTAGAAGGCGACCTGGCCGACCTGGGGCGAGGAATCGTGCCAGGCCTTGTGCACGAAATGGGTATCGGCGCTGACCGCGAAAACCTCGACGTCGAGTGACTTCAGCTCGTCGTAGTAGTCCTGCAGATCGGAAAGCTCGGTCGGGCAGACGAAGGTGAAATCTGCCGGGTAGAAGAAGAAGATCGACCACTTGCCGCCGGTGTTGGCATCGCTCACGTCCACGAACTCGCCGTTGTAGTAGGCGGTGGCTTGGAAAGGCTTGATCTTGGTACCCAGCAGTGACATACGTTCCCTCTCGTCGAATGGCTATCCGTCCAAGCTAGCCCCGGTGCGTTACGGCTCGGGGCCGGGTTGCGACTGGTGAGACTAGTTGCGGCAATTGCCGACTTCCGCGCCTGCGTAGGCTGAGGAAAACGCAGGCACGTGATAGGGGAGGGGCCATGGGGCCGGTCAGAATCGTTGCGATGGTGCTCACGCTGGCTTTGAGCGCGGGCTGCCAGGCAATACCCATTCCGTCGGTTTTCACGAGCAAACCGGTGGAGTTGCCGATCGAGTGGTCCTCACGCACGGCACAGATCTGGCTTTCCTCAGGGCAGGCGGCCCGGTTGAAATTGGGCGAGTACAGCGCCTCCGTTGGCGACTCCTGGACGGTGGTGGCCGACTCGAACCCCGGCGTGGTTGAGGCGGCGATAGCTGGCGAGTATGCGGCCGACGCGCCTCCCGGATCCTCAGCGCCCTACTACCTGGAGGTCGTGGCGCGCAAGCAGGGCAAGACCGAGCTTGACCTGCGTTATTGCTACCGCTCCAAGCCCGCAGCCGACTGTGACCAGGGGCCGAATGCTGACGACAAACACGCCAACATCCAGGTCACGGTGACGGTCTCTTGACCCTATCCACCCGCAAACAGGGGCATGCTTGAGCAATGCTGGTTGCCTTTTCTGTAGCTCCCCTGGGTTCAGCGGAGTCGGTGTCGGACGCTGTTGCCGATGCCGTTCGAGTGGTTCGCGAGTCGGGCCTGCCAAATCACACCGACTCGATGTTCACCACCATCGAGGGTGAGTGGGACGAAGTTATGGCCGTGGTGAAGCGAGCCACCGAAGCCGTCGGCGCCTATTCCGGACGGGTGAGCCTGGTGCTCAAAGCCGACATTCGCCCCGGCTTCACCGGGGAGCTGACGGCCAAAGTGCTCCGGGTCGAGGAGCGTCTGGCCGATCCGTCCTGATCGCTAACGGCTGATTCAGCGCGGCGTCCAGGCGTCAGCCTTGGCGATGTCGGCGTCCAATCCGCCCACGCCCGAACCGCTGATTCGGGCTTCGCAGGTGTACTGCCAGATCGACCAGGTCGTCCAGGGGCCGGTCTTGGGCTGGGCGGTCGGAATGCGCCCATTGTTGGTGCCCCAGGAGGCGACCCACAGCCGAGTGATCTTGGCGACGTCCTGCCACAGGTAGCTGCCATTGGCCTTCACCGCGGTGGCGTTGGCGCTCATATACACATACAGGTTGGCCTGGTAGCCATCGGCGGTGAGCAGCGCTTTGGTCGTGTTCAGGAAGCGGGTGGCCTCACTGGGGCTCCAGGCCCGCAGCTTCAGTGTCTTCTTCTTGCCCGAGACGGTCTTCGTCCAGGCGCTGCCAGCTTCGATGTCGAGCACCAGCGGGTCGGTGCTTGCTTTGGTGTAGTTGCCATCGGCGAGCAGTAGGGCGACGAACTGTTGGGCCGACTGCTCCGGGGTGTACCCACCGGCGAAAGCCTGGCTGGAGGTGGTGTCGATGCTCGAGATCCAGCCGTTGAACCAATAGTGACCGGTGTGCACCTTCCGGGCAGTCGCAGCATCAGCCAGTGTGGGATAGGCGCAGTCCTTGGTCACGGGCGTGCTGCCGGTGGCGTTGGCCTTGCCGGTGCAGATGTCGGTGTAGCTGGTCTTGATCGGACGCGAGCCGCTGCCATTGCGCAGGATGGTGAAACCAGTGTTGCCAACCCAGGACGCGACCGCGCTCATCCGAATCTTTCCGGAGGTGGAGTACTGCCAGGCCGACAGATCGACGCCCTGAGTCACGCCGGTGAGACCGAAGGCGCGCTGGGCATCGGCAGCCGGGGTGTTGGTGGGGTAGGCGACGGTCAGTGTCACCGTTTTGGAGGTCTTGGTGCCCTTCTTGCCTTTCACCACCACGCGGAAGAGCGTCGTCTTGGACCACGAGCTCACCTTGGCGGTGTACTTCGACTTCTTCGCGCCGCTGATGGTCTTCCAGACCCCACCGGAGGCGGGGTGGTGCTGCCAGCGGTAACGCAGCTTGGTGCCGGTGGCCTTCACCTTGAAGGTGATCGAGGTTCGGGTGCCATAGCGGCCGATCGTGGCGCTGCCGGGCTGCTTGGTGATCTTGGTCTTCTTCGTCTTCTTAGCCTGCGGGGCAACAAAACTCTGGCCGATGGCCACGGCCTTGCTCGGCGAGGACGGCACCGCCGCGGCGTTGGTCGCACCCAATCCGCCTGACAGCGCCAAAGCCATTGATCCGGCCACCACCAGGAGTTTCATCGGTGGGGTTGGACGGGTCGACTTGAGGTGGGTCACGATGCCTGCGCTTTCTAATCGGCGGCAGTGAGATGTGAACGACGCTCTCATCTTAACCACCCGGTGATGTCAGCTCGGAGCCGCGGCTGGGTCGCCACTGCTAAGCACACCGTCGGCGAAGCCTTCCAAGGTTTCGGGACGGACGATGGCGATGCCGCGTTCGGTGTCGGCCAGCAGCAGCAGCGAATCGCCGGGGTTGATGTCGAACAGGTCGCGCATATCCTTCGGGATCACGATCTGTCCCTTCTCGCCGACCTTTGCGGTGCCGGCGAGCTTGCCTGGTGGCGGTCCTGGCAGATGGGTCATGCTCCTCCATCGTTGAGCTAGCGGGGTGCTATCTGGGAGGCCAGCTCAGAGACCTCCTGGACAAAGACTGCCGGATCTTCGCCGTGAATGCTGTGACCGGTGGCAGTTTGAATCATTTTCGAGTCGGCGATCAGGGTGTGTATTTGGGCTGCCTCAACATCGGAGGTGGCGCCCTGCAGAATTCCGTCCGCTCCGATGGTGACCTTTGAATGCAGGAAAGTGACCGGGATTCGGATCTTCTTCATGGTCGCCACGTGATCCCAGCCGGCGTCCCAGGTGCCGGAGTAGAAGGCCTCCCCGAAGCGAGGATCGTAGGTCGGCATGCCACGGAAGGACTCATTGATTGACGGCGGCAGCCAGGCGACGATGATCGCCTCACCGGGGTGCTGAGCGTGGTAGTTCAACCCCTGATCGATCAGCGGCTTGGCATTGTCGCCGAAGAACTGCCAGAAGCGGGCCCGGGGGAAGGAGTAGCTGACGAAGTCGTGTTGGCCCGAGTAGAGGTAGTTGTGGCAGGTGGTGGCCAGGTCCATCCAGTTCCAGGTCTGTTTGGCCCGCGGGAAGGTAGTGGTGAGCAGCGGTGGATCCTCAAGCACCACGCCCCGCACCCAGTCGGCAGAGTTGGCGGCCATCCAGGTGGCGATCAGTCCGCCGGAGGAATGGCCGGAGACGATGGCTGGCTCGGCAATCACCTGCGCAATGAAGGCGGTGAGGTCTTTGGCTACGGCGACGTTGGTGTATTTGGCCGGGTCGTGGTCGGACTTGCCGTGGCCGTAGACGTCCACCGCGAAGACGTGGAAGTGCTCGGCCAGCTCGGGCAACACCGGGTAGTAGTCGCGCCAGTCCTGGGTTTGGCCATGAATGAGCAGCAGGGCCGGGCCGTTGTCGGGGCCTTCGGCGTAGTGGATGCGAGAGCCATTGATGCTGGCATCCATCTCGACGTAGCCCGCGGCCCAAACGTCCTTCATGGCGTTGGTGAAGTAATTAAGGTTGTTCTCGGTGTAGAGCCAAGCCCAACTACCAGCCAGCGCAACCGCGATCGCCAGGCCGGTCACTAGCCACTTCAGCGCACGCACGCTGCCCCCAGTGGTAGAAGTCTTACAAGTCATACCACGGCTACGAGGCGGGCGTGGATGGTTTGCCAGGCCGGGCAACCTAAACTCGCAGCCATGGCTGTGGGGATCATCGGATTGGGACGTCTTGGGGCCGCGTTGGCCCGCGGTTTGGGGTTGGCCGGCTTCGGCGAGGTGTACGGCTTCAGCCGGACGGCGGCGCACGCGCAGCAGGTGGCTGACCAGGCGCCGGGTTTGATATTGCTCGAATCGGCCGCTGAAGTGCTGGAGCGCTGCGATCCGGTCTTTCTGTGGATGGGCGGACCGCAGGCCGCCGAGGTGTTGGCGGCCAACACCGAGGTGACCCGGCGGCGGCGTACGCTGATCGTGACCTGCACTTCGGAGTTGTCAGCCGAACAGCTCGGCTCGCGCTGGGCGCAGACGCTGCCCAATGTGAATCTGGCTACCGGCGAAGGCGGCACCCTTGTCACCTGGGGTCCGGGGCTGACCGAGGCTGAGCGTGAGACCGTCCGCGGGCCGCTGCGGGCCGCCGGGGCGGTCTATGAAGTGAGCGCGGCGGAGATGCCGTTCTACTCCGCCCTAGCCAGCAGCGGGCCAGCTTTCTACGCCCGGATTATGGAGACCTGGGCCGATGCCATGGCTGACCGGCACGGCCTCGACCGGGATTATTGTCGACAAATGGTTCGCCAGACGGTGGCTGGCACGGTGGTGCTCCAGGATGGCGACGGCATCGATGCCGCTGAGGTGATCAGGCGAGTGGCCCATCCCGGTGGCAGCACCGGCAAGGGTCTGGCGCCGCTGGAGGTCGAGTTCGCCGCCACGGCCGAGCAGATGCTGCGTGCAATGGGCCGCTGGTGAGCAGGGCTGAGGTCAGGTTCAGAACTTCACCAGGTGCCCGGAGAACTCGCCGACGTTAGCGATTTCGACGGTGACGTTGGTGCCCTCCACCTTGATTCGATAGGGCACCAGGTCTTTGCCGTTCACACTCATGACCGGAATGGAGGCGGGGCCTTGGGGTGTGTCGGCGCTGACGCTCAGGGAGCCGGAGCTGGCCAAAGACATGGTGCCGGTGCCAGTTGGCTCCTCCATTTGGTAGGGGAAGTCATCGCCCAGCGGTGGCAGCGGAGCCAGGGGGAGGCCGACGAGGAAGGCGTTTCCGGTGCCTTTGGCTGACCCCTTGATCTTGCCCTTGCCTTTATGCACGCCAAGGTCTTTCGTGTATTGGCCGGTGACAGACAGGGTGGCGTTGCCGGTGTAGGCGCCGGAAGAGTTGGCCGAGCCGCCAGCGAGATCCAGATCGAGGGTGAACTCGAGCTTCCAGTCGGCCTTGGTGAACTTCACCGAGTCGTGCACCGAGATCACATACAGCTTCTTGGCCTGCTTGTCTCGTTTCTGTTTGGCCGTCTTGCGGGCCGCAGCCGAAGCTTTGGCGACGCTGTAGGGGGAGAAGCCGGTGACTTCAGCCAGCAGCAGGGTGCCGCCCTTGGTTTCCTGCCGGACGGTGGCGACCACCTCGGCCACTGATCCGTCGTCGGCGAGTTTCACAATGCTGGCATCAGCGTGCGGCTTGCCTTTCACCGCGAAAGCGATCACGCAGTCGCCAGTGGGAGCCTGACCGGCCTCATCAACATAGATGCCGGGGGCGAGTGCGTCGACCAGGCCGCCCGGAGCGGTGCGCAGCGGGGTCAGCGTCCAGTTGGCACCGGCCGGAGCCGAGCCGCCCGGTACCGAGACCACCGCAGTCCACTCCCCGGAAGTGAGGGTGGCGTTGCCGCCGTCGGCCCCAATTGCCAGCGGGACGGCTGCAGCCGAGTCCAAGTCGAATCCGGGCGGCGCCACGACCGATGGCGGGGGTGAACCGGCCGGGACGGTGGGGGTGCCGGGGGCCGGTGGCGTGCAGCCGGAGATGGCTAGCGCACAGGCGAGAATGGTGATCGAGCTTCGGGCAATGCGCATTGGGGTCTCCGATGTTCGGGCCGCACAATCTAGGCATTACCCACTCTAGAGCGGCCAAGTCGCCCGCTCAGCGTTTCGGCAGCACCAACAACGTGATTGAGTAACCGGGGTAGCTGGTCTTGAGGTATTTGCCCTTGCGGGAGAGCGAGGACTTCTTCAGAATCTTGCGCAGGTTCGCCGAGGAGTAGCGATACACCGCGGCCTTCGACGAGCTGGCGAAGTTCAACAAAGTCAGCTTTGAGGAGATCGACAACTTGGTCTTGTTGATCACCATGATGGTCAGCGCCCCGTCCCGACTGCGCCGGGCGGCATAGACGGCCAGCTTGCCGGTGGCCGCGCTGCCAGCCTTGACCGAGATGTCGCCGAACTGGGCGTTTTTGCCGTTGTAGTTGCGGTACATCCGGAAGGCGTAGGCCCACGGATCGCTGGCTTTCGACGGGCCCCACAAAGTGGCCAGATCCAGGCCTTCGCGGCCGTAGATGCCGAGCACGTCGGCCTGGGCCAGGGCCCCGTTCATCGACTCCAGACCGCCGAAGTTGTATTCGGTGATCGCGGTCTTAGTGCCCGGGTAGTACTGCTTCGTCCAGGCCTTCATGGTGCGAATCCAGGTCAGCGGTTTGCGGCCATTGGCGTCACTGATCCACGACTCATCGACGTAGGTCGGATCCCACAATGAGCGGGTGCTGCGCAGGCGCCGGGCCTGGGTGGCGGCATTGCCGGCTGAGCTGAGCGCGACCCCGCTGGCTTGGGGGTAGTAGTGCTCGTCGAAGTAGTCCAGCAGGCGTACGCCGCCGGCCTTCTGATCAGCGGCGAACTGCTGCAAATACCAGGCACCCAGTGGCAGGCCACCGTGGGCATCGCGGTCAGCGGTGGAGCGCCCGCAGTCGTCGGCGGCGGAGTAGTAGTAGGCGCACCAACCCCAGTCGCTGGGGCCGAGGACGGCCGCGCTGCCATCGGCGGTCTTGATCGCGCTCGCGGTGGCTTGGGATTTGGTCCACAGCTCATCGTTGGTGAGCGGGTTGGGGTGGACGTCGCGGTGGGTGCTGTTCCACAGCACCGGCTCATTGTCGAGCGAGTAGAACTTCACTCCGCCGGCCGCGGCGGTGCCGTAGCGGCTCACCAGCGAGGAGACCATGTTCCGCGCGAAGGTGGCTCCGGCGGGCGTGGAAGTGGTGTTCGGGTCAGCGTCCAGCTGGGTGGAGTAGCCGTTCTTGGTGCCGTTGCCGCAGTTGGCGTCCCAGGGATCGAAGCTGTCTTGGTTGGCGAAGCTCGAGCGCGGGTAGGAGCAGGTGAACGGGTGGCTGGTCGGCGAGTCCTTCGATACCCAGCCGATCATTGGGACGGTGACTAGGCTTGCCGATTTTGCGGCGCGGTTGCGGTCAACAGTGGCGGTAAGGGTCTGGCCGGAGGCGGCCACGATGTTTTCGTAGTACCAGTCCGAACCGGTGTTGTAGGTGTTGTTGATGTAGTTGTAGCGCGAGGTGGCATTGCCTCCCCAGCGGTCCACCGGCACGTTGAACGCCTTGGTCAGACCGGAGGTTCGGCCAGCAAAGTTGATGCCATAGATGTAGGGGCTGATGGGGTGGCGGCCGGCATTCGCATCCACGCTGAGGGCCACTTTGGTTGCCTTCTTGGCTGGCGCGAATAGGGCGGGCGCCAGGCCTCGACCATCCGGGGCCCGGGTGCTGCCCGGGGTGCCGAGTGCCGGCGTGCCGGGCAGAGCCAGCAGGGCGAGGGTGACACCGGCCGTGATCAGGAGGTGACGCGTGCGCATGCCTTCATTGTGATCACTGGCTTCGGGGTGTGGGCGGTGTCGTTCGGTATTTTTATCGTGCCTATCGCCGGGGTCGGCGGCATGAGCGTGCCGACTTGGACGGCGGGAGCGCCATTTCGGGTCGGGGCTGTCGCAGATCGGCACGATGGTGCCGAAAATGAGGTGCGCCTCAGGGCTGGGGCGGTCGGGCCGCGTGTCGGGTTAATGCCGAGGTGACGAACCGCAGATTGCGGGGGGACTCGCCCACCCGCCGGATGGCGTAGGGGAACCAGTCGTTGCCGAAGGGCAGATAGACCCGGACTCGGTGCCCGCGGCGGACGAGGTCTCGCTGGAGTTCGGGACGAACGCCGTAGAGCATCTCGAACTCATAGGCCTCCGGCGACCAGTCATGCGCTTTAGCCTGGGCGATGATCTCCTCGATCAGCCGATGATCGTGAGTGGCGAAGGAGGGGTAGACACCGGACTCGCGGGCCGCCCGGCTGAGTAGTTGGGTCGCGCATTGTCGGTAGCGGGAGTCGCGATCGGCCACACTGCGCACCGCCACCCGTGACCGCTCGGCGAAGGCGCCTTTGACCAGTCGCACCCAGGCGCCAGCGATGATCAGCTTGTCGAGATCGGCATGGGTGCGATGCAGGTAGGCCTGAATCGTGATCGCTACCGGGAGGTCCTCGCTACGCAGTTCCCAATAGAGGCGCAAGGTGGCATCGGTGACGGTGGCGTCCTCCATGTCAATCATCAGCGCGTCGTGGCCCTGGCGAGTTTGGGGGACGGCTTTTCGGATCGCGATGGCGATTCTGGCGGCATTGGTGGTGCAGGTCTGCTCGTCGATCATCAGACCGATCTGGGTTGGATCGACCGAGGCGCAGGCATCCAGGGATTTGTCAGCGGCGGCGGCGATGGCCGTCTGGAGTTGCGCGACGGTGTGGTCGATTATCGCCGGATCGGTCACATACTCGCCAAGGTAGAACTGCGTGGCCGCGATGCCGTTGCTGGCCAACTCGTTGGCCTTGTGCAGGGCGGCGTGGGCATCGGCGCCGCCGACGAACTGGCTGGCCAGGCCGCGCAGCCAAGGCTGCCGCTGAGCGAAGGTCTTGACATTCGCCGAGCGGGCCAGCCGGATCATGCCTTCCTGCCACAAGGTCATATAACCACCCTAGTCCGGTGGGCATGGGTGTGGTCAGGGTTGAGCGACATGAGTTCCCGTCGGGGGTGGTGGGTTGTCTAGGTCGTGTTGCCACAACGCTTGGTCGAAGGCGGCATGGTTTGAGTTGTGGTGGTGGTGGGTGGTGCCGTTGGGGCCGATTCGGTATTGGTAGCCGGCTGGGGATTGCCAGTGGAAGATGCCGGGGGCGGGTTGGTGTAGCTGCCAGTCACCATGGGTTTTGGCTCGGTGGGCTTTGCGGGCCAGTGGGCCGAGGTTGTTGGCCCGGGTCTGTTTGGGCTTGCCTCTTTGGAACGGTTTGGTGTGGTCGAGGTCCTTGTTGCGGGCCGGGCGGGCGGAGAAGGGGAACACTTCGACGCGGTCGCGCAGGATGACTTGGTTGCGGATTCGGGCCGGGATTTCGTAGGAGTCGACGGCCAGTTTCTTGAAGGGTTGCACCACCGGGGTCAGCCGCACCCTGGTGTTGCCCAGCAGGAGTTTGAGCATGGCGGCCGGGATCGCCCCGACGCCCTCAACCCGGGCGGTGCCCCGGCCGGTGAGCAGGGTCTCTTCGGCGACATGAACATAGACGGTCGCTTTAGGTAGGAGGCGTCGATCAGTGGAGCGCACTTTGCCCTTCGACAAGCTCAGGGAAATTGCCCGATTCCCTGAGCCCGCGGTCGCCCAGTGCCCTGAGCCTGTCGAAGGGTCGCCGACGGCTTCAGCTAGGAGTAGTTGGGCGCGGGCCGGAGTGGCGAGGATCCCAACGGCTTTGGCTCGCCGGATCTCTTTCGGGTCCAGGTCGCCCTGGCTGCCCAATATGTCGGCGATGCGGTCGACGGCGGCGTCGAAGAAGATCGCATCGGCAGCGTCGACGCGGGCTTCGACATAGGCCACCGTTGGATCATCGGTGGGGTGTTTGCGCACGTAGCGCTGAGCACGGGCCTGTTCAGCCAAAGCGGTGACTTTGTCGGTGGCGATGATGGTGATCAAGCCACGAGCCAGCTTGAGTACCCGCGCCCAGGGCAGGGTGGCGATCTTGGGTGCCAACTCGGCATCCAACGCCAAGGATTCTTCAAGCGACAGGTCGTAGCGGGCCACTTCAACCGCGAGTTGGCAGGCCCGAAACACCGGCAGGTGGCCTTTGGTGACTTGGAACCACAGGTGTGGATGGCGAGCCTTCAGGTTCACGACGTCGCGGATCAGCCAAGTCGCGGCCGCTACCGAAATGCCCTTCAACGCGGCGACTTCTAACGGCAGGAACTCATCAACCAGCGCGGTGCCGTCCGCCCCGATCCGGATGGGACGGGTACCAACCACATCAAACTGAGCATCTTCGGGCCAAGCATTTTCGGCAGCCAGATCGGCGATCGCGACCGCCTCATCGATTTCGGCTTGGGTGCGGGCAGCAATAGCGGCGCGCAACCGCTGCGCAGCACCAACCCCCGACGACTCGAACATGTGTTCTATTTGTCCCGGGAGTGAAACCGGTGTTGAGCCGCAGCGAAGTCTGCACCCCATCACTAGGGTGCTGTGCATGGTTACCTCCCGTGGAGCATTCTTCGCTGGTTGCGTTGTCTTAACGCTGGTGCTGTCAGGGTGCAGCAGCGGCTCTGGTTCGTCGGGCACGTCCGCGTCTTCGGGCAGTGCGCTATGCGCATCGAGCAACGCTCCGGTTGTAACGCCGGCTTCGGCGAGTTCCTCCAGCAGTGCTTCATCGAGTGCGCCGGCCAGTGCCTCGGCGAGCGCCACCAGCAGTTCGAGCGGCTCCTCGGTTGACGCGTGGAGTTTCGTCACTGAACCCGACCTCAAGCCAGCCAAGTTTGAGGTAGTGAAGAACGCATTGTCCGACAAGTCCGGTTTTGTCTTCACGGCGCCGTACGCGCCCGGTGCGGCTACCGGGCAGACCGGCACCTACATCACTGACATCGACGGCAATCCGGTGTGGTTCAAGGCAGTGCCGGGGACGAGCATGGAGAACCTCGGTTTTCGGGTTCAGACCTACCAGGGCAAGCCGGTGCTGACCACGTGGCAGGGGACCGCTGCTGGCTCTCCTGAGTACCAGAACCTTCCGATGGCCTCTCCCGAGCCGGGTGCCTGCTTCTACATCTACGACCAGAGCTACAACGTCATCAAGACGGTCAGCGCCGTGGACGGCTGGACGGCCGACTTGCACGAGTTGGTGTTGACGCCGAGTGGAACAGCGCTGTTCCTCACCTTCAAGACGGTGGCCAAAGACCTCTCCGAGTACGGCGGGCCCAAGGATGGCTACGTGGGCGACTACGGCATCCAGGAGATCGATCTGGCCACGGACAAGCTCGTGTTCTCGTGGGACATGTTGGAGCACATCAGCCTGAAGGACTCCTACGAGACTGCGGCCAGTGCCAATTCGACCGACGCCAACGTGTGGGACGTCTTCCATCCCAACTCGCTGGACATCGGACCCAACGGGGAACTCCTGGTGTCCTTGCGCAACATGTGGGCCGGGTATGCCGTCGATCGGTCGAGCGGGGACGTCCTGTGGCAGCTCAATGGAAAGCAGCAGTCCGATGAGAAGTGGCCGCTGATCACCCCGGCGAAGGACGCGCGGTTCTCCTGGCAGCACATGTTGCGCTTCCGTGGCGCAGACCAGGTCTCCCTGTTTGACGACGCGTGCTGTGGAACCGCCGCCAATGGTGATGCTGAGAAGGCGCAAGGCACCTCTCGTGGTCTGGTGCTCGATGTCGATCTTGCCAAGAAGACGGCCGCTGTCGCGAAGACCACCTACCACGATCCAGCGCTGTCAGTGTCGAGCCAGGGAAGCATGCAGGAGCTGCCCAATGGCGATTGGTTCGTTGGCTGGGGCATTGAGCCCTACTTCTCGCAGTTCGGTGCGGCCGGCAATAAGGCGAGTACGTCGTCTTCGAACCTTTTGTATGACGTCAAGCTTCCCGGTGACATGTTTTCGTACCGGGCCTTCCGTGACGACTGGGTCGGCATTCCGACAACGCCACCCAAGACCGTTGCCCAGTCGAGGGACGGGACGACCACGGTGTACGCCTCATGGAATGGATCTACCGAGACCGCGGCGTGGCAGGTGTTGGCGGGCAGTAGCCAGACTGATCTCGCCGTCGTCGTGCCGAAGTCACCGCGTAAGGGGTTCGAGACTTCGGTGGCCGTTCCCGGCGCCGCCCAGTACTACCAGGTCAAGGCACTCGACGACGCGGGTCAGGTCATCGGGACGTCCGCGGTGGTTGCGGTTTCGTCTTAGCGCGAGTTCCTGAGTCGCTGTCGAGATGCGGCGAAGTCTGCACAGTGGTGCGGTGGCGGTTTGCACAGAAGGAGCCATCTCGCAACGACTGTGCAGAGTTCGATGCTGAGACTGCCTTGACCAGCTGGGTGTGGCGATACCCACGGGACGCCTTTGGTCGCGCGGGTGTGAGGCTGATCGAGGAAGCTTGCGGCTTCGAGTGAGACGCATCGCACCCGAATGTCCTCGTTTCCAGAGATAGCGACGGTGTGGTGATCGCCAAATTGCGGGCAAGGTCGATCAGATTGGTAACGATTATTGGACCGCCTAGTCTTGCCAGGTGCTGGTACCTAGGTTCAAGCGTCGATTCTCGCGGGGCGTGCTGGTCGTCGGAGCGGCGTTTATGGTCACCATGGCGGCGTGCTCGACCGCGCCGCAAATCACGGTGGATGAGCGTCCCAACCGTCCGACGACCGTATTCGAGCCAAGCTACGACCCGCAGACCGACCCGGCCAAGCTCGCCGTCCCGCTCAAGAGCCTGCCCGGTTACCAGACCGGCACCCCGGGGACGGATGGCTGGACGTCCATCCCGATGACCGGCAGCGACGGCGACGTGAGCTGGCGGATGTGGAACCGCGAGAACCAGGTCCGGGAGAAGCACGCCGCTGACCAGACGGTGGCCTTCGGCGCGCCCCAGACCTACACGAAGGTGCCCGGCGTGCTCACCTTCCGGGGCAACAACTTCCGAGACGCGCCCGCGTACGGCACCGCCGACGTCAACGAGAAGAAGCTCTCGATCGTGTGGACGCAGGAAATCGGCGAGGCGCACGGCGACGCGTCCTACTGGCCGGGCGCCGGATGGACAGGGCAGCCACTGCTGGTGAACTGGCCCGAGCAGACCCGCAAGGCGATGGGCTTCGCTCCCGAGTTCGCCGACAAGGACCTGACCGAGGTGATCTACCCGGTCTTCGAGGGCAAGGTCCACCGGCTCGACCTCGACACCGGGAAGCAGACCAAGAACCCGATCGATGTCGGCTGCGGTTTCAAGGGCACAGGCTCGATCGACCCGCGCGGCTACCCGCTGCTCTACTCGGGTCAAGGCCTCAATGACATGGACAACAACAAGGACACGGAGGACTGCCCGTTCCGCTACCGAATCTTCGACCTGATCCAGAACAAGGAGGTCTCCGGCTGGACTGGCCAGGACGATCCCGCCCGGCCGCGCAAGGGTTGGGGCGCCTTCGATTCGTCCGCCCTGGTCAACGCCGCGACCGACACCCTGATAGAGCCAGCGGAGAACGGGCTGGTGTACAAGGCGAAGCTGAACGCGAAGTTCGATCCGGCGGCCAAGACGGTGAGCGTCAACCCCCTCCTCACCAAGCTGGAGTACAAGACCCCCGTCAGCGTTGATCGCACCGTCAACGGCAAACTGCGGGAGGCCCATGGCGTCGAGTCGTCTGCGGCCGCGTACCGCAATCTGATGTACGCCACCGACAATGACGGCAACCTGATCTGTTGGGACGCCACGACTATGCGGATCGTCTGGGCTCGTGACATCGGCGACGATTCGGACGCGTCCATCGTGATCGAAGACACCCCTGCTGGCCCGTTCCTGTACCAGGGCAACACGCTGGACAAACGGGGTGAGACCGGCGGCCCGATGGAAACCAACTTGCGCAAGATCAACGCGCTCACCGGTGACATCGTGTGGGAGAAGAACGTGCCGACGGTGGCGTCCTACCCGAACAACGGCGGCCTATTGGCGACCCCGGCGCTGGGCCAGGGCGAGACCGCCGACCTGGTGATCTTCAACGTCTCGAAGACCGCCGCCCCGTTCTGCATCTTCGGCAAGTGCCTGGGCGACTTCAGCGGCGACCTCGTCGCGCTCGACCGCAACACGGGAAAGCTTGCCTGGAGCCGCCACCTCGACCGCTACTCGTGGAGCTCACCGGTCATCTTTCAGGGCAAGGACGGCCATTCCTACGGGGTCTTCGGTGATGCCGGCGGCCTGCTGCACCTCTTTGACCCGAACACCGGGCAGGACTACTCGACACTCAGCCTCGGCAAGAACATCGAGGCGTCCCCGGCGATCTACAACAACATGCTCGTGGTCGCCTCGTACGACAAGAAGATCTTCGGCGTGCGGATCTCCTGATTGAGCCAGACTCCTGTTTCCTATGATGTATACGAAGCCCTTTGTGAAAGTTGGCTGCATCTCCACAGGAGCGCCGCCTGTCGAGATGCAGCGAATTCTGAACACTGATGCGCTCGGAAGTCTGCACACCGATGGGCACGTCGTACCGGCTGTGCAGAGTTGGAGGGGCCTGTGCCGGCGATCGACGATGTGGCACCCAGTTCAGGTGTCTGGGTTGTCCGAGGGGAACACTGTGCGAGCAAGCTCGCCCGCCTGACTGAGCCAGGCGGAGCGCTCGGCGTCGGTGCTCGTGACGGTGACGCTGAAGGTCTTGCGGTGGAAGTCTTGAACACCACAAAGACCGAAGATGCAGTTGCGCCAGATTCGCTCGAGCGGGTCTCCGAAGACGTCCCGCTCGCGGACGGGGTCGGTGTCGGCGGTGTTGATGACGAGCGCGGCTCGTGCCTTGAGGAGGCCGATGGGGACGCCCTCGCCGTGGTCCCCGGGCTGGAACTTGTAGGCGGAATCCACACGGATCACGCGGTCGACCCAGCCGGTGAGGATCGCGGGCGGCATGCCCCACCAGTTGGGGTGCACGATGACGATCCCGTCGGCGCCGGCGAGCTCAGCGACGGCGGTAGCTACGTACGGCGGCAGGGTGGCGGCACGCGCAGCCTCCCCGGCCGGAAGGAGCGGGTCGAAGGCTTCGGCGTAGAGGTCCTTGAGGATGACCTGGTGGCCGACGGAGGTCAGTGAGTTCGCGACCTCGCGGGCGATGGCGTGATTGAAGCTGGCAGGTGAGGGATGGGCTAGCACGATCAGGACTCGCATGGGTGGCAACATAGCGGCCCCTTGTGCGGGGACGGGTGCGCCGTGCATAGTTCGCCCGCGAGTGATCAGGTGAATGTGGAGGTAGCCTCATGAGAAGAGACGAAGCGATTGATCTCTTGGCACGACGTGATCTTGCCCAACTCTCCAGTGATGAGCGCGAGGCGTTGCTGCTCGACTGGTGGACCATCGACGCCGGTGACCCTGATTACGGCGATCTCCCCGACCTGCTGAGAGAAGCCCTAGCGCGCGCCGATCGGCCGGATGACCCAGGAGAGTCGCTCTACGATCCGCTCGCACTGATCGCTCTCCGCCGCGCCTATGTCGGTGTCCTCAACGCCTATCTGACCAGTCAGCTTGCGAATTTGGGACGCCACGAAGCGGTTGACGGTGACGTTGAAGAGCTGGCTGCGTGTCCCTGCTGTGGGTACCGAACCCTGCCAGAGCGCGGCGCGTATGAGATTTGTCGCGTGTGTTTCTGGGAGGACGATGGAACCACTGATCCTGACCGTGTGAGCGGCCCAAATCACATGACGTTGCGGGAAGCACGGCTGAACGTCCAGCACCTCGGCGCGGTTAGCGAGAGCGCGCGCGAGCACGTACTCACTGACGGTCGGACACGGTACGCATCGGCCGACATCTGATCCGTTGCTGAGATGCAACGAAGTCTGAACACTGACGCGCTCGGTAGTTTGCACAGAAGGCGCAGTCCTCCAACGGATGTGCAGAGTTCGAATCTGAGAGCGGGCGTTTCCAGCGACTGGGGGCCGCCGCGCACCTCTGGTTCAGGCGCGACTGCCGCGGACACTTCCCTCGATCAAGGACGCGCGAGCCCGGTCCTCAGCTTCTTCATATGATGTATACGAACCCGGTTGTGAAGAGTTGACTGCATCTCCCAGTTTTTTGTTGCATGTCGAGATGCAGCGAAGTCTGAACACTGAGGCGCTCGGAAGTCTGCACAGAGGTAGCTGTTCCGGACGCACCGTGCAGTGTTCAAGCCTGAGAGTCTGGTGCTTGTTGAGTGACCGCGTCCGCCAGCTTGTTGGTATCAGGGAACTTGATGAGCGATGTCATCCTTCCCTCCCGTTGCAGTCGCTCCAGCCGCGTGGTCAAGTGGTGCGGAAGAGCCACCTCAACCTCGGTCGGCTCGGCGGTGCCGAGTATTTTGGGCCGGCTAAGGCGGCGCGCGAGCTGCGGGTCAATCGGGCGAAGGGCGACGACTGAACTGAGCGGGGCTGGCCAGATGAGTCTGACCTTGCGTTGCCCGTGCCTATGTATGAGCCTGGCGAGTGTGTCTGATGTCGGCTCCATCCCTGCAGCCGGGATGATCACAAGCGCAAACAATCTGCCCATCGACCAGGAAGCGAGGTGCATGTTCGTTTCTGGGTCACCGTTCACGTTCAGCAAGTCGTGGCGACCCCCAGCCAGCACAAACGCATCTTCCGACCACGCCGCAAAGATGCGGGTGCCTTCCGGTGGGCGCTGGGTATGCCGGAACTCACGCATCTTGGCCAGCGGGCACTCAACTTCATATCGAGTTCCCCACATCCGCATCAGCCCGGTACGTGTTAGGTGCATCGCCACTGCGTTCAATTCGGTGGATCTGAACCAAGCGCGCTTCCCGGTTGCCACTGCTAACACGGCATCCTGTGCGGCCTCGTCAATCTCGCGGAGCCACACGTTGTTGCACTGGGCGCAGACGCCTGGGTACTTCTTGTCGAAGGGAGTCTTGCTCGAGTACGACGTCTTCATGTGCATGCCGTTTGTGTGTGTCGAGTCGACCAGTACGGTCGGGATGGCAAAGTGCTCCTTCCATGAACGAGGTAGCCAGTGTTCAGCTGTGGACCTGCCTTCTGAGGACCCACAAAACGGGCATGGCTCGCGCATGGCGTCAGTGTAGGAGCGGTTCAGGCCGGGTGGTCGAGTGTCCCCAACGGAGGCGAGTGAAGAACTCCGAGATGGTCGAGCGTGCCTGGTCGAGGGTAAGGAGCTCGGCCGCGCCGAACCGGTACACCTCGTAGCCATCAAGCCGAAGCTGACGGTCGGCCTTCATTGTCGCGGCGTATGTCCCTGGGTCGGCCTTGTTGCCTTTCGCGTAGTGGCTCTTCCCGTCAACCTCAAGGACTAGTCGCCGCCGGCCAGGAAGCAGCATCACGAAGTCCATACGCAGATTGAGGAGTGCGTCTCTTCCCCGCTCCGCGACTGTCTTGGGATCCCACAGAAGCCAGACCTCGGGCAGGAGGGCGGGCATCTGGGGGATCTTGTCGCCGAAGACTTGGTGATAGGCGAGGAAGAAGTTGCGTTGAGGCGGCGAGTTGGTGGGCAGGCTGTCTAGCAGCCGCCTGTAAAGGGTGCTCTTGGCTCGGGCGGGGTCTGCGATTTCTGACCGAGTTGCCCACCAGTCCTGGAGTTCAGCCCAGGTCAGCCCTGCGGAGAAGTCGAGCCTCCGGTCATAGATGAGTACATCCGCTGGGTCGCCACACACCTCCACATCGTTGTCTAGGGCGTCGGTGAACCGGAGGTCGGGCCGGGCCTTGGTGGCGAAGATGATGTTCTTGGGCCGTCCTTTGAGGCGACCGCCACGGGGCTGCAGCCGGTAGCTGGGGTAGCCGTCGGATGTGCCAACCACCTCGAGTACCAACCCTGATCGTTGCAGCGGCGGATTGATCAGTGTCACGAGCTCACCTTGAGCCCCCTCGTTGGGGAGAACCTCAGGCGAGACCAAGCCTTCCAGCCACAGTCCAAAGCGCCGATCACTGGCCTCAAACGCGCCGACCTGGCGAAAGAGCTCGTTCGCATCCCAATCGTCGTTGCGGAACACGTGCTGTCTGATCCGCGCTTCCAGATCGTCTCTTCGAGGCCCGCCGGCGAGATCGGAGAGGAAGATGCTCAGTTCGGGGACAAGTACCCAACAGCGGTGCAGCAAGGCCCAGAAGCCATCCAGGTCTTGCCAAAGCGGACGAGCGCCAAGGGCTGCGGCGATTTCGTGACGGGTGCGCTTGTCGATTGTGGGGTGAGACTGCGTGGACCACAGTGCATCCTCGACAGCGTTTCGCCGGCCAGGCTCGAGCTCGCCGCTGGCGAGAAACGCCTCTGCGATGCTGGGCAGTGACGCTTCAGTCACCAGACCCCAGGAGTACTCAACGCGTTCTCGTTTGGTTGGTTGGTGGCCTTCTTCCTCCGGCGGGGGTTGGGTGGGGAGCCCGAGTGCCTTGAAGACTCCATCCAGCTCCGGGTGCGAGTGGAGGGTCGCGAGGCTGTGGACTGTGGGGGCGAGCTCGTCGCGGAGCGCCTTCATCGTGGCCGTGCGTTCTTCGGGCATGTCTGGAGCCTACGAAGGAGCACTGACGGTTGTCTGCGCAAGAGCGTTGGCCGTCACCGGACGTGCAAGGGTCTCTAGCCGTAGGCCAATAGGTCCTTCCGAGCCTGGGATCTCAGGGCTGCGATTGCGGCTGATGCCGCGCTTGTGCGGGCTTGGACCTTACCGGACGGCGCGTCCTGGAGATGCACTAGTGACTTGACTGCAGCGGTGGCGAGTGTGTGCGCCTCGTGGGTCCCGAAGAGGCCGACGTCTTCGGACCTAGTGAACAACGGTTCTAGGAGGTCCTCGGCGGGCTCGGGGCCACGGCCAGCCTCGAAGATGTAGTAGTAGTCCAACATGCTGAAGTACTGCTCAGCCTCGGCCAGAAAGGCCTGGTAGATCTCTGCGCGGTGTTCTCGAAGCCATTGCCGGTGTCTGCGGCGGTCTTGCAGGTTCGTGGCGAGGAGTTGTGCGCCGCCACCGAGGGTTGCGCCGACAACAACGCCGAGTAGAGCCAGGAGATCTGAGTTCACGAGCCGACCCTAACCGTGTGCATTCAATCCTGTTTCAAGGAGACACTGATGTGGTGCGGCCCCTTTGGCCGGAAGCCGGAGACGATCCCTGCGTCCTTCAGCCGTTGGAGAATCTTCTGGGGCGCGTAATCCGCAGGGAAGATGGGCCGCTTTCGGCCTGGATCCGCGATCGTCGAGAATGGCTCGCCGAGCTTCCGAAGGATAGCCCTGAGGTCTTCGAGATCGATGAGTCCGCCGGCCTGGCTGAGGAGTTCGAAGACTGTGGTCTTGTAGGCGCCGCCCGCGCGGATCGCGTCGATCTTGGGGGCGCTCAGTGTGGCTTTCGTCCTAAGCGCCCAGTCGCCAATGGATTGGAACCCGGCCCTGGTGATGCCATCCAGCTCGTCGAGGATCTCGAGGGCGGACTCCTTCACATCATCGCGAACCGAATCGCTCGACATGAGCTTCTCGATGAACTTGCCTGGTAGCGTCTCTGCGCCGATCAAGTCCAGGTAGTTGGTCGAACTCCGAATGGCGAACTCGTAGCTTGGCCAGTCGAGGAGAAGTCGGGAATCAAAGGCACTCTCGTCGTCGGCCAGCAGGCCGGCGGCGATCAGTCTGCCGACGAGTTCGCCGGGCTCCGGCGAGATCTCTGACGAGGGAAGCTCTCCAGGACTCACAGACAGCGCCAGGTCAATCCGGTGTTGCGCATGTCCACTTGCGGCACCGCTGTTGATGATGGCTACTGCCAGTTTGGCTCGATCCTCTTGATCAGCCTCAGACGCGGCGGCTATCGCATTCCGCCCTGAAAGGAGACTGGAGAGGGGCTGGTCGATGCTCCCTTTGGCTTCGAAGTACGCAAACACGTTCCCGAAGGTGATGGAGACGCGTTGCTCCGCAACAAGCGCCTCCCACACAGGCTCCGGAACATTGCCAAGGTCGCTGACGACGCAGTCGCCACTCGAGTTGGCGACCAGCCGTTTGATCGCGTCAACGGGCCACCTCTGGCATCGGTGGAAGATGTCAACGAGCAGATCGGGGGTATCGATGGCGTGATCCGTTCCACGCGACGTCTCGACGGCATCGAGGTAGGCGCGAGGCTGCGTGAAGACGTACTGGTAGGCGTCGTTTGGAAGTGCGCTATGCAGTTGGTTGAGTGAGATGTTGGACGACCCCGATAGGGCCTCGAGGTTCTCGGCGGTGATCACGTAAGCCCGGGTCTCGCGAAGGTGCTCCAGTGCGGCACTAGAGAGCCCCCGTACGCTGGATATGCGGGCGCTCGCCTCTTGGAAGAAGTCGATGACACTTCCGGCTGCGCGCCCACGATTGGGGTCGGTCAGGGCCGCAAGCTGCAGGTAGTTCGCTTCGATGAAGCGGCGTACGGGATCGCTGATTTCGTAGCTTGTGCGATCGCGTCGGCGGCGGATCGCTGCCTCGATGAACTCAGCTTGTTTCTTGACGTCACCTGGCGGGTTCGCGACGAGGTGGTTGAAGATGTCAAGCCACTGCGGAGTTATCCGCTCGACGAACGAGACGGCATTTTGGCCCGCAGCCAGGTAGGCGTCGATGAACTCCAGCTCCTCGGGGCCCGCCGAAGCCAGGTTGGTCAGCACCGTCTCTGCGTCGACGGGGTCGGTTGTAAGCAAGTGGTCCACGATCGAGATGTTGTACATGCTTCGCTCGGTGAGGATCGATCGCCCTTGGTCCCGCAGAATCGCTTCGACGTCTTCGCTGTTTAGTTGGTAGTCAGTGTCAGGCTGTCCGTGGTCGATGTTGTGGATGATGTAACTCATGGCCGCCGGGCGGATCATCTCGCCGTAGAACGTCGAGACGTGGAGTGGGTAGTAGGAAGTTATGTAGCCGTGGATGACGAGATCAGCCGCGAGGTCTGATGCCATGAGGAGCCGTACCCATTCGATGAAGCTCATCGGCGAGCCCTTAGGTGGGGGGCTCTTCAGCTCGGGGCGCCGGCAGAGGCCCTCCCACGTGTGATACCGCAGGAACTCTAGCGTCTCGTTATTGGCTGCAATCCGCTCTTCATCCGCGGGTACTGAGCGTGCTACCCATTCGCGTGTGTCTAGCTCGGTATCTAGGAGGCGCCCCATCGCAGCTGCGTTGAGGCTCATCTGTTTCCGGTTCCCGTTGCGGTCTATTCCTTGGATGACGACGGGCTCCCCGTCTTCGATGAGGTTGCGCCAGGTCTCCGGGCTTCGTAGTTCTTCACTGATGGAGGTGAGGGCACCCACGGAGATGAATGACCCGGGTGCGGTTTGCAGGGTGTCGAGTATCGAATAGAATTGACTTGCAAGCCTTTCTGCGCGGTCTCTCGCAGAGGACTGGAACTCAATTCCCTCGTGCAACTCGCGATTGGCGGCACGCAGCCGCTCGGTGTTCTCCTTCGCTAGCGTGCGCCACCGGCTGTAGAGGATGTCGAGGTGGCTTCGCCCGAGCCGGATCTTCTCGAAATCCGACATGAGTGTGTTCTTGTAGAGCACCATCGCGAAGAGGTTCTGGGGTAGTAGTCCAGGGACCGGGTTCGGCACGTCAAGGAGCTGGTGCTTGAATACTTTGTACTCATTGACGACGTTGTGTAAAAGCCGCATGTCTGCGATGTGACGGGCTGCGATGTCGATGAGTTCCTTGGGTATCTCCAGCCTGTGGTCGGCCAGTAGGCCATTGAGGAGGTCGCGCGCGTTCTTGTGAGTGATGAACGGAACCACGGGGATGACGAGCTCGAAGAACTTCGTGCGATTCGCGCGAACGAGCTCAGCCTGAGCCTCGTCGGTGTCTGATGCGGACTCGTCTCGCCCCAGCTTCTCGAAGATGCTGTCCTTCACTGCGTAGATAAACCTGAAGTTGCGCTTGTCGAGCTGAGCCGCTGAGTTCAGTGTCGAGTTGAGCGATCGGAGGGACTCGAAGATACCGGGGTCGTCGAAGCGGTCTAGGTCTTCGATGATGACGATTTCGACCTTCTTTTTGACCTCGAAGAAGTAAATGATCTCGTCGAGATACTCATCGAAGTAGGTCGATGAGCGTGGCGGAAGTGCCAATGTTGCCGGGCCAGCGGTGATCTTGTCGATGACGATTCGCCCGTGGAGGACCATGCGAGCGATGACTACCGCCCCTGCCACCGCGACACCAGCCGCGAGTGCCCCCACGACAGGATGAAGCCAAGGGATATCAGTGCTCGCGACGAGGCCGATGCTCGTGACCCCAGACAGATCGAGCATCAGGGCGGCGGCGGCACCGATGACACCTGCGATCGCGGCCGGGATCAGCTCGGCCTTCCAGCGACCCTTGCGGATCCGATGGAACCGGGACTTTGGTGCGCTGCTCGGGTTCACCTGATAGAGCAGCTGTTTGACGAGTTCTTTCTGGATGCGGTTCGTCTTGGTGTCCGCCGCCGGTACTTGGCTCGCGCCTTGCCTGGCGGACTCGGGTTCGGTGCCCAATGTGAGCAGTGACAGCTTGATTACGCGACCCTTGAACTCCTCGGCGAGCTTGTTCAACACGCTCGTCTTGCCTAGCCCATATGCGCCGGAGAGCGCGATGTTCCGGATATCCGGCTGGTCATCGATTGCCCGTTTCAGGATCGCGAAATATGTGCCGTGCCACTCCTCCCTGTATTCAGGAGCGAGGCTTGTGAGCTCAGGAGCTGGCGTTCGGGGTGTCAGCGGCGCCGATTCCGGAACGGGCCCGTTGGGCGATGGTGGCACGGCCGGAACGTCACTCGCGCTAACTTGAGCAGAGGGCTCGGCGCCAGTCATTTCTGGTCCCCTCCCGTTTGGGATCTTAGGTGAGGCTATTCGACCACAACATGCTGACAATCCGAGTCACACTGGCTGGTAATGCAGGATGCGATTCGCCGCGCCGAATGCCCTCGGCCAGGCCAAGTCATTCGGCGCGGACAGAACCAGCCAACCGACTCACGACAGGGTGACGTGCCGATCTGGAATCGGCTCGCCCATTTCCTGGAGGAACGCTCTGGCGAGGTCCATCCACTCCTGAGGAGTGGCGCCTTCGACACAGGTTGCTAGGTAGTCCTCGGGAGTCAGTCCCCGAGGTGCGCGGTTCAGTGGTTCACGGTTGTATTCGGCGAAGGGGGATGTTCGCTTGACGGCAGAGAAGATCTCCCGCGCTTGAGAGGTGCGCCCGTTGGCGGAACCACCCATGCTGAATGTGCGGAACACCTGGGGGTCCTTGGCTGGTTCCCAAGCCCCCCACGCCTGGCAGAAGGCCTCCTCCCACCGGTGGTGAGACCAGCGCCACGGGCCTTGGAAGCCGATGGCTATGAGGCCAGCGAGCAGTCCTTCGGCGGTGTTCCTCAGCTTCTGCTGTTTGTCCACGCTGGAGTTCCCCCTTCAATGGCGGCTCGGTGGCCCGGCTAGTTAGTGCTGCATATCCACAAAGCGGGAGTAATGACCCTGGAAGGCGACGGTGACGGTCTTGGTTTGACCGTTGCGGTGCTTGGCCACGATCAGGTCGGCTTCGCCGGCGCGCTCGGAGGCGTTGTTATACATGTCGTCGCGGTGCAGCAGGATCACCATGTCGGCGTCCTGTTCCAGCGAGCCCGATTCACGTAGGTCGGAAAGCATCGGCTTCTTGTCGGTGCGCTGCTCCGGGCCACGGTTGAGCTGGGACAGCGCGATCACTGGCACCTCGAGCTCCTTGGCCAGCAGCTTCATCTGCCGGGAGAACTCCGAAACCTCCAGCTGGCGGCTCTCGACGCGCTTGCCCGAACTCATCAGCTGCATGTAGTCGACGATCACCAGCTTCAAGTCGTGACGCTGCTTCAACCGCCGCGCCTTGGCCCGAATCTCCATCATCGTCTGGTTGGGCGAGTCGTCGATGAACAGTGGCGCCGAAGACACATCAGCGGTCTTCTTGGCGATCCGGCGCCAGTTCTCATCACTCATATGACCCTTGCGGATGTCGCCCAGCGGCACCTGCGCCTCGGCCGAAATCAGGCGCATCACGATCTCGGTCTTGGTCATTTCCAAGCTGAAGAAGGCCGAACACAGGCCGTGCTGAATCGAGGCCGACCGGGCGAAGTCGAGCCCAAGGGTCGACTTACCCATACCGGGACGGGCCGCGATGATGATCATCTGCCCGGCGTGCAAGCCGTTGGTCAGTTCATCAAGATCGAGGAAGCCGGTCGGGACGCCCGACATCACGCCGTTGGCGCTGAGAGCCTCGATCTCGTCCAGCGTGGACTCCATCAACGCGCTCAGCGGCTCGTAGTCATCGCCAGCCTTGCCTTCGGCAACCGCATAGACAGCCTGTTGGGCGGCGTCCACGATGCCGGAAACGTCGCCTTGGCCGCTGTAGCCGAGTTGGCTGATCTTCATCGCCGCCTCGACCAGGCGGCGCAGAATCGCCTTCTCGCGCACGATCTCGGCGTAGTAGCCGGCGTTTGAGGCGATCGAGACCATGGACAGCAGGTCATGCAGGTAGATATGGCCGCCGGCGCGACCCAGTTCGCCGCGCTTGGCCAGCTCATCAGCCACCGTGATGGCATCGGCCGGTTCGCCGCGGCCATACAGATTCAGGATCGAATCAAAGACGATTTCGTGGGCAGGCCGATAGAAATCTCGGCCCTTCAGCACCTCCGCCACGTCACCGATGGCGTCCTTGGAGAGCATCATTGCTCCCAGCACACTCTGTTCGGCGGCGACATCTTGCGGCGGGGTGCGATCAACGCCGCCAGCTTCGATCTCGCCGCCGTACGGCATCACTTCCGCGAGTGACATCTGAACCTCCGGCGCGTCCTAATTGGGGGATGAGGAACACGGTAGGTCGCGCCACTGACACTTCGTTTTCGGGCTCCTCGGTGGGCCCACGGTAGCCCTCTGCCGCGGTGCCCTCAATGGCTGGATACACAGGGGCCTGTGGACAAAATGGGGACAACTTAGCGTCTGCGCTCACCGCCCTGTGCATGAAGCGGTGCTGCGAGTGTGGACGGCCAGTCCTGATTCCTCAGGACATGGCTACGGCTAGGGGATACACCGTTCACACTTTGTGGATTGAAGGTTTTTTCCATGGATTTGCTGCCGCTGTTCCCTCTTGACAGGAGTACCGGTGGAGGGTGTATGGCGACGGAGTCTGTGGAGGTTATGCACACCACGTCCACACCCTGGGGGGTGTGCCAAATACCCATCGGGGGTATCCTGACTAGGGAGGATGTCTTATGGATAGAGAACACGGTTCACAGGTGACCCACGAGTCCGCCTGTCACCACGACGTTGGCCACGGCTACCTCGACCATAAGCCGGAGTATCTGCGTCGGTTGAAACGGATCGAAGGCCAGGCCCGTGGCTTGCAGGGCATGGTCGAATCCGAGCAGTACTGCATCGACATCCTCACTCAAGTGTCGGCCATGACCAGAGCCCTGGAATCCCTCGCGCTGGCCATGCTCGACGAACACCTGAGCCACTGCGTGGTGCGAGCCGCCCGCAGTAGCGATGAAGAGGCCGCCGAGAAGATCGCCGAAGCCTCAGCCGCCATCGCCCGACTCGTCCGCTCCTGACCGCCAACAGCAAGGAACCCGCAATGATCACCAACTACACCGTCACCGGCATGACCTGCGGCCACTGCGTCGCCCATGTCAAAGAAGAGGTTTCCGGCATCCCTGGGGTGACTGAGGTAGCCGTCACCCTTGAGGGCGGCAAGCTGGAAGTCACCTCGCAGGCCCCGATCGATTTCGACCGCATCGTCGAAGCCGTCGCCGAGGCCGGGGACTACAGCGTCGCCTGATGGTGACCCGATGAGCACGTCGGCTCCCGAAGCAGTCGAACTCGATATTTCGGGCATGACCTGTGCCTCCTGTGCGGCGCGGATCGAAAAGAAGCTCAACAAGTTGGACGGGGTGCAGGCCTCAGTCAACTACGCCACTGAGACTGCCACTGTGGTCTATTCGCCCCTGCTCACCATTGACGACCTGATCAAGACTGTGGAGAACACCGGCTACGGGGCCGCGCTGCCGCAGCCGCAGGCCGAGCCGGTCGATCATGCCGCAGTGTTGCGCGTCCGGCTGATCTGGGCGGCCGCCTTCGGCGTCCCGGTGATCCTGTTGGCGATGATTCCAGCCTGGCAGTTCACCGGCTGGCAATGGGTGAGCTTGGCCCTGACCGTCCCGGTCTATGCCTGGGCGGCCTGGCCCTTCCATCGCTCCACCCTGGTCAACGCCCGGCATCGGGCCACCACCATGGACACCCTGATCAGCCTGGGCACTACCGCGGCCTTCGCCTGGTCGCTGTATGCCCTGTTGTTCACCGCGGCCGGGCAGCCCGGCTACACCCACGAGTTCGAACTGGCGCTGATGCGCGGCCATGGGCAGTCGGCCATCTACTTCGAAGCGGTGGCCGGCATCGTGGTCTTCCTGCTGCTGGGTCGCTATCTGGAGGCCCGCTCCAAGGACGCCGCCGGGCGGGCTGTGCGCTCCCTGCTGCATCTGGGCGTCACCGAGGTGAGCGTCCTGGTTGCCGGCCGCGAATCCCAACTGCCAATCGCTCAGCTGAAAGTTGGCGATGAGTTTGTGGTGCGTCCCGGGGAAAAGGTGGCCACCGACGGCGTGATCGTCGCCGGGGACTCAGCCATCGACAACTCGCTGGTCACCGGAGAATCAGTGCCGGTGGACGTTGCTGAGGGTGATGCGGTAATCGGGGCCACCCTGAACACCACCGGACGCCTGGTCGTACGGGCCACCAAGGTCGGCAAGGACACCCAGCTGGCTCAGATCGCCCGGCTGGTCACTCAGGCCCAGGCCGGCAAATCGCAGGTGCAGGCGCTGGCTGACCAAATCTCGGCGGTCTTCGTCCCGGTGGTGCTGGTGCTCTCGCTGCTTACCTTGAGCACCTGGCTGTTGCTGGGGGAGAGCCTCTCCTTCGCGGCCGCAGCCGCAGTGGCGGTACTGATCATCGCCTGCCCGTGCGCGCTTGGCCTGGCCACGCCCACCGCGCTCCTGGTCGGCACCGGTCGTGGTGCCCAACTCGGCATCGTGATCAAAGGCGCCGAAGCCTTGGAGCGCGCAAAAGGGATCGAGGTGATCGTGCTCGACAAGACCGGCACCATCACCACCGGTCAGATGGCGGTGGTGGCGGTTCGTCCCGCGCCCGGGGTGGACGAGGCGGAGCTGCTCGCTTACGCCGGCGCGGCCGAAGCCGGCTCGGAGCATCCGGTGGCGCGGGCGATCGCCGCCCACGCCGCCAGTGAACTGAGCGCGAGCGGATTCGCCAACACCCCAGGTCTCGGGGTCACCGCTGTCGTCGCTGGACGGGCCGTGCGGGTCGGCCGACTGAAGTGGGTCGACCGGGTCATCGATCACCCTGGCGCTGCGGTCTCGGGGCCCTTCACCGAAGTTGCCATCAGCTGGGACGGCGAGCTTCGCGGCACCATCGAGGTGGCCGACACCGTCAAACCCACCTCGGCGCAGGCCGTTGGGCAGCTGCGCAAGCTCGGCCTCACGCCGATTCTGCTTACCGGAGACAATCGGGCCACCGCTGAGGCGGTCGCAGGCGAGGTTGGTATCGAGCAGGTAATCGCCGAGGTGCTGCCAGCCGACAAAGTGGCGAAGGTTCGCGAACTGCAGGCCGCTGGCCGCAAGGTCGCGATGGTTGGTGACGGGGTCAATGACGCTGCCGCCCTGGCCCAGGCCGACCTCGGTATCGCCTTGGGCACGGGCACCGACGCAGCCATTGAAGCCGCCGACCTCACCCTGATGCGCGGCGACCTGCGCCTGGCCGCCGACGCCATTCGGCTGTCCAGAGCGACGCTGCGCATCATCAATTCCAACCTGTTCTGGGCCTTCGGCTACAACGTGGCCGCCATTCCCTTGGCCGCTCTCGGCCTACTCAACCCGATGATCGCCGGCGCGGCGATGGCCTTCTCCAGCGTGTTCGTAGTGCTGAACAGCTTGCGCCTGCGGGGGTTCCGGGCGCAGGCGTAGTTCGAAGGGCTGTTGATCGGCAATGCTTGGTGCCATGAGCCGCCAAATCACCTGGTATGAAGACCAGGCCGCCCTGCCGCCCATCCCAATGGATGCCGACACCGCCCGAGTTCGGCTTGATGCGGGCAACGCCGCCTTCGCCGCCTTGGGTGCCGCCGGTGCCGAGCTGAGAATCCCGGTCGGCCCGGAGACCTTCGGCCTGGCCGGGCCGGACGGCCTGCATCAGGAGCCGTTCGCGGCCGTCCTTGGCTGCTCTGATGCCCGGGTGCCAGTCGAACTCGTGCTGGGCCAAGACACCAATGACCTGTTCGTGGTGCGGGTGGCGGGCAACGTGCCGGGCTCGGATTGTGTGGGCAGCCTGCACTACGCGGTGGAGCACTTGGCCTCATTGCAGCTGGTGGTGGTGCTGGGCCACTCCAACTGCGGGGCGGTCAGCGCAGCGGTGGACGCGATGCTGCAGCCCCGGGGCTATTTGGAGTTAGTGCACGACCCGGCTTTGCGTGGGGTGATCGACTCGCTGCTGGCTGGCGTGCGAATGGCCGACCTAGCGCTGCGGGAGATCCACGGCGAACGAGTGCAGCACGATCCCGGCTACCGGGACGCCCTGGTGGGCGTCTCGGCGCTGGCCAACGCGGCGGTCAGCGCGACCGTCTTGGCCGCCGACCTGCGCCACGAAGTTGTGATGGGCGTCTACGACTTGGCCACCCGGACGATCGGCAGCCCCGGAGCCGATGGCACCTGGGCGCCGGGCCTGATCGAAGCGCCCGGTGATGATGACGCGCTGGCCGAACTGCTGGCCAGGGCGGCGCAGGCCGCTATCTGATCGGCCTCAGTCGCTGTCGGTGGCTGGCGGCCGATCGTACGGCGCGTGCACCGTCCGACTAGGAAAGATGCGGCGGCCATAGTCAGGTTTGAGGTCCTCGGTGGTATTCACCGGCTGGCCAGCGGCCAAGGCCTCATAGATCTCGACGAACTCCTTGGACTGGTTATCGATCGTCCAGCGGGCGGCCATCTCCATCGAGCGGGCGCGGGCCCGTTCGGCGAACTCGGGGTCTTTCAAGGCGTTGATCATGCCCACCATTGCCCCGGCCAGCGACACCTGGTTGGGCCTGGCCAGCACCGCGTTCACTCCCGGCTCCACCACCAGCCGCAACTCGTGATCGACCATGATGAACGGCAGTCCGGCGTGGGCAGCCTCATGCAGCACCAGCGCCTGGGTGTCGGTGAGCGAGGTGAAGACGAACGCGTCACCGGAGGCGTAATAGGCCCCCAGTTTCTCCCGCGGAATCTGGCCGGGCAGCTTCACCCCACCGAAGCGGGACGCCCGTTGCAGCTTGCGGCGCAGCCGCTTGGGGGTGTTCTTCCAGTCCCCGACGATCATCAGTTCGGCGTTGGGAATCTGATCGCGCACCAACTCGAAGGCGTCCAGCATCAGGCCGATGCCCTTCTCCACCGAGATCCGGCCAACGTAGATCAACCGCGGCCCGCGGTGCTTGCTGATCGGCGGCAACACCGGCAATGCGTCGGTGCCGTTGGGTACCACCCGCACTTTGGCATTCGGCGCAATCTCCAAGACTCGCTTCGCGGTCTTGTCTGATGGGGTGGTGACCAGATCGGCGTCGGTGAGCATATTGGCGGCCAACTCAAGCAGCGCCACTTGCGCCCCGCCGCGTCGCGGACGCTTCATGTTCTGCTTCATGATCGCGGCCCAGGACGGCTTGTCGAGGTGCATCTTGTAGACCTTGTAGGCCGCATTCATCAGCGGCATCAGGTGCCAGTAGTGCTCGGCGTAGGCCTCCAGGTCGGTATGCCAGGTGATCACCATCGGACGATTGGTGCGTTCGGCCACCCACATGCCCAACAGGCCGATCGAGCCGAGCCCGTGAATGTGAATCACATCCGGCGGATTGGCCACCATCTGCGCCAGCCGGTAGTCAAAGTCCTGCCCCATGCTCAACCGGACGCCCGCGCCCGGGATCGGCACACTGGGCAGCCGAATCTCGCGGCGGTTGGGGTTCAACGCATGCGGGTTGGGGCCATTGGCCTCTGGAGCCACCAGCAGCACCTTGTGCCCGGCGGCCAACACCTGCTCCTCCAGGAACTGCACGGCATACAGCAGGCCAGAATGCGCCGGTCCGTAGTTGTCGGTGAACTCGGCGATGGTCAGCGGCCGCTTAGCTAGCCGCTCAACTGCGGGCTGTTCAACGACCGTCTCTGCGTCCTCGCGGATGTCAGCACCCTTCTTCGACGAAACGTTCTCACCTTAGTCGGCCGACGGCCCGCCTGGCATAGCGCTCAAGCCAGCGAACCGTAGGTTTCCTGAGCATTCTCCAGCGCAGAAACGTAACCGGCCCGAGCGTAGGCGTTGGCATCTGCATCCAGGGGCACCGCCAACTTGCCGCGGAAGTCGTTCACCGATTTGAAGCCGCGGGAGGCCATCCATTCGGAAAGACCGGTGATCAACTGCTCGGCGTAGCCGGCACCGTGGCGCACCAGAGCAGAGGTGGTCATCACCACGTCCGCGCCGGCAAGCAGGTAAGCGACCACGTCGCCGACGGTGTCTACTCCTGAGGTTGCGGCCAGCGAGGCGTGGGTTTGGTTGCGCAGGGTGGCGATCCAGGTCCGCGGCACGTGGGCGTCCGCCGGGGTGGAGAGATCCAGGCCAGAAACTACCGCCATCTTCGAGACCAGCACCTTGGGCTGCAGGAACCGGTTGAACAGCACCAGGCCGTAGGCCCCGGCCTCGATCAGCTGCAAGGCGAAATTCCCAGTGCTGGAGAAGTAGGGCGACATCTTCACTGCCACTGGAATCTGCACCACGCTGGTCACCGCAGCGACGATCTCCAGGTGGCGGGCCTCAACTTCGGCACCGGTGAGCGAGACGTCGCCGGGGACGAAATAGATGTTGCACTCCAACGCGGACGCGCCCGCATCGGCCAACTGCTTGGCGTAGGTCGTCCAGGAGCCGACGTCGGCAGCATTCAGGCTGGCGATCAGCGGGATGGGGATCGCCGCAGCGCTGCGTTCGACCAGGCTCAGGTAGTTGCGGGCCGGATCAGGCTCGAGTAGCGGGGTGGGGAAGTAGCTGGTCGCCTCGGCGAAAGACTCCGCATAGGAGTCCTCCAGATCGGCGTCGTGAGCCGCATCGCGGCGCAGCCGCTCGGCGAACATCGAGTGCATCACGATGGCCCCGACGCCGGTGCCGGCCAGCTTCTTCACTTGGTCGACGGTTTGGGTCAATGGGCCAGCTGATGCGACCAATGGGTTGCGCAGCTGCAACCCCAGGTAGGTGGTTTCCATGAAGCCCATTTCAGCAGAAGCCGAGGCCAGATGGGGGGCGGACTAGCAGTAAGTGCTGCTGGCGGAATGCAAACCACCGCCAGCGCCGTCCACCGCTTTGCGCCCCTTAGGCGGCTTTGCGCCCGCTACAGCAGGCGCAAAGCGCAGTAAGGGGCGCAAAGCAGCGGGGTGGTGGACGCCCAGGTCAGCCCTTCGCTACGGCGGCGAAGCGCTCCGCCCCGCGGGTGGCCATCTCCTCGTATTCGGCCCAACGCCGGTTCACCTGCTCCTGGCCGAGTTCGAGCAGATGCTCAGCGGCCTCGGGGTCAGAGTCGGCCAGCATCCGGAAGCGGAGTTCCTTGGCGTGATAGTCGCGCAGTCGCATCCGCGGGCGTGGCGAATCGAGTAGGAACGGGTTCTTGCCCGATTCCCGCAGCACCGGGTTGTACCGCATCAGCGGCCAGTGGCCCGAGGCCACCGCTGCGTACTGCTGATCCAAACCCTTGCGCATGTCGATGCCGTGAGCGATGCAGTGGCTGTAGGCCAAGATCAGGCTCGGCCCGTCGTAGGCCTCGGCCTCACGGAAGGCCTTCAAGGTCTGCTGGGGGTCTGCGCCCATCGCCACTCGGGCGACGTACACGTTGCCGTAGGCGGTGGCCTGCAGGGCCATGTCCTTCTTGTTGGTCAGCTTGCCGCCAGCGGCGAACTTGGCCACCGCACCCATCGGGGTCGACTTGGACGCCTGGCCGCCGGTGTTGGAATACACCTCGGTGTCCAGCACCAGGATGTTCACATTCCGCCCTGAGGCCAGGACGTGGTCGACGCCGGCCGAGCCAATGTCATAGGCCCAGCCGTCGCCACCGACAATCCAGACACTGCGGCGCAGCAAATGATCGGCTACTGAGCGCAGGTCCTCCACGCCAGGCCCGCTCATCGAATCCAGTTGCACCTTCAGCGCCTCCACCCGGGCGCGCTGCTGGCTCAACTCCGATTCATACATCTGCGGGGCGTCCAGGATTGCGTCCACGGTCTCATTGCCCACCTCGGCGCGCAGTTGCTCTAGGCGTTTGCGGGCATTGGTGGTGTGCAGATCAGCAGCTAGGCGCAGGCCAAGACCAAACTCGGCATTGTCTTCGAACAGCGAGTTCGACCAGGCCGGGCCGCGGCCGTACTTATTGCTCGACCAAGGCGTGGTGGGCAGGTTGCCGCCATAAATGGAGGAACACCCGGTGGCATTGGCCACCGTCGCCCGGCCACCAAACAGCTGGGTGAGCAGCTTCAGATAGGGCGTCTCGCCGCACCCGGAGCAGGCCCCGGAGAACTCGAACAACGGCTCCAGGAACTGGGTGCCACGCACATTGGCGAAGTCCACCCGCGAGCGCCGGTTCACCGGGATCGACTCAAAGAACTTCACATTTTCGATCTCTGCAGTCTTGTCGGGCAGTGGCACCACGTTGATCGCGCGGCGGGTGCTCGCACCGCCGTCAGGTTTCACCGGGCACGCCTCGGTGCACAGCCCACAGCCGGTGCAATCCTCGGCGTAGACCTGCAGGGTGTAACGCGAACCGGGGAAGCCAGCCGCATTGAGCGGAGCCGACTGGAAGGAGTCGGGAGCCCCGTCCAGCGTGGCGGCGGTGTAGTACTTCGCCCGCAGCACCGCATGGGGGCAGACGAAGGCGCAGTTTCCGCACTGAATGCAGGATTCGGAATCCCAGGTGGCCACGAAATCGGAGATGTTGCGCTTCTCGTATTTCGTCGTGCCAGAGGGATAGGTGCCGTCCACCGGCATGGCGCTGACCGGCAGTTGATCGCCGGTACCCAGCAGCATCGAGGCGGTGACATCGCGGACGAACTGCGGGGCGCTGCTCGGCACCGGCGGAATCATCGGCTTCGCACCGCTGGTGCCGACCGGGACGGCTAGCTTGTGCAGATGCTCCACCGAGGCGTCGACCGCGGCCTCGTTCTTGGCCACCACATCGGCGCCCTTTTTGGCATAGGTCTTGCGGATAGTCGCTTTGACCGCGTCGATGGCCGCCGCCCGCGGTAGCACCTGGCTGATCGCGAAGAAGCAGGTCTGCAGCACCGTGTTGGTGCGTCGTCCCATGCCAGCCTTGCGAGCCACCGTGTTGGCATCGATCGCCCACAACTCGATGCCGAGGGCGATGATTTTGGCCTGCATCGGTTCGGGCAACTGGGCGAAAGTGTCTTCGTCGCTGTGTGGGGTGTTGATCAGCAGGATCGTGCCCGGACGGGCGAACTCCAGCACGTCCATCCGTTCCAGGATCGACCAGTGGTGAACGCCGATGAAGCCAGCTTTGCTGACCAGGTAAGGCGCCTCGATCGGCTTAGGTCCGAAGCGCAGATGCGAAACCGTCCGCGAACCCGACTTCTTGGAGTCGTAGACGTAGTAGCCCTGGGCGTAGGTGTCTTCGATGGCGCCGATGATCTTGACGCTGTTCTTGTTCGCGCCCACGGTGCCGTCCGAGCCCAGCCCGTAGAAGACTGCGCGCAGGGTGGCTGGGTCTTCGATGTCGATGCTCGGGTCGTAGTCGAGGCTGAGCATGGTGACGTCATCGTTGATGCCAACGGTGAACCGCGGACGCGGAGCGGCCTTGGCCAATTCGGCGTACACGCCCACCACCATCGCCGGGGTGAACTCCTTGCTGCTCAGGCCGTAGCGCCCACCGACCAACAGCGGCAGGTGCTCGCGGCGACCGGCAGCGTGAGCCTCACCAAGCGCGGCAGCCACGTCGAGGAACAGCGGCTCGCCGCCAGCTCCGGGCTCCTTGGTGCGGTCAAGCACCGCGACCACCTTGGCGGTGCTCGGTATGGCGGCCAGCAGGTCTTCGGTGGGCAATGGCCGGTAAAGCCGCAGCTGCACGACGCCGACCTTTTCGCCCTTGGCCACCAGATGCTCCACTGTTGAGCGGACGGTGTGAGCGCCGGAGCCCATGATCAGGATCACTCGCTCGGCATCGGCAGCGCCGTAGTAGTCGACCAGGTGGTAATCCCGCCCGGCGATCTCGGCGAAGGCTGCCATCGCCTCGGTGACGATGCCCGGGGTCGCGTCGTAGTAGGAGTTGGCTGATTCCCGTCCCTGGAAGTAGGTGTCCGGGTTCTGCGCGGTGCCGCGAATGTAGGGATGTTCCGGGGAAAGCGCGCGACGGCGATGCGCCCGCACCAGATCTTCGGGCACCAACGCGCGCAGCTCGTCGTCAGTGAGCAGCTCGACGCTGTTCTCCTCATGGCTGGTGCGGAAGCCGTCGAAGAAGTGGACGAACGGTACCCGCGAACGCAGCGTGGCCAGCTGGGAGATGGCCGCCATGTCGTGGGCCTCTTGCACGCTGGAGGAGTTCAGCATGGCGAAGCCGGTCTGGCGAACCGCCATCACGTCCTGGTGATCGCCGTAGATGCTCAGGCCCTGGGCGGCCAGCGACCGGGCGGCCACGTTGAGCACCATCGAGGTGAGCTCGCCGGCGATCTTGTACATATTGGGAATCATCAGCAGCAAGCCCTGGGAGGCGGTGAAGGTGGTGCTCAACGCGCCACCCTGCAGCGCGCCGTGCAGGGCACCGGCCGCGCCGCCCTCCGACTGCATCTCGATCACTGTCGGGACGGTGCCGTAAACATTGGCGCGGCCAAGGGATGCCCACTCATCAGCCAGTTCGGCCATCGTGGAACTGGGGGTGATGGGGTAAATGCTGCACAGTTCGTTCAAACGGTAGGACGCCGATGCTGCGGCTTCATTCCCGTCGATGATCACTCGGCTCATGGCTCAGGCCTCCTCGATCATGTCGATCGCGCCAACTGGACACTGCTCGTAGCAGGTCGCGCAGCCGGTGCATTTGTTGTAGTCGTAGCGATAGCGGTCGCCCTTGCCGAGCTTGATCACCGCATCTTCAGGGCAGGAGCCCAGACAGCCGTCGCATTCGAAGCAGTTCCCGCAACTCAGGCAGCGGGCAGCTTCGGTGTGAGCGTGTTCGTCGGTAAGGCCGCCGACGATCTCGTCGAAATCGGTCACCCGATCATCAGCTTCCAGCTCGGGCTGGGTGTTGCGGCGGGCGTCCCCGAAGTACCAAAGGTTCAGCTTGTCGAAGCTGGCCAGATCATGTTTTGGCCGCTCGGCGGATTCGCGTCCGACCAGCCAGGCGTCGATCTGGCGGGCGGCCCGCTTGCCATGTCCTACCCCGATCGTGACCGTGCGGTCTGAGGGCACGGCGTCGCCGCCGGCGAAGATGCCGGGTACGTCGGTCATCAGCGTGCGCGGATCGACCTGCACCACGTCATGGTCAAAGCGCATGCCGGGAATGCGACGCAGGAAGTTGGAGTCGGTTTCCTGGCCAAGGGCCAAGATGACCGTGTCGGCTTCGAGTTTCTCGAAACGACCGGTGCCGCGGGCCTTGCCGGCCTCATCGATCTCCATGATTTCCACGGTCAGATCGGATTCGTCGACGCTGCTGATGGTGCGCAGCCAGTTCATCTTCACACCCTCAGCCAGCGCGCCTTCCTTCTCCTCGGCATGTGCTGGCATCTGCGCTTCGGTGCGGCGGTAGACGATGATCGACTCTTCGGCTCCCAGCCGACGGGCCACCCGGGCGGCGTCCATTGCGGTGTTGCCGCCACCGTAAACCGCCACCTTGCGCCCGATCAGCGGACGTTCGCCCGAGGCGACATCACGCAGGAAGGTGACCGCGTCCACGATCTTGGAGGCGTCGCGGTTGGGAATGTCGATCCGCTTGCTCAGGTGGGCGCCGATGGCCACGAAGACGGCCTCAAAGCCGCCCTCGGCCTGCTCGGCGAGCAGGTCTTTGACGGTGTAATCGGTGGTGATTCGCACCCCGAGTTGCACCAGGCGGTCGATCTCGGCGTCGAGCACATTGCGGGGCAGCCGGTACTCCGGAATGCCGTAGCGCATCATGCCGCCGGGCACCGGTGAGGAATCGCGGATCTCCACCGCATGGCCCATCCGGGCCAGCTGGCAGGCCGCGCTCAGGCCCGAGGGGCCGGCGCCGATTACCAGCACTTTGCGGCCTGAAGAGAAGCGGGGCTTTTCGAACTGCCAGCCCTTCTCCAGCGCCAGGTCGCCGAGGTAGCGCTCGACGGAATGAATCGAGACCGCACCGTCCAGCTCCTCGCGGTTGCAGGCAGCTTCGCACGGGTGGTAGCAGACCCGGCCGTGGATGGCTGGGAACGGGTTGGCCTTGGTGAGCTCACGCCAGGCCGCCTCTTCTTCGCCAGCCTTGACCAGCCGCAGCCATTCTTGAATGTTCTCCCCAGCCGGGCAGGCGTTATTGCACGGTGGGAGTCGGTCCAGATAGATAGGCATCCTCGCTCGTACCGGAGCCACCCGACCGCCTTCTACAGCAAGGTCTGGCAGTTCGGTGATGTCGCGGGCCATGGTCCACCCTTCGTTGGGCAATTGGGTTCGCTCGAAAACTTACTCCTGCCCAGAGTGGCCTCCTGCTACTGCAACCCCGATGGGACGGCCTGGGCCTGGGCCTGGGTGCTAGCGTCGAGGCGACCCCACTCGGATTCGGAAAGATAGATGCTCGAAAGCCAGCCCAAGCCGCAGGTCGCGCGCTTCCGCCGGCTGCTGCCCATTCCGGCGGTGCCGGTCGGACGGCCAACGCCGGCCACCGACGAGGATGGTGCGCGCGCCAAACTGGCCGAGTTGATGGCCTTGGACGCCGCGATCCCTGAGCCCACCAGAACCATGCTCTTCGAGCCCGTTGGGCCGGCCAGGGCCACCGTGGTCATCTGGCACGGCTTCACCAACGCCCCAGCCCAGTTCGTCTTGGTGGCTGAGGCGCTGTCCCACTACGGCTTGCGGGTGCTGGTGCCCCGGATGCCGCGTCACGGGCAGCCCGACCTACTTACCAAGGACCTGGCGAACCTGACCGCAGGCGAGCTGGTCGATCATGCCAACGCCTGCATCGACATTGCTGCCGGGTTTGGTGATCCGGTGTGGGTGATCGGGCTCTCGGCTGGGGCCACGCTGGCCGCCTGGGTTGGCGCCACCCGCGACGAGGTGGACCGGTTGGTGTTGGCAGCTCCCCTGGTGGCCCCGAAGGGATTGCCGTTGCCGCTGCTGCGGCTGCTGGTGCGCTTCCCGAAGCTGGTGCCGAATGCCTACTTCTGGTGGGACCCGCGCAAGAAGGCCGATCTGGGCCACAGTCCGTACGCCTACCCGGGATTTCCGATGCCCGCGATCCTGCCGTTCATGCATCTGTCGGAGGCGTTGTTCGACCACTCGGTGAACGCCGGGCATGAGTTGGAGCGGACGATCCTGGTGAGCAATCCGGGCGATTTCGCTATTCGCCGAGACGCTGCGCTGCAGTTCGCTGAGGAGGTGTTCTTCCGCTTCTCCGCCGTGCACGGGGTGGCCCAGATCGATGGCTCCTTGCGCTGGATGCACGACTTCGTTGACCCGAATGCCGCCGACACCGGCAGCACTGAGCAGGTGAGCGCCATCTTGGCGGCCAGCTTCGGGATTGGTGAGCCAACTGCTGGCGGGGTGCTGGTGCCGCCGTTGGTGCCCGACCAACCCTGACACCCCGCACGGCACCGTCCGGGTGGGTACTTCAGTCAGAGAACCTTGATCACCCTCCCCGAGCCAGGGGTGTCTCGATACACTCCGGTCGAGCATTTGGGCTCGTGGATGAGGGGGGAACTGAAAATGGGTAAACCCAGTTTCAGTGAGCGCTTGCGCTACTGGTTCGACAATTGGATGTCGCGAGGCACGGTGGCCCTGATGGGCTTGCTGGGTCTGGCCACGGTGGCGCTGGTGGTGGTGGTGGGCACGCTCGCCTACCTTTTCCACGCGTTCCCCGATGATGCCGACACAGCCGATTTGTTTGACCTGTGGTGGGGCGGCCTGATGCGCACCCTCGATCCGGGCACCATGGGTGGTGACTCCGGGTGGCCGTTCCGAGTGTTCATGTTGGCGATCACCATTGGCGGTCTGGTCATCGTGGCCAGCTTGATCGGTATCGTCTCCGGCGCCTTCGACGACAAGGTTGCCGAGCTGCGCAAGGGTCGCTCCCGCGTGCTGGAGCACGATCACACGCTGATCCTGGGCTGGAGCAGCAAGGTGCATTCGATTGTCAGCGAGCTGGCTATCGCCAACGAGTCTCGAAGCAGGGCCAGCGTGGTCATCCTCGCCGACATGGACAAGGTGGAGATGGAGGAGGAGATCAGGGCCGAGTGCCCTGATCTGGGTCGCACCAAAGTGATCTGCCGCAGTGGCGACCCGATGAACCTCACTGATCTGCCCCTGGGTAGCCCGCAGTGGGCCCGCGCCATCATCTTGTTGGCGCCGGAGGATTCTCCCGACCCGGATTCTGACGTGATCAAGACCGCGTTGGCGCTGACCAACAACCCGTCCCGGCCGCAGGAGAAGTTCCACATCGTCGCCGAGTTGAGCGACCCGGAGAACCTCGAAGTGGCCAAGATGGTCGGGCGCGACGAGGTGCACTGGGTGGTGGGTCCGGAGGTGATTGGTCGGATCACTGTGCAGAGCTGCCGACAGTCCGGCCTTTCAGTGGTCTACCAGGAGTTCTTGGACTTCGACGGTGACGAGATCTACTTCACCTCCCAGCCATCCTTGGTGGGCAAGACTTACTTTGACGCGCAGTTGGCCTTCAACAAGTGCGCAGCCTTAGGCTTGGTGGTTGATGGGGTGACGCTGCTCAACCCGCCGGCTGAGACGGTGATTGGCGCCACCGATGAGATCATCGTGGTCGCCTCCGATGACTCCGAGATTCGGCTTGGTTCGGTGCCAGCCGCTATTGAGACCGATGCGCTGATGACCAGTGCGGCCAAGGCCGCCGCGATCGAGCGGACGCTGGTGCTCAGCGTCAATGCGGTCTTGCCGCTGATGATCGCCGAGCTCGACGAGTACGTGGCCCCCGGCTCGGAAGTGGTCATCGTGAACCCTGGCGCGGTGCCAGAACTGCCCAAGCTCGACAATGTGGTCGTCCGCCACGTCGACGGCGACCCGACCAAGCGATCGGTGCTGGACGCCCAGAATGTTGGCAGCTTCGACCACATCATTCTGTTGGCCGACACCAGCAGCTACGACGACCAGCGGGCTGATAGCCGAACCCTGGTGAGCCTGCTGCATCTGCGCGATTTGGCCGAGCGGAATGACCTGAATCTGAACATCGTCAGCGAGATGCTCGATGACGGCAACCGCGAACTGGCCGAGGTCGCCCAGGCTGATGATCTGATCGTCAGCGACAAACTGGTCGCCTTGATGCTGTCGCAGATCTCGGAGAACCGCGGCCTGGCTGATGTGTTTGACATCCTGTTCGAGTCCGAAGGCAGCGAGGTTTACCTGCGTCCGGCTGAGCATTATGTGTCTCCCGGGGCTTCGGTGAACTTCTACTCGGTGCTGGAGGCGGCTCGGCGTCGCGGTGAGACCGCCATCGGCTACCGCGTTGCCGCTCACGCGCACAACAGTGCTGAGGCCTATGGCGTTCGGGTGAACCCGGAGAAGGGTGACCGGATCACCTTCGCCAAGGGTGATCGGATCATCGTCCTAGCCGAGGACTGAGGCGAACGAGGCTTCGACGGGCTCAGCCAACTTGTAGTTTCCTGAGCCTGTCGAAGGGTTGGCGGGCTCTGCCGACTTGTAGTTTCCTGAGCCTGTCGAAGGGTTGGCGGGCTCTGCCGACTTGTAGTTTCCTGAGCCTGTCGAAGGGTTGGC
>VMSW01000002.1 GCA_013791955.1 Propionicimonas sp.
CCAACGGGCTTCGCGCTTCGCGCTCCGGTGCGCTGACGCGCACCGTTGGGAGGGCCTCGCACCCCGCTTCGCGGGCTGCGTCTGTGGTGCGTTTGTGCTGTATTTGTTGCGTGTGTGTGGTGGTGCTATTAGCTACTAATGAGCGTTAGTCCCGGCTTCGCCGTGACTCCCCCGACCCAGATCACCGCGCCGCTTCGGATCCCCTACCCAGCAGACGGGCGGATAGAAGGGCTGCACTGAGGCAGGCGCCGTTCTATTAGGCAAGTATGGCAGACCGGTTGGGGGCCGCAAGGAGTTGCCGGCTATCCGCGCCGAGCTGCGCGGCGCTCTGCGGGTCTGCCAGGGCAACAGTGAGGGCTAGACCTAGGGCAAGTTGCTGGGCCGGGGGCTGCCTGGTGGATCCGCAGTAGCAGTTCACACTGCCCTCCATGAGCATCAGGGCGGCCCAGCCCACTGGACTCCCTACGGTGGAAGCCCCGTCGAGCAGGGCGTCGCGCCAGTTCTCAGCAGCACAGCCCAGAGCGTGCGCAAAGCAGGCGGGCTGATGGGCCTCGTAACGGTGAGGCTTCGGACAACTGCGGGTTGACAAGGTCTCGGAGCAAGGCCGGCCGTCACGATGTACCGCGATTTCTACCAGGTCCATTTCGTTCCTCTCTTTGCTATTGGAATAGGTCATTGACGGCCCCGATCTGACAGGGGTTAGCGGCGGATCTGGGGCATGGGTGCGCGGCGTAGGTCGTTGAGCAGCTTCATCAACTTCTCGACCTGAGACCTTGTGAGGGGCTGGGTGTCGCCGGCTGCGTCCTGTCCGGCAGTCAGCAAGACGTTGCCGAAGATGGCACACCTAAGCGGGCCTTGAAGGGCGCAGAGCTTGGTGGCGAGCTCGTTGACCTGGGGGGCATCGAGAAGAAGGCCCTCGTCGTCGTACCAGAGGGAGATCTCACCGTCTTCACCGGAGACAGCGAGCACGCCGACGGTCTGGCACTCCAACTCTTCGTAGGCGTGCGTGAGCAGTGACTCTCGAGGCCAAGCGTTGGCACGGATAACCCCAGCGGCGGTGATCGTGATCGTGTTCGAGTCAGCGGGCGCGCTCATGATGCGGTAGGACTCGGTCGGCTCGGTGTCGAGGTCTCCACGGCAAACGATGGCTACAACGGATGGCTGGGTCATGTGATGCGTTCTCCCTTGTGGTGTGGTGATTACGCCTCCGACACTAGGCGTAACTACCGGTGCCTCTGCCCCCCTCCCGGGGTGGATCAGAGGCACCGCAGACGGCGGGCCCCTGCTGCGGGTTCAGTGCAGATCAAGGAGCGTGATCACTTCGCGGGCATCGGTGACCATGACCGCCTCGCCGGAGCGGATGAGCTGGTGCGGCAGTACTGAGGTCGCGCTGGTCACAGGTCCGGGAATGGCCATCACTGGGCGCCCAAGTTCAGTTGCCCAGGTGATCACACTGCGGGCACCGCTGCGAGCCGCAGCCTCGACCAGCACGACCCCTTTACTCAGCGCTGCAACTAACCGATTCCGGCCCTCGAAGGTGAACCGTGTTGGGGGCTCCCCGAAAGGGCATTCGGAGACCAGTAGGCCACCACGTCCAACCACGGACCTAAACAGATCCCGATGCCCCGCCGGGTAGAGGCAATCAAGGCCGCTGGCCTGAATCACTACCGGGGGCGCGGCTGCGGCGCCCAGCGCGCCACGTAGCGCGGCAGCATCGATGCCGTAGGCGCCGCCGGTGACCACGGTTAAACCGGAAGCGGCGAGGTCGCAGCCCATTTCTGCGGCTACTACATCGCCGTATCCGCTCGACGCGCGCGCCCCGGTCACAGCCACCGCATTCTCGGCCAGTTCGTTGAGCCGGGCATCGCCAAGAACCCACAGCCCGACAGACGCTGAGGCGCTGGAGAGTGCGGCTAGCTGGACGGGCCATTCAGGGTCGCCGGGCACGATGTAGCGGCTGGCCGTGGCGTCGAAGTTGGCGTAGCTCATGGCTGAGATTTCCTTTCCTGCGGTCTACGCCCGACGCTACGGCCCAGCTCCGGTGCCTCTGCACCCCTCCCGGGGTGGAACAGAGGCACCCGCATCGGCTGCCCGCCAAGCCCCTCGCACCTAGCCCATGTCCAGGGCCTCAAGGAGACGCATATGGGCACCGGCAGCCGCAGTCGGCTCCGATCCGCTAAGCACGTCGCGGCTGGCCGAATCCACCACCAAAGCGAGGTGGGAGCGGTGACGGCTCAACATCACGCACGCGCGGCCAAGGTCGGTGCCGAACCCCGACACATCGCGGTAACCGGCTAGCGGATGCAAGGCCACCACCGCAGCACGCTCCAACCCTTGCAACTGGTTCGCCGTCCCAACCAGCACCCCCGGCAGATCAGCCAGTAGCGCCCGCACCGCAGCAGCCTGCCCAACGTGAGCAGTCACTACCGCCAGGTCGTCGGCTGCCACGCTCCGGCTGCCCTCCGGCGTGACCATGGCGCGGCCCAACAACCCCCGGGCCAGATCGGCGCAGGCCCCCACCAGCGCCGGATCACCAGGCCCACCCGCGACCCGAACTCGATGAGCCACTATCTCTGGCAGCCGGTCGCCATCATCACCCTTCACGAACTCATCGGGGCGACGCGAGGTGAACGGCAGATCGGGATAGAACACCGGCTGAATCAACGCCGTGGTCTGTGGACCCAGCCGCCACGTATGCCGCAACCGAACAACCGATATTGCCTCACCGTGGGCAGCCAGCAGCGCATCGGGTGCGGGCAGGTTCGGCGCGGTTGGAGACCCCTGCCAGCGACTTACCTGACCGGTTACGACCGGATCTATCTGGCCAGGATCACCCACGCACACCACCTGCCCAGCGAAAGCACCCAGCGCACCTAGATCGGCGTAGGTGGCTTGCCAGGCCTCATCCACGATCATCACGTCGCAGGCCAGCCGTGATGGATCGCTGACCAACCATCGGGCCGTCGTTGAGACGATCACTCCACCACCTGAGGACGGGAAGCGAACCTGCACACCCTTCCCGCAGCGGGCCGGTGCTGGCAGGGCTGGCGTGGGGTGTGCGGTTGACCAGGCCAGGATTCCGGGATGGCCCAGCGCACCAAGGCGACGCGCCAGCTCGACGGCTTGATCTCGGGTTTGGGCAGCGATCCCGACCCGTAGTTTCGCCCGCTCAGCAAGCGACGCGGCCAGCAGCACGACCAGCCGAGTCTTGCCACTACCCGGAGGGGCTGGGGCCACCAGAGAGTCACCCGACCATGCCGAGTGCAGCACCCCGGCGGTTGTGGGGTCGTCCATGATCGCTGAGGCTGTCCAGCCCGTCGCCAAACTGGGATGCGGGCAAAGAGCCGGGGCCGGGGCCACACGGGCCTCAGGGGCCGCTACTGGGCCGCTGGGGGCAATCGGGGAGCCGGTGCCAGGAATGGTTCGCATCAGGGTTGTTCCTTTTCAGTCGTCGGAGGCACCGGCCAGCAGCACATCGAGCGGCACACTTCGCCGCCGAACAGCCGGAGCGGTGCCGCTGGTGAGCCAGGATCGGCGGGAGTACTGCAACTTGCGGTAGACCATCTGGCCGTGGTGCTGGCGGTGCACGCTGGGGGGTGCGGGCATCAACGTCACCAGGTCGCCCGCCTTCAACGTTGGCCGGTTGAACGGGGTCTTCACGTCGAGCACCAACTGGCCACCAACAACCGCCCCGGCACCAACCGTCCCGGTGTAATCGGCGTCGGGCACCTCGCCAGGGGCACCAAGCCACCACAGGACTTCCGCACCAGCCCTAAGCCGGGCATCGAGTCGAGCACACGCCACCGGCACCACCCGCTGAGTAGCGGGCGCATCGACAGCTATCCGACCAACGACGACCGACCCCGCGTGAACACTGCGCGCACGCCACAACGGATCAGACAGCAGCGCTGCCGCGTACAGATCGGCAGCGTCACAACGTCCCCGCAGCCCGCACGCTGCCCGGCTCGTTTGATCGGGGCGACGCCAATCCCACCCGTCACAGTGCGCTTTGCGGGCCATGTCGTAGCTGAACGAATCATCGGTGGCCAAGTCGGACAAGAAGCGCAACGGATCGCCCGCCGTGGCCTGTGCGTACACGTCGAGCACGCCTGCCACCGAGGCATCACCTACACCGAGCCGATCACGCCAGAGCGCAGCCCCATATTCGGCCTTAGGCGCTTGCCCACTGATCCAGCGCGCGCGACACCCGGCGACCACATCAGCCACGGCACCGCCACCGGGGAAGTCGGCGCGATCAGCCCACCAGGCGATATGCCCGGCAACCGCATCAGCAGCACACCCCACAGCGACAGTGCGAGCCAACCCCAGGAGCGTTCGCAGCGTGCCCGGATCATCAGTTACCAAGGTGGCCGGTTCCGGCTCGTCCAGGCTCACCCCAAGCCCGGCCAATAAGGCCAGGCCATCCAGCCCTTGGCCGCTACCAGGCTGACCACCAGGAGCAGCAGCGCTGACCCGCACAACACCGCCTTGCTCGGTGGCACGAACCGCGACCGGCTTAGCCCCCGCCAGCAGCGGCGCATGGCGCAGCCGAGGAACCAACCGTCCCGACGTAGCGGCATGGAGCCGTTGACCCAACTCAAACCACTCCGCGCTCACTTGGACCGGCCCCCAACCCCGGCTTGCTCCGCAGCGGCCCAACCATCACGCAAGGCCGAGGCCGCAATGCCGGGATTGCTCACTTCGCCAGCAGCAACCGCGAGCGCATCATCCACACTCAGTTCTGTCCCCACCAGCAGTCGCCGCGCATGACCGACCAAACCAGCACCCAGCCGCCTCATGCTGCCAACCGCCCCACCGGGATATGAACAGTGGTCGCCCACTCAGGGGTATCGTCCGGCTCCTGCCTGCTAATCACCGCACAGATCAGGTGGGCACGGCCCGGGGCATCCGGCCAAGGGGTATCCCCATCGGTGAGCACAATCACCACATCAGGGGCAGGCCGGTCGGACTCGGCAGCCGCGATCCCCACCCGCATATCGGTGCCGCCACCACCAACCAACTCGACCGAGGAAACCTGCCGCACCCGCCGCGAAGTCGCGGCAGCAGCATCACAACTCACCAACCTCAAACCATCGCGAGCAACGCCGGAGGACCGCAGCACACCGCCAACCTCACCCATCGCCGCATCCAGGTCGGACTGACTCATAGACCCCGAGGTATCCACCACCACCGAGACCCGAACCAGCGGAGCGCGCATCGCCGGACGCACGATCCCCGGAACCTGACGCCGAGAAGGACGCCGATAGGTGTAGTTGACTCGACCAGCACGGTCCCCGATCCCCCGGCGAATCGCTGAGGCCAACAACCGATCCCAACCGATCACCGGAGGTGCCAGCACCCCTTGCGCCCATCGAGCCATCCCAGCAGGCACGCTGCCCCGCCCAACACCCTCCAACGCTTCGCGCACCGCAGCAGCCACGCGGCGGCGCACCATGTCACCCGCAGCCGGATCAACAGGGACACCAACACCCTCACCCAGGCCGACACCGGCAGGAAGCTCACCCCGCACCGCAGCACACCCCGAACCAGAACCGCACCCGTCCCCGCCGTCATCTGGCAAGTCACGCCGCGCAGTCAGCGCACGGTAATAGACCTCCGCCAGGTCGCCGTCCTCACACCCCAGCGCGTCAGGAGTGACCACACCCACCGGCAGCGGAACTGACGCGGCAATCAAGTCGTCGTTGATTTCGGCATCACCGGCCAAGTTCCACGCCAACCTGTGACGAGGAAGCGGCAGTTGAGCAGCACGACCAGCATGGTCTCGAATCAGGTGGCCAATCTCATGCAACAGCACCCCCGCAGCCAAAGGAGTCAGCCAACGATCCGGGCCAACCAGCCGGGCAGGATCGAGGTAGAGCCGCCACTCACCATCCACCGCGAACGTCCCCAAACCAGGCGCGGCCACCGGCTGAACCGCAAACATGGCGTGCATCAGGTAGGGCTGCCATTCAGCAGCCACCAGCCGGGCCAGACGAAACGCCTCCCACTCATCAGGCCGCAAAGCCCGCACAAGCTCACTCATGCCGCAGTCCCCAAACCAGCCGCAGCCAACACCGGAGCAAACCGCGTTCGCACCGCAGCCGGAACCCTCGCCGAAGCCGGACGACACAAACTCAACGGGCGCGCCGCAGCAGCAGCAACATCAACCGATCCCCCATCAGCCGCAGCCAACAGCGGACGCCAAGCCGACTGCCACGCCGAAACGGTGCCCTGAGAGGCAGCCCAACCAACAACCGACGACAACACTGCCCACACCCGATCCGGGCGCCCATCCCAATCCATCAGCGAGGGATCATCCACAACCGCAGCCGGATCGGGAAGGTCAGCCGCCGCGCACCAGGTCAAGAACTCGACCCCAACACCCTCGCCGACAAGACCAAAGGTGATGGCCTGGCGAGCGGCAGCATCCTCATCGCGCACGTTGGCCAGGGCAGCGGACAGCATCGCCCAGGTCCGGCGCGAAGGCCACGCGCCACCCGATGCGGCGGCAGCCACCGGGAAGGCGTGTAGGTGCTCTGGCATGTGCCGGATGAAGCCCGTAACCAACGCCTTGACCGCAGCAACCCTGACCGGGTCAGCAGTGATGGCCCGAGAAGCAGGCGGGGCCGACCAACCCACCGTCATGCCATCAAGCCACTCATCAACCGAAGGAGTGAAGCTCACATGACAAAACCGGTTGGCCAGCGGCGGGGAAAGCTCCCACCCATCAGCGGCCCGATCCGCAGGATTCGCAGCGGCAAGCACCCGCACCCCCGAAGGCAGCGCCAGATCACCAACAACACGATCCAGCGCCACCGCCAACAGCGCAGCTTGGACCGCAGGCGGGCAGGTACTCAACTCATCCAGCAACACATAACCAGCCGCAGCATCGGCGAGCCGAACAGCCCAAGACGGCGGCGACAACACCACCGACCCATCACCTCGAACCACAGGCAGGCCAGCAACATCAGCCGGTTCCCGAATCGACCCCAGCACAACCTCGCACGGCAACCCTTGCGCTGCCGCCAACCCCCGCACCAGCGACGACTTACCAAGGCCGGGATCGCTCCAAAGAAGAACGGCCACGCCAGAGGCACCGCAGGCATCAATCACAGTCACAGTCGTGGCAAGGTCACTCATGTGTATTTCTCCGTCTCACTAGGGTTTTCACCCACTGTGAGCGAACTCACCCCACCAAACGACACCCCACCCAGAGTGGCTAGGCGCCACCCAATACACGTGGAAGGCGGCGTCCGGCGAGGACAAAAAATGAGACTTTCGGGGGATCTTGAGAATCGAACGTCCGGTCATGCCACGGATTGCGCGGCGCCAAGGTCGGTCTCACATGGCCGCGCGCCAGCGGATCTAGTCAGAAGAGATCTCCGAGGCGGAAAGGACGCGAGAGCTACCTCAGACGCCGCAGTCTGCTGGATAGCCTGACTGGTGACAGCTACCCACCCAGGCCAGGAGCAGCCAATGAAGCCCCGATTCACCTTCCTTGTCGCCGTGTCGTTGTCTCTCTTCGGCGGATGCAGCGCGGTGTCGCCGAACAGCGACGCGGCCACCGTCCCTGTAGCGAGCTCAAGCCCGGCGAGCACCCCAGCAACAAGTAGCCAGCCTCCAAGCGGCAATACTGAGGGCAGCCCCGCGGGCACAAGATCGTCGGCGGTCACCAAGCGGGAAAAGATCAGAGTCGCTTTGAATCTGACTGTAAGTGTCAACGCTGATGGGACCGTGGCGATGCACGTGACGTCCAACTTGCCCGACGGCACAGAGCTGGGCGGAACGGTCTTTCAAGCGGGGAGCTTCATGGCTCAGGAAACGCAGGCGCTCAAGGGTGGGGCCGCTGACTTTGGTCCCTTCAGCAACAAGGGTGCCGCCATTGCGTCGGGCAAGTACGACGCTTCTGTGACGATGCCGCTAGCCCATCTCGAACCCGCGAGCGTAAGAGCGATCATTGGGGAACACGGGGAATACTTGACGGGACCGCTAGTCAGCCACGAGTACGGTTCGGCCTACGTCGACGTCAGCAAGACGCTCCTAATCAAGTAGACCGACCAAAGCCCAGAACCTCAGGCGCCCCACGAGAGGCCGGAGCAACAACGAGTAAGCCCACGGCGAGACAGTCGTGGCGGGCAGTTCAGTGGCCGGCGCCCGACCTGTAGACCAGCCGGGTGCGGACATCCTCCCGAGGCAGCCAGGTCTGGCGAGCTTGGTAACTGCGCGGATCGGTCCGCCACTCGACGCACACTTGATCGGTACTGATCCAGATCAGCACAGCCGGCACGATCTCCACCCGAGTCGGCCACACCAACCTGGCCAACACCTGGATCCGCGCAGCACTACCCCACTTGCGATCTTTGCCTGCAGGCGCCCCCACCGAGTTCGAAGGCGACAGCAGCAACCACTGATCCTCTCCCACACCACCCAGCTTATCGAACACCCGTTCTAAGGCGCCGGGCGAAAGGTGCCCGGGGTCGCCAGGGAGAGAAGCAGGAGAAAGGGAGAGCCGCGGCAACGCCTGGCCGACTGTGGTGACTCGTGTAGACACGCCCCCAGTCAGTCAAGATCCCATTCGCGAAGTCTCGCCCCGAATTCTCCAAAGGCGGTGTCGGAACGCTTGTCGGCCTCAGCACACGCCTCCCACCAGCCCGGTGTCACTGCAGCCCGCTGGTGGATCTCCGGCATCAAGAGCTCCAACTCAGCCGCGGGAACCCCTAGTGCGTCGGCGAGCTCGGCCGGCTCGCAGTGGCCAAAGTCCGGATCGGCATAGTGAGTTGTTAAGTTGCTAACACGGGTGTGGTCCACAGCGACGCCAGCATCTGTCATCACAACAGTCCGGCCCTGGGCGATGCCGCGAGCTTCGAACTCAACCCGAAACAGGGGGACCAAAAAGTGCGGTCGCTGACCGCGCTCCTCCGGCCAAAACAACACCAGACCGTTGAGCAACGGGTCGGCCTGGCGGAGAATCTCAGCGATCTGCTCGACCTGATTCACCATTCCACGCCCATAATGCTCGGTCGGGGTGATGACGTGGACAGTAGCTCCACCCTTCGACGCGTAAACCCGGTCAAGGGCAACCGTCGCGGCTCCGTGGAACTCCGCGAACGGTAGTACTTCGTCCCTCACATGAACGTATGGGGCTCCACTGCGCAGATGGTCAGCAGTAGCGGCGAGTCGCCGGCGATAATCCAGCGGGTCTCCTGCCGGGCCGCGGCGCCCCTTATTCACCTGGTCCGGTACTCGCTGAGAGCCAGTAAGTCGCTGCCACCAACCCATCACTGATCACCAGCTCGCGAATGACCGTTGGAGCTTCGGTAGTCGTGAACGTGCCAGCCCTCGCGCCGCAGCTCCTCGACCAGCTCGCTGGTGGGCACCTGCCGGGAGACGCAGTTCACAATGACGCACGCATAACCGTCGTCGGTGTCGTCCCGAAAGGGCAGCGACGGGCCGTGTTCAACATGTTCCACGATGGGTGGCGCTCCAGCACTCATCAGGGCCTGCCCCAACCCACCAGGAATGAAGCGGTCCCCTTTGGCTGGCGGAAACTGAAATGCGACATCTTCTGCGGTGAGCGCCACCTCAAGCTCGGGCTCGACCTTGAATCGCGGGTCGGGAGAGTAAAAGATCTGAACACGGATGCTTGCCCGAAACCCAGACTTCGGAGATGCAGTGTCATGAGGGTGATTGGTCATGCAGCCATAATCACAGCTGTCACTGACAACCGGAGCTGCATTCCCAGCCAACGATCAGGCGGCCTTGGCCAGGGCAGTCGTCACCGGTCAGCTTGCAACTGACGGCTTCCTTGCCCTACTACTTTGCTGGTCGACGGGTCGAGCGGCGCGGCTGAAGAGCCGGCTGGTGCGTCACGCGAGTCCGCAGCCCATGAGGCACCGAGATCTCCAAGATCCCGGTATCAGTGATGGAAACCTCGATCGGGCCCAGGTGCGGCCAACTGACAGCGATCTTTGCGGGCGTGTTGAACGCAGCAACCGGTACCGGTTCCCGCGAGATCCGGCTGTGATGCGCGACCGCCACCGACCAGGTGTTAGCCCTCCAGAGGTTCACGTTCGGCTTGCCCTGGTAGCGCCGGTACTCATCAGTGTGGATGTAGCGCACCGCCCGGGCCTGACCCTGTTTCCACGAACCACCGGGCGAAGGGGCGCCGACCAGCTGGTGCCACTCGATGGCCGGCTTGAGCTGAAATGTCACAGTCCCCTCAGTGGACTGCTTGTGGCCAGCGATCAGCCACGCTGCGACCGCCTCGCCGGCATAGGAACCAACCAGCACATCGCCGTACTCGGCGATCCGCAGGTCCGAAACCCGGTACCAGTCACCAGCAGTCGCCTCAGACAACGGCGCGAGCTCAGCGACCTTGACCTGCTTGCTCTGCGTGTGGCCCAGCTCCGCGATCGCACGCGCAGCGGTCGGGTACGTCTTGGCCAGGTTCACAACGATCATTTGGTAGGCCTCCATGGCGGGAAGGTTCCGAGTTGGTATTCGGCTGGCAGTTGACTGAGCCGCTGCATTGGAACTAACGGCGTGGGCGTTGGGGCTTCGAGGTGGTTGAGCGCCGCGGTCAGTCCCCTTTTGGGCCCGCACGCGACGCAGCCCGCCAGCGGATGATCCGAGGGCAGGACCCCCACCGCCAGGTTCACAACGATCACAGTTCCTCCTCAACACTGCCTGGACACTAGCGCCATTTCGACGCGTCAACCCGAATCTGTGGGGTGGTCAGACTTCGACACGAACCCTGTCCAGGATCGCGCGGGCTTCGCAGCCGCGCAGCGTCGTTACCTCGACAAGCGCCGCCGCTAGAACGTTCACCTCGGCAGACCGCCTATCAAGGATGGTGCGAACAAAACCTGTTGCCCCGACCAACAGTGCATCAATCGTCAGCGAATCCTCGTAACCCGTAGGCCTTAGCCCGGTGGCAACGATGGCCGCGGCACGGCTGACCGCCCTCTCCATGTCACCGCTGGAACCTGCCAATAACCTACCGACGCGGTGATCACTCACCCGGCCAGCAACGGCAATACACAGATCGGTCCAGGCCACCTCCTGGTCCGTCCTCTCAGGCTTTGGACTGGTGTAGCGCGTATACCCTGCCCACTCCCCTGCTGGCTCAATGGTCACCTTCAGTAACACACAACCCAGATGGTGCGCCACCACGGCGTGGGCGGCCTCATGGCAGGCAATCGGCCGCAGATCGTCCGGCTTTTCACTGGCAACCCAGTCCGGCCACCTCTCCGCAGCCAAAGCAATCAGCTCCTCCCGCGGCGCGTCAGGCCGTGCCAGGGATTCCACCCACCAGCCAAACTCCACCGACCCGTAGTCGGCAGCGATCAGGGCGCGAGCTGCGACGGGCCGACAGACCGCTACAGCAGCCCCGTCAGTGTCCGCTACCCGCCGATGAACAACCCGACGGGGAACCAACGCAGACAGCACCACGACGAGGATGAATACTGCCACCGTCAAAGTCACCAACGCCGCCAGCTCAACCCTGGGCAACTCCAGCAGACCCAAGGTCAAATCGAATCCCCAACCCACCCACAGCACCAAAGCCAGCATCGCAACAACAAACCGCCAGATCCTCATAAGTCACCCACCTGCGCTTGGACAGCCCGCTAGCGCCTTGGTCAGCGCAGCGTTCTCAGCCTTCGTGATCGTCAACTGGTAGATCCGCGCCACCTCAACAAACCGTGACGCGAACCCACACCGGCCCGCAGCTGTCGCAGGAAGCCACCGGCCCGGCATTTTGTCGTTTTTCGCCCGGTTAACCACCGAAGTAGTAGCCACCAAGTTCCGAGGATCATTCGCGAAGTCCTTGCGCCGCTGCAGCGACCAGCCCGCAGCACCCCTCGACCAGGCCCCCGATAACGGAAAGACGTGGTCGACCTGCACATCGGCCAGGCCCACAACACCACCTCCGTAGGGATCATCCAAAGTGCCAGCCACCACGACGCAGCCTCGAGTACCGGGCCGGATCTCCACATCCCTCAACTGCGACCGAAGGATCCCGTTACGGGTATCACAGCCGTCATGACCACCAGCAACGTCGACGTCATCAGTCCACGCGTGCCCGAACACGCAGCGGTGCCCATGCCTGCAGCTGCGGTCGTAGCCAGCCACCTCCGGCGGAGCAGCCGCAACAACCACCAAACCCGGCAACGGATCCGTCGCGGATTCAGCGAGCACATCGGCAAGCGGCCATCTGCCCAAGGTCGCCACGCCGACAAGCACCACTAGTGCCGCGGCCAGGGCGCTGCCGATGATGCGCGCCATCGCCCAATTGCCCCTGTACCAACTCATCGCGCTCCCTCCGGAACCTCTCGCACCCTCAAATCCTCCGGCCACTGCGCCGGGTCACTCCCCGCCGCGGTAGCCGACCACTGATCGGCCAAGACCCTCCCGGCCTGCTTGAACATGAACGGCACCCCGGCAGCAGCACATTGGTCACGCAGCGAACGAACCCAGGCCGGATCCATTGCCCTGGCCCGGGGACCGGACTCACCCCCGGCGATGACCCAGTCGAGCCGCGGGAGGGCCGGCATCTCTCCAGCTGCAGCCGCAGCGATCTCGGCCGGACCTTCCTGAGGCCACCACTCACCGGTCAGCGGGCTGAAGGTTGCCTCCAAGGGCGGAGCACCCAGTGGTGACCAGTCCACGAACTCCAAGTTCACCTGGCCAAGAAGCGGCTCCATCGACAGAAAACGCAACGCCGCTGGGGTATCGAGCAGCAGCGGGATCCGAATGTCGGCCCACCGCTGATCCTCAACAGTCGTGCCCAGCCACACGTTCGGCAAAGGGAAAGCAGCCTGACGCCACCAGCGGCGCTGATGCTCCTCCACCTGGTGCCGCGGGACCACTCCCGCGGCGTGACCTTCGATCAAAACATGGTCGACCATCTCCTCCACCTGGTCATGGAATGAAAGCGACCGCAGCAGCGATCTCATCCGCGCGGGGCGCTTGGTCAAGATCATGAAGGTGTGCGTCTTAGCCAACGCCATGACGGCAAACACTTTGGCCACATAGGAGTCAGACACCTGGTCGTGGAACAGATCACCGGTGGAGGCGACGAAGATCCTGCGGGGCCGGCGCCACCGCAGCGGCTGGAGCAGCAAGTGGGGCCGCAGGGTGACATCGAATCCGTTTGGCCACGCCGGCGCTCCAAAGCGCAGCGCTAGACCTTCGGCGTAACAGTGATCGCAGGCGGCCGACACCTTGGTGCAGCCGGTCACGGGGTTCCAGCTCGACCCGGGTTTTCCGTCAGTGCCACGCACCCATTCGATGCTCGTCTTGGCGGCCATCACCGCGCACCCAACACAGCCGCAACACGGCCGCACTTGCTGCAGAGGATCGAGCCGTCAGCGCCGCTACCGCAAAGCACGCATTGAGGCCCACACTGGCCCGGCTGGAGGCAAGCGGGCGTACAAATAGCCCACTTGCCTCCAGCAGCTTCAGCCGCAGGGACATTCACACCGAAGATCCCTCCGCGGTGGTGTTTCCTCCTACGACCTAGGGGGCCAGCCAGGCTGGCCAAGGCGATCTTAACGGCCCTCATGAACCGCCGCCCGCCACGAGTTCGGTCAGAAACGCCTCACACAGCGGCCAGGTCAAGCGATAGGTCGCACCAACCGAGCCATCCCACACATCCGGGAAATCATCGGAGGCGCCGGCCAGCACGTAGACGTCGTCTCGATCAGCCAATGTCGGCGGCAGCAGTTCCCAGGACTCAGCAGTGACCACGACCGCACGGGCTGCCAACCACGACTGTGGATCGACGTCCGGACCGAACCATTCCAACCCGGGGATCTGGGGCTGCCACGGGCCAGCAACACCGATCACGGGGGCCGCAGCAGCGGACCGGTGCCACACCCAGGATGCGTCGCTGTAGCCAGGTAGCCGTTCCATGGCGGCCCGCGCCACCGCGGCGAGCAGATGCTGGGCTACAGAGCCCGTCCATGCGTGAAGGTGATTCCCACACAGGTGCTCGTAGGCATGCACCGCCTTCAACACCTGCACTGGGGGCTGGGGCCAATCAACGGCGTTGAACACATATCCGGCGTCGACCGCAGATCCCGTCACCATCGCCTTCAAAGCCAGCAGCAAGGCTGCAGCCTGGTCGGCCGACAGCCGGAAGAGCCCCGGCACTGGCGAAGGGTCCGGCACCGCGACCTGCCACCTGGAGGCGGCGGTGGACAACAGCTCAACGTGATCAATCGACAGGTCTTCAGGCATCAGTGACCCCCCCTTGAGGGTTGGCGGTGGGTTTGTCGACCCCACCAGGTGGATGCCATCGACGCTAGACACCTCACCGCCTCCGGCGTCGTGATTGTGGGGTGCCATTGCTACGCCACCCGCCGTGCCGGCAGCGTCTGACCGAACTTCGTCCGCCGCGCCTTACCGCGATTCCAACTCATCCCCGCGGCAAGTCCGGTGTAGCGATCGGTCTGTGCCCATTCCGCGCACGAACTGACCAACGGGCACACCCCACATAGCGCGAAGGCGGGCGCTGCCGCTGTGGCTGCCTCGTCGCGGGTCGACGCATCACGCCAACCCGCCTCGGCCTGATTCCACAGTCGGGTCTCGCTCTTGCATCGAGCCCCGAGCTGACGCTCGGCGGCGTAGTGCCGCGCAATCACGCGCAGACTAATCGGCCGCAGGTTCATTGGATCACCTGCTGCTGAAGCCAGGATCTGCGGATCAGGAGCAACGGCACCATGACCAGCAGACCCACCACGGCGAAGGCGATCGCCAACCGCGGCAGATCCAAGCCGGCACCGGTCTGCGGGAGAACCACCAGCGGATGGGCCGCGGCCGACACAAGCACCCCAGTCTTCACCGCCCAATCCACAACCTGGTGCCAATACATCACCAAAAGACCGCCCAAGGTGGGGGCCGCTAGAACTCCCACGACGGTCAGCACCAGCGAGTCGTCTGAGTTTCCATTCGATACAGCCACGACAGGTCCTTCCTTTCTCAGTCTTCGTACTCGGGATGACGGGCGCGGATCCGCTCGCCGTGAGGCACCGCGAGCACTCCGCTGTTGTCAGCGTCGTCGCGCCATGGCACAGCCAGGCAGTCGGTATCGAGCAGGTCGGTGTCGACCTCTGCGTCGACCGTGGCCCAGTGCCCCGGCTCAACCTCAATCAGGGCACCAACCGACAGGGCTGCTGGGTCGACGTCGGACTCCGGCCCGTAGCCGTCGAATACCGCAGGAGTGTCCGCGCCGAGATCGGTCTCGGTGTCGGTCTCAAGATCGCTGGCCTGGTTTAGCGCCTCGACAGCGCTGGCCGCATCGCCGAGGAGAACGTCGCGATTTCCAGCAACGCCGCCGGGGCCGACGACCCCCTTCGCCTCGAGCACGGCCAGCACCTCAGTGGCCTTGGCAAACCCAATCCGCAGCTTGCGCTGCAGCATCGCGGTCGAGGCCAACTGCAGCTCACACACCAGCTGAGCAGCCTCGATCAACAGCTCGGCATCTTCCTCGGCGACGGCGAGCGCCTCCGTCCCAGACGGCGACCCACCCAGCTGGCCAACGACCAGCTCAACAGCCTTCTTCTGGTCGCCGATACCAAACAACGCCATCGGGCTGGCCAGTAACCGGCCCTCAGCCGAAGCGACAGGCACGTTGTGCACCGGATCGAGATCCGGATGCTCGCTAGCAAGTGCCCACTCGGCCGCGGCAACGCTGCGGTAGGTCTCGGCTCCCTCATCGTTCGGCTTTGGCGGCATGATCAGATACCGGGCGTGCTGAGTATGGGCCGGGCGCAGCGAGTCCAGGTGAGCGGAAGCCGCGCCGCCGGCGCGCGCCTTGCGCGGATCGGGGGTAAAGAACGCCTGGATCTCCACCGGACGGTTGGCGTCATTGATCGTGGTGGTGCGGCCTCGGCACCCCCGAGGCACGGTGGTACCGATCGACGGGTCTTGCCACATCATCATGGCGCCCTGCGGTGAAAGCCGGCCGGTCGAGGCCCGGGCACGGAAGTTGTCCCGCATATCGCCATGGAAGTACTCGGCATCAGGCCGCTGAGTCCCGAAGATCAAATGCACCCGCGACGAGCGACCTTTGCGGGCGATCGAGGCAAGCTGCTCCAGCACGATCGGTTTGGTCGGCTCGCCCTTGATCTTGACCATCGAGTACCAGGCCATGAGGTTCGCACGGAAATCAGCCCACTCGTCGAGGAACACCAACAGCGGCTCAAAGTCGTCTTCGCTCGCTACACCCTGAACGATGAGCTGATAGCGGTGCTCCATAAGCGCCGCAGCCCGATAAATCACCGCTACTTGTTGCTCGATCGTGGTTGCCACCACCTGAACGTTTGGCCAGGAGCGGAAACCCAAGAACTCGATCGCTTTGCCGTCAACAACCCAGATCGGCCAGCCGTAACGGGAAGCGCCCACCAAGAGCCCATGAGCCAGCACCGTGTTGTGGGTCGCAATGAAGGACCGACCAGCCAGGTACAAAGCGTTGGGGCTATCGACGGTGATGCAGCGCACCGGCACGGATTCAACCGGCTCAACGGTGGTGATGTACCGACGACTCAGTCGGGTCGCGACCGCCGGTCGACGAGCCTGATGGGTCAAGGCTTTCCGGCTCAGTCTGAACACGTCTTCAGTCGTCGTGAACGCCACAGTCCACACCGGGCCTTTGTCGACGCCGTTGAGAACCGCACGATGTGAGCGAATGGTGGCACGCAGGCCAAGGGAGCAGGCCAGCTCATGCGCGCCGGCGGCAAGCCGCTCGGCCGTCGAAGTGAACGACACCGAGCCTTGCGGGTCAACGGTTCCGTCACTGTCCAGCAACCCAGCAAGCAATGCCCGACGCTGCGAGACGCTCGCTCTCAAATAGATGGCAGGAATGTGCTTGGAGTGCGATGGATCATCGCCAGTCTTCAAGAGGCCAAGCTCCGCCAGTTGAGGACGCAAACCCCTGACTGTCACGCTGATGACGTGCGGACGTCGACGATCCGGACGGGGCGGAGCCACCTCGTAGCCACACGCAGTGACCAGATCGAGCAGCTCTACGTCGACCGTGGTGAGTTCCCCCGAACGGGAGGTGCCGTCACCAAGCCACAGGCCGAGTACGTAGGGGCTGATGAGCAGCTCCGCCGGCGCAGTGTCGATCGGGCCAGCAACACCAATCGCATGGTTGGCACGGCCGTCCCGGCCTCGCAGGGTCGTTGCAATCTCTTCGGTAGTGCGCACTCCACGGTCAGGCTGGCAGCCCTTGGATGTCTGGCCCCAGGCTTTGAGCGCGCTCAGGAACTCACGTCGGGGATAGGCAGTCACGGTGCCGCCAGGAGACCGACGGCGGGACACATCAGCACGGCGGGTGACCTTCACCAGAACTGTCTGTTTGGTCAGCTCGAGCCGGTGCTGACGGAAGAACCCTGATGCCTGGGCCGCCGACCAGCCCCCCATGGACTTACGCAGTTCAACACTCGACACACGCCCCTGGGCCGCTGCGAGCTCGCGGATGCCGTCCGGTGAGACCAGGGATGCCCAATGCGGCGATGAAGGCTGCTCCAACGCATCGACCAGCAGCTGGCGGTCTGAGGTGAGCACCGGCTGCGGGTGATCCGCCATCGTGGGCGAGTACTCATACGTCGCGTAGGGCCGCGGCACATGGCCGGACGCGCCAACCGTCGCCGCGATCGTCCGCAGCACGGTGTGCGACGGGTCCAGCCCTACGACCGCAGCCGCCTCCGGCAGGGTGATTAGGTCGGTTGGGGTTGAACCTGCGATCGCTACCTCGATCTCTTGGATCTGGCGAGGGCTCATCCGAGGTCGACCGCGGCGCGGCGCGCGATCAGAGGTCGTCTGGGTCTCCCACAGATGCTCACCGTCGGCCACGATGCTCGACCCGTCAGAGAAGCGGACCCGGTGGCAGGGACGGCCCTCCATGACCTGGTGAGCCATGAGGACGGTGCACCGTGCGCCGGTCTCGTCGAACAACTGGTCTCCGGGCTGCAGCTCGCCCATGGTTGACCATCCCGCCGGCGTCGGCACTGGGGTATCAAGCGCCAGCGCCTTGCCGGTTCCTGGAGAGCCGACGACCATAAAGTTTGGGTCGATGGCGGGCCGCCACACCATCTCTTGGCCGTCCTCGTCGACGCCATAGGGGATCGCGACTTCGCTGTAGCTGGACAGCACATCCTTCGCCTGGTCGATCTTCGACGGCTTGAGGTCGATCTTCTCGGGAAACGCCGGCCGCAACTCGAAGGTCACGACGTCGTTGACCAGGTCCCAGCGAGCCCGCCACCGGCCCGGGTTCACCGTTGAGAACGTCCGCTCAACCCGCACCCGATAGCCCGAGGCAGCCAGCCGGGTCCCAGCCTGATGAGCGACCACGACTTTGGTCGGCTCACCGCCAGATCCAATATCAACCGACTTCACGCGGCTCGTTGGCCCGATCAGTTCTTTGATGGTGCGTTCCACTCGCGAAACAGCCGGCGAGGATGCCGCGGCATCGGCTTCCAGCACCACACGGCACCGACGCAGGTCATGGTCGACCAGCCGGTAGCTGGTCTGCAGCCGCCGGCGCAACACATCCAGCAAGGCCGAGTTCCAACCCGGCTCCCCATCTGGCGCGCCGGGCGCATACTGCACAACCACCCGGGTCGGGACACCCGCCTTTCCCCACGCCCATGTCCACTTGCTCAATCGGACGGTGCGGCGGTCCAGAGTTCGAGTTCCCGTCAACGACGCGAGCGCCTCCACCAACGTGTCACGCACTTGGTGGCGAAGGCGAGTCACTCCACCAAGTGCCAGCCGGGCCACAGCCGCGACGACGCCGCCAACCAGGCCGCCGGCCGCCAGGACGGGATAGCCCATCAACGTGAGCCACCCCCAAAGCGCGACACCAACAAAAACGAACGCAGCCGCGTCGCGCCAACGTGTCGAAGGAGCTGCCGCCAATCGTTGGGCAGGTAGCGCAGCAAGCACCCCGGGTTGACGCACCATTCCTAGATCTCCTCACCTGTAGCTCTCACTACTGGAATAGCGATCTGGGTTGACGCATCTGACACCCTGGTGAGCGACCGACATCTCAGGGCGTACGTACTCATCCAGAATGTGTGTGTGTGCTGTGTTTGTTGCACGTTGGTGTTAGGTGGTTGCTCCCTTATCGCCGCTGGGGTTACGCTCAGGACGAGGCAATGACGCCCCAGCGACAGCGGACTCGACCTGGACTGTCCCCCATCACCAAGTCGGGCTAGAAGTCTTCGAACCCCGACGCCCCACACCTAATCTCTCCAGGCAGTGCTGTGAGCTAGGTTGCCGAGCAGCCAATCCAGATTCGGGCCGTACCAACTAGGGAGAGGTAATCCATGGCCACGCATGTCGTGTCCGTCTTCATTGACGATTTCAGCGGTGAGGAACTCCAGCCGCACGACCACCGACAAATCCGATTCGGGGTTGAAGGAGCCGAGTACACGCTCGACCTCAGCCTGGCTCACGCCGACGAGTTCCTGACTCTTCTCCGCCCGTATACCCAAGCGGCGGAACCGGTTCGTAAACCCCCCAAGCAGCGACAGGACCGCAGCGCCAGACTGCAGCAGGTTCGGGAATGGGCGAAGGCCCAGGGCACCGAGATTGCCGCACGGGGCCGGATCAGCGGGGAGGTTATGGCCGCCTACACCGCAGCTCACGCCTGACCCAAGCAAAAGCAGTCACAAGATCCGGGCGCCCCTTCTTAGGCGGCCGGATCTTCAACGTCCCGATCTGCAGACTCATCGAGCAAGCGACGAAGAGTGGCTCGGGGCACACCCACCGCGGCGGCCGCGGCCCGCTGCGATGAACCGGCCGCGATCAGCTCTCGCGCCTGGGCCACTGCTGTGGCCCGGTCCTCTGGGCTAGACACGTCGACGTGCTGCGCGGACCGAACCTGGGCCAACTGGCCTTGCCCACTCTCTTGCCCGTGGCCCGCCTTCTCTGGCCCACCTGACTCGGGAGCCGGTTCGGGCCGGCGCCGCTGGTCCGGGCGTGTGGACCGTGCAGCGTTGTCGTGGCGGGTGCGGTGGCCCACCGGCTCGGACACGATGAGCCGGATGAGTGCTTCGGTGGACCACAGGACCGCCAGTGGGGGAAGCGCGCCTAGTGCGATCGCGACCCAGCGAGCCGGGCCATCCACGTCGGCTCTGGTCCAGGCGTGCACGCCTTGGGCCATCGTGCTGAGCATGACCAGCACGACGGTGCCGAACCACAACAGCCCGGCCCGGCTCTGCCGTTGGCGGGCCACGGTCGCGCTGACTGCGCCGATGACCAGGCCCAGGTCCACAACTAAGGGGAGGCCCCAGGCGGCCCACCCCAGTCCGGCCCAGCTGCCCACTTCGAACAGAGCTGGCGCGCCGACGGCGAATGCGGTCAAGGCGAGCACGGCCAGGCCACGGGTGGCCCAGCGTGCGACGGCGGGATGGTCAACATCGATCCGAGCGGTGGCCACGGATGTATCCTTTCGTGAGGGCGCTAGTTGACTGTTCAACTACGGGAGAAAACTCACGTGCACATGGTCACGGTGAGCGAGCGTTGGCGAGGTGTTGCCCAGCGGGTGGGTGTAGGGGCGCCACTGGTCGTTCACCTCGGGGTTCCACTTCTTAGCGTCGAAGATGATGTATTTCACCTTCATCGCCTTGGCGTTGGCCTGGACCCAGTGGGCCACCTGCCAGCCGAAAGCGTTGCCTTCAGTGGTCTTCCAGCCGTCGATCATGAAGTCGACCGCAAGCCCTGCGGGGTGGTCGGAGGTGCCGATCGGTCGACTGCCTTTCCCGCCCATCCTCTTGATTTGCGGGAAGGTCGCCTTAACACATCGAAGCCCCTGCAAGGCCGTAACCTGCAAGCCGTTCTCAGCGCCTGACCCGCTCGGTGGACAGATGCCACTGAACCCCGGCAGCGGACCCAAGGAGAACCCCGGGTCGCAATCGCCCTGGTTCCCATCACCGGTATTGGTCAGCAGCGACGGGTCGTTCGCCACGGCGGCGGCGATCTTGACCGCGTCGTCCCAGTACTTGGCGTAGTGATAGGGGTCGGCATTGCGTTGGGTGCGGTGCGCGGCAATGGTGGGCGCCAGGCTCCGATAACCGGACACCTTGACCAGTGCCTTGAAGAACGCCAGCGACGCCTTGTAGGGGTCCATCCGCTCCGCGAGCGGCCCCCACCACGGCCGCTGCTGGAAGATCCCCCGACTGTCGGGGCCCGCCTTGTCGCCGTAGTTGATATTTCGCAGCGACGACTCACCCATGGCGGTCATGACCCCGACGGTCAAGGTCCAGGTGTCTAGCCCAAGAGACTTGCCGGCGGCAACGGTTTGGCTGGCTATCTTCAGCTGCTCATCGGTGTAGCCCTCCACCTTTGCCGAGCCTGCGTTCGGGACCTCGAGGGAGAACGGCGACGCAGAGGACAACGAGGGCGCCGAGCCGAGCACGATCTGGGCCACGATGGGCCAGTGGTCACTCGGCATCACGTCGGCGAACGGAACGCTGCGGTCCCCCACCCGCTGCCAGCTCACCGACGGACCGGTGTAAACCTGCCAGGCCGGCGACGAGGCGTTGCCGGCGGTCCACACATAATCGATGTGGTTACTGCCTCCACCAGAGCGGTTGATCGCTTTGTAGTACCACTTGCCGCCGATCGTGTCTCCCCACCCGTTAGATGAGGTGACTCGGCTGACTTCCGAGTACTGGGTGCTGGATCCGGTTGCATCCACCCAACCAGCGGCTGGCAGCTTCTCCAGGTGCGCCCGATAGATGGGTCGGGTCTCATCGGAGCGAGCGTTGAAATCGCCGAGGGCGACCATCGCGGTCGCGTTGCCGGGATTGACTTTTGCCAGCGCCGCGACCAGCCGATCCCAGCCGGCGCTACGAGCTCGCGCCGCGGCGGAGGTATGCATGAACTGGGCGTGCAGGTTGACCAGCAGCAGCGTGGACCCGTCAGTACCTTTCAACTTGGCCCAAACAGCCCACCGATTCAGGGTGGCGCCGTCCTTACCTTTGCGGTTGAGACGCACCTTGCCCTTCTCTACGACCTGGAATGTTGAGCTCCGGATCCCGATCGGGATGGTGGTGTCTGTGAACAGCCAGGTGTAGGCCGGTAGGGCCGAGCGCAGTGCATCCATTTGATGTTGATGCGTCACCCGGTCTACCCCGGCCTCTTGCAGACCGACCAGATCGGGGTCTGCGGCGGAGACCATGCTGGCTACCTGGGGTGCACGGTTCGACCACAGGTAGTCGGCGGCGTGGTCGCCCATGCCGGCTGCAGCTGCGGTCATCGCCGCGGTGTGGATGTTGTAGCTCATCACTCGCACACCCTCGCCGGAAGTAATCAGCCCACCGCTGCCTAGGCTTGAACCCTGGCAGCGGTCGACGGCGGTGGGCAGCATCAGTGCCGCGGTCGCAGCGACGGACACTAGGCGCACAACGGCTGGCGCGGCCAACAGCGCTACAACCAGCCCGACTGCCACGACGCCGCCCCATTTGCGTTCGTCGGTCATGGTGCCTCAATGCCGCTGATGAGAAGTCGATCCGACAGCCCCGGAGTGACCAGTTGCACCTGCAGCACATACACACCGGCATCGGTTGGCACCTTCACTCGCTGCAGCCAGTAGGCCTCATCATCACCACCACCGATCAGGCTGATCGGCCCAGTCACCTTCGTGTAAGGCACCTGCGACGGGTCGGTGCCCATGAAATCCGCGGCCGCATCATCGGTCATCATGGCGGCCACCGAACGCCACCAGGCGCGGTAATCAGTGCGACCCGCAGGCCGAGCAAACGCCGCAGCAAAACGGCCCGCGAATGCCACCACCTCTCGCCGATCAGCAGCCGACATCGAGTCCTCCGCGCTGGGCTGACCATCCGAGGCCGACGGCGATGCTGGCACAGCCGACCCCATCGAGCTGGGCGGCGAAGGTGCTGGCGCTTCGCTAGCCAAGGCTGACGGAGTCTCCGGCGCCGCACCCACCTCGGCCGGCGGCGCACCATGCGAAGCCGACCACCACAACCCAGCACCAACCAACAACAGCGCAGCAACCAACACGAGCCGAACCTTCATCGCCCACCCCTACGTCCGGTGCGGCGCTGAATCACCGGCGGCACAGGCCGCGGCGCACTACGAGGCGCGGGCGTCCGAGACTGGTACCCCCGGCGTGTCGGGGCGACGCCCGGTCGTCGCGCCGGCGGCGTCGACGACGGCCCCGGAGGTAAAGCGATGGGCTGAACCGACCCGCCAGGCCGCCTCGACGGCCCCGGCGGCAGAGCTCGCCGCTGTCCTTGCCCAGACGGACCCGACGGCAACGACCGGCGCACCGGGCCACCACTAACAGAGGGGTGACCGGCAGCGAGCTCGGGACGCGGCTTAGGGCGGCGCAACGCCCTGACCGCAGTCAATGCCACAGTGGAGGCACCGCCCGTGGCATGGCCTAGCCCCATCTCGACCGCACCGGTGAGCACCCGACCAGTCAGTACTGCAGCACCACCACCGCCGCCACTGCCAGACGGCCGGCGAGGACCTGAATTCCCCGCACCGCCGTAACCACCGCCAACCTGGCCATTGAACGGAGCACCACCACCAGCGACCGTGCCAACAATCCCCGTCCAGCCAGCAGCACTACCGGCCACAGCACCTGCGGCACCACCGCGCCGGCGCATCACGCTGCGCGCCAGGTGAGCCACGTTGGCGCCAGCAGAGATCGCGGCTGCGGTGTTCAGCCGGGTCGGCGACGACACTCCCACTGATCCTCCGGGACGGCGGCCCAGGAGTTCGCGCAGATGATGTGCCGAGTCCTTGATCCGCTTGTGGTTCTTCAGGAAGATCACCAGGCCGGCGACCAGCAGCAGATCGGTGATGAAGATCCGTTGAGGCGCACCCATGGCGCCGCTGCCACCGAGCACCAACTGGATCGCCTTGAGGAAGATCGCCAAAAAGACAAAGCTGAAGAGGAATTGAGCCGAGGCGATCAGCACATCGGCGATCGTGCCCAGCAGTGGCCGCCGTGCCGCCCCTGGAAGCACTCCAGCGATCGTGGTGATGTTGGCCTTGGCTGACTGGTACGCCAAACTCAGCCCAGCCATCAAGACCGAGCCGCCGATCGCGATCGCTAGGGTCAGCACAATGAAGACTGCCGGATAGAGCGAACCTGCGGCGGTGTACATGGTCGGGCTGGGTGTTGAGGCCCACTCCCCTGCTGTCGCCGAGCAGCTGGTCACCTTGTCGCGGATCTCGTTTCCCCAGGCATGTGGCCCTGACTTCAGCACCTCGTCGTATCCGGCTTCACATGCGCCGCCGTCGATCACGACGCCGAAGTTGACCATCTCCAACGGCTGCCGCAAGAAGGTCACGATCAAATCTGAGGTGATCGCATCGGTTTGACCGGATGCCTTCAGTTCCGGGGTTTGCGCCATCGCTGAAACGAACGCCAGTGAAGTGTCGTGCACCCGATAGACAAGCCCGTCCGGCTTGGCCAGCAGCAGGCCTGCAGGGTTGGCCAAGAACGTCGTCAATCCAGCAGCTACAACGACGGCCGCCATCAGTTCCCACACACCGGTGGCGGTGCGCCCCTTGAGGATGTAGATACCGCCAACGACACCGGCGATCGTCAAGAAGAGGCCACCTAGGCCCAACAGGCCCATCGTGGTGTGCAGCGCATCACCGATCGGGGTGACCGCGGCAGTGACCGGATCCATCCAGCCAAAATTCAAGATCCACTGCAGGAACCAGATCGCAACTACCACCCCGTCGCGGTAGAACTGCCAAGTGCTATCGACGAGCTTGCCCCAAAACCACTTGTCCGGCGCGGTCACCGGATTGCCCCGGTCAATGCTCAGCTCGTATTGCCACACCGATACACCGTGGCTGTCCTGCATCTGAATCCACGTCAGCATGGGGTTGCTTTGACCCGAGATCACAGCCTTAGCAGCATCACCTAACGGGTCAGCCAGTGCTGGACTCGCCATGGTTACAGCCAACAGCAGGCTGCCAATCACGATCGCCGGGAGGCGGCGCCGCCACCTCACCGCGAACCCACAACGTCGAATCGCCCGCCGGTACGTGCAGCTTGATTGCGCTCCGCATTGGCCGGAGCGAGAACCTTGATTCGCCCGAATCGTCCGGTGGCATCACGCATCAGCCCTTCGCCACGGCGATGAACCGGCACCTCGTTGCCGATCTTGGGGCTGAGTTCCTTTGTCACCAGATCGATCAGCGCAGCATCGTCGGGATCCAGGCCCAGCCACCCCAAACCTCGAGCGGCCAGGTTTATGTCGGTGTGCCGCATCAAGATCCTGACCGGAATCAAGCCTCGCAACACATCCGACGGAAAGTCCTTGATCGCGTCTTGTGAACCCAACACCGTGATTGCGCGGGCCTTACGACCCTCGCGAACGAATTTCTCGATCGCTAGCGCACCCTCCGGCGACGAAGTCACGTTGTGAGCCTCGTCAACGATGAACGCCGCCAATGTGTCACGATCCTCAAAGCAGAGTTTCGCCGCAAGGACCGCAATGTAGGAGTACAGGGCACGGCCAAAGATCTTCTCCACACCGAGTTGCAAGAAGAGATGCTCGTTGGTCAACTCCTCAGGAGTCGGCAGCTCGAGGGGATGGGTGAGGATCACGATGACCCGATCAGACAGGGAAACCGCCGGCAGGTCCGGATCGAACATCAAGGCGCACAGCTTCTGCCGGGCGAAAACGTTGATCTTTCGCGCGAGGTCAGTTGCACCGGCAAGGTCGCAGCCCGACATTAAGTGAGCGACCAAGGCGCCCATCGAATCCAGACCGTGCTGACGCAAGTAGGTAACGTCGAGGACGTCGGCCATCAAAACACCCTGCTCACTGGTCGGCGACAGATTCAGTAGTGGACCGAGGAAGGCGCGCGCCAGGCGTGAGCCTTCCTCCAGGCCCCACAGCCGGATCGGATCCAACGACAAAGTCGGGTGCATGACGTCGACAACCTTCGACGACGACACTGATTTTGCCCACAGCGCCCATTCGCCCATCTCGGTGCGGTCAGGAACCACCACCCTGCCGCCCCGGTCGACCACATCGTCGGCGATTTTCTTCAGCGTGTAGCTCTTGCCGGATCCAAGGTCTCCAGAGACAGCGATCGAGCCTGATTCTGACCGATCAGTAGCACCGTCCGGATCGTGAAAAACCAATGATGTCGGCCCGCATGGCAAGTCCTCCGCAAGCATCGGGCCGTGCCCGATGTTCAGCGCCAACGCCGAACCCTTCGCATCCCCCAGCTCAACGGTTGCCAGCGGACACAATGCCGACAGCGACGCACTCGTTGTGATCTGGGCATACTCGCGCACAAATAAAGAAGTGGGGGCGCCGGGCACCATCGCCCACCACAGCGTCTCCTGGTGTCCCAGCGGTGCGTGAAGCCGATAGCCCCACTGCGCCACCCAGTCTGCTAGGGCACTGGCTTGAGAGTTCGCCGCTTCCGCGTCAGGACCGGAGACACAAAAGATCATGGTGGCCTGCACCTCAACCTCGAGCTTGTCGCTTTCCAGCGTCGAGGCATATTCGGCCAGCAGATCGGCGTAGCGGTCTAGCGCACTCACCGCATGACTGACTTCGTTGTCGCGCTGCATCATCTGCTCGTTGAGCGCTGCCAACGCCTGGTTGTTCTTCACCAGCACCTCGGCGGACGAGCGCTGATGGAGACGCATCGCCCAATCCACGCTCAATCCACACTCATCGATCCGGCCCATCAGTTCTCCCCCGGGGAACGCGAACCCACCATCAGGCACGTTGTTAACCACGAGTAACGACTGGTAGGAGCCGGCACCAGTCGGCGATGCGGAATCAACAACCTTCAGGTAGCGGCGCCTAAACGGGTTGCCTTTCAGCAGTTCCTTCTTCGGCTGATCCGTTTGGCCCCCCTCATCAAAGAACGGAGCTGACATCGCGGAGCCGGCCTTGGCTCGCGAGATCGCGGCAGTCACCTGGTCATGATCGGCGGTCGGCAGATCCCAGTCCTGGAATAGCCCTCGATCCAGCATGTGCTGATGCAGCCACACCATCTGAGCAGGAGTAGCTGGCTCGAGCTGGAACGGTCCCGGCACCGATCTCACTGCGCGAGCTGCTTGGCGTGACAGTCGATCGACGAGCTCCTGTGGCGGCGAATCCCGCGGCAACCCAATAAGCCGCTTCACCTCACCCAGCGCCGTCCGACCGACGGCGGCGGCACCGGCCAACGGGCTTTCACTGGCCAGGGGAATCGACAGCCAGTAGATGCGGCGACCCGGCTGAAGTTTCTCCAGGCTAGCCAGCGTCTGCTCGCATTCAGCAACCCAGGCCGGGCACTGGTCAGGGTCCACCCCCTCCAGCATCCGTGCAACGAGCTGATTTGGATCCAGCTGCGAGGTCAACCCCAGCAGCACGGACTCCCCACCAAGCGCGCGGAACAGTGCTTGGTGCAGCAGACGCACACCGTATTTCTCTTTTTCCGGACGCATGCCATAGCTGACGCCGGTAACTAGATAGTCGGCCCAGACCGTGCCCGACTGGGTGAAACGCAGGTTTCCAACCAGGGTATGGGCAGGATTCAGCATGATTGGCTCCTTGCGGCGAGCAGCAGTTGAACACCGGTGAGAACCGGCTCAGCCGCAGGCGAGGTCTCTTGCGAGGTGAGCTCAGTGGAATCGGCAGGTTCTTCGACCACCTGAAGGTCGGGAATGATCATCAGAACCGAACCACCCACACGGTGAGGCCGCAGCACACGTGCGGGGACTGGAGTGTTGATCAGCCGCTCGGCAGCGCTCAACCATCCCGACGCCACCACCAGCGGCGACCGCTTCTCGAAGGGCAGCTTCCCCGCTGCATATACCAAGGCGACAAGCATCCCCGGGCCGGCCACCAGGTTTCCCACCAGGCTGAAGCGCGCCCACAACCAAGCGGTGTTCCAGAGCACAAACAGGCCCACTACAAACACCGCGACCTGCGTGATTGTGTAGGGCCCGCCCCAGATCTTGCCGCCATCGGGGGTTCGCCCGACCAGCTGCGGGAACTTTCGTGCGCCGGTGAACCACTTGGCCTCATTCATGACAGATCTCAGATGTGCACAATGGTGCTGGGTGAGGCCGGGTCAGCGGTCACCACGATCGCAGGCGCCGACTTGATGTCGGTCTCGACCTTCTTGGCGATGAAGGGGAGGGCGAACACGATCGCAACCACTAGGGCCGCCCCCACGGCGCTGCCGATGATGCGCGCCAGCGCCCAATTACCCCTGGCACTGTTGATCAAAAAAAAGATTACGGCAAGAAGAGTCACGCCCCCCTTGACCGCAGCGTCGGTCTGTCCGGCCAAACTGTTGAACAAATCAAACATCTCGTTCTCCTTACTTCTGCGTCGATGACGTCGACGGCGTACTGGGGGCGGGGGAAGCTGTTACCGCGGGAGCAACACTGGGAGTAGCAGTGGGCTGCTTGGCGGCCAACAGTGGCGCGGACCGCACCTGTGACACTTCCCAACGGCCTGCGCGGGCGGTCAAAGTCAGTGAGTACTGCACCGATACCGCCTGCTGGCCGCCCACCTGGGCAACGGCGGTCACCAACACATCGACTCGCGCGCCATCCGCCGGGCTGTCCGGGATTTCGGAGTGAGCGGCCACCGAGCCGATCCGTACCGCAGTGAACGGAGCAGGCTGCACTGCAGTAATCGCTGCACGAGGTGCTACGACCCGCGCAACATCACCACTACCGGCCAGATAGGCGGCCAGGAACTCCGTCGACGTTGTGACCACTGGGCTACTCGGTGGGACAGCAACCGAATAGTCCAGGGCAGGGGCAGCAGCCGCGAGCGCAGTGCTAGGTACCTCCGCCGGCATTGCCACCGCGGAAACCGTCGAGCCGGCGACCTGCACCGGCAAAGTAAAGAAGCGTCGAGACACCATGCGGGCATCGGTGACCGTGGCCGCCACCGTCACCGCCCACACCCCATTGCCAGCATCGACGTAACCGACCGGCATCGCATCAGCGACCTGCATCCCTGCCTCCGGCAGCATTTGCCCGCTTGAGGCTGGCAGCAGAGTGTGGACCAGGTCCTCCTGGCCGCGGGATGCACCCAGCCAGACAGTCACCGCCCTAGTCGCGAACTCGCCTGCGACCAGCTGCCGCGATTGAGCCTCACTGCTCAACCCCATAGCAGCCGAAGAAGGTGCGACCGGATGAGTGGCCTGCCACATCGACACAGCAAACGCGACCGGGCCCAGCGCGATCGCGACCCACAACAGGCCCGTCACCGCAGTGCTGGCCATCTGGCTACCCATCGTCCACTGATGACCGACGACTGCCGGATCCGCAGGGGCCTGCTCCGGTTTGCGGGAAAAGATCGTCATGCGATCGCCCTTCCGACAAGTTGAAGCGGTGGAGCTGCCACTGAGCCGGCTGCAGCCCCACCGCGATTAGAGGAAGCGAGCCCCCGATGGTGAGTGGATCTGCTCCCCCGAGATCCCCTCGACCCAGATGCCAGAACTCGGCGGATGCGGGCCTCAGCCGGCTCAGACAAAGGCAGGGCAATCAGCACCCCAAGCTGATCGGCACCCCGCTTGTCCATTTCGGCCACTGATGGCCGGGCACCCACACTCATCCGTGCTCCTTCCGTGAGCTCGCTTCACTCCTGGAAGGCATAAATCCGGGGCTGATCTGACACCCAGACCAACCCAAAACCCCGATTCTCAGCGTTTTTTCAGGAAAAGGGGGGGTTTGGGCCAAATCGGGCAAGAAATCGGGCAAGACCCCCCCGAGATAGTGGACGCACCCCAACTCGAGGAGACCCCATGCCCCCGACAACCACCACACCGCGCAAGTTCCGGACCCACCACGGCGACAACCCCGTGAACACCAAATCACCACTGTTCGACAAACTCTGCGGCGAATGGGTCAGCCTCAACACCGACCCCAACACAACGAACGCCACCCGACGCCTCGGCCAAAAACAACCCGCACTAGCCGAACACAACACACCCGGCGACATCGTCGACGCGATCGACGCGGCCGACCACCTCGAAGCAGAGATCATGATCAGTGCGCTGCTGGAGTCGTTCCAGGATGGAGACCAGATCGCAGGCCGGATCCTGCTCCAGCAGTTCTTGCCATTCGTGGCTTCAATCACCCGAGCACCCAGACTTGGTTCAGACACCCAGTGGATTGAAGATCGCCGCCACATCGCCATCGCCGAGCTCTGGCACCTCGCGGCCACCATCGACATCGATCATTACCGCGGCCGGATCGTCTGCACCTTCACGTGGCGCCTTCGGCACCGCGCCGCCAGCACCGCAGCCGATGGTCGGCAGATCCCCTGGGGCGACAGCTCCGACTTCGACATCATCACCGAGACCACAAACGAAGAGGAACCACTGCTCTCCGAGCAGTACCGCCTCGCCCCGGTTCTCGCTTGGGCCCATAGCCAAAACATCATCACCCAGCCCGAGGTGGAGATGCTGACCATCATCTACATCGAGGGCAACCGCACCGACCATGTCGCCGCCCAGATGGGCCTCAAACCAGCCACGGTCAGCCAACGCTGCCACCGAGCGGTAAAACGGATCCAAGCCCACGTCGACCAAATCCCCGAACCCGCCGCCATCGCCTAATCGAGCAGCCATGACCCCACACCCACGAAGCAGGCCCATGCCCAGCCCAGCACCAGCGTTCTTCCCCCAGAAACTCCGCACCGCGATCGACACCCGCGCCACAGACCAAACCCTCCGCCTAGACACCCCCGGCATCGCCATAGTCGACGTGCGTCAGCTGATGGACGACCTGGCCCACTTCGGCCCCCATCACTACCGCACCAAAGCCGAACGCCGCGCCTACCTCGAAGCCGTCCGCGACATCGCCATCCACGTCCAAGCAGCCACCTACACCCACCACGAATCCGACGGCCACCTCGTACGAATCCACGGCCTCATCCGCGGCGTCCACACCAACAACGTCACCCACATCTGAACGGAGATCCATGATTTCCAAACGCGCCGCACGCCGCCTGCTACAACACCTGCAGGTCGAGTCGAACCCAACACACCCGACCCACGAACGATTGATCATCCGATCTGGCGAAGACCTCAACGACTTCCTATACGACGCCGCACGGACTTTTCCCCGGTACGCCACCATCAGGCTCTACCTGCCACCGGTCCGATTCGGGCCGAATGTGTTCGCACGAACACGCCTCAACCTTCACGAGGGCAATGCGGTCATCGAAGCAGTGACCGTGCAGGATCCCGCCACGCCGCGGTGGATCACAACCCTCTACCAGCCCAGCACAGCCCTCGCCTACCCGGGCATCCAGATGGTCTTCCGCTCCGAACACATCACCGGCGCAGTCCCCGCAATCTTCAGCTATATCACCGGCTGGCTAGCCTGGCATACAGCAGCCACCGGGCCCGTCACAGTGGCGATCGGTTACACCGCCACCACTGCGGCCTTGGCCGTAGTCGCCGTCCTGGGCGGCATCGTCGCCCCCCACCTGTACCGGACACGCTGGTCCAAGACCCTGCCCGTCGACACAGCACAAGAACCAGGAACCTCAATCCTCACGACCCTACGAGACCACCCCAACACCGAACCCGCCGACATCTGGCGCCACGCCAACGAATACGCCGCCCTGCCTTCAACCCTCTACCGGCCCCACGACCTCCGATAACCACCGTTTGTGGCGGCCCGCCGCACCCACTACTCCCCTATTTGCCGAGGGCCTTCCGCACCGTTTGCCGACTGATACCGAGCAGGACAGCGGCCCACCAGACACAACTAACAGCGCTGTCAGCGGCACCCAATAACCTCACACCATGGACTCCACCATCACCCGGGACGACATCGAGTTGATCACCAGACACAGCATGATCAACGACACCGCCCGGACCAGCACCTACACCCAAACACGCGACCACGTGCTCGAGACGGTCAGCCGTAACCAGGCCAACGGGAACACTGAAGCCAACCTGCGGCTATTGATCACCGCACTCCGCGGCCAGAACCAGGCACTCAACACCCTCGTCCGCGCCATCAAGATCCCGGCGGCCTAGCCATGCCAAACCAGCCAGGCCACAACGACACCGTGGTGCTCACCATCGCCCAGGTCGAGTACCACCCAGGCGGCTTCCCGGTCGGCACGATCACAACGATCACCACCGACACCGCCCACCTCTACAGCACCGCAGACGCCTGGGCACGAGAACACGTCCTCACCGAGACCGAAAGCCTCACCAGAGGCATCCGGCACCTACTCAACCCCACCACGCCACCCAAAGACGGCTTCGCCGGCCTCATCAACAAACCCACCGGCATCTTCCTCCTCGCGCAGTGGCCCTGGTGTATTCGCCTCCCCCGAGAGATCCAAGCCCTCCTGAGCTAGGGCCAGAGGCTAGGCGCCAGCACTGACACCCCTGCCCGAAATCTTTACCGCACCCCTCGTCTGGGCCGGCGCTGATCGAGGTCGCCATTTCCGGCGTTGATCTGAGCATCGAGGCAGGCAACAGTCCTTCAACTACACCCTTGCCACATGTCAGGTTTCCTGACACTATTGAGTCCTCAAGAGGTCAGGCATCAGGCCAGACCGAAAGCCCCAAGGGAAAAAATCATGCCCGAGACCACCACCAGCCGGATCTACACCACCCTCGCCGATCTGGTCGATCAAGAGATCATCGGAGCGTTCGTCGAGTACGGCACCGACTACGACATCGACGGCCTAGTGCAGGCGCTCCGCGACGCGGACCACATCACCTACATCAACACCGTGCCCCTCGACCAGCAAGGCTTCCAACTGAGCATCGACTCCGACACATTCTGGGCGCTGGCAGCCAAGTTCGATCGAGCAGCCAAGTGAGCATTGAGCTCGCCGAGCTGGCCCCCACTTCGGTGGGGGCCTCCCGCATGTCGGCGGCAGAGTTCCGCTGCCTGCGGGAATGGCTCGGTCTCACCACATCGTGGGTCGCCGAGCATGTCGGGGTCGCCGAGCGGTCGGTGCACAGGTGGGAAGCCGGGGCAATGCGCGTCCCGGAAGCGGTCGGGGCCAAAATGCTGCAGGTGTCCGAGGTCACCTACGACGCCCTGAATACCGCCGTGGACCATCTGATGGATCTATCCGAGCCGTCGATCTGGACTTATCGCACCGACGATGACTATCGCACTCACCACCCAGAGCTGGACTGGCCAGCCTCCTGGCATCGGGCACTGTGCGCACGTATCGCCGACGAGGTCCCTGGACTTCGCATCGATTACTGGCATGGATGATCTGCCGCGCCTAGTGGCCCGCCAATCTGGGTCCCGTCTGGTCACGCGCCGTGAAGCCGCCGACGATCTGGGGTACTCGGCAGCGTCGTTGGCCACGCTGATAAGCCGCTATCCGCAGCGATGGCCCCGGCCCGCTGCGATGCTGAGGGTGGGCAGGGTATGGCAGATGCTATGGGATCTGGACGAGCTCCAGTCGGCAGTGCCGCCGCTACGGGAGTCACGGATTGGTCGTGGATCCACGGTGTCCGAGTCAGACGGGATCATCAGGTGTCTGGAATGTGGCCTGCGGTTCCGCAACCTCGGGCGCCACCTCAACGCCGCCCACGACATGACAGCAGCGGAATACCGATCCGCCCACCAACTGCCAGCGACGGCTGCGCTGATGGCTGACGCGCAGCGTGCCCAAGGGCACGACAGGATGATGGACGCCGACATCGCCCACCTGGCGAAATTCCGTACCCCTGAGCACCTGAACCAGATGCGCGCCGCCGCCATCGAGTCAATAAGGGTCACTGAGGACTATGCAGCAGTCAGGGCCGCACGAGCGGCGGGCAGGCGTTATGCGGTCCAAGTGATGCACGGAAAGCGCATGCTGGCCATCGATGACAAGGCCCGCCAGGCCGGATACGAGGGTATCGACGATGCGATCCGGGCCACGCAGGCATTGGCGGGTACTGCTGCGGCAGCCAAAATCGGCATAGGTCACACCACCGTGCTGCGGCGCCGTGCGCAACTCGGCATCGCCAGCCCCCGCCGAAGGGCGCGGCGGTCAGTCGAGTCAGGAAATTCGTCCATCCCGCCCACCGCACGACCTAGCCAACACCAAACCAACCGTGATTAAATAATCACACCGAGTAAGGCTTCAGGCCACGGCTCGCCCTCACGAGAGGACCACCACCCCATGACCGACTACACCCAATGCCCCGAATGCGGCAGCGATGACCTCACCATCAACACCTGCGAGGCCTGGTGTGGCGACTGCAGCTGGCACATCACCGACCAAGCCCCCGCCTTCGACCAGTACCGCACAGCTGAACTCGCACACCGCGACACCATCACCCAACTGGTGGACTCCATCATCGACACACAGCTCGCACCGATCACCCCCACCGCCATCGAGCTCCGCGCACGCCGTGAAGCTCTCGGCCTCAGCCAACAACAACTCGCCAGTGCCATTCACGTCGCGCAATCAACGCTGGCTCAGTGGGAATCCGGTAAGCGACGCATCCCGGGCATACGCCCCGAGCTGAACGTGCTCGAAGCCCTGGTGGAGGACTTCATCGACGACCTGGTCGACCAGGTCAACACCGGCGGAGCTGAAAGTCTGCGGACATACCTCGCCGACACCGACTGGTGGGCCACCGATCCAGTCGTGAACGCATTGGCCCTCCCAGCGGCACTACACCGCGTCGCGGCCGCCAGAGCTGCAGCAAAGCTGCACCGCAGCGGCACCACAATCAGCATCACGACGTAGCTCGGCGACGCTCGGTGCGATGGATCGTCGTTTCTCAGCGCACCGGGGCCACTACTGAGACCAGTATCCACATACTCTCTAGGCTTATCTAAGCCTCTCTAGGCTCGCACCTTAGACAGGCGTATATTCTGCTAGATGGAGCCCGAACTCAACCCGTACCGGCCCGGCGCAGGCCTACTCCCCCCGGAGCTCGCCGGACGCGAAGAGCACCTCAACCACTTTGAACAGCTCATCATCCGCGCCAAACACCGAACCATCGACCGCGCCCTGATCATTTCCGGCCTACGCGGCGTCGGCAAGACCGCCCTGATGACTCGCTTCTCCCAAATGGCCGACCAGCACCGCTGGATCTACATCACCACCGAGGGCCAAGCCAACGACACCGCAGCACACGAAGTACGCCGCCGCCTCGGCGCCGAGATCCAAGCCGCACTTGTCCGATTCAGCCTCAAAGCCCGACTAGACGACGCACTCCGGCACCTCAGCGCCCTCGCCGGCCAGTTCTCCCTCAGCCTCGGCCCCGTCACCATCGAATCCAAGCCCGCAGCAACCGGCCTGCTCGACCTCGACGTCGAAACGCTCACCCTCGCCATCGCCAAAGAAGCCCAGGTCCGCGAAGCCGCCTTCGCGATCTTCGTCGACGAACTCCAAGACCTCGACCACGACATGCTCACCGCACTCCTGGTCGCGCAACACAAGGCACAGCAACAAAACCTGCCGTTCTACCTCATCGGCGCCGGCCTACCCAGCCTCCCCGCGATCCTCACCAACGCCAAGTCCTACGCCGAGCGACTGTTCCGCTACTCCACCGTCGGGCCACTCAACGAGCAGCACGCCACCGAAGCCCTCACAGTCCCCGCAGAAAAGGTCGGCTGCTCCTACTCACCCGACGCCCTCGCCACCATCCTCACCGCCTCCGGCGGCTACCCCTACTTCCTTCAGGAGTACGGCAAGGCAATCTGGGACTTCGCCGATGAAAAGACCTTCACCGATCTCGACGCACTCGCCGCGGTCGAAATCGGCCGCGAACAGCTGGACTCCGGCTTCTTCCCATCCCGCTGGCTACGGGCGTCCGACCGCGAGCGCGAATACATGACCACCATGTCAGTCGTCGGCGCCGGCAAACCGGCATCCACCACAGCGATCGCCAAAGACATGAGCGCAGCACCCAGCAAGCTCAGCCCCATCCGACAATCCCTCATCGCCAAAGGCCTCATCTACGCCCCTGAACGCGGCTTCGTCGACTTCTCCGTCCCAGGCATGGCCGACTACATCGACCGCGCCTGGATCGGCGACTAAGGCAGCCCAAATCGGTCAGCGGGCCCGCGTGTCAGCGCCACGTGGTCGAATAGCCGCAACCAGCGACCACAGGAAACCGCAAATGCCTCTCACCGTTCTGCACGGGGACCAGCTTGTCCACTCGTGGGACTACCACGATCTGGATGACTGGCAGGCGCTCCGCGACGACTCACAGAAGGTCCGGAAGCTGCACTTCCCCTGCTGCACCTCACCGGTCGTGCTCAAAGTGTCGATCAACGAAATACCATTCTTCGCCCATGCACCTGGCCGAGCCTGCACCCAATCGCAGCAGGCCGGGAGACGAGAATCGCCTGAGCATCAGGCGTTGAAATACGCGGTCGCATTCCACCTCTCCAAGATCACCGGCTGGACCGTACGAACAGAGCACCCAGCACCAGACCGGACCTGGCGAGCCGACGTACTCGCCACACACACAAATGGCCGCCAGCTGGCCGTGGAACCCCAACTCGCCCGACAGTCAGCAGCAGCCTTCACGCACAGGAGCACCCGCTACCTACAGGCAGGGATCATGCCCGCCTGGATCACAACAGGCCTACCCACCGAAGTCGAGATGCGACAGGTGGCTCACTTCCAGATTCCCGATCGACAGCTGCTACGAGCCCACACTTCCGCCATCCTCAACACGATCGGTGCGACCGCCCAATGGGGGACGAAAGAAGAACTCACCCTTGCCGATTACCTCGACCGGATGGCCGCCCCTGACGCAGACTGGCCCTGGACGCTCGAAGCGATCCGAGACCTACGAGTACCTCCCCCGAAGCGCCAGGTCCAATGGCCCGAAATGGGCCCGCCACCAGCCACCGAAGCCGACCGGATCAAAGCGATGTACACGCGGCTAGTGGCCGCGGCCCAGATAGATCAGAACCACCAGCGGTAGTGTTCAACACCGTGCCAATCCATCACCCCGAGCAGAACGCGCTCCAGTCGGCCTACCGACAAAATGGCACCCACGACGTCGCATACCTTGACGAGTCCTACCGCATCGAACCAAGCGGCCAGACCTACTACATCATCACCGCAGCAGTCATCGAACACGACCAACGCGACATCGTCCGCCGCGACATCGTCAGAATCGCCGCCACAACCTACTGGCACACAACCAACGCACTCCAAACAAATGCAGGGCGCACCAAAGCCCGCGAACTACTCGACTACCTCGGCGGCCCCTCCGGCACCGAGACCGCATTCATCGCCCACCAACACCCCATCAACGCAGACGACCACGACGGCGAAGCCGCCCGAGAGACCTGCCTCACCGCGATCCTCCACCACATCAACAAAAACCTGAATGCCGACCTGTTCGTCCTCGAGCGCCGACTCACCCGCATGATGGAAAACCGTGACGCGCGCACCAAGAAGATCGCCATCACCCAAGGGCTCATCAGACCCAGCGCACGACTCTTCCAGACCAGCCCGAGCACGGAACCGCTTCTCTGGATCCCAGATCTCATCTGCAGCGCCTACCGCCACAGCATCACCCAGCAGACTCCGGACCTGTACCAACGCATCAACGCGCTGTGCACGGTCCTCCCCCAAACATGAAGCAGCCCCTGGCTGCCGCAGCTACACCAGGGGCCAACAACTCTCACCTAGCGGGAGAAGAAGTCTTGCTCACAGACCACGATACCCGATAGCCCGAATCCTGTCAGCATCTCCGAAACCGACAGTCCCTCGCACGCGTGGCCCGCTGCAGCAGGCGACCACGTACCGCCTACTGCTCGCCGAGGACCGCATGGGCCCAAAAGAGCAGGGACCGAGCGAGCCGACTAGCGCACCAGGCCTTCACTAGCCACCGTTGACTGAGTGCCGGTGCCGCTGCCAGCAGGTTGCGGTGGGGGTCCGGGTTATGTCTTGCATTACTCGGTGTTTTGTCCTACAATATTGCCGTGGCAGTGAAATGGACCGAAAGCGCAGACAAGCGAGGCATCGACCACAGCGACGCCCTCAACGCCATCGCATCAGCCACATACGCCATCCAAGGATTCGGGGACTCAAGGGTTCACACCAGCGGAAGGATCGACCTCTACATCGGCCCAACTCAAGACGGGCAGACCGTGCTCGAAGTCATGACCGAGACCACCGGCCGCGACGTCACCGTCTTCCACGTAATGCCCGTGCGGCAGAAGATCCTCGACGCCGCACGGTCCCAACTCCAAAAGAGGAACAAATGACCACCCACACAGACCTGAACGACTTCGCCGAAAACCTAACGGCCCGCGACTTCGCTGGCACCACAGCACACACCGGCGAACAAGCCACCACACTGGGCCGCGCCCTACTAGAAAACGCCCTCGGCGGCCCCGAAGGCGTAGACAAAGCACTCGGCGGACGCCCGTCACTGAGCACCGCAGGCATATCACCATCGCGCACCGTGCGATTGCCCCGCGACCTAGATTCAGCCCTGATCAACCTCGCACGAGCGGAAGGACGCAAACCCAGCGCCATCGTGCGCGACGCCGTTGCCGACTACCTAGCCCAACACCACGCCAGCTGACGGAGTACCTACGCCCGTACATAGGAGGAAACTCCTGATGCTGGGACCGCACCTCACGTGCGTGGGCCGCGCCAACACACGCCAGGGATCGACACAGCTACCCCAAACCACCTACACTGTTTGACGCAGACCCCCCCACACACGTGGATCAGGGGGTCTCGCTGTTTCTCCGGCCTAAACCTCTTGAGGCGCGCGAAAAAGGTCACGCTCAGCCAAATGGGTGCCGTACCACTAACCCAGCCAGGCCACAGCGACACCGTGCTGCTCACCATCACCCAGGGGCGAATACCACCAAGGCGGCTTCCGTTGCCGCTTGACGCGGCGGGCCGGGGGCGCGCGGAAAGAAATCGTGCCGCGCGGGCCGCCACTGTTTTTCCCTGACCGTCCCTCACGTGCCGGGGCCGCTGCGGCACTAATCCAAAGCGTGTTCCATCAGGACCCCTTCCTCTCATTCAGGAGGTGTCTCTTCAGGGCCTCGGTCGGTGCTTCCAACAGTCTCAACAAACGTTTGGTTCGTTGTTGACCCGGCCAGGACTGGTTGGTCCTGTCGGGTAGCCCGACTGTGTGGGCGTGTTTGTCGCTCGCGGAATCGGCCGGGGTCGCATCCCCATCGGGTGGCGAACTGGCAGTCGAGATGGGCGAGAACCGCGTCCTTGGACATGTGCTGGTCCCGCCCGGCCAGCGAACGTCGCTGGAGGATGACGCGGGAGGCGTTGATGTCGGCGTGGACGCCTTTGCCGCAGAACCCGCACCGGAACCGGTCTTGGGTCTTGCGGTTGGTCTTGGTGGTGTAGCCGCAACCAGAGCATTGACGGCTGGTGTGGGCCGGATTCACCGCCGTGACGGTGATGCCGTGATCTTCAGTGAGGGCCGCAACTTTGGCGGTAACCGCGGCCCGGCCGGCGATGGTGAGTATCCGGTTCATCCGACGGGACATGCCACCGCCGCGGAAGTCGAGTTTCTCGACCACGAGCTCGGCAACATTGTCGGTGGCGATCTTGTTGAGGACCCGGCCTACTTCGTTACGGACGTGGCGCCGGAGCCGACGAACCATGGCCCGGTACCGTTTCGACTGGCTGAGGCGGATGCCTTGGCGTTGCAGGCTGGCGGCAAGGGCCGTCAGTTGGGTGTCGGCGGTGCGGAGCCAGCGGTACAACTGTTGTCCATGGCGTCTGCCGTCGCTGGTAGCGAACAGGTTCGCCAGCCCCCAGTCCAGACCGAGGACCTTGCCTTCGGACCGTGGGGCCGCGATCGGGGAGTGTTTGATCACCCGATAGACGATGGGGCCGTGGTCGGGAACATGAACCTGGAGGTAGTTGGCCCGTTGCCCGGCCGCGGCTTGCTCGTAGGGGTTGGTCCCGAACGGGATCCGGACCGGCCTGGTTCCCGGCACCCCCGAGATCCGTACCCACGTCTGGTGGGGGCCGTTCGGGTTGGCCGGCACCTCATGGGTGGCGATCGGACCGTCCATGTTCATCGTCCGGACCGTGGCCAGGTGTGGGAACGGCAGGGTAGTGGACAACAGCCGTTCGACCATCGGTCCTAGTACCGGATGCCCGAACCACCGCTTAGCTTTGTTGTCCTGATACAGCGCGATCCGGTCCTCATCAGCAACGTCGAGGTCACAGATCAACGCCCTAACTGCGATCACCGCCAGTTCGCGCCAGGACTCGATAGCGGCGTTGACCTGGTTAACCACACTCTTCCACTGCCGCTGCGACAGATAGCCGGGGAAGGCGCGGGTGTCGAGATAGCCAGGCCGGATACCTTCCCGGAGCCGCCGCACCACGATCAGTTGAGTGTGAACCAGGCCACGTTGCCACCAGGGCAGAAGATCACGGACCCGCTGCTCCTTGCCCGGGTTCGCGTGTGACGGTAGTAGATAGGCACGGGTCCGCATCCGGCTATTGCTCATCGGCGTCGGCCTCCAAGGCGGCGACTGCCGCAGCGGTTCGGCGTTTGGCCGACCGGAGTCCGTACCGGCGAGCGGCCGAAGCCGTAGATGATCGAGACGAAGTCCAGCGGGCCTCGGCGGCCAGCCAGAACTGATGCGGGCCGATCTCCTGGCCCACCCGCCCCGGGTCACATGTGGCCACTTGCCGCAGAGGATAGACCGTGGACATCAGCCCGCGACCTCAGGCCAACGCCAGCGCGGAATTGCGCATCGCTGACAGCAGCTCGTCACCGGGCATGACCTGCAGACCGACACCTGCAGCCCAGGCTGCTTGGACCGGTGCGCTCTCGTAGCGGCGGGCCAACTCGGTGGCCACGGCGGCGATCCGGATGGTCATCTCGACACGGAGTCGGTCAGCCCATCGGTAGCGGGCCGGATGCACGCCGGCGAGGGGCTGGCCGCTGACCAGGCGCAGCGCGGCGGTGAGCTGCGCCGGCGAGCGGGACAGCATCGCACCAGGTGTGTGTCCTGATAGGTCCAGGAAAGCGTGCCAGTCGGTGGCCAGACGCAGCTGCAGCGAGCCACGCGCCAGATAGGGCCCGTCGGAATCGCCAGCAAGCCAACGCCGAAGCCGCGACACCGCGGTATTGCGCGTGTTCTGGATGGTCTCGGCCCGCCGATCAGGCCAAATCGCGTCATCGATCGAGGCTGCGGTCGACGCCGGCACCAGGGCCAGCAGTGCGGCGAGTTCGGTCAGTCGAGCCATGTGGGAGGGGTCTGGGGCGGGGCCGTACGCGTCGAGCCGGACAGGGCCGAGGACGCGAAGTGTTGGGGTGCCGCACCAGGTGGCGACGTGTGCCGGTAGACCACTAATCTGTCCCATCAGGGAGCCTCCTATGCGCATTGAGCTAGGTGGTGTCCTAGGGCCTCGCGCGGTGCTTCCAACGCCGCCGGGGCCCGCCCAATTTCTTGGGCCGGACGCGGCCAGCTTTGCACGCCCCCCTGACATCTGCCAAGCCCCACACCGTCAGCCTGGAACCGGCGTCGAGGTGGTCGGCTGGTCACGTAGGCGGATGAGCTGGTCGAAATCGATCCAGGGCAGGCCCATCAGTCCTTGAGCCAGCACGCCCTCCAGTAGGCCCGGATGTAGCAGCGCCGCTGCGGTGAGCAGCTTCTTCAGCTGGGCGGCTTCGAGTTCGTCGATGGCGTCCTCCTGAGCTGACCGCACCGCAGCCTTGAACCGGGTGCCGAGATCTCGACCACACCACAAGCCGCACGCTTGGCGTGCCCGATCACTGGCGCCAACCACCACGCCAGCATCCACCTGCAGGTGGCCAGCAGTGACCAGGTGCTCCAGGTCCTGCTCTACATCAGATGGATCGAGCCGACCCCGGGCCGCGATCCTGGCCGCGTCGGGGTCCAGGCCGGCATCTAGCAGCAAGATCGCGAGGTGCAGGACGGCACCTCCCCGAGATCTCTTCATCACACCACCGTCCGGGTCTCTGTGGAGTCGGCACTGTCGGGGTCAGTGGCCCACCACTGCATGACTGGTGGGCCTCCTTCGGTGTCCCGCTTGGCCTGGATCTGCGTCAGGATGCGCTCCCGCCACTGATCGTGAGTCTCGACGATCTCCGGGGACGACTCGGCGCGCGCGGCGGGCCGCCGCACCCATCCGACCAGCAAGCCCACTACCACCGCCACGAGAATTACTCCGAGAGACACGTACCCGGCAGCCAGGAGGAACGGCCCGGCCTGATCAGGCGCGGCTTCAATCCAAACCCCCAGCGCGTGGGTGATACCGGCGCCGAGGATGAGCCCAGCCATCACCGCGCCAGCCGCCAACAGAGGCACCTTGATGTCGTCCATCGTCACGGCCCCGTCACGACGACTTGGATCTCGGTGATCTGCAGCGACCTCGTGTTGGTCAGCCGGAAGTTGATGTCTCCGGACTGGCCCATGCCGGTCCAGTGCGCAGTCCAGTAGGTCGTGGCGGTGATGGTGACCCGTCCGCGCTTGTCGTAGACGTGACCACAGGTGGGCGACTTGGTCAGTTTGTCCGGGACGGTCCACTCGGTGCCTTGCTGGCAGGTCACCTTGTCGCCGTCGCCCATCGACCAGACGACCTTGGTGGCTCGAGCAGTGAGCGTGACTCCGCCGGCGGAAATGGTGTTGGGTCCCCACGTCCGCGGGGTGGGGTTCTCGACCCACATCCACACCGGAACACCGACGGTGCCGACATTGCCCGCGCCCTGACGCGGCACCATCCCCATATCGATCTTGGTCAGATGCATCTGGCTGAGTAGCTGTCGCGCGATTGTCTCCGGATCCACCGCCGCCACGTACCACCACTCGTCCAAGTACTGATTGTCGCCGAGCATCTGGGTGCCGAGGCAGTGGATGTGCGCCCACCCGGGCGGGCCGTAACCCCCATATTGGGGCATGTTGATGTAGAGCCAGTCACCGTCATCAGGCACCGCGCTGTTGATGTCGAACGCGGGGCAGCGAGGTAGGTCCGGCACCCCATCGCTCCCACCGCCGTCATTGTCTCCGCCACCACCGCCGGTTTTGTCACACACAGTGCATGTCACTGAGCCACCACCACCGTCCCCACATCCGGGCGGGCACATCTCAGGGGCGGCGTGCGCGGGGACAGCGGTCCATACGAGTCCAACGAGCGCGGCGGCGATGATTAGGGGTAGTCGCTTCAGCATCCGGAGACCACCTGCCCACCGGCTTGCCACACTTTGAAGGCCTTCGCACCCTTGGCCTTGCGTAGCTCGTAGGTGCGGAGGAGGTAGGGGACGTGGACGGCGCTGTCTGTGATCTCAGCACCCTTTTTGTCCGTCACGCGGGTTGCCGTCTGGTCCTTGCAGAAGGTGACGGTGATGGACGTCGAGGTCCCGGCTGTGGTCGGGTCGCCGACTTTGGTGGTGACGATCTTCTGGTCACCCGTCTCCGACCACCCCGCCTGATTCCACTGGTTGCGGGCGGTGAGTGCGGCCTGGATCATCGGCGCGTCGCTGATCGGCTTGAGGATCTTGATCATGGTGAGCTGGCCGGTCATTCGGGGGTCGTGTCGCATCCGCGCCAGCAGATTCTCAAAGGTGGTGGCGTTGGCGAGGGCTGTCGCTTGGTCCGGGCTGTAGGTGGGCGTCGGGTTCGGCGACGGCACTGGGGTGGCCGAAGGGGTGGCGGTCGGGTCGATCACCGCTTGGGAGGTCGTGCATCCAGCGAGGAGCACGGCGGCGAGCGCCGCAGCGGCGGCTGCGGTCCAAATGCGGGGGCGGGTACTCATTGGCCAATCGCTTTCTCCCACGCACGGTGGGGATCAGTGGCCAGGTCGGCCAGCAATTCGTTGGTCTCAGGCTCGAGTTCGAGGCCGAGCTCATCAGTCACGGCAAGGAGGCGCGCCTTTGCCTCTTCGAAGGCGGCGTGGTCGCCGGAGTGGTGCGCGGCCAGTATCCGCAGCCGCCACAGATGCTCCAGGGCTGGCTCGATCGCCAGCGCCACCACCACGGCGGCTTCCACACCGCGGCAGTCGTTGGCCATCAGACGCCGGCGGCCCAGCTCGTAGGAGGCCTCGACGATCTCGGCAGTCATCTGCTGCCGGGCGGGCTCGGCCCACGCGTAGCGGCGAGGATGCACACCGGCGAAGGGGCGGCCGCGGACGAGCTTGAGAGCGGCGTCCAGCTCGGCAGTGGAGGCGTGCTGGGCGCCGCGGTGCAGCAGCTGCTGCCACGTCGACCAATCACTGACCACCCCGCGCAGCTCGTACCGGTTCAGCGGCAGGTACAGCTCACCGACAGTGTTTTGCCCCAACCAACGCCGCAACTTGCTGGTCGAGGTGTTCCGCGTGGTGGTGTTGTCGTCACGGGCACGGTCGGGCCAGATCGCGGCATCGATCTCGCCAGCTGGTGAGGCGGGGTTGAGGTGGAGGTAGGTGGCGTACTCGAGCAGTCGGCGGCTCTTGGACGGCTCGACAGGGCCGTCAACGCCGTCAATCTCGACCGCACCCAGGAGCCGGATCGTGGGAACCGGGCCCGGCAGGGCGGTTACTGGCGCCGGATCCGCAGTTGCAGTCTCATCCTCGACGGCCGGAGCCTCTGGTGTGGTGTCGACCTGCTTGGTGGGCAGAGCGATCACCACACGCGACTCAGGAGCCGCAGGAGGGCTTTGGCCGTCCAAGACGGTGTCGAGGAAGCCTGGAGCGTCATGGGTGGCCACAGGGGCCTCCTGAACCGGCTCTGGGGCTGTGATGAGGTCGTCGTAGGTTGCTGCGGCGACCAGGTTCAGCATTTCGGTGTAGGCGGTCGCGGGGATTAGCTGCGGGGTGAGCCGCAAGCCGACTGGCTGGAGGGTGGCGCTGCGGTCGGGGTGCAGCTGCAGCGCCCACTCCCCCAGCGGCTCAATACCGGCACCGGTCACCGCGGCGATCGCGACCCGCGGCACATCCTCCACCAGCCCGGTCAGCAGGTTGCGGTGGCGGGCGGTGAGGTCGCCGGCGATGATCACGATCTCCGGCGACCAGGTCGACGGGGCGACCCGGCACAGGCGGGCGTCGGCCACATCGTCAGCGCCGGCATCGGCCAGCGCCTGATGGTCGGCGGTGGTGCGGCCTTCCAGGTCGGCGATCGCGAGCTCAACGGTGGGCAGGTAGCGGACCCGTCCGGTCTGCAGAGCGCCCTCGAGCTCGGCGAAGGCCCCGACGACGGTGACGGTGAGGTCGTCGGCCCAGGGGCTGACGGCGAGCTCGATCGCCAATGCGGCCAGCGCTTCGCGGGTGGCCTCGGTGTCGCCGACGATTCCTAGCGACCCGAGGTTCTCTAGGTCGACCAACACGTTGGAGTGCTCCTCGTCCTCACCGATCGTGACCAGCGACGGGTAAGGGGCGGGGATCTCCGACAGGTCCTCGCCGGGCATGTCCTCGGCATCAACGCCGTCCAGCATCCACACCGTGCCATCGGCGGTGCCCCGCCACGGCGCCGGCATATCGGCGGCATCGGTCAGGAATAGCTCGAAGCGGTCGGCGGACAGGCGGGCGGCGTGGATGGTCGGTAGCGCAGTGTCATCGGCGGCAAGGTCACGCGAAAGGGCGCGCAGGGCGGTGTCGACGATCGCCAAGCTGAGCGGGGCTGCGGCGGCGCGCAGTTGCTGCTCGGTGGCCGCGGCGGCGGGGTCGGGCATCGGGATCCGCAGACCGGGACGCCAAGCGCGCAGCTGCCGGCGGCGGCGGTAGGTGAGCAGGCTGATCACACCGGCAGCCACCACGGTGCCCACCCCGGCACCGATCGCCCACAGCGGCACCGGGTCGGCCTCCACCGACGCGTCGACTGTCGGAGTGGCCGGAGACTGCGACTGCGCCGGCGCCGATTCAGCAGGGGCTGCTGGGGCCTCTTGCGGGGCTGGGGCTTGCTGCTGGACCGGTGCGGTGGCCGGCGGAGTCTCCACCGGAGCCGAATCCGTGGGTGCCTGGGTGGCCGGCTGGTCGCCGTGTTTGTGCTCGCCCCCGCCGGTGGCCTTCTGTGGCACCTCGAGGGTCCAGCCGATATCGATCATGTCCGGATCCTGCAGGCTTTCACCGCCAGGCTGGCGAATGTCGGTGGATGCCTTGTAGATCTGGGGCCATTTGTGGGCGTCACCCAAGTGCTTCTCGGCGAGCTCGCTGAGGGTGTCGCCCTTGTGCACCGTGATCTTCTTCACGTGCGCAGGCGCGGCCTTGTCCTTGACGACGGGCGCCGTCGGAGCATGGCTGGCGCCAGCCGCCGGCGGCGGCGTGATTGGCGCTGCAGCAGCCGATGTGATCGACCCGAGCATCGGAGCCGCCATGAATAGCACCGCGGCGCCGGCAACCATCTGTCGCGCCGCGGCCTGACCCAGCTGCATGCCGGGGATCCGGGGTGCCGGCGTGCGCCGCACCGCAGCGACGATCTCGACCAGGATCGCGGCGGCCAGATACGCCCACGCCACCCAGGCCACCACCGTCAGCAGCGCGGAGATCAGCGTGCCGTCATCAGGCATCGACAAGCGCACCCACAGGTCCGGCCACGACACAATCCCCGCCCGGGCAGGGTTGAACCCGACCAGCAGCAGCGCTGCCGGCACACCGGCAATAACCACCAGTAGGCCGAGCAGTGAGCTGAGTCCCACAATCAGACGCCGCATTTTCGTGCCCTTCGCTATGACTTCGTGACTCGGGTAGAGCTGATTTCCGCCGACCCATCAGCGGACAGGGATCCGATCCCCACTGCGGACAGGAAGATCGGGTGATATTGGGTCTGGACTGTGATCCTGATTTTGTCGCCTGACACTGACACCGTTCCGGTCGCACCGGCCGCCGCGATGTACTTCTCCGCAGCCACGCGCGCCGAGGCCGGATCGACCTTCACGTCCTTGGCGCCCTGGATCAGGGAGGTCGCGTCCAGCTGTTGCCCGGCCTGTCGCGCAGCCTGCGCCGCGATCTGGTCAGCCTCCTGGGTGGCTTTGATCGCACCGCCGCCGTCGACCACCAGGCCGATCACCATGAAGAACGCCACAGCCAACACCGCGTAGAACAGCGATGCCGAGCCGCGCTCACCACGACGCTTGTTCATTTCCGCTCCCTGAAGTTGTCCAGCGGGCTCGTGGCCGAAGCGGTGAGGCTCAGGCTGCCGGGCATCCCGATCAGACCAGCCATGCTCACATCGCACGTCACAGTGGCGCGCACCATGGCCGCCTGGCCAACCGCGGTTGCGAAGCCGGAGGTGTCCACGTCGACCTGAGTCGACGCGCACCGCAAGTCCTGATTCAGCAGAGTCGCGGATGCAGTCGCAGCAGCCGAAGACTTCGCTGCTGACGCGGTGCGTTCGATCGAGGCCGCCCGGGCAGCTGAAGCCGCGGCGGCATTCACTGTCTGGGTGGCCAACGCGTACCGGCCGGCGAAGATCATCAAGGCGATGACCGCCAAGATCGCTGGTGCCACAATCGCCATTTCCAGCGCAGCCGAGCCGCGCTCCCCCGCCTTCATCAGGTCGTCCTCTCCACTGGCAAGGTCGCCGACTGGCTGATCGGTAGATGCAGCCATGGCACCAGCACTGTCGACTCACCTTCGACAACCACAGTGGTCGAGGTTGCGCCGCGTGTGGCCTCCACCGAGCCAACCTTGAAGAATCCCGACCCTGTCCGGGTGGCGAAGCTCACAGCAGCCGAGCGTCCAGCTGAAGAAGTGCCATCCTGCGACGCCGAGGCTCGAGCACCCTCCTCGGCGGCTGCGATCGCCACGTCACGGGCGTGGTACCACAAGCCGCCTTGGATGATGACGCCGGCCAGCGCGAGCATGGCCGGGGCCAGGATCGCGGTCTGCAGCGCAGCATTGCCACGCTGGTCACCGGAGCGGGAGTGGGTGGGGGTGGTCATGGTCAGTGGCTATCCGTGGATCTGCGCGATGTAGCTGTTGGTCGTTCCGCTCAGCGCGGCGACGACTGCGATGGCGATCGCAAGCACAGCGGCAGCGATTACGGCGAAGGCGATCACTTCCGATCCCCGCTCCGAGTCGGACCGGATGGCGTCAACCTTGGCCGGGAGAGTGATGGTCAACATCAAATGCAATGCGGTGAAGAACTTCATATTGATCCCTCCGAATGTTGTCCCTGATAAGGGGGTGATGGAAACAGTGTTCCAGGGGGGTGGTTGATAGCGCACCCCACCGTCAGCTGGGGTGGATCAGGCGAAGGAACGCCGGAGTGGCGAGCATCACCGTGAAGATCAGTGCGAGAGCGGCGGCCGGATACGAGATTTGGGTGGTGGTGCTGTTGGCCTGAGCCAAGTCGGTGTTCATGAGTGAGTTGCGCATCGAGGTGGCTGTGGCTCGCAGGGTTGTGTACACCGCGGCGTTGTCCTCAGCCGACATTCGCATGATGTCGGCCAGGTCTGATAGCCCCGGCACATCCAGGCTTTCAGACAGATCCCGTAGGGCGTCCCACGGGCTGGTGCCGGAGAGCTTGGAGGCGAGGAGCGACTCGCGGATCCTGGTGAAGGCCCACGAGTCGCCGGTGTTGGCCGCGACCTCCATCGCTTGGCGAGTTTGGGCGCCGGAATTGCGGGCGATCGCGACCAGGTCAAGGTAGGCGCTGAGCGCATGGGCGAACTCCACCCTCGCAGCGGCAGCGCGGCGCTTGACGTCCATGTCGGGAAGGAAGCTCAGCGCCACCGCGGCAGCAAGGGAAGCTGCGGCCGGGATCACAAATGGGATCGGGATCCGGAGCACGGTAGCTGCGGCTCCAAAAAGTAGCGGCAGGATCAGGCCGACGGCGGCGTGGGCCGCTTTGTCGGCGTAGAAGCGGTGGAGCGGAATCTGTAGCAGGTCCAGATCCTTGGTCGGAGGTTTGACCCAGAGGCTTAGTGGCAGGTGGCGCATGAGCCATACTCCGACTCGGTCGGTGTAGTCAGATACCTCAATCGGCACGGTCCGGGACAGCCGGGCTGAGGGGCTCAGTTGGCCGAGAAACTCGCCCAGGGCGGGACGGGTGGGCGCGAACGCCAGGAGTGCGGCGGCAAGGCCCGTGCCGACGAGAAGTCCGGCGAATATCGCAAGGTTCATTGTGGTCATTTCTCTCCTCCCACCACGGTCAGGAAGCGGGGTGGCCGTTTGACTTCTGCGAGGCGTTTCATCCAGATCAGGCTGGCTGCATAGAGCACCAGCATCACGCCGAGGATCACTTGGCCCGACGGGGAGCGGTAGGGGTCGACATAGTCGCCGACGAAGAACAGTGCGGCGATGACGACTGCGGTCAGGCCGGTCACGCCGCGGGCTGTGGTGCGGGCGGTGGCGCGGCTTGCGACCACGCTGCGGCGGGCGGCCATGTCTTCATCGAGGGAGGTCGCGAGGTCGGAAAGCACTCCTGATAGCGCCGCGCCTCGGCGGTCAGCGCCGAGCATGAGGGTGCACACGATTTTGTCGGTGATCGGGTCATTCATTTCATCGGCGAAGGCGCGCAGTGCGACGGTGGTTGGGATCCGTGACGAGATGCGTGCGTTGAGGCGCTGTACCTCGGGCCGGATCTCTGGTGCGGTCGACCTGAGGCTAGACCACAGGGCCTGCTCCAGTGAGGCGCCTGCGCCCATGCTGCCTGAGAGGGCTGATACCCATTTCCCCATTGCTTCGATGCGGGCCTGCTGCCGGGTTTCGGTGCGGGTGTCGAAGAGGTAGGGCAGGCCGATCGCGGCGGCGGGGAGCAGGATGATCAGGATCCACCAGCCTGTGGTGATCGCCAAGACCAAACCAGCAGCGATTGTGACGGCAAGGAGCAGCCGCGTCCGGCGGTCCAGGCGCGATAGTTGCCGGATCCTCGGCAGCGCGCGTCTGGTGGTGGGCCGTTCGGGGAGGTGGTTGGTAAGCGTGGCCGCGACGAGCACCACGCCAATCAAGATGAGCATCGCCGCAGCGGCAGCGATCAGAGGCCAGTTCACCGCCCACCGCCTTGGTTGAAGCCATCGATGTCAAAGCCGTGCTCGGCTAGATCCAGCAGATGATCGGGGAGGATGTCGGGGACGGCGCGGCCGTCGGGGCCGGGGCTGAAGATGTCGGTGAAGTTGGGGCCTTCTGGGCTCCAACCGACAGAGACCACTTCGGTAACGAAGCGGGAGCGGTGTGCGAAGTTCTCCTCCCCCGGTGCCAGCGGTGACTGGTCGCGCTTGATGTAGACCATCAGGTCGACGTGTTGCGCGATGGCTTTCTCTGCGTACGTCTCGGAGATGTTGGGGCCAGATTTGAGCGCGCAGGTGACGAGTTTGGACAGGATGTCGCGTGCGCTGCGGGCGTGAGTGGTGGAGATGGTGCCGCGTCCGGAAATCATGGCCTCGATCATTTCCAGGATTTCGTCGCCTCGGACCTCGCCGACAACGTAGCGATCCAAGTTGTACCTGAAGCTGGGTTTGAGGAGGTCGCGCAGGGTGATCTCGCCAGGCCTGCGGCCGTCGGCTGTGACTTCGCCGGAGCCGGGGCGGGCTTCCCACGGGATGACGCGGGCGTGGTTGTCGAGTTTGTCGAGGTGCAGCTCCCGTTCGGTCTCGAATGTACCGACCTTCTCCCAAGACCCGAAGGCGGCACAGAGTGCGCGGGCGAGGGTGGTTTTGCCTGCGCTGGGGAATCCACCGATGACCCAGCTCTTGCCTGCGCGGACGCTGGCCGTCATGAAGCTGGCGAGGACAGGGCTGACAGTCTTTGAGGCCACCAAGGTGTTGAGGTCGATGTTGGTGAGTCGGTGCCGGCGAATCTGGAGGGCGGGGCGGGGTGTTACCCAGGCGGTCGCGGCGAGACGTGATCCGTCTTGGTCGAGCTCGAGGTCCAGCCAGGGCACGGCTTCGCTAAACGGGCGCCCGTGGCGGCTGGCCAGAAACTGGAGATCAGCGATGAGTTCGGCGTCTGATGCCGCAATCATGGGGCCGCGGCGTAACTCGCCAGTGGCGTCCTCCAGCACCACGTTGTCGTGGCCGATCGCTTCGATGTTCTCTACATCCGTCTGACGCAAGAGCGGGGAGATGCGGCCCAGTCCGAAGAGTGCGTCGATAACTGCCTGGACGGTGGCGTGTTGTTCTTGGACCGACATTGCTTGGCCGATGCCGGAGTGCAGCACGTCGGAGGCGTGCTCCTGGAGGAGTTCGGCGACGATGTCTCCGCCCGCTTGACGCTCGTCGAAGCTTTCGCCCGCTTTGGCGGCGGCGAGCTGAGCTTCAGTGAGCCGATCGGCGGCCTTGGATCGCATTTCTCGGATAAGTGCCCAGTCCAGGTCATCGGAGGATGTCAACGCAGCGTGGACGGTCTCTTGGACGGCGCGGCGTGCGGTGGTGAGCTGTGACGCTGGCACGGTGCTGGGGACTGCCGGGGTGGCCGTTCCGAATCGGAGCTGAATCGGGGACGCAACCGGAGACTCAAACAGCGGCAGAGTGGCCAGGCCGCCGGGTTGTGGGGCGTCCGGAACGGAGTTGAGGGTCATGACAGGCCACCTTCGCTGACGGTGTGGATCGCGGCTCGGCGGCGGCTCGCGGACTGTTGCAGGGCCAGGGCAGCGGCACGCGCTGACTGAACCATCGCCGAGTGGTTGAAGTTCTTCGGGTTCACGGGGCGGGCGGGATCCTCGCCGAAGGCGAACACGTCGGCGTTGACCGGGTCGAAGGCCATGGTGGCCAGGATCGGGAGTTTGAGGACGCGGCGGATTTCGTCGCTGGGGTTGGGTCGGCCGGGGCCGACGATCGCCAGGCCGAACGCGGATGGGTCGGTGGCGGCTTCGATGGTCGGTTGCCAGGCTCTGGCTGCGACGATGGCGGGCAGGGTTGAGCGGGTGACCAGGACGGCGAGGTCGGCGGCGCTGATGGCGGCCATCGGGGCGTATCGGGCCGAGAGGCGTCCGGCGTCGATGATCACGTCGATGCCGGCTTTGTCGAGGCCGGCAAGGACGGGCATCAGGTCGGGCCACAGGCCTGCAACGGATGCGGCTTGCCCTACAGCCTGGATCCCCGGCATGAAGCTGACGTTTGAGTTCGGCAGCTGCAAAGTGGCCGCCTTCAGCGTTTCGGCGACTTGGCCGTGCCGCTGAGCGATGACCAGGTCGACGATGGAGCGGGAGTGGGGCTGCTGGCCCTTGAGCCAGCCGGCCAGGATCGGTGCCGACGCGGTGGGGTCGGCGTCGATGAGCATCACTGGGCGGGGCCAGGAAAGTGCCACTGCAAGAGCTGTAGTGGTGGTTCCTGGGGCGCCAGCGGCGCTGAACAGGGTCGTGATTGCCATGTGTGCGCTCCCCTACTTCTGGCTGGAGTCGACGATCAGGGCGACCCGGTTCGTGGCTGCCATGGCGGCGGCGATCGCGGAGTCGTTGACTGAGACCAGGACGTCGACGCGGGTTTTGGCCGTGTCAGTCAGAGCCGTGGATGCCACCACTTCGCCGAGGATGGTCACCGTCGGCGGCGTAGCGGCCGGGTCATCCTGGTCCTTCGGTGTCGAGACGAGCCGAATCTTGTCGCCCGGCTGCAGCGGCGTAGCGGGCAGCTGTCCAGGAGCCAATGCGAGACCGATCAGCGAGAAGCCGGCTGGGGGAAGCAAGGTGTCGGTGATCGCAGCCGGTGGCAGCAGGGTGCCGGCTTTGAGCTCGGCATTGGTGCGCTTGCCCACAATCGTCGACAGCTGGGTCGCTGGCACGGTTTTCAGGTTCGGGTCTCGGTTGATGTCGGCGGTGGTCAGATTCGCCGCGGTGATCACCGTGCCGCGGGGCACATCGGTGCGCAGAGCTACGACCGGGGTGGTGTCGCGCAGGTTCGCGACCACGAACCAAGCCAGCAAACCACCGAGGGTGATCAGGACGAGGGCGCCGGCGATCCAGATCCGGCTTCGCTTTTGCCGGGATGCCGGCGGCGGAAGGATCTGTTCAGCCGCCTGGGTGGGGGTGGGTGTGGTCATTTGCGGTCGGTTCCTATCTCTAGTTGTCCTTAGTGGTGGCCAGTTCGGCGCGGAGTGCTGTGGTGATCAGATGGCCCCTGGAGCGGGCGCCATAGTTTTCGACCAGGTTGTCGATGACGGCCAGGTCTTGAGAGGTCATGCGGTAGGTGATCGGCCGCTCAGGTTCGTCGCCGCGGCGCGGCAGGCGGCTGGCGCGGGTGCTGAACATGCCGCCGGTCGCGGGCCGGTTACTGGCTGCGATCAGATCGGGTAGCTCGGCGATGTGGGTCTCGATCGCGATGGCGATCAGTTCACCGGTGGACACACTGCGGGTCTCACGTGCGAGTTGGATCTGGTCGAACAGCGCCACCGGGACGGTGATGTTGGTGGGGCGGGCGGCATCGCTGTCGTCTTGTGGCTTGGTCGGCCGGCCGGGACGGCGCGGACGGGGGCTCGGGCGGGGGTCACTCTCCCCCACCGGTGCAACCGGCGGCAGTTCAGGCGCGGGAGTTGCAGACCGGATGGGCTGTGAGCGGGGCGAGGTTGCCTGCTGACGCCTTTGGGGCCTCCGGGCCGGGGTTTGGGCTGGGGTGCGGGGCTGGGAACCGGTCTGCGGCCGTGCGGTGGTCGCAGACCGGGGGGCGGAGAGACCGGGGGGGGCGGTCAAGCCAACAACGGCGCCGCCCTCAATGTCACCGAGCTGGAACTTTGGGCTCATTTCGTCGCTCCTCGCTTCTTCGCCGGCGCTGCGGTGGTCCGGGAAATGACTTCGTCGGCCAGGCGGGAGTAGTCGGCGGCGAGTTTGTCGATCGAGGCGGGGATCCGGTCAGCATCAGAGACGACTGCGGGGGTCTTGCGGGCGCGTAGCGCTTTGATGACCGCGGTGGTCTCGCCCTTGCGATCGGCAGCGAGCTCGGCGGCGAGGCGGCCGTTGACCTGGCCGCCTAAGGCTGCGGCGGATTGGTAGCGGATCGTGGAATTCAGCACCGGCACGGTGCCAGAGGCTGCACCCAGGTAGTCCAGGGTGATTCGGGTGATCCTGGATGCGCCGGCTGGCATGCCGAAGATCACGACACCGAGCCAGGCCAGGTGCGGGTTGTACCACTGGCGGACGTGGCGCACGACTGGGCCGATTTTTTGCAGTCCGGCCCAGTTCGTTGGGTCGGGGCGGGCGGGGACCATGAGCCAGCGGGTCGCTGCGAGCACCATCTCTTGCAGGGGCGGGTTGCTGGGTGGGCAGTCCAGCAGCACATAGTCGTAGTCGCCGGAGATCTCTGCGAGGACTTCGGCGAACCGGGTTGCGATGGGGAAGTCTTCACGGATTTGGGCTTGCACCAGGTGCCAGATCTGCATCCCGCCGGGGATCCAGTCGATGCCCGGTCGAATACCTTCGACGATAACTGGCAGCGGTGCTGAGGGGTCGAGGATCGCGTCGACCAGGCTGGTGCCTTCATCGTTGAGTTCGTGGTTGTCGATGCCGAAGGCGACGCGGAGGTCGCCTGACAGGTCGATGTCGAGGACCAGGACCTTGTGGCCCCGGTCGGCGAGGGCGCCGGCGAGGTTCGCGGTGATCGTGCTTTTGCCGGCACCTCCCTTGTTGTTCGCGAGGGCGATGACGTTGGCGTTCCGTTGCCGTGGGTCCGGCTCTACCGTGGGCATATGGGCGCCTCCTTTCGGGTCTCTGTAGATGGAATAGCTGGGTTGTGGGGATGATCTGACATCTGTTGTTCTGCAGCCTAGGCACATCAGTTGCGCGTTGGTGGCGCGTGTGGGGTGCCTTTATGGTGTGTTTGTTGCGTGGTTTGTGGTGCGTGGGTTGCCTGTGCGTGGCGCGTGGGCGGTGTCAGCTTATCGGGGTTTCCCCCTCTCCCCTGCTATGTCCGTGGTGTGTTTGTTGCGTTCCGTGTGGTGTGTTTGTTGCGTGCCATGTGGTGTCGTTTATGGCGGGGTTTGTGGTGCGTTGGTACTGCGTCTGGGGTGGGTGCGTGCGGCGTTCATGGCTTGGGTTTACTTTCCGGCGGTGGTGCGTTTGTGGTGCGTGGGTGGTGGTGTTTACCGTGCGTGTGTGCTGCGTTCGGTACTGCGTATGTGGCTGTCAAGGTTGCGTGCGTGTGGTGCCCGTGTGGTGCCCGTGTGGTGGGCCGGGTAGGTGCCCTTTGTGGTGCGTCTGTTGCTTCAGCCGTGCCGGGTTGCGTTGCGTTCATGGTGGCGTTTGTTGCGCGGTTTGTGGTGCGTCCCTCCTGCCTCTGTTGTAGGTAGCCATTGGCTGCCTGGTGCCCGTTTGTGTTGCGTCCATCCTGCGTTGGTGCTGTGCGTGCGGCGCGTCGCTGCTACGTATGGCGGGCCACAGTGCGGCTGGGTTGGGTGTGTTTGTGGCGCGACTGTTTCCGGTCTGTTGCGCGTACCTGGCTGCGGGATGTGGTGCGTTGGCGGCGCCTCGGCGACCGTGCTCCACAGCGCGTTGACCGTTTGTTTGTGGCGCGACTGTGGCGCGACTGTGGCGGGCCGGTGGGGAATTGGTGGGTGTGGGTAGGTGCCCCCTTCCGCGCCGGTCAGTACTCTCAGTAGAGACCTCAACCACCCCGGCAAGCAGGGAGACACCCGATGGTCCGATACAGCAAGAGCCTTGCCAGGACATCGACCGTCCTGGACGCCGACCGCGGCCAGTCCACCCCTCAATCCAAGTCTGCAATCCCCATCTCCCTCGAAGACGCCGCACACCGCGAGGACGACCGCGCGGGGCTGCGAGACCTCGACGCTCGGCTAGAACGCGCACAAGGACTCACCAGAGCCCAACGCGACGCGCAGCGCATTTCGCCGCGAGATGCCGCCGCCGACATCGATCACCCAATGAAAGAGCGGCGCCTACTCGCGCCAGGCACCACCAGGCAGCCACTGTCAGGCAGACAGCAGAAGGCACGACGCAAGGCGGCGCTCGCTGTGCTCAACAAGCTGCCATCGACCCAATATCGTGCGCTCACTGATCTGATGGACGAAGGCTCTGGGGGATGGGCGCGGATCAATGATCAGCTGTCGGCCTCGGCAGGTGACATCGAGGCGTTGAGCGAACGCGACACGGCTGGGGTACGGCGCCTCGACCGAGCCATTCAAGCCTGTGAAGCCGCGACTGACCGTGGCCACGTCGTCTATGCGAACGTCCGCCTGCCCACCGCAATCAACCGGTCCAATATTGAGGCGTACACCCAACGTCAGTATCAGCCCGGCGACGAAGTGGCCTTTGACCGATACACCGGCGCGGCCCACTCTCTGCACGAGATCACGCCAGTCGACGATCCCGCGGGCCGAGTGGCGGTCTTCGAGATCCAGACCCGCCGCGGCATCTACCTCGGCAAGTCGGAGGGGAGCGACGACAGTGCCCATCTATTGCCTCGCGGCATGCAACTGCGGGTCGTTGGGGTGCACCACGCCACATATCAAGGCAGGGCGGGGGAGCAGGGGAGCAGAATGGTAATCCAGTTGGTCGACGCCACCCCCGAACCCGCACGAAGGAGCGAACAATGAGCGACCGTGAGACCACGAAGCCTCGGGAGGATCGCAGCAAACTATCGATGCCCCGATCCTTCCTGGTTGGTTCGATGCCCGAGCCGCGGAAGGTGCAGCCGGCAGATCAGCCGAAGCAGTGATCTGGCTCTACTGCGTAGTCGGCCTGGTCGCTGGCGCGGCGGTCGGCCACGCCTCGGCCAAGCCGGCGCGTCCCCTAGCGATGGTGCTGGGCGCTGTTCTCGGCGGTAGTGGCGGGCTGGCGATCGCATTGAGCTGGTACCGGCCGGGGTGGATCCTGCTCCTGGTTATGCTCCTTTGGCTTTGGATCGGATTTGTCGACTTTGCTGAGCAGCGCATTCCTGATCGGCTCAGCTGGGCTGCGGCGGTTGTGGCTTTGGTTGGGCTTCTCGGCGCGGCGGAGGTATCGGGGGAGTGGCTTCGGTTCGGGCAAGCGGTTGCGATCGGGGCCGTGTTTGCGGTGGCGGCCGGCGTGTGGTCGATGTTCGGCTCTTTGGGATGGGGTGACGTGAAGCTGTCGGTGTCGCTCGGTCTCATGCTGGGCTGGCAGGGCTGGCTGGTCGCCGGGGCCGGCGCCGCGGCCGCGATCGTGACTGCTGGGGTGTGGGGGGTAGTTGTGGCTGCCAAACGGCGGAGCTGGCGGGGGCATGTTCCGTTGGCCCCCAGTTGGCTTCTCGGTGTCTTCGGCGTGATTGTTGCCACCAACGCCGGTTTATGATTGACAACCCCGCATTGCGGTATTAGTTTCTGATCATGCAGACCAAGAAGGTGGACACGCGCCAAGGCGTGTGGACCATCACCGTCGAGTTACCGCTCGGCGAGACCCACATTCCCAGCCCGGGCACTGACCAGATCCTCGAAGAGCTCAGCGAGTTTGGCGCTGCGCTGACAACTTCAGATCTGGGCCGGGTGGCCATCATCATGTCGGTCCAAGCCCAAACCTTGGCGCAAGCCATGAGCACCGCACGTGCCCTGCTCATCCAGTACCAGCCCATCGGCCTGACCATCGAGACCGCGGCCGATTTTGATCGGCGCCGTGAGCTGGCACGCATCGGCCTCATCCCGCCGCTGCTGTCAACCAGCGAAGCAGCTGCAGCCTTGCAGATCTCTCGAACCGCAGTAATTAAGCGCTGCACCAACGGCAGCCTGCCGGCTGTGAAAGTGGGGGAGGCGGGTTGGGTCATCCCGGCCGCAGCAATCCCCAACCCCGACAACCAAGTAAAGGACATGAGATGACTGAACAGATCCAGCCTCCCAGCGATGCTGACCTGAAGCGGTGGGAAGAACTCGCGGCCGCGGCCACACCCGGCCCCTGGAAGACCACCGAAGCCTACGGACACCTCGGCGTTGATGATGCTGAAGGGCAGCTGTTCATCGAAAGCTACGGCATCACCTACGCCGTGCGCGACGAAGATGCGCGGCTTATCGCCGAGGCTCGCACCGCAATCCCCGCGATGCTGCTCACAATCGCGATGGAGAGGCAACACATCGCAGAACTCGAGGCTGAGCTCGCGGCCCTTCGCTAACACAGCGAGGGGGGCGCCAGCCCGGCACAACTGAATACCCATTTTCCGAGTCGCTCGGCCATCCACCGAGCGGGCCTCACAAGCCCGAAGGAACACCATGATCAGCTACGCTGTAGACACTAAAAACACCCTGGGTGCCACGGGGGCACCTTCATCTGAGAGCGTTGCCCCCGCGGCATCTTCCCGCCAGATCTGGGATCCGGCCTGTGTTGGTACGGATCCGGATTCTTGGGTCCCCGCAGATGAAGCGGCCCGGGTCCCGGAGCCGATGGCCGAAGTTTGCCGATCCTGCGATGGCCGCCTGCAGTGTTTGCTGCAGGCGATGCACACCGGGTCGGAGAAGCGGCCCACTGAGGGTTACTGGGCAGGAACCACGACCAGGCAGCGTGTGCGGCTGGGGGCCGAAGGTGATGCCGGCGCGATTCTGAAGACCGTCGACACTGAGGCGTCATCGCCAGAGCTGATGGCTCACCCTGTGGGGGAGGGGAGCGCAACTCACTACCGCTACCGTGCTTGTCGGTGCAGCGAGTGCCGGCAGGCGCACACCTTGGCGCGGCGCGAAGAAAGGGCCAGGGCCAGGGCGCGGCATGAGGTTCGGACGCGGATCGCGGACCTGGTGCAGGCGCGGCGCGAAGCTGCTGGAGTGATCGTTGAGAGGAGTGGGGCAAGTGCCGGTTTGGGATCGAGTCGAGTCACCGATGGTGTTACCGCCGGTCGTGACACACGAGTGGTTGGGCGGCCTCGACGACCCGGAGTTCGACCTTCTACTGCGCGGCCACCTGCTTCCCCGTTCCGCAAGCGAGTCCGGCCGAAGAGCTTGGGAATCGCTGTGGCGGGTTTTGGGGGAGTGGCCGGATCTGCAGGTGGACGCTCAGGAGGCTTTGACTGGGTTCCTGAGGGCCTGCGAGGAGCAGTTGAGGGTTCAGCCCGACGACAAGCGGGCGCAGAGGTTCCACGAGCAGGTGGTGGGGCGGTTACGGGCGCTGGACTCGGCGCGGTTGGCGCAGGGAGGTTCGGGGTCGTACAGCCAGCGGTTGCTGGCTGCGATCGCTCAGCATCGCCGAGCGACTCTTGGCGCGGGGGTTGAGCCGTCGACATCTGATGTGGCTTTGTGGGCGGTGCTGCGCCGCCGGCGGCGCTAAGTGTGTTCAGCGAGGCGGGGGAGTGCCGCACGTAGCCGTTCGTAGAGGTCTGGCCAGCCATGTTTGAGCCACACCGCGCGGCCGTACTGCAGCTGGTCGGCGTCGATGAGGTGTGTGATGCGCAGTGACCGTTGGTCGACGCCGAGCCGGCGGAGCTTGGCGTAGACCGGGTTGAGGGGTAGTTGGTGGCGGGCGATGTGTTCCCAGACGTCGTTGTCGGACCAGTCCCAGATTGGGCCGTAGGCGATGGTGCCGTTGGTGCGGGTGATGATGCCGCCGCATCGGGTCTTGTGCTGGGCGGCGGAGCAGCTGCAGGTTTTGGCGGCTGCGGCGAGGGCCGTGTAGTAGGCGGCGCGGCGTCCAACTGACTCAGCGGCGCGGACTCCCCAGATTTCGCCGGCGCCGGTCTGTTCGTGGGCTTGGTTGGCTGGGTCGAGGATCAGGGCCTGGGTGAGGTTTGGAGTGGTGTAGTCGGGGGCGTTGTGGTCCCAGGATCCGTCGGTGATGAGGATGTTGATGAGTGGTGTTGATGCGGGGATGATCTGGAGGTTGAGCCGCCACTGCTGCTGGAGCTGATCTAGGTAGTCGTAGGTTTCGGGGAACTCCAGGTCTGAGTCGAAGAAGACCACCGGCAGGTTTGGGTCTGCTTGGCGGGCCAGGTCAAGGGTGACGAGGCTGTCTTTGCCGCCGGAGAGGGCGAGGTAGCCGTCGTGGGCGCCGAGGTGGTTAGCGATACGACCAATGATCTGGCGGGTGTCGTGGTTGGGCTGGCGCAGCGCTCGCAGCGCGTCGATGTTGAGCCCTGGGTCGGTCATGACATCACCGGTGCAGGCAGGTGCAGCTCGTGGAGGCGTGAGGGGTGCATTGATGGTGGGCGGATCGCGGCCAGGCCCAACCCGCTAGTGGCGATGTGTCGATCGATGAGGCATGCCGGGGGGACGGGCCGGCCGAGCTCGCCGGTCGGGGTGAGATGGGCGGCGGTGAAGGCGTCGAGGTGCGGGGCTGGGGACACATCCCAGGCCAGTACCTGGCCCTCGCCCTGGGACCGCTTCTTACCGATCGCCGGAATGGTGGCCAGGAGGGCCCGAATCTGGTCAGGGTCGCCGACAGCTGACCAGGTGAGGGTGCGGCACGGGTAGGTGATCAGCGGCATCCGGTGCGCTTTCCAACGGCCTTGGCGGTCGGAGATCACTTTCGGGAGGGCGGCGGTGAGGTGCTCGAAGCTGCGGTGGTCGACGCGGCTGGTCCAGTAGTGCACATCTGGCTGGATCGGTGCGGGGTCGGGCCAAGAGCAAGTAGCTGCCCAATGCCACGGGCCAGCTGGCGGAAGGCAGCGAGCAAGCGGCAGGTCGAGATCTGGCGGGTTATCAGCGTCAAGAGCCGGAATGTGTGTGGCCGCGGGTTTACTTGCGTACCACAGCGCCGAGGCGAGGATCCCGTCCAAGGCGATGCCCCACGGCAGGGAGTGAGCGATGCCGGTGGTCATGGTGGCCGTGACGGTGAGCGGAATCATCACAGCTGAGCCAGTGCGTCGATTGCCTGCTTGCGGTGGCTGCGCAGCCACTTGGCCCAGTCCATCGCGGGCGGATCCGTGTCAGGGACCAGGTGGGCCAGGGCGTGGCCGAGGCCGATGGCCAGATGGCCACCGATGCGCGGGCGAGCGAGGAACTGGGCGAGGACCGCAGCGAAGAAGGCTGCTTCGAGTTCCGTGGGGCGCAGGAGGGTGATTTGGGTTGTGAAGGTAGTGCCGGGCATGAACGTTTCGACTTGGAAGAGCATTTGGGTTTCAGCTGGGGCTGGGTTGGGTTCGGAGGTGATGGGGAAATTGTGGGTGTTGGAGTCGTCAAGGCGGGTGTATCTCTCCGCCTGGACGATGCTGAAGGCCGACAGGGCGCTGTGGTGGCCGGTGAGGTGGTCGGTTTCAGTGACCAGGGGGACGAGTTTGCCAACGTTGAGGCAGCCGTCGATGATTCGGCCGCCGGCGGCGGTGCCGAACACCCCGATGAGGGGCAGGTGGGCACGGATCGCGGCCAGCCTCGAACCTGACAGGGGTTCGCCGGCGACCTTGGTTAGTGACCCGCCAGCGCGCAGGGCATGCGCAGCTGATGGGGTGAGGTGGCCCTCGTATTGCAGGATGTCCCGCAGGAGCTCTTCAGCGATTCGCCGCAGACGTCCGCGGACGCTGTTGCCGGAGATGATCGGCACCAGAGCGATACTCGAGTCGGGTTGGATGATCTGCTCGCGCCGTAGGAGTGAAATCATGCCCCTGGTCTCGCCGTCGTGCGCGATCGAGGAGGTTGCGGTGAGCGTGCCCGCCCAAGTGATTGCGGGAATCGTCATCAGTGGTCCTGTTCGATAGACGGTTGGTCTGGATCCGACCATTCCAGACGAGTGACTTCGGTGCACGGTTCTCCCAGCCAGCCCGGGTGTCTGGCTTCAATCACGCCGCCTCTCGTGCGGTGTGTTGTGCCGGCGACGCGGTACCTGTTCAGTCTGCTGGCTCGGGCCAGTTCGGGTGTTCCCCGTCCTGTGATGGTGTGGGGGTCCAGGTCGATGACTCGGCCGTCAGGAAACTCCATGCGTCGAGTGACGGTCAGCTTGTAGGCCATGGTCGGCGCCCCTTGTTAGCGAACGCGCTCGAGGTCGAGGCTGATGGTTCGCCGCTCCGACAGGGCAAGGGTGCCGGCGGCGACGTCGGTGGCGATCTGCTCGCAGCCCGCATCGGTTATGGATTCGTGGCCCCATGAGACGTGGGGGCCGCGGCGGCCTTCGGCCCAGACGATCACGGTGTAGACCGCATCTCTACCAAAGTCACCAGAGCGGGTCAGCGCCGCGCATTTGGGGTTGCAGGCCCGGACCGTCCACCATCGGCGATCGCCTATGAACTTCACCTGGTGGCCGACCTGCAACGGGATTGGTTCCACTGGGGCGATGGGGGCACGTAAGCGGAATGGTCGACCTGGGCTGATCTGTGCTTGGTTCAGGCCGTGATTGGCGTGGAACTGCTCCGCGGCAGCCTTGAGCAGGTCGTTGATGCCGGTGGTCGTTGTCATCATGAGATTCCCCTTTGTCTTCGACGGCGCCCTTCTATGCGCCTATCGCTGGTTTGGACTGAGCCCGTTTTTGTGTGGGTGAGGTATCGCGCAGCTGGTTGTGGAGGGCCTGTACAGCTCGGGCCGTTGCTTTGGTGACACGTGATCGGGTGAGTAGGGCGCCGAAGTTGCTTGGCGACATTCCCAGGCGGGCCGCGAGGTTGGTGTGAGTCCAGCCGAGGTCTAGTAGCTCGCGGAGTCGACGGCGGGTGCTGGCGCTGTCGAGGGTGGCGCCGTTGGCGCGGCTAAGTTCGACCAATAGGAGCTTGGTAGCGATGTCGCGGCGGACCTTGCGGCGGGGGGGACGGTGCTCGGGGTGGGCAGGGTTGCCGGGGTACTTGCCGTAGAGGACTCCGTGAATGGTTGATTTCGAGACCTTGGAGACATCAGCGATTCGGCGCCAGCCCATGCCTGCCTTCATGAGGGTCTGAAGGTGATCGCGCACGGTGTCACCGTCGAGATAGGGCGCCTTTTCGGGGTGCCACTGTGCGACGAGGTTCATCCGCGCCCGGTGCTGTTGGTCGAGGCGGTTTGCTCCAGTGCACGGCTCACAGCGGCAACGATCGAGCACATACATCGCGCGGGTGCCGTGCTGATGCTTGGCCGCGTGAGCACACTCGACTGGGTCTGGGTAGATGCGTGGCGACAGGCTTGGTAGCTCGCCAGCCTTCCACAGCTTTTGGTAGCAGGCGGCGCAGAGCTGTCGGCGGCCGAATCGGCCCGGCTTCTGGCAGCGCTGGCAGGTCATGCGAAGGGGGCGGGCTTCGTGCGGCTGCAGCTGGCGCATCGGTCCGGATCGGCCCATTCGCTGCAGGTGTCGGTCGTGGCGCCACAGTCGCTGCATTCCGCCCACATCAGACCGGCCGTGATTGCGGCCATGGTGTTGAACAACTCGACGCAGTTGAGGCAGGTGTGCTCACCGTTGATGACCTGCCAGCCGCGGGCTGAGTTGAGTGCGAGTTCATAGATCGTGTCCGCAGTGACGAGCTCACCCTTACAGGAATCGCAGGTCAGGACGATTGCTAGACGTGCGGTCATGAGGCCCCCCTTTGAGTTGGCCGATTGGCGCGGATTGTTTCAGCGACGATTCGGGTGCGGAGGATGAGGGCTTCGGTTTGTTCGCGCAGGATACGAAGCACGGGTTGGCTGGGCTCTTCGAGCAGGTTGGCCAGCTCGGCTCGTTCGGCGGCGTTCCGAGGGGCGGCGTTGAGGTCGCCGGCGACCATGGTCCACCAGCTGCGCAGCGAGGAGCTCATATAGGTGGCGACCAGGACCTTGTTGGGTAGGTGGCGGTCCCAGTAGGCGGCGCGGTGGGTTGCAACCCAGGAGGTGTCCCAATCGATGCCGTAGTGGAGGAGTAGGAGTAGGCGCTCGGCGGTGCCGGAGTGGCCGGTTAGGGGTGGAAGGGTGCCGGCGAGGTTTTGCAGCCATCTGTCGGTGGGTGTGTCGGTGGTGGTGATCATCGTTCGCCGCCTAGTGATGGGTGGGCGGAGGGGAGGCTCATGGGGCCAGCGGCCCAGCCGGGTAGTCCCAGGTAGCCGGAGCTGTTGATCAGGCACAGTGGGCAGCCCACTTCGGCGACCGGCAAGGTGAAGGTGACCAGCCCTGCGGTGCGGGCGCAGAGCGTGAGGAGCGGCACCTGATCGGGCCGAGTCCCCACCAAGGCGGGGGAGGACGCGCATAGGTGGGTTTGGTTGGAGCCGGGGCTGGTGACAGTGAAGAGTCCGGCGGTTATTGAGCTGGTCAATGTGGGTGTCTCCTCTAGGTGACTTTCAGGGCCACGGCGAGCCAATGAGGGTTAGTTCTCCAGGGGGCGAGCGAATCCCACAGGTGCTGGATGGCTGCCCACTGCTCTGATGGCAGCCGACGCAGGCTGGTGAACGGTGGGGCGGGGGAGGGAATATCAGTGGCGGTGAACCCGGCCTGCCGGAGGTGGTGGACGGCGCCGAGCCTGGCGGCGTCTGATGCGGTCCAGCTGAGGTTGGCGTGATCAGTGCGGATGGTTCCCCATGTGAGATCGGCGAAGAGGTGCCGGCGTCCCGGGCGAAGGGGAAGGGAGAGCGCAGCGGATTGTTTCAGTGCGCCAGTGAGTAGCAGGGTGAGGACTTCGGTCAGGGTCTGCGCGGCGAAGGTCGGTGTCGCGGTGACCAGGTGCGGCAGGGTGCGGAGTTCGGTGGTGCGGTACAGCCAGGTGCAAGCCGGGCACAGGCCGCCGGCGGGGCCGGTCCATCTGTCCCAGCCGGTGAAAGACCGCGACACCACCTCACGGGTTGGGGTGAGTCGAGCGGAGGTTGAGCAGCGGGCACAGCAGCCAGTGATCTCGGTCGGCGGTGATTGTGGTTCGGCGATGCGGAACGCCACCTTGGCTGGATCCATACATGGCTCATTTCGATAGCTGCGGTCACTATGAATAGCGACAGAACCGCGGGATCTGACACAAGCGATGGCACCATCGATGCAGAGAGGCCGCTGCATAGGTGGTGGGCAACGGGTCTCTGCGTGGCCGCGACCTAGGGGATCCAGCCCAAAACCGCGGCCCGACTCAGCCCGGTGTAGCCGCAGTAGTGGCACACCGGGCTGAGTCGTCGTCGATTCGATTCATTCCGGGCAATTTGCACCAGCTGTGTCAGATTCAGCGCGTAGGCCTCTATTCCCTAGGTGTGAGGTACTGCACTGCGACACAAGAGGGCTATCTGATAGACCTCGGCGTGTCGGCACCTATCAGATTCGACCACAGGGCAGGATGGCGGCTATGGACGATCAGCTCACGCCACGACGCGGAGGTGGACGCAAGTCCCGCGGGGATCGGCGCATGCTTTTCATTACGGTGCCCGAGCAGACCTACTTGGACTTCTGTGAACGAGCCCGGAGGCGAGGACTCGGCATCAGCGAGTACGTGTGCGCTGAGCTCGCTCTCAAGCACGAGCTTGAGGTGCCGACCTACATCCAGCCTTCACTCGATGTTGAGCAACCGGTCTACCCCGTCATCCCGCGCAAGAACATCACTGTTCGGGTGCCTGCAGATCATCACGCCAAGTACGCCCACGCCGCCAAGGCGCGCGGGATTTCGTTGGCGGAGTACTCGCGGATCGCGTTGGGAGTTAGCGTCCCCGCTGCTGACCATCAGGGGGAGGGGTTCGGAGTCTCGCTTCTCAGCGCGTAACGCGCCACACACACACCACAAAATTGAATCGCTCCCCGAGGTTTTGGACAGCACGGGGAGCGATTCGGAAGGCCAGACGATGACCGGCTCTGTGCTCAGGGTACCTGGTACCCCCTCACTGTTGCTAGAACGCGGCCCCGGCGCGTCGCCGTGGGCGGCTGTTGTGCTGTCTGGCTTGCGGTTTAGCACGACGGCGGTGGTGGGGTGAGCTCACTGGTGCCGGCGATCAACGAGCGGTCTTTTGACCGGATCGTTGATCGGTTGGAGCGAGTTCGCAGGTCTGGGCCGAATCAGGCCACGGCACTGTGTCCAGCGCACGACAACACCAACACGCCAGCGCTGTCGATCACTTACTTCCCCGAGGAGCGCTTGACTCGGTTGAAGTGCCATTCGGTCGACTGCTCCAGCGGCGACATCTTGGAGGCACTCCGCTTGGAGGCGTGGGCGGCCCACGACGACGAGCCTCAGCCGTGCGAGGTGTGCGGCAAGCGATCGATACCGGACACATCGGGCCGTTACATCCATGACCATTGCGCGGGCCGCAAGCCTGCGGCGAAGGCTGCAGCACGGCCGAAGGCGCAGCGGTTGCCGAAGCTGCCCGCACGGGTCACTGCCAACGTGGCGTCTGTGGCGAAGGCCGCGGGGCCGCGGCGGGAAGTGGCCCGATTTGAGCACATCGACCTCAACGGTGAGGTTGTGGCTGTCAGCGTGCGATCCGAGCAGCAGCGCAGAGCAGCCGACGACACGTTGTTCACTGAGAAGACCGTCTTGCCTAAGTATTCCGACGGTCAAGGTGGATGGGGCAACAAGCAGCCGGGCCAGTTTGTGCCGATCTGGCAGTTGGCGGAGGTCGCGGCTGCGATCGAGGCTGGCGTGCCGATCTGGTGGTGTGAGGGGCATAAGGCTGCTCGAGCGGTGATTGAGGCTGGCGGGGTTGCGAGCACGGTGCTGCTCGGCGAGCTGCATCCAGATGAGGCTGAGGCTCTGCGCGGTGGCCTGGTGCGGATCATTCCTGACCATGACGTCGTTGGGTATGAGAAGGCGCTCAAGGCTGCCACGGCACTGAATGGCATCGCGGCTGGGGTTGAGTTCTGGCTGCCCGCCACGACGGCGGCCGGTGATGACGCTTGGGATCACTTCGCCGCAGGATTCGGCATCGACGATTTTGTGCAGGTCGACTCCGGGCGGGTTGAGGTGCTGAAGATCTTGGCGGCCGCCGGCGGTGGCAAGGCGAGCAACCACAAGATGGCCCACTCGCTCGATGAATGCCGCCGCGAAGCTGGGGCGTGGTTGGAGCGTGCGGGTTCTGGTGAGCCTGAGGTGGCGCTGGCGGCGCAGCAGAATGCGCAGCTGTGGGCATCGGCTAGCGGTCACTACCTGAGGACCTTGCTGCAGTTGCGTGGCCAGCTGCGGGCGATGCCGGCAGCTCAGCAAGCTGACCTTTCTCGGATGGCGGCCATTCTCAGTGACGCCATCCCTGTGGTTGCTGAGTTGTACGCCTCGACTGCGGCGAGCATCGACTCTGACCTGGAGGCGGTGCTGAAGGTCGACGATGAGGACAGTGCTGATGCCGAAGTGTTCACGCTGCCTTTGCGGGGTGAGAGTGGCCCCCGCTTCGCGATCGACATGCCGGGGGAGTGGCGCTACGACGATGGCAGCGACGGGTGGGAGCGGGGCGTCTACTGGGCTTCCCGGTCGTCGCCGTGGCGGCAGATGGCGAAGTTGCCTTTTGTGCAGGCCCGGATTGTGCGCCGTGATGGGCGGGGCCGGCGTATCGCCACCGACTTCTTGTTGGCGGCTACGGCGCAAGATGGTGGCGAAGTGGTCAACCGTGACGAACTCGGTGACGGTCGGTGGTCTGGACGATTGGGCTGGGCGCTGAGCCATGACCCGAAGGTGCGGCAGGCTGCGGCCACGGCGATCGAGGCGCTCGCGATGTCGGCTGCGGAGAAGGAGCAGGTTCCTCGGATCAACCCTGAGACCGGCCATCTTGATCTGCCGGCGGAGCCTGGTGAGCAGTACTTTGAGCTCGCGCCGATCGACCGCGATGATGCGCTGCAGGTGTGGCGCAGCATCATTGATGAGGCTGGTACGGCCCCGAAGATTGCTCATATTTTGGGTGCTGCGGCGATCGCGCCGTTCTTGAGCTCGATCACTGACTCTTTGGCTCACTGGATCTCGATCACCGGTGCTCCGGGTCGAGGCAAGACCGTTGGCCTTCGGGTTGCGGCAGCGATCTGGGGTAACTCGGTGGCCAAGACTGCAAGTGGCACTTTGATGGGGCCGTGGTCAGCATCGAACCAAGCTGTGCCGCAGATGCTTGGCGAGCTTGGGATTATGCCAGCGTTCCTCGACGATGCCGGGTCTGCTGGCTACACCAAGCAGCAGTGGGCTCAGCTGATCTACCGCACCTGTGCTGGAGCGTCGCGCAAGCGCACCAATGTGCGGGATGGGCGAGTCCAGATCGACAAGAGCTGGTGGTCGATTCTTTTTACCAACTCCAACGACCACCTCACTTCGGGTATCGACTCCGGGGCGTACCAAGGCGTCATTCGTCGAGTGATCGAGATCCCGGGGCCGGCAACGGTGACTGCCGAGCAGGCTAAGCGGCTGGTGTACTCGAGCATCAGCCAGGCCGGTCTGATTAACCGCTGTTATGGCCACCTGGGCATGGAGATCGTTGACAGGGTCACCATCCACCAGGCGGCGGCCTATTTGGATCAGGCGGCCGAGCTACTTCCCGATCCGGGCGGTGATGCGAGCGAGGTGGCTCGCATCCTGCAGCTCCATTTGGCGGGCGCCATCATGATTGATGACCTGCTCGACACCGGCCAGACCTTGACCTTGGCGGCGCTTGAGAATGTGGCCGACACCCTGGATGAGTGGTTGCCCGGCGAGAGCGAGGGCGATCGTCTACTCGCGCTTGTGCGTGACTCGCTGATGTCGGATCCGGCAGCGTGGCCGACACAGGCTGAGTATCACGAGGCCTTCGTTGCCGATTCATCGGGTCAGCACTCGGCTGATCGGCACAAGATGCTGCAGGTCGGGCTGTCTGGGCTGCGTACCCCTGATGGCGGTATCGCGGTGCTGCCCCGCGTCTGGCAGCAGTTCGCGCATTCCGCGGAAATCAACGTCGACCAGGCGCACCGCGAGCTCGAGGCGTCCGGGACCCTGGTTCGGAACAAATCGGCGAAAAACCGCACCCAGACCTGGCAGACCCGGGTGCGCTGGGGTCGCGGCACCGAAGCGTCGGCGACGTGGTGCTACAAGGTCATGATGCCCGATGTCGACTTCGACGAATCCACCCCGCCGCCAGCTCCTCGGCAGCCAGCTCCGGAACCCACCAAGCCGGTCGAAGACGCCAGCGATCCTGCGGCTGTTCTAGGCACTGACTCGGATCTGTTCCAAGATGTTCCAGGTGATGTTCTAGGCGTCAAACCCGCACTGACTAGGGGTGTGCTAGGTGTTCTAGGTGTTCCCAACAAAGGTACGCATGACGTGCACGTACACACGCACGTAGGCGTGGGCGCACCCGCGGAGGGTGAGAGCACCGCTATCGCTGAGGGGAGCGTTATGGCTGAGCCCACGAAGTGGCTAGACCGGTCCGGCCGGGAAGGCTGGACTCAAAACCTGAATGTCGCTGGGACCTGCATCGTCTGTGGAATCCGCTGCGCGATCGCCATCGATGGCCAACCAACCCATCCGCCCTGCTGGGAACGCACCACCAGCCAGGAACGCGCTCGCCTCACCCTTGGGCAAGGCGAGGCCTGGGTGAGTTTGCCCAAGCCCTGGCCTGCCTGCGCGGTATGTGACGAACCAACCAGTCAATCCCTCAACGGCGTTGCACTGCATGTCGGTGAGTGCGTCGAGTTGTTCCAGGCTCGCACGCAGCGGCCGACCACCGACGATGCACCCCCACCGGTTTCGGCCCGGGTGAGCTCGACTCGCAAGGCTCGGTTCGCTGCCGACAGCGCTGTGCTCAGTACCGAAGGGGCCTGGCTGTCGAACGGCGAGCTCGTCCCGCTGCCGGCACTCAACCACGTCGGGGACCTGGCTGAGTGGGCCACCACTGTCAGGCTGGGGTTCGGCGGCACCGCACAGCACTTGCCCGAACCGGGGCGGATCTGGCTCGACTTGAGCCTGTGTGAGCAGCTGGGGCTGCCAGGACTCCTGGAGACTGGTGAGGAGGCGGCCGACCAGCTGCGCGCAATGCGTGCCGGTGATTTCTTCGCCGCGGCTCCGGCCGCCGGCTGGCAGGTGGCCGGAGCTGAAGACAAGCCGTGGATGAAGGTCCACCAGGGAAACAAGTCGGCGATTGTGACAGGGGTTGGTTGGGGCACGATCGACGGCGCCAGGGGCCGCTACGACGAGATCCTGGAGGGGGAACCGGGTGCTGAGCATCTGGCCAAGAGGCTCGGCCTGTTGTGTCGCACGATCGGATTCCCCTTCACTGTCACCCCTGCCCAGACCGGCCTCGCGTCGATCGAGTACGCGCTGAAGGATGGGCTGCCTGCCGTCCCTGTGCCGGAAGTCCCCTACAACCACATCGCGGCCAACCCTTCATGGATCGATCCCGACACGATCGATGCAGCCAGCAGCGACAGCTTCGTCCACGTTTTTGATCGGCGTAAGAGCTTCCTTGCTGGCGCTGGCAACGCGCTGGTTGGTGATGGGGCCTTTGTGCATCACCCCAATGGTTGTGACTGGGATCCGAATATGGCCGGGTTCTACCGGCTCGAGCAGCTCCGCGCGCAGCCCCTGCCGTTCCTGGCTGGTTTTGACTTCCTCAATCCCGCCACCATTCCTGGCGGAGCTTCAGGCTGGATTAGTGCCGCAGCGATGGCCTTCTTGCAGCAGCAAGGGGCCGAGGTAGGGATTCTGGAGGCTGTGACCTGGCCCGTCGGTGGACGCCGCCTGAAGACCTGGCAGGCCACAATCCGTAAAGCCTCCGAGACTCTGGAGCAGTTGCGTTCGCAAGGTGACCCGACGGCAACCTCACTACTCAGCACACGCGCATTCAAGGGCATCTACACCGACGGCTTTGGCGCCCTAGCCCGCTCGGCGGGTCGACCTGAGTACGAGCCGGCGCGACGGTACCGGCCACACTGGCGTGCCGAAGTCGTCGGTACCCACACCGCCAACACTTTGCGCGCTGTGCAGCGGATCTGGTCAGACAGTGGTGTGGCGCCGATCGCGATCGGTTTGACTGACGCGATCGCCTACATCGGACCGTCGACCGATCCTGCTGAGGCATGGCCGGGCCAGGGCAGCGATTCGCTCACTAACCCAGCTCTGGGGAAGTTCAAGCCCGCCGGCTACATCCGGTTAGGCGCATGGCTTGAAGCGATGGCTGAAAATACCAACGCCCGCCGACCTGTCAGCCAGATCCGGTTGGCTCTCGATAGGGGCACGCAGTGGTAGACGGCCCCGACTACGGATCACGTTTTGATCAGCTCTTCACCCTCCACGCTGGACAGAGCGCCTCGATCAGCGCCACCGCTAGATCACTGGGAATCTCCCGACACACTGTTCGCAGGATGCGTGAGGGTTTGGCTTCACCCCGTGGCGAAGCAGCACTGCAGCGAGCCGAGCGCCGTGAGGCCCGACGACCACAGTGGCTCAACAGCGGGCCCGATAGCGGTGGAGTGGCGCAGATGATCCCTGTTGTTGGAGTCGCGCCGGCCGAGCGTGATGTCAGAAGCCAGCTCGAGATGGTGTCCATCCGGCGTAGCGACGGATCCATAGACCGTACGGCCACCGCGCAGGCGTTCGGGGTCTCGGCTCGCACGATTGGCCGCTGGCTGCGAGGTGAGTCCCGGCCCACCATGGCACACCAGGGCGAGCTGCGCACCGAGGTGCGGTCGCGGCTGCTCACCGACTCAGCCTCGGCCATGGAACAGGCATTCATCGGCGCCAGCGTCTCCCTGAGTTTCAGCGCGAGGATCTCCAGCGACCAGCGGAGCCGCTCGGTCAACCGCTTTTTCGACGGGCAGACCATGCGAGGGGTGCACTCAGCATGGCTGGCCGGCGGAGAGGCCGGCCTGGCGGAGTTCTTGGCCTCCGACCTCGAGGCGAACTATTTCGGGGCAGAAGGTGGCGTCTACGACGCTGAGGTGCAGAACGTGACAATGGCGAAGATCACCACTAGACGGTACTGATTCACCACAGAAGGGAAGATTGAGTTGCCTGCGATCGACATCGACACCACACCAACCAACATGGCCCCAAGCCTCACCCAGCTGGTGACCTGCCCGTTCTGTCGAGCTGGGGTCGGAGTGCCCTGCACTACCCGCAACGCAACACTCTCTCCGCGCGCTCACGTGGCCCGATGGAAGGCATCCTCTGACTCTGCGAGACGTGACCTCGCCCTCTTCCAAGCCACACAGGACTGCCCGGATCACTGGGTCAATGGTGACTACCTCATCGCGAAGGCGTACTCGCTCGACCCACAAAAGGTGACTGTGTTGAGGGTGTGCCGCACAGGAGAGGATCCGAGTCGCAACGCGTACCGCAGTGAGGTCACAGTCGTCCGAGTCTTGTTCTCCGAGGAGACGCGCCGGCTCGGTCTCTCGGCCTGATTTCTTCGGCCCACTGGGCCACTGGGCCACCCCTCCCGGGGTGCCCCAGTGGCCCAGTGTCTTTGTGATGATGGAGGTATCCAATCGCTGGGAGTCACAACCCCGGCCCAATAGTCGAAGGACGTATCCCATGACGGCTGTCGTTGAAGTTCAAGGTCCGACCCTGAGTCCTGGTTACGAGCCGACCCTCGAAGTCGGGTGTGAGGTTGAGGTGGTCGGCTCCCATCAGACCCTGCAGGGCATCTATTTGGGGGAGGTGTACGGGTCGCGTCTGGTGTTCGACCAGACCGTCGGCGTTATGTCGCTTGGCGACGTGCTCCGGGTTGTGGTTCGTCGTGCTGCGCCGGTCGACACTGGAGAGCTGCTGCTCATCCGGGCGCTGGCCGCTGAGGCCACCAGCCGGCACAAAATGGGTGCGGATCACGCTGTTCGGATAGACGAGATTGTGCGGGTTGCTCACGAAGCAGCCGATGATCGGGACTGGTGTGAGGACTTCGACGACATCCTGAGCAGTTTGCAATTGCCACGCCGTGAGCGTGAGTACTCGGTGAGAGCCTCATACAGCGGGTCTGTTGTCGTCTCGGTGACCGCCACGAGCGAGGATGAAGCGCTGGCGGTGGTTGACCTGCGTCGGGTGCGTGACGAGCTGGAGAGCGACGGGTGGCCACACCTGGCTCTCGACCTGGACGGCACCGACGTCGACTAGACGAGCCGGTGGTGGCGCGGCAGTGGGGGAGTGGGCCGCGCCACCACCCTTCCTTGGATACTCACCCAGAAGTATCAGCGGCCAAACCGCACCCCTCCCCGAGTGTTTTGGTGGCCCTGTTGTCAGTGGTGGGTGTCAGGATCGGGTTATCCAACCCGAGGGGTCGACAAACCCCTCCCTTAATGCCCAGGAGGGCTTAATGCTTCGCATTGTTCACAGGTTTCTTGAAGGTACGTTGATTGAGGGCACGAGCCGCGGCGATGGCTCGGCCGAGATACTGAAGGCTCATGGTTGGCGCTGGGGTCGCAGCATCGGTATGTGGTTTGTGCCGCGCAGCCGAGAGCAGGTGGCGAATGCCGCAGCGATCGAAGCTGTCCGGGCTGCGCTTGTGTCGGATGGGTTCGAGGTGGAGGTCGATGTCGACCAGGCGCGGCCGGCCATAGCTGAGGTTGAGCAGGCCCGGGCAAGCCGCCAGGAGGCGCGGGTTGAGTCCTTGGAGGATCGCGCAGAGCGCGCAGCGGCGCAGGCCCGCGCCGCCTGGGAGAACGTCGACGCGAGGATTGGCCAGCTTCCCCCCGGCGGTGAGCCGATCAAGATCGGCCATCATTCCGAGGGTCGTCACCGTGCCGCGATCGCTCGGGCCGATCGTGCGGTCTCTAAAGCGCTCGCCGCCAATACCGAGCAGCAGACGGCCGAGAGACGCGCTGCGGCGGCCGCCAGCCATACGAAGGGCCGCTATTCCCCGATCACGGTCGCGAACCGCATCCGCCGAATCGAGGCTGAGGTGCGGGCCACTCAGCGCGACGTGAACGGCACCAGCGCACGACAGCGGAGTGGTGACGAGAGCCCTGAGGTGGTGGCTTGGCGAGCTCAGCGAGCTGAGGTGCTGGTGCAGCTACAGGAGGAGCTCGAGTTCTGGCAGCAGATCCGCGCCGACCAGGTCGCCGCCGGCGAGACGACGAACTACGGGCCTGAGGATGTAAAGGTCGGGGACGCAGTCCGGATCGGGCGGTGGTGGCGGAAGGTGGTCCGAGTGAACCCGACTACGGTCACAGTCGCGACTGAGTTCGGCCGCGGCCGGGTCCCGTACGCCGAGATCCAGGATCACCGCTCGGTGTGACCTGGCGGCGGTTGCTGGCGGTCGCGGATCCTCTCCAGGACTGAGGCGGCCGCCGGCAAGGCCACGGCCGCCACGGCGTCGGCCAACTGCACCCAGCCTCCAGTAGCGACCACACCGACGCCTGAGGTGGTTCCGGCCAGCTCGGCGAACCGAGCGCCGATCGTCAGGACGATACGCCAGGTTTGGCTGGCGAAACGCTCCGGGAGTGTCTGTTTTGTGCTCATCTTTTTGGCTTTCCTTGGTGACCCCGGTTGGGGTTGATCGCTGTATAGGTGTACGGCGAACCCTGCGTCCTCTACATGAGCGGCTTTTGTCAGAGGGAAGTGGCAGTATGGAGATATCCAAATGCCGGGGTGTGACAAGCCCCGATTGAGTCTGAAAGACGGTGTTATGCCCGAATTGATCGTTGAGGAGCCCACGGTGCTGGAGTGCATCGACGGGTTTGGTGATTGCCAAGGCGCGGTTGAGAACCGCACCCCTTTGAGTGCATCGGGTCGTTCGTTCCCTCGGTGTGAGAAGCATTGGGAGGCCCGCCTGCGGCGGCAGGATGAGCTGCTGCGGCGCTACCCGGAGCAGCCGCCGCACGACTGGAGCCCACTAGATGCCGGCGAGAGCTGGGGCAGCGAGGACTACTAGGAGAGCATGACCTGAACGGGGTGCCGGCTAACCGCCGCACCCCGTTTTCCTTGTGTCCCTGTTGCACCCCTCCCGGGGTGCAACAGGGACACCGCAGGTCGGAAAGTGTCAGTGGTGGACGGCAATATTGGAGTTATCCACCCGGGAGGACGACAAACCTCCCACGAATCCCTGAAAGGGGTTGTTTTCGATGACTCAAGTTATTTCGATCCACACCGTTACTGACATTTTGGGGATCATCCCGCCTTTGCTTGGCTTCGTGCCCGACGACTGCGTTGTCGTGGTCGCAACCAGAGAGGGTCGGATGGTGGTCGCGGCCCGGCTCGGACTTGAGGAGACAACGGTCCAGATGGATCTGGCGGGACAAGTCACCGCCGCCGCTCGCCAAGTCCACGCCGATTCAGCATTCATCGTCGGCTACCACACCAGCCCCAACAGCAACGCGATCCCGCTAGTGAACCTGCTGCTCGACGCGCTGCCCACCTTTGGCATCACCCCACACGCCCCGATCTACGTCACCGGTGACCAGAACGGCGATGCCGTCTATCACTGCATGTGCACCGATCCCGGATGCGACGCGATCGGGAAGGTGCCGCCGCCGACGCGGATTGAGGGCATCTTGGAGGCGGCTGTGTCCCGCCAGGCCATCGTCGAACGGGTCGCGGCTGGGCCGCGCTCTGCGGCCGTGGGGGAGGCCATGGCGCACCTGAGCGGGCGCATGACCGCCGAGGAGGCTGAGGCGGCAGTTCAGAGCGTCCTGGGGTGTGACTCGGTCGACCATCTCACCAACGACCAGGTTGCCCTGGCCGCTCACGCGTTACGCGTCAGTCACCACCAGGTGCGGGCAGCAATCGGCTTGCCCATGACCGCCAAGGAGGCCGACTTCGGCGGGGTACAGCAGAGGCTCGCCGACGACCCGAGTCGGGTCGATCGACTGATCGAAATGGCAGCCTGCCTGCCCGACAACCGCGCCACCGCCTGCCTCGAAGTGCTGGCCGCGAACGCCTACTGGTGCGGCAACGGGACGCTGGCAAACATCGCCCTGAAACGGATCGGGAGCCGCCGGCTGAGCTGGGTGGGGGATCTGATCGATAAGGCAATCGAGGAGGGCACCAGCCCCGCCAACTACCGCCCGTGAGTCCCGGGGGAGGGTGTGGGGGCGACCCCCTCCCGCACCCTCCCCGACGATGGGATTCCGATGAGGCCGCCACGCGGCCGAGCAGTGCCTTCCAACGGGACGCGTTAGCGTCCCTATGTGCGGAGCACAACGACCGTTGG
>VMSW01000011.1 GCA_013791955.1 Propionicimonas sp.
GCCGCGATCGCCGCCAATGGCATCGACGGCACCGCAACCCAAGTCTGGGAAGGCATCACCAAGCCCTACACCTCCCGCTGGGAATCCGGAGACCAAGCCGGAGCCATCGGCTACGGCGCAGCCGAACTACTCATCACCCTCATCGGCACCAAAGGCGCCACCAAAGTCACCACCACCGCCGCCAAAATCGAAACCAGCATCGCCACAAAAGGCGCCAAAACAGAGGCAGTCACCGCGAACGTGGCCGACGGTGCCTGTGCGGGCGGCAAATGCCAGCTTCCCGGCAACTGTTTCGTGGCCGGCACGTTGGTGCTGCTGGCCGACGGCTCCCCAGTACCCATCGAAGACGTCCAGCTTGGTGACCAGGTCATAACCACTGACCCGCAGACGGGCCAGGAGACCACGCACAAGGTGAGCCGTTTGTATCGCCACGATGACCAAACGGTCTACGAAGTCACCATCGGCGGGGCAAAAGTGACCGCGACACCATCCCACCGATTCTGGGTACAGAGCCGCGGCTGGACCACCGTTGACCAACTCCAGCCCGGTGACCAACTGCTCCAACCCGACGACACCACCATCACCATCGACACGATCAACGCCACCAACCAAACCGCAACCGTGTACAACTTCGAAGTCGAAGACGCACACGACTACTATGTCAAAGCCGGAACACACTGGATCCTCGTCCACAACGACTGCGGGCCGACTTTGGACCAGGCGTTTCAGTTCGGCGGAGGAGGGCGAAGTGGTCAGAATGTCAAGAGCATGGTCGGCCCCCCGAACACGGTTGCGAGGGGAGCCAGCCCGGGTCGCGTGTTTGCGACTGATGGCGAAGGCAGGGTCGTGCTAGATGTCACCGCGGACCGGGTGAAGCCAGTCACCCCAGGTCAGGGGTTTGGCGAGAAGTCCCTCCCGACCCAAGAGCAACTCGGGTGGATCTCCGATCTGTGGGGTTCGTGATGACGGCTAACGACGAGTTCACGGTGGCCGTGTCGGAGCTGCTCAGGCTATTCCGGCAAGTGGTTATTCAACAGAAGGACCTGGCGGATAAGCTCGAGTGGAACCGTGGGCCAGACATTCATGATGCCTGGGACAACCTGCTCCGCGCCGCTTTTGATTCGATTGTTCGGCAACCAATCGAAGCGGATCGTCAGCGCTCTTCGGACGAATTTAGAATGCCGCCCTTCAACTTCAGGATTGCGGGAGGTGAGAGATGCTCGTGGATAGCATTCAAGGACTCACCCACGAGTCAGGCGATCTGGGGGGTTGATGTATTGTCACATCCGGAGCCACGCCTAATGGTTTCAGATATCCATGCCCATGGCCAAGCGTCCGAGTCCCTGCCCTGGCGTGAATCCGATGAGTTCGTGTTTGTGGGTCGCGGCCCCGGGATGGCCATACGTGTGGCCGCGATGGTGTCGGCCGTCGAGTGAGCGCGGTTGAGGCAAGTGCATCATGCCCATCATGACGGCTACACCCTGACCTGTGCACCGAACGCTCCTGGCTGCATTTGATCATCGTGGCGAGGGGATGGCGCACCCAATCAGGGCTGGGGGCCGAATCGATTGTTCCCACTAGCCCTGAGGCGGCCACTCGGGGCCGGAGTCACTACCTTTGCCACGCCAGCCCCGTCGACATCCCCGGCGAAACTGCGTCCGACGCCGCGCTCCACCCAGCTTCTTTGGATGAGACTCGTGAGGCCTCAGTCTGTGATTCCGATGGACGGCCCGTGATGAGCGAACTCATGGAGGTTCCTCGGCTCTCTGATCTTGACGGCCTCCCCGTCGAGGTTGTGTGGTCGGAAGAGCCCGGCGCCGACGGAACGCCTGTTCGTATTATGGTCGAGCAAGGTCAACCCGCCGATCCCAACTTCAGCGGCACACCCGATCCCCTTCACACGGTGGATCATCTACACGTTGATGTTCGCGCAAATGGAATGACTGGAAAGTGGGGATCCTAATGGAAAATCCCGATGAAGTGGCCATGGTAAACGCCTGCTATTGGCCCGACAGTGAACTGTCAGGGGTGTCTATCGACTATTGTTCTGTAATCCTGGACATGAAGTTGACTGATGGACGGTGCGTGCGGCTGGCGTGCCATGGCTTCACGGCTCTCGAGATGCTGCCGGTCTGGGACGAGTTCATCGTGTCGACGCTCGCTGTGTCAGCCAACTCGGAACTGGCCAATCGGGCCAGCGTTGGGTTCACGTCATCCGGTGTCAACAAGGTCCCCTGCGGGTGTCCGGATCGAAACGTGGATCAGTTCTGGACACTGGCTATAGAAATGAGCGACGGCAGCCAGATCAAGGTGGTTGCTGCTCGGTTTGAAGTGCTTGGGCAATGAAGGTTGAGATGGCGTCGAGTGTGGACGGCGTGGGTCCGAGTCAACAGTTTGGGAACCTATGACTTCTTGCTCCGGCGGTTCGCGGCATCATCGGCGAGTATTGGCCCATTGATGTCGCTGGCCTTGCTTGTGAGCGGGCGGTCCGTTTCCGCGATGTCTTGCGGCCCGACTAGCCACTTGGGTGGCTCACTGCTAGATCCGTAGAAAGCTCTCCGCGAGGATTCGCTCGTGCCTCCGTCAAGTTGATGGCAACATGCCTTGAGACTGGCCCGGCTACGGCTGACTTGTCGAATCGCGACCGTGTGGGCGCAATGAGCCTGTTGGAAGATGGGCGGGCGCGGCTGTCGGAGTCCGCGACCTGATTCGGCCTGGCCCGAGGCGGCGCGCTTGGTGTCGAAAGGCGTTCCGTCCCCGTGCGGCAAGCCGGCTGATGGCGTGGCGGTGACCAGGCTGCTGTAACGCAAACCGGCCTGGTTTGCGTTACTACGCCCACACCGGCCAAACCATCGCGGTGCGTGACTTCGCGACCGGAGAGGCCACAGGCAGAGCTAAGTCGCGCAGCCTAGGCATCCTTATGGATCTCCTGCACCAAGCCATAGCCCACGACTCGAGTTGGGTAACGAATTGAGAACGCCTGACCAGGCTCGATGGAACCGGCCTCCACTGACCACAGTGTCAGCACTCCCGCAACCGGCCCGACTCCGGGCCCGACATCCATGGGTTTCACCGATGAACAGGCGGCACGAAACCTCGGGCGATTCACCTCAAGTACCTTGAGTGGGCGGCTGGGCACCAGGCGGAACACTCTCCTCGTTGCCCCCACTCGTGCCCACGAGGTCAATGACGAGGGACACACCCTCACCCAACTCGAGTCCAGGCTCAAGGTGGCAGTGGTCACCCTCGACACCCGCCTCGGCAAGGGCCGTGATCACCCTCCCCAACGCTCGAAGCCCGGCACGCGTTCCCTGGACCGTGACTTCTTCGCCTCTCGTATGCAATGAGACTTCGGCGTCACCCGCCCACAGCTCCGGAGACAACCAAGGTTGACTAAGCATGAACCCTCCTCTCAAGCGTCAATATGAGGGACATCCGAGGTGCCGCCGCGGCTCGACACGGGAACTCTCACCAAAATCAGCCGTCCCGGGACTGTTCCCGGGCTCGTACGGGCACCGTTTGTCTGGCCAAACTTGGGGCTGGCTGCGCCGCTTGTGGCGGGGTCCCACAGCGGCGTCCCTCGCGCGAACAACCGCTCGGCGAGGTCTCAAAGCTCGCCGAGCTCGGCACCTTCGTCACATGTCTTCCATCTTTGGCAGGGCCACAAAGGACTCGAAATCCTCAACGGCCTTCGCTGGTAGGCGAACCACCTCAAACAACGTCACGGGCCGAGACCCAAGGGCGAGTTCGAACACCCTGTCCTCACCGTCAATGTAGGTGCCATCTGCAACAACCACTATCTGGAGCCCAGAAGCCAGCGTGAGTCTCCACTGCATTCGTCCGGCGGACATATCGCTCCGCGCCACGGTCATCAACCACCCTCACCCAGGTAACGAAGTCCCTGATCGACTGCTCGTTGTGCAGCAGGGTCGCGAGCGAGGATCTTCGTCAACGACCGAGGCGCCCCGACAAATTCACCCGCAGGGAAGTCATATTGCCACTTGTTCCCAGAGTAGTCCTGCAAGTGCATCTGGCCGTCACGGACCCCTGGCGCGGGATTCTCGACGTCGATGCGCCAACCCTTGCCTTTGCCTACAGTTCTGCTCACAATCTGAGGACCAAACTCGCCGATCGGGCAATTGTGGACTAGAAGCTGGGCGTCGGTGACGTAGTAGTTGTGGTCGCCAGCGACTTCGAAGTTGTACACGGTTTGTCCGCCGGACCGGTGACTGATCGCCGTGATGACAACTGCGCCACCGGTCCGCTGAGCGAGGTGGTCGCCGACCTGGAGGTCGCCGGAGAGTACCCAGCCTTGACCGTCGACCATGAACGGGTGTTCCTGGGTCACGACCACGGTCGAGCCGGTGGCGAGGGTGATTTTCATCAGGGTCGTGGACTTCTTTTGGAAGAGTCCGCTGACCGGTCGTAGCTCGCTCTCGCCGGTAGTCAGGTTCTTGGCCCACACCTGATCCCCGGGTTGTATGTCCTGAATCGGTTTGGCGCCCTTAGCTGTTTGAACCTTCGTGCCAGCAACGAAGCAGTTGCAGGGCAGCTCATCGACCTTGGTCACGACGCGGGATTCTGTCTTTGTGGCGATGCTTGTTTCGATTTTGGCGGTGGTGGTGGTGGTGACTTTGGTGGCGCCTTTGGTGCCGGCGAGGGTGATGAGTAGTTCGGCTGCGCCGTAGCCGATGGCTCCGGCTTGGTCTCCGGATTCCCAGCGGGAGGTGTAGGGCTTGGTGATGCCTTCCCAGACTTGGGTTGCGGTGCCATCGATACCGTTGGCGGCGATCGCGGCGGCTAGGCGTTGCCCGCGTTGGAAACCCATCGGGTCCATGATCGTGTCGAGTGCGGCTTGGCCCAGGCGAAAAAGTGTTGGAGATCGTGGCCCCGGTGAGAAGCCGCCCTACTTGGCGACGGCGTCACCATCAACCCAGAGCTAACGAGGCCAGCCGAGCGTCCCCACCTCCCGCGTCCAGTCCCGCTTTTGGGCCCGAGTCGCTGGAAGGCGCTGGCGAAGGTCACTGCCCCCCTTCGGAGTTCCACCGCGCACTTCAACCGGAGGGGTTCCATCCGCAGGCAACAACGATCACGCGGCAGGCCCTTTCAAGGTCTTCGAGCGAGGTCAACTCGCGGTGCTCAAGCAGCACCGAAGCGCCGTCGTCAACTCGATATGCCTCGAGTTCACACTCGCCCGATTCCCAAACGGTCAGCTGTCCAGCGACACGGTCCCCCTCGACCACGAGCCTCGCGGATTGCTTCCCGACGTCCGGGTCACCGAGTTCGGTGCGCGCCGAGGGGGCCGCTCGGCCAGCCGCATTCCAGCCCGCGGCCCAGTCCACTAGAAACTTCAACATGATCCCACCACCACGATGTTGCATGCCGGGACCGGGAACTGAACTGGTGAGCCCCTCCGCGCTGCAAGCCGAGCAATAATGTGGTCCGGGCCGGGGATCTGCGCTCCTCCTGGCCAGCCCGAGGGGAACAGTGACTTCTTTGGCACGTCGAATTCGACATACCTGCTCCCAGGCGCAGCCTGCTTAGCGTAGGTCGCCATGTCCGGTGGATCGGCAACGTGGGTAGTGCCACCACCTCCCACTTGCACTTGGCCGGATTCCTGCATTTTGGCCAGTTCCTCGTCATTCATCCATCGGCCAACTCTCGTCAGGTCGTCACCGGTCTTTGTGGCGATGCTTGTTTCGATCTTAGTGGCGGTGGTGCCGATTTTGGTGGCGCCTTTGGTGCCGGCGAGGGTGATGAGTAGTTCGGCTGCGCCGTAGCCGATGGCTCCGGCTTGGTCTCCGGATTCCCAGCGGGAGGTGTAGGGCTTGGTGATGCCTTCCCAGACTTGGGTTGCGGTGCCGTCGATGCCATTGGCGGCGATCGCGGC
>VMSW01000009.1 GCA_013791955.1 Propionicimonas sp.
ACCGACGGCGACGGAGACAAAGTGGGCAACACCGACACCGACGGCGACGGAGACAAAGTGGGCAACACCGACACCGACGGCGACGGAGACAAAGTGGGCAACACCGACACCGACGGCGACGGTCTGGGCGGCGTGAGCGGCCTCCGCGTCGGCGTCGGCTCGGTCAGGACCACCGATCGGCGTGTCGACGACGGGCTAGCGTGCGGTTCTGCTGCGGCCGACCCCGGTGGATGAGGGGCCCCGACCGTGGCTGTTTCTGCCACCGAGGCACTCGACGTCACTGGCGGCGTCCGCCACCCGGCTGCCCCCGCCCAGGCGAGTGTCGCCAGACCACAGGCGGTGATCACTGCTGCTCCGATCAGGGCTCCACTTCGGAGGCTCAAAATTCGCTGACCCGGGGCCCCTCCACCCGAGCCCGGTACCGCCCAACTCAGCCCGAGAATCGCGCCGCTCGCGGCGATCAACGCGCCACCATTGAGATAGCGGGTGATCGACCCCATTTCGATCACGATCTCGTAACAGGCCTCACAGTTGTTCACATGCTCACGCACGATTGCATCGTCCGCGGCGTTCAGCTTGCCCAACACGAACTGTGGCAGCAACGAGGCGACATCACGACACTCATCGGGAACCAGACGCGCGTACTGAGCGAGGTAGGCGGCCCGAAAGCCCTCTCGCGCTCGAAGCGCGAGTTGCGATACCGCTCCGGGGCGGATGCCGAGCTCCTCGGCCACTTCATGACGGTCAGCCTGTTCAACATGCAGCATCCACAAGACTTGCTGCCAGCGCGGCGGCAGCGAACTCAACGCACGCCGAACCAGCTGAGCTCGCAAGACCGGCTCCGAGGCATCCGGCGTCGATTCCTCAACACCATCGCCCACCGTCTGTTGGCCGGCGACACGGCCCCGATACACGTCGATTGCCCGATTTCGGATTGCTCGAAACAAATAGGGTTGCACTCGTCCGGTGGGTCCACCGCCCGCGCGCAACACCGCGAAGAGCCGTGCGAACACCTCACTCACTAAGTCGTCAACCTCGCTACCGGCCACCAGGCTTCGAGCGAATCGCCTTGCGTCCCCGCCGAACTCCTGGACCAACTCACCGAACGCCGTCGGGTCGCCAGAACGAACCAGCTCCAGGACGTCACCTTCCCACGCAGCATCATGCACCCGAGCGCCATCTTCAACGGCCATATCGATCCCCCTCTGGGTGGTCCGAACGCCGCTCCAGCAACGAGGGACCAACCCTGCTAGCACCGGAGCTGGCAGCGTCGCCCTACCACCGGTCCGTTTTAGAAGACGTGCAACTGCCACCCCCATCACGCCCGGTCGGGGAGGGAGCCCCGAGTCGAACGGTCAGCCCTCCACACTCCCTCGACCTCGGCCCGTCTTGTGAGTCGGGTGAACCGAGTGTGCCGCTCCCAAGACGAGCGAGATGTCAACGTCTCCAGGCACATATGTCGCGCAGGCACGTAATAGTGCCCAGCGGAGAGTTCCCGGCGTAACCAGCCAGGCTTTCGGGCGTCATCTTTGTCGAAGGGCTGCAAGAGACGGGTAATCAACGGCGGCTCCCTCGCGGCGGCGAAGTGCATCCCCCTGCAGCAAGCCGACGGTGCAGTGTGACGGCGTCCCTTGACCCGCCGACCCCCAAGGCGAGTCAGGGGGCGCCGTTCGACACCACTCACTCATTGACCTATGGGAACGCCCACCGCGCCGCGCCAACGTGATCGTCCCGGCTCCTTCCCGTCTACCGAGGGAAAGATCGGAGTAAGCCAGGGATCCCGACGACGGGTCCGCAGGCCCCGCCCTCGCCGCCAGTCGAGAAGGCACGGAGATTTGCGAGTCGGTAGACGTCAAACGTCTGCTGCCCACAGGAGGAACCGGTGAACAGGTGTATCGGAACCAGCTCTGAGATCGGCAGTGGACCGAGCCCGCTCGACATAGCCTTCGAGGAACTGGAGGCCAAGATCCTGAGCGATCGTCTCGCACTACTGAAGCGACACGAGGGCACTTCCGCCATCGACTGGACTGAGCTAGCGGTGTTCGGAACGCTGCCCGCTCACTATCGCGACGCCTACAACGGGGTGTTCGTCGAGAAGCTCACCGTCACAGCGCTGCAGATGTGCATCAACTGGCGAATCGGCCAACTGCGGGGGTCAACCCTGGCGGAGTTCGTGCTGAGTCGATGGGTTCTCGATGCCGCAGATGCCGTCGGACGACGCGGCCCCACCGCCTTCGTCGCGCAGCGGCATCTCAACGCGATTGAGCTCGGGCTCGTCGACTGCCATCACCGGCGGCAGGACCACCCATCCCTCCGCTGCGACCCGTGGGACGAGTGGGACATCAACGAGATCGCGCTGCCACCGCGGTTGTGGTTCGACCACCCCTCGGAATCTCAGCGCAAGTCACCTAGTGCTCCCGTGCTGGCAGCTGCCCCAATGACACACCTACGTCCGCGCGATCGGAGCGGCCTGGTGTTCTCGACCCGTTGGTTTCGGCATTGATGACTTCCCATTCGCAAGGTTGGCCATGATCTAGGGCATTCCCTCGCAACCAGACCTTACGCCGACCGGCCCCCATCCGATGTGTTCTGAGAGCAGGCAGGGTGTGGAGAACTCGGAGTTGTCTTCGGCGTTCTCGGCCGGCAGCAGCGGGCCCGATGGGAGTCAGTCGGGCCGCCCATCGATCATCTTGGTCGGGTGAAACATCGAACCGACCGTGGCGGCGACGAGCCCGGTGATCGCAACAACCGCGGGCAAGCTGACCAAGAACCAAGCTGTCTGTCCCGGATGCTGGCTTGGCCTTCAGTGTCATCGCGTGACGAGTGGCGGGGTGTGGAGTCTGGTCGTTTGAACGCTCGCGTGCTGCGACCTTGGCTCGATATCACCGAAGGAGACCGACGTGCACCTGCCCACCTCCATCAGAGGCGGCTTAATCGGAATCGTCTCACTGGCCTTTTTGCTTGACAGCAGCCAGATCGCCACGCCCGCTCAGGCCCCCCAAAGATGCCCACCCCACCGGTAGCCGCCGCCGAGGCGACGACATCGGCTGACAGGGGCGTATCCAGCGACACCCAATCCATCACCCAGGCGGCCGACGACTACCAGGCCGGCGACCCATCGGCGGCAGCTGACCTCGCCGAGGCTGCTTCGGCTACCGACGCCGTACCCATGATCAAGACCAAGGCCGACATGACAGCCACGACCGAGGACGGGGCCACCATCACCGTCGCCAAGGACGGCGACGTCACGGTTGGCGGGTCGGGCGCACTGAAAGTCGGGATCAGCGTTGACGGCACGGCAGACACCACCAAAGTGAGCGGCAGGGTAGGCAAGTATCTTTCCAGTACAACGGCTCTTGCTCTGTCAGCCTTCGCAGCTTCCGGGCTTGCCCTTCTTGGGGACGCACTTGGAATCGGAAGCTGCGCGTCACTGCTGCCAGCGGGTCCTTCGGGTCGGCAAGGGTTGCTGAGGACGCAGCTACAACACACCAGTCGTCACACCCAGGGAGCCCTACGCTCAGCACCGCAAACCGCGTGATGCGGAGCCGCCGCGCGCGTCCTCCTGAGTGAACACGACGCTTCGGCCGACTTTGGCAAAGAATCCCCTGTGAAGCGTCCGTTCGCGGAGCGATTTGCGTCTGGCGAGATTCGCCGCGCGAGTTGGCTTCACGCGAGCATCGCGCGAAGCTCCGACCCGGCGCCCTGGCGGTGGAGCAGGGTCGGGCTCACGGCCCATACACGCATCGCGGCGTGCATGTCGCTTCGAGACAGCACCGCCCCCGACCCGAGGGCCACCATGACAGCGACAAACGCAACACCCCCGCCCAACAACGCGTGCGCGACACGGCGTCAGGCTGACTCTCCCGGCCTACTGGTCCGCAGCCTATCCTCGCCGAACTCCGTAGGCCGATGAACCAGGAAGGCATGTTGGTGGCCGCGACGCTCATGGTCATGATGCTCTCCACCCTCGCCGTCACAACCAGCGCCTTGATCGCGACGACCGTCTTCGTGGTCCGGCGCTATCTCAGGTCCGGCCGGCTCTCACGCGAGTGATCCTCCTGCGCCACGACACAACCCTCGCATTTGGTGCTTCCCCAGCAAACGACACCCACCATCCCTACATCGAATCAGCCTCCACCCACCCACCCCAAGACATAGGCTTTACACAGCTAACTGCCAGTCGGCCCTAACCCAGCGCTGAGAGAGTCCAACCATGGCGATCACTGCACGCAGCGGACTTCAGGCGCTCACCCGCCCGGACGGCACCGCAATCCGCGTTCTCACTGTTGATGACGAAACCAGCCTCACCGAACTGCTAAGCATGGCGCTGCGCTATGAGGGCTGGGAGGTCACCACGGCCACCTCCGGGCTGGCTGCGGTGAAGGCCGCCAGGGAGAGCCGTCCGGACGCGATCGTGCTCGACATGATGCTGCCCGACTTCGACGGTATGGAGGTGATGCGGCGCATTCGTGCTGAACAGCCCGATGTGCCGGTGATCTTCCTGACTGCCAAGGACGGCCTGGAGGACCGTATCGCTGGCCTGACCGCTGGCGGGGACGATTACGTCACCAAGCCGTTCAGCCTGGAGGAGTTGGTGGCTCGGCTGCGAGCGCTGCTGCGCCGCTCGGGAGCCACGCTGGCCCGCCCCGATTCGACCCTGGTGGTCGGCGATCTCACCTTGGACGAAGACAGCCACGAAGTCACCCGCGGCGGCGACGTGATCAACCTGACCGCCACCGAGTTTGAACTGCTGCGCTACCTGATGCGCAATCCGCGCCGGGTGTTGAGCAAGGCGCAGATTCTGGATCGGGTGTGGAACTACGACTTCGGCGGCCAGGCCAATGTGGTGGAGCTGTACATCTCTTATTTGCGCAAGAAGATCGACGCCGATCGTCCGGCAATGATTCACACCATGCGTGGCGCGGGCTACGTGCTCAAGCCGGCGGTGGAATGACCCTCGCTAACCCGACCGTCCCGCCAACCCCATCGCCAATGGGCAAGGGAACGCTGAGTCGGCAACTGGTGCTGCGGGTGACCGCGCTGGTTGCCCTGTTGACGGTGGCGCTGGGCCTGTTCACCAGCCTGGCCAGCTTCCAGATTTTGCAGCGGGAGCTGGACGATCGGCTGCAGACCGCCATTGATCGCCGCTTCCCCGACGGTGACAACCGCCGCCCCGGAGATCTCACCGGCTCAGGCGTCATTCGCATCGACACCATCGATGGACAGAAGCTGCTAACCAGCAGCTTGGCGGTCACCGATGAGGCCGCGCAGCAACTGCTCGCCCTGCCTGCCAGCCCTGACCCGGTGAACGTCCGCCTCGACGATCTGGGCCTGTACCGGGTGCTGGTTCGCGATCGCCCCAGCTACACCCTGGTGGCACTGCCGTTGAGCGAGGTAACCAAACCGCTGACCAGCCAGCTAGTGATGACTGCCCTGCTGACCGCGGCGATGATTCTGGCCACCTATCTGGCCACCCGCCGGGTGGTCGAGACCAGCTTGCGGCCACTGAATCGGTTGACGGCCACCGCCACTCAGGTTTCGAACCTGCCGCTGGAACGCGGTGAGGGCCAGGTGCCGATTCGGGTGGCACCGGCCGATGCGAACCCCACCAGCGAAGTGGGCCGAGTCGGGCTCGCCTTCAACCACATGCTCGACAACGTGGAAGGCGCGCTGGCCGCCCGGCATCGCAGCGAGACCAAAGTGCGTCAGTTTGTGGCTGACGCCTCCCATGAACTGCGCAACCCCTTGGCTTCGATTCGGGGCTACGCCGAGCTGACCCGCCGCGGCAGCGACGAGTTGCCTGAGGATTCCGCTTACGCCCTGAGCCGGATCGAGTCGGAATCTGATCGAATGTCGGCTCTGGTCGAAGACCTGCTGTTGTTGGCCAGGCTGGATTCGCAGCCGACGCTGGATCTGCAACCGGTGGACGTGACCGAGATCGTGCTGAATACGGTCAGTGATGCCCGGGCTGCCGACTCTGAGCACAAGTGGTCGCTCGATCTCCCCGAAGACGTGATCACCGCGATGGCCGATCCGCATCGCCTGCATCAGGTGGTGGCCAATCTGCTGGCCAACGCCCGCACCCATACCCCGGCCGGGACGGCGGTGGAGACGACCCTTCGCGCCGCCGACGGGTTCGCCGAGGTTTCGGTTACCGACAACGGGCCGGGCGTACCGACCGAGATTCAGAGCTCGGTGTTCGAGCGTTTCACCAGGGCTGATGTCAGTCGGGTCCGCCAGCAGGGCGGCTCCTCCACCGGCCTGGGGTTGGCAATCGTCGCCGCAGTGATGAAGGCCCACGGTGGCGAGGTGCGGCTGGATTCCCGTCCGGGCTATACCCGCTTCACCGTCCGCGTCCCGCTGGCCTAAGCCCGCTGCTCATATTGGGGACGGTTCCTCCGCGCAGCTCACGGGGACGGACCCTGCTCATATTGGGGACGGTTCCTCCGCGCAGCTCACGGGGACGGACCCTGTTCGCGTACCGCCATTCCTAAACCGGCCACGGGTGCTCGGCTTGGCGAAGCGCTGCGACAGCATGGACGGCGGCCAACGCAGCCTCGCCGCCTTTATCCTCTTCGGAGTCAGGCAGCCCGGCGCGGGCCCAGGCTTGCGCCAGATCATCACAAGTCAACAGGCCGAACCCCACCGGGACGCCGGTACTCAGCCCGACCTGCATCAATCCGGCGCTGACGGCCTGGCAGACATAGTCGAAGTGCGGCGTCCCACCGCGAATCACCACCCCCAGCGCCACCACTGCGTCAGCGCCGGACTGGGCGGCAGCAGCAGCCACCACCGGGAGCTCGAAGCTGCCTGGTACCCGGATCAACCGGGGCTCGCCGACGCCAACCTCAGCCAGGGCCCGACTGGCGCCAGCGATCAGCGCCGCCATCAGCGGCTCATGCCACTGCGCAGCCACCACCACTACCCGCAACCCTGACCCATCAATGCGGTCCAGCCCTGGTGCTCCCTGGCCGCTCATCGGGCCACCTCTCCCAAGCGGAGCGAATGCCCCAACTGGTCCCGTTTGGCCCTGAGGTAGCCCAGGTTGTGTTGATTGGCTCCGGTCTCCAATGGCTCAACCGAAGCCACTTCGATCCCATCGGCCCGCAGCCCCAACACCTTGTCGGGGTTGTTGGTCAGCAGTCGCACCGAGTCAACCCCGAGGTCATGCAGGATCGCTGCGGCCGCGCCGTATTCGCGGCCATCGACGGGGTAGCCGAGCTCAAGATTGGCCTGCACCGTGTCCCGCCCTTCGTCCTGCAGGGCGTAGGCCGCCAGCTTGCCCAACAGCCCGATCCCTCGGCCTTCGTGGCCACCTAGATAGATCACCAACCCACCTTCGGCAGCCGCGATCGCCAGGCCGGCCCGCAGCTGAGGCCCGCAGTCGCAACGCAGCGAACCGAGACCGTCCCCAGTTAGGCATTCGGAGTGGACGCGCACCGGCGGGGTTGCCGACAGCCCAGCACCACAAAGCAACGCAACGTGCACCGCGCCGGTCCCGAGGTCTTGGTAGCCCCGAAGTTCGAAGTCGCCCCATTCAGTCGGCAGCACCACTGCGGCCCCCTCGCGGACCACCCTGGCCTGACCGGGCGCAGGCTCCTCCGGTGCCAGCGATGGTGGGGTGGCCGAACTAAGGCCAGCCTCTAGTTCAGCGATAGTGATCAGGCTCAACCGGTGTCGTTCGGCCAATGCGCCAGCTTGGGCAAGCCGCATCATCGAACCGTCGGAGTTCACCAACTCCGCAATGGCCGCGACCGGCTGCAACCCAGCCAATCGACACAACTCCACCCCCGCCTCAGTATGCCCAGCGCGCTGCGCGACTCCCCCAGCCACCGCCCGCAGCGGCAGTACGTGGCCGGGACGGATCAAATCGCCCGGCCCGCTTGTCGGATCGGCCAGCACCCGCAGCGTCCGGGCTCGATCAGCAGCCGATATCCCGGTAGTCACCCCACTCGCGGCGTCCACCGAGACGGTATAGGCGGTGCGCCGGGAGTCCTGACTGTCGGCGACCATCAGCGGCAGCTCTAGGGCCACCGCGCGCTCGACTGGCAACGGTGCACACACGTAGCCCGAGGTGTGCTGAATCATCCAGCCAAGCCATTCGGGGCTGGCATGCTCGGCCGCCAGCACCACGTCCACCTCGTCTTCCCGGTCAGCCGAATCCGCCACCAACACCGGCCGCCCGGCGCGCAAGTCGGCCAGCGCCGCGGACAATCTCATCGGGCCATCTCCGCCAGCAGTCGCTCGGTGTACTTGGCCAACACGTCGACTTCCAGATTCACTGGGTCACCGACCGTCAACTGGCCCAGCGTGGTGTGGGCCAACGTCGTCGGAATCAGCGACACCGCGAAACGTCCCGGGGCCAGCCCAGACACCGTAAGTGATACCCCCGCCACCGCGATCGAGCCCTTTTCGACCACATACCTGGACAGGGCTTCGGGTAACTCGATCCACACTTCATCCCAGCGCTCGCCGGGGTTGCGGGAGGCGATCCGTCCCACCCCGTCCACGTGACCCTGGACGATGTGGCCGTCGAGCCTTCCGGTGGCCAGCAGGGCGCGTTCCAGGTTCACGGCCTCACCTACGCTCAGCGCGCCCAGCGTGCTGCGTCGCAGGGTCTCGGGCATCAGATCCACCGCGAACCGTCCCTGGGCTTCGTCGGCGGTGACGGTTAGACACACTCCACTCACCGCGATCGAGGAACCGATGGGTGGTTCGGCACCCACCACCGGAGCCTCAATCACCATTTTGGCGTCGGCGCCGTAAAGCTCCATCGAGACCACAGTGCCGACTTCTTCGACTATTCCGGTAAACACGACTTCTCCTTCAGAGGGTTGGCGATCAGTAACAGGTCAGGATCAAGGAGGTGGGTGCTGCTGATTTGCCAGCGCTGCGCCTGCGCCAAGGTGGCAATGCCCAGGTTGGACACCGCCGACGTGCCCGCGCCCAGCAGAAGCGGGGCCAAATAGCAGTGCAGCTCATCAACGACACCGGCTTGAAGGAAGGCTGAGGCCAGCGTCGGCCCGCCTTCCACCAACACCTGGCGATGCCCCCGGGCAGCCAACCTGTCCAGCACTTCGGCCGGATCGTGGGTGGGCAGGCGCATCAAGGCGCCACCGGTGCCGCGAACTGCCGCCGAGGCTGGCACCTCGCGGCGCCCAACCACGATGCGCTCTGGCTGACGAGCAGCCAATGCCCCATCTGCGGTGCGCGCAGTCAGCGCAGGATTGTCGGCCAACACAGTGCCGATGCCAACCACGATTGCGTCCACTTCGGCGCGGATCCCATGAGCGTGGACGCGCGCCGCCGCGCCAGTGATCCACCGGCTGGTGCCATCAGCGGCGGCCACCCTGGCATCCAGGCTCTGGGCGATTTTGAGAATCACATAAGGCCGGACGGGCTGGAAGCCAGCCAACCAGGCCTGCAACAACTGCCGACCTTGAGCGGCCAGCACGTCGCCGACTACTTCGATTCCGGCCTGGCGCAGCTGTTCGGCACCTCCTGCGGCGCTCGGGTTCGGGTCGGCCACCGCGTAGACCACTCGTCGCACCCCGGCCTTGACCAACGCCTGGCTGCACGGGCCGGTCCGGCCAGTGTGGTTACACGGCTCAAGGCTGACCACCGCGGTCGCCCCGAGCGCGTTTCGGCCATCGGCTTGGGCTGCGGCCAGGGCAACGACTTCGGCGTGCGCCGTGCCCGCGCCCTGATGCCAGCCTTCAGCGAGCGGTTGCCCATCGGGAGCCAGTAGCACCGCGCCAACTTGTGGGTTCGACCCTTGCGGCCCGCGTCTGGCCAACTCGAATGCCCGGCCCATCGCCTGCAGCTCCGCAGCCGAGACCCGCCCGTGGTCGTTTTGGTTTTGCGTCCTGCTCACCTCCCGGAATACCTGACGGCACCGGGGGTCGGGAAAAGCGGGCGCGAAAGCGCGCACGCAACGGCACCGCGCCAAGGCAGCGCAGGCCGCTTCGTCTCCTCCCATCCGGACTTTCACCGTCGGCCCTGGAGTTCCACCAGATCAACCGCTCAGCCGAAGCTTTGCGGGTCGCGGACTATTACCGCCGGTTCGGAATTACACCGACCCCGGAAACGTGCTTGCCCGCCATTGTGCCCCATCACCGCCTCCCGCTTCGAGATCGGCGTCTCAAAGCGAGGGGGCGGGGGTAGTAGCACTGCCCCTGCAACCCAGGACGCTGCGCTGTTAGCCTCGCTGGATGATCGATCCAAAGCCACTGTGGAATTTCAACGACCCGGTCGGTTCCGAAGCCCGCTTCCGTAGCGAGCTCGCGGCCGCCTCGCCGGTCGACGCGGCCGTCCTGCAGACCCAGATTGCTCGGGCGCTGGGCTTGCAGGAGCGCTACGTCGACGCCCTGGCAGTACTGGCCGCAGTGGATTCAACAGAGGTCGCGGTGCGCGTCCGGGTGCTACTCGAACGCGGCCGGTTGGTGCGGTCCAGTGGCGAGCCGGAGCAGGCGCGCCAGTTGTTCCGCGACGCGGTTGACCTCGCCGACCGGTCCGGGCTCGACGAGCTGGCGGTGGACGCAATGCACATGGTCGCCCTCACTTTGGACGGCACCGACCAGATCAACTACACCTTGGCGACCCTGACGCGCGCCGAGAACTCCGCTGAGTTGGCCGCCCGCAATTGGGTGCCCGCGATCCTGCACAACCTTGGGATGGCCTACAGCGACAACAATCAGTGGACGCTGGCGCTGAACGCCTTCGAGCAGGCGCTGGCTCTGCGTTCGCAGACCAGCGAAGCCGGACCCCACCGGATTGCGCGCTGGACGGTCGGCTGGACGCTGCGGAACCTCGGCCAGCATCAGCAGGCCAAGGTCGTGCAACGTTCGCTGAAGGCCGACCTTGATGCGGCTGGCCTGGCCGATTCCTATGTTGATGCCGAGCTCGCCCTGCTCGAGTCGGCCCACCAACCGCTGCCAACCCACTAGCTCGGGAGTCTCACAAGAGGCTCACAGGCTGCGCAGGAGGGCACCTCAGGCCGAGGGGTTTTGCTGAGTGCATGACCCTTACCGAAATCAAGGCTCCGGCTGAGGCCAAATCCGATGGCCAATCGCCCGCACCGCACTACGGCTACGTGGCCGACCGTCCCGACTGGCTAGCACGCGGCAGTGTGCTAGCCCTGTTGGTTGCGGTCGGCTTCCTCTACCTCTGGGGGCTGTCGGCGTCGGGGTATGCGAACTCCTTCTACTCCGCCGCCGCGCAAGCCGGGGCCGACAACTGGGTGGCCTGGTTCTTCGGCTCGTTGGACGGCGGCAACTCGATCACCGTCGACAAGCCACCCGCCGCCATCTGGCTGATGGCACTTTCGGTGCGGCTGTTCGGGCTGAGCTCCTGGAGCATCCTGGTGCCCGAAGCCCTGCTCGGTGTGGCCAGCGTCGGGGTGCTCTATGCCACCGTGCGCCGCAGCGTGCTGAGCTGGCGCGGCCAGGGCACCCATCCGCTGACCGCACGCAACGCCCATTGGGCAGCGCTGGCTGGCGCGGTCGTCTTCGCGCTGACCCCGGTGGCCACCTTGATGTTCCGCTTCAACAACCCTGACGCGCTGCTGGTGTTCACCATGATGGCGGCCAGCTACTTCACCGTCCGCGCCGCCGAGCACGCTGGCCGCGGCTGGTTGGCCTTGGCCGGGGTCGCCATCGGTCTCGGTTTCCTGACCAAAATGATACAGGCCTTCCTGGTGCTGCCGGCGCTGGTGGTGGCCTACTGGTTCGCCGCACCGGCGAGTTGGAAGAAGAAGATCCTCGACCTGCTGGTGGCCTTCGTCGCCATGATCGCCTCCTTCGGCTGGTATCTGGCCGCAGTCGAACTGACCCCGGCGTCTTTACGTCCCTACATCGGCGGTTCGCAGAACAACTCGATCATTGAACTGATCCTGAGCTACAACGGCCTCGGCCGGCTCACCGGCAACGAAACCGGCTCGGTCGGCGGCGGTAACGGGGGCAACTGGGGCACCACCAGCATCCTGCGCATGTTTGAAGGTGTCTCCGGCGGCATGGTCTCCTGGTTGATCCCGGCCGCGCTGATCCTGGCCACCGGCGCGATCACTGTCGCGGTGCTGAACTGGAGGCGACAGCCCGGCGAGGAACGCACCCAAAGCCCGTCGCAGGCCCTGATCGCTGGCGCGATCATTTGGCTGGGCTGGCTGAGCGTCACAGCGCTGGTGTTCAGCTTCATGGCCGGGATCTACCACGACTACTACACCGTGGCGCTGGCCCCGGCCATCGGCGGCGCGGTCGCCATCGGCGGGGCAGCTCTGTGGGCCAACCGTGGGCATTGGGCCGCTCGGGTCACCCTCGGCGTGACCAGCCTCGGCACCGGCGTGTGGGCCTTGGTGCTGCTGCTCCAGGCTGGCAGTTGGTATACCTACCTGGGCTGGACGGCCTTCGCGCTGGGCACTGTGAGTGGCCTGGCGATGATCTGGGCCGATCAGTTGCCCAAGCGGATCGCCGCCGCTGTGCTGGCGGTAGCCCTTGGTGCTGGCCTGATCGGCCCACTGGCCTACTCGATCAACACCGCAGCCACCGCACATACCGGCTCAATCGTCACCGCCGGCCCGGTGAGTGGCACCGGTGCTGGCATGGGTGGTGGCCCCGGTGGCCAGGGTGATGGTGGTCAGGGTGGTCCTGGCGGTGGCCAGCCTCCGGCCCAAACCGGCCAGACCGGCACCCAGACTGGTCAGGACGGCGGCATGGGCGGCCTGCTGAACGGCGCGAACGTCTCCGAGGAGATGCTTGCTCTGCTCACCGCGAACGCCTCCGATTACACCTGGGTGGCTGCGACCACCGGCTCGCAGAACGCCGCCAGCTATCAGCTGGCCAGCAATGCAGCGGTGATGGCCATCGGCGGTTTCAACGGCTCCGATCCGTCCCCAACGCTGGAGGAGTTCAAGGCCTACGTCGCGGCCGGGAAGATCCACTACTACGTGGCCGGCTCGATCGGCCAGTCCAGTGGTGGCTCCGATTCGGCCAGCCAGATCGCCGAATGGGTGGCGAGCAACTTCACCGCCCAGACCGTCGACAGCACCACCATCTACGACCTGACTGCCCAGAAGTGAGGTGGGACCAATGAGCGCACTACTGCCACTGATCGCAGCCAACCCGCAAACCCTGCGGACGGCGACCGTCGACGTGATCATCCCGGTCTACAACGAGGAACAGGATCTGGCCGCCTCGGTACTACGCCTGGACAACTTCCTGGCCCGCACCTTCCCTTACGACTATCGCGTGGTGATCGCCGACAACGCCTCGACTGACGCCACCTTCGAAATTGCGCAACGGTTGGCCGATCGCCACGATCACCTCCGGGCCGTGCATCTGGAGGCGAAGGGACGCGGCCGCGCCCTGCGCCAGGTTTGGCTGGCCTCGGACGCCGATGTGGTGGCCTACATGGACGTCGATCTGTCGACTGATCTGAAGGCCCTGCTGCCGCTGGTGGCGCCGCTGATTTCGGGGCATTCAGATGTCGCCATCGGCTCCCGGCTCACTCGCGGATCCCGGGTGGTTCGGGGTCCGAAGCGGGAGTTCATTTCGCGGTCTTACAACCTGATCCTGAAGGCCAGCCTTGGGGCATCGTTCAGCGATGCCCAGTGCGGCTTCAAGGCGATGCGGCGCGACGTCGCCGACCAGCTGTTGCCGCTGATTGAAGACAACAACTGGTTCTTCGACACCGAGTTGCTGGTGTTGGCCGAGCGAGCGGGCCTGCGCATCCACGAGGTGCCGGTGGATTGGGTCGACGATCCGGGCACCACGGTCGACATCGTGGCCACCGCCCTCGAAGACCTAAAGGGGGTTTGGCGGCTGCTGCGAGGCTTCGCCACTGGCCGCATTCGGCTGGATCGGGTGCGTACCGAGCTCACTCGCGACCAGGTTCCGGCACCTGTACCTGGAGTGCCTGCGGGCCTGTTGAACCAACTGCTGCGCTTCGCTGCGGTGGGCGTGGCCAGCACCTTGGCCTATTTCGTCCTCTACCTGATGCTGCGCGGCTTCGGCCCTCAGGCGGCGAACCTGGCAGCTCTGCTGATCACTGCGGTGCTAAACACCGCAGTCAACCGCCGCTTCACCTTTGGCATCTCCGGCAGCGAAGGCGCGGTGAAACACCACCTCGGCGGCCTGGTGGCTTTCGGCTTGGCGCTCGGGCTGACGTCCGGCTCCTTGTGGGCCCTGCAGACCTGGTTGCCGAGCGCGGGACGCCTGGTCGAGGTGGTGGTGTTGGTATTTGCCAACGCGGCCGCGACGCTACTTCGCTTCGTCTCGCTGCGCCTGTTGATGCATCGTCGGTAGGTCAGGCCGCCGTACGCGTGATCAGTCTGGCGTCGGTTGTGGCCCAACGAGGAGCAGTCTGGTCGACGCGGGATTCCTCGTTGGACGACCGCTGCTCGACCGCCAGAAGGTCGTCCTCGAGGCGAGCGAGGTCGCGGTCGTTGCGGGTGTCGATGCCGGGTCGCCAGCGGATGACGGTGCGACGATGCGCCCGCTGGAGCGCCAGCACTATCAGCAAGAACATGGCGATGAGGATGAGTAGTCCGCTCATGGCAGCAATCCTTCTATCGAAGCTTGAGTGCCACCAGTGGCTGGAAAGTCACACATCGAAGGATTAGTGCCATTATGCTGGCGGCATGGCTTTGAAGCGGGTGAGCGTGGTGCTCGTCGAACCGGTGGCCGTCTTTGAGTTCGGCGTCCCAGTCGAGGTGTTCGGTGTCGACCGCACCGAAGATGGCCTGCCGCGCTTCGACTTCCGCATCTGCGCTCTCGACCCCAGCCGTCCGCTGGCCGCTGGCCACGTCCCTGGGCTGAGCATCACCGCAACCCACGGCCTGGACGGGATCGTCGGCAGCGATTTGGTGGTCGTTGCGGCCACTCCGCGAGTGCGCGATCAGGACTATCCACCCCAGGTGCTGGCCGCGCTGCGGGCCGCACATCGCGACGGCAGCACCCTGCTCAGCCTTTGCTCGGGCGCCTTCATCCTCGGCGCGGCCGGGCTGCTGGACGATCTGGATTGCACCACTCACTGGAAGTACACCGACGACCTCCAGCGGCGCCACCCCACAGCCCGGGTTGACCCTGGGGTGTTGTTTGTCGACGCCGGCAGCATCATCACCAGCGCTGGCACCGCCGCCGGGATCGATGCCTGCCTGCATCTGGTCCGGCGCGAACTTGGGTCGGCCGCAGCCACCAAGATCGCCCGGCGAATGGTCGTGCCGCCGCAACGTGATGGCGGCCAGCAGCAATACCTCGACTACCCCGAGGTCGAGTGCTGCACCGGCGGCCTGGCCGAAGTGCTTGATTGGGCCATCGCCAACCTCGACCAGCCACACTCCGTGGCCTCCTTGGCGGCCCGAGCCCATCTGAGCGAGCGCACCTTCGCCCGTCGTTTCCTGGCCGAGACCGGCACCACCCCCCACCAGTGGCTCACCGGACAGCGAGTACTGGCCGCCCGGCAACTATTGGAGGACAGCGAGGAGAGCGTCGAGCGGGTGGCAGCCCTGGTCGGCTTCAACTCCGCCGTCGTGCTGCGCGACCACTTCCGGCGCAATACCGGAGTCGCCCCGTCCTCCTACCGTCGGCAGTTCTCCCTTCGCGAAGCCTGACCCGACGGGCAAGCCGCTAAAGTCGGGTGCTGTGACTATCACTCCTGCTGAACTGGCCCGCTACGTTGATCACACGCTGCTATCGCCGACCGCAACTGATGCCGACGTCGCCACCCTGGCTGCCGAAGCCGTCGGCCTGGGCACCTACTCGATCTGCATCTCCCCGGCAATGCTGCCGGTGGTTGCCGAGCACGGAGCAGTGAAGGTAGCCACCGTGTGCGGCTTCCCTTCCGGCAAGCACACCCCTGGCGCCAAGGCGCATGAAGCTGCCGAGTCGGTCGCCCGGGGTGCGGACGAGGTGGACATGGTGATCGACCTGGGCCTGCTGAAAGCCGGACGCCCCGAGGCCACCCAAGCCGAGATCGCCGCCGTCCGCGCTGCCGTCCCGGCCGGAAAGGTGCTGAAGGTAATCATCGAGTCAGCTGCCCTGACCGACGAAGAAATCGTGGCCGCCTGCCAGGCTGCTGAAGCGGCTGGCGCCGACTTCGTCAAGACCTCCACCGGTTACCACCCCGCAGGCGGGGCCTCAGTGCACGCAGTGGCCCTGATGGCAGCCACTGTTGGTGGCCGCCTCGGCGTCAAAGCCTCCGGTGGCATCCGAGATTGGGAGACTGCGGTAGCCATGATCGAAGCTGGCGCAACCCGCCTTGGCCTTTCTGGCACCGCCGCGGTGCTGGCCGGCGGCACGAGTACCGGCTACTGAGCCTCAGCTAGCCCAACCCTCGGGGCTGCAGCCAGGCGCGAGCGATTTCGGTTAGCTGGCCACCCTGAGCCACCTGCTGCTGCAAGGCAATGAGTTCGGTATTGGTGAGTGCCTGGATCACCGCGTTCATTGCCAGCGCCTGATCGGGCCGCTGTTCCACGAAGGCGGCGTTAACCAACAGCGCCAGCGGATCGGCCTGACACATTTGATCGGGATCGATGAGTTCGACCAGCCCAGTCACGCCCAGATTGTCGGTGCGCCGGAAGGCGCCGATCCCGGCCTGCCCACCCAGCAACCACTGAGCGCGGACTCCCGGATCCTCCTGGGAGAGCGTGCCGAAGTTGGTGCGATAGATGGCGTTCAGGGCCGCCACTCCATCGCTGCGTTCGATCGCCATCGCGGGCACAGCCGCACCCTTGCCTTGCGAATAGGCGCTGAGATCTTCCATGGATTTGATCCCGGTTGAGGCCGCCACCATCCACACCAGCCCGCCATCGACCAACCCTGGGGTCATCAAACTCACCGTCGGTTCGACCAAGCCGGCCAGCTCAGCGAGCACGTCCTCAGGTAGTTCCTCAGCATCACTGAGACCGGCCCACACGGTGGTCGCCCACACGGGCGCGGCCACCAGCGTCCCGGCACCAAGGCCAGCCAACCAGTCAACTGGAGAAGGCTGGACGGTAGCTGCACTGCCCAGTTTCGCCAAGGCTCCGACCAGTACCGCGCCAAGGATCGCGCCGGTAGTTGAGCTCTCCACGGCGATAGTGAGCGGGGCCACGGACGGGCTCGGCGTCGGGCTTGGACTGGCCGGACCTGGCTCGGCTCGCGCACAACCGGCCAGCAACACTGCGCCAGCGCCGATCAGGAATGCTCGTCGATCCACCCAAGCAGTCTCGCCCCAAGGCTGGCCCCATTCACGCAGCGACACCGCGCAGAGCCAACTTCTGGCCTAGGCAAGAACCTGATCGATGCCCACCCAGCGGCCTTGAACGCTGCACCTAAGCTCGCTAGAAAGTACGTCGTTCTCGTTTCGCATTGCCCGCTATCCACCGCAGATAAGGAGCAACATGAACAGGAAGATCACGGCAACCGGCATCACCATCGCCGCAGCCCTCGCCATCAGTCTCGTCGGCACCCCCAGCCCGGCCACCGCGCTTCCCACCGGGCCGACGCCACAGGCCGCCAAGTTGAAGCAGACCAAGCACGCCGATGTCGACGGCGACGGCCGTCGCGACACCGTCCGCATCTACAACGCCGGCACCAAGGGTGACCTCACCATCTGGAAGGTGAAGGTCACCACCGCGTCCGGCAAGGTGAGCTCGGTCAAGTTCCCGATCCCCACCTACCAGACCAACAAGCCCTGGTACGGCTGGGCCAAACTCGACGGGGGCAAAGGCGCCGACCTGCTCTTCCAGACCCACTCCGACGATGGCCTCGGCTTGGAAGTGCTCACCTGGCGCGGCGGCAAGCTGCGCAGGGAGGCAGCGCCGATCAGCCCCAGCGACCCCACCCCGAAGGCCGGGGAATGGCTCGCCATGACTGATTGGTATTTCCCCAGCGGCTATCGCTTCTACACCGTGACGGGCAAGCGGTACGTCAACGCCTGGGAGGCCAGCTGCGACACCCCTGGCGAGCCGACCAGTCTCTGCACGGTGAAGACCGTCAAGTCAGTTTGGCGCTCTGGCGCTTGGCACAAGGTCGCCGTCCTGCCCACCGCGCAGATCACCGCCAAGGCCGTTCAAAGCCGCGGCACCTTGGGCGCCCTGAAGATTCATCGCTGAGCTCTGCATCAGTTGAGAAAGCGCAGGGGCCCGGTCAACAGACCGGGCCCCTGCGTTGTGCTGTTGCTACGCCTCAGGCCTGCTGAGCCTTCAGCGCCGACTGCGCGGCAGCCAGGCGCGCGATCGGCACCCGGAACGGCGAGCAGGACACGTAGTTCAACCCCACCTGCTGGCAGAACTCGATGGACGACGGGTCGCCACCGTGTTCACCACAGATGCCCAGCTTGATGTCGGGACGGGTGGACTTGCCCAACTCCACGGCAGTCTTGACCAACTTGCCGACTCCGATCTGATCCAACCGGGCGAAGGGGTCGTTCTCGTAGATCTTCTTGTCGTAGTAGGCATCTAGGAACATGCCAGCGTCGTCCCGGCTGAAGCCGAAAGTCATCTGGGTCAGGTCGTTGGTGCCAAAGGAGAAGAACTCCGCTTCCTTGGCGATCTCGTCGGCGGTGAGAGCGGCCCGCGGGATCTCAATCATGGTGCCGACCAGGTACTTCAGGTCGATGCCAGACTCGGCGATGATCGCATCAGCGGTGCTGGTGATGATGTTCTTGACGAACACGAACTCCTTCACCTCACCGACCAGCGGCACCATGATCTCGGGAACCAGGTTCCACTCGGGATGACGCTTCTGGACGTTGATCGCGGCTTCGATGATCGCCCGGGTCTGCATAGCGCCAATCTCGGGGTAAGTCACATCTAGGCGGCAGCCGCGGTGACCCATCATCGGGTTGAACTCGTGCAGCGAGGCGATTACGGCTTTCAGGTCATCGACGGCGAGATTCATCTCCGCGGCCAGGGCGACGATGTCGTCCTCATCGTGGGGCAGGAACTCATGCAGCGGCGGGTCGAGCAGGCGAATGGTGACCGGGAAGCCTTCCATCGCTTCGTAGATGCCCTCGAAGTCACCACGCTGCATCGGCAGCAGCTTGGCCAAGGCGGCCTCGCGCTGCTCAACGGTCTTGGAGACGATCATCTCCCGAATCGCGGCGATCCGATCACCTTCGAAGAACATGTGCTCGGTGCGGCACAGCCCAATGCCCTCGGCGCCGAACTCACGGGCCTGGCGGGCGTCAGCCGGGGTATCGGCGTTGGTGCGAACCTTCATCGTGCGCACTTCGTCGGCCCAGCCGATGATCCGACCGAAGTAGCCGCTGATCTCGGCCGGGACGGTGCCGATCTGCTCCCCGTAGACCGCGCCGGTGGCGCCGTCGAGGCTGATCCAGTCATCGGAGGTGAAGGTCTTGCCACCGAGAGTGAAGGACTGGCCGCCCGGCGCAAACGAAACGTCGCCAAGGCCGGAGACGCAGCAGGTGCCCATGCCTCGGGCCACCACAGCGGCGTGGGAGGTCATGCCGCCACGGGCGGTCAGAATGCCCTTGGCGTAGTGCATGCCCTCAATATCTTCCGGAGTGGTCTCCAGCCGGACGAGGATGACGTCCTCGCCCTTCTTGCCCCGAGCCGCGGCGTCCTCGGCGGTGAAGGACACCTTGCCGCAAGCCGCGCCCGGAGAAGCCGGCAGGCCTTTGCCGATCGGGGTGGCGGCAGCCAGGCCGGCCACATCAAACTGCGGGTGCAGCAGCGCGTCGATCTGCTTGGGATCAATCATCGCCACCGCCTGGGTGGAGGTGATCTGGCCCTCATCGACCAGATCGCAGGCGATCTTGAACGCTGCGGCGGCGGTGCGCTTGCCGTTGCGGGTCTGGAGCATGAAGAGTTTGCCCTCTTCGATGGTGAACTCCATGTCCTGCATGTCGTGGTAGTGGTTTTCCAGCTTGTCGACGATCGCGACGAACTGGTTGTAGACCTCGGGGTTCTCATCGCGCAGTTGATCGATGGTCTCCGGGGTACGGATGCCGGCGACGACGTCCTCGCCCTGGGCGTTCATCAGGAACTCGCCGTAGAGGCCCTTTTCGCCGGTGGCCGGGTTGCGCGAGAACGCCACGCCGGTGCCGGAGGTGTCGCCGGTGTTGCCGAACACCATCGACTGGACGTTGACCGCAGTGCCCCAGGAGCCCGGGATGTCGTTCATCCGGCGGTAGTAGACCGCGCGCGGGTTGTCCCAGGAGCGGAAGACGGCCTTGATCGCGCCGAACAACTGCTCAACCGGGTCGGTGGGGAAGTCCTGGCCAACCTTGGCCTTGTACTGGGCCTTGAACTCCACGGCCAGTTCTTTGAGATCCTCGGCGGTCAGGTCGGTGTCCTGAATGACGCCGCGGGCCTCTTTCATCTCATCAATGAGCTTCTCGAAGTGGGACTTGCCCACCTCCATGACCACGTCGGAGTACATCTGGATGAACCGACGGTAGGAGTCGTAGGCGAAACGCGGGTTGTTGGTCTTCTCGGCGAACCGCTCGGCCACCTCGTCGTTCATGCCCAGGTTGAGGATCGTGTCCATCATGCCGGGCATCGAAGCGCGGGCACCGGAGCGCACCGATACCAGCAGCGGGTTGTCCAGGTCGCCGAACTTCTTGCCGGTGAGCGCTTCGAGTTTGGCGACATAGCCGAGAATTTCGGCCTTGATCGAGTCGTTGATGGCTTCGCCATCTACGTAGTACTGAGTGCAGGCCTCGGTGGTGATGGTGAAGCCCTGTGGTACTGGCATCCCCAGCCCGGTCATCTCCGCCAGGTTGGCGCCCTTGCCACCCAGCAGGTTCTTCATCGAGGCGTCGCCCTCGCTGAACTCATAGACGTACTTGTGATCGGTCATCGTGACTCTGAGTCTCCTGTTCATGGCTCCAGTTCTGGCTGGCGACGGTCGTGATCGAGATCGACTGTGACCTAGTCCCACACGTGTCGGGTGGAGCGCAACCGACGCGCGAACGCCTAGCCAAGAGGTTACCCGCTGAACGCCGCCCGCTGAGCATGCAGGCCCACCGGCCCACAGACTGGACGCCAGTGCCCAAACTGTGGTCGCCCGGGCCCAACCGAGACTGAGAAGTTGGTTCCCGGCCGCTCACGCAAGCCCGGCTGGGAGAATCCCCCAATTGTCGAAATTTGGGCCCTAATGCGGCGAATCCCGCACTGACTACGGGTCACCCTTTTGGGGGACTAATTCGCGGGCATCTCGGAGATCATCAATTCAAGTAGAAAGAATACTCATCCGGTGATACCGTGAGGGGCATACCCGTTCGGGGGGAACGGCGGGCTACCTACCCGTCATTCGCGGGTCGTATGACCACATGTATACGACCGCACCTAAGGCAGGAAGCCATGCCCCCCACGCTTGGCGGAACCCGCATTCGTCGTTCCCTAACGGCGTTTGCCTCCGCACTGGCAGTCCTGACGCTCACGTTCGTGGGCGCTCTGCCCACAGCCACGCGCAGTTCTGCGTCCCCCCTGGTCACGCGCAACACCAACGTCGGCGTGGCAGCCAACGCCTACACCGACAGCAAGCATCGCAAAACCAGCCACCGCAACGTCAGCACCCCTCGGGTGAACAAGTCGCGCTACGCCAGCTACTTCGCCTTCCCAGCCGTCCCACTGAACCCCGGCGAGGCCATCAGTCGCGCAGCCGTGGTCGTCAACATCCGCTCCGCCAGCCACCCCAGCCAGGGCGTTTTCACAGTCCGTGCGGTGACCTCCGGCTGGAACGGTGGCAAGCTCAGCTACAAGAACCGGCCGAAGCTCGGCCCGGTCCTTGGCACCGCCCGAATCAAGGCAAAAGGCCTCCTCACCATCACCTTGGACGCCAAGGTGGCCGCCCCGTACCTGGCCAAAGGCGCCCGGCTCCAGATCACCCGCACCGGGTCGAAGTACCTGGTCAAGCTGGCCAGCAAGCCCACCTATCTCAAGCTCAGCATCGGTGACGCGCAAGCCGTAGCAAGCGAACAGGCCAAGCAACCCCAACAGACAGCCGCTGACGCGAAGATCACTGGCAAGCCCGTTTTCGCCCATTACTTCCCGCCCTACCCGATCTCACTAGACAATCAGTTGGGCACCAAGGACTACTACGCCGTCAACTACCTGAGCCCGACCGGCGAGAACAGCAAGTTCGCCTGGTGCGGCGGCCTCCTGCGGGATCGTCCATTGACCCGTTCGCCATTGTCAGGAGACTTCTGGCTTGCCGATCTGCGCACCGAGGTAGCCCAGGCCAAGAAGGCAGGGCTCAGCGGTTTCGCCGTCGACATCCTCACCTTCAACACCTCCGACCGCAACTGGGTTTTGGTCGAAAAGCTGCTGCAGGCCGCTCAAGAGGCCGGTGACTTCAAGATCATGCTGCAGCCCGACATGTCCGCCCTCAGTGGGGTCAGCACCACCCAGTTCGCCACCGCCATTGCTTCCTTGGCCAAATACGGTTCGGCTTACCGACTCGGCTCCGGCGCCGTCGTGGTCTCGCCGTTCTTGGCCGAGAACAAGACGCCCTCCTGGTATAGCGACGCGCTAGCGAAGCTGAAGTCAACCCACAAAGTCTCCGTGGCGCTCCTGCCCCTGTTCCTGGACGCCTCCAACATGAACAGCTACAAAGATGTGAGCATCGGCTTCGGGAACTGGGGCGTCCGGAACGTGGCCGCAGCCACCACCTGGCCCAACTGGACATCGAAGGCACATGCCTTGGGCAAGATGTGGATGGAGCCGGTCTCAGTTCAGGACGTCCGCCCGAACCAGTCGATCTATGACGAGGCCAGCAACACTGGGACCCTCGCCGCGACCTGGAACCGTGCCATCAGCCAGGGCGCTGACCTAGTCCTGCTAACCACTTGGAACGACTACTCGGAATCGACCAGCTTCGCCCCCTCGTCCGATCATGGTTGGGCGTTTCTGAACCTGAACCGGTACTTCGTCAAGAAGTTCCAAACCGGCTCAGGTCAGATCGGGACCGAACAGGTAATCATCAGTCACCGGATTCAGCGAGCCACTACCGCCGTTAGTTACTCCGGCACCATGAAGCTGCGCTCGGGATCCACCGCCGCTCGCGACAAGATCGAAGTTGTCACCATGCTCGCCGCCGCGAGCACGGTCTCGGTCGTCATCGCTGGCGAGACCCACACCTACCAGGCCGCTGCTGGCCTCTACACCAAACTGTTTGACCTGCAGGCTGGCACCTTCACTGCCACCGTAACCAGGTCTGGCGCGACGGTAGCCACCGTCACCACCAAAGACGCGGTCAGCTTCGCCACCACGGCGCAGCAGGATCTCAGCTATCACGCTGTGACCAGTGACCGCTAGCCGGGGGATAATGCGGGTCCGGGGGTCAGAACACTTGGCCCCCGGACCCTCTCTGCCGCTAGCGTGAAGACGCCTCAGGTGATCTCGTCCGGGCCCATTACCGGTGCCGATGCCGATGCCGGAATCGGTTGCCCCAAACAGCGGATCGCGACGGTCAAGCTGATCACCAACTGAACCAGCAACCCCACGACGATCGCCACCAGCGCACCCATCACTCCCCAGCCCCAGGCACCTACGGCCACCAACGGCATGGCCACCACAGTTCCGGTCAGGGTAGAGACCGCCAGTGCGCGCATCTTCCGGTACGTGGCCAGCACAGCGTGCCCAAGACTGGAGACGTAGAAGCTCAGCCCCAACACAACCGCCATCAGGGCCACCACTGGGGTGGGTGGGGTCAGTTGTCCGTCGCCGAGCAGGTGCAGCGCCCACCCGCCGAGGGCGAAGGTCACTGCGGCGATGAGGATGGCAAGACCAGCAGCCCCCACCATGACTTTGCGCGCTCGTGCTGCGGGATCTTCGGCCTGCGGCACCCAGCCCTGCATCACCGCCACGATGGGGCTCAGCGATACCTGGAGTTGGCGCTGAAGTTTGTCTACCAGCGCGAATACCGGCTGAGCCGTCGGCGCCGTCATCGTCACGATCGCCAGCGGCAGCGCCGTGAACAGCGAGCCGCCCAGGTTCGAAGCCACCCCACTGCGGTAGTCACGCAGCAGCTGACCCAAGCCAGGCAAGGCCGGGCGATTACCGCGCCCGTAGCCGAGGGACTGCAAAATCCAGGCGGCAGAAAACCCAAAGGCAATAACCTGCCCGATGCCCTGCCAGGCGAGGCCGATGACAGCGTCAGAACCGGTCTCCATCGCCGCGATCCCGACAACCGTGAACGCCACCCGGGGCAGCGTTTCGACCAGCATCAACACATATGGCCTAGACAGCCCGATGAAGAACCAGTTTGAGGTGAGTCCCGGCAAGACAGCCACCAATGCCCCCACCACAGCGAGATCCGGGCGATAGTTGGCCAGCAACACCGAGGGCACGATCACCGCCAACCCCACCGGAAGAACCAAGAAGGCGCGCACTTTCACCGAGCTGAGGAACTCGAGCAGGCGGGCAGCGGTATCGCCGCGAGCGATCTCAGCCGGACCGGAAATGCCCCAACCGTAGGCAACCACCATCGCGCCGATTGCCCCGAAATTCTGACCAAGCACGATCATGCCGAACGCGCCTGCCCCGCTGGAGCGCACCATCGCCGGAATCGCCACGAGCGCTGCCAGCGCTAACAGCGCCATAGACAGCCCGAAGCCGAGGAGCTTATTCAGCCCGGACAGCCCTCGCATAGCTTCGCCCTTCCCCACAATGCCCAGTGAAGGCGTGGCCCCAGACCCTGGACGGCGGTGGCTCGATCTTCCCACACCGGAATCAGCAAACCCTGGGCAATCGGTCGACACCAAAACGGGCTGCGCATCCTTACCGCTAACCCTCCAGCCAACCCACCGGCCTAAGATGTCGCCATGGCGGCGCGATTCGACCTGGCCGGCTTCACCGGGGCCGGGTACTCCCGAGGCGGTTCGGCGATCAAACAGGTGGCGTGGTTGTTGACGTCCGGACTGATAACCAGCCACTGGTGGTGCCCGCCGTCGGTTCGAGCGAAGCTGCTGAGCGCTTTCGGTGCAGCCCTGGGCCGCAATGTCCTGATCCGGCATCGAGTGCGGATCCACTGGCCTTGGAAGCTCACCGTTGGCGACAACTCCTGGATCGGTGAGGGCACCTGGATCCTCAACCTTGAACCGGTCCACATCGGCGCCAACACCTGCATCTCTCAAGACGTCTTCATCTGCACCGGCAGCCATGATCACAACTCGCCTACCTTCGAGTTCGACAATGCGCCGATAACCATCGGCGACGGCGCCTGGGTGGCGGCCCGGGCCACCGTGCTGCGCGGGGTACGGATCGGCGACAACGCCACCGTGGGCGCCAACGCCCTGGTGGTCAAAGACGTGCCCGACGACCAGGTGGTGTTGGCCCCGGTGGCCCGCGATGTTCGGCGCGAAGAACGCGGCTGAATGCGGATCATCTCGGTCGTCAGCCTGATTACTCCCGATGGCGCTTACGGCGGCCCCGTTCGGGTAGCTGTCAACCAGGCCAAGGCACTGATCGCGCTAGGCCATGACGTGCGGATTGCCGCAGCCACCAGGGGTTTTGATCAGCCACCGACCGAACTGGATCAGGTGCCGTTGCACCTGTTCGACGCCCGAACAGTCCTGCCCGGCACCGGTTTCGCCGGGATCACCTCCCCTGGCCTGCTGCGCTGGCTCCCTACCGCACTGCCCAGCGCCGATGTGGTTCACCTGCACGCCGCCCGGGATCTGATCACCTTGCCAGCCGCCGCCTTGGCGCGGCGGGCGAAGGTGCCCTATTTCCTGCAAACTCACGGAATGATCGACCCGTCAACCAACCCGCTGGCCAAACCTCTGGACGCTTTCCTCACCAAAGGCTTGCTGCACGATGCTGCCGGCGTTTTCCACCTCACCGATCTCGAACGGGCCCAACTGCTGGAGGTTGCCGGTGAGCTCAACTTCCTGCCGCTGGCCAACGGCGTACCGGTGGCGGACTACACCGCAGCCCCCCAACCGCCTGAGGTGCTCTATCTGGCCCGCCTGGCACCTCGGAAGCGGCCGCTGGTCTTCATCGAAGCGGCCCGCAGACTCCAGCCGGACTTCCCGACCGCCCGCTTCAGCCTGGTCGGACCGGACGAGGGCGAGGGCCCCGCGGTGCGCGCCGCGATTGATGCTGCTCGCGCCGAGGGCGTGGCAATCGAGTGGAGCGGCGGCCTTTCACCGGAACTGACCCTTGACCGGCTGCGGGATTGCTCGATCTACGTGCTGCCGAGTGTGAACGAGCCGTATCCGATGTCGGTTCTAGAGGCGCTAAGCGTTGGGCGTCCGGTGGTCATTACTGACACCTGCGGCTTGGCTGACCTCGTGAAACGCCACCAGGCCGGTGCGGTGGTTGATCACGGCGTCGACTCCCTGGTAACGGCGATCTCCCAACTCCTCAGCGATCCGAGCGCCGCCGTGACCAGCGGTGAACGCGGCCGGGCAGCCGTCGGCAAAGAACTCAGTATGGCTGCGATCGCAGCCCAGCTTGCAGCCCACTATTCGGCGGCTCTGTCTTCCTGACCCAGAACAGGCACCCCAGGGCCACCACCAGTGCGCCGGTGGCCTGCAGCAGCGAGCCCCGCATCAGAATCAGCGTGTACACCGGGAGAATCGCGCCGAGCAGGCCCCACCAGCCACCGTGGTAATGAGCCGGCACCATCCGCCGGTCCATCGAAGCCAACAGCGGCCCCAGCAGCAGGAAGCCAACCCCAACCGCGATCACGCCAGCGTTGACCAGCAGTTCGGCCCAAATGGGGGCCGAGAGGTTACCGAAGGAATAGCCACGGAAGTCGGCCAGCATGATGCCGGTGTCGGTTGGCTTGTCCGGCCAGATCGAGCGGGGCACCCAGAACAGCAAGCTGCCAAGGATCTGCCGGAACGGCTGCATCGAATCGCTGATGCTGAACGAATATGCATTGGCGATCTGCCAGAACGAGTCATAGTCGGCGTTGCCAGCGTATTCGCTGAAGAACCCCGAGCGCGGGTCAAGATCCACCACGTCACGGCGAAAGGCGTCGGCGATCGGAAAGAGGAAGAGCATCGCCGCGATCATCCCGCCCATGGCCATCCGGGCCCGAGCTCGAGTGCGGGTGATGCCAGCGTAGACAAGGATCGCGAAGGCGACCGTGCCGAAGGTATAACGAGCTGACGAGATGGGGCTGGCCACGACCATCAGGATCATGATTCCCGCCAGCACCAACAGCCCCAGACCGGCCCGTCCAGGGTCGCCCTTCGGTAACCCGCGACGCAACTGCCCGATTGCCCCGGTTGCTACCAGGATTGGGTAGATGGACAGGGCCCCGATCAGTGCCCGGACTGCAGGTTCCCCCCAAGCCGCGGTGACGATCTGGTCGGCTGAATCGCGGCTGACGAAGGCGACTCCCAGCCCCACCTTGCTTAGGTAGTAGCCAGCCAGCCCGATCCCGGCCAGAAAGAGCAGCCCGGCCCGGACGCCACTGATCCCACTTGGTCGAAGTCGAGTCTCGGTATGTCGCTGGCCGAAGAACATCCACAAACCACGGCCAACCTCATAACAAACCACCCCGAGCAGCACGATGTAGGCGGTTGGGAGATCCAAGCTAGGACTCATCCCTGGAGTGGTGCCGGCGATATCGTTTGAGCGCATCTGAACGCTCGCGGCCACTCCCATGAATATGTAGGTGTAGAGCCAGAAGAAGAAGTCAAATAGTTTGGGGATCCCGCTCACCCAAAGTGCCGAAAGCCTGACTCCGCCCCAGCAGGCGATCAGTATGGTGATCGTCCAGCCCTGACTCCGACCGGTGTCGGAAACTGCAAGTAGCAGTGCCCCAGGCAGGCCAACTGCGAGCACAGCGACAGAAAACACCATCGCCAGGATCCGCCAACCAGCTCCCCAGGTGTCCTCATCCTCGGAAGCCACGGCATCCTGCACCAAGTCAGCCTCCCTCAACTACTGGCATTGGGTTCGGTCAGCGTACCGCCGAACCGCTATTCTTGGGCGTCAGGTTCCGGCAAAGGGGGATTCAATGGGGAGCCAGGAAGTCCTTCGCATGCTCCGAAGGCGATGGCTACTCATCGTCCTCGCTGGCCTGCTCGGCACGACCCTCGCCCTGATCGTGGCCGGGGTGCAGCCGCCGAAGTACACCGCCTCGGTTGATGTCTTCGTCACCGTAACCAGCGGCCAGTCCACCGGCGATCTGGCCCAGGGCAGCGCTTTCTCCCAGGATCAAGCCCGCAACTTCGCCGCAGTTGTGCCCAAGGAGATCGTTCTCGGCCCGGTGATTAAGCAGTACGGGCTGAACATTTCCCTGGACGACATGCGCAAGAACGTCGATGTGGACGTTCAGTTGAACACGTCAGTGATCACGATCAAGGTCACTGATCACGACCCGGCACTTTCGGCCGCTTTGGCAAATGCGGTGGCAAGTCAGCTGTCAGCGGCCGTGCTCCAACTAAGCCCGACCGTCAGCGACCTCAAGGGCGCACCAGTTCGCGCCGAGGTGATCGAAGCGGCTGGCGTTCCGGTCAAGCCCTCCTCACCCAATATTCCCCTTTACGCGATGATGGGCATGCTGGCTGGCCTGGTGCTTTCGATCGGGTACCTGGTGATTGTTGAACTGGTCGTGGCCCGGGTCGATTCGACCGAACAAGTTGAGGCCCTCACCGGCTCGGTGGTCCTGGCCAGCGTCCCCCGGGATCGCAAGGTGGCCCGACATCCGATCGCAGTCACCGCGCTGCCGCTATCGCTGCGGGCTGAGTCCATCCGCCACGTCCGCACCGCTTTGAAATTCCTGCCCGGCGAGGCGAACCAGACTTTCGTAATCACTTCCTCGGTTAGCGGTGAGGGCAAGAGCACCACCGCCGCCAACATCGCGGCCGCTTTCGCCGCCGAAGGCCTGTCCACCTGCCTGGTCGAAGCCGATCTCCGCCGTCCCCGACTCGAGGGGCTACTGGATCTCACCGGCGGCCCCGGCCTCAGCGACATCGTCGTCGGCCAATCCCAGATTGAGGACACCGTCCAAACCTGGGGTCCGGATCAGCTCCAGGTGATCCTGGTGGGGACCGTCCCGCCGAATGCCAGCGAACTGCTCGGCTCCACCCGCGGTCAGGAGGCGCTGCGATCGATCACCGAGAAATTTGAAGTCACCATCATCGACACTCCACCGCTGACCGCAGTGACCGATGCTGCGATCATCGGCCGGATGTTCGGTGGCGTGGTGATGGTCGTGGGCGGCGGCAAGGTGCGTACCAGCGAACTGCGGCAGGCCATGGGTGCCCTCGCCGTGGCCGATGTGCCGATTCGGGGCACCGTGATGAACCTGGCCAAGGACGATGCCTCTCGCCCTTACGCCTACACCTATTCCGACCGGGCCCGCCAAACCAAGCTGGCCGATCTGCTGCCACAGGGCTGGCGGCCGGTGATCAAAGCTGCTGCCGTCGTCGTGGCCACTATTGCGGTGGCCCTGACTGCGGTCGTGATGACCAACCGGCAGGTGTCGGCACAGCCGACAGCTGGCACCACCCCCACCGCAGCGATCCTCAGCCCGACGCCCAGCCAGGCCAGCCCGAAGGCCGTTTTCATCGGGGATTCGCTGGTAGCCGGAGTGGAAGTCACCGAGAAGCAGCGCTGGACGACGCTCGTGGCAGCGTCCATGGGGTGGGAAGAGGTGAACCTTGGCCGCGGCGACACTGGCTACGTCACCTCCTCGGATGTAGCTGGTTGCGGCCTCCAGTACTGCCCGACTTTCGTCGAGATGGCCGAGCAGGCCATTGCGACCAACCCGGACATCGTGGTCATCTCCGGTGGTCAAAATGACGGCACCAAAGCCGTCCGCAGCGCGGCCAACAAGCTGTTCGCCGCCCTGCGCAAGGCGCTACCGAATGCTCGAATCTACGTGATCTCGCCGTTGTGGCAATCCACTCAGGTCCCGCCGTCCAGCCTCCAACAGATCGGTGCTGAAGTTAAAGCGGCAGCTGCGGCCACTGGAGTCACCTACGTCGAGGTTGGCAATCCGCTCCAAGATCAACCAGAGCTCTTCACCGCCGACGGCACCCGCCCAACGGCGGCCGGGTACAAGAAGCTCGCCACCGTGATCACCGCTGCGATCAGGAAGAGCTGAGCATGAAGAACTTCCAAGCCAACAGCCCGGGAATCTTGTTCGTCTGCACCGGCAACATCGCCCGGTCGCCGTTCATGGCGCTCACCCTGGCCAATCGACTCGCTGGCACTTCGGCAGTGGGGCTTCCGGTGACCTCAGCCGGCACCTACGCGGTTACCGGTTCGCGAATCCACCCGGAGGTGGCCGCCGAACTGCAGGCTCGAGGCATCGAGACCAGCGATTTTGTGGCGACTCAACTCACCGCTGAACGCGTCCTCAAAGCTGGGCTGATTCTCACTGCCTGCCGCGAGCATCGCCGCCTGGTAGCCAGACTGGCCCCGCAACGCCGCAACGTGACCTTCACGCTGCGGCAGTTCGCCCGGCTGATTCAGCTCGATCCGGTGGGTGAGATTCGGATGGCCACCGACGGGCCACTGGAAGCGCTGGCCCAACTGGCCAACCGAAACCGCGGACTCTCCAGCGGCAGCCAGGACGACGACGACATCATCGATCCAGTGAACGCACCGCGGCGGCAGTTCGCTACCGCCTTCGCAGCGATGGATCCGGCAATCAGCCTGGTAGGCGACCTGGTCTCCGGGCTGCGAGATCAGCCCCGCCGGCCCGCCTGAGCCGTGCGCATCACCGTCATCGGGATCAACTACCTTCCCGAGCCCACCGGCATCGCGCCCTACACCACCGGCGCGGTGGATGGCCTGGCCGAAGCCGGCGAACAGCTGATGGTGATCACTGGCTACCCCCACTACCCCCAGTGGCGGATCGCGGAGGGCTACCAGGGAACCACCCGCAGGGAGGTCATCAACGGCACCCGGGTGCTGCGCCTGCGTCACCCGGTGCCCACCGACGGCAGCGTCGTGGGCAGATCCCTGATGGAAGTCGGATTCGGCCTGCGCGCCTGTTGGTCGTCATGGTTCAACGCTGAGGTGGTCCTTGCGATCACCCCGGCGCTGCTGAGTACAGCCGCGGTGGTCGCCAAGGCTCGGCTCTCCCGTCAGCCAGTGGTGGTGTGGGTCCAGGACATCTACACCCTCAGCGCCGCCGAAACGGGGCTGGCCGCCAAAGCCGCCGGGCTGATCCGCCGGGTGGAGTCGTGGACCCTGCGGCATGCCACTCGCGTGATCGTGATCCACGACCGCTTTGCCGCTTTCGTCAGTGGGACGCTCGGAGTGGATCCTGAGCGGATTGATGTCGTGCGCAACTGGACCCATCTGGCTGAAACCGGCGCAATCGCCACCGCGGAAGTCCGAGCCAGCCACGGCTGGGCAGAAGAGGAGACCGTCGTACTGCACGCGGGAAACATGGGCGCCAAGCAGAACCTCGAAAGCGTCGTCCGGGCTTCGGCCCTGGCTGCTGCGCGCGGCAGCCGCGTGCGCTTTGTGCTGCTCGGCGACGGCCATCGCCGCAACGCCCTGGAGGCGATGGGTGGCAATGCCAACCTGCAGTTCATCGACCCGCTGCCCGAAGCCGAGTTCGCCGCAGCCTTGGCCAGCGCCGACGTCCTGCTGGTCAACGAACTCCCCGGGATGACTGAGATGTCGGTGCCAAGCAAACTGACTTCCTATTTCAACACCGGGCTGCCGGTGCTCGCCGCGGTGGACGCCGGCAGCGTCACCGCCGCCGAAGTAGCAGCAGCCGGGGGTGGTCTTCGGGTGGATCCTGACGAGCCAGCAGCCCTGCTGGCCGCTGCGGAGAAACTGGGCTCGGACGCCGGACTCGCCGGTCGACTCGGAGCCGCTGGGCTGTTGTATCGACGCGAGACCCTAGCCGCGCCGGCAGCCATCCGAGCCTTGCGTGGCAGCCTGCACCGCGCCACCGGAGCAGGCCGGTAACCCACCACAAAGGAACGAAGGGGCACCCTTTCGGGTGCCCCTTCAAACTCAAGCCCTTGTCACCAGCGGCGACCCCGGTCGATCTTTCGTGATGTCCCCCGATCGGTGCACCCCAAGGACGCAGCTAGTGCGCCTATCCCGTTACCTGTGGTACCCCGAATGACATCGATCTGACCTACGCGAGACCCAGCTTCCCCCCGAAAGCGAGCCACGCATCGGGCTGACGAGTCCATTATGGCCGCCGCGCTCAGGCATTTCCAGCTACGTCGCCATCCATTCCAAACTCAGGACAACTGCGCAGCCAGGTTGCACCATCAGGCCCGGCAGGCCAGACTAGTCAGCGGTGTCACCCGGCCGGGGGGCAGGGGCACCTCAGTCATCCGGGGGGTTTGACTGAACCGGAGGTCAGAGCCGGGGGGATCATGACCACTATTTCGGGGCACTTGGATTCTGTTGCTAGCGCAGCAGCCAAGTCTCGGCTTCCAGCCGTTGTGCTGTCGAAGCGACTGCAATTGACGTTTCTTTACTCCGCCGACTTCATCGTCATCGCCATCGCGTTGTTCATTGCCGTAGTGACCCGTGGGCTGTTGCCCTTCCCGGGCCAGCCGGACACTGAACAGATCATGCGCACCACCGGCCCGCTGATCGCGGTGGCTTGGCTGGTCATGCTTCGCGTATTTAGCGCTGACGCCCTGCGCCATCTACGCGCCGGCGTCACCGAATACAAGCGAGTGATCATGGCCTCTTCGGCCATGGCAGCAACCGTAGGCATCACCTGCTACCTGCTGAAGTTCGACTTTCCGCGGGCCGCGTTCGTGCTGATGTTCGCTTTCGGCACCCTCGGCCTGCTAGCGGCGCGCTGGTCGCGGCGCAAGGTGATGGGTGCCATTCATAGCCGCGGCGCCCTGACCACGCCGTTGCTGGTCGCTGGCGACAGTGGCCACGTTGACGCGATCGCCAAGGTGTTACGGCGGGAGTCCTGGCTTGGCTACCGGGTGATTGGTGCGATTACCAGCGACCGGGTCCGCTACACCCCGGCCGGGCTACCGGTACTGGGTGCGCTCACCAACACCGTCGAGGTGATTGAGGAGCACGAGGCGTCCGCGGTGATCTTCGCTGAGGGTTCCTTCGCCTCACCGGCAGAGTTCCGCCGGATGGCCTGGCAGCTGGAGGAGCACGACATTCAGATGATCGTGGTCCCGGCGATCACCGACACCAGCGCCCAGCGGCTTGAGGTTCGTCCGGTCGCCGGTCTGCCCCTGGTGGACGTCGAGCGCCCCCAGGCCCTGGCCTCGCTGCGTTGGATCAAGCGGACCGCTGACGCGATCGGGGCAGCTCTGCTGCTGCTCGCCGCGGCCCCGGTGATGGCACTGGTGGCCCTGGCGATCAAGCTCGAAGACGGCGGTCCGGTTCTTTTCAAGCAGACCCGGGTTGGCCGCAAAGGCGAGCTGTTCGAATGCCTGAAGTTCCGCAGCATGGCGATGGACGCTGAAGAGCGCCTGGCCGAGTTGCAGCACTTGAACGAGGCCGCTGGGCCACTGTTCAAAATGACTGATGATCCCCGAATCACTCGGGTCGGCCGATTCATCCGCCGGTTCTCGATCGACGAGTTGCCTCAGTTCTGGAACGCCCTTGTTGGCGACATGAGTCTCGTTGGGCCGCGTCCGGCGCTTCCCGACGAAGTTGCCCGCTACGATTTCGACGCACGTCGTCGTCTCGATGCTCGCCCCGGACTCACCGGCCTGTGGCAGGTTTCGGGACGCTCCGATTTGTCCTGGGAGGACTCCGTCCGACTGGACATTTACTACGTGGACAACTGGTCAGTAGTGCAAGACCTGATGATCTTGGCAAAAACCGCTCGAGCGGTGTTGCTGCCATCCGGCGCCTACTGATTCGCCCCTGATCCTCGGTGGCGTCGGTCCCGATCCCCCGACCGACGCCACCGAGCCCTTTTCGGCTACCGTTGCCCCCATGTTGAGGCGAGGGGCCCGATGAGGGTAGAACGACCGCTGCCAATAGCGCGGATGTTCGTGGCGTTCGCCGTCCTCGCTATCAGCGCCTACGTGGCCATCGATGCCTACGCCACAACGATCGCCCGCGGCGGTAACGATCATCAGACCGGCGACTGGCTGATCAGCTACCCGGGCATGTTCGTCCGCCGGGGCATGTTCGGCGAGCTGCTGTTCGGCATCGCTCCGCCGGGGCAGGCAACCTTATGGGTGCTGTTTGCGATCCAGGTGGCCTTGTACGTGCCGTTGATCGCCTTCTTCATCGAGTACCTATTCCGGGCCAACTTCTCCTGGTCAGCGATCGCGCTGGCATGTTCGCCAGCCGCGCTGGGTTTCATCGGCTGGGATCCGCTAGGCGGCTTCCGCAAGGAGACCCTCGGATTCCTAGCCCTGGTCCTGCTGGCGCTGGCTCGCCGCCGGGTGAGCTCCCCGCTGCGCGGGCTACTGCTTGCTTCCTCGCTGGCGATCTGGACCATCGGGGTGTTCTCGTGGGAATCGCTGGCCTTTCTGCTGCCTGGCGTCGGCTTCCTGCTGCTAGCCGATCGGGAGCTGCCGCTGCGGCGCACCCTGGCTTCGGTCTACGCGCTGATCGGGTTGGCCGCCTTCGGCAGCTCGGTGCTCTTCCACGGCAACAAGGACACGCCAGGGTTGCTTTGCGGGGCGATCGTCCAGCAGGGCTTGGGGACGAATCTGTGTACCGGCGCCATCGCCTGGATTGGCCGAGATCTAAGCGCGAGCCTGGAGTTGGTCGACAAGTACGTCCCCGTACACAGTGGCTATCTGGTGATGCTGGCCCTAGCGGTGCTGCCGATCGCGCTTAGCCCGTGGCTGCGCCGCTACTGGGCCTGGGGTCTGGCCGCGCTAATCGGAATGGCGCCGCTGTTCGTCCTTGGCATCGACTATGGCCGCTGGATTCACATCCTGGTGATCGAGCTGGCCATTTGCATGATCGCCGGGAACCGCGCCCTGATCGAATCAAAGCTGTGGAATCCGCTCTCGGTCGCCCTTTTCGTCAGCCTCTGGGGTATTCCCCACGCCGCCCCCACCGTGCCCTGGGCAGCCGGCTGGCCGTTCAAGGGTCTGGCGGCGACGCTGATCAACTGGGCCCAATCCGGCCTGCTGAGGGTCTGGTAGCCGCCGTCAATGGCTGGTTCGGCCTAGTCTTGGAAAGTCTGGGCCCCATACCGGGGGCCCTTTAGGAGTGAAGATGCGAAAACGTGCCCTGATCACCGGGATCACCGGCCAGGACGGGTCCTACCTCGCCGAGCTGTTGCTGGAAAAGGGCTACGAGGTTCACGGCATCAAGCGGCGCGCCTCGCAGCTGAACACTCAGCGCATCGATCACATCTACGAAGACCCCCACCAACGCGACGCCCGCCTCTTTCTGCACTACGGCGATCTGACCGATTCGACCTCACTTACTCGCATCATCGGTGCGGTCGAACCCGACGAGATCTACAACCTCGGCGCCCAGTCGCATGTGGCCGTGAGCTTCGAGGCCCCCGAGTACACCGCCGACGTGGACGCCCTGGGCACGCTGCGCATTCTGGAGTCGATTCGGCTACTCAAACGCACCGACCAAGTGCGCTTCTACCAAGCCTCGACCTCAGAACTGTTCGGGCTGGTCCAGGAATCCCCCCAAACCGAGCGAACCCCCTTCTATCCACGATCGCCGTATGGCGTGGCCAAGCTCTACGCCTACTGGATCACGGTGAATTACCGGGAGTCCTACGGCATGTTCGCCTGCAACGGAATCCTGTTCAACCACGAGTCCCCCCGGCGCGGAGAGACCTTCGTCACCCGAAAGATCACCCGCGGCCTGGCCCGAGTAGTCACTGGGCTCGACGAGTGCCTGTTCCTTGGCAACCTGAACGCGCTGCGCGACTGGGGCCACGCCAAGGACTACGTCCAGTTGCAGTGGTTGATGCTGCAACAGGACACCCCCACCGACTACGTGATCGCCACCGGCGAGCAGTATTCGGTGCGCCAGTTCGTGGCCTGGACGGCACAGGCACTGGGTTTGACGTTGCGTTTCGAGGGCAATGGCCCTGAGGAGCAGGGCATTGTCGAAGCCGTAGCTGACGGCGCGCCGACCGCTCTGAAGCCCGGCGATGTGGTGGTGCGGGTTGACCCGCGCTACTTCCGTCCAGCTGAAGTGGAGACGCTGCTGGGTGATTCGAGCAAGGCCGCAGCCGATCTGGGCTGGGTGCCGCAGATCGGGGTTGCCGAACTGGTCGCGGAGATGGCCAAAGCAGATCTGGCCGAGGCCAGCCGATTGGCCTTCTTGAAGCAGCACGGCTACGACGTGCCGCCCCAGGCGGCGAACTGATGCGCCGGGTTTTCGTTGCCGGCCATCGCGGCATGGTGGGCTCGGCGATCGTCCGACTGCTGGGGCAGGACCCTGAGGTGAGCGTGGTCACGGCGGGGCGGGATCAACTAGATCTGATCGAGCAGAGCCAGGTGCGGGCCTTCTTCGCTGCCAACCAGGTTGACGAGGTGTATCTGGCTGCCGCCAAGGTGGGCGGCATCGGCGCCAATAACGCCTATCCGGCCGAGTTCCTCTACGAGAACCTGATGATCGAGGCCAACATCATCGCCGCAGCGCACGCTAGCGATGTGAACAGGTTGATGTTCCTCGGCTCCTCCTGCATCTACCCGCGGCTGGCCGACCAGCCGATGCGCGAAGACAGTCTGCTCACCGGTCCGCTCGAACTCACCAATGAGCCGTATGCGATCGCCAAGATCGCTGGCATCAAGCTGTGCGAGAGCTACCACCGCCAGTACGGACGGGACTACCGCTCGGTGATGCCGACCAACCTCTACGGCCCCGGCGACAACTTCCATCCGGCCAACTCCCACGTGTTGCCGGCGCTGCTGCGACGCTTCCACGAGGCCAAAGTCAGCGGTGCCGAAGAAGTGGTGATCTGGGGTACCGGAACGCCCCTGCGGGAGTTCCTGCACGTTGACGACATGGCCGCGGCCTCGGTGTTCGTGGCTGGCCTGCCCACTGAGTCGTACTGGACGCCGGCCACCGAGCGGCTGTCGCACTTAAACGTGGGCAGTGGCGCCGAAGTGAGCATCGGCGAGTTGGCTCGGCTGGTGGCCGAAGCCGTCGGCTACCCCGGACGCATCACTCAAGACCCGACCAAGCCGGACGGCACCCCCCGCAAACTGCTGGACACCTCCGCCCTGACCGCCTTGGGCTGGCAAGCCAGCGTTGACCTGCGCGAGGGGCTGGCCGAGACCTACACCTGGTTCCTGGCCAACGCTGAGCACCTCCGCCAAGCCTGAGCCGACCCTTCGACCCTTCGACCCTTCGACAGGCTCAGGGAACTGGGCCCAGTTGGCTGAGCCCGTCGAAGCCCCAGTTGGCTGAGCCCGTCGAAGCCCCAGTTGGCTGAGCCTGTCGAAGCCCCAGTTGGCCGACCCTTCGACAGGCTCAGGGAACTGGCACCACGTCGAAGCCGCTCGCGCCGAGCTCGGCGAACTGAATGCGGACGGTTCTCCGCTAGCGTTTCCTCATGCCGAAGATCGCGCCGTTCAATGCCATCCGTTATGCCCCCGGAACTGACCTGCAGGCCGTGATCGCGCCCCCCTACGACGTGCTCTCCGGCGAGGACGTGGCCGCGCTCGGCGCCCGTGATCGGCACAACATCGTGCACGTCGACGTCCCGGTCGGCGGTGCGGACCGCTACGAGGTGGCCGCGGCCAAGCTGAACGACTGGCTAGTTGAAGGGGTGCTGGTCCTCGACGAGCAGCCATCGGTGACGATCTACCGAATGAGCTTCACCGATGCCACTGGCAGCCCACGCGCCATCGTCGGGGTCCTGACCGGGCTGGAGGTCGTCGATGCCGATGCTGGCGGGGTATTGCCGCATGAGCGCACCACCCCCAAGGCGGTCACTGATCGGTTCGACCTAACCCGCGCCACCGCCACCAACCTCTCGCCGGTCTGGGGCCTTTCCCTGGCCTCCGGGCTGACCGCAGCTCTGGCCGCCCCGGGCGAAAAGCTCGGCGAAATGACGGCGGATGGGGTGGTGCACAGCGTTGAGCGAGTCACCGACCCAGCCAGGATCGCCGAGATCACCGCAATCCTGGCCAGCGACGACGTGCTCATCGCCGACGGTCACCACCGCTATTCGATTTCGCGCACCTACCGCGATGAAGTCCGCGAAGCCAGGGGCAGCAACGAAACCGAAGCCGAGTTCACGCTGGCTTTCATCAACGAGTTGGTGGCCGATCAGCTCAGTATCGAGGCGATCCATCGGGTTTACACCGGGATCACCATCGAGCAACTCCAGGCGGACCTGGCCGGCTGCTTCGACTTCGTGCCGGCGACTCCCCCGACACCGGCCACGCTCACCGAGATGGTCGAACTCGGGCGCTTGATGCTGTTGTCTCCCGATGGCAGCGCCACCTGGCTGATCCCCAAGGACGCGGCCCTGGCCGGGGTCCGGGCACTGGACGGCGCTTTCCTCGAGCACGCCCTGGCGGCCTCAACAGCCGAGGTCAGCTATCAGCACGGGCTAACCGAAATGCTCGAACTGGTGGCGAGCGGCACCGTGGCGGCGGGCGTCCTGATTCGGCCCACCTCGCTGGCTGAGATCCAGCGCACCGCCCGCGAAGGGTTACTGATGCCGCCGAAGTCGACCTTCTTCACCCCGAAGCTGCGCACCGGCCTGGTGATTCGTCCCACCGCGGCTTTGGCCTGAGTCCCCCGCATGGGGATAGCCGCACTCCTGCGGGCGGGCGCAGCTTGGCCAGTGCGATGATGTGGGAAGTGGATAGCCATTTCCGCGGCTCCATTTGCCATCTGCGGGCGGGTGCTCGATTCGGGGTCGGGCACCCGCGGGCCGCAGCCAACATGGCCACCTCCTCAACTCAATTTCTCTTGCCGGATTGCCGTGCGTCCCTGGCTTCTCGCCGCCACCGGTTGGCCAAAATGGGCCGGGAGAGCGCATCACCCCTTGATAGGACAATTACGAGACTGCGAACAATCGCGGACAAAAGCTGGCCATCGCCCCCGCAGGGGCCCCAGAATCTGTACCCTGTGCCTGTTCCAACCAGTGTCGAGGAGTGACATGTCGCGTATCGCGAACGCGGAGTTCCGCAGCAAAGTCTGTAGCGCGGAAGACGCAGCCAAGATCATCAAGAACGGCATGAACGTCGGATTTTCCGGCTTCACCGGCGCCGGCTACCCCAAAGCCGTGCCGATTGCCTTGGCAGCCCAGATCAAGGAGGCCCACGAGCGGGGCGAAGAGTTCATGATCGGCTGCCTCACCGGTGCTTCCACCGCCCCGGAGATGGACGGGGTGCTCGCCGAGGTCGATGGCATCAGCTACCGAATGCCGTACCAGTCCGACCCGATCATGCGAAACAAGATCAACGCCGGCATCTCCGGCTACCAGGACATTCACCTGTCGCATTCGGGCCCGCAGGCCTGGGCTGGCTTCATGGGCAAGATGGACGTCGCCCTGATCGAGGTCACGGCCATCACCGAGACCGGCGAGCTCGTGCCGTCCTCCTCGATGGGCAACAACACCCTGTGGCTGGAAGCGGCCGACAAGGTCATCCTGGAGGTCAACTCCTGGCAGAGCATCGACCTGTACGGCATGCACGACGTGTACCAGCACAATGCGCTGCCCCCGAACCGGATCCCGTACCCGCTGGTTTCCGCCTCCGACCGCATCGGCACCCCGACCATCAAGATTGACCCGGCCAAGGTGGTCGCGGTGGTCGAGACCGACGCCGAAGACCGCAACACCCCGTTCAAGCCGTTGGACGATGAGTCCCGGATGATCGCGGGCCACCTGCTGGACTTCCTGTCCAACGAGGTCAAGCAGGGCCGCCTGCCCAAGAACCTGCTGCCCATGCAGTCTGGGGTGGGCAATATCGCCAACGCGGTGCTGGCCGGTCTGATGGAGGGTCCGTTCGAGAACCTCACCTCCTACACCGAGGTGATCCAGGACGGCATGGTCGACCTGCTCGACTCGGGCAAGATGACCATCGCTTCGGCCACGGCCTTCTCGCTCAGCCCCGAGTACGCGAACAAGATGAACGACAACGCGGCTCACTACCGCGACAAGATCATCCTTCGCTCGCAGGACATCTCCAACAACCCCGAAATGATCCGTCGCCTCGGGGTGATCTCCTGCAACGGTCTGATCGAAGCCGACATCTACGGCAACGTGAACTCCACCCACATCATGGGCTCGAAGATGCAGAACGGCATCGGCGGCTCGGGCGACTTCACTCGCAATGCCTACATCTCCACCTTCGTCACCCCCTCGACGGCCAAGGGTGGGGCGATCTCCTCGATCGTGCCGATGGTCTCCCACCACGACCACACCGAGCATGACGTGATGGTGGTTATCACCGAGCAGGGTCTGGCTGACCTGCGCGGTCTGTCGCCGGCCAAGCGGGCCAAGGTTGTCATCGACAACTGCGCTCACCCCGACTACAAGCCAATGCTGGAGGAGTACGTCGCGGCCGCCGCCAAGGCGTCCAACAGCGCTCACACCCCGCACGATCTGAACAAGGCGCTGAGCTGGCATGCCCGGTTCCTTGAGACCGGCACGATGAAGGCCTGAATAAGTTCTACCCAACGCGGTCGGTCTCCCCTAGGAGGCCGACCGCGTTGTTTTCTCACCCCCTGGGGACGGTTCCTCCGCGCAGCTCACGGGGACGGTTCCTCCGCGCAGCTCACGGGGACGGTTCCTCCGCGCAGCTCACGGGGACGGTTCCTCCGCGCAGCTCACGGGAACCGTCCCCAGGCGCAGGGGGTCAGGGAAGCAGTAAGGCGCGCAGTTCGGCGACGGTATCGAGGACAGCGGTCGGTTCAGCAGCGGTCAGCTCATCGCGGCGACCGGCGCCCCAGGTGACGGCGATCACCGCCATCCCGGCAGCTTTTGCAGCTTGTACGTCCACCACGGCATCGCCGATGTACACCGACTCGGCAGCCTCAGCCCCCAGGCGGTCCAGGGCCAACCGCAGGGGTGCCGGATCGGGCTTGTGCACTGCGGTGTCCTCCATTGCCACCGTGACCGGAATGGCCCCAGCCAGCCCGGCCACCGACAGGGTGCGCTCGGCGGAATGGCGCCGTTTCGAAGTGGCAATCCCCAGGCCGATCCCGGTTGCCGCCAGGTCGGCCAGCAGCTCGGGTAGCTGGGGATAGCGCTCAATCAATTTCGGCATCTCCCGCAGGTTGAACTCAACGTAGGCATCGATCAAAGCGTGCGCATGTTCGGGATGGCGGGCCTGGAAGGTGTGATAGAGGGTTTGCCCGATCCAGCTCCGAGCCTCAACCGGATCGGTATGTTCACCCAAGATGGCCCACATCGCATGGTCATAGGAGGCGATAATGAGGGGAATTGTGTTGACGACGGTGCCGTCGAGATCAAAGACAACCCATCGCCAACCAGCCATAGGGCCGAGCTTAGGGGTCGGCCATCGAGGAGGCGCACAACCTTGACCACCAGTCGTCCGCGGGGTCGCAGGCCGGGACGTGCCGACACTCGCAGCGAAATCCTCACTGCAGCTCTAGCCCTCTTCTCCGAGGTCGGCTACGAGAAGGTGTCTCTGCGAGCGATTGCGCGGGCTGCGGACGTCGACCCGGCCCTCATTCACCACTACTTCGACTCCAAACCCGAGCTGTTCGCCGAAGCTGTCCTGGCGTTGCCGGTGGGCGACCCGGCTGAAGTGGTCGCCCAGATTTTGGACGGCCCGGTGAGCGGAGTGGGTGAGCGAGCCGTGGAATTCCTACTGGCCACCTGGGAGTTGCCGACCGCCCGGGAGCGCTTCACCGCGATGCTGCGGGCGGCGGTCGGTGAACCGGGTGCTCAGCGCCCGCTTAGTGAGTTCCTGGCCAAGGAGATCTACACCAAGGTCGCCGAATCACTGGGCCACCCCAACGCCAAGCAGCGCGGGCAACTGGCCGTAACCCTGATCCTGGGCTTCGCGCTTGGCCGCGACGTTCTGCAGCTGCCTACCCTGGCCAGGCTCTCCAGAGCCCAGCTGACCGCAGCGCTCGGGCGAACGATGCAGGTCTACTTGGCTGACCAGTGGTGACATAGGCTGGACAGGCCAACGATTGCCTTGGAGGTGTGATGACGGCCGAGTCCCCGGCGCCGGTTGTTGAGTTGCCGTCACCAGATCCGGGCGGCGCGACCGAAATCGCCACCCTGCCGCCGAGTACCAACGATTCCGGCGTTAGCATCAACGTCCGCACCGGCGAACCGCGCCGCAGCTGGCTGATCCGCCTGGTGACCGTTGCCACCTGGCTGGCTGCAGGTTTCGCCACCGCATCATTGTTGTGGTTCTACTGGATCGCAGTCACCGACTTCTACCACGCCAGCTGGCTTACCGCTCAGTTCGGCAAGGTGCAGAAGCTGTACGGGGTGCTGCTGGTGGTGGGGCTGACTTCGGCCGCGCTGCTGGTCGCCATCAGCAGCATCATCACCGGCTACTACGCCTGGTTCGGCTACCGCTGGACGCGAGTTGCTGGCATCATCGCCGCCGCCCTGAGCCCACTAACCCTGCTGCTGAACCCCGTCGGCTGGGCCGCTATCCCGCTGGCCGTGCTCGGTGCTGGCCTGTTGTGGCTCCCGGCAGCCACCGCCCACTTCCAGGCGTGGCAGGATCACCGCCACCCGTCGACGCAGTTCGCTGCACCGGTTACCTCGGTGCTCTACGGCCCGCTGCCGCGCTACCGGCGCGACTGACGCACCAGTTGACCAGCTCACTGCTCCAAAGGCAGCAGTAGCGCACCAGCGTGCGGCGGCAACACCACCACGCTGCCTTCGGCTTGCGCGCCAGCCGGGCTGGCCCAGCGCAGCAGGTGCGGTCCGCCCAACTCCACGGTGACCTCTCGATCGGAGAAGTTCACCACCACGGCCAGGCCACCACGCCGCATCAGGAACCAACCGGCGTCATCGTCGTACTCGCACCTGGTCCGGGCCATCACCGGGTTGGTCAGTTCGGAGTACTGCCGCCGCAATGCGATGAGGTGGCGGTGGACGTTCAACATCACCGCATGCTCGCCGTCGGTCACTTCGGACCAGCGCAGCTTGGCCGACTCGAAAGTGGCCACCGCTTGCGGATCTGGGATGTCGGTCGGGTCCCAGCCGAGCGCGGCGAACTCCGCCAACCGCCCCTGCGTCACGGCCGCCCCCACCTGCGGATCGGCGTAGTCACAGAAGTAGGGGAAGGGCGTACTGGCTCCCCACTCTTGCCCCATGAACAGCATCGGGGTGTAGCCGCTGGTCAAAGTGAGCAGCGCAGCACAGGCCAACTGGTCAACGTCCAATACTTCTTCGGGACGATCTCCGCGAGCCCGGTTGCCGATCTGGTCGTGGTTGGCCGAGCACACCACCAACCGCCAGGACGGCACCCTGGCGGTGTCCAACGGGTGGCCGTGCCGCCGCCCGCGGAAGCTCGACCAGGCGCCGTCGAGGACGAACCCGTGCTCGCAGGTTTTGGCCAACGCAGCCAAGCCGACGAAGTCGGCATAGTAGCCGCCGGTTTCGCCGGTGAGCGCGGCGTGTAGGGCGTGGTGGAAGTCGTCACTCCACATGGCGTCCACCCCCTCGCCGCCAGCCTGGCGGGAGGTGATGATCTGCGGATCGTTGGCGTCGGTTTCGGCAATCACGGTCAGCGGCCGGTGCAGATGGGCGGCCAGATCACCAGTCACCATCGCCAACTCTTCCAGCAGATGGGTGGGTGAGTTGTCGCTTAGGGTGTGCACCGCGTCCAGCCGCAATGCGTCCACCCGCGCGTCGTCGAACCAGTAGCGCAGATTGTCGGCGATCATTCGGCGCACCTCGGTGCTGCCGGGACCATCCAGGTTCACCTGGGCGCCCCAGGTGCCGTCGGCGGTGGCCAGATACGGCCCGAACTTGGTCAGATAGTTCCCCACCGATCCAAAGTGGTTGTAGACCACGTCCTGAATCACGCCTAAGCCCGCCGCGTGGGCGGCGTCAACGAAACGCCGGTAGGCGTCGGGGCCGCCGTAAGGCTCATGGACGGCGAACCAGCCCACGCCGTCGTAGCCCCAGCCGTGGGCGCCTTCAAAGCTGTTGACCGGCATCAACTCGACGAAATCCACGCCTAGCTCGGCCAGATGCCCCAGCTTGCTGATGGCAGCGTCCAAAGTGCCCTCAGCGGTGAATGTGCCTAGATGCAGCTCGTAGATCACCCCGCCGGCCAAGGAGCGACCCGTCCAGCCGGTCGTCCGCCAGCCGAAAGCCTCCGGGTCATAGCTGCGCGAGAGCCCGTGGACGCCGTAGGGCTGCCAGCGGCTGCGCGGATCCGGCCAGGGGCGCGGATCGTCATCAAGCAAATAGCCATAGTCGACCCGGCCCAGCGGTTCCGGCTCGGACGGCGTCCACCAAGCGTCGATGCCCCGGGTCATCGGCACCACCCGGTCACCGACTTGGAGCCGAACCTGCTGCGGTATTGGCGCCCACACATCGAAGCGGCCACGTTCGCCGGCTCGGCGTTGCTCGCGAACCAGCAGCGCCACCGGGTAGCGGTCCAGCAGGAGGGCCAAGGAGACATTGCGCTGATCATCGGCGACCACTACTCGCCCCGATATCAGGTCGCGCCAGCGTCCCTCCGGCAGGCCGAGAGCCGTGTCGCCCCAACCGCCGCGCTCGGCCAGGCCGACTGGCAGCCGAGTGACCACGGTGATCGCTCCCCCACGCGAAAACGCCAACACATGCTCCGCGGCTGGCCCCGAAGCAGGCAGCGGCCGGTAGCGGGTGAACCAGTCCGGGTGATCGCGGCGCAGGGTGAGCGCCTGGTGGGTGACCAGCAGCTTCACTTCACCAGGATCATCCAAGGCTGTGGATGGCTCCGGACGGGCCCCCAAGCGCACCCTGGAGAGCACCTGCCCTCTGGCTTCGAAATCGACCGGATGGCGGTTGTCAGGGTCGACCAACGTGTGATCCCACAACTCGGTGCCCTGGTAGAGGTCGGGCACCCCGGGAATGGTCATCGACAACAACTTGGCCGCCAACGAGTTACTGCGCCCGGGCACGACCACCTTCGCCAACACCCGCTCCAAGACCGCAGCCACCGCCGGATCATCGAAAGCGGCGTCAACACAGGCGGTGATCGCGGCTTCATAGGTCGCATCGGGGGCGGTCCACCAGGTGTGCTCCCCAGCTTCGCGCATCGCCTTGATCGCATAGGCGTGCAGCCGCTCCCGCTCGGCTGGCCAGACTCCGATGACCGCCTGCCAAAGCAGGTTTGCGAAACCGGGGTCGGGCACTGGTACCAACCGCAGCAGCTCGCTCAGCGACTCGTCCCACAGTTGGGGCACCTCGGACAGCACGCTGATTCGGGCCCGGGTACCCTCGCCACGTTTGGTGTCATGGGTGGTGCCGGCCACCATCGCGTCCGCCCATTGCTGCTGGCGCAGTCCCATCAGTTCGTGGAATTGCTCTGGACTGATCGAGAACAGGGACGGGTTGCCACCGACCTCGTTCAGCGAGGTGAGCCTGGCGGTGCGATAGAAGGCGCCGTCCTCTACGCCTTTGGCCATCACCATGCCGGAGGTCTGCTGGAATCGCAGTGCGGCCGGGGAAGCCCCATCTGAGAGCACCGTGTAGACCTGATTCAGCACCGGGCCGAGATCGGGGCGATGTTCCCAGGCGAAGCCGAAGGCCTGCTCCAGGTATTCCCGCCCCTCAGGCAGGTAGGAGCGGTACACCTCGAAGTCGGCCAGCAGCTCGGCCACCGCATCAGCCACCTCGCCAAGATCCGGACGCTGGCTGGGTTCGATCGCCACCAGTACTTCGCGGGCGATTCGATTGACCTCCGAGGCCAAAATGCTGTGGGCGACAGCGAGTTTGCCGTCATGCACCAACCGGGCCCAGTCGAACTCACGCCCGCGCAGTCGCTCTTCCAGTTCGGTCAGCGGCTCCTGCCCGGCGGAATCGACTAACACCCGATCAATCAGCGCCAACGCGTCGTAACCGGTGGTACCAGCGGTGATCCAGGACGACGGCAGTTCTTCCACCACAATGTGGCCGGTCGAGTCAGCGCGGGTGGCCAGGATCTTCTCCACCAGCACATAGGCGCCGCCGGTAAGGGCAGCCAGATCGGCCAGATACTTGCTCGGGTCGCGAAGTCCGTCGGGATGGTCGACCCGCAGCCCGTCGACCAGGCCTTCTTCGAACCAGCGCTGGATTTCGGCATGCGAGCGAGCGAACCAGATCGGTTCCTCTACCCGGATGGCCACCAGGGTGTTCACAGCAAAGAAGCGTCGGTAGTTGAGGGTGCGGTCGGCCTCGTGCCAATTCACCAGCTGGTAGTGCTGGCGGGAGTGCACCAAATCAGGGTCATCGTCGCTGCCATGGACAGTTTCCGGGGCCAGCGGGAATCGCTGCTCGCGGTAGTGCAGCTCGCCGCCGATCACCTGCAGGGCTTTGATGTGCCCGTCCGGGGTGATGTCGGCTTCATCGACTACCGGCAGTCGCAGCTTGCCCTCGCCGAAAGCCCAATCGATATCGAAGGCGTCAGCGTAGGCCGAGGACTGGCCGTGGGTAAGCACGTGCCACCACCAGTCGTTCTCCCAGGGCCTGGCCACTCCGACGTGGTTGGGGACGATGTCGACCAGCACGCCCATACCAAGGCGGCGGGCCTCGGTGACCAGCGTGGACAGCCCCGCCGCGCGACCTCTGGAAGCATCAATTGAACTGTGATCGGCCACGTCGTAGCCGTGCTCACTACCCGACTCTGAAGACAGCAATGGCGAGAGGTAGACCCAGTCGACGCCGAGTTCGTGCAAATAGGCCAGGGTTTTAGCCGCAGCAACCAGGTCAAAATCTTCGGTGATCTGGAGTCGGTAAGTGCTCTTGGGGGTGCGCATAAGCAGTCCTCAGCCGCCCGTGGGATCGACAGGCAACCGCAGCAGTGCTGGGCGCTGCGGCCGGGGCAAAGCGGTAGCGGGGAAGTTCGACGATGCGGGCTGGGACGGCACTGATCCTCCTCGTTGTCCGACCCCCAGAGTAGCGATCTCATCGAGGTGGATTTGCCGTGCTCCCCTGGCTAGCCTTGCCCAGTGACTCCAACCAGCAGCGAACCCAGCGTGGCGCTGCCCCGACTGGGGGTCCTTTATAACCCCCGGACGGTCGAGATCCTCTCGTTGGCCCGGGTCTCCCCCGGCCGCTGGCGCACGGTCTGGTTGGTGGACCGCGAGCTCAACGCTCAGGTCGGGGCGCGTCGCCTGCTGCGCCGCTTCGGCGAAGTGATCGACATCACTGGGTTGAGCATGGCCGAAGCGGCGACCTGCATCACTGAGCCGCTGGACGGGATTCTGGCCACCAACGATCCCGATTTGGTGCGGGCCGCCGAACTCGCCGAGCAGCTGGGCCTGCCGCATTTCTGTCCTGCGCAGGTGGCCCGGCTCAACGACAAGTTCCTCCAACGCCAGGCATTGCAGGCCGCCGGGCTACCTACCCCCGGCTGCGTCCGGATTCCCGCCGGAATGAGCCTCGATGCTGCCGTGGCTGCGGTTGCGGGCCTGAGCTACCCGGCGATTCTGAAACCAGCCCACGGCGCCAGTAGCCGGGCCACCTACGCGGTCAGCAACGCCGACGAGGTGGGTCAGCGCTTCGCTGAGCGGCTTGACTACCCAAGCGAAGACTTTGTGGTCGAGGAGCGAATCCCCGATGGCTGGGCTCCGGCGGACTCGCCCTGGGCCGACTACCTATCGGTGGAATCGCTGGCGGTTGACGGTGAGATCACCCACTTCGGCATCACCGGGCGCGGCCAGTTGGCGGAGGGTTTCCGCGAGACCGCGTCAATCATGCCGCCCGCGTTGGCGCCGGCTGAGTGGCCGGCGTTGTACGGGCTGGCCGCGGCCGCGATCCGTGGCTTGGAGCTGAGTTCTGGGGTGTTCCACACCGAAATCAAGCTTTCGGCCGATGGTCCTCGCGTGCTGGAGGTGAATGGTCGCCTCGGTGGTGGCAGTATCTCTTGGCTGGCTGAACGCGTCAGCGGTTATTCGCTGCTCGCTGCGGCTGGCCTGGTCAACCTCGGCCGACCACCAGCGCCAGTGCCAGTGCCAGCAAACACCAATGGGGTCGGCTTCGCCGTTTACGTCCAGCCCCCTTATGAGGCTCGCGAGGTGGTCGACATCACCGGTGCGGACGAGGTTCGCGCGATCCCCGAGGTCGACGAGCTGGTCTTGACCCGCCGCCCGGGCGATCAGGTGAATCCGCCCGAGGAGGGCTCCCAGAGTGTGGTGGCAATCATCCGGGGCCTGGCCGCAGACCACGTCCGGGTGGCCGAGCTGTTGGCGCAGATCGAGAAGAGCTTGCAGTTCAGCTATCGCTAGCTCGCTGCTGTGCCCATTCCGAGGCCAGCATCGCGTAGCAGTAGGTGTCGTACCAGCGGCCATCCCGGTGCAGGGAGTCGGCGCGGAAGTGCGCTTCGCGACGCATCCCGGCCTTCTCCATCACCCGCGCCGAGGCAGCGTTGTCGGCAAAGCAGATGCCCACCACACGGTGCAGCCCCAGGCCGTCGAAGCAGATGGCCAGCAGGCTGACGGCGAGCTCAGTGCCGTACCCCTGCCCGTGGATGGACGGATCCAGCGCCCAGCCGATTTCGGCTTCGGCGCCAGCCGCCTGGGTGACCACTTCCTCCTGGGACCAAGCGTTCTGCACCGATACCTTCGCCGATCCGATCAGCCGACCCCCTTGGGCGACTACCAGCGTTCGGTCGAGGTGTTTGACCCAGTGGTCGGTGAAGGCCTCCAGGCTTGCCAATTGGCGCGGCGTCCACTGGATCACTTCGGGGAGCTGCTGCCAGCCCCAGATTTCGGCTGCGTCGCTGGCCCGGGCCGGACGTAGGGTCAGCCGAGCGGTCAGCAGCGGCCAGTCCAGGCGCTCAAATGACATGCCGCCATCCTTCCACTCTGACTCACGGGCTCAGCTGATCTTGGCTGTGGTCAGTTTGGGCTCTCGTCCGGGTTCTTCGGAATTTGTGGATAACTGAAGTGTTGTCCACAGATTCGTATTTGTGTTCGATTTAGGCTGGGTTTGTGCGGGAGAATGGGGGCATGACTTCAAGTAGCGGGTTGGTCTCGGCCGGGGTA
>VMSW01000006.1 GCA_013791955.1 Propionicimonas sp.
GACGGTTCCTCCGCACAGCTCACGGGGACGGTTCCTCCGCACAGCTCACGGGGACGGTTCCTCCGCACAGCTCACGGGGACGGTTCCTCCGCACAGCTCACGGGGACGGTTCCTGCGGGTCTGTCCCCATGAGCTGCTCATTGGAACCGTCCCCAAGGAGCAGGTCGCTACTGGGCAGGGCGTCCCGGGGCGGCTACGCCTCGCTCGGTGAGCCCGAAGATGGCGCCAAGCAGGGCCACACTCAGGCCGATGATCGGCGGCAGCGGCATCAGTAGCGCCGAGATCACCAATCCGGCCAGAGCCACTCCAGCGCCGATCCACAACAGCGACCGCAACGAGCCGGCCCCACGGCTGGCCGCCCACAGGAACGCGGCGCCGAAGGCGATCACCATCAGCCCCATCAACGGGCTGTAGCCCCACATCAACTGTTCGAGATTTCGCTGCGGTCCCGGCATCGCTACCGCAGCTAGCCGCAAAGCAGCCATCGCCTGCTGGGTGGCGGCGTCCGGGGTTCGGCCCAGCTCGGCCGCCGCGGTGCTCAGATGGCCGGCGCCCAATACCAGCAGCGACCAGCCGAAGATCCGGGCGCCGAGGACGTCCCGGCGGCTCATTTCGCCACCGCCAGTTCAATGCCGGGACGCACCAGGCCAGCCAGTGTCGCATCGCCAGCCGACTGCGGGGTTAACCGCATCCCGAAGTTCCGCACCGCCACGGCGACCGGGTTACCCCAATGGGCAACCTCCCCCAAGCGGCGCGAATCCAGCTGCACTTTGCGCACCCGGGCGTGCCGAGCAGCGGTGTATCGCGCCAGAGCACCCTCGGCACCGCCGCGGATGGCCAGCATCAACGCCTTGGCGTCTTCGATCGCCATCACCGCCCCCTGACCCTGATTAGGAGTCATGCTGTGCGCGGCATCGCCGAGCAGCAGCACTCGTCCGGCCCCCCAAACTGGGCGATCCAGTTCGAACAGGTCGTGATGCAGCGGCGGCACCTGCCTCAACTCCGCCAACAGCTCACCGGCCACGCCGCCGTAGCCGCCAAAGAGCTCAGTGAACCCCGCAAGCTCACCCGGCCCGGATGCCTCCGGCTCGGCGGTGGCCACTAGGTAGTAGTAGGCGCGCCCACCCCCAACTGGCACCACCCCGACCCGGGTGTGACCGCCCCACGCCTCAGTGGCCACCTGACCCGCTTCGAAGTCGATCAGTCCGCGCCAGCAGGTCGTCCCGCTGTAGCGAAGCGCGCCGGGCCCGGTCGGCAGTTGCGCCCGCACGGCAGAGCGCAAACCGTCCGCGGCCACCACCACCTCAGCGCTGAGCCCGCCAGTCGACGAGCTCAGCTGCACCCGCGAGCCGTCGTCTTCGACGCTGCGAATCGTGGAGTCGAAGACCACCTCGACCCCTGCTGGCAGCGCCGCGGCGAGCAACTCGTGCACCCGCGCCCGAGTGATGCCGTAGCTCGGCCCATGAGCGGCGGCCAGCCGGGCCGGGGAAAGGTTAGCCAGGCGGCGGCCCGCCTTGTCAGTGATCTCGGTGGACGCCAGCACTTGGCCTTCTCCGGCCAGTGTTACGCCCAGCGAGGCCAGCACCTGCACCGCGTTCGGGGCCAGCACGATGCCGGCCCCGGCGGCGGTGAACTCCGGGCTGCGCTCGACCAACCGCACTTGATGCCCGTCCTTGGCAAGGGCGATGGCCGCAGTCAGCCCGCCGATCCCGGCGCCGACGATGATGATGTCCATGTAACTCAGTTCTCCTTCTGGGCGAAAAGTCGCTGCAGTGAGGCCCGCAGCAGGGCCAATTGGGCGTCGCGATCCAGCTCGCCGCGCAGGCCGACTACCAGCGCACCGAAATAGAGGGCGAAGTAGCCGAGGAAGGCCGCCCCCGGATCGATGGGAGCGATTTCGCCGCGTCCGACCGCAGCGCTCACCTCATCAACCACCCAGCCGCGAAACTCCCCCATTCGCAGTTGGGACGGGCTGCCCGGGGCACTCTCGAACAGCGAGCCAGCGATCACCTGCCGCGATAGCTCCGGCTCGGCGGCGTAGCCCTGAAATAGGCAGTCGCTGACGTGCACCAGGCGCTCGATCAGTCCGTCCGGTCGCTGCTGGGCCGCGGTGACCAATGCTGCGCCGACGGTCTCGTCCAGCAAGGTTTCGGCGAGTTGGCCCATGGTCGGGAAGTGCAGGAAGACCGTACCGATGGCCACTCCGGCTGCGGCTGCCACGTCACGCGCGGTGGTGGTGGCGAAGCCCTGTTCGGCCACCACTCGTCGCGCGGCGGCAAGGATTTCGGTGCGAGTTCGCGCCTTCTGTTCGGTTCTACTGATCACGCTCAGTGAGCGTACTCAGTGAAACCAGGACTGTCCAGACCGGGATGAACTGCTGGGCACCCAACCGGTGAGTAGCATCCCTAACATGCCCATGCTCGTATTGACCCTGATCGGGGACGACCGCGCCGGCCTGGTGGCCGCGCTAGCTGAAGTGGTGAGTGCCCACGGTGGCAACTGGGAGCGCAGCGAGTTGGCCGAACTGGCCGGCACCTTCGCCGGCATTGTCGAGGTCTCAGTGCCCGCCGACCGGGAACAAGCCCTCAACGCGGCCCTGCACTCCTTGGACGGGCTGCTGAAGATCACTGCCCACACCGGCACCACCCAGGGGCCCGGCGACTGGCCAACACTCAGCCTGACCGTGATCGGCAATGACCGGCCAGGTATCGTCCGCGAGATTTCGGGGGCCCTCAACAGGCATCAACTCAACATCGAGCACCTATCCAGCAAGACCGTTGATGCGCCGATGGCCGGTGGCAAGCTCTTCGAGGCCACCGTCGTGGCCCGGGTGCCCGCCGATGCCGACACCGGCGCCATCCGTGCCGACCTTGAGGATCTGGCCGCCGAAATCCAAGTGGATCTGCACCTGAGTTGAGGTGACTAGCCACCAACTGGCTGAGCTTGCCGAAGCCCGGCCCGTCGACCCTTCGACAAGCTCAGGGAACTGGGCTGGCCCAGCGAACTGAACTCAAGCTGGCTGAGCCCGTCGAAGCCCCACTGCTGGTTGACCTAACTGGCGTACGGGTTACCGATGCCGATGTAGACGGTCTCCAGGTATTCCTCGATACCTTCTTCACCGCCTTCGCGACCCAGGCCAGATTGCTTCACTCCGCCGAAGGGCGCAGCCGGGTTCGAAATCACCCCGGCGTTGACCGCGAGCATGCCGGTCTCGATGCGCTCGCCCAAGCGCAGCGCGCGCGCCAGGTTCTTGGTGAACACATACGAGATCAGGCCGTATTCAGAGCTGTTGGCCAGCTCGATCGCCTCGTCCTCAGTGTCGAACGTGGAAATCGGCACCACCGGGCCGAAGATCTCCTCGGTGAGCACCCGCGCCTCCCGCGGCACGTTCACCAGCACGGTCGGCTCGAAGAAGTGGCCCGCGCGGTCCATTCGATGACCACCGGTGAGCACCTTGCCACCGGTCGCCACCGCTTCGTCCACCAGGCCGCCGATACGCACCAGCGCGTCGTCGTCGATCACTGGGCCGAGCTGGGTGCCATCCTCGATGCCGGGGCCCACCTGAATGCCGGCCACTCGGGCCGCCAGCTTTTCGGAGAACTCTTCAGCGATACCGGAATGGACGTAAATCCGGTTGGCCGCAGTGCAAGCCTGGCCACCATTACGCAGCTTGGCGTTGTAGGCGCCGTCAACTGCGGCGTTCAGGTCGGCATCGGAGAACACCAGGAACGGGGCGTTGCCGCCCAACTCCATGGACGTCCGCAGTACGCCATCGGCAGCCTGCTTCAGCAGCACCCGGCCAACTTCGGTCGAGCCGGTGAAAGAGACCTTGCGCAGCCGGGAGTCAGCGAACAGCGGGGCGGTGGTCGCACCCGAACGGGAGGTAGGAATGACGTTGATCACGCCAGCCGGCACCCCGGCCTCCTCCATCACCTTGGCGAACAACAACGTGGTCAGCGGGGTCAGCGCGGCCGGCTTGACCACCACGGTGCAACCGGCGGCCATCGCCGGGGCCACCTTGCGGGTGGCCATCGCCAGCGGGAAGTTCCAGGGCGTGATCAGCAGCGAAGGTCCGACCGGACGCTTGGTAACCAGCAGGCGGTTCACCCCGTCAGGGGCGGTGGAATAGCGGCCATAGATGCGCACCGCCTCTTCGGAGAACCAGCGCAGGAACTCAGCACCGTAGGCCACCTCGCCACGGGATTCGGCCAACGGCTTGCCCATCTCCAGGGTCATCACCTGCGCGAACTCCTCCGCGCGTGCGGTCACCGCCTCGAAACCGGCCCGCAGCAACTCACCCCGCACCCGAGGTGCGGTGCGCGCCCACGACTCCTGAGCGGCTGCAGCTGCGTCGAGGGCAGCCATGCCGTCTTCGGGAGTGGCGTCGGCCACTTCGGCCAGCACCTGCCCGGTCGCCGGGTCCTCCACCACGAACTTGCCGCCATTACTGGCATCGCGCCACTGACCACCGATGAACAATCCGGTGGGCACCGAGCTCGGCAATTGCGTCATCGCAGTCCTCTTCCAATTCTCGTTGACTGGGGCTCAGGTGCCCCGAAGATTCCCCGCACCGCTGACGGTGCGAGTCAGCCGATGGCCTCGGCGAAGGCTTCGTCAAGCACGTCCACAGCGTCGTTGATCAGCGCCATCTCGGTCACTAGCGGGGGCAGCATTCGAATCACGTTGCCATAGCTGCCACAACTGAGCATCAACACCCCGCGACGCCCGCAACCGGCCACCACAGCCTTGGTCAGGGCCGCGTCCGGGGCCTTAGAACCGTCGGTGGCGACCATCTCAATCGCCATCATCGCCCCCCGGCCGCGGATTTCGCCGATCTGGGGGTACTTGGCCGCCAGCGCAGTGAGCCGCTCGGTAAGCAGCTCACCGATCTGGGTCGCGCGCCCAGCTAGGTCTTCGACCTCCATGGTCTCGATGGCGGCCAGCGCCGCCGCGCAAGACAGCGGGTTGCCACCGAAGGTGCCACCCAGGCCGCCAAAGACCGGCGAATCCATGATGTCGGCTCGACCGGTGACCGCAGCGATCGGCAAGCCGCCACCCAGGGCCTTCGCGGTGGTGACCAGATCAGGCACCACATTCTCGTGCTCAATCGCGAACCACTTACCGGTACGGCAGAAGCCCGACTGCACCTCATCGGCGACCAGGACGACGCCGTGCTCGGTGCACCACTCGCGCAGCATCTTTAAGAAGCCCGGCGCGGGGACGATGAAACCACCCTCACCCTGAATCGGCTCCACCACCACGGCGGCGATGTGGTTCTCGCCAACCTGAAGGTGGGCCAACGAGGCGAACTCGGCGAACGCCTCAGCCGCGCAGTTTTCCGGCCCAGTGGGCCAGCGGTAGGCGTAGGCCATCGGCATCCGGTAAACCTCCGGTGCGAACGGGCCAAAACCGTCTTTGTAGGGCTGCACCTTGGCCGTCATCGCCATGGTGAGGTTGGTGCGGCCGTGGTAGGCGTGATCGAAGACGATCACCGCTTGACGCCCGGTGTAGGCCCGAGCGACCTTGACCGCGTTTTCCACTGCTTCAGCGCCGGTATTGAACAGCGCCGAGCGCTTCTCAAAATCGCCGGGGGTGCGCTTGGCCAACTCCTCACACAGCTCCACATAGCCCGCATAAGGGCTGACCATGAAGCAGGTGTGCCCATAGCTGGCGGCCTGCTTGGTGACCGCCTCGACCACCCTCGGATCACTGTGGCCAACCGAGGCCACCCCGATGCCAGAACCGAAATCGATGTGCTGGTTGCCGTCAGCGTCGACCAGGATCGCGCCCTGGGCAGCTTCGATGTAAAGGTCGTTACCGCCGCTCACCGCGCCGGACACCGTGGCCACCCGCCGTTGAGCGAGCGCAGCCGATTTGGGTCCAGGCAGCGCGGTACGCAGAATGCGTCGTTGCTCGATCACTTTTCCTCCATGCCCCATGCCGAGTCGTAACCGACGGGCGCGGACCCGCCGAGAAGTTCGAGGAAGGGTACGGCGTCGAAGGCCTCTGGCCCCAGCACACCGCTGCCCTTCCAGACTCCGGTTGCCAGCAACTCAAGTGCCACCACCGGATTGATCGCGGTCTGCCAGACCACGCATTGAGCTCCATAGTTCGCCATCGCCCACTGGTTGTCGACCACGTGGTAGAGGTAGGTGCGTCGCGGATGGCCGTCCTTGCCCTTTCCGGTGACGTACAGCCCAGCGCAGGTCTTGCCGGTCATCCGTGGCCCGATAGTGGCCGGATCGGGCAGGACGGCGGCGACTACGTCGCGTGGCGAGACCTCGACGCCCTTCACCTTCACCGGCGCAGTGCGATCCAGGCCGAGGGCATGCAGCGTCTTCAGCACGCCGATGAACTCATCGCCCAGGCCGTACTTGAAGGTGACCCGCTTGGCATCCACCCAGCGCGGCATCAGCAGCACTTCTTCATGCTCGACGTTCACGCACTCGACCGGACCGATGCCTTCAGGGAAGTCGAAAACCTCCGGCTCGCTAAACGGCGGGGTGGTGAACCAGCCCTTCCCGGCCTCGAAGATCACCGGCGGGTTGAGGCATTCCTCGATGGTGGTCCAGATCGAGAAGGACGGAGCGAAGATCTCTTCGCCGGCCTCATTGGTGACCACCAGGTTGGCCCCGTCACGGGTGCCCAGTTCGTCGATCTCGCTGAACAGGTGATCAGCGGCATAACGGGCGAACACGTCCGACAGTCCGGGCTCAACACCCATGCCAACCAGCGCGAGCCGGCCAGCGGCGACCCATTCATCGGCTTTGGCGAACTGCTCATCGCCAAGCTTCACCCCAACTTCGCCATACGGTCGCTCAGCGTGCGGATGGGAAAGGCTCATCGCCATGTCGAGGTAGTCGGCCCCAGCGGCGAAAGCGCCGTCAAAGATGCCCATCACAAAACGCGGATCGACCGCGTTAAGCACGTGGGTGATGCCATGTTCGCGGGCCAAAGCGGCCACGGAATCTGCCGAGGAGGCGTCTACGAAGGCGGCCACGAAGCGGCCAGTCCCGCCAGCTGCCTCCGCAGCGACTACCGAAGCTTGCGCCTTCGCGAGGTCGTAGTCGGCGATGACCATCAACTCAAAGAAACTGCGGCGGGCGGCGATGCGGGCGACTGCGTCGCCCACTCCCCCAGCCCCAACCACGAGAATGCGCATTTACGCGTCGACCTTTCGTTTGCGGGAACCGATTGCCTGGGCGATGCCGACGATGGCGACCGCGCCCACAAACATGACCGTGCCGATCACGTAGATCTGCACCGGGATGCCTCGCTGCGAGGCTCCCCAGACGAACATTGGGAAGGTCACAGTGGAGGCTCCGGCATTGAAGTTGGTCACGATGTAGTCGTCGAAGCTGAGGGCGAAGGCCAGCAGAGCCCCAGCTGCGATACCCGGCGCGACCAACGGGAAGGTGACTTTCCAGAAGGCCTGGGCCGGGGTGGCGTAGAGGTCGGCAGCAGCCTGCTCCAGCGCTGGGTCAAGGGAAGCCACCCGCGCCTTCACTGTAGTGATCACGAAGGAGACGGTGAACAGAATGTGGGCGATCAAAATGGTGGTCGTACCAGATTCCAACCCCACTGATACGAACAGGGTGAGCAGCGAGGCACCCATGACCACCTCGGGGGTGGCCATCGGCATGAAGACCAACAGGTTGGTGGACGAGCGTCCCGGGAACCGGTAGCGGCCCAAGGCAAAAGCGGCCATCGTGCCCATCACCGTCGCAACGGCCGCCGCGACCACGCCGATCCAAAGACTCAGCCCGAGCGAGTCACACATGCCTGGCGCGGCACACGGATCGAGCCAGGCGTCCAGGGAGAACTGGTTCCACTCGTAGTTGAAGTGGCCGGTCGGCTTGTTGAAAGAAAAGACGACCACCACGAGGTTCGGGATCAGGATGTAGGCCATCACCAACAGGCCGATGATCACTACCAGGTTCTTGCGCAGCCAGTTCATCAGACCAACTCCTCAGTGCCAGCGGCCCGCACATATAGACCGACCATGACGATGATCGTGGCCATCAAAATGAACGACAGCGCCGCCGCAGTCGGATAGTCCAAGACCCGCAAGAACTGGGCATCGATGACTTGGCCGATCATCACCGTCTGGGTGTTGCCCAGCAGTTTCGAGTTGATGTAGTCGCCTGCTGCTGGGATGAAGGTCAACAGGGTGCCGGAGACCACCCCCGGCAATGACAGCGGCCAAATCACCTTCCAGAAGGTGTTCCAGCCATTGGCGTACAGGTCGCCGGCAGCGTCCAGGTAGCGCAGATCGAGGCGCTCCAGCGAGGTATAGAGGGGCAGCACCATGAACGGCAGGAAGTTGTAGGCCAGGCCGGAGATCACCGCGAACGGCGAGTAGAGCAGCGCATCACTGGTCACCAGTCCCAGCCACTGCAACACGTGAATCAGTCCGGTGGCCCGGAAGAAGCCGGTCACCGGCCCGGTATCGGTAAGGATGATCTGCCAGGCCAGCGTCCGGATCAGGAAGTTGGTGAAGAAGGGCGCAATAACCAGCACCAGCAGCATGGTCTTGAACCGCCCGGAACGGTGCGCAATGAACCAGGCCAGCGGGTAGCCGACCAGCAGCGTGATCACGGTCGCGGAGCCGGCATAGATCAGCGAACGCAGGAACTGCGGCCAATACCGACCCAACGCTTCGGCATACGTCTGGAAATGCCAGGTGAGGACGAAGCCGTTGTCGATGTCGCCGGTCTGCAGCGACTGGGAGGCCAGCGAGAAGGTGGGCACAACGAAGAAGACGGTCAGCCACAGCATCGCTGGCGCCAACAGAATCAGCGGGGTGAAGGTACCCCACCGCCGCACCGCCCGGCGCTTGACCGGACGGACACCGGGGACCACCAGTGCCATCAGTCGGCCCCGATCACGAAGGCGTGATGGGGATCCCAGGCGATGGTCACCTGCTCACCAAGCGTGGCCCGGGCAGTGCCGTCATTCGGCTGAGTAACCGTGAGTTCCTGCCCCCAAGGCATCCGCACCAGATAGGTGGTGGACACGCCATTGAAGGAGGCGTCGGTCACCTCGCCGGACAACTTGTTGGTCCAGACGCTGTCGTTGGCCGAAACCAACCGCAGCTTCTCCGGACGGATTCCCAGCCGCAGTCCATCGGGGGCCTCGGTCGGAATCGCGCCAGACTCCACCACCAAGGACGTGCCGTGGCTAGCGACCGTGGTGCGATCGCCAGCCACCGCGGTGACCTCAATCGGCAGCAGATTCGATTGCCCCAGGAAGTTCGCCACGAAGGCGGTGGCGGGTTTGTCGTAGAGCGCCGCCGGCTCACCCAGCTGCTCGATGCGGCCTGCGCGCATCACCGCGACGGTGTCGGCCATGGTCATGGCTTCTTCCTGGTCGTGGGTGACGTGGATGAAGGTGATGCCAACTTCCTGCTGGATGCGCTTGAGCTCAATCTGCATCTCCCGACGCAGTTTGAGATCCAGCGCGCCCAGCGGTTCGTCCAGCAGCAGGATCTCTGGCTCGTTCACGATCGCCCGAGCCAGGGCCACCCGCTGCTGCATACCACCGGAGAGCTGCCGTGGCTTCTGCTTGGCCCGATCGGCCAGCTTCACCAACTCCAGCGCCTCCATGGCCTTGGTCTTCCAATTGGCCACCTTCAACTGCCGCAGGCCGAAGCCGACGTTGTCGATGATGTTCAAATGCGGGAAGAGCGCGTAGCTCTGGAACACCGTGTTCACTCGGCGCTGGTGAGCGCGAGTGTTGGTGATGTCGTCGGTGCCGAGGAAGATCCGACCAGAGGTCGGCTCTTCCAGCCCGGCGATCATTCGCAGCGTCGTGGTCTTCCCACACCCGGACGGGCCGAGTAGAGCGAAGAACGAGCCCGGCGGCACGTCCAGATCGATGCCGTTGACGGCAACGAAATCGTCGTATTCGCGGAACAACTCCACCAATCGCAGCTCGCCGGTGGCCTTTCGCGTCGCACCCTCAACCATGACTAGCCGGTTACCAGCGCCTGGAACTGACGGGTGAAGGTGGTCTCTTCTTCGGCCGTCAAGCCACGGAAGACCTGGGACTTGGCCAGCGTGGCGTCGCTGGGGAAGATGAGGTCGTTGTTCGCCATCGAAGGATCCGACTTAGTGAGGACTTCCTTCACACCCTGCACCGGAGCGATGTAGTTGACGTAGGCGGCAACCTCGGCCATCACCTTCGGGTCGTAGTAGTAGTTGATTACCTTCTCGGCGTTCTTCTTGTGCTGAGCCATCGCCGGGATCACGAAGTTGTCCGACCACAGCGTGAAGCCCTTCTCCGGCAGCACGAAGCCCAGGCTTGGGTTGTCGAGGCGCAACTGCACCACGTCGCCGGTCCAGGCCACACAGGCTGCGGTATCACCGGAGGCCAGCGGCTTGGTGTAGTCGTTGCCGGTGAAGCCCTTGATCTGGCCAGCATCCTTGGCATCGCTGAGCACCTGAAGGGCCGCAGCGAAATCTTCGGCAGTGAAGTTGTCCAGCCTCTTGCCCTGCTCCATCAAGATCAGACCGACGGTGTCGCGCATCTCGGTCAGCAGGGTGACCTTGCCCTTCAAGGTGGCATCGTGCAGCAGCTGATCGATGGTGGTCACGGCCTTGCCGCCGGTCGACTTGGGGTTGTAGGCAATGCCGGCGAACCCGCTCTGCCAGGGCAGCGAGAAGGCGCGGCCCGGATCGAACTCGACGTTGGTCAGCGAGGTAGCCAGGTTGGCCGCGTTGGGAATGTTGGCCTTGTCGAGCGGCTGAATGTAGCCGAGTCGCTTTAGCCGAGCCACCATCCAGTCGGTGCTGCACCAGACATCGCGACCGGTGTCTTTGCCAGCCTCCAGCAGCGGACGGACCTTGGCGAAGAACTCGTCGTTGTCGTTGTAGTCCTCGTTGTACTTGACCTTGATGCCGCTCTCTTTGATGAAGGCGTCCAAGGTGGGCCGCTTGCCCTTGTCATTCACGTCGATGTACTGAGGCCAGTTCGACCAGTTGACGACCTTTTCGGTATCGGAAAGGTCCGGCGCGGAAAGCGGAGTCTTACTGGCGCCGGCCGAGGCGGTCGGGGCCTTACCCGGCGTGCCACAGGCCGCCAGGAAACCGGTCGCGGCCACTGCCGCCAAACCGCCGAGTGCAGTTCGCCGAGTGATCGCCGAACGCGCGAAGGCAGCTAATTGTGGGTTGAACTCAGGTTCGCGATTGGTAGCCATGGCCCCTCCTAGTCAGTGGTGAAGATGTTGTCAGGAATTGTGGTGCGCCATCAGGTGTTTGAGCCGTGGACCGAGGCCAAGGCTTGAGAGTGGTGGTGGAAGTACCCGTTGCCGCCAGGCAAGCCGATGGCTGCTTCGTGGCCAAGCAGGGTCTGAGCAGCAGGCAAGCAGGCTAACGCAGCGTTGATGGCCTCGACGTAGTCACCGCCGACCAAGTTCTTCAAAGCTGCCATCTGGCCCCTCCGTTCGGGCGCTACCCCACCAGTCAGTAGGTGACAGAGTAATCCGTATTTGTTTCGAGTGGGTTACTGCGAGATTCGTAGAGATACGAGTTGCTACCTGCGGTTTCAGCAGGCAAGATCGTGCGCATGGCTTCTCCTCGAACGGGCTCCCGGGACGATCCCGATGAGCACCGTCCCGCGTTGGTGATGGACGAGATCAGTAAGCGGATTATCGAACTCCTCCAGACCGACGGGCGCAAGCCCTACGTCAGCATTGCCGCTGAAGTCGGGCTATCTGAGGGTGCGGTTCGCCAGCGCGTCCAGCGGTTGACCGATGCCGGGATGATGCAGATCGTCGCCGTCACCGACCCCTTGTTGGTCGGTTTCACTAGGCAGGCAATGATCGGCATCAAGACTCAAGGCGATTCCGGGCCCGTTGCCGATGCGCTGTGTCAGATCCAGCAGGTCGACTATGTGGTCACCACTGCTGGCAGCTTCGATCTGCTCGCCGAAGTCGTCTGCGAAGGCGACTCCGAGTTGCTCAACGTCCTGATGACCCAGATTCGGGTGATCCCGGGCGTCACCCACACCGAGACCTTCGTGTATTTGAAACTGAACAAGCAGCACTACGACTGGGGAACTAGATGAGCGAACAGCCCACCACCGCCAACCAGACCCGCGCCGGCACCGACTACGCCACCGCCGCCAGAGACCACCTTTGGGGCCACTTCACCCGGCATTCGGTGTACGAACCGACCGAAACTGGTGGACGCGGCGGGCAGATGCCGATCATCGTTCGCGGTAAGGGTCACACCATCTGGGACAACAACGGCAAGAGCTACTTCGATGGTCTCTCCGGCCTGTTTACCGTCCAGGTTGGTCATGGCCGCGAGGAACTGGCCGAAGCTGCGGCCAAGCAGGCCCGTGAACTGGCCTTCTTCCCGCTGTGGAGCTACGCCCATCCGCAGGCGATCGAGCTGGCTGAGCGCCTGGCCGCCTACGCCCCCGGTGATCTGAACCGGGTCTTCTTCACCACCGGCGGTGGCGAGGCCGTCGAGTCGGCTTGGAAGCTGGCCAAGCAGTACTTCAAGCTCACCGGCAAGCCCACCAAGACCAAAGTGATCTCGCGGGCGGTGGCCTATCACGGCACCCCGCAGGGCGCCCTGTCGATCACCGGCATCCCGGCGGCCAAGGCGATGTTCGAACCGCTGGTTCCCGGTGGGCTGAAAGTGCCCAACACCGGCTTCTACCGGGCACCGGAGCATCTGCGGGCCGACGAGTACGCCTTTGGCCAGTGGGCGGCGAACCGCATCGAAGAAATGATCGAGTTCGAAGGCGCCGACACCGTCGCTGCGGTCTTCCTTGAGCCGGTGCAGAACTCCGGCGGCTGCTTCCCACCGCCGCCGGGCTACTTCGAGCGCGTCCGCCAGATCTGCGACGAGCACGACGTCCTGCTGGTCTCAGATGAGACCATCTGCGCCTTTGGTCGAATCGGCTCGATGTTTGCCTGCGACGACTTCAACTACGTGCCCGACATCATCACCACCGCCAAGGGGCTGACCTCCGGGTACTCCCCGATCGGCGCGATGATCGCCTCGGAGCGGTTGTTCGAGCCGTTCAAGTCCGGCACCAACAGCTTCGCCCACGGCTTCACCTTCGGTGGCCACCCGGTCTCGGCTGCGGTGGCGATGGCCAACCTGGACATCATGGAAGCCGAAGGTCTCAATGCCCGGGTGGCCGAAAAAGCGCCGGCCTTCAAGGCTGAGCTCGACACGCTGTTGGACATCCCGATCGTCGGCGACATCCGCGGCGCGGGCTACTTCTACGGCATCGAACTGGTCAAGGACAAGGCCACTCGGGAGACCTTCAACGAGGACGAATCCGAGCGTCTGCTGCGCGGCTTCCTATCCAAGGCTCTCTACGAGGCTGGGCTCTATTGCCGCGCTGACGATCGCGGCGACCCGGTTGTGCAGTTGGCTCCGCCCCTGACCATCGGGGAGCCGGAGTTCGCCGAAATCACCGGCATTTTGCGTCAGGTGCTGACTGAGGCCAGCAACCTGCTCTGACCCCTGGAGGGGGTGTGTGCCGGCCGTGGCCGCCTTTGTCGGCGGCCACGGCCGGTGTCAGTTCTGTTGGCCGCTGCGCGACCCGTCCCGGTGAGCTAATCCTGCAGGGCGCGGCGCAATGCCTCGAACCGCTGCTCCAGGGCTTCCAGGCGAGCCGCGAGGGCCGGATCACCGCTCGCACCGGCTGCGGGCGTCGCGGCGGCCGGCTCCCGCCGGGCGAAACGCAAGTAGCCGATTGCGACCGTCACCACCAGGGCAAAGGCCACCACGATGAAACGCCAAATGCTCTGGTCTGAGGAAACCGTGACGCCGACCGCGTAGAGCATCGTGAACACCCCGCCCAGCAGCACCCCATTGGAGATGACCTCCTGCCCAGGCGGCAACAGCAGCGAGATGGCCAGGATCAGGGTGGCAATCACCAACAAGATGATCCCGGTGACCAGCCGCCAGGTGTCATAGGCGTCGCTGTCGTAGCCACTAGCAGTTGGCTCCGGGTAGAAGGTCGAAACGCCGATCCCGACGAAGCCGACCACCACCAGCCCGAGAAAGAACGCGAAAATGATCTGTAAGGCACCGTTGCGCTTCATTTCTCCAACCTAGCGCGGCTACCTCTCGCCGGGCTGTACTAAACCCAGTTGGCTGAGCCCGCCTGTCCTGAGCTTGTCGAAGGGTCGAAGCCCTTCGACAAGCTCAGGGAGCTGGGGGTCAAGTTGGCTGAGCCCGTCGAAGCCCTTCGACAAGCTCAGGGAACTGGGGGTCAAGTTGGCTGAGCCCGTCGAAGCCCTTCGACAAGCTCAGGGAACTGGGGGTCAAGTTGGCTGAGCCCGTCGAAGCCCTTCGACAAGCTCAGGGAACTGGGGACCGCTCAGGGAACTGGGGACCGCTCAGGGGACGAGCTGCGCCGGACGGGCCAACACGGGCACCTTCGCCAAGCTGACCCGCAACCGGTCCCCAACCGAGACCGTGTCGGTGGCTGGATGCTGCACCCGCACCAGCGTGTCGTCAGCAGTGCGCACCAGGGTGCGACGGAAGCTACCGAGGAAGCTGGATTCAGCCACCACAGCATCCACGCCAGGCTCATTCGGGCCAACCAACAGCAAATTCTCCGGCCGCAAGTAGACCTCCACCGGCCCGTCGGCGATCGGTTCGCGCAACGGCACCTCCTGGCCAAAGACGATCGCCTTGGCCCCGATGGCCACCCCAGCCACCCTGCTGGACAACCCAACGAACTCGGCCACTAGGGCGGTAGCTGGCCGCAGGTAGAGATCCTCAGGGGTGCCGATCTGCTCGATTTGCCCGGCCCCCATCACCGCCACCCGATCGGAAACGGCCAGAGCCTCCTCCTGATCGTGGGTGACGAAGACCGTAGTGATCCCCAGGCGCAACTGAATCTGACGGATCTCATCGCGCAGCGACACCCGCACTTTGGCATCCAGCGCCGACAACGGCTCATCAAGCAACAACACTCGGGGCTCCGTTACCAGCGCCCGGGCCAGGGCCACCCGCTGCTGCTGGCCGCCGGAGAGCTGATGGGGGAACCGGTCGGCGAAATCAGCCAGGCCCACCAGGTCCAACGCCACCCCCGCCCGCTGCTTAGCCAAGCCGCCAGCCACCTTCCGGCGACGCAGCCCGAAGGCGACATTGTCCAAGACCCGCAGGTGCGGGAACAGCGAGTAGGACTGAAACACCATGCCGATATCGCGGTGGTTCACCGGGACGGCAGAGACGTCCCGACCGCCAAACAGCACCGCACCGGAATCGGCAGTCTCCAGGCCTGCCAGCACCCGCAGAGCGGTGGTCTTCCCGCAACCGGAGGGGCCAAGCAGCGAGACGAACTCGCCGGGGGCGATGTCGAGATCCAGGCCATGCAGCACCACATGTTCGCCGAAGCTCTTACGGATAGTGCGCAACTCAACCCGGGTTCCTTCGGGTTGGAGATCAAGGGCTGCGGTCATGGTCGGTCCGTTCCTGTGTTGAAGCGGCCGGCCCGTCCGATGACGATCAGCAGCCCGAAAGCAAATGCCAGTGAAAGCAGGGTGAAGATGGCCGAGGCATAGGTATCTATCTTGCTCACCACCAGCAGGGAGGTTTGTAGCACCGCTCGATTCAGCAGGGAGGCGATAGTGAACTCCCCCAGCACCACAGCGGTCGAGATCAGCGAAGCCGCCAGCAGTCCCGTGCGCAGATTCGGCACCAGCACCAGGCCAATCACGCTCGGCCAGCTGGCCCCCAGGGAGCGAGCGGCCTCGGTGAGCGTCAACAGATCGATGGCATCGATTGAGGCCTGAATGGAGCGGAAGGCGAACGGCAACACGGTGATGCCGTATGCGAAAGCCAACGTCCACGCACCAGTGCCAACGCTGCGTCCGATGACCAAATAGATCGGCGCCAGGCCCACCACCAGCACGATCGCCGGAATCGAAATCGGCAACAGCACCAGGAACTCGAACAGCCGCCGCAACCCCGGAAAGCGCAGGTTGACCAGGATCATCGTCGGTGCCAACAACACCAGCACCAGCCCAACCGTGACCACCGCCAGCACCAGCGAGTTGGTCAAGCCCGTCCAGATCGGCGCCAGAACTCGCGAGTTGGCAGGGTCGAACACCCGGGCCCAGTTGACCAGCGAATACCCGGTCCCGTCCCGCAGGGTGTAGAGGAAGGTGCTGACCATCGGGACGGCAAACACCAGTCCCACCGTCACCCCGATCACCGCTCGGGTAGCCCGGCTGGGCGCTATTGATGCACTCACGACTGCCATTGCGCCGCCCGTCGTTGCACCACGGAGTAGGCCCACATCACTAGCCCGACCACGGCAATCATTCCGAGCGCGAGCACCCCGGCGAGGTTCTGCCGTCCGAGCAGGGTTTCGCTGGTCAGGGCATTGCGAATCTGCAGGGTGACGATCTGCGAACCCTGGCTGGCCAGCGCAGCGGCAGTGGCATAGGAGGAGAACGCGTTGGCGAACAGCAGCAACAAGCTGGCCAGGAATGAGGGCGCCAATACCGGTAAGCCGATGTGGGTCCAGAAGGTTAGTCGGGTGCCACCCAGGGTGAGGTTTGCCTCAGCCCAGGCCGGTTTCAGCGCCAACATTGCTGGGGTGAAGGTGATCACCATCAGCGGCACCTGGAAGTAGAGATAGGGCCCGATCAGGCCAGGCAGTTCGTAAATCCAGGCACCTTGGGCGAACAGGTCGATGCCGAAGCCCTCGGCTATGGCGCCCGTGAGCACTCCCTTGACGCCAATGGTGGCGATGAAGGCGAAGGCCAGCATGACGCCGCCAAACTGGGCCAACACCCCGGCTGCGGCATCGACCAGCGTGCGCATCAACCCGGTCTGCGCCAGGCCGAGCATGGCGTAGCAAATCGCCGCGCCCACTACGGCACCGACCACCGCGGTCAGCAGCGACAGCCAAATCGAATTCCAGAAGGTGCGCAGAATCACCGGGTCGGCCAGGGCCGCCAAGTTACTCAGCTCCAGCCCCCCGTCCACCACGACGCCGGAGGCGATGGCTAGCACGGTCGGCAGGGCCAAGAAGAGGACCAGATAGAGCCCAAACGGCATCAACCCAACCCAGGCCAGGTTGAGCCGTCGTTGCTGCGCCCGACGCCGGGGTGAAGCATTGCGCTTCACCCGGCGTCACTGACCAGGCCATCGGCCTGAACAAACGAACTCACTGGATGGCCGCAGCCCACTTCTCGCCGAGCAGCTTGCCGGCGGCATCACTTTGAGCAGCGGTCGGCACCACGGAGGTAGCCGGAGCGGTTGGCAGCTTGGCAGCCAACGCGGCATCGATGGTGCCTGCCTTGGTCATGGCCTCCATGCGCACCGGACGGGCCCCGCCCTTCAGCCACAGGTTCTGGGCCTGATCGCTGTAGAGGAACTCCTGCCACAACCGGGCAGCTGCCGGGTGCGGAGCAGAAGCGTTGATGGCCTGGTTGTAGTAGGCGGCGTAACCGGCACCCGGCAGGATGGTCACCTTCCAGCTGGCCTTGTCTTTAACGTGGGCGGCATTGAGGTAATCCCAGTCGAAGACGACCGGGGTCTCGCCACTGGCCACCGTGGCGGTGGTCACATCGACCTTGAGCAGGTTGCCGGCCGACTTCATCTTGGCGAAAAAGTCGATGCCAGGGGTGAAGTCGTCCAAGGTGCCACCGCTCTGCACAGTGGCCAGGCCGACCGCCGCGAACGCAGCACCGGCCTGAGTCGGGTCGCCGTTGAGCGCGACTGCACCCTTGTACTTGGCGCCGAGCAGATCGTCCAGACTGGCCGGGGCGGGGTACTTGGCCGAGTCGTAGCCGACCGACATGTAGCCGCCGTAATCGCCGGTGTAGAGGCCGGTTTCGTCCTTCAGGTTGGCGGGGATCTCATCCCACTTGGCCACCTTGTAAGGAGCGAACATCGAGGTGTTCTGGCGAGTTACGGCCAGGCCCAGGTCGAAGACGTCCGGAGCAGTGTCGAGGCCAGCGTTGGTCTTGGCGGCCTGAATCTCTTCCGCGCTGGAGGAGTCCGGGGACTGCTCGCTGATCTTGATTTCGGGATAGGTCTTGGCAAACAGATCGAGAATCTCGCCGTAGTTGGCCCAGTCCCGCGGGAGGGCGATGACGTTGAGCGCACCCTCGGCCTTCGCGGCGGCTTCGAGCTCTGCCATGGTGCCGAAGCTGGCCAGGCTGGTAGCCGTGGCCGCCTTGGAGGCAACCGAGCCGGTGCCAGTAGGAGTAGCGGAGCAGGCCGACAGGGCCAGCGCTGAGGAGACGGTGATCGCAACCCCAGCGATCACCCGCCGCCCAATGTTGGACAGCATTTGCATTTTGTTCCCTTCGGATCGTGGCCGTCACCCCGGGCGAACCGGCGCGCTACGGCTGATCGAAAGCTAGGGAATCAAGATGAAGAGTTGGACCCGACTTGGTTACCACAAGGTGATCCGTCCAGGGCCATTCGGTGCCCTTCCCGGCGACCTTGAGCTGGGCAACGCTGCCAAGCCCCGGCGCTGACCAGCGCAACTACCTTCTACACTTAGCCCGCTACGGGTTCGGTTGCACCGCCCGAAGAATCGACTGACGTTGGCCGGAGAACATGCAACTTCTGGAACGGATCACGATCGTGGGTGCCGGACGCCTCGGCGCTGCATTGGCCCAGGCTGCCGCCACTGCTGGGCTGAAAGTACATGGTCCGCTGCGCCGCGGCGAGTCGTCCACTGAGCCGACCGATGCCGTATTGCTGTGCGTCCCGGACCAGGCCATCGCCGCCGCTGCGGCAGGTCTTCGGGTTGGTCCACCGGTGGGACATTGCTCCGGTGCCACCGGCTTGGCGCCCCTCGAACCGCACACCGCTTTCTCGTTCCACCCCCTGATGACCGTTTCCAGTGGTGCTCCGACGTCCTTCACGGGCGTACCCTGCGCCGTCGCCGGGCACCCAGTCGCCCGCAGTCTGGCCGAGCGGCTAGGGATGCGTCCGATTGAGATCGCCGAGGCCGACCGGGCCGCCTATCACGCCGCCGCGTCGATGGCCTCCAACTTCCTGGTGACTCTGGAACAGGCTGCGGCCCAGCTTGGGGCCACGGTGGGGCTGGAGCGGGCCGATCTCCTGCCGCTGGTGCGAGCCACCGTGGAGAACTGGGCTCAACAGGGCCCCGACGCCCTCACCGGGCCGATCCGCCGCGGCGACCTCGCAACCGTCGCCCGCCATCGCCAGGCGTTGCGCGAGCGAGCCCCCGAACTTCTTTCCTTGTACGACGCGCTGGCCGAGGTGACCGCCCGATGAAGATCGTGCGCGACGTCGCCGAGGTACGAGCCGCTGTCGCCGGCGCCGGCCGGGTGGGGCTCGTGCCCACGATGGGCGCCTTCCATGAGGGCCATCTTTCACTGATCCGGGCTGCGCGAGCGCACTGCGATCAGGTGGTGGTGTGGCTGTTCGTGAACCCGACCCAGTTTTCTGAGGCCGCCGACCTGGCCGCCTACCCGGCCGACGAGTCCCGGGACGCCGCCCTGGCCGAGGCCTGCGGCACCGACGTGCTGTTCGCTCCGAGCGTGGCGGAGGTCTACCCCGCCGGGTTCGCCACCACGGTGTCGGTGGCTGGGCCGAGCCTGGGCTACGAAGGGGCCCACCGACCCGGGCATTTCGACGGGGTGGCGACAGTGGTGACCAAGATGCTGGCCATGGTCGGCCCTCAGGTGGCGTTCTTCGGCGCCAAAGATGCCCAGCAGGTAGCCGTGGTTCGGCGGCTGGTCGCCGATCTGCAGCTGCCGGTCACCATCGAGGTCTTGCCGATCGTCCGAGAACCGGACGGGTTGGCCATGAGCAGCCGAAACGTCCATCTCGACGCCGCCCAGCGCCGCCGAGCGACCGCGCTGTTCCGCGGGCTAACGGCGGCCCGCGCGATGTGTCTGGCCGGCGAAAAGGACACCAGCTTGCTGGTCGGGGCTGCGACCGCCGAACTGGCTGCCGAGGGCATCGTGGCCGACTATCTCGACGTCGTGGATCCGGCAACGTTCACGCCCCTGTCCGGGGTGGACCGGCCCGCTCTGGTCATCGTGGCTGCCAAGGTCGGCACCACCCGACTCATCGACAACCTGGAGGTGGCGCCGTGAACCGAGCGCCGGTGACGCTACTCAGCCTCGCTCAACGCAAACAGGCCGGTGAGCCGATTGTGATGGTGACCGCCTACGACCATCCCAGCGCCGTGATCGCCGACGAGGTCGGAGTAGACGTGGTCCTGGTCGGCGACTCCGCGGCCAATGTCGTGCTTGGCTACGGATCGACCGTGCCGGTGTCGGTGGCCGAAATGCTGATGCTCGTCGGTGCAGTGCGGCGCGGGCTGACTTCAGCACTCCTGGTCGCGGACCTTCCGTTCGGTTCCTACGAAGTCAGTGACTCCCAGGCTGTCCGCACCGCGCAGCTCCTGGTGAAGAAGGGCGGCGCCGACGCGGTCAAGATCGAACGGGGTGGCACGTCGGTGGACCGCGCCGCAGCGATCGTGGCGGCCGGCATTCCAGTGATGGGCCACGTCGGCCTTACTCCCCAAACAGCTGCCTCCCTTGGCGGCTACCGCGCCCAAGGCCGAACCGCTGATCAGGCAGCGGCGCTACTGCGTGACGCCTTGGCCCTGCAGGACGCTGGCTGTTTCGCCATCGTGTTGGAGGCCGTGCCCGCTGCAGTCACCGAATTGGTGGTACCCCTGCTCGACTGCGTCACTATCGGCATCGGCGCCGGTCCAACCACTGACGGTCAGGTCCTGGTCTGGCATGACCTGCTGGGACTAAGCGGGCCTCAGCTGCCCCGTTTCGTGCGCGCCTTCGCCGACCTGCGCGAACGCACCGTCGCCGGCTTGAGCGCCTATGCCGATGCGGTGCGGAGCAAGGAGTTCCCCCAGGCCGAGCACACCTATCTGATTCCCGACGCCGAACTGGACGCCCTACGTCAGCGCCTCACGCCGCCACCGCACCACGAAGGCGAGGACCCTTCGACAAGCTCAGGGAACTGAACTACAGTTGGCTGAGCCCGTCGAAGCCCCAGACGCCCGACCCTTCGACCCTTCGACAAGCTCAGGGAACTGAGGAAGCCCTCAGACGCCGACGTCCTCCAGCATTTCGGTGACCAGCGCGGCAATCGGGGAGCGCTCCGAGCGGGTCAAGGTGACGTGGGCGAACAGCGGGTTGCCCTTCAGCCGTTCCACCACCGCGACGATGCCGTCGTGGCGACCCACCCGCAGGTTGTCGCGCTGAGCGACGTCATGGGTGAGCACCACTCGCGAGTTCTGACCGATCCGGCTCAGCACCGTCAGCAGCACGTTGCGCTCCAATGACTGAGCCTCATCAACGATCACGAAGGCGTCGTGCAGCGAACGGCCTCGAATGTGAGTGAGCGGCAGCACTTCGAGCATTTCTTCAGCGAGCACTTCATCGATCACGTTCTTGGAGGTGACCGAGCTCAGGGTGTCGAACACCGCCTGGCCCCACGGGCTCATCTTCTCGTTCTCGCTGCCCGGCAGGTAGCCAAGCTCCTGACCCCCGACGGCATACAGCGGACGGAACACGATCACCTTCGAATAGAGCCGGCGTTCCAGCACCGCTTCCAGACCCGCACACAGCGCTAGAGCCGACTTACCGGTGCCAGCTCGTCCGCCCATCGACACGATGCCGACCTCCTGGTCGAGCAACAGATCCAGGGCGATGCGCTGCTCGGCGGAGCGGCCATGAATACCGAAGACCTCGCGGTCTTTGATCAGCTTCACCGTGCCATCGGGTACGACCCGGCCAAGCGCTGAGGAACCACTGCCGTGCATCACCACGCCGGTGTGGCAGGGCAGGTCCAGTGCCTCCGGGACGGTCGCGACTCCCTCGGCGTACAACTGATCGATGCTGACGTCGGCTACGTCCAACTCGACCATGCCAGTCCACCCGGTATCGGGGGTGAGTTCGTTGCGGTATTCCTCCGCCGTTAGGCCGACGGCTGAGGCCTTGACCCGCATCGGCAGGTCCTTGCTGACCAGCACCACATCCTCGCCCTCGGCGCGGTAGTTCAGCGCCACTGCCAAGATGCGCGAATCGTTGTCACCGAGCCGGAACCCGGGCGGGAGCACCTCGGGATCGGTGTGGTTCAGCTCGACTCGCAGGGTTCCCTCAGCCTCGTTGACCGGAATCGGAGCGTCCAGGCGTCCGTATTTCACCCGCAGATCGTCGAGGAAACGCAACGCGGTGCGGGCGAAGTACCCCAACTCTGGATGGTGACGCTTGGCCTCCAACTCAGTGACCACCACCACCGGCACTATCACCGAGTGTTCGGCGAACTTGCGCAGCGCGTGGGGGTCGCTGAGCAGCACCGAGGTGTCGATCACATAGGTCTTCAATGCCACTGCTGATTCGCGGGTGCCCGAGAAAGCGATTCGGGTAGAGGTGCGCGGCATGTCGATCCTTGTCTGGGCCGGCACGTCACCCCCGTCCGGCACCTGTCATACGGTCAACCGGAGGGGCAAGGCCTGGGCGCAGGCCTGTGGGTCTTGCTCGATCGAGCAGGACAACCCATGAGTACCTCTCGCCGGACGGGCAAGGCGTCCATCCGTGCTTCGAGCCTAGGCGCAGCCGCGCGACAGGCCAGCCGACACGCGGTAGAGAAACTGAGTCGAAACTCGGTATTGACCAGCTGTTCAACTAAGCATGCGGCTACCTGCTCGCGGCTGGCTGTCGGCGAGGCTGGTGGGTCGACAATGCGGTTGGCCGACCAAGTTAGGACCCCCCCATGACCGCCAAGGCCTGGATTGTTGCTGCCGCCGTAGCGTCGCTGTGTTTGGTTGGGCTGCCAGCCACTCCGAGCTTTGCCGAGGAGGCCAGCGAGACCACCATCGTGGTGACCTTGGACGGCGCCTCCTCAGATGCGGCCACCGCCGCTAAGCAGGCCGTCAGCGCCGCCGGTGGCAGCGTGACCGAAGTGCGTCAGATCACCGACACCACCGTCGCAGTCACCGTTGACCAGGGCGGCAGTACGGCGGCTCGAGTAGGTGATCGCGCCGAAGATCGCAACGGGATCCGTGCGGCCGAGACCGCCAAGAAGGTGTACGCCACCACCACCGATGACGACTACTACTCCTACCTTTGGGACCTAAGCAATGCCGCCGACAGCCACTATGGCGTCAACGCCGAGGATGCCTGGCCCACCGCCACCGGCACCGACGTGGTGGTCGGGGTGATCGATACCGGCATCACCGCCCATCTCGATCTGACTGGCTCAGCTTCGGCCATCGTTGGCGGCAATGTGATCGCCGGCTACGACTTCATCAGCGACACCACCAGCGCTGGCGACAGTAACGGTTGGGACGCCAACCCCAGCGACGAGGGTGACTACCACACCGTCGATAGCACCCTGGTGGAATCGTCCTGGCATGGCACCCACGTCAGCGGGACGATCGCCGCCATCGCCAACAACGCCGAGGGCATCGCCGGGGTGGCCCCTGGCGCTTTGGTGCAGCCAGTGCGGGTGCTGGGGCGAGCCGGCGGTAGCGAAGTCGACCTGGTGGCCGCAATCACCTGGGGTGCCGGGCTGAGCGTGGCAGGCGTCGCTGACAACCCGACCCCGGCCGACATCCTCAATCTCTCGCTCGGCGGAGGGGCGAGCTGCCCGACGAGCATCCAAACCGCCATCGACAACGCGGTCGCCGCCGGTACTGCGGTGGTAGTAGCGGCTGGAAACGAGGGCGTCGCGCTGGCCAACTCCTTCCCGGCGAACTGCAACAACGTGATTAGCGTGGTGGCCACCACCTATGAAGGCACGCGTGCCTCCTACAGCAACTACGGCACTTCTGGGACGCCTGCCACCGTCAGCGCCCCGGGCGGATCGGCCGAATCTGGCAGTGACCCCAACGACTGGATCCTGTCCACCTGGAATAGCGGCACCACAGTGCCAAGTTCGGCTGCCTATGGCTGGATGGTCGGCACCTCGATGGCCGCCCCCCACGTCGCTGGAGTTGCCGCGTTGGCTAAGGCCGCCAAGCCCAGCCTCACGGTGGCCCAGCTAACCGAGTTGTTGACCAGCACTGCGAAGGACGCCGTCAGTTGCACCACCGATGCCTGCGGCGCTGGCATCGTCGATGCACCAGCTGCGGTGGCTGCTGCGGCGGGTTCACCATCGGCAACTCCCACACCAACAACGACCCCGACGCCCTCGCCGAGCACCGAGACGTTGAGCCTGGGCACCTTGACGCTGTCTGGCCAGGCCAAGGTCGGGGTGGCGTTGCGAGCTTCGGCCAGCGTGAGCCCGGCCGCAGCAACCCTGGCCTGGCGCTGGACGCTGGGTGGCACCGTGGTCTCCACCGCGGCCAGCTACACGCCCCCCGCGTCAGCCAGCGGCAAAGATCTGACCATTCAGGTCACCGCAACCTATGGCTCCCAAACGCGCATCGCCGCCAAGGCAGTTCGGGTTGCGGCTGGCACCTTCGTCAAGAGCGCTTCGCCTAAGGCCAGCGGCACCTATCGAGTCGGCCGCAAGCTGAAGGCGTCCAAGGGCACCTGGGCGCCAACACCGACCAGCTACAGCTATCGGTGGCTGCGCAACGGCAAAAAGATCAAGGGCGCCACCAAGGCCACCTACAAGCTCACTCGCAGTGACCGCTACAAGAAGGTTTCGGTGAAGATCACCGTGAAGCGCGTCGGCTACACGTCCACCTCGGCCACCTCAAAGAGCCACAAAATCAGATAGCAGAGCCGAGTCACCACCTGGTAAGCCAGTCATCGTGCCACAATCGGGACGAACGTTGACCCGTCAGGATCTGAATGCACGCACTCAAGTGGGCCGCGGCCCTGACCTCGGCGGCCGTGCTTGCATTCGCTGCTCCGGCCCCCTTTAGCCGGGCTGACAGCACTACTTTCACTTCCTCGCAGTGGAACATCGGCTCCACCAATCCCGATTCCGGCTACGGCGTCCACGCTGATCAGGCGTGGACGATCACTGCCGGGGCCGGCTCGATCGTTGGCGTGATCGACATCGGCTTCCTCGATCACGCCGACCTCACCGGCAAACTACTGCCGGGCTATGACTTCATCACCGACGCCTCGGCGGCCCGAGACGGCGACGGCCGCGACCAGAACCCGCACGACGAAGGCAACTACTACTCTCTGGACGGGACCCTGGTGCAGGCGTCCTCGTGGCACGGCCTCCACGTCTCCGGCACGGTGGCTGCCGGGCGTAGCGATGTCAGCACGGTCGGAGTGGCCCCAGGGTCGAAGATCCTGCCCCTCAGGGTGGGCGGGACCGCAGCGCCGGCCGATGCCGATATGGCCGCAGCGATTCGTTGGGGTGCTGGGCTGCCGGTTGACGATCTGCCAGTCAACCCCAATCAAGCAGATGTGCTAAACCTCTCGATCGCCAAGATCGGCGCTTGTCCCGAAAGCCTGCAGGCGGCGATTGATGCTGCAGTGGCTGAAGGCACCGCGGTGGTGGTGGCAGCTGGCAACACCTGGAACTCCGAGACCGTGGACCCGGTGTCAGTGAACTACCCGGCCAACTGTCACAACGTGGTTCGGGTGACCGCCAGCGACTACACCGGTAACCTCACCACCTTCAGCAACCGCGGCACTGAGGCCGTCCCGGCCACCATTGCCGCCCCAGGCGCTCATGTCAGTTCCACCTGGAACACCGGCCAGACTCTGCCAGTAGCGGGCGGCGACACCTACCTGGCTTGGGGCGGCACCTCGATGTCGTCCCCCCACGTGGCTGGCGTACTCGCACTGCTGCGCGCGATGCGACCGGAGCTCAGCGTCGACCAACTGGTGACCAGCATTACGGCCACCGCCACGCCATTCGCCGCTCCCACTGCCACCGCGGTTGGCGGCGCTGGCATCATCAACGCCCCTGCGGCCCTGGCCCATGCCCTCAGCCTGCCTACCGCCACCCCAAGCGCTATGCCGTCGAGCTCGGTCACCCCGTCGCCCAGCGTCACTCCCACACCCAGCATCGCTCCCACGCCCAGCACCACTCCACCGCCCAGCACCACTCCACCGCCAACTCAGGCGCCCCGGACGAGTCTGCCCGTCCCCCGATTCATCAACGCTGCCGCACCCAAGGCCAGCGGCACCTATCGAGTCGGCCGCAAGCTGAAGGCGTCCAAGGGCACCTGGGCGCCAACACCGACCAGCTACAGCTATCAGTGGCTGCGCAACGGCAAAAAGATCAAGGGCGCCACCAAGGCCACCTACAAGCTCACTCGCAGTGACCGCTACAAGAAGGTTTCGGTGAAGATCACCGTCAGGCGCGTCGGCTATACGTCCACCTCGGCCACCTCAAAGAGCCACCGGATCAGGTAGGCGCGCTCAGGTTCCGAAGCGACGTTCCCGCTGGGCGTAGGAGCGCAGCGCCCGAACGAAATCGATCTTGCGGAAGTCGGGCCACAGCGCCTCACAGAAGTAGAACTCGCTATGCGCCGACTGCCAGATCAGGAAGCCGGAAAGGCGCTGCTCACCGCTGGTGCGGATGATCAGATCTGGATCGGGCTGCCCAGCGGTGTAAAGGTGACCGGAGATGTCGTCGATCTCGAGGTTGTCGGAGAGATCGCCCAGACTGGTGCCCTTTTCGGCTTCACTGGCCAACAGGGAACGGACGGCATCGCGGAGCTCGTGACGCCCGCCGTAGGCAATCGCGACGTTCACGTGGCAGCCGGTTTTGTTCGCGGTCGCCTGCTCCGCGGCTCGCAGGTTGGCCGCCATCTCGGTAGGCAACAGCGCCGGGTCGCCAACGACCTGCACCCGATAGTCACCGGTACTGGCCAGATCGGTGACTAAGCGCTCGATTACGTCCAGCAGCGGGGTGATTTCGGCTTCCTCGGAGCGACGCAGATTGTCGGTGGACAGCACCCACAGGGTTACCAGCGGGATGCCGAGTTCAGCACACCAGCCGACGAACTCCTTCAGCTTGTCCGCTCCAGCCTGGTAGCCGATCACCAGCGGACGTCCGGGGGCATTGGCGCGGGCCCAGCGACGATTACCGTCGGCGAGCACGGCCACGTGACGCGGCAGGGCAACTGGATCCAAGCGGGAGAGCAGCCGCTTCTCGTAGTACCGGTAGAGGAAGCCCCACGACTGCACCCGGTCGACGGTATCCCGGGCCCAACCCTCGAACGACATGCCTAGAACATTACCGCCCGCAGCCGCTGCTGTCGGTGGGAGTCATCGTGGCGAGCGTTCTTGCATTTGCCAGAGCACTAACCTACGGTGAAGTAAGTTACGTAGCCGTAGGTAGGAAGCGGGATGACCATGGCCCAGTCTGGGACGCAACCCGAGGCTGCCACCCTCAAACCGAAGTTGCGTGGCTGGTTGCACCTGGCCGCGACCCCACTGGTCATGGTCGGCGGCATCTGGCTGATGGTCCTTGCCCCCACTCTGGCCGGGAAGATCGGCAGCGGCGTCTGGTTGGCCGGATCGGTACTGCTGTTCGGAACCAGCGCCGCCTACCACCTCGGCACCTGGAGCCCCACGATGAACGCCGCCCTGCGGCGCTGGGATCACGGCAACATTTTCGTCTTCATCTCCGCCACCTATACCCCGCTCGCCCTCGCGCTGCTCACTCCTGCGGACGCGACCACCCTGCTTTGGCTGATCTGGTCGATCGCCGCAGTTGGGGTGACCCTGCAGGTGTTCTGGCCGACCGCCCCACGCTGGCTAAACGTGGCCAGCTACCTGCTTCTGGGCTGGGCCGGACTTGGCTGGCTGCCCACCTTCTGGATCGTTGGCGGGCCGACCGTGGTGATTTTGATCGCTCTCGGCGGACTGGCCTACACCATCGGGGCCGTGATTTACGGCCGAAAGCGCCCCAACCCCTGGCCGAACTGGTTCGGCTTCCACGAGATCTTCCACGCCCTCACTCTGGTAGCCGCGGCCTGTCACTTCGCCGCGATCTCAGTGGCCATCTTCGGCTGAGGCGTCCTCAGTTGGCTGACCCTTCGACAAGCTCAGGGAACTGGATGGTGGCTCAGGGAACTGAACTCAAGTTGGCTGAGCCTGTCGAAGCCCCTGCCGCTCAGTGACAACCGGCGTCCGCTGCTGGCGGCGGGGGTACGGCCGCCCCACCCACTCGGCTCCAAAGGGCGGTGCGCAGCTCTTTCAGGTCGAGGGTCGGTGCGAAGCAGGTCTCGCCGCGACACACATAGACCCCCGGCTCGGGGCGCGCTTCGAAATGGTGCGCGAAGCCTTCAGTGCCGGGCTTACCGGTGAGCACTGCCGTGCCCACTGGGGCCATCCGCCACGCAGCTCTGGCCAAGTCGCTTAGTGGCGCGCCGTCGGCTTCTACTACCACCGCCACTGCCGGCCGCAGCCCAGTTCGGGCCTCATCGGCAACCAGCGCGTCGATGAGCGCCGACCCGGCGAAGCGTGGGTTGGCCTCCAAAGCCCCGCGGACGGTGGCCGCAGCCGCATCGGCCCGCTCCTCGAAGGCGGGCACCTCAGCAAGCAGCGCGACCAGCCGCAAAGCGGCGATCAGCGAACTGGCGCCCGAGGGCGTTGGGTTGTCGCTGACATCGCGCGGACGGGCGAACAGCACCTCGGCATCGGCGGCGGAATCGAAGAAACCGCCATCGGGCGCGGCGAACAACTCCAGCGCCACTTCTAGCAACGTACGCGCCCGCTCCAGCCAAATCGGCTCCCCCAACGCTGAGGCCAACCGGGCGAAACCGAGAGCCACCGCGCCGTAGTCCTCGCCGAACCCGCCGACCGCGCCGACCTGGCCGTCCAGGGAACTGCGGCGCAGCCGTCCGTCCACCCAGTGCACTGCCCACAGACATTCAGCGGCATCAGTAGCCAGCTCCAGCCACTCGGCCTCACCGAAGATCTCGGCGGCGAAGCACAGCGAGTCGATCGCCCAACCGTTCCAGGCCGCGATCACCTTGTCGTCCCGAGCCGGCGCATACCGGTTGAACCGTTCGGCCAGTAGGTGCTGGCTGACCCGCGCCAGCCGCTCGGCATCGGGATTACCCCGCAGCTGCAGCGTGGATAGCCCATGGTCAAAGGTGCCGGCATTGGTGGCATGAAACACCTGGGCGGCCCAGTCGCCGTCTTCGGCACCGAGCGCATCGACCAGTAGTTCAGGAGTCCAGCAGTAGTAGATGCCCTCATGCGGCTGGCCGAGTGAATCGAGGCTGTCGGCGTCCAGCGAAGAGGCGAAGCCACCGTTTTCGGTGCGCAACTCCCGCGCTAGCCAACCGACAATGCCGCGGACCACCCGCTCGCGTTGCCAACGCTGCAATGGGTCATGATCGGCAGCCCGGCGCCAACTGCGGGCGTAGGTGCCCAATAGCAGCGCGTTGTCGTAGAGCATCTTCTCGAAGTGCGGCACCACCCAGGCCGCATCGACGGTGTAGCGATGGAACCCGCCACCAAGCTGGTCGTGAATCCCGCCGCGAGCCATTGCGTCCAAGGTGCGCTGCGCGACATCAGCCGAGGCGGGCTCCCCCTTAACCAATAACGCATCCAGCACCTGCGGGGTGGGGAACTTCGGGGCAGCCCCAAAGCCGCCGTGAATCGGATCAAAGTCGGCCGAGAGCTGCTGCTGCACCTTCCAGACGTCGAGTCTGCCCTCGCTGCCGACCGTCGGGACGAACAGCTCACCCAGTGCTGCGGTGATCACCCCGGCACTTTCGGCGGCTTCGGGGCCTCGATTGCGCCACGCCTCATCGATCGCTTCCAGCACCTCGGTGAAGGACGGCATCTGCCCGGTCCGCTGCGGCGGGAAATAGGTGCCGGCGAAGAACGGGCGACCGTCCGGGGTGGCGAAGACCGTCATTGGCCAGCCACCGGAGCCGGTGAGCGCCTGGGTGGCCTTCATGAACACCGCATCGATATCAGGACGTTCCTCGCGGTCGACCTTGATCGCGACGAAGTTGGGGTTCACCAGGGCGGCGATTTGCGGATCACTGAACGACTCCTCCGCCATCACGTGACACCAATGACAGGCGGCATAACCCACCGACAACAGGATCGGGCGATTGGTGCGGGCAGCCTCAGCCAGGGCGCCTGGCCCCCACTCCCACCAATGGATCGGGTTGTCGGCGTGCAGCCGCAGGTAGGGCGAGTTGGAGTTGGCCAAGCGATTCACGCCCGCCAGCTTACGGGCCAGCCCGGCCGCTGCGGCTCAGCAGACTTCCCGCCTAGCGGCAGTGTTGGTTGCGGCCACGGCCAGCGAACCCGCCTCAGGGATGCTCGGCCGTCCCGACGTCAGGCTGCCCAACGCCGCTGGCCTGGGCCCGGAACTGCACCACTGCGGCCACGGCACTTGCGGCAGTGATCGAACCGAGGGCGGCAACCACCGCCAGCGGTGCCGCGGAGAGCAGCAGGGTGGCCACGATGCTTGCGCTCATCAGCACCGAGAAGACGAGCCAGGCGCCAAGGATCGGGGCGGTGCCCTGCCGACGCACCCCGAATGCCGCTATCAGCATGGCCGGGATCACCAAGGCGAGGTCGAGCACGTGCACCAGGTTGGTCGGCAGCCCGATGAGTTCCAGGGCAGCTGGCGTCCGGCCGGCCAGGGTGTCAGAGATGATCGAACTGAGCCACAACAGCGCGAAGGCAACGCCGATCAACCCGACCACCCACGCCGAGAGACTGGACGCTCGGCGCGGCACGACGATCCTGGCCAGTGCCCCGGAAGTGAGCGCGAGGATCAACGCGTACGACGCGGCCCCCAGGGCCGCAACATACGGCAGGAACAAGGGGCCGAAATGCACCCCGGCGGCATAGATCACAAAGGCATAGGCCAGGTACAGCAGCGAGCCAACCCAAAGCTGGAGGCCCGCCCCGCGCGTCCGGCGCAGTAGCGGCAGGCTGGACAGCAGCACCACCACGGCAAGCAGGTTCCCCAGGTCCTGACCCCGGGCCTGGAGTTGCCAGTCGGCGGTCTCAGCGGCGTAGGGCCACGGCGCCGCCAGGCCCAGGACGCTGGTTGCTGCGGCAATCAGTGCTGCGGCCAGGCCCAACAGCACGGCCACGGCCGAAAGCGGCCACCGAGGTTGGGCGCTCGCCGCCCCGCGCGAATCGTCGGACTTAGGCCGAGCGCGCACCTGCGGGTCGATTTTCAGGCTTCCACTCATTGGAGCTTCCTTTCAGCATCAAGTTCATGCACGGCCTCGGTCAATGTCCGCACCTGGTCGGCGAAGAGGTCGACGTCGATCGCCAGGCCGGCCAGCATGGCCCCGAACCGGCCATTCAGTTCACCGGCGGCAGCACCGATCCGGTCGCGTCCGCTCTCGGACAATGCGATGACCACTCGCCGGCCCGCACTGAGGTCCTCGGTGGTGCTGACCCAGCCCTCCCGCTCCAGGATCGGCACCCGCTTGCTTACCGCGGCCTTGCTGAAGTTGAGGCTCTCGGCGAGCCGGGTGACGTCCAACGGTCCGCCCAGCAGCGGGCTAAGGAACACGAAGCGGCTGTAGCCCAGGCCGAAGTGGTCACTCAGAACGCGACCAGCGTAGGCGTCCATGGCGAACACCAGCTCGTGGAGATCGGCCGCCAAATGTTTGCTCACCAGGACAGTTAACCAGTTAACCTTAGTGGGGTCAACTAGTTAACCCCTACCCCATAGGTCACTGGCCGTTCGCCGAAAGGGCAAGGGGACCCGCTCAGCCGGGAAAGATCCAGCCGCCAACCGGTCCGCCTGGCCCACCTCGAACCCCGGCGAAGAGGTCATCCTCAGGTAAGGACGCTGGCACTCGGGAGCGCACCAGTTGGTAGTCCTCGCTGGGGTGGGCCGCCTGCTGAATCTCCAGCGGGACGGCGAACCAGCGCCCGTCCGGGTCGATCTGGGTCGCGTGGGCCCGCAGCGCATCGTTGCGGACGCCGAAGTACGCCGCACAAGGAATCCGGGTGGTGATCCGGGCGCGATCCTCCTCGGTCTCGGCCCAGCCGGCCAACCAGTTCGTATAGGGGCTTTCGAGCCCGGCTTCGTGCATGGCCCGATCGAGGGCGGCATACCGACCGCGATGCAGGGTGATGTCGTAGTAGAGCTTGGTCACCTTCCAGGCCGGCCCATGCTCGGGCCAGGCAGTCGGGTCGGCTGCTGCCTCGACCGCAGCCATGGTGATCTTGTGGGTCATGATGTGGTCGGGGTGGGGGTAGCCGCCGTTTTCGTCATAGGTGGTCACGACCTGTGGACGGAAGTCGCGAATCACTTTCACCAGCCGCCCGGCGGCAACGTCCACGTCCTGGGCGGCGAAGGTGTCAGGCTCGACTTCGGGGCCCATGCCCGAATCGATGAAACCCAGCCAAACCTGCTCGATGTCGAGGATCTTGGCCGCGGCAGCCATTTCGCTGCGACGCAGCTCTGGTAGTCGGGCCTCGTTGTCGGCGCTGACCATCTTCGGATTCAGAATGTCACCGCGCTCGCCACCGGTGCAGGTGGCCACCAGCACCGCCACCCCCTGGTTGCGGTAGTAGGCCGTGGTCGCCGCGCCCTTGCTCGACTCGTCGTCGGGATGGGCGTGCACGTGTAGCAGGCGCAGGGGCGAAGTGGGTTTCGGCATGGTCATCATTGTGGTCAACCATGGCGCAATGCCGGTGATTCCCGCCGTCAATCCAAGGGCAGCAATCCGCGCCAGATTCGGGGCAGCGGGGCTTGTTCGGATAAATTGGCCGATTATGAGCGATTCCATCACGTGGCTGACCCAAGATGCGTTCGACCGCCTCACCGAAGAACTCGCCTACCTCAAAGGCGAGGGACGACGGCTGATCTCGGCGAAGATCGCCCATGCCCGCGAAGAGGGCGACCTCAGCGAGAACGCTGGCTATCACGCCGCTCGCGAGGAGCAGGGCCATCAGGAAGCCCGGATTCGAGTGCTCGCCGCGATGCTGGAGCACGCCGAGGTGGGCGAGGCTCCCGGCGATTCCGACGAGGTCACCCCCGGCTCGCTGGTCACCATCTACTACGACGATGACCCCGACGACACTGACGCTTTCCTGCTCGGCTCCCGCGAGTTGATCGGGGTCGATGATTCAGTGGAGCTGGACGTTTACAGCCCCCAGTCGCCGCTGGGTACTGCAGTGACCGGCCACAAGGTCGGCGAAACCGTCACTTTCACCGCACCGACTGGCAAACTGATCGAGGTCACCATCGTCGAAGTGAAGCCCCTGAACCGCTGACCCCAAGTCGGCTGAGCCACCCCCAGCTGGCTGAGCTACCCAAAGTTCCCTGAACAACCCCAAGTTCCCTGAACAACCCCAAGTTCCCTGAGCTTGTCGAAGGGTCAAAGCCCCACCCTTCGACAAGCTCAGGGAACTGCACTCCGTGGGCTCAGGGAACTGCACTCCATGGGCTCAGGCAACTGCACTCAAAAGCCGGACTTCACTCCAGGGCGGCCAGCAGCTCGGCCGCTTCAGCGGGCGCGAGCGCCCCACTGGCTACTTCGCTGAGCACCTGCTCTCGGCTCATCGCTGGCGCGGCCGCGTCCGTCCCACCGAGGCCGAGTTTGGTGAGTAGCGCGGTGAAGCGGGCCCGAGCCGTGGGGTAGGAGACGCCCAGATGCTTCTCCACCTCACGCAGGTTGCCGCGCGAGGCGAGGAAGACCCGCAACAGTTCGGCCTCGCGATCGTTCAAGCCGCAGAAGTCACAGTGCGCGAACTCCCCAGCCAGTTCCGACCCGCAGGCTCGGCACCCCACCCGAGTCGTAATCAGCCCTTCCCCACAGACCGGGCAATCAACTGGCGCGCGGTGTTTGGGCTGGTTCACTGCTGGTCATCCGGCTCGGAGCCAGCAACAACATTGGCCCAACCCATCACCACGCCAACGTCCAGTCGCGCCGAGCCATTGCCGAGCACCAGTTCATCGACCGCACCGCTGTGCGCCCCGCTGAAGGTGACTTTTCCTAGCTGGGCATCAGCTCGCACGGTGACGTTCGAAGCGTCGTCCAGCTCGATCGTAAGCTGACCGGATTCCACCCGAACCCGGGATCGCCCGGTGACGATCGCACCAGCCAAGGTGGCCGATCCGGCCTGTACCAACACGTCGTTGGCTTCGCTGATCCCGCGGAGCTCTGCCCCACCGGCAGTGACCCGCACCTTGCCCAAGTGGGGCACCTCAGTGCAGACCAGATGCCCTGCGGTGACCTCAACATCGAGCACGATCCCTGGGTTCACCCGCAGCACCAACTCCTTGCCAAGGCCAAGCGCTCGAATGTCGTCGAAATTGCGCGGCGGATGCAGGATCGAGAAGCCGTCGAAGCTCGGGCCCAACTCGCCGTCGCTGGAGACCTCCAACACCGAGCCGTTACGCCGAAGCACATGGGGGCCTTCGGCCGAAGCAGTGGCCACCGAAGCGTCACCGACGATTCGCACTCGACGCCCTACTGCCCGGACCGCAATGCGGTCGACCCCCTTGGTGCCACCGGCGCGCTTGCGTCCGGTCGGCTCGCTGGGTTGGCCAAAGACTTCACGCGCATGGGGCGAGTATTGGCGCCGGCCTGGGTCGTCTTCCTCGGCGAGTTCTTCGTTGCTCGGCTCCACCGGAGTGGGCTCCGGCGCCGGCTTGGGCGATTCGTTTTTCAGTGCATCGATTCGGCGGGCGGCCTCTGCGGCATCGATGCGACCGGACGCCAGATCCTCCAGGATCGGACCAAGATCGGGGTTACTCATGCCTCCATGGTAGCCCGGGCTTTCCAATCAGGAAAGCCCGGCTTTCTACTTTGATAGATCTGCCCGCAGTGGTTCGATAAATCGGTCCGGTTCGAGCCCCCGAATGAAGGCCACGAAGAAGGCCAGCACCGGGATCACCAACAGCGCGCCGACGATGCCAGCCAAGGTGGCGCCGATGGCCAACCCGATCAGCACTGCCAATGGGTGCAGCGAGACCGCACGCCCCAACAGAATCGGCTGCAGGAAGTGCCCTTCGGCCTGCATCACCAAAACCGTCACCGCGAGCATGATCAGCGCACTTACCGGGCCGTGGGTAACCAACGCCAGCGCACAGGCCACCGTCCCAGCCAGGACGGCGCCGACCACCGGCACAAAGGCGGTTACGAAGGTCAGTGCGAACAGCGCCCAGGCCATCGGCAGTTGCAGGGCCAGCGCACCGATCAGAATGCCGATCGCATCCACCAACGCCACCAACACCTGGGCCCTCATATAGGCCACCAGCGACTCCCAGCCGCGAGTGGAGGCCCGATCGGTGGCCACCTGATAGTGCCGGGGCACCACTTTCAGTAGGGCATTCCAGATCTGATCACCGGAGGCCAGGAAGAAGAAGGTTGCGATCAAGGCGATAGCAAACCCGGCCAGGAAGTGCCCCACCCCTACCCCGGCCTTGGCTGCCACGCTGGCCAGTTCCGCTTTGGAGTTGTTCACCCACTCGGTGAACTGGGCCAGATAGCCGGCCAACTGGGTTTGGTCGATCTGCAGCGGCCCGGCGGCCAGCCACTCCAGAAGCGAGCGGACCCCCGCCGCAGCTTGGGTCCACAGCTCCGGCCACTCCTTGACTACCTGGGTGCCAATAGCGGCGAACACCCCAACGACCACCAGCGCCATCACAGCCAGCGTGGCGATAGCGGCTAACACCGGCGGCCAGCTCCACCCCCGCAACCGCGAGTTGAGCGGTGACAACAAGGCCGTGATCAGAATGGCCACGGCCAACGGCACGGCAACTCCGGAGAAGTAGGTGAGCAGCCACCACAGGATCGCCGCCACCCCGACCAGCACCAGAAAACGCCAACCCCACTCTGCTGCGGTGATCAGGCCCTGAGGCACTCGGGGGCCGGGCGCGGTACGAACGCGAGGTCTGGGGGTCTGCATGACCTGAACTTTAGCTAGCGCCTCAACGGCCAACCACCGGAGCAACCCTGATTCGTCCCGCACCCTTCGACAAGCTCAGGGAACTGGCCCCAGCTCAGGGAACTGACCACAAGCTGGCTGAGCCCGTCGAAGCCCACAAAGCAGGACCCCTCGACCCTTCGACCCTTCGACAAGCTCAGGGCAGGCCAAGCTCAGGGAACTGACCAAAAGTTGGCTGAGCCCGTCGAAGCCCGCGACTAAGGTGAGCGTTCGTGAGGAAACCGCTGGCCGAACTGATGGCACCCGATTGGGCTGAGGCCTTGGCACCGGTAGCTGAGACCATCGCCGAGATCGGCAACTTCCTGCGCGCCGAGATCGCCGCTGGCCGCGGCTACCTGCCCGAAGGGACCAACGTCTTGCGCGCCTTCAGCCGCCCGCTCGCTGACGTGCGGGTGCTCATCGTCGGCCAGGACCCCTACCCCACTCCGGGGCACCCGGTTGGCCTGTCGTTCTCCGTCGCCGCCGACGTGCGCCCGCTGCCGCGCAGCCTGAACAACATCTACGCCGAACTGGCCACTGATCTGGACATTCAGCCGGCGCCCTCGGGCGACCTGAGCCCGTGGTTCAACCAAGGCGTGCTGTTGCTAAACCGAGTACTCACCGTGCGTCCAGGCAACCCTGGGTCGCATCGTGGCAAGGGCTGGGAGCAGGTCACCGAGTGCGCCATCGATGCCCTGGTGGCCCGCGGCGGGCCGCTGGTAGCGATTCTGTGGGGCAAGGACGCCCAGTCGCTGGCTCCCCGGTTGAACGGGGTGGCCCAGATCGCCTCGGCTCACCCCTCGCCAATGTCGGCCCGCTACGGCTTTTTCGGGTCTCGTCCCTTCAGCCGGGCCAATGCCGCGCTGGCCGAGCAAGGCGCCGAGCCGATCGACTGGCGGTTGGCCTGATCCTCGCCGAGCCTCGGGTTGCCGGAATGCCGCCGGGAGCTGCGGTGTTGAACAGGCGTGTTCGGATTCGCGAAATCAACGATGATCAGCCCCTCAGCCGCCCTCCCCGGACGGGAGCTACCGATCCTCACCCCTGGCACCGCTTTTCATGAGGTGCTCGGCACCCGCATTGACGCGGTGCCGGCCGATGCCCAAGTGGCCCAGTTCGCGCTCGGCTGCTTCTGGGGTGCGGAAAAGCTGTTCTGGCAACTCCCCGGAGTGATCACCACCGCGGTCGGCTATGCCGGTGGCTTCACGCCCAACCCAACCTACGAAGAGGTGTGCTCAGGGCGCACCGGACACACCGAGACGGTCCGAGTGGTCTTCGACCCAGCCAAGACCAGCTACTCCGCACTGCTGGCCGCCTTCTGGGAGAACCACGACCCAACCCAGGGCATGCGCCAAGGCAACGACCAGGGCACCCAATACCGCTCGGTGATCTTCAGCACCGACGCCGGCCAGCAACTGGCCGCCGAGGCATCCAGGGACGACTTCGCCCGTCGTCTGGGCACGGCTGGCTACGGCACCATCACCACCGAGATCACCCCGGTCGGCGAGTTCTACTACGCCGAGCGCTACCACCAGCAGTACCTGGAGAAGAACCCGAACGGCTACTGCCCGATCCATGCCACCGGCGTGAAGTGCGAGCCATCAGCCTGAACCCGTCCCCCAGTTCTAGCGACGGGCTCAGCTCATCTGGTTGACCCCTGCGACGGGGGCCCGGTAAACCTGAGCCGTCGCCGAAGTGCAAGGGGGTGCCAATGTCGGGAATCGCGCCGAGTTCACGGCCGACCATGGCCGATGTTGGACGTAGCGCTGGAGTTTCGGCGACCACGGTCTCGCTGATCCTGAACGGCCGCGATGCCAAGATCAGTGCCGCCACCCGCAAGCGAGTGCTGGCCGCAATCGACGAACTGGAATACCGCCCCAACCGGGCCGCGCAGGGCTTGCGCCTTGGCAAGTCGAGCACAATCGGCTTCCTCACCGACGAGATCGCCATTCAGCCCTTCTCCGGGCCGATGATCGCTGGCATCCACGACCTCATCTGGGAGCAGCGCTCGCTACTGCTGATGGTCAACACCACCCGAAACCAGTCCCGGCTGAAGGCGGCTGTCGAAGACCTGCTCGACCGCCAAGTGGATGCGCTGATCTTCGCCGCCATGGGCACCCGTCAGGTCGAGTTCCCACCGGTGCCGGCCCACGTCCCAGCGCTGCTGGTGAACGCCTTCACTGCCGACAACACGATCCGCTCGATCCTGCCCGATGAGTTGGCCGGCGGACGGGCCGCGATTGAGCATGTCCTGTCGCTGGGCCATCGCCGCATCACCTTCATCGCCGGACGCGAAGGGGCCTGGGCTACCCGGGCCCGGGTGAAGGGCTACTTGGAGGGCCTGGAATCGGCGGGCCTGGACCCGGCCAAGAATCCGATCTACTTCGGCAACTACCGCATCGACTCCGGTTATGAGTTGACTCTGCGAGCGATGCAAGGACGCCATCGTCCCACCGCACTGCTGCTCGGCAATGACCAGATGGCGGCCGGTGCCTACCTGGCCCTAGCCCGGATGGGCCTGCGGATTCCCGATGATGTCTCGGTGGTCGGCTACGACGATGAGCCGCTGGCCGCGGATTTGGCTCCGGCCCTGACCACAGTCCGCATCCCGTTCTACGAGATGGGTCGGATGGCCGCCCAGCACACCCTCGATCGGACTATCGAGGAGCTGCCACCGCGCAGTTACGAATCCTGCACCATCGTGCACCGGTCTTCGACCAACCCGCCTCCGGGCGAGTAGCGCCGGGGCTTCGACGGGCTCAGCCAACTTCGGTTCCCTGGGGCTTCGACGGGCTCAGCCAACTTCAGTTCCCTGGGGCTTCGACGGGCTCAGCCAACTGCGGTTGCCCACAGCCAACTTCAGTTCCCTGAGCTTGTCGAAGGGTCGAAGGGTCCTCGCGGCGGCACAGCCAACCACAGTCCCCGGCTCGCCGCTCTCCCGGTTGATCGGGAGAGCGGCGCCGGGAGTGGGTATTAGCCGGCGGCAGCCGCCAAGCGTTCGAGCGCGGTCTCCCATTTACGGGCGATCGCGCCGGTGTCGAAATAGGTGGGGATTCCCTGGTGGGAGATCTCCAAGCGAGTGCCGTCTTCCTCAGACACCAGGTCAACCTCGACGAGGGTCTTGGGGGCCTCTTCGGCAGCATGCCAACTGAATCGAATCTGTTCAAGGGGGTGATAGGAGCGGACTACCCCGAAGGTGCCGTCCGCAGCATGCCAACTGTCGCCCTTGTCGCCCAGATCGCCGCCAGCGCCCAGAAGTGCCTCAGCACCTTCACGGGTCGCTAAAAGTTTCCAGACATCTTTCACTGGTTTGGACACCGACCGGCTAACTTTCACGGTGGTGTCCACCGGGTTCACGAGCGTGTCACCCTGGGCCTGTTCGTTCATCGCCACACCTCGATCCATTCGATGGTTCGATCCGCCCTTCACTGGGCTAGATACGGGCCACACTACTCAGGTTGCGGGCCGATGGAAGGGGTTCTGCGAACCTTTCCAGACCGGCCCCAATCGGCGCTCAACAGCGTGTCGCTACCGGTGCGTCGGGGCCGAACCCGATAGAAATATTCCAGGCCGGACCAGGTATGAGTTGGTCCGGCTTTCACGTTCCCTGCACTGGCCAAGCCCTGTTGCAGGTGGGACGAGAGTGACACCAGTTCGCTGCTGGGACGGCGGTCGAAAAAATGTTCCGACAATCTTCGCCAGACCCCTTGCGCGCCCGGTTCTGCGGGCGTAGAACTTACCTACGCGAACGAGGCGACGGACCCGAAAGGGAACGGAACCGAGGTAGCGGACGGACAGTCAACAAAGTCCATCAACCGGTGGAGCAATCCGCAGGTGCCCTCGGGATGGAGGGTGGATTGAGGGGACTACCGGGTTCGGAGATCATCCAGCTACGAACAAATCGAAGGCCGGACCAACTCATACTTGGTCCGGCCTTCACCTTTCCCCAGAGGCGCTACCCTCGAATGGTGATCAACCGACGGCGCGCCCTCACCGCCGTCTGCGGCGGGCTACTGGCCCTGCTGGTTGGCTGCACCCCCACCACCACGCCCTCCGCATCGCCCAGCCCGGCCACCCTCGACTTCACTGCACCTGGTGTGGCAAAGGCCATGGTGACCCGGCTCCTCACCGAAGCTGGCAGTGACAAGACCCTGATGGTGTCGATCACCGCGGCGAGCGTCCAGGTCACCGTCCTGGACGGCGAAAAGCCCACCACCTGGGCCTACCGGGACGGCAAGAGCGCCGAAGTGGCCAGCGACCTGCAATGGGTCGATCAAGCCACCTTCGATGTTGCCAAGTTCAACTTCGCCGACGTGGGGGCGATGTTCCGGGCCGCCGCGGGGCAAACCGGATCCGCAGCGAACCAGACCCTTTCGATCGTCGATCCTTCCGGCGGCGATGTGGTGATGTCGGTCTCCACCCAACCCGAGACCCGTCCGGTCTTCTTCAACCCCGACGGTTCGCTCACCCCGATCCTCGACTTCGACACCCTTTCGGGCATCAGCTCCGGCATCAAGGACGCGGTAGGCAACCGCGCCCTGGTCTACTCGGTGACGGTGATCAGTGATCAAAGCGTCTCCGCGGAGTTCCCCGGGGCCAACGCCACCACCGTGCGCCGCACCCGCGGGGCCAAGGTGCCCACCGTCACCACGGCGCGCGCCAGCGCCGGCCTGCGCCAATTCGCCGCTGCCCGGCTGAACCCGGCCACCATCTGGCGGGTAGTGAATGAAGTCCGCGGCAGCCAAGAGGTGGCCAACGGCTCGAAATGGAGCGTCACCATCGACAACCGCGAGAAGCTCGCGCTGCCCCGGATGTACTTCGCCTTCGGCTTCAAGGTCGTGGTGGCTGACCTCGACGGCAACATCATCGGCGGGTGATCGCCTCCAGGCGCTCAGCGGGGGCGCTGATCAGCAGGTATTCGACGTTGCGCTCCGGCCCGGCCTTACCGACCTTAATGCCGGCTGGGGAAAACACCCCGATCTGCTGACCGATGTAGCGACGGGTGTTGTAGGCCAGCACTCGCACCGGATTGCCACGGGCGGCACACATGTCGATCAGGGCATCCAACGGCACGAATCCCTCATTACTGAAGGAGACGATGACCACTTCGGCTCGCACGTCGGCCACCACGCTCGCTAAGGCTTCCGGCATCAGTCGGCGGGAGTTGAAGGGGCTCCTGGTGGCCACGGCGCGGGCGTCCAGGCGTTTGCAGGCCACGCCGTAGTACTCCGGGTCGTCCCAGCGAACCAGCGTCTCCCAGACGTGGTAGTTGGTGAAATAGCGATGCTGGTTGTAGGGCGGATCCAGGTAGGCCAGGTCAACCGGATCCAGCTGGCCGATGACGCTGAGGGCATCGTCACGAATTGCCCGTCCGGTGCCAGGGGTGAGCACCGGTGCGGTCAGCTTCAGCGGACGCAGCGCCCGCGGTGCCCATTCCTTCAGGAAGGCCATCTGCAGCCCCACGGTGGAGTCCACCCGGTCGGCCGCCTCCAACAAGGCGGTGAGCAGGATGGGGCGCAGCCAGTGATCACCGTAAAGATCGTCAATGCCTTGGCGAATGGCGTCGATGCGGCGTCCGTTGTCGGGGTGAAAGTAGCGGGCCTGCTCACAGAACACTTCGGTGACGTAGCCTCGCCGTTCGGGCAGCTGTGACAACCGGGACAGCGCCTCGTCCACTTCGGCGGGGTCAACGGCGCTGACATCGGTGACCACGTAGCACTGGGCCAGTACCTCGGAGTACGCCGCGGTGTCCACACACGTCACCTCACCACCACGGCGACAGAACTCTTGGGCCACCCTGGTAGTGCCAGTGAAGGCGTCCAGCGCGGTGCGAGCTCCGGCTGCGGTGAACAACTCACCGAGCTCGGCTACGAGGCGCCGTTTTGACCCGAGGTACTTGATCACGACGGTTCCGCGCAGCTTCGTGCCGCCTGCCCGTCTGACCTCACCTCGACCACCTCCGCTGCTGAGCATAGGTCACTACAACGCTGGGTTCGGGTTACCCGGCGGCGTAGTCAATTGGTTCGGCTGCGACCCAGGCGGCATCATGGGTCGATGCGGATCATCGGTGTTGAGGTGGCCGGCGGCCCGCCGGTCTTCGCCGCGACCCTGCCGCACGGCAGCGATCCGCACCGGCTTGCCTGGGCTCATGGCTACCGGATCGTCCGCCCGTTGTCGGCCACCGGGCAGGCCCCAGAGCTAACCCTGACCGTTCAGGTCGGCGCCCATCACCGCCCCAGCGAGCTGCCACCGATCCGTACCCGCTCGATCGATGCCGATCTGGATCTGGCCGGCCTGGGGCATGATCCGGTCCTACGGCAGCGGGTCGCGGCCTACGGCATCGTGGTTTCCGACCGCGGACTCTTGGCCACCCAATTCTCCGAGCTCACCGCAGTGCCCGGCCTGTGGGGCCTGCCCGGTGGCGGCGTCGACCCCGGCGAAAGCCCCAGCCGGGCGCTGATCCGCGAAGTCGCCGAGGAAGCTGGCCAGGAGCTGGAAATCTCGCACCTGCTGGACGTCCAGACCGATCACTGGATCGGCCGATCCCCCACCCAGGTGGTCGAGGACTTCCACGCCGTCCGAATCATTTACACCGGACGCTGCTTGAACCCGACCGATCCGGTAGTTATCGACGTCGGCGGCACCACCGCAGCGGCCACCTGGCTATCACTGGACGAATGGCCAGACCAGCAGTGGTCGGCTTGGGCCAAGGTGATGCTCGATCGCCACTTGCCCGGGCTGGTCGCCGAGCTCGGCTGACCAACCTGGGCCGAACGCAAAGGCCCCGCACGTCCAGGACGTACGGGGCCTTTGCACTTGCTCAACGGCGCAGGTAGGACAGCAGCCGCAGCATCTCGATGTAGAGCCAAACCATCGTCACAGTCAGGCCGAAGGCCGCCCGCCAGGATTCCGATTGGTCAGCGCCCATGGCGATGCCCTGCTCGATGTAGTCGAAGTCGAGGATCAGGTTGAACACGGCCAGGCCGATGCCGATAGCCGAGATGCCCAACAGCAGCAGGATGTTGCCGTGGCCGAACAGGAAGTTCATCCCGAAGAAGGACATGACCAGGTTCACCAGGAGCAGGCCGGCATAGGCGAAGGTGCCGATGTAGACCATCTTGCGGAATTTGCTGCTGACCTTGATCCGGAACAGCTTGTAGGCGCCGAGGGTGGCCGCGGCTGCGAAGAAGGTGCTCATCACTGCCGCTGGCACGATCCCGGTGTAGAGCGACTCGTAGATCTTGCTGATGGCGCCGATGAACACGCCCTCAATCGCGGCATAGGCCAGCACGAATGCCGGGTTCACCTTGTGCCGGAAACTGACCAGCAACACCGTCCCGAAGGACACCAGGCCAGCGATGATCCAGGCCGGCATCAACCAGGCTTGCGGCATGAACAGGTAGGTGAGCGCCGCGGTGGCGGCTACCATCCCGAGGGTCACCGCGCTCTTGGTGAGCACGTCCTCGATCGTCATCCGACCCATCACCGTTGTCATCGGGGCGTAGGGCTGGGTGCTCGAATCGCCGTACGGCTGCCCCGGCTGCGGGTAGGCCTGCCCGGGATAGGTCTGCTGGGCATAGGGCGCACCCTGCCCCTGTCCGGGGTAGGACTGCTGCTGGTTCGGCGTGAGCCAGGCGTCCGGCTTGGACAGGATCGGGTTCTTGCTCTGCATTTTCTCCTCCTTGGTGGGCGGCGGCTAACCGCCGTCGGCCTCCATATTAGGCAACGCCCATAGGATTCGGATTTGTTCCACCCCCGGGACGACCCTGATCTCGACCCCAATTGGCTCCCACGTCCTGGCCGGTTTGGCCGCAACGACGCCGCAGATTGGCGTGACGTGGAAGGCGCCCGTTCCACGAACTACGTCTACGTCCAAGGATTGGAGTCTCCGGACACGCCGGGGTTTTCAGGCTGTAGTGGGGAGGATTTGCCGAATGGCAGCGGACCGATCGCGGGCACGCCATCGGTTGAGCCAGCGGTTGAGTTCAGCAGCGGGGAGGGGCGTGGACAGGAAGTAACCCTGGGCCTGGTCACAGCCCATTCGGGTCAGCTCGGTGTAGGCGGCCGCGGTCTCAACACCCTCGGCGACGATACGCAGGCCGAGCCGGTGGGCCAACTCGATGGTGGCGGAGACCAGGACGGCGGCGCGGGGGTCATGGGTCATGGGGATCACGAAGGAGTTGTCGATCTTGATCTCGTCGATGGGCATGTCGCGCAGGTAGGACAGCGAGCTGTAACCGGTGCCGAAGTCGTCCACGGAGATACTGACACCATTGTTGCGCAGACTGGTCAGGATGACCCGGGCAAGGTCGCGGTTGACCATGAGGAACCCCTCGGTGATCTCCAGCTGCAGGGAGCTCGGCGGCACCCCTCGGGCGGCGAGCATTGAGGCGACTTGGTTGGGGAGGTCGGTGTCGACCAGCGAGCTGGCCGAAATGTTGACAGCAACGGTCAATGGATGGCCCTCCCGGTGCCAGGCCGCGGCCTGGTCCAGCGCCTGAGCGAGCACCGACCGGGTCAGCGCGGGCATCAGCCCGGACTCCTCAATCAGGTTGACGAAGCCGTCCGGGCCGAGTAGGCCACCGGTGGGATGGTCCCAACGGACCAACGCCTCCACACTGTTGACTTCGCCGGTGTCCAGGTCGACCTTGGGCTGGTAGTGCAGCACGAACTGGTCACGGTTTAGGGCGGTTCGTAGCTCACGCACTGTCTTTAGATTGGCCGCAGCGTCGACATCGTCGGCAGTGCAGTAGACGTGATGACCCTGCCGGGAGGTCTTGGCCTTGTTCATTGCGATGTCGGCTTTGCGCAGCAACACGCTCAGATCGGGGCCGTCGTCAGGGAACACCGCAATGCCGATGCTGACGCCGACGAGCAGCGAGGTGTCCTCCACGATCAGCGGTTGGCCCACCGCCGCACGTAACCTTGCGGCGGCGTCCACGGCCTCGTCAGGTCCGGCATCATCGAGCAGTATCGCGAACTCATCACCACTCAGGCGGGCCAGCGTGTCGTCGCCGCGCAAGTTCTCCTGCAGCCGGGCACCCACCTTGACCAGCAACTCGTCGCCGGCACGATGACCCAGTCTGTCGTTGACTTCCTTGAACCGGTCCAGGTCCAGCATCAACAGGGCCTGGCGACGGCACCCCGGCTCGGCTAGGCGGAGGTACCCCTCGGCAAACAAGGCCCGCCGGTTCGGCAACCCCGTCAGTTCGTCGGTGGCAGCCGCCACTAGGCGTTGGCTCGCCATCCGCTCGAGAAGGCGGGCGGCGACCTGCGCGCGTATCCCCGCCGCTATCAGCGCGCCCGCGGCCAGGCCCAGAGCCAGCGTCGACACGGGCACCTGACTGCCCAGGACCAGTACCCCCAACCCCGCGATGGTAGCCGCCGAGGAGACCGCCAAGGCCGTCGCGCGGGTCGCCGGGCGGCGCCACACCCGAACCTCGGCCAACCCGCCCTGGGTTGCGGTCAACCCGCCCTGGGTTACGGTCAGCTCGTCGGTGGCAGCAGCGTCGACCCACATCGCCACCAAGGCGAGACCGATCGCCCATCCGGCATCCAGCGGCGCGCCATGCACGTAGGTTCCTGCAGTCACTTCCAGCCCGTAGACCACGTCGGCGGCAGCGAAGACCAGCAGGCCCGAGGCCAGCAGAGCCCACCGGCTGCCCATTTGGACACCCTGCATAGCGGCAATGCCAGCGATGGCGGCTACCAGCACCAGACCGAACATCGGGACGGTCACCGCAGCCGCCGTGACCAAAGGCGAAACGCCTGCTGCGGCGGAGCCCAGAACCGGGCCAAGTACCACCGCCAACACTGCGCCTGCACCCAGGGAGCCCACTGCGCAGTCCAGCCACACCCATGGCGTCAGACCCCGCGCATGGTGGCTAACCGTAACGGCCACCGCCGCCAATAGCAGCGGGGAAACCAGCAAGTAGCCAATATCCGCCAGCGAAGGGAACGGCAGTGACCGGCCATCAACCGTCATAAGGACGTAGAAAGTGTTTCCGGCGGCGTACGAGGTCACGGCGGCAGCCGCGAGGAGGACTTCGGTGCGCCGGAATCCCACCCGGTAGGCGGCCAGCCAGCACACTGCCGCAATTGCCCACACCGTCAACAGACCCAGGCCGCCGCGAACGAAAGTGCCGAACCAGTCTCCCAAGGCCAGGCCCCAGCCGAGACCGTGCAACGCAAGAGCGACTAGGTAGAAAGCCCCGAGGAGCCACATCGCCCACAACAGAACCGCACGTGCCAGCCCATATGTACTTGGCTTCACCTCACCACCACCCTGCCGCTCGGCGCATCTTCGACTTACATATCCCGGTTTGGAATTCCGGGACCACCGAAGGTGGCCAATGACATCAAGAAAACCGGCGTGCCAGCGTCCGACACGCCGGCATTTTTCCACTGCAACTGTGCAGGGTCGGACATGCCCCGCTCAAGTCCCCAAAGGGGGACGCGCCGCTATTCTGCCTTGTCAAACGGCACTTTTGTCGGTGCCCCCAATGGGATTCGAACCCATACTGTGGCGGGTTTAAGCCGCCTGCCTCTACCGGTTGGGCCATGAGGGCTGTGCGCGCCGAGTCTATCGAAGGGTTAGTGCGTCGATGTCGGTGAGGCTTCGGCGCACGCAGCCAACTGGGGCCAGTTCCCTGAGCTTGCCGAAGGGTCGAAGGGTCCTACTCGGACAGCTCTGCGACGATGCCGTCGAGAATGTCGGCTTCGCTGACCACCAGGCCGACGTCGAGCCGATCACCGATCAGCCGACAAATCAACGCGCCAGCACAGATCACATCAGCCCGCCCCGGCACCATGGTCGGGTACTTGTTGACTTGCGCCACCGAAGCACCGAGCAACTCGCTGGCAAAGGCCGCTAGCTCACCGGCGTCCAACTGGGAGCCGTGCACTGCATCTCGGTCGTAGACGCTAAGGCCCTGAATCAGCGCCGAAAGGCTCGTCACGGTGCCGCCCACCCCAACCCAGGTGGCCACGGCGGCAAAATCGATGCCGCAACCGTCCAACAGCGCGTTGATGTGGTCGCTAGCAGCAGCAACCTCGTCCACCGTCGGCGGGTCAGCGGCCAGGAAGCGCTCGCGGACTCGCACCGACCCGATGTCCAGGGAGACGGCGTGTTCCACGGCGCCGTCCCGGCCGAGGACGAGCTCAGTGGAGCCGCCCCCAATGTCGATCACCAGCACCGGCTGCGCCACCGCGGGCATGGCACTCACCGCCCCGAGGTAGGAGAGCCTGGCTTCTTCGGCCCCGGGGATGATTTCGGCCTCAACCCCCAACCGGGCGCGCACGCCGTCGAAGAACTCCGCCGAGTTCGCTGCGTCCCGGGCGGCCGAAGTGGCCACCACCCGACGCCGGGATACTCCGAGCTCATCGAGTTGGGCGGCGAAGTCGGCCATTGCCGCCAAGGTGCGGGCCAGCGCGTCGGGGTGGAAGGCGCCAGTGGCGTCCACGCCCTGCCCCAGCCGGGTGATGTGTAGGCGTCGATCCACCTCAGTGAGGCGGCCATCGCTTTCGCGGCGACTGATCAGCAGACGCACCGAGTTGGTGCCGCAATCGATCGCGGCCAGCAGCTCACTCATTCTCGGCCAGACAAGGTCGCAGCCAGAACTCGCCCAACTGGGCCACCACTTCGTCCCCGAGCGGGTTCACCCCTGGCCCCGCAGCCAGCGCGTGCCCCAAAAGCGCATGCAGGCACTTCACCCGGTTCGGCATGCCACCAGCACTCACCCCGGCGATCTCTGGCACCTCACCGAGCGCAGCTCGATCAGCCAGGTACGCCTCGTGAGCACGGGCGTAGGCGGCGGCGGTTTCCGGCTCATCAGCCAGCCGTTGGGTCATCTCAACCATCACCCCGCCAGCCTCCATTGCCGAACAAGCGGCGTGCGCCCGCGGGCAAGTGAGGTAGTAGGTGGTCGGGAAAGGCGTGCCATCGCTTAGGCGTGGCTCGGTAGCCAATACCGCGGGCTTTCCGCAGGGGCAGCGCCAGGCGACTCCGGCGACTCCCCGGGCTGGCCGTCCCAGTTGGGCGGCGACAATCTCAGCGTCGGCTTCGGTGAAGGGGGAAAGTTCTGGCACGGCGGCATTCTTCCACGACCACCCCACCCATTGGGGACGGTTCCTCCGCGCAGCTCGCCGGGGACGGTTCCAATGCGCAGCTCATGGGGACAGACCCGGTGCGAGGTGACTAGCGCGGGGCTACCCGACGTACCGGCGAGTCGGCGGTGGCCAACGACCCGGCCATCCGCTGCCACCAGGTCTGATCGGTCTCACCGCTCACCGGCCGCTGGTCTGATTCCAGAACGACGCCGCCACCGACCGGCTTGCCGTTGTCGTCCACCACGCGATAGCCGGTCTCACCCGGCAGCACCCAGCCCAACCGTTCTCTGGCTTGGGCTTTCACGTAGGCCGGGTCGCTCCAACGGGCGAGTTCGGCCTCCAGCTCACTAATCTGCACATTGCGTTCCCGGATCGCCTGCTCGGCTACGGCGAGGTCGCGCTGCTGACTCAGGTAGATCTGGAAAGTGCCACCGAAGGAGATGGCCAAGGCGATGATCACTACGCCCAGCGCCAGGGCGCGGCGAGTCAGCTTGAGGCTGCGCTGCCAGCGCGGCCGCGGAGCTTCCGGCTCGGGCTGCTTCGCTACCGGCTTGGCCGGACGCGCGGCTGGGCGCGAGCGTCGCTGTTGCGGACGTCCCGGACCTGAACTGGTGCTGCGCGGACTACGAGTGGCGCGTGTCATTCTCCCCAACCTTCATCGCTTTCCAGAATAGGTGGGACGAACCAGGCACCCGGCAGTGACGCGCAGCGGAGGTTTCGACAAGCTCAACCAACTGCAGGACACCTCAACCAACTGAAGGGCACCTCAACCAACTGCAGGGCACCTCAACCAACGGCAGGGCACCCCAACCACTGGGTCTCCAGCTCCCCAAGCCCAGCCCCAGATCCCTGAACTTGCCTGCCCTGAGCTTGTCGAAGGGTCGAAGGGCAACGAAAAGGTGGCCCCGGCGCCGAAGCACCGGGGCCACCTCTAGTTCAGTTCGACTCAGCCCTTGAATCGGGGGAAGGCCGAAGCGCCGGCGTAGCGGGCAGCCTCGTCCAGATCCTCCTCGATGCGCAACAGCTGGTTGTACTTGGCAACCCGCTCGGTCCGGGCGGGGGCGCCGGACTTGATCTGGCCACAGCCGAGGGCGACAACCAGGTCGGCAATCGTGGTGTCCTCGGTTTCCCCAGATCGGTGGCTCATCATGGTGGTGTAACCAGCGCGATGCGCCATGGTGACCGCGTCGATGGTCTCAGTCAGCGAGCCAATCTGGTTCACCTTGACCAGCAGCGAGTTGGCGGAGTTCTCCGCAATGCCGCGAGACAACCGGACCGGGTTGGTCACGAACAGGTCGTCGCCGACGACCTGGATCTTGTGACCGACTTGCGCGGTGAACTTGGCCCAGCCCGCCCAGTCTTCCTCGTCGAGGGGGTCCTCGATGGAGACCAGCGGATAGGCGTCGATCAGCTCCTCGTAGTACGCAACCATCTCGTCGGTGGTCTTGACGCCACCCTCGAAGGTGTAGCCACCCTCGGTGACGAAGGCCGAAGCGGCCACGTCGAGCGCAAGGGCCACATCCTTGCCCGGCTCGAAGCCGGCGTTCTTGATGGCCTCGATGATCAGGTCGAGCGCTGCGCGGTTGCTGTCCAGGTTGGGGGCGAAGCCGCCCTCATCGCCCAGACCGGTGGAGAGGCCACGGGCCTTGAGTACGGCCTTCAGAGCGTGGTAGACACCGGCGCCCATCTCGAAGGCCTCCGCGAAGGTGGCCGCGCCGATCGGGGCGATCATGAACTCCTGGATGTCCACGTTGGAGTCGGCATGGGTGCCGCCATTGAGGATGTTCATCATCGGTACCGGCAGGACGTTGGCGGTCGGGCCGCCGAGGTAGCGGTACAGCGGGAGACCGGCCGATTCGGCCGCGGCGTGGGCGACGGCCATGGAGACGCCGAGGATGGCGTTGGCGCCGAGCTTTCCCTTGTTGTCGGTACCGTCCAGCTCGATCATGGCCTGGTCGAGCAGTCGCTGCTCGTCGGCCTCCATGCCGATGATTTCCGGCCCGATCTGTTCGATCACGTTTTCGACCGCCTTGAGCACGCCCTTACCGCCGTAATGCGCGGCATCGCCGTCGCGCAGTTCCACGGCCTCGAACGCACCAGTCGAGGCACCCGATGGAACCGCAGCGCGACCCTCGGCGCCATCATCGAGAACCACCTGGACCTCGACGGTCGGGTTACCCCGCGAATCCAGGATTTGCCGAGCGTCGACGAATTCGATACCTGCCACGATGTCTGCCTTTCAGCTGGTTGACGTCATCAGCACTCAGCCTACCGGCCAAGGAGCCGGTCATCTCCGGTAGCGCCTAATGGGAGCACATTCGTCCACCGACTGGACGAATGTGCTATCAAAGTCCCGCTTCGAGTTCGCGGACCTGTTGCTCCAACCCCCGAACGGCGACCCGCGCCGCCTGCTCCGGGTCAATGCCCAACTCCTGGGCCCGGACCACCAGCGCCAACAGGGACGCCCCCAGCTCGGCCGCCGAATCGAGGCGCTCGGGCGCTGCCGGTAGCTGAAGCTCCAGGCCGTGGCTGGACGCTCGCGAGAGCACCTTGTGCGCCCGGCTCAACGCCGACATCCGCTCTGGAATGCCCTCCAGCACCGAGGCGCGACCCTTCTCTACTGCCTTGGCCCGCTCCCAGGAAGCGTTCAAGTCGTCAGGCACAGCGGCGTCGGTGAACACGTAGGGATGACGCGCAACCAGCTTGTCGCTGATCCCGGCAGCCACTGCCTCGAGGTCGAAACGTCCGGTCTCGGCGCCGATTTCAGCATGGAAGTAGACCTGCAGCAGCAGGTCCCCCAACTCCTCGATCAGGTGCTCGTCATCGCCGGATTCGACGGCCTCGACCACCTCGAGGGTCTCTTCGATCAGGTAGTGCACCAGCGATTCGTGAGTTTGGGCGGCATCCCAGGGACAGCCCTGCCGCAGCCGGTGCATGACCTCGGCCAGCCGGACGAGTTCCGGGTGGCCGCCAGTCATGACTTCACGATCAGGAAAGCGTCTTCGAAAGCGAGCCGGTCTCGCCGGTCAGCGCCACCTTGGCCGGGTCCCACTCGCCGAAGACCGGGTTCACTGTCACCGGGACGGTCGGCGCCACCTGAGCGAACAGTGCCGCGAGGTTGCTGTCGTTGAGCATCAGGGTTGCATCGGCGAAGTCGCTCATGAAGGCCTTGCTGGCCGGATCCTTGGCCAAGGCGGCGTAAAGCGCATTGGAGGAATAGACCTGCTGGCGCTGAATGTCGGTGATGGTGATGCCAGCCTGCTGCTTCACCATCGCCCCGATCCGGGACACCACGATGACCTGCACCACCGGGGCCCGCCAGCCACCCCAGTTCGGCGATTCGGGAGAGTTGGCGGCGATGACCTTTGCCACCGCGTCCACCGTGGCTACCGAGACCTGCTCGCTGCCGACAGTGGCGGCGATGTTGGGGTTGGTCTTCCCACAACCGGACAACAACAAGAGCCCAGTGACAACAAGTGCCACCAGCTTGACTGCCGTCTTCTTCATTTTCGGCCCCACTTTCGTGCTCGTCCGCCGCGGGCGATCCTACCCGCTGCCCCGGCTGAGGCTTACCCCCTCGCCGGGATTGTCCAGGTTCAGGACTCGCCACCGGCGCGCACCGGCGCCACCGTGAAGATGTCACTGAGCAGCTTGCGCGCCCACTCGAGCAGCTCAGAATCCACGATGGGCTGCCCGGTGATCGGACGGGTCATCGGGCGCGGCACCAGCAAATGACCAGCGGCTTTTCGCAGCTGTGACCCTGGATACAACCGGGCCACCCGCATTTCGGCCGAATCGGGCAAATCGACCGGGGCGAACCGCACCATGGCACCAGCCATCACGATTTCGTGCACGCCACGACGACGGGCCTCCAACCGGAAGGACGCCACCGACAGCAGCGCCTCGGCTGGGGCGGGCAACGGGCCGTAGCGATCCAGCAGTTCCTCCCGGACGGCGGTGATGTCGGCCTCGGCGCTCACTGCGGCCAATCGCTTGTACATCTCCAAGCGGAGTCGCTCCGACTCGACATAGTCGGGCGGCAGATGGGCATCCACCGGCAACTCGATCTTCATTTCCGGCTCCGGTTCAGCCTCTTCACCGCGGAACTCGGCCACCGCCTCCCCCACCAGCCGAATGTAGAGATCGAAGCCAACCTCAGCGATGTGACCCGACTGCTGGCCACCAAGCAGATTGCCGGCACCGCGAATCTCCAGATCCTTCATCGCGATCGCCATGCCCGCACCCAAATCGGTGTGGGCGGCCATCGTGGCCAGCCGGTCGTGGGCCGTCTCAGTGAGCGGCTTCTCCGGCGGATACAGGAAGTAGGCATAACCACGGTCGCGGCCGCGTCCGACCCGTCCGCGCAACTGGTGCAGCTGACCCAGGCCCAACAGGTCGGCCCGCTCGATCAGCAAAGTGTTTGCAGTGGAGATGTCCAACCCGGCTTCCACGATGGTGGTGCACACCAACACATCGGAGCGACGCTCCCAGAAGTCGATCATCACCTGCTCCAGGGCGTGTTCGTTCATCTGGCCGTGAGCCACCGCGACCCGAGCTTCTGGCACCAGTTCGGCGATCACCTGGGCGGTCTTCTCGATGCTCTGCACCCGGTTGTGGATGTAGAACGCCTGACCTTCCCTGGCCAACTCCCGCCGGATCGCGGCCCGCACCTGGTTGGTGTCGTAGGGCCCAGCGAAGGTGAGCACCGGATGCCGCTCTTCTGGCGGGGTGGCGATCACGCTCATCTCGCGAATGCCGGTGATCGCCATTTCCAGGGTGCGCGGAATCGGGGTGGCACTCATCGCCAACACGTCGACGTTGAGCCGCAGCTTCTTCAGGGCCTCTTTGTGCTCCACGCCGAAGCGCTGTTCCTCATCGATGATCACCAGACCGAGGTCTTTGAACTCCACCGCCGAAGAGATCAAGGAGTGCGTGCCGACCACCACGTCCACCCCGCCGGCGGCCAGGCCTTCGATGATCTTCTTCTTCTCCGCATCACTTTGGAAGCGACTCAGGGACGCCACCGTCACCGGGAACCCGGCGTAACGATCGGCGAAGGTCGCCTGATGCTGTTGCACCAGCAGCGTCGTGGGCACCAACACCGCCACCTGCTTGCCGTCCATCACTGCTTTGAAGGCCGCCCGAACTGCGATCTCAGTCTTGCCGTAGCCGACGTCGCCACAGATCAGCCGATCCATCGGGACGATCTGCTCCATGTCCTGCTTGACCTCACCGACCGCAGAAAGCTGGTCGGGGGTTTCAACATAGGCGAACGCGTCCTCCAACTCGCCCTGCCAAACGGTGTCGGCGCTGAAGGCGTGCCCCCGCGATGCCTTGCGGGCCGCGTACAGCTTGATCAGCTCGGCGGCGATCTCGCGAACGGCCTTGCGGGCCCTCGACTTGCGCTTGGCCCAGTCGCCGCCGCCGAGTTTGTCCAGCGTGGGGCTCTCCCCGCCCACGTAGCGGGTCACCAGATGCAGCTGATCCATCGGGACGTAGAGCCGGTCGCCGGGCTGGCCGCGTTTGCTGGGCGCATAGTCGAGCACCAGGTACTCCCTGGTGGCCCCCTGGACGGTGCGCTGAACCATCTCGACGTAGCGGCCCACCCCGTTGACCTCATGCACCACCGCGTCGCCGGGGCTCAGCTCGAGTGGGTCGATCTGGTTCTTGCGCCTGGCCGGCATCTTCGTCGCGGACGGGTCGCGGTCGCGTTGGCCGGACAAATCGGCGGCGGTGAACACGTCCAGACCGATGGCAGGCAGACTGAATCCGTGCCGCAGGCCGCCGCGCACGACGGTGACCAGGTTCGCCTTCGGGGCTTGAATCAGCTCGGTCGGCTTAGCCACTGGAATATCGGCGGCGGCGAGCACCTCGGCCATCCGCTCAGCCAGGCCAGCCGATTCGGCCACCAACACCGCGTGATGACCGGCCCGGACGGCTTCCTTGATCGCGGCGAGCGCAGCTTCGGTGTCGCCACGCCACACCGGCGCCTCACTGGCCGGGACCAGCCGACTGCGCACCGTACTGAGGTCGGCGGCCCGCACTTCGATCTGGTCGTCCTCGGCGGCTGCAAAAGCTGAGAGGCTCCACCAGCTCTGACCGAGCTCCAAGGCATGGGCACGCACGTCGGCGAGGCTTTGGTAGGCCGCAGCGCCAAGGTCGATGGGCGCTTTGCCGCCTTCAGCTGCGGCCGCCCAGGAGGCGTTCAGGAACTCCTCGCTGGTGGCCACCAGCTCATGCGCCCTTGACCGGATTCGCTCGGGATCCGAAAGCAGAATCTGAGCGTTCGCCGCCATTACGTCGATGAGCAGTTCGAGGCCGTCGGTCAGCACCGGCGCCAAGGATTCCATTCCGTCCACGGCGTGCCCGGCCGCGATCCGTTCGAACATCTCAGCCAGGTTGCCCGGCTCGTTGTGATGCGTGGTGGCCAGGGCTGCGGCCCGCGCGCGCACCTGATCGGTGAGCAGCAACTCCCGACACGGCGAGGCGATGACCGCGTCCAGGGTGGCCTCACCTGATCGCTGATCGGCCACCGAGAATGGCCGGATCTCCTCCACGGTGTCACCGAAGAAGTCGACCCGCACCGGGTGCTCTTCGGTCGGCGGGAAGACATCAATCAAGCCACCACGGACGCAGAACTCACCGCGGCGTTCCACCAAATCAACCCGGACGTAGGCCGCATCGACCAGCCCCTGAGCAACCTCATCGATGTCGTAGTCGCAGCCGGTGACTAGTTGCACCGGCAATAGCTCGGCCAGGCCCTTGACCTGCGGCTGCAGTACCGCTCGCACTGGCGCCACGATCACCGAAGGCGGCGGCTCGGGGTCGTTACCCGCCAGGCGCCGCAACAATGCCAGCCGCCGTCCAACGGTGTCCGAACGCGGGCTGAGCCGCTCGTGCGGCAGCGTCTCCCAAGCCGGGTAGTAGGCCACCTTGTCGGCGCCAAGCAATGAGGTCAGGGCCGTCACCGCAGCTTCGGCTTCGCGGAAAGTGGAGGTGATTAGCAGCACCGGGCGTTTAGCCTGGGCCGAAAGTGCGGCGACGAAGACCGGACGTACCGCTTCGGGGAGGGTCAGATCGAGGGCTGCCAGGCGCCCGGAGCGGCAATCGGCGATGGCTTCGGCCAGCACCGGCTCACTGCCGACAAAGTCCACCAGCCCGCTCAGGATCACCGGATCACTTTACTTGGCTAGGGCTGGGCAACCTATCTGGGCGCAGACATGCGAAATCCGGCGAGCCAACCACCGCAATCCCCCTCGCGGTGGAGCCCGCCGGACTCCTCGATCACCGCACCTCCAGCCCAAGGCGGACGGTAACCGACCAAAATGCCGTCCCAGCCAGGGCCGAACCTCCGTCCGGCTGGCTTGGCGGCACCAGGTCTTAGCGGTAGAGGGCTGTCGAACGCATCCGACCAGGTTCCGTCCCGATCCCTTCGGTCCGGACGTCGGAGTGCAGGCGTCCGGTCCGAGGTCGGTCATGCGTTCGACTTCCCTCAACCCTCGATGTCGAAGCCTCCCGGCCCGCTTGCGTCAAGGGTGAGAAGTGTCTGAGTCGACGCCAGCTGCGAGCACCCCGGCTGGGTGCCGACTACTGGTGGCGGTGGGAATCGCCTTCGCCTGCTCGTCTACTACCTGTTCCCTTGGCCCCCGCAGGCTCGCAGAGCCTTCGATCAACCACCTGCATTCTATTCAGGAGTATGAATGAGAAAAAAGTCACCTATTAGGGTGACTTTTCATTTGTCCCCCATTAGAGGGACATTCCATAGCGATTATTTGGGTCTGCTCAGAATCAGGAGTTGAACTGATTCTGAGCGGCCTCCAGGCCGTCGGTCAGCAGGCACTGGGCGGCGTCGGCCGCGCGGACGATCTCAGTGGCCAGATCGGCTGCGACAACGCTAGGGAACGGCGCCAACACAAAGTCAGCCGGGTCTTGACGCCCGGGCGGCCGACCGATGCCGAACCGCAGTCTGGGGAATTCACCAGTACCCAGGCTTTGCCTTATCGATTTCAGACCGTTGTGGCCGTTGTCGCCACCGCCGAACTTCAAACGCAACTGCCCGAAGTCGAGGTCAAGTTCATCGTGGATCACCAGCAGATTCGCTGGTTTGACCTTGTAGTAGGCCGACGCCTTGGCTACCGCCAGCCCGGACTCGTTCATGAAGGTGCGTGATTTCACCAACACCACCTGACTCGCCTCGGCACCCACCGCACCGATGCCGGCTGCGGTCACCCGGGTCTGGGCGGTCTCGGCGCGCAAAGTCAGCGACCTCGAGAACTTCACCCCGGCCCGGCGGGCCAACTCCTCAACCACCAAATAGCCGATGTTGTGCCGATGAGATGCGTAGGTCGGGCCCGGATTACCGAGCCCGACCACCAGCCAGTTCGCCATTTCGCGAGCCGATCAGGCCTCTTCGGCAGGTGCGGTCGGCTCAGCCGCGGGAGCGGCCTCACCCGAGGTAGCCGAAGCCAGTTCGGCGTCCAGCGACTCCTGCGACTGCGTGGCCGAGATCGACAGGATCAGGTCAGTCAGCTCACCGGCGAATACCGCACCCGCTGGCAGCTTCAGGTCACCGGCGGTGATGCTGTCGCCGATCTGCAGACCGGCGATGTCAACTTCGACCTCGGTCGGAATGTTGGTGGCTTCAACCTCGAGGGTGATGGTCTGCTGATCCATCAGCACCATGCGGTCGCTCGGGTGATCGCCCACGACCACTAGTGCGACCTCCACCGAGACCTTTTCGCCCTTGCGGACGATCACGAGGTCGAGGTGCTCGATTTCGGGACGGATCGGGTGACGCTGCACCTGCTTGGCCAGTGCCAACTGCGGCTTGCCGCCGTCAACGGAGATGTTCAGCACCGCGTTGGCCACCCGCAGCGCCAGCGACAGCTCGTGCGCCGGCAGCGACAGGTGCACCGGCTCAGTGCCATGACCGTAGATGACAGCCGGCACCAGGCCGGCACGGCGGGTACGACGGGCGGCACCCTTGCCGAATTCGGTGCGCGATACCGCGGCGATCTTGTTCTGGGACACTGCTCAGCTCTCCTCAACCTCGTTCAAAGACTCACAGTCGACCAGGGAGGACCAACGCGGGCGGCACAAACCGCCTCGCCATGTCGATCACGGGCGAACAACCCCTCGCCTAGGCAACTCGGAGAAGCTTACCGCCTACCGTGGCCTGCCAGAAAATCAGCCCGGCAATGTCCTCAGTGCCCGCCAAACAAGGAGGCCACCGAGCCCTCCTCGAAGACCGCCTGAATGGCCTGAGCCAACAGCGGTGCCATCGAGAGCACCGTCAGCTTCGGCACGTTGATGCCATCAGGAAGGGGCAGCGTGTTGGTGACGATGACCTCTTCGAACTCCGACTCGTTGAGCCGGCGTCCGGCGGGTCCGGAAAGGATCGGATGCGTCGCGGCAGCGATCACCTTCTTCGCCCCGGCAGCCTTCAAAGCAGTGGCGGCCTGGCAAATGGTGCCTGCGGTGTCGATCATGTCGTCAACCAGCAGACAGACCCGGCCGTTCACATCGCCGACGACCTCGCCAACCGCCACCTCATTGGCTTTGTTGGGGTCGCGCCGCTTGTGGATGATCGCCAACGGCGAGCCCAGGTCATCCGACCACATGTCGGCCAGGCGCACCCGGCCAGCATCTGGTGAGACCACGGTCATCTCGGAGGTGTCGTAGTTCGCCTTCACGTACTCAGCCAGCACCGGCAGGGCCAACAGGTGGTCCACCGGGCCGTCGAAGAAGCCTTGAATCTGAGCCGCGTGGAGATCAACCGACATCACCCGGTTAGCGCCAGCAGCCTTGTACAAGTCGGCCACCAGGCGCGCCGAGATCGGCTCCCGGCCAGCGTGCTTCTTGTCTTGGCGGCCGTAGGGGTAGAACGGTGAAACCACGGTGATGCGCCGAGCCGAGGCTCGTTTCAGGGCGTCGATCATGATCAACTGCTCCATCAGCCACTCGTTTACCGGGGCCGGATGAGACTGCATCACGAACGCATCCGCGCCTCGCACTGACTCCTCGAAGCGGACGTAAATCTCGGAGTTGGCGTAGGTCAACGACCGGGTGGGCACCAGTTCGGTGCCCAGCATGGCGGCCACCTCCTCAGCCAACTCGGGAAAGGCGCGCCCGGTACAGATCATCAGGTGCTTCTCGGTGGCCCGTTTGAGACCGCTCACTTATCGTCCTCCTGGGCGCCGAGGCCCTGCTCCTGGGCTAGCCGGGCCGAGGCCTCGGTCTTGCTTCCCGGACGCTTGCGCGCCACCCAGCCCTTGATATTGCGTTGCTGACCGCGAGCCACCGCCAACTCCCCCGGCCCGACTGGCGCGGTGATGGTTGAACCGGCTGCCACATAAGCCCCCGGCGCGATGTCGACCGGCGCTACCAGCACCGAGTCACTGCCCACAAAACTGTTGTCACCGACCGTGGTGGTCGACTTGGTCACGCCGTCATAGTTAGCGAAAATCGTGCCCGCACCGATGTTCACCCCTTCGCCCAGCACCGCGTCGCCGCAGTAGGCCAGGTGGGGCACCTTGGAGCCGGCACCAATGATCGCCTTCTTGGTTTCCACGAAAGCGCCGATCTTGCCGCCAACACCCAGCTCGGTACCTGGACGCAGATAGCTGAACGGACCCACGGTCGCACCAGCGGAAATCACCGCAAGTTCAGCATGGCTTCGGGTCACGGTTGCATTCTCGCCCACTTCGACGTCGATGAGAGTCGTGTCCGGCCCAATGACTGCCCCACTAGCCACCGAAGTGGCGCCTTCCAGCGAGGTGCCCGGCAGCAAGGTGACGTCGGCGGCCAGATCCACCCCGCCATGCACCCAGGTGGTGGCCGGATCGATCACGGTCACCCCTTCGGCCATCCAGCGGCGCAGGATGCGCCGATTGGCCTCGGCGTTACGCTCGGCCAGCTGAATGCGATCGTTGACCCCTTCGGTCTGGAGATGGTCGGCCAACAGCCAGCCACCCACCCGTCCGCCGGCATTGCGCGCGTGGGTGATCACGTCGGTGAGGTAAAACTCGCCCTGGGCGTTGCCGGTGGTGAGGTTGGCGATACCGGCCGCCAGCACCTCGGCAGCGAAGACGTAGATGCCGGAGTTGATCTCATCGATAGCCAACTCATCAGCGCCCGCATCGGCTTGCTCAACGATCCGCGAAACCTGATCAGCGTCGCGGACGATTCGCCCATAGCCGGTCGGATCGGGCACCTTGGCGGTCAGCACCGTGACCGCGTTCACCTCGCGACGATGAGCCGAGATCAGTTCGGCCAGAGTCTCGCCAGCCAGCAGCGGCACGTCACCAGAAGTGACCACAACCTCACCGTCGACTTCGCCAAGAGCCGCCAAACCTGCCCGGACGGCGTCACCGGTGCCCAGTTGCTGCTCCTGAACCGCGATCACCACATGCGGAGCCACCTCGGCCAAATGGGCACTCACTTGCTCGCGTCCATGGCCAACCACGACCACCAGTCGCTGCGGAGTTAGCGCGTCAGCGGCGTCGACTGCCCAGGAGATCATCGACTGGCCGGCCACCTTGTGCAGCACCTTGGGGATCGCTGATTTCATCCTCGTGCCAGCACCAGCGGCCATGATGACCACAGCTGACACCGGTGTGACGCTCACGTCGGTCTCGCTCACTTGCACTCCCATTACTGGTAGGCGTCCGCTCCCCGGGTAGGAGTCGAACCTACGTCGCTAGTCCTGATTCAAAGTCAGGCGGGCCCTGCCGGCAGACCAACCGGGGAAAGATCGTCAGTAGACGACTTCGGCCAACTTTACGGGGCTTTTGGCACCCTCTGCACACCGGGCTACAAATCGGACCAGACCTGGACTCGGTTGAGGCCCCTGCGCGTGGCAATTTCGCCCTGCCCCCGCCGGGGTAGACAATTGCGCCATGTCCGTATCCGGCGCGAATGCGCGTGCCCGCCGCAGCCGGGTGCGTTTGACACGCAACGAGCGCCGCGAACAGCTGATCGACGTTGCGCGCGCCCTGTTCGCTGAACGGGGCCTGGAGGGCACCTCAGTAGAGGAGATCGCCGCGCACGCCGGCGTCAGCAAGCCAGTGATCTATGAGCACTTCGGCGGGAAGGAAGGGCTCTACGCCGTCGTCGTCGACCGCGAAGTACGCACGCTGCATGATTCGATCCGGGCGGCGATCACCACCCCGGACGCCAACCCGCGAGCCCTCATCGAACTCGGCACTATGGCCTTGTTGGACTACATCGACGACCACCCAAACGGATTCCGAATCCTGTCCCGCGATTCGTCGGCGTCCTCTCCGGACGGCTCCTTCGCCACGATCCTGTCCGATATCGCCTCCCGGGTTGAGGATCTACTCGGCGACGAGTTCGCCAAGACCGGCCTCGATCCGGCGACCGCCCCGCTCTACTCCCAGATGCTGGTCGGCCTGGTGGCCCTGGCCGGCCAGTGGTGGATGGACACCCGCGATGAGCAGGGGCTGGCCAAGCCGGTGGTCGCCGCCCACCTGGTCAATCTGGCCTGGTACGGGATGCGCAACCTCAGCTCCCGCCCCCGCCTGCTCGCGGTGCATCCCCCGCGACCCATCGTGATTGACCCGGCCTCGGCCTAACGCCCACGCGGCGGCGGATTGTTGCCTATCGTGTCTTGGTGACCAAGCTAGCTTCGACCTCAGCGATGGCTGGCGTGGTCGTCCTCTTCGCCTACAACGGACTGGCCGTCGGCGTCTACGCCGCCGCTATCCCCTCGGTGCAGGCCCGGTTCGCCTTGACCCCGCTGATGCTGTCGGCACTGTTCATCTCGATCGGGGTGGCCGCGATCGCCTCGATGCAGCTGGGCGGACGGCTGGCTGACCGGTTGGGCGCCCGCCGGGTGAGCCTGGCGATGATCCCGTTCCTGTTCGTCGGCATTTTTGGCTTGGGCCAAGCCCCGAACCCGGTCGCCCTTTTCGTTTTCGCCATGCTGCTCGGCTTCGGCAACGGTGGCATCGATGTGGCCATGAACGCCATCGCCGTCCAGGTGGAAAGGCAGCGACCCAAGCCGATCATGAGCTTCTTCCACGGCATGTGGAGTGTCGGCAACCTGGTGGGCGCAGCACTCCTGGTCAGCCTTACGCCCTGGCTGGGTGGCCTGGCCGCCAGCGGAGTGCAGGTCACCACCGGCATCGCCGCTGGCCTGGGGTTGGTGGCTTTGGTGGTTGCGCTGCGGATCGTGCCCGAAACCGAACCGGTAATCCACACCGACGCCGCTGGCGCCCGGACCCCGATTCCCCCCGAGGCCTATCTACTAGGTCTGATGGCGATCGCGTTTGGCCTGGGCGAAGGCACCGGCATGGATTGGTCGGCTCTCCTGGTCACCGAGGTGGCTGGCGTGGACGCGACCACCGGTTCGCTCGGAGTGGCGGTGTTGGCCGCCTTCATGGTGGTGATCCGGCTGCTCGGAGACTTCCTGGTGGCCCGGTTCGGCCGTCGGGCGGTCACCCGCTTCGGCGGCGCCTGCGCGGCGTCCGGCTATCTAGTGGTGGCGATCGCCACCCCGCTGCCTGTGCTGCTGTTCGGCTGGGCGCTGGTCGGCTTCGGCATCGGCATGATCGCCCCGCAGGTGTACGCGGTCGCCGGGCATAGTGCCGGCGGCCGTGGCCTGGCCGTGGTGGTCACCTTCGGCTACGCCACTTTCCTGATCGCACCGGCCATCATCGGGGCGCTGGTCGCCACCGTCGGCATTCAAGCGGCGATGTTTGTGCCAGCAGTGTTGCTCAGCGGCCTGCTGGTGCTGGCCCGGATCATGCCCGGACGAACCGCGCCTAGCCGTTAATCAGTCGGGCACCCGGGATCGGGCCGGATACTCGTTTGACCGCACGGCAGACACCCTCACTGGACAGGTGCACCGAGAGATCGACCGCATCGGATTCGTTCGCGGCCAGGAAGGCCACCGTCGGCCCGGAGCCGGAGACGATAGCGCCCACTGCACCCAGCGCCGTACCTGCTTCCAAGACCCGGCCCAACTCAGGGCGCAGCGCGATCGCCGCCGGCTGCAGATCGTTGATCAGGTGCTCACCCAGCGCGTGCGGATCACCGCTAACCAGCGCATTCAGCAGCTCAGAAGGCACCTCAAGATGCTCGGTCTTGGCCAGGCTGAGTTCGTCGAACTTGGCGAACACTGCCGGAGTGGACAGCTCGCCCTCACCAAAGGCCAACACCCAGTGGTAGCTGCCACGACTGAGCACCGGCGCCAACTGGTCGCCCCGATCGGTGCCAAGCGCGGTGCCTCCGGTCAGGCAGAACGGCACATCGGCACCCAGCCGGGAGCCAAGCTCGCGCATCTCCTCCGGCGAAACGTCCAGATCCCACAACACTGCGCAGGCCAGCAGGGTTGCGGCGGCGTCGGCCGACCCACCAGCCATGCCACCGGTCACCGGAATCGCCTTGCGGATCAGCAGATCAACCCCCACCGGATCGGTGGCCACCAGATCGCTCAGTAGTCGGGCAGCGCGGATCGCCAAATTCGAGTCATCGGTCGGCACCAGGTCGGCCTGTTCGCCAACCACCTGGACGCTGATGCGTCCCGGCTCGGCCCAGCGGGCCTCCACCTCATCGAACAGCGAAACCGCCTGGAAGACCGTGGCCAGGGAGTGGTAGCCGTCGGCGCGAAGCGGGCCACTGCGCAGGGCAAGGTTGATCTTGCCTGCCACCCGGACGCGGACGACTTCGGCCTCTGTCACCGGTGATGCCATGCGGTGAGGCTATCCCACCCAACCGGTCGAGACCGTCTCGGCGATCCGGGCGAAGTCGGCGATGCCGAGCACTTCGCCGCGGGCCTGCGGGTCGACACCGGCATCGGTCAGCGCGGCGGCGGCGTTGGCCGATGATCCGAATAACGGTGCCAGCGCTGAGCGCAGCATCTTTCGCCGCTGCCCGAATGCCATATCTACTACGGCAAACACCTGGGCCCGTGACGCTGTGGTCACTGGCGGTTCGCGCCTGGTCATGGCAACCAAACCGGAATCGACGTTGGGTACCGGCCAGAAGACGGTCGGCGGCACGCTGCCCACCCGCTTGGCCGCGCAATACCAGGCCAGCTTCGCCGAAGGAACTCCGTAAGTCTTCGAGCCAGGTGGCGCGACCAGCCGGTCGGCCACCTCGGACTGCACCATCACCAACCCGGAGGTGATCGCCTCGAAATGGGCCAGGACGTGCAGTAGCACCGGCACGCTGACGTTATAGGGCAGGTTGGCCACCACCGCGGTCGGCTGCGGATCAGCCAACCTCGACACGGTGAGCGCGTCGGCCTCGATTACCCGCAGCCGATCGGCCCGGGCGGCCAGCCGATCACCCACCGTGATCGGCAACTGGGCAGCCAGGCTGGCTTCAATCTCGACTGCGATCACCTCGGCGGCCACTTCGAGCAGGCCGAGAGTCAGTGAGCCCAGGCCCGGCCCGATCTCCAGCACCACGTCTTCGGGGCCAACTCCGGCCGCCGCCACAATCCGGCGGACGGTATTGGCGTCGTGGACGAAGTTTTGACCCCGCTGTTTGGTCGGACGCAGCTCTAGGGCGGCGGCCAACTCGCGGATGGTGCGGGGATCGAGCAGGGCTTCAGCCATCAGCAGGCTTCACCCCATTCGCCGAAAACGGCGGTGGCGTTGGCGTCCAACTGCTGACACAGCTCGGCCAGATCGGCACCGCGCCGCTCCGCGATGAACCGCACCGTGTGCGGCAACAGGTAGCTGGAGTTCGGCCGACCTCGGTGCGGCATCGGGGTGAGGTACGGCGCGTCGGTCTCGACCAGCAGCCGGTCGGTCGGGGTGACGTCCAGAGCTTCGCGCAGTTCCTCGTTGGCCTTGAAAGTGACCTGGCCAGCAAAGGACAGAAAGTAGCCCCGGTCCAGGCAGGCCTTGGCGAAACCGGCGTCACCGGAGAAGCAGTGCATCTGCACCCGATCAGGGGCGCCTTCGGAGTCCAACACGGCCAGCAGGTCGTCTTGGGCGTCGCGGGAATGGATCACCAGGGCGAGGTCATGTTCCTTGGCCCAGCCGATGTGGGTGGCAAAGGACTGCCGTTGGAGGGCTTGGCCCTCCGGCTCGGGCGTGCGGTAGTAGTCCAGCCCGGTCTCGCCGATACCGCGGATCTTGGCCGAGGTGGTGATCAGCGCGGCCAGCCGGTCGAGTTCGGCGCCCAGGTTGGCACCCAATCGGGCGGCATCGTTGGGATGAATGGCCACCGAGGCAATCACCTCGGGGTAGGCCTCGGCCAGTGCAACCACGCTCGCCGAAGAGGCCACATCGGTGCCCACTTCGACCAGGCGGGTGACGTTCATCGCCAGGGCTGCGGCGATAGCGTCCAGTTCGGGCATGCCATCGCCCTGTGCGGTGCTGCCGAGGTGGGTATGGGCGTCAGTGGTAGGGACCGGAAGGGGATCGGGCAGAGGTGGTAGATCTTGGCGGATCAAGATGACTCCTTACGAGCCGCGAGTGCGGCGGAGTAGAGGGGTTTACGCGGAATACCACTTTCTTCGGCCACAGCTGCCACTGCGGTTGCGAAGCGCTCTCCGGCGGACAGGCGCTCCAGCACCTGATCTACCGCCTCGGTGATCGACAGCAGGGACCCCTCAGCCCCGGCGATCACGACGGTCACCTCGCCCCGGACGCCTGCTGCGGCCCATTCGGCCAACTCAGCCAGCGATCCCCGGCGGGTTTCCTCATACGTCTTGGTCAGTTCCCGGCTCACCGAGGCGCTCCGATCCTCGCCAAACGCCGTCCGGGCGTCGGCAAGGAAGGCGGCAAGCCGGTGCGGGGCCTCAAAAAAGACCATGGTGCGTTCTTCAGCGGCCAGTCCGGCCAGGTAGCGACGACGTTGTTCGGCCTTGCGCGGCCCGAAACCTTCGAAGCAGAACCGATCGGTGGGCAGCCCGGAAAGGGCCAACGCCACCAGCACTGCGGACGGGCCGGGCACCACCCGAATCGGCACCCCGGCCGCGATGGCGGCACTGACCACGCGATAGCCGGGATCGGAGACTGTCGGCATGCCCGCATCGGTGACTACAACCACCGTCGCACCGCCGATCAGCTCGGCAGCCAGCTGCTCAGCCCGAACTGTCTCATTGCCGTCGAAGTAGGAAACCACTCTCGCCGTGATCTGCCAGCCAAGTCGCTCCAGCAGGCTGTGAAACCTGCGAGTGTCTTCGGCTGCGATCAAATCCGCTTGTGCGAGCGCGTTACGAAGCGCCGGTGTGGCGTCGTCCACGTTCCCGATGGGAGTACCGGCCAACACCAGGAGCCCACTACGCGCTGCGGAACTCATGGGAGCAGTATTCCCGATAACCGCCCGGGCATGAGCAGCGCCCATTCGACGCCTAGGATGTCCGGGTGACCGAACCGGAGGATTCCAGCCCCCTCAGCGACAGCCACGCAGCCGACGACACCGCCGGCTGGGTACGCGTTGACCGCTCAGCACCGACCGCAGATACACCGGAGACCGAAGCCACCCCGGATCCAGCGGACTCGGCCGATTGGCCTGCCGAAGAGGTGTTCACCCCGATCCCGCCGATCGATCCCGACCGCCTAGCCGAGATCCAGGCGGTCGCGGATTACCCCGCGCCGCTTCCCGGCGCTCGCCTGTCGCCGCTGGCCAGGATCCGCAGCACCGCGCATGCAGAGCGCCTCACCACCATTGAGCGGCTTCGTGACGGTCAGGCCGCCCTGTCCGACCGGTGGAGCGGTTGGCTGATCACCATCGCCATCACCGCGATCGCCTTCGCCATTCGGTTTGTGAATCTGGCCTACCCGAACAAGCTGATGTTCGACGAGACCTACTACGCCAAGGACGCCTGGACCCTGTGGAAGTTCGGCTACGAACGGGAGTGGCCAGACCGTGAGGTAGTCGACGCCCAGATCGCCGCTGGCCAGGTGGATCAGTACAAGGAGTCGGCTTCTTTCGTTGTGCATCCGCCAGTGGGTAAGTGGCTGATCGGCCTCGGCGAGCAGATATTCGGCATGAACTCCTTCGGCTGGCGGATCATGCCGCTGATCTTCGGCACCTTGCTGGTGCTGATGACTATTCGGATGGCTCGCCGGTTGTCCCGCTCAACCCTGATCGGTGCCATCGCGGGGTTGTTGTTGACCCTGGACGGCCTGGCATTTGTGATGTCCCGGATCGCCCTGCTCGACATCTTCCAAGCCTTCTTCATTGTCGCCGGTGTGGCCGCTGTGGTGGCCGACCGCGACTACTACCGCGGCAAGATCGCTGATCACCTGGAAGCCAAAGGCATCCCTGACTTCGGCGGACGCTTTGGCCCGATCATTTGGCTGCGGCCGTGGCGCACAGTAGCCGGGGTGATGTTCGGCCTGGCGATCGGGGTGAAGTGGAATTCCTTGTTCGTGTTGGCCGCCATCGGCCTGCTGTCGGTGATCTGGGATGTTGGCGCCCGCCGACTGGCTGGCACCGACTTCCGCAGCCTGTTGGCCTTGATCGTCGATGGGGTGCCAGCCTTCATTCGGATGGTCGTCGTCGCCGGGCTGGTCTATGTGGCCAGTTGGTGGGGTTGGCTGAGCACTAGCGGCGGTCACGGCCGGGATTGGGGCCTTAATAACCCAGTGCATCCGTGGGTGAAGGCCGTGGGTGAGATGTGGGCCTCCCTGATGCAGTACCACCTGGAGATCTACAACTTCCACAACAGCGAGTTCATGCGCGGCGAGGCCACCCACAGCTATGACGCCCATCCGGGCGGCTGGCTGCTGATGATGCGTCCCACCGGCGTGGACGCAGTCAACAGCATTCAGCCCGGAGTGGACGGTTGCACGGCCGCCGTGGAGCACACCTGCATCCGGGTGATTTCCGCGATGGGAACACCGGTGTTGTGGTGGATGGCGTTCGTCGCCCTGGTCGTGGCCTTCGTCTGGTGGATCGGCGGGCGCGACTGGCGTTTTGGGGTGCCGATCGTCGCGGCGATGTCCACCTACCTGTTCTGGTTCCCGAACTCGGATCGTCCGGTCTTCTTCTTCTACGCGATCTGCATCATCCCGTTCACCGTCACGTTGCTGGCGATGGTGATGGGGCTGATCCTCGGGCCGAAGGGCGGGCCGAATCGAAGACGCGGAGCGATCATCGTCGGGGTAGCGATAGCCCTAGTCGCAGCCAACTTCGCCTACATCTACCCGGTGCTCACCGACCAGTTGATGTTGTACGAAGACTGGTCGGCGCGAATGTGGCTGCGCACCTGGATCTAGCTAGCGGCGTCCGGCCAACGTTGGGGGCATCTCATCAGCTATTCGCCCCCAGTTCGAGCCTCAGTCGAGCAATAGAGTTCCCTCGGCTGCTCGACAAAGGGGAAAGCAATGGCGCTCTGGACGCTGCACGGTAACGGCACACTTCAACCCGGGGCAGTAGTTGCCCCCGACGAACGACTCGGCTGGGGCAAGATGTTTGGCCTCGGCGCGCAACACGTGGTGGCGATGTTTGGCGCCACCTTCCTGGTACCGCTGATCACCGGTTTCCCGGTGACCACCACCTTGTTCTTCAGCGGTTTGGGCACGCTGATCTTCCTGTTGATCACGGCGAACCGGCTGCCCAGCTACCTGGGATCCTCCTTCGCCTTCATCTCCCCGGTGCTCGCCTCCACCTCCGGCGGCGACATCAGCAAGGCCCTGTTCGGCATCATGCTGACCGGCATGTTGCTGGCCATCGTCGGCGCCGTGGTGCATCTGGCCGGTGCTGCCTGGATCGATGCGCTGATGCCACCGGTGATGACCGGCACCATCGTGATGCTGATCGGCTTCAATCTGGCCGGCGCGGCCTGGGGCGTGAGTGAGACCTCCGGCTTCCGCGCCGCCCCGCTGACCGGCTGGATCACGGTGCTGGCGATCGTGCTGATTTCGGTGCTGTTCAAGGGCATGATCGGTCGACTCTCGATCCTGCTGGGCGTGCTGGTTGGCTATCTGGCCGCACTGGCCCAGGGCCAGGTCGATTTCAAGTCAGTCGAGGGCGCCGCCTGGATCGGAATGCCAGCTTTCCAGCTGCCCACTCCCGACCTGAACGTGGCCGCGCTCTTCCTGCCGGTCGTGCTGGTGCTGATTGCCGAGAATGTGGGCCACGTGAAGTCGGTGGCGCTGATGACCGGCCAGAACTACGACAAGTCCATGGGACGGGCGCTGCTCGCCGACGGTGTGGCCACCTCCTTGGCTGGCATCGGCGGCGGTTCAGGCACCACCACCTACGCCGAGAACATCGGGGTAATGGCGGCCACCAAGGTCTACTCCACTGCGCTCTACTGGATCGCGGGCATCATCGCCATCGTGTTGTCCTTCGTGCCGAAGTTCGGCGCAGCGATCTTCACGATTCCGGCCGGAGTGATCGGTGCGGCCGGCACCGTGCTGTACGGCATGATCGGCCTGCTCGGCGCCCGGATCTGGATCGAAAACAAGGTGGCCTTCACCAACCCGGTGAACCTGATCCCGGCCGCGGTCGGCCTGATCATGGGCATCGCGGACTTCACCTTCACCTTCGGCACCATGACCTTTGGCGGCGTCACCGTCGGCACCGTCACCGCCCTGGTGCTCTACCACCTGATGAAGGCGATCGCTAAGGCCCGCGGCACCGATCTGGAACCGGCCGCGATCACGGCCGAGTATGAGCCCTATCAACCCGGAGCTGACGAGCTCCGCTGACCTTCGACCCTTCGACAGGCTCAGGGAACTGAACCCAGTTGGCTCAGGGAACTGAGTAACAGGCTCAGTCAACTCAACAGTTGGCTGAGCCTGTCGAAGCCTCAGGGCTGCCGGTAGAGGGCCTTGACGGAGTCGGGCACGCCGATTCCAGCAGGCAGGTCGGGGTTGGAAACCGGCTCGCCGACTCCTTGGAACCAGGGCACCACCCCGGCCCAGACCTCACCGGCGACCTCGTCGAAATCGTCGTGGGCGAAGCCCTCGGCAACCTTCATCGACCACTGGGTGATCGGCAGGGCCAACAGCATGGTGGCCGCAGCTTCGCGGGCGGTAATTGGCCGCACCTCGGCCATCCGTCCGGGTAGATAGCGGTCGGTGTAAAGCCCAAGGGCGGCCACTTTTCCCGCGCCCTCGACCAGCTCGCAGGTGCCGAACAAGGTGGCGCTGCGGAATTGCATGCCTGTGCCGAAGGCGGTGCGTCCCACCTTCAGGCCATCGGCGGCCGCGACGGTGAAGCAGACCTCAGCACCTTCGGCCAGCGCCCGCATTCGCCGCGAGCCAGTCGATCCGTGAAACAGCACCCGATCCCCATCGCGGGCATAGCTCACCGGCAATGCCAGGGGCCCTTCGGGCAGGCTGATGGCCACGTAACCCACCAGCACCTCGTCAAGCAGTTGATCCAGCGCGGCCCGATCTGAGCGAAGCCGGTCGGCCTCGCGAGAGGGCGTCAGGTTGCGAGGGGTCATCGAAATCCTCCGTGATCAAGAACCGCCGCAGCGGCGAAGTTGCCGGGCCAGCATGGCACGACCGCCTCCGTCCACGCTGCTCAGCCTGCTAACCGGGACGGCCAACCGCCGGTAGGTTGCCTGAAGGAAAGGTGGTGGCCGATGGCAGTGGAGCTCTACAGCTTGCCCGCAGCTGGCCTAGCCTTTTTGCTGGCCTGGTCGGCCGCTTGGCTGCTGGTGAGACTCGGCGCCACCCCGCTCGATGCTGGCCGGTTCGCCTCAATCGACGGGCTGCGCGGCTTCTTGGCCTTCGCGGTCTTCGTCCACCACTCCAGCATTTGGTTCATTTACCTTCGCACCGGAAAATGGGCGGCCCCAACTTCGGCACTGTTCAACCAATTCGGCCAGGGCGCGGTGGCCATCTTCTTCATGATCACTGCCTTTTTGTTCACCACCAAGATCCTCAACGCCGAGCGCGGACAGCTCGACTGGGTGCGCCTCTACGTCGGTCGGATCACCCGGCTGCTGCCGATGTATGCCGTAGCGGTGGCGGTGCTCTGGGTGATGGCCTGGCAGTTGACCGGCTGGATGCGAAAGGTGCCACTAACGACGCTCGCCGACGAGGCGTTGGGCTGGGCGGCCTTCACCATCCGCGGCGCGCCATCGGTGAACGGGCTGACCCAAGCCAGACAGCTGATGGCCTCGGTCACTTGGACGCTGCCTTATGAGTGGTGGTTCTACCTGAGCCTGCCGCTGATCGCCTGGCTGTTGGGCCGCGAGCGTCGCTTCGGCTGGGTCGGATTGGCGATCGTCAGCGTCCTGCTGGTGCGGCTTGGCTGGTTGCTGGATTTACTTCACTTGCTGCCGTTTGCCGGTGGCATCATCGCGGCCTTCACCGCGCGCAGCGCTCGCGTCCGTCGCTTCGCCGAACACTGGGCCGCCAGCGTGGTGGTCATCGTCACCATCGCGGTCACTGCGACCTTCCTGCACTCGGGCTTCGACCCGTTGGCAGTCGGGCTGTATTCGATCGCGTTCGTGCTCATCGCCGCCGGCAGCAGTGTCTTCGGTCTATTGACCAACACCGCCTCAAGGCTGCTCGGCGAGACGACTTACAGCGTCTACCTGCTGCACGGCCTGCTGCTGACCCTGGTGCTGCGGTTCATCATCGGCCTGGACGTCGCCGCCAGCTGGACCACCACCCAGCATTGGTTGCTGACCCTGGCCCTGGTGTTCCCGCTGGTCGGGCTGAGCTACCTCGGGTTCCGCTGGATCGAAGCACCCGGTCAACGCTTGGCGCCCCGACTACTCGCGGTCATACGGCCGGAGCGCAACCAGAATGCGCTAGCTTGACGCGGTGCCCGCCAACTCGACCTCGCGCCTGACTCCGGCCGTGCGAATGGGGGTTTCGATCTCCATCGCGGTTGGCGTCTACGGGATCTCCTTTGGGGCGTTGTCGGTGGCCGCTGGGCTCAGCGTCTGGCAGACCGTGGCACTCAGCGCCCTGATGTTCACCGGCGGGTCACAGTTCGCCTTCATCGCCGTGATTGGCGGTGGCGGCACCGGTGCGGCTGCCTTGGCTGCCGCCACTCTGCTCGGCGTCCGCAACGGCATCTATGGCATGCAGCTCAAGGCGCTGCTGCGGCCACCGGGGAAGCTGATCCCGTTGATGGGTCAGCTCACGATCGATGAATCCACCGCTACCGCGGTCGCCCAGGAGGATCACGACGAACGCGTGCGCGGCTTCTGGACTGCGGGGGCGGGGGTCTATGTGATGTGGAACGCCTTCACCTTGCTAGGGGCCCTAGCCGGCAACGCCATTGGCGACCCAAAGCTCTGGGGCCTGGACGGCGCCGCAGTGGCCGCCTTCCTCGGCCTGCTCTGGCCGCGGCTGACCGCCAAGGATCCGATTGCGGTGGCGATCATCGCCGCGGTGGCGACCATCGCGATGGTGCCGCTGGTACCGCCGGGCATCCCGGTGCTGGTGGCCGCAGCTGTGACTGCGGCCGTTTGGGCCTGGCGGCACTTCGGGCGGAAGGCAGCCGCATGAGTCTCTGGGTTTGGGTGTTGTTGGCCGCGTTCGCCACCTATGCGCTGAAGGTCTCGGGCTATCTGTTGCCGCAGGCCTGGTTGGATCGCCCGCCGGTCACTGAGCTGGCTGGCACTTTGACCGTCGGCCTACTGTCCTCGCTGACCGCCATCAACACCGTGGCGACCGGGCAGGCGCTGGCTGTTGATTCCCGGCTGCTGTCGCTGTTGGCTGGCGCCATCGCGCTGAAGCTGAAAGCGCCCTACATCGTGGTGGTGATCGCTGGGGCTGCGGCAGCTGCGATCGGTCGCCGCCTTGGTCTGGCCTAGCTGGCAGCTACGGGCACCGACTTCAGCACCGGCGAGCGCAGAATCTGGTTGCCGCCATAGCCAACCAGCCCAATGGCGAGCAGAGAAATGGCCACGATGGCGCTAGTGGCTATTAGCCCTAGCTGTAGTAGTTCCGGAGAAAGCGGGCCGCCGTCCTCGGTAAGGAAACGATCCAATCCCCAGAGGTCCACTCTTCTGTCCAACAACCACCACCCCCAGTTGAGAGCCAGTCCGCTCAATGCCGGCAACAGGCCCCGCACCCAAACCGGCCGGTGCAGTCGCCAACCGAGAACCGCTCCCAGCACGACCGTTGCACTCGCCACCGCCTCCAGCGTGAAGGACACGTCGCCCACGAGGATGATGCCGTCCGCGCCGATCAGGTCGACTACCGGCTGAATGAGCAGAAAGTTCCACACCAGACCAGCCACCATGGCACCGGCGGCGGTCAATGCCGCGACTCCGGTGACCCGACGCACGATGTCCATTCGGGTCGCAGTGATGTCGTCCATGAGTTACCTCCAGGGTGGTTGCCAGCGCCAGCCTAGATCGAGGAGCGGCGCCCGAGCGCGCCGCCTAGTGGCGAGGCGTTTCGCGGGCTATTGGCGAACGCGGCGGCCGTCCCACCGGGGGGACGGGACGACCGCCGCAGTTCGCGGTACCTGGCAGACGAGGTCAGTCGTCGAGGAAGGCGGCTCCCAGCCAGGGCGCTGGAATGCCAAGCCCTTCCACTACTGCCAGGGAATCGGGACGCAACTGCGCGCAAAGCGCATTGATGCGCGCCCCGATGGCCTTCGATCGGCCGGCCGAGATCTTGCCGTGTTCGTTGAACCAGGCTCGATCGGCCGAAATGCTGCTCAGCGCGTACAGGCTGCACAGCCGCTGCAGGACCACCTTGGTTTCGGGGTCATCACACGCCACGATGCCGGCGATGAAGGCTTCCAGCGTGATCCGCTCCAGATGCGCTTTGGCGACGAAGAGGAGGTGGTCGCCCAGCTGGTTGAGGGCCTCGTAGCTCTTACCAGCCTTACGGGCTCGCCGAGCCAGCGACTCCAACGAGTGCCGCTCCCGCTCGGTGAACATGAGTGCCTGCCAACCGCGATCATCGAGCGTGGTTTGCTCGGGTTGCCGCTTAGCTGTGGTGATGAGCCGGTCCACCAGTAATGACGCCGAGGTGCGCTCCAAGACGGTGTCGCCGAACACCCGCGCGGCGGCCTGCACCATGCCAGCAGTGTTCAGCTCACCCCAGATGTGGGCGTAGTCGGCGAGCAGCGCCTTTGCCACCTGCTGAAGCAGCACCGTGTTGTCGCCCTCGAAAGTGGCGAAGATGTCGATGTCGGCGCGCAGGCCGACTAGCTGGTTCTCCGCCAGATACCCCGCACCACCACAGGCCTCGCGGCATTCCTGCAACGCGTCGTTGGCGAACCGGGTAGTGATCGCCTTGATGCCAGCGGCCCGGGTCTCCAATTGGCGCTGCTCCTCTTCGCTGGCCTGCCCACTTCCCTGGGCACGCACCAGCGTGGCGGTCACTTCGTTCTGGGCGAAGCCGAGGGCATAGGAGCGGGCAATCAGCGGCAGCAGGCGACGCTGATGAATCAGATAGTCGGCCAGCACCACACCATCGGGGTGCCCAGCGGCGGCGAACTGCCGCCGCTTCAGGGCGTACCGGGTGGCGATCGAAAGCCCCCGACGAGCGGCAATGCCAGCGCCCGCACTGACGCAGATTCGGCCACGCACCAGGGTGCCAAGCATGGTGAAGAAGCGTCGGTTGGGGTTGTCGATGGCCGACTGATAGCGGCCTTTGTCGTCCACGCCGCCGTAGCGGTCGAGCAGCATCCGGCGCGGCACTCGCACCCGCTGGAGGCGAATGGTGCCGTTGTCGACGCCGAGCAGCCCGCCCTTGCCACCCTGATCGCCGGTCACAACGCCCGGCAGATCGGCGCCGGCCTCGTCGCGGATCGGCACCAGGATCGCATGGACGCCGTGGCTGCGGCCCCGTACCTGCAGCTGACCAAACACCACCGCCATGCTCCCGTGACTAGCGGCATTGCCGATGTAGGCCTTGGTGGCCTCCTCGGTTTGGCAGTGCACCTCGAACTCGTCGGTCTCGGGAATGTAGGTGATGGTGGTCTCCAGGCCGAAGACGTCTGAGCCGTGGCCGATCTCGGTCATCGCGTAGCAGCCAAGCAACTTCAAGCTGGTGATGTCGCCCAAGTAGGTGTCGTGATGCCAGGCGGTGCCCAGGTTCACCACTGCCCCGCCGAACAGGCCCAGCTGGACGCCAGACTTGATCGTGGTCGACAGATCGCCGTAGGCGAGCATCTCGAAGGCAACCACTGCGGCCAGTGGGTCACCCGGGTCACTTGCGCTCGTCGGCACGCCAGCCGCGAGCACCCCGGCCTCGCCCAACTCAATCAGGCGATCAAGCACCCAGGCCCGGGCGGTGGCCAAATCCTGGGTGGGGTCGCGGTGCAGATTTGCCACCGGGAACGCCGCCCTGGCTGCGGCTCGGGTGTCGGCGAACTCGCCGTCCAACGCCCGGCGCAGCGTTGCGCCCAAGGTGGTGAGCTGTTCGGTGGGATTCATCAACAGGGTCATCGTTGCTCCTGCGGTTGTGGGACGGCGGCCAACCCAATGGCTAGTGCCGGAGTGAAGAAGGCGTCGATTTCGGCGACCAGCACCTGCCGGGTCTTCGTCTGCCCAGAGGCCACCCAGTTGTCGGCAACCGCCCGGACGAAGCCGACCAGACCATTACCCCAGGTGGCCGCCGGCGCCGGGTCTTGGCCGTTGGTGATGAGGTGGTTGGCGATGGCCTGGCTGACGTGACCGCCGATGATCTCCAGCAGACCGCCATAGGGGTCAATGCGGGCGGCGGCATCAGCGGTTGGCGGGCTGAGCACGAAGCGGTAGATCTCAGGATCGCGCTCCACCAGGCTCAGGTAGGCATCGGCCAGATCGTGAGCGAGCACCGGCAGATCGGAGGGGTCGGAGAGCTGCAGTGCTGCTTCCAGACCGTGATGGATGAAGTCGTGGACGTTGGCGACCACGGCGGCGTAAAGGCCGGCTCGATCGCCGAAGTGGCGATAGATGACCGTCTTGGAGGTGCCCGCCTGGGCCGCGATGTCCTCCATGCCCACGGCAGCTCCGCGTTTGCGAATAGCTCGCAGGGCATGCTCAACCAGCTCACGCCGCCGGGTGGTGCGGTGCTCCGTCCAGCGGGTGGTACGACCATCAGTACTGCTTGCCATACAGCGAGGGTACTCGGTACGAGCCGTACCTGCTACCGTCGGTATCTAGTAAAAGTATGGTGCTGCAAACCCTTGGAGGACCAATGAAATTGCCTCGATCAGCGGTGATCGTCGGTGGCAACCGCACGCCCTTCGTCAAAGCTGGCGGCGCCTATGCCCAAGCCAGCAATCTCGATCTTCTCACCGCGGCCCTCGACGGCCTGGCCGCTCGCTTCGGCCTGGCCGGACGGCGGCTCGACGAGGTCGCTGGCGGCGCGGTGCTCAAACACAGCGCCGATTTCAACCTCACCCGCGAGGCCGTTCTGGGCTCAGCTCTCGACCCAACCACCCCCGCGGTCGACCTGCAGCAGGCCTGCGGCACCGGCCTGGAGACCGTGCTGTACGTGGCCAACAAGATCGCCCTCGGCCAAGCCGATTCCGGCATCGGCGCTGGCGTTGACTCCGCCTCCGACGCGCCGATCACCGTTACCGACGGCCTGCGCCGGGCACTGCTGGCAGCCAATCGGGCCAAGACGCTGCCCCAGCGACTGGAAGCCCTAGCCAGGATTCGCCCGCACCATTTGCTGCCGATCGCCCCCCAGGTGGTCGAACCGCGCACCGGCTTGAGCATGGGCGAGCATCAAGCCGCCACGACTGCGTCCTGGGGCATCACCCGCGCCGCTCAGGACGAGTTGGCGCTGACCTCCCACCAGAACCTGGCCGCCGCCTGGGATGCCGGCTTCTTCGACGATCTCGTCACCGCCTACCACGGCGTTACCAGGGACGGGCTGCTGCGCGCCGACACCTCGGCCGAAAAGCTGGCGGCCCTCAAGCCAGTGTTCGGCGGCGCCGAGGGCACTATGACCGCGGGCAACTCCACTGCGCTCACCGATGGCGCCGCGGCCGTCCTGCTGGCTGAGCAGTCGTGGGCCAAGGCCAACGGGCTGCCAGCCCTGGCCAGAATCGTGGACGCCCAAGTCGCCGCCATCGATCACACCAGCGGTGACGATCTGCTGTTGGCACCAGCGCATGCGGTGGCCAGACTGCTGGAACGCCAAGGGATGCAGCTGGGCGACTTCGCTTTCTACGAAATACATGAGGCCTTCGCTGGCACGGTGCTGGCCACGCTGGCCGCCTGGGAATCGGCGCAGTTCTGCAGCGACCGGCTAGGGCTGGCCAAACCACTGGGATCGATCGAGCGGGCCAAGTTGAACGTCCACGGATCATCACTGGCCGCCGGGCACCCGTTCGCCGCCACCGGTGGCCGAATCGTGGCCAGCCTGGCCAAGACCCTGCACACCGAGGGCAGCGGCGCCCGCGGCCTGGTTTCGATCTGCGCCGCCGGCGGCCAAGGCGTGGTCGCAATTCTGGAGGCGGTCTGATGTCAGTCCTAGAGCAACTCTTATACTCCGCCCCCGGCCAACTGGTCGCCGAGAAGCTCGGCCTCCCCGAACCGGAAGTGCTGCGGCGTGGCCGCAAACTCCCCGCGGGCGCGGTGGTCACCGCCGCACTGGCCGGCTCCACTCTGGCCACCGACACCTTGGCGCTGCTCGGCGTGCCGATCGACTCAGCGCTGCGCGATGACGGCGCCGAGCCCCCGGCCTACCCCGAACGCATCGGGGCGCTGGTGATTGATGCCCGTGGGCTGCGACAGCTGGTCGAACTCGAAGGCCTTCGAGCCGTCCTGCGGCCAGCGATGAAGGGGCTGGAGGCCTCGGGGCGCGTCGTGGTGCTGGCCGATGCCGAGGTTGAGGGCCTGGAAGCCAACGCCGTCCGGCAGGGTCTGGACGGCATCAATCGGACGGTCGGCAAGGAACTGCGACACGGCGCCACCAGCAACCTCATTTACTGCTCCCCCAGCATCACCGGAGCCGAGTTGGCCTCGACGATGTCCTTCCTACTGGAGGGACGTTCCGCATTCGTCGACGGCCAGTCTTGGACGGTCGGGTCGCCACTCACCCCGCCTGGTGAGCTGGCGACCCGGCCGCTGCTCGACCGGATCGTGGTGGTTACCGGCTCGGCTCGCGGGATCGGCGCCCGCATTGCTGGCGTGGCAGCCAGAGACGGCGCGAAGGTGGTCTGCGTTGACGTCCCGGCAGCCGGCGAGGCGCTGGCCGCGGTGGCCAACCGATTGGGCGGCACTGCGCTCCAACTCGACATCACCGCAGCAGAGGCGGGTGAGCGAATCGCGGCCCACGTGGCGTCCCGCTACGGCGAACAGGCTCGCATTCATGGCCTGGTGCACAACGCCGGCATTACCCGCGACAAGCTACTGGCCAACACTGATGCTGCCCGTTGGGGTCAAGTGATCGAGGTGAACCTGGCCGCCCAGTTGCGCATCAACCCCGTGCTACTCGACGGACGTCCCGGCGGCCTGGGCGATGACGCCCGGATCGTCTCGATCGCCTCGACTTCCGGTATCGCCGGCAATCGCGGCCAGGCCAATTACGCCGCCTCCAAGGCGGGGGTAGTCGGGTTGGTGCGCGCTTTCGCTGCCGAGGTGGCCGAGCGTGGCATCACGGTAAACGCGGTCGCACCTGGTTTCATCGAGACTGACATGACCGCCAAGATTCCCTTCGTGCAGCGCGAGGTCTTCCGCCGCACCAACAGCCTCGGCCAGGGCGGAGACCCGATCGATGTGGCGGAGACCATCGGCTACTTCCTCGATCCGGCATCGGCCGGCGTGAGCGGCCAAGTGATCCGGGTGTGCGGGCAGAATCTGGTGGGCGCCTGATGGAAGTGCGCGAGCTGGCCACTGTCGGTGCAATGGGGCCACTGTTTGCCAAGGGGTTGCTGCCCAGCTTTGGCCGCGGCCCGGCCCGGATTCCTGGCCATACGCTTCGGCTGAACCCGGTGAGCCAGGACCTTGAACGATTGGCCGCCTACGACCAGGTTTGTGGCTTCACCGTCCGCGATGCCGTCCCATCGACTTGGCTGCACGTGCTGACTTTCCCGCTGCACGTGCTGCTGCTTTCCGATCCCGAATCGACGATCCGGTTGGCCGGGGTGGTGCACGTCTCCAACCAAATGCAGCTGCATCGGCCGGTGCGCGCCACCGAGACGCTCGACATCTCGGTGCGGGTGACCAACCTTCGCCCTCACCAGCGCGGCGCCCTGCTCGATCTGGTCGGCGAGGTGCGGGTTGGTGAGGAGTTGGTGTGGGACGGCGTGAGCACCTATCTGGCACCCGGGGCGAGAGTGGACGGCGAGCCGGTAGCTGTCGAGCGAGCGGCCTTCACCCCGATCACCCCGATCGCGCACTGGCGGCTGCCAGCTGATCTTGGTCGGCAATACCGCCGGGTGTCTGGGGATCCGAATCCGATTCACACCCATCTGTTGGCCGCGCGAGCCTTCGGCTTCGCCCGTCCGCTCATCCACGGCATGTGGACTCACGCCCGACTGCTGGCCGCGATCGAGGCCAAACTGCCTGATCGGTACCGGGTTGAGGTGAGCTTCACCAAGCCGATCCTGCTGCCGACCGAGGTTGGCGCGTGGTGGCGCTCCGCTGGCGACCGCTGGGATGCAGCCGTGACCACCATCGATGGCACCAAACCCCACCTGATCGCCAACATTCAAGTTGGCTGACCCTTCGGCCCTTCGACAAGCTCAGGGAACTGAACAACAGTTGGCTGAGCCCGTCGAAGCCCAGTTGGCTGAGCCCGTCGAAGCCCAGTTGGCTGAGCCCGTCGAAGCCTTAGTAGCGAGAGCCCTTGTAGGAGCTGCCGCCACGCGGCTTGTCGTCGCGGCGTGGACGGTCGTCGCGGCGACGGGGAGCGCCGTTGTCACGAGCCAACTCGATCAGTCGACCGGAAATGCGGGTGCTGCGTAGCGCCTCCCAGGTTTCAGGAGACATGGCAGCGGGCAGCTCGACCAGCGAGTAGTCCAAACGGATGTCGATATGGCCGAAATCTTCCCGGCGCAAGCCACCTTCATTGGCCAGTGCGCCGACGATCTGGCGCGGGCCGATCTTGTGGCGCTTGCCCACTTCGAGACGGTAGGTGTTCATCGCCGGGCCACTGCCGCGCGACGGGCGCGACGAGCCCCGATCCGAGTCGCCATCGCGATCACGGAAGCCGCGGTCGGGACGCTCCACTGGGGCTCGCACCTCAGCCTTGGGATCGAGCAGCATCGGCTCGTCGCCCTGCAGATTCAGGGCCAGAGCTGCGGCCACGTCCACCTCGGGCACGTCGTATTCGTCGACGTAGTGGGTGACGACCTGGCGGAAGAAATCGATGCGCTCATCGGCCAAAGCTGCGGTGATGGCATCATCGAAGCGGCTCAGGCGGGTGGCGTTGATGTCCTCAACGCTGGGCAGGTTCATTGGCGAAAGGGTCTGCCGGGTGGCCCGCTCGATCGAGGAGAGCAGGCGCCGCTCGCGCGGGGTGACGAAGGAAACCGCCTCGCCACTGCGGCCAGCGCGCCCGGTACGACCGACCCGGTGCACGTAGGACTCACTGTCCAGCGGCAGATCGAAGTTGATCACGTGGCTGATTCGCTCCACGTCCAAGCCGCGAGCGGCCACATCGGTAGCCACCAGAATGTCGAGCTTGCCGGACTTCAGCTGCCCAATCACGCGCTCGCGCTGCGGCTGCGCGACGTCGCCGTTGATGGCCGCAGCGGAGAAACCGCGGGCTTGCAGCTTTTCGGCCAGCGTCTCAGTGTCGTTCTTGGTGCGGACGAACACGATCATGCCTTCGAAGTTCTCCACTTCGAGGATGCGGGTCAGTGCGTCCACCTTCTGCGGGAAGGAGACCTGCAGGTAACGGTGCCGGACGTTCGGCGCTGTAGCGGTCTTGCCCTTGACGGCCAACTCGACCGCATCGGTGAGGTACTTGGTGCTCAGCCGACGGATCTGAGCTGGCATGGTGGCCGAGAACAGCGCCACCTGCTTGGTGTCAGGAGTGTCGGCCAGAATGGTTTCGACATCCTCGGTGAACCCCATCGAGAGCATCTCGTCGGCCTCGTCCAGCACCAGGAAGCGCAGCTGGGTCAGGTCGAGGGTGCCCTTTTCCAGGTGGTCCATGATCCGGCCGGGCGTACCGACGACCACATGGACGCCGCGCGCCAGCGCGCTCAGCTGGACGCCGTAGCCCTGGCCGCCATAGACCGGCAGGACGTGGACGCCGTGCATGCGGGTGGCGTAGGACTGGAAGGCCTCACACACCTGGAGCGCGAGCTCACGGGTGGGGGCGAGCACCAGAGCCTGAGGTGCCTTCTGCTTCAAGTCGAGCTTTTCGAGGATCGGCAGGGCGAAGGCTGCGGTCTTTCCGGTGCCAGTCTGGGCCAGGCCAACCACGTGGCGGCCTTCCAGCATCGCCGGAATGACGGCCGCCTGAATCGGGGACGGGTTTTCGTAGCCGAGGTCTTTCAGCGTGCGCAGCAGCCGCTCGTCTAGGCCCAAATCGGCAAAACTGGGGCCGTCGTCAGTACTGGCTACGTCCGGGGTCGCCGGCTCAAAATTCTCGCTCGTCACAACGAAACCGTAGTGGCTGCGGCTCTGGCTTCCTAACTGGCGCCTCCCACGGAACCGCTAACGGCTTAGCAGCGTACCCACGATCACCGCAACCCCCAGGGCAATAATCAGCCCAGATGCCACCAGGCCGAGCAGGCGCGTCACCCGCTCCGGAATCGTCGCTCCGAGCACTTTGCCCACCGCCGCCAGGCCAAGCTGCCAGGCCAGGGACGCGACCCCGGCAGCGATCACGAAGGCAGGCGCCACCATTGCGCCGCCGCCGGTGGCGGTCAGGCCGCCTGCCAGGGCCAAGAAGTAGAGCAAGGTGAGCGGATTGATGGCGGTGAGCCCCACGAACCGCGCGAAGACCGCTCGGCGGGGCACGTCGAGTGCGGCATTGGTTGGCGCTGGGGCGGTCAACAGTTGGTGCACGCCGAGCCCGATCACCACCAGCCCAGAGACCACCCCGGCCACCACCCCGGCGGCGCTGATCAATGGGGCCAACAACGCGCCGGCGCTGACCGCCAGGGCGCAATACACCAGGTCGACGAAGGCGACCCCGGCCGCGGCAGCCGCGCCGCTGCGCAAACCGTTCAGCATCGACTCGCGCAGGATCAACACCCCAATAGCGCCCAGCGGCATCGCGACACCCAGCCCGGCGGCCAGGCCAGCCAGGGTTGCGGTCAAGATGGCGTCGCTCACCCGACTAAGCCTGCCTCGTGCGGCCCGCCACGCCTGCATTTTTGGCGGCCAGACACTACGATTGCGCAGTGTGGACGGCATTGATGAGCAAATCTTCAGCGAATTGCGTGACAACGCTCGCCTTTCGTTCAGCGAGCTTGGGCGAAGGGTGGGCCTGAGCACCAACGCGGTTGCGGCACGAGTCCGCAAACTCGAGGCGGACGGCATCATCACCGGCTACACGGTGATATCGGGCTCGAACTCCTCCACCGCCAGCGGCAGTCTGGAGGTGTTCATCGATCTGCGACTGGACGCAGCCACCGACAATGACACCTTCGCCGAAGCGATCCGGCCGATTCGCGAGATCGTTGACGCCGTGCATCTGACCGGGCCCTTTGACTACCTGGTTAGGGCCGTGGTCAGCGACACCGCAGCCCTGAATGCGCTGATCAAGCGTCTCAAGGCCAGCTGCGGGGTGGCCCAAACCCAGACCCGGGTGGCTTTGCGCCCCACCCCGGCACCCCCGCTGCCCTGAAGTCCCGATCAGGCTGCCGCTCGTCTTGGTGCCGTCCCACTCCCGGGTCGTGCGCCAGCAACCGCTCGCCGGGGAGCTCCTGGGCCGGCAGTTGCGGCCGGACGGCGTCCCAGTGATCGCCTCGGCACCGCCGTGCTGGCGAAAGCACCGCCCAGGCGTCGCAGCATCGGCGGCGCCCACCAGTTGGCATCTCCCAGCACCGTCATGGTTGCTGGCACTAGCAACATCCGCACCAGGGTGGCGTCCAGCACCACCACGATCGCCAGCGCCACCCCAACCTGCTTGATGGAATCCATCGAACCGGTGGCAAAGCCGAGGAAGACCACCACGATCACCGAAGCGGCCGAGGTGATGATTCGACCGCTGCGTTGCAGACCGAGCCGAACTGCGGCGTCGTTGTCGCGAAGGTGGTTGTAGAACTCCTTGACCCGATCGAGCAGGAAGACCTCGTAGTCCATCGCGAGGCCGAACCCGAAGGCCGCCACCAAGGCGACCACATAGCTCTCCAGGCCGGTCTTGTCGAAGCCGTGTTCGGCGCTGAAGATCCAGGTGGTGATGCCCAGTGAGGCGCCGATCGAGACCACGTTGGTAATCAGGGCTTTGATCGGCACCAGCGCTGAGCCGGTCATGAAGAAAAGCAGGACGAAGGTGACTGCCGCCACCAGGGCGCCGGCCGCTGGCAGGCCCTGAGCCAGGGCTCGGATGAAGTCGAGTTGCCCGGCAGCATTGCCGCCGACCCAGACCCGATCGCTCAATGCCCTGATCTCGGTCACCGCCCGCGTCGCCTCCACGCCGCCGGGATCGGCAACGTCGAGACGTATCTGCACCAGGGTGTGTTCGTCATCGATCTCGACTGGGGCTTCGGTCTTCTCAACGTTGTCGACCTCAGCGATGTCCGCCACCAGGTCATCGAGTTCGTCGCGGCTCAGGTCGTCTTTGGTGATCAGGAAGGCCTCCGAATCGGCCCAAGCCGGGTACTGCTCCTCGATCACCGAGAGGTAGTGCTCTTGTTCACCGCCGGGCGGCAGCATCTCCAGGCCGGTGTTGCGAAGTTGCAGGTGAGCCAGTGGCACCAGCGCGACGGCGAGCAGCGCTACGCAGCCGATCATCACCGGCCAGGCGTGGCGCTGCACCCAACCGGCCAGCGCGGAGAAGGCGCCGTGCTCGGTGCCGACGTCGCCAAGCCGAACCAGCAGCCACCGAAAGCCTGACCACCGCATCAGCACGCTGGGGCCAGCCAACCGCCGTCCGATCAGGGTCAGCACCGCTGGCAGCAATGTGGTGGCGGTGAGCATCGCGAAGACGACAACACTGGCCGCAGCCACGCCCATGCCGCGCAGAATCGGCGGCGACATCAATAGCAGGCCGGAGACCGAAATGGCGATGGTCAATGCCGAGAAGGCCACGGTGCGTCCGGCGGTGGCTATCGTCTGTTGCACCGCTTGGTGCACGGCCGGGTCAAGACGGCTGGGACCGCCCTGGGGGGAGACCCCGGCCCTAATCAACTCCTCGCGAAACCGCGAGACCATCAACAACCCGTAGTCAATGGACAAGCCAAGACCAATGACCGTGACGACGTTGATGGTCACGGCGTCCAGCTTCATGAAGTAGGAGACTGCCAAGACGATTCCCAGGCCGCCGGTAATGGAGGCCAAGGCTCCAATGATCGGCATGCCAGCGGACAGCAGCCCGCCGAATACGAAGATCATCACCACCAAGGAGATCGGCAGGGTGAGCGCCTCGGCTTTGGTGAGATCGCCTTCCATCACGGCATTGATCTCTTTGACGATCAGGTCGAAGTTGGAGACCACATATTTGGCCTGGCCGAACTCGGCGGTGACACTGTCGCCCAGTTCATTGAGCCGATCAGTCACCTCAACGGAGGCTTGGTCTTTGGCTGACTCCTCAATATCGGGGTCAATGGTGACGCGGACGAGGAACCCGTCGCCGTCTTCAGCCAACAGCGGTTCGGCCAGCGGAGTCGTGAATCCAAACAGCCACGGGTCAAGCACCGAATCGACCCCATCGATTGCTTTGAGGTCATCGCGCGCCGTGGCGACTAGGGGTGCCACCTTGCTGGCTGTCTTGGTCTTGCCGATTCGCAGCTTGGTGACCAGTAGGGTCACATCGGCCCCCACCGACTCCTCAACGATGGTCGAAGCCCGATCAGAATCCGAGCCGGGAGCTCGCGGCTCCGAGGACTCAAGCTTGGTGAAGATCGGGCCGCCGCCGAAGGCTCCGCCAGCGACTGCGCCCGCACCGATCACCACGACTAACCACAGCGCGACAACCCAGAACGGGAATCGGGTGATCAGGCGCACGCCACACTGTGGCACGCCCGCCCCGCCCAGCCCAACGTTGCGACCCAGGAATGGACTAGCCCGGGGCTGGCTAGTCTCGGCTTACAGTGGGCTCCACACAGGTATTCAGGACCGACAACTCAGCACTGGCAACCCAGCGCCGAGGACCAACCCCAAGGTGGCCCCAAGGAGTATCGATGCAAGCAGAGCAGAACGCTGGCTGGGCGGTGGTACTCAATCCGACCAAGTTCGACGACGTGTCGCAGATCAAGGCCGAGTTGGAGCGGGTGTGCGCCGATCACGGCTGGTCGGCTCCCGACTGGTACGAGACCGAAGCCGCCGATCCAGGTTTCGGACAGGCCGCGCAGGCCGTGGCATCCGGGGCGCAGCTGGTTTGTTCGCTCGGCGGGGACGGCACCGTGCGGGCAGTGGCCGGCGGGCTGTTGGGCACCGGGGTGCCGCTGGGGCTGTTGCCTGCTGGCACCGGGAACTTGTTGGCCCGAAACCTGAAGCTGCCAGTGGATGATCTGGAGGCCTCGCTAGTGACGGCGCTCACCGGCCGCACTCAGCTGATCGATGTGGGCGAGGTGCAATGGGACGGCGCCGAAGCCGAGGTGTTCGTGGTGATGGCCGGCATGGGCATGGACGCCGAGATCATGGCTGGGGTCGACGTTGAGTTGAAGAGGAAGGTCGGCTGGTGGGCCTATGCGGCCTCCGGGGCACGGGCGGCGTTCCGCCTCGGCTTTGCCGTCCGGGTGAAGACCAACTCGCACCGGTTGCGCACTCAACACGCCCGCACCGTCCTGGTGGGCAACTGTGGAGAGCTGACCGGTGGGGTGCAGTTGATTCCGCAAGCCAGCCTCGACGATGGTCTGCTTGATGTGGTGGTGGCCTCGCCACATTCCCTATTCTCCTGGGCTGCACTTGGGCTGCATCTGATTTCTGGAAAGCGCCGCGGGCATCGGAGTCTGGTTCATCTGCAGGATCGGCAAATATCGGTCCGCACCGCCGAACCGGTCGAGGCTCAGCTGGACGGAGACGCCGTCGGAGCCAAGTCAGTGATGGTCACCCGGGTGCTAGCCAAGGCGCTGCCGGTGCGCCTACCCGGATGAGAATAGGTCACGATACGAGATCAAAACCCGTACTCGTGGGCGCAGGTGTTCCCCATTCGGGTGACAACCCGCTATCGTTCCAGACGTAGTCGCTGTACTGGCTCACCCCAACGGGTAATGGGCTGTCTCCACCACGGGGGGTGCGGAGACCACAGGCGGCATCGGAAGTCGGTGCCGCGCCCGTTAGAAGGAGAATGTTGCATGACCACTGGAACCGTTAAGTGGTTCAACGCAGAAAAGGGTTTCGGCTTTATCGCCCCCGACGGCGGCGGACCTGACGTTTTCGCTCACTACACCGCGATCGTGACCTCCGGGTTCCGCACGCTGGACGAAAACCAGAAGGTTGAATTCGAAATCACCCAGGGCCCGAAGGGTCCGCAAGCATCGAACATCAGCCCCATCTGATCCTGTTGAACCAGCTCGGCCCCTCGCTTCGGCGGGGGGCCGTTCTGCTCAGCGTCGGGCTACTCGGCGCAGTCCTGGTCTTTGGCCTGCAGGGTGAGCTCTAGCACCTGGCCGGCGTCGAGATAGATGCGGTAGAACGCCTCAGCATTGCCGGTCACCTTCACGAAGCCCACGCCCTCTTTGCCTTCGCTGCCCTTCCACGTCGGATAGGCCTTCTTCACCTGGGCGTAGGTGCTGCCCAGGTGGACGCCCTCCGGCGTGGCTATCGAAGAGGTGGCGCCGATAATCACCAGTTGGCCGGTGGTGGCCGAGAAGAACAGCTTGCCGTCCAGGTCGTCGACATCGGCCGGGTGGGCGCCGAGCAGGCGTCCGTCCCCATCGGCGCCGCAGGTGCCCGCGCTGCCGGAAATTTCGGTGGCCTGGCCGGTTTGGATCGCCTGGGCCTTGGTCATGCCGAGCTTGAGCGCAGCGACACCGTCGGGGCCGAGATTCGCCTCAAGAGAGGCCGACTGGCTCGCGGACGGAGTGACCGAAGGTGAACTTGCCACGGTGGTCGGCTGCGGGGACGGCGTTGGCGCGGTCGTCACCGGCGGCACCACACAGGCGGAGAGCCCCAGGGCCAAGGTGGCGCCTGCGAGAGTCAGTAGTGGCTTGCGAAGCTGCATGTCTACCTACCTGCTTCCGGTGCCGTTCGGCGATGGGCCGCTCAGCCCGGCCGCGTCTGAGCGGATTGTTTGGCCCAAGAGTACGCGGGCACCGAAGGCACCGAACAGCCGTAGTGAGTGACTTTTCTGCCTGCTCGGCGGGCCGGTGGGAGGCTCACCCAAAGGCGCCTGGCGGTTTTTTCCTCACCCGAGCCCGATGCTAGACTCGACGGGCCGTAAGGCACCTGGGGCTATGGCGCAGTTGGTAGCGCGTCTCGTTCGCAATGAGAAGGTCAGGGGTTCGAATCCCCTTAGCTCCACCAGTGTGATGTCTCGCGAGATGTGTCTCATATGTCGCGAGACATCTGTCATTTCTGGGGCCTTCGGCCTGGTGGGGTGAGCTGGTTTCGCCAGTGGCTGAGGGTTGGGTCGATCTGGTGTTCGCTGGGGATTTCGCCGGTGTCTAGGGCGCTGACCACCTCGCCGTTCACAGTGACGAAACCCTGGGTGTTTTTTTCCGGTGCGGCACCATGGGTAGAAGATCCCAGACGGATGGTCGTGGGGTATGGGCCGCGGGACAGTGCAGCCACTAGGGTGAGTTTTGCTCGAAGGTGGGTGCGACCGGCTTTGACAACGAGAGGACTCTTTCCATGGGACTCATTCAGGCAGCGATCGGTGCGATCGGCGGAACTCTGGCCGATCAGTGGCAGGACTTCTACTCGGTGCCCGCAGGCTTGGCTCCCACAGCCGCCCTGTTCGCCGCGGTGCCGCAGGGGCAGAACGCCGGGCGCGGGTCGAACACCAAGGGCTCTGACGGTGTGATCACCAACGGCAGCCGCATCGTCGTTCCCGAGGGCTACGGCCTGGTGCTGATGCAGGAAGGCGCCATCACCGGCTTCGCCGCTCAGGCTGGGGCCTATCAGTGGAACTCCGAGGCCCAAGATTCCCAATCGATCTTCGCCGGCAACGACATCGTCAGCTCGCTGGTCACCACGTCGTGGGAACGCTTCAAGTTCGGCGGACGGCCCAGCGCCCAACAGCGCGCCTACTTCGTCACGCTGAAAGAGCTGCCGAACAACCGCTTCGGCACGCAGTCCGAGATCTACTGGGACGACGCTTACATGAACGCCCAGGTCGGCGCGATCACCCGCGGCACCTACACGCTGAAGATCGTCGATCCGATCCTGTTCATCAAGGCCTTCGTCCCGGCCGCCTACCTGGAGCCGGGCCGGGTGTTCGACTTCACTGACATCGACAACGACGCGGCCGCCCAGCTGTTCAACGAGGTGGTCGGCTCACTGGCCCCAGCCTTCTCGATGTACACCAATGATCCGATGAAGCAGAATCGGATCACCCGCCTCCAGCAGGATTCGATCGGGTTCGCCAAGAGTCTGTCGGCCGCAGTCGAACAGAACTACCAGTGGCGGTCTGGCCGCGGCTTGGAGATCGCGGCAACCGCGATCATCGCCATCGAATACGACGAGACCACCCGCGAACTGCTGCGCAACGTGCAGCGCGCCGACGCACTGGCAGGCCAGCGTGGCAACTCCAACCTGCAGGCCTCGGTGGCGGCAGGCTTCGAGTCCGCCGGAGAGAACGCCGGCGTTGGTGGACTGATCGGCATGGGAATGGCCGCCGGCACCACCGGAGTCGGAGCATTGCAGCAGCCAACGCAGGTCCCGGCTCAAGTTCCCGGCCCGCAGGATCCGCCGGCCAAGGAGCCCGGCGAAGATCCGATGGCCAAGCTGACTCAAATGAAGCAGATGCTGGACGCCGGACTGATAACCCAGGCCGACTACGACGCTGCGAAAGCCAAGCTCCTGGGACTCTGAGGAGATCGGAATGAGCAACTCCGCACCTGAACCGATCCCACAGCCGGTCGCGGCGGAGGGTGGTGGTACTGCGCCACCGCCACCGCTCCCCACTCAGCAGATAGGCGAGCCCACGTCCGGGTCTGCGACGGCTGAGCCGCAACGGGTGGATACCGCCAACACCCGACTGACCGACGGCCTCAACCGCTGCCCGAAGTGCGGCTCGACCGATATTCAGTTGCGGGTCTCCACCGGAATGCTGGTCTGCCTGTTCTGTCGACATGAATGGTCCGAGGCTCAGGTCGAGCCGATGGTCTCCGGCGACGTCTCGCTGCGCGACCTCACCGGCACCACCATCGCCTCAGGCGCGTCCGACATCTCCCCCGAAGTCTCCGGGATGATGACGCTGAAATGCTCGGGGTGTGGTTCGGAGGTCGTGGTCAACACCGCAGAGGCGATGTCGTCGCGGTGCCACTGGTGCCGCCATGTGCTCACGATCAACGAGCAGATCCCCAACGGTGCCGTGCCCGACGCGGTGCTGCCCTTCAGCATCACACAGGCCCAAGCGGTGGAGAAGATCCGCGAGTTCGCCGGAAAGCGCCGGATCTTCGCCCACAAGTCGTTCCGCGCCGGATTCTCACCAGAGAACGTGATGGGGGTCTACTTGCCCTACATGGTGGTCGACGGCAACGCCAGCGCCGACGTCCAAGGCTTCGGCGAGATCGAGACCCGGCGCTACACGCGCAAGGTCGGCGACCACGACGAGACCTACTACGACGCCGACGTCTACCAACTGAATCGGCATGTCGACTACACCGTGGACGACCTCACCATCGAGTCCTCCGCGGAGCGGGCAAACATAAACGCGATGGTCAACACCAACAACATCATCAACACGATCATGCCGTTCGACACCAAGAACGCGGTGCAGTGGAACGCCAACTACCTGGTCGGTTACACCTCTGAGCGCCGCGATCAGGACGTGTCGCAGATCCAGCCAGTATTGGAAGATCAACTGCTGTCCATCGCTCGCTCCCAGGTTCACAACTCGGTGCGGCAGTACAACCGCGGCGTGCGTTGGGAAGCCGAGCATCTGGACGTCCATGGCACCCGGTGGGTGGCAATGTACCTGCCGGTGTGGCTGTACTCGTTCTATCAGGAAGGCAAGAGTTCCTCCATGGTGCACTACATCGCGGTGAACGGACGCACCGGCGAGACCATGGGCAGCGTTCCGGTGTCGCACGGTCGGTTGATCTTGGCCGCGCTCGCCGCCGGAACGGTGCTCGAGGCGATCGTGATCTGGATTCTGGTGATGATGTCATGACGCCGCTATTGATCGACTTCCTCATAGCGCTGCAGGGTTCGTCGGGCGACTCCGGTTGGGTCTTGCTGGCCGGGCCGGCCGGTGCTGCGGGCACCTATTGGGGGCTTTACCAGTACTACCGCAACACCGGTAAGTCCCACGACTTCGAACACAACACGATCATCGAATCTGACACGATCACCGGCGGTGAGCAGAAGGTGGACCACGTCCAGGGCACCCAGCGCACAACCATCAACGGCGACAACGTGAGCAACTACCGCCAACGCGTGAAGCGAGTGTGATTGGCGAGGTGGTGAACCGCACTGGGTTTGGTTCCTAGGTTGAAGCGCCCTAGGTTTCGTGCCGCTCCTATGCGGGTTGCGGCTCTGGGTTCAGGGTCGTGTAGTGGGTGGTTTCGTACTCTAGTGGGCTGACCATTCCGAGGGTGCCGTGGACCCGTCTGGTGTTGTACCAGTCGGCCTGGATGGTGGTGCGGATCCTCTTGCCGCGGCGGACCAGCGCGGCCATCTTCCGCCGCCCATACAGCCCTCAGGAGCCAACCGGCGCCGACGCTGGTGATCAGTGGTCCAAGCCAGTGCCCGGATCAGGTCGACGACTTGGGCGTCGGTGACCGTACGGGCTGCGGGCTGGCGGATCTTCCAGGCCCGGTAGGTACGTGCGGCGACCTGGCAGCCTTGCTCGGACAGCACCCTGCAGATCGACTCGACCGCGCGCCCCTGGCTTCGTTGTTCATCGATGAAACCCATGATCAACGGTTGCGGGGGTCGAGTTCCCCCGCGAAGAAAACTCTTGCCGCTTTCAGGATCGCGTTGTCCTCTTCAAGGCGGCGGACTTTCGCCTTCAACACCTTGATCTCTGCTGCCCAAAAGCCATAGTCGACAGGAAGCCCACCACTAGCTCCGATCTGGCGGCAGGTTCGAAGGCTGCCCAACCTGACGAGGACCCCTTCAGAAGAACGCATTGCCAACGGCGACTCAGGTGAACGGAAGATGAATTATTGCCCCACCGACTTGCCAATGCTGGCGAAGCGGTCCACCCGCGCCACATTCCCCCTAGTGAAATCGAGTTCGGCACCTCTGGGGATCAACTCCGGCAGCATTCTTTGTCCAACTGGCCAAAGAACTGGCCAGTTGGCCTGTCCTTCGAGGGCGGCGACCTGATAGCGTCCGCGTGGGCTATTGATGCGTTTCAAGTTGAGCAAGTGCCCGCGACTCTGGAGGAATAAGGATGAGGCTTGGGCGTGCTGTTGCAGCGGCCACTTGTAGTGCGGCAATTGGGTTGGGGTTTTTGCTCGTTCCGGGCACCCCAGCGGTGGCCGAGGCGCCACCCACGCCCGATGCGTTGCTTAGTGAAGATGCCGCCCTGGCTTTGGCGAAGAAGACCGGAGTTCCGGTGGTTGCTTCGAAGCTGACCACCGAGAATCTGCTTGTTACCGCCGATCCGGGCAGTGGCCTTCTGCGCGCCGAAATCTCGGCTGGAGTTGCGCGAGTCAAGGATGACCAGGGGAACTGGCGCCTGCCTTCAGCGAATCTCGTCCCCGATGGAAAAGGGGCCTGGCGCACTGAGGCCGGCTCGGTGCCGGTAACGGTTTCTGGCGGTGGCAATGGTCCGCTTGCGAAGATGCAGGATGGCGCGGCTGGGCTGGAGTTCCAATGGGCCGGTGCGCTGCCCAAGCCAATTGTTGCCGGCAATCTGGCCACCTTCGCCGAGGTTGCGCCGGGCGTCGACCTTGTGGTGCGGGCCGCTGTTGACGGGGTCGAGTCGTTCCTAGTGGTGAAGTCGGCAGAAGCCGCGACCAACCCTATTGTGCGCTCAGTGCCCATCAAGGCAGTCTCGGCCGGAATGACGGCTTCAAAGCTGGGTAATGACGCTGTCGCGTTCAGTAACCCTGCTGGTGGGCGTGGGTTTGTGGTGCCGCCCGCCTACATGTGGGATTCCAAGGGCCAGCGAACCGATGCGCGTTTGGGCGAACTGCTTGAACCGGCGAACGAGGCCACCACGGCTGCGATCGACGCGAGCTTGGCCGCAACCACTAAGGCAGCCGCACCGACGACGCGGACCGCTTCCTTCGCAGCGATCGCCGGCGAGGCAGTATCGATTCTTGAAGACCCAGCCACCGTTTATCCGGTTGTGATCGATCCTGCCGCAACTACCACACAGACGTATGCGGTTCGGGTCACCGAGGACTTCAACAAGTACAACTCCGACATCGGCTCGCGGGGCAAGATCGGCTACAACGGTTGGTCTTCTCCCTACTACAAGTCGCGGATGTACTACCAGTTCAATTGGCCGATCAACACCAGCGGCAGCCGCATCAACTCAAAGCAGATCACTGCCGCAGAGTTCCAGTACCTTCAGACCCATTCACCCCAGCACTCCTGCACCGATAACGACTTCGGACCGACGGTCAAGGTGCAGTTCCACAACACGATTAGTTCAAGCACGACCTGGTCGTCGCAACCTGGGACTCACCCCGTTGGTTCAGTCACGAATGACTACGCCGTGGGCCACGAAGACTACTGCAACGCGACCTACCGGCAAAAGTGGAACGTGACGACGATGGCGCAACAAGAACGCGCTGACTACGACAGGCAGACGTTTACTGTCGGCATCCGCTCCTCCGATGAGGGTGACAAGAATGGGTGGCGGGAGTACCGGCACAACAGCACCGGCGACTCCCCCAAGATGGTGGTGACCTATGAGCCGGAACCAGCAGTGCCAGCCAACTTCGCAATCGCCAACCCGTACCCGGGAGAGCCGCTAGTTAGCGTTCGCGCCGACAACACCCTTTCAGTGCGCTTGGCTACGGCAGCAGGGTATGCGTGCCGGACCACAACCGCCTGCCTGAAGGCGGAATTCACCATCAAATCCGGTTCGACAGTGGTTAGAGCGGCAGCGCTTTCGGCAGCTTCGACGGCGTCCGGTGGTTTGGTCGCTGTCCCGGTGAACGGCCTCGGATCGGGCAGTTACACCGCCGTGGTGCGGACCTACAACGTCGACACCCAGTTGTACTCGACCGCAGCAAGTTTCGGCTTCACAGTTGACCTTCCTCCGGGAATACCGACCTGGTCATGGGTCATTCCTGACGGCTGGACCAACGAACCCACCCTGCCTGCCGACACCGCCCTTCAGATTCAGGCGTCTCGCAACCCCGCGAACCCCGATCTTCAGCAGTTCTGCGTCTACGTGGATGGGAGCCAGGTCGACGCGAACGGAGCCGCAGCTGGCTTGTGCGCTGCTACCGACGCCAACGGTGCCGCAACGATCGATGTGGGCCCGTTTGAACTGGGTGAGCACCAGGTCAGTGTCGCGGCCCAGGACGCCCGTTCGACGAGCCCCGAGCGACTCGACGACCCGACCCAGCGAACGTTCAGCTGGTAACTGCCGCACCTTCAAGTCTGTTCGAGCCTCTAGGTCAGGAGATCAATGTCCGTGCTGTCCCGTCGTCCGGTGGTGCTGATGAGCGCCCTCCTAGTGACCATTGGCATGCAGCAATTCCCTGCTGTGCCTGCCTATGCCGACAGTTGGATGCCGGAGGTTCAGCAGGCCGCGAGTGTGTCGGTAAAGGCGGCCGGTGCAGCCAAAGGCGAGCGAGGGTCACAGTCTGCGTTCAAACCGCAGACTGTGACCTGGCCAGCGGCGGCGGATGCGACCGTCGATTTGGGGTCAGTGCCCCCGGGACAAGCGGTGCGCGCTGGGAGTACACCGGTGCGGCTGGCGCCGGTTGCCGGAGGTAAGCGCGCCTCGAAGTCGGTAAGCCTCGAGGTGTTGAGCCGAGAGGCCAGTCAAGCGGTGGTGGGTGCCGGGGTTGTCGCAACAGTGAAGGCCGAGCCGGGCAGTAAGTCCAGCTTCGTCTTGGACTATTCCGGTTTCGCAGCTGCCGGTGGTGGCGGCTTCGCGAGCAGGCTCCGGCTGGTCGGATTGCCCGAATGCGCCCTCACCACCCCGGAGGTTGCCAAGTGCCAACAGCAAACCGATCTGGGATCGGTGAACGACACCACCAAGCAGGAACTGGCCGCCACGATCACTGCCCCTGAAAGCAGCAGCACCACTCAACCATCGCCGAGTGCGTCTATCAGTGCGCAACCGAGCCCGACCCCGTCGACCGGCACTACAACGCCGCCGGCGGACTCATCGGCCACGCCGAGCGACGGGCCGACCACAAAGGTGGCCACCATGTCGTTGATGGTGGTGGCCGCGGTTGCTGGCGAGTCCAGTGATCAGGGTGACTACACCCAAACGTCGCTGAAGCCTTCCTCGAGTTGGGCCGGCGGCACCGCTTCGGGGCAGTTCACCTGGTCCTATCCATTGCGCACTCCGCCGGTGCCAGGCGGCCTCACTCCTGACCTGGGGATCAGCTATGCCTCCGGCGGCACTGATGGTGGGGTGGCCAACACCAACAATCAGGCCTCCTGGGTCGGTGAGGGCTTCGAGCTGGCAAGCGGGTTCATCGAGCGTAAGTACGTGGCCTGCGCCGATGACAAGACCGATGGCAACAACTCCACCTCCACCGGAGACCAGTGCTGGTTCACCGATTCGAAGAAGACCAATAACGAGAAATGGGACAACGCGTTCCTGTCGATGGACGGGCACTCTGGCGAATTGGTGCGCGATGGAGACACCGCCAACTGGCGCCTGGCAGTTGACGACGGCACGCGCGTAGCCAAGATCGGCTCGGTCTCGTCCAACGCCGAGTACTGGCGGGTCACCACTGCTGACGGCACGCAGTTCTTCTTCGGCAAGGGCAAGGCCGATGCTTCAACTGCGGCAGATACGAACTCGAAGTGGTCGGTGCCGGTGGCTGGCAACCAGTCAGGTGAACCGGGCCACGCCTCGGCCTTTGCCGACAGCTTCGACTCCCACGCGTGGCGCTGGAACCTTGACTATGTGGTTTCCCCCAACGGGAGCACCGCGACCTACTACTACGTGAGAGAAACCAACAAATACAAAAAGAACCTCACCAGTTCCTCCACCTACGATCGCGGCGGCTACCTGACCAAGATCCAGTACGGCGAACGCCGAGGCGCCGAGACCAACGACGACTCGCCCGCGAAGGTCACTTTCACTGTCGAGGAGCGCTGCGATATCTCGATCTCCTCAACCTGCATGACCGCCACGCCCACTTCGGCGACGACCAAGGCCTGGCCTGATGTTCCGCTGGACTCTGCCTGTGACGCCAGCTATTGCCCATCGGAGAAGGTCTCGCCGACATTCTTCTCTCGCAAGCGGGTCAAGCAGATCGACACCTTCACTCGCGACGCCGCCGGCACCGCGTGGGAGGCAGCCGAATCCTGGACGCTGGCCGGTTCGTTCCCAAAGCCAGCCGACGGCGCTGCGGTGCCATCGCTTTGGCTGGCTTCGATCACGCACACTGGCAAGGTAGGCACGTCGATAGCCACGCCGGCGACGACCTTGACGCCAATGATGCTGGATTCGCGCATCAGCGGTGGCGGGGTTGCCCTGGAAAAGCCTCGGCTGGCGATTGTTACCGCCGAGACCGGCGCGCAGACGATCGTGGAGTACTCCCATCCCGAGTGCACCATCACCACTGTGCCCACTACCGCGCAGATCCCCACCAACACGACCCGTTGTATGCCGGTCTACTACTCCTCCGGCGATGGTGATCCAACCCTGCAGTGGTTCAACAAGTATGTGGTCACCTCGGTGACCGATCGCGACCCCGTGGCCCAAGCGGACGTTAACCTCACCTCGCTCAATCTCGACATCGCTTCGGACGTGGTGACCAATTACACCTACGACGGCGGTGGCGCCTGGCGCTACAACGATTCGCCAATGGTGAAGGCGAAATATCGCACCTGGGGTGAGTGGCGGGGCTTCGGCAAGGTCACGACTGTCGTCGGAAGCGCAGCGACCAAAACTGTTACCGAAAACACCTACTTCCGTGGCATGAACCGAGACCGGGCGAATGCCTCCGGTGGCACCAAAACCGTCGCGGTGACCGACTCGACCGGTGCCACCTGGCCCGATGAGGACTGGTTCAACGGCCAGACCCGCGAAAGCCGGACCCTGACGGCGGTCGGCGGTTCCCAGGACACTTCGGTGATCAGCGACCCCCAGGCGGAGACTGTCTTCGGCGACGGCCGACTCACCTCCCGCCAAGTTGACGTTGCCAGGACCGTTTCTAGCCAGACGACCGCTGGCGGCCCGCGCGTAGGGATCGACCGCACCCTGGAGTGGGACAGCTATGGTCAACCCACCAAGGTCGAATCTGAAGGCGACACCGGCGTTCCCGGTGACGAAACCTGCACTCGCACCACCTACGCCACCCCGGCAACCGCGGCCACGGACCCGATCAACGAGGAATCCGAATCGAGCACGATGCCCGGGCTTTGCGGCGCGGCCCTCGACCTGAACCAGGTCCTCTCGGCCAGCCGTCGGTACTTCGGCACCGCCGCGCTAGGTAGCATCACCGCTCCGGGCTTGGAGTCGAAGACTGAGCAACTCACCGGGTCGGGCACCAACCGTACCTGGACAGTCACGGGCCGCCGCAGTTACGACCAGTGGGGCCGCGCCACTCAGGCAACCGATGCGCTGGGCAACGTGTCTACGACCAGTTACACCAACACCGCCGGTGGCTTGCTCACCTCGATGGCTGCCACCACCGCAGATCCTGACGGTGCTGGCAGCGGCACCGCTCTGACGTCCCTCACGTACTACGAAACTCGGCTGGGCGCGCCGATCAAGAGTGTTGCGCCCGGCGGCCAGACCACCGAAGCGAGCCTTGACGGGCTCGGACGGGTGATCGCGGTGTGGAGCCCTGGCCAGTCCAAGGCGACCCAGCCCGCTTCAAACACCTACGCCTACGCGGTGAACAAGACTGCACCTAGCTCGGTCATCGCCAAAGCGCTGCTACCTGACGGCGCCACCTACTCGACCACAATCACACTCCTGGATGCGTCCCTGCGCACTCGCCAAGTCCAGGCACCATCGCCGGCCGGTGGCAGGCTGATTGCCGACACCCGCTACGACTCGCGAGGCAACGCGGTCCTCAGCGACAGCTATTACAACTCGACCGCGCCCAACACCACTTTGGTGCAGCCCACGAGCCGAGTATCGATTCTCACCTCGCATCGCTACGAGTTCGACTTCGCTGGCCGCCAGACTGTCGACCGCTTCTACAGTGCCGAGTCCTTGAAGTGGCAGACCGCTACTGCCTATGAGGGTGATCGGGTCAAGGTCACCCCACCGTCCGGGGGCACCCCCACCACCACTGTCTCCGACATTCATAGCCGCACCACCCAGCTGATCCAGCACCTCGGCACCACCACCAATGCCACCGGCGCTAACACCAGCTACTCCTACGATGCGGTCGGGAACCTGACCACCATGAGCGACGCCAAGGGCAATCTGTGGCGTTACACCTACGACCTATCTGGCAACAAACTCACCAGCAACGACCCTGACAAGGGTCTGAGCACCATGAATTACAACATCGCCAACCAGCTCACCAGCACCACCGATGCTCGTGGCGTCACGCTGAAGTACTTCTACGACAACCTCGGACGAGCGACCAAGACCACCAAGGCCGATGGCACCACGATGCTGACTTCAACGGTGTATGACACGGTCAAGAAGGGGCTAGTCAGCTCGACAAGCCGCCACCTCGACGGCGGCACGATCACCAATCGGACCAACAGCTACGACAGCGCCGGACGCGCCACCAGCTCCACGGTGGCCGTGCCAACTATTGCCGGGCTGATCGGCAGCCAACTCGCCGGGGACTACACCAGCACCGCGACCTACAACGCCGACGGCAGCATAAAGACCAAGTCGCTGCCGGCCGCGGCGACGCTGCCAGCCGAAACGCTCGCCTACGGTTACACCGCTACCGGCCAAGCCAACACCCTCACCGGCACCATCGGAACGGCCAAGGCGACGTACGTCACCAAGACCGGATACCTGCAATACGGCACCATTTCGTCGATCATGTTCGGCACCCATACCGGCAAAGCGATCATGGCCAGCTACACCAGGGACCTGGCCACCTTCCAACTCACCTCGACCCAACTCAACCGTCAGGTCAACCCCGGACACACCGACGAGCACGCCGACATCACCTACGACCCAGCTGGGAATATCACCCAGGTCAAGTCCACCCTTGATGGCGGCGCGATTGACAAGCAGTGCTTCTCCTACGACTACCTTGGTCAGCTCACCGAAGCCTGGACACCCAACACCGCCACTTGCGACACGGCGACTCGCTCGACGGCATCCTTGTCTGGGCCAGCCCCGTACTGGACCAGTTGGGCCACCGATATCACCGGGAAGACCACTAGCCGCACCGATCGGACCAGCACAGCAACCTCAACCACCAACTACACCTACAACGCCGACGGCACCGATTCGATCCGGCCGCATTTCGTCACTGGCACCACTACCACCGGGTCAACCACTGGTACTGCCAGCTACACCGCTGACGCTGCTGGGAACACGATCTCTCGCCCAGGGGCGGGTGGTACCGCGCAAACCCTGTCGTGGGACGACCAGAACCAGCTCACTCAGGTCAGCCAGAACGGTCAAACCACGGCTCGCATGGTCTACGACGCCTCGGGTCAGCGGGTCTTGCGGCAAGAGGCTGGTGCTACCACTTTGTATTTGGACGGCACCGAGCTCACCCTCACCGGCAGCGGCACCGTCCCTCCAGCCCAGGGCACCCCCGCCACCCTGGCTGGTTTGCGTTACTACTCCCACACCGGGCAAACCATCGCGGTGCGTACCGCCACCAGTAACGACACGGTCACTACCCTGATCCCTGACTGGCAAGGCACCACCCACCAGCAGGTTGTTAACGCCACCGGTCAGCTGTCGACGGTTTGGCAGGACCCTTACGGCAACCCGCGCGGCACCCCGCCAGCCACTTGGGCTGGGCAACGCGGCTTTGTGGGCGGCACCAAGGACACCACCGGTCTGACCCGGATTGGTGCTCGGGATTACGACCCGGTGTTGGGCCGGTTCATCACCGTCGATCCCGTCCAATCGGTTGACGATCCGTTGCAGTGGAACCCGTACCTGTATGCCAACAAC
>VMSW01000003.1 GCA_013791955.1 Propionicimonas sp.
CTCAGGGATCTGAACTCCAGTTGGCTGGGCCCGTCGAAGCCGACAAGCTCAGGGATCTGAACTCCAGTTGGCTGGGCCCGTCGAAGCCGACAAGCTCAGGGATCTGAACTCCAGTTGGCTGAGCCCGTCGAAGCCGCCTAGGGCCGCGCGACCCGACGCACTACCGCAGGCTAGGCCGGTCTGCGGCGTGTCGCATGACGTCCAGTACTGCCAGGGTCACCAACGGATTGCTGGTTCGCAGACCCGATGGTCCCCAGTCGGCGTAGCTGCCGCGACTGGTCACCTTGGCTGCGGTGGTGGTGGTGGGGGCCTCAAGCGAGAAGCCGCCGTCGGGTAGGCGTTTTGCCTCCAGGAGCGCCAGGGCGTCCGCACAGCGGGGGTCGTCGAGGCGGCCCAGGTCGGCCATCACCTGCAACGCGAACAGGACGTCGAAGAACTGAATCGGGTAGTGGATCCGGTCTGGCCCTGGCTTGCCCGACCACTCCGGCACGATCAAGCTGCCGTCGCTGTGGTGCCACAGCAGTCGACGCTGCAAGACCAAATCGGCTACTCGTTGGGCCGCCTCCAGTGCGGGGGCGTAGTCGTGCGCGGTGCCGTAGGCCCAAAGCCCGCGGGCGGGAATCAGCGACTCCTGGAACGACGAATGGCTGGCTTCGAGCCGCTTGTCACAGTTCCAGCCGCCATCGGGCCACTGCCAGCCGATCAGCCGGTCAACCAGTTCGCGGGTGCGGTCTTCCTCCAGGCCGAGCCGGACCGAATACCAGATCGCGTTGCCGTCCATGGAGGCGCAGTGCCGGACGCGATCAGCCTGCCCGGGGTAGATCGCCGTCAGCGGTGATTCGAGGAAGTGCTTGGAGAACATCCAGTCGTGCACCTGGCGCACCAGCGGGCGCAGCCTCTGATCGGCCGGCGGGTAGTCGATCATGGCCAGGCAGGTCAGCGTCCAATGCGGGCCCTGCCATTTTCGGTAGGTGTGGTGGCGCGTCTTGGCGTCCTGCTCGAACACCCGCAGCAGCGCCTGGGCCATCGGGGAGTTGGCGATCTGGCTGCGCATCGCGGTGGCCTCAGCCGATTGTGGACGCAGGCCAGCCAGCAGGCTCGCCCGGTAGGCGAGCACCGGGTCTGCCGATGCTGCCAGTGCGGCGACCAACTGATCGGAGGCCGCCTGTGGTGTCAGGCCGAACGCTTCAGAAACGTCCATGCCTCAGATCGTAGTTCTATGGAGGATGCTGGTCTGGTGACTACAGACGATCAGGAAACCCGGGCGGCTTTGATGGCAGCGCTCCTCAAACGGCTCCCGGCGGACCCGAAGTTGGGCCTGGGCACGATGTTCCGATCCCCGGCGATCAGCTGGCGCGGCAACATCGTCGCCTTCGCCGGACGGCGGCGACGCCTCATCGTGAAGCTAACTCAGGGCCGCGCCGCTGAGCTGATCGATGCCGGCCACGCCGAACCCGTCACCATGGGTAGGCGCACCATGCGCGAGTGGGTCGCCTTTCCAGCCCAAGGGGTCGGGGAGGAAGCCCTCGATGCTTGGCTGCCGTTTGTCGCCGAAGGCGTCGCGAACGCCCGACCAAGCTGAGGACCGCTGCCTTTGACTGATTCGGTGAGTGCGTTGCGCATCGATCGTGCTCGTCATTGAGGTCGTGCAGGCCGCCCGCTAGGTGTCCCAGTAACGCACTCGGCAGTGCGGCTAGGGTCAAGGGCGTGAACGTGGTGTTCTACGAAAATGGCGGGCTGTTCCTGCGCGATGCGGGTGAGTTCCTGGCTAGCGACCCGCTCAGATTCAGTGTCGTTGCGACCAGCGCTGAGCGAGCGCGACGCAATGGACGGCCGGCTGCCAGGCCGTATTGGTTCGCGATGATCCGCGCCGAGGGCGAGATCGCCGGGGTGGCGATGCGTACCCATCCTGACTCACCTTTCGCGGGCTTTGTTGCCAGCATGTCGGCCCCGGCGCTGACCGCGCTGGCTGAAGCCTTGGCAGCTCGCGACGAACGAGTGCCAGCCTGGAACGGCGACCTCGATGCGGCGCAAACCCTGTGCCTGGCGATAGCTGACGGGCTACCGGTCGAGGTAGTGATGCATACGCGCTTGTTCGAGGCCCGGAAGGTGAACTGGCCAAACCGCCCGCCCGGCAAGCTACGAAACGCAGGCGAGTCAGATGAGGGCTTGGTGGCGGATTGGATACGGCGCTTCCACCACGACGCTGAGTTGCAGGGCGGACGTCAACCGGATCCGGCTTGGACGCCGAACCCTGATGAGATTCGCAATGCACTGGCGAACCGATTGCTGTGGCTGTGGGAGGTGGACGGCGAGCCCGTCCACCTGACCGGGGTAAATGACCCCATGTTCGGCGCCGCCCGGATTGGGCCCGTGTTCACCCCGGCTGAGCACCGCGGACACGGCTACGCCGGCTGGGTGGTGGCGTCCCTGACCCAGCAGGTGTTGGAGGCTGGCGCCCGACCCTGCCTTTACACCGACCAGGCGAATCCCGTCTCAAACCTGGTCTATGAGCGCATTGGCTACGAACGCGTCCACGATGAAGGCAACGTCGTCGTCCGGGGAAGCTGAGCTCCACAGTTCAGCTTGTCGGTATCGAAGGATTCAAGGCTCGTGCCTGAGTGTGGCTAAACCCCATCGAGCGGCAGCCCGGCGCCGATCCGCTCGATGGCGGCGGCGGCCACGCCGGCACCATCCTCCTGGTTGATCAGGGCGGCCACCTCACCGGCGCGGCGCCGATAGCTGGTATCAGTCGTCGCCTGGCGCAGGGCATTGGCGAGCCGGTCGGCGGTGAGTTGGTGCAACGGAATCGGCTGCGGCGCGACTCCAAGGGCGGCCAGGCGGTGGGCCCAGAACGGCTGATCGAGCAGCACCGGGACGGGCACCGCTGGCACCCCGGCGCGCAAACCAGCCGCGGACGTGCCAGCGCCAGCGTGGTGGACGAACGCTGCCGCGTGGGGCAGGAGCCATTCGTGGGGTGCGTGCCCGATGTGCAGGACGTCGGGTTCGTCCTCGCCGGTTAGCCCGGCCCAGCCGGCCTGGAAGATCACCCGGAGGCCAGCGCTGCGGGCAGCGGCGAGCATCGTATGCCGCAGCTCCGCGGCATCACCTACCGGCATCGATCCGAAACTCACCACGACCGGTGGGTCGCCGGCTTCGAGGAAATCGACGAGGTCGGCTGGCGGCGTCCAGTCGGGTGCGGGCACCGGCCAGCAATAGCCCACCGTCCGGACGGCGGCGGGTAGGTCGGCCGGATCGGGCACGACGTGGCGGCTGAACCCCTGGAGCAATGGCCAGCGGGCTTGGCCGAACACGTCGTCGACGTAGCGGGCTGGGGTTGGCAGCGGCGCCAACCCGCGTTCGGCGCGTAGCCGTTGGACGACCGGCCAGATCGGACCGGGCAGTGAACGTAGGTACCACTGACCGGCAGCACGGTTCAGCGGGCCGAGACTGCGTAGGCCGAATGCGACCGGGGCGTGGTCTCGGGTTGGCATCAGTGGCTGCAGGTAGAGGCCGACGGTGGGGAGCTCGCCCCAGGTCAGCGCGACGAGGAGATTCGACAGGGGCGTCACAACGGCGAGGTCTGCGCCTTCCACTGCCGCTAGTGCGCCGCGTCCGATGATCTCGGCGCGGGATTTGACCTGCTCGCCGAGGCGGCGAACGGTGTCGAGGCGTCCGCGCAGACCCGGCAGCGGGCTGAACTCGGCCACCAGTTCGCCCACCGCAATCGGCATCGGTATCGCGGTGAGCCCGCGAGCTGTCACCAAACCGGTGAGGTCGGACGCGACCGCGAGCGCCACGTCATGGCCGCGCTCGACCAGCCGAGCTGCCACCCCGGTGTAGGGCAGGACGTCGCCGGTAGATCCGGCAGCGACGATCACAATCCGCATTGCGCTCCTCGAACTCGACCCTGGAGATGACCTTTCTGCGGGGAGGATACCCGCGGGCAAGACACCGGGTGTGTCGGTGGTGCCGGGGCGTCCGCGCCCTTGCCTCCCGGTGATCCTGGAATAGGCCACTCACCAGTCAGGGTTGTGCCGAGTATGAAAGCACTGTTTTACGACGAGTTCGGCGGCCGCGAAAAGTTCCAGTTCGGCGAACTGCCCGACCCGCATTTGGGGCCCGACTCGCTGGTGGTGAAGGTCGTCGCCGCAGGCATCAACCCGGTGGACTACAAGATCCGCCAGGGCTATCTGGCCGGACTGATGGACGCCACCTTTCCGGTGGTTCCTGGCTGGGACGTTGCCGGGGTCGTGGTGGCCACCGGCTTGGATACCCCCGAATATGCGGTCGGTGATGAGGTGTTGGCCTATGCCCGCAAGGACGTCGTGAGTGGCGGGACGCTGGCCGAGCTGGTCTCGGTTCCGGTGCGCACGGCGGCGCACAAACCGTCCGGAGTGTCGTTCACCGACGCTGCCGCGCTGCCCTTGGCCGGGCTAACCGCCCTGCAGAGCGTTCGTCGAGCGGGGGTGGAGGCCGGCCAAACGGTGTTGATCCACGCCGCTGCCGGTGGAGTGGGATCTTTCGCCACGCAGCTTGCTGTGCTGGCCGGGGCTCGTGTCGTCGGCACCGCCGGAGCCTCGAATCACGACTACCTCCGTTCGCTGGGCGCCGAGCCGATCAGCTACGGCGAACAGCTCGTTGAACAGGCCCGAGCGCTTGCCCCCGAAGGTTTCGACGTCATTCTGGATTACGTCGGTGGCCAGGCGATGGACACCGTCCCCGCGCTGCTGATGCCCGGGGGCAGCGTGGCGTCGATCGCCGATTCCCGCGCTGTCGCTCTCGGCGGCCACTACGTGTGGGTGCGTCCCGATCACGATGATCTCGCCGAACTCGTCGGGTTGGTTGCCGACGGAAAGCCGCGAGTGAATCTGGCCGGGATCTACCCGATCGAGGAGGCTGTGGCCGCCTATGCCGAACTCGAAGGCGGACACGTGCGCGGCAAGCTGGTAGTCACGATCTAGGCGCATCGTCTCGCTGTTGAGCGACGCCCAGCACCGGTGGTCGTGCGGGGGTGGGCTAGCATGGGCGCGTGCAGATCAGCCAGGTCACTACGACGCCGGAACGCCCCGGCGCCACTGTGTTGTCCTGATTCAGCACTAACCATCGGCCCCGGAGCAATCCGGGGCTTTTGTCGCTTTGGCGCGGCGTCCCGGTGAGCTCATGGGCCCCACCACAAGGGAGATCCCGCATGAACGACCCCGGCGCCGAGGCGCTTGATCACCGCGACCTGAACCACGACCTGGACGTGTTCGCCACCGAGCCGCTCGCGGGCTCGGGGCTGCCGTTATGGCTGTCGGCTGGAGCTGCAATCCGCAATGAGTTGCAGCGCCTGGCCAAAGACATCGCCCATGCTGATGGTTGCGTTGATGTGTACACCCCGGTGCTGGGCAAGCGCGCTCTGTTCGAACGATCGGGGCATTGGACCAAGTTCGCTGCCGACATGTTTCCGCCGATGAAGCTCGGCGAAGACGAGGTGGTGTTGCGTCCGGCCAACTGCCCGCATCACGCGCTGGTGTACGCCTCGCGGCAGCACTCCTATCGTGAGCTGCCGATTCGGCTCAACGAGCTGGGCGCGATGTTCCGGGCCGAGCGTTCCGGGGTGGTGTCCGGGTTGCAGCGGGTGCGGCAGATCAATCTGGACGACACCCACGTCTTTTGTCGGGCCGATCAGGTGGCCGGCGAAGTCGCTCGCGCGCTGCGTTCAGCACTCCGGGCCCAGCGCATTCTGGGGCTGCCGGTCGACTACGTCCGGCTATCGCTTCGCGGCGATTCCGGGGCGTGGCTAGGGTCAATTGAGCAGTGGCAGGCCAGTCAACAGGTGCTGCGCGAGGCGGCCGAACCGGTGTTAGCCGGCGAGGGGTTGGCTTTGGTTGACGGGGTGGGCGAGGCGGCGTTCTACGGCCCGAAACTCGACCTGCAAGTGCGTGATCGGCGCGGACACGAAGAGACCATTGCCACCGTCCAACTCGATTTCAATCAGCCGGAGAACTTCGACCTCACCTACCAGGCTGCGGACGGGTCGCGTCAACGCGTGGTGATGATTCATCGCGGCACCGTCGGGGCGATGGAACGGGTGGTGGCTGCACTGTTGGAGCGCTATCAAGGACGACTGCCCTTCTGGTTGGCGCCGGTGCAGGTCGTCGTCCTGCCCGTCGGCGAGGCGCAGGACGAGGCCGCCCGCGCGGCGGTGGATGGGTTGCGAGCAGCAGGCTTGCGGGCTGAGATCGATCACGACGGCAGCCTGGGCGCGCGCATTCGCGACGCTCGGCGGCGCCGGGTGTCTTTGGTGGCCGTGATCGGCGAACGTGAGGCAGCCGACGGGCTGATTCAGGTGACCGACGGCAGCGACGGCAGCCGGCGCAGCCTTGCGCTGGAGGAGCTGATGGCGAAGGCGGGGTTTGCCTACGCGCATCGGGAGCCGATCGCCTGGTGAGGTCGGTGCCCTTCGGGGCCGGTGTAGGGGTTAGGTATGGCCCGGCTCGGCAAAGCCCCTCACCACCTACGATCACACCCATGGCGAGAATCGCATTTGTCGGGCTGGGCCGGATGGGTCGAGGCATGGCGGGGCGCCTGTTGGCGGCCGGTCACGACGTCACGGTGACCAACCGGACGGCGGCCGCCTGCGAGCCGCTGATCGCTGCCGGCGCCCGCATCGCGGCGACACCCGCGGAGGCTGTTCGAGGTGTTGATGCGGTGTTCGTGATGGTTAGCGACGATGACGCGTCCCGGGCGGTGTGGCTGGGTGCCGACGGAGCCTTCGCTGGCGATCCGGCGCCGGGAGCGTTCGCAGTCGAATGCTCGACGCTGTCAGCGGCGTGGGTGGCCGAGTTGTCGTCCGCCGCGCGGGAGCTGGGTTGGCGGTATGTCGACTGCCCGGTGACCGGGCTCCCGGATGCCGCTGCGGCTGGACGGCTCACGCTGCTCATCGGCGCCGACCCGGCTGACCTGCAGGACGTCCGTCCGCTGCTAGAGCCGCTGGCCGCTGAGCTCGTCCACTTTGGCCCGGTGGGTGCGGGCACGGCCTACAAGCTGATCGTGAACCTGATCGGAGCGGTTCAGATCGCCGGGGTTGCCGAAGGTCTGGCGTTGGCCGAGCGAGCCGGTCTCGACTTGGAGCAGGTCGAACAGGCGCTAGCGAGCGGCCAGGCTGCCAGCCCGCAGGTCGTCCGGAATGTGCGTCGGATGGTGGCCGGCGACCACCCAGATCCGGTGACCTTCTCCGGGCGCCTGCGCCGCAAGGATGTTGCCTACGCGATGCGCCTGGCTGAGGAGTTGGGAGCGGCGGCGCCGTTCGGCGAGGTCGCGCTGAGCACCCTGGACGCCCTGCTCGCGTCCGGCCTGGGTGAGGTGAACGAGAGCGCGGTGATCGAGATCGCGCGGAACCGAGCTGGACGTCCCTAGCTGGCCGACGACCTAGCGCACGTCCTTCATGAGCTTCAGCACCGCGGGGGCGCCAACTAGCATCGCCACGCCCACCAGCACTGCGACCAACCCCAGCGTCCCGAAGTAGGTGGTCTCGGGGACGCTCGTGTAGTACTCGCCGAGGGTGCCGGCGATGGTGGTGCCCAGCGCGCTAGAGAGGAAGAACAGCGCGATCATCTGGGTGCGGTAGGCCTTCGGCGCCAGCTTGGTTGAGGCCGACAGCCCGATCGGCGAGAGCAGCAGCTCGGCGACGGTGAAGACGAACAAGATGCCGATCAGGGCCAGCACCGGGGTGGAGTTGGGGCCGCCATTGGCGAACGGCAGGAACAGCCAGAAGGCGCCGCCCATGATCGCGGCGGCCAGGCCGAACTTCACTGGGGTGGACGGTTGCCGCGTGCCCAGGCGTCCCCATAGCGCAGCGAAGGCCCCGGACAGGGCGATGATGAAGATCGGGTTGATCGACTGCACCCAGCTGACCGGGAACTCCCAGCCGAAGATGGAGCGATTGAGCTGGCTGTCGGCATAGAAGGTCACCACAGTGAACTGCTGTTGGTACAGCGACCAGAACGCCACCGACACCAAGAACAGCGGAATGAATGCCCACACCCGAGACCGTTCGGTGGCGTCCACGCGCTTGCTGGTCAGCAGCAGCGCGAAGAGTCCGACAGCGGCGATCACGGTGGCGATGATCACGGTTTGGGAGAGGTTGTCGACGCGGATCACCTTGGTGAGCACCAGCACGACGACTGCCACGACGGCGGCCGCGCCGATCAGGGCGGCTTTGAGGTAGTGCTGTCGAGCCAACGGGTTGGGTGCGATGCGGGCGACGTCGGGAATGCTGCGGCGGCCGAAGGAGTATTGGACGAGCCCGGCGGCCATGCCGAGGGCGGCCAGGGTGAAGCCCCAGCGGAAGCCAGCGGTGCTTTGCAGCAGACCGGTCAGCAGTGGGCCGAAGAACGCTCCGAGGTTCACGCCCAGGTAGAACAGCGAGAAGCCCGCGTCGCGACGGACGTCATCGGGGGCGTACAGGGTGCCGACGACGGAACTGACGTTGGCTTTAAGCCCACCCGATCCGAAGGCGATCAGGATCAAGCCGACACCGACGCCGGCCAGGCCGGGAATCAGCCCGAGCGCGAGGTGGCCCACCATGATCACGAAGGCTGAGACGAAGAGCACCCGTTCGCTGCCGAAGAGCCGGTCGGCCAGCCATGCGCCCAGCACGGTGGAGAGGTAGACGATGCCGCCGTAGGCACCGACGATTCCCGAAGCCACCGCCTTGTCGATGCCGAGCCCGCCGAGGTCGGTGCTGTAGTACAGATAGAGCAGCAAGATGCCCTGCATGCCGTAGAAACTGAAGCGCTCCCACATCTCCACGCCGAACAGATTCGCCAGCGCCCAGGGGTGCCCGAAGAAGGTACGTTTCGGCTGGTTTCCGGTTGGGCGGGAGGGGGTGTCGACAGCCTCGGTCATGCTAGGAGACTAACCAGATTGAGCGCTCCGGACGGGGAAATCAGCGCTGATTGTCCGCTCGTCCCTCAATCGACATCGGGGCGCGGTCTGAGCCGCTCAGGTGTATCTATGTTGACGGTGTCGCATCAGCCCGAGCGGTGCCAGCGGGCTCCAGGCGGAGACCGAGTTCGAAACCCAAGGCATCAAGGTAGGCCGCGACGGTGTCGACGCGAAGATTCCCGTTACCCGCGAAAGCCTGGCTGACTGCGCTCTTGCCCACTTCAGCGGCCTCGGCGAGCTCGGTCTGGTTCAGCCCCGACTTGGCGAGGGCTTCGTGGAGCAGCGAGAGGACGCGGTAGCGAAGGCGCGCCTTCGCGAGGTGGCGTTGGCCACCGCGGGTCTGCGTGATGGCTTCGTAGAGGCTCATCGTTTTCACCTGTTCCTGTCGGCTCGCATGATCGCGAGGCCTTTGCTGATCTGGGTTCGTGGGGTCTTCTGTTGGTTCTTGTAAAAGCCGTGGGTCACAGATAGACAGGCAACTCAGCCACTGCTGGAGCTGGGTGAGTTCAGTCATAACTGTACTCCCGTGGGGTGGGGCGTCAATGCGTGCTAGCCAATCTAGGTCGTGCCGCTGACACTCGCGGATGCGCTGGGGGGGGGTGTGCCCCACCAGGATTTGTCGCACCGGAGACGTTGACTACCTCACTCGCCGCTGCTCTGCACCGACCTCGCCGTCGCTGGGGGAATGCCTACCTCAGCAATGCTGTGGCCATCGCAGGGAATCTTGGTCACGCTGGCGTGCTCGACTCGTGTCACGCGGAACCAGCGGATGTCGCTGCGCAGCCGGCACCAGCCGATCAGGTACCAATGGCCGTTTGTGGAGCCGAACAAGATCGGCTCGACGTCACGGGTCGTCTGGCTTCCGTCCCCGGAGAGGTATCGAATGCGCACGACGTGTTGGGTGGCCATCGCTTCTTCGAGTGCCGATCTGACCGCGCGAACCGGAGGCGATGAGTTGTTCACCCAAACACGACTTGCGAGCTCATCGGCCTTCGCTCGGGTCCTTGGGTCGAGGACGTCCAGAATCTTCTTGACTCCGGCTGAGGCGAGATCTGCATAAGGGGCATCGGGGACGGCTGCGACGGCGGTGAGTAAGGCGACGGCTTGGGCAGGAGTCAGGCTGATCGGGGGGAGATTCGCGCCAGCGGCCAGACCGTACCCGCCGCCCGGCCCAGGGCGTGACCAGATGGGCGCGCCGCTGTTCTCCAGGGCGGCGAGATCTCTCTTGACGGTTCGTACCGAGATGCTGAACTCCGCGGCCAGTCGCTCAGCGGTGTGTCCGCGGGTGCCGGAGCGGCGCAGCATCTCCGTCAGTGCGTGCAACCGCTCGGTGCGCTTCACGTCCGCCACCCGCAGAAATTCATGACACAAATGGTGACATACCGTTGTCCAGGGAGTAGGTGAGGATCGCTGTATGACGACCAACACAACCGAACCTTCCATCATCTTGATTGCCGGCCACTGGCTGGGCGCGTGGGCGTGGGACGAGGTGACCGAGCACCTCGCCGCCGCTGGCCGGCGAGCCCTCCCACTGACCCTTCCGGGCCTCGATGCGGACGACCCCGAACGAGCATCCAGGACGCTCGACGACCAGGCGGCAGCGATCGAGGAGGCCGCCGCCCGCGAAGGCCGACCGGTGGTGATCGTCGCGCACAGCGGAGCCAATGCGCCGGTGAGTCTGGTGCTTGATCGGCTCCCTGAGCTCGTCGCCCGGGTGATCTGGGTCGACAGTGGTCCGGTATCGCCCGGGACCGTCTTCGCTCCCGACCTGCCCGCCGATGTCGATGAGTTGCCCCTGCCGTCTTTCGATGCGCTCTCGCAGCAGGCCAGTCTCGAAGGCTTGAGCGCCGAGGTGCTTGAGCGCTTCCGAGTGCGCGCCGTCCCCGAGCCCGGTGCGGTGCTGCGCCAACCAGTGGAACTCACCAACGATGCGCGTCTGAAGGTGCCGACCACGGTGGTGTGCTGCTCGATTCCGAGCGCTCAGCTGATGGAGCTGGCCAACGCCGGGCACCCGATGTTCGCCGAGGTTGCGAAGCTTGAGCACCTCGAGCTTGTCGATCTCCCGACCGGCCACTGGCCGATGTGGAGTCGCGCTGAAGACCTTGCGCGCCTCGTCGCTACCGAAGCGGCCGGCTGAGTTGCCTGAACCGCAGGCAGGTATGGCGCGCTTCGCGCCATGGGGCTCCTGATAACGGCAGTGTTATCATCGAGTCGTGACTGAGGCGCCGTTTGCTGACCGGCTCCGCCTGCGTCGAGCTGCGGCGGGGATGACCCAGCGTGAGCTTGCCGAGCTGGCTGGGGTGAAGCAACCGCTCATCGCCGCGATCGAACGCGGCACGCGGCAACCCACGGATTCGGTGCGGCAAGCGTTGGACGCTGCGCTGCAGGTGCGTCCTTCGCAGTTGTTGCGAGCTGCCCGTGAGGACGTGCTGTGGACGGTGGCGCAAGCCGGCGGTCTCGATGTGCGGGTATTCGGATCGGTGGCGACCGGGAGGGACCAACCCGACTCCGATATAGACCTGTTGGTGACCTTCGAGCCGGGCTCCGACATCGTCACGCTGCTCGGTCTTCAGGAGGCGCTGGCCAACCTGTTGACCGTGCCGGTGGACGTCGTTTCTTCGGGAAGCACCGGCCCGGTCATCGAGCGGGCACTGGCTGAGGCCCGACCCCTGTGAACGACAGCCGAGTTGAGCGGCGCCTCGCCGACCTTGCCCAGATTGGTGCCGAGGCCAGCTACCTGGTCAGCAAGGGGCGCGAGGCCTACCTGGCCGACACCATGGACGGTGCCCTGCTGCGCAACGCTGGCGAACGCATCTTGATCAAGGCGGCAACGGTCGCCGAGAAGCTCCCGGACGACTTCAAAGCACAGCACCCCGAAGTCGACTGGGTCGGCATCAACCGCATGCGGAACCTTGTCGCCCACCACGACGACCGGGTGAATGACGATCTGCTCTGGGAAGCCCTTACCGGTCGAATCCCGAAGCTGCTGGAGGACCTGGGTGCAGTGCAATGGCGGAATGCCAATTGAAGTGGGCGCAGGATTCGGGCGCTCTCGGGAACGCTGTGGGTGAACTGATCGTCGCTCTCGTGGTCGGCCGAGTCCTATTGTGGGCCTCACCCCTGGAGTTCGACATTTGTGGAGGGACTGATGGGTAGTGGTTTCGAAATGCGCATCCGTCCAGCGGTCGCCGCTGACCGGGATTGGCTGAGGTCGCTCCACCAAGAGGCTTACGCGGTGCTCTCTGGGCGCCTCTACGATTCTCGTGCTCGGGCCTGGGAAGCCGGGTTCTTCACTGCACGGATCGCCCATCCCGTGGACCTGTTCATCATCGAGGCGGACGGAGGCGGTGTTGGCGCTGTCTACATCGAGGACCGTCCCGAAAGTGTGTTTGTCGAGAGCCTTGAGGTGTTACCTGACCACCAGGGACGGGGTGCTGGCTCCTTCGCTCTGAAATGGGTTGTTCGGCGAGCCGCTTCGGCGGGGCAACCAGTGACTCTCCAAGTTCACAAGGTCAACTCCGAGGCGCAGCGGCTCTACGCGAAGCTTGGCTTTGAGGTCATTGGGGAGACCGAGACCCACCAACGGATGCGTTCGAAGTGACAGGTGGCTGGTGCGGTGCGCAGGGCTTGCATCGGATGTGGCCGTCCGCGTGAAGCCGATGGCCCGCCCCCGTTGATAGGTCCGGACGTGGCGTGAGTTGCGCTCAAGTCCCATTCTGAGTCGGTGTGTCATGGGTCTGAGGACGGGTCGTGAGCCCCGAATTCGAAGCGCTACAGCCACTCACGAGCCGTACAACAACTGTCCGGCACGGGCGAAAACGAGACAGGGGCGCGCTCACGCGCAGCAATCTGAGACGGCCGAGTTGTGGTGATAACGAGACGCACCCTGTTATGACATTGACTGGCGATTTGCAGCCCTCGCCGTCGCGCGCTCCTGCCGATGAGCGCACGTCCGCAAGCTTGCGAGCCAGCTGTTCGCGAGATACTCGGAGGATGGAGAAGGGTGAGCGATGCCGGTTTGTCCTCTCGGCTTGCGGAGAGGCTGCGCTGAACGATCTTGCTAATGCACTCCGAGATCGGGCTCTTCCGCCGATCTTTTTACCGCCAAGCGAAGATGGCGGGGCCGCACACTCGTTGTACCACCAATGCCTAACCAGCATGGAGGCCGACTTGGTACTGCGATCACCGGAAGAGATAGAGCGGCTGAGCGAGAACCTACCGCGCGACCTGTTGGGGGTGCCGCTCGCAGGTGCACTTCTCGAGGAGACGGTCTCAGAGCTGTACTTCGCTTTTAGGCCCGGCGAACTAGAACCTCCCTCTCGAGAAGATCGGATCTTCCGTCAGCATCCGGACTTACTGCGGCGCCTGGACGAGGATGGGCTCCTAGATCTTGAGGGTCTGGATGCCAGGCCCTCCACGATCATCCACGGGGGCTCGGCTCTGCACTATCACCCGCTTCTCCGCCGCCACTTTACGTCGCACGTCAATGACAGCCTCGTGCAGACCTTACTCACCATCGGTGGCCGTCACGGTAACTCCTTGCGGATCGCCGTAGATGCCGACCATCTGATGCCTGCGGCAGAGTTTCAGCCCCACTTCGAAAGGGACTTCTGGTTCGGGCCACCCTTGTCACGTGACGCACTCGACGACCCGCGGGCAGTGGGAGTTACTGCGCACGGAGACCCTGAGCATGGGCTCTTGCACGAGTACCCTCGCCTATTCGTCGACTGGCGGCTTGATAAGGAAGGCCGGAAGGTGGTGCAGTTGGAGGAGTTGTCCAACCACCATTCCGCGTCGCGCGGAAGTTACCGGATCCTGCGGTATCTCCACGCCATCCGCGACATCGAACGAGGTGTGTTCGTTCACTGCGACGGTGCCGTGCGAGCGTATGACGCCCCGGCGTATGCCCGACGATCCGAGAGCATGTTCGTTACCGGGCGACAGTCTGCGACTCACTACCGAAAGCTGTTCCGCGTGGACGGATTGATCACCACCGATCAGTGGAGTAACGCCGTAGCGCAATGGTTCAGGCACAACCATCTGGTGATCGAGTACCTTGGCTCGATCCGATCCGACGCAGAAGCAAGGTAAACGAGACCTGTCTAGCGGCCGCAGATCGAAGCTCTGAAGCTCGCAGAGCGCCCTCCGCTCTGGGGAGTAGACAGGCACTCGATCTGCCGTGTCGCGGACGCTGCGGCTTGCAGCCTGTCGCCTCTTCAGCGACCGCGCACCCAACGATGATCCGCCCCGGCGCCCACGTCCTTGCGCCACCTCGCTGTGGTTGTCGCTTAACCTGCCGACGTGGATAGCGATGAGGTCTGGGCGCAGCGCATCGAGGCAGCTTTGAGGGAGGTGCGCGGTTGGGAGGCCCGAATTCGCGCGGAGCCTCCGGATGTCGATCCCGGAAGCCTGCTCGGTGCAGACGATGCGTCTGATCCTGCTTTTACGCTCAGCTCCATGGCGTGGTTCGGGCTGCAGTCAAGCGTCGACCATCTCGCTCAACTGGCCGACATTCTCACGGCGCCCGGTGGCGCGCCGCTGAGGCCCTATTCCCCTTTCACCCTCACAAGAACGGCCTTGCTCGCCGCCAGCCAGTCCGTCTGGCTCCTGAGCGGCGAAGACCGAGATGAACGGCTGAGGCGAACTGCTCTCGTATACAAGGACGAATGGGAGCACCACCTGACCTATCTCAAGGATTACAGGACCGACCCGGCGATACATAGCTCACTCGACCTAAACATCGCAGGCGCCATCGACGGCCAAATCGAGCGACTCGAGCTCCAACTAGCCGGAGCCAAGAACCCAAGTCTCGGCAGATTCTCCTCGACCCGGATGCTGGACGAGGCGGCGAGGTGGGTCAGTCGGCACCAAGCCGACGGGTGGCAGCGTCGAGCTTTCCTACATGAGTGGCGCATGGGAAGCGCGGCCGCTCATGCTCGCCAATGGCCAATGAACTTCCGATCTGGCAAGGTCACAGTTGACCGGACCGACAAGATGTCCGTGCGCTGGGTTGCCACTACTTACGAGGAGATCGGGACGTCTTTGGTCGCCGCAACGCTGATGGCACAAGATGGCTTCAGACTGTGGGACGAGCACTACCGGTAAGGTCGAGAGCCTGCATGCGGCGGTGGGGCTAGAAGCAAGCACTCTCATGCCCCAAGGTGGTGGTTGGCATGAAGCCAGTCCGAGATGATGTTCGGGTGAGTTTCGCCACTGTCTTGGTGCGGTGCTGGCCAAGTGAGTGTCATATGTCGCCGGGTGGGTGTGGGGGTAGCGATTCTGCGCGAGATCCTAGGCGGGCGGGACGTTGTCGAAGATCAGATGCGCGACCGTCCCGCTGAGTTCGGAAGAACGCGTCTCGTCAAGAGTCGTGAGGAGTATGTGCAGCCTCTCCTTAACCTCCGGAGTAGTGAATCTGAGCCCTGCATCCACCCGCTCAAGGGCCTCGGGGGGCAGCAGGCCATCGCGTTGAACTAGGCGATGGGTCAGCTCGAGGATATGCACGTCCTCACCCGAGAGGCCTGCTGACTTCGTGAGGTGGGCACGTGGTGTGCGGCCTACCAGCCTTGTCAGGTCGCGTACCTCTGACCGGATGGCTTGGACTTCGGCCAGTACGGCCTTCTCTGGGTCGGACGCCACTGCACTGGCCTTCAACTGGCCGAAGAGCACCCGCACCGGATTCATTGTGGCGGAGAGACGGGGGTCCTCCTGCTCATCCTGAGCCGCTTTGAAATGTCCGACGAGTTCGGTCCGTGCAGCGTTTGCCAGGTCGACACGCAAGCCGTAGTGGATGACCCGCTCATCGGCGAAGTCGAATGGCGGGCCACCCGCTTCCTGCTGCAAGAGGATTACTGGCTTGTCTGCTGCGTGGGCAATAGCCACCTCGTACATCACGTTGGCGTTTCGCTCTGTTAGGTCGGCCACGCAGACGTCGGCATCGAGGATTGAGGTCACAACCTTGGCTGTCACGGAGCCTGGTTTGTGGTGCTCGTCGGCGCGCTCAGGGACGGCATACCCACCGCAGTCTTTGGCCGCGGGCTTGATGATTTGTTCTAGACAGAGCTTGGCGAAGTCGTTACCGTCTGCGTCGGTCTTGCCGATTGGTGAGATGACGAAGACGGTCTTGAGGTTGCCGGGCATCTTGGGATCGGAACTGGCCACGCCCGCATCTTCTCAGATGTGCCTCCGTCAATGTTGGAGTGGATCGAAAAGGCCACGAAGGTCGCACGAATCCATCGTCTGGTCCATACGTCCAAAGCAAAACCGGCCCTCCGAAGGAACTGGCTGAGCTTGTGATCTGCGATCAGTCGAGGATTGTCAGCTCTGTGTTCCTTGCTCATCATGTTTCAACGCCAAGAGACTCGGCGGGGCAGTCCGTAGCTGAGCCTTCACACTGTGGAGACGCCACACCGGGTCGTCGGGCCGCCCAGTTTGAGGCCCCATCTCAGAGAGTGAGACAAGGGCGCGGGAGATTTCTCCACTCGAAGAGGGGCTCCCGATAGTGCGTCACATGACGTCACATGACGTCAAATGACGTCATGTGACGTCACTGGGTGCACAGAAATCCGCGACACGCCGGCCTAAATCACGCCAGTGTAGTTACAGCGGTGATAGTCGCAGCTTGCTTAGTGGTGCCGCGTCGGTTTATCTTCGTGGAGGAACCCCTAGGGGTTGTGGCTTCAGACGGAGCTAGCCACCACGCCTTGTGCCAAGAACCAATCGCTCCGAGAAGGAGGCGACTTACCCATGGGTAAGAAGTCGATTCATGTTGTGCCAACGGGTGACCGTTGGGGCACCATCCGCGATGGTGGCTCACGCCACTCCAACCCGGCCGACACTCAGCGCGAGGTCATCGCCGCTGCGCGGGATCAGGCTCGTCGGGACGGCGTAGAGCTGTTCATCCACGGCGAGAAGGGGCAGATCCGCGACCGGAACAGCTACGGGAACGATCCGTATCCGCCGCGGGGCTGAAAACAGCAAAGCCCCTGAGATATTTCGCATCCCAGGGACTCTGACAAGCAGCCACTAAACCACGGTCCCAGGAGTCAGGCAAGACTTCTGGGACCGTGTCAGCATTCGGGCCGAATGTAGGAAGGGTGGCTGCACCTGCTCGACACCCTGCCGTCTGTGTGACAGGCACGGCAGGGTGTGGGTTCGGATCAGTCCGGTTTGATCGGTCTATCTGCGGCGCCTGGCTTGCTGCGCATACACAAGCCCTAGTAAGGCACCTGATCCGAAGTCATGCGGCGTATTGGGCAGCCAGGTCGATCTCAACCACGCCGGTCGGCCGGTAGACCTCCACACCGAACCGGCCCTCGTACCGAGCGCGAATCTGGTTGCGGCTGCACGCAAGAACCTCGACCGGCACCCCACCTACATACTCGCCGCCTACATGGCACCAGGAACCTAGAACACCGATCCCGCCGAGATGGGTTCAGGCGATCTTGCCGATGTGCGCAACTTCACTCGCCGAGACACGGCACTAGCTGCAAAGGATCTCTAGGCGATGACCTCGGCGAGATGCTCCCCGAAGACCTCGTCGCGCGTCAAGGAGTTCGCGATCGCGGCAGCTCGCTGAGACAGCAAATTCTACTTGCTTGGTTCAGGTTGACAGTGTCATTGAGAAAATGCCTTGAAGTCACGTGATTCTCATTCAGAGCTGCCCCTACTAGATTGCCTGGCGATGCCGCCCGCAGCATGGCCGGGTCCACGTTGCAATGTCTATCGTCCAAGTCGCAGTTTGAGCGATGCGCGTCGTCTGATTAGCCAAACCTTCGGTTGCACCCAATCGGCGAATCTGGCTCTCGGAGGCCCATAACACTTGCGGGCTCTCGTCGGCCTTGAGCTGGCGAAGTGCTTCCATCTGGGCGGGCGTGGGCAACAGTTCGAGGATATCCGCGATGAGCAGCTCCTCACTCTGTGCCCACTGGCTGTACCTCATCGGTTCGTAGTGGCGGCCGAGCGTGTCGTATTTGATCGTCTGGAATAGGTCTTGGGGCAGCAGACCTGTAGCAACGAGCTCTTCATTGAACTCGCGACACCCGTCGGTCTCACGTCCTTGGCCTTGCTCGAACCATCGTACAAAGGAGAGAAGGTTCTTGCCGGGTACGCGTACTCGAAGGTCGCCCTCGCTCACGGCATCTGGAACAAGCAGGTTGTCATCTAGGACACCTAGCTGATCCCTACGACCGGCGGATGACGGGTGGGACTTGTACACGCCTCCGACCGGCTGGAACTGGTCAAAGCGGCCGCCCTTCACCAGTAGATACTCGTTATCCACTCTGATCCGGTAGAGGTAAGAAGCGGAGATTCGGACTCGCCCGCGCCACGTGCGCAGTGCGTACCAGACGATGTTGAGAAGTCGGAAGTTGACCATGAATGCGTCAAGCAGTGGTATGCCGAAGCCGATGGCCAAACCGCTCGGTATGGCAAACCATCCACTTGTGGGGTCTGACCAAGACATCCAAAGCAGCGAAGCAACGAGCCCCACAAGGTAGACGATCATTCGCACCACGAAGACACGCTCCCTTGGTCGAAGTTGCGTGTGGGTTGGCATTCTCGAGCCTGCAGACTGTAGCCGCATAGCTCTGCCCTTGCTCGCGTAGCGGTTCTCATACTCCTGCGCCGAAGGTTCGTGCCCACCGAGTTCTCCTTCCGACCGGTGCTCGACGGCACCCCTGCGCTGTTCTGACCGCCTAGCTGAGGATATCGGTCGCTGCCGACAGCCGCTCTAGTCAGCTGAGCATCCGAGTGTGCGATCACCCTAGATATCAACCCCGGCGATGCGCCGCCCGTCCATTGGCTAGAGGGGTGGGAACCAGCCCCCGTCGTCACTGGGCACCGCCCCGCAATCCTCGGCCACGATTGCAGTCCATCGAGTCTCACGCACTGTCAGTGGCAAGCGATACAAGTTGGATGGAGTCGACGGCATCGAGTCACTACGAGGTCTGGGCTCCGAAGTAGCCCGCACCGAGTATCCGAAAGTGAGTGCAATGTTCTTGGGAAGCAAGCGTGAGGTCTTCGAGCCGTTCAAGAAGGTGCCCCGATGAAGTTGACGGATCACTTCGGCGCCTTCCTCGCGAACAAGGTCAACCTCAGCGATAGCAGGATCGCCACCCTCGATGCGCGTGTCGAGTCAGTGAGTCAGTTTCTCTCGGCTGGCGGAGACGCTGTCGCGACGAACTTCAACGAACTCATCCCGCAGGGTTCCTATGCCCACCGCACAATCATCAATCCCGTTACGGCGAATGACGAGTTCGACGCCGACGTCCTGCTCGACATGGATGAGGTCGAAGGCTGGGAAGCCGAGGACTACGTCGAGAACCTCTACACCGCATTCCGGTCAAGCGGCATCTACCGGGACATGGTGAGTCGCAAGAGTCGCTGCGTCACTGTCGACTACGCCGGCGATTTCCACATGGATGTTGTGCCGTACCTCGTCCGCCATGGTGAGCACTACATCACCAACCGGAGCGAGAACCAGTACGAGCGAACGAACCCCGAGGGCTTCAACGAATGGCTCGACGGGCAGAACCGCATCACCGGCGGGAACTGCCTTGTCAAAGTCATCCGCCTGCTGAAATACCTACGCGACTTCAAGAACACCTTCTCTGTTAAGTCGGTAATCCTCACGATTCTCATCGGCGAGAGGGTCAGCAGTACGGCGCTCATGGCAGACCCAGATCACTACAAAGACCTGCCGACGGCGCTGCTCAACCTGATGATCGACCTCAATGATTACCTCCAAGCCAACCCGGCCATGCCGAGCATCGACGACCCCAGTTGCCCCGGTGAGAGCTTCAACCATCGCTGGAATCAGGAGCAGTACGCGAACTTCCGGTCGTGGGTCGCCACCTATACGGAGTGGGCGAGGGACGCCTACGACGAAACCGACCGCGAGGAGAGCTACGTCAAGTGGCGAAAGCTCTTCGGGGACAAGTTCGGCACCTACTCCACCGCCGGAGCAACGCTAGCGGCTGCCCATCGGGGCCTGCCAGGCGTCCGGGATACTGAGGAGTTCATCGAAGACAAGTTCCCAGTGGCCTTGAACCCGCAGTACCGCTTGAAGCTCCAAGGGGTGACGGTGCGCCGCAACGGGTGGCGGAACTACACGCTTTCGGAGCGAGGCAATGTCGTCGATCCCAACCGCAAGATCAAATTCATGATCCGTTCGTCAAACATCCCCGAGCCTTACGAGGTCTGGTGGAAGGTCCGCAACGTAGGTCCAGTGGCTATCGAGAAGGACATGATCCGTGGTCAGGTCGAACGCGACACCGGGAGCCGGAGTCGCACCGAACCGGCATCCTTCCGCGGGAACCACTACGTGGAGGTCTACGTGGTCAAGGGTGGGGCAGTCGTTGCAATGGACCGTCAGTCGGTGATCATCAGGTAGTTCTGGAAGAATGCGCCGCGACTTCGATAGTGCGGCCACGGCCACGGCCACGGCCACGGCCATGTCGCCTTCGCGCCGCATCTATGTCCGGCGTTGGGCGCTGACGGCGTGGTCGGAGCGTTCTCGGGCGGCTCTGGCGGCTCTGGCGGCGTCGGGACCGACGACACCTTGAGTCCCTCGACGCGTCAGGTTCCGCGAACCGCGGGCGGAATCGGCCTACGCCCTCCCCGTCCCAGCACTTCGCGCCTGAGCGCGCGGCCGGCTCGGGTTCGGATTGCGTGGATACCTAAGTCTGCCAGGGGCCTCTGCCCGGACGTAACTACACGGCTGTAGTTATCCCCACTGTGGACAACTTCTGTGGATAAAGTCCCTAGTGCGCCCGCGTTCGACGGCCGCGATTTACGGTGGCTTCATGTAGTTGACAGTCTTTGTTCAACCTTGCCGCTCAGAGGCATCCCGCCACGCGCTCGATTGTTCAGGTTGCCCTCAGGTGGGCGCCGCCGTCCTGTGGATAAATCCCACCCCGAGCTGACGCCAGTTGGGACGGGGGAGAGACTGCCCCGGTCGGTCACTGCTAACGTCTGGGCCACAAACTGAATCACGCGGGAGCTCGCCAATCTGCGGGCTGAGAGGACGTCAAGCGGACGTCGACCGCCGAACCCGCCGGGTAATGCCGGCTACGGGAGGGATCTTCCATGACGCCCATTGGGCTTGACCTTGCCCAGGCACTCGCCGATCTGCGCGAGCAGGCACCGCTAGTGCAATGCCTGACCAACATCGTGGCGGCCAACTGGACGGCCAACGTGCTGCTCGCCGCCGGGGCCTCGCCCGCGATGGTCGACAATCCGGCCGAAGCCGGGCACTTCGCCGGCGTCGCCTCAGCCGTGCTCATCAACCTGGGCACTCCGTATCCGGAAACCGTCGCCGCTATGCGGGAAGCGGCGCGAGCTGCCGTCGCAGCGGGAAATCCATGGGTGCTCGATCCGGTTGCCGCCGGTGGCCTGCCCTGGCGCACCGAAGTGGCCCTTGAGCTGCTGGACGATGCCGCGCCGACGGTGATTCGGGGCAACGCCTCCGAAGTGCTCGGCCTCGCCGGGGCTTCGGTGGGCGGACGTGGCGCCGACGCCGCCGACAGCGTTGAAGCCGCCACGCTGACCGCCACCTACTTGGCCACCCGCTACAACTGCGCGGTGGCAGTGAGCGGCCCAGTGGATTACCTCACCGATGGCCGCAACAGCCTCACGGCTACCAACGGGCATGAATGGCTGACCCGAGTGACCGGTGTCGGCTGTGCACTGGGCGCCTTGATGGCAGCGTTCGCCGCTGTCACCAGGAACGGTCTGGAGGCGGCCACTGCGGCCACCGCCATGCTCACCGTCGCCGCCGATCAAGCTGCGGCCACCACGTCCGGCCCGGGCACCTTCGCCCCAGCCCTGCTCGACCGGCTGGCATCACTGACCCCCGACGAGTTGGCTTCGGCTGCTCGCCTAGGTCATGTCTGAGCTGGGCAACGCCGCACCCCGAACCCCCTTCGACCTATCGGTCTACCTGGTCACCGACACCGCCAAATGCGGTGGCCCGGACGGCGTAGTCGAGACGGTCCGAGAGTCGGTGGCGGCGGGCGTCACGCTGGTGCAACTACGTGACCCGCACTTGCGAACCCCCGAGTTCGTCGCCCTCGGACGCCGGTTGGTCGCGGCCTTAGCGGGCACCGGGGTGCCGCTGCTGATCAACGATCGAATCGAGCTGGTGAGCGCCATCGGCGCGCAAGGGGCCCACATCGGCCAAGCCGATCTGCCGGTAGCCCAAGCCCGTGAGCTGCTCGGCAACAAGGCGATCTTGGGGCTCTCGGCAGCCAGCACCGCCGAGCTCTCGGCCGCAAGGGCCGCTGGCCTCGACTCGATCGACTACATCGGGGTCGGGGCGCTGCGGACCACGGTAACCAAGCCTGAAACCAAACCAGTTGGGCTGGCCCAGGTGGAGCAACTGGCGAGCATCAGCCCGTGGCCGGTGTGCGCCATCGGCGGCGTCCAAGCCGAAGACGTCCCCGCGCTTGCCGCAGCGGGCTGTCAGGGAGTGGCCGTGGTGAGCGCCATCTGCGGTCAACCGGACGTAACGCACGCCGCCAAACGGCTGGCCGCAGCCTGGCAGCAAGCAAGGAGCCAGGCATGCTGACCGCCGCTCGCCAGCCGCCGCCGGTGGCGCTCACCATCGCCGGCAGTGACTCCAGCGGCGGAGCCGGCATTCAGGCAGACCTGAAGAGCTTCGCCGCCCTCGGTGCCTACGGCATGAGCGTGATCGTGGCGCTCACCGCACAATCAACCCGCGGTGTGAGCGGCATCTGGCCAGTGCCGGTGGAGTTCGTGAATCAGCAGCTGGACGCCGTAATCGCCGACATCAGAATCGACGCGATCAAAGTGGGCATGCTCGCCTCAGCCGAGCTTGCCGACGCCGTGGCCGTCCACCTGGATCAGCTACGCGCCGCCAACCCCGAGCTGCCCATCGTGATCGACCCGGTGATGGTGGCCACCTCCGGAAGCCGACTCCTTGCCGATGATGCGGTGGACGCATTGCGGCGCATTCTGCCGCGGGCATCGCTGATCACCCCGAACCTGCCCGAAGCCGCCGCCCTGTTGGGCAACCCCGTCGCCAACGATCTGGACGCGATGGCCAAACAGGCCCGTCAACTGCGCCAACTAGGGGCCGACCGGGTGCTGTTGAAAGGCGGGCATGGGGGCGGTGAGCAGTCCCTAGACGTGCTCGTCGAGTTCGATGACGAACCGGTGGTACTGGCCGCGCCCAGAATCGCCACGGTGAACACCCACGGCACCGGATGCTCGCTTTCCAGCGCTATCGCCGCGCTCCGCCCGCAGCGGGATTCCTGGTCTGAGGCGGTTGGTGAGGCGAAGAACTGGCTCACCGGTGCCATCGCTCGCGCCGACGAGTTGGAGCTCGGCAGCGGGCCGGGACCCGTCCATCACTTCTATCGGAACTGGTGAAATGACCATCGAAACCCGAGTCAACGTTGAAGCGCCCCTCACCCTCACCGATTCGCCGCCGCGCACCCTGGGCACCTGGGCCCAAACCGCGCTGTGGGCCAGCCTCGGGGTGACCCTGTTCGGCCCGATCACCGGTGCCCTGGTGGCCCTCACTGCGGGCAGCCAGTCAGAAGGGTTACTGGCCTGTCTTGTCGGCACCCTGATCGGCGCGGCGATGCTGGGGGCCTCGGCAGCCATTGGGGCCCGGCTTGGCACGCCGGCGATGGTCGGGCTGCGCGGCCTGCTCGGCTACCGCGCCTCGATGCTGCCAACAGTGTTCAACATCGCCCAAAACATTGGCTGGGCAATGATGGAGATCATCGTGATCTCCACGGTCGTCGCCCAATTGGCCGGGCCGGGTTGGCGCTGGCCAGCAGTGATGGCCTCCGGGGTAGTGGTGACAGTGATGGCGGTGCGTCCGCTGGGCAGCGTGAAGCTGCTGCGCACCGTGATGCTCTGGCTGGTGTTGGCCGGCTCGCTGGCGCTGTTTTGGCTGGTGCTTTCGCTCCCGGAACACCGGTTGGATCAAAGCGGGGTGCTGGGCTTTTGGCCCGCAGTGGATCTCGCGGTTGCCCAGGTGATCTCCTTCGGCCCGCTGGCCGCCGACTACTCCAGGCATTCAACGAGCGTCAAGGGCAGCTTCTGGAGCGCCTTCGGTGGCTACGGCATGGCAATTCTGGCCTACTACGCCTTGGGTGTCTTAGCGGTGACCCACCTAGTCGGAGACCTATCTGGGGTAAACCTGATCACCGCGCTGATGGCACTCCCCGTGGGGTTGGTCGCGATCGCGCTGCTGGCCTTCGACGAGTTGGACGATGCCTTCGCCGACGTCTATTCGGCCACCGTCTCGGTGCACAACATTGCCCCGAAGCTCGACCGGCGCTGGGTCTCGGTTGGGGTCGGCCTGACGGCCACAGTGCTAGCCGGTTTCGTGGGCTTCGACGCCTACCAGGGCTTCCTATTCCTGATCGGCTCGGCCTTCGTCCCGCTGGTTGCGGTGGCGATCGTCGACTTCTTCCTAGTTCGCCGGGGCCGCTGGGACGTGAGCGCGAGCGCCAGCTTCCGCTGGGCCCCGGCTTTGGCCTGGTTGCTGGGATTCATCACCTACCAGTTGACCTACCCCGGGACGGTTCCCGGCTGGGCGGGCCTGTGGGTATCGGTTGCCGAGTGGCTCGGGGTGAGCGCGCCGTCCTGGTTCGGGGCGACGCTCGGCAGTGTCGCGGTGAGCGCGGTCGCTGCCGCTCTGCTGGGGGCGCGTCCGGGTGGTCGTCAATAGCAGCGGTGCCCGCCCCTACTGGGACGGGCACCGCGACCCTTCGACAGGCTCAGGGAACTTGCCCTTCGACGGGCTCAGGGAACTTGCCCTTCGACGGGCTCAGGGAACTTGCCCTTCGACGGGCTCAGGGAACTTGCCCTTCGACGGGCTCAGGGAACTTGCCCTTCGACGAGCTCAGGGAACTGGACCCTTCGACAGGCTCAGGGAACTGCATCGGAACTACTTCGAGATGGCGGCCTTGGTCTCGCGAGCCATGGCCAACTCCTCGTTGGTGGGCACTACCAGGATCGTCACCGGTGAACCCTCGCGGGAAATGATCCGCGGGTCTCGGGAGCGAATGGCGTTGGCTTCGGCGTCCATCCAGAAGCCCAGGGGCTCCAAACGCTCCAGCACAGCGGCGCGCACCTGGGCGGCGTTTTCGCCCACTCCGGCGGTGAAGGTGAGCGCGTCGACGCCACCGAGCACGGCCACATAGGAGCCGATGTAGCTGAGCAGCCGGTAGATGTAGACGTCGAAGGCCAGCTTCGCGTCTTCGTCGCCCTCATCGATCAGCTCGAACAGGTCGCGGAAATCGGTCACCCCAGACATGCCGAAGATGCCCGACTTCTTGTTCAGCAGCGAATCGACCTCCTGCAGAGTGAGTCCCAGCCGCTGCGACATGAACAGGTGCAAGCCCGGGTCAACATCGCCAGAACGGGTGCCCATCACCAGACCAGCCAGCGGCGTCAGGCCCATGGACGCATCGATGGCCACGCCGTTGCGAATGGCCGAAATCGAGGCGCCGTTGCCCAGGTGGCAGACGATCTGATTGAACGAGTCGTAGTCGCGCCCGAGCACCTCGGCCACCTTGTGCGACACGTAGTTGTGGGACGTGCCGTGGAACGCGTACTTGCGCATTCCGTGCACCTCGCGCATCTCCTTCGGGATCGCGTAGGTGTAGGCCTCAGCCGGCATGGACGAGAAGAATGAGGTGTCGAAGATGGCCACATGCGGTACATGCGGCAGCGCCTTCTGGGCCGCTTCAATGCCGGCGATGCCCGGCGGGTTGTGCAGCGGCGCCAACGGACTGAGCTCACGCAGCTTGTCGAGCACCACATCGTCAATCACCGTGGTGGAGCGGAAACCGCGCCCGCCGTGCACCGTCCGGTGACCAACGGCCACGATGTCGCTGAGCTTCGGGCCAACCTCGTCGAACAGTTTCACCAGGAAGGCCAGCGCGTGGCCGTGATCGGCGAAGCCGTGCTCGTCCTGCAGAGTCTGACCGCCGAAGGTGTGGGAAATCGTCGATTCCCCATCGCCGATGCGCTGAATGATGCCGCTAGCCACGACCTCTTCAGAGTCGGCGTCGATCACCTGGTACTTGATAGAGCTCGAACCACAGTTCAGCAGCAGGATCGGAGTCGTCATGCTTCACCTCTTTTCTCAGATTGTGCCTGAATGGCAGTGATGGCCACCGTGTTCACGATGTCATCGATCAACGCACCCCGGGAGAGGTCGTTGACCGGCTTGTTGAGGCCCTGCAAAACCGGGCCGATCGCGACCGCGCCAGCAGAGCGCTGCACCGCCTTGTAAGTGTTGTTGCCGGTGTTCAGGTCAGGGAAAATGAACACCGTCGCCCGGCCAGCCACTGCCGACTCAGGCAGCTTCGACTTCGCCACCGTCGGGTCAACAGCCGCATCGAACTGAATCGGGCCCTCCAACGCCAAGTCAGGACGCCGCTTCCGGACGATCTCAGTGGCCTCGCGCACCTTGTCGACATCAGCCCCCGTGCCGGAGGTACCAGTGGAGTAGCTCAGCATCGCCACCCGCGGCTCAATGCCGAACGACACCGCAGTCTCGGCGGTGCTGATCGCAATATCGGCCAACTCTTCAGCCGTCGGATCCGGGTTCACCGCGCAGTCGCCGTAGAGCACCACCTGGTCGGCCATACACATCAGGAACGAGCTGGAGACGACCTTCACCCCCGGCTTGGTCTTCACGAACTCCAGGGACGGACGGATGGTGTTCGCGGTGGTGTTGATCGCCCCAGAAACCATGCCGTCGGCCATACCAAGGTGCACCATCATCGTGCCGAAGTAGCTCAGATCGGCCAGCTTCTCCTTGGCCTGCTCGATGGTCACGCCCTTGTGGGCCCGCAGTTGGGCGTACACCTCGGCGAAGTGGTTGAGCAGATCGGGCTTGGTCGGATCGATGATCTGCACCTCTTTGAGCGCCAACCCCAGATGGTTGGCCCGGGCGCGAATGTCGACCGCATCGCCGAGCAGAATCACGTCGGCAGCACCACGGCGCAACACGATGTCTGCCGAAGTCAGAATGCGATCATCGCTCGACTCGGGCAGCACGATGGTCTTGCGATCAGTTCGCGCCGTCTCCTGCAGTTGGTGCTCAAACATCAGCGGCGTCATCACCTCAGAGCGATGGACGTGCAGCACGTCAAGCAGCTTGTCGGCATTCAGATGCTCGGCGAACTGCCGTCGGGCCACCTCAACCTTGCGTGGGCTGGACGTCATCGCGCCCTCCAACCGGAACAACCGCTCGGCCGAGGTGAAGGTGCCAATGTCGGTCGTGCCGATCGGCAAGTCAGAGTGGATGCCCGAGATCAACTGCAGGATCGCCTCGGGAATCTCATAGCCACCGACCAGAATCACCGAAGCCAGCTTCGGGAAGGTGCCCGAAGCGTGCGCCAGCAGCAGACCAGGCAGCAGATCGGTGCGGTCGCTGGGCATGATCACCGTCGATTCGGCGGTGAGCCGCTTCAACACATTCGGCAGCGTCATGCCGGCCACCAACACCTCGACCGATTCGCCGCTCAGCAGCTCAGCATTGCCCTGCATCAGCGTGGCGCCGACCGCCTTGAACTGGGCGGCCACCGTCGGGGCGATCAGCAGCGGATCGGTCGGCAGCGCGCCGGTTACCAGATTCGGCAGCTTCTTCAGCTCGGTGCGCACCTGCTTCAGGATCGACGGCTCCACCCGGTTGGCCAGCACCGCCAACACCTTGGCGTGGTTGGCCGCGAATTCAGCCAGCCCGCCTTCGGCTGCTGAGCGGATCGCGGCGGCGTCCCGTCCGGTGCCGGAGACGACCAGCAGCACCGGCGCATTCAGGTTGGCGGCCACCCGAGCGTTGAAGGTCAACTCGGTCGGTGAGGCGACGTCGGTGTAATCCGAACCCAGAATGACCACGGCCTCGTGGGCTTCGCGGATCTTCGCGTACTTCTCCACCAGGTTCGACAGCGCGGCCTCAGGATCGGCCCGCACGTCGTTGTAGGTGACGCCGACGGCCTCTTCATAGGTCTGGTTCACGCCCGGTTCGGCGAGCAGCGTGCGCAGGATCTCGTCCTCGACCCCGGCGCGTACTACCGGGCGGAATACTCCGACCGAACTTACTGTGCGGGTAAGCGCCTCGATCATGCCGAGGGCGACCATCGACTTTCCAGCCAGCCCTTCGGGGGACGCTACGTAGATGCTCGTACTCATTGGGGAAGGGTAGCGATCATGAGGCGGTGTGGCGATAGGTGGCTCGGGGCTTTTTTCCTCGGCTTCTGCGGGGGACGGTTGCGCTTTACGGTGCGGCATTTGACCGAGGCCTTTCCGCGGTCGAAAACGACCGTTGATGCTAGTTGTCAGTTGTTACGAACATTCTAGGACGGTCGTGCGGACGCGTCCGACCCTCGCCAGAGACGCCGTCCACTGCTGCCGGGGACGGTTCCTCCGAGCAGCTCACGGGGACGGTCCCTCCGAGCAGCTCACGGGGACGGTCCCTGAGCCCACCCCCAGTTCCCTGAGCTTGTCGAAGGGTCGAAGGGCCGGGGCTTCGACAAGCTCAGCCACCTTTGGGCCGCTCAGCCACCTTTGGGCCGCTCAGCCACCTTGGGATCGCTCAGCCCTGCTTGACCGCCGATGCCAGCCAGTCCAGATCGGCCCGGCGTGCCTCGGCGTCCCCGGGGGTTTCCAGAATGATCGGCGCCCCGGCGGAAGCGAACACCTCGGCCAGACCCTCGGCGTCACAGTTGCCGGCACCCAGATTGGCGTGCCGGTCGGCGCCGGAATCGAAGGCGTCGCGCGAATCGTTGCCGTGCACCAGGTCGATGCGTCCGGTGATCGCCTTGATGCGATCAACCAACCCGGAAAGCTGGTTGCCCCCAGCGTGGGCGTGGCACGTGTCGAGGCAGAACCCCACCCGATCGGCGTTCACCGACCCCGAGATGGCGTTCCACAACTGATCGATGCGCTCCAGGGTGCGCGCCATCGCGTTTGCACCGCCGGCAGTGTTTTCAATCAGCAACGGGACGTCGATGCTCAGCCCGTCGATGGCCTTGCGCCAATTGGCGAAACCGACCTCGGGGTCTTCAGTGGCCAGGACGTGTCCGCCATGCACGATCACGCCGGACGCGCCGATCTCGGCGGCCATGGTGAGCTGCTTCTGCAACTGCTGGCGGCTCGGAATGCGGATCCGGTTGTTGGTGCTGGCCAGGTTCAACACATAGGGGGAGTGGATATAGAGCGCCACCTCGGCCTCGCTAGCGACCTCACGCAGGGCGTCCGCACCGGCCGGGAAGCCCACCTTTGGACCCTTCCAGCCTTGCGGGTCGCCGAGAAAGAACTGAGCTGCCCCGATGCCCAGTTCAGTGGCCGCAGCCACCGGATCGATCGAGTCAACATGCGCACCGAAAACCATGGCGCTCAGTCTAGGCAAGTCCGCTGGGACGCCTCCGCCTACTGCGCATGGGGACGGTTCCGATGAGCAGCTCATGGGGACAGACCCGCAGGAACCGTCCCCGTGAGCTGTGCGGAGGAACCGTCCCCGTGAGCTGTGCGGAGGAACCGTCCCCGTGAGCTGTGCGGAGGAACCGTCCCCGTGAGCTGTGCGGAGGAACCGTC
>VMSW01000008.1 GCA_013791955.1 Propionicimonas sp.
GCAGCTCATGGGGACAGACCCGCAGGAACCGTCCCCGTGAGCTGTGCGGAGGAACCGTCCCCGTGAGCTGTGCGGAGGAACCGTCCCCGTGAGCTGTGCGGAGGAACCGTCCCCGTGAGCTGTGCGGAGGAACCGTCCCCGGTGCGCAGCTCACACCGCATCGGCGGGCAGGCGGCGTGGACTAGTTGGCGTCCTTGGCGGCGGGACGGGCGGCGTCGATCTTGGCTTTGGCGCCGTCGAGCCAGGTCTGGCAGACCTTGGCCAGTTCTTCGCCTCGCTCCCACAGGGCCATCGACTCACTCAGCGGCACCGAGCCTGATTCGAGCTTGCGGACGATCTCGACCAGCTGGTCGCGGGCCTCTTCGTAGCTGAGCTCGATCTTCTTGGCGGTCATGGCTGCTCCACTGGTTCGATTTTGGTGACGCTGATCCCGAGTTGGCCATCGGCCAGCCGGGCGGTGAGTTTGGCTCCCTTGGCGGTGGCGGCCACTCGATCAACGGTGCCGCCCTCAGCATCGGAGAGGATCGCGTAGCCGCGTTGCAGGGTGGCTCGCGGCGAAAGCGCGCGCACCCGTTCGATGGTGTGGGCCAGGCCGAGGTGTTCTTCGCGAACCCGGCCGCCGATCGCCCGGACGAGCCGCTCGCGAGTGGCCTCCAATCGCTCGAAGTGCCCGGTCAGCGACGCGGACGGATCGAGCAGCACCGGGCGGCTGCGCAGTTCCTCGAGGCGACGCTGCTCGCTGGCCACCCGGGTGCTGACCGCTTGGCGCACCCGGCCAATCGCGGCGGCCACGTTGGCGCCTTCGGCGGCGGCGTCCGGCACAACTCGTTTGGCCGCATCAGTTGGGGTGGAGGCGCGCAGATCGGCCACCAGATCAAGAATCGGGGTGTCGGTTTCGTGCCCGATGGCGCTCACCACCGGGGTATTGCAGGCGAAGACGGCGCGAGCGAGGCTCTCATCGCTGAAGGCCAACAGGTCTTCTAGCGAGCCGCCGCCGCGGGCGACGATGATCACGTCCACCTCGGGGTGCGCGTCTAGGGCATGCAATGCGTCGATCAACTGCTCGACTGCCGCCGGGCCCTGCACCAGGGTGTTGCGAACTTCGACGATCGCGGCCGGCCAGCGGCGGGCGATGTTCTCGATCACATCCCGTTCGGCGGCGCTGGCCGCCCCGGTGATCAAGCCGATGCGGCGGGGCAGAAAGGGCAGCCGCTGCTTGCGGGCGGGATCAAACAGGCCCTCGGCCTGCAACATGCGCTTGCGCTGCTCGATGGCGGCCAGTAACCGTCCTTCCCCGGACGGACGCAGTTCGCGGCATTCGAAAGTCAGACTGCCGGATTTGCTCCACACCGTCGGCTTCACCCAAGCCGCCACGACGGTACCTTCGGTGATCGGGCCAGCGGCGTCCAACACGGCCAGGCTGGTCGAGAGAGTCACCGAGACTTCGGCCAGGGTGTCGCGCATGGTGAGGAACTGGGTGATTCCAGAACGGCGCTTGATCTCGATCAGCTGCCCCTCTACCCAGATCGGGTTGAGCCGCTCCACCCACTCTTTGGTGGCAGCCACCACCGTACGCAACGGCTGGGGTTGCTCAGGAGAACTGCTCAGCGCCATGCGAGCAGGCTAGCTGTTGGCACCGACACCCGCACCGGTTCGTAGCCCGCGCACCTAGACTGGGCCCATGCCAACCAAGAGTGTCGTGGTCGCTGCGCCGCGCGGGTATTGCGCCGGAGTCGATCGGGCCGTGGTGACCGTCGAGAAGGCCCTGGAAACCTATGGGCCGCCGGTTTACGTCCGCAAACAGATCGTGCACAACCGGCATGTGGTTGAAGACCTGGAGGCTCGCGGGGCGGTATTCGTCGAAGAGCTCGCCGAGGTGCCGACCGGGGCCACCGTGGTCTTCTCCGCCCATGGCGTCTCCCCAGCAGTGCATGCCGAAGCGTCCGCGCGGGGTCTGAAGACTATTGATGCCACCTGTCCGCTGGTCACGAAGGTGCATCACGAGGTGAAGCGTTTCGCCGATCAGGACCTGCAGATCCTGCTGATCGGTCACGCTGGGCATGAAGAGGTCGAAGGCACCACCGGTGAGGCTCCTGAGCGCATCACCCTGATCGAGCATCCCGAAGATGTGGACGCCCTGATGGTGGCCGATCCGACCAAGGTCGCCTGGCTCACCCAGACCACCCTGAGCGTGGACGAAACCACTGAGACCGTCTCGCGGATGCGAGCCAAATTCCCGGCGTTGATCGATCCGCCCAGCGACGACATTTGCTACGCCACCCAAAACCGGCAGCAGGCGGTCAAGCAGATTGCCACCCATTCTGATCTGGTGATCGTGGTCGGCTCGCGCAACTCGTCCAACTCGGTGCGGCTGGTCGAGGTGGCCCTTGAGGCAGGCGCCAAAGCTGCCTACCGGGTCGACAACGCCAAGGAAGTCGACCCCGCCTGGCTGGTCGGGGTTGATTCGGTCGGCGTCACCTCGGGGGCTTCGGTGCCGGACGCCCTGGTGGCTGGGGTGTTGGGTTACCTACAGACCCAGGGCTTCCCGCCGGCTACTGAGGAGCGGTTGACCGAGGAAAATGTGGTCTTCGCGCTACCCCCGGAGTTGCGCAGGGATCTGCGCGATGTCAGCGGTCTCGCCTGATCGTGTTTGCCGAGTTTGAGCCGGACGCCCACGGCGAGCCGGTGGCGGCCGTGGTGCGATTGGCGACCGAGTCGGACCTGGACGCCTGCGCCGATTTGGCGCAGCAACGCAACGGCGGCGAACTCGACACTTGGCGCAGTCGTCTGGCGGTCGATTTGGCCGACCCGGAGAAGCTGTTGGTCGTCGCCGAGGTGGACGGTGCGGTGGTCGGTCACGCTGGCGCGGGCTGGCTGAGCTTCGATCCGGAGCTAGCAGTCAACCTCAAGGACGGTTGGTACCTGACCGGCGTGGTGGTTGCGCCGTCCCAGCGGCGCCGCGGCCTGGGCCGACGGCTGGTGCAGGCCCGGCTGGATTGGTTGGCCGCTCGCACCGACCGCGCGTGGTATTTCGCTGCGGCGGAGAATCAAGCCTCGTTGCAGTTGCATCGAGAGTTGGGCTTCAGCGAGGTGACTCGCAGCTTTGAGGTGCCCGGGGTGAGTTTCACCGGTGGAGTTGGCGTGCTGAGCGTGCGGTTCAGCTCTGCTGCTCACTGATCCGAGATCGGCTGACCCGCCACAAATTGCGCGAGTTCTGCCAGCGGTGCTCGACGTCGTCGGCGAGAAGGTAGATCAGGGGCAGCCCGCGTCCGTGCTCGGCGTTTCCTTCCGGCATCTCTGGATCCGGACGCAACGCCGATGCCTCATCGCCGGTGTCGGAAGTCTCGATCAACAACTGTTGTGGGGTAATGCGCACCCGGACGTCGCAGAACACTTCGCGGTGAGGATTGTTCTGGATCACATTGGTGACCAGTTCGCTGAGGATCGTCTCGATGATCATTCGCTCGTTGTCGCTGACATCGGTGCGTTGTTGCCACACCTGGTCGAGGAAGTCGTGGGCGTCATTCACCGTCTCCGGTGGGCTGCGGATGACGGCTTGGTAGTCAGCTGCCGAAAGCGGCTTCGGGGGTTCCATAAGGCCTCAGGATCCTGTCCATGTTCGACAACTGGAGCACCATCAGTACTTGCTCGTTGGCACCGGCGATGCGGAGATCGCCACCGGCGGCGCGAGCAGTCTTCAAAGCCCCGATCAACGCACCCAATCCGGAGGAGTCCATGAAAGTGGTGCTGGTCAGGTCAACAACCAAACGCAACTTGCCGGTACCCACCGCCTCGGTGACGGTGTCCTTCAACTGTGTCGCTGTGACCATGTTGAGTCGGCCCTCGACGCGGACGACACCCAAGTCCGGCTCAAGCTCGTCTACCGGAAAATTCATCTGGTCTCCTCGTCTGCGTGGTACCCGCGGTACCGAACCGCCCCAACCAGTGCGCTCATCGACACCAGATCGAAAACTACCCAGGCGAGATTGATGAGGGTACCGATCGGCTCCGCATGCCCGGTCACAAGCCATATCGTACCGACGACGATGCTGATGACCAGGGCGATCGAGGCAGCCAGTTGCCAACCAATCAGCCCCCAGGGAATCTGGGTTTGGCGCGTGCCCGCTTTTGGGGTCACGGCAAAGCCCAGCGGACGGCCGGCCCACACATTGGCTGCGGCGGTGTAACAGGCCTTGATCCATACCGGGAACAGGGCCAGCGTGTACTGCTGCCCGCGCCAGGTCGGCAGCCCCCGTGAGGCGAACACGAACAGCAGCTGATTGGCCACCATGAACGGGATGAAGCGCAGGAAGAATTGTTCGGCGTAGCTGCTCACCGGCAGCACGCCTGCGGTCAGAAACAGGATCGGTGCGAGCAGGTAGACCACGGTGGCGAACCCTGACAGGTAGCTCCACATCGTGGAGAAGTACATCAGTCGTTGCGGCAGAGTGAGTCCGCGTAGTGTGAGCGGGTTCTCGCGCAGGAAGACCTGCATCGTTCCTTGAGCCCAGCGCAGGCGTTGAGTCAACGACGCGGCGAGGCCCTCAGGAGCGAGGCCCTCAGCGAGGATCTCGTTATGAAACACGCTTTTCCAGCCGCGCGCGTGCATGCGCATCGAGGTTGCCATGTCTTCGGTGACCGAGATCGTGGCCATCGGCAATACCGCTTGAGCCTCGTCGGACCGTCCGATATCGATGGCCTGCAGCGTGCGATCAACCGCTTCGACGGCATTGAGCGGGGACAGGTCGAGCGCGGCGAGCCGCGAGATCACTTCTTCGGAGTCGATGTTGAACGCGGCCTGATCGAACCCGAGCGCGTCCAAGTCATCGGCCAACTGCGCCATGTCGTCGCCAACGGTGGCGTGGGAGAGTTGACTGAGTTTGCGATGCAGGACGTAGGTGACCTCGGCGATGGGCTCGGCGCGGCTGATCTCGGCCAGGGCGTGGTCGATCGCGTTGCGGGTCTGCACGAGAATCTCCTGCGCGGACGGGTCGGCCCCGCGTAGTGAATGGCGTACCAGGACCCGTGCCTCTTTCAGCCGGTTGATGACGGTTCGCTGGGTGGCGTCCACGTAGCCGGTGATGCCGATCTCCATCAGCGCCTCGCGGCGCAACACGGCGTTCGACCCGCAGAAGAACGCCGCACCCCAGCCATCCTTACCTTCTTGGATCGGGCCGTAGAACAGTGGGGCCTGGCTGCCCAAAGGGTCGCTGGGGGGCACGTTGATGAAGTGTTGAGGGGTCTGAACCAGTCCGACCTTCTCGTCGCTGAAGAAACCCAGCGTGCGATCGAGGATCGCGGGGTGAGCCACCATGTCGGCGTCCAGCACCAAGATGTACTCGCCCTGGGTCTGCAGTAGCGCGTTGTTCAGGTTCCCCGCCTTGGCGTGGCGGGGTTTGCCGTGCCACTCGTCACCGCGAGTGATGTAGCCGGCGCCCAGCGTCTCCGCTGCCTGGCGCAGGTCTTCACGCGCGCCGTCGTCGAGAACCCAGGTTCGATGGGGGTGGTCGATCTTGATCGCAGCACGGACGGTCTCGACGACCAGTTCCACAGGCTCGTTGTAGGTGGTGATGAAGACATCGACATCCGAATCCAGCGGCGGTGGAGGAGCATCTTCGCGCTGTCGAGAACGCCAGATGGTGATGCTGAACAAGGTCAAGTCGATGATGCTGTAAGTCTCGGCGAGCACTAATGGCACTGCGATCCACCAGTTGGCCCAATTGACCGAGGCCAGCCAACGCCAACCGATGTAGTTGAAGCCCAGCACTAGGGTCATTGTCGTCCAGATGCGAAGCCACAGCAGGCGGCGGCTCTCCTGGGCGTGCGAAAGGTTGTCCGGTGATCCACGTCTGGTCATCTGGTGCTCTTCTCGCGTCGCAGTAATACCGCAGTGGCGTCGTCGCTGCGTTCTGGGGAGTCGGGTCTTCCAGCGCACAACGTGTCGACCAGGGCCGTCGGCGATTGGCCGGCGCAGGCGCGGTCAGCAGCTCCGATGGCCTCGATCAGCTCCTCGATGCTGGAGCCCCACAACTCCAGTACGCCGTCGCTGACCATCAACAGGCCCTCGCCGGGGTCGAGGTGTGAAGGTAGTTCGCGCCAGTCGTTGCCCAGGCCGAGTGGAAAATCGAAGGTCGCCAATCGCTCGACGCTGTGATCCTGGCGCAGTGCGAAGCTCAGACCGTGGCCGGCGTCCACGAGGCGCACGCGCCCGGTGACCAGGTCGATGCTCGCGCAGCTCAAGGTGACGAAAGCGTCGGCGTTAGCCAAATCATCTTCGATCACCCGGGCGCTGTCGGCCAGCGCCTCTGCCGGATGTGCTGCGACGTTCGACGCACGCAAGGCGGTTCGGGTGGCGGCGGCGAGGATGCCGGCCCCCATCCCTTTGCCCATCACGTCGCCGAGGGCCATGGTGGCGTTGGACCCGCTGATCCGAAGGTCGTAGAAGTCGCCACCGACTTCGCGTGCCGTCAGCGACGCGGCACCGTGTTCCCAGCCGCGACGAATAGGAAGGGTGCGCGGGGACAAGCCTCGCTGCACCTGCTGGGCTCGGGTGAGATCGGCCTCCATCAGGCGTTGGGCGATCAGGGTGTCGGTGATGTCGATGAGCTGGATGGAGTAGCTATCGGCGGCTGTCTTGCTGCCCAACGGTGTGATGCTTGCTGTCAGATGGCGGCCGTCGGCCAGCTCCAGTTCGGTGGGGCCTTCAGCGTCGGAGGCGCTGGCTTGGTTTAGGGCGGACACCGCGGCTGGGCCGAGCAACTCCGCCACGTCGGACTCGCCGGCTCGTACCTGTGGCAGGAGCTGGATAGCTGCAGGATTCACTGTCTGTACCGTCCAGCGTTCATCGTTGCGATGAGTGATGAGCATCCCGGACAGCGAGTTCTCAAAGCTGCGCCGGTACAGCAGTTCGCTGGCGGTGAGGAGGCCCGCTACGGTCCGCTCTCGCGCGGCGGTCAGTGCCAGCACCAGCACGAATCCGACCATGACCGCTTCGAAGACTTGGAGGATGGCAGCCCCCCCCGGCGGCGCCGAGATTAATGAAGGCGAACGGCCCGTGGCCGCTGGCGCTGCCGTAGGAGGCGATCGCGGCGATGCCGATCATTTCCGCCATGAGCCATCGAACCGGGATCAGCAGGGCTGACCAGATCGGTGGGACGAGCGGAAGGAACGCCAGGGGGAAGTGCTGGTTGGTGAGGAACACCAGTGAGGCCACAATGAGTCCGGCGGACATATGCGCGGCGATCCGCGGGCTGAACCGGGGCGGCGGGGTTTCGGGCAACTGCATGAACAGCGGCGTGATCAGCAAGATGCCCGCAGTCCGACGGGGCCCGGCTGATGCTAGATGGAAGGCCGCCGCCGCCGGGCCGCTCACGACAAGTGCTGTTGCACTGAGCACGGCATCGAAAGCGGTGGCACCCAGAAATGCAGCGATGAGCAGCTTTGCCAGATCAGGTCGTGAGCGCAGCGCGGGGACGCCATCGGTGCGCCAGCGCAAGATCGTCGCGCCGACCCACACCTCCAGGCTGGTTCCGACCGAGGCGGCCAGCGCCATGGGCGCCTGGTGGAATTGCGCCAAGTTGGTGCCCAGGATCACCAGCCCGCAGGCCAGCGAAAACCACCACAAGTGACGCTTCGGCAGGCGAATCGCGGCACCGAGGGCGATGCCGGAGGCTGGCCACCACGTTGCGACCAGCGCCTCTGCGGGCTTCGTAGCCAGTGAAAACCAGGAGACCAAGATGATGCTTAGAAGCGCTGCCGCGGGAAGGATCAGCGACAGTCTTGTCTTGCTGGCTTGGTGGTGCTTGCCCGGGGTGGTCTCCAGCGCCATGGTCCATTATCAGGCGCAGGAGATATACCCATGGCGGTTTCGCGATTTCCGCTGCAGCGGCTAAACCAGGAAGCGGTAGAACGGGCTGTCGGAGGAAACGACTTCGAAGGTGATCGGGCTGGCGTCCAGGCGGGCGATGAAGTCGCCCAAGGTGGTCGGATCACCAAGCTCGATGCCGACCAGGGCCGGGCCGGTTTCGCGGTTGCTGCGCTTGACGTACTCGAAGTGAGTGATGTCGTCTTCGGCGCCGAGCACTTCATCGAGGAAGCGGCGCAGCGCTCCGGGTTCCTGGGGGAAGTTCACCAGGAAGTAGTGCTTGCGACCTTCATAGACCAGGGATCGTTCGATGATTTCGGAATAGCGGGAGATGTCGTTGTTGCCGCCCGAAACGATGACTACGACAGTCGATTCCGGCTCTGGACGGAACAGGCCGAGGGCGGCGGCAGCCAGGGCGCCAGCAGGTTCGCTGACGATGCCTTCGGTCTGGTAGAGCGCCAGCATTTCCGAGCAGATCCGCCCCGTTGGCACCTGGTACAGCTCGGGGGAGTGCTTGGCGACGACGCTGTGAGTTAGCTCGCCCACCCGGCGGACGGCGGCGCCGTCGACGAAGGTGTCGATCTCAGCGAGGTCGACTGGATGCCCGGCGGCGAGTGCGGCGGCCATCGAGGCGGCTTCGGCCGGTTCGGCGCCGATCACCCGGGTTTCCGGGTGACGTTCGGCCAGCCAGGTGAGGCAGCCGGAGATCATGCCACCACCACCGACCGGAATCACTAGGGCATCTGGGGCGTAGCCGAACTGGTCGACGATTTCGGCCGCAACGGTGCCCTGACCGGCGATGGTGTCGGGGTGGTCGAACGCGGGCACCACGACTGCGCCGGTTGCGGCGGCTTCGGCCAGTGAAGCGGCAGCGGCTTCGTCGTAGCTGTCGCCGGTGACCACCAACTCGATCATGCCTTCGCCGACGCTGCGAATGCGATCACGCTTCTGGCGAGGTGTGGTGGCCGGGACGAAGATGCGTCCGCGAATCCCGAGCTTGGCGCAGGCGAACGCGACTCCTTGGGCGTGATTGCCAGCTGAAGCGCAGATGACTCCTGCTGCTCGCTCCTCTTCGGTAAGTTGCGACATGAGGTTGTAGGCGCCGCGAATCTTGTAGGAGCGCACCGGTTGCAGGTCTTCGCGTTTCAACCACACGTAGGCGCCGGTGGCTGCACTTAGCCGCTCGTTCAGTTGCAGCGGCGTGCGGGCCACCACGTCGGCTAGACGGAGGGTGGCGTCCTCGACGGCTTTGGCATCAATCATCACTGGCTCATTGTGTCATTGGTGCCGTTCGTTAGGGCGAACGCGTGGCACTGCCAGCCTTTATGGGGTTCCTAGGTGTTGGGGTTGGTGGCCGCACCTTCCAACCAAAGGGTGTCGGCGGCGTCGGAATGGGCACCGCCGGATTCCACGTGACGAGCCTCGATTGCTGGACCTTTAGTGATCACGTGCACCAATGCCATCGCGTGGCCGCGCCCTAGGCCGTAGTCCTCGGCCAGCCAGGCGATTATCGGGGTGGCCTTGGTGCCGGGGCCGAAGTCTTTGGCTCTTGCCTGCTCGATGAACTGGCGCGGCGTGAGCCCAGTTTTCTGTTCGATGTTGTCGAGATAAGCCTGGAATGACATGTGATCTCCTGCCGAGTTCCCGCTGCCACCGTAACCAGCCGATGTCGAGCGGGGAATGCGCAGTACTGAGGATCGTCCTGATCTGCCCAGGAAGCAGCTTCGGATCAGGCGGTCTGGCTGGCCGACTTGGGCCGAGGAGCGTCGGCAGCAACGAGGTCCAGCAGCGAGGAATCACCGGCCACCGAATCCAACTCGGCAGCAGCCTCGGAGCGGGCCCGTCCGATCATCGGCGTGATCGAGGCGGCGTCTTCAACTAGTTCGGCCGCCGTCAGTGAACGCACCCCGGGATCGACCGGGTTGACGTGCTCCAGCTCCTTGTCGGTGACCTTCAACTCGCGCAGCTTGCGGGCGGTCGGGAACACCCGACCCTCGATGGAACCCACCGCGTCGTTGTAGGCGCCGACCGCGCTGGTGAGCGAGCGGCCCACTTTGTCGAAGTGCTTGCCCAAGTTGCCCAACCGGTCGTAAAGCTCGCGGCTGACGTCGAGCACCTGCTGAGCCGACTCGGCAAGCGCAACCTGACGCCAGGAGTAGGAAACCGCCCGCAGCAGCCCGATCAGCGACCGCGGGGTGGCCAGCACCACATTCCGCTCGGCCGCATACTCGTCGAGTGCCGGCAGTTGCTGATACGCCGCCGCGGCTAGCGCCTCGCTGCCGATGAAGAGCACCACGAACTCCGGGGTCGCGCCGCCAGCCTTGTAGTAGTCCTTGCCGGACAGCTGATTGATGTGGGTCTGGACGTTCTTGCCGAACAGCACCAGCAGCCGATCCCGCTCGGCCGGAACCTCGGTCTCCTGGGCTTCCAGGAAGGCGCTCAGGGGCACTTTGGAATCGACGTAGAGGTAGCGATCTTCGCCGAGCATCACCTTCATGTCGGGGCGGATCGTCGATCCAGCGGTGGTCTGGGTGGTCTGCTGCAACTCGAAATCGCAGTGCTCGATCATGCCAGCCAGTTCAACGGCGCGTTTGAGCTGCATCTCGCCCCACGACCCGCGGATCTGCGGCTTGCGCAGGGCGGTCACCAGCGCCGCGGTCTCTTTGCGCAGGCTCTCGCCGGTGAGCCGCACCTCGGACACCTGGCTGCGCAGTTCGGAGGCCATCTGGACCCGCTGCTTCTCCACGTCGGTGATGCGGTCATTGAACTTCTCCAGGCTCTCTTTCACCGGAGCCAGAAGCTGGGCCGTGGCCTGCTGCCGCAGCGCGGCCGACGCATCGAGCTTTCGCTCCTGAGCTTCGATGGTCTCTGCCGAGAGCGCTTTGAACTGGTTGACCAACTGCTCCCGGTCAGCGGCGATCTCACTGGCCCGCGACACCGCAGCGTCCCGCTGGGCGATGGCGCCAGCGACGGCCGCGCGGGCCTCGGACAGCGACGCCCCGGCCTCGGCGGCGTCAGCCCGTGCCTGGGCTACCGCCGCATCGGCCTGGGCCACTTGGGCCCGAACCCGCTCGAATTCGGCGGCCTGCTCTGAAACCTGCTTGCCCTGCTGGGCGCGCGACAACACCCAAGCGACGATCGCGCCGAGGGCGATGCCGACTACCAACCACGCCAAGAAGTCCATGTAAACGATGATCGCAGGCCGCTGTGACAGTTTCCCCACGGCTGGCCGACGGCCGGTCAAGTGGCGGCGCGGCAGCCTCGTCCTGATCAGCCGGGCAGGGCAGCGATGAGCTCGCGCAGTTCGGCGATCCTGGCGTAGGCGGCATGAGTGCGCCGGGCCACTTCGGGAATGCGCTCCCAATCCAGGGGGAGGTCTTCGGCAAGGTCGTGCAGATCCAGCTTGAGTTGGCTCGCTGAGAAAGTCAGATTCCGCAACTCCTTTTCCAGCCCCTCACGTTCGCTCATAGGGTTCCCTTCCGAATTGCGGCCCGCATTTGGGCGTCCTCATTGATCCTCATCATTCCGACCGGGGCCTGGCAAGGGGGTCGCCGAGGTCGTCACACGGACGTCATACAGATCGGTGGCTGTACTTCGCGGACGACACTGACGCAGCTGGTATGAAAAGCTCGAACCCCAGCAGAGAGGACGTTTGTGACTCAGCAGGACCCCCTTCGACCAGACCCGCCAGCCGGGCTGGTCGAACTACCTGGTTCCGGGTTGGCTGCCTACTATCGCCAGGGCGCCCAGCGTTGGCGTTGGGTGATGGTGGGCCTGCTGGTGCTCATCGCGGTCACGATTCTGGCCAGCACCGTTCCCCTGCTCACCGGATCGGTGACCGACCTCGTCGTCCTGCTGGCGGTCGTGGCGGTGCTGGCGGCAATAGCCACCACCCAGGTGATCGTTGCCCTGCACGGTTCCGCCCCGGTGTTGACCCTCGACGAGGAGCGGCTGGTTCTGCACCTCCCGTTCAATCGGGCTGAGGTACGGCTGGATTCCATCACCAAAGTGACCCAACTGCGCCGCGACCTGCTGATCGAGGCTGCTGGCGGCATCGAACGCCACGGACGTCTGACCCGGGCCCGCTGGGTGCCCATCGATGGTGCCTCGTCGCTGACGGTCGATCGGGCGGCGTTGTCCGAGTTCATCCGGCGCCGCGCAGGACTGGCTGACTGAGTTCGGCGAGCAGCACCGTGAGCGCGGAGGTCGGGGGTGCAAACTGGACGCCATGAACGCCGTCGACAACATCCATGACCTGGCCGCCTTCGTGGCTGCGTCCCCGTCCAGCTATCACGCGGCCGCCGAAGTGGCCCGACGCCTGGTCGCGGCCGGCTTCGCCGAACAGCGCGAGACTGATTCCTGGCTCGGGTTGAGCGCTGGCTATGTGATTCGCGACGGCGCGATCATCGCCTGGCGCCTGCCCGCAGCATCGGACAGCCCGGTCGGCTTCCGCGTCGTCGGCGCCCACACCGACTCGCCCGGCTTCAAACTCAAGCCCCAGCCCTCGGCCTACGCCTTCGGCTTCGCCCAGGCTGCGATGGAGGTCTACGGTGGCCCGCTGCTCAACTCCTGGCTCGATCGCGAGTTTGGGCTGGCTGGACGGGTGGTGCTCCGCTCCGGTGAAGTGCGGCTGGTCAGCACCGAGGCTTGGCTGCGCATCCCGCAGCTGGCACCCCACCTTGATCGCAGCGTCAACGATGGCCTGCACCTTGACAGGCAGTCGCATCTGAAGCCGGTATATGCCACCGGCGCTGGCGATCTGCTAGCCGGGGTGGCCGCAACGCTCGGCGTCCATGCCGATGAGATCGACGGCTTCGACCTGTTTGCCGCGGTCAGCGAAGCGCCAGCAGTGATCGGCCTGGCCAAGGAGTTTCTCGCCTCGCCGCGGCTGGACAACCTCTCCAGCGTGCACGCCGGGCTGGTTGGGCTGTTGGCCGCCGACGCCTCCGATCAGGTGCAGGTGCTGGCCTGCTTCGACCATGAAGAGATCGGCAGCGATTCGCGCAGTGGCGCGGCCGGTCCGTTCCTGGAAGACGTGTTGGGGCGCCTAGCCACCGCGCTTGGTTGGGACGGCGATGCCCGGGCGGTGGCGATCGCCAAGTCGTTCATGATTTCGGCCGATGCCGGGCACTCGCTGCACCCCAACTACCCGGGGCTGCACGACCCCGATCACCAGCCGGTGCTGAACGCTGGCCCGCTTTTGAAGGTGAATGCCAATCAGCGCTACACCACCGAAGGCCCAGGGACGGCCCGCTGGCTGCGAATCTGCCGTAACGCCGCAGTGCCCACCCAGCAGTTCGTCTCCAACAATTCGGTGCCGTGCGGCTCGACCATCGGTCCGCTGTCGGCCACCCGGTTGGGCATCGAGAGCATCGACGTCGGCGTCCCGCTGTTGAGCATGCATTCTGCTCGCGAACTCTGTGGGGTGGAGGACGCCGCCTGGTTGGCGGCGGCGCTGGGGGCCTTCTACGCCGGGGCCTGAGCGCTACAACATCGCGGCGAACAAGCCCAGGCCAAAGACCACCGCCACCCCGGTGCTGAACCAGCGCCACCAGTGACGTCCTTTGGCGATCAGAGTGGGCTTTAGCCGCAGGGCCCCGATGGTGACCGCGGCAGCCGCACCGGCGGCCAGCAGCGCCCACGTCCAGCCGGGAGCCTGATCCCACGGGCCATCGGCGCGAGCCAAGAAGACCAGGCCGAGCAGCAGGGAGCTGTGCTCGATCAGGCCGAGGACGTCGGTGCCTCGGGCCAGCAGCCACGCGCTGATCGCGCCGACAACGAGGGCAAACCCAAGGGCAATCAGGCCGGCGATCGGCACGCCGGGCCCAGAGATCGGATTGCTGGCGTGGGTGAGCAAGGCCACGGCGAGCGAGGTTACGTCGCGGTTGGTGTTGCTGGCCACCAGCACGGCCTCGCCGGATTCCCGGTTGATACCGAGGAAGGTTCGGTAGCCGTTCGTGCCGCCGTCGTGACCGACGACCTGGTGGCCGTCAACGTCAACGACAGCCCAGGCATAGCCAAATCTGGTGTCGTCGCCGGTATCCCAGCGCGGAGTCAGGGCGTCCAGGCCCGGCGCGCGTCCGGTCAGAATCGCTTGAGCGTAGGCGGCCATGTCGACCGGGGTGGTCCAGGTGGCCGCTCCGGCCGGAGCGAACGCGTCGGAGGTCCAGGGACGCAACCGGCGGGCGTTCTCTGAGAGGCCGACCAGGGCGCCTTCCGGAATCTGGCTGGGGACGGCCGCAAAGGTGGTGTGGGTCATACCAAGGGGAGTCAGCAGGCGTTTGGTTACATAGCTGCGCCAATCGGGCTCTCCGGCCGCGGCAGCGAGCGCGTGGCCCAGCAGGGTGGCACCGAGATTGCTGTAGGCCATGGTGCCCCGGGTCTTCATCAGCTCCAGCTTCGCCACCTCAGCCATCAGGGTTGGGTAGTCCATGGCGTAGGGATTGGTGTTGGCGATCATGCCCGGGATCGCCCGCAGCATCACCGAGGGCGGCAGCGGCGGCACTCCGCCGCGATGCGAGGAGAGCTCGGCCAGGGTGACGCCGCCGATGGGGCTGCTGGCCAACTCGGGCAGGTGGGTGGCGAGTTCGTCCTCGGCCCGAACTTCGCCACGGGTGATGGCATCGGCCAGCAGCAGCCCGTCGAAAGTCTTGGTGATCGATCCCAACTCGAAAGGAGTGTCTTTGGTGGGGGTGCGACCGTCCATTTCGCCTAGCCCGGCGTGGCGGATCGTGTCTTTGGTGACCACCGTCACGCTGAGGGTCTGGTAGCCGTGGGGGTCGCCGACGAGGCGGCGCACCTGCTCGGCCAGCGCGGCGTCCCCGGTGGTGGCGGGGCCGAGTTGGATCGTCCGCGGAGCGATGACCAGGCCCGCCCCGAGGGTCAGCAAGGCGACCGCGAGCACGATCAGAGTGGTTTGCATGCTGCTCCTCACAGGTCGCCGCCGGCGACCAGACAGGTGTAGAGGGGCACCAATCGGTTTCCGGGGATCTCGTAGTGGCCACGGTTGGTGGCGCGCAACCAACCCGCTGCCACTAGGGCGCGCAGGTGGTGGTAGACCTGCCCCGTGGTGCCGATTCCTTCGGTGGTCGCCAGCTCAGCGACATCCTGGACGCCGCTGGCAATTTGCTGCAGCAGCGTGAGCCGCACCGGGCTGCCGAGGGCGGCAAAGGCGGGGGCGAGTTCGGACCAGTTGGCCCGATTCACCTCGGAGGTGGGCACGCCGTACTGCCAGCTCACGGCCTGCCCATTCACCGGAATGATGCCGGTGAACAGGACGGCGCCTTCACCTTCGGGCAAGTGCTTGGCCAAGGTGTTCAGCGCCCAGAAGGCGTCCTCAGAACTGGGCGGGGCGCTCTGGGGTGGTTGCTCCTCGAGCGCGGCCAGGCGGCGCTCGATGTCGTCCAATCGACTCATGGGACGATAGTACGTGATTACGTAGTTATTGCAAGAGCGTCCAGCGGGTCGCTAGATCGAGACCGCAACCACCCGATCCACCGGCAGCGGCGCGTAAAGGTGCGGGAAGCCGTCCTCGATCAGCACCGGCAGTTCGTCCTGCGGATCCAGGCGCAACAGTACGAGCTCTTCGTCAGCGAGGTCGGCGTAGAACCGTTGGCGGGTGCTGGCGAGTTGGCGGGCGTTGGAGAAGTGCACGAAACCGGCCTCCTCGAAGAGTTGGCCGCGGGCGGAGTACAGGTAGTGCCCGGATTCAGTGGCCTGCTGCCAGATCTCGCGAGGGCTGAAGTGATAGATCGGCTCGGTCTGCGGCGTGCCAGGCACCGGCAGGCCGAGCGCGAGCAGGTCGGCGCGCAGTTGAGTCGCGTTGCGGAACAGGATCGCGGTAAGCCCGGACGCGCGCGCCGCGGCCACGTTTGATTCCATATCGTCGATGAAGACGGCCTGGCTTGGCTGCACCCCGTTTCGCGCACAGGCAAGGGCGAAGACCGCCGGATCGGGTTTGGCGACGCCTTCGAACCCGGAGACCACCAGGGTGTCGAAGCGTTCGAGCGCGGCGAACCGGGTGCGGATCGCTGGGAAGGTGTCCGCTGACCAGTTCGAAAGTGCACCCACCTTGATGCTGTGTTGATGCAGTTCGGCCACCAGTGCCCACACTCCCGGCACGAAACCGGGGATCGATAGTCGGTTGAAGCGCCGGTAGGCCAAGATCGCCTCAGTGTCGTCGGGGAAGCGGGCACACCATTCGGCCTCGATGTCGGGGTAGGTGCGGCCATTGTCAGCTTGCCGATTCCATTCGGAGAAGTTGACCCGCTTCATGAACGCCGGCACCTCCTCGCGTGGAAGAACCTGCTCAAAGGGGCGCTGCGGCACCCAGTCGAGCACTACCCGTCCCAGATCAAATAACACCACTTCATAGCTCACTGGCTAAGTACACCGGTCGAATGGGCAGGGTTGCGGGCTATCTCGCCCCAGGATCGCGTGTCAGGCTGTAAGTCCAGCCGATGGAGGTGCCTGAATGCAGAAGATCGTGCCCAACCTGTGGTTCGACCACACCGCAGCCGAAGCCGCAGCGTTCTACGCCGCAGTGTTCCCAAACGCCCGAGTCACCGACACCCAGCTCTATCCGGACGAGGGCCTGCTCGATTTCCAGGCTGAGTTCGCCGGCAAGGAGATCACCGTCACCTTCGAGATCGAGGGGTATCAGTTCATCGCGATCAACGCTGGCCCGGAGTTCAAGGTGAACCCGTCGGTGTCGTTCATGCTCAACTTCGATCCGTCTCGCGACTCGCAAGCCCACGAGCACCTTGACCAGTTGTGGGCATCGCTGGCCGCGGGTGGCCAAGTGATGATGCCGCTGGGGGAGTATCCGCACAGCCCGCACTACGGCTGGGTGCAGGATCGCTACGGCATCAGCTGGCAGTTGATCCTCAGCAACGCCGAAGGTGAGCCGCGTCCGTTCATCGTGCCGACGATGCTGTTCGCCTCGACCGCGCAGAACCGGGCGGCTGAGGCTGCGGCCTTTTACGTGGACACTTTCCCTGGTTCACGGATCGGCACTGACGTCCGATATCCGGCGCAGGCCGGTCCGGCGACGCCGGACAGCGTGATGTTCACCGACATCGAGTTGTTCGGCCAGTGGTTCGCCCTGATGGACGCCTCCGTTGAGCAGGACTACACCTTCAACTGTGGGGTGTCGCTGATGGTGAACTGCGACGATCAGGCCGAGATCGACCGCTACTGGGCGGCGCTGAGTGTGGTGCCGGAAGCCGAGCAGTGCGGCTGGTGTGCCGACAAGTTCGGTTTGAGCTGGCAGGTTGTGCCAGCCAAGTTGGGCGACCTGATGCTGACCGCCGATTCGTTCAGCAAGTTGATGGGGATGAAGAAGATCGAGATCGCCGCCTTCGGCTGATCCTGTCGACGCCGGGCACTGAATCAGTGCCTGGCGATCGCCACACCTAAGCGGTGGGCGCCCAGTAACAGCGGACGGGCGACTCGATCTGCCCGCTCTTCTTGAGCTCGGCCATCGCCTTGTCTACCGCCTTGCGCTCCAGGCCGGTCAGTTCGACGACCTTGCCAGCATTCAGCGGGGCGCCCGCCGTCCGCATCGCCTCGAGTACCTGTTCCGCGTCGCTCATTCCGCTCTCCGTTCCCGCCAAAGTTTTGGTCAACCTAGCGTGGCCGGCGTCCCGTCGCGACTCGGCGCCGACGTCGCGGGCATTCGTCCCGGGCGGGGACTAGTAGGATTTCCCCTCGTGGCTCTAACGATCGGCATTGTCGGGCTGCCCAACGCGGGCAAGTCCACCCTGTTCAACGCACTCACTCGCAACAACGTGCTCGCGGCGAACTATCCGTTCGCGACCATCGAACCCAACGTTGGCGTGGTGGGCGTGCCGGATCCTCGGCTGGCGGTGCTGGCCAAGATCTTCGGCTCTGAGCGCATCCTGCCGGCGACGGTGAGCTTCGTCGACATCGCCGGCATCGTGAAGGGCGCCTCCAAGGGTGAGGGCATGGGCAACGCGTTCCTGGCCAACATTCGTGAGGCCGACGCGATCTGCCAGGTCACCCGAGTGTTCCGCGACCCCGACGTCACCCACGTGGACGGTGCGGTGAACCCGAGCAGCGACATCGAGACGATTCGCACCGAACTGATTTTGGCTGACCTGCAGACCCTCGACAAGGCGCTGCCCCGGGTGGAGAAGGAAGCGCGGATCAAGAAGGAGAAGCAACCCCAGCTGGCGGCCTTCCTTGAGGCCAGAGAGGTGCTCGATTCTGGCGTGGGCGTCCATGCTGCCGGGCTCGATCTGGAGCCGCTGCGGGAGCTGTTCCTGCTCACTGCAAAGCCCTACCTGTACGTGTTCAACTGCGACGCCGATGAGCTGGCTGATGCTGAGTTGAAAGAGAAGATGAAGACGATCGTGGCCCCGGCTGAAGCGATCTTCCTCGACGCCAAGATCGAGGCCGAGCTTTCTGAGCTGGAGCCGGAGGATGCTGCTGAGTTCCTGGCCGAGATGGGCATCACCGAGCCGGGCCTGGACACCCTGGCCCGCGTTGGTTACGAGACCCTCGGCCTGCAGAGCTACCTGACCGCAGGCCCGAAGGAATCCCGAGCCTGGACGATCCACAAGGGCGACACCGCTCCTGAAGCTGCTGGCGTGATTCACACCGATTTCCAGAAGGGCTTCATCAAGGCCGAAGTGATCAGCTTTGACGACCTGGTTGCTGCCGGTTCGGTTGCTGCTGCCCGCGCGGCTGGCAAGGCCCGCATGGAGGGCAAGGACTACGTCATGGCCGATGGGGACGTGGTGGAGTTCCGGTTCAACGCCTAGGCAGCCGCATCGTGTGCACCGTCGCCATCGGCAGCTCTAAATGATCGACCGGTTCCAGGTGGTCCCCGCCGCGTACGTCGTGTTGCGCCGCCAGGCGGGCCCGGGGTCGCAGGTACTGCTCCAACTGCGCCGCGGCACCGGATACATGGACGAGCACTGGGCCTGCGCTGCGGCCGGGCACGTCGAGTCGGGTGAGTCCGTGCTGGACACTGCGTGCAGAGAGGCCCGTGAGGAGCTCGGCATCACGATCGACCCGACCGACCTCCGGCCGCTGTGTGCCATGCACCGGACTGCGGAAGCCGGGTGGAGGGGCCAACGGGTCGACTTCTTCTTCGAGTGCTCGCGGTGGAGCGGGGCGCCACGGCTGCTCGAAGCCGACAAGGCCGCCGAGCTGCGGTGGTTCGACCTTGACGCATTGCCCACTCCGGTCGTCCCGCATGAGCTCTTCGTCCTCGAAACGCTGGCCGAGGGCGGTCCCGCCCCCGTCGTGACCTTCGGGTTTGACGATCGCGAAAGTACAGCACCGCGTTAGTGCCCACCTCAAGAAATTGCGGGCCCAACAAGGCGTCAGTTGAAGTCCCAGCCAGCGATGCGGTGGATGATCGCGGACTTGGGATAGGCGCCCGAGGGTGCGGCGACTTCGAAGAGGTCGACCATCAAGAAGAGCGGGTAGGTCGGTGCTTGGTGAATCGTGCGGAGGCGGACCCCTTCGCAACCGATCACGGTTTCGCCGCCGCCCCAGATCACCGTCCAGGTGTGCGTGGTTCCGGCGTTGAAGGGCAGAGTGACCTCGGTCATGTCTGAGGTCAGCCGGGGGTCGTGGTGAGCTTTCAGGCCTGATCGTGCGGTGGTGGTCGGGCCGATTGGCTGCGCGTCGATCTCGAAGATGCAGATCTCACCGCAGTCCTCGTCGCGTAGATGCTCGGTACCGACGAGCCAGGCCGCCGTCATGCAGCCCTCGTCCCGGGATGCTGTCACGGTGAGATCGATGCGCCCTTGGGTGGGCGCCCAGAGCAGTTGCTGCGGCGTGTTGGTACGGACGACGAGTCCGTCTGGGCGGTGGCGATGGGTGCCCTGTGTCGAACCGATCGGGCCGGAGAAGGTGCCGGTTTGCAGGTTCGACACCCGAAGTGGTGCGTCCTCGGGGCGCCAATCGAGTTGATCCTCTTCAATGCGGAGCTCGATTCCTTGCGGGGTGATTCGGTAGCGGGCACCGGACCGATCTGGGGTCGTCCAGTGGGGAAGATAGTGCGGCGTCCACCGATCGGGTCGAAGACCATCGGCGAACATGTCATCGAAGTCGCCGCGTCGCTGCGGTGGTGCCGGTAGTCGATCAGCAAAACCCTGCATGGGACGCATCTTGGCACGCCGGGGCTGCTCATGTCGGGGACGGTTCCAACTAGCGCCGCGCAGGTTGGGGACGGTTCCCGCTGGCCTCGAGGAATGGGTCTATCGGGTTTTCGGCACCGAGTTCACCGGCTTCGGGGCGAAACCGGGACTTGATTGGCCGGAGGCTCGACGGGGCACTCAGGAGCGAGATAAGATTGTCTTATGGCCTTGCTGGCGGAGTATCGGGACGCGCGACGCGACGAGGATGTCGCGCGGCTTCGTCGTGTCATCGCGCTTCGCGCGATGGTCGCCACGGGGATGAGTCAGCAGCAGGTCGGCGACGCCTTGGGTATCTCACAGCCGGCGGTCAGTCAACAGCTCCGCTACGCGCCCGACATCGAGGCCGTCCGTCCTGGGGAGTTGCTGGATGCGGCTGCTCCCGTCCTCAAGGCGCTGGCAGCGGCGGCTGGTTACCAGCGGCTGGCCGTGTTCGGCTCTGTCGCTCGCGGCGAGGCGCATGAGGACTCTGACATCGACCTTCTCGTGGACGCGCCGCCAGGCACCTCGTCGTTCGATTTCCTCAGGTTCAAGCAGCTGGTCGAGAAGGTCCTCGGCAGGGAGATCGACCTGATCTCATACGGCGGCCTGAAGCCGAAGCTGGACGACGACATTCGGCGTGATGCGGTGCTGCTGTGATGAATCGCAAGGCCGCCAAGGAACTACTGCACATCGAGGGCTGGCTTGTCCGTGCCGGCGAGGTCGTCGCGCGGGGTAAGGACGCCTATCTCGGTGATGACATCCTGCAGGAGGCAGGCGATTCGTTGATGATGAAGCTTGGGGAGGCTGCGAACCGCTTGTCGCGGCTCGATGTGCTCGCACCCGACGGCGTGGAATGGGCACTGGCCGTTGCCAACCGGAACTTCATCATCCACCAGTACGACCAAATCAACCGCGAGCTGACCTGGCTGACGTTGTCGGTTGATCTGCCAGCTTGGCACGAGTCGCTCACGCCGCTATTCGGCCAGGCTCGGGCCGCGCTCCACCCGGCCTGAAGGCACTCGTCGGCAGTCGGGTGAACGGCTCGGCGGTAGGCGAGTTTGGCGCCAGTAGCGCCGTCAGCGGGACGGTGGCTTGATCGGCGGATCGGGCACTTCGCCATTGGCAACCGCCTCGACCCAGTCGACATCGGCATCGGGAAGGTAGGAGACGCGGATTTCGCCGCCTGCGCGCACGATCTCGGTGGCGATGTCATGGCGAAGTTCGTCGCCGTTGTTAGCGATCAGCCATTTTTGTGAGTCCCGCCGCAGCATCGGCCACCACGCTTCGATACCCATGCGCCATTGTCACACCCGTTTGGCGCGGGCGAGCCGTCGACGGGCCAAAACGCAGCGCAGGTACGCCACCTCGTCGCATTGGGCGCCCGACAGAGGGTGTATCGCCTTACGCGGTTGAGCCCTATCGGGCGATGGCCTGCTGAATCGCACGGACGGTCTCGCCGAGGATGCCATTGGTGAGCAGTCCCGAACCGAGCGGTCCGTTGGGGTCAGTACCGAGTAGTGGCAACTGCTGAAGGGCTAGGCGCTCGACGTCCGTCAACTGGGCGAGTTGCCAAGCCAACTCCTCGCCGGCCGCCCCGGGGTGATCGGGTCGTGCCAGCGTCACCGCTTTGACCGCATAGGCGGCGGCGCCGAGAGCATGGGCAGCCAAGTGGGCAACCGCAGCGGCCTGAGCCACTGATCGAGCCGCTGCGGCACCGGCGGGAGTCGAGGCTGAGCTGGCCGCCTTCACCGCCGCCATCCGCAGGCGAATCTCGGCAGCCGCAGTGCTTTCGCCACGGGCAAACGCAGCGGCTCGCGCCAGGGCGTCTCGGACGATGAGGTCGGCCGTCGAATCGTCGGAGTTGAACAGCGGGAGGGCGTGTTCAGCGCAGACCGCTGCCCAGCGGGCCAGGACGCGACGATCAGCTTCGCTTAGCGTCTGGGCCGAACTCATCTCACCAGTCTGTCAGGACTTCCTCGGTTACGGGCGGGCGGAGCCCGCACTCGCGATCAGCCCGCTCGGGCCGGGGGTCACCGGGCCTAACGCGCCGCGGCTACTTCCGGGTGAAGGTCAGATGGGTGACGCCGCTGGGGGAGGCGACGACCTCGACGTCGTAGCCGGCTTCGATGCCCTCCAGCCCGTCCCAAAGCCGGACGCCGCGGCCGAGCACGATCGGCACCACCACGATGTGCATGAGGTCGACGAGCCCGGCCGCGAGAAAGTCGCTAACCACCCTCGGCCCGCCGCCGATCCGGACGTCGAGCCCATCGGCGGCGGCTCGGGCGATCTCCAGCGCCGCCGCTGGGGTCGTGGCGAGGAAGTGGAAGGTGGTGCCGCCGTCCATCTCGATGGCTGGCCGCGGGTGGTGGGTGAGCACGAAGGTCGGCGTGTGGAAGGGCGGATTCTCGCCCCACCAGCCTTTCCAACCGGGGTCGTCCTGCCAGCCGGGCGGGCCGAACTTGTTGGCGCCCATGATCTCGGCGCCGATGCCCTCGTTGTTGCGTTGGGCGAACGCGTAGTCGACGCCGGTCGAACCGGCTGGATCCCAGAAGCGCGTCGCCATCATCCAGTTGTGGAGGCGCCGGCCGGCGTGACCGAACGGGGTTTCCAGGGTTTGCGGCTCGCCGGTGGCGAAGCCGTCCAGTGAGATGGAGAAGTTGTGAATCCGCGTCCGAGCCATTGCGCTCCTCGATCGGTGTCGACCTTCAGGCCAGCGACACTACCGGCGGTCGGCGCGATCCGACCGGCTCAGGAGGAGGATTACCAAGGCCCCACAACCTCGGTGCTGGCAAAGGCGATCGCGGTGTCCGTCCCTGGGGAGCAGGTCACGGCGGCAATACCGAAAGCCTCGCCACCGCGGCGATCTGGTGCCACGATTGCTAGATGGGATCAAAGAAGCGCCCGAAACTCGACAACGACCTCTACGAAGCTGAACTCACCAAGCTTCAAGCCGAGTTGGTCGAAATGCAGGAATGGCTGCGCACCAGCGGCAATCGCCTCGTCGTGATCTTCGAAGGCCGCGACGCCGCTGGTAAGGGCGGCGCGATCAAGCGAATCATGGAGTACCTCAACCCGCGCGTGGCCCGCATCGTGGCGCTGCCAGCCCCCACCGAGCGGGAGCGAACGCAGTGGTACTTCCAGCGCTACATCGAACACCTGCCGGCTGCCGGCGAGATCCGGCTTCTCGATCGCTCCTGGTACAACCGGGCCGGAGTTGAGCGGGTCATGGGCTACTGCACGGCTGCGGAATACCAACGCTTCTTGCGCCAGTGCCCGATCTTCGAGCAGATGCTGGCCGAGGACGGCATCATGCTGCGCAAATACTGGTTCTCGGTTTCCGGCAAGGAGCAGGACCGTCGATTCCGCTCCCGTCTGACTGATCCGATGCGCCGCTGGAAGCTGTCGCCAACCGATCTGGAATCACTCACCCGCTGGGAGGAATACAGCAGGGCGAAGGACGAGATGTTCGTGCACACCGACCTGCCGGGCAATCACTGGCGCGTGGTCGAGGCCGAGGACAAGAAGCGTGCCCGCATCAACATGATCGCCGACCTGCTGGCATCGGTGCCGTATGAGAAGGTCAAGCGTCCCCACCTCAAACTGCCAAAGCGGCCCACGTCCACTGGCTACCGCCGGACCGAACGCGACTTGCAGCTCTACGTGGACGACTTTGCGGAGAAACTTGAGCGTTCCGGTAAACGGCCGAAGAAGTACGTCGATCCCGAGGACGCGGATCTGCACCGTCGCTCCGAGCCGACGCCCGAGCCGACGCCCGAACCCACGCCCGAGCCGGTCGCCCCGACGCCACCGGAACTTCCGACGCCCGCCCGGGCCATGGCACCGCCCACTCCGGAACCAGTCGTGGGAGAGGCTGTCACCGAGCCCTGAGACTCAGGACGCCTTGCTCGCCGATTCTGACCCGACGTCCGGGCCGTCGCCAGGCAAGGTGAGCACCAAAGCCTCATGGATCTGCCGCTGGCGGGTCAGGAAGGCAGCCTCGTCCAGGTGCTTTCGGCGCAGCCAGGTAGTCACTTCGGTGCTGCATTTACTGGCATTGCACGACCGGCAAGCTGGTACCACGTTCGCCAGGGTGTAGCGGCCGCCGTTGGCGATGGGGAGCATGCAGTCCTTTTGCAGCGGCCCACTGACCTTGCCGCAGTAGGCGCAGCCACCCCAAGCCTCGACCAGCCCCGCCCATTGAGCGGCGGTGAGGTCGTGGGTCAGCCGACCCAGGCGGCGTTTGCGACGCCGGGCGTACACCTTTGCTCGACCCCCAGCCATAGCCCCATTCTGCCCCGGCGATTCGCGTGGCTCAGCGCAACACGGCCAGCAATTCGTCGGCCGCCTTCTGGAACTGCCGGTGTGCCACCTTGGGTAGACCCGGGTCGAGGGTGAGTTCGATGACCGACTCGCCGGAGTGGCGCACTCGCCGCCAGGAGCCGACATCGGTGAGTCGCCACAGGGCCACCCCGCCAGCTGCCTGAGCGAAGGTATAGGGGGCGTCCCCGAGCGGATGGCCCGGTGAGCGTGGCCAGCCGACCTTGCGGTAGCTAAGGAAGGCTTCGTCGAAGGTCGAAAGCAGCAAGGCGTCGCGCGCCCGGGTGGCTGGACGTGGCGAGGGGGAACGCCACAACTGTTCGCCATCGATCATCATCATCTCCAGGCCAGCGGACGGCAGCGCCGTCCGGGCCTCAGCCAAGGTGATGCCAGCCCAGCGGTTGAGGTCGCTGAGTGCCACCGGGCCGTGCCCGGCGCCGAAGCGGGCCACCAACTCCGCGACCAGCTCCTCGCGAGGACGGACGGCCGTGGCCGGGTTCACCTCGGCTAGCAGGGCGTAGTGGTGCTCGGTGGCGAACACCGGCGCCGAGCAAAACAGGGCGCGCAGCTCGGCGATCATGAGCAAGTGGCCCACCCGTTGGCCGAAAAGTGTGTCCTTGGCCAGCACCTCCGCCGCCAACAGCGCCTCGCCGAGTGCGGGGCGGGTGGCGTAGCTGCGTCCGGCCAGCCGTTCGGTGATTACCGCCAGCCCGGCGTCTATGCGCTCGGCACCGAGGCTGAGTTGGCGGTGGCGCGAAGCCATTCCCGATTCCACCTTGGCCGAGGTGGCCGCCAGCAACCAACGCAGGTCTTCGGCGGCCACGTAATGCCAGGTTGGCCGCAGCACGTGGGTGCGAATCAGGTGGCCCGCAGCCACCGTCTGCAGCACGGCGTCCTCGTCCGCACCGCAGCGCAGGGCGATCATGGCCCGCGCGATCGGCGCATCCTGAGCTTGGACGGCCAGCAACTCCCGCACCACCTGGACGGGGTCGCCAGCCAGCGGGCCCGTCAGGCGCTGATTGGCCAGGCGTTCGGCCAACACCTCGGCCGAACGCATTTCAGCCTCGGAAACCAGCGAAGAACACGGCGAGCGCGAAACCGATCACCGAAAGGATGATTCGCACCGGACGCAGCGGCGGCACCCACGATTCGACCGCGGTCCACAGCGCAAACGCTGCCAGCGCGAGCCCCAGCGGCAAGCCAATTGCGGGCACCGGGTACTGAAGGTAGTTGAGGACCGTCAAACCGATCAGCGCTAGCCCGCCGAGGAACTCCAATACGCCCCGGGTTCGGCGCACCACCACGACCCAAGTGGGCACGGGCAGCGCGCGGCGGCCGCCAGCAGGGGAGTAGCTGATCTTGCTGATACCGGTAACGACGAACCACAAAGCCGTGACCAGCGCGAGCGCAAGGTCCAGTCTTATCGAGCTGAGTACACCCACCCTTCACCCCCTTCGGCGTGAGAAGTCTAGGGGGCGAAGGCGCCTAGTGGGCTAGGAATCATTCACTGTTATCTGGCGGTGGCACAATCATCGGTATGTCCGCGCCGTCCAGCCCAGCTGTCGGGCTGGATCAGGCTTTGGGCCATTGGCTGGACGCCGACCTGATCGCTTGGCCCGCTGGCCTGCTCGGCGGGTTCGCGCCGGACGCCCTGGACTGGCGCCTGCACTGGTCGCAGGACGGTCATCTTGATCCGGCAGCCGCCGAGCCGGTGCCCTGGGGCACCTGCGGTTTGGGTTTCGACCCGCGCGGCGTGCCCGATGCGGAGCGGGCCCGCTTTCCGCACCTGAGTCAACATTTGGCGCTGCGGCTACCGCCGACCCAGCTCGAACACGTGCCGGAAATGCTCCGGGCACGGCTAGCGGTCAGCGTCCATCATCCTTCGGGACGGCTACTGCGAGCCAGCGGGCTGCAGCTTCCCGGCGTGCTTGATCGGATCTACCCGGCAGCCGTTGAGGCCGAGTTGGGCCCGGTTTGGACCGATGGCATCCCGACGTTGCGGCTTTGGGCGCCGACCGCCCGCGGGGTTTGGCTGCTGCTGTGGGCTGACGACGTGCATGTGCCGGCTCAGCGAGTGGCGATGCAGCGGGCCGGCGACGGCACCTGGGCGGTGACGGGCGCGCCGGATTGGGTCGGGGCGCGCTACAAATTCGAGGTCACGGTCTATGTGCCCTACTACGAGCGGGTGCTGGCCAATCAGGTGACCGATCCGTATTCGCAGGCCCTCACGGTGAACTCGACCTATTCGGTGTTGGTTGATCTGAGTGACCCGGCCTTGGCGCCGCAGCAGTGGCTCACCGCCGCCCCGCCCGCGCTGGAAAACCCAGTCGATCAGGTGATCTACGAGCTGCACCTGCGCGACTTTTCCGTCCACGATTCCACGGTGCCCGTTGAGTTGCGTGGCAGCTTCCTGGCCGCGACCGCCGACAGCGACGGCATGGCGCACCTGCGGCGGTTGGTTGCTGCTGGGTTGAACACGGTCGGTCTGCTGCCGATGTTCGACAACGCCACGGTGGAGGAACACCCGGCTAGGCGCCAGCGTCCGCCGAAGGATCTGCTCAAGCAGTTGCCGCCCGACAGCCCCGAACAGCAACGACTGCTGTCGGCGCCGAAGGGCCGCGACGGCTTCAACTGGGGCTATGACCCTTGGCACTACTTCGCCCCCGAGGGGTCGTTTGCCTCCACCTTGGCCGCCGCCGACGGTGCCGGACGGGTGACGGAGTGCCGGACGATGATCGGGGCGTTCCACGCCAGTGGCCTGCGGGTGGTGCTTGATCAGGTCTTCAATCACACCGCGCATTCAGGTCAAGACGCCAAGAGCGTGCTGGATCGGATCGTGCCGGGCTATTACTACCGACTGAACGCGATCGGCGAGATTGAGGATTCGACCTGCTGTGCGAACGTGGCCACCGAGCACGCAATGGCCGGCAAGCTGATGGTGGACGCCTGCCGACTATGGGTCAAGCACTACAAGGTGGACGGGTTCCGCTTCGATCTGATGGGCCATCACAGCCGCGCCAACCTTGAGGCGGTGCGCGCCGGTCTGGACGCGCTCACGCTCGAAGCTGATGGGGTCGACGGCCGAACCATCACGATGTACGGCGAGGGCTGGAACTTCGGGGAGGTGGCCGACAACGCCCGCTTCTACCAGGCGTCCCAGGGACAACTCGGTGGCACCGGCATCGCCACCTTCAACGACCGGCTGCGCGATGCGGTGCGCGGCGGTTCAGTGTGGGACGCCGACCCGCGTGGCCAAGGTTTCGGCAGCGGCCTATCTGGTTCCGACAACGGCACCGGGGCTAGTGGCGATCGGGTGACCCAGGAGCAGCGGTTGGCCTGGTACACCGACCTGGTGAGCTTGGGCCTGGCGGGAAACCTGCGCGATTTCCGGTTTCACTCCCTGTCTCGAAACGGCGAACTCCGGGGTGCGGAGTTGGATTTCGGCGGCCGGCCGGCCGGTTATGCCACCGAGCCTTTCGAGATCGTCAACTACGTCGACGCCCACGACAACGAGACCCTGTTCGACGCCTTGACCCTCAAGCTGCACCCGGCCACCTCGATGGCCGATCGGGTGCGGCAGAACACGGTCTGTCTGGCTTTGGCCACCCTGAGCCAAGCGCCGGTGTTGTGGCATGCGGGCACCGACATGCTGCGCAGCAAGAGCTTGGATGCGAACTCCTACAACTCCGGCGACTGGTTCAATTTCTTGGATTTCTCGATGCGCGACAACGGCTTTGGGGCCGGTCTCCCGCCGGAGGCTGAGAATGCTGAACGCTGGCGCCTCTACGCTCCGCTGTTGGCCGATGCGCGATTGAAGCCGAAGCCGGAGCACCTTCGCGCCGCCCACGAGGCAGCGCTGGAGCTGTTGCGGGTGCGCTCCTCCTCGCGGCTGTTCCGGTTGGGCAGTGCAGCCGCGATCAAAGCGGCCGTGACTTTCCCGGTCGCTGGCACCTGGCAGCACACTCCCGGCACCATCGTGATGGCCATCGAACCCCCCACTCAGTTCCCTGAGGACCCCACTCAGTTCCCTGAGGACCCCACTCAGTTCCCTGAGGACCCCACTCAGTTCCCTGAGGACCCCACCCAGTTCCCTGAGGACCCCACTCAGTTCCCTGAGCTTGTCGAAGGGGCTTCGACGGGCTCAGCCAACTTGGGTGGGGCTTCGACAGGCTCAGCCAACTACGTCGACCCCTTTGCGGCCGCCCTGATTGTGTTCAATCCGACGGCTTGGCTGGTGCGTCAGAGCCTGCCGTTGGATTTCGCCGGCTACCAGCTACACCCGGCGCAGGCTGGAGGATCAGACCCGGTGGTGAAGACCTGCGGCCAGGGTGCCGATTGGGTCAGCGTCCCCGGACGGACGGTGGCCGTCTTCGTCCGTCCAACGGTTGGCTGAGGGGTCGAACTCGCCGAAGACCGGCAATTCCGCGAACAAGCCGCGGCATAGGCGCAGGATTGTTGCTGACCGAATCACCCACCCTTGAAGTCTTGGCAGGAGCAACGGATGAGCAATTTCGACGCCGGGTTTGGCGCGCTGGCTGGCGTATTCGCCATCATTTCGATCGTGTTGGCGGTCTGGCTGTTCGTGGCCCCGCTGATCATGACGATTCAGTTGGCCGGCATCAACCGCAAGCTGAAGGACATGCTGGCTCGCGGGCAGGCCATGCCACCACGGATCTAGCGCGGGCGGCCCGAGGGCTAGATTCAGCCATGCCAGGTGAGGTAACCGACGGGGGTTTTAATGGCAGGCAATGGAAGTGCGGCCCGATTGGCCGTCCTGATCGACTCCGATAACGCCAGCGCTCAACATCTGGATCAGTTGTTGATTGAGATCGCAAAGTACGGGCGCGCCAGCGTGCGCCGCGCTTACGGCGACTGGACCTCGACCCGACTGGGGTCTTGGAAGGCTGAGCTGCTGACGCACTCGATTCAGCCGATTCAGCAGTTCGCCTACACCGTGGGCAAGAACGCCACCGATTCGGCGCTGATCATCGATGCGATGGATCTGCTGCACGCCGGCAATCTGGATGGGTTCTGCCTGGTCACCAGCGACAGCGACTTCACCCGGTTGGCGGCTCGGATCAGAGAGCAGGGCCTGACCGTCTTCGGGTTCGGCGAGAAGAAGACGCCCAAGCCGTTCGTCGCGGCGTGCGACACCTTCGTCTACGTGGAGAACCTGGCCAAGCCGACAGCGGAGACGAAGCCGGCTGAGAAGGCCGCGTTTGCCCCGGACGAAAAGCTCAATCGGCTACTCAGCGAAGCAGTCGAGGTGGCTGGTGGTGATGACGGCTGGGCGCATCTTGGTGCGGTCGGGAGCAACCTTTCCCGGCTGGCCTCAGATTTCGACTCCCGCACCTGGGGCTTCACCAAGCTGAAGGACCTGCTGGACGCTCACCCCGACTATCAGGTGCAGTCGCGAGCTGCTGGTGAGGGCAAACACCCGGTGGCGATGGTTCGCCGCAAGCAGGCGCCCAAGTCCAAGCGCGGCCCAGCGGCCTGAGGGTTTGCGGGCAGATGGTCAGTGATCGTTCACCTAGATGCCCTAGCGTCAAAATGTGACTGACCTGGGCCCCCCGCCGCTGGCTGCCGCGATCATCGACCGTCGCGACCAGGCCTGCGCGCCCAGAACCCTGGTTGACGTGCTGCGCGCCACGGCCGATCGCTTCCCCGAGTCAGCGGCCATTGAGGATCCCGACGGCACCCTCACCTACGCTGAACTCATCGCCGAACTGGCCGCAGCAAGTGCCCGGCTCCGCGACGCTGGGGTACGCCGCGGCGACCGGGTTGGCGTCCGGTTGCCCTCGGGCTCGCGGGAGTTGTACCTGGCCATTCTGACGGTGTTGGCCGCCGGCGCAGCTTATGTGCCAGTGGACGCCGATGACCCTGAGGACCGTGCCGAACTCGTTTTCGATGAAGCTGGCGTGGCCGGCGTGCTCGGCGTCGGTGGCTACGCAGCGCGCCTGACCTCATCGGCCGCCGGGGCGGTGGCGAGTGATCCCCAACTCGAGGATGACGCCTGGGTGATCTTCACCTCCGGCTCCACCGGGACGCCTAAGGGCGTTGCGGTCAGTCACCGCTGCGCGGCCGCCTTCGTGGACGCCGAGGCCAGCCTCTTTCTAACCGAGTCCCCCCTTGGACCCGGCGATCGGGTCCTGGCCGGGCTCTCGGTGGCCTTCGATGCCTCCTGTGAAGAGATGTGGCTGGCCTGGCGCCACGGCGGTTGCCTGGTGCCGGCACCCCGAGCCGTGGTGCGCAGCGGGGCCGACCTTGGCGGTTGGCTGGTTCGGCAGCGAATCACCGTGGTCTCCACGGTGCCCACCTTGGCCGCGCTGTGGCCAAGTGAGGCGCTGGAGCAGGTGCGGTTGCTGATCTTTGGCGGCGAAGCCTGCCCGCCTGAGTTGGCCGCCCGGCTGGTCGCCGAGGGCCGGGAGGTGTGGAACACCTATGGGCCGACCGAGGCGACCGTGGTGGCCACCGCCGCCCGGCTGGACGGAACTTCGCCGGTATTGATCGGGCTGCCATTGGCCGGTTGGTCGGTGGCCGTGGTTGACGCCGCCCAGAACGTGGTGGCCCCCGGTGAGGTCGGCGAACTGGTGATCGGCGGGGTTGGCTTGGCCCGCTACCTCGACGCGGAGCGGGATGCCGAGCGGTATGCGCCGCTACCGGCACTGGGCTGGGAACGGGCCTACCGCACCGGCGACCTGGTGGCCATGGAGCCGGCTGGCTTGTCTTTCTACGGCCGCGCCGATGATCAGGTGAAGGTCGGTGGCCGTCGGATCGAACTCGGTGAGGTGGAGGCCGCGCTTTCGGCCGTGCCAGGAGTGGAGGGCGTTGCGGTCGCCGTCCGGCGTACTGAGGCCGGGGTGCCGATGCTGGTGGGCTATGTGTTGGCCAGCGATGGTTTCGACCGGCGCCAGGCCCGGACGCAACTCGCGCAGCGGCTCCCCGCGCCGTTGATCCCGCTGCTGGCGGTGGTCGATGAGCTGCCGATTCGGACCTCCGGCAAGGTTGACCGGGACGCCCTGCCGTGGCCGTTGCCTGAAGTCGCTGAGGAAATCACCGAATCGCTCACCCTCTTCAATGGCGAGGAAGCCTGGTTGGCCAAGCAGTGGCTGGCGGTGCTCGGCACCCCGGTGTTCGACCGGCAAAGTGACTTCTTCGAACTCGGCGGCGGCTCACTCGCGGCGGCGCAACTGGTGTCGCGAATCAGGGAGAAATCGCCGGAGTTCAGCGTGGCCGGGGTCTACGACCACCCGCGGCTGGCGGCGATGGCCACTGCAATGGCCGCCACCGAGGTGGACGCGCCGTGGCGCGAATCCTTCAGCAAGGCCAGCGCCACCCCACTGGTTACCCGCTGGGCCCAGCAGCTGGCCGGGGTGGTGCTGTTCATCTTCTCCGGTGCCCGCTGGCTGGTCTATGCGCTTACCGCCAGTTGGCTGCTGCAGTTGGTGCCCGGTTTCGAGTTCCTGCCGGCGGTCAACGGCTGGGCTTTGCTGGTCGGGCTGGCGGCTTTCGCGCTTCCGTTCGGTCGGATGGCGATCTCAGCTACCTGCTCAAGGCTGCTGCTGGCGGGAGTGAAGCCGGGGGACTACCGGCGTGGCGGCGCCACCCACCTGCGGCTGTGGCTGGCAGAGCAAATCGCTCACCAGGTCGATCCGGTGGGTTTGGCCGGTGCACCCTGGGTGTCGCTGTACGCCCGGGCGCTGGGGGCGAAAGTTGGCCGCGACGTCGACCTGCACACCATTCCGCCGGTGACCGGCATGTTGGAGATCGGCGATGGCGCTGCGATCGAGCCGGAGGTCGATTTGGCCGGCTACTGGATCGACGGCGACACCGTCCGGATCGGCGGCATCCAGATCGGTGCGCATGCCAGCGTCGGGGCTCGCAGCACCCTGGCGCCGGGAACCCGAATCGACCCGTATGCCGAAGTGGCGCCGGGTTCGGCGGTATTTGGACGGGTGAAATCTGGGCAGCTGTGGGCTGGCTCGCCGGCGGCCCGCGCCGGGGAGCCGAACAAACACTGGCCAGCTGAGCGGCCGGCGAAGAGCCGGACGTGGGTGGTGGCCTTTGCGGCCTCCTCGACGATGTTGGGGCTGTTGCCGATCCTGTCTTTCGCGATCGGCGCGTTGGTGGTGGCCGCCGGAATGCGCGGGGCCCCCGACGTGGCCACCGCGGCAGTGCGCGGTCTGGTCTGGCTGGTGCCCGGCGTGCTGGTGGCCGGGCTGGTGCTGGTGGCATCGGTAGTGGTGGCGGTGCGGCTGTTGGCCATCGGATTGGAACCGGGCACCTACCCGGTGCGGAGCCGAATCGGCTGGCAGGCCTGGACCACTGAGCGCTTGCTGGATTCGTCCCGCACCCTGCTGTTCCCGCTGTATGCCAGCCTGATCACCCCAGTCTGGCTGCGCCTTTTGGGGGCGAAGGTCGGCAAGCGAGTGGAGGCCTCCACCGTGGTGTTGCTGCCCAGCCTGGCCACGATCGAAGACGGCGCGTTTCTGGCCGATGACACGATGGTGGCCACCTACGAACTGAACAACGGCTGGCTGCGGATCGGCCGGGTGAACATCGGCAAGCGGGCCTTTCTTGGCAACTCCGGCCTGGCCAGCGGTGGCCACACGGTGCCGAAGGACGGCCTGGTGGCGGTGTTGTCGGTGGCTCCGGTGAAGGCCAAGGCCGGCTCGTCGTGGCTGGGCTCTCCCGCGGTGCGGTTGCGCCGAGTGGTGGTGGACGGCGACCTGGAGCGCACCTACCGGCCGAGGCTTGGCCTGCGCTGGGCGCGCGGGCTTTGGGAGGCCGGCCGCATCTTCGCGGTGTTCACCACTTGCCTGATCGGTCTGGGGGTCGTGCTCAGTTTGGCCTGGTTGGTTGAGCTGGTTGGTTTGGCCTGGACGTTGGCCCTCTCGGGGGTGTTGATGTTGGTTGCCGGAGTGGTCGCAGCCGCGATCACCACCGCAGTGAAGTGGTTGGTCGTCGGCCCGATCCGCGCCGGTGAACACCCGCTTTGGTCGAGCTTTGTTTGGCGGACCGAGGTGGCCGACACCTTCACCGAGATGGTCGCCGGGCCGTGGTTTGCCGGCCCGAACAGCGGCAGCCCGGCCTTGGCGTTTTGGCTGCGCAGCCTGGGCGCGAAGATCGGTCGTGGGGTGTGGTGCGAAACCTATTGGTTGCCCGAACCCGATTTGGTCACCCTCGGCGATGGCGCCACGGTGAATCGTGGTTGCGTTGTGCAGACCCACCTGTTCCATGATCGAATCATGAGCATGGACGAGGTCAGGATCGAGCGCGGCGGCACGCTCGGCCCGCACAGCATTGTGTTGCCCGGCGCCACAATCGGCGCCCACGCCACGATCGGGCCTGCGTCCCTGGTGATGCGCGGCGAGACCGTGCCGGTGGGTAGTCGGTGGAGCGGTAATCCGATTGGACCCTGGCGGGCGGTTAAGGTCCGCAGCTACCAGGCGGATCAGGCATGAGCGGCGACCGCTACGCACCCACCAGCGGTGACTCCGACATCAGCGTGCTGAGCTATCAGCTCAAGCTTCGCTACAAGGTGGCCACCAACCGGCTGGATGCTGAAGCTGTGCTCAACGTGCGGGCCAACACCCGCCTGGTCGAGTTCCGGCTCGATCTGGTCGGGCTGACCGCGTCCCGGGTGCGAGTGGACGGGGCCAAGCGCACCAGCTTTCGCAATGGTGCCCGCAAGCTGTCGATCCGTCCTGGCCAGGCGATTGAGGCCGGGGCGCAATTCGAGGTGTCGGTGCGTTATGCCGGGCACCCCGAGCCGCGGAACTCCCGCTGGGGCCGCGTTGGCTGGGAAGAGCTGGACGACGGCGTGCTGGTCGGCTCCCAACCGGTGGGGGCCCCGACCTGGTTTCCGTGCAACGATCTGCCCGGCGACAAGGCGACCTACCTGATCGAACTGACCTGCGAAGACGCCTACACCGTGGTGGCGCCGGGGCAGTTGACCGGACGGGTGCGCGCCGCCGGGCGCACCACTTGGACCTTCGACCAGCAGATTCCAACGGCCAGCTACCTGGTGGCGGTTCACATTGGCCGCTATCGCAGTGATCCGCTGGAATTGGGGTCGGTGCCTGGCAGCGTCCATTACCCGGCGGAGTTGGCCCGTCCGGTGGCTGCGGAGTTGGCCGAGCTGCCAGCGATGATGGCGCTCTTTGAGGACTGTTTTGGGCCTTACCCGCTGGGCCGCTATGACGTGGTAGTCACCCCGGACGTGCTCGAGATTCCATTGGAGGCGCAAGGGATGGCGGTCTTCGGCGCCAACCACCTCGACGGCAATCACCAACAGGAGCGGTTGGTGGCCCACGAACTGGCGCATCAATGGTTTGGCAACAGTGTGGGCCTGCGCCGCTGGCAGGACATCTGGCTGAATGAGGGCTTCTGCTGCTACGCCGAGTGGCTGTGGTCTCAGGCCAGCGGTGGACCGAGCTGTCAGCAGTTGGCCAAGCAGCATTGGACGCTGCTGGCCGAGCTACCCCAGGATCTCGTGCTGGCCGATCCGGGTGCTGAACTGATGTTTGACGACCGGGTCTACAAACGCGGGGCCCTCACCCTGCATGCCTTGCGCCGCAGCGTTGGCGATGACTGCTTCTTCACTATCTTGCGAAGCTGGACGACTGCGCGACATCACGCCAGCGGCACCACTGAAGAGTTCATTGCGCTGGCCGAAGGGGTTGCTGACCTGGACCTAGGCCCGCTGTTCGACCAATGGCTGCGGCAACCGGCGCTGCCGAAGTTCCCGTCCCGCAGCGGCTAGGTCCCACCACCTGCGCATATTGGAACCGTCCCGACGTGGTGCCTTCAGCGCCAGGCGAGGCTGATCAGGTAGCCCGCGGGGCCGGAGATCTCGGCCAGCCGGTAACGGTCCGGGTCGGATTCGATCTGGGCGGTTTCGGCCTCGATCCGGACCTGTTCGGGGGGCACCCGAAGGCCCCGTCCATCGGCTTTTAGGACGGCTTCGATTTGGGTCCAGCGGCGCAGCGCCGTCGCGGGTGACCCGCCGATCAGTTTGACCAGATCAGCTAGGCGTTCAGCGGCCCCGACGGCATCGCGCTCGGCGTCCAGGCCCAACGCGGTGACCCTTGAGGTGGTGGCCACTGCGGCCACCACTAACCCGTCGGCATGCGCCAGGCCCACCACTACTGCGGGGCCTTCCACCGACACCGGACCATGCGGGCCGCTGCAATGTGGGCAGGTGGTGGCATCCAGTTGTGGCACCACGCCGGGTTGGAGTTCACCGAGCAGCCGGTGCAGCAGGGTGCGTCCCTGCAAGAATCTGGCCTTTTGCTCGCCGGATAGGCCAGCGGTGCGGGTGGTATCGATCGGCCCCAACGGGACCGCTGCGGTGTCGGCAGTGGCTGCGCTGGCCCAGCCAACGAGCACATCGCCGACCCAAACTGACTGCCCGGGGGAGTTCATCGCGGCGATCACTGCTGGTCGTCGGGGTGTTTGCGGTGGCGCTTGAGTTCGCCGCGACGGTGCTTGCTGGTGAGCCTGCGCTCGATCGAGCCTCGACTGGGACGGGTGGCGCGCCGCGGTGGGGGCGGTGGTGCGATCGCTTCGCGCATCATGGCGGCGAGGCGTTCGCGGGCCTCGGCGCGGTTGCGTCGTTGCGAGCGGAACTGGGCGGCGTCGATGGTGAGCACGGTGCCGTCCAGGCGGGTGGCGAGCCGACGTAGCGCCCGTTCGCGCTGTAACTCGTTCAGCGCTGCCGAGGCGGCCACATCGAAGGAAAGCTGCACTCGGGAATCGGCGGTGTTCACGCCCTGCCCGCCCGGACCGGAGGCATGCGAGTAGCGCTCCACCAGCTCTCCAGCCGGGATCACCAGGCCTGCCGGAACTCCCGGCCCTGGCGCGATGCGCACGTCGAACATGCGACAACCCTAGCCAGCGGGCCGGGGTAGAGCCGGAGCGGGGCTTTAGCCAGTCTTTACAATCCCTGCCTGATGATCGCTACCAACCACTGGTTGGCTCGAGGTATCGGCAGGTCAACAGGTCGCCGATGGCAGACCAAGGAGGTCAGCGATGATGGGTTACGGCGGTATGGGCTGGGGCGGTATTGGTTTTGGTGGCATGTTCGCGATGGTCGTGTTCTGGATAGCGCTGATCGCGCTGATCGTTTGGGCAGTGAGCCGGCTATTGCCGGGACGGCAGCTCCAACGCCGTGCTCCAGAGGCTGGCCAGGAGACGCCTGAGGACATCTTGGATCGGCGATTCGCCCGTGGTGAGGTCGACTTGGAGACCTACCAGGCTCAGCGTGCCGCTCTGGTTGCAGCACGCGGTGAGCAGCTTCGGTGAACAGCCGAACACCCGTCCAGAGCCAACGATGGCTGCCGTGGGCAGTGCTGGTAGTGGCCAGTTTGCTGCTGGCTGGCTCCGCGGCCGCCGCGGCCTCGGGGTTTGGCCAGTGGCAGCCCGCAGGCGTGCCAGCGTCAGGCAATCCGGGGGCGGCCCCGGCCCCCTGGTCGGGCTCTGGGCCCGGCAACCAACCGGTTGGCCCTGGTGGCATGGGTAACCGGGGCCCTGGGGGCATGGGTAATCGGGGCGGCGGAACGATGAACGGCCACGTTTGGCTGGCCGGCAATGGGGTTCCGGTCGCCACTATCGCCCAGGCCCGGGCCCGGGCCGTTGCGGCGGGAGCCGGAGTCAATCTGCACCCCGGCGAAGTGATGCAGTTCAGTCAGAACTTCTACGTCGAACTCAAAGACGCCAACGGCGCCTCGGCAGCTGAGGTGCTGGTTGATCCGGCAACGGGTGCTGTCACTACCGAGTACGGCCCAGCAATGATGTGGACCGATGGCACCGCGACACTCACCCTCGATCAGGCGAAAGCCGTGGCCTCCCAGTGGCTGCAGGCCAACGCAAAGGGACAAACCGTAGCCAGTGCGGATGCCTTCCCCGGGCATTACACGATGGATACGACTTCCGGTGGGGTTACCGTTGGAATGCTCTCGGTCAACGCCACGACCGGGGCAGTTTGGTACCACACGTGGCACGGCAGCTTCATCGCCAAGGAGGATGCCTGATCGTGGCAGCGCCAACGAAGCTCAGCGCCTTAGTCGTCGACGACGAGCCGAGCCTGGTTCGGGTCGTCGGGGGCTACTTGGCCAAGGACGGCTTCGAGGTGCGCACTGCCGGCGACGGTGAGACCGCGCTCAGGCTGGCCAGGGAGTCTGAGCCGGACGTGGTGGTGCTGGATCTGGGCCTTCCCGGCATGGACGGGATCGAAGTATGCCGGGAACTGCGCACCTTTAGCCGCTGCTATGTCTTGATGCTGACTGCTCGTGCCGATGAGGTGGATGTGCTCATCGGCTTGGGTGTTGGCGCCGACGATTACGTCACCAAGCCGTTCTCTGCGCGCACCTTGGTGGCTCGGATCCGCACGCTGCTGCGGCGTCCACGGACTGCTGGGCTCGGTGGCGCTGAGACCGATCAGGGTGAGCAGCGCTCGTTTGGGGAGTTGGTGCTCGATGTGCCGGCCCGGGAGGTGCGGGTTGGCGCCACGGTCGTCCAACTCACCAGGCTCGAATACGACCTTTTGGCGGCGCTGAGTAGTCGTCCGCGGGTGGTTTTCACCCGGCAACAACTATTGGAGGCGGTCTGGGGGGATCCGTCCGGAGTTAGTGGCGATGAGCACCTGGTGGACATTCATGTGGGTCATTTGCGACGCAAGCTCGGCGATGACCCGAAGTCGTCGCGCTACGTTATGACGATCCGTGGCATTGGCTACCGCATGGGGTCGGGATGACCCGGCGCCCGCGCCGCTTCCGGCTGGCGGGGCTGAGCTTGGCGCATCGGCTGATGCTGAACAATCTGTTGGTGATTCTGGCCGGTGCCGGCACGGTGCTGGTGATCGCGCTGCTGGTGGCCCCGGCGGTGTTTCAGTACCACCTTGAGGTTGCCAACATCACCCCGGACGAAGAAGTTCTGACGCACCTGGCCAGAGCCTTCGACCAGGCCATTCTGGTGGCCCTTGGGATGGGGATTCTGACCGCCGGCATTGCCGCTGCTGCAATCAGCTGGCTAGCTGCCCGGCGATTGTCGGTCCATGTTGAGGACGCGGCCCAAGCTACTGGCGATCTTGCCGACGGCAAGCTTGCGACCCGAGTGGTCGACCCAGGGATAGGCCCCGAATTCGCCCAGTTGGCTAGCTCGCTGAACGAGTTGGCCGCGCGTCTGGAGTCGACGGAGATGACCAGACGCCAGCTCACCGCTGACCTTGCCCATCAGCTGCGGACGCCGATCGCTTCGCTGCTCGCCACCATCGAGGCGGTCGGAGACGGTGTCCTGCCTTTGGACGAACAGGCTCTGACAACGCTGTTCGGGCAGAGCCACCGGCTAAGTCGGCTGGTGGACGATCTTGAAGTAGTTTCGAGGGCAGGGGAGCGGCAGTTGCTGCTCAGCCCTGAACCGGTGGCGGTGGCCGACCTCGTGGAGGCTGCGGCGACGGCCAACCGGGAGCGGTATCGCGCCGCGGGCGTCCTGTTGCGCACCGCAATTTCTGCTGACGCCCCGGCGGTGAGAGTCGATCCGGATCGAATCGGAGAAGTGCTCGGCAACCTTCTTGATAACGCTTTGCGACACAGCGGGCGTGGCGGCAGCGTCGAGGTGGCTGTGCGCCTGGGCGGGGATCGCAGTGTGCCTGCGGTGGCAATCGAAGTCAGCGACGACGGCAGTGGCTTTCGGCCTGAGGATGCCGAACGCATCTTCACCAGGTTCGACAAAGCGCCCGGCAGCCCCGGATCGGGCCTTGGGTTGACGATCGCCCGCGCGATCATCGAGGCCCATCACGGCAGCCTCACCGCCCACAGTGCCGGACCTGGCACAGGGGCGCAGTTCACCATCACGATTCCGGTCAGCCCGACGAGCGCAGGCTAAGAGCGGCCAGTCAGTGGGCCTGCGTATGACCCGGGACGGCGTCCGGATCATGTTTGGGCAGGAAGGCCGAGGCGACGATGGTGAGCAGCCAGACCAGGCCGACCACGAGGAAGGCCGTCCGAGCCCCGGACGCCAGCGCGTCGGCAGCGCCCGCGCCGGCCGCGGTGGCTGAGGCGCTCACGGTCGCCATGATGGTGACGAACAGGGCGGTGCCGGCCGCCCCGGCCACCTGCTGCACGGTGCCGACCATCGCTGAGCCGTAGCTGTACAACTGATGCGGCAGCGCCGAAAGCGTGGTGGTGAACAGCGGGGTCATCATGAACGCCAGGCCGAGGCTCATCAGCAGGTTGGCCGTCAGGATGTGCCACCAAGGGGTCGTCACCGAAATGGTGGCGAAGATGGCAAACGCAGCCGCGACCACCACCGCGCCGGGAATCAACAGCGTGCGGGCACCGACGCGGTCATACAGCCGTCCGACTACTGGTCCGAGCAAACCCATCAGCAGGCCGCCGGGAAGCATCATCAGCCCGACTGCCAGCGGCTCCAGGTGCAGCACCTGCTGCAGGATCAGCGGGGTGGCGATGATCGAGCCGAAAAGCACGGCCATCACGATGGCCATCACCGCGATGGCGTTGGTGAATGTCGGGTAGGTGAAGGTGCGCAAATCAAGCAGGGCATCATCGGTGCGCTGCAGCAGGAGTTGGCGGACGATGAACGCCGCCAGGCTCAACGTGCCCACTGCCAGCGCCAAAGCCAGTTCCCAAGCGGGAATCAGCGGGTTGCCGACCAGGCTCAGTCCGTACACCAGACCGCCAAAGCCGCCAGCGGCCAGCGGAATGCTCCACCCGTCGAGCTTGACCTTGCGTGGCTCGTTGAGATTGGGCACTAGGCGAAGGCCGACGGCCAGGATCGTCAGCGCGATCGGCAGCACCATGACGAACACGTAGCGCCAAGGCAGGAACTGCAAGATCACTCCCGACACGGTCGGTCCGATGGCCGGAGCGGTGGCGATCACCAGGCTGATGGTGCCCATCACCCGTCCGCGCATGTGGGGTGGCACCAGTTCCATCATCGTGGTCATTAGCAGGGGCATCATGATCGCGGTGCCGGAGGCTTGAATGATGCGTCCGGCGAGTAGCGGGCCGAAGCTTGGGGAGAGTGCTGCCACCGCAGTGCCGAGCGCAAACAGCGACATGGCTAGGGCGAATGCCTGTCTGGTGGTGAGCCGCTGCAGTAGCCAGCCGCTGATCGGAATGACCACTGCCATGGTCAGCATGAAGCCGGTGGTCAACCACTGCGCGGTGCGTTCGGTGACTTGCAGGTCAGTCATGATGCGCGAAAGTGCCACGTTCATCGCGGTCTCGTTGAGGATCACCACGAAGGCACCGACCATCAACACTGCGAGGACGGTCACCGTGCGGGCTGGCAGCTTGTCGATTGGTGGCGCGCTAAGGCCAGGTTGTGCCTCAGCAGGCAGCGCTGCCGCGGCTACTTCGGTGAGTTCGGCGGTGGCGTCCGGTGTCTTCATGGGTCCCAACTTCGTCTTCGTCGCCCCCCGCAGCGCACGAGGCCAGGTCGGCCCCGAGCGTGGCGGGAACCTAGCCTCAACCGCACCGGTGGCCGTTGGTATTCCCGCTGCTCGTGGGGACGGTTCCGGTGAGCTGCTCGTGGGGACGGTTCCGGTGAGCTGCTCGTGGGGACGGTTCCGGTGAGCTGCGCGGAGGAACCGTCCCCAAGGTGGTTGAGCTTGTCGAAACCCGCACTTGCGCAATCGGTATTCAGCGTTACTATGTACTGGTAGTCAGTGACACCGAGTAGTTGGAGGGCTGGACGTGGGCAAGCAGATGACCGAGATGCTCAAGGGCACTTTGGAGGGCATTGTGTTGGCCATCTTGGCCAGCCAACCCGCCTACGGCTACGAGATCACCGCCCGGTTACGCGAGCAGGGTCTCACTGAGATCGCCGAAGGCACGGTGTACGCGCTGCTGGTGCGGATCGAACAGCGGGGCCTGGTTGACGTGGAAAAGGTGGCCTCGACGCAAGGCCCGCCGCGCAAGGTCTACTCGCTGAATGCGAGCGGACGCGACTACCTCGACGAGTTCTGGAGGACGTGGAGCTTCCTCGCAGATCGACTGGAACAGCTCCACGAAGGAGGCAAGTAGAAATGGCTGCACGTTGGGTAGAGCTGGTCACCGGCTCGATCGAAGAGAAGCGGCGCTACAAGCAGTACAAAGCTCGCGTGGAAGGTCTTCCCGCCAGCTATCGCACGGCGATCAACGCCATTGAGCGCTATCTGACCTACTTCGGTGGGATCACCAAAGGGGACGTTCTGGTGCGGATGCTCGACGATCTGGCCGACCTGTTTGAGCAGAGCGCGGCCGATGGCACCCCGATTCGGGCCATCGTTGGCGAAGACCCGGTGGAGTTCGTTGAGACCTTCCTCGAGAACTACTCCGAAGGTCGGTGGATCAACAAGGAACGCGATCGCCTCCTAGCTGCCATCGAGAGCGCCGAGCAATCAGGCGATGGTGGTCCGAAATGATCCAGGTGGCGGCCGCGCCGGCGATTCGCGTCCAACGGCTGACGAAGTCCTACCAGGAACTGGACGTGCTGCGCGGGGTTGATTTTGAGGTGCCGCGCGGCAGCATCTTCGCCCTGCTCGGCTCGAACGGCGCGGGCAAGACGACGATCGTCAGAATCCTGGCCACGCTGCTGAAGGCCGATGCAGGGGGCGCTGAAGTGAACGGCTTCGAGGTGGCCACTCGGGCGGCTGAAGTGCGGGCGTCCATCAGCCTCACTGGGCAGTTCGCGGCGGTCGACGAGATCCTCACCGGCCGGGAAAACCTCATTCTGATTGCCCGGCTGCGGCATCTCAAAGACCCTGGCTTGATCGCGGACGGCCTGCTGAAGCGGTTCGCTCTGGTCGAAGCCGGCGGACGACGGGTGGCGACCTATTCCGGCGGGATGCGCCGCCGCCTCGACATCGCGATGAGCCTGATCGGCGATCCGCCAGTCATCTTCCTTGATGAGCCGACCACCGGGCTCGATCCGCAGGCCCGCCTTGAGGTTTGGCAGGCCGTCCGCGAACTTGCCGCCGGTGGCACCACCGTCCTACTAACTACGCAGTATCTGGACGAGGCCGAACAGCTGGCTGATCGGATCGCGATTCTGCACGAGGGCCGGATCATCGTGAACGGCACGCTGGCCGAGCTCAAGGCGCTGTTGCCGCCAGCGACGGTCGAATATGTGGAGAAGCAGCCGACGCTCGAAGACGTCTTCCTCGCCATCGTCGGTGCCGACGGGTCTGCCGTCGACGGCAGCAGCCGCAGCGAGAGTAAGGGGCTGTGATGACCAACCACTTCCTCGGCGATACCGCCGTGCTCACCGGACGATCCCTTAGGCACGTCACGCGCAGCCTCGACACGATCCTCACGACCGTGGTCACGCCGATCGCGATGATGCTGTTGTTCGTCTACGTCTTTGGCGGCGCGATCAGCACCGGTACGGATTCGTATGTCGCTTACCTGCTGCCCGGCATTCTGTTGATCACCATCGCCTCCGGCATCGCCTACACCGCCTATCGACTCTTCCTTGACCTGCAGGGCGGCATCTTCGAACGATTCCACTCGATGCCGATCGCCCGGTCGGCGGTGCTGTGGGCGCACGTCCTTACCTCGCTGGTGGCCAATCTGATTTCGCTGGTGGTGGTCGTGCTGGTGGCCCTGCTCATGGGCTTCCGCTCGGGGGCTGGCTTCCTGGGGTGGCTCGCGGTGACCGGCATCTTGATCCTGTTTACTGTCGCGCTGACCTGGCTCGCGGTGATCGCTGGCCTCAGCGCGAAGACCGTGGACGGGGCGAGTGCGTTCTCCTACCCGCTGATCTTCCTGCCGTTCATCAGCTCGGCTTTCGTGCCCACCGAAACCATGCCCGGCCCGGTGCGTTGGTTCGCTGAGAACCAGCCGGTGACCTCGATCGTGAACACGATTCGCGACCTGCTCGCTGGCCGGCCGGTCGGCGCCGACAGCTGGATCGCGTTGGCCTGGTGTGTTGGCATCCTCGTGGTCGCCTACGTGCTGGCGATCGTGACCTATCGCCGCAAGATCTCCTAGCAGCCGCTGCTTTGGGGTCCGTCCCCCTGAGCTGCGCATCGGAACCGTCCCCATGAGCTGCTCACCGGGGACGGTTCCCATGAGCTGCTCACCGGGGACGGACCCTCGCGCTGCGCAGATTGAGGACGGTTTCGCCCGCGGCAACCGCGGAACGCGACTAGCATCCTTGGCGTGATCGGACGTACGCGGACCGTGGTCTATTTGGCGATCAGCTTCGGTTGGACGTGGGCGCTCTGGATCGCCGGTTGGTGGCTCGGACTAGTGCAGCAGACGCCAATCAGCACCAGCGGAACGATCTTCAGCCTTGCCGGACGCGCGGGCTCGCCCGGCTTCCTACCGCAGCTGATGTTTGATCTGGCCGTGTTCGGGCCACTGCTCGGCTATCTCGCCGCCCGCCAATACCGTCCCGTGTGGGGTCGGCCCACTTTGCAGAGCGTGCTCATCGCGGTCTTGGTGCCCATCGTGTTGGTCGTCCCGGCCTTCGTGCTCACTGCGGCCAGCGGTGTACCAGCGGCGGGGATATCGGTCGGCGTTGCGCTCGCAGCGATAGCCACCTACCTGGCCTCAAACCTGGTCACCAGCGGCACGGAAGAGTTCGGCTGGCGTGGCTATTTGCAGCCGACGCTGCGGCGAAACGAGTCCACCCTGTGGGGAGCGGCTTGGAAGGTGGGGCTCATCTGGGCGGTGTGGCACTACCCGCTGATGGTCATTCTGTATTGGCAGCTTGGCCTGGTGATGATCTTCACGATCGCTGGCTTCACCGCGAGCATCGTCGCGATGGCGTGGATCACCGGTCTGGTCTATGAGCAAAGCAACTCGATCGCGCTGGTCGCCCTGCTGCATGCCCTCAACAACACGGCCAACTTCGCGCTGATGCTGATCTTCCCCACCTCACCGTTCACCATCGTCACCGCTGCGATGGCCTGGGCTGCCGTCTTCGTGCTGGAGCGGCGCTTCCGTGACCGTCAACCGGTGGCCTAGGCTCCTCGAATGGACCGGAATCGTAGGTACTGGGTGATTGCGGGGCTTCTTATTGCACTCGGTGCCCTGATCGAAGCAGTTGCGGTTTCGCTCTACTGGCAGCCCTGCTGGGGGAGCATGCTTACTGGCAGCGTCTTCAACGGCGGTCGCTATGTGCCTGAGTTCTCCAATCAGTGCCTAGTCGCGATGGACCAAGCGCCAATGTTCCAGTTGCCGGACGCGGGAGCGGGCTGGACGGTCATCGGCTCGCTGGGAGTGGCGGCTGCCCTGCTGTTCGCCGCCTCGTGGCTGGTGGTGTTAGCCGCTTTGCGGCTGCCGTTGTTCGCCAGGTTGATCGCCGCGCTCCCAGGAGTGTTGGCGATTGCAGTTGTAGCCGAGGCGGTGATGGCCTCCCTGATGTCGGGGCCCCCCGCAGACCCGGCTGTCTCAACTCTCTGGGTTGTGCTGGAGCTGAGCGTGCCCGTTTCCCTGATTGCGCTGGCTGTCGCCGGGGTGCGGGGCCCGCTGCTGGCGCGTGCGGCGATTGTGGTGCTGGTGGCCACCGCCACTGGCTTCGTTCACCAGCTGGCGGAGTATTTCGCTGTCAGCGCCTTGAGCGACGCCAACTGGGACTCCCCGCCGGGGGCGGGATATCTCACGGTGATCTTCGCGGTGTTGGTGGCCGTTGCGACGGTGGCTCTTTCGGGACGCGGTGACCGAGTTGGTTCGGCCGTGCCTCTGCCATTGCGGGACGCCGCCCGGCTGCCAGCCTGAATCACTTCCATATCGATCAAAGGCACGCGGACCTGTCAGACGAACTGGAACAAGTCGTCAACGTCGGCCCCAGGCTTGCTGCTGGCCTGCGCCAGGTCGGCATTCCGAACCTGGACGAGTTGGTCGACCGCGGCTCCATTGAGGCTTGGGAGTTGCTGCGCGCGGCCGGACTATGAGACAGAAGCGTTGACGGCTCGGAGGTGGTGGCGCGGCTTTAGCGCGGCGGCTTGCGGTACGCCTGGGCGTTGCCGGTGTCGGGCTCGAACCCAGCGCGGCGGTAGACGCGGCCGGCCGGGTTGGTGGCCTCGGTGACGATGACCCATCGGTCGCAGCCAGCATCGGCGGCCCACTGTGCGGCGATGCCGAGGAGGTGGGAGGCCAACCCGCGCCCCCTGTGCTGGTGGTTGGTGCCGACGCTCTGGTATCGCGCCGTGGTGCCGCACCGGACGATGCCCAGGTCGGCGACGAGAATGCCGTCGGCAAAGGCGCCGAAGAATGCTCCGAGGTCCTGCTCGGAGAGTGCTCGACGAGTTTGGGCCCGCGTCTGGGCGAATCGCTCATGTAGCTCCGGTTCGTAATCACCGGTTCGGTCGTTCTCCTGCACGGACAGGGCCACGTGTTGCACCCAGTCCTGCCCGCTGAGGCGGCGCACGGTGTAACCCTCGGGAAGTGGCGTCTGCCGGGGCAAGGTGCGTGTCGTGAGGACGTCGTCGAGTTCGAGGTCGAGCCCCTGGGCGACCCAGGCGTCCTGGTCGTCGGGCATCCGGGCCAAACCGATCGCGACCCAGTTCGCTTCGGCAAAGGCCGACCTGAAGGCGCTGACCCACCTTGCTGCCTGGTCCACCGCGTCCTCGTCGGTGACGAATAGGCAGTTGCCCCAGTGGAAGTCTGGGTTGTGCGGGGTGCGGACGACCAGGTGGTCCCCGTGGTCCTCAATGACGGAGCCGGTCTGCTCTAGGACGGCGAGGTCTGTTGCCCAGCCGGGCGAGAAGATGCGCATGCCGCGACGCTACCGGAGGGACGCTGAGCAGCCAGGCTTCTGGCGAGTTGGCGCTGATCTCGCGGCGTGAAGGTGCGCTTGGCTGGGCTCGCGGGCTCGGTTGGCCGATCCTGAGCGGCTACTCCGCGACGTGATCTACAAGCGGGGCGCCGCGCAGCGCGACGATCCGTTGGGCAGCCTCGATGGCCACGTCGAAGCCAGCGTCGGGGTTCTTGATCAGCTTCTCGGTGGCGATCGCGTGGGTGCGGACGGCGGGGTTTCGGCGCCGCTTCGCCTTCTTGATCACTGGGGTGGCGACGTCGCCGAGGGCGGCCAGGGCGCGACTGAGGCTGCGCTGGGTGGTGCGATCGCCCCGGGCGAACTGGGTGGCGAGCACCTCGGCGAGGGCAGCTGCTTCGCCATCCGGCACCAGCGTGGCGGCCGCGCGCCAGGCCGTCCGAGCGACTTCGTCCTCGGCGTCGGTGAGGAGTTCGGTGGTGATGGCCGGCCAGGCGCGCTGATCGCCGATCTTGGACAGCGTGTGCAGCGCCTGAGCGCGAGCCTGTGGGAAGACCGAACTGAGCTCGGGCAGGACGCGCTCGAGAGTGAGCGTGGGATCATGCTGGATCAGCGCCCAGGTGAGCATGTCGCGTACGAAGAAGTCCGGTTCGACGGTGAATCGCTCGACCAACGGGTCGATATAGCGGTCGTTGGGACGCAGGCCTGCGGCCAGCGCCGTCTGCAGTCGGGCTGAGGCAGGCTCGGCCTGCAGGGCAGCCTTCAGCCGGTCGACAACGTCTTCGATTCCATCCTGGGTCATCTCAACCACCTCCGTCCCTCAGTGAAAACCTTGCCGCAACGTGAAGGTCAACCCAAATGGCGGGCTTTGCTGACTGGGAGAAGCGCTTGATATAGCAGATATTATAATCGTGAAATGACGGAGTCCTTGGCACAGATTGCGCATCGATGTGACGCGACTGTCCGGCAAGCCCGGGGCGAGCTGGTGCAGGCCGTTCGGGCCGCGTCCGCGGCGGGCCTGACGCAGACCCAGATCGCGGCCGAGATCGGTCGCAGTCAGCCTGAGGTCTCGCGCCTACTGCGATTTCACGGCACCTCGCCATTGGGTCGGCGGCTGCGGGAGCAGGCCGGGGTCATTCAGCGGTTGGTGGGTGAGGCTGGCGGTGGCAACGTACGCGTCTTTGGCTCGGTTGCCACCGGGCAGGATCAGGACGCCTCTGATATCGACCTGCTGTTCACCGCGTCCAGGCCGCTGAGCCTGATGCAGTTGGGACGCTTGGAGCGCGACATCAGCCATGTCGTGGGTGTTGCTGTCGACTTGGTGCCGGATTCGGCGCTGAAGCCGCACCTGCGTGATCGGGTGTTGGCCGAGGCGGTGCCGCTGTGACGCGCGCAGTACCTGGTATTGGCCGACGCGCTACATCATTTTGAGGTGATGCGGCCCCCGCCTGCCTATAGCTAGAGGTGCTATGATCGTCGCTGTGAGTGATGGACGTGAGACCCTGCGCGAGGCGATGACGAGGACTGGCACCTCCCAGTCGGAGTTGTCGCGCGTAAGCGGGGTGCACCAGCCCAGCATCAGCCAGTTCTTGTCGGGTCGAATCGAGATGAGCGACGAGCAGTTGGAGCGGCTGTTGTCATGTATGGGCTACCGGCTGGAGGTCCTGCGGCGTCCGGTCCAGGTGGAGTTGAGCCGCTCGATGAGGCGGAGTTGGGGCCTGCATCGTCAGCTTTCCACACACCTGGATCGCGATTCGCTGGAGGGTTGGCTGCCCACCATTGTTGAGAATCTCAACCGGCTGCGCGTAAGCACCCAAGGCCAACCGCACGAACGAAATTTGGAGCGTTGGGCGGGCATGGTGGAGCGCCGCGACGTGCCCGGCATTCGTCGAGTGCTCACCGGTCTGGACGTGGACTCAATAGAAATGCGCGAGGTGTCGCCGCTTGGGGGGCTACTGCCTCAATCGGAGCGCATCAAGGTGCTGGAGGGCCTTCAGTCGTGAGGCGCGAGCAGCTGGAGCATGCGGCCATGGCGCTGGTATGGGCGAATCCAGGAATGAGTAGTACGTCCTCGACCTTTGTGAAGCGCGAGGTGAGGCGAGGCTGCGCCAGCATCGCTTCGTTTGGGTGCTAGCCGGCACAGGCGGGGACGGTTCCAATCTGCGCTGCGCAAGTCGGAACCGTCCCCAGCGCCTGAACTCAGTTCAGGGCTGACAGCGGCGTGGTCTTCGAGCTCATGCTCACGCCCTCGACGCCCTTGAAGTGCCCGGAAATCGGGACGGCCGCCGCATCGACCTCGTCATTGGTGAAGACGGCGTCGACAAGAAGCCAGCAGTCCACCCCTGAGGAGTGATCGGGGGTGGTGTACCCATGGACCATGAGCCACACGCCGGGTGCCAGCACGGCTTGGGCCTTGAACCCGGAATTGATGGTGTCATTGCTGATGGCCACCTCGATGTGCGCCGAATCGCCAGCGGCGAGGTGCACGGTGATTTTGCCGGTCCACGTCCTGGTCTCGGTTTTCGACCAACCCTGGGTCGCGCCGGCGCTGATCTCGCCCCAGATTTCGGTGCGGGCTTCACCGATAAATGGCAGGCCGGCCTTGAAGGATGCCTTGGCGCCGAGCTTGATTTCTTCGGAGAAGGAGAAGTTGTAGCTCTCCGACAGTTCCTTGGCGTAAGAGATCTCCACGTCTTGCGAAGCGGTGGCACTCTCATTGCGGCAGGTGGCGTCGTAGGCGATCACCGGGGTTGGGATGTCATGCAGCTCGGAGTAGGTGAAGTTGGTGATCTGGGCCATCTCGCGAGCTGAGCGGAAGTCCAGATCGAGGACCTTCCCGAAGTCCAGGATGGGCCCCGCAGTGCCGAGCCGTGCACCTAGTCGGTTGTCGTTGATGCGGGCCAGGAAGCTGTCTTTGTCGGCTGCCATCACCGTCGAAAAGCTTCGGCAAAACTCTACGGCCAAATCTCGAACGCTCATTTTCTGCTCACTTTCCATTGGCCTTCGATAGAAGGCAGGGGTGTTGTGGATGGTTTTAGAGTGAGGGTTTGTGAGCTGGCACCCTTTGGGTTTATGAGGCGAACAACAGGGGCGGGCGGCACCTTACCCACGAGCCGGGAGAACTGGCTGTGACAAGGTGAGTTGGGGGATCTCGCCCGCCTGCAGCGTGTCAATCGCACCGGAGAGTCTCCTCTGACTCCCGCGACGACGTCGCCCGGAATGAAGGTAAAGAGTCTTGTGGCTGACCGATGGGGTGGGTTAGCGTTGTGAAGCCAATCGATTTACCCGTGATGGGCATTTCGATGCCTGTTTCCAGGGTAATCATCGCCATCGGGTGAGTCAATGTCGCCGGACATTCTTCCGTGGATCTCAGGTTCAGGGGATGCTCCGGTCAGTCTCGCCTGGCCGACCAAGGATTCGGCCAAGCTGCTCAGTCCAGTTGTGGGTCGGCTGCTCGGGGGTCGGGCGTTGACGATCTGACGTCGCAGCTGCTCGTAGGGCGGTGTCGGGTCATCGGCGCTCACCCGAATCTGGAGCGTCATGCAGTTCGCGACCGCTGGTTCTGCCAGATCGCGAGGTATCGCCAGAACAGCGTCCGGTGGACCTTCACTCCAGGCAGTTCAGCTTTGAGGGCTTCCTTGATCTGCTGGTAGCAATCGGTGGCGCTGGCGGTTGGTGCAGACATGCCCTGTGGGAGTCGGACAGACGGCTGCGGGTGTCGCAGGAGCCCGATGAGTGGGTTGAGCGCAAGCGAAATGAACGAGAATGGCGCGTCGGCCGCTTCCTCGCGATAGACGCCCACGATGACCAGCCGCCCGCCAGGTGCGACTGCTGCGCGTGCAGCTTTGATCCCTCCTACGAGGGGGAGGTGCTGGAGCACTGCAACCATGGACACGAAGTCGTAGAGGTGGGAATCAGCTGGGAAGGGCGCATTCACGACTGTCACGGTCGGCCATGGGAGGACTGCTGCGGCGGCCCGCGCGGCAGTCTCGGGGTGCGCTTCAACGCCAACTACCTGGGGAAAGAGCGGGGCCAGCCGGCGGAGCAGGTTTCCAGTGCCGCAGCCGACGTCGAGGGCGGTTGTTCCACCTTCGCGAATGGTTCGCTTGGCATGTCGCAGGACGAATCCCGAGAAGGCGTCGTTGTGTGACCACGGGTGGCGCTGGTTGATGCGATCGAGCGCAGCAAGGAGGCGTGTCATCACACCGTTATCCAAGCATCCTCTGCTGGTCGGGTCAGAGCAGAACCTCGGACGCGGGGCGGCGGGGACTGGGCAGTGCAGTCATAGTTGGGTACCCGATCCGGAACGTCATGACGGCGTGGGTCCCCGACGGCAACAGCGCGGCCATCGCGGTTGTGAAGTCGGCCGGCAGTCCGGCGGAGGTCTCGCGGTCGATGCGTTCGGGCACCTGGCATAGCGGCTGCACTGCCAGGCCTGCGTCGGTCGCGGAGAGGTGTAAGCGCTGCCAGGCGCGACCAGCAGCCAGTCGCTGGGTGCGGTCCGCCGGGTTGCGGACCACGATGGCACCGAAGGCGGCCGCTGTCGGGACCTGGATCGTGCGCATCCCGTTGAGCCACCCGTCGTTGTTCTGCTGCTGGGTGACCGGGATGATCTTCGACAGGGCACGGATCAGTGCTGATTGGCCAGACGGGTCGATAGTGATGCCGTCCTTCTTCGTCTGGATCTCCTCCCAGCTGCTGCGGTACCAGGCGTAGTCGTCGGTTGACTGTTGTGGGTCGGTGATGATCGCCTCGGTGGCGCGCAGGGTGAGTTCGCCGAAGGCGGCCTTCTCGGCGTCGCGGGTGAACCAGACGAGCCTGACATCGGGGGTGTCGACGAGGGCGCCGAGCGCGTCGAGCTGGGCTGGGGCCACGGCCCGGGAGGTGTCGTACGCATTGCGGTCGGTGTGGCGATTCGCGATGGCGGCGTACAACGGTGAGGTGGCAGCAGCTGTAGCGCGCAGGTTGATGCGGGCGATGTAGGTCGGGTCGCTCGCCTCGGGCAGCAGGGCCACTGTGGTTGCCAGGCCCTGGGCAGGGCCAGCCAGAACCAGGTTTTCCAGCGCACACCCGAGGCTGAGGTCCCGCTCACGCAGCAGGGGGTCCATGGCGCCGATAGTGCGGGTCGTGTCGGCGAACAGGTCGATGCGGTCAGGGCTGACCCAGAAAAGCCAGGGCTGGGTGTTGTGGGCGTTGGCCGCCAGGACCGCCGCGCTGACCAGGGCCAGGGTGGCGTCGCCTGGTGCGTCGAGTGCGTCCCAAGCGGCGTAGGCCGGGCCGGTTCCCGTGGCGAACACCCCGCCTTCGACGGCCTTCCACGTCAAGCCGGCCGCTCCGGCCACGGCCAACGTGCCGACTCCGGCACCGACCATTCCCAGCAAGGCGCGGCGACTCAGCCGCGTTCGGGGCACGGTCTCAGGGTCTGACGCGGTGGGCGGGACTTCCTGGCCCGGACGCTTCGTCACGGTGGCACTCCTTCGTTGACTAGGCAGGGAGGATCAGGGTCGCCGGGTGGAAGCGTCTCGATCCGATTAGTAACCATACTCTAATTAGAGTGCAAGCTCTAATTGAGAGGTTGGTCGCCGCGTGTGGGTGACAGGGTCGACGCTGCGGTGTCCGATGCCGTCCCCGGGGTCCAGGTATCGATTCAGCCCAGTAGTGCTTATGCTCTAAGCATGTTGCGCACCCCGACCACCACTAGCGCACGCCGAACGCGTGACCGAATCCTTGAAGCGGCCCTGGAGCTGTTCAATGAGCGCGGGACGTCGGCGGTGACCACCAATCACGTCGCTGCTCAGGCCGGCATCAGCCCCGGCAACCTGTACTACTGGTTCAGCGACAAGGACGAGATCGTTCGGGAGCTCTATGCCGGCTTCGCGGGAGCGTACGAAGAAATGTGGAGCGGCAGCGACGCCAACCTCATGGACGTGGCCCCAGCTGAACTCCTGAAGCGATTGGCGGCTGGCGCGGCCCTGTCGCATCGCTACGCGTTCCTGGGTCGCGAGCTCCTCGGGTTGCTCCACGGTGACCCCATCTTGGCCGCGGAGTACCGCACGGTGCGGGCTCGCCGAACCGCAGCTTTCGATGCTCTGGCTCGCCGGTGGCGGTCGGACGGAGTCCTTCGGCCCCTCAGCGACCAAGGCATTGCCGACCTCATTCAGGCGTTGTGGGTGATCGCCGAGACGTGGCTGGCTGTGGGGGAGATGTCGGGAACCTCTGTTGAGACCGCTGACGGCGAACGCCTCCTGCGCCTCGTGCTTGAGCCGTATCTGCTCCCCGGCTGAGGCACGCCCCGGTGGCGCAATCGGGATCGATCGAGGACCTGGGAGTGGGCCCGTTCCGGTGGTGGCTACGAGTCGATGGCGTCCAGAATCAGCCGCTCGAGATCGACATCGAGCCTGAGCACGCAATGAGCCTACGGGGATGCAACTGCACCCGGAAGGTCGGCTACGGGCAGCTGGGTCTATTGGCCATCTGCAACACGACTACACGCCAACGAGATGGAATGCTGTGGCGATGACCATGAAGCACCGGGGACCACGACCCAAGGTGGCGCCTGCTGGATTCGGTCAACTCCTGCGGGACCACTATCGGCCGGGCGAGTTCGGCCAGTCCGGCTGGTTTCGTGACCCCGAGCTGCTCGCGGGTCTCGGCCCGGCCCTAGCTGACCTCGTCGCAGGCGAAAACCCCGAACTCGTAATCGCACCCCAATCGCGCGGCACCTTGCTGGGCTCGCTGGTTGCCACCCAGCTGCGCATCGGGCTCATCGAGCTCCGCAAAGAAGTGACTCGAAATTCGGACGGGGATTCCTGGTTGACCGCTCACACGCCCCCCGACTACCGAGATCGGAATCTCGAACTTGGCGTCCCTGCCGGACTGATCCCGTCCGGTGCCCGGGTGCTTTTCGTGGACGACTGGATCGACACCGGCGGGCAGCTCTTCGCGGCCCACGCGATCACGACTCTGGCCAGGGCTCACTGGTGTGGCGCGGCGGTCATCATTGACGGCCTCACCGACCCGCGGCTACGGCGCGACTTTGCGATCAGATCGCTGCTCCGCCGTCGCGAACTCTGACGCAATACCCACCAAGTAGAAGCGAATCGCAAACGCGGTTCGAGAACCCGCGGCAATCGGGGGTAGCGCCAGCGGTTCTACGCTGGTGGCATGGGGCAGGTGAGATTGAGTGTGAGTCTGTCGGAAGCCGACCTGGCGGCGTTGGATTCCTACGCCCGTGCTTTGGGCTTGAAGTCACGATCTGCGGCCATCCAAGCGGCGATCAGGCAACTCGCCAACCCTGAGCTGGAGGACGCATACGGCGCTGCCTGGGACGAGTGGGAAGCCTCCGGCGACGCCGAGGCGTGGGAAGCCGTCGCAACCGACGGGCTCGCCGATGCTGCGCGGTGAAATCAGGCTCACGAGTCTCAACTCGGCTAGCGCAGCACATAGGGCGCATACCCTCGATCCTGATGCGCAACGACCCTTCAATGCCACCGCAGCACCCAGGGCGACGGCCGCCTTTCCTCGCCTTGGCGACAGAGGCGGCCGGCTGCTCGGCTTGGGCTTGCCGCGCACCCGCACGCCGGTATCCCTGCTGGAAGCAGTACCTGGAGGCGTAGTCGTGGGTGACGTTGCCGGTAACCGGCACACCATTGGTACCCCGCATGTGGAGCACCGACGGCGACATGTGAGGCGCGGTGTGCGCGAGGCCGACTGTCAGGGGCGGAGACTAGGCTGAGGCATGTGAAAAGGAGCGAACCCAAACTGGACCTGCTGGTTACCGACCTTGATAACACGCTGTGGGACTGGCTCACTATATGGAGCCGTTCGTTCGAGGTTCTTGTGCGGCGCACATCAGAGACATTCAACCTGGCGCCGCAACTCCTCCTCCGTGAAATACGTGAGGTGCACCAGGAGCGAAATGCCATCGAGTACTCCAACCTTCTTCTTGAACTCCCCTCGGTCATGGCGAAAATGGATGATGTGCACGAGCGGGAAATCGGAAAGGTGCTGGACGAATTTCGAAGAGCGCGCGATGGTGAGACCAAGCTGTATCCGGGGGTATATCAAACCCTGCTTGAATTCAAGGCCGCGGGATTGACGATAGTTGCATACTCGGAATCCAGGTCTTATTGGACCGCTAGAAGGGTGCTTCACACTGGTCTCGACGGGGTAGTTGATCACGTGTATTGCACAAGAGATCATGGGTGGCCTGAAGGCGAGAAATCCGTTGATGTCGGCCCGCGGGTGGGCCTTAAGGCGACGAAGATTCACGAACTTGATGAGTCGATTCGGAAACCTAACCCGAGGCTGTTGGTTGAAATAGTGGAGCGGCACGGGACGGATCTCTTGCGTGCAGTCTATGTTGGAGATTCACTCCAGAAGGATGTGGCGATGGCGCGCGATGCGGGTTGCATAGCTGCCTACGCGAGGTATGGGTCAACGGCGGGTCGGGAGGAATTGGGGCTTCTTGACAGTGTTTCGCACTGGAGTGGGGCAGTTGAGGCGCGTGAGCAGGAGTTGAGGCGGCAGAAGCCGCCCAACCCCGACATCGTCTTGGCGGGGGGCTTCGATGAACTGCTGGCCCTCATCTAGGGGCGCTTGTAGTGCCAACCCGCCGCATCCTTCTGACCCCGGTCGAGGCGCGCCGTCGCCCGGTCAGATAAGGCACTCGAGGTTGAAAGCCAGTCAGTAAGGGACAGCCCTACGGGTATTGCTGTTGCAGCGGCGAGCGAGAGTCCATATTGGCCGGTAAGGGCGGAAGCTGTGGCGAGAACAACATAGGTTCCATTCATCAGGATATGAATTGTGGCCCCCAGCTTTTCCTCCGCTCGACGCTCGCGCCAGGGCTGGCTCTTCACGAAGCGCGCCACGAGTTGGGTCGCTAGCGTGGCGAAGCCAATTGCTGCCGGTGCGAAACTGAGCCAGTTTGGACTGTCTAGATCGGGGCGCCAGATGGCGCACATGACGATCAGGGAAGAGAGGGCCACGTAACTGCGCCCGGCGGTTGCGCGCCGCCACAAGCCAGATTCCCAATCGGCCAGCCTCACCAGTTTTTTTGAATCTAGGCGGCCGTTCCTGAACTGTGTCAGGAGCGCAATCAGCACCCACCCCGCCGCGTATAGCCCTAATGCAAAGCGAGTGCCAGCGCCGAGTGTTAACTCGGGGCATGCGCCCGGGGTGCAGCCGGAATACCCCGTCGCGGAAATGGCGAGTACTACCGATGCGCCGAAGAAGAGAATGGCCAAATTTAGAATTGCGACCGCCTCGCGCGTGCGGTGATACTTGAAATCGGCACGTATCGCTAGATTGTGAGTTTCTCGAACGTACATTGGGCCAAGCTCGTTCGTCAGGGTAGCGCGCGCTGATTCCCCCACGCCCCACTTGTCTTGCCATTCATGCAGGGAGTATCGGGCAATGTCGAAAAAAAACAGCTGGGAGACGGCGGGTTTCCCGTGGGGCTTGCCTTCGGCGGAGAACGACGGGATCCTCACCGGGGTAGATAGACCGTGTATTAGGCTGACCGCCGCAAGTGCGACAAGGAGAAGGAAGGGAACGATGGCCATCTCCAGGACGCTGGGTATCAGTGATGCCCCGGCCTTCAGCGGGGCGTGCACCGCGCTTCCGGAGAGGTTTGCTATCGAAATTCCGGCGGCAGCCAGGAACGCAGTGGCGGTTAAGAGTCGGCCCACCTTGTCGTCTTGGTGTTTCGTGGCATCGAGGAGCTCTTTGTACGAGTCCTTGAGGAGATCGAGTGTCGTGGGCAAGTCACCTTCCTTCGTGGTCATGAGAAGAAGGTACCGCCCTGCGGTCGTTATCCGGTGATATCTGGGAGGGTTTCAGCGTAGCTTGACCAGAGGTGTGTTGAATTGATCGTTGCATCAGCTGACGCCGCAATGTCACTAAGCTCCTCGGTGCTCATCGGACGCTCCCGTTGATCCGTCACGGGGAGACCGGCCGCGATGGCGAGTGCGATCTCTAGTCGTGCCCCGCGACTGAATTGCCACCCATCCATAACTGCGACTTGCGGTCGGAATGTGTTTAAAAGGGAAGACCAGAGGTGGTCGTAGTCTGGCTGGTGCCATCCTGTGATGTGTACGGCTGCCGGGTTGACCACGACTAGCCCTCGGTTTGCCTTCCGTAAGGCGCCCGCTGCCTTTTCGGCGGAGTCTTCGTTTGGCTTCTGAACGACGCTCGCCCACAAATCGGGGTGCCGCTTGCGGGCAGCTTCGAAGTCGTCTGCGCGGAGGCGCTCCACCAGCCGGTACGCTTCGAGGCCAGTGGTGATGGGTGTACTCAAATAGATGCCTCCGTGACCAAGACCTGCGGCGCGCCAAGCGGCCAAAGCGAGTTGGACGGACTCTGTTGGCACTGTTGCTCCTCGTTCTTTGCGCGGAGCCTAACATCGGCCCACCCCACCCCAAGCCCCACATGTGAAAAACTGTCACCTGGCCCAACGGCGGGCCAGGCGGTGCGTCATGAGGGAAGGCTGAAGTAGATGAGCGAGTTCACCTGGAGCGAGCTAGACCAGCGCGCGGTAGACACCGCCCGCATCCTGGCGGCAGATGCGGTTGAGAAGGTCGGCAACGGCCACCCCGGCACCGCAATTTCACTGGCCCCGCTGGCGTACCTGCTCTACCAGAAGGTGATGCGCCACGATCCGGCCGACCCCAAGTGGCTCGGACGCGACCGCTTCGTCCTCTCCATTGGGCACTCCTCGCTCACCCAATACACCCAGCTCTACCTGGCCGGGTTCGGCCTCGAACTGGACGATCTCAAGGCGCTGCGCACCGAGGGCTCGCTGACCCCAGGCCACCCCGAGTACGGCCACACCGCTGGCGTCGAGGTGACCACCGGCCCGCTGGGCGCCGGCATCGGCAACGCAGTCGGCTTCGCGATGGCCGCCCGCCGCGAGCGCGCCCTGCTCGACCCGAACACTCCGCTCGATCAGCCCTCGCCGTTCGATCGCATCGTCTACGCCATCGCCGGGGACGGCTGCATGCAGGAAGGCCCCGCCGCCGAGGCGTCCTCGCTGGCTGGCGCCCAGAAGCTGGGCAACCTCGTCCTCATCTACGACGACAACCGCATCTCCATTGAGGGCGACACCAAGATCGCCTTCACCGAAGATGTTGCCGCCCGTTACGCCGCTTACGGCTGGCACGTCCAGACCGTCGACTGGACCAACGGCGGCACCGGCTACACCGAAAACGTCCACGCCCTGTTCGAGGCGATCGAAGCTGCCAAAGCCGTCACCGACAAGCCCAGCTTCATCAAGCTGACCACCGTCATCGGCTGGCCGCTGCCCACCAAGGCCGGTCACCACAGCGTCCACGGCGCCAAGCTGGGCGGCGAAGAAATCGCCGCGCTGAAGAAGGAACTCGGCTTCGATCCGGCCGTCAACTTCCCCGACGATGCGGACGTGCTGGCCAACGCCCGTAACCAGGCCGCCGCCCGGGCCGCTGCCGCGAAGGCCGAATGGACGCCAGCCTTCGAGGCCTGGCGCGTCGCCAACCCAGAACAGTCCGCCCTTTACGACCGGCTCGTCACCCGCGGAGTCCCCGATCTCAGCGCCGTGCTGCCCGTCTTCGCCCCCGGCAAGAAGGCCACCCGCGCCGCCTCCGGTGAGGTGCTCAGCGCCATCGCCGAGGCCGTCCCCGAGTTGTGGGGTGGCTCGGCCGACCTGGCTGGATCCAACAACACCACCATGAAGGGCCAGAAGTCGTTCCTGCCCCCGGAGCAGTCCAGCCACGACTTCGTCGGCGACTACACCGGCCGCACCATCCACTTCGGCATTCGCGAACACGCGATGGGCAACGTCCTCAACGGGATCAACACCGGCCTGACCCGCGCCTACGGCGGCACCTTCCTGGTCTTCGCCGACTACATGCGCGGCGCAGTGCGCCTGGCCGCCCTGCAGAAGATTCCCAGCATCTTCGTCTGGACCCACGACTCGGTCGGCGTTGGCGAGGACGGCCCCACCCACCAGCCCATCGAGCATGTCGCCAGCTTGCGCATCATGCCGGGCATCGACGTGATCCGTCCGGCCGATGCCAACGAGACCGCCCAAGCCTGGGCCCTCGCCCTGGCCCACGCCGACCGCCCCAGCGCGCTGATCCTGTCGCGCCAAGACCTGCCGATCATCGATCGGGACGCCGCCGGCGTGGCTCCGGCCACTGAAGTCGCCAAGGGCGCCTACACCCTGGTGGACGCCGACGGTGACCTCAAGGTCGTCATCATCGCCACCGGCTCTGAGGTCTCGGTCGCCGTTGAGGCCCGCGACGCCCTGCAGGCCGAAGGCATCGGCACCCGGGTCGTTTCGGCCCCCTGCCTGGAATGGTTCGACGCCCAGCCAGCCGAATACCGCGCCGCCGTGCTGCCTGAGGGCGTGGCCAAGGTCTCAGTTGAAGCTGGCGTGCCCAACGGTTGGCGCGAATACGTCGGCCAGCTCGGCGAAATCGTCGGCATCGACCACTTCGGCGAATCGGCCGCCGGCAACGTGCTGTTCGCCAAGTACGGCTTCACCGCCGAAAACGTGGCCGCGCACGCCAAGCTCGCGCTTTCCCGGCTCGGCTGAGGTTGCCCACGGTATTCAGCTCGGGGGCTCTGGGCGGACGGCGCACCCGCGCCAATCTGCTGCTTCTGCTCGCCTCGGCGATCTGGGGCTTCGCGTTCGTCGCTCAGCGCATCGGCGCCGAACATGTCGGACCGTTCAGCTTCAACGCCGTCCGCTTCGCCCTGGGCGCGCTGGTGGTGCTGGGCATCATCGGCTGGCGCCTGCTCACCCACCCCGCAGCCAAGCGGGTGCCCCGCGAGCGCCGTCGCCAGACCTGGCGCGCCGCCCTCGGGCCTGGTGTGGCCGCCGGAGTGCTGCTGGCGGTGGCCAGCAATCTGCAACAAACCGCGATGAGCACCGTCCCGGCCGGAAATGCCGCCTTCATCACCGGGCTCTACATGGTGTTCGTCCCAGTGATCGTGGCTTTCCGCGGTCACCGCAGCAGCCTGGCGACCATCATGGGCGTGATCTCCTCGGTGATCGGGCTCTACCTGATCGCGGTCACCGAAGCGTTCACCATCGGCTTCGGTGAGGTGCTGCTGATCATCTCCACCCTGGTGTGGGCCGGCCAGATTCTGGTGATCGACCACTTCGGCGGCCGGCTCTCGGCGCTGCGCTTCGCCGTGGTGCAGTTCGTCACCTGCTCGCTGCTCAGCGCGCTGGGGGCGCCGCTGTTCGATCCGGCACCGTTTGCCGGGTTGGACGCCGCCGCGGTCCCGATCTTGTACGGCGGCATCCTCAGCGTCGGCATCGCCTTCACCCTGCAGGTCGTCGGCCAACGCGACGCGCTAGCCACCCACGCTTCGCTGATCATGGCCATGGAGTCGGTGTTCGGAGCCATCGGGGGAGCTCTCATCCTCGGCGAATCGATGGGCCTGCGCGGCTACCTCGGCGCGGCCCTGATGGTCACCGGCGTGATCGTCTCCCAGCTCGGTGCCGTCGGGAAATTGCCCCAGGTCGCGCCTAACTGACCTCGGCCAGTCCCAGCGCCACTAACTCCGCGGCCCGCTGAGCCTCGTCGGTGATCACTAGCAGATTTCGGGCATCAGCCTGGGCCGCCCACCACGCTGCGGCGAACAGCTCGACCTCCCCGGACGTCACCGCCCACTCCCCAAACAGCGCCACGTCGTCACCAACCGGCCCGACGGGGTCGCGTCCGTCCAATAGCTGGGACAGCCGAGTAACGAATTTTCGCCCATTCAGTCCGGCGTGTTCGGCCAGCTGGCTCAGTTCGGCGGTGGGCATCCGCAGCGGATCTCGGCCCCGGGGCACCCCCACACTGCGGCAGGCAGTGACCTGCGTCCACTGCACTTGACGCTCACCGGAGCGTGTTCGCAGGCTCAGCTGGTCGTCATCGCTGGCCAGCACCCAGCCGACCAGCTCCTCGGGGCCTGCGGAAGTTACAACCCGAATACTGGCGCGGGTATGTGGCTGGAGAACGTGGCGATCCACTACCTTTTCACCTCAAGACTCGTACAGTTGGCGACGAGGCAAGTATCTCTAAGTGAGGAGTCCCGATGACTTACGTGGTCACCGATCCGTGTGTGGATGTTAAAGACAAGGCCTGTGTTGAAGAGTGCCCGGTCGACTGCATCTACGAAGGCACCCGCACTCTCTACATCCAGCCGGACGAGTGCGTCGACTGTGGTGCGTGCGAGCCGGTGTGCCCGACCGAGGCCATCTTCTACGAAGACGACGTGCCCGCCGCGCAGGCGCAGTACACCGCCATCAACGCTGAGTTCTTCGCCGAGATTGGCTCGCCTGGTGGCGCTGCCAGCTTTGGCGTTTTTGACGGTGACCACCCCACGGTCGCCGCTCTGCCCCCGAAGGAATGAGTCGAGGGCTCGCCTCACGGCTGCCTGACTTTCCCTGGGACTCTCTGGCTGGGGCCCGGCAACGGGCCTCAGCCCATCCCGGCGGCATTGTCGACCTCTCGGTCGGCACGCCGGTTGATTCCACCCCACAAGTGGTGCGCGAGGCGCTGATCGCTCACGCCGACGCGCCCGGATACCCCACCACCTGGGGGACGCTGGCGTTGCGCGCGGCCATCATCGACTACCTTCGCCGTCGCTGGGCTGCGGTCGAGCTCACCGACACCGGCGTGCTGCCGGTGGTCGGCACCAAGGAGTTGGTCGCCCTGTTGCCGTCCCAGTTAGGGTTGGGGCCGGGCGATGTGGTGGTGATTCCGGCCACCGCCTACCCCACCTACGACGTGGGCGCCAAGCTGTGTGGCGCTGAAGTGGTGGCCAGTGACGATCCTTCGGTGCTCGCCGAGCTGACGCCGAAGCTGGTCTGGATCAACTCCCCGGCCAACCCGCACGGACGCATTCTGGACGTCGCCGAAACCCGCGCCTGGGTGGAAGCAGCTCGAGCCGTCGGCGCGGTGCTCGCCTCCGATGAGTGCTACGGCGAGTTCGGTTGGGACGCCGAGCCGGTCTCCGTGCTGAACGCCGAAGTCAACGGCGGTTCGCTGGACGGGCTGCTGGCCGTCCATTCGTTGTCGAAGCGCTCAAATATGGCGGGTTATCGGGCCGGTTTTGTCGCCGGCGACCCGGCTCTGGTCGCGCCGCTGTTGGAGGTACGCAAGCACTCTGGGCTGATGATGCCCACCCCGGTGCAGGCCGCGATGGTGGCGGCTTTGGCCGATCAGACCCATGTTGACCAACAGCGTCAGCGTTACGCCTCCCGCCGGGAGCTGCTGCGGCCGGCCTTGGCGGCGATTGGTCTTCGTGTCGAGCATTCCGAGGGTTCGCTGTATCTGTGGTGCACTCGTGATGAAGGCTGCCGCGCCAGCGTCGACCGCTTGGCCGAGTTCGGCATTCTGGTTGCCCCCGGTGACTTCTACGGCGCTGCCGCGGCCCAGTACGTCCGGGTGGCCCTCACCGGCACCGACGAGCGCATCGCTGTGGCCGCCGATCGTCTGCTTGCCGCTGCGGCTCGCTGAGCGGCTTCGACGAGCTCAGCCAACTTGGGTTCAGTTCCCTGAGCTTGTCGAAGGGACAGCCAACTTGTGTTCAGTTCCCTGAGCCCACCCCAGTTCCCTGAGCTTGTCGAAGGGACAGCCAACTTGGGGCTTCGACGGGCTCAGCCAACTTGGGTTCAGTTCCCTGAGCCCACCCCAGTTCCCTGAGCTTGTCGAAGGGTCAGCCAACTTGCGGCTTCGACGGGCTCAGCCAACTTGGGTTCAGTTCCCTGAGCTTGTCGAAGGGTCGACAGGCTCAGCGGGGACTGGCTTGAGTGAAGGTCAGGGTCACTTCGGCCGACTCAGTGGGGGAGCCGACCCAGGAGGCCAGGCCGCTGGTCGTGTGGGTCCAGGAGTAGCCGCCCAACTGCACTGACGAGAGCCCGAAGTCGCCGCTGGCCGCGATTGCCAAATGCGCGACCGCCCAGGCATCCCTGGTGCTACGGGCGGTCACTTGCAAGCCAGTCTCGGTGGTGGTGATGCTCACCTTGTCGCCGAGGGTCTTAGCCAAGAAGGTACGCATCCCGGCGGCATCGGCCGCGGCTGGCTTACCGACCACGCAGGTGAATGAGGCCGGAGTCTCGCCGGTCAGCGCGCTGGCCAGCGTCCGCGCCCGATCGACGTGCTTGCGGTAGGCCTCGGGGTAACCGCTGCGCTGCACGGCCTGGGCGACATCGTTGATGTCTCTGGTCTCCCAGTTCTTGATCCGCTCCATCACTCGATAGAACGAGCGGGTGGAGTACCAAGGGTCCATGATCTGCTCGATCGTCCCCCAACCCTTGCTTGGACGCTGCTGGAACAGCCCAATCGAATCGGCATGCCCATAGTCGAGATTGCGAATATCCGACTCCTGATAGGCGGTGGCCAAAGCGATGCTCGCCGCCCGCGGCTTCAGCCCGCGCTTGATCGACATGCCAGCGATCACGGCCGCATTGCGGGCCTGCTCAGGGTCGATGACCGTAGTGCGTCCGCCAGCGGTCGCCTCACACCGATCCTCAATCGGTAGGGGCACCTTCTGGTAGCTCGACCACAGGACCACCGCACCCGCGACGATTGCCACCGCCACGGTGATTGCTGCCAGGGTGAGCGCGACCGCCTTGAATAACCTCACTGGCCGCCTTAGTTGGCGTGCAGCGCGGCGTTGAGTTCAACCCCGGCGCGGCTGCCGCGGTTCTTGGCGATCACGGCACCGGTGATCGAGTTCCGCAGGAACAGCAGATTCGACTGTCCGCTGAGCTGAGCAGCTTTCACCACTTCGCCGTCAGGCAGACTGACCTTGGTGCCAGCGGTGATGTACAGCCCGGCCTCCACCACGCAGTCATTGCCCAGCGAGATTCCGACGCCCGATTCGGCGCCGAGCAGGCAGCGCTCGCCGATGGTGATCTGCTCCGACCCGCCGCCCGAAAGCGTGCCCATGATGGACGCGCCACCGCCGACATCGGAGCCGTCACCGACGATCACCCCAGCCGAAACCCGGCCCTCGACCATGGAGGTGCCCAGCGTGCCGGCGTTGAAGTTCACGAAGCCCTCATGCATCACCGTGGTGCCCTCGGCGAGGTGAGCGCCCAGGCGCACCCGGTCGGCATCGGCGATGCGGACTCCGCTGGGTAGCACGTAGTCGACCATTCGCGGGAACTTGTCGACCCCAAAGACGGTGACGATGCCACGGGTCGATCGCAGTCGCAGCCGGACGTCCTCGAAGCCGTCGACCGCGCAGGGGCCGGCCGAGGTCCACACCACATTCGGCAGCACCCCAAAAAGGCCGGTCAGGTCGATCGTCCGCGGGGCGCAAAGCCGGGCGCTGAGCAGATGCAGGCGCAGGTAGGCATCCGGGACGCTGGCCGGAGGAGCGTCCAGGTCGATCTCGACCAGCATCACCTCGGTGCGCACCCCGCGATCAGGATCGGCATCGGGGGCGGCCACCAGCGCCTGGGGCGGCTGCTTTGCAGCGGCGGCGCCAAGGGCGGGGGCAGGGAACCAGGTGTCGAGGATCTGACCAGAGCTGTGGATGGTGGCCAGACCCCAACCGTGGGCGGGTCGAGTCATGCCAGCCAGCCTACCTGGGCGCGCCCACAGCCCTCAGGTCCGCGGTCGGCGCTGGTCGCTAGGCTGGCCCGCATGAGCCTTGAGGTGACCGGCGACCTGGTCGAGTTGTTCTGCCAGATCATCGACGTCGAATCGGTGAGCGGCAATGAGGGTCACCTGGCCGATCTGGTCGAAGGCGCGCTGCGCGGGCTGCCGCACCTGAACGTGACCCGCGATGGCGACACCGTGATCGCCCGCACCGAGCTGGGCCGAGCTGAGCGAGTGGTGATCGCTGGACACCTCGATACCGTCCCGGTGGCTGACAACCTGCCCTCCCGGCTTGTAGATGATCGGGTGTACGGACGCGGCTCAGCCGACATGAAGGGTGGCGTGGCGGTCGCCCTTGCCTGTGCCGCGCAACTGGTCGAACCCACCCGCGACATCACCTGGATCTTCTACGACCACGAAGAAGTCGAGGCCGAACTCAACTCGCTCAACCGCATCGCCGCCCAGCACCCCGAGTGGCTGGCTGGGGATTTCGCGGTGCTGATGGAGCCGACCGGTGCGGTGGTCGAAGGTGGCTGCCAAGGCACCCTGCGCTGCCTGGTGAGCACCCAAGGGACAGCCGCCCACTCAGCGCGGGCCTGGCTGGGCCACAACGCCATTCATGACGCTGGCGAGGTGCTCAACCGGCTGGCCGCCTACTCCGCCCGCGAAGTGGTCGTCGAGGGCCTGGCCTACCGCGAAGGCCTCAACGCGGTGGCGATCAGCGGTGGCATCGCTGGCAACGTCATTCCCGATCTCTGCACGGTCACGGTGAACTTCCGCTTCGCGCCCGATCGCGACGAGGCGGACGCCAAAGCCCACTGCCAAGAGGTGTTCGACGGCTTCGAGGTCGAGTTCATCGACTTTGCCCCCGCCGCCCGTCCGGGCCTGGATCGTCCGATCGCAGTGGAGTTCGTCCAAGCTGTCGGCGGTCAGCCGCGCGCCAAATACGGCTGGACGGACGTCGCCCGCTTCTCAGCCCTCGGCATGCCAGCGGTGAACTTCGGACCGGCTGATCCGGGCAAGGCCCATGCCGACGACGAGTTCTGCCCCGTCGCCGACCTGTTCACCTGCCGCGACGCCCTCCTGCGCTGGCTGACCGTCTCCTGAGCTTTGGCCCCAGTTCCCTGAGCCTGTCGAAGGGTCAACAGGCTCAGCCCTTGCCTGGGTGCGGCTTAGCGGCGCCCAGCAGTAACGGCCTGCAGCGCCTCAAGGGTGGCGCCGATCGCTGGCACCGCGGACGATCCGCGCAGGTAGGCCGCGCGCACTCGGCGATCATTGCCGGGGACGTCGAGGACGACTGTTCCCGCTGGCGCTTCCAGTGGCTCCAGGGCCAGTTTGGGCTGCAGGGCGATGCCGACCCCGGCGGCTACCAGGCCCAACACAGCTACCGAGTTGTCGGTCGCATGGGCGATGCGTGGGCTGAATCCCTTGGCGCTGCAGGCCGCCAGCAGGTGGCCGCGGCACAGCGGGCAGCCGGCGATCCAGCGCTCAGCTTCGAAGGCGCCGAGATCGATCTGCGTCCCGTGGGCCAACCGGTGGCCAGCGGGCAGCACCAGTACCGCCGGGTCGGCGAACAGTTCCTGCAGTTCGACGCCCACCAAATCGTCGTGGGGATCGGATGGATCGCCGGGATAAGTGAAGGTGAGGGCGATGTCGATGCTGCCCTCAGCTAGCAGCTCCAACGATTCGGGCGGCTCGGCCTCGGTGTAAATCAGCTTCAGCCCCGGATGCTGGGCTGCCAGAGTGGCCATCAGCGCTGGCACCACCACAGAGGAGGCGCTGGGGAAACCAGCCAGGCGGACCGTCCCAGTGGTGCGGTCAGCCAAGTGGCCAAGTTCATCTTCGGCGGCGGCCAATGCGGCCAGCACTGCGGCCGAATGCCGGGCCACCACCCGTCCCGGTTCGGTGAGTTGGACGCCCCGGCCGGTGCGCAGTAGCAACGGCACGCCCAACCGCTTTTCGGCCCGCCGCAGATGCTGGCTCAACGCTGGCTGGCTGTAACCCAGCGCGGCGGCCGCGGCGGTGATCGAACCGTAATCGGCGATCGCCCGCACGATCCGGACGGTGTGCAGATCGAGGGCGCTATTCATAACGTCAGATTATCAATACCCAAGCGGGCCTGCCCTGGTGTGATCGAATTGGGTGCAGCAGGATGTAGGCATGAGCGCCAACCTGAAATCCGCAAAGTCCGGTGTGAGCGAGCTAGCCGCTCACTTCGACGCTCCGTCGGGCTACCTGGCTGCGGCGAGCAACGGCATTCTGCCGCGGGCGGCAGTCACCGCCATGATCGCCGATCTCGAGCGCTGCGGACGCGGCCAGGTAGCCCCAGCCGACTACGACCCGGTGGTGGCCGGCACCCGCGCCAGCTATGCCGAACTCGTCGGGGTGCCCAGCGAATGGGTGGCCATCGGGTCAGTCACCTCGACGCTGGTGGCCAATGTGGCTGCCGGGCTGCCCGAAGGTGGCGAAGTGCTGGTTGGGGACACCGAGTTCAACTCGGTGGTGCTGCCCTTTCTGGCCGCCGCTCGCCTGAACGTACGGACGGTGCCGCTGGCCGACCTGGCCACTGCCATCACCGCCGAAACTGCGTTGGTGGCCTTCTCGCTGGTGCAATCAGCCACCGGCGAGGTGATCGCCGCTGAGCCGATTCGGGCGGCGGCCCGTCGCCACGGCGCGCTCACCTTGGTCGACCTGACCCAGGCCGCTGGCGTATTGCCGGTGCAGGCCGCCGATTTCGATTTCACCGTCTGCCACAGCTACAAGTGGCTGTGCACCCCGCGCGGGGTGGCCTTCCTGACGGTCCGGCCCGAGGCGATCTCGCGGCTGGTTCCGGTGTCGGCTGGCTGGTATTCGGCTGATGATCCGTGGCGCAACTGCTACTGGCCCGAACGAGCACCCGCCGCCACCGCGCGCAGCTTCGACACCGCGCCGGCCTGGCAGGCTTTCGTCGGGGCCGAGAAATCCATTGGGTTGTTCGCCAGCGCCGACACAGCGGCGCTGTGGGCTCACGCGAGCGCCCTGGGCGATCAGCTCTGCCGCGGGCTCGGCCTGCCTGAACAGCATCGGGCGATCATCAGCTGGCCCGATCCGGAACACCGCCAACTGGCCAGGCTGACCGCCGCCGGACTGCGCGCGTCCGGGCCAATGGGGTTGATTCGGGTGGCCTTCCACGTGTGGAACACCGAGGCCGACGTTGAGGCAGCTCTGGCAGCGCTGGCCTGATCAGCCCTCAACCGGGGCCAGATACAGCCAGCGTCCGTCGTGCTGGACGAACTGGGACCGCTCCCGGACGAAACCGCGTCCGGCTGGGCCACGGAAACGGGCCACGAACTCGACCTGGTCATCGCTGAAATCGACGACCTGTAAGCCGATCCAAGTGAGTCCCTCGCCGAGCTCCACTGACGCCGGACGGGTGCTCGGATGCCAGGTGTCTTCCAGATAGGCGGTGTCGCCGACGGCGAACGCGCTGTAGCGCGAGCGCATCAACTGCTCGGCGGTGGCGGCCTCGGCCAGGCCGACATGCAGCCGTCCGCAACAGTCGGTGTAGCTCAGCCCGCTTGCGCACGGACAGTCAGCGCCGGGTTCCATGAGTCAGACGATAGTGCCAGCACTACGCCTAATCCGACCGATTCGCCAGCTCGCTGGCTAGATTGCTAGTCGTGACCAAGAGAACGCAAGGACCAGTGGTCCGCAGCCATGATCAGGTGCAACCCACCACCACTGACGAACGCCTACTCAGCGGCAGCGACGACGGCGCCTGGGTGCACTCTGACCCGTGGCGGGTGTTGCGAATCCAGGCCGAGTTCGTTGAAGGCTTCGGCACCCTGTCTGAGCTTGGGCCCGGCATCGGGGTGTTCGGTTCGGCGCGGACCAAACGTGATTCGGCGATGTATGCCGCAGCGGAACGGATTGGCGCCGGGCTGGCCAAAGCCGGTTTTGCCACCCTCACCGGCGGTGGTCCCGGCATCATGGAGGCGGCCAACAAAGGTGCGCTGGAGGCTGGTGGGGTCTCAGTCGGACTTGGCATTGAGTTGCCCTTCGAACAGTCGCTGAACGAGTACGTCTCCTTGGGAATCAACTTCCGCTATTTCTTCGCCCGCAAGGTGATGTTCTTGAAGTACTCCAACGGATTTGTGGTGATGCCGGGCGGCTTCGGCACCTTCGATGAAGCCTTCGAGGCGCTCACCCTGGTGCAGACCCGCAAGGTGAGGTCCTTCCCGATCGTCCTTTTTGGGCAGGACTTCTGGGCGCCCCTGTTGGACTGGATGGACCAACACGTGATGGCTGGTGGCTACATTTCAGAAATAGATCGCCGACTGATCCAGCTCACTGACGATCCGGACGAGGCCGTCGCCATGGTCACCTCGTCCCATCCGCCGGAGGCGGCCATGCGGGTCACGGACGGGGAATGACCGGGTAGACTTGCGGCCATGGAATGGGCAATCTCGATGCTGGCTGTGGTCGTTCTCGGCTTCGCTGCAGTGGCCTCCACCGGACGGCTCGGCGAGATGCCCGGCACGGTCACTGACACCCCGCAACCGCATGTTCCCGACGGTGTCCTGATGGGTGATGACCTTCGCGGGCTCCGGTTCGCGGTGGTGGCCCGGGGCTACTCCATGCAACAGGTCGATGAACTGATCGATCGGTTGGCGACTCAGTTGGACGATAGTGCGGCACCGCCGTCACCGGCGGAAACCTGGACCTATGTCGACTGATCGGTGAACCCTGTGCGCCGGGTGTCGGCGAGGGGTGGAATAATAGATCCAGTTGGAACCGTAACCAGCCAAGAACAGAGGTATGCGATGGCAGCGATGAAACCGCGAACCGGCGATGGGCCCATCGAGGTGGCCAAGGAAGGTCGTGTGATCGCGATGCGCATTCCGGCTGAGGGTGGTGGACGGCTCGTGATCGAGATGAACGCTAGCGAAGCCGCTGAACTGAAAGCCGCGCTCGAAGGCGTCGTCGTCGCCTGATTCCAAACTTCCCACACCAATGGTCCCGGGGAATCCCCGGGACCATTTGCATGCTGACACCGATCACACCACCGTCACCAATGGCGGCTCAGCTCAACGCGAGTGGTGGATCTCGATCGCTTGGTCATAGACCGCCACAGTTTCGCGGGCGATCTTCTCCCAGGAGAACTCCTCGATGCAGCGGCGGCGTCCAGCCAGACCGTAGGTCTTGGCCAACCCCGGGTCCCGGGTGAGCCGGTTCACCTCGGCGGCGAATCGGTCCTCGAAACCGGCAACGAAAGCCGGGTCGCCAGCTTGGGCGGGGTCGTAGTCGACCAAGGTGCCGGTCTGACCATCCACCACAACCTCGGGAATGCCGCCAACTGCGGAGGCAACCACCGCAGTCTCACACGCCATCGCCTCCAGATTCACGATGCCCAGCGGCTCATAAACCGAGGGGCAAGCGAACACCGTGGCGTGGGTGAGCACCTGACGTACCGAGGCTCGGGGCAGCATCTCCTGAACCCATTTGACGTTGCCGGAACGCACCTGGCTCAGCTCAGCGAAGGCAGCGTCGAACTCGGCGGCAATCTCGGGGGTGTCCGGGGAGCCAGCCAGCAGCACCAATTGGGTGTCGGGGTCGAACTGCTTGGCTGCCCGCACCAAGTGCACCAGGCCCTTCTGTCGGGTGATCCGGCCGACGAAAACTACCAACGGCCGATCCCGATCGATGCCGAGGCCATCGACCACGTCGGTAGCGTGGTCGGGGCGGAACTCGTCGGGGTCGATCCCGTTCTTGACCACGAACACCCGGGACGGATCAAGGTCGGTGTAGGAATCCAGCACGTCGCGGCGCATGCCCTCGCTGACCGAGATCACTGCCGCGGCGTCCAGGAAGGAGGTCTTCTCCGCCCAGGACGACACCCGGTAGCCGCCACCGAGTTGCTCGGCTTTCCAAGGGCGATGCGGCTCCAGTGAATGCGAGGTGACCACATGTGGCACGTCCAGCAGTTTGGAGCCCACGAGGCCAGCGAAGTTGGCGTACCAAGTGTGGGAGTGGATCACGTCCACGTTGCCGATGGCGTTGGCCATCGCCACGTCCGTGCCGAGCACGCGCAGGGCGGCATTGGCACCGGCAGGGAAGGTTTCAGGGTGGGCGGTGGCGCCTTCGCGTGGCTCGCCCATGCACTGCACTTCGACACTGGAGGTGAACTTGCGCAGTTGGGGCACCAATTGGCCGACATGGACGCCGGCTCCGCCGTAGATGTGCGGGGGGTATTCGCGGGTGAGGATGGAGACTCGTAGGGCCATGAGCCGATGGTGCCACACCCCGACGCCGATGGGGTGGATTCGCTCCAGCTAGCCAAGATACCCCCACCGGTGTCGAGGGGTGGGACGAAGTTAAAGAACAAGGGGAGCAATTGGTGAGTTTGGTTGTGGCGTCCCCGGCACTGCCCTAGGTTCAAGGCATGACCAGTGGGCCGAACGTTCTGTCCATCGTCCTGGCAGGTGGCGAGGGCAAACGCCTGATGCCCCTGACCGCGGACCGTGCCAAGCCAGCCGTCCCATTCGGCGGCACTTATCGGTTGATCGACTTCGTGCTATCGAACTTGGTCAACTCCGACCTGACCAAGATCTGTGTGCTCACCCAGTACAAGTCGCACTCCTTGGATCGGCATATTTCGCTGACCTGGCGGATGTCAGTCCTGCTGGGCAGTTACGTGACCTCAGTGCCGGCCCAACAGCGCACCGGGAAACAGTGGTACCAGGGCAGCGCAGATGCGATCTACCAGTCGATGAATCTCATCAACGACGAGGACCCCGATTACGTCGTGGTGTTCGGCGCCGACAACATCTACCGGATGAATGTCGAAGACATGGTCAATGCCCACATCGAGTCTGGCCTGGACGCCACCATTGCTGGCATTCGGGTGCCGCGGCGCGAGGCGAGCGCTTTCGGCATCATCGACGCCGGCGCGAATGGGGTAATCAAGGCATTCCTGGAGAAGCCCGCCGACCCGCCGGGACTGATTGACAGCCCAGAGGAATCCTTCGCGTCCATGGGCAACTACGTGTTCACCCGCAAGGCCTTCGTGGACGCGCTGAACACCGACGCTGCCGACGCCGACTCCCGCCACGATATGGGTGGCGACATCATTCCCTTCTTCGTGAACCAGGGACGGGCGCAGGTCTACGACTTCACCGGCAACAATGTGCCCGGCGCCACCGACAAAGACCGTAACTACTGGCGCGATGTCGGCACCTTGGAGGCCTACCACGCCGCCCACATGGATCTGGTTTCCGTCGAGCCCGAGTTCAACCTCTACAACCGCAAGTGGCCGATCTGGTCCTCGCAAGCGCAGTTGCCTGGAGCAAAGTTCACCCTGCGCGGCACCGCTGAGGATTCGATCGTGCCGGCCGGTTGCATCATCTCCGGCGGCGACGTCGATCGGTCGGTGCTCTCACCCAACGTGATGGTCGACAAGTGGGCCAAGATAGAGGAGTCAGTGATCTACTCCGGTAGCCGGATTGGTCGCAATGCGGTGATCCGTCGGGCGATTCTGGACAAGAACGTGATCGTGCCGGACGGCGTTGAAATCGGCGTTGATCACGATCACGACCGCGCCCGTGGCTTCCACGTGGAGAGCGGCATCACCGTCGTGGCCAAGAACGTGGCGGTCCCCGGCAACTGGTGAGCCAGTTGGTGAGCTCGGCCTGCCCTGAGCTTGTCGAAGGGTCGAAGTCGACCCTTCGACAAGCTCAGGGATCTGGTGGTGGGCTCAGGGATCTGAGAAATCAGTTGGCTGAGCCCGTCGAAGCCCGCAGTAGGAGCGGATCGATCAGCTGCGGACGGCCACTAACAGGCCGTCGCCGATCGGCAGCAGGGTGGCGGTGAAGATGTCGCCTTCGAGCACCACGGCCAGCGCTTCGCGAATGATCAGCGGTTCGTCGTCCTCATTGCGGTCATCAGCGACCAGGCCACCCCAAAGAGAATGGTGAATGGCCAACACGCCGCCGGGACGCAGCAAGCGCTCGGCCTGGGCGACGTACTCGACGAACTCCAACGGATCACCGTCGATGAAGACCAGGTCGTAGCCGCCATCGCTGAGCTTTGGTAGCACTACCAGCGGCTGGCCAGCGATAAGTCGGACTCGGCGCGAGGCAACTCCGTCAGCGGCAAGCACTTCGCGGGCCACCATCTGATTCTCGGTTTCGGCATCGATGCTAGTCAGGACGCCGTCAGCAGCCATGCCAGCCAGCAAAGCTGCGGCCGCAACCCCGGTTCCGGTGCCGATTTCGACCACGGCGCGCGCTGAAAGGGCCCGAGTCAACACCGTCAATGTCGAAGCAACGCCGATGCTAATCGGGTCGATATCCAGCTCATGGGCACGCTTGCGAGCCGCGCGGCCACCTTCGGTTTCACCGACGAAACCCTCAGCGAAAGCCTGGGTATTGGTCCACAACCCGGCGCGTCCCGAATTCTTGCCTACTGGGTTCACGGGCCTCAGCCTAGCCTTGCCCGTACCATTGCGTCCCATGAGTCATGTGGTTGTCGCGGAGTTGGTCGCCAACGTGCTGTCGGTCGAGGTCAAACAGGGCCAATCAGTAGGGCCGACCGACGCGGTTGTGGTGCTGGAATCGATGAAGATGGAGATCCCAGTGTTGGCCGAAGTCGTCGGCAAGGTGAGCGAAATTGTGGTCGCCGCCGGAGACGTGGTGCGAGACGGCGACCCGCTGGTCGTCCTGGAAACGGCCTAGGCTGGTGCCCATGACTGCGCCATTCGGACGACTGATCACCGCCCAGGTCACTCCCTTCCATTCGGACGGGTCGCTGAACCTCGCTGAGGCTCGCCGGTTGGCGGCCCATCTGGTGGATGTGCAAGGAAACGACTCGTTGGTGATCAACGGCACCACCGGTGAATCGCCAACGACTACCGATGCCGAGAAGCTGGCCTTGCTTGAGGCGGTGATCGCCGAAGTTGGCGATCGGGCGAAAATCATCGCCGGTGTGGGCACCTTCGACACCGCGCACACCAGCGAACTGGCCAAGCAGGCCGAACAGGCTGGGGCTGCCGGGCTGCTGGTCGTCACGCCGTACTACAGCCGTCCGCCGCAGGATGCCGTCGCCGATCACTTCGTCACCGTGGCCGAGGCCACCGAGTTGCCGATCATGATCTACGACATTCCGCATCGCAGTGGCATTCCGGTGGAGACCGCCACGCTGATTCAGCTCGGCGCTCACCCAAGGATCGTCGCGGTGAAGGACGCCAAGGGTCAGCCAGTGGCGTCGGCGCAGGTGATGAAGGCCACCGGCCTGGCCTACTACGCCGGCGACGACGGCATGACGCTGCCGCTGATGGCGGTCGGTGGGGTCGGCGTGGTGGGCACGTCCACCCACTTCACCGGTCAGGGCACCAAAAAGATGATCAACACTTTCCTTGCCGGGGATGTGGCTGGCGCCGCGAAGCAGAATGCTGATCTGCTGGGGGTTTTCACCGGGGTGTTCGCCACCCAGGGCTGCATGCTGGTGAAGGCCGGTTTGGCCGCTCGTGGATTCACTCCCGGACCGGTGCGCAAGCCGCTATTGGATGCGACCGCCGAGCAGGCGGCCACCTTCGTGGCGACGCTTGAGGCGCTCGGTCTTTAGCCGCAGGAGTCTGGGCCGTTCATGATCGACATCAATGCCCCCGAGTTCATCGTCCTCGTGGTGCTCGCGGTCATCATTTTCGGCCCAGAAAAGCTGCCCGAACTGGCCCGCAAGGGCGCCCGGGTGCTCAACTACGTCCGCAATATCGCCAACGATGCTCAAGGCAAGCTTCGCCAAGAGCTCGGCACCGATCTGGGCGACCTCAACTTCTCTGATCTGAACCCGCGATCGCTGGTCACCTCCACCCTGCTCGATCCGGTGAAATCGGAGGTCGATCAGGTGCGCGCGACGGTCTCCGGCACCATGGCTGAGGCAAAGGCGGAGTTGGTTACCGAGGCCGAACCGGCGGCATCGGTACCGTTCGACCCGGAAGCCACCTGAGCGCCCCAGCGACGTTTTAGTAGGAGAGTCGGGGGAAATCGGCCACCTTGAAGCGGTAGCCTCAGCGGCGTGAGCGCAACTTCATCGATCTTTGTTTCCAGGATCAAGGGGCTGCCCCTACTCGACCCCAATGGCGAGCAGGTGGGCAGGGTGAGAGACGTCGTCATCCAGAACAGATCGGGGCAACGTTCCCCGAAAGTGAAGGGCCTGGTGGTTGAGCTTTTCGCCCACCGGCGCATCTTCTTTCCGATGGAGCGAGTGCATTCGATCGACCCCAACCAGGTGATCGTCTCGGGGTTGGTCAATACCCGCCGTTTTGAGGCGCGCGAGCGCGAGACTCTGGTGGCCGCTCAGCTGTTTGATCGGACGGTGAAACGCGAGCAGGCCAGCGCCCCGGAGACCATCTTCGATGTGGCCATTCAACGTAGCCGGGCCCGGGATTGGGAGCTGGCCGAGGTGGCCCTTCGGGAAGTGGCTCGTCGACCGTTCCAACGTCCCCATGTGACCATCGTCGACTGGTCAGAAGTGCCAGATTTCATCGATCTGCCAGCACCCCGCGATGCCGAGCAGCAGGCGATGCGGCTCAGCGATTTGAAAGCCGCCGACGTGGCTCGGGAGTTGCACGATATGGATCCGGTGTTACGCGCTGAGGTGGTCAACGCGATGGACGATGACCGGCTGGCCGAGGCACTGGAGGAACTGCCCGAAGACGAGCAGGTGGACGTAATCGCCTCCCTCGACACCGAGCGCGCCGCAGACGTGTTGGAAGAGATGGACCCAGACGACGCCGCTGACCTGATCGCCGAGCTGGAGCCAGGACTGGCCGAGACCATCTTGGCGCGAATGGAGCCTGAGGATGCCCGCGACGTCCGGTCGCTGCTGGGCTATGGCGCGGCCACCGCCGGTGGTCTGATGAACCCAGAGCCGGTAGTCCTGGGCGCGGACGCGACCGTGGCGGACGCACTGGCGCAGGTGCGCCAAGAGGAAGTCACCCCAGCGATGGCGGCGCTGACTTTCATCTGTCGCTCGCCGTTGGATACCCCCACGGGGCGCTATTTGGGGGCGGTGAACATTCAGCGGCTGCTGCGAGAACCCCCCTCAGCGCTGGTGGCCGGTCTAATCGACCCAAACATCGTCCCGCTCACCCCGCAGAGCAATATCGCGCAGGTGAGCCGCTACTTCGCGACCTACGACATGGTCTGTGCGCCAGTGGTTGACGCTGATCGACGACTATTGGGCGCGGTGACCGTGGACGACGTCCTAGACCACATCCTGCCCAGCGACTGGCGCGGGGTTCAGCTCGACCGGATCGAGACGGAGGTGACTGATGGCTGACAAGAACCGCCTCGACACTCCAGGACGGCGCCGCACTGAGTGGATGCCGCGGATGCGGATGGATCAGGACGCCTTCGGCAGTTTTGCCGAGTCCTTCGCCCGGCTGATGGGCACTGCCGGCTTCCTGTTCTGGATGACGTTGCTGATCGTCTTCTGGTTCTTCTGGAACATCTTTGACCTCGGCGCCCCCGACCGATGGCCGTTCGCCTTCCTGACGCTGGCGCTATCTCTCCAGGCCTCCTATGCCGCCCCGCTGATCCTGTTGGCCCAGAATCGGCAGGAGGCTCGGGACCGGGTGAGCCTGGAACACGACCGTGAGGTGTCGGCTCAATCTCGCGCAGATATGGACTTCCTTGCTCGAGAGATCGCCAGCCTGCGGATGCGGATGAGCGATGTGGCCACCCGCGACTTCATTCGCTCCGAGTTGCGCGAACTGCTGGCCGAACTCCAGGCCGAGGACGACGGCGAAAAGTCCGCCTGAGCTGGCCGCTGGGCTCGGCGTCCGGTTCGCTACGTCCGGATTGCCTGACTAAGGTATTGCCCATGTCTGCTGACCTGATTGCTGCGGTAAACGCGGCCCTGGCTACTGTCATCGATCCCGAAATCCACCGTCCGATCACCGAGTTGGACATGGTCGATGCGGTGAGCGTCGATGACGCTGGCGTGGCCTCCCTCACCGTTTTGTTGACCATCACTGGTTGCCCGATGGCCAACACCATCGAAGCCGATGTGCGGGCGAAGGTGTCTGCGGTGCCGGGGGTGAGCAGCGTGGATCTGACCATGTCGAGCATGAGCGCTGACCAGCGGGCGGCTTTGAAGCGCAAGCTGCGCGGTGGCCAGGATGAGCGCGAAATCCCGTTCGCCAAGGCCGATTCGCGCACCCAGGTGTTGCTGATCGCCTCCGGCAAGGGCGGGGTGGGTAAGAGCTCGACCACGGTGAACCTGGCGATGGGGCTGGTGGCCCAGGGTCGCAGCGTTGGCGTGCTGGATGCCGACATCTATGGCCACTCGATTCCGCAAATGCTGGGCTTGGTCGGCTCGAACCCGACGATGGTTGAAGGCATGATCATGCCGGTGCCGTCCATGGGACTGAAGGTGATCAGCATCGGCATGCTGAAAGAGAGTCGCGATCAGGTGATTGCCTGGCGGGGCCCGATTCTGGATCGTGCGCTGCAGCAGTTCCTCGCCGACGTGTACTGGGGCGATCTGGACTTCCTGCTGGTCGACCTGCCCCCGGGCACCGGTGATGTGGCGCTTTCGCTGGGCCAGAAGCTGCCCAATGCCGAGGTGATCGTGGTCACGACGCCGCAGCAGGCCTCCGCCGAAGTGGCGGAGCGGGCCGGCACGATGGCCTCGATGGTGAACCAGAAGGTGCTCGGCGTCGTCGAGAACATGGCCTACCTCGAAGTCGTCTGCCCGCATTGTGACCAGAGCCATCGAGTGGACGTGTTCGGCAGCGGTGGTGGCGCGGAGGTGGCCAGCACATTGACCACCCGCCTCGGCTATGAGGTGCCGCTGCTGGCCGAGGTGCCGATGGATCCCAGCGTTTCGGCTAGTGGCGATGAAGGGGTGCCGCTGGTCTCCAGCGACCCGTCCCGTCCGGCCGCTGCCGCGATCCTGGCTCTGGCCGAGTTGCTGTCGTCCCGCAAGCCGCGGCTGGCCGGAAAGCAGTTGGGCCTCACCCCCGTCGGATGACCCCAGCCTCCGGATCAGTTCCCTGAGCTTGTCGAAGGGCTGGGCTTCGACGGGCTCAGCCAACTGGGTTTCCTCAGTTCCCTGAGCTTGTCGAAGGGTCGAAGGGTCGAAGGGCTGGAGTTGGCCCACAGCGAACTGCTACCCGCGGCTCAGGCAACCGATGGCTGCTGCAATAGGCTGGGAAGGTGAGTCAAACCAATCGCGCAGTGCCGCGCCGAACCATCCTGGCTGTGCCCGGATCATCGGACCGCTTCATCGAGAAGGCCCGTACCCTCGATGTGGACGGGCTGTTCCTCGATTTGGAGGACGCCGTTGCGCCCGCGGTCAAGGTTGAATCGCGCCAGCGCATCGTGGCGGCGCTCGACTTCGGGTCGGGATTTGCCGCCGGGCTGGTTACCGTCCGGGTAAATGGGTGGGAGAGCCCCTGGACCTACGCCGATGTGATCGAGGTGGTCAGCGGCGCCGGGGCCAAGATCGACGCCCTGGTGTTACCCAAGACCACCAGCGCTGCGGAAATCAAAGCACTCGACCTGCTACTAACCCAGGTCGAACACAACGCCGGCCTGCCAGTGGGCCGCATCGGCATCGAGGCGCAAATCGAGGACGCGCTCGGTTTGTTGCACGTTGCCGAGATTGCGGCGGCCAGCCCGCGGCTGGCGTCCCTGGTGTTCGGGCCCGGTGACTTTATGGCCAGCCTCGGCATGGGGAGTCTGAACGTCGGCGCCCAGCCGGTCGGCTATCCCGCCGACGCCTTCCATCACGTCCTGATGTCGATCCTGGTCGCCGCCCGCGCGAACGGCCTGCAGGCGATCGACGGCCCCTATGTGGCCATTCGGGACCTGGACGGGTTCCGGCGCTCAGCCGAACTGAGCGCGGCGCTTGGCTATGACGGCAAGTGGGTACTGCATCCAGATCAGGTGGCAGTTGGCAACGAGGTCTTCTCGCCCAAGGAGGCCGATTTTGACCGGGCGCAGCGGATCATGGCCGCCTACGCCAAAGCCAGCGATGCCGCCAATGGTGCGGTGGGGGCGATCGTGGTTGATGAGGAAATGGTGGATGAGGCCGGAGTGAAGTTGGCCGCAGCCATTTTGGCCAGAGGCCGGGCGGCCGGCATGGAGGTTACCGAATGACCCAGATTCCAACATCGTCGCGAATGAGCAGCCTGTTTCAGCTCGATTACCCACAGACCGTCGGGGTGTACGACACCTACGACGAGGCCCAAAAGATCATCGACTTCCTAGCCGATTCGAAGTTCCCGGTAGAGAATCTGGCGATCGTTGGCACTGAGCTGCGCTCAGTAGAGCGGGTGTTGGGTCGCCGAACCTGGCGAACGGTGCTCGGCGGGGGGTTGCAGAACGGCGTGACCACTGGCCTGCTGGTGGCAATGCTGATGTGGTTCCTGCAGCCGGAGGCCAACATCTTGCTGCTGTTGCCCTACGCCCTGGCCATGGGCCTGTTGATCGGCATGATCATCGCCGTCTTCGCCCACTTGATGACCCGGGGACGCCGCGACTTCACCTCGGTCACCCAGACCGTGGCCACCAAGTACGAGATCCTCGCTGAGCACAAGGTGGTGGCCAAGGCCCGCGAGTTGGTTACCACGATGCCCGGCGCCCGAGCGGCAATGTTCGCCCCGGTGCAGGCACAGACGCCGCCGCCGCCAGGCTACGGCTACCCGCAGCAGTATCCGCCGGTCGGCTACCCGCCGCCGCAGTACCCGGCTCCCGTGCCGCCGACCGCCCCCGAGGCCGCGCCGCCAGATTCCACGTCCGCCCCTGAAGACCCTCCAGCAGACCCGAAGACCCCCTAACCCACCCGTTTGCGCATGGGGACGGTTCCGGTGAGCAGCTCACGGGGACAGACCCGCAGGAACCGTCCCCGTGAGCTGCGCGGAGGAACCGTCCCCGTGAGCTGCGCGGAGGAACCGTCCCCGGCACGCAGTTCGACAGGTCGGGGAAAGCAAAGGGCCGGCCGGGGTTGCCCCCGACCGGCCCGTTGAGCCTGCTCAGTTGTCGGCCATGTTGCCAGCCAGGTATTCGGCGTAGGCCGGCAAATCAAGCTGACCCGAACCGGACACGCCGATCACGATGACCGGCGACTCGCCGGCTTCGGTTGCGGCCTTGGCCTGCCGGATCGCTCCGGCGATGGCATGGTTCGACTCCGAAGCCGGGACGATGCCCTCGGCGCGGGAGAAGATCACGCCAGCTTCGAAGGCTTCAAGCTGCTTGATCGAAATCGCGTCGATGAGACCCTCGTGGTAGCAGTGGCTGACCAACGGCGACATGCCGTGATAGCGCAAGCCGCCAGCATGCACCGGGTCGGGCACGAAATCCGGGCCGAGGGAGTACATCTTCAGCAGCGGCGTCAGGTGCGCGGTGTCGCCGAAGTCGTACTTGTATTCGCCCTCGGTCAGGGACGGCGCCGCCTTCGGCTCACAGGCCACGATCTTGGTCGACTGGCGGCCCTCAAGGTTCTCCCGGATGAACGGGAAGCTGATCCCGGCCAGGTTCGAGCCGCCACCGGCGCACGCGAACAGGTAGTCAACCTTCGCCTCGTCGAACAGCTCCAGCTGCTTGAGGGTCTCCAGCCCGATCACCGTCTGGTGCAAGGCCACGTGATTGAGCACCGAGCCCAGGGAGTAGCTGGCGTTGGGATCCTTCGCTGCGGCCTCGACAGCTTCCGAAATCGCCATGCCGAGCGAGCCGGTGGTGTCGGGGAACTTCTCCCGAATCGCGCGGCCGGCATCAGTCAGCTCTGACGGGCTGGACACCACCGAGGCCCCGAAGGTCTCCATCAGGTAGTGGCGGTACGGCTTGCCTTCGTAGGAGGAGCGCACCTGCCAGATGTCACAGCTCTGGCCGAAGATCTGAGTGGCGAACGCCAACGCCGAGCCCCACTGGCCAGCACCGGTCTCAGTGGTCAGTCGGGTGCGTCCGGCCACCTTGTTGTAGTAGGCCTGCGCGACCGCAGAGTTCGTCTTGTGGCTGCCGACCGGCGAAGCGCCTTCGTACTTGTAGTAGATCTTCGCGGTGGTGCCCAGCGCCTGCTCCAGCCGACGGGCCCGATAGAACGGGGACGGCCGCCACAGCCGGTAGATGTCGTGGACTTCCTGGGGGATCTCGATCCAGCGTTCGGTGCTGGCCTCTTGCTCAATCAGCCCCATCGGGAACAGCGGGGCGAGGTCCTCGGGGACCAATGGCTGCTGCGTACCTGGGTGCAGGTGCGGCGGCGGGGGCGTGGGCAGGTCGGCGACGATGTTGTACCAGTGCGTCGGCATCTGGGACTCGTCTAGCACCACCTTCGTTTGCTTGGGATCTGACATGGGTTTCCTTCGCCTATGAGTACAAGTGGATCGCTCTTCCGACTGCGATCCCGCCGAGAACTCTAGGGCTGATGGGGTACCGGACGACATGAATTCCAGCCCGGGATTCCATCCGGTGGCCGCTGGGGCCGCCCCAGCGGTCTCAGCGAGCCCAGATCTCGGCTATCCAGGCCTCAATCGCGTCGGGGTCTTTGGGCAGGTGAGCCGAAAGCACCTCGCAGCCGTCTTCGGTGATGGCGATGTCGTCTTCGATGCGCACCCCGATGCCCCGCAACTCTTCGGGCACCAGCAGATCGCTGGCCTTGAAGTAGATGCCCGGCTCGACGGTAATCACCATGCCCGGCACCAACACCGCATCGCGGTAGTTCTCCGTCCGAGCCCGGGCGCAGTCGTGCACGTCCAGGCCGAGATGGTGGGACGTGCCGTGCACCATCCAGCGGCGGTGGTGCCCGCCCCTGGTGGGGTCGAGCGATTCGGCGGCCGCGACCGGCAACAGGCCCCACGCCTCGAGGTACTTGGCAACCACGGCGATGGCTGCAGCGTGCACGTCGGAGAACTTGTTGCCCGGCTTCGCGGCGGCCAGGCCCGCAGCTTGAGCCTCCAAGACGGCGGTGTAGACCTGGCGCTGTGCGGGGGAGAACTTCCCCGAAACCGGCAGGGTGCGAGTGATGTCGGCGGTGTAGAGCGATTCGGCCTCCACGCCAGCGTCCATCAGCAGCAGATCGCCGGGGCGAATCTCGCCGTCGTTGCGAATCCAATGCAGCGTGTTGGCATGATCACCGGAGGCGGCAATGGTGTCGTAGCCGATCGCGTTGCCAGCGTGACGGGCGTACAGGCCGAAGACGCCCTCCACCCAGCGCTCGCCACGGCCGCGCCGAATAGCCTCGGGCAGATCAGCCACCACGGCCTCGAAGCCCACAGCGGTAGCCGCACAGGCCTGCCGCAGCTCCTCCAGCTCGAAATCGTCTTTGATTAGGCGCGCCTCCGAAAGCGCCACCGCGAACTCCGCGTCGGCAGTGGCGGCCTGGCCCAGGTCAACGCCGGCCTGGGCGCGCAGCGCGTCCAGCAGCAGATTCAGCCCGTCATCGGCTTCGCGGAGCAATCGAACCTCCACCTTGCCCAGGTCGGCAGCCATCGCAGCCTGGAAGTCGGCGATCGGCGCGCAGCGCAGACCGGTGAGCGCGGCCATCTCTTCGAGTGATTCGCGGGTGCCCACCCACATTTCGCCGTAGCGGGCATCAGCGTAGAACTCCGGATCGGTGCGCGGCGCTCGCGGCTTGAAGTAGAGCGTGGCCTGGCCGTCGGGCTCGATGATCAGCGCCGCGTCGGGTTCGCGATCGCCGCCCAACCCGGTGAGCCAGGCGAAAGCCGAATGGGCCCGGTAACGGAAGTCGGTGTCGTTGGCGCGTACCTTCAGTCCACCAGCTGGCACGACCAGGCGGACGCCGGAGTAGCGGGCGGCAAACGTGGCCCGCCGAAGCGCTGCTGGACCGGCAGCAGGAAGCTGCGCCGGCAGCTCGCTTGGGTAAGGCGCCCAGGACTGAGGGATGAACTCAGTAAATGCCGCTGAGAACGGGGTCTGTCGGTTGGGGAGCTTCGCCGGCTCGTCACTGCTCATGGCGTCGATGCTATCCCGGGCCGCCTCGATCCGCTGTTAGGCGGGTTGTCGCGAACCTGGCGCAACCGCGCGATGCGGCTTCCATCCCTGGGCGGGTTGTGGCGGCCTATTGAGGCCTGATAACCCGCCCATGGATGGTCCGGCTGCCACCCGGGTTCGCGAGGGGCCGCAAAACCAACTTATTGATGGATCGCCAGTAGAGTCGGGGTTCACAACTTCAGGAGGCCCAGATGAAGGCTGCCGCATCGGCACAACTTCGGCTACTCGACCTGCAGGCCGAGGACACTGCAATCGCGAGGGCGAATCATCGCAAGATCGCGCTGCCCGAACATGCCGTGATCGCTGAGGGCAAGGCCGGACGCGCCAAGCTGAATGCCTCACTGGTGCAGGTTCGCACCCGACTAGGCGACCTGAAGCTCGAAGTTGAGAAGGCCGAGGCCGATCTGGTGCCGGTGCGCGAGCGCCTGGCTCGCGACATCAAACGCCGTGACGACGGTCTGGTCACTGACCCACGCGGCTTCGCTGCTCTGAACGACGAAATCGAGCATCTCGGCAAGCGCATCTCCGACCTGGAGGACGCCGAGCTTGAGGCCATGGAGCAACTGGAGTTGACCACTGCTGAAGAGGCCTCGTTGGTCGAGCAGATCACTGACTTGGAGAACTCGATTCGAGCGGTGATCGCCTCCCGTGACGAACAGAGCGCCCAGTTTGATGCCGAGATCGCCACTCACACCGCGGCCCGTGAGGTGCTGGTGGCCGCAATCCCCGCCGATCTGGTTGCCCTGTATGACCGGATTCGGCTCCGGACCGGCGGTTTGGGCGTAGCCGAACTCAAAGGACGACGTTGCTCGGGCTGCCAGCTGGAGGTCACCTCGACCGCCCTGGACGAGTTCGCCGCCGCCAGCGCCGATGAGGTTCAGTACTGCGAGCAGTGCGAGCGGATTTTGGTGCGCGCCGCCGCGGTGGAGGCCTGATGGCCCGCGCCCCCAGGGTGCCGCAGGATGGTCCGTCCATCTTCGATTTCGACGCGCCGCAACCGGCCGAGCCCAGCTCGCAGCGCAAGCTGATTGTCGAAGCCGATGGCGGATCGCGGGGGAACCCCGGGCCGTCCGCCTATGGAGCGCTGGTGCGCGATGAGACCGAGGCGGTGCTCGATTCGGAGGGCCTGGGTTTGGGCATAGCCACCAACAACTTCGCTGAATACTCCGGCCTGATCGCCGCCCTGGAAATGGCTCGGGGGATCGATCCGTCGGCCGAGGTCGAGGTGCGAATGGACTCCAAACTCGTGGTCGAGCAGTCCGCTGGCCGCTGGAAGATCAAACACCCCGATCTCAAACCGCTGGCACTTCGCGTCCAGGCACTGCGCCCAGCCAAGGTCACCTGGATCTGGATCCCGCGGGAGCAGAACAAGGCCGCCGACGCACTGGTCAATGCCGCCTTGGACGGAAAGCCGAAGACCCGCTCAACAGGAGCCTGAGATGCCCAGTCCAAAGGTCGCAATCCATGAGGAGCCACCGTCGCTGACCGAAGGGCTGCGCCGATTGCGCGATCGGCTCGGCGTGCCCGCCGAGTTCCCAGCCGAGGTGTTGGCTGAAGCCGAGCAGGTCTCGGCTCGCCAGCTGCCGGAGTTGCCCGACCGAACCGACATCGAGTTCGTCACGCTCGACCCGGCGAGTTCGGTTGATCTGGATCAGGCTTTCCACCTTTCTCGGCACGGCAGCGGCTTCCTGCTGCGCTACGCGATCGCCGACGTGGCCACCTTCGTTACTCCGGGCGGACGGATCGACGTCGAGGCCCATGAGCGGGGTGAGACCCTGTACGCCCCGAATCGCCGCCTGCCGCTGCACCCGCTGGTGCTCTCGGAGGGGGCAGCCAGTCTGTTGCCGGGCAAAGTGCGTCCGGCCCTGATTTGGGAACTCCAGCTCGACGCGGACGGTAAAACCACCTCAACCCGAGTGGCTCGTGGCCTGGTGCGAAGCCGCGCCAAGCTCGACTACGTTTCGGCCCAGGCCGCGCTGGAGACAGGCACTGGTGGCGAACAGCTCGAGTTGCTGCGCACCATCGGCACGCTGCTGCGAGCCCGCGAGGCCGCGCGCGGCGGGGTGAGCTTGTCGGTGCCCGAGCAGGAGGTCCTCACCGACGGCACGAAGTGGTCGCTCGCCTACCGGGCCGGGCTGCCCATCGAAGACTGGAACGCCGAGCTGTCGCTGGCCACCGGAATGGCTGCAGCCCAACTGATGCTTGCCGCCGGGGTTGGCATTCTGCGGACCCTGCCGCGGGCCCAGGAGTCGGCCATCGAGCGGCTGCGCCGCACTGCGCACGCGTTGGGCATCAACTGGCCACATGCCCAGGCCTATCCGGATTTCGTGCGCAGCCTGGATTCCCGGGTGCCAGCGCACGCGGCGATGCTGAACTCCTGCACCACCCTGTTTCGCGGGGCGGGCTACCAGGCCTTCGATGGCGTCGCTCCCGAATACCCCGAGCATGCCGCCATCGCGGCCCCCTACGCCCACGTGACCGCGCCGCTGCGCCGGCTGGTGGATCGCTATGCCGGGGAGGTGTGCCTGGCGGTGAGCGCGGGCGTCGAGGTGCCGGAATGGGTGTTGGGTGCTCTGCCGGAGCTGCCCGGACTGATGGCAGAGACCGGCCGGCGTACCAACCGGTTCGAGCGCGGCACCGTCGATCTGGTGGAGGCGCTGGTGTTGGCGCCGCGATTGGGTCAAAGCTTCGCCGGAGTGGTCATCAGCATCAACGATGAGGACGATGAGGGCACCTTGCAGTTAGCCGACCCGGCCGTGGAGGCGCGGGTACGTGGCTCCCGGCTGGTCCTGGGTCAACAGGTGCGCGCCACCCTGACCGCCGCTGATCTGGTCACCGGCCAGGTCGAGTTTCGCCTGTTGTGACCCTTCGACCCTTCGACAGGCTCAGGGAACTGTTTGGGGGCTCAGGGAACTGGGTGCGGTTGGCTGACGCACCACAAGTTGGCTGAGCTTGTCGAAGCCTGGGTGCGACCGGGCTGACCGCACCACAAGTTGGCTGAGCTTGTCGAAGCCTGGGTGCGACCGGGCTGAGGTACCCCCGTCGATTTCGACTTAGCCCGGCGCCGTGATAGCTAATTGAGGTGAAAGCACTCAATGATTCGTTGCCCTCGGCAACTGCCTTGTTCTCCGCTGCGGCCCGAGCCGCCCACGTGCTGGTCGACAACCCGCCGCACCTGATTCGTGACGCTGACGCCCGCGCGGTGTGTGAACTGTTCGAACCCTCCCCGCTGGCCTTCCAGCTGGGATTCCCGAATGAGCCGGTGCTGGCGGCCGCCAGAGCGTCGGCGGTGATTCGTAGTTGGTTCGCCCAACGCATCATCGCCGAAACCTGTCTCGATCAGCTGGTGGTGCTGGGCGCGGGGCTGGATACGTCCGTCGTCGCCACCCCGCCGGGCCAGACCTGGGTGGTGGACATCACTGAGGTGCTCGCCTGGCGGACCGAACTGTTCGAGCTGGCCGCAATTCACGACGCGGCCCATCAGGTGCCCGTTGACCTGGTCAGCGGTGATCTGCTCGCCGCGTTGGCTGATGCGGGGCTCGACGTCACCCGTCCGACCGTCGTGGTGGCGCTGGGGTTGAGCATGTACCTCACCGGGGTGCAGTTTCAGGCACTGCTGAGGCGACTGGCCGTATTGGCGCCAGGATCGGTGCTGGTCTTCGACGCGTTAGCACCTGAGGCCGTCGCCGACGAGGCCGGACGGGCCTATGCCGCCGCCGTCACCGCCCAAGCTGGCGGGCGAGAGCCGTGGCGCTGGCGTCCCACCAGGGAAGCGCTGAGTCAGGCGCTTGCGGCCACCGGCTGGAAAGCCGACATCCGAGCCGAGGCCGACGTGGTGTCGTCCGACTTCTGGCGGGTCAACCCGCAGCTTCGTCAGATGCGGTTGGTGCAACTGATTCATGCCCGCACCGGGGTTGCCGGTACGCTGAACGCGGACGAGTCGGCCGGGTGATCGCGGCGCAAGTCGAGGAAAGTCCGGACTCCACAGAGCAGGGTGGTGGGTAACGCCCACCCGGGGTGACCCGCGGGAAAGTGCCACAGAAAACAAACCGCCCCGCAAGGGGTAAGGGTGAAACGGCGGTGTAAGAGACCACCGCACTCCAGGTGACTGGAGTGGCAGGGCAAACCCCACCCGGAGCAAGACCAAGAAGGGCTGAGTCTTCGGACGCAGCCTGCGGACACCGTTTGAGCGCTGCTCGCGCGAGGTGTCCGGGTAGGTCGCACGCTGGCAACGGCGAAGGCGGTTGGCAACAACCGCCGCAGATGGATGATCACCGGCCCTCCGGGGCCACAGAATCCGGCTTATAGGCCGACTCGTCCCCACCCGGCCACTTCAGTGTGGACGCCGGGCTGCTGACACTCCGGGCCCGGCTGGTGGGCCGGGGCGCGCAGTGGTGTTTCGGGTTCGCGAGATTGGGGACGGCCCAGCCAGGTCGATCGGGGGGGTCGGGCCTGGCGGGGCCTCACCGTGACATCCCCGAGGGGTAGGGGTAGGGGACACGGCTAACAACAAGGCTACCTAAAATGCCTTGTGAATGCAGGTCGACTAAGGAACCGTGAGTACTTCAGCGCCATCCTCGGTGACGACAAGCGTGGCCTCGAACTGCGCTACTCGGCTGCGATCGTTGGTGACCACGGTCCAGTCGTCCTCCCACACATGGGAGCGCTGATCGCCAAGCGCAAGCATCGGCTCGATGGTGAAGGTCATGCCCGGTTCCATCACCTCGGTGTAGGCGGGGTTGTCGTAGTGGGGGATCACCAAACCGGAGTGAAAGGCACTGTGCACCCCGTGGCCGGTGTAGTCACGCACCACTCCGTAGCCGAAGCGTTTGGCATAGGACTCGATCACCCGGCCGATCACGTTGATCTCTCGGCCCGGACGCACCGCGCGGATGCCGCGCTGCATCGCTTCCTTGGTTCGCTCGGCCAGCAGCCGCGACTCCTCATCAAGTTCACCGACTCCGTAAGTGGCGCAGTTGTCGCCGTGGACGCCATCGATGAAGGCGGTGACATCGATCTTGAGCAGATCGCCGTCAACCAGGGGACGGGCATCGGGGATGCCGTGACAGATGACCTCATTCACCGAGGTGCAGCAGGCTTTCGGAAAACCGCGGTAGCCCAGCGTCGAAGGGTAGGCACCCTGTGAGATGAGGAAGTCGTGGATTACCGCGTCAATCTCGTCAGTGGTGACCCCGGGGGCAATGGCGGCCTCGCCGACTTCCAGAGCCTGCGCAGCGATCCGTCCGGCCACCCGCATCTTGGCGATGGTCTCGGGAGTTTGCACGTGTGAGCCGTCGTAGTGCTCGGGCCGATCCCTACCCACGTAGGCTGGGCGCGGAATCGCGGGTGGCACCAAGCGTTCGGGTGAGACTGGATATGGCTTCACTTCGGTCACGCAGGTGATCATAGTTCCGTGACCGGTTGGTCGATCTCGACGAGGAGGAGCCATGACCGAAGAGTCCTGGTACTACTGCCTGAAGCATCACGCCGTCGAGCCCTATGAGGCCTGCAAAGCGATTGACCGGCTCGGTCCCTACGCGTCAGTGGCTGAGGCTGAGCAGGCTCTGGAGCGCGTGGCGCAGCGAAATGAGCAGTGGGACGAAGAGGATCGTCGCGAGGATGTGCCGTGATCCGTCCGGTCGCACACTGCTCTGGACGGCTCGCGCGGTCGGCATCTGCCCAAAAAGCGGCAAGTTGTAACCAGACTGAAACACGAGCGCGGGCAGACTGAACTCATGGATAAGCAGACCGAATTCGTGCTTCGCACCATGGAGGAGCGGGATGTCCGTTTCGTCCGCCTGTGGTTCACCGACGTGCTCGGATTCCTCAAGTCAGTTGCCATCGCCCCTGCTGAGCTCGAAGGTGCGCTCAGCGAAGGTATCGGCTTCGACGGATCAGCTATCGAGGGCTTTGCTCGGGTTTACGAATCCGACATGGTCGCGCACCCTGACCCGTCCACCTTCCAGTTGCTGCCGTGGCGTGGTTCCAGCCAGGGCACCGCCCGGATGTTCTGCGATATTCGGCTCCCAGATGGTGCGCCCTCTTTCGCCGACCCGCGCTACGTGCTGCGGCGCACCCTGAAGAAGGCCTCCGAGATGGGGTTCACCTTCTACACCCACCCCGAAATCGAGTTCTACCTGTTCAAGCAGCCGATCGTCCCCGGGCAGGTGCCCGTGCCGGCCGACCAGTCCGGCTACTTCGATCACACCACGACCAGCCCGGGCGCGGACTTCCGCCGCCAAGCGATCACGCTGCTGGAGCAGATGGGCATTCCGGTGGAGTTCAGCCATCACGAGGGCGGCCCCGGCCAGCAGGAAATCGATCTGCGCTACGCCGACGCGCTCACCATGGCTGATGCCATCATGACCTTCCGGGTGGTGATCAAAGAGGTCGCGGTGATGCAGAACCTGTTCGCGTCCTTCATGCCCAAGCCGTTGACCAACCATCCCGGCTCCGGCATGCACACCCACGTCTCGCTGTTCGAGGGCGACAAGAACGCCTTTTACGATGCGAGTGCCGAATACCACCTGTCGAAGACCGGCCGGCAGTTCATCGCTGGCCTGCTCAAGCACGCGGCCGAAATCACTGCCGTGACCAATCCGTGGGTGAACTCCTACAAGCGCCTGGTGGCCGGAGCAGAAGCGCCCAGCTACATCTGTTGGGGACGCAACAACCGCTCGGCCCTGGTGCGAGTGCCGATGTACAAGCCGAACAAGGGTTCCTCGGCGCGAATCGAGCTGCGTTCGATCGATGCGGCGGCCAACCCATACCTGGCGTACTCGATGGTGTTGGCAGCTGGGCTGTCGGGCATCGAGAACGAACTCGAACTGCCGGAAGGCGCCGAGGACGACGTGTGGAGCCTCACCGATCGTCAGCGCCAGTCGTTGGGGATCGACCCGCTGCCGCGGAGCCTGGGCAACGCCATCGACCGCATGGAGGAGTCCCAGTTGGTCGCCGACACTCTCGGCGAGCACGTCTTCGAGTTCTTCCTGCGCAACAAGAAGGCTGAGTACGAGGCCTACCGCAGCGAAGTGACCGAATGGGAGCTGACCAACTCCTTGCCGAGCCTCTAAACCCCCATTTGCCAAAGAATCCGCTGTGGATTGGGCCGAAGGGCTACGAAAATCCTCGCGGAAGGAGTTGAATGGGTGCCGGTCGGCTGTGGCTTACGGCTTCAGTGATCCGAGGGGCAATGTTCGCGGGGGGCGAGCTGTCTCGCGGTTTCACGCCGACGCGCGGGTCCGTCGCGATTGCAGGGGTGCATCTCGACGGACCCGCATCCAATTCTTGAGCCGTCAGCGGCTGGCGCTGGCTGACGGCTGTGGCGCCGAAGTGGCCGTACTCGAGGGCTTGGTCGAAGCACTCGAGGACGATGATGCCGACGATCCGGTGCGGCTGCGGGTAGCGTTCGCCGGGATTTCGGCGGTGCTATCGGCCAACACCACCACCTGACCGGCGGTCAGCCCCTCGGTGATCTCAACCCAACCGCCGCCCACTGCGCCGGTTTTCACCGTTGTCGTGGTTGGAGTAGTGGCGCCGCTGGCCAGCACCTTGACGGTGGCAGTGCCGGTGCCGGTTGGGGTGACTGCAGATACCGGGACGCTGACCACTCCGGTGACCGCCTTGATCGGAATCGCCACTGAAGCTTTCGCGCCGCTGGCCAGCCGCCCCTCCGGATCGGCTACCGCGATCGTGGTGGCATAGGTCGGCGAGCTGCCACTGGTACCGCTGGTCTCCAGCAGGTTGATGCTGGTCACTTTGCCATCTAGTGCGGTCAGGGAGCCGGCCGGGGTCACCTTCGCGACCGCCCCGATGCTCAGCGAGCCACGGGTCTTCAGCGGCACCTCGATGGTCACCACTGCATCGCCAGTGCCGACGATGGTGACGCTGCCAGCTGAGGCGCTGTCGCCCTTGCTGAGCCCGACCGTCCCGATGGTGCCCGATATTGGCGCCAGCAGTTCGGCCTCAGCTAGATCGTCCTTAGCGCTCTGGAGGTTCTGCTCGGCCTGCAGCAAAGTCGCCTTGGCCGAGGCGACCGCGCCGGCGCTCACCTTGGTCGAGGAGCTGGATCCACCAGTTGAGGGCGAACTGCTGCCAGCGCTGGCGGCCTTGTTGATGGCCGCCAGCACGGCCTGCAACGCTGAATCGGCGGCGGTGAGCTCCACTCGAGCCGTGGCGCACGCCTTGATCTCAGCCTCGCTCGGGTCGGCGCTGGAACTGGTCGTGCTGGCCGAAGCCGACGGGGTTGCGCTCGCCGACGGGCTCGCCTCGGTCGTGGTCGAAGTGGTTGATACCTCATCGTTGACCCAAGCCATGATTGGATCGCAGGCAGCCGCCTGGCCGCTCACCGCAGCAGTAACCCGCTTGCCAGCAGCGTTCAGGCCGGCTAGGTCAAAGGTCACCGTCACCCCGGTGGGCGTCTTGGACTGGGTGCTCTTCGAACTGGTCGTTGAGGTGGACGTACTGGGGTGGCGGGCGTTGTAGAGGCTCAGCTCGGCGCGCGCCACCGAAGTTTCGGCCTCCAGCACCGCGAGCTTGAGTGAGCGAGTGTCCAAGGTGGCCAGTACGTCGCCAGCGCTCACCTCGCTGCCGACCGAGACCAATACCTTGTTAACCGTGCCGGAGGCGGCAAAAGCGGCGCTCACCGTGTTCTTGCGACTGATCGAGCCGGTGGCGACGTAGTTCTGGGTGACATCGCCGGTGATGGCGGTGGCGGTCACCCAGCGGCTGGACGTCGTCGTGGTGGCGTTGGCCACCCCGATGCCGATCGCAGCCACCACCGATAGCGCCACCGCGGCGACCAGCACGGCCCGCAGGCGTGGATTCATAGTGAGCTTCATCATTCGCTCCTCAAAGCGTCGATCGGGGCCAGCTTGGCGGCCCTGGTTGCCGGATACACGCCGGCAACGATGCCGATGCCTAGGGAGACCACCAGCGCGAGCAGAGTGGCTGGAATGGAGATCATCACCGTCATCCCCAGGACTGGGGTGAGGATCGCCGCGCCGATGAAGCCCAATGCGATGCCGACCACCCCACCGAGCATGCCGAGGATGCCAGCCTCCACCAGGAACTGGCGCCTGATGATCGCTGGAGTGGCTCCCAGGGCCTTGCGGAGGCCGATTTCGCGAACCCGCTCACTGACCGAGACCAACATGATGTTCATCACACCGATGCCGCCCACCAACAACGAGATGCCAGCCACCCCACCCAGGAGCAGCGTGACTATGCCGGTAATCGAGGTGGCGGTTTCCACTAGGGACGCCTGGGTGCTGACGGTGAAATCGGCATCGTCACTGGTGACCTGGTGGCTGGCCAGTAACGCGGTCTTCACCTGCTGGTAGGCCGCCGAAAGGCTCTCAGCGTCCTTGCCCTCCAGGTAGATCGACGAGACGCTGTTTGCGTTGCTGGAGGTCGACAGCCGGGCGGCGTAAGTGGTGCTCGGCACCACGACGGTGTCGTCGTCATTGCTGGCCAACGATGAGCCGGCCGACTTCAGAACGCCAATCACGGTGAAGGCCTGGCCGTTGATGCTAATCGTCTGGCCCACTGGGTTGGCGGAGGTGAACAACTCGGTGGCGGTGTCTTCACCGATCACCGCCACTGAAGCTGAAGAGTTGACCTCGGCGTCGGTGAAGAATCGTCCGTTTGCCACTTCGCGGGCCCGCACGCGCTGCCAGTCCGGCACCGTGCCGATCACCGTGGAAGTCCAGGTGCTCTCTGTCGACTGCAACGAACCAGAGGCTGAGGAGGTTGGCGCCACCGCAGCAACATCGGGAGCGACCGCCGGATCGGCGAGCAGCGCCGCGTCCTGGGTGGTCAAGGTTGAGGCCGTACCGCCGCCACCCCGGAAGCCGCCAGAGGTAGTGGTTTGGCTCGGCGAGACGATGATCAAGTTGGAGCCGAGTGAGTTGATCTGAGAAGTGATTTGCGCGCTTGCCCCCTGGCCGAGGCCGACGGTCAGCATGACCGCCGCGATGCCGATCAGGATGCCGAGCATGGTCAGCAGTGAGCGCATCCGGCGCGCGTTGAGTGCCGCAATCGCGGTGCGGAGCGTTTCGGCCCAGCCCATCATTTGGCCGCTCCTACGCCGACCGACTGCTCGCGCAGCAAGCCGTCATAGATGTGCACGGTTTCCTTGGCGTGGTCGGCGACATCGGCTTCGTGGGTGATCATCACGATGGTCCGTCCAGCGGTGTTGAGTTCGGCGAACAGGTCGAGGATCTCGGCTGTGGAGTGGGAATCCAGGTTGCCGGTCGGTTCGTCGGCCAAGATCAGTGCCGGATTCGTGACCAGGGCCCGGGCAACCGAGACTCGCTGCTGTTGGCCGCCAGATAGCTCCCCTGGACGGTGCTGGACCCGGTCTGCCAGGCCCACCTTGGCCAGAGCAGCAAGAGCGCGCTCGCGGCGCTCGGTTGCTGGTACGCCGGCATAGACCAGCGGCAGTTCGACATTGCGAAGTGCGGTCAAGCTGGCCAGCAGGTTGAACGACTGGAAGACGAACCCGATCTTGCGGTTGCGTACTTCGGCCAGTTGCTTCTCGCTCATCGAAGACACGTCGGAACCGTCGAGTTCGTAGCGGCCAGAGGTGGGGACGTCCAGGCAGCCGATGATGTGCATCAGGGTGGATTTTCCCGACCCGGACGGGCCCATGATTGCCACGTAATCGCCGGCACTCACCTGCAGGTCAATGCCGCGCAGCGCTTCGACTTCCACCGCACCGGTGGCGTAGGTCTTGCGAACCCCGGTCATGTTCAGCATGAGGTTCATCGTCCTGGCACCCCGCCAGCTCCGCCTGCTGCGGGCGGTGCTCCGCCGCCGGCATCACCAAGGCCGCCACCGAGACCGCCGCCGAAGCCCCCGCCCGAACCGCTGCTCGTGGTCGAGGTGGACGTGGGCCGGTAGGTGATCTGGACGGTGTCGCCAGCGCTGAGACCGCTGGTGATCTCGGTCGCGTCACCGAAGACTCGACCGATCTCCACCTCGGTGACCGTGGTGGCACCGCTGCTGTCCACCTTGGTGACCACCGTCAAGCTGTTGGCGGTGGTGATCGCTGCGGTCGGAATGGTCAACACGTTGTCGTAGGTGCCGGTGGTGACAACGGCCGAGGCGGTAGTGCCGGAGTAGAGCCCGGTGTGGGTGCCACTGAGATTGATCACTACTGGGAAGGTTGCAGCGCCATCGCTGGTGGAGGTGGCCACGATGCCGACGGAGGAGACCGTCCCGGTGAACTCGGTCGAATCAGCGGTGATGGTGGCGGCTTGGCCCGGCTTCATGGCGGACAGGTCCGCGGCACCGACGGTGCCTTCCAGCTTCCAGGTTGCGGTTGAGATCAGCACGATTTGCGCCGAGGAACTGCTCGTGGTCGTGGTCGTGGTCGTTGAGCTACCCGCGTTGGAGCCCCCCTGGCTGGAGCCGGACGACCCGGTGCCCGAGGTTTGATCGCCCACGGCCACATCGACGCTGGCCACGGTGCCGGTGAAGGTGGCTCGCAGAGTTGCGGCTTTCAAGTTCTCTTCAGCATTGGAGAGAGCGGCCTTGGCCGAATCCACCTGGGCCGCGGCGGCCTTGATCGCCGCACTGGTACCGGAGCCGGAGACATCGGAGTAGTTGGCGCGCGCCGAGGCCAAGTTGGCTTCGGCAAGATCGACAGCGTCGGCAAGGGTCGAGGAGTCGATCTTGGCCAGTTTCTGGCCCTTGGTCACCTTCTGCCCGGCCTTGACGTAAACCTTTGTTACCTCCCCGGAAACAGAGAAGTTCAGGTTTGCCTGCTTGCGCGGGCTGAGGGTGCCATCGACGGCCACTGAGGCCGTCTGCGTGCCCAGGGCCGCCTGGGCCGTGGTGGTGCGTCCGGTCAGCGTCTTGCGTGGGCTGAAGAGGAAGAACGATCCGACACCAACGCCGACCAACAACGCCGTAGCCAGGCCGATCGCCAGCCACGTCCTGGGGGAGCGGAGCAGGCGTTTCGGTCTATGGCTCCCATCGCTGGTGGTGGTCTCGATTGGATCTGGAATTTCCTGGCTGCTCATTGCTCTCCTCCGGGCGCGCTCGGCACAGTTGCGACCCTAAGAGCGGCTCCTGTGTCGGTTCCCAGGTGAACCTGTGCTCAAGCTGTGCGGGCGGGGTCTCCGGTTAGCTGAGTCCCATTTCAGCTTGGCTGAGCCTGTCGAAGCCCGGCCCTTCGATCCTTCGACGGGCTCAGGGAACTGAACTGGGTCTCTGGGCTTGTCGGGTTGTCAGTTGGCTGAGCCTGTCGAAGCCCGGCCCTTCGATCCTTCGACGGGCTCAGGGAACTGAACTGGGTCTCTGGGCTTGTCGGGTTGTCAGTTGGCTGAGCCTGTCGAAGCCTGGCCCTTCGATCCTTCGACGGGCTCAGGGAACTGGACTGGGTCAGGGGGCTTCGACGAGTTCTGACAGCGGCCACAACTGGCCGAGTTCGGCGTAGATGCCGGAGGCTTGCACCAGCCGAAGTTCCCTGGCGCGATCCCAGCTCAAGGCGCCAGCGGCCAGCTTCAGCAGGGTGTCTGCATCGGTTTGCACCACATTCGGCGGCGTGCCGCGAGTGTGGCGGCCACGTTCGCCGATCCCCAACTGGACGGCGGCGAACGGCGGCACCCGCAACTCCACGCTGCCACCGGGAAACCGGATCGCGAGCAATGCGCAGATCGTCCGCGCGGTGGCTGCTTGGTCGGCCTTGGACAGTTCGACCGGCGGGGTCGCCAGCACTGATCCGGCAGCAGCCCGCAACTGCTCGACTTCCGCCCCTGACACCCTCCTGCTCACAGCAGAGACGCTAGCATCGCGGCTGTGAGTCGTATTGGCAGCCAATCTGGACGCCTGGCCCGCCTGGGTTTCGCTGACGCAGCGGCCTCGGCAGAGTTGGTGGCTGCCTGGACCAACCACGGCACCAGTGCGCAGATCGACGCAGCACTGACGGAGCTGCAATGCGCCGCGGACCCGGATCTGGCGTTGGCTGGGTTGAACAACCTGGTGCACGCCCGGCCGGATCTGTTCGAGTTGCTGGCCGCCAACGAAGTGCTGATTCATCGCCTGGCCGCGGTCTTGGGAGCCAGCGTCGCCCTGAATCAGCACCTCTGTGCCAACCCCGGCGACCTGGAAGTGCTCTGCGGGGCGGTCGATCGGCGCTCGTTGGCCGAACTGCGCGCCGAGTTGCTCGCAGCTGTGGGTGCAGATCCCGACCTGTCCGAGCCGGTGGCCGATCACACCCGTTCCGATGACCTGCGTCGCGGCTACCGCCGGGCACTGCTGCGAATCGCGGCCCGTGACCTGACTTCGGCCGACCTGCTGGCGGTGCTGCCCGACATCGCTGCCGAGCTAGCCGATCTGGCAGATGCCACCGTGGAGGCCGCCCTGGCGTTGGCCCGCGGCGAAGTGACCGATTGGCAGCGGTGCCGAATCGGCGTGCTCGCCTTGGGGAAGACCGGTGCCGGCGAACTCAATTACGTCTCCGATGTAGACGTCCTCTACGTCGGGGAACCGGCAATCGGTGCTGATGGCGAGCCGGTCTGCGACCCGGGCACGGCCATCCAGGTGGCCACCAGGATGGCCACCGCTCTGACGCGGATCTGCTCGGCGCACACCGGAGCCGGCACCATTTGGCCGATCGATGCCGCCCTTCGTCCCGAAGGAAAGGCCGGCGCACTGGTGCGCACCCTGGCCTCCCATCGGGCCTACTACGAGAAGTGGGCCAAGAACTGGGAATTCCAGGCAATGCTGAAGGCTCGGCCGATGGCTGGCGATCTGAGCTTGGCTCAGGAGTTCGTCGACATGGTCTGGCCAATGGTCTGGCGGGTCGCCGACAACGATCAGTTCGTGGCCGAAACCCAAGCGATGCGGTTGCGGGTGATTTCGCTCCTGCCCAGCAGGGACGCCAACCACGAAATCAAGCTTGGCGCCGGCGGGCTGCGTGACGTCGAGTTCAGCGTGCAACTGCTGCAGTTGGTGCATGGACGATCTGACGAGCGACTACGGCTGCGGGGCACCTTTGAGGCGCTGACAGCGCTGGTCGACCACGGCTATGTCGGCCGGGCCGACGGCTTCGACCTGGGCACCGCCTACCGGCTGCAACGGCTGTTGGAGCACCGCATCCAGCTGTATCGGCTTCGTCGTACCCATCTGATGCCAGCTGACGATGTCAGTCAGCGTTGGCTGGCGCGCAGTATCGGCCTGGCCGAGACCGAGGAACTGATGCATCTGTGGCGGGCCACCACCCGGCGGGTGCTGCGGCTGCATCAGCGACTGTTCTATTCCCCGTTGTTGGCGGCCGTCGCCAGGATTCCGTCCGCCGAGGTGGGGCTGACCAGTGAAGAGGCCGAGACCAGGCTGCGCGCTCTTGGCTATGGCGATGCGAAGGCTGCCCTGCGCCATATCGAGGCGCTCAGTGCCGGCATGACCCGCTCGGCTGAGATTCAGCGGCAGTTGTTGCCAGCAATGCTCGGCTGGTTGACCGCTGGGCCGAACCCAGACCACGGTCTGCTCGCCTTCCGGCAGGTGTCTGAGGAGTTGGGCGCGACCCCGTGGTACTTGCGAACCATGCGCGATGGGGACGCGATGGCCGAGCACCTGGCCCGCATCCTGGCGTCCTCACGTTACGCAGTGGACCTGCTGATGCGCGCGCCGCAGAACGCTGCCCTGCTGGGTGATGCCGAGGGGTTGGCCCCGCGCACCTTCGACGACATCGTGGCCGAGATGCGGACGGCCGCTCGCCGCCACGACAAGCCAGAAGAGGCGGTGGCCACGATTCGCGCTTCGCGGCGCGCCGAACTGCTGCGGCTAGCCATGGCTGATCTGCTTGGCGAGATCGAGATATCCGAGCTCGGCGTGGCGTTGAGCGCGGTGGTTGCGGCGACTATCGAGGCCTCCTTGGAGGTGGCTTCGCGTGGATTGTCGCTGCCGCCCCTGGCCGTGGTTGCGCTGGGACGCTGGGGCGGGGCCGAGTTGTCCTACGCCTCTGATGCCGACGCGATGTTCGTCCTGGCTGACAGCGATAACCAGGCGGCGATCGGCAATGCCACCACGGCGATTAGCCGATTGCGGGCGTTACTGGCCAAACCAGGCCCCGATCCGGCTTTGGAGATCGACATCGATCTGCGTCCGGAGGGTAAGCAGGGTGCGATCGTTCGCAGCCTGGCCTCCTATCGGGCCTACTACCAACGGTGGTCGTCCACGTGGGAGGCCCAGGCGCTGCTGCGGGCCGCAGCCGGGGCCGGTGATGCTGAGGTGTCCGCCGAGTTGCTGGCAAGCATCGATCCGATCCGGTACCCGGTTGGTGGGCTGACGACCACCCAGGTGCATGAGATCCGCAAGCTGAAGGGCCGAATGGAGGCCGAGCGCGCCCCGCGCAGCGGCGATGCCTCGCGCAACATCAAGCTGGGCCCGGGCGGACTCAGCGATGTGGAGTGGGTGGTGCAGTTGATTCAGTTGCGCCACGGTGCCGAGATTCCAGCCCTGCGGACGCCCAACACGCTGGCCGGTTTGGCGGCAGCCGCTGAGGCCGAGTTGCTCGACCCAGCCGATGCTGACTCGTTGCGCCAGGCCTGGAAGTACGCCAGCCGGATCCGTAATGCGGTCATGCTGCTGCGCGGCCGGGCCAGCGACAATCTGCCCACCGACGTGCGCGATCTCTCGGCGGTGGCGCAAATCCTTGGCTACGCCAAAGGCGAATCTTCCCTGTTGGTGCAGGAGCAGTCCCGTCGAGCCCGCCTGGTGCGCCAGGTGATGGATCGCACCTTCTGGAGCAACGACTGAGCCCTTAGTTCAGCGGACGGGTGTTGGCAGGCAGATTGCGGCCAGCCACCAGCTCGATTGTGGCGTCGGCAAGAGCGGTCAGCGCCACCCGCTGGGTGTGCGGGCCGGTGGAGACGCGGGCCACCCCGAGCGATTCCAGGTCGGCCACGCTCAAGTCGGCTCCCGGGCTGGTGATCAAAGTGAGTTTGCGCTGGCCGAGAGCGGCCACTACCGCCCGGATCTCGTCCCGGGCCGTGAGCCTCGGCATGAACACCACCGGCGCCCCGGCTTCCAGGAAGGCCTTGCCGCGGGTGATCGCATCATGCAGCAACTCGTCGCGATCGGCGTCGGTGGCGGCTTTGACGAAAACGTCGGTGCGAGCGTTCAGCACGAACTCGATGCCGGCCGCCTCGCCAGCCAGCATTACGGCCTTCACTGCGGCGACTGCTTCAGCCAGCGGCTTGAGTTGGTCTTCCAGGTTGCCGCCGACGACCCCGATCTCGATTGCGCGGCGAGCCGTTTCACCGGGATCGCCGTAGCCAGCTTCGAAGTCCATGCTGAGGGGCAGTTCGGTGTCGGCGACAATTCTGGCGACCATGCTCAGGTGCAAATCCAGCGGGATCTGCTCACCGTCGGGGTAGCCGAAAGTGGCTGCGATGGAATGGCTGGCCGTGGCGAGCGCCCGCACCCCAGGGACGGCGGCGACGGCGCGGGCCGACACCACATCCCAGACATTGGCCAGCACGAGGATTTCTGGAGCTTGATGTAGGGCGAGAAAATTGTGGGCACGATCAGCGAGGTGGGTCATTTCGCCAGGCTAGTGGCCGAAGCGGCCCGGCGGCAGGAGCAGGTCACTCCACCGCATCGGACGGGCCTGGTTCAACCCGTCCTTCGGGTCTCGAGCGAGCTGATCGGAGGTTGACGCCCGTGACCACGCCCGCTGCCGCACCACCCAGCCAGATGCTCAACAAGCGGAGGTAGTCCGGCCAGGAGGACGGTGTGGCTGGCCCGGTCCAAGCCCCGATCAACAGGATCGCAAACACGACAACCGCGACCCAGCCGACAACGGTGAGCCGGACGGCCCTGAAGGCGAGCGTGACCAAGACGATGGCGCCAGCCAGGACCGGCGGGACCATCGAGAGCGCCACCAGAACTGAGCTGAATGCCATCTCGCCGCTGTCGAACGAGCCTTGCCAGGAGACACCTGGCGAGGCCAAAGCTGAACGCGCCAGCAGCAACTCGAACACCACGGCGAGTGACCACAACGCGCACGTGAAGGCAAGGATTATCCCTAGCGGCCTAGCCACCTCGTCGCGCATGCCCAAACTCTGGTTAGGTTTGCGCGTGCCCGGGGCCAGGTCACTCCACCGCATCGGACGGCAGCCCCACGGTCAGTTCATCGTGGGTGGCCGGACGGCCATGGATCAGCGGCACAAAACCGGTCAGCGTTGGCAGCCGCAAGCCCTGGCCGAAGAGCGGAATCAGCACCGGATCGGGGCCAGCCACCTCAATCTGCTGGCCACGGACGGTGACGATGCCGCCGGGCCCGTCCTCCAAGGTGAGCACCAGTCGATCAGTGGTGAGCTCAGCGCGCACCCGCGAGCCCTGTAACTGGAAAGCGAACCGAAGGGTCGTCCAACCTTCCGGCAGCCGTGGGTCGAAGGTGATCACGCCGCCGTAGTCGCGCAGGCCACCAAAGCCGTAGACCAGTGCATTCCACACCCCGCCGGCCGAGGCGATATGCACCCCGTCCCCGGTGTTGTAGTGCAGATCGGCCAAGTCGACGAAGGCGCCTTCCATGAACGACTCCAGCGCGCGGTCCTGGTAGCCGACCTCGGCGGCGATGATCGATTGGACGACCGCCGACAGCGTCGAATCACCGGTGGTGATCGGCTCGTAATACTCGTAATCGGCGCGCTTTTCACCCGGGGTGAAACTGTCTCCGGCCAGGAAGAGCGCCAAGATCGCGTCGGCCTGCTTCAACACCTGGAACCGGTAGATCACCAGCGGGTGGTAGTGCAGCAGTAGGGGCAGCTTCTCCCGCGGAGTGTTGGCCAGGTCCCAGACTTCCCGTTTGAGGAAGTCCTCGTCCTGAGGATGGACGCCAAAGTCGGCGTGGTAGGGGATCGTCATCGCGGTGGCGGCTTCCTGCCAGCCGGTCACCTCGTTCTCGGTGATGCCGAGCTGATGGGTCACTTCTAGGTGGCGTCCTGGATCGGTCTCGGCCAGGGTGAGGACGGCCTGAGCGGCGCGCATCAGGTTCATCCGGGCCATCAGGTTGGTATAGAGGTTGTTGTTCACCACTGCGGAATACTCATCCGGCCCGGTGACCGAATGAATGTGGAAGCTGCGCTCCGGACCGCGGAAGAAGCCCATGTCGAGCCACAATCGCGCTGTTTCCACCAACACCGGCAGTGCCTCGGTGAGCAGGAAGTGCTCATCGGCGCACACGTCGGAGTACTTGCACATCGCGAAGGCGATATCAGCATCGATGTGATACTGCGCGGTGCCGGCGGCGTAGTAGGCGCTGGCCTCTTCACCGTTGATGGTGCGCCAAGGGAACAAGGCCCCCCGCTGGCTCAACGCGAGCGCCCGGCGGCGGGCCGCGTCCAACATTGCTATCCGGAAGCGCAGCGTGCGTCTGGCCAGGAACGGGTTGGTGTGGGCCAAATAGGGCACCAGATACACCTCGGTGTCCCAGAAGTAGTGGCCCTCATAGCCAGCGCCGGTGACCCCCTTGACGCCGATACCGCGGCCCTCGGCCCGCCCGGTGGCTTGGGCGAGTTCGAACAGACACCAGCGCACCGCCTGTTGCAGTGCCGGGTTGCCAACGAGTTGGACGTCGGCGTTGACCCAGTAGCTGTCCAGCCACTCCCGCTGTTCTTCGAGCAGGACGTCGCGGCCGACCACCCGCGCATCATCAAGGGTGAGCTGGCAGAGATCGGTCAAGTCGGCCGGATCGGCAGTGGCCGGCCCATCGGTGTAGGCGACCCACTTGACCACCAGGATCGGTTGCCCGGCCTCGGCACGTACCCGGTAGGTGCGCCGTCCCAGATCGGAGTTCAGCCGAGACTCCACCGACACAGTGTTGGCGGTGAACACTTCGTGGTCGACGCAGACCGCCAGCCCCAGCCCGGATTGGGCGGTGCGGTAGGCGAAGCACATCCGACCCTGCTCTTCGTATTGGAGCTGGGAGAGCAGCACCCGATTCTCGAAGGAGGCCGCCTTACGCGGGTCGAAACCGACGACCCTGGAGTGTGGATCAGGGGATTCGTCCTGGCGGTTGCGGACCTCTGAGTTGATCACCACGTCAGCGTTATCGTCGAGGACGGTGACGTTGAAGGTCATCACCGCCAGGTTGCGCCGGGTGAAGGACACCATCCGCGTGGACTGGACGGCCACCCGCTTACCGGAAGTGGTGATCCAGATCAGATCGCGATGCAAGATGCCGTCGCGGAAGTCGAGGCTGCGCTGGAATGACTCCAACTTCGCGGTGCTCAGCTGCAGGGTTTCGCCATCAACGCTCAGGTTGATCGTCTTGGCGTCCGGGACGTTGACGATCGTCTGGCCGGTCTTGGCGAAGGCGAACGCTTCCTCGGCGTGGCGAATCCGCCAGGTCTCGTGAAAGCCGTTGACGAAGGTGCCGTGGGCGTAGGCGTCGGAATCGCCCTCCTCGTGGTTGCCGCGCAGGCCTAAGTAGCCGTTGCCGACAGCGAAGATGGTCTCGCGAGCCCCCAGCCCAGTGGTGTCGTAGCGGGTCTCAGCGATGCCCCACTCCCGGATCGGGAAGCGGGTGCGATCCACCGGATCGGTCTGAGGAGCCCTCATGGCACCAGCTCGGCTAGATCGGCGACCACCACATCTGCCCCGGCTGCAGTCAGCTGGGCGACCCCGGCACCGCGATCGACACCGACGACCAGCCCGAAATCGCCGGCCCGGCCAGCAGCAACCCCACTGACCGCGTCTTCCAGAACGACAGCGGCGTTGATCGGCACCCCCAGCAGCTCAGCGGCGCGGACGTAGGTGTCGGGTGCTGGCTTGCCCGGCAGGCCCTCGGCGGCGGCCAGTTGACCGTCCACCACCACGGGGAAGCGGTCGCGTAGACCAGCCGCCCGCAGCACCGCCTCAGCATTGGCTGAACTCGACACCACGGCCAGCTTGATCGGCAGTTTGGCGAGATGATCCAGCAGCAGCACCGAGCCAGGGTAGGGCCTCACGCCGTCGCTTTCCAGCACGGCGGTGAAGGTGAGGTTCTTGCGGTTACCCAGACCGATGACGGTGTCGGCGGCGGGTAGGTCGGACCACTCGCCCTCGGGCAGGCTGAGCCCACGGGAAGCCAGAAAATCCCGGACGCCGTCGTAGCGTGGTTTGCCGTCAACATAGGCGAAGTAGTCGTCATCGGTGTAGGGCGCCAGCCCCAGTGGGGCGAGGAACTCGTTGAACATCTTCGACCAGGCGCGACGATGCACCTCGGCGGTAGGGGTCAGGACCCCGTCGAGATCGAAGAGGGCGGCGCCGTAGCCGTCCAGATTGGTTGCAACAAAGCTCACTTAAGAATGCTAGAGCCCAGACTCGCTCAGGCGTGGTTCATCGAGCGCCCGCGCTAGGCTGACTTCTGATGACTTCTCCCACTTTCGATGACCTGCCGACCTCCACTGCCAGCCTCACCGGCTGGGGTCGGACGGCCGCCACCGCGGCCCAGTTGCTCTCGACGCCTGACGTCGAGGTGATCACCAAGGCCGTGGCCGCAGTGGCTTCGGCCAATGCCGATTCCCCGTCCCACCTGCGCCGCGGCATCGTGGCTCGCGGATTAGGGCGCTCCTACGGAGATGTTGCCCAGAACGCCGGTGGTCTGGTGGTCGATATGAACGCGCTCGACCAGATCCACTCCATCGACCCGGTTGCGGCCACCGTCGAGGTGGACGCCGGGGTCAGCCTGGACACCTTGATGCGCGCCGCCCTGCCGTACGGGCTGTGGGTGCCAGTGCTGCCGGGCACCCGTCAGGTCAGCGTCGGTGGTGCGATCGGCAACGACGTGCACGGCAAGAACCACCACAGCGCTGGCTCATTCGGTGACCACGTGGCCTCGATGCAACTGTTGATCGCCGACGGCCGGGTGTTGACCGTCACCCCCGACGGCTCGCCAGACGACCCGGACGCCAGCATCTTCTGGGCCACGGTTGGCGGCATCGGCCTGACCGGCATCATCCTGCGGGCGGTGCTGAAGATGACGCGCACTGAGACGGCCTACTTCATCGCCGACGGGGTGGTCACCGCCAACCTCGACGAAACCATCGCGGTGCATTCGGACGGCACCGAGGCCAACTACGACTACTCCAGCGCCTGGTTTGATGCGATCAGCCCGGCGCCGAAACTCGGTCGGTCGGCGTTGTCGCGTGGCTCGCTGGCCACCCTGGATCAGCTTTACGAATACGCGCCGAAGCTGGCCGTCGATCCGCTGGCCTTTAGCGCCAAGCCGCTGTTCGACCTGCCCGATGTGTTCCCCAACGGCCTGGCCAACAAGTTCACCTTCTCCGCACTCGGCGGGGTTTGGTATGCCAAGAGCGGCAACTACCGCAACAAGGTGCAGTCGCTGACGGGTTTCTACCACCCCCTCGACATGTTCGGTGAGTGGAACCGCGCCTATGGCTCCTACGGCTTCCTGCAGTACCAGTTCGTCGTGCCGCCGAGTGCGGTGGCCGAGTTCAAGCAGCTCATTCGCGATATTCAGGCCTCGGGGCACTATTCCTTCCTGAACGTGTTCAAGTTGTTCGGCGAGGGCAACCGCGCCCCGCTGAGCTACCCGATGGCCGGCTGGAATGTGTGTGTGGACTTCCCGATCAAGGCCGGCCTGCACGACTTCCTCAAGGGTCTGGACGCCCGGATTCTGGAGTTCGGCGGCCGCCTTTACACCGCCAAGGACTCCCGCACCACCGCAGAGGTCTTCCATGCGATGTATCCCGAGATCGACTCCTGGCTTGCCACTCGGCGCCGGATCGACCCGCATGGGGTGTTCGTTTCCGATCTGGCTCGCCGCCTTGATCTGGTCTAAACCAAGGAGAAATAAGTGATCGACGCCACCGGCAATCCCCAGACGATACTGCTGCTCGGCGGTACGTCCGAGATCGGGCTGGCCATCGTCAAGGAGTATCTCGCCCAGCAGTCGCTGCGGGTGATCCTCGGCGTCCAGCCCGGGGATGAGCTCGCCGACGACACCGTGACGGTGCTGAAGGCCTCCGGTGCCGACGAGGTGCACACCCTGGAGTTCGACGCCACCGCGTTCGACACCCATCCCAGCGTGATCGAGGACGCCTGGACGATCGCCGACGTGGACGTGGCCATCGTCGCTTTCGGCATGCTCGGTGATGCTGAGCAGTTGTGGCAGGACCAGGCCAAGGCGGTGCTGGCGGCCAACATCAACTACACCGGTGCGGTGAGCGTTGGGGTGTTGCTGGGGCAGAAGATGAAGGCGCAAGGCTATGGCCAGATCATCGCGATGAGTTCGGTGGCCGGCGAAAAGGTACGTCGCTCCAACTTCGTCTATGGCTCCACCAAGGCTGGTCTCGACGGGTTCTACCGGTTGCTGGGTGAGGCGCTGGAGCCGTTCGGGCCCAAGGTGTTGGTGGTCCGTCCCGGCCAGGTGCGCACCCGAATGTCGGCCGGAGTGAAGGAAGCCCCGCTGACGGTCGACAAAGAGCAGTTGGCGCTCCAGGTGGTTGACGCTGCCCGCAAAGGCCAGAAGCTGATCTGGGTGCCGGCCCAGTTCAAGCTGGTGATGTGGGTGCTGAAGCACATTCCGGCGCCCATCTTCCGCCTGCTGCCGCTCTAGCCCGCCTCTGCTGCGGATCGCCCTTCTGGCAGGGTCGGTATTTGCTCAGGGTGCTTTGACCCGGCGGCGTGGCAGGATCGTGGCTATGACGACGATCAGCGTTGAGCGTCACCCGGCGTGGCTCCGTCTCAAGGACGCGGTCACGGCGGTGCAGGCATTACAGGCACCGGACGGCTCGATCTCTGCCCAGGGACACGCCGCCGCCCACGATCAGGTGGGCGCCATCGTTGCGGCCATCGGCGAACTTACGCCCCTGTTCGGCCACGATGCTGACTACCTGGCTGCATCAGTGGTGGACTTCGAGCGCTGGGCGAATGAGGCCTTCGGCGTTCCCGACTTTTTGGATTCCTTGGTCGCCTTCCACCCGCAACGTCACCGTATCGACGGACTCCGGCACCTCGTCGTCTTTCCGATGTACACCCAGAACGGTTCTCGCAATCGGCAGGTAGAGGCGCTGCTGGTAGAGGTGATCTGGCCGGAGTTCGTGGCGCACCTGGAGGCGGGGGACTACCCCAACAAGCTGTTCGTCTCGCTACGCCTGGTCGACTTCACGGCCGGCTACGACACCAACTCGGCAGTGCTCTTTCCTGAGACGGTGTCCATGCGGGAGATTCCCACCTTCACCTGGGGAGCGATCTTCCAAGACCGTGAAGCAGCTCGCTTCCGGCGAGTGGTGCGCACCGCGTGCGAGGTCACCAAGCTCGAGTTGCCAGCTGGGGTGGCGGGCCTTCTCAATGACCAGGGCAGCACCGAGAAGACCTTCGTGATGTGGGACATCATTCACGACCGCACGCACATGAGCGGTGACTTACCGTTCGACCCGTTCATGATCAAACAGCGGATGCCCTACTTCCTGTATTCGCTGGAGGAGTTGCGCTGCGACCTGACCGCCTTCAGCGAGTGCGTGAAGATCGAGCAGCGGCTGAGCGCGAAGAGGGCCGCTGGGGAGGAGCTGTCTGCCGCCGAGGACGAGACCTTGCGGCATGCCGGGTTGGTGCAATACGCGGTGATCTTCGACCGAATCTTCCGGTTCGCCATCACCGGAACCCGAGTGCGCAACTACGACGGTGTGGGCGGGCAACTGCTGTTTGCCTGGCTGCACCAGCGTGGCGTTTTGCACTGGACCGACACGGCCCTGACCTTCGACTGGGAGGACGTGCCAGCGGCGGTCGTGGCCCTCGGCGAGGCGATCAACGAGTTGTATTGGCGTTCGATCGACCGTCCCAAGCTCGTGCATTGGCTGGCCGCCTACGACCTGGTTAGTTCGGTGCTCGCGCCGCACCCGGCGTCGGTGTGGGCGCGCGGGCTGCCGGAGGAGATCCTTGCCGGCCCGCCGAAGGGTTACACCGATGCCGTGCTCGAGGACGAATTCCCGCTATCGATGTTCTACGAGGCACTGGAGAAGAAGATGCGTGATGTGATCGCTTCGACTGCGGGGATCCGCGGCACCGATGACTGAGCCCGTGAGCGGCCGACTGGTGCTGATCGCTGGGGCCACCAGCGCCAGCGGACGAGCCGCGGCCCAGGCGTTGATCGCAGCTGGCGCCCAGGTGTTAGCGGTGGGGCACGACCGGGGCAAGCTTGACGCGCGCACCGCCCTCGGTGCCGAGGTCGAGGCCTGTGATCTCACCGACGAAGGCGCAGTGTTCGCGCTGGCGCGGCGGGTTCATGACCGGGCGGGCCGCGTCGATGGCGTCCTGCACTTGGTGGGCGGTTGGCGCGGGGGTGGCGGATTGTCCGGCCAGAGCGAGGCCGACTTCCGCTTTCTGGAGCGATCGCTGACCGCTTTGCGCCACGTCAGCCGGGCCTTCGACGCTGACCTCCACGCCTCGGCCTCGGCGCGTACGGCCATGATCTCCTCGCCCGCGGTCGTCCGTCCGCTTGCCGGGGGCGCCAACTATGCCGCGGTGAAGGCGGCCGGAGAAGCGTGGATGCACGCGGTGTCGCAGGGCTTGGCCAAGGCGGCGCGAGATTCCGGTGAGCCTTTGCGGGCGGCGGCAGTGGTCTTTCGGGTCGCCACTCTTGCCGGGAGCGAAAGTGTGCTGGCTTCGGCGTTCGTCGACTTGTGGGCTCAAGAACCCACTGATCTCAACGACCAGGTGATCGAGCTGTGACCGCCCCAAGAGCCCGAAAGCTAGGCTGCCGATTGTGACCCCACTGCATGATCCGACCTCGCGCGGTTTCGCCTCGGACAACTACTCCGGCGTCCATCCGGAAGTGCTCGACGCGCTCGCCGCCGCCAACGGTGGCCATCAAGTTTCCTATGGCGAGGACCGCTACACCGCCCGGCTGCAGGACGTGGCGGCGCGGCACTTCGGCGAGGGCGCAACGGCGTGGCCGGTGTTCAACGGCACCGGCGCCAACGTGGTGGCGCTGACCTCGATGCTGCCGCGGTGGGGAGCCGTGATTTGTGCCAAGACCGCGCACATTCACGCCGATGAGGGGGGCGCCCCAGAGAAGGTGGCTGGCATCAAGCTGCTCACCATTCCCACCCCCGACGGCAAGCTCACTCCCGAACTGATCGACACCGAGGCGTGGGGCTGGGGAGACGAGCATCGCGCGCAACCGAAGGTGGTCTCGCTCACCGAATCCAGCGAACTCGGCACCGTCTACACCCCCAGCGAGGTGCGCGCGATCACCGACCACGCCCACCGCCTCGGCATGACCGTCTATTTGGACGGCGCGCGGCTGTCGAACGCCGCGGCGTCGCTGGACGTTCCGCTGCGGGCCTTCACCACCGACGCTGGGGTGGACGTGGTCAGTTTCGGGGGCACTAAGAACGGCGCCCTGGCGGCGGAAATGGTGGTCGTGCTCAATCCGGAGGCCAGCGAGGGGCTGCGATACCTACGCAAGAACCAGATGCAGCTCGCCTCCAAGATGCGCTTTGTTTCGGCGCAATTGCTCGCCCTGCTGGACGGTGACCTGCACCTGCGCAACGCGCGCCAGGCCAATGCCATGGCTCGACTGTTGCGTGGTGGCATCGAAGCTGGGTTGGCTGAGGGGGCGATGAGCGGGATCGCCTTCACTCAACCGACCCAGGCCAACGCTGTGTTCGCTTCGCTGCCGCAGGCCAGCATCGAACGACTGCGCGAGCGCTTCCACTTCTATGACTGGGACACCTCGATCAGTGAGGTGCGCTGGGTGTGTAGCTTCGACACGACACACGCCGATGTCGAAGCTTTCCTTGAGGCTCTCGGCGAAGAATGCTCGCCGAGCCGCGGCTGACCCTTCGACGAGCTCAGGGAACTGAGGGTTAGCCCAATCGGACAACGTCCCCGTCGCTGAGCACCTCCGCGCCGACGTCTGCCATCGTCTGGCGCAGCTCGGCTAGCGGGGGATTGTCGTGGCCCAGGTGCACCGGGACCACCCGGGTTTCGGCCCCGATCGCGCCCACCTCGCGCAACTGCGCCACGGTAGTCGCGAAGGTGACCAGGTTGAGGTGTTGGTCGCCTTTGTTGTTGGCGGTGCCGAAGGTGTCCTCGAGCAGCACGAGATCGACCTGTCGTCCGGTCACAGTTTCGAGGGTGGCTGGGGGCAGTAGGCCGGTGTCGGTGAGGTAGAGCAGCGAGGACGCACCGTCGCTGAGGTGGTAGCACAAAGCCCCGGTGTAGGCGTGGTGGTTCGCCGCCAGCGCCTCGATCAGGTAGCCGTCGACCTCCACAATCTGGCCAGCGACCAGCGCGGTGAAGGACACGCTGGTTTGGGCGGGGTCGAGCCAGTTCGCCGACCACTCAATGGCCGCCGCTGGGCCCAGCACCTGCAGCGGGGTTTGGGTCACCCAGGAGCGATGCAGCAGCACGGCCGGATCGAGATGGTCGCTGTGCGCGTGACCGACCAGCATCGTGGTGCACCCGATCAGATCCCGACCCAGGCGGCTTACCTGCCGGGGAGCTTCGGGGCCGGGGTCGATCAGCAGGCGGTTGTCGATTAGCACCGACGTTGGGGTGCGCAGTTCGCCCCGATCCCGGTGATCGGTGCAGGTGGGGCAATCACAGAAGACGTTGGGAATGCCGTCAGCCGCCCCGGTGCCGAGCAGCAAGACCTCCATGGAGCCAAGCTTGCCCGATCACCTCGATCAGGCGGGGACGTGGCGCGGCCCCGCCGGTTCTGGGACGACGGGGCCGCTTTGCTACAAGGGAAAGGTGTCGGTTTGCCTCCACATACCTCCTCAAGTTCGGTTCGTTGCTGATCTCTACTCAAGTGCGGCTGGCTGTGGTCGTGCGCAGCAGATCCTGTGAACCTGCCGTGGAATAGGCAGGCTCGCCTAATGGTTGAATGATCAACAACCAATCAAGGGGAGAGATGACTAGCGGGCTCCTGCCGGACGACACTCGAATGTCCCAGGTTTCACTGGACGTGGCCGATCTGGCCGCCATGACCAGCTTCTACACCGACGTGCTCCTGCTGGAGCAGTTGGCCGAGGGCCGCGACACAGTGCACCTTGGCCGCAACGGACGCGAACTGGTCGTGCTGCGGCACCGTCCGGACCTGCCTAAAGGGGAGCGGCGCAGCGCTGGACTGTTCCACACCGCCCTGCTGCATCCTGACCCGCGGACTCTGGCCCGGGTGGTGGCCTCGGTGGGGCTCAAGGCCGGGCAGCTTTACACCGGGAGCGGCGATCACCTGGTCTCGCAGGCGTTCTACCTCGACGACCCCGAAGGCAATGGGGTGGAGCTGTACGTCGACCGGCCGCGCGGGCAGTGGGAGTGGAATGGTCAGCAGGTGGTCATGGACACCCTTTGGCTCGACCCGAATGCCTTCCTCACCGAGCATCTCACCGACGCCGACCGCGATTTCCTGGCCACCGCACCTGATCGCCGCGCCGAACCCGGCGGTGGTGCCGAGGTCGGACACGTCCACCTGAAAGTGGGCAACACTGACCTGGCCCGAGAGTTCTACGTCCGCGGGCTCGGCTTTGAAGTCACTGCCGAGCTGCCCGGAGCACTGTTTGTCTCCGCCGGCGGCTATCACCATCACCTGGCCATGAACACCTGGGGCACCGCAGGGGTAGGGCTGCGGGCGCCGGCGCTTGGGCTGGGACAGGTGGACATCGAAGTGTCCGGAGTGGCCGAGGTGTTGGCCGTCGATGAGCGACTCCGCGCCCAAGGTGTCGCGACCCAGCTGGAGGGCGACGGCCAGGCGGCCGCGCTGGCAGTAGCCGACCCCTGGGGCAACCAGGTGCGGTTGGCGACCGCCGCCTAGCTCAGAACCCGGCCGTCCGGGCCAGATGGGCGCTGAGTTCTGGGTTGTGTGGCAGCGGGACGCCGTCCAGTTCCAGCACCGGCAGGACGCCGCGCACGGCAGAGGCGATCCAGACCCCGTCGGTGCCCGGCAGATCCTCTGGACGGAACAGCGCCTCGGCTGCGCCAACTCCGGACGCGGCGGCAGCGGCCATGATGACCTCGACCGTCACCGAGCTGAGGATCCCGGTGTCTTTGGTAGGGGTGGTCCACAGTTGGTCGTCGGCGGCAATCACCAGGCCCGCGGTGGGGGCTTCGAGCAGGTAGCCGTCGGTGGAGACGAAGATTGCCTCATCGGCGCCGCGGCGGGCTACCTCCCGTTTGGCGGCCACGTTCACCGCGTACGACAGCGTCTTCACCCCGCCGAGCAGCCACGGGGCTGCGGCAAAGGAGTCGGCGGCGATGCCGCGATTCAGGGTGATCGCGCGAACCCCCTGGCGCACCTTGGTGGCATCGGTTGCCGCGGTGATGGTGAGCAGTTCGGTGAGCCCTCCGGGCCAGTGCTCCGGACCCCGGGTACGCACCAGCTTGAGGACCGCTTCGCCCGGCCACTCCCAGGACGCCAGCGCCAGCTCGATCAGTTCCCGCCAGGCGGCCTCATCGGGGGCCGGCAGGTCAAGGGCGGCTGAGGAGCGGGCAAAGCGGGCCAGATGGCGATCCAGGTGATCGACGCGTCTGCCCTGGTCGGTTACTACCACCCGAGCCGCATCGAAGCAGCCATCACCCCTGGTAAAGCCCAAGTCGTCGGCGTTGAGCAGGGCTGTTTCGGTTGGCACCAGACCCCGTCCCATGACGGCCACCAGTTGATTCATGCACGCACCTCCGCAGAAACCTTAGGGCTCGCTCCTCGGATTGGCCTAAGTGGCGCGGCGGTTGCGAGATCACTGGTGAATTGGTGGCATCGGATTCGGAAATCCCTTGAGAGAAGTTGGCCGCGGTGACTAACCTCTCCTAGTGACGAACCAGCCCGCAGCCCAGTTTCTGTCCGCCCCGCCTCCGGCCCCGAGTCAGCAGTTCGCGCCGCCGCCACCACCGGTACCGGCCCCGCAGCTCCCCGGTTTGATGCTTGGACACGGCTTGATCCGAGTGAATATTCAGGGCAGTGTGATGACCTCATCGATGATCGTCCCTAGCCTGCTGATCGACGGCCGACTGCTCACCTCCCAGTACGGCGTGAATGCCTTCCAGGTGCCAGCCGGACGGCACAAGGTGGAGCTCTACGCCCAGTGGATGCGGCGCTACGGGCAGGCCGACCTAGATGTCGAGGTGGGCGAGGGTGGCGTGGCGGAAGTGTTCTACGCCGCTCCGCTGCACCAGTTCACCACCGGATCGATCGGCCTGACCAAGCAACATCGCAAGGGCGGGCTCTTCATGGCGACGTTCCTCGCCCTGCTCTTCGCGATGCTCCTTGCCGGAGTGTATTTCGCCAACACCTTGGGCTGATCGGCAGGGGGCAACTCCTGGCGGGCTTCAAACGCCAGATATCGGCTAGCTGTGAGTTTCGAGTAATCGGAGTGCCTTTGCCGGTGTGGCAGCGAAACCCGTCCTAGCCTGAAGGTATGGAAGCGGTAAACCGCCGTACCGCGATCGTGACTCTGATCGGTGCCGCCAGTGCTGCTGCTGGCTGCGCGGTCAATCCGCCGCCAGGAATGGGGGCCGCGGGCGCTCAAGCCACGCCCGCCCAAGCTGAGCCGACGCCGAGCACCACCGTTGATAGCCGACCGCGGGCGCCCTTGACCGGGCTGCCGGTCGCCGATGCGGCGTTGCTGAATCACGCTGCGGTGGCGGTGAAGGTCTCCGATGTGCAATCGGCCCATCCCCAACTCGGGCTGAATGCGGCCGACATCGTGTTCGTCGAACCTAATGGCGTCAGCTATATCCGGCTGTGTGCGGTCTTCCACAGCAAGTTCCCCGAGCTGGTCGGGCCGGTGCGCTCGATTCGTCCGGTGGACGTGCCGCTGCTCAGCCCGCTGAAGCCGGTCTTTGCCAACACCGGTGCCGCGCTTTGGGTGATGGCCTACATCGGCACGTTCAGCCGCTACATCGAAAACCTCTACTCGTTCAAGGCCGGGGTGCATGGCACGTCGGCCTATTACACGATGCCTCATCGCTTCCGCGTGCACTCGGTGTTCTGCCGACCTGATGAACTGCGTAAGCGGGCCAAGCGCCTGACTGCTCCGCCCGCGGAGCCCTACCTACCGTTCGCAGATAGCGAGGAACAGGCCTCCACCGAGACCTCGACGCTGACGGCCAAGACGGTGTCAGTGCCCTGGGGTCCGGGAGACACCTGGAGCACCAGCTATCACTACGACGCCGACACTGGGCAGTACCTGCGCAATGAGCCGTGGGGAAAGCACGTCCTCGAAGACGGCCAGCGAGTGGTCACCGACAACGTGCTGGTGGTTCCGGCCCGCTGGCGGATGGCCAAAATCTATCCCGGGGGCGGCGACCCAGACCCAGTGGTGAGCATCATCGACGGCCGCGGCAAGTTCTACTACGCCCACCAGGGCAAATACGTGCGAGGCACCTGGACCAAAGGCGCGGTCGATGAGTTGTTCAAGTTCACCTTGGACGACGGCAGCCCGCTACAGATGGCGCCGGGGCGCACCTTCTTCGAGCTGCCTCAGATCGATGCCAAGGTGAAGTTCGGCTCCTGAGCCGTCTGACCCGGTCTGGGAATGCCAGTGGCCCCGGGTCTCCCCGGGGCCACCAGTAGAACAACAGACGAGCAAGCTCGTCTCAAATCACATGTCGAAGTACATCTCGAACTCGTGCGGGTGCGGACGGAGGCGAATCGCGTCGATGTCGGCGCGCTTCATCTCGATCCAGGTCTCGATCAGGTCCTTGGTGAACACGTCACCGGCGAGCAGGAAGTCGTGATCGGCTTCCAGCGCGTCCAAAACGTCGCCCAGCGAACCAGGAACGGTCGGCACCAGAGCGTGCTCCTCGGCCGGCAGTTCGTAGAGGTCCTTGTCGACCGGCGCGAGCGGCTCGATCTTGTTCTGGATGCCGTCCAGGCCAGCCAGCAACATGGCCGGGAAGGCCAGGTAAGGGTTGCTGGACGGATCGGGGCAGCGGAACTCGAGACGCTTGGCCTTCGGGTTGGAGCCGGTGATCGGGATCCGGATGGAGGCCGAACGGTTGCGGCTTGAGTACACCAGGTTGACCGGAGCCTCGAAGCCCGGCACCAGCCGGTGGTAGGAGTTGACCGTCGGGTTGGTGAAGGCCAGTACCGCCGGGGCGTGCTTGAGCAGGCCGCCGATGTACCAACGAGCCAGGTCAGAGAGGTTGGCGTAGCCGGCCTCGTCGTAGAAGAGCGGCTGGCCGCCCTTCCAGATGGACTGGTGCACGTGCATGCCCGAGCCGTTGTCACCGAAGATCGGCTTCGGCATGAAGGTGGCGGTCTTGCCAGCTGCCCAAGCGGTGTTCTTGACGACGTACTTGTACTTCATCAAGTTGTCGGCCGCAGCCAGCATGGTGTCGAACTTGGTGGCGATCTCACTCTGGCCAGCCGTGCCGACCTCGTGGTGAGCCCGCTCGATGGTTAGGCCGACGTTGGTCAAGTGGCGAACCATGTCGTCGCGCAGATCGGCGAAGTGGTCTACCGGGGGTACCGGGAAGTAGCCACCCTTGTACTTCACCTTGTAACCGCGGTTGCCGCGGCCATCGGCGTCAGATTCCGCACCGCTGTTCCAAGCGCCGGCTTCGGAATCGACGTAGTAGAAGCTGGCGTTGGCCCTGGTCTCGAAACGCGCGGAATCGAAGACGTAGAACTCGGCCTCTGGGCCCATGAACGCGGTGTCGCCGATGCCAGTTGAGGCCAGGTAGTTCTCAGCCTTGCGCGCAATGTTGCGCGGGTCGCGGCTGTAGGGCTCCTTGGTCAGCGGGTCATGGACGAAGAAGTTCAGTGCAAGCGTCTTCGACTTGCGGAACGGGTCGAGGAAGGCGCTCGTGGGGTCCGGCATCAGCGTCATGTCGGACTCGTGGATCTTCTGGAAGCCACGGATCGAGGAGCCGTCGAAGGACAGACCGTTCTCGAACACGTCGGCATCAAAGAAGGTGGCGGGCACAGTGAAGTGCTGCATCACACCGGGAAGGTCGCAGAACCGGACGTCGACAGTCTCGACACCCTCGTCCTTGATGAAGGCCAACAGGTCGTCGGCGCCTTGGAACATGTTTCCTCCAAAGTAAGGGTTGGTAACTGACCAAACGCTACGGGATGCAGGGTAACCGGCTGGTTGCGTCCATGTTTCAGCCGGGTTACACGGTGTCCCAAAAGTCGGTGCTTGCGGCGGCGATCGGCACTTGTACCCCGGGCGCCGCCCGGGCGTCAGTGGTCAGCTTCGATGGCTGCCGAGCGCATATCAGATCCCAACTGAGCGAGTGTGCTGACCGGTCGTTGCGGTTTGACTTCGCGGGGGAGCCGGATTGAGCTAACTTCGACCACATGCTTCGCTACATCGGCAAGCGGTTACTCAACTACCTCGTCTTGTTGTACGTGGCGGTTTCGCTGACCTGGATCCTTGCCGCCACACAGTTGAACCCCAGAGGTCTGTTCGCGCTGCGACAGCCGCCGGTCCCCGAGTCGACCATCGACGCGCAGTTGTCGCTGTACAACCTGAATGACAAGGTGCCACTCGCTGAGCGGTACTGGACCTGGCTGGTCGGCGTCCTTCAAGGGAACTGGGGCTACTCGCCGCTGGGAGTCAGCGTGAACGACGAGATCAGCTCGCGGATGTGGGTCAGCCTGCGACTGCTGCTGATCGGCACCATCATCGGCATTGTCGTCGGTGTCGCGATCGGTGCATGGACCGCAACCCGGCAATACCGGATCAGTGATCGGATGCTCACCTTCCTTTCGCTGCTGATCATTTCAACCCCGGCCTTCGTGATCGGGCATTTGACTCAGATTGGCGCTACCTGGTTCAACAACTCCACCGGCACCCGGACCTTCGAGTTCATCGGTGAGTCCGGGGACGTGGGCGGCTACCCATTGGCCTGGCTGGTCGACCGAGCGCAGCATCTGCTACTTCCGACGCTTGTGCTGATTGTGCTGGGAGCTGCGTCGATGAGTCGGATCCAGCGCAACCTCATGCTCGACTCGCTGGGCGCCGACTACGTCCGAACAGCCCGGGCAAAGGGGTTGCCGCAACGCCGCGCGGTGATGAAGCACGCACTGCGCACCGCACTCATCCCTACCGGAACCTATGTGGCCTTCAGCGTCGCCACCATGTTTGTCGGGGCGACCTTTACCGAGCGGATCTTCAATTTCCCCGGGATCGGCCAGTACAGCATCGACACCATCACCTACCGCGACGTTAATGGTGTGGTTGCCGTCACCGCCTTCGCCGGAGTCTGCGTTCTGGTGGGAGCGGTCCTGTCCGACATCCTGGTAGCCATCCTCGACCCGAGAGTGAGGCTCCAGTGAGTACCAACGTCAGCCCGGTTCTCACCGAGGAGGTTTCGGCCAATCCGGTCAAACGACTCAATAGAGGGCGGCTCACCTTCCGTCGCTTCTTGCGAAACAAGACCGCCGTGGTCGGTGCCGCCGGCATCCTGTTCCTAGTGTTGTTGGCCGTCGTTGGTCCGTACATGCTGTACTGGCGATTCGACGATATTGACCCCAATGCCTTCCTTTCGCCGCCGGACTCTGCCCACCTGCTCGGTACCACCCAGGCCGGGCGGGACGTACTCGCACTAACCGCTCGCGGCCTGGGTAAATCGCTGCTGATCGGATTCCTGGTCGCGATCCTGTCCACTTCCATCTCCGCGATGGTGGGGGCATCCGCGGCCTACCTGGGTGGCTGGTACGAGCGCTCGATGCTATGGATTATCGACCTATTGCTGGTGGTGCCGAGCTTCTTCCTGATTGCCATCGTGTCCCGCAGCGCCCCGGACGGCGATACGTCCTGGCTGTTGCTGGTCGTGCTGTTGGCCGCATTCGCCTGGCCGCTCTCAGCACGGGTGGTGCGTTCCCTGACGTTGTCGATCAGGGAGCGGGAGTATGTGCTAGCCGCCAAGTTCATGGGGCTGGGCGCCTTCCGGATCATCCTGCGGCACATCTTGCCTAACGCGTCCTCGCTGCTGATCATCGACGCCACTCTCGGCGTCGGCTACGCGATCCTGTCGGAAACCGGCCTGTCCTACTTCGGCTTCGGTGTGCATGCGCCGGACACTTCCCTGGGCACACTGATCGGTGAGGGGGCGCGGATGGCGACCACCTACCCGTGGGTCTTCCTCGGCCCGGCCACCGTCCTGGTGTTTCTGGTGTTGTGCGTGAATGCCGTTGGCGACGGTCTGCGTGACGCCCTCGATCCCAACTCGGCCTCGGGAGGCCAGGCATGACCATCGAAAACCAGGTCAAGCAGCGGCGCACGCAGGCTGGTCAGACCGTCCTGAGCGTGTCCGACCTGCACGTGACTTTTCCCAGCGAAGGCGGCCTGGTTAGGGCGGTCCGTGGGCTCAGTTTCGACTTGGCTGCTGGCGAGACCCTCGGCATCGTGGGCGAGTCCGGTTCGGGGAAGTCGGTCACTTCGCTCGCGGTGATGGGCCTGCATCCGTCGACCACCCGGATAAGTGGGTCGATCAAGCTGCACGGCCAGGAACTGCTCGGTCAGACCGACAGCGAGATGTCGCAGATACGCGGGCGCGATCTGGCCATGGTCTTCCAGGATCCGCTATCGGCGCTTACGCCGGTCTACACGATCGGTGACCAGATCGTCGAGGCGATCCAGGCTCACTACGACATCGGCAAGGCCAAGGCGTGGAATCGTGCCGTCGAGCTGCTCGATCTGGTCGGCATCCCTGATCCGAAGACGCGGGTGAGATCATTCCCTTTTGAGTTCTCCGGCGGTATGCGGCAGCGGGTCATGATCGCGATGGCGATCGCCAACGACCCTGATGTGATCATCGCCGATGAGCCCACCACTGCCCTCGATGTCACGATCCAGGCGCAGGTGTTGGAGGTGCTGAAGACCGCCCAGCGGGAGACCGGGGCAGCGGTCATCATGATTACCCACGACTTGGGTGTGGTGGCCAACATGTCGGATCGGGTGATCGTGATGTACGCCGGGCGTCCGGTGGAGGCCGGCAGCGTCGATGACATCTTCTACCGCCCCCGGATGCCGTACACGATCGGGCTCCTGGGCACCGTGCCCCGGCTGGACGAGGCGAACCGGGGCGCACTGCCCGTGCTGGAGGGGAACCCGCCTACCGTGGTCGACCTGCCAGCTGGCTGCCCATTCGTCCCCCGATGCCCAATAGCGACCGAGGAGTGCAGTTCGGTTGAGCCAGTGTTGACCGATGCTGGCGACCCGAACCACTGGGTTGCATGTCACCACCTCGACGAGATCAAGGCAAAGGGGCTCGACCACTCGGTCTTGTTCCCCGCGCCAGAGTTGGCCGAACGCGAACTGGCGGAGATTCCCCGTGGGGAGCGTCCGGTGGTGCTCGAGCTGCGCGACCTGAAGCGGCATTTCCCGCTGATGAAGGGTGCCATCTACCGCCGCCAGATCGGCACCGTCTACGCCGTGGATGGTATTGATCTGGATTTGCGTGAAAGCGAGACCCTCGGCCTGGTGGGAGAGTCTGGTTGCGGCAAGTCCACAACGTTGCTGGAGATATTGAACCTCGGCCGCCCGACCACTGGAACCATCACCGTGCTCGGCAAAGACACCTCCCGCCTGGGCCGCGCTGAGCGCAAGAAGTTGCGCCGCGACCTTCAAGTGGTCTTCCAGGACCCAATGGCATCGCTGGATCCCCGGATGCCGGTTTTCGACATCATCGCCGAGCCGATGAGCGTCCACGGCTACTCGAAGTCCGAGATTGAGATCCGAGTGCGCGAATTGCTGGAGCTGGTCGGGCTGGAGCCCGGCCACGCCGAGCGCTACCCGCAGCACTTCTCCGGTGGCCAGCGGCAACGCATTGGCATCGCCCGCGCGCTCTCGCTGGAGCCAAAGGTGATGGTGCTCGACGAGCCGGTTTCAGCGCTGGATGTGTCCATTCAAGCCGGCGTGATCAACCTGTTGGAGGACCTGCAAGGGAAGCTTGGCCTGGCGTATCTATTCGTGGCCCATGATCTGGCCGTGATCCGGCACATCGCCGACCGGGTAGCGGTGATGTATTTGGGCAAGATCGTCGAAATCGGTGATGTGGACGAGGTCTACAACGATCCAAAACACCCCTACACCCAGGCGTTGCTGTCGGCGATTCCGATTCCGGATCCAAAGACCGAGCGAACGCGGCAGCGAATCGTGCTCTCCGGTGATCTGCCCGGGCCCGCAGATCCGCCGTCGGGCTGCAAGTTCCGCACCCGGTGCTTCCGCTACGCGACGCTCGGCGAAGGGGACCGGGCGCGGTGTCGAGACGAGGTGCCGCAGTTGACTGTGCACGGTGCCGACCACCGTGCGGCCTGCCATTTTGCAGATTGAAACGTTAACTGGTCGTTACAAGTCGGCCCCGATTCCTCGGGCATCGAACCAGTAAGCTCAGCGAGTATCCGACTGGTGAGGCTCCCCCGCGATGTAGCAACCCCGCCAGCGATCAACGTATGGAGGAAAATTGAAAGCGTCACGCATCCTGTTGCCGCTGTTCGCCGTCGGCCTTGCCGTCACCATGGCGGCTTGTGGCGGCCCGTCCACCGGAACTGGCGGTTCGACCGCGTCCGGTCCGGCATTGTCTGCTGGTTGGGACATCAATGAGACTCCACGTGACCAACTCGCCGGTGGCGAGTTTGTCGGCGTGAGTGGCACGAAGATCTCGACCTGGAACATCTTCTCGGTGGCGGGCAACAACCAGGAGATCGCCTTCCTGGAGGCGCCGATCAGCGCCGCCTACTACGACTACAACGGCAAGGGCGACGCGATCGTCAACCCCGATTACCTCTCCTCGGTGAAGGATGAGGTCGTTGATGGTCACTTGGTCGTCACCATGGCGCTGAATCCGAAGGCCATCTGGAATGACGGCGAGATCATCGGTGCCGATGACTGGATCGCCACCTGGAAGGCGATGAACGGGAGCAACCCGAAGTTCACTCCCGCCGCTAGCGATGGCTGGGACCAGATCACCGACATCAAGGCCGGAGCGAGCCAGCAAGATGTCATGGTCACCTTTAAGGCCACTTACCCGGACTGGACGAGCATCATTGCCGGCGGGCCGCTGCGCGCCGAGGGTGTGGCCACTCCAGAGGCCTTCAACAAGGGCTGGAACGACTACAAGGACGCCTACTTCACCGGTCCGTTTAAGGTCTCCAATTGGGACAAGACCAGTGGCAACGTCACCATGGTGCCGAATGACAAGTGGTGGGGTGCGAAGCCGCTGCTGACGAAGATCACCTGGAAGATCATGAACTCCGACGCCATCGCGGCGGCGTTCGCCAACCAGGAGATCGACTACTACGACATCGGTGCTGATCCGGACGGCTACGCCCAGGCGAAGGCTGCCCCGAACTCGGTCGTCCGTGTCGCGGCTGGTCCGAACTTCCGCCACATCACCATCAACTCCAAGTCGCCGATCCTGTCTGACGTGAAGGTGCGCCAGGCGCTCGTGATGGGCATCGACCGTTCTGTCATCGCCAAGTCCGACCTCGCCGGGCTGCCGGGCACCCCGACTCCGCTGAACAACAACCTGTTCGTGGCCGACCAGACCGGTTTCGTCGACCAGGCCAAGGCCACGGGGATCGACTTCAACCTCGACAAGGCCAAGGCGACCCTCGACGAGGCCGGCTGGAAGATGAACGACTCCACCGGTATTCGTGAGAAGGACGGCAAGCCGCTCAACATCACGTTCGTCACCCTGGCCGGTGTTGCCGCCTCGGAGAACGAAGGCCTGCAGACGCAGAAGCTGCTGAAGGCGATCGGTGTCAACGTCAAGATCAAGGCCGTCGATCCGGTGACTCAGTTCGAGCCGACCCTGATCAATCACGACTTCGATCTGGTCGCTTTCACCTGGGTCGGCACGCCGTACCCGTTGGCCAACATCGGTCAGATTTACGGTGGCTCGATGGTTGACGGCAAGTTCAAGCCGAGCGACTCCAACTTCGCTCAGCTGGAGATCCCGAAGGTGCTTGAGCTCAAGCCGCTCATCGACACCGAGATGGATGCTGCCAAGCGTCTCGACCTGGGCAACCAGGCCGCTCAGGCGATCTGGGAGTCGGTGCACACTCTGCCGCTCTACCAGCGTCCGATGCTGATCGGCGTCCGGTCGAAGATTGCCAACATCGGCGCCTTGGGCATGGCCCGGATCCCGAAGTGGGAGAACATCGGCTTCACTAAGTGAGCTGAAACAAACCCAAGCACAGGGGTCGGACCGAAAGGTCCGGCCCCTGTGGCGTTTCTGGCTTCAGCGGGCCAGTAGCCCTTCGATGCGCTGGACGCCCAACTGAGGCCCTGGCGCGCTGCGGAAGGACTTGGCTAGGGCGTCCAACCCGCCGGGGCGGCCTGAGCCGTCCTGCAGCGGCCCGGTGAGCTGGCGGATCCGCTTGACGCTCACCTGCAACGCCGGCATCACCTTGGCTGCGTCCAGGGCGAGCAGCCGGGCCGCGTTGAAGAACTGGTCGCCACCCAGCGGCGTGACCACCATCGGCACTCCGAGCAGGGCGGCATCGGTGATGCTGCCGAAGCCGGCGTGCCCAAGGTAGAGATCGGCCTCGGCCAGCACCTCGGCCTGCGGCACAAAGGGGTACACCCAGATGTTGTCGGCCACTGGTCCGATCTTGGCGACGGTGTCGGCTCGGCCGGTGGTGATGATCACCAGCGAGTCGGTGTCGGCGAAGGCCTCGGCCACCCGGCGAAAGTAGCCGAGCCAGCCGTTGTAGACCGTGCCGAGAGTGACGTAGACGACCGGGCCGGGGTGTTCACGAACCTTGTCGATCGGAAAACTCGGGTCCGGTGCGGAACTGGTTGGTGTTGGGCCGAGATAGACGCAGGTGTCGTCGAAGTCGTCGGCGCGTGGCTGGTAGAAGCGGGTGGCGACGGTGAGGTTGAGGGTGGCCGATTGCGGGCCGAGTAGATCGACGGCCACATCGCGCCCGCCATTGCCGAGCAGGGCGCGTCCGATCACCTGGCTGGCGGCCCGCCGTAGCCCCGGGGTGGCCAGCCCGTGGCGCACCAGATGGGGCAGCGCATCGGCGTGAGCCATCAGCTCGGCCAGGGTGCGATCGTTTTGCCAGAAGATCGGGGAGAACCGCACCACCGGCGGCTTCAGGCCTTGCGCGATGCGGGCGAACTGCGGCTGCAGCCCGCTGGCAATCACCAGGTCGTAGTCGTTGCCTCGGCGCAGCGTTTCGTTGGAGACCTCATCGAAAAGCACTCTGGCGGCCAAGCCCTGAATGGGGTGGGTGACCGGACGGCCGCGCAAATAGTCGGCATAGGGCAACAGGTGGGCCCCAGCGCGCTCGACTCCAGCCCGGAAGCCGGTTGGCATCAGATAGTCGACCTGATGCTCGGCAGCAACCAGGGCTTTGACCAGACCGAAGGTGGGGTTGGCCAGACCATAGGTGGGGATGCCAGTCATCAGGATGCGAGCCATGAGGCATCGTAGCCAGTCGCGCGGCTGGTTTGGGCTGGCAACTCGCGGCGGCCCGCGGCCAGAACCGGCCCAGCGGATTCGCGGTTGGTGGTGGGGCGGCATTCGCCCCGTCTAGTCCGACAAAAATGGGTTGACTAGGGGAGATGCGACGGTGGCCAGGACCGGGATCGAACCGGTGACCTTTCACTTTTCAGGCGAACGCTACTACCATCTGAGCTACCTGGCCGAGAGAAGCAATTCGCTTCCAGCGACCCCGACGGGACTCGAACCCGCGACCTCCGCCGTGACAGGGCGGCGCGCTAACCAACTGCGCTACGGGGCCTTGTTAAGGGCCTCACTGACCATCTCTGGCCAGCCCGGAAACTATAACGTACGGTCTGCCGGGGCAAAAATCGGGCCGCCAGCGCGGGCAGTCGCGATGACTGGCTGAGCCCCGTCTGTGGGCCGAATGGTGCCGTTTTCCATCGGTGTTGGCCGAAGAGGCCCAGCCAAAACCGCAGCGGCTGCCTAACATGGAGCCATGTCGCGTCGCACCCTCATTTTGGCCGCCGGAGTTGGTTCGGGACACAACAGTGCCGCTCTGGCCCTTGAACGGGCGCTGATCGCCGCTGGGGACGGTGAGGTGCACCGCCTCGACGTCCTGGATACAACCAACGAAGTGTTCAACAAGCTCTACGACGACGCCTACTTCACCCTGGTCGCCGAGGTGCCCTGGCTGGTCGGTTGGGGTTACGACAATCAGGATCCACCGTTCAAGCTGGCGCCGGTGATGCGGTGGTGGGAGCAGGCCAACACCATTTCGATGGTGCGTGAGATTCGCGACTACGAGCCTGACCTGGTCATTTGCACCCACTTCCTGCCAGCCCGCCTCGCCTCGCTGATGATCGCGCGCGGCAAATTGGACGCAACTCTGGTTGTGGTCACTACCGATTTCGACTTCCAGGGTCTGTGGCTCACCACACCAGTGAGTCAGCTGTTCGTGGCCAGGGAGGAAACCCGTGAGTACCTGTTAACGCTCGGTCTGCCCGCTGACCGGGTGACGGCCTCGGGAATCCCGGTGCGGCTGGAGTTCTCCACCCCGCTGGATGCGGCCGCCGTCCGCGCCCAACACGGCTTGAGTGCCGATCTGCCGGTCCTGCTGATCTCTGCCGGTGCCGCAGGTGGTCCCAAGACCCTCCAGATCGTGCGCCAGTGTCTTTCGCTGACGCAGGCGTTTCAGGCCGTGGTGGTCTGTGGCCGCAACGAGGAGTTGAAGGCCCAGGTCGACGCGCTGGTGGCTGATCGGGACGATTTCAAGGTGTTGGGCTTCACCGACCAGATGCCGCAACTGATGCGCATCTCGTCGCTGTTCGTTGGTAAGCCCGGCGGGCTGTCCAGTTCGGAATGCCTGGCCGCTGGCCTGCCGATGGTGATCATTGACCCCATTCCTGGCCAAGAGGAGCGCAACGCTGACGTCCTGCTGGAGGAAGGGGCGGCGGTGCGCTGCAACTACCCCGCCACTGTTGGCTACAAGATCGGGAAGCTTCTGGACGACCCCCAGCGGCTGGCCAGGATGGCGGCTAATGCTGCCCGCATCGGCCGACCTGATGCCGCCGCCGTGGTGGCCGACACCTCGCTGGCGCTGTCCGGGCCGCCACTGTGGATTAGCCGGGAGGCCCAGCGAATGATCCAGCGGATCTCGAACGAAGGGGCCGAGGGCGCCGAGCAGGCCGGCGATTCGTTGAAGACCCTTTTCGATCAGCAGACGGGGCTCTCGTTGGCCCTGGTGCTGGAGTCTGAACTGGCCACGCTCAGCGCGAGAGCGCACGCTTCGGCGATTGAGCTGTCGCGGACGGGCCTGAAGGCCCTGCGCTGGCAGCCGGAGTACTACACCTTGGCTACCGCGGCGATGTGGCTGCTGGGCGACGCCGAGTCGATGATCCTCGGCGTGCGCTGAGAGCTCAGCTACAAAGACAAAGGCCCTCAGCCACGAAATGGCTGAGGGCCTTGGTCTTGGCATCCCCAACGGGATTCGAACCCGTGCTGCTGCCGTGAAAGGGCAGTGTCCTAGGCCACTAGACGATGGGGACCTGAGCCGCAACTATACGGCCCACCCTGTGGGTTGCTCAAACCGGCCAACGCCGCTTGTCGAAGGTCGGGGCTTCGACCCTTCGACAAGCTCAGGGCAGGCGTGCTCAGCCAACTGGTCTTAAGTTCCCTGAGCCCGTTGGTCAGTTCCCTGAGCCCGTCGAAGGGTCAGCCGGCCTCAGTTCCCTGAGCCGGCCTCAGTTCCCTGAGCTCGTCGAAGGGTGCGTGGTGTCGGTGGGACCTGTCAGAGTGACGCTATGGATGCCGGGATCCCGCTGGAAGCGGTGGAGTTCTTCGCCGAACTCGAAGCCAACAATGACCGCGAGTGGTGGACGGCGCACAAGAAGCGGTGGCAGGACGACATCCGGGAGCCGATGCAGCGCCTGACAGACCAGCTCGCCGCTGAGTTTGGCGCAGCCAAGCTGTTCCGTCCCAATCGTGATGTGCGGTTCTCGCTCGACAAGTCGCCCTACAAGACCCACCAGGGTGCGGTGGTCGGCACTGCGGCTGGCATCGGCTACTACGTCCAGGTGAGTGCAGGTGGGTTGCTGACTGGCGCTGGTTGGTATCAGCCCGCTCCGGCGCAGGTCGCCAGCTATCGGCAAGCGGTCTTGGCCGAACGCAGCGGACGGAAGCTCGACCAGGTCGTCGCGGCGCTGATCGAAGCCGGGTTCGAAATCGGTGGGGACACTTTGAAGACCGCGCCGCGAGGCGTCGCTGCGGACCATCCCAGAATCGCGCTCCTGCGCCATCGCAGCCTGCTGGCATCGGCGGAGCACGGTACGCCGCCGTGGATGGAGACCGATGAGGTAGTTGAGCGCGTCCGGGCAGATTGGCGTCTCTACCGTCCGCTAATGAACTGGCTCACCGAACACCTGTAGGGCGGTGAATTGGGTTCGGCCCGTCCAGAGGACGGGCCGTTGGGGTGAGTAACGGGACTCGAACCCGCGACCACCTGGACCACAACCAGGAGCTCTACCAACTGAGCTATACCCACCAAGTACCGCACGGTTTCCCAGTTCGGCCCGCCTAGCTTAGCCGGTTGCGGCGACGAGCAGAAATCAGTCGGCGGTCGGCGTCGGGCGATGCCCGGTGAGGGCGCCCTGGTGTTTGGCCGCAATTTCGCGCAGCGTGTCGGTGGGGGCACCGGGAGGGTTCACGAACACGGCTTCGCGGTAGTAGCGAAGCTCCTCGATCGACTCCTGAATGTCAGCAAGGGCGCGATGGTTCCCGTTCTTGGCCGGGGTGTTGTAGTAGGCGCGAGGGAACCAGCGGTGGGCGAGCTCCTTGATGCTGGACACATCCACATTGCGGTAGTGCACGTGGGCCTCGAGTGCTGGCATGTCGCGGGCGAGGAAGGCGCGGTCGGTGCCGATGGTATTGCCTGCCAGCGGGGCCTTGCGGGGCTCGGGGACGTGCTCACGGATGTAGCCAAGCACCAGCTCCTCAGCCGCAGCCATCTCCATCCCGCCTTCCAACAGCGGCAACAGGCCCGACTTGGAGTGCATGTCGCGGACGAAGTCGCCCATCTGCGCCAAGGCTTCGGCCGGCGGCTTGATCACCACCTGCATGCCATCGCCGAGCACATTGAGATCGCCGTCAGTGACCAGGACTGCGACCTCGACAAGGGCATCTGCCTTGAGGTCCAGACCAGTCATCTCGCAATCGATCCAAACCAGGTGCTCACTCACGGCCCACACTCTAGAGCCAACCACCCACAGTCCGGTGCCAGGGTCAGCTCGTGACTGGTCAGGGACGCGATCGGGAGGCAATAGAAGGGGGCCGGCGCGCTGGGTAGCGTGCGCCGGCCCCCTGTCGGGTGCCAAAGCTCTAGAGGCCCTGGCGGAAGTGCAGCAGGTGTCGAGCCTGCTCGGTGCGCAGCCGGTCAAGGCTGCGCTCCAGCTCACTGGTCTGCAGTGCGCGAGCCCGTCGAAGGCGCCGGCGCTCGGCCGAGCTTCTGGCGAAGTGAATCAGCACCAATCCGAGCCGAAGCGCGGCCCGATCGAGCGGACGGAGCCGATCGAGTATTGGCGGGTGTGTTTGCTGGGTGATTAGTTGCGAATTGCTCATGGTTACCTCGGGTATTTGTGCAGCACGGAATAGCCGCTCGGCGGCGGCGAAGAATGATGCGAGTTGTTTAGGGCTCGGCGAATTGAGGCCCCGGCCGGGGTGGGCATGGGGCAGCGCAGCTAGAGGGTGTAACCCCTAGTGGTAGCGGTGTAGATCGTCAGGACTGACGGTAACCGGGCACGACGACGGGGCCAGTATTGGTACGCGGCTGGTCCTGGTAGCGAACTCTGGCGGTGGTGATCATCAACTCTGGCCTCCTTTCTTGTCGACGGCGCAACGGGAATTACCATAACCACTTACAGCCATTGATGCAACTCCCGTCACAAGGTTTGAGTGATGTTGCTCACCTGAGGCCATCCTGGGCGGCGCTGAGCTGACTCGGCTGCAGGGTTTGCTGACTGCCGAATGCGGCTGCGGGCCCCGGCCGAGATACCATTCACACGCAGTCCGCGTGCCCCCGTAGCTCAGTGGATAGAGCAGCGGCCTTCTAATCCGACGGTCCCAGGTTCGAGTCCTGGCGGGGGCGCTCCACCGGTTTCGGTGCAGCTAGACTCCCCGCACGCAACGTTGAGCTGGGTGGTGTTAGCCATGGCCGTTACCAATGGCCAAATCTCCTTCTGGTGGCAGCAGATCGGGCTGCCGCAGCAGCGTGCGTCGCTACCGGGCTCGATCGAAGCCGATGTCGCCATCGTGGGCGCTGGCTTCACCGGTCTGTGGGCCGCCTACTACCTGAAGAAAGCCCAGCCGGACGCCCGAGTGGTGGTGCTGGAGCAGCGATTCGCCGGTTACGGCGCCTCCGGCCGCAACGGCGGTTGGTGTGTGAACTCGATCACCGGCGGACGTGAGCGCTACCTGCACAGTCACGGCACCGACGCAGTTGTCGCCTTCCAGCAGGCAATGAATGACACCGTCGACGAAGTGGTGCGGGTGGCGGCCGCGGAGAGCATCGAGGCCGACATTCGCAAGGGCGGAGAGTTCAATGTCGCCTACACCCCGGCCCAGGCGGCTCGAATGCGGGCATTCCACGAGGCTGAGGCTCATTGGCCTGGCGCTGACGTCCAACTGCTCACCGCACCCGAGGCCGCGGCCCGCATCAACGTGGCCAATGCCCTTGGCGCCACTTGGCAGCCGCACTGTGCCCGGGTGAATCCGGCCAAGCTTGCCAGTGGACTGGCCGCGGTGGTTGAGGCGCTCGGCGTCCAGATCTATGAAGGCACCACCGTCACCCAGATCAGTTCCGGGCAAGTTCAGACCGACTTCGGGGTGGTGCGCGCCCCAGCGATCATCAGAGCTACCGAAGGTTTCACCGCCAACATTCGCGGTGAGCATCGCACGTGGCTGCCGATGAACTCCTCCATGATCGTCACCGAGCCGCTACCGCCGCAGACCTGGGCACAGATCGGTTGGGGCGGGGCCGAGACCCTGGGCGACTACGCCCATGTGTACATGTATGCCCAACGCACCGCCGATGACCGGATCGCGTTCGGCGGACGCGGCGTCCCGTATCGCTACGGCTCGCGGGTTGATGCCGACGGGCTCACCCAGCAGCGCACCATCGAAAGCCTGACCGATTTGTTGCGCAGGTTCTTCCCGGCCGCAGCCGGTGCCGAGATCGACCACGCCTGGTCTGGGGTACTAGGGGTGCCCAGGGATTGGGCGGCGACCATCGGTTTCGATCCGAGCACCGGGCTGGGTTGGGCTGGTGGCTACGTGGGCACCGGGGTGGCCACCACCAATCTGGCCGGACGGACGCTGGCCGACCTGGTGCTGCGTCGCGACACCGAACTGACCCGGTTGCCCTGGGTCGGTCGGAAAGTGCGCAAGTGGGAGCCTGAGCCGTTGCGCTGGTTGGGCGTCCAGGCGATCTATGCCGCCTACCGGGCAGCCGATCGCCAGGAGGCGGCTGGTCGGGCCACGACCGCGCCAGTGGCGCGGATCGCCGATCTGATTTCCGGCCACTGAGCTTTGCAGGCCGGGGCACCGGGGGATCAGTTGATGCGGAAGCTTGCCCTGACCTGGCGGGTCGGATCTGAACTCGGCCCCACCCGTAGCTCGAACTTTCCGGGTTCGACCACTCGTTGACCGGCCGCAGTCACGATGCTGCAGGCTGCAGCATCAAACTCGATGGTTGCGGTCACCGTTTCGCCGGGGGCCAACCGCACCTGAGTAAAAGCCTTCAACTCCTGATCGGCCCAGGCTGCGCTGGTCACCCGGTCACTCACGTAGGCCTGGACGGTCTCAGTCGCCGGCCGCTGGCCGAGGTTGCGCAGCTGGATGCTCGCCCGAACGCGGTCCGCAGCGGCATAATCGCTGGTCTGAATCTGAAGCTCGCCATATTCGACTTCGCTGTAGGCAAGTCCCTCACCGAAGGCGAACAGCGGTCGTTGAGTGAGGTCGGCATAGCGATCGCCGTGCTGGCCCCGAATCTGGTTGTAGTAGACCGGTTGTTGGCCGACGTGGCGGGCGTAAGTGATCGGCAGCCGTCCGGTCGGCTCGATGAGGCCGAGGATCAGCTCAGCGATGGCTTGACCGCCGCGCATTCCCGGGTTGAAGGCGGCGATGATCGCGGCTGCATCGAGGGCAGCGGGGGGCAGGGTGCTTGGTTTGGATTGCACCAGCACTACCACCATCGGGGTGCCAGTGGACGCGATGGCCTCCAGCAGGGCGATCTGGCCGCCCTGCAACTCCAAAGTGGCCGTGGATCGACCCTCCCCGGTCAGGGCGACGGTGTCGCCAACCACCACCACAGCCAGATCGGCGGACGCGGCTGCCGCAGTTGCCGCCGCCAATAGGGCCGAGTCTGACTGGGCGGCCACGAAGACGTCCGGACGGGGCTGGCCATCAGGGAAGTGGGTGCCCTCCGGGTCAGGAGCCAACGTGCCGATCTCAGCACCCTTGGCATAGGTCACCTGCCAGTTCTGCGGCGCGACTTGGATGAATCCGTCCCGCACCGTTTGGATGCTGCTGCGCGGGTGTCCGCCCGGCATCCAGGTGACCTGGCCAGAATCGCCAGCCCAATCGCCCAGCATCGCTTGGGGGTCGTCAGCGTTGGGGCCGATCACCGCGATCTTGCGTGTCTCGGCGCAGACCGCCCGGCCGGTCTCCTCCGCTCTCAGGACGCCGGCCACCGGGAGCGTGCCATCGTTGGTCAGCAGCACCAAGGAACGCCTGGCCAGCTCGAGGTTGACCGCGCGATGCTCGGGGCTGGCGATCCTGGACTGGCGAACCAGATCGGGGTATCGGGGATCTTCGAAAAGCCCGAGGCGGAACTTTAGGCGGAGGATTCTGCTTACGGCGGCGTCCACCTCGGCTTCGGTGATTCGTCCCTCGGCTAGGGCTGCCAGGGCACCTTCGTAGAACGTCGGGGTGGTCATGATCACGTCATTCCCGGCCCGCACCGCCAGGGTCGAGGCTTCGGTGATGTTGGCGCAGACCTGTTGTTCCCAGACCATCCGGCCGACGTTGTCCCAGTCGGTAACCAGCAGCCCGTCGTAGCCCCATTCGCCCTTGAGGACGTCGTTGATCAGCCAGCGGTTGGCGGTAATCGGCACGCCGTCCATCGACTGGTAGCCGAGCATGAAGGTGCCCACCTGCTCGGAGGCCGCACGCTCGAAGGGTGGCAGAAACCATGACCGCAGTTTGCGCTGGCTGAGGTCGGCTTCGCTGGCATCTCGGCCGCCCTGGGTTTCGGAGTAGCCGGCGAAATGCTTGGCGCAGGCCAATACGGAGTCCGGGTCGGCCAGCCCGGTGCCCTGATAGCCGCGAATCATCGCCGAGCCCAGCTCACCGATCAGGTAGGGATCTTCGCCAAAGGTCTCATTCACTCGGCCCCACCGTAGGTCGCGGGTGATGCACAGCACCGGCGAGAAGGTCCAGTGCATGCCGGTGGCGGCCATCTCTACCGCCGTCACTCGGGCGGCCCGCTCGATCAGGGACGGGTTCCAGCTGCAGGCCATCGCCAGTTGGGTGCCGAAGATCGTGGCACCTGGCCAAAAGGAGTGCCCGTGGATGCCGTCATCGGCCACCAGGAGCGGAATGTGCAGCCGCGTCTGACTCGCCAGCTGGTGAGCCTGGCTCATCAGCTCCGGCGAGGTGTGCAAGATGCTGCCAGCGTGGCGCTCGGTGATGGCCTCATGCAGATCGCCCCGGGCGTCCAGCATCAGCATCTGGCCGACCTTTTCTTCAGGGGTCATCCGGGCCAGTAGATCGGCTGTTCGCGCCGCCACGCTGGCGTGCGGATCAAGATAGGTCGCAGTGGGCACCGCAGTTCTCCTTGGGTGGGCGTTGGACGGTTTGCCCGCGGCTCAGCGTTGCTGGGCGGCTTCGACGGCGGTTTGCAGGCCGCTGGCCAGCACGTCCATATCGGTGAGGGCGGTGAGCCAGCTGGCGCCGCGATCGCGCCAGTGGTGGGCCATTGCGGCATCAGAGCAATGCATCCCTACCGGCATTCCGGCCGCCTTCGCCGCAGTCAACACCGAGGTGAGTAGGTCGTCTACCGCTTCGCTGTTGCGGTAGGTCTGGCGGCCGAAGCCGGACGACAGGGCTAGGTCGTTGGGCCCGATGTAGACAGCGTCGACCCCTGGGGTGGCCAGTATTTCGGCCAGATTGGCCACCGCCTGAGCCGTTTCGATCATCACCACGCACATGGTCTCCGCGTCGGCCTGCTCCGGGGGCAGGATCGGCCGAGCCGACCACAACGGCCCCCACGACCGAATGCCGTTGGGCGGAAAACGGCAGGCCTGGGCGGCCGCCAGAGCTTCGGCGCCGTTGTTTACCATCGGCACGACTACTCCGCAGGCGCCAGCGTCGAGGGCCCGCATGATCTGGCCCGGCTCGTTCCAGCGCACTCGCACCAGCGGGACGCGGCCGACCACCCGCATCGATGCCAGCAATCCGGGCAAGGTGGCCGTGTCGCTGTAGCCGTGTTGGGCGTCGACGCACACCACGTCCGCCTCGGTTGCTGCCACCAGTTCGGCCACCAGCGGGTCGGCCGAAACTGACCAGGCGCCGATGGCGGCTTCGCCGTCCCGCCAGCGTGCGCGCAGCCGGGTGCTGTCTGGTACGGGTTGGTTCATCTGCCTACCACCTTGTCGAGGAACTCGAGTTGCTTGAGGAAATGCCCAGGTCCGCCGCCTTCGTGCCCGGCGAACGGATAGGGCTCGATCTGGTGTGGCCCGCTCCAGCTGTTGAAGGCGGCGAACACCGAGGAAGGCAGGCAAACCGAGTCCATTAGGCCGACTGAGAACAGTGCTGGAGCGGTGGCTCTGGCGGCGAAGTGGACGGCGTCGAAGTAGGAAAGGGTGTTGAACACCTGATCAATCCGGCCCGGATGGACGGCAAGGTAGCGCTTGACTTCGGCGTAGGGGTCTTCGTCGCTGTGTTCAACCGAGTGCCGCCAGTGGCTGCCGAAGGGGACGTCGGGCATGGCGGCGATGAGCCCGCTACTCAGTCCGGCGGCAGCGATGGCGATGCCGCCGCCTTGGCTCACGCCGGTGACGGCCAGTGGGCCCACCTCGGGCAGTTCGCCCAGGGTGTCGATGAGCCGGACGGCATCGGTGTAGACCCGCCGGTAGTAATAGTCATTCGGCGACTCCAGGCCGCGGGTGGCGTAACCGGGTGCGGCGGCGCCGTGCCCGACCGGATCGGGGGTGTCGCCGCCGGCGCCCCACCAGGCGCCCTGGCCGCGAGTGTCCATGAAGGCGTAGCTGTAGCCGGCACCGACCCAGGCCAGGTGTTCGTGCGGCAGGCCGCGCCCGCCGCCATACCCGTTGAAACCGACCACGGTTGGCAGCGGTTGGGTGACTCCCCGAGGGCGCAGCAGCCAGGCGGAGATCGGATGCCCGCCGAAGCCGGCGTAGCGCAGGTCGATCACTTCTACCGCACGTAGCCCGGGCAGAGCCGGGCGCAGTTCTGGAGTCCAGGCCAGTTCGCGGGCTGCGGTGAGGGTGTGGTGCCAAAACGTGTCGAAATCCCCAGGAGCGCTGAGCTGGGCTCGATACTCATGCAAGGCAGGTAGCGGCAGATCGACAAGTGCCATGGGGGCTCCTCCTGGTGGCGGGGCAGCGGACAACTCATTGGGTGACTTGTCCTCTGACGAGTTAGAGACTAGCATCAGTGCACGGCGGGGACACCCCCACATCAATTCGACGACGAGGGAGGAACTGATGGCAACAGCCTTGTCCAGTCGTACCAAAGTGAGCGAAGACTTGGCCATTTTGTTGGCCGAGCCCTTAGCCAAAGGCGAAATGGTTGCCGGCGACCCAATCGCCTCCGAAGTTGAACTCGCTGAGACCTATGGCGTTAGTCGTCCCGTGGCCCGCGAGGCCGTGCAGATGCTGGCCCTAGCCGGGGTGCTCTTGGTGCAACACGGTAAGCGCACCACCGTGCGGCCGGAACGGGAATGGAATGTGCTCTCGCCGTCAGTGAACATTGCTTTCGAGCGGGCTGGCCGAGGCGACGAACTGCGCCGCCAACTCTATGAAGTGCGCCTGGTTCTGGAGAGCGCCTGCGCCGGGATGGCCGCCCACCATGCGAGCAATGCCGAGCGTGACAACATTCGCGCGATCATCGAACGCACCACCGAATTGGCTGGAGCGAACGGTTCGATGGAGCGATTCCTTGAGCTTGACCGGGTTTTTCACGGTCTGCTCTATTCCCTCACTGGGAACCTGCCGATGAGTCAGATTGCGCGTGACGTCCAAGGGTATTTGGCCAGTTCTTGGGAGTCCTCCAAGCTGACCGAGGCAGACATGTCCGAATCCGCTCGACAGCATCAAGTGATCGGCCAAGCCGTCATCGCTGGTGATTCGGAAGCGGCAAAGAAGGCGATGGATCACCACATCCGGTGGGCTGCGGCCATCGAACGGGTCGATCCCGAGCCCAACGGGTCGTGACCACGCTGGCGAGCGCCGTCGTCACCGGGGCGGGCTCAGGAATCGGGCGGGCGATAGCCCGCCGCCTGCATCGCGACGGACGAGCCGTCGTCCTGGTAGACCTCGACGAGGCCGCACTCGGGGTGGCGGTTGCCGAGTTGGGCGCAGCAGTGGTTGCGGTGGTCGGTGATGTAGCTGACCCGGCGACCCACCAAAATGCAGTAGCCGCAGCGGCCGAGTTGGGCCAGCTCGACGCGTGGGTGAACTGCGCCGGGGTCACTCGCAGCACTCCGCTGCCAGAACTCACCGCTGCCGAAGCCGCGGTGAGTGTCGATGCCAACCTCTACGGCACCCTGTGGGGTACCCAAACCGCAGTTGCACACTGGCTGTCGGAGACCGTCGGCGGGGCCATCGTGAATATCTCTTCGGTACATGGGCGCCGCGCCTACCCCGATCATGCGGTCTACGAAATGACCAAAGCAGCCATCGAAGCTCTCACTCAGAATGTTGCGGTCAGCTACGCCGCGCGCGGCATCCGAGCCAACGCCGTTGCTCCTGGCGCAGTCAGCACCCCGGCGCTGGCCCAATCGCTGGCATCGGCGGCTGACCCGGCAGCAGCGCTGGCTGAGCTGACCGAGATCATCCCCGCCGGGCGGATGGCGGAGGCCGAAGAAATCGCCGCAGCAGTGGCCTTCCTGCTTTCGCCGGAGGCCAGCTACATCACCGGCCACACCTTGGTGGTGGACGGTGCCATGACCGCCCACATTGGCTTCGAGCCAGATCCGAACGCAAAGCGTGCCAAATGAGCCCCTTCAAATTGCGAAGTGCCGCCTGGTTCGACGGTGATGACGAAGTGGCCGTCCTACACCGGGTGGCTGCTGGCATCAGCGCGGACGACCGCGGCCGGGCGGTGATCGGCATCGCCGATACCTCTTCGGCACTAAATCCGTGCCAAGCCGGTTTCGCCGCCATCATTCCGGAGCTGGAGCGAGGCATTCGAGACGGTGGAGCAGTGCCCCTCCGATTCCCGGTGATGTCGCTGGGCGAAGACCTGATGAAGCCCTCAGCAATGCTCTACCGCAACCTGGTGGCGATGGAGCTTGAAGAGCAGGTGCGCGCTCACCCGCTGGACGGTGTCGTCTACCTGGCCAACTGTGACAAAACAGTGCCTGCGGCGCTCTTGGCCGCTGCCAGCGCTCGGCTGCCAGCCTTACTGCTGCTGGGTGGCTCGCGATCGGCCCCGCTATTTGCCGGTCGACGGCTCGGCTCCGGTACCGACCTGTGGCGGGCGTTGGAAGACCGTCGAGCCGGGATGCTCAATGATGGTGAATGGCAGCAACTGGAACAGACTTTGGCCTGTGCCGGGGGCGGCTCCTGCAACACAATGGGCACGGCCTCAACAATGGCCTTGGTAACTGAAGCGCTGGCTATGGCGCTGCCGGGCTCCACTGGGTGCCAACTCGGATCCCCCGAGCTGGCCGAGATCGCCTATCGCACCGGACGCATCATCGCGGACGCAGCCAGCACCGGCGGCGCCGGCGCCGATGAAGTGATGACCGCTGCCGCAGTGAATAATGCGCTGCGACTGGTGGCAGCAGTCGGCGGCTCGACCAATGCGGTGATCCACCTGGCCGCCGTCTCCGGACGCCTGGGACGCAACCTCGACCTAGCCGAAGTGGATCGGCTCTGGGCCGAGGTGCCGTTGCTGGCCGACGTGGAGCCCTGCGGCTCGCAGTTGGCCCACGATTTCCATGACGCTGGCGGGTTGGCCACCTTGGCGGCCGAGATGCTGCCAGCGGGGCTGCTCGACGGCGCAGTGCGGCTGGCCTCGGGGCAGACGATGGCCGAACTCGCCAAGACTGCAGTGACTGATCAGGCGGTGATTCGCCCCGTTGCCGATCCGGTGCTGCCAGCCCCAACGTTGGTCGTAGTTTCTGGCAGCCTGGCCCCCGACGGGGCGGTGCTCAAGACCGCTGCTGCCAGTTCGCATCTTTGGCAACACACCGGTAGGGCAGTGGTGTTCGACGACTATGCCGACATGCGGACTCGCCTTGATGACCCCGAGCTGCCGGTCACCGCCGAAGATGTGTTAGTGGTCCGCAATTGCGGGCCGGTGGGCGTCCCAGGGATGCCGGAGTGGGGGATGGCGCCGATCCCGGCCGCGCTCGCCGCCGCCGGTGTCCGCGACATGGTGCGGGTCAGCGATGGCCGAATGAGTGGCACCAGTTTTGGCACGGTGGTGCTCCACGTCGCCCCGGAGGCCGCCGTGGGTGGCCCCCTGGCTGTCATTGCCGATGGCGATCTGATCTGCCTGGACGTGGCCGCCCGGCGCCTGGACCTGCTGGTAGAGACGACCGAGCTGGAGCTGCGGCTGGCGTCTTGGCAGCCCCAAACCAATGAGCACCTTCGAGGCTGGCCGAAGCTTTACCGAGATCACGTGAGCCAAGCCCCCCAAGGCTGTGACCTCGACTTCTTGACCAGCCCCACAGAGGAATCCCGCCGCTTCGTGCCGCCGGTGGTCGGACGTTCGTGAAGCACTCCGCCGCAACACTGTTCGAAGGGAACAAATCATGACTGCCACACCGCTACTGGGTGTGTTGCCCGTGCTGCAGACGCCATTCGGGGCGCGCGGTGAACTGGACTTGGACGTCTTGGCTCAAGAGGTTGACTGGGTGCTCGACCAGGGCGTGGCTGGAGTCACCACCGGGATGGTTTCCGAACTGCTGCGGCTCACTGAATCTGAGCGAACGGTATTGACCGAAGTGGTCGTCTCGGTGGCCCGCCGTCGCGGCGCGATCAGTGTGATCAGCTGTGGTGCTGAGAGCACTCGCACCTCGGTGGCGATGGCCCGGCACGCCGCTGAGGCTGGCGCGGATGCGGTGATGATCAACCCGCCGCTCACCGCAGCCCTGGACGCCGGCGAGCTGGCCAAGCACTTCTCGGCCATCGTTGAAGCGATCAGCATTCCGATGGTGGTGCAGGACGCGAGCGGCTACGTCGGTCAGCCATTGAGCCTGAACCTGCAGCTGTCGCTTTTGGATCGCTATCCCGACCAGGTCTATTTCAAGCCAGAGGCCAGCCCGATCGGTCAGCGGCTATCGAGACTGCGCGACCTCACTGGTGGTCGCGCTCGAATTCTGGAAGGTACCGGCGGCGCGGCATTGCTGGACAGCTACCGTCGCGGCATCGTCGGCACCATGCCTGGGGCCGAAGTGTGTTGGGCAGTGCAACGTCTGTGGTCCTGTTTGGAGAGCGGCGACTGGCCAACTGCCTACCGCCTCTCCGGCATCCTCAACGCGATGATCGGCATGCAGACCTCCCTGGACGCCTTTGTGGCGGTAGAGAAGCACCTGTTGGTGCGTCAGGGCGTGTTCACCTCCTCGGCGGTCCGCACCCCGTCCTCGTTCCTGTTGGACGCCGAGACTGGCGCCGAAATTGATCGACTCTTTGACCTACTAGTTGAAGCGGCGGCCGAACCGGCCGAGGTGGCATGAGGCCCTGGTCGCAGCTGCGACCCGATGAACTGACCAAGCGGGTTGACCTACCCGCGGTGTTGGCCACCACCACCCAAGTGCCGGCGGAGCCGGTGCCCGGCGCGACAGCCGAACTCGGTGAGCACCCGGTGTGGGTGCCAACTCAGGCTGTGCTGATCTGGGTCGATATCGACACCGGACGAGTGCTGCAGACTGCCGCGTCCGGGCTTACCGAGGAGCTGTTCGGCGGCGCGGGCACGGTCGGTGCGGCTCTGCCGACTTCGACCGGACGGCTGACCTTGCTGACTAGTGAGGGGGCGCTCTCGGTGGCCAGCGACGGCAGCGACCCGCAGCCGCTCGCCGCCGCACCTCCGCCTGGCATGCGGTTTAACGATGCCGGGCTGGACGCGGCTGGACGGCTGTGGGCCGGGGTGTTGCCGATCGAAGATCCAGCCCCCGGCGAGCCGCCCACCGGTCAGCTTTGGCGCCTCGATGATGCGGGCCAGTGGCAGGTCGAGTTCGCCGAAATGGGCTGTCCCAACGGCATCGCGTGGTCAGCCGACGGGCGCACCGTGTTGTGCTGCGAATCTGACACTCGCCAGATCGCGGCCGCCGACTACGACCCGAACACCGGCCGGGCGAGCAATTGGAGAGTGGCTTGGTGGTTCGTCGGTGCCGGTGATTGGGTGCCTGATGGCTTGGAGTGGCTGCCCGATGGTCGCCTTTGGGTGGCGTTCTGGGGGCTTGGTGTTGCCGTCCGGCTAACGACTGCAGGCCAAGCCGATTTAGTGATTGGCACTAGAGATCTGCGCACCACCAGCGTTGGCACCGGCACCGATGGCCGCATTTGGGTTACCACTGCTGCCGGGCTGTCGGTGGTTGCAGCGCCGTCCTGAGTAAGCCACGGCACGGCACCGCAGGCCGAGATACTGCTGAGGCAGCCGCTCCGGCAGTTGATCCTGGCGGGGCCGGAGCGGCCGGATCTCAGCGGTCCCAAAGACCTCCCCCGAAGAGGAGCTCATCGGTGCGTCCCCACACCTGCTGGGCGTAATCGGTGCCAGCCTGAGTGGGTCGGACATCGCCGAGGACGCTCGGCCAGGGATCAGTCCCAGTCCGAGTGGTCGGGTCTGGTGAGAAGTGATCCTTGGCTAGCTCAGCCAAAGCAGCCTTGTCGTGCAGATCGGGGAGGGTGATCGCCCCGGATCCTTCAAGCGCTGACCGGTAGGCCAGCGCGCCGACCAAAGCCATCTGTACGCCCTTGTAAACGTCGAAATAGGGTTGCTTTCCGGTGCGGATCGCCTGGGCGAACTCGTAGTTCATGAAGAAGTCGCCGCCGCCGTGACCGGTGGCGCGAGCTTCGGCGCCGAAGGCTTGGAACTCGGGTTCGTAGGAAAGCTCGGTGGGAACCCCGGCCGGCTTCTCGAATGGCTCGCGGCGCACCCGCAGGTGCTCCTCCAACGGGCCGCGTCCGTTCTCCATCAGGCCACGGTTGCCGACGATTCGCACGTAATTCCCGTGGCCGCGCAGGTCGTATTGCAGCAGCTTCACCAGGGCGCCGTTGTCCATCTGCAGCACGATCATGGAGGCGGTGTCGCAGCGCCGCACGGTGAGCGCCTTGTTGGCGTCATCGGGGTCGTGGGGGATCACGAAGCCGGAGACCTTCACCGGCACCGTGTCGGTGATGTACATCACCGGGGCTAAGGAGTGGGAGCAGTAGTAGGTGACCGGCAGCCAGTTACGCCAGTGATCTGGACCCATCGCGATCGAGTTGAACAGATGCGCCGAAATCGGGTGGACGTACTCGCCCTCGCCGTAGCGGAAGTCACCGACGGCACCTTCGGCGTAGAGGCGGCGCATCTCCTGGTTGTAGGCCATGAAGGGGTAGTTGTCGGCGAACATGTAGATCAGTCCGGATTCTTCAACTGCCGCCACCAGCTCTGCGCCTTGGGCTGGGGTGAAGCTCGCGGCGGTCTCGCTCATCACATGCTTGCCCGCGCGCAGGGCCTTGATCGCGAAATCGGAATGCTCATGGAAGTAGTTCGCCAGCACGACGGCGTCCATATCGTGGGTGAGGAACTCATCGAAATCGGTGTAGGTGGCCACCTGATGTTTGGCGCCAAACTCGACGAGGCGTTCTTCCCAGGTGTCACACAACGCGACCAGTTCCATGCCGACTACCGGGGTGGTCTGCTGAATGAAAGTCTGGCCGCGGCCTAGGCCGACGACGCCGACCCTGATGGGAGAAGGTTGCACCATTTCAGGACTCCTGAATCGTTGGTTGCGGTGATGGAGAGGCTGGGTCGGCACCCAGGGCTGCCAGGACGGCCTGGGCCACCTGCTCAAGGCTGCCGGGGCCGGCTGGGGTCTGCTCGACGGTGTAGCTGGGGTATTCGTAGGCTGCTTTGGTCGGCAAGTAGAACGCGCCGGCGCCGTTGGTGAGGTTGGCGATCAACACCGGTCGTGGCGCCAACTCTTGGCGGAGGTGGGTGGCCAACCAGGAATACGCCTCACCGGGATGGGCAACCAATACCAACTCGCCCAGCTGCCACAGCCAGATTGGGTAGGGCAGCACGGCGCCAGTGCCAGCGGCGATGCTCACCAACTCGGCTCGGGCCAGCCGCTCGGCACGCACCTGCTCGGGAAGCTCCTGAACGGCCTCGGTGCTCAATTCCGCAGCCTGTTGTTTACGCGGAAGTTCTAGGTCGAGTCTGCCGACAACCACCTGGCTGGTCGGTGGCACGGGCCGCTCGGCCCACACACCAAGGGGCGCCCCAGATTCGACCACGCCGGTTGGCATCAGCCGCTGGTCAGGGGCTGGCATCAACTCGAGCGCGGCCAGCACTGCATAGCCGAGGGCTCGACCGGCGCGATCAGCATCTACAGGGTCGTCGCGGTATTGCCGAGCCGGGGCCAACTCGCCGGAGGCGCCCTGCAAGAAAATCGTCGTTGTGCCGGGCAGTTGGGCTTCGACCAGCTCGCGCAGCGCACCCACATAATCGGGAGAGATCATTCGGTTGCCCCAGCCAAGGACGGTCGGGTGGCAGGCGTAGGAGACCACGACGGCCAGCACTGCTTGAGATGCGGTGGTGACTCGGCCAATCAGCACGGTGTCGTCGGCTGGAACGGTCGGGTCGTGGCCGACCACAGCCCGTGCGTCCCGCAGTTCGTCGCGATGGGCGGCGAGTTGGCTGCGGCCCACGCCCCAGGTCAGGGCGGACGGTTCGGCGGTGGCAATGGCCTGGGTGGCCGCAGCGGCGGCTTGGCTGGCGATCAGCTCAAGGTGTTCGGCCAGGTATTCACCGCCGGTCAGGTCGGCGTGGCGGGTGCAGGGCGCCTGGCCGGAGTGGGTGTGCGTTGAGTGCAGCAGCAGACGGTCAGGGTGCAAACCGCAGCTGTTCAGGATCCGATGACGGACAACGGTTTCATCGGCCAGATCGGACCATTCGCAGACGTCCAGGCTGAGGATCACCAGGGGGCTGTCGCCGTCGATGATCGCCAAGGCGGTGGCGGTGAGTGGCCGGTGGAGGCCAGCGGCAGTCTCCTCGCTGGCAGCTCCCCACAGTTTCCAACGGGTGCCGACGGGGGGAGTGATTTCGAGGCGGGCGATACCGATCGAGGCGTGAAAGTCGCCTGTGGGTGCGTCCATCCTCACCTCCTTCTCCGTTGCCATCGTATCCAAAATACGGGCTAACTTGTCAGAGGACAAGTCACTGACTCAGTTGACAGCTGGTCACCGGATGGCTAATCTCTCCGCTACTACCCTCCCGCACAACTCGAAGGAGCCGTGGCCTTTCCGCGGCAAGGAGGTCGGAGCAGTGAGCCCGCAGTCATCCACTACCGCCACGCGTAACGCCTGGCTCGTCCCGAAGGCACAGCGGCGTTTGCTCGCTGGGCTCGCGGGAGCCGCTTTGTTACTCGTCTCGGCCTGTTCGGGCACCACGCCCGCCAGCACGCCGAGCGCAACTGGCGAAGCGCCGAAGGTGTTCACCGTCGGCACCAGCGCTTCAATCAGTACCCTCGACCCCAACAAGGCCGTCGACCAGGCTCAGCTGCAGATTCTCAACCTCATCGGTGGGACGCTGACTGTCTTCAGCAAGGACTACTCCTCAGTTGAACCAGGCTTGGCAACCTCTTGGGAGGCCAGCGCTGACGGCCTGACCTACACCTTCCAGATTGCTAGCGGGCTGAAGTTCTCCGATGGCTCGGCCTTGACCGCCAAAGATGTTGCGGCGACTCTCGATTGGGTCATCAACGACAAGGGCTCCTGGAATGCGGGCATGGTGGCGCATTGGGCCGGCGCAAAGCAGACCGGCGACTCCACCGTCGTCCTGACCCTCGATGACCCGCAGCCGTCAGTGCTGTCGTTGCTGGCTGACCCCGAGATCGGCACCATCATGCCGGCCAGCAAGTTGGGCGATGAGAAGTTCTACGTCAAGCCGATCTCGGCGGGGCCGTACATGTTGAAGTCCTTCGACCCGACCAATGGCAACGCCGATCTGGTCCTCAACCCGAACTGGACTGGTGCCGTTCCGGCGGTGCCCGAAATCAAGTTTGTCTACATCCAGGATTCCAACACCCGCGGTGTGCAGCTCAAGGGCGGCTCGATCGATCTGGCCGAGAACATTCCGCCGAACACCTTGGCGCAGTTCACTGGTGAGGTTGAGGGCTCGGTTACCCCGGCCTTCGGTGGCAACTTCTTGATCCCCAATGACAAGAAGGGCATCCTCACCGATTCGAAGATCCGACAGGCCGTCTCGCTGGCCATCGATCGCAACCAGATCAGTGAAGTCATTTGGGCCGGGCAAGCCAAACCGCTCTACCAGTTCTGGCCGAACACCTCCAAGCTGTCGCACCCGGTGCTGCCGCAGGCGGTCGACGTCGAAGCTGCCAAGGCGCTGCTGGTGGGCACCAAGTGCGAAAGCGGTTGTGAGCTGAAGTTCTCCTTCCAGCCCGGACAGCAGAGCACCGAGGATCTGGCCGCCCTGCTGACCGAGGATCTGGCCAAGATCGGGATTACCTTCACCGCTCAGCGCGTTGAAGGTGGCGAAATGGGCACCCTACAAAGCGACTTCGCTTTCGGCTTCATCAGTTCTGGTCTCTACGACTACGTCGATAGGGCCGACATCCTGCTGGCTCAGGGCGTGCAGTCTGATGGTGGCACCAACGCTCTGTTCTCCGGTTACTCCTCCAAGGAGATGGACGCCCTCATTGCCAAGGCGATCTCGGCCACCGGCGATGAGCGGACCGCGCTCATGCAGCAGATCAACGAGCAGTTCGCGAAGGACATGCCCCTGATTCCGCTGGTCGACTGGGCCTTCGTGAATGCGAAGAACACCGCCTCCAGCCAATGGGTCACGTTCGAGCCGACCGGGTGGCTGCGCGTGGCCACCAAGAGCTGGTGAAATCGCACACCACGATGGTGGTCGGCGCCGAGGATTCCTCGGCGCCGACCACCGCTACTGCTGGGACGGGGCAAAGACCCCGACACGGGCGACACAGCGGCTTGTTCTGGGCGCTGGCCAAGCGGCTCGGCCAGATCGCCTTCGTCCTCGTGGGGGTCATCACCATCACCTTCAGCATGTTGCAGGTCATTCCTGGTGACCCCGCCAGACTCATCCTGGGTAAGTTCGCTACGCCGGAATCGGTCGCGACGTTGCGTCACGAAATGGGTCTCGACCTGCCCCTGACCACTCAGTTCGTCAACATGGTGGTGGCGCTGTTTCATGGTGATCTGGGCACCTCGCTGGTGTCTCGCACCCAGACCGTGAACGAACTTATCGGCCCGGCCTTTGCCAACACCATGTCGGTGGTCGGTTTCGCCTTGGTGATCTCTTTGGTGATCGGCATCGCCGTCGGCATCATCACCGGCATCCGACGCAATGATGCGTTCGACCGGGTGCTACAGGCTGTGATGGTCATCCTGCTTTCCACACCGCCGTTCATGTTCGGCATGGTGTTGCTGTTGGTTGCGCTGCGTACCAAGATCGCGCCAGCCGGCGGCTGGCACGGAACTCCCGTTGACTCCTTGAAGTACATCTGGCTACCGGCGTTGGCCCTGTCGATCGCGCTGACGCCGGTGATCGCCCGTTCGTTGCGGCAGTCGATTCGCGAGACCTTCGCCCAAGACTTCGTCGAGGCGGCAATCGCCCGCGGGCTGCCCCGCCATCGAGTTGTGCTGCGCCATGTGCTGCCGAACAGCCTGCTGCCGATTGTCGGTCTGATCGGCTACAGCCTGGGCGGCCTGATTGGTGGCGCCGCCGTGGTCGAGATCGTGTTCAACATTCCCGGGATCGGCTCCCGGATGATGGCCGCAGTCGGCTCCCGCGACTTCCCGGTGGTTCAGGGCATCGCCTTGGTTTCTGCAGTCACCGTGATCTTCTTCAATGCACTGGCCGATGCCGCCTATTGGATCATCGATCCTCGTACCCGAACGGCCGCCTTGTGACTGCCTCAATGCTCACTCAGACCCCGACCCCAGCTCCGCGCAAACACTGGCTGCGGTTGCCACACTGGCGATTTGCCGCCCGGCGTCCGCGTGGAGCCTTGGCGCTCGGTCTGGCCTTGCTCGCCCTGATCGTGCTGGCCACCATCTTTGTGCCGATGATCTCGCCCTATACCGCCACCGAAATCGCTGGCAAGCCGCTGATGCCGCCATCGCTGGCGCATTTGTTTGGAACCGACACTGCCGGTCGCGACGTCTTCGTCCGCACCTGGGTGGGCGGACGCAACGACCTGCTGATGGTGGTCCTGGTGGTGGTCGCCTCCTCGGCGATCGGCACCCTGGTCGGGGTAGTTGCCTCCATGAGCTCCCAGCTGACCGATTCCATTCTGATGCGCCTGACTGACGCGCTCATCTCATTCCCCGGCATGATCATCGTGATGGCAATCGCGTTGGTCTTCTCCGGAGTGGGGGAGGTCGGACCGTTCCCCCGGGGGGCGTTGCCAGCAGTGATCGCCATTGTGGCCATCAACTGGGCCTCCTATACCCGGCTAGTTCGCGGTGAGGCGTTGAGCCTGCGCTCACGTGACTTCATTACTGCGGCCACGCTGTTGGGGTACTCCAAGACGCGCATCATCATTCGCCACCTGCTGCCAAACCTGGCCACCACCGTCGTGGCGTACATGGTTGTGGACGCGATTGTCGCCGTCGTCACCATCGCCGGTATGCCCTTCATCGGCGCTGGCATTCAGCCGCCAGCCCCGGAGTGGGGCTCGCTGATGCTCGCCGGCTCAACGGTGCTGTACTCGGCCTGGTGGGTGACGGTGATGCCGGGCTTGGTTGTCACCGTCTATGGCATCGCGTTGTCGCTGATCGCTGACTCGCTGCTGGCCGAGGTTGACGGAGGAGCGCGATGACCACCGACCTGCTCACCATCGATGGCCTCGGTGTTGAAATCGGCGGCTTACCGGTGCTCTCCGAAGTCACATTGTCGCTGCCCTCGCACGGCGTGCTGGGCCTGGTTGGTGAGACCGGCTCGGGTAAGTCGCTGACCTGTCGGGCGTTGATGGGCCTGCTGCCGAGGATCGGCGGCAAGGTGGTGGCGGGCTCGATCGGCTTCGACGGCACCACGCTCACTGACCTGGACGACCGGGGCTGGTCACGGGTGCGGGGCGGCCAGATTGGTTTTGTGCCGCAGGCCTCCCTCAACGCGCTCGACCCGGTGATGACCGTCGGCGCCCAGCTGCGCGAGTCGGTGCGACACCTCGACCCAGGGGCCGAGGTGATGGCCCGATCGAGAGAGCTGCTGGAGTTGGTGCGCCTGCCCAATCCGCAAGGCGTGCTACGGCGCTACCCACATGAGCTTTCCGGTGGCATGCGCCAGCGGGTGATGATCGCGCTCGCGTTGGCCGGTCGGCCACGGCTACTGGTGGCCGACGAGCCCACCACGGCTCTGGATGTCACGGTGCAGAAGGCGATCCTTGAGGTGTTTGCTGATTTGCGGGCCGCGAGCGGGATGAGTCTGCTGTTGGTCACCCATGATCTCGGGGTGGTAGCTGATGTCGCCGACACGATTGCCGTCATGTACGGCGGAACTGTCGTTGAGGTAGGCAACACCGGCAAGGTGATGCGTGAGCCCGCGCATCCCTATACCGCGGCTCTGCTCGGTGCGCGGCCGACATCCCGGGCCCAGGGTGAACGGCTCGTCACAATACCTGGGGTGCCAGCCGTCCCTGGCCAGTGGCCGACCGGCTGTCGATTTGCGCCCCGCTGCCCGCATGCACGGGACGTCTGCCGCACTGAGCAGCCCGCACTGCTCCCGCTAACTGGCGACCGGTCGAGCGCCTGCCATGGCTGGCCGGGCCAGTCGGAGGAGGCGAGCACCAATGTCTGAGCTGCTGTTGGAAGTGACTAACGCCGAGTTCCGCTACGCCAAAGGTTTAGCGCCAGCGGCAACCGGTATCAATCTGGAGGTGCGTGCCGGTGATGCGGTAGGCATCGTCGGGGAGAGCGGCAGCGGCAAAACCACCGTCGGGCGAGGCCTGGTGGGCTCGCTGCACCCCTCGGCCGGCACCGTTCTCGTCCAAGGGCGCCCCTGGAAAGGGGTGCGCCGTCGAGATCCGCTTCGTCGAGTGGTGCAGATGGTGTTCCAAGACCCCTACGCCTCGCTCAACCCGATGCTGTCGGCCCAGGCCACAGTCGCCGAGGTCGTGAGAGTGTGGGACGGCGCCAAAGCCGATGTCGCCGCCGCGCGGGCCGAAGAGGTGCTGGCCGAAGTTGGGCTTTCCGGTGAGGTCATTCGACGTCGTCCAGCCGGGTTGTCTGGTGGGCAGCGGCAGCGGGTCGGCATCGCTCGAGCACTGGCTTGCGGACCGCAGGTGCTGGTGGCGGACGAACCCACCTCGGCTCTCGACGTGTCGGTGCAGGCCAACGTGCTCAACCTCTTGCTCGATTTGCGGGCCAGCAGGGGACTAGCGATCGTGCTCATTTCGCACGACCTGGCGGTGGTCGACTATCTGACCGATCGAGCCCTAGTGATGCTCAACGGCGAAGTGGTGGAACGAGGCGATACCCGTGCCCTGCTGCAGCACCCCAGCCACGAATACACCAAAACGCTGATCAACTCGATCCCGGGCAATCCGCTGACGTTCGCCAGCTGATTGGTCCGGCGACCCTAAGGCAGCCTCAAGGGTGGTGCTGGGCTCACAGGATGCTCCTGCGCCACGTCACAGGAGACTCAAAGATGGCTGCCCAAATCTGGTTGTTGACAGCCAATCAACCAGAAAGGGGCGCCCATGACTACCATCCCGGCGGTCTCGAAAGCCCGCAGGGCAGTGGCCGCGATCCTAGCCGGTGCCACTGTGCTCAGTGGTGCCATCACCGGCATCCTGATCGGCCTCAGTGCCACCACCACGACCACGGCCAGTACCGCTGCCGACACCTCAACCAGCACCCCAACGAACACCGGCTCGTCCAGCTCTGGAACAAGTACCTCGACTAGCTCTGGCACCGACGGGTCCGGCTTCGGGCAGACGGTCAATCCAGGCTCCTCCAGTGGGTCGTCAAACACCTCAACCAGGGGCTCTTAGCCCTGCTGACAGCCCTTTTTACACAAACTTGAGGTTGGGCTGATGCTGGCATAGCAGTCCTCACAGGTTCGGCACAGACAACTCAGAGAGTGTGGCTACGTAAGTTGCTCCAACCACAACTTGAGGAGTCCGAAAATGGGCACACCCGCACTTGCCACGACGAGGCTCACCATCGGCGCTTTGATGGCTGCCGGCACCCTGGCCACCGGGGGCATCGCGGCATCGCTGGCGGTCACCCCGCAAAGTGATGCTGTGGCCGCCGACGAGCAGAGCCAACTGCCTTTGGCCACCGAGGTGCCGACCCCCACTCCCACCCCGAGCGCAACCAAGAAGCGCGAGGACGACGACGACAAGGCGACGACCAAGGCCAAGGCAAAGCCGAGGCCGACCACCACCAAGCCGAAGACCACCGTCAAGAAGAAGCCGGCCCCCAAGCCGAAAGTCACCAAGGCTCCGGCCCCCAAGCCGGCCCCCAAGCCAGCCCCGACCAAGACCAAAGGATCCTGATCTAACATGACCGCCACCCTGGCCAACCCCGAAGCGCAAGCGCTGATCACTGAAGCTGATTCGGTGTTCGCGGCGAGCTTTCGGGCAATCGGCACCACCAACGAGATCCTGGCCACCCGGTCGGATGCGTTGGCGGCTGCCGTGGAGCTGGCCAAGGACCATTTGGCGGCCCTGGATGCGGCCTGTTCGCGGTTCCGTCCCGATTCGGAAGTGAGCCTGCTGGCCGCCCGAGCTGCCGAAGCCGATGCCTGGACGTACGCCTCACCGCTGTTCCTGGATTACCTCAGGGCTGCCCAACATGCAGCACGGATCAGTGACGGGCTGGTCGACTTCACCGTCGGACGGGCGCTGCTCGCCTCCGGCTACGACCAGGACATGGATCAGGTGCGGTCCCGTGACGGCTATCACGTTGACGGCGGCGCTGCGGTGCCCGGCTGGGAGCGGGTGCAGATCGACGGCCTCGGTCGGGTGAGTGTTCCCAAGGGCACCGTGATCGACTTCGGAGCCACCGCCAAGGCTCACGCCGCCGACATGATCGCCCGCCTGCTGGCCCTGCAGCTACCTGGCGGGTTCCTGGTGAACCTCGGGGGCGACATCGCCACCGCTGGCACCGCTCCTGAAGATGGCTGGTCGATCGGGGTGGAGGCGGCCGACGGCACTGAGCGGCAGGCAATCGCGATCACTGTGCAGGCAGTCACTACCTCATCTACTCAACTGCGCACCTGGAAGACCGACGTCGGCCAGGCGCATCACATCATCGATCCGCGCACCGGACGCACCGCTGAGGCGGTGTGGGGTCAAGTGACCTGTGTGGCCACCACCGCTCTGGAGGCCAATACGGCCTCGACCGCGTCCCTGGTGCTCGGCGAAGCTGCCCCGGCCTGGCTGGACGCGAACGACGTGTCGGCCCGACTGGAGCGTCCGGACGGCACGGCGGTATTCACCGGCGGCTGGCCGATTCCCGAACAACCCGAGAAGGAGATCCCATGTTGACCGGATCCGCCCTGTGGTATCTGTCCCGGGCCACCGGGGTGGTGAGCATAGTGCTGCTGACCATCGTGGTCGTGATGGGAGTCATCACCGCCGGACGCCGCCGCCCGCAAGGCAGTAGCGCCACCGTGGCCATGGGCGTGCACCGCTGGCTGTCGCTGGGCATGCTGGTGTTTCTCGCCGCCCACATCGTCACCGCCATCATCGACGGCTACGTGTCGATCAGCTGGTGGGCGATCCTGGTGCCCTTCATCTCCGATTATGAGCCGCTGCTGGTTGGCTTCGGTGCTATCGGCATCGACCTGTTGATTGTGGTGGTCTTGACCAGCTACCTGCGCCACCGCATTCCTGAACGCCTCTGGCGCGGGGTGCATTGGGCCAGCTACGGCATGTGGGTGGTCGCCATCGTTCACGGCTTCATGTTTGGCACCACCGATCAGCCAGTGCTGCGGCTTGTCACCTTGGCCTGTGGCGTCATCGGTGGCCTCTTCGCCAGTTGGCGGGTAGCGGTCAGCTTCGGCGACCGCGAACGCCGTAGCCAAATTAGTGTCCAGGAGTGGTCATGACCGACATCGTTGAACTGCTGCAAACCGCCGGGCTGACCGGACGTGGTGGGGCTGCCTTCAGCAGTGCCATCAAAGTGAAGGCCGCCCGGGAGAACAAGGCCCGGCTGATCGTGAACGCCTGCGACGGCGAGGTCGGCGCGGCCAAGGACGCCTGGGTGGTGGAACACCACCTGCCCGAACTGCTCGAAGGTGTCGAGCTGGTGACTGGGGGACGACGCAATGCCAAGACCCTGTTCGCCGCCCACCGCGACTCCAAAACCGCTCGCCGGTTCGCTGATGCCGGACTGCGCGTACTGGAAACCCCGGAGCGCTACGTCTCCAGTGAAGAGACCTCGCTGATCTCGTTGGCCCACGGCGGCCAGGCGCGTCCGATGGCCAAGCGGGCTCCATTCGTCTTTGGCGGCCGTGACAGTCAGGGCAAGCGCATTCGTCCGACTGTGGTACTGAACGCCGAGACTCTGCTGCGGGTTAGCCAGATCAATCGCTACGGCGCCGACTGGTTCCGATCCTTCGGCACCACCGCTGAGCCTGGGCCTCGATTGGTCGCAGTCGGTGGCCATGTGGAGCGCCGCGGAGTCTATGAAGCTGAGGCTGGCCTGCGGCTGACTTCGGTCTTGGCGATGGCTGGCGGGCTCGCCCCGGACATCGAGTACGTCGGCGTCGGCGGGATGGGCGGAGTGCTGTTGACTGCTGAGGAGGTTCGCTCGGCCACCTGGGACGGCCCCGGCATGAAGCGCTTCGGCGGCTCGATGGGGCCAGGGCTGATCACCGTGTGGAATCCGCGCGACTGCCCGGTGGAGGTGGCGACCCGAATGATCGCCTTCGGCGCTGGCGAATCGGCCGGCCAGTGCGGCCCGTGCATGTTCGGGCTGCCCGCCTTGTCACGCGACTGGATCGCCTTCAGCGAAAACTCGAACCGGGAGACCCATTGGCACCTAGTTCGGCGCCTGGGTCAGTTCAGTGGCGGACGTGGCGCCTGTGGCCACCCCGAGGGGGTAGTCCGCTTCGCGCAATCCGCGCTGCGGGTGCTGGGCGCCGAACTAGCCAAACACGCCGACAACAGTTGCACCAAGGCAGGAGGACGCAGCTATGCCAAGCTCGCCTGAGAACGCACGGATCGGGGTCGACCGGGTGTTGTGTTCCGGCCATGGGGTCTGTGCTCAAACCCTGCCGAGAGCAGTCGCCTTGGACGAATGGGGTTACCCAATCGTGGTCGAGGAATATGTCGACCCCTACGATGCCGCTCTCGCGGTGAAGCTTTGCCCGGCGCGGGCCTTGTATCTGCGCTGAGGTCTGTTCGCCGGCGAAGGACTCGGCCCGGTGTCGTCCTAGTCTGAGGACTGCGCCGGGTCGAGTGTTTCGTTGAGGTTGGCGACGTCGGTGCGCAGGCCGCGAAGCGAAACCAGGACGATCACTGCAGCCAAGGCACCGAAAACCGCCACGCTAATGAAGCCACCGTGGTAGCCGCTGTAGTCGATCACCTGCCCGCCGATGCTGGAGCCGACGGCGGCGCCGATGCCGATGCCGGTGCCCATCCAGGACAAGCCTTCAGTGAGCCGCTCGCGGGGCACCAGTTGGCCGATCAGAGAGTTGCCATTGATCAGGGTCGGGGCCACGGTGGCGCCGAACAGCACTCCAGTGGCAGTGAGCAACAGGACGGTGTTGGCCGCCAATAGGGCAGTGGCGGTGAGGAACATCGCTAGCACTCCGACCACGAAGCGGCCAAGCAAGGGCGAGCGCCAGCTCCGGGAGCCGTAGTAGAACCCGGCCGCGGCCGAGGCCACCGAAAACATGCCGAGCACGATTCCTGAGGCTGGACGGTAATCCCAACTGGTAGCCGCGGCTACCACGGCTACGTCCGTGGCGCCGAACATGGCCCCGATTAGCAGGTTCACTGCCACGATCGCGGGTACCCCCGGAATCAGCAGGGCGATTCGGCGGTGATGCGCGGGCCGATTGCTGGCGGTTTCGCGCGGCGGCACCGGCGGTTCGGTGGAGCGCTGGGAATAGAACAGCTTCGCCCCGACCAGCAGTAGCACCACCGGCGCCACCAACCCGGCGACCGGATGGACGCCAGTGGCCAGCGCCGTGGCCACCACCGGCCCAACCACGTAGGTGACTTCGTCGAGGGTGGATTCCAGGGAGAAGGCGGTGTGCAGCTGATCGGGATCGGAAAGCACGTAGTTCCAGCGGGCTCGCACCATCGCGCCCGGCGAGCCGCCCGTCGCGCCGCTGATGATCACCGGGGCGACCAACGTCCAGATCGGGAGTTGCAGCAGGGCGAGCACCACGGTGAGGGCCAAGGCGCTGGCCGAGACGATGGCCGCGGGGTACATCACCCGGCGCTGGCCGTACCGATCGACCAGGTTCGACAGGACGGCCGTCCCGATGGCCCAGGCCACTACGTTCGCCGCGACCAGAGCACCAGCCAGCCCATAGCTGCCGTACAGCGATGAGACCATGAGCACTAGGCCCAGCCCCATCATCGCCCCACCGGAGCGAGCCAGCAGCCCGGCCAAGCAGAACTTCTTCGCGCCCGGGACACTCAGGATTTCTCGATACCGGCGCACCGACCGATTCTCTCACGCCCAACTCCCCACCCTCGTCCTCGCCCGCGGGGACGGTTCCTCCGAGCAGCTCACGGGGACGGACCCGTCCAGGTGTGTCCCCGTGAGCTGCTCATTGGAACCGTCCCCATGCGCAGTGGGCCGATCCTTCGACAAGCTCAGGGTCGCCCATCTTCTCGCCAGCGAAATCGGGTCTTAACTCGACGCTAACAACAGCGGTGTCTGATAGGCAGTAGTGGTCGAACAATGTGTGTTCGAGCGGAAGGAGCGCCATGATCGCAAGTCAGACGGTCAACGGTCACGCCTATCAGTTCGCTTCCTTGGTTGACCTGTTGGCCAAGGCCACTCCAAGGCGTTCCGGGGACGAACTGGCTGGCTGCGCGGCCACTTCTGAGGCGGAGCGGGCCGCGGCCCAGCGGGCTTTGGCCGAGATCGATTTGACCCGCTTCCTCAATGAAGCCGTGATTCCTTATGAAACTGACGAGGTCACTCGGCTGATTCTGGATTCCCATTCGGCCGATGCTTTCGCGCGCGTCTCGCATCTGACGGTCGGTGGACTGCGCGATTGGCTGCTGGAAGTCGCCGCCCGTCCCGATGCTGGGATGGTGCTGGCCGCAGTTGGCCCGGGGCTGACGCCGGAGATGGTGGCCGCGGTGAGCAAGATCATGCGTAATTCCGATCTGATCGCGGTGGCCAAGGCCTGCCGAGTGGTTACCGGCTTCCGCACCACGATTGGCCTGCCGGGCCGAATGGCCACCCGGCTGCAACCGAATCACCCCACCGATGACCTGCGCGGCGTGGCCGCCTCGATTCTGGACGGGCTGCTGCTCGGCCAGGGCGACGCGGTGGTAGGCATCAATCCGGCCGGCGACTCGCCCCAGGTCAGTGCGGATCTGCTTGGCCTGCTGGACGAGGTGCGCCGGGTCTATGACATTCCGATGCAGTCGTGCGTGCTGACTCATATCTCCACCACCATCGGCCTGATTGAGGCCGGTGCCCCAGTAGATCTGGTGTTCCAATCGATTGGTGGTAGCCAAGGCACCAACACCTCCTTCGGGGTGAACATCGCCATGCTGCGCGAGGGGATGGAGGCTGGCCTATCGCTCGAGCGCGGCACGGTGGGCAACAACGTCATGTACTTCGAAACCGGGCAGGGCTCTTCGTTGAGCGCGGGGGCCAATATCGGCACCGGTGGCCGTCCGGTCGATCAGCAGACTCTGGAGGCTCGGGCCTACGGGTTGGCCAGACAGTTCAAGCCGCTGCTGGTCAACACCGTGGTGGGCTTCATCGGCCCGGAATATCTCTACGACGGCAAGCAGATCATTCGCGCCGGGTTGGAGGACCACTTCTGCGGCAAGCTGCTGGGGGTGCCCATGGGAGTGGACGTCTGCTACACCAACCATGCCGAAGCCGATTTCGACGACATGGACACCTTGCTCACCCTGTTGGCTGCAGCCGGGGTGAACTTCGTGATCACCGTGCCGGGGGCGGACGACATCATGCTCGGCTACCAATCGCTGGCCTACCACGACGCCCTGGTGATCCGAAACACTTTGGGGCTGCGTCCGGCACCTGAATTCGAAGGCTGGCTGAAACAACAGGGCATCGCCGACGCTTATGGGACGGTGCGCGGTTTGGAGCTGGGCGCCTCCAGGCTGCGGGCGCTGGCGGGGGTGGCCTCGTGAGCACGGTCGCGACCGGTCCGGGTCGCTATCTGGACCCGTGGGCGCCGCTGCGAGCTACCACTCAGGCACGAATCGGCCTGGGCCGGGCAGGCGTGAGCCTGCCGACGGCTGCGGTACTCGACTTGCAGGTCTCGCTGGCCGCGGCTCGGGACGCCGTCCATGTGCCACTCGACGTTGATGCGCTGCTGACTGGCCTGGCGGGGTTGGGCATCGGTGAGCCAATCGTGCTCAGCAGCCAGGCGCCGGATCGCAGCGCCTACCTGCGCCGTCCCGATCTGGGACGCCTACCTGCCTCGGTGGACGGGCTACCCGATGACGGCTGGGACGTTGGCTTCGTGATCGCCGACGGCCTTTCCTCCAAAGCGGTGGCCGAGCATGCGGTGCCGATGATGACCGCCCTGGTGGCAGCACTCGGCACTGGTCTCAGCCTGGCCCCGCCGGTGGTGGTGACCCAGGCTCGGGTAGCGGTGGCCGATGCGATCGGTCAGGCGATGGGGCTGGGCACAGTGCTGGTGCTGATCGGGGAGCGTCCGGGCTTGTCGGTGGCTGACAGCCTCGGCATCTACCTCACCCATGCGCCGGTGCCGGGACGCAACGACGCCGAGCGCAACTGCATCTCCAACATTCATCCCCCCGAGGGCCTGTCCTATGTCGCTGCAGCCAAGACCGCGCTGAATCTGCTGCACGGCGCTCGGGCACTCGGCCGCTCCGGAGTGGACCTGAAGGACACCTCCGGCCAGGTTCCCCAAGTCAGCTGAGCTCTCAGGTCGACTGAGTCCCTCAAGTTGGCTGAGCCTGTCGAAGGCTCGGCCTGCTGACCCTCCGACAAGCTCAGGGAACTGGGGGCGCAGGGGGTACAGGTGGGCAAGTTGGCTGAGCTTGTCGAAGCCCCTCTGTTAAGTCCATCCAGGGGGTCCCGCTCCAGCGCCGGACGTTCTTGGCTGCCCGCCGCGACGGATCCAACCAGGAGTCTTTGCCTTTGCTGGAAGCTGACCAACCATCGAGGTTGCGGGTGACGAACTCCGCGCCCAAGCGCGCGTGAATCACCCCGCCCTGCGCAATCGAGAGCAGGTGTCGGTCGAGTTGCCCGAGCAGATCGGCCGAGCCGGAGTCGCAGGCGTCGCAGCCGCAATCGGGCAGCGATGCCAGATAGGCGCTTGGGTGGTCGGCTGAGCGCACCCCCAGGTCGAGGCCGAAAGGCGCATCGTCCACGATGGTGGTCGCAGCCACCAGGCTCAATCCGCCAGCGGCAGTCGGCACGAAGTGCAACTCGCTTGGCCGCTCTTGTGGTGGACGAACTTGGCCCACCCACTCCGTAGCTGAGGCCTCACTGACCTGCACCAGTCCGCGAGCGGTGAGCGCCTGACGCCAGGCGTCCAGGCGGGTTTGGAGAATGCCGTATTTGCCCTGATCCAGGCAGCGGGAGTACTCCTCCTCGAGCGGATCGCGATCGGGGTGCGGGTCGGGCCAGCCGGGGGTGGTGGCGCCGGTCAGTGCAAAGGCGGCCTCGACGGAACTCAGCAGTTCGTCGATCCAGGCCGGACGCACCGGTTCGGCCACCTCGGCCGAACCCGGTGCCCGCAAGATGAGGGCCTTTGGCTTCTTCACGCCCCAAGTCTGCCCAACTGGCAGCGGGAATCCCACGTGAGGCCGGACCAATTCCCCCAAGTCGGCTGAGCCTGTCGAAGCCTCCGAGTCGTGAGGCACCCCACTCCGAGTCGTGACCCTTCGACAGGCTCAGGGAACTGGTGGGAGCTGAGGGAACTGGTGGGAGCGCGGGGAACTGGCTGCGGGCCGGGTCCTGAAGCCCGGCCCGCAGCCAGTCAGGTCAGCGAAGCTCCTTCTCCTCGCTGAGGCCGCCGCCAAGGGCGTACTCCTCCTCGGGGGAGAGCACCAGCTGGTGGCGTCCATGGACGGCAAAGGCGACCAGCGCCAGCACGTACAGCACCACCACGGTGTAGATGGCGATGGTGTAGGCCGGGTTCAGCAGGACGCCGATGAAGACCCCCAGCGAGATGACGCCAGCGATCACTGCCCCGGTGATGCCGAACGGGCTCACATGTGGCCGCTTGGCTTCGGGGTGTTTCACCTTGAGGATCACATAAGCGCTCATCTGCAGCAGGTAGGCCACCACGGCACCCCACACGGCGATGTTCAGCACCACCGAGCCAGCCTCGGTGCCGCCGAACTGCACGACGAACAGAGAGGCGAAGCCGATCACCGCGCCGACGATCAGCGCCAAGTAAGGCGTGTGCCGAGCGCCGGTCAACGACAGGAACTTCGGGTAGTAGCCAGCTCGCGATAGCGAATACATGTTGCGGCCGTAGGCGAACATGATGCCTTGGACGCTGGCCAGCAGACCGATCAGGGCGAAGGCCGAAAGCACGGCTGCGGCCTGATCGCCGATGATCGCCCGGAAGCCGTCCAACAGTGGCTCAAGGGAGGTTCCGGTAGCTGAGGCTCCCAGCACACCCGGGTTCAGCACCACCACCAGCGCGCCGGTGAGCAGCAAGGTGAGCAAGCCACCACGTCCGGCCTTGGGAATGTCCTTCTCCGGGTTGTGCGCTTCCTCGGCGGCCAACGGCAACTCCTCAATGCCCAGGAACAGCCACATCGCGAACGGCATCGCGAACAACACCGCACCAAAGCCCAGCGGGAGGAACGGTGTGGCCCCGGCCAGCGGCGCGATGTCGAACAGGCCGTCGAAGCTGAACTTGCCGGAGAAGATCGCCATGCCAGCGAACAGCACCAGAATCGCCACCGAGATGATCGAGACCACGATCGCGAACTTGAACGACACGTGCGCCCCAGCGGCGTTCAGCAGCACGAAGACCGCGTACAACCCGGCCCACCACACCCAGGCGAAGCCGAGCTCGATCAGGCTGAATCCACCGGTGAGGGTGGTCATGATCGCATCGGCGTACTGGGCGGAAAAGTAAATGACGACTGCCGTGGTCATCACGTACTCGATGGTCTCGGCCAACCCGGTGACGAAGCCGCCCCACGGGCCCATCGCCGCCCGAGCGAAGGAATAGGCGCCACCGGTGTGCGGCATCGCGGCGGCCATCTCTGAGATCGATTCGATCATCAGCACATACATCGCGACCACGATCAGGGCGGCGATGGCGAACCCACCCCAACCGGCGGCGGCGATGCCGCCGTTCCAGCCGGAGAAGTTGCCGGAAATGACTGCGGCAACCCCCATACCCCACAGCCCCCAGAAGCCGGCGGTGCGCTTCAGCTTGCGCTTGTCGAAATAGCCGTCTTCGGCACGTTGGTAAGTGACGCCGGAAACGGCTACCGGCTCCTCATCGATTGCCGTGCTCATGGTGGTCCTCTCGTTTTGGTGGGGCAGGCAGGAACGCCGAATCGACGCCTGGGGGCCGACGTCGATGGACGGAAGTTACGCCCGCAAGGGCCGCCGCTACCGCGCGTCCGAGGCGGTTAACCAGCCTGTTACCGCCGGTGCGGAACTCTTAACACGCGCCGGTTTGTTGACCGCCCGCCAAGCTCGGAAAAGGGGTCTGAGTGCGCTAACGTCGCACCAGTGCGGCGAGCCCGTAGGGGGGTTGATGGCTGGATTTGAGTTACCTGATTGCGAGCTCGGCGTGGCGTCGGCAGCCACCCAGATCGAGGGCGGCGACCTGGACACCAATTGGCATCGTTGGGCTGCGGCTGGACGGATCGCGGACGGTTCATCCCCGGCCAGAGCCGCCGATCACTGGAACCGGGTTGACGAAGATCTTGAGCTGCTGAAGACCCTTGGCGTCAAGCACTATCGAATGGGCATCGAATGGGCCCGGGTGGAGCCGGCGCCCGGTGAGTTCGATGAGGCGGCCATCGCGCACTACCGCGACGAGGTGGCCGCGCTGCGGGCCGCTGGCATCACCCCACTGGTGACGCTGCACCACTTCAATCTGCCCGGTTGGCTGGTGGATGCTGGCGGCTGGGGCAGCCGGTCGATGAAGGTGCACTTCGGCCGCTTCGTCCGCCGAATGGTGTTGGCGTTGGGGGAGTGGGTCAACGAGTGGATTCCGATCAACGAGCCGAACGTCTATGCCACCCAGGCCTATTTGTGGGGCCACTGGCCACCCGGCGAACGCTCGCTGCCCAAAGCCCTGGCGGTGATGCAGGCCCAAGCCGAGGTGCACATCGCGGCCTATCAGATGATTCACGCCCTTCAACCGCACGCCCTGGTGGGCACCGCCTCGCATCTGCGGGCATTCGCCCCGGCCGATCCAGACAATCCGCTGCATCGGGTGGCGGCCAAGGCCAGTGAGCACCTGTTCCAGCGGGCGTTGCTGAAGGCGATGAACACCGGCGTGTTTGGCTGGCCGTTCCGACGTCCGTCCGGGGTGGTGCCGGGGCGCTACTACGACTTCCAGGGCATCAACTACTACGCCCGCAGCACGGTGCGCGGCCTCAGCGACGGAGTGGCCGAGGGGGTGCCGGTAAACGACCTGGGGTGGGAGATCTATCCCCAAGGCCTGATCGAGGTGTGTCGCTGGGTGCATGCGGCCTACCCGAGCCCGCTGTACATCACCGAAAACGGCACCTGCGACAACACCGACGCCTTCCGGGCCAAGTACGTCCATGATCATTTGGCGCAGATCGCGGCCGCTGCGTTGCCGATCAAGCGCTACTACCACTGGTGTTTCACCGACAACTGGGAGTGGGCCGATGGTGAGGTGCCCCGGTTCGGCCTGGTCGAGTTGAACTACGAAACCCAGGCCCGGACGATCAAGGAGTCGGGCCACTTCTACGCCGATATCATCGCCAACGCCGGCGTGACCGCCCAGGCTTACCAGCGTTGGGTGGCGTCCCAGCGGTACCGCACCAACTGAAGGGACACCCCCAATGCCCGACCTCAACCGGCGCAACAAATGGACCTTCGGTGTCGGCACCGTCGGTCGCGACATGGTCTACGGCCTGGTCAGCATCTATTTGGTGGTGTTCCTGACCGAGGCAATGGAACTCACCGATCAGCAGCTGTGGACGGTCAGCGCGCTAGTGCTGGGCGCACGCCTGATCGACGCCTTCCTCGATGTGGGCATGGGCGGCATCGTCGACAACACCCGCACGCGCTGGGGGCATTACAAGCCGTGGATCTTGGTGGGTGCGCTGTCCTCAGCGGTCTTCACAGTGTTGCTGTTCACCGACTTGCAGCTGAGCGGCGGCGCCTGGGTGGCGGTGTTCGCCATCATCTATCTGGGCTGGAGCCTGTCGTGGACGGCCAACGACATTCCGTACTGGTCGATGCTGCCGGCCCTCACCCTGGATCAGAAGGAGCGGGAGAAGTACGGCTCGCTGGCCAAGGTGTTCGCCACGATCGGGTTGTTCGCGGTGGTGGTTGCGGTGATTCCGGTGACCGGCGCCCTCACTCCGATCTTCGGCCCCGTTGGCGCCTGGACGGTGTTCGCGGCGGCCGTGGTGGTGGTCCTGCTGCTGGGTCAGGCGGTGACGCTGTTCGGGGTGCGTGAGCCGGCCATCGTCGTCGAATCGGAGCGCACCAGCATGCGCGAACTCCTCCGTGCGGTGTTCGGCAACGATCAACTGCTGTGGACGGCGGTTTCGATGGTGCTGTTCATGACCGGCTATGTCACCACCACCTCGTTCGGGGTCTACTTCTTCAAATACGTCTACGGCGATGAGGGCATGTACGCCCCGTTCGCTGCAGTGTTGGGCGTGGGGCAGTTGTTGGGCTTTGCGGTGTTCCCGGCGGTCTCCAAGTTGGCGCCGCGGCGCCGGTTGTACGGCATCGCCACCGCGGTGATCCTGGTGGGCTATGTGATCTTCTTCTTCTCCCCGATGAACATGATCTGGATCGGCATCAGCGGTCTGCTGATGTTCTTCGGCCAGTCGTTCGTGGTGCTGCTGATGCTGGTCTTCCTCACCGACACCATCGAGTACGGCCAGTGGAAACTGGGACGGCGCAACGGCTCGGTCACTTTCGCCGTCCAACCGTTCATCAATAAGGTCGGCGGGGCGCTGGCCACTTGGATCGTGAGCGTGGCGGCGATCATTTCGGGCATCAACACCGCTCAGTCGCCGGCCGACATGACTCCACAGGGGTTGCTGACGATCAAGATCTTCATGCTGGTGTTGCCGCCGATCCTGATCGTGATCGGCTACGTGGTCTATCGCGCCAAGTACCGCATCGATGAGGCCTTCCACGCCGAGATGGTTGCCGAGTTGAAGGACCGCGGTCAGGTGCTCTGAGGTCAGGGCGGCGAGCACCCCAGCCGGGCAATAGCTGCCATACCGCTCCCGGGTGGGCGGGCCTAGCGTGGCAGGTGTTAACCCCCCTAAACGCGCGGAGGTGCGGCGATGCGTGCTCCTCGAATCATGTTGTCGGCCCTGATGGGGCTGGCTTTGCTGGCCCCTGGGACGTCGTCGGTGGCTGCTGCGGCGCCGATGCCAGCGGCGCCGCCCTCCGGCTTCAGCTACTCGGTCAACCAGGTGGCCGCTGGTCTCCAGATTCCCTGGGACGTGACCTGGATCGGCTCGATGATGCTGTTCGACGAGCGTCCCGGACGGCTGTGGACGCTGCGTCCCGGCGGCTCGCCGGTGCGGGTGAACCTGCCGCTGCCCAAGGTCTTCCAAAGCTCGGAGGCGGGCCTGCTGGGGCTGGTGGCCGATCCGCAGGCAACGTCCAACGGCTTCTTCTACACCTGCATGTCGGTGGCCAAATCCTCCGGGGCAGCCTCGGACGTCCAGGTGTGGAAATGGCGCCTGGTCGATGATGCGAATGCGGTGAAAGTGGCCACCCTGGTGAAGGGCATCCCGATCGGGTACGGACGCCACAACGGCTGTCGGCTGCTGTTCCGCTCGGCGCAGCTGCTCTACATCGCCACCGGGGACGCCGCCAAGGGCACTAACCCGCAGAACCTGAAATCGCTGGGTGGCAAGGTGTTGCGCATCCGCAGCGATGGCAGCATTCCTAAGACCAACCCGTTCTACAAGAGGGGCGGCAACGCTCGGTTGGTGTGGAGCTTCGGGCATCGCAACCTGCAGGGTCTGGCGAAGCGTCCCGGCACCAGCGAGCTGTGGACCGCCGAGCACGGGCCCAGCCGGGACGACGAAATCAACCGCATCTTCAAGGGACGCAACTACGGCTGGTCGCCGACCCCGGGCTACAACGAGAAGCGCTCGATGACCGATCGGTCGCGCTTCCCGCGTGCGGTGAAAGCTCGTTGGCGCTCTGGCTACCCAACCGTGGCCACTAGCGGTGCGGCCTTCCTCAGTGGTGCCCAATGGGGACGATGGAACGGCTCGCTCGTTGTTGCCGAGTTGAAGGGCCAAGGCATCTTGGTGTTCAAGGTCTCCAAGGCAGGCAAGCTCACCAAGACCGGAGAGATCGCCACCAGCTACGGACGGATTCGTACCGTCAGGCAAGGCCCCGATGGCGCTCTGTACTTCACCACCTCCAACGGCACCGACGACGGCATTTATCGCCTAGTGCTGTCCTGACCCTGGGGCGGGTCCTTGAGCCCCACCAGCACCCTGAGCTTGTCGAAGGGTCGGCCCACTGCTCGTGGGGACGGTTCCAATGCGCTGCTCATGGGGACAGACCCGTACGGAACCGTCCCCGTGAGCTGCGCGGAGGAACCGTCCCCGTGAGCAGGCGCGGCTAGAATCCCGGGCGAAGGGGGTCGAAGATGCCGAAGATCGTGGATTACGCCAAGCGGAGGGTCGAGATTGTCGACGCGCTGCTCGAGCTGATCGCCCAAGACGGCATGGGCGCGGCCACCTCCCGGGCGCTGGCCAGTCATTTGGGGGTATCCAATGGGGCACTTTGGCGCTACTTCAAAGGCAAGGACGATCTGCTCGCGGCGACCTATCAAACCGTGCTCGACAAGTCGAACCTGCGGGTCGCGCGGGCGATCGCGGGACGCACTGGGGTCGATGCCGTCCTGGCCATGATGGAGACCTTCTTCCCGCTTACCGCTGAGCTCCAGGACGAGGCCAAGGTGGTGCTGGCCTTCTGGGGCGTCGCGGCGATGAACTCGACCCAAGCCAGCCACGGCAACCCCGAAATGGTGGAGTGGTCTGACGAGTTCGCGATCCTGCTGAAAGAGGGCATCGAGGCTGGCGAGTTGCGACCGGACACCCCGGCCGATGCCCTGGGCAACATCTTGATGAGCGTGGGCACCAATGCCCAGGTTGACTATGTCTTCCGGGGCGATGACGGCGCGGCTCGGCTGGCTGAAGTCCGCCAGCTGATCGACTCCTTCCGCGCCTGAGGGCCACCTCCGCTGCGGTGGTCAGCGGGCCGCCGCCGTGAGCGGTGACTCCCAGGAAGCCGAAACAAGACCGATACACAGGCGAAACCGTTTGTGTACGCGCGCTCATTAACGTTGCCTCTACTAGATCGAGATCCGGCGTCGCATCCGATCGCTCACCAGTACTGAAAGAGGAGGCAGTCATGTCGGACACCGAGATTTCGTTCCTGTACCTCAGCGAACCGGACGCGATCGCGGCCGGCGTCACTGAGATGGCCGGCTGTGTTGAGGCGATGGACGAGACGCTGCAGCTGTTGCAGAAGGGCGACTACCGAATGGCTGGCAACGAGGGCAACTCGCACGGCGCCATGATGCTGTTCCCCGAGACTTCGGAGTTTCCGAACATGCCCATCGACGGCGTCGACCGCCGCTTCATGGCGATGCCGGCCTACCTTGGCGGCAGCTTCGATAACGCCGGAGTGAAGTGGTACGGCTCCAACATCGAAAACCGCGAGAAGGGCCAGCCGCGCTCGATCCTGACCTTCATCCTCAACGACAAAGACACCGGCGCCCCGAAGATGTTCATGTCGGCCAACCTGCTCAGCGCCTACCGCACTGGTGCCGTCCCCGGCGTTGGCGCGAAGTACCTGGCCAAGCCCGATTCCGAAGTGGTCTCCATCATCGGCCCCGGCGTCATGGGCAAGACCGGCTTAGAGGCCTACAACGCCGTCCTGCCGATCAAGAAGGCTCAGGTTTACGGACGCCGCCGCGTCACCAGCGAGGCTTTCAAAGAGTGGGCCGCTGAGCGCCTGCCGCACATCGAAATCGTCATCTGCGACACCATGGAAGAGTCGGTGCGTGGCGCCGACATCATTCACTCCGGCGTCTCCGGCGAGGTGAATCCGGCCACCTACCCGCTGGTGAAGACCGAGTGGCTCAAGCCCGGCGCCTTCATCTGCGCGGTCGCCAACCTCAAGCTGGAAGACGAGCTGCTGATGGCGCCCGAAACCGGCCTGTTCATCGACAACGTCGGCATGTACTTCGACTGGCAAGAAGAGTTCGGCTACCCGGCTTATGAGACCACCACCGGCATCATCGGCACCCGCTTCGTCGACATGATTCACGACAAGTTGATTCCGGCCGAGAAGGTCATCAACATCGGTGACGTGCCGCTGGGTCGCAAGCCCGGTCGGGTCAGCGATGACCAGTTCATCGTGTTCAGCGTCGGCGGCATGCCGATCGAGGACGTTGCCTGGGCCACTGTGATTTACCGCAATGCCTTGGAGAAGGGCATCGGGGTGAAGCTCCCGCTGTGGAGCACCCCGGTGATGGCCTGATCAACCCAGACCCTGGACGGGCGCTGCTGCAGCACTGAGCGCAGCGCCCGTCCGGCTACACCACTCAGGCCGAGAAAGGCTATTTACCCATGAGCAAAGTTGTGATCATTGGCGGCGGCATCATCGGTGCCACCACCGCCTACGCCCTGTTGGGCAAGGGCATCACCGACATCACCATCTTGGAGCGCGACACCGTCGGCTCCGGCGGCACCGGCAAAACTGCCGGCATCATCCGCTGCCACTACGGCGTCACTTCGATCTGTGCGCTGGCCCTTTACAGCCTCGACTTCTTCGAGAACGCCAAGGAGCTGATCGGCACCGATATTGAGTTCGAGCAGGTCGGCTACCTGGTCGGTATCGGGGCCGAAAACCTCGAACCCTTCCGGGCGAGCCTGGCCAACCAGCGCAGCATCGGGGTCGAGACCGAAGAGATCACCCCGGCTGCTGCCAAGGAGCTTTGGCCGACTGCGAACGTGGACGACTTCGCCACCTTCTGCCTGGAGCCGCGCGGCGGCTACGGCGACGGCTACGCCACCGTCCAGGGATTGGCCGCCTACCTGCGCACCCAGGGGGTGGCGATCAAGCAGGGTGCCAAGGTGGCCGAATTGATCGCCGCCGAGGGCAAGGTCAGTGGGGTCAAGCTGGTTAACGGCGAAATCGTCGAAGCCGATGTGGTGGTGGTGGCCGCTGGCGCCTGGTCGGTGCCGCTGCTGGCCCCGCTGGGCATCGACTTGCCGATCACCCCACAGTTCGTCCAGGAGGTCGTAATCGACCCGGCCATGGAACTGGGCACCCCACCGGTGTTCTCCGATCTGGTGAGCATGCAGTACGTCCACCTGCGCGGCCCCGAGCTGCTGTTCGGCAATAGCGACGGCTCTTCGGTTACCCCGATCACCGATCCGGACGTTTACCCGAACCACGCCAGCAACGAGGCGATTGAGCGGACCGCTGAGAAGGCGATCAACCGCTTCCCTGGAATCGAGGATCCGGGCGTCTCGACCACCACCACCGGTCAGGTCGATTCCACCCCCGACAACAACGCGATCATTTCGGCCACCGATATTTCCGGGCTGTTCGTCGCGGCGGGCATGTCGGGGCACGGCTTCAAGATCTCGCCCGGAGTTGGCCGGCTGATGGCCGACATCATCGTCGAGGGGGAGTCCACGATTCCGAACGTCAAGGCTTCGGATTTCCGGCTCAGCCGTTTCGCCGAGGGCGATCTGCTGCTCAGCCCGTACCCCTACGTCGGCGCGGTCGGCATTCGCTGATGCTGATCGTCGAAGGGTCGGCCGGCTGAAGACTTCGACAGGCTCAGCCACTGAGTTCCCTGAGCCTGTCGAAGGGTCAAACCTAGTCAACCAGTGTTAGTCGAATCAGAGGAGGTGAGTCAGTCATGAAGGTACTGCTCTTCGTGATCGCAGTCGCGGTCAGCATTGCGGCGGTGGCGTTGTTCGTTCGGGGCGCGCTCACCCTCTACCGGCTGATCGGCGCCGGTCAGCCCAGCCCGGGCCGCCTCGGCCCGGTCGGCAAGCGGCTGGGCAATATGGTCACCGAGATCCTCAGCCACCGACGTTTCCGGGCTCGGCCGCTGGTCAAGGCCGCCCACTGGGTGGTGATGGTCTCCTTCATTCTGTTGGTGCCGACCCTGGCCATCGCCTACGCCCAGGTGCTCGATCCGTACGCCGAACTGCCGATCATCGGCGGCTGGCCGGTCTGGCAATGGCTGTTGGAGCTCTTCTCCGTCGGCGGCTTGGTCGCGATCGTGGTGCTGTTCACCGTCCGGTTGCGGCACCCCAGCGAACCTGAGGATGCCGCGGGAGCCCGCGATTGGCGCAGCCGGTTTTTCGGCTCCACCCGTTGGCAGGGCTACTTCGTTGAGGCGGTGATCGCCGCGGTGCTGGTGTGCGTGCTGGTGATGCACGTCCTCACTTCAGCGGTGTTGGCCCGCTACCCCGAAACGGCCGAAGCTGGCAGCTGGGTGCACTACCCGCTCACCTTCTGGGTGGGTCAGCTTTTCTGGAGCCTGCCGCCGGTGGCCCTGGAAATCGGCATCGTAGTGGCCGCCACCTTCAAGATCCTGGTGTCGATGGTCTGGCTCGGCGTGGTGGGCTACGCCACCACCATGAGCGTGGCGTGGCACCGCTTTCTGGGCGTGCTGAACGTCTACGCCCGCCGGGAGACCGATGGCACCCCGGCACTGGGGGCGGCTGCGCCGATGCTGGTGGACGGCAAAGCTTTCGACATTCGCGACCTCGACGACCTCGACGAGGATGCGACCTTCGGGGTGGGCAAGATCGAGGAGTTCGGCTGGAAGTCGCTGCTCGATTTCGCCTCCTGCACCGAATGTGGACGCTGCCAGGATCTCTGCCCAGCCTGGAACACCGGCAAGCCGCTCTCACCGAAGTTGTTCACCCTGGCCCTGCGCGATCAGGCCGCCGGGATGGAGCACAGTCTCGACATCTTCGCCGCGCTGAAATCCGCTGGCGCGGCTGGCGAGTTGGCGGCTCCTACCCGGGATGCCGACCTGGTCGGCGGCGTGATCAGCCCGGACGTGCTGTGGAGCTGCACTACCTGCGGGGCCTGCGTCGACCAGTGCCCAGTCGACATCGAGCATGTCGATCACATCATCGATCTGCGCCGCCACGAGGTGATGGTGAAATCGGAGTTCCCCGAGGAGTTCAACGGCCTGTTCGGCAATCTGGAAACCAAGGGAAACCCGTGGGGTTTGCCGCCGCGCGACCGGATGGATTGGGCCAAGGGGCTCGACTTCGACGTCCCGGTGCTCGGCACCGATGTGACCAGCGCGGACGAGGTTGATCACGTGTTGTGGGTCGGCTGCGCCGGCGCCTACGACGAAAAGGGCAAGAAGACGACCCGGGCGGTCGCCGAGTTGTTGCACCTGGCTGGCGTGAAGTTCGCCGTGCTGGGGCAGGCCGAAACCTGTTGCGGTGATTCAGCACGCCGGGCCGGTAATGAGGCTACCTATCAGGGCCTGGCTACCGAAAACATCGAGACCTTCGCCAGCTACGGCGTGGAGAAGGTGGTGGTGACCTGCGCCCACTGCCTGAACTCGATTGGCCGCGAATACGGCCAACTGGGCGCGGACTACCGCGTCGAGCATCACACCCAAGTACTGAACCGACTGATCCGCGACGGACGGCTGAACGTGGTCGCCCCTCCCGAGGATGAGCGGCGCCAGATCACTTACCACGACCCCTGCTACCTCGGCCGACACAACGGCGAATACGACGCTCCCCGCGAACTGCTGGCCTCGTTGCCTGAGGCCGAACTCGTCGAGATGGAGCACAGCGGTTCGTCCAGCATGTGCTGCGGTGGCGGTGGGGCGCGAATGTGGACTGAAGAATCCATCGGCACCCGAATCAACTCCGCCCGCATGGACGAGGCCGAGGCCACTGGTGCCGCCACGGTGGCTACGGCCTGCCCGTTCTGCGCCATCATGCTCGGCGATGCCGCAGCCAGCAGAGACCAAGCGCCAGCGGTCACCGATGTGGCCCACCTGGTGCTGGCCGGCGTCAAGCGCGGCCTGACGAACCCGACCAACGAAGCTGAAACGGAGTCCTGAGATGCGAATCATCGCGCTGGTGAAGTACGTGCCCGATTCCGGCGATGAGGTCGGCTTCGAAGCCGACCTTTCGCTGGGACGGGTTGGGCCCTCCAGTCGGCTCTCCGAACTCGACGAGTATGCGGTCGAGCAGGCGCTGCGGTTGCGCACCGAACTGGCTGGGGCGACCCTCACTGTGCTGAGCGTCGGCCCGGCTGAGGCTGAAAGCGCGCTGCGCAAGGCCCTCCAGATGGGTGCTGATGACGCGGTGCTGGTCACCGATGAGGCAATCGCTGGCAGTGACGTCTTTGGCACCGCCACGGTGCTGAGCGCCGCGATCCGCAGCCTCGAAGGCGGGCTGGTGGTTGCCGGAATGAGCTCCACCGATGCCGGCCTTGGGGTGGTGCCTGCGCTGCTGGCCGATTCGCTTTGCTGGCCGCTGCTCAGCCAAGCCGCTGCAGTGAGCGTTGAAGCTGGGCTGGCAAAAATCGCCCGGGTTGATGAGACCGGTTCCCGGGTAGTTGAGGCCGCCCTGCCCGCAGTGGTGAGCGTGACCGACCAATCCGGCGAGCCGCGCTACCCGTCCTTCAAAGATGTCCTGGCCGCTAAGAAGAAGTCGGTCGCCACGCTGACGCTGGCCGACCTGGGGGTGGACGCGAGTGCGGTGGGCGTGGGTTCAGCCCGGGTGGAGGTGCTGGCGGTGGGCCGCAATCCCGATCGCGCCGCTGGCCGAGTGATCGTCGATGTTGATGGCAGCAGCGTGGACGAAATCGTTGACTTCCTAGCCGCAGCGACCAAGTGAGGAGCCCGAAATGAGCGAAAACGTAGTCGTCCTAGTTGGGGCCAATGCCGAAGTGCTGGACGCATCGACGGCCGAGCTGTTGACGCTGGCTGGTCAGCTTGGCCGTCCGGTAGCGGTGGTGGCCGGGGAGGCGCCGCAGGCGCTGGTTGCTGAGCTGGGTCGCTTCGGCGCTGCCGAAGTGCACCTGGTCAGCTGCCCGCAGCTGAGCGACAGCCTGGTGCTGGCCAAAGCCGCCCTGTTGGCTGACCGCGCCGTAGCCGCCCACGCAAAAGTCATTCTGGTGGCCTCCGGTCTGGAAGGTAACGAGGTGGCTGGCCTGGTGGCAGCCAAGCTCAGCGCCGGGCTGATCACCGACGTGGTGACGGCTCGCTTTGAAACTGCTGAACTGGTTGCCGACAAGGTGGTTTGGGCCGGCAAGTACACCGTGACCGCGAAAGTGCTGACCGAGGTGGCAGTGCTGACAGTGAAGCCGAACAGCTGCGTGCCCCTGATCGCTGAGGTTGAGGCGGAGGTGCGGCAGGCACGCTTTGATTTCGAACCGGTCGCTCCCGTGGCCCGAGTAATCTCCGCCGAGCCGACCGCCGCCACCAAGCGGCCCAAACTGGTGGAAGCGAATGTCGTGGTATCCGGGGGACGTGGCACCGATGGCGACTTCGCCCCGGTGGAGGCACTGGCCGACGCACTTGGCGGGGCGGTTGGCGGTTCGCGCGCCGCAGTCGATGCGGGCTATGTGCCCCAGACTTTGCAGGTTGGTCAGACCGGCAAGTCGGTCTCGCCAGATCTCTATGTCGCCCTGGGTATCTCCGGTGCGATCCAGCACATCGCTGGCATGCGCACCGCCCGCCGCATCTTGGCGGTGAACAGTGACCCAGAGGCGCCGATCCATCGCCTGGCTGACCTGAGCGTGGTGGGGGACTTGAAGACGATCGTCCCAGCAGTGGTGGCGCGTTTGGGGTAGCGGGCGACAACTTGATACGTCGCACCATTTACCGCTGGATGGGAATGGTGCAACGGGGCGCGAGCAATTCTGAATTGAGTTGTTCGGCAGTTGTTGATGCCTAAGACGGGAGCCTTGCGAAATTGCGCTGCGTTCGCGGTTGCCGAACATTGTTCTCCATCCTGATTGGCCGGGCTGCTGGCCGGTTTCAGGCCGTCCGGCCTAGTCGCTGAGCGGGAGCTCAGGTGTCCGTGGTGTCCGAGCTGGGTCAATGATCTTCAGGGAGAAACTAGGGCGCGCTGCCCCGGATGGCATTGCGTAAACACCGGAACACTGACTCAGTCCTGTAACAAGCGAGAGACCCAAGCGCAATGCAAGGCCGCCATCATTCTTACATGGCTACTGAGGTTTCTTTGGCTCCAGTCTCGACCGATAACCGCAAACTAAGCGGATCGCTCGGGGTAGGAGGAATCGTGTTCATGGTGGTGGCTGCTGCTGCGCCGCTCACCGTCATTGGCGGCGCCGCGCCGCTCGGCATCCTGATCGGCGATGGTGCGGGCTACCCGCTCAACTTCGTCATTTCGGCTGTGATCTTGCTCCTATTCTCGGTCGGATTGGCGGCCATGTCTCGGGCGGTGCCCAAGCCGGGTGCGTTCTTCACCTACATCGGCTACGGTCTCGGCCGTCCGATGGGTGTCGGTGGCGCCTGGTTGGCGTTGCTCACCTACACCACCGTCCAGCTGGCCGTGTACGGCTACCTCGGATTCTCGATCAACCTGACCTTGACTACGCTCGGAGCGCCCGACCTGCCGTGGTGGCTGTATTCCCTGGCGATGATCGCCGTCGTCGGGATCCTCGGTTACCGCGACGTTCACCTCAGCGCCAAGGTGCTTGGGGTCTTCCTGATTGCCGAGGTGGGCGTCACCTTGGCGCTGTCTGGCTCCATCATGTTCCGCGGCGGCGCTGAAGGCCTGTCCTTGGTTCCCTTCACCATTCCCGCCTGGTCGTCGGGTTCCCCGGGCATCGGCTTGATGATGGCCTTCGCCGGCTTCATCGGTTTTGAATCCACCGCGATCTTCCGTGATGAGGCCAAGGATCCCGACAAGACCATTCCGCGGGCCACCTACGCCGCGGTGATCGTGATCGGCCTGCTCTACAGCTTCGCCTCGTGGGCACTGGTGATGGCCTGGGGTCCGAGCAAGGTGCTGGACGTGGCTGCTGCTGATCCGGGCGGCATGCTGATGGCCACCGCCAACGCCTACCTCGGCGTCGTCGGCGCGACCGTGATGCAGGGCCTGCTGCTGACCAGCCTGTTCGCCTGCGTGCTCTCTTTCCACAACGTGCTCACCCGCTACCAGCACGCCATGGGCAATGTGGGCCTCCTGCCCGCCAAGCTTGGTGTGGTGCACGGCTCGCACGGCTCGCCGGCTTTCTCCTCGCTGGTGCAGACCGCGACTGCTGCGGCGATCCTGGTCATCCTGGCGGTACTTGGCCTCGACCCGGTAATGCAGGTATTCACCTGGTTCTCCGGCATCACCACCATTGCAATCGTGGTGCTGATGGCGCTGACCTCGGTGGCGGTCGTGGCGCACTTCGCCAAGATCAACATTCCGGGCACTGCTTGGTCGACCCGCATCGCTCCCGGGATCTCGACGCTCGGGCTGATCGCGGTGGCCGGTGTGATCGTCGCCTACTTCCCTGATCTAGTCGGCGGCGGCTGGGGCTTGGCCGGTTCACTGCTGGCCACGGTGCCGTTGTTCATCGGCATCGGGGTGGTGCAGGGGCTGCGGTTGCGCAAGTCCAAGCCGGAGGTCTACGCCAACGTCATCGATTCGATTTCGTAAGTAACACCACGATGGCGGGGGACGGAAACGCCCCCGCCATCGCTGGCGCCCAAACAGATTTGACTCCCAGCCCCGATCTGGCTGCTAGCCCGGGGCTGGTCATGGCGGAGGCTTTCAATGAACGTGTTCGTGATCGGCGCGGCCGGCAAGGTGGGCTCCCGGCTCGCTCGGCTACTGACCGAATCCGGGGTGCAGGTGACCGGAATGCATCGCAACCTGCTGCAGTTTGAGGACGTAGCCGCGACCGGCGCCACACCGCTGATCGGCGACCTCATCACCGATCAGGTCGCGAAGCTGGCCAGTTGGATGACCGGCCATGATGCGGTGGTCTTCACTGCTGGCGCCCACGGCACCGGCATCGACCAGACCTCGCTGATTGACGGACGTGGCCTGGAGAAGGCCGCCGCGGCTGCTCAGTCCGCCGGGGTACCGCGCTTCGTCCTGGTTTCGGCGCTACCGGAGGCCGGCCGAGACGCGGAGCGTGGTGAGCGTTTCGAGCACTACCTGAAGGTGAAGAAGGCCACCGAGGTGCATCTGATCGGCACCGACTTGGATTGGCTGATCCTGCGCCCAGGGTCGTTGCACGATGAGCCCGGTAGCGGCCTGGTTGCCGCTGGGCCAGCCGTGCTGGACGCTGCCACCAGTAGGGACAATGTGGCGGCTTTCATCGCCGCAGTGCTGGCTGAGCCACTGCTCTCAAGGGAAATCATCGAACTCACCGATGGTGAGGCTTCGGTGGCCGACGCGGTGGCCGGGTTGACTCCCGGTGGCCGCGATGGTGAGGCTGGGCGCCGGCTACTTATCGCCTGAGCCGTCGCGAATCCGTTCGGCGGCCGTCCGGGCCAGGGTGTCGACCTGTTCGTTGAGCGGATGCCCCGAATGACCCTTCACGTGCTCCCAGCGGATGTCGCGGCCCTCAAGGCGCTCGGCGATCAGCTCGATGGCTTCGCGATTCAGCACCGGCTTCTTGGCTGCGGTCAGCCACCCTCTGGCCCGCCAGCTGCGCAGCCACTTGGTGAAGATGTTGATCACATACATGCTGTCGGCCAGGATCAGCAGGGGAGTGTCGCTCGGGTAGGCGCCCAGCATTTCGTAGACCGCCCGCAGTTCCATCAGATTGTTGGTGGTGCCGGCATGCCCGCCGCTGCCGTGGCGGCCGTCCTCGCTGGCCCAAGCCCAGCCGCCAGGGCCGGGGTTGGTCAGACAAGAGCCGTCGGTGGCCACGGTGACCCGCTTAGTAGTCATCGCGGCTAGGGGGTTGGTTGTTCGGTCAGCGTGATGGTGGCCTGGTGGGCCTGGCCGTCGCGGAGGTAAGCCACTGACACCTGATCGCCGACCTTCGCGGTCAGCAACAGCCGGGAGTAGCTCGCGCTGGTCGCGGTCTGGCCGTCCAAGGAGGTGATCAGATCGCCAGCCATCAACCCCGCGGTGGTCGCCGGCGAGCCGGTGGCTGCGGTCTGGATGAACAGCCCGGGCTGGCCATCGTGGCGGACGGCAATATCGGCGCTGACCTGGGCGACGCTCAGGCCGGTCCACGGGTGGGTGGCCGTGCCGTTGGCGAGCAGCTCCTGGCTGACCCGGCGCGCGATCGTGGCCGGGATGGCATAGCCGAGATCGCGGCTCCAGCTGGCCGTATCCGCCTTTGGTGGGATGGGCACGGCGGTGCTCAGCCCAATCAGCTGGCCATCGCAAGAGACCAGAGCCCCGCCGGTGAGTGGATCGCTGATCGGGGTGTCGAGCTGGAGCGAGTCTTGGAGGATGGTGACTCCGCCGCCAGTTTTGGCCGCAGCCACGTTCTGGTTGACGGCACTGATGAGGCCGCTAGTGAGGGTGGAACGCTGGTTCAGTGGGGAGCCAAGGGCCACCACCGGTTGGCCCACCTTGACCACTTCGCCCCACGCCAATGGCAGAGCTGGCAGCTGCACCCGGTCGACCTTGAGCACCGCGAGGTCGCTGACCGGGTCGGTACCGACGAGTTTTGCTGTCAACTGTTCGCCGCTGGGCAGCTGAACCGAAAGCGAGCTCGGGGTGCCGGCGCCAAGTTGGTGGGCGTTGGTGAGAATGACGCCGTCGGCCTGAACAATCACGCCGTTGCCTACCGGGGACGCGTTACCGGTGGCGGTTACGGTCACCAACGAGGGCTGCACTTTGACCGCGAGTCGTTGGGGGTCACAGGAGCCGGGCTGATCTCCAAGTTCCTTGTAGGCCACGGCGCCGAGCACCCCGGACGCCAGGCCGATCACCGTCGCGCCAGCAATCAGGGGCAGCCATCCTCGGATGCTGCTGGGTGCGGTGGGCTGGCTCAACGATTTCTCCTGCTCGTTCACGTCCGGAATGCCCCGGCCTGACCACCATCATTGTGGTCCAACGTGGCAAGCTCTGGTTCGACGATCGGTGGGTCGGCCGAATCCGCGGACGCCGCAGCGTGGTTGCCGCTGCTGGCCCACTCGGCAAAGGCCACTGCGGCGATGATGGCGGCACAGGCAATCAGCTGTAGCAACGTCAAGGATTCCCCAAGTGCCAGCCAGCCGGCTAACACAGCGACGGCAGGAATGGCGTTGATGGCCATCGCTGCCGAGGCGGCCGGCAGTAACCGAAGCGCGGAGTTGTACAACCCGAAGGCGACCAGCCCGGGGAACACGCCCAGGTAGGCGAGCTGCAGCCACGTTTCGGTCGGCAGCGCGGCCCAGTGAATCGGCTCACCCAATAGGGCCAGTGGAGCGAAGAAGACCGCACCAGTGGCGGCCTGCAGTCCGGCTAGGAACCAGGGGTGGTAGCGCGAGCTGAGCAGCTTGATGGTGATAGTGGAACCGGCTGCGGTGACCATTGCGGCCAGTTCAAGTAGGTTGCCCAGCCAAGGTGCTGGGGCGCTCTCCTGGGTGGTGCCGCCGAAGGCCAGCACTGCCACCATCGCGATCGACACCGCGATGCCGAGGCCCTGTTGCCAGCTCAGCCGTTCGCGCAGGAACAGCCACGCGCCCACTGCCACGATCAGCGGCGCGATGGCTGAGACCACCCCAGCCTGGCTGGAGGTGGTGAACACCATCGCGAAGCCCTCCAGCGTGAAATAGGCGCTGGGAATGAACGCCATGCTGGCTGCCAGCAGCTTCCAGTCGCCCGGGCGGTAGTCAGGACGGGGGAGTCGGTGCCAAAACGGCAGGAAGACCGCCGAGGCCACCACCATCCGCAGCCAGATGACCGCCATCGGCGGCAGCATGGCATAGGCACCCTTGGTGGCGGTGAAGCTGGTGCCCCAGAAGATCACCGTGCCGATCAGGTAGAAGATCGGCAGTAGGCGCTGCTTGGTCATTTGCGGGCTTTCCGTTGCGCCCCTGGCGGGCGCGACGCCCCATTATGCCGCCTACTGCGGTTGGTCGCTGTTGCCCCCGGCTGCCCTACGCGGCAGTGGTGGTGGCGTCGCCTAGACTCGCAATGGCCTCGCTCAAGACAAGGAAAAAGATGATTCGACCTGTGCGCCGGCGGCGATTCGTGTTTCAGGTGGCAGCGGCCACCGCGTTGGCGGTAGGGCTGAGTGCCTGCGCCAGTGCTGATCCGATCACGCCCGGCAGTCGCCCGAATCAACCGACCGCTTCGACGACGCCAACCCATAGTTCCCAGACTGATCCGGCGAAGCTGGCCGTGGATCTGCACAGTCTGCCCGGCTGGACCGATCCGGTCAGTGATGGCGCCGGGACGTTCAGCCGCTCGATTCTTGACGATGGCGGTAAGGCCACCTGGAAGGTGCTCGACGGCGCCAACAAAGTGGTCGACTACTCCGGGTCTGGCCCGGTCGCTTTCGGTGATTCCTCGGTCTATACCAAGGTGCCAGGTGTGTTGACCTTCCGCGGCAACAACTACCGCGACGCGCCCACCTACGGCACGGCAGACATCAAGGACAAGAAGCTGCAGGTCGTGTGGGCTCGGGCCACCGGTGACGTCTACACCGAGAAGTCCCACTGGGCCGGAGCCGGTTGGACCGGCCAGCCACTGTTGGTGAACTGGCCCAAGGCCACTAAGCAGGCGATGGGCCTGAGCCAGGCGCAGATCGATGATGCGAGCTTCGTCGAGGTGGTTTACCCGGTTGTTGACGGGAAGGTCTACCGCCTCGATCTGGCTAGCGGCACCGACACCAAGGCGCCAATTGAGACTGGCTTCGGCTTCAAAGGCACCGGCTCGATCGATCCGCGCGGCTACCCATTGCTGTATGCCGGCATGGGTCTGGACGAGAACGGTTCCAAACTGGGGGAGTGGCGCTACCGGATCTTCGACCTCATTCAGAACAAGGAGGTGTCGGGCTGGAGCGGCTCCGATCCCGGCGCCCCGCGTAACTGGGGTGCCTTCGATTCCTCCGCGCTGGTCAACGCGGCCACCGACACCCTGATCGAGCCTGGCGAGAACGGCCTGATCTACAAGGTGAAGTTGAACACCAAGTTCGACGCGCAGGCCAAGACCGTCAGCGTGAACCCGGAGTTCCACAAGCTCGACTACAACACTCCGGTCTCCTCCCGGCACGGCATCGAGAGCTCGGCGGCGGCTTGGCGCAATCTGATGTACGCCGGCGACAACGACGGCAACATCGTCTGTTGGGACGCCACCACCTTGCAGGTGGTCTGGGTGCGACCCACTGGCGACGACACTGACGCCACCATCGTGTTGGAAACCAGCGGCGGCGTCCCCTACCTCTACACCGGCAACGAGATGGACAAGCGGGGCGAAGGCGCCGATGGGGCGAAGTCCGGCCCGGTCACCATTCAGAAGCTGGACGCGCGCACCGGCAAGCAGGTGTGGAGCTACTCGATCGACGCGGTCTACAACGAGGCGGTCAACGGCGGCCTGATGGCCACCCCGGTGCTGGGCACCGGCGAAGTCTCCGATCTGGTCTTCTTCAACATTGCCAAGACCGGATCGGATAAGCGCGGCACGCTGGTGGCGCTGAACAAGGAATCTGGGACCGTCGCGTGGGAACGGAAGCTGGCCAGCTTCGGTTGGAGTTCTCCAGTGCTGGTCACCGGTGACGACGGCCACACCTACGGCATTGTGGGTGATTCCAGCGGGCTGTTGCACCTGTTCGATCCGAACAAGGGAGTGGACTTCTCCACCTTGCAGCTGTCAAAGAACATCGAGGCCACCCCGGCGGTGTACGGAAACATGCTGGTGGTTGGCACCTACGCCAAGCTCCTCTACGGGATTCGGATCAGCTGAAAGCAAGGTAGTCCGAAGCTGGCTGGGCGAGTCGAGACCTCAGGTTTGGCGCGGCGTACGACTATTGGACTGTGACACGTATTGCACCTAGTGGCCTGCCCAAATCGGGCCCTGGCCGGGCGGTGACGCCCGCGCCGAACAAATCGTTGCGCGCCTTGGGATTCGGCGCAGCGTTGGCGGCTTCGCTGTTGACACTGACCGGCTGCGGGCTCCTCGACTGGGGAGCCCAGTTCGCCCCAACTCCAGCGCCGTACAGCCCGCACCAATCACCCAGCGCGATCGCCCCGACTCCGTCGCCCACGCCGACCCCGAGCCCGTCTTCGGTGCCGATGAAAGCGACCGGTTCGCTGATGCTGCACGCCAACCCAGTCACCGAAAAGCTCACCGGCACCTGCACGCTGGGGGAGCCCGCGACGATCGTCCTTGCCGATCACCAGAATGACTTCTTCACCACCGTGGACATGACCGTGGTGATCAGCCCCGCCAGCCTCGAGGTGGTCTCAGTAGCAGTGCTCCTGGGGGAGGACGCTGAAGAGGGCACTCACGACATGTCATTTTCATCGGAGGTGCCGATTGCCGGAACCTCAGCCGCGCTGACGGGCTCTGGCCCTGACTACCGGGTGACCGGAGTGGTGCAGGACCGCGAGACCCGCCACAACAAGACGACCACGACGCTGATTCCGTTCACCATTAACGCCAACTGCAAGTCGTCCTGACCGCTCAGGAGATCTTCTTGCTGGCCTGCTTGGTCGCGGTGTTGAAGCCGGTCCGCTTGGCCGTCACCTTGATGGTGATGGTCTTGCCTTTATCGGACTTGGTCAGCTTGTAGGTGGTCTTGGTGGCGCCCTTGATGACGGTGCTGCCGCGGTACCACTGGTAGCTGAGCTTCGGCTCGGGGGCCCACGTGCCAGCCTTGACCGTGAGGGTCTTGCCCACCTTGGCCGTGCCGGAGATAGTCGGGGCTGGCGCGGAGGTCCAGTTGAGTTTGGCGATCTTCGCAGTAGCCGCCGACGTGCGGGTCACCTTGGCGTAGGCGCCGCCAGCGTTACTCACCTTGACCACGATGACGTGCCCGGCCTCGCTGAGCTGCACCTTGTAGGTGGCGGCAGTGGCGCCCTTGATGGCGGTGTTGTCGCGGTACCACTGGTAGCTGAAGCCGACAGGTGCTGGCGTCCAGGAGCCGGGCTTGGCGGTGAGCGTCTGACCGACGGCCACCTTGCCAGCGATGGTCGGGTTCGGGGCGCCGGTGATCTTGCCCTGTTTGACTGCGGCAGTAGCCGATGAAGCCCTTGCAGCCGAGAAGTAGCCATCCTTGGTGCCGGTGACCTTGACCTGCATCGTGGCCCGGTAGTCGGCGGCCTGCAGTCGGTAGCTGGCGCCCGTGGCGCCCTTGATTGAGGCACCGTTGCGGTACCACTGGTAACTGAGCGCGACCGGAGCTGGAGCCCAGGAGCCGGCGATAGCGGTGAGGACCTTGCCGGCCTCGGCGCTGCCGCTGATCTTCGGGACGGGGACGACAGTCAGGGTGGCTGGAGTTACCGCAGCAGTGACCGCTGAGATGCGCGTGATCGAGGTGTAGCCAGCTTTGGTGCCAGTGGTGGCCACCTTGATCGCCTGCCTGGCATCAGCCGGCTGCAGGGTGTAGGACCTACCGGTCGCGCCAGCGATCGGGTTGGCGCCCCGATACCACTGGTAGGAGACCTCCACCGCCCCCGGACCCCAGACGCCAGGTGCCGCAGTGAGGGCCTTGCCGACCGTGGTGGTGCCAGCCAGCGTTGGAACCGGCGCTGCGGTAAGCAGCATGAACAGCTTTGACCAGGTCTTGGCGTCGGCAGCCCCGGTGGCGGTGATCCCAGTGCTGTTCTGGAAGGCAACCACTGAAGTGGCCGTGGTCGAATCCAGAGTCGCACCGGCTTCGGTGCGGTATCCGCCGAAGGAGAGCAGCGTCTTGAGCGCGCTCACTCGCCCGCCGGTGGCGCCCTTCTTCAGAGTCGTCATCAACGCGGTCAAAGTGAGCGGACCGGCTTCGCCGTCCGCAGTCAGCTTCTTGGCCTTCTGGAACTTTTTCACCGCGGTGACGGTCGCGGAGTTGTAGGTGCCGCTGGGGCCTACTGAATACCCGCTGGCGGTCAGCAGGTGCTGCAATGCGGCCACTTTGGCACCAGTGGCGCCGTAGGAAAGCACAACGCTGAGCGGGGCCACGTCATATTGAGTGAGGTCGTAGGTGGCGATCACCGCCCGCACCGCCCTGGCGTAGGCGGAAGGGTTGGTGGGGTGCTCGGCTTTGGCGACGGCATCGACGAAGCTCGAAACGTTGTTCATCGCCTTGCGGGCGGCAACGTATTCCTTGCCCTCAGCGACGATCGCGGCGTGGCCAAGGACCGAATCGCCGGTGGAGCTGAACTTGCTGTACTTGGTGGTCTTGCCGCTAGCGGTGACCGAATAGCAGCCAGCCTGGTAGGTGTTCGCGGCCGAAGCCGAGGTGACACCGGCGTCGCCGACGAAGTTCAGCTTCGAGTAGCGCCGCAGCCCGGCGTAGTAGGAGCGGGACTTCCAGTAGGACAAGGTGCTCTTGACCACGCCGTACTTGCGTCCCTTTGCCTCGATGATCTGCCAGTCGCCGTTGGATAGCTTCTTGGTGAGCACCGCGACATGGCCGATGCCGTTGGCGCGGGCCGGGTTGTTGCGCAGGAACACCAGATCGCCGGTCTTCGGGCTGCCGGAGACTTTGGTGGTCACGTTGTATTGGGACGCGGCCAGATCGGTAATCGGGTTGCCGGAACGACCGTAGGTCCACTGCACCAACTCGGAGCAGTCGAAGGCTTTGGGGTTGTTGTTGTCGAGGGAAGCTTCGGCGCCGAGGACGTAAGCCTTGCCGACCTGGGCCGTGGTGAGAGTGACGTACTGGGGCGAAGACAGCTTGGCGGTGCAGCGGGTGCTGAACAGGTTCTTGGCCGAGGTGGCGAGTTTGGCGGTGCCGTAGTCGGTGTTGACGGCGGCTTGGGCGATCGAGACCGAAGCTGGCACGCCGTACTGCCGTTGAGCGGCCTGGGACGAGCTGATCAGGCTAGTCACGAAGGCCTTCTTGGCGGTGGCCGTGGCCGCGGCTGCGTTCGGGGCGCCCGCCAGCGACAACCCAAAGAGCATGGCGATGCCGATGAGGCTGGAAAGTGGACGCAGTACCCGTTTCACAAGGTGATTTACGAACAGGTTGGTCTTAGGTCACAAGTCCCCCTTCGGGGGGACTGCCCTTATCCTCAAGATGCGACTTTCGCTGACTAGGGGTTTTACCGAGAAGTCAGCTAGACGTGTCGTTCAGGGTTTTGGGCCCCGATGGTGGGGTGTTCAGAGTGGGTCGTTGTCCAGTTCCATCGCCGGCAGGCCATGAATCGGGTAGCTCACCGGACGGGCCGGCACCCCGGCAACGGTGGTAAATGGAGCCACGTCTTCCAACACCACCGACCCGGCGCCGATCTTGGCGCCTTCGCCAACGCGGATGTTGCCCAGCACCTTGGCACCAGCCCCGATCATCACTCCCCGGCCGATCTTGGGGTGTCGATCGCCACCCACTTTGCCGGTGCCACCGAGGGTGACTTCGTGCAGCATCGAGAAGTCGTCTTCGACCACGGCGGTCTCGCCGATCACCACTGAGGTGGCGTGGTCGAACATGATCCCTTTGCCAATGCGGGCACCGGGATGGATGTCGACGGCGAACACCTCAGAGATGCGGCTTTGCAGGTACATGGCCAGCGCCGGGCGCTCATGCGTCCAGTAGTAATGGGCCACCCGATAGGACTGCAGAGCGTGGAAGCCCTTGAAATAGAGCAGTGGCTGGGAGTAACCGCGGGTGGCCGGGTCACGGCTGAGCACCGCGCGCAAGTCTTCGCGAACGGCCGCACCGATGCCGGGATCGTCGTCGAACGCCTGTTGGATCAGTTCGCGCAAGGTGAGGGAGGTGATGGTCTCGCTGCCCAGCTTTGCGGCCAGGATGAAGGAGAGGGAGTCCTCCAGGCGGCTGTGGGAGAGCACCGTGGTGTGCAGGAAGCTGGCCAGGGACGGTTCGCCCTTGGCTTCGGTTTCGACCTCTACCCGGACTCGCGCCCAAATCTCATCGCGGGTCATTTCACTCACCTGTGCCCATCCTCGGTTGGAATGCTGGCCTTCGCCACCAGCTTGTCGTGCCGCTCGCCACTCCGGGGTGCCGAACTGAGCTAGCGAACCGGTGCCGACGGCCGCCAGCATTCAGCAACAACACCGTTGCACCCGGCCTGATTCCACCGCCGAGTTCGAGATCGTTACCTGGGCTGGGAAAATTGATGTCTTTCATGAGAGTTCCTCGTGATGTTGGGAAGCGTTGTCTGGTGGCCATCAGCGCTCGCGGACGGGCCTGGGCTGGTTCGGCAGCAGCAGTTGCGGGTTAGTAGACCGATGCTCAGCCGCGACAACAACACATCAGCGCGCACGCAAGGCTCAGCGATTGAGCGAGCCCGGGGCTGATCTGCATGGATTAAGGCTAGCAGGCAGGAAGTTGGGCTTGGCAGGCCGAATCGGTCAGCGGAGTTGCCTACCAATCTCGGTCAGGGCGTCGGCGACCAGGCGGACGGCGGCGCGTTCGGTGCGATCAGGGCGGGAGATGGCCACAATCCGGCGGGTGGCGCGAACCCCGGCCAGCGGCCTGATCACCACGTCCGGGCGGGGTCTGGTGGTGAACCGAGGCAGTAGGCCGCAGCCGAGCCCCTGGGCGACCAGCGCTTCGACCAGGCGATTGTCTTTGACCCGCTGGACGATGTTCAGACTCGCGCCACTGCGGTTCTCGATAGCCACTCGCACCGTGTCGAACGGGAAGCCGATCGGCACCCCGATCCAGTCCTCCCCGGCCAGGTCCTCGGGGTTGATGTGTTCACGGGTGGTCAGGCGATGGTTTGCTGGCAGGGCGACGTCGAGTGGTTCGTTGGCCAGCGTGGTCGTGTCGAGCCCGGCCGTGCCGGTTGGCCGTTCGGCCAAGCTGTGCGCGATCACCAGGTCGTGATCGGCGGCGCGTCCGGCAAAGTCGGCCTCAGCAATGTCGTCATCACTGATCGTCACTTCGATCTTGGTGCCAGCCAGCCGCTTCAGTAGTGGTGGGAGCAGCGCCTCGCTGGCGCTGGGCAGCCCGCAAATGCTCACCGTGCCAGCAGGATCGCCGCGCAGGCCGTCCAGTTCGCGCTGCAGCCGCGCCAGGCTGGCCGAAACCTCCACTGCGCCGTCGGCGAGCAGGCGGCCGGCGGTGGTCAGGCGCAGACGGCGTCCGTCCGGCTCGACTAGGCGGATGCCGAAACTGCGTTCGGCTGAACGCAGTTGCTGGCTCACTGCCGAGGGGGTGCGGAACCCGGCAGCGGCCACTGCGGTGATGGTGCCGCGGTCGCGGAGTTCCCGGAGTAGCTCCAGATGCCCGATGTCCATGAAGGCAGCCTAAACTAATGTTGCACCATCTGAGTGGTTGTGCTTCACCTATGCCGGCCGAGACGATGGAGCCATGCCCGTCCGTCACCGCCTGCTGGCCATCGCCGTCGCGGTGATCTGGGGTATCAACTTCCTGGCGATCCACCTCTCGCTGGCTGCCTTTCCACCGTTCTTTCTAGTGGCGCTCAGGTTTGCCCTGATCGCGCTGCCCACGCTGATGTTTGTGCCGCGCCCGGACGTGCCGCTGCGCTGGCTGGTCGGCTACGGCCTCGGCTTTGGCGTGGCCCAGTTCACCTTCTTGTATTGGGGCATGGCCGCCGGTATGCCCACCGGGTTGGCTTCGTTGGTGCTGCAATCCTCGGCGCCGTTCACTCTCGTGCTCGGTGTGCTGCTCCTGGGTGAGCGGGTGCGAACGCGGCAGTGGATCGGAATCGCGGTGGCGGTGGCCGGCATGGCGCTGGTCGGCTGGTCGCGGGCGCAAGCTGCGGCCCTGCTGCCGTTCCTGCTGGTGTTGGCCGGGGCGTTGGGCTGGGCCTTCGGCAACCTGTCGTCCAGGCTGGCCAAGCCAACCAATCCGCTGCACCTGACCCTGTGGATGTCAGTGGTGGTGCCGGTGCCGATGCTGGCGCTCTCGCTGGTCTTCGAGGGGCCCGACCAGATCGCGACCGCGGTTGCCGGATCGCTCAGTGCGGACGCGCTACCCGCTTGGGGTGGCCTGCTCTACACCTGCCTGATTGCCACCGTCGTCGGCTCGGGGCTGTGGACTTGGCTGCTGTCGCGGCATCCGGCTGGCGTAGTGGCGCCGTTCTCGATGTTGGTGCCGGTGGCCGGCATAATCACCGCCGCGCTGGTGCTAGGTGAGTGGCCGACCTGGTTGGAGCTGGTTGGTGGGGTGGTGGTGGTCGCCGGGGTGCTGGTGGGTGCGCGGCGGCCGAAAGTGCTAGAGCCCGAGGTGTCCGTCGGCCAGCCCCGTCCGGTGTTGGTGGCGACTCAGGACTGATCTGGGTGTGGTTCCTCGCCCTTGCGCAGTTCGTCTTCGCGCTGCTTGAGGTCTTCTTCCCACTTCTGCAGCAGGCGTTCGTGCTCGGAGCTCTGCTTGATCGAAGCCAGGAACTCGGGGTTGTCATCGGGGGCCCGCATCGATGCTGGCGGGCGCTCATATTGCGGCAGTCCCGCCCCGCGGGAGGCCGACCAAGGTGCGCTGGGCTGGGAGTTTCGACGCGGACGTCCAGCTATCAGCCAGGCAATCGGTCCGACGATCGGCACGACGACGATGAGCATCATCCACAGCCACTTGGGCAGATTTCGGACCGAGTTTTGCGGCGTCTGCACGGCGTCGATCAGACACACGACGAGCAGCACCAACTCGATGACGATCGGCAAAATCCGCAGCATTCCAACCTCCGGTTCGGACACCTCCACGATACGGCCTGCGGGCACCGGTCGGCTCGTTGGCGGGCCACCGCCGCCAGTTAGGCTGCGATGGGAGGAGCCTGTAGTTGGGCCGAGAACGCTTGGGCGAGCAGCCGTCCGGTGCGAGACAGCTCGGAGTCGAGGCGCTGCATTGACCGGCGCATTTCACGTGCGTCGTGGCCGCGAAGCTCGGCCCAGCGTCCCATCAGGTCTGGCGAGGCCTCGGGGTGGAACTGGACGCCGACGGCCGAGCCGACCCGGAAGGCCTGGTTGCGGTACAGCTGGCTGCTGCCCAGGAGCGTGGCCTGGGGTGGTAATTCGGTCACCACATCGGCGTGGGATTCGGCGACCACTGATGACCCGTTAACGGCCAGTCGCTGCAATAGCGGGTCGGTGCGGGCGGCGCCGGTCCAGTAGACCTCGCAGGCGCCATGCTCGCCGCCGCGGGGCTCGGCCACCCGCACCTGGCCGCCGAAGGCTTCAGCCAACAGTTGGTGGCCAAGGCAAATGCCGAGGGTCGGTACGTCTGAGTCCACAAGCTCGATCATGAGCTGTTTGAGCGGCTCGATCCACGAATGGCGAGCGCCGTCGTGGGCGCTCATGGTGCCGCCGAGGATCACCACACCATCACCAAGGGTCGCAGCGGCTGGCACTCCGCGCTGCCACACCGGGACGGCGCGCACCAGTAGCCGGTTGGCGCTCAGCCAGGGGCCGAAGCGGTCCACCGGCACTTCTGGGTCGAGCTGAAGGATCGTCGCTCGGGCGGGGGTCGCCATGGCAAACACAGTAGAAAACCAATCTGACAGGGGTGTTACGGACGTGCGGCCGGGGCGAGACGGTTTTCGCGCGGTCTGCACTGGCCCAGGTGGGGGCGTGCTGGGTGAGCTGATTCGGAATCCTCGGTGGCGGGAATAACCCACCCACCGAGATGGTTGAGAGATCAACTACCTCGATTAGAAAGAGCTGACGATGACGAACCAGGTTGACCAGGCGAGCGTGACCGCCACGGACATCTTCACCGACCGGCACACCGCCTACGGTTTTGACGGCGCTCCGGTTTCCGATGCGGAGCTGGCCAGGATCTACGAACTGGCGAAGTTCACCCCCACCGCCATGAACGGTCAGCCGCTGCGCGTGGTCTTCGTCCGCTCTGAGGCTGGCAAGCAGCGGTTGGTGCCGCTGTTGGCCGAGGGCAATCAGGCTAAGTCGCTTTCGGCCCCGGTGGTCGCGATTCTGGCCGCCGACACTGAGTTTCATCTGAACCTGCCGGTGACCAACCCGCAGATGGCCGGTGCCAAGGAATGGCTGGACGGCGATCCCGATACTCGCGCGGTAATCGCGGCGAACAACGCCTGGCTCCAGGCTGGCGGGTTCATTCTCGCCGTCCGGGCTGCCGGGCTGGATGCTGGCCCGATGACCGGCTTCGACAACGCCGGGGTGGATGCTGAGTTCTTCGACGGCACCGCGCTGCGCTCCATCATGGTCGTCAACATCGGCCACGTGGCTGATGGCGGCAACTTCCCGCGCAACCCGCGCCTGGGCTTCGATCAGGCCGTGACCCTGCTCTAGTCGAGCGCGTCGATCTCGGCGCGCACCGCGGCCAGCGCCGCTGGGTGGCCGACCAGCCGAAAGTGCCCAGCAATGGGCAGCGTCACGTTCTTGGCGCCGGCCAGGTGGCTGCCTTCGGGCACATGCTCGTCGTAGCGCACCGAGATCGACGTGATGCGGTCGTGCACGCCGGTCTGCCGACTGAGGGTTTGGACCAACTGATCTGCCGGAGTTAGCGGACGGACGCTGGGCAGCGGCAGCAGGTGGCCACGCGATGACCCGTGGAATGGGGTGCAGAGCGTGATCAGGTGGCTGATGCGTCCTTCGGTATCGCGCAGCAGGGCGAGCTTGCCGATTAGGCCGCCCTTGCTGTGCCCGACCAGTACCACGCCGCTGAGCTGATGGCGGCGCAGGTAGCTCAGCAGCAGCGCGGCACCGGCTTGAAGCGGGCGCCGGTTGTAGCCGAGTTCGGTGATCACGTGCACCGGGTGGCCGGCATTGTGGAGGCCCTGGATCAGCGGCCGGGTGAACTTCCAGTTCTCGTAGACCCCCGGCAGCACCACCACCGGCCGTTTGCTGCCGGCGGCATAGGGCTGCGGGTCGCCGGGGGCACCGATCGTCGCCAGCCAGGCCAAACCAGCCCAGGCGTAATCGGCCGCCCACCACAGCGCCTTTTGTCCGGTTGAAGCCACCCCTGGAGCCTATTTCAGCGTCCCGAGCCGTCACCAGTTCTCCGAGCCCGCCAGTCAGTTCCCTGAGCTTGTCGAAGGGTCGGCCAACTGGGGCTTCGACGGGCTCAGCCAACTGGTGGTCAGTTCCCTGAGCCTGTCGAAGGGTCAGCCAACTGGGGCTTCGACGGGCTCAGCCAACTGGGGCTTCGACGGGCTCAGCCAGCTGGTGGTCAGTTCCCTGAGCTTGTCGAAGGGTCGTCCGCCGTCCCCCCGCACAGCCGCACCCGGCAGACTAGGCGCGTGGACCTGATCAGCGACCTGTGGCAACGAGCGACCGCAGTTCAGCCTGCGCCGCAACCGTCAGTGATGATCGCGTTGGCGGTGGCGGCGCTCGCGTTGGTGCTACTCGTCTGGCCGCTGGTGCGACTGTTCGTCACCGTCTGTCACGAAGCCGGCCACGCCGTCGCGGCCCTGCTGGCCGGACGCAGGCTAACTGGCATCCGGCTGCACTCCGACACTTCGGGGCTGACCCTTACTCGCGGACGTCCGACTGGTCCGGGAATGGTCTTCACCCTGTTTTCGGGCTACCCGTCCGCAGCAGTGGTGGGGCTCGCCGTCGCTTGGATGGCTGGGGCCGGCTATGCCGCCGGAGCGTTGTGGCTGCTGGTGGTGCTGTTGGCGCTGATGCTGCTCAACATTCGCAACTTCTACGGGGCCTTGGTGGTGCTCGGGGTGGGGGCGATGCTCGCGATCGCTGGGTTGTACGCGCCGCCGGTCGCGCTGTCCTGGCTCGCCCATGGCTTGGCTTGGACGTTGTTGTTAGCCGCGCCCCGTCCAGTGTTGGAGGTGGCTGGCAACCGCGATCCTGGGACCGACGCTGCTCAGCTGGCCCGAATCACCTGGATACCGCGGCTTCTTTGGGTAACCCTTTGGCTGCTGCTCACCGTCGGCGCGCTGGTTTTCGGCGGCTGGCTGCTGCTGCCCGGACTGCGCCCCTGACGCTGGGCTGAGTTGCTCCTATAGGGGACGGTTCCAATAGGAGCAGCGCATGGGGACAGACGTGGACGGAACCGTCCCCGCGTGCTGGATGCCCGGCCCAGGAGGTCAGTCTTCGGGTGGTGGTCCGGCGACCAGCAGGAGAGAGTCCTCGTAGCCACCGCCGATATCGATGCGAGTGATGTCTTCGACGTCGAAGTGCCGTGGTTCGCCTTCCCAGGCAGCCTTGACGGTGATCTCTGAGAGTCGAAGGGTGTCGGCCTCCAATGACCGCACTGCGCCGATCCAGCAGGAGTCCGGGCGGTCGAATTCCGTGAACACGGAGATGATCGGCCTGATCTCATTGGCCGAGGCGACTAAGCCGCCCAAGCCGTCCAGGTCAAGAGCTACTGCCGGGGGCGGCCACTGCTCCCAAGCCTTCAACGCTCGGATCTCGAAGCAATCCTGGTCAGGTTCGATGCGCACCGCCTGGATGTCCTTCAGCCGCACCACACACCAACCGTCGTAGGACCCGCTGTCGCGGTGTTGGGCAACGGCTATCCAATCAGTGCCGATGCCGGTGACGAAGCCGTCCAGTCGTTCGGAGTAGGGAATCCAGCGCCGAATGCTCATAAGCAGTTGGCCATCGCGGGCCCGCTCCAGCCGCTCCAGCACTGTCGCATTGTCGATCGGTGGCTTCTTGGTCTTCTTCTTCCCAGACATAGCCCAATGATGGCGGACGGAACCGCTCAGGTTGGGGACGGTTCCAATGCGCTGCGCGGAGGAGCCGTCCCCGGCGTTAAGGGGAGAGTGTGCTGGAGCGCAGGATCGAAGACATCTTCCTTCCGCGGGCGAGCTCGTCGATGAGCTTGTCGAGGTAGCGGATTTGTTGCATGAGCGGGTCTTCGATCGTCTCGACGCGGTGTCCGCAGATCACGCCGGTGATCAGGGCGGCGTTTGAGTTGAAGGCTGGGGCTTGGGCGAAGAAGGTCTCGAAATCCAGCCCGTCAGCAAGCACCTGCTTGAGGCCAGCGTTGTCGTAGCCGGTGAGCCAGCAGATGATTTGATCCACCTCAGGCCCGGTGCGGCCCTTCCGCTCGGCCTTCTGCACATACAGCGGGTAGACGCTGGCGAAGCTGGTGGTGAAGATCCGAGCCTGAGTCATCGGCGATCACCGCTGCTGGCGCCCGAAACCGTCGCCAGTTCGCGCTGGCGATATTTCGGGAGTTTGGCGACCACCACGTCATAGGCCTGATCAGCCAGCTCGATGATGTCGGCTGCAGGTACGGCCCCAGCCAGCGGGAGCGTGTTGAAGTAGGGCTGCTGCACTGGCGGGCAGTGATAGCCCCGCACCACCACGCCCGGATACAGCTCGCGGAACACCACCGCAGTGGTCGGGTCGCAACTCAGCGTCGCGGACGGTACGCCATGCAGGGTGAACACCTGGGCGAAGATCTTTCCGGACGGCTGCGAAGGCGCCTTGACCTTCACCACGGCCACGTCGATGCCAAAGGGGAAATCGAGAAATGCTCCGGGTTTGGCCAGGCAGTAGTCAATGAGTGCGTCGGCTTCCACGTCCACCAATGTAGGCGGCATCGCTGACACGCTGCGCGCCCACCGCAGACCCTCAGCGCTGCCGCGACACCAGATTCACGAAGACGTCCTCGATGGTGGGCTCGACTTCGAGCACCACCGCATCGGCAAAGCCGGCCCCAATAAGGCGCTGGCGAAGGTCATCGGCGCTAAGGGGTGAATGAGCTGCGGTCGCCGCGTGCAGCGATGCCCCAGACAGGTAGGCCTCGTCGACGCCTTCGGTGCTGACCAGGTAGTCCAAAGCCAGATCTGCGGAGCTGACGGTGATGTCGAAGATGCGCTGATCCATGTACTTGGTGCGCAATTCTGTGGGGCTGCCTTCGGCGATGATCCGGCCGCGGTAGATGAAGGCCAGTTGGTTGCAGTGCGCGGCTTCGTCCATGTAGTGGGTGGTGACGAACAGGGTCACGCCGCGCCCAGCCAGCTCATACAGCAGATCCCAGAACTGCCGCCGAGCCACCGGATCAACACCGGAGGTGGGCTCGTCGAGGAACAACAGCTCCGGTTCGTGAATGGTGGCCGCCCCCAAAGCCAGGCGCTGGCGCCAACCCACCGAAAGGTTGCGGGTCAGCTCGTCTTCGCGCCCAACCAGATCGGCCATTCGCAGCACGTAGTCACGCTGCTGAGCGAACTTCTCGGCTGGCAGGTCGTACACGCCCGCGTAGAACTTGAGGTTCTCATCGACGGTCATGTCTTCGAACAAGGAGAACTTCTGGCTCATGTAGCCGATGCGCCGCTGCACCCGCTCGGGGTGGCGCACCACGTCAGTGCCCAGTACCTCAGCCAGCCCGGACTTGGGACGCAGCGTGCCGGTGAGCATTCGAATCGTGGTGGTCTTGCCCGAGCCGTTCGGGCCGAGGAAGCCGAAGATCTGGCCGCGGGGTACCTCGAAGTCGATGCCATCGACCGCGGCGAAGGTGCCGAAGGTCTTGGTCAGCCCGGTGACCTTGATCGCTGGCCCTTCGACAGGCTCAGGGAACTGGGGGGAGGGCTCAGGGAACTGGGGCAAGTTGGCTGAGCTTGTCGAAGCCTCAGGCCCTTCGACAGGCTCAGGGAACTGGGGGGAGTGCTCAGGGAACTGGGGGGAGGGCTCAGGGAACGGGTGCTCGCTCATCGACGTCTCCTACTCAGCGATCCGGCGGCGGGTGGCGATGATCGAGGCGGTGAAGATCACTGCGGCGAAGCCGGCCAAAATCAGCAACTGCGGCGCTAGCGCGGCGAAGCCGCTGCCCTTGACGAAGGCGCCGCGCAGCACTTCGAGGGCGAAGGTCAGCGGAATCAGATTGGTCAGCGGCTGAATCAACGGTGGCATTGAGGCAATCGGGAAGATGAAGCCCGAAAGCACCATCGTCGGCAACATGATGAACATCATCGCCTGCTGCGCCTGTTGGCGGGTGTGCGAAACCAGCGAGACCAACAGGCCCAAGCCGATGCAGGTCAGCATGAACAGCGCCAAACCGACCAACACCACCCCAAGCTGACCGTTGAACGGCACTCGGAACCACAAAATGCCCACTGCGGCCACGATCAGCATCTGCAGCGTCGCCAGGCCCGCATACGGCGTCAGCTTGCCGATCAGATACTCACTGGCCCGAATCGGGGTGACGAACATCTGCTCCAAGGTGCCCGACTCGCGTTCCTTCACCACCGCCTGGCTCATGATCGCCATCAGCGAGATCATCATGATCGCGGCGATCAACCCCGGAATCATCGTGTTGATCGGATCCAGCGTCGGGTTGAACATCACCCGAATCTGCGCGTCCACGCCAGGGGCGGCCACCGAGACTCCCGCATCGGTCATCACTTGGCGGTTGTAGCGCGAAATGATCTGGGACGCATACCCGCTGCCAACCGCTGATACCTGGGAATCGGAGCCGTCAACGATGATGCCGATCTGGGCGGTCTCACCGCGATCTAGATGATCCTGGGTGCCAGCCGGAATGACCACCGCTACCTGAATCTGGCCCCGATCCAGCAGCGGACGCAGATCGTCCTCGCTAGTCGGACGGGCATTGATGGTGAAATAGCCGGAGCTGGCGAACTGATCGGTCAGCGCGCGAGAAGCGACACTGTGATCCAGATCGACCACAGCAGTGCTGAGGTGGCGAATGTCGGCGGCCACCACGTAGCCGAACATGACCAGCTGAATCACCGGCATCAGCAGCAGCAGCCGCACCAGCATCGGGTCACGCTTGAGCTGGGTGAACTCCTTCCAGATCAGCAGTCGGATCCGTTTGCCACTCATGCCCGTGCCTTTCGTCCGTACAGCCGAGCGGCCACCAGCACCATCACCAGCGCGTAGCCGGCCAGGGTGAGCAGCTCTGGCCACAACTCGGCGAATCCGGAGCCCTTCAGGAACACCCCGCGCGAGATCGTGACCATGTAGCGGGCCGGGAAGATGCCGGAGAACCACTGCAGCACCACCGGAATCTGGTCCAGCGGGAATGCCAACCCCGACAGCAGGAAGCTCGGCAGGAAGGCGATCATCAACGCCATGATGTTCGCGGTCTCGGCTGAGGGGGCCACCGCCGAAATCAACAGCCCCATGCCGAGGGAAGCGAAGACGAACAGCGCCGAACCGAGCGCCAGCACCAGTGGGGTGCCGCGCAAGGGCACCCCAAAGACGGCCATGCCCAACAGAATCACCATCACCACATCGATGAAGGCGATCAAGGTCCAGGGCAGCAGCTTGCCGACCATCAATTCGGTGCGCCGCATCGGGCTCACCAGTAACTGTTCCTCGGTGCCCAGCGCCCGCTCGCGCACCAGCGTGACCGCAGTCTGCTGCACGGTGACGATGGCGATGATCACGGCCATCAGGCCCGGAATCAGGAAGATCGTGGAGTTGCGCTCAGGGTTGTACCAAGTGCGCACTCGCGGCTCCAGCGCGCCGATGCCGCTCAGATCCAGGCCCTGGGACGCCGCCCAGGACTTGGTCATCGACTGGTCGTAGAGCTGGTTGAGGGCCACCGAATAGGCCTGCGAGATCTTGGCCGAGTTCGGCTCGCTGCCATCGATCAGCACCGCAACCTGAGCTTTGTCGCCAGCGGCGATGGTTTCGCCGAAGCCGGCCGGAATCACCACCGCTACTCGGGCGGTGTTGGCGTCGAAGGCGGTGTCCACCTGATTGAGGGTGTCGCCGTGGGCGACCACCTTGAAGAAGCTGGACGCGTCGTAGGCGCGCACGTACTCGCTGCTGGCCGGGGTCTTGTCGTAGTCGATGACCATGGTGGGGACGTTGTCGACGTCGAAGCTGATCGCATAGGCGAACAGCAGCAGTTGGATCACCGGCAGCAGCACCACTGCAGCCAGCGTGCGAACGTCTCGCAGCAGATGCTTGAACTCCTTGTTGGTGACCGCGCCGATGCGGGTCAGCGACGCCTTCACGAGCTCACCGCCGCAGCATCGGCGGGTGCATTCTCGGCCAGATAGGCGAAGACGGTCTCCATGTCGATGTTGGCCGTCCGCACGGTGAGGCTGGCATCAGTGCCGCCCAATCCGGCAGTCAGCGCCTCGATTGGGTCGGCCGCGCCGGTCCACAACACCCGCACCAGATCGCCGAACAGGTGGGCCGAATCGACCCCAGGTAGCGCGACGACTGCCGCCAGGGTGCGGCGCGGCTCGGCGCTGGCCACCTCCAGTAGGCGTCCCGGCACTTGGGCCTTGATTTGCTCCGGGGTGCCCGACTGGCGAATCCGGCCCCGGTCGAGGAAGGCGATGTGGGTGCAGCGCTCGGCCTCGTCCATGTACGGGGTGGCCACCAGGACGGTTCTGCCTTCGCGGTGCAGGCCGGCCAGGATCCGCCAGAACTCCCGACGGGAGACCGGGTCAACTCCGGTGGTCGGCTCGTCCAGTAGCAGCAGATCAGGGGAGTGCATCAAGGTGGAGGCCAGCATCAGTTTCTGCTTCATCCCACCGGAGAGGTGTTGGGCCTGGCGATTGGCGAACTCGGCCAGCCCCATGCTTTCCAGCAGGCTCTTGGCCCGGGAGTTGCGATCGGCGCGACTCACCCCACGTACGGTGGCGAAGAACTCCAGGTTTTCGGCCACTGACAAGTCCGGATACATCGAGAACCGCTGCGACATGTAGCCGATGCGCGGCGTCACCTTTCCTCGTTGGTCGGTGACCGAGTGGCCAAACACCTCAGCGGCGCCAGCATCAGGGGTCAACACGGTAGCGATCATCCGAATGAGCGTCGATTTGCCCGCACCGTCAGGGCCGAGCAGGCCGTACACCGCGCCGGTGGCGACGTCCAGATCGAGATCAATCACCGCCTCGGTGGTGCCGAAGCTCTTGTGTAGGCCGCGAGCGCTGATGGCGCTGGTGCCTGGGCTGGTTGATTGCATGGCTCAGCCCAGAGCTACGTCCACCGGCATGCCGGCTTTGAGGGTGCCGGACTCATCGGTGACCCGAATGCGCACCTCGTAGACCAACTTGGTGCGTTGATCCTTGGTCTGGACGCTGTTCGGGGTGAATTCAGATTGGCTGGCGATGAAGCTCACCTGGCCGGTGAAGGCGGCGAAGGAGGAGTCGGTGGTCAAGCGGGCCGACTGGTCGAGTTTGACGTTGCCAATGCCAGTTTCGGGGACGAAGATCCGCACGAACAGCGAGCTGGTATCGATCAGGCTGATCATGGTCTTGCCGGGTGCGGCGTTCTGGCCAACGTTGGCCACCACCGAAGTGACCACGCCGTCGCGCGGGGCCGTGACGCGGGTGTAGCCCAGCTGAACCTCGGCCAGTTTCACTGCGGCTTCGGCTTGCTTCACCTTGGCTTTGGCTGCGGTGACATCAGCCGAAGTGCCGTCGTCGCGGGCGTTTTTGAGCGCGGCTTTGGCGGCGATCACGCCCTGTTGGGCTTGCTGAAGCTGCAGCTTCATCGCCGCGGTGTCCAGCTGCACCAGCAGTTGGCCCTTGGTCACTTTGTCACCCTCGACGACTGTGACCTCGGTGATGCGCCCGGCCAGGGCTGGGGTGATCTGATACTGATCGGCCTCGACCGAACCGGTGAACTGATTGGCCGCTGTGGTGCTGGCCTGGTTGGCGCTCCACCACCACCAGATGCCGCCACCGACCAACAGCAACACGACCGCGATGATCACCGGGATCGGCGGATGCTTGCGCGCTTCACTGGCCATTTCGGATTACCTGTCCTGCTCGGATTGGCCGGCTGCCGGATGGCAGCCGGAGATGCTGATTACTACTGGGACGCCAGCCGGCAGGCTGGCCTCAGCGGTGAGCTCCACTTGAACCGCGCGGGTCAGGTGGGTTTCCTCAGTCGTCGTCGAGGACGGCGGGAAGTCGGCGGTCGTCGAGATGCGGGTCAGTTTCGCCGGCACACCCACCCCGGGCGGCATCCAGTCGCCGACCACCGCTGCGGAGTCATGCAGACACACCTTCGCCAACTGGGACGGGGCCAGCCAGGCGGTGATTTTGGGATTGCCCGCTTCGGCGATTTTGGCCACTGGGGCGCCGCTATTGAGCCGATCGCCAACTCCGGCAACCCACGTGACCCTGCCATCGACTGGAGCGGTGATGGTGGCCAGCTTGAGTTGAACCTCAGCCAGCGCCACCGGAATCGGGGCGGAATCGGCCGCGATTTCGGCCAAATCGCGCAGGTTGCGCAACTGCTGGCGGGCGTCGCTGATCTTGGCCGCGGCGCTCTTTAGCTTGGCTAGGCCGCTGCGGGCTTTGACCAGGCCGCTGGTCAGCTGGGGGATCGCTTTGCTGATCTGGGCCAGTTTTGCGTCCAGTTGGGCGATTCCGGCCTTCAGCTTGGCGATGGCAGCCGTCAGTTCAGCTTTGCTGGGCACGCCGGGCGGGGGTACCGGCGGGTAGTGCGCGAGCAGGTTCTCGGCGGCGGCCAGTTTGCTGGCCAAGTCTGCGCGAGCCAGCTTCAGCTGCGGTTTGGCCTTCTTGAGATCGGCGAGAGTCTTGGTGAGTTTGGCGATCGCGTCGGTGACTTTGGTGGTGTTGGCCGCCACCTCGCGCGCCTTGTCGTAGGTGTCTGTGATCGCCGCACTGAGCACGTCCACTTGGGCCTCGGTGACGCTCTGGTCGGCTTTGGCTGTGGTGATCGCCAGCTTCAGTGCACTCGAATCGAGCGCGAGCAGTTCTTGCCCGGCGCGAACCTGATCGCCTTGACGCACGCCCACCTTAGACACCAGCTGGGTGGTACCCACCTGATAGGTGCTCGCGGTGGTGTTGGGCGTCACCGCGCCGGTGGTGGTCTGGGGCAAGCCGGCGTCCAGGTTCACCGACGCGACGCTGAAGGAGGGCATTGCCACTGTGCGCACCGGATCGACCACCGTGCCCACCACGCTCACCGGGGCGGTGGTGTTGGTGCAGCCAGTCACGGCCAGGATTGCGAGCGCGCTGATCGCGGCGATGCCGGTGTTGATTCGGGGTTTCATCACTTCACCGCCACGGTGGCCAGGAAGGCGTCAGTGAGGCGTTCCAGTTTGGCGCGCTCGGGGGGCTGATCCGGGTCGACGCTGAGGAAGCCGTCCAGGGCGACGTAGGTCATCACCGGTCCGACGAACATGCGGGAGGCTAAATCTAGGTCGGTGGCATCAATCAGCCCGGCCTCGCTGGCTTGCCGCAGCAGCGCAACCGTGCGCCCAAGCACCTGGCCGGGCAGGGCGTCGCGGAAGGCGCGCCGCAACTCCGGCACCCGGAACGCTTCGCCCAGCACCAGGCGCACCAGGGCGATTCCTTCGGGACGCATCAAGGCCTGAGTCAAGGCGGCGGAGAAGCCGATTAGGGCGTTGCGCAGGTCTTCGCGAGTGTGCAGTTGGGCGGCCTGGGGTGGGGTGAGAGCGAGCTTGCTCACGGTGGTGTTGATTACTTCGATCAGCAGGTCAGTTTTGGTGGGGAAGTAGCTGTAAAGGGTTTGCTTACTCACCCCAGCTTCGGCAGTGACCGCGTCCATCGAAGTGCCAGCGAACCCCTGGTCGAGGAACAGTCGTCGCGCGGCATCAGCAATCTGCGCGCGCTTTGCCAGCTGGCGGTGGCTCAACCCCTCGGTCATGAATCAAACTGTACCGTACAGTTTGATTCTGGCAAGACCCGACGCGCTGATTCGCCACCGATGTGCGATCCGCATTAGCCTGCCGAGAGCCTGGAGCTAACCTCGCGGGCATACTGCCTATGGCGGGCATCGACTTCAGCTAGGAGCAGCATGAAACCGGATCGTCGGTTGTGGTTGCCGCTGCTGGGTTGGGCCATTTCGCGGGCGGTGGTGATCGGGTTGTGGCTGTTCGCCGAGCAGGTGCTGCCCGGCGACGTCGGCTACTACTTCGATCGAATGCATCGCTATCTCGCCCTTGGGGCATCGGTGGCCCAAACGATGCCCGAATACCCCACCCCGGTGCTGTGGCTGTTGATGGTGCCCTATGCGCTGTCCGGGCAGACCGCTCAAGGCTTCCTGATCGCCTTCGTGGCGCTGATGATGGCGCTGGACCTGACCTTCACCGTGTTGCTTTGGCAGCGTGGACGTGGCCAGGCTGCCGTGTGGTTCTGGATCGGCTTCGTGGTCGCAATCGGCCCCATCGCCTACCTGCGCCTCGACCTGGTCACCTCAGTGGCGGTTGGCGCGGCCCTGGTGGCGCTCAGCCGGGGCGCAGACCGCATTAGCGGGGTGCTGCTGGCCCTTGGCGCCGGTCTGAAACTCTGGCCGGGCACCTTGTGGCCGACCACCGTCAGCGGCACCCGGCGCCGCGACCACCTGGTCACTATCAGCTTTTTCACCACCGGCGTGGTGCTGGTGGTCGCAGCATTGGTGCACGGCGGCTTCGGTCGGCTGATCTCACCGCTGGGCTGGCAATCCGGACGTGGGCTGCAAGTCGAATCGATCTGGGCCACCCCGGCGATGATCGCCCGACTGTTCGCGCCCCAGGATTACCAGGTCGAGTTCTCCCGCTGGCAGGCCTTTGAAGTCTTCGGCCCCGGGGTAGCACAGTGGCTGGCGGTCTCCTCGGCGCTCACCTACGTCGGCTACCTGGTCATTGTGGCCGCCTATGTGTTGTGGTTCCGCAGCCGCTACCCCGAGTCGTTCGGACGTCCGCCGCGGCTGGTCAACGCCACCCAGCCGGCCACTCCGGCCGCGATCGGGCTGTTCATGGTGGTGGTGATCACCATCACCCTGATCACCAACAAGACCTTCTCCCCGCAGTACCTGATCTGGTTGGGGGCCACGGTGGCGGCATTGTTGCTGCTGGCCGGGCCACAGGAGCCCTGGATCAAGCGAACGGCCAGGGTGGCCGCCTACCAGGTGCTAGTGCTCGCCTTCGCCACTCAGCTGATTTACCCGATCTGGTACGACCCGCTGATCGGCTACCAGCCCGATCCAGCCTTCGCCACGGTGTTGTTGGCCCTGCGCAATCTGGGGCTGGTGGTGCTCGGCGGTTGGGTGTTCGTCCGATTCTGGCCGGTGCTGTTGAACCGTCCGGTCGCCAGCGCTAAACCGGTGAGCGCGGTTTCAGCCGGATTGTAGGCTGTCGGTCATGACCGATTCGGTGGCCGAGCTCGCGCGCAGGCGCAATGCGATCCCGTCCGAGCCCGAACCTGTCGCCGAGCTCCCGCAGCGCATTTTGCGCTCCGGCTGGACGTGGCTGCTGCTCGGCATGACGATCCTCTACGCCGCTGCCGCCACCTGGTTGCTCACCGACATCGCCTCCAGCCTGAAGATTGACGCCGACACCACCGGGCTGAATGTGTCGGCGATGCGCCAATCAGCCTGGCTGGCCCTGCCGACAGTGGTCTTCTGGACGGTGGTCTTCCTGCTGGCCGACCGCTACCGTCCGCAACGATTCGTGATCTGGTTCCTCACCCTCGGCTGGGGCGGGGCGATCGCGGTGATCTTTTCCTACTACATCAACACCTGGGCCGCCGATCACTTGGCGATCGGTGGCAACGGCAACCCGGCCAGCAGTGCCCGAGTGGCGATCTTCGTCGCCCCCTTCGTCGAGGAGGCGGCCAAAGCTTCGGTGATCTTCCTGATCGCGATCTTCGCCCGCTACCGGCTCACCTCGAAGGTGTCGACCATGGTGTTGGCTGGCCTCAGTGCGGCCGGTTTCGCCTTCACCGAAAACATCCTCTACTACGCCCGGGTGATCATCTTCGCCTCCACCAGCATCGAAGCCGGTGACGCTGAGGCGGCGCTGAATGAGGTCGTCTGGCTTCGCGGCTTCTGGACGGCGTTCGGCCATCCGCTATTCACGATGATGACCGGCATCGGTATCGCCGTGGCATTGCGCACCCACAGCAAGGTGGTGCGTATCCTCGCCCCACTGATCGGCTATCTGGCGGCGTCTTTCCTCCACATGTTCTACAACTCCCAGGCCACGTTCGCTCAAGGCACAATGCAGTTGATTATGTACTTCGGCGTCGCGGTGCCGATGGTGCTCTCCGCAGTGGTCTACGTGGTGCGGCAGATCCTGCTTGAGGGCCGTCGAATTCGCTCCCGACTGGTCGACTACACCCAGCTGGGCTGGCTGCCGGAAACCGACCCGCTGGTGATGGCAAAGCTGCGTTTGCGCTTGTGGGCGCTGATGGTGGCGATCACCCGTGGGTTGAAGCCGTTCCTGGCCACCGTCCGGCTGCAGCGGGCCCTGACCGAGTTGGCCTACCTGCGCGACGGCGAAGTCCGCGGCCTGTATGACCGGGCTGCGATTGCCCGGGAACGGCAGCTGGTAGAGCTGGCGCGCGAGCTGCGTCGGACCGCAATTAGTGATCCGCGTGGGATGAAGCTTGACCTGCCTCGCTGGCGGCGCGCGAAACCGGTATCCTTCGGGCTGCCGAATTACCCGGGACCGGCGGGCATCGGTGGAAACTGGCCCGCACCGGTCACAACCCCCCAGGTCGGCTCGGGCCATTCGGCTGTGGACCCTAATTGGGGTCCACCACGGGGGTAGGAGGTAAGGCATGGGCGTAGAGCAGCTGGCTGCTTCGCTCACCCGACTCCAGGACGCACTCGCAGATGTGCGCCTGCCTCTGGACGTCCCTGAAGCTGATGAGCATCGCGAACTCGTCCGCGCCCAGTCCCGGCAGATCGAGGACTACGTCCTGCCCCGACTTCGCCGCCTGGACGCCCCGCTGCTCACCGTGGTGGGTGGCTCCACTGGTGCCGGCAAATCGACCCTGGTGAACTCCCTGGTCGGCCGGGTGGTCACCACGCCCGGAGTGATCCGTCCGACCACTCGTTCTTCAGTGCTGGTGCACCACCCCGAGGATGCCCGCTGGTTCGAATCCGGTCAGATTCTTCCCGGCCTGGCTCGCAGCGATGCTCCGGTCACCGACCCAAGAGTGCTCCAACTCGTGCCAGAACCAAGCATGCCCAAGGGCCTGGCGATTCTGGACGCCCCCGACGTCGATTCGGTAGTCGCGCAGAACCGCACCCTGGCTGCTCAGTTGTTGGCCGCCGCTGATTTGTGGCTCTTTGTCACCTCGGCGGCGCGCTATGCCGATGCCGTGCCGTGGCAATACCTGCGGGCCGCCGCTCGTCGCAAGGCCGTGGTGGCCGTCGTGCTTGATCGCGTCCCACCGGCAGCGATGTCCGATGTGCCGCCCCACCTTGGCCAGATGATGAGCCAGCGTGGGCTGAGCGCCTCGCCGTTGTTCGCCGTCCCGGAAACCACTGTGGACGAGGACGGCCTGCTGCCCAATGCGTCCGTGGCGCCGATCCGGGGTTGGCTGGCCGATCTGGCCGAAGACACCGTGCGCCGCAATCAGGTGGTGCTCCAAACCCTCGACGGGGCAATCGAATCGCTGGCCGACCACGGCCCGGCGCTGGTGGCTGCGGTAGCCGCCCAGACCGAAGCCCTGGACACCCTCCAGTCAGATGCGGAGAAGTCATTCGCCGAGTCGGTGCGTTCGGTAGCAGCGCAGACCGCCGACGGCACCCTGCTGCGCGGCGAGGTGCTGGCCCGCTGGCAGGATTTCGTCGGCACCGGGGAGTTCTTCCGGTCGGTGGAGAAGCGGATCGGGCTGTTCCGTGACCGGCTGGTGCAGGTGGCCAAGGGGGAGCCGAAGCGGGCTCAGGACGTCCAGTTGGCCGTCGAATCTGGGCTTGAGGTCCTGATCCGTGAGGAGGGCGAGTTTGCAGCCCGCCGAGTCGTTTCGGCCTGGGAGGCCCACCCTGCCGGTCGCCAGCTCCTCGACCGGGACGGGGCCCTGGGCAAGGTTTCGGTCGACTTCAGCGAGTCTGCTGCCCGGGTGATCCGGCAATGGCAGGGCGACGTGCTGGAGTTGGTTGGTAGCGAGGGCAAGAGCAAGAAATCGATGGCCCGGTTCCTGGCTCTCGGCGTCAACGGCGCTGGCGTGGCCCTGATGGTGTTCATTTTCTCCCAAACCGGTGGTCTGGTCGGCGCCGAGGTTGGCGTGGCCGGTGGCACCGCCCTGTTGGCTCAGCGGGTGCTGGAAGCTGTCTTTGGTGAGGACGCCGTGCGGCGGCTGGCCAAGGAAGCCAAACATCAGTTGGACAGCCGGGTCGAAGGGCTGATGGCGATCGAGTTGTCTCGGTTCGAGAAGCTCATTGACGAGGTTGAAGTCCGGTCGCAGCAGGGCGAGGAGCTCCGCGCGGCGGTGTTGGCGCTGGAGACTGAGCGGGTAGCTGAGGATCGCTACATTCGCGAAGCTAACGTGGGCGCTGGCCTGCCGGAGCCGAGCCTGCCGGAGCCGATCGAGCCTGGGCCGAGTTCGCCCCAACCGGGCGACTTCCAGGACGCCGCGGCCGACCCGATGGTTGCCGGGGAAGCTGAGTCTGGGAGCGTCGAGGCTGAAGCTGGTGAGACCGACGCTGTTGAGACCGACGCTGGTGAGCCGGGTGCTGATCAAGACGACGTTGTCCCGGGGGTGAGCGCTGAGACCCCGCAGCGGTTCCTCGCTGGCGACACCGGCCTGCTGCCCGGACTGGTTTCGGCGCAGCTGTCCGCGCTGGCGGCTGGCGCCGTCCGGCATGGTGAGGACGATGAGTCCGATGTGCAGCTGACCGACGAAGACGATTTCGACCTGCCGCCGCACCCGGTAGACCAACATGGCGAATCCGACGGCGACGCCGAGGCGGATGCTGTCGCCGAGGTGGCGAGTGCTGACTGGGTCGCGAGCGACGGCGAACCTGAGTCTTTGGCTGCCGAGTCGGTTGCTGAAGGCGAGTCGCTGGATACCGAGTCGGTTGATGACGAGTCGGTTGATGACGACGAGGACACCTCGGCTGATCCTGATTCGGCCGACGGCGAGTCTGCCGAAGCTCAGCCCGCGGCAACCGGCGCGGAGCGGCCGATTCCGGTGCCGGCCGGGCTGGCTGCCCTGGCGGCCGAGGCCGTCCGGCGTCCCGGTGAGCCACGCCAGGAAGATCAGGCTTCCGCCGAACCTGCGGCCCACGAGTCGGAGCAGGAGTCGGCGTCCGAGGTGGCGTCGCCAGCTGAGTCAGCGGAGCCTGCCGAAACCCCAGTGGTGTCGTTGCCGAACGCACCAGTGCTGCCGTCCGCGCCCCTCCCGTCCGCAGTTGCGGTAGGGATGCCCGAACCGGTTGAGGCTGAGCAGGCTGACGCCGAGCAGACTGATGCTGAGCAGGCTGAAGCTGGGCAGATTGAAACGGACGTGACCGGGGCAGACGGGACTGCCGAGGCCCTAGCGATGGCGTTGCCAACGCCGCCGGTGTTGCCGTCCGCGCCGATTTCGTTCAGCCCGGTCGAGCCCACCGACGGCTCAACATCCTGGGTCAATCCCGCCGGCGGAGGTGCCGGGCCAGCCTCGGCGTGGCCAGCCCCAGCCTGGCCAGCCTCACCAACGTCGGCCGCCCGGCGGGCGGTTACTGGCCCGACGCTGCCGTCCGTGCCGCTTCCTGCCGCCCCGGCGCTGGCCAGCTATGCCGACGGGCAGCAGGACGTGACCCCTAGCCTGTTGGTGCCGCCGGATCAGATTCCACCGGCCCCGCCGGTACCGCGGTGGCCCGACCCAGAACCTGAACCTGAAACCGAATCGATCGCCGGAGTGAGTGGGGAGGAGACTTCATGAAGTCATCGCCCAACAAGCTGGCCAGCAGGCTAGCCGCGCTTTCCGAAGCGGTTACAGCCATGGAAGGCCGCGGCAACCCGGCGGTGGTTGACCGGGCGGCGAAGGTGGCCACCCGTGCTGGCCAGCGAGTCGCGCTCAGTGGCGATCACACGGTGGTGGCCCTGGCTGGATCGACCGGATCGGGAAAGTCGAGTCTGTTCAACGCCCTCAGCGGCACCGAACTGGCGCAGGTGGCCGTCCGGCGTCCGACTACTTCGAAGGCGATGGCAGTTGGTTGGGGCACCGAGTTGCCCAACGATCTGCTCGACTGGTTGGACGTCGGCAAGCGTCATCTGGTCGCCTCCGACGACGAGCAGTTGCGCAACCTGGTGCTGCTCGACCTGCCCGACCACGATTCCACCGAGGAAGCCCACCGGGTGACCGTTGATCGAATGGTCGAAATGGTGGACGCAATCATCTGGGTGGTCGACCCCCAGAAGTACGCCGACGCTGCCCTGCACGACGGCTACCTCAGGCCGTTGGCCGAACATGCCGATGTGATGATGGTGGTGCTCAACCAGTCCGACCGGCTTTCTGCCGACCAGCTGACGAACTGCGTCGCCGATCTGCGAGCTTTGCTCGATAGTGAAGGTCTGCGCACCTCGCCGCTGATGGTGACCTCAGCCCAGCGTGGTGACGGCATCTACAACCTGCGCGACTCGTTGGTAGCCACTGTGGCCCGCAAGCGCGCGATGGTGCACCGGGTGAGCCTGGACGTGAAGAAGTCCGCCAGGCAGCTCGCCGTTGATCTGGGGCCGAAGGTGCCGGCGAAGATGAACGGCAGCCTCAAGGAGCAGGTCACCGAGACCATGGGGGACGCGGCCGGAGTCGGCCTGGTGGTCACCGGGGTTCGGGACGCCTGGCGTCGGCGAGGCGCCGCTGCGACCGGCTGGCCGCTGATCAGCTGGATCGCGCGGCTTCGTCCCGACCCGCTGAAGCAGTTGCGACTGGGGGCGATGGCCGCCATCGAGCACAGCCCCACTGAGGTGAATCGCACCTCCTTGCCTAAGGCCAATGCGGTCCAGAAGGCCCGAGTCGATCAGGGTCTTCGTGAGCTCATCGATCAGGCGTCCCAAGGGCTGCCGAGCGGCTGGGTGACAGCAGTTGACCGGGCGGCCCACGGCAGGGCCTCTCTGCTTGCCGACGACTTGGACACCGCGATCGCCAGTACCGACCTGAAGGTGAAGTCCGGGGCCTGGTGGTGGGTGTTGTTCGGCCTGCTGCAGTGGCTGCTCATCGTCACGGTGATCGGTGGCCTGGTCTGGTGGCTGGCCGGCCCAGTACTGGCGGCTTCCGGCTTCGGCATTCCGCTGTTGGTCTGGTACGGCCTACCAGCTGGATTGTGGGTGGCCATCGGCTCGGTCTTGGCCGGTCTGCTGTTGGCCCTGCTCGGTCGGGCTTTCGTCATCGTTGGGGCTGAGAGCCGGGCACGCCGGGCGCGCAAAGAACTGAATTCGGCAGTCAGCGCCGTGGTAGAGGCCCAGGTCTTTGGCCCAGTGCAGGCCGAGTTGGATCGCTACCACCGCGCCCGAGAGGCCGTCCGCGAAGCTACCCGCTGATTGGGGGCTGCTGCGCCAGGTATTAGCGGTGATGGGCAGTTGGCTGGTGTGCCCGCGTAGGAGCGGGATCAGGCGTGTTTAGGCGGGTGGCGGATTATCCACACCCCGATTTTGCCATCCACAACTGCCGGATTCGGCTGACCATTTTTCCGTCCGGGTGCCAACACTGATGGGCACAACGGAGGAAAGGGAACATTCATGGACGCGGTGGTGTGGATCACTGGCAATGTCGGTACTGAGGTGGAGTGTCGCACGGTTCGAGATGAGCTGGTCTTCGCCAGTTTCCGGCTGGCCTGCACCCCTCGGATTCGTCGGGGCGGGGAGTGGGGCGACGGCGAGACCACCTGGCTAGGGGTCACCTGCAGCCGGGCGCTGGCCGAGAATGTGCGGGCGAGTGTGAAGAAGGGCGACGCCTTGGTGGTCGTCGGCAAGCTTCGTACCACTCGTTGGGAGGATACCGAGCGTGGGGCCCAAGAGCGGCTCACGATCGAGGCGATCACGATCGGGCACGACCTGAATCGAGGCATCGCGCAATTCCGGCGCAACACTCGAGTTGTTCGCGACGATTCGGTCAGCGTGGCCGAGCTGATCGTGGCCACCGAGAACCAGGACGACGATGAGGCCAGCGCCAAGGCTGCCTGAACTTGCCGGGTCAGGGCCGTAAGCCTGCTGAGTAGCCGAGGCCCAACTGCTCGGCCCCGCTGGGCTGAATCCTCGCGGATCAGTTCAACGGGGCCGGGGTTCGGTCGGGAGTTTGCCGGATTAGCCGCGGGTCAGCTTGCGGTGCGCGGTGCGGTGCGGGCGAGCCAGTTCAACGCCGAGGCGGGCGACCTTGTTCTCCTCGTAGTCGGCGAAGTTGCCTTCGTACCAGAACCAGTTGGCGTCGTCGTCGTCGGTGCCTTCCCAGGCCAGGATGTGCGTGGCGACGCGGTCGAGGAACCAGCGATCATGGGAAATCACCACTGCGCAGCCGGGGAATTCCAACAACGCGTCTTCCAGCGACTGCAGCGTTTCGACGTCCAGGTCGTTGGTGGGCTCGTCGAGGAGCAGCACGTTGCCGCCCATCTTCAGGGTCATGGCCAGGTTCAACCGGTTGCGTTCACCGCCGGAAAGCACGCCGGACATCTTCTGCTGATCGGGACCCTTGAAGCCGAAGGAGGCGACGTAGGCGCGTGAGGGCATCTCGAAGCTGGCCACCTTGATGTGGTCCAGGCCGTCGGAGACGACCTCCCAGACGTTCTTGCTCGGATCGATGCCAGAGCGGCTCTGATCCACGTAGGAGAACTTCACCGTGGTGCCGACCTTGAGGGCGCCGGAATCGGGCTGCTCTTCGCCGATGATCATCTTGAACAGCGTGGTCTTGCCGACGCCGTTGGGACCGATGATGCCGACGATGCCAGCTCGAGGCAGGGTGAAGTTCAGGTTGTCGATCAGGATCCGATCGCCGAAGCCCTTGGTCAGCTTGCTGCCTTCCAAGACCTCGCCGCCAAGGCGGGGGCCCGGCGGGATATTGATCTCGCCCAGGTCGACCGTACGGTTACGCTCGGCTTCGGCGGCCAGCTCCTCATAGCGAGCCAGGCGAGCCTTGTTCTTGGCCTGGCGGGCCTTCGGGTTGGCCCGAACCCACTCCAGCTCCTTCTCCAGGATCTTGGCGCGCTTGGCGTCCTTCTTGCCCTCGATCTGCAGCCGGGACCGCTTGGTCTCCAGGTAGGTGGAGTAGTTGCCTTCGTAGGGGTGCAGGCGACCGCGGTCGATCTCGCAGATCCACTGAGCAACGTTGTCGAGGAAGTACCGGTCATGGGTCACGGCCAGCACTGCGCCCGGGTAAGACTTCAGGTGGCCTTCCAGCCAGTTCACGCTCTCGGCATCCAGGTGGTTGGTCGGCTCATCGAGCAGCAACAGATCGGGCTGGGCCAGCAGCAGCTTGCACAGCGCCACCCGGCGGCGCTCACCACCGGAGAGGACGTCGACAATCGCGTCGGCCGGCGGGCATTGCAGGGCGTCCATCGCCTGCTCCAACTGCGAATCCAGATCCCAGGCGTTGCGATGATCCAACTCGGTTTGCAGATCGCCCATTTCGGTCAGCAGCGCGTCGAAATCGGCGTCCGGTTCGCCCATCGCCGCCGAGATTTCGTTGAACCGATCGAGCATGCCCTTGGTCTCGGCCACGCCTTCATAGATGTTCTCCATGACGGTCTTGCCCTCGGTCAGCGGCGGCTCCTGCAGCAGGATGCCGACCGATTTGTCCTTGGCCAACATCGCGTCGCCGTTGTCGGCCGTCAGCATGCCGGCCATCAGCTTCAGCATGGTGGACTTGCCCGCACCGTTGGGACCAACGATGCCGATTTTGGCGCCCTCAAAGAACGAAAGGGTGACGTTGTCGAGCACCAGCTTTTCGCCCAGCTTCTTGCGGACGTTGTGCATGGTGAATACGAACTCAGGCATGGCGATCATCTCTCACGGATTGGAAGCGGCGCCCAGTCTATGACAGGACGCTGCGCCCGCGGCACCGCCACTGGCGGCCTCAACCGCTGAATACGCCCCAGCAGAGGTCGTTGCGTTGGCGCTGGTCGTCCTGCACCAAGTCGCGGATCCGGGGTCAGCTGGCGGCAGTCAGCAACTCGGCCAAGGTGATCGCCCGCCGACCGGTCAGGTCGAGCACCTGGTAGCGACAGGAGAAGCCGTCGGCAAGCAGGATCGCGTCCGGCCCAGCGGCCTCGATCGCGGGCAGTAATTGGTTGCCGGCCACCGCCACCGAGATTTCGTAATGCCCCAGCTCCAGACCGAAGTTGCCAGCCAACCCACAGCAGCCATCGACGGTAACCACCTCCGCACCAGTGCGAGCCAGCAGAGCGGCGTCGGCGTCCCAGCCCAGGACGGCTCGATGATGACAGTGCGGTTGGGCCACCACCGTCAGTCCGCTCAAATCTGGCGGCGTCCAGTCGGCAGCGGTGGCCAGCAACTCAGCCAGGGTGTGCACGCTGGCGGCAACTTCGGCCAGCCGGGGGTCGTCGACCAGCTCAGCGGCATCGGCACGCCATACCGCCAGGCAGGAGGGATCAACCCCGACGATGGGCACCCCCGAAGCTGCGATGGGAGCCAACACCTCGATCGCTCTGCGCAGGGTGACGGTAGCCCGGTCGCGCTGGCCAGTGCTGATCAGCGAGACTCCGGTATCGACCCGGCGCGTCAACACCGACGGCTCGAAGCCGGCGCGGCGCAGCACTTCGACTACGGCGGGCACTTTGGCAGGGTCCAGATTGTCGGTGAACGGATCTACCCACACCACTACCGGTCGCACCGTTGGGGTGGGGGTGGTGGGGTTAGTGGGGGTTGAATGCAGGCTGGGTTGGCTCAACTGGGCCGACTTGGCCTTCAGCCAAAGTGCCCGTGCCGAGTGGGCGGCGAAACGGGGCAGCGTGCGGCGGGCGTCCACGCCAGCTAGCCACTTCGCAACCCGCCCGATCCCCGGCGCGGCCAGGAGCACATTCACCAGCGCGGGCAGTCCGGGAATCGCCGTCACCAGGTGCGCCCACGAAGGCAGTCGGCCCAGCACGTAGTGCGAGCGCGGGCGCAGCCGGCCACGGTAAGACTCGGCCAGCACCTTCGATTTGGCCGCGGCAATGTCGGTGCCGGTTGGGCACTCAGTGGCGCAGGCCTTGCACGCCAGGCAGAGCTCGAGCACCTCGGCCACCGCCGGGTCGCGCCAGCCGGTGATCAGCGAGCCATTCGCCAACTCCTGCAGGGTCCGGGCCCGACCACGGGTGGAATCCTGTTCGCGTCCGGTCGCCTGGTAGGACGGGCACATCACCCCACCCGGCGCGAGGCACTTGCCGACGCCGGTGCAGCGGTGCACCGCTGCGGTGAAGTCGGTGGGCAGGCCACCGTGATGGGCCGAAACCTGCCGCAGCTCGGCGTCCAATGGCTGGGGATCGACCAGCACCCCGGGGTTGAGCAGATTGTCGGGGTCAAAGAGGTGCTTCACCGCAGCAAAGAACGCCAGCGCCTCAGATGAGTACATCCGACCCAAGAGTTCCGAGCGGGCTCGCCCGTCGCCGTGCTCGCCGGAGATCGAACCCCCGTAGCTGGCCACCAAATCGGCGGCAGCCTCGACGAAGCTGCGGTAGTCGGCCACTCCGGCGGCCTCAGACAGCTCGAAGTCAACGCGCAGGTGCACGCAGCCCTCACCGAAGTGGCCATACGGCAGACCGTGCAGACCGTGGCTGGCCAGCAGCGCGTCCAGATCGCGCAGGTAGGCGCCCAACGCAGCTGGTGGGACGGCGGAGTCTTCCCAACCGGAATGGGCCGGTTTCGCCAGGCCGACGGCGGCCAGCCCAGCTCCGTCAGCGCGGATCTGCCAAAGCCTGGCCGCCCTGGCCAGATCGGTGACCACCTCGCCGTCCAGTCCGCCGGCCGCAGCTAGCAGCTCCCCGGCCCGGCGAGCCAGGCGCTCGGCATCATCGTCGGTCAGTTCGATCAGCAGCCAGCCGTCACCGCCCGGCAGTACCGGCACCCCGTGCGCACCCAGCCGCCGGGCGACCACGTCGACGATTCGGCGGTCCAGCCCTTCGACCGCTGTTGGTTTGAACGGCAACACCTTCGGCGTAGCGTCGGCGGCAGTGGCCATGTCGGGATAACCGATGGCCACCAGAGTTGAGTGCTTTGGCTCCGGCACCAGACTCACCTGGGCATTGATGACCACGCCGAGGGTGCCCTCGGTGCCGGCGAGGAATCGGGCCACATCGAAGCCGTGCTCGGGCAGAAGGTGCTCGAGGCTGTAGCCGGAAACCTGGCGGGAGAAGCGGCCAAACTCAGTGCGAATGAGGCCGAGATTCGCCTGTACCAAATCGTGCAGGGCTCGCAGGGTGGGCGAGGTGTCCGGGGTCGAGGGCGCCGAGAGTGTAGCGCCATCAGTGGGCGCGAACTGGGCTGCGGGGGAGACCAAGTGGAGTCGCTCCCCGGTGCCGGTGATCACCTCGAGGCCGAGCACATTGTCGGCGCTGCGGCCATAGCCCAACGCCCGGGCACCGCAGGCGTTGTTGCCGATCATGCCGCCGATGGTGCAGCGGTCAACGGTGGACGGGTCGGGCCCGAAGCGCAGGCTGTGCACCGAGGCGGCTGCGGTGAGCCTGGCCGGAATCACACCCGGTTCGACGGTTGCCGACCGACCGGCGGCATCGAGTTCGAGGATGCGATTCAGTTGGCGCAAATCGAGTACCAAACCGGGGCCGATCGCGTTTCCGGCGATGGACGTACCGGCGCCCCGGCTGGTGATGGGCACTTTGGCCAAACGAGCGGCGTCGATTAAAGCAATCAGCTCATTCTGCGTCTCAGGCCGGGCGACAGCTGCTGGCACCACTCGTTGCAGGGAGGCGTCGGAGCTGTAGAGCGCGCGAGCTAGTGTGCTGGTGTCCAGATCGAATCCGGCCGCCAGCAGGGCCGCAATCGCCTCAGTCATGGCCACGCGCACAGTCTGACAGCACTAGCTGGTGGCTGGGGTGAGCGGCGGGTGCCTGGTAGCGGGCGGGCGCGTCCGTCGGGTCAGGACTGTTCGGGGGCCTCGACGACGGCACCCATGAGTCGGCCCAGGGCAATGAAGTCTTCCGGCGCGACGACGTCGACCAGCACTCGTCGCACTGACTCCACGTGATGCGGGGCGGCCTCAACCAGCAACGCGTAGCCCTCGTCGGTGAGTTTGGCCATCACTCCCCGCCGATCGGACGGGCAGGCGATGCGGGTCAGGATGTTCTTGGCTTCCATTCGCGACACCGTGTGGGTGAGGCGGGAGCGGGATTGGCGCACCTTGTCGGCGAGTTCTGACATCCGCAGTTCGTGGTCGGGGTTATCGGACAGATGCACCAGAATCTCGTACTCGCCCAAATCCAGGCCAAAGCTGCGCAACTCGGCGTCGAGTTCGGCGAAAATGCGTCCGGTGCCGGAGAGGAACTGACGCCAGATCACCTGCTGCTCGGTGCTGAGCCAGCGGGGCTTAATCGAGGTGGTCCGCATCTTGGTGATTCTACCGGGCACACTTGAGAGTTCAACCAATTCAGGGGTGGTGGCGACCCGCCAATTGCAGCCGGACGGCTCCAGCGAGCATCGAACCGGCCAATGGCGGCCAAATTCGGCAACCGGCGGCGGTCCGGAGCCGCCTTCGACGAGCAGCACCCGGTGTCCCGGGGTTGGGCAGGTTGGCAGAATTCGGCAGCCAGCACCTTAGTCGTGGGCGGTTCACCCGAAATCTCCAGTGCGTCCGCGCGTTGCCAGCCGTAGGCTGCGCTCAGTTCTACACTTCGGATCGCGTCCCACAGCGGGGGGCAGGGAGAGACACGGCGATGAACGAAACTGGGGCCGAGGCGGAGCCCACCACCGTTGGCGCAATGTTGCGCTGGCGGGTGGCAGCTTCTGGGTCGAGCGAAGCATTCCGCTATCGGGATGCAACTGAGGAATGGGTCTCAATCGACTGGGTAGAAACCCAGCGCCGAGTGGACGTCATCGCTGCCGCGCTGCTGGCGCTGGGGTTGAAGACCGAAGAGCGAGTGACCATCGTCGCCGGCACGCGACTCGAATGGGTGCTGGCTGACCTGGCCATCAACTGCGCCGGCGGGGCGACCACCACCATCTACCCAAACACGACTGGCGACGACTTTCAGCACATCATTGGCGACTCCGGCTCGGTGATGGTGTTCGCCGAGAACGCCGAGCAGTTGGCCAAGCTCGACGCCGCCCCGAAAGTGGCCGCCGGCATCACCCACGTCATCTTGATGGACGGCGAGGGCGACGGCGACCGAGTGCTGAGTTGGGCCGATTTGATCCAGCGCGGTGAGGCCAAGCTGGCCGAGGATCCGGGCGTGGTCGATGGCGCGATCGCCGCCGCCACCCCCGACCAGCTAGCCACCCTGATCTACACCTCCGGCACCACCGGTCGAGCTAAGGGTGTGGAACTGCTGCACAGCTGTTGGGTCTATGAGGGCCTGACCCTGCGCGACATGAAGATCATTCCGCCCGGCTACGTCCAGTACCTGTGGCTGCCGTTGTCGCACGTCTTCGGCAAAGCCCTCATCGCCACCCAGATGGCGATCGGGTTCAGCTCGGCGGTCGATGGCCGGGTCGACAAGATCGTGGCCGGGCTCGGCGAGGTCAGCCCGGAGTTCATGTGCGGCGCGCCGCGCATCTTCGAGAAGGTTCGCAGCGCAGTGATGCTGGCGTCCCCGCGTGGTGCAGTCAAGGGACGGATCGCGCGGTGGGCCTTCTCCGTCGGGCGCGACTCGCGGGAGTACCGGATGGCGGGCCAGCCGATGCCAGCTGCGATGCGGGCCTCCTACGCGATCGCCGACAAGCTGGTGTTCAGCAAGCTGAAGGCCAAAATGGGCGGCAACGTTGAGTTCTTCGTTTCCGGCTCGGCCAAGCTGAGCGAGCAGGTACAGGCGTGGTTCTATTCGGCCGGGCTGCTGGTGGTCGAGGGCTACGGAATGACCGAAACCAGCGCGATTAGCTGCTTCAACGTGCCCCAGAAGCCGCGCTTTGGCACCGTTGGACCGGCGCTGCCTGGCACCGAAGTGCGGCTCGCCGAAGACGGTGAGGTGCTGATCAAAGGCCCCGGCGTGATGCGCGGCTACCACAACGACCCCGAGCACACTGCCGAGGTACTGATCGATGGCTGGTTCCACACTGGCGATATCGGCGTCTTCGACGCGGACGGCTACCTGTCGATCACCGACCGCAAGAAGGACCTGATGAAGACCTCCAGCGGCAAGTACGTCGCGCCGGTGAAGGTCGAAACCGTCATCGGGGCGACCATCCCCTACGTGTCCCAGGTGGTGGCGGTGGGCGATGGCCGCAAGTACATCTCCGCGCTGCTCACCATGGACCGCGACAACCTGAACAAGTGGGCGGTCCGCAAGGGATTGGCCGACCTGTCCTATGCCGAACTCACTCAGCACCCGGAACTGCGCAAAACGCTGGAGCGATTCATCGCTTCGGCCAACGCCAAACTGGAGCGCTGGGAGACGGTGAAGCGGTTCGCAGTGCTGCCCACCGAACTGAGCGTGGACGACGGTGGCGTCACCCCGAACATGAAGATTCGTCGCAAGGTGGTCACTGACATGTACGCCGACGTTGTCGACTCCCTCTACGACGACGAACCGGGCGCGTGAGTAGCTACACCAGCAGGGTCCAGCTGCGCTGGGTTGACCTGGATGCCCAGGGGCACGTGAACAATGCGGTAGTCGCCGACTATTTGCAGGAGGCCCGGGTTGAGTGGCTGTTGGCTGGACCCAACGCGCACCTGCTTGGCGACTCCACCATGGTGGTTGGCCATCAGGTGGAGTACCTCGGGCCAATCAACTTCAGCCTCGAACCGGTGCGAGTGGACTTGTCGATGGGGGCGGTCGGGGCGTCCAGGTTCGTGTTGGCCTATTCGGTGATTCAAGACGACCGCGAGGTGGCGCGGGGCCGCTCGACCCTGTGCCTGTTCGACTATCGCGCCAACCGGGTACGCCGAATGACCGGAGCCGAGCGGAGCTGGTTCGCGGCCCAATCCGAACCCCTGGAGCCGTTGCCGACCTTGGGTAGCTGGCAGGTGGGCGAGCAGGCGCATGAGTACGAGTTCACCGTGCGGTGGTCGGATCTGGATTCCTACGGTCACGTCAACAACGTTCGGGTCTTCGACTACATCGCTGAGGCCCGGGTGCACCTGAACCCCGACCCGGACGGGCCCCACCGAATGGCAGTGGCCGCGGCCGACGGGATGCTGTGGATGGTGGCCCGCCAGGACGTGGACTACCTGGGCCAGATTCTGCTGCGTCCGGAGCCCTACGTGGTGCGCACTGCCATTGGACGGGTGGGTCGCACCTCAGCAACCACGGTGGCCGAAGTGGTGGACCCAACTGATGGGCGCGTGCTGGTGCGGACCCGCACGGTGGTGGTGAGCGGCGACGCGCAGGGCCGTCCGGTGCCGTTGCCGCCGCTGATGTTGCGCGCCGCAGAGCTTTGGCCAGCAGTTGCCCGCTAAGGCGCTAGCCCGAGGTGCTGCGCACCAGGCTTGAAGAGGCTCGCACGATGAGCTCCGGCACGAACGGCGGATGCGGATTGCCGGCGAGCAACAGCTCGGCCGCAGCCCAACCCATCGCGCGCATCGGTTGACGCACTGAACTCAGCGGCACCATCAGTTCTGCGGCGAGGAAAAGGTCGTCATAGCCGACCACAGCCACATCTTCGGGCACCCGCAGCCCACGCACCCGCAGTTCGCGCAGCACCCCCAGCGCGACGATGTCGTTGATGGTGAACACCGCCGTCGGTGGTCGGGACGAATCCAGCAGCGGGATCAGTTCCTGTTGGCCACCATTGGCGCTGATATCGCTGAGGTGCACTATCTGCAGCACCTCAGCCGGGTCCAGCCCGGCTGCCTGGACGGCCTCGGTCGCCCCCTGACAACGCTGCTGGCTGGGCTGCAGCACCTTTTGGCCAGCAATGATGGCGATTCGACGGTGGCCCATCTCCAGCAGATGGGATACCGCTTCCCGTCCGCCGTGGACGTTGTCGACGCCGACGCTTGGCCGCCCAGGAATGTCGGCGTCCAGCAGCACCGATGGGATGCCGAGGTGGCCCAATGCGGTAAGTCGGCTCGCGGTGGCGTCCATTGGGGTGATCAATACGCCTCGGACGCCCTGTTCAGTCAGCAGCCGCAGGAAACTGGCCTCCCGCTCGGGGTTGTTGTCCGAACTGCACATGATCAGGGTGTGATCATCGGCGGCGAGGCGGTCTTCGATGCCGCGAATCAGCTCGGTATAGAACGGGTTGGAGACGTCAGAGACGATCGCCCCCACCATGCTGGAAACCCCAGCTCGGAGGTGGCGGGCTGAGGCGTTGCGGTGGAAGTTGAGCTCGGTCATCGCCGATTCAACTCGCTCCCGGGTCGCTACCGAAACCAGCTCAGGGCGATTTAGCACATTCGAAACCGTGCCAACCGAGACCTTCGCCAGTGCAGCTACATCTTTTACATTCGAACGGTGGGGTGGTGCCATCTGGGTCCTTCACAAGCCAGTGGATGGGGTGATCATAGCTAGGAGTGAATTTTGGGCCGAGCTAACGCTGGTAGGTGATCCTCCCGCGCCAGATGGTCGCCACTATTGGGTCCGGCAGTTCGCGGCCGTGATACGGGTTGTTCCGAGAACGGGAGCGGGACGCCTCGGCGTCGACCGTGGCCCGGGCGTTCGGGTCTACCAGGGTGATGTTGGCCGGTTCGCCGATCGCCAGTGGCCGCCCCTGGGTGCTGGTCTGGCTATACCGGGCTGGGGCGTAGGACATCCGCTCAACCAGGGTTGGCCAATCCATTCGACCGGTGTTGACCATGACCTCCATCACCACCGCCAGGGCCTGCTCCAGGCCGAGCATTCCGGGCAGCGCCACATCGAAGGGGTGATCCTTGTCCTGGCGGGCGTGCGGCGCGTGATCGGTGCCCACCATTTCGATGGTGCCATCGGCCAATGCCTCGCGGACGGCTTCCAGATGCTCGCTGGTGCGCAACGGCGGATTCACCTTGAAGGTGGTGTCGTAGCCGGCCACCAGCGGGGTGTCGAGCAGCAGATGGTGCGGGGTGACCTCGGTGGTCACCTTGATGCCGCGCTTCTTGGCCCAGCGGATCACCTCGACGCTTTCGGCGGTGGAAACGTGGCAGACGTGAATCCGAGAATCGGTCAGTTCGGCCAACTGGACGTCGCGGGCCACGATCACACTCTCGGCCTGCGAGGGCCAGCCAGCCAGGCCGAGGCGACCAGACCACTCCGATTCGTGGCAGCAGGCATTCGGACCGGCCAGCCGCGGATCCTGGGAGTGCTGAGCAATCACGCCGTTGAACGACTTGACGTAGGTGAGGGCGCGGCGCATCACGAGGGAATCGGAGACGCATTTGCCGTCGTCGGAGAACACTCGCACTGCGGCCTTGGAGTTGGCCATCCGGCCCAGCTCAGAAAGCTCCTCGCCACCCAGCCCTTTCGTGACCGCCCCCACGACCCGCACCTCGCAATGCCCGTCGCGTTCGCCCAGGCTCTGGACGTATTCGGCTGCTTCAGCGGTGTCGGTGACCGGGGTCAGGTTCGCCATCGCGTGCACGCAGGTGAAGCCGCCCCTGGCCGCCGCCGCCGTGCCAGTGTCTACGGTCTCGGCGTCTTCGCGGCCAGGTTGACGCAAGTGGGTGTGGGAGTCGACCAGCCCAGGCAGCGCCAGGAGGCCATCGGCGTCCAGACGTTGCGTCCCGGCCGGTGCTGAGGCCGGATCGGCCAGTTTGCCGTCCGCGATGAACAGGTCGGTGGTGGTGCCATCAGCCAGTTTGGCGCCCGTGATCAGCAGGTTCCCAGTGGTGGGGGTCAACGTATTGCTCCTTCTTCCGAGCCCAGCAGGTGGTAAAGAACGCTCATTCGGATCGCCACCCCAGCAGCTACCTGCTCCAATACCAGCGAGTTGGCCGCATCGGCGGCTGCGCTGGAAATCTCGACGCCACGGTTCATCGGGCCCGGGTGGCAGATCGCTGCTCCCGGCTTCATTTTTGCCAAACGCTCCGGGGTGAGCCCGTATCGCTCGGTGTATTCGCGCTCAGTTGGGAAGAAGCCGCCAGCCATGCGTTCGCGCTGCACCCGCAGCATCATCACGATGTCGGCTTCGGGTAGCACGGTGTCGAAATCGCCGGTGACTTCACAGTCCCATTCGTTGACGCCAGTGGGCACCAGGGTGGGTGGGGCTACCAGCACCACGTCGCTGCCCAGGATCTGTTGCAGCAACACATTGGAGCGGGCCACCCGTGAGTGCAGGACGTCGCCGACGATGGCAACCTTCTTGCCGGCGAAGCCTTCGGCGCCGATTCGGCGGAAGTGCTGGCGCATCGAGAAGGCGTCCAGCAGGGCTTGAGTGGGGTGTTCGTGCTGGCCGTCGCCAGCGTTGATGACCTGGGCCTTCACCCAGCTGGCCACTTGGGCGGCCGCACCGGAGGAGGCGTGGCGGATGACGAAGGCGTCCACGCCCATCGCGTCCAAGGTCATCATGGTGTCGCGCAGCGATTCGCCCTTGGACACGGAGGAGCCCTTGGCTGAAACGTTGATGGTGTCGGCGCTGAGCCATTTACCGGCGATCTCGAAGCTGGTGCGAGTGCGGGTGGAATCCTCGAAGAAGATGTTGACGACGGTGCGGCCGCGCAGCGCGGGCAGCTTCTTCACCGACCGGGACTGCACCTGCTGCATCTCTTCGGCGAGATCGAGGAGGGCGTTGGTGCTGGCCAGATCAAGATCGGCGCAGCTGAGTAGGTGGCGCATCAGGCCCTCCCGGTTCGGGTGATGGTGATCGCGTCGGCGGCGTCCAGTTCACTGACCAGCACCGAGACTCGCTCGTCAGTTGCGGCTTGGATGGTACGGCCAACGGTGTCGGCCGAGATCGGCAGCTCCCGGTGGCCTCGGTCGACCAGGACGGCCAACCGGACGGCCTTGGGTCGGCCCAGGTCCCGCAGGGCATCGAAGGCGGCCCCGATGGTGCGCCCGGAGTAGAGCACGTCGTCGACCAGGACCACCACGGCATCATCGATCGAGCCGGGGATACTGGTGCGAGCCGGATTCCGGGTCGGGTTGGCGCGCAGGTCGTCGCGGTACATGGTGATGTCGAGTTCGCCCAGGCGTACCGGGTGGCCCTCGATGTCGCCGATGAGTTTCGCGAGCCGCCGGGCCAGGTGGACCCCGCGGGTTGGAATGCCGAGCACAAGCAGGTTTTCGGCGCCGTGGTTAGCTTCGAGAATCTCGTGGGCCATCCGCGCCAACACTCGGGCGACTTCGGAGGCGTCAGCGACCACGCGGGAAACCTGGGGTGTCGGGGTGTTGGTTGCTGGATCAGCCACGCAGCGCTCCTCGGTCTCGAACCCGGGGCTAGTGCGAGGCCACCAGGCTTCGAGCGGCCAATCTAGCTCACCGGGACCCGGTTGTGCGCGCGCAGCCATCGCGTATCGGATGGCGGCACCTGCGCAGGCACCCACTCAGACGCCAACTCAGGCACACAGGGACGGACCATCCCAGCCTGATTGAGTCGGTGTCCTGGTTGTGTCAGTCCTGGTTGTGCTGGGCTCGTCGGCTAGTCGTCCGGTGCCGCCGAGTCTTCGGTGGCGAACTGGTCGTCGTTGTCGGTCGAGGCGTTTTGGGGGTATTAGTTCGGGGAGGTCGTCGTCGGCTATTCGGATTTCCCATTGGTCGCGGGTGGTGAATTTGGCGGGTTCGACGAGGCCGTGGTGGTGGTGACAAAACAGGACCAGGTTGGCTAGTGAGGTTGGGCCGCCCAGCCACCAGGGTTCGATGTGGTGGGCGTCACAGGCAGTGTCGGGCATGTCGCAGCCGGGGAAGACGCAACCACCATCGCGTTGGGTGAGCGCGGTCCGGATTGGTGGGGTTACCAGCCGGTGGTCTCGGCCGACGTCCAGGACCTCGGAGTCTGATCCCAGCACGACCGGAGCTAACTCGGCATCGCAACAGGCTCGGCGTAGGTCACCGGCCGACAGCGCTTCGCCGTTGGCGATGAGGATCCCGGCACCTACGGCGGCGGTTTGGAGTTTGTCGTAGTCGAGTTTCACGACTATCCGTGCTACCCCCACTCCGGGGGCAGGCTTGGCCCGGCGGGCGGCTTCGAGCAGCGTGATCAGGGCATCGGCGCGGCGCTGCTCGGGCGTGGCCTCTGTTAGCGGGTCGCGGGCTTCGATGGCGGTGCGGCGGCGGGCCTCATGGTGGGCGGCAACCAAAGCGATGAACGCTTCGCCTTCAAGGCGGGGCAGTGACCCGTCGAACCTGATCGAGGCCCCGTCGCGGAAGAACCGCAACGATCGTTGCCGGTGAGCCATTTCAGCCGCTCGCTGTAGGCGTTGGCCGTCCAGCTCCTCGGCCACTACCGGAACTACTTCGGCGAGTACCCGGCCGGCTGCGCTGGCCAACTCTTGGGAATCCAGTTGGCTGGCCAAGCCCAGCATTACCTCCTCAGCGTGAGTCTGCTGGTTGGCGTCTAGTTGTGGTGCCAGCTCGCCCAGCACCCGGCTGATCGCTTGGGCCTGCCCGGTGTTGATTTGGCCAGCACTGGCAGCCCGACCCACCCTGGGGTGTTCGGCCAGCGACCTGGCTCGGAGCACCGCACCAGCAGCCTCTTTACGAGACAGGGTTTCCCCCATCCCCAGCCAAGAAGCCAACGGGGTACCAGCGGTCCGCAGCGAGGCTTGGGCCAGATCAGCCTCAGCAGTCAACAACCCGGTCAACGCCTCGATTCGACTCTGGACCCGGCGAGCCAGCCGCAGCCACTCCAACCGAGTCTCCGGGGCCACATCCATACCGCGTGGCTCGACCCGATCAAGGGCGCGATCAAACTCGGCCAGGAGTACCCCGGCC
>VMSW01000001.1 GCA_013791955.1 Propionicimonas sp.
GCCGACTTGTAGTTTCCTGAGCCTGTCGAAGGGTTGGCGGGCTCTGCCGACTTGTAGTTTCCTGAGCCTGTCGAAGGGTTGGCGGGCTCTGCCGACTTGTAGTTTCCTGAGCCTGTCGAAGGGTTGGCGGGCTCTGCCGATTTGTAGTTCCCTGAGCCTGTCGAAGGGTCAAATGCCGCTCAGTGGTCGGCGGGACGCAGTCGTACCAGCGGCAGTAGCGCCGCTGCTGGTACGAACAGCACCCACTGAATCAGCGGGGTGAAGAGCGCGCCGGTGGAGAAATCCAGGCCCGCCATGATCACCACGAAGGCCAGGCAGATCAGCCAGACGAAGGCCAACAGCGGGCGAGACGCGGTGGTGCCCTCACGGGCCACCCACCAAAGTGCGGCCGGCAGCAGCACCAGCAGCACCGAGGTCAGATGCCAGATGGCGATCATCACGAACTGAACCTCCGGCGCGAGCCCGGCGGAGTCCAGCGGCGGCAGCATTTCGCCAGTACCGACGAAGATGTGAATCGCCGCGGTCACGGCAAGCGTCGCGAAGCTCACCCAGAGCGGCCACCGGCGCGACTTCAGACTGGGCGCGGTCGGTGCGGTAGCAGCGGTCATGGTTGCTCCTCTTTGGTGCTGCGTTCGAGGGTGATCAGCCCGGCGGCGAGCGCCAGGCAGAGTGGGGAGTAGAACCGCAGATCGTTGCGGCGGAACTCCGGAGTTGAGGCGTTGGGCGCCAGCAGCGATTGGGCGAAGCCGCCGATCCCGCGCAGCCCGAGGATGGCGGCAGCTGGCAGGGTGAGTAGCCGGGCGGCTTGGCGCACCTTGGGCGCTGACGAAGTGCGGGCTAGTGCGGCGGCGCCGGTCACGCTGAGGGCCCCGGTGACGGCCAGAGTGAGCCCGGCCGGGGGAAAGTCCTCGGCGGAGGCCACCCCGAGCACGCTGCGGGTCAGGGTTTCGGCATCGCCGTAGGGCCAGGTGCTACCAGCGGCCCAGGCGGTGTGAATCACGCCCACCGCGAACAAGGTCAGCGCGGTCACGGCAGCCGCCGGGCGCAATCTGGTCAGCGTTGCCGCGTCCTGTGGTGGCGGCATCAGCACTCGCAGGGCGGCTGGCCCTGCAGGTGAGGGATCGCTCTTAGGCACCGACATGATCAGCCTCCGTACAGTGATGTATGGAGCAGACCGTACACCGCTGTACGGTAAGCTGGCAATATGGCAGCCACCCCGAAGAAGCGCTTGTCACGCCAAGATTGGATCGACGCCGCCATCGTGATGGGCGCCGAGCTGGGCTTCGACAAGATCGCGGTCGAAGTGCTGGCCCCACGCCTGGGTGCCACCCGCGGGAGCTTCTATTGGCATTTCACCGACCGCGCTGATCTGATCGGCGCCGTGCTGGCCGAATGGGAGCGGCTGGCCACCGCCCAAATCATCGAACACCTCGATCAGTTGCCCCCCGATGAGGCGCTGACGAAACTGATCGGGGCAGCGTTCGGGGCTGATGCTTTCCAAGACGGCGCAGAATGGCGGCTGATCACCGCAGCTGACGATCCGCTGATCGGCCCGTCGGTGGCCCGGGTACACCGGCTCCGCTTGGAGTTCATCGAGAAGCTCTTGGTCGGCACGGGGATGTCGACCCTCGATGCGTCCGAACGGGCCAGGGTGGCCTACGTCGCCTACCTCGGCAGCCTCGCGTTGCGCCAACTTGAACCGGACGGCCCAAGCCCAGGCCCAGCTTTGCTACGTCTGCTCAGCTGACCCCTGCAGTTCTCTGAGCCCGTCGAAGGGTCACTGAGGGCTTCGACAAGCTCAGCCAACTTGTAGTTCCCTGAGCCTGTCGAAGGGTCGACAAGCTCAGCTAACCAAGACCCCTAGGCGCACCATCCGGTCGCAGCGGGCGATCACGGTTGGATCGTGAGTGATCACCAGTACGGCCGCCTCAGCGGTGGTTTGCCAGATGTCGTCCATCAGCGCGGTTGCGGTGAGCGTGTCCAGGTGCTCGGTGGGTTCGTCCAGAATCAGCACCTGGAACTCGCCAACCAACAGCCGGGCCAAAGCGACCCGGCGGGCCTCACCACCGGAGAGCTGCGCCCCGGTCTCGCCGACCAGCCTGCTGGCCGGCAGGTTCAACCCGGCCCGCTCCAACGCAGTCGAGACTTCAGCTGCGGTCGCGTCCCGGTTACCGATCTTGACGTTCTCGGCAATCGTGGTGGTGAAGATGTGTGCGTCCTGGGCCAAATAGCCAACCCGTCCGCGGACGGACACCTCGCCACCCTGGGACGGAATCAGTCCCAGGACGGTTGCGGCCACCGTGGTCTTACCCACCCCAGACGGGCCGACCAACGCCACCCGCTCCCCGCGGGCCAACTCCAGCTCCAGCCCGTCGATCACCGGCTGCTGACCCGGCCACCCGGCCACCAGGCCGTGCAGCGTGACGCCAGGCTCGGCCACCGGCTCGGCGAGCACTGGCAGATCGCCGGCGCCAATCGGCTCGGCGTCCAGCACCGCTTCGACCCTAGCCAGCGCGGCTTTGGCGCGGGTATGGGTCTGGGCAGCCTGAACCAGGGTAGAAAGCGCCTCGTGCAGTGCCAGCGGGGTGAGCACCAGGACGGCCAACAACGTGGCCGCCATCGCGTAATCCGGTGGCACCGGCTGGTCGGTGAACACAATTCGGCGCATCCAGGCGATCATCTGCACGCCCAGGGTGCCGTTGGCCACCTCCGCGCCACCGATCAACAAGGCACCAACTACCGCTGCGCCAGCGGCCAGTACCTGGGCGCCGGAGGCAACACCGCGCACCCAGGTTGATTTGGCCTCATTCGCCCGCAGCTGGTCATCAACTTCGAGCAGCTTGCCGGTGTAGGCCTGAGCCGCGCCGTAGGCCACTAGGTCGGGGGCAGCGCCGGCGATCTCATGGACGGCGTCGCCGAGGCTGCCGCGCAACGGCACCGCATCGGCATCGGCCTTGGCTGAGGCCCGCTGGGCCACCCAGGGCAGCAGCAGTCCGGCCAGCGCAGCGCTGGCCAACACAACCAGGGCCGCCCCAGGGGAGATGAAGGCCAGCCCAATGGCGGTCAGCACGATCACCGCAGCGGAGGCGGTAAACGGAATCCACACCCGCACGACCAGATCTTGAATGGCTTCGACGTCGGCGATGACCCGGGTCAGCAGGTCGCCGCGGCGGCGTCCGATCAGGGTGGTCTGCGCCAGCCGGGAGTAGGTCTCCAGCCGTAGCGCCGACTGCAGTCGCATCGCCACATTGTGCCCAGCCAGCCGTTCGGCGTAGCGGGTCGCGCTTCGAGAGATCGCGAAGAAACGAACCGCCACCGAGGGTGCCTGCAAGAACAGTGGTGGCACCAGCAGGGCCGCGTACGCGAGCAACCAGGCCGAAACCGCCATCAGGGCCACCGAGGCGCCCATCGCGCTGAAGGCCAGGAAGAGCGACAGCCACAGCCACTGCCGCGACTTGGGCACCGCATCCAGCAGGCGGGTGATCAGTGGGCGGCCGTCCAAGTTCCCTGAGGTGTCACCCAAGTTCCCTGAGCTCGTCGAAGGGTCGGTTGGGGTGTCGTCCAAGTTCTCTGAGCTCGTCGATGGGTCGGTTGGGGTGTCGACAAGCTCAGCCAGCTGGAGGTCGGGCTCAGCCAGCTGGGGGTCGGGCTCAGCCACCTTGGCGTCAAGCTCGGCCTCGGGAGCCTCAATAGTGATCACCCGGTCGGCTGACTCCAGCACTGCCGGACGGTGGCTCACCACCAGCGCAGCTACGCCCGCATCGCGCAGGCTGCGCAACAGGACGGCTTCCGCGTCGGCGTCCAGGCCGGCGGTGGGTTCGTCCAGCACCAGGAAGCGGCCGCCATCACGGTTGATCCGCAACAACGCCCGTGCGGTGGCAATGCGCCGCCGCTCGCCAGCAGAGACGCCCTCGGCGTTGTCGCCGACCGATTGGGTCAGTGACAGTTCCGGGGCGCCAGCGGCGGCCAGCGCGGCCCGCAGCTCAGCATCGGTTGCCTGCGGGCTGCCCAGGCGGACATTGTCGGCGATGTTGCCGTTGATCAGTCCGGGGAACTGGCCCACGTAGGCCACCTGGCGACGCCAGGCCACCCAGTCGGTGATCGGCGAGCCGTCGCTGAACAATTCCCCGCCAGTTGGTTCGAGGAAGCCGAGCAGGGAGTTCAACAGGGTGGTCTTGCCACCGCCACTGCCACCGGCAATCGCCACGATTTCGCCGGCGGCGATGTCGAAGCTCACCGGGGCCAGCGCGGGTGCATCCGCACCCGGATAGGTGTGGGTCAGACCGCGAACGCTGAGCAGTGGTGCCGCGGACTCACTTAGACCCTTCGACGAGCTCAGGGAACTGGTACCCAAGTTGGCTGAGCTTGCCGAAGCCAGGGAACTCGTTGCCACGTTGGACGGCGACGCATCAGTCTTGGCGAAGACCAGCTTGGCTGCGCCGCGAGCGGTCTTGACCGGCGGCGGCTCATGGGCATCGATCAGGCCGAAGGCCGCCTCAGCAGCGGCCACCCCGTCAGCGGAGTCGTGATAGTGCACGCCCACCTGGCGAATGGGTAGATAAGCCTCCGGGGCCAGGATCAGTACGAAGAGGGCGGTGGCCAGATCGAGCTCGCCAGCTACCACCCGGAAGCCGATCGTGACCGCGATCACTGCGACGCTGAGGGTGGAGAGCAGCTCCAGCACCATCGCCGAAAGGAATGAGACGCGCAGGGTCGCCATGGTCTCGCGGACGTGCTCAGCCTCGGTGCGTTTCAGGCCACGAGCTTGAGCCTTGGCCCGGCCGAACACCTGCAGGGTCGGCAGACCGAGGACCAGGTCGGCGAAGTGGTGGGCCAGGCGAGTCTGAATCGCCCAGCGCTTCTTGGTGAGGCTTTCGGTCGTCCAGCCGACCAGGGCCATGAAGAAGGGAATCAGTGGCATGGTCAACGCCACGATCACTGCCGACCAGAAGTCGGAGGTGAGAATTGCGACCCCGATGATGACCGGCACCGTGACCGCCAGCATCAGCTGCGGCAGGTACTTGCTGAAATAGCCGTCCAGCGCATCCAGGCCCTGGGTGACCAGCGTGATCAGACCACCGGTGGTAGCTGGCGAGTCGATCGGGTGGGCCAGCCGGGCGCCGATGATGTCGCGGCGCAGCTGTGACTTCACTGCAGCAGAGGTGCGAAAGGCGATCCATTGATGCAGCCAGTTGAGGGTTGCCTTGCCAGCGAAGACGGCCAGCAGCAATAGGGCGGCGGTCGTCAGACCGTCGAGTGAGCCAGTTGAGAAAATTCCCGCCACTGAACGCGACAACAGCCATGCCTGACCGAGAGTCAGGATGGCTGTTGCGCTTCCTACCGCAACCCCGGCGACCAGGAAACCCCTGGTCGCCGAGGCCCGGCTTAGTAGGCGGGGGTCGATTGGACCCGCCATCATCAGCTCGCCAGCGCTACCTCGTCTGGCATGTTCTCAACGCCGAGGCGCTGACGGAACACCCAGTAGGTCCACGCGGAGTACGCGAGCACGATCGGCACGAAGATCACCGCGACGATCGTCATCAGCACCAACGTGCCCTCAGAGGAGGACGCGTTCATGATGTTGAGCGGCCACGAGGAGCGGTCGCCCGGAGCGATGAAGCCCATACCTGGGACCATCGGCAGGAAGGTGATGACTGCCACCGACACGATCGCGACCGTGGTGGAGACGAAGGCGATGCCTTCACGACCATGACCAACGAACCACCAAGCGGCGATCAGAGCCAGAGCCGCGACCAGGGTCACGATCCAGCCGACCAGCGCCAGGCCCGGGAACAGCGCCGGGTAGAGCAGGTTCTGCGCCACCAGGTAGAGCGCGCCACCGACAATGGCCACCAGGCCAACGATGGAAGCGAACTTGCGGGCCCGATCGTGCAGCTCGCCGGCCTTGGTCTTCAGGGTCAGGTAGATCGACCCGTGGAACAAGAACGCGACCACCAGGACGATGCCGCCCAGGATGCCGAACCAGCTGAACAGCTGCCAGAAGTAAGGCGCCGGGGTCAGCACGAACAGCGACGCGGCAGCCGGTGACAGCAGCTTGGTCGTGTTCATGTCGGCCGTAGCCAACGCCACAGGCAAGCCCATGATGAAGTTGGCGAAGGCAACACCCAGCACCAGCGGCACGATGAACGAGCCGATGGCCGCCATCCAGTCGAAGGTGCTGCGCCACTTGGTTTCCGGGTGCTTCGAGCGGTACTCGAAAGACACACCACGGATGATCAGGCCCACCAGGACCAGGAACAGTGGCAGGTAGGCGCCAGAGAACAGCGTGGCGTACCAGGCCGGGAAGGCCGCGAAAGTGGCGCCACCAGCGGTGAGCAGCCAAACCTCGTTACCGTCCCAGACTGGGCCGATGGTGTTGACCATGACGCGCTTCTCCTTCTCGGTCTTGCCGAGGAAGGGGATCAGCATGGCTACGCCGAAGTCGAAGCCTTCGAGTACCAGGTAGCCGATCCAAAGAACGGCAATCAGGATCAGCCACAACACCTGCAGCGCAAACGGCGCTCCAGTTGCAGGCACTTCAAGTGCAAACATGTTTTAGCCTCTCTCAGTACGCGAAGCTCAGGGGAGCGTCGGTGTCGGTGAGCACTGTGGGCTCTTCGACCTCCGGCAGTCCCTTCTTGATGAAGTGCAGCTGCAACCCGATCTCGACCACCGCAAGGGAGCCGTAGAGCAGGGTGAAGAGCACCATGGTGAGCCCGACCTCGAGGGCGCTGACGCCCGGAGAGTTGGCGCTCATGGTGGGCAGTACGCCGTACACGACGAACGGCTGGCGACCCATCTCGCTGAAGATCCAGCCGAAGCTGTTACCGAACAGCGACAGCAGCGGAACTGCGATCATCGCAGCGGTCCACCACTTGCCACCCTTCGGGTCCTTGCCCTTGGCCGTGGCGATCAAAGCCCAGATGCCAATCGCGATGGCGGCGAAACCGAGCACCATCATGATTCGGAAGGTCCAGAAGCTCACCGGGATGCTCGGGGCGAAGTCGGTGATGCCGGCTTCCTTGAGCTGGGTGGTGGTTTCCTTCTGGAGCTGGTTGCCCTGGAAGCCTTCAGCGGCGTACTGCTCGTTCAGGTCGGCAATGCCTTCCATCGTGGCGTCGAAGCTGCCTGCACCGAGGTAGGAGAACAGGCCCGGTACGGTCAGCGCCGTCGGGTTGCCCTTCGAGCAATCAGAGCCGATCAAAATCAGCGAGAAGCCAGCTCCCTTTTCGGAGTGGCACAAGCCCTCAGCAGCAGCCATCTTCATCGGCTGCTCTTCAGTCAGGGCCTTGCCCTGGAAGTCACCGGTGATGATCACGGCAGCGCCGGCGATGATCAGGACCCAAGCGCCGAAGCGGGTGGCCCAACGCCAGATGTCCTTTTCGGCTGCGGACTTGTCCGAGTCGCCAGCCTTGGCGAGCTTGGCCAGCCACCAACCGGAGATGCCCAGGATGAGACCGCCAGCGGTCACGTAGGCACCCGCGATCACGTGCGGGAAGGTCACCAGGTTGACCGGGTTCACCAGAACCGCGACCAGGCTGGTCATTTCCGCACGCCCGTTAGCTGCATTGAAGGTGGCGCCAACCGGATTTTGCATCCAGGAGTTGGCGGCCAAGATGAAGATCGCCGACAGCAGGGTGCCAATGGCCCCCAGCCAGATCGACAGCAGGTGCACCTTCTTGGGAAGACGATCCCAACCGAAGATCCACATGCCCAGGAACACCGACTCCAGGAAGAAGGCGATCAGTGCCTCCATAGCCAGCGGTGCGCCAAAGATGTCGCCGACGAAGCGGGAGTATTCAGACCAGTTCAGACCGAACTGGAACTCCTGCACGATGCCCGTCACAACTCCCATAGCGAAGTTGATCAGGAACACCTTTCCGAAGAACTTGGTCAGGCGAAGGAACTTCTCCTCGCCTGAGCGGTACCACATCGTCTGCAGGACGGCCACCAGCATCGAGAGTGCGATGGTGATCGGGACGAAGAGGAAGTGGTACACGGTGGTAATACCGAACTGCCATCTGGCAAGGGTTTCCGCGCTCATGGCGCGCAATCTACTACTGGCTGTCGTAGTCCGCAATCTTTGCTTTAGCATGTCCCCATGGCGGTACCCGGAGAGCTCGAGCATGCGGTGATGAGCATCCTCTGGTCGCGCCCGGATTGGGTGTCGGTGCGCGAGGTTCACGAACGGCTGGCCGTCGAGCGGGACCTGGCCTACACCACCGTCATGACGGTGCTCGATCGGCTGGCCAAAAAGGGGCTGGCTACGCGATATCTCGAGGGGCGCGCCTGGCTCTACCGGCCAGCCAGGACCGAGGCTGACGAGTTCTCGGCCTCGCTGATCCAGACCCTGTCGAAGCTGGAGCCAACTGCCCGCCGTGAGGTATTGGCGGTGGTGAACCGGACCTTCGCCGAGCCCGAGACCGTCTTGCAGGGTGAAAAGAGTCCGAGTAAAAATCGTCCGCAAATGTAAGAACAAATAGTGGGAGTAACGTTCGCCCATGATAATTCCTGATTGGCTGATGTCGTTCGCCACGATCGACATCTCGGTGTGGGAGAAGGTTGCCCGCACCATCGCCGTCTACCTGGCGATCGCGGTGCTGTTCCGGGTGGCTGGCAAGCGGCTGCTATCCCAGATGAACTCCCTCGACCTCGTGGTGATCCTGCTGTTGTCCAACGTGGTGCAGAACGCCATCATCGGGCCGGACAACTCAGTGTTGGGCGGGCTGGTCGGCGCCGCGGTGCTGATCGGATTCAACGCTGTGCTGGACCGGATCGCTGAGTCAGGGCCGCGGCTGCGGCGGTTACTCATCGGCAAACCGACCGAGCTGATCACCAACGGACGCCTTGATGCGCGTGCGCTGGCACGGATGGGGGTCAGCCCGCACGAACTCGATGTGGCGCTGCGACGGCAGGGCGCGGCCGCAATTAGCGATGTGCAAAGGGCGCAGATTCAGCCGGGTGGGGGGATCCTGGTTGACCTGAAGTCCGGCGATCAGCCCGCCACTCGCGACGACCTGGTGGCTGCCGTGGTGGCGCTGACCGAACTCGTCCGGTCAGCGAAGCCAGCCAATCACGGCTCGTCTACTTCTTGAGGGCTGCGACCACCCCTGGCCAGGCGCTCTTCAACTGGGCCGACCAGTACTTGTAGGAGTGGGTGCCGTTGCTGCTGGTGTGCGTCCGTAGGGTGATCTTCAGCTTGGCTGTGCCGAGGGATTTCAGCCGTTTCGCCAGCTTGATCGTCTGAGCGCGCAGCGCGCTCTCTACCGATCCGCCGTTCTTGCCCGCGTAGAGGTAGAGGTAGGTGCCGCGCAGGCCTTTGGCCAGATAGTAGGGATCATGTTTCTTCCAGGTCTTGGCACCAGTTTTCGTCTTCGGGTTGCCCCACAGTCGGTAGCGGGCGCCACTGGAGTAGACATCGCGCAGGTCGTTCAGCACCATGCTCGGGTTGCGTAACGGATTGGCAACCGGGCTGAGCGCGACCACCGCCTTGAATCTTTCCGGGTGCCGGGCGGCATAGCTCAAGGCGCCAAAGCCGCCCATGGAGTAGCCAGCCAGAGCCTTGCGATTGAAGTCGATTGGGAAACCTTGGGCCTTGAGATAGCGCGGCAGTTCGCCCAGGTGGAAGGTCTCCCACTTCGAGCCGGTGTTCCAATCGGAGTAGTACCCAGCCTTGCCTCCCTCAGGCATCACCAGGACGACGCCGCTGCTGGCCGCCGCGTCGAAAAGACCTGCGAACTTGCGCCAGACATAGCGCTCGGCAGTGCTGTCGGTGGTGCCGTGGAGCAGGAAGACCACCGGCCAGCCACCGCTGGGAGCCTGAGAAGCTGGCGCGGGCAGTAGCACTCGCACCCAGACGACGCTCCCACCGGCTGCACTCGAGGGAACTGCGAGGTCGAAGTCGCGTCGGTCGCCGGCCACCTGCGGACTCACCACCGCGCCCAAGGACTCGGTGGGCTTGGGCGCTGCGGCAGCTGGGCCTGGGGTCGCGCTGCTGACCAACGCCACGGTGATCAGCAGCGCGGCCAGGGCGTGCCGTGGTTTCTTCCCCATGCGATCGATGATTGGGCACTCCGACAAGGGGTGTCAATCCGGGCTAGGCGGTAGTGCGGATCGATTCGAGCGCCGGGGCCGCGAAGGCGTCCAGTCGATCGGTGAGGGCCAAGGCCTCAGCCTAGTGAGCCCGCGACGCTGCCCACCTGCTCATGGGGACGGTTCCGGTGAGTAGCTCATGGGGACAGACCCGCAGGAACCGTCCCCACGAGCTGCGCGGAGGAACCGTCCCCGGGGTTAGGCGGCGTCCTCGTCGACCAGGGCGGCGGCGAACTGGGCGCGGTAGAGCCGGTGGTAGGCGCCCTCGGTGGCCAGAAGCTCCTCATGGGTGCCCTGCTCGACGATGGCGCCGTCCTCCATCACCAGGATCACGTCGGCGTCGCGAATGGTGCTCAGCCGGTGAGCGATGACGAAGCTGGTGCGATCAGCCCGCAACTTCTTCATGGCCCGCTGGACGAGCAACTCGGTGCGAGTATCGACCGAGCTGGTTGCCTCATCCAGGATCAGCAGCGACGGCTCGGCGAGGAACGCCCGGGCGATGGTGATCAGCTGCTTCTCCCCAGCTGACAGGTTGGACGCCTCATCGTCGATGACGGTGTCGTAGCCATCAGGCAGCGAATGCACGAAGCGATCGACATAGGTCGCCTTGGCGGCGGCGAGGATCTCCTCGGCACTGGCGCCCTGGCGGCCGTAGGCGATGTTGTCGCGAATCGTGCCGCCGAACAGCCAGGTGTCCTGCAACACCATGCCGATCTGCCCGCGCAGATCCCGACGCGGGACGCTGGCGATGTCGACCCCGTCCAGGGTGATCCGGCCGGCCTGGACCTCGTAGAAGCGCAGGATCAGGTTCACCAGGGTCGTCTTGCCAGCACCGGTCGGGCCCACGATGGCCACCGTCGAACCAGGCTTGGCAACCAAAGATAGATCGGTGATCAGCGGCTTCTCGGGGTCGTAGCTGAAGCTGACGTTCTCGAAGGCGACCCGTCCAGTCACCGGGGTGGGCAGGACGCCGACGGCGTCGGGGGTCTCTTCGGTCGCATCCAGCACCTCGAAGACCCGCTCGGCCGACGCCACGCCTGACTGCAGCAGGTTGGCCATCGAGGCCAGCGAGGTGATCGGCTGAGTGAACATCCGGCTGTACTGGATGAACGCCTGCACAGCGCCGATGGTGAGGCTGCCGCCGGTCACCATTAGCCCGCCGACTACGGCAATCACCACATAGTTCAGGTTCCCGACGAAGAACATCACCGGCATGATGATTCCGGAGATGAACTGGGCACCGAAGGCCGCATCGAACAGTTCGGCGTTTTTGACCCGGAACTGCTCAGCAATCTCGCGGCGCCGGCCGAACACGGTCACCAGTTCGTGGCCGGTGTAGGCCTCCTCGATCTGCGAGTTGAGCTCGCCGGTGGCCTTCCAGGTGGTCGCGAACAGCTTCTGCGACCGCTTCCCGATGGCCATGGCCAGCATCATCACGATCGGAATGGTGATCAGCGCCACCAGGGCCAACACCCAGGAGACGTAGAACATCATCACCACGACGCCGATGACCGTGAACAGGTTGGTCAGGATCTGGTTCAGGGTCTGCTGCAGCGACTGGGAGATGTTGTCGACGTCGTTGGTGACCCGACTGAGCAGTTCGCCGCGGGGCTGGCCGTCGAAGTACTTCAGCGGCAACCGATCGATCTTCTCGCTCACCTGCGAGCGCAGCCGGTAGACCGAGCGCTGCACGATCGAGTTGATGATGAAACCGGCCAGCCAAGCCAGGACGAAGTAGATGACATAGGCAACCAGTGCGATCACCAACACCTGGGCAACCACGGCGAACGGAATCGGGGTGTGGTTCGTCACGGCGGCGTCGTAAACCAGGTTGGTGGCCTGGCCGAGGATGGCTGGCCCGACCGCGTTCACCGCGGTGGAGACCACGATCATCACCAGGACGGCGATGATCTTGGGTAACTCCGGCCGCAGATGGCCCAGCAGGCGTTTCAGCGACGGGACGAAAGCCGCCGCCTTCTCGCCAGTTCCGGAGCCGTGCATCATCGGGCCGCCACCGCGCTGCGGGCCGTACTTGGGCCGCTCGTTGGCCTTGATCGGCTGCTTGGTTGTTGAGTTCCCTGAGCTTGGCCCGCCCTGAGCTTGTCGAAGGGTCGAAGGGTCGACGGGCTCAGCCACCTTGGCTGTGCTGTTCTTGGCGCTCATGCCGCCACCTCCGCTTTGAACTGGCTTTCGACGATTTCGGCGTAGGTGGGGCAGGTTTCCAGGAGTTCCTCGTGCGTGCCGATGCCCACGATCGCCCCGTCGTCGAGGACGATGATCGCCGTGGCCTCCCGGATAGTCGAGACTCGCTGAGCGACCACGATCACCGCCGCATTCTCGGTTTCCGGGGCCAGAGCGGCTCGCAGGGCGGCGTCGGTGGCTACGTCGAGTGCGGAGAACGAGTCATCGAAGATGTAGAGCTCAGGTCGACGCACCAGAGCACGGGCGATGGCCAGACGTTGGCGCTGCCCGCCGGAAACATTGGTGCCACCCTGGCTGATCGCTGAGTTCAGCGCCTCAGGCATTCGGCGGACGAAGTCGGCGGCCTGGGCCACTTCGAGGGCGTGCCACAACTCGTCATCGCTGGCATCAGGCTTGCCCAACTTGAGGTTCGAGGCCACCGTCCCGCTGAACAGGTAGGGACGCTGGGGCACCAACCCGATCCGTCCCCACAGCAGATCGGGGTCGAGTTCGCGGACGTCGACGCCATCGACGCTAACCACGCCGTCGGTGGCATCGACCAGGCGTGGGATCAGGTTCACCAAGGTGGTCTTGCCAGCGCCGGTGGAACCGATGATGGCCGTGGTAGTGCCGGGACGCACGGTGAAGCTGATCCCGTCGAGCACCGGATGGGCTGCACCGGGGTAGGCGAAACTGACGCCGGTGAAGGCCACCTCGCCATGTCGGCTCAGCTTGGTCACCGGGCTGGTCGGCGGCACCACCGAGGAGGAAGTGTCGAGCACCTGATTGATCCGCTCGGCACCGACTGCGGCGCGTGGCGCCATCATCAAAATCATGGTGGACATCACCACGCTCATCAGAATCTGGGTCAGGTAGGCCAGGTAGGCCGTGAGTTGCCCCACCTGCAGATCGCCGGAGGAGATCCGGAAGGCGCCGAACCAGATCACCGCGATGCTGGAGAGGTTCATCACGAAGAACACCACCGGGAACATCGTCATCATCCGGCGCCCGATCCGGGTGGCGGTGTCGGCGAGATCGTGGTTGGCGGCATCGAAGCGAGCCGATTCGGTTGGCTCGCGGACGAACGCCCGAATCACCCGCAGGCCTGAGAGCAACTCGCGCAACACCCGGTTGAGGTTGTCGATGCGGGTCTGCTGGGCCTTGAACAGCGGCATGGTTTGGATGATCAGGATGCCGATGATGCCGCCGAGCACGACCACCGCCACCAAAATCAGCCAGCTAAGGCCGACGTCCTCGCGTAGCGCCATCACCACCCCGCCGATCATCATCAACGGGGCGCTGATGATCATGGTGGCGGTCATCAGCACCAGCATCTGAAGTTGTTGGACGTCGTTGGTGTTGCGGGTGATCAGGGTGGGGGCGCCGAAGGAGTTCATCTCGCGAGCGGAGAAGGAAAGCGCGCGGTCGAAGATGGCCTGGCGCAGGTCGCGTCCAAACGCCATCGCTGTGCTGGCGCCGAACCAGGTGGCGCCGATCTGGCCGACGATTTGCAGCAACGAGACGCCCAGCATCACCGCACCGATCATCCAGATGTAGCCGGTGTTTCCGGTAGCCACACCGTCATCGATGATCGAGGCGTTCAGGGTCGGCAGGAACAGCGCTGCGGTGGCCTGCACCAGTTGCAGGCCCAGGATGGCGGCCAGATAGCCGGAGTAGGGGCGCAGGTAGCGCACCAGAAGGCGGATCATTTCTCTCCTTGGACGATGCCGTGCAGCACGACCATCGCCATCGATTCAGGGGTCGGGGGAGCGTCACCGGGCGACACTCCGAAGGTGGCTGCGAAAGCCAATGCGTTGAGCAGTTTGGCGGCGGTGTCGATTGGGACGCTGAGCTGTTCGGCGTATGGGGCCAGGGCGGTGGCGGTAGCGGCGAAGACGCGCAGCCGGCCATCGCCGGGGCCGTGCCGCAGCGGGCCTTCCGGCGGGTGTGGCCGACCGTGGCCGAAGCCGGCACCAGCCAGATGGGCGAAAAGCGAACGGGTTCGGGTGATCTCGTCGCTGAGGATGGTCAGCGTTGCGGTCACTCGCTCCGCGAGCCCCTGTTCCGCCGGTAGCGCGGCGAGCGCTGCGATGGCCTGGGTGGGTTCGACAGCCGCGGCGATGGCGGCGTGAATGATGTCGGACTTGGTCTCGAAGACGCGAAAGATCGTGCCCTCGGCCACGCAGGCCGCCTGGGCGATCTGGCTGGTGCTGAGCTCTGGCCCGCGCTCCAACAGCAGCGGCAAGGTGGCCTCGACGATCGCCTGGCGGCGCTCGTCCGGGGTCATCGGGGTAGCTCTACTCACCCCGCCATTATAGTGAGTGAGCACTCACTCACAAGTCGCAACGGTGCTCACAATTGCGCGCGGGGATGCTGCCGAACCGATGATCGGCCTAGCCTCGCCGCATGAAGCTGAGCAGCATTTCCGGCGTGGTGGTCCCCGTCCGCGACCCTGAGGTGAGCCGGGACTTCTACCGGCAGCTCGGATTCCGAACCGGCAACAGCGGTGCTGGTTTCGCCACGGTCTACGTCAACTGGTTCTGGATCGAGTTCGTGGTTGGCGAGCCCACTCCGTCCACCTCGGCCATTGCGGTGAAAGTCGAGGATGTCGAGACCGCGGCTGAAGAATTGGCGGAGTTGGGCCTTGGCGGGCACCTCGTCGGTGGGTACGGACTCACCGGCAACGGGCGAAAGGGAATTCGGGTGATTGACCCCGACGGCTACCAGGTAGAGCTATTCGTCAAGTAGTAATAGGGAGTTCGCGGACAAATTTCCGAGTAGGGGCCGATCCGCAGGGCTTGACCAGCGGATATGCTGCCGGTCGTGCGCGCCGAAGACCTACCCCTGATCAACGCACTGTCGACCCCAGCCTTGCATCCCGATGGGAGTCGCGTGGTGGTGGCCGCTACTCGGCCAAGTTTCGCTGCGGACGCCTACATCGGCCAGCTTTGGCTGTTGCGGTTGGACGGTGGCCAGCCCCGGCGAATCACTCGTGGATTCCGGGACACTTCACCAGCTTTCTCTCCAGATGGACGCCTGCTGGGCTTCCTGCGCGCGGGTCCGGCGCAGCCGCCCCAATTGGCGATCGTCGACGCCGGTGGCGGCGAGCCGATGATCATCACCGACACCAAACTCGGCGTGCGCGAGTTCCTTTTTAGCCCAGATTCCACCAAAGTCGCGTTTATCGCCTCGGTGCCGGAAGGCGGCCGCTATGGCACCACTCAAGGAGTGGACTGGGCCCACGAAGACCCGCGGCTGATCAGCGACCTGCAGTATCAGCTCAACGGCGTCGGCTACCTGGCCGATCAACGTCCCCAGGTGTTCGTGCTCGACCTGCCCGACCCAGCTGATGAGCCACCGGTGGTGCCGATCGGTCGAGCCGCCCGCGAGGATGCGCAGGCGGCGCTGGTGCCAGCGGTCAGGCAGCTCAGCAACGGTGACTTCGAGCACAGTGGCCTGGCCTGGGATGGCGACTCGGTGATCACCATCTCCTCCCGGCATGCCGATCGGGATCGGGATCTGCGCGCCGACCTGTTCCGCTTTAGCGCCAGCGGCGGGGAGCCGACCCAACTCACCGATTCCAGCAATGGGCTCAGCGCTCTCGCCTCGCCGGTGGTGGCTGGCGACCAGGTCTTCTTCGTCGGTATCGATCTGGGCGGGACTGGGCTGGACCTGGCCGGGGTGAATGCCGGGGTCCACGTGGTGCCCACCGCAGGCGGCGAAGTGCGCGTGCTGACCGACCCGGAAACGGTCTGCATCGAAGGATCGCTGGCTCGTGATGGCGATGGCGTGCTGGCTATTGACCAAGTTGGCGGCAGCGGGGTGCCGATCCGGCTGGACGGAACCGGTGAGGTGCAGCGGTGGCTGCTGTCCGGATCGGTGCACGGCCTGGCTGCGGCTTCAGCGGCAAGGGTTGTCACGCTGTCGACAACCACTTCCCCTTGTGAACTGGTGGAACTCGGCTCACCGCTGCACCTACTCACCGCGTTCGGCGCGGCGCTGGCCCCGGAGGTCATCGCCGCCGCGGAGCAGTTCGCGACCGCCCCCGATGGCTATCCGGTTCATGGCTGGGTAGTGCGTCCAGCCGGTGCCGGGCCGCACCCGGTGGTGTTGCTGATCCACGGTGGGCCTTTCGCTGCCTATTCGGCAGCCTTCTTTGACGAGGCTCAGGTGCTCGCCGGGGCGGGCTATGCCGTGGTGATGTGCAACCCGCGGGGATCGGCTGGCTATGGGCAGGCCCACGGCCGGGTACTCAAGGGCGCGATGGGTGATCTTGATGCGGTTGACGTGTTGGCCTTCCTCGATCACTGCCTGGCCGAAGTGCCGGGGCTGGACGCGGACCGCGTGGGCGTAATGGGCGGCTCCTACGGCGGCTATTTGACGGCCTGGCTGATCTCCCACACTGACCGGTTCACTGCGGCGATTGTCGAGCGGGCCTACCTCGATGGACGTTCGATGGTGGGCGCCTCCGATATCGGCTGGTACTTCCCGTTCGAGTACCAAGGTGAGTTGGCCCAGATCGACCAGCGCTCACCGCTGTACCTGGTGCACCAGGTGAATACCCCGACGCTGGTGATCCATTCGGAGTGGGATCTGCGCTGTCCGCTTTCGATTGCCCAGCGCTACTACGCCGAACTGAAGCTGCGCGGCGTGGCGGCCGAACTGCTGGTATTTCCGGGCGAGGGGCACGACCTGTCGCGCTCCGGCACCCCGGCCCACCGGCTCGCTCGATTCCGGCACATTCTGCAGTGGTGGGAGAAACACCTCTGAGCTGACCGGAATTGGCGGCGTCCATAGGGTGGCTATTTCGGACCGCGTCAACGTTGTGGCTGGGTAAACCTCACTAGTCTCGAACCTTCGAGCAGGCAGCCGCGTGGATGGGGAGGCATTGGTCGTGAAGAACACCGCATGGAGCGAATTTGCTCAGAAGGTCAACCGGGCGCGTATCGATCAGCGCTTGTCGATCAGTTCGATTGCTCGAATTGCATCGGTTCCCAAAGCCACGGCGCAGGGCTGGTTGAGCGGCCGCCAACTGCCAACTCCGGCGCTGCGCAGGCAATATTTGCTGATAGTTGAGAGCCTCGGGCTGACCGCGGAGATGCCGGGTGGCTTGTGGCTGGAGGATTGGGATCAGATCGAGTCACGGCTGCGCACTGCCGGGGCCCCCTACTTGGGTTTGCGCCAATTTGAAGCTGCCGATGTGGAGGTCTTCTTCGGGCGGGCTCAAGAAGCCCAACGGCTTGCCGAAATGATCATCTCTCGGCGCGAGGAATCAGATCATGGGGTGATTGCTGTCATCGGCCCATCCGGTTCGGGGAAGTCATCGCTGCTCACCGCGGGCCTGTCCGGACGGGAGTGCGCGACCGGAAAGCTGGCCGGGTGGCGGCTGAAGTTCGTCGATCTACTCAGCCCAACCGAGCCAGCCGGCGAGGCCGATCTGGTCGTAGTCGACCAGCTTGAAGACGCGCTGGCGTTGCCCGATGTGCAACGAGCCGCCGCGCTCACCCGGCTGATGCGCTACGCGGGTGAGGGCCTGGTGCTGGTCGCGCTGCGCTCGGACGCCTTCGCCGAAGCCGAGGGCGTCGCGGAGTTGGCGCAGGGATTGGGCAAGCCCTTCCTGCTCTCGCCACTGACCCGCGAGGATCTGCGCTCCGTGATCGTGGCACCAGCCGCTGTGGCTGGGGCGAGTGTGGACGAAGAGCTGGTTGAGGTGCTGCTGAATGAACTGGCGCCGGGTTCAGTGCGTAGCCGGGTGCACCCAGAGACACTGCCGCTACTCTCCAACGCCCTGCTGGTCACCTGGGCGGCCGGCGACGGAACGCGGTTGACGCTAGCCAACTACCGCAAGGTCGGCGGGGTGGCCGGCGCCGTCGAACTGCTGGCTGAGCAGGTGTATCAGCAGCTCGATCCGGAGGGGCAACTCAGCGTCAAGCGGCTCTTCCTGCGCCTGGTGGGTGTCAGCAACCACGCCAGAATCCGGCTGGCAGTGCCAGTGAGCGAGATTGCGGCCACCGTCCAGCCGGTGCTGGACGCCTTCCTCAACGCAAGGCTGCTCACCATCAGCGGAGACCAGGTGCGAATCAGCCACGAGGTGTTGGTGCGGCACTGGCAGCGATTGGGTGATTGGGTCGAGGGCCATGCCGCGGAGTTGGCGGCGCGGTCAGCGTTGCAGCGAGCCGCGCAGCAGTGGCGCAACACTGATGACGATCCGGCAGCACTGATCCCGGTGCAGCGCCTGGCCAGCATCACCGTCTTGGCCACTGATCCGGGCAAGCGGGCGTTGTTGAGCGGCCTGGAGCGGGAGTTCCTTGCCGCCAGTGAGCAGCATTTCGCTTCGGCTCTGGAGCAGGAGCGGCAAACGTCCCAGCGATTGCGGCGGCAGCGGATCGCGGCGCTGAGTCTGGCGCTGGCGAGTTCGGTGTTGGCAGTCGGCGCTGGAATCTTCTTCTTCCGCGGGGAGGGCCTCCGGGCCGAGGCGGTGCAGGCTCGCAGCGAAGCGCAATCTCGGCAGGCGGCGATCTCGGCCCGCACGCTATCGGCCAAATCGCCCAACCTGGCGGCGCAACTGGGGCTGGTCGCCAATGGTTTGGCAGATACCACCGACGGTCGCTCGGTAGTGGTGGCGGCCACCGGCCTCGAGCTGCCAATGCGGCGTCTGGGCGATCCGGAGGCGGTGCTGGCTACCAGCTCGGACGGTGGCCTGGTGGCCAGGGCCACCAGTATGGGCAAAGTCACTTTGTGGCGCGGCGAGGAGATTATTACCTCCCCAGGAACCACGCTCGCGCTCGACCCTAAGGGCGGACGGTTGCTCACGGTCGCGTTGGCCAAGGTCGGTGATCGGCTGGTGCTTGCTGTCGGTGGAGCGAACCTGCGCCAGCTTTGGGACATCACTGCCGATCCGGTGCTGGTGGCCGATCTGGGCGCCTCGGCGGCGACGACGGCGATCACCTTCAGCCCGTCCGGTGGGTTGGTGGCTGCTGGTGATGAGACTGGTGTGGTGAGCCTCTACCGCGTCGATGCGGGTGGTAAAGCCCAGCAACAGGGCCAGGTGCGGTTGGAGCCGACCGCAGGCGTCCCGACCAAAGTCACTTCAGTGGCGCTTTCGGGAGCCGGACGGCTCTACGTGGGCGGCCGGTCCGGATCGATTGACGTCTGGCAGCTGGATGGCTCGCAGCCCCAAGGGCTGCCAGCGGTGCCAACGACCGTGGCAGGTCCTGCGGGCGAGCAGGCGGTGATCGCCCTGACCTTGGCGATCCGTCCAGACGGTAAACAGTTGGCCGCCGGGGTGAGCGGCAATGAGGTGAAGCGCTGGTACATCGCCGAGGCCACACCGACCCCCGAGCCGTCCCTGACTGGCATTGGTGGGTGGGTAAACGCGGTCGCCTTCGGCGCCGACGGTACCCGGCTGGCGGTGGCCAGTTCCGATCGCAGCATCTCGGTCTTCGACGTGGTGAGCGGGGTTCGGGTTCGTCACCTGGTGAGCCCAGCAGCGCAGACCGGAGCCGGGTTCGCGGCCGGGGGCAGGCTAATTGGGGCCGGAGCCGACGGCACATTGTCGGTCTGGCCGGCGCAAGGCCCGACCCTGCGCAGTTCCGGCTCGGCGGCCGGCCACCTGGCTACGGATTCAGCCAAGTGGCTGGCCGCTGGCACCGCTAGCGACGGGATCTCGCTGTGGAAGCAAGGCGCGTCGCTAAACCAAATGCCCAAACCAGCCCCGCCTGCCTTGCCCGAAGGGGACGTCCAGGACGGCGCGGTCGGCATCGCGCCCAACGGCGCTTTCCTGCTCGGCTCGACGTTGAAGGGGCAGGTGCTGAGTTGGCCGCTGACTGGCGGGGGCGCCGGAGCCGGGGCCGCCTACGACACCGGCATGCAGGCGCCGGTGACCTACACCGCGATCAGCCCGGATTCGAGCCTGGTCGCGGCGATGTCGGCCCAGGCGGGGATGATCGTGCTGTTCAACGCCGACTCCCGGGGTGCCTTGACCAAGCTGGCTGAGATCGCGGTCTCCAAGCCGCAGCAGGTTGAGTTCAGCAGTGACGGCAAGGTGCTGGTGATCGCTCAGGGCGACAACTCGGTGGCGCTTTGGTCAGTGGGCGCTGAGCCCCATCTGCTCGGCGCCGCCAAACTGGATTCGCTGCCCACCACCCTCGATCTGGCCCCGAGCAGTTACCGGGTGGCCGTCGGCCAGGCCGACGGCGAAGTGAGCTTGTGGGAGTTCAGCGACCCCGCTCACCTGACCAAGCTGCGCTCCTGGCATGACCCGGCAGCCGAGGTGTACTCGTTGGAGTTCAGCCCGGACGAGCGCTGGCTGCTGGGAACCAGCGGGGATGACCTGATCTGGGGCTGGGATCTGACCAAATCCGACGCCGAGGCCCAACTGGCCTTCAACGGCGACTTGGGCCATCCCCTGGACATGCGCTACCTCGATGGGGGCAAACGCTTTGCGGTTTCCGGCAGCGATGGGACGGTGCGAGTTTGGGAGGCCCGAGTGGCACTGGCCACCGCCAACCTTTGCACCCGAATCGGCGATCAGCTCACGGCCGAGGAATGGCGCCAGCTTGTGCCTGGGGTGGAGCCGCGCGAGGTCTGCTGACGCGACTTTGTCAGGTCTTGGATATGGGCTGCGAGCGCCCGGCGTATCGTCGGGAATGAGATTCAGCACCTGATGAATACCAAGGAGAACCTACATGAGCACCGATGCTCCGCAGATCGGCTCGACCATGCTCGCCGAGCGGTTCTATGCCGCTACCCGCGAGGTGAAGCTGGAACAGATTCCCGTCCCCGAACCGGGCCCTGGCGAGGTGCTGATCAAGGTGGCCTACTGCGGTATCTGCCACTCCGATCTGTCGCTGATCGACGGCAACTTCCCCTCCCGGGTGCCAGTGATCACTCAGGGTCATGAAGTGGCTGGCACGGTGGCCAAGCTCGGTCTTGGAGTGAACCAGTGGCAGGTGGGCGATCGAGTCATCCCTTCGGCAGGCCGGGCCTGCCTGAAGTGCCGCAACTGTCTGCGCGGCAACTTTGCCGCCTGCCTGAACCTGAACCTGATGGCGTTCGCCTTCGATGGCGGGTGGGCCGAATATGTAGTGGCTGGGGCGATCGGTTGCACTCGGATTCCCGACAACGTCCCGATGGAGCAGGCCGCGCTGCTGGCTGATGCGGTCTCCACCCCATTCGCCGCAGTGGTGCGCACTGCGCAGGTGCACCTGGGTAACGCAGTCGGCATCTGGGGGGTCGGCGGGGTCGGCACCCATCTGGTGCAGCTAACCAAGCTGGCCGGTGGGGTGCCAATCATTGCGGTCGACATCAATGATGTTGCCCTGGAGCGCGCGCTGCGACTCGGTGCCGACTACGCCTTCCGCTCTGATGATCCCGACCTGTTGGGCAAGATCGCCGAGGCCACCGGCGGACGCATGCTGGATGTCGCTTTCGATGCCGTCGGTATCACCGCGACCGCGCGCCAGGCGGTGGCCAGTCTCGACAGCAACGGCCAGGTGATCACCGTCGGCATGAGCGCGCAGAGCATTGACGCCGGTTCCTTCATGGAGTTCTCGCTGTTGCGTAAACAGGTCAAGGGCCACCTGGGCTACCAGGTGCAAGACATCGGCATCTTGGCCGAACTACTCAGCCGCGGACGTCTGGACCTGACGGAGTCGATTTCGGAGATCGTGCCGTTGAGCGAGATCCACCGTGGCATCGAGATGCTGGAGAAGAAGACCAACAACCCGATTCGGATCTTGGTCAAGCCCTAGAGCTTGCGGGAGTCAGATTGCTGGGCGGCAATCCGTGCTGCCCAGCGCGACGGGCAGGCCGCCAAAACGCCGGTAACCTTAGCCGCGTGACTGAGCAGACCGGTGCCAATCCGTCCCTGAGCGAGCAGGAGCAGGTGCGCCACGACAAGCGCGCCCGACTGCTCGACGAGGGCCGTCCGCCCTACGCCATCACAGTGCCGCGCACCCATAGCGCCGCCCAGGTGCACGCGAACTGGGGTCAGCTCAGCGCCGGTGATGAGACCGACGTAGTGGTCAGCGTTTCGGGGCGGGTGGTGTTCATTCGCAACACCGGCAAGCTCTGCTTCGCCACCCTGCAGGACGGCTTCACGATGGCCGAGACCGGCGCCCGGCTGCAGGTGATGCTTTCGCTGGCTGAGGTCGGCCCCGACTCGTTGGAGTCCTGGAAGGCTGACATCGACCTGGGTGACTTCGTCTCGGTGACCGGCCGGGTGATCTCGTCCAAGCGCGGCGAGCTGAGCGTGCTGGCGACGTCGTGGACGTTGGCGAGCAAGGCCTTGCGGCCGCTGCCGACCTTGCACAAGGAACTCGGCGAAGAGACCAGGGTTCGGCAGCGCTACGCCGATCTGGTGGCTCGCCCTGAGGCCCGCGACATGGTGCGGGTTCGCGCGGCGGTGACCCGCAGCATTCGCGAGACCCTGCACGCTGACGGCTACCTCGAAGTGGAAACGCCGGTGCTGCAGCTGATTCACGGCGGAGCCGCGGCTCGTCCGTTCAACACCCATCTCAACGCGTTCGACATCGACATGACGCTGCGGATTGCCTTGGAGTTGTTCCTGAAGCGGGCCATGGTCGGTGGCGCGAACCGGGTCTACGAGATTGGCCGGATTTTCCGCAACGAGGGCATCGACTCCTCGCATTCGGCCGAGTTCACCATGTTGGAGGCCTACCAGGCCTGGGGCGATCAGTACTCGATCGCAGCGATGACCAAGACTCTGGTGCAGAACGCTGCCGACGCCGCCTTGGGCACCCGGCTGATCGACACCCCGGCCGGGGAGATCGACCTGGACGGCGACTGGGAGTGGCGTCCGGTCTACCCGACCCTTTCGGGCAGCTTGGGTGAGGAGATCACCCCGGAGACTCCAGTTGAGCGGTTGCGGCAGTTCGCTGATGCGCATTCGGTGGAGTACGACCCGGCCTGGCCAGCCCAAAAACTGGTGATGGAGCTGTTCGGCGAGCTGGTGGAGCCGTTCCTGATCCAGCCGACCTTCGTGTGCGATTATCCGCCGATCGCCCAGCCGCTGGCTCGTACCCACCGCAGCGATCCCAACCTGATCGAGGCCTGGGATCTGATCATCGGTGGGGTGGAGCGCGGCACTGGCTTCTCTGAACTGGTTGACCCGGTCGTCCAGCGGGAGCGGCTGGTGGCTCAGTCGCTGAAGGCTGCGGCCGGCGATCCCGAAGCCATGCAGCTGGACGAGGACTTCCTAGCTGCACTCGAGTTCGGCGCCCCGCCGATGGGCGGTATGGGGCTGGGCATGGACCGGCTGATGATGCTGCTCACTGGCGTCGGGATTCGGGAGACCATCCTGTTCCCGTTGCTGCGCCCAGGAAGTTGAACCGGGGCTAGAGGCTGAGGGAGTCGATCAAGGCGCGAACCCGACGTTCCAGTTCGTCGCGAATGCGGCGGACGTCGTCGATGCTCTGCTCAGCGGGATCCTCGACCTCCCAGTTCTCATAGCGCTTGCCGGGGAAGACCGGGCAGGCGTCGCCGCAGCCCATCGTGACGACCACATCGGCGGCGCGGACGGTCTCATCAGTCCACGGTTTGGGGAACTCGCCAGCGATGTCGATGCCGCGCTCGGCCATGGCGGTGACGGCCACCGGGTTCACCTGATCGCCGGGCTCGGAACCGCCAGACCACGCGACTGCGCGATCGCCGGTCAGCGACTGGAAGAAGCCCAGCGCCATCTGCGAGCGGCCAGCGTTGTGGGTGCACAGGAACAGCACCACCGGCTTGCCGTCCTGGTGGAGTCCTTCGACGCGAGCCAGGGCGTGGAGACGCTGCCGGGCGAACTTCTCGGCAATCAGCGGCAAGAACTTCATCACCTTGGCCTGGCTGGAGATCTGCTTGAAGGAGCTGGCCAGGAATCGCTCAATGGTCTGGGCACCGTAGAAGTCACTGAACTCTTCGGCGAGCTTGCTGGCGGCCTGCTTGAGCACGAGCCGGTCATCGGCGCGCAGGCTCTCCCAGGTGTGTTCGGTCGGGGTGGTCATGATCGGGCTCCTTCGATGCTGGCTACTAGGCGGGTGACGCGGGTGGTGATGTCGGCAAAGGCGGTTTCGAATGCTTCGGGGTGCTCGGCCAGTGCCGGATCGGGCACCGACCAGTGGAAGGCATCGGTATCGGCGTCGATGTCTTCGAAGGCCCGATCGCAGACCGCGATGACCAGTTCGTCACCGGCAAGCGTGTCGGCGGCGAGTTTCGGCTGAGCTGTCCGCAGGTCGAGGCCGTGCCGACGGGCGACTGCGACTGCTTTGGGGTGGACGCGAGCGGCCGGGTGGGTGCCAGCCGAGACGACTGGCACCTCGCTGACCGTCCGCCAGTAGTGCTCAGCCAGCTGGGAGCGGGCGGAGTTGGCTGAGCAGACGAAGGCGACCCGGCTTGGTCGGGTCAGCGTGGCGGGGCCCAGGAGGCGGTTGCAGGCTGCCGTGCGAGTGACATAGGTGCGCCGACCGTCACCTTCGGAGCGCAGCCGAGTGATCAGGCCAGCCTGCTCCAGCACGCGCAGGTGATGGGCGGCCAGATTGGTGGGCAGCTGCAGGCGGGCGCTCAGTTCGCCGGAGGCGAGGTCTTCGAAGGCCAGCAGATCGACAATTGCGAGTCGGTGGGGGTCGCCGAGAGCGGCGTGGGCCTGGGCCCTGGCTTCAAGTTCAGTAGTTGACATTCGGCGTTACCTCCGTGACTATTGACTCAATAGTAGCTGAGATATCGCGTAGATCAACCCCCAGGGAAGATCGCCAACCTGAAGGAGTCGAGCCCCAATGAGCAAACCAACCGTGCTGTTCGTCTGTATCCACAACGCCGGACGCTCCCAGATGGCGGCTGGCTACCTGCGCCACCTTGGTGAGGGTCGAATCGAAGTGCTCTCCGCTGGCTCTGCCCCGGCGGCATCCATCAACCCAGCCGCGGTAGCCGCGATGGCCGAAGAGGGCATCGATATTGCCGGCGAGCAGCCGAAGATCCTCACCACCGACTCGGTGATTGCTTCTGATGTGGTGATCACGATGGGGTGCGGCGACACCTGCCCGTTCTATCCGGGCAAGCGCTACGAAGATTGGGTGCTTGAAGACCCGGCTGGCCAGGGGATCGACGCGGTGCGACCGATTCGTGACGAGATCCGCCGCCGCGTGGAAGTACTGATCTCCGAATTGCTTCCGACCGGCTAAGCGGCCTACTGGCTGGCTACTTCCAGAGCGTGGCGATGCCGAAAGATGCGGCCATCAGCCCCATGCCGATCAGCACATTCCAGCTGGCAAGGTCGGTGAAGTAGGGGATGGTGATGCCCACCGAAGCGGTCAGGTAGTAGACGACCAGCCAGATGACACCGAGCAGTCCGACGGTGATGAAGGTCGGCGGCACCCACTGGCGGCTGCCAGGAGCCTTGAGCTTCTTCAGCGTTGGCGGCTCGCTAGCCTTGTAGGGCTGGGTCTTAACGGTTGCCGACTTGCGGGTCTTCGACTCGGGCACGGCTCACTCCTCGTTGCTTGTCCTGAACGCTGAACCAGGATATCCCCACCTAGTCCGCCCGCCGAACCCTCAGTGCTGGATGAGGTCAGGAGTACGGAACAATGTAGCCATGGCGCGCATCCTGGTGATCGACAACTACGACTCGTTCGTCTACAACCTGGTGCAGTACCTCGCCCAGATCGGTGCCGAGGTGGAGGTGTGGCGCAACGACGATGCCCGCTTCGCCAACCCGGACTGGTCTGAGGGATTCGACGGCATCCTGCTTTCGCCCGGCCCAGGCACCCCAGAAGATGCCGGGGTTTGCATTGACGTAGTGCGCACTGTCGGTGGACGGGTGCCGATCTTCGGCGTCTGCCTTGGCCTGCAGTCGATCTCGGTGGCCTTCGGTGGGGTGGTCAACCGGGCGCCTGAGCTGCTTCATGGCAAGACCAGCCTGGTCAGCCACGACGGCCGAGGCGTGTTTGCTGGGCTGCCCAACCCATTCACCGCCACCCGTTACCACTCCCTGGCGCTCGACCCGGCGACCGTCCCGGCGGAGTTGGAGGTCAGCGCGACCACCGAATCCGGGGTGATCATGGCCGTGCGGCACCGCAGCCTGCCGATCGAGAGCGTCCAGTTCCACCCCGAGTCGGTGCTCACCGAGGGCGGCTACCAGATGCTGGCCAACTGGCTGGTCACCTGTGGGGACGCCGAGGCGCCGTCCCGGGCCGCCGGGCTGACCCCCCTGATGGCGATCAAGAACTGAGGGCTTCGACCCTTCGACAGGCTCAGGACAGGCGAGCTCAGCCAGCTGGTGTTCAGTTCCCTGAGGGCTTCGACCCTTCGACAGGCTCAGGACAGGCGAGCTCAGCCAACTGGTGTTCAGTTCCCTGAGGGCTTCGACAGGCTCAGCCAACTGGTGTTCAGTTCCCTGAGCTTGTCGAAGGGTTAGGCGGTGGGCGAGGTGGACGGCGACGGCGACTCGGTAGGCGTTGTCTCGGCCACGTAGAGGATCAGCTTCGTCGTCCGGGCGACCACCGTGCCCAGCGGGATGTTCTGCTTGAACACCTGGCCGGGAGGCGCAGTAGAAACCTCGGTCTCGAACCTATAGTTGTGGAACCCGGCCTTGTCGGCCGCGACTTTGGCCTCATCTTGGGTCATGCCGTTGAAGTTCGGCACTGGTGATTTACCGGTGGCAAAGTAGATGGTGATCGGGGTGTCCACCGAGATCGTGGCACCCTCGGCCGGGGTGATGCTAGTGACCTCATTGGCCTTGGCATCAAGGGGCTCATTGGGGTCGGCCAGCTTGACCACTCGGTTGAAGCCGAGGCTTTCAAGCTGCGCCTTGACCGCGTCAACCTTCTGACCTACCAACTGGAACGGGATGGTCGCCTTGCTAGGCCCGGTGTTGACCGTGATCTTGACCGTGGTGCCCGCTGGAACATCCTGCCCGCCCTTAGGGTCTTGGGCGATCACTCGGTTCTTGGTGATGTCGTCGGGACCGGAAACCGGCACGACCTCCACGGTCAGCTTGGCCTTGAGGAGGATCTGGCTTGCTTCGGCCTCCAGCCGGTCCAGCACTATCGGCACCTGGACGGTCTCCACCCCACCGGTAACGGCGCGCCAGGTGAGGAAAATCCCCACCCCAACGGCCACCACGGCCAACGCCACCAGGAAGGCAACCAGCCGGGTGCGGCGTTTCGGATCGTGTTCTTCGACTTCCGGCTCGGCCACGACCGGACGCTCTGCCGCCATCACCCTGGTCGAATCGGTGCCGCCAGGCACCACCGGCACCGCAACAGTCGCCTGGACGGGCTTGGCATGCACCTCCTGGCCACCCAGCAGCCGGCCGATGTCGGAGCGCATTTCGTGGGCGCTCTGGTAACGATCGGCCGGGTCTTTGGCAAGGGCCTTGAGCACAATGTTGTCCATGGCGGGGGTGATCACCGCGTCAAGATGGCTCGGCGGCACTGGAGCTTCGCGCACATGCTGGTAGGCAACGCTGACTGGCGAATCGCCCTGGAAGGGCGGACGCCCGGTGAGCAGTTCGTAGAGCAGGCAGCCAGCCGAGTAGATGTCGCTGCGAGCATCCACGGTCTCACCGCGGGCCTGCTCCGGTGAGAGATATTGCGCGGTGCCGATCACGGCCGCGGTCTGAGTCATGGTGGCTGAGGTGTCGGAGACGGCGCGGGCGATGCCGAAGTCCATCACCTTCACCACGCCTTCGGGGGTGAGCATCACATTCGCGGGCTTGATGTCGCGGTGGATGATGCCAGCCTTGTGGCTGTAGCCCAACGCGTCCAACACGCCCTGGGTGAAAGTCAACGCCTTGGTGGGCTGGATCTGTCGTCCGGTGCGCAGCAGATCGCGCAGGGTACTCCCGTGGACCAGCTCCATGACGATGAAGGGCACCCGCACGCCGGTAGCCGGATCAGGCTCGTCGCCGGTGTCGTACACCGCGACGATATTGGGGTGGTTGAGGCCGGCTGAGGCCTGGGCCTCGCGCCGGAAGCGCTCCTGGAAGGTCGGATCGGAGGCGAGATCGATCCGCAGTTGCTTGATCGCAACCTCACGTCCCAACCGGAGATCACGCGCCTGGCGAACCTCAGCCATGCCGCCACGACCGAGGGTGCCCCCCAGTTGATAGCGACCGCCGAGGATCCTTGGCTCTTCGGTCATTGCCCGATTCCTTTCCGCTCTGCGCTCGCGCAGAGTGTCTCAGCAGCGCAACCCCTACATTGTTGCTGATGCGAAGCGCTTTTCGCGCCTTGAGGTTTCCTGCGGTTTAGCTGGACGGTCATCGCAGCGCCTCGATGACTGCCTTGGCGATGGGAGCTGATACCCGTCCGCCAGCGATCTCGCTGGAGGCCATCTCGGCATCCTCCACGAAAACACACACTGCCACCGACGGATCATCGGCCCAGGCAGTGAACCAGGCATAGGGACGACGTTTGTTGTCGGAGTTGGCCGTACCGGTTTTGCCGCCGACAGTGACCCCTGGAATCTGAGCCCGGTAGCCGGTACCGCCCTCGACAACCTGCACCATCATCTGTTTCAGCTGGCCGGCAGTGGTGGCGCTGACCGCCTGAGTTCGCTTCCTCGGACTCGTCTGGCTGACTACGCGCAGGTCGGAATCGAGCACCCGCTGCACCAGGTAGGGCTCCATGGCCACCCCGTCGTTGGCGATCGCCGCCGACACCATGGCCATCTGAAGCGGCGAAGCGGCCACTTCGAATTCGCCGATCGCGCTCATCGCGGTTTGGGCCGGGTCGAGTTCGTCGGGGAAGCGGCTGGCTGCCGAACCGATCTCGGGGAGGTATTTGCTGCCGAAGCCGAACTTTTCGGCCTGCTCCCGCAAGGCCGCATCGCCCACCGCGACGCCCAGGCGGGCGAAGGCCGGGTTGCAGGAGACCTTCAGCGCCTGAGCCAGGGTGATCTTGCCACCAGCACAGGCGTTGATCACCTTGGTCGAGCCGGGCAGCTTGTAGGAGCTGCCGTCGATGGAATCCTCTGGCGAGGCGCCGTTCTCCAGCGCGGCCGCGGTGGTCACCAGCTTGAAGGTGGAACCGGGCGGGTAGATCTCCTTGGTGGCCCGGTTCGCCATCGGCTTGTCGGCGTCGGTGGTGAGCTGATTCCAGGCCTTCGTCGAGTCCACCAGGTCATGGGTAGCCAACTTGTTGGGGTCATAGCTCGGTGAGGTGACCAGCGCTTTGATGGCACCGGTCTTGTAGTCAATGGCCACCACCGCGCCCTTGCGTCCGTCCAGGGCCTTCCAAGCAGCCTTCTGGGCCTTGGCACTGATCGTGGTCTCCACCGTGCCGCCCTTGGGGCGAGCGCCGGAGGCCAGATTGATCAGCCGAGACAGGAACTGGGAGTTGTCCTGGCCAGCGAGTTCGGCCGAATACGACCCTTCCAGGCCAGAAGCGCCGTACAGGTAGGCGTAGTAGCCAGTAACCGGGGCGTACAGCTCGCCGCTGGGGTAGGAACGCTGGAAGAGGAAGCGATCTGAGACTTCGCTGGATTTGGCGATCGGGGTGTTGCCCACCATGATCGCGCCGCGATCCTGGCCGAACCGGGCATCAGTTACCCGTCGGTTCTCCGGACGGTTGTAGAAGTAGTCAGTCTGGGCCACGTAGGCCACGCTGAGGTTCAGCATCAAAGCGAGCATCATCAGCAGTGACACCACCGCCACCCCACGGATCGGACGGTTCACGGCCGCACCTCCGTATCAGTGGCGTCCCAGGTGGTCGCCTCGTCCTGGTCGGGGCGGGCGATCTCGGCAGTTTCGTCGCTGGTCGAGATCGGGCCGGTAGCCGGGATCGGGCCGGTTGGTTGGTCAGCGTCGATGGTCGGTAGCTGCCCGGTCTGGTCATCGGGGGAGCCTTCGGGGATCAACAGCTCTGGGGGAGCGGCGGGCCGCGGGGTGGCCATCAGCGGGCTGACGTCGATGAGTTCAGTGGTGTCACCTTCGAGTGAGGCCATGGGCATCGCCGCCACCACGGCGGCCGGACGGCGCACCTGGTGGGTGATCACCAACAGCAGGCCGATCATGATCCAGTTGGTGACCAGCGAAGAACCGCCCTGCGACATGAAGGGCGTGGTCAAACCGGTCAGCGGCAGCAGCCGGGTGACGCCGCCGATGATGGCAAACACCTGAATGGCGAACACGAAACCCAAGCCAGCGGCGAGCAGCTTGCCGAAGGGGTCTTTGGCGCCGAGCGCGGCGCGAAACGCGCGGGCCACGATCACCGCGTAGATCATCACGATGGTGATTAGGCCGGTGATCCCGATCTCCTCACCGAGTGCCGCTGCAATGAAGTCGGTCTTGGGTAAGGGGGTGATGTCGGGCCGTCCCAGCCCCCAACCGGTGCCGAAGATGCCGCCCCAGGCGATGCCGAACTGGGCCTGAATCACCTGGTAGTTGCGGTCGTAGTTGGAGAACGGATCCAGCCAGGCCGACACCCGAGTTTGGACGTGGCCGAACATCAGGTAGGCGCCAAAGGCGCCGGCACCGAACATCGCGGTGCCCAGGATCGGCCAGCTGGGCTTTTCGGTGGCCACGTACAGCATCACCACGAACAGGCCGAAGAACAGCAGTGAGGTGCCCAGGTCTTTCTGGAAGACCAAGACCGCCAGGCTGACCAGCCACATCACCAGGATCGGCCCCAGGTCGCGGGGACGAGGCAGATCCAGCCCGAGCACCCGGCCACCGGCCAGGGCCAGGACTTCCCGCTTCTCGACCAGGTAGGAGGCGAAGGCGATGGTCAGCACCAGCTTGGCCAGCTCGGCGGGCTGGAAGCTGTAGTTGCCCAATTGGATCCAGATTTGGGCGCCGTTCTTCTCCTTACCAAGGCCCGGCACCATCGGCAGCATCAACAGCGTCATGCCAGCCAGGAACAGCAGATACGGGTAGCGCTGCAGCACGCGGTAGTCACGCAGAAAGACGATCACCGCAATGCAGGCCGCCGCCGCCACGAACAGCCAGGTCAACTGCAGCTCGGCACTGTGCGGGGCCTTGAGGTCGTCCAGGTCGAGTCGGTGAATCATGGCCAGTCCCAACCCGTTGAGCAGCATCACCAGCGGCAGGATCAGCGGATCGGCGTACGGAATGCGCCAGCGGATCACCAGATGCAGGCCGACGCCGACGCCGCCCAGTGTGATCAGGGCCACCGGCCACAGCGGCGGCAGGGAGGCGTCCCGATTGAGATGAGTCAGCAGATAGCCAGCCATGGCCAACAGAATCGAGAAGCCCAACATGAAGGCTTCGACTCCGCGGCGCTTTCGGTAGCTGACCACGCCGTCCATCAGCACTCCGTGGAGCCGGGGGTGTTGGACGGGGTCGGCGACGGGGTGGGGGCGGCAGGCGAGGCGCTGGCCGAAGCGGTGCCACTTGGCTTGGTGCTGGCGGAGGTGCTCGGGGTGGCCGAGGGCGGGTTATGCCATTCCTGGCGCTGCTTGATGCACTCGGCGGCCTTGGTTTGCAGCATCACCACGCTGGCCCGGGCCGCGTCCAGCGAGCTGGCCGGGAGGGTGCTGTGCACCTGCTCCTGGTAGTAGGGCGGCAGATCGGTGATCTTGGTTGTGTCGCTTTCTACCAGCTGCGACAGCGGCAGATTGAAGACCGGTTCGGGAACCCCCCGGAAGATGGCGACGTATTCATGGTTCGCCCCGACGTAGTACTGCTCCTGGGTGTAGGAGTACCAAAGCCCGCCGCCAGCGCCAATCAGCAGCAGCGGGAGCAGCACCATGAACGCCACCTTCAACCACGCCAGGCCGCGGCGCTTGGTGGGGGCGTAGCGCGCGACCTCCGGGGAGACCGCCTCGCCACCGGGACGGGCCGCAGGCGCCGCGAAATGCTCCACCAGGGTTGCTTCATCGGCCAGATCGGCGGCGTCGATCAGGGCCGCCGAGCCGAGTATTTGCGGCTCCCCTTCGGGCGCACCTTCCACCACATCGGCGATGATGATGGTGATGTTGTCCTGGCCACCTTCGAGGTGGGCGACGCGGATGAGCGCGGCCATCGCGTCCTCGCGTCGACCATCGATGCGGGCCGAAATCACCTCATCGGTGACCATTCCGCACAGGCCGTCGGAGCAGATCAGCAACCGGTCACCGGCCGCGACCTCGACCAAATCAAGATCAGGGGTGTGCTGCGGCTGCCCGTTGACGACCTTCAAAATCAGCGACCGGTGCGGATGCTCCAAGGCTTCGGCTTCGGTGATCCGGCCCTCATCGATCAGACTCTGCACCCATGAATGGTCTTTAGAGAGTCTGGTGAGGACGCCGTCGCGGTAGCGGTAGGTGCGCGAGTCGCCGACATTTGCCAGGGCCAGTTGTTTGCCGTCGAACATCACCCCGCAGACGGTTGAGCCCATCCCGTCCAAGCTGGGATCGGCTTCGACCAGCTCACGGATTAGCTCTGAAGCCCGGCGAATCGCGTTATCGGCGGCCGGCAGCATGGCGTCACCAACGTGCCCGGCGGCATCAGCCTGGGCGAGTTGGGTGATCGCGATGGCTGAGGCCAGATCGCCAGCAGCGGCGCCGCCCATGCCGTCGGCCACCATCAGCATGGTGGGTGAGGCGTAGGCCGAATCCTGGTTGTTCTTGCGCACCAGTCCGACTTCGGAATGCGCCAGATAGCGCAGCGCGAGCGTCATCTATTTCTCCACACTCATCATGGTGCGACCGATGCGAAGGGTGTCGCCGAGGCCGAACGGGGTGGTCGCGCTGAGGCGTTCGTTGTTAATGAAAGTGCCGTTGGTTGAACCCAGATCATCGACCTGGTAGCCATCGGAGCTCAGCGCGATCCGCGCGTGATGGGTGGAGACGTAGTCGTCGTCCAAGATCAGTTGGCAGTCGGCGGCCCGGCCGATCAGCACCCCGCCAGCCAGTGGCAGGACCTTCCCAGCTTGGGGGCCGTGGGTCACTTTCAGCACGGTGGGCAGCTGCTTGCTCACCTTCCGGCTGATGCGCTGCGGTTTGTCGGGGGTCGAAGCGGCCTCGAAGCTGGCTTGGGCTAGCTCGGCCGCGGGCACTTTGCGGCCAAAAAGGTCGGTGCGGATCACATTGGCCACGAAGGCGATGAAGAGCCAAAGGAGAGCCAGGAACCCCAGTTTGAGGCCGAGGACGACCAGGTCAGACATCGCTCACCGAGGAGGTGATGAGCATCCGGGTGCTGCCGATCTCGATTCTGCTGCCTTGGGCCAGCGCGGCCTGCCGGGTGCGGACGCCGTCCACGGTGATGCCGTTGGTGGAGCCGAGGTCTTCAACGCTCAAGGTGGTGCCAGCGTCGGTCTCGATCACGTTTATTCGGGCATGCAGTCGAGAGATCCCCGGATCGTTGATGCGCAGATCGGCATCAGTGCCGCGCCCAATCGTCAGGCCCGGAGCGGTGAGCGGATGACGCACGCCATTCACTTCGACCACCAGGCCGGTGGCCCGATGGCGGGACGGGTTGGCTGGCGCGGCCGCATCCGACACTCCGGCGACCGCTGCGGAGGCGACGGTGAAGCGTCCGATGGGTAGGGATTCTTCCAGCACGTATTCAAGGGAGACCGGCCCGTTGAAGATATAGCCCTTCTCGGCTGCGTAGCTGAGCAACTGGGGCGACATCTCGGCGTTCAGGGTCTTGGAGTAGGGCACCAACCGGTCGTAATCGTGGGCAGATAAGCCGATCGTGAACTCATTTGGCACCAGCTTGCGATCGCGGCTGAGCAGTTTGGCCTCTGAATCCAGCTCACGCTGGAGGCGGGCGGTGATCTCGACCGGCTGCACATCGCCCTTGAAGGCGCGAGCGAAGACACCGCCGACGACGCTCTCGAGTTTCTTCTCGACGCGGTCGAAGACTCCCATTCGCCCCTCCTGTGCGGTCTGCTTGCGGCCCAAGCCTATCGACCGGAGAACCTCCACCATACGTGCGCCACCAACCGGTTTGCCTGGGTCTCTACCTGGAGCCGAGGATTTCGGCCCAGGGTTCGACCCGATCCGGGACGGTGTCACCGCGGCGTCCTACTTACCGCGCGTGATCCCGACTTTGCCGGCCAGGGTGCGCAAGCCGCGGTCGATCCGGCGGCGAATCGAAGCCCACACGCCGCCCTCCAAGACCGCCAGCCGCTTTTCGAGTGACTTCAGTTGGCTGTCCAGCGAGCTGGGCTGATCGGTGTTGGGGAAGAAGTCAGGTCGGTGGGCGGCTTCAAGCCGGGTCCGATCAGATTCGGTGCCCTGCCATAGCCAGCACAGCCGGGAAGCGAGCTGCTCCGGTGCGGCGGCAGTGAGGGGGCCGAACCCGTCCGGATGGGGAGCGGCTTCCAGCACGGCCTCATATTCGGGGTTGGCCTTGCCCGGTTGGTAGATGTGACCCAGCCCGTTTCGCTCGATGAAGGCCACGTAGCGGTCGAAGTTCTCCGCGCGCACCCGGTTCAGCGGGGCCAGGTCGAGTTCGTCGTAGAACCGGGCGGCGTCCCAGCTTCCGGAGATGTCTTTGGCCAGTCGGAACGGGATGCCGTGGAACTTGGCGACTTCGAGGGTGCGGGAGTCGTGGACGGTCAGGAAGGCCGGCGTGCCAGCCGACAGTGCGGCCAGGGTTCCGTGCAGGCGGCTGCCGAGCGAGAAATCTTTGGTGGCCAGGAAGCGGCGCCAAACGATCGGATCGGGGAAGAAGCGGATTCGGTCTTGCTGATAGAGCGGGTGATCGACGGTGCCGGGCAGTGTCTTTGGGTAGCCGTCGATCGGTTTGCCCCACAGCAGCAGGGCCGCCTCCTGCTGGTCCTGGGAGATCAGGGTCAGGTTCGGGTAGCGGTCCTGATTCTCGGTGAGGACCCGATCCAGACCGGCCACCCGATAATCGACATTCACCGCGATCGGCGAATCCGGAGTGAGGGAGTCGACCTTGCGGGTCACGATGGCATCGCGTCCGTTGTCATACATCGACGGGCAGCCGATCACGTCCACATCGGAGTCGGCGAAACCAAGATGCAGTAGGTAGTCGCGGGTGATTTCACCGCGCACCCCGATCGAAGCTGAATGGTCGAGTACGGCTGCCACGAACTCGCGGGTGTTCTGTTTCACCTCATCGCTGATCCAGTGCCAGTCGCCGCGGACCGAGAGCTGCGACCCGACGCCGACGACCACTACCGGGATCTTGAGCTTGCGGATCACCTTGGTGAGTCGAGCCCGGCCGGCGGTGAAGCGCATCCGCAGCGAGTTGGACATCGGCAACACCAGGGCGTCGAACTCGTTGTTGATCCGGTCGATGTGGGCATCAGTTACGCCGGGACGCTCGGTGGTCCACCCGTCCGAGACCACTTCGGCCTCTGGGGTGTTCAGCAGTCGATACACCGCGCTGGTGAAGATCGCATTGCCCGAGTTGCGGGCGTACACCCCCAAATCTGTGTACGCGAAGGCGGCCTCAGGTGACAGCACTTGCTCTGGTGCCTTGCCCGATCTGACCAGGATGCGCTTCGGTTCGACCATCACAGATTCACTCCCATGCCCCGATCCTAGACAGCGCAGCCGTTTCGAGGCTTGCTGACGGCCTGTGATAGCCTCTTTCGGCTGGCTCGCTCTGCGGGCCATGCGCGAGTGGCGGAATGGCAGACGCGCACGGTTCAGGTCCGTGTGTCCGAAAGGACGTGGAGGTTCAACTCCTCTCTCGCGCACAGCGTTACCCCTAGTCAGTTTTCAAAACGGCTGGGGGTAACTGCATTTCTGGCCCCGGATGCGCACCCCGTCCCGCGCAGCTCATCTCTGCTGGGTGCGGGGCCTGCTGATGGTCGCCGCGTTGGGGCGGCGGCATGATTGCAGCTATGAGCCCAGACCCCAACGCTCCGGCGCACGTCCTGGTGGTGGATGACGAGACCGTGTTGGCCGGCATGGTGACGAACTACCTGCAGCGAGCAGGGTTCCGGACTTCGGTGGCTCACGACGGCGTGACCGCGGTGGAGCGGGCACTTGCCGAACGGCCGGATGTGGTGGTGCTCGATCTGGGCCTTCCCGGCAAGGACGGGTTGGAGGTGTGCCAGGAGATCCGGCGGTCATCCGACTGCTACATCATCATGCTGACGGCCCGCAGCGAGGAGATCGACAAGCTGATCGGCCTTGCCGCTGGTGCCGATGACTACCTGACCAAGCCGTTCAGCGCTCGCGAACTCGTCGCTCGGGTGCAGGTGCTGCTGCGCCGACCACGCGCCGATCGAGTAGTGGAGGAGCCGCCGCGCACGACCGGGTCGCTGCGGATCGAACCGGACGGGCGCCGCGTGGCCGTCGACGCTGTCGAGGTCGAGCTGACCAGGACCGAGTTCGACTTGCTAAACGTCCTGTCGGCCCGGCCGAAGGCCGCGTTCACGCGTCGGCAACTGGTGGACGCGGTGTGGGGTGCGGACTGGGTCGGCGACGAGCATCTGGTCGACGTCCATGTGCTCCATCTACGCAGGAAGCTCGCCCGCGTCTCAGATGCTGTGTTCGTAGAGGCCCTGCGCGGGGTTGGTTATCGATTAGGGCCGTGCCAATGACCGAGCGTGAGCGGCCCGGCAGCCTTACCACCCGCCTGCTGGTCGCCCAGATTGGGGTCTGGTTGGCCATGGCGGCCACCATGGTCGTCGTCGCCGCGATCGCCGGACCGCCGCTGTTCGAGGCGCACATGAGAGAGGCCGGTCACAGTAGCCCTGAGGTGCTGCTGCATTCGGAAGAGGCGTTCAACACCGCTGGCCTGCTAGCGCTTGGCATCGGCTTGGCTATCGCCGCAACGGGCGCGATTCTCGTGAGCGTCTTGATTACCCGAAGGCTGCGCCGCTCCCTGGACGACCTCGGGGAGGCGGCCTCCAGGATCTCCGAGGGTGACTACGACCTGCGCGTCGACGGCTCCGATTCCCGCGAACTGGCCACGCTCGCCGACAGCTTCAACACCATGGCCGAAAGGCTGGCCGGCGTGGAGGCCACCCGGCGACGCCTCCTGACCGACCTCGCCCACGAGATCCGGACCCCGCTGGCCAGCATGGAAATCTGTGTCGAAAGCCTGGAGGACGGTGTCATCGAGCCGGGCCCGGAGGCGTGGCAGATCTTGTCGAGCCAGATCGAGCGCATTTCCCGGCTGGCCGACGACGTTGGGCAGGTATCGGCCGCCGAGGAGGGCCGACTCGACCTTGCCCTGCGCGCCCTGGACCCGAACGAACTGTCCGCTGCGGCCATTCTCGCCGCACGCGACGGCTACGAGCGCAAGGGCGTCGACCTGCACCTCGAACCGATCGATGCCGACGTGGTGCGGGTGGCCGCCGACCCCGAACGTATCGGTCAGGTACTGGGCAATCTCCTGTCCAACGCGTTACGCCACACCCCTAGCGGCGGTCGGGTGGACGTACGCGTCCTCGCCGATCAGGACCTGGTGAGCGTGCAGGTGAGCGACAGTGGCGAGGGGATCGGCGCGGAGCACTTGCCGCGGGTCTTCGAACGCTTCTATCGCGCCGACACCGCCCGAGCCCGCGACCAAGGCGGCACCGGGATCGGGCTGACTATCAGCCGGGCCATCGCCCGCGCCCACGATGGAGACCTCACTGCGGCCAGCCGCGGGCTAGGGGAGGGTGCAACGTTCGCGCTCCGGCTGCCACGGCTGGAGAACGAAGCTTCATCGAAACCACATCAAACCCCGTAGGAGCAGCGGCGTCGGTCGCGCAGGCTGGAACCAGACAATCACGACGAAGGGTTCCGCCATGCCCACCGCCTACTCGCGACGCCGGCTTCTAGCCACTGGTTTTGGCCTCGGGGGTGCCGCGCTACTCAGCGCCTGTACCGGCAACGCCGGTCGCCCAGGGCCAACCACCCCGGTGCTCCCTGCGCCGACGACCTCCTTCGGCGCGCCCGCAATGGCGACCACGCTGCAGGCTGGCGTCAGCCAGATCGATCTCGGCGGCATCACCGCCACCACCTGGGCCTACGGCGGCGCGCTCCCGGGCAAGGAGCTTCGCGCCAAAGCCGGTGAAGTGCTGCGAATCCACGTGGAGAACGCTCTTCCGACCGAGACCAGCGTCCACTGGCACGGCGTCCGGCTCCACAACGCTGCTGACGGCGTGCCTGGGCTCACCCAGGAACCGATTGCTGCCGCCGCGAGCTACACCTACGAGTTCCTCGCGCCTGACCCGGGCACCTACTTCTTCCACCCGCACAGTGGCGTCCAAATCGATCGCGGCCTTTACGCGCCGCTGATCATCGACGACCCGGCCGAACCGGGCGGCTACGACCACGAGTGGGTGCTGATGCTGGACGACTGGACCGACGGGGTTGGCAAGAGCCCCGACGACATCCTCGCCGAGTTCAAGGCACAGAACGGAACCGTCGGCACGGGCATGAATCACGACATGGGCGGCATGGACGGCATGGGCAACTCGCCGCTGGGCGATGTCGGCGACATCGCCTACCCGCACTACCTGATCAACGGACGCATCCCGCGGGCACCCCGCACCCTCACCGCGAAACCCGGACAGCGGGCGCGGGTGCGGATCATCAACGCCGCCGCCGACACCCTGTTTCGAGTCGCGCTCGGTGGGCACGTGATGACCGTCACCCACACCGACGGGTTCGCCGTCCAGCCGGTCGAGACCCGCGCGCTATATCTCGCCCAAGGCGAGCGCGTCGACGTCGTGGTCACGCTCGGCGACGGCGTGTTCGCGCTGGTGGCGGCCGCTGAAGGCAAGAGTGGGCAGGGCGTCATCCTGGTCCGTACCGGGTCGGGAGCCGTGCCCCCGGCCACCGTCCGGCCGGCCGAACTGGACACCGACCCGCTGCTGATGACCGCTCTCATGCCCGCCGACGCCGCCCGATTGTCACAGCGGGAGCCGGACCAGATCGAACAGGTCACCCTCAACGGCCAGATGCAGCCTTACGCGTGGGGCATGAACGGGACGGTGTTTGGCTCCGACAATCCACTGCGCACGACGAGCGGATCACGGGTGCGGCTGCAGATGACGAACGAGTCGATGATGGCTCATCCAATGCACATCCACGGCCACACCTGGTCGCTCCCAGCCAACGGCGGCCTCCGCAAAGACACTGTGCTGGTCCTGCCGATGCAGACCATCACCGCCGACCTCCACGCCGACAACCCCGGCAAGTGGGCCTACCACTGCCACAACATCTACCACGCGGAGATCGGGATGATGACGAGCCTGCAGTACTAGACCCGCATCGCCTCAGGGCGAAGGTCGAGCCGACGCAGCCACTGGGCGTTAGCGGCGACCATGATGGTTGAGACCGACATCAGGATCGCGCCCACCTCCATCGGCAAGCTGATGCCCCACGGTGTCAGCAGGCCAGCGGCGAGCGGCACCGATACCAGGTTGTAGCCAGCCGCCCACCACAGGTTCTGCAGCATCTTGCGGTAGCTCGCTTTCGACAACTCGATTACCGAAACCACCGAGCGCGGGTCGTCCCCGGCCAGGATTACCCCTGCGGACGCGATTGCCACATCGGTGCCCGCACCGATGGCGAGCCCGACATCCGCCTGCGCCAGCGCCGGAGCGTCGTTGACGCCGTCGCCCACCATGGCCACCCGCTGGCCGCCGGCCTGGAGCTCGGCCACCCGGGCGGCTTTGTCCTCGGGACGGACCTCGGCCAGGACGGTGTCCACGCCCAATTCAGCGGCCACCCGATCGGCCACCGATTGGGCATCGCCGGTGATCATCGCGACTTTGACGCCGAGCCGGTGCAACATGGCGACCGCCTGTGCTGACTCCGGGCGGACCTCGTCGGCCAGCGTGATGGCGCCAAGGACCGTCTGGTCGCGGAGCACGAACAGCCGAGTCAGGCCCCGATCTGACTCGGACGCATCGATTGGATCGGCCACTGCCTGCTCGGCGAGGAGCCGAGGCCCGCCGACCCGGACCTCCGACCCGTTCACATCGACGGTGACCCCCAGCGCCGGTGCGGAGCTGAAGCCGGTGGCTATCGGCACGGCTAGCTGGCGTTCAGCGGCCGCCCGGACGATAGCGCGGGCCAGGGGGTGCTCGCTGTCGGCCTCCGCGGCTGCGGCCAGCGCTAGTACGTCGGCCTCAGTCACGTCCACCCCGGTGGCAACGTCGATCCCGACCAGTGCGGGCTGGCCTTTGGTGAGGGTGCCGGTCTTGTCGAACACGACGGTGGTGATGGTCCGCATTCGCTCCAACGCCAGCCGGTCCTTCACCAGCACACCAGCCCGGGCGGACCGCTCCGTGGCGATCGCGACCACCAGCGGAATGGCCAAGCCGAGGGCGTGGGGGCAAGCGATCACCAACACGGTGATAACCCGGGCAACGGCCTGCTCCGGCTCACCGAGCAGCGTCCAGGCCAGGCCGGTGAGGGTGGCTGCAGCGAGCGCGTACCAAAACAGCCAGGCCGCGGCCCGGTCGGCGAGTCGTTGCGCTCGAGAAGTGGAGTTCTGCGCCTGCTCGACCAGGCGTCGGATGCCGGCCAGGGTGGTGTTGTCCCCGGTGGCGGTCACTTCGACGCGAAGGCCGGAGTCGGTGCTCACCGTGCCTGCGGTGACCTGGTCGCCCACGCCCCGGCGGACGGTGCGGGATTCGCCGGTCACCATGGACTCGTCCAGTTCAGCCTCGCCGTCGGTAATGCGCCCGTCAGCCGGCATTGCGCCTCCGGGCCGGACGAGCACGACGTCGCCCACGACCAGCTCGGATGGCGCTACTTTCGCAACCGCGTCACCGCGAACGACCTCGGCGGTGTCGGGCAATAGTGCCGCCAGGGAGTCCAGCGCGCTGGTGGTTTGGGCCAGCGAACGCATCTCGAGCCAGTGGCCCAGCAACATGATCACGATCAGTAGGGCCAGTTCCCACCAGAACTCCAGGACGTGACTCAACAGGCCGAGCGTTGCGCCCCAGCTCGCGGTGAACGCCACTGTGATTGCGAGCCCGATTAGCAGCATCATCCCCGGACGCCGGGCTCGCAGTTCGCCGACCGCCCCGGTCAGGAAGGGGGAGCCGCCCCAGACGAAAAGGACGGTGCCGAGAATTGGTGGTACCCAGCTCACGACGCCGTCCATCGGGACCTCGTAGCCGACGAGCATTGCGAACATCGGCGACAGTGCGACGACCGGCACCGCGAGCAACAGCATCAGCCAGAACAGCCACCGGAATCGCTCCACGTGGTCGGCGTGCCCACCATGTCCACCGGCGTGACCGCCATTGGAGCCGGGCTCTGGCGTCCCGTGGCCGTCCATCGTGTGCTCCGCCGTCTCCTGGACGGCAAGTGCGCGTTCGCCACGCATTGCGTCATGGCCAGCGTGGGTGTTCTCGTGCCCAGTCATCGGTCCTCCTCGGTTCTCGGTATACCCCCCTGGGGTATCTACTGGAACGCCGCACCCAGCGAAGGGATTCCCCATTGGCCCCGTCCGGCACCGAACTGCATCGAAACTTCATCGAAAGCCCAGTTGCCACTCGGGGGGTTCACGGGAGCCTTGATGCGAACCACCGTTCCCCGAACAGAGGACATTGATGATGACTACCAGCACCACGGCCCGACCGGCTGCTCCTTCGCGGATCGCGCCGAACCCTGGCGTCGCCGCGGCCGTATTTGCCCTGGCCGCAGTGCTTTCCCTGGGCGCGATCGTGGGGCCGAACCTCGTTGCCAACGAGCTGGGTATGACGATGACCATGGGTATGACCCATTACATGGAGTTGCTCGCCGTCCACCAGCCGCGCAACCTGCTCATCTTCATGGCCATTCCGGTCGTGCTCGTCGAGACGTTGGCCATCGCCGAACTTGCCATCCTGTTCCAGCGGGCTGCCAGTCCTGACTGGGTGCGCGCCACTAGCCGCGTCGCCGGCCTGCTCGCCGGACCGGTCATGGTGGCCATCTTCCTGCACCTGATGGTCAACGCGGTGATTCCCCTCACCGTGAGCGGGGGCTGGCGAGGCCCGGCCGACGTCATTGCCGTGCTCTTCTACTTGTCAGGCGTGGTCCCATTCGTCGGGATCACCCTGGTCGAACTCGGAGTGCTCGGCACCGGTGAGATCGACGCGCTCAAGCTGCACGCCACCTTTATCGCCATCTTCCTCGTCGTCGCCCACGTGGCCATGATCTTCGGGATGCTCGATCCCGCCGTCCTGGGCTTCCAGATGCTCCACCATTAGTGCTCACCGCAGCACCAGAGGACCATCCCTCCCTGCACCCCCACCCGCGGAGACGACGGGCTCGGCCCCCTTTAGTTCCCTGAGCCCGTCGAAGGGTCGAAGGGCCTCCCGTTGGGAGTGTCGGTTGGCTCACCCAAAAAGGGGCTAGCCGATCAGTGCCTCACTCGCCGGGTTTGCGTCCCTGGATGGTGGCGGAGACGACGTAGTCGGTGATCGGGGTGCCGGGCGCCCAGTCGGCCATGAAGGTCTTGCTCTCTTGCTTGGGGGCGACGACGACGTCGACGAACCCGGCCTCGGCGAGCAGTTGCTCGATCACGCCTACTTCGGCCGCGCCGGAGACGCAGCTCGAGTGCAGGGCAAGGTCGGCGCGCACCTCTTCGGGGATCGGTGCGAAAGCAACCACGTCGGAGATCGCCAGCCGTCCGCCGGGACGAAGGGCTCGGAAGGCTTCGGCGAAGACCGCCGGCTTGTCTGGGGAGAGGTTGATCACGCAGTTGGAGATGATCACGTCGATGCTGGCATCAGCGACCGGCAGGTGCTCAATCTCGCCCAACCGGAAGGCAACGTTGTCGTAGCCGCCCTGGCGAGCGTTGTCGCGAGCCTTCGTGATCATTTGGGGGGTCATGTCGACCCCGATGACCAGCCCTTCGGGACCCACCTGAGCGGCGGCGAGGAAGCAGTCGATACCGGCGCCGCTGCCCAAATCGAGGACGTCCTCACCGGGTGCGAGGTCGGCAATGGCTTGCGGGTTGCCGCAGCCGAGCCCGAGGTCGGCTCCATCGGGGACGGTCACCAGCTCATCAGTGGAGTAACCGAGCTGGAGCGACAGCAGTTGCGGTGCGGTGGCGGTGGTGGGGGTGCAACAGCCCGAGCTGCCGCAACAGTCACCGGCGGACTCAGCGATCTGGCCGTAGTTGTCGCGGACGGCCTGGCGGATCTCGTCGGATTTGGCGGTGTTCATCTTCTTCTCCTTCAGCAGCAGGTGAGGTGGAGCACCCGGGCGATCGCCTGAATCGCATCGGGCACCACCCGGTAGTAGACGGTCGTCCCTTGACGGTCTTTGGCGACCAACCCCGAGGCGAGCAGCGTGTGCAGGTGGTGGCTGACGGTGGGTTCGCTCAGGGCCAGCAGCGGCGCCAGCTCTCTGGTGGAAGCACCTTGACCCAGCCGGTCGAGCAGTAGGCTCAGCAGCCGGATCCGGGCCGGATCGGCCAGAGCCTTGAGGCGGACGGCCAGCGCGGTGGCGTCCTCATCAGAGATGCCGGCCGGGTCTTCTAGCGATGGGCAGCAGATCGGGCGGGCATCCAGCAACATCGGCAGCGTCTTGGGCACCGTCCAATAGTTGCACAGATTCGACATATGTCAAAGCATGGCGGGACCGGGGCCGGTTTCAGCCGTTCGGGAGTGCTACGGTTCAATCACTCTTGATTCAAGAAACGCTGCATTGGTGGCGATTGGAGTGATGGCTGTGGACGGCTGGGTGCTCTACCTGGTGTTGTCGGTGGTGCTGTTCGGGCTGTCGTTCCTCTCGGGGATGATGGGCCTGGGGGTGGCCTTTGTCGCCACGCCGGTGCTGGCGATGTTCGGCATGGACCTGAAGCACGAGATCATGCCGCTGGCGCTGTGGCTGAACGGGGTCACGGCAATCTCCAGCGCGGTCGCGTTCGCCCGCAAGAAGATGATCGACTGGCGTACCGCCATTCCGCTCCTGGTGGTCACCACGATTGCCGCCCCGGTTGGGGTGTGGCTGCTGCAGTTCACTTCGGTGGCCGTTCTTTGGTGGCTTTACGTGGCGGTCCTGCTGTTCTTGGCCTGGCGGATGGCCTTCCCGCCGAAGCAGGACGACTCAGTGCCCTCGGAGGTGACCGATGTCACCCGATTGAAGGCGGCCGGAGCTAGCTCGGGAATCGGCGTCTTTGCTGGCCTGCTGGGGGTGGGGCCAGGGTTCCTGATGATGCCCACCCTGGTGCTCCTCGGTTTCGCCGCCCGCACCGCCGCAGCCACCAACAGCGTGGTGGTCACCCTGCCTTCGTTCTCGGCTTTCATCGCCCACCTGCCCGAGGCGCGCTTCGATTGGATTCTGTTTGGCCTCACCACCCTGGCTTCGATCGTCGGTGCCCAGTTGGGGGCAACCTTCATGGCCAAGCGGGTCAAGAGCCTGACCCTGACCCGAATCTTCGCGGTCGCCTTGTTGTTGCTGGCCGCTCAGCGGGTGTTCGCCCTAGTGGTGACTTGACAGCAGCCCCAGTTCGGAGCACGCTTCAAATATGGTTGATTCAAATACAACTGATACGGGCGCTGCCGCCGCACTGCTCGCTGCGGTGGCCGATCCGATCCGACTGCAGCTGCTTCGGGTGCTGGTCGGTCAGCCGCGTTGTGTTTGCGACCTCCAGCCTGAACCCGCGATTCCGGGCAACCTGCTCAGCTACCACCTCAAGGTGCTGCGGGAAGCTGGCCTGATCCAGGGCACTCGCCGCGGCCGCTGGATCGACTACTCCCTCACCGATGGTGCCCTGGAGCGGCTGCATGCCGCCCTGCCCGATCCGGCTTCGGTGGCCCGGCAGTTGACGGTGGTCCGATGACCACCACGACCGCCCCCTCTGCTCGTCGCCAGTCCGTCCGCCGTTGGGGTGGGTTGGCGCTGGCGGCCGCGGTTTGGTGGGCGCTCTACCTGGTCAACGAGCCGTTCTGGAACTGGCTGATCGGTGGCGCAATCGGCCTCGACCTGAACAGCCGCCTGGGCAGCGGGGTGCACTTCTTCTTCTTCGACACCGTGAAGATCGCACTGCTGCTGATCGGCATCATCTTCCTGGTCACGGTGTTGCGGTCCTTCATGACCGTGGAGCGCACCCGGGCACTACTGGGCGGCAAGCGCGAAGGGGTCGGCAATGTGATGGCAGCCGGGCTCGGGGTCGTCACCCCGTTCTGCTCCTGCAGTGCGGTGCCGGCCTTCATCGGCTTCGTGGCATCAGGGGTTCCGCTCGGGGTGACCATGAGCTTCCTGATCGCCTCGCCGTTGGTGAATGAGGTGGCCATCGCGTTGCTGCTAGGGCTGTTCGGTCCTGGTCCCACCCTGATGTACGTGGGGGCTGGCCTGGTGATCGCGATCGTGGCCGGAATGGTGATCGGACGGCTGAAGCTGGAGCGCTGGGTCGAACCGTTCGTGTTCGAAACCAAGCTGCGCGGCCAGGTAATCACCTCTACCGTCGGTCTGACTTGGGATGACCGGATTCAGATGGGCATCGACGAGGTCATCTCGATCCTGCGCGGTATTTGGCCCTACCTGCTGGTCGGGATCGGTCTGGGTGCGGCTATTCATGGTTGGGCCCCCGAGGACTTCTTCGCCACCTACGCCGGGGCGGACAACCCGTTTGCGGTGCTCATCGCCGTGTTGGTTGGAGTGCCGCTGTACTCCAACGCCGCCGGGGTGCTGCCGATAGTCGATGCCCTCTATGCCAAGGGCCTGCCGATGGGCACTCTGCTGGCTTTCATGATGGCCACCGTCGCGCTCAGCGTGCCCGAGATGATCCTGCTGCGCCGGGTGCTCAAGCCCAAGCTGATCGCGGTCTTCGTCTCGATCACTGCCCTGGGCATCGTCGCCGTCGGCTACCTATTCAACGCTGTTCTGTAACAACCAAAGAGAGAGAAACCACCGAAGTGAACATCAAGATCCTCGGCTCCGGCTGCAACAACTGCATCAACCTCGAAAAGGCCGCCAAGCAAGCCGCCGCTGAACTCGGTATCGAGGCCACTTTCGAGAAGGTCACCGACTACGCCGACATCGCCTCCTACGACATCATGCGCACCCCGGGCCTGGTAGTTGATGAGCAGGTGGTCCTGTCCGGACGCGTCCCGACCGTTTCTCAGGTCAAGGAAATCCTGGCTCCGCTGGCGGGCTAGAGCTGGCATAGCCGGCTCCACGGCTCGGTCCGGCTGCGAAGGGCTCGTCCCCGGCCCCTGTGCCTTTGTACCGTTCAGGACTAGCGTGGATAACACCTGCTCCCCAAGGAGGCGTGGTGTCCAACTTTTACAGTGATCTGCGCAAATTCCCCGACACCGCGATGCGCCAGCGTTGCGCTCAGCGGTTGTTGAAGATGCGGTCCACCCTGGCCCCGTTGCGGGCCAAGCGGCGTGATGGCACCCTGATGCTGGCCACCTGGAATATCCGCGATTTCGGCTCTGGACGGCTGAACCCGAGCCCGCGACTACCGGAGACCTTCTTCTATCTGGCCGAGATCGCGGCCTGCTTCGATCTGATCGCGGTGCAGGAGGTGAACCGGAACCTGGCCGATTTCAACCGGCTAGTCGGCATTCTCGGCCCCAACTGGGACTACCTGCTCACCGACACCACCGAAGGCACCGGCGGTAACGGTGAGCGGATGGCCTTCCTCTATCGCACTGACAAGGTGCGCTTCCGCAAGATCGCCGGTGAGATCGTCCTGCCCAAGGGCCTGACCGTGGTGCCGTCCAGTTCGGTGAAGCCGCCGATCACGGTTGACTCGGGCCAGCCGGAGCCGAAGCCGGACGAAGCTGTCGGCCAGCAGTTCGCCCGGACGCCTTTCCTGGTGGCGTTCCAGGCTGGCTGGTTCCGGTTCAACCTGTGCACCGTCCATCTCTATTACGGCACCGAGAGTGGGCCGGGGCTGCAGCGAAGGATCGCCGAGATTCGCGCGCTGGTGCAGTTCTTTGCCTCCCGACAGGACAAGGAGAACCAGGGCAAGGCGAACCCGCAGCAGGGGGAGAACTACATCCTGCTTGGCGACTTCAACGTGGTCAGCCCGAAACACGAGACCATGGCGTCGCTGGTCGACAAAGGCTTCACTGTGCCCGAACAGATTGATGCAGAGCATTTGAGCACACGCAACCACTTCTACGACCAGATCGCCGTCCGGGTGCGCGATCCGCGGTTCGCCACCGTCGATGGCGGGGTGGTCGACATCTACGAAGACGTGTTCACCGATGAGGACGTGGACCTGTACTCCGATGTGGTGCCAGCCAGTGTCGACGGCAAGACCCCGTTGGCCCGCTTCCAGAAATGGCGCACCTGGCAGATGTCGGATCACAACCCACTGTGGGTGCAGATCAAGACCGACTTCTCCGACTCCTACTTGACGCAGGTGGGTGGCCCCTGATGCTCAGCCGCTGGCCTTAGCGGCAGCCTTCGAAGGCTTGGGACGGGCGACGCTGGCGCGCTCAGACAAGGTGGGCTGAATGATCTGCCGACGTCCACCTTGGCCGCCCTTGCGCACCAGGGCGGCGGCCGCCAAAGCTGCCTCCAGTCCGACGGTGTACATGGGTAGCCGAACAGAAGTCAGCGGCGGCGTGGTGGCCTGGGCGATCTCAATATCGTCGTAGCCGATCAGGGAGAAGTCCTGGGGCACCCGCAGCCCGCGCTCGGCCGCAGCGTGGAGCATGCCGGCCGCCACGTAGTCATCGGCGGCGAGCCAGGCGGTGGGCAATCGGCGCTTGGTGGAGCGATGATCCAAATACTCCCCGAATACCCGCTCTCCTGAGGCGATCGAGTATTCGCTGCGGACGACGTCCTCGGGATGAACCTTCAGCCCATGTTCAGCGCACCGGCGATAGAAAGCGGCCAGCCGAGTGCTCGCGTCCTGGTGGCCACTCGGCCCGGTGACATAGCCGATCCGCTGGTGGCCGTGGCTGGCGAAGGTGTCGACCGCCAGCGAGATGCCATGGGTTTCGTCGATGGCCACCACGCTGTGGGCAGGCGAGGTGGGGTCGTTGATCACTACCAGCGGGATGTCCTGCGACTGGAGTTCGGCGACGTGACCGCTGGATTCCCACTGATTCAGCAAGATCAGGGCCCCGAAAGAGCGGGCTCGAAACTCCGAGGCCAGCCGGGCGCCGGCATCGGCGGACTCAGTCCGCACGAACTGGATCGACAGGTGCAGCCGGGACTGGTGGGCCCCGTCGAGAGCACCTCTGGTGAGCGGGTAGAAGAAGGAGGCTTCGCTGTATTCGAACGAAGTTGGCGAGGTCAATACGCGGAGGGCGATCTCGCGCACCTCGCCGGTACGCAGTTGCTGAGCGCTGACCCGAGGGACGTATTTCAGCGCCGAAGCCGCTTCCAGGACGCGGGCGCGAGTGCTTTCAGCGACGGAGCCGCCGTTGAGCGCCTGCGACGCCGTCGAGATCGAGACGTTCGCCAAGGAAGCGACGTCGGCGAGTCGAACTTGGGTGGTCTGTCTGCGGCTCAAAGCAGTCCTCCAATAACGTTCTTGCTACTGTCGAGAGGGTAGTACATGGCTCTCGCTAGGGGGAGAGGGGAGGCTAGGGGGCCTGATCACGAAAAGGTCACAAAACGTTTTAGGTATTGAAGGTACCGCAGGGCCGTTCGTAACCTTGGGCCACCTGACCATGCAGGCATTCCAATGGAGGAAGTCAAGTGTTCACATCATTGAGTCGTTCGGCGAGCGCAGTCGCAGCCGTCCTTACCGCAAGTGCCCTACTGGTCGCCGCCGCCGGTTGCAGCGCCACCAGTTCCCCTACCGCCGGCTCTGGCATCTCCGCGGCGTCCGGTACTGATCCGGTTGCGGGTCGACCCACTCCGGTGGCAAACCCAGACAAAAAGAAGGTGAAGATCGCAATCGTCGATTTCCCGTCCCAGGTGGCTGAAGTCTTCAAGGCCTCCGAGGCGGGGGCTTCGCGAGCCGGCCAGGTGCTGGCCGCCTACAACGTGCAGGTCGACTACCTGCCGGTGACCACCATCAGCGCCGACGGGGTGAACCAGGTGGTGCGAACCGCAATGAACGACGGCTATGACGCCATCGCCGTGACGCTCCTGGGTGCGGCCAACTGCGCCCCGATGAAGGAGGCCGTCGCGAAGGGCATCAAGGTGGCCGCGATCATGTCTTCGGCTGATTGCGTCGAAGGCACCGGCGCGCTGTTCTACCACGGCGAAGACAGCCTCGCTGCCTGGACCGCAATCGGTAAGCAGATGGCTGAGGCCACCGGCACTGAACCGTGCACCGCAGGTGTGGTCACTGGCTTCTTCAGCGCACCGCAGCACGAGGCCCGCCGTGAAGGTCTATTGGCCGGAATCGCTGGCTCACACCTGACCGCAGTCGGCAAAGGCGTGGAAGCTGGCGTTGACCCCGCCAAGTACCAAGCTGCAGCCCGCGACTACGTCACCGCGAATCCAGATCTGTGCGCGATTCTCATCACCACTGGTGACAATGGCGCGGCCGCTTCAACCCTGACTGCTGAGCAGGCCGCCAAGATCAAGGTGATCAGCTCCGACCTGACCTCCGGCACTCGCAAGCAGATTGAGGCCGGCAAGCAGTACGCAGCTGTTGAGCAGGACCCGTTCGGCTCGACCTACGACTCCTCGATCTGGCTGTACAACGCGGTGATCACCGGCAACGGTCCTGAGGGCGGCTTCAATCAGCCGGTCAAGAACCTGATCGTGACCAAGGCGAACCTCGAAGAGGCTCTCCGGATGCAGACCGAGGGCGCCTGAGATGTCGGAGGTCCACGCCGCCTTGGAAGTGCTAGATCTGCGCAAACGCTACGGCGGTGTCGTTGCTCTGGCGGGCGTGGACGTCCGGATCGAGGCTGGTCAAGTGACGGCGCTGTTGGGCGAAAACGGAGCTGGGAAGTCGACTTTGGTCGCTTGCTGCTCCGGTGCCCGCAGCGCCGACACCGGTGAGGTGCTGATCTTCGGTGAGCCGGTCAAGTTCGCCAGCCCCAACGATGCAACCAAGGCTGGGGTTGCCGTTGTTCACCAGGAACCTCAGATGCTGGAGCACCAGACGGTCGCGCAGAACCTCTTCATCGGGGATCTCGCTAGCCGAAAGAAGAAGTCAAGATCACGGGCCGAGATGGTGCGGGTCGCGACAGAACAGCTAAGGCAATTGGGCCTGGACGGTGCGCTTGATCCTTCAGCTCAGCTCGGCGAACTCAGCGGGGCCCAACGGCAGCTGGTCGAGATCGCCCGGGCTTTGCGGGAGACGCCGCGGGTGTTGTTCCTGGACGAACCCAACGCCACCCTCGGCAACGAAGAGACCGAGCAGTTGTTTGCGGTCGTTCGTCGCCTTCGCGACGACGGCGTCGCGGTGATCCTGGTCAGTCACCGTCTCGCCGAGGTGTACCGGATCGCAGATCGAGTGGTGGTTATGCGCGACGGTCAGAAGGTGGCTGATGGCACCACCGCCGAGGTGCCACTAGCCAGGGCTGTCGAACTGATGGGAGGCCGACCCGGGCAACCAGACCTGACCGGGTCGGCCTCCTCGGCGGGGTTGGCTGACGGGTCGCCGGTCCTGGAACTGCGGGGTCTCAGCGGCAAGGGCTTCGCCAACGTCGATCTGGCTATTCGTCCGGGGGAAATCCTGGGCATGGCCGGACTCGTTGGAGCCGGTCGCACCGAGATTGCTCTTGGGGTGGTCGGTGCAACGCCGACTAGCGGTGGCGAGGTGCTGGTTGGCGGTGAACGCCAGCGCTTCAGCTCGCCGGGGGATGCGTTGCGTCAGGGCGTGGTCTATGTGGCCGAGGATCGGAAGAACGCCCTCTTCTATGACAAGTCCGTCGGATTCAATATCCGGGCGAGCCTGCTCGGGCGCACCCGCGCCGGGAGTCGACGACTGACCGAAGTGAAGGCCAAGGAGCTTTCGGCGAAGCTGTTCGCCCGGTTGGCGGTGAAGGCTCCCTCCCAGGACGTCCCAGCCCGAAGCCTTTCGGGGGGAAACCAGCAGAAACTGCTTTTCGCCAGGGCGGCATCAACTCAACCGAAGGTGTTGATCCTCGATGAGCCGACTCACGGCGTCGACATCGGCTCCCGCAGCGAGACCCATGACTTCATCCGCCAGCTAGCTAGCGAGGGGGTCGCGGTCTGGGTGATCTCCAGTGAACTGGACGAAATCCTGGCCGTTGCCACCCGAATCGTGGTGGTTCGTGACGGGTCGATTCAGACCGAGGTCGGTGCTGGCGAAGACCCAACTCAGATTCTGGCCGCGGCACTCGGAGTGCCCGCCAATTACCAACAGGAGAATCGGTGACAACCTCAAACACCATCGTCAGCCCGCCGACGCAGTCGGGCCGGGGAGCTAGCGGCGCCAGGTCTGCAGTGAAGGCGCTGGTCGCCAACTGGGGCAGCGAACTGGCCATCGGCGCGGTAATCGTGGTGCTCGCCTTCACGATCAGCCTGTTCAACGATCGTTTCTTCACCTACGGGAACCTGATCAACATCATCCAAGCGGTGACCGTCACCGGCATCGCCGCGATCGGTGCCACCTTGATCATCGTCTCCGGTCATCTGGATCTCTCGGTCGGCTCAACTCTTGGCTTCTCTGGATTGGTCGGGGTGCTGGCGATGCAGGGAGCGATCCCGGCATTGGGAATCGCGGTCGGTATTGGTGTCGGAGCTCTGGTGGGCGTGGTGAACGGGCTGTTGGTCACCTACGGCCGAGTCAATGCCTTTATTGCCACCCTGGGCATGCTGTCGGTGGTGCGCGGCCTAGCGCTGATCACCACCAACGGTGCGCCCCAGGATGTACCGGAGTCGCTGCTGTTCATCGGACAGGGGAAAGTCGGTGGCGTCCCAGTCAGTGTCATCATTCTGATCTGCCTGGTCGGCCTCACCCAGTGGTTCCTCTCTCGGACGGTCTACGGGCGCCGGATCACTGCCGTGGGTGATAACCAGCAGGCGGCCTTCCTTGCTGGCATCCCGGTACGCAGCACCATCATTTTGTCGTTCGTGCTCGCTGGGGTGTTCGCGGCTATCGCCGGCATCGTGAATGCGAGCAACCTCACCCTGGCCACCACGGATGCTGGCACTGGGCTGGAGCTCGACATCGTGGCCGCCGTGATCGTTGGCGGCACCAGTCTGATGGGCGGACGGGGCAGCGTCATTGGCGCGCTGCTCGGATCATGTCTGCTCGGGCTGCTTCGCAATGCCTTCGTGCTGCTGCATCTTTCCGCTTATCTGCAGGTGACAGCCATCGGCGTCGTCATCATTCTTGCGACCCTCATCGATCAGCTGCGACAGCGCTGACCCCCCCTCGAACAAGGATTCGGCTTCCACCATGCCCATTGAAAGCGAACTCGCGGCGGCACTCGAACGGCACAGCCAGCTTCCCCAACTTCCCTGCGGCCCGAACCCGACCAGCGATGCTCGGGCCGGCCATGAGCGCGACGCGGCCTACTTCACCCCGCAGCACCTGCGTCCGGCAGTAGCTGAGATTGAAGAGACTTTCGCGCCAAGTGAGTGGGGGCAGGTTCCGCTGCGGATCTACCGTCCAGTACAAGGTGGCGGCGGTCGCCTCCCTACGGTGCTGTGGATCCACGGTGGTGGCTGGGTTACCGGAAGCCTGCACACTGCAGACAATCTTGCCCGAGCGGTCGCTAACGACTGTGGTGCTGTGGTGGTGTCGGTGGACTATCGCCTGGCGCCAGAGCACCAGTGGCCAGCTGGCCTGGAAGACGTGGTCACTGCCTTCAAGTGGGTCAGGGAGAACATCGGCACCCTCGGTGGTGACCCTCAACGGGTGGGTGTTGGCGGCGACAGTTCCGGCGGGAATCTGGCTGCGGTGCTGGCTCAATGGGCCCGCGACCGAGGCTGGCCGCTACGAGCGCAGCTGCTGGTCTACCCGGTCGTCGATGCCGACCCCGCCGCGGACTATCCGTCGCGTCGGGAGTTCGCCACGGGGCATTACGTGACCTGGGAGGCCATCGAATCCTGCATTGCTGACTACGTGCCGTTCGGCACCGACTTCGGCAACCCATTGATCTCGCCGCTGCATCAGCCGGATCTTCGCTCACTAGCCCCGGCTGTGGTGGCAACAGCAGAACTCGACACCCTGCGGGATGAGGGTGATGCCTATGCGACCCGCCTGGCATCCCAGGGTGTGCGGGTGATTCATCTCACCGCTCAGGGGCTGCCGCATGGCGCCTTCGACATGATCGGGTGCTCGGCGGCGGCTGAAACGGCGCTGAAGGAGGCGACCTCGTCCTTCCAGACGTTGCTCAACTCGGGCGTCCCCATCAGCAGCACTGACCCGGCAGATCCAGATGATGTGGACAAGATTCCCTTTCGCTTTCTTCACGTCGAAAAGGCACTCATGCTGGCTAGGGCGCCGCTGCCTCCCCAGGCTCAGCGGCAGCTGAGCGCGAGTCTGATTGGGTGCGACCAACAGGCCTTCCGACGGGTCGAGCTCGACTTGAGCAATGCCGTCCGGAAGGCCGCCGAGGAACTGCTCCGTGATCCGGAGTTCCGGCAGGCCCTTGAAGCAATCCCGCTCGAGGCGACCGACCGCATCGTGGCCCTAGGGGACTCGATCACTGACGACTCCTGCTCCTGGGCCGAACAGCTGAAAGTGGTGTTGGCAATCGCCAAGCCCGGAGTGACCCTCATCAATCAAGGAGTTACCGGTGCAACCACGGTGGGCCAGTTGGCCCGGATCGATCTGGTTTGCCAGGCGGAACCAACGTGGGTGATCCAGATGATCGGCACCAACGACGCGCGGCTGCAGGGGCACAAGAGCAAGGCCCGGATGCTTCAAATAGGTGAGACCAGGCGCAATCTCGAAAAGCTGACCGAGCTGATCTCCAGGGACGCTGCCGCGGACTTGACCCGGCTGACCCCAACACCGGTGCTCGGCGCGCGGGCCGAGCGTTGGCAGCCGTTCATCGCTGAGCAGATTTCGTGGCGATCGGCCGATGTGGCCGAAGTGGCCCAAGCCGTGCTCAGCCTCGATCCGACTGCGGTGGATCTGCACAGCGCGCTGGAGGGTTCTGCGACTGAGTTGCTACTACCCGACGGGGTGCATCCCACCCTGGCTGGCCAGAAGGAGATCTTACGCACCCTCGTCCTACATCTGGCGAACTACCCGAAGGCCCGGCATCGGTGGTGAACTGAGGCTCACCGCTGGGCGTGGGGGTCAGCCTCGATGGCGGACGGCTCGGCTGTTGCCCACGTCGCGCGGCGTGAGACAGGATGACGCATGCTCCAATTGCGGCTGAGTGTTCCGGCCGACCTAACTGAGGACGTCTTGGCCGTGCTCGCCGATGAACCGGCGATCAGCACCCTTGCCGTGGTGCGTGGGGCCAGCATTGAACCGCTCGGGGACTTGGTCTACGCCGATGTCGCCCGGGAGGATGCCGATGCTTTGGTCGACAGACTCCGCGATCTCGGCCTGGCCCACCGGGGCACCATGCATATCGAGCCGGTGGCCACGTGGCTTTCGAAAGCCGGGCTGGACGCCGAGGAAGCCGCCCCGGGAAGTGCCGCTGACGCGGTGCTGTGGCCCGAGGTTGGGCAGCGGGCCTATGCCGACTCCGAGCTGAACGCCACCTATTTGATCTTCATGACCATGGCCACGCTGATTGCGGCCATCGCAATCGTGCTCGACTCCCAGGTGCTGGTGATTGGAGCCATGGTGCTCGGCCCAGAGTTCGGGCCGATCGCCGCGCTGGGCTTGGCCCTGGTGCTGCGCCGACGTACCCTCTTCGGCTACGCCTTGCGCACCCTCTTGGTGGGGTTCGTGGTGGCGATCACCGTGACCACCGTGCTCGCGTTGGCGGTCCGCTTCGCTGGCTTGGTGGGTGCGGACGCCGTCCTGGCGCCACGGCCCGGCACCGCGTTCATTTATCACCCAGACGCCTGGTCCTTCGTGGTCGCGGTGCTGGCCGCGGTGGCTGGGGTGCTGTCGCTCACTTCAGGTCGGATGGGCGGCCTGGCGGGGGTGTTCATCTCGGTGACCACCGTGCCCGCTGCCGGCAATGTTGCCCTTGGCTTGGCCTTTTGGTTGCCGGAGGAGATTCTCGGCAGCCTCGCGCAGCTTGGGGTGAACCTGACCGCGATGATGTTGGCCGGTTGGCTCACCTTGGCTATTCGGAAGAAGCTGGCGGAGCGACGGCCAGTGAACCCCTTCCATCGCGACCAGCTGAGGCGGCGGCGCGCCGATCAGCTGTCGAGGCACGGCCCCGGCATTACCCGCCCCTGATTCAGAGCAGCGCGCGAATATCGGCCTCAATGGCGGACGGGTCGACGTTGGGGGCGTAGCGGCCCACCACTTGGCCCTCGCGGTTGATCAGGAACTTGGTGAAGTTCCACTTGATCGCATCGCCAAGGATGCCGCCCTTTTCGCTGCGCAACCAGCCGAACAGCGGATGGGCGTCGGCGCCGTTCACGTCCACCTTGGCGAACATCGGGAAAGTGACGCCGTAGTTCAGCTGGCAGAAGTCGGCGGTCTCGGCGTCCTCGGCGAACTCCTGGTTGGCGAACTGGTCGCACGGGAAGCCCAGCACCACCAAACCGTCAGCCTTGAGGTCTTCATACAACTTCTCCAGGCCGGTGAACTGTGGGGTGAAGCCGCACTTGCTGGCAGTGTTCACCACCAGCACCACCTGGCCGAGGTATTCGGCTAGTCGCTGGTCGGTGCCGGTGATCGTCTTGGCTTTGAAGTCTTGTAGTGCGGGCATTGGTCCTCCTTGGTTCCACTAGGTGAAAGGGGAGCCAGCGTGCCGGTATTCCCGCCACTGGGTAGTCGGAGGTTGCTGGCGGACTCAGTTGAAGTTGCGGGCGTGGCGCAATATCGGCAAGCGTTCGCGCACGGCGGCCACCTGGTTGAGGTCGATCTCGATCACGGCCACCTCGGGGTCCTCGCCCAGCTCGAATAGCACGGTGCCAGTGGGCCCGACCACCATCGAATGGCCTATCCCGGTGGGGGTGCGTCCGTCCTCAGCAGTGGGTGGACGGGCCTGATCGACGGCGATCACGAACGCGGTGGCGTCCATTGCTCTGGCGGTGACCAGGGTGCGCCACTGATGCAGTTTGTCGGGCCCCGGGGCCCAGGAGGCGGGCAGCAGAATCGCTTGGGCACCGCGGCTGGCCAGCTGGGTGAACAGCGCGGGGAAGCGGACGTCGTAACAGGTGGCCAAACCGAAGTGGTGGCCGGCCAACTCAAAGCTGACGGCCTCGTTGCCAGCGCGGATCTGGCGGGATTCGGCATAACCGAGCGCGTCAAACAGGTGCAGCTTGTCGTAGCGGGCCTCGACCGCACCGGTGACCAAGAGGGTGTTGTGCACCTGTGGGGAGTCGGTGGTGGTGAACATGCCGGCCACGACTGTCACCCCAGCATCGGCTGCGATTTTGCGCACAGCGTTGGCCCACGGCCCATCGAAGGGTTCGGCGGCATCGGCGCGCGGCCGGGCAAAGGAGCACATGGTGGCCTCGGGGAACACCACCAACTCCGCACCTTGGGCGGCGGCCTGGGCGGTGAGATCGCCGACCAGGGCGAGGTTGGCTTGGGGGTCGGTGGTGGCGACAAGTTGGGCGAGCGCGATCCGCATGGGGCCAACTGTGGTCGGCCAGCCTCGGCTTGTCGAGCTTGGCCGCGATGCTCAGTTGGAGTTGCTGGCCGAGCTACCGGTATCATCGCCGACGGAGGATTCGCCTAGAGGCCTATGGCGCTCGCTTGGAAAGCGGGTTGGGTTCACGCCCTCACGAGTTCGAATCTCGTATCCTCCGCCACTACGATTCCAGCTCCGACTGACTCGGTCTGCTCACGCGGGATTGCGCGCCATCTTTCGAGCGATCGCGGGGCATCGTCGGCCAACGTCCTGCGTGGGCTGATGGGATTCGGCCGCGTTGGTCCCACTACGGGTGCGCGCGAGGTCGTCAGCCACGTCGCCGCCCCGTCAGGCTGACTGGGGTGGCGGAGGTAGGAGGAGCGTTCCGCTGCTCGAAATGGGTGGCCAAACGCTTGAGCCAAGCTCGCGGGAAATGTTCCTGCCGGTCTCACGTAGGTCGTTGAGCAAGCTGTCCTGCGGGGGAAATTCGTTGCTAGGGAGAACCACAGCGATCGCGGCCACGACGCCGCCGCTCTGATCGGCGACCGGCACGGCAACCGAGGACTCGCCCAGGATGGCCTCGTCGTGCTCGGTGGCAAAGCCCTGTTCGGCCACGTCATGGAGTTCGGTACGCAAGATCCCCAGATCGGTGATCGTGTCGCCGGTGAGGCTGCGCAACGAAGACGGCAGGTCGTCCAGGTCCTCGGGGTGGTACGCGAGTAGGACCTTGCCCATCGCTGAGGCGTGCATGGGAATCACCAGACCCGTCTCGAGCATCTGCTCGCTTCCGTCGGGACGGGGGTCATGGTGCGCGATGATCACCTCGTTGAACAGCTTCACTCCCAGGCGGGTGGAGAGTCCGGATCGCCGGGACAGCTCACGGGTCCATCGCATACTCCGGGCACGTACGTCGAGGCTGTCGAGATACACGCTGCTGAGCTTCAGCAGGGCGGGCCCGAGCATGTAGCGATTGCCGTTCGATTCCTTCGCCACCAGCCCGTGCTGGCTCAGGGACTTCACGATCCCATGGACGGTTGAGGGCGGTAGCCCCACTGCGGACGCCAACTCGGTGATGCCGAGATGCCGTGAGCCCTGCAGCTTGAGCAGGATCTGCGCGGCTCGGTCGATGGCTTGGATCACCCAGCACCTCCAGTGTTCGAACCCTCATTATCCATGGGTCGGGAGGCTTTCGCGAATCTCCTTGACAGGGCGACTCGCCCTGCATAGCATTCGACAATGCCGAATGGCGTTCCAACGGGGGAGCGCATTGGCCCTGTTCAAAGGAGAGCTTGTGGATGAGAATAAGCTGTGGCAGAAGCTAGCCGCAGAGTTCCTCGGTACCGCGTTTCTAGTGTTCGTCGGTGTCGGCTCCGTGCCGGCCCTGGCGGCTGCGCGTGGCACTGCGCCGTTCACGGGAAGTGAGTTGGGGTTCATCTCGCTGAGCTTCGCCACGATCGTGATTGTGACCGCCTATGTGTTCGGTTACGTGTCCGGAAATCACATCAACCCCGCCGTCACGGTGGGCTTCGCCGTAGCCGGCAAGTTTCCGTGGAAGGAAGTCCCCCATTACCTCGCGGCGCAGGCGATCGGCGCGATCGTAGGCGCCTTGGGAATCGTCGGGGTGCTGGGCGACTCGGCCGTGAAGGGGGGCCTCGGTGTTGCCGCGTTCAACCCGGAGGTGACCGCGGTTCCCCAGGCGTTGCTGGCGGAGTTCGTCGGCACGTTCATCCTCGTCTACGCCGTCTTCGGCGCGGTGTTCCGCAAGGCCGCAGCCGGCTGGTTCGGCTTGGTCATCGGCCTGGCCGTGTTCGCGGCGATCATCCCGATCGCGCCCGCGACCGGGGCTTCCATCAACCCGGCCAGGACCATCGGCCCGATGCTGGTCTTGCAGGCACTCGGCGGTGAGGTCCAGTGGAACCAGCTGTGGGTCTACCTGCTCGCGGAGTTCCTGGGTGGGGTTGCTGCGGCCCTTGCCTTTGCGCTGGTTACCCACACGACGCTTGACAAGTCCAACACCATTCCCGACCTCGAGGTGGTGGCGAAGTGAAGAAGTTCATCAACGACCCTGCATCCGTCCTTGCCGATGCGCTCAACGGCATCGCGAAGGCGCATCCCGACCAGACTGTCGACTTCAAGAACCGGGTTATCTACCGGGCCGCCCCCAAAGAGGCCGGCAAGGTCGCCTTGATCTCGGGCGGCGGATCGGGCCATGAACCGCTCCACGGTGGCTTCGTCGGCTACGGAATGCTCGATGCCGCCTGTGCCGGTGAGGTCTTCACCTCGCCGACGCCGGACCAGATGCTCGAAGCCACCAACACTGTGAACCGGGGGGCCGGCGTCCTCCACATCGTGAAGAACTACACCGGCGACGTCCTCAACTTCGAGATGGCGGCCGAACTCGCGGCTGCCGAAGGCATCGAGGTTGCCAGTGTCGTGGTCAACGATGACGTCGCCGTCGAGGACTCCACCTGGACCGCCGGACGCCGCGGCGTCGGACTGACCGTGCTCCTGGAGAAGATCGTCGGTGCGGCGTCCGAGGAAGGTCGCGACCTTGCCGCGATCGTTGCCCTTGCCGAGAAGGTGAATGCCAATGGTCGCTCCATGGGGATCGCGCTGACCAGCTGCACCGTGCCCGCAGTCGGGAAGCCGACCTTCGACCTGCCTGAGGACCAGATGGAGGTCGGCGTCGGGATCCACGGGGAGCCGGGACGGAGTCGCGTGGCGATCGAGCCTGCTTCGAAGATCGCCGAGCGGCTGGTCACGCCGATCCTGGCCGACTTCCAGTTCGGCGACGGCCCGGTGATCGTCATGCTCAACGGGCTCGGCGGCACCCCGCTGATCGAGCTCTACCTGATGTATGCAGAGGTGGCGAAGCTGTTGGAGCAGGCCGGCGTCTCGGTGGCGCGGGTCCTGGTCGGCAACTACATCACCTCCCTCGATATGCAGGGCTGTTCGGTGACCATCCTCAAGGTCGATGACGAGTTGCTGGGGCTCTGGGACGCCCCGGTCAGCACCCCCGGTATCCGGTGGGGCATCTAGGAGAAGTGGAAATGGCAATGGACAACGTCACTGTCGAGACGCTGGTGGATTGGTTGGCGCGGTTCGATTCCGCCGTAACCGAGCAGCGTGACTATCTGACCGAACTCGACTCCGCGATCGGCGACGCCGACCACGGCGCGAACATGGCCCGCGGCATGACCGCCGTCATGGAGAGCATCGGCGCTGTCCATCCTGGCACCGTCGGCGAGTTACTGAAGACCGTGGGCATGACCCTGGTCTCCTCCGTCGGCGGTGCCAGTGGCCCGCTTTATGGCACTTTCTTCCTGCGCATGGGCATCGCCAGCGGGTCGGTGACTGAGCTCGCCGCTCCCGACCTGGAACGCGCCCTGCGCGCTGGGCTCGAAGGGGTCGTGCAACGCGGGAAGGCTGAACTTGGCGACAAGACGATGTACGACACGTTCTTTCCGGCGCTGGAAGCCTACGCAGCAGCGGTGGCCGCTGGTTCGGATGCCGGGCCGGCGATCGAGGCCGCTGCGCGTGCGGCCGAGGAAGGGCGGGACGCGACCGGACCGATGATCGCCCGCAAGGGACGGGCGAGCTACCTGGGCGAGCGGTCGATCGGTCACCTGGATCCAGGGGCGACGTCCGCGGCCATGTTGCTCAGCACTCTCGCGATCGCGATTGCGCGATAGCCGTGGTCGGCATCGTCGTCGTTTCCCACAGCCCACGCCTCGCGGAGGCAGCCGTGGATCTTGCGCTCGAAATGGTCCACGGCGAGCGCCCGTTGATCGCGCTGGCGGCCGGCACCGCCGATGGCCGGATCGGCACCGACCCGATCCGGGTGAGCGAGGCCGTCATTGAGGTGGCTTCGCCGGACGGGGTGCTGGTCTTCATGGATCTGGGCTCGGCGGTCCTCAGCGCCGAACTCGCGTTGGAGGTTCTCGGCGATCCCGGCTTCGAGGTGAGGCTCACCAGTGCGCCGTTCGTCGAGGGGATCCTGGCAGCCATCGTCAGCGCCGCCTACGGTGCTGACCTCGACCGGGTGCAGCGGGAGGCCAGTGGAGCTCTCCTCGCCAAGCGAATGCACCTGGGCGAGGAGATCGGCGATCCCGGATCCCCTGAGGCCGGGCCGGTGGGCCTGGCATCTTCAGCTGAGATCCACGCCGATGTTCAACTCCTGAACCGAGATGGGCTCCATGCACGACCGGCGGCAATGATCATGGCCGCGCTCACCGGTCTGGACGCCGTGCTGCGAGTTCAGCGTCGCGACGCAGCCGAGGCTGCTCTTGAAGTGACCGGGCCCACTGCCTTGATGGCGGTAGGCGGCAGGCAAGGGGATCATCTTCGATTCGCCGCGGCCGGGCCGGACGCCGAGGTGGCGCTGCAGCGGGTGGGTCAACTGGTTGCGGACGGGTTCGGTGAGTCGACGGTGCAGGCGTGCGAACTTGCAGCGGATGCGAATGGGTCGGCGTTCGGAGTGAGTCCCGGACGGGTGGCCGGGCGGGTTGTGCGCATGGTCGCGCCGGCTTCGGCGCCCTCGGTGGAGGGCACCTTGCCCGACCTCATCCGTCCCGGCGAAGCGGCGCGGATCGATTCGGCCGCGCTTGCGGTTGCCGAGGAACTGCAGGCCCGAGCGGGCATGTCCACGGCGACTGCCGGCGAGATCCTGGGCGCCACCGCCGAGATCGCGCGGGACGTCGGCCTACTGGGTAAGGCGAAGGACCTGGTTCTGAGCGCGGGACGATCTGCCGAGCGGGCCGTATGGGAGGCCTACGATTCCCTCGCGGCTGATCTGCGCGCAAGAGGCGGACTAGCTGCGGAGCGGGCGGCCGACGTCATCGACGTGCGCGACCGAATCGTTGCCAACCTTGAAGGCCGGACCGCCCAGGGACTCCCCGATGAGGATGAGCCCTATGTGCTTGTGGCTGAAGACCTTTCGCCTGCCGACACTGCCCTCCTCGACCCGACGCGCTGCCTTGCCCTGGTAACAGAACAGGGTGGACCGACCTCACACACGGCCATCCTTGCTCGGTCTCTGGGCATTCCAGCCGTGGTTGCGGCAGCAGGAGTCTGGTCCGCACCGCTGGGCGCGGTGCTGTTGGTGGACGGTACGAGCGGTGAACTCATCTGGGACCCCGACGAGGCCAGCCTCGCCGAGCTGGCCGAACGGCCAGGGGTCGCCGCGTTCTCCGGTCGCGGCGCCACGGCGGACGACAGGCCGATGCCGCTGCTGGCCAACGTGGGCTCTGGCGAAGACGCCAGGCGGGCCGCCGTGGGCAGAGCTGAAGGGGTTGGCCTGTTCCGGACCGAGTTCTGTTTCCTCGACCGATTGGACGCACCGACCGTCGAGGAGCAGGTCGAGGCGTATCGGGAGGTACTCGCCGCCTTCAGCGGTCGACGAGTGGTCATCCGAACCCTTGACGCTGGCTCGGACAAGCCGCTCTCTTTTGTTGGGCAGGTGGAGGAGGCGAACCCAGCACTCGGGGTGCGCGGCTACCGCACCTCCGTTACCAGGCCGCAACTGTTGGACACCCAGCTCCTGGCGATAGCGAAGGCGGCGGCTCTCGAGTCGGCGGACGTGAACGTGATGGCTCCGATGATCACGACCGTCGAGGAGGCCGCCGCCTTCGTGTCCCGGTGCCATGACCACGGGATCGCAAAGGCTGGGGTGATGATCGAGACGCCAGCAGCTGCGCTCCTGGCAGACCGCCTGCTGCCGATCGTCGACTTCGTCAGCATCGGGACGAACGACCTCACGCAGTACGTGATGGCGGCGGATCGGCTCGTCGGGTCGCTCGCGTCGCTCAATGATCCCTGGCAACCCGCGGTGCTTCGACTCATCGAGCGAGTCGGCCAGGCGGGCCAGGCAGCCGGCGTCCCCGTCGGTGTGTGTGGTGAGGCTGCCGCCAATCCGCATCTGGCGGTGGTCTTGACCGGACTGGGAGTCACCAGCCTGTCCATGACGTCGCGTGCCATTCCGGCCGTAGCCGACCAACTCTCCAGGGTCGACCAGGGCTGCTGCCGAGCGGCCGCGAGGGCTGCGGTCGCCGCAGCCACAGCCAACCAGGCGCGTTCGCAGGTTGGGGGGATCCTCGGTTACGCCAACGGAGGGTCGTCCAGTTCGCAGCAGTTGGCTCCGTATTCGGCGATCGTCGGGGCCCGGTCAGCGAGTTGCTGAACTCATTCGACCTTCAGCGAACCGACCAGAACCGGAGCGGGTAGACGAGCCTGGCACGCGTCCGAATGCGTGCGACCGGGCCGCGACTTCAGAGCCGTTTCGGGAGGCCGGCCCCGAGGCGGCCGCGCCGGCGTCCGTCGTTCAGGCTGGCTGGGGGAGGAGTCTCCGCCCGGACGGTCTTTCGCCACTTCGCCACGAAAAGCGACCTCGTGCTCGGCTGGCTGCCCATGGTTGAGGCGTTCGTGCAGGACCTGCCGCTCATTCGGCCGCGCCACCCACTGCGGAAGGGCCTGCCCCGCGTTCGGTTGTAAGAACCCCACAACCTTGGCGGCTGATTCTTGGGTATTAGAGGCTCACTTTTGGCGGGTGTGTCCAGTTGGATCGATACGACGCCCATCGGAGGGGTCTGTCGGTTGTCAACGTCGAGGAGGACCCCTTGTTCCGTCGCATCGTGATCGTTAATCGTGGTGAGGCGGCGATGCGGCTCATCCACGCGGTCCGCGACTTGAACGCGGAACGGCTGGGCGCCGACCCGATCACCACGATCGCGCTGTACACCGATGGCGAAAAGGCGGCGATGTTCGTCCGGGAGGCCGACGAGGCGTACCCGATCGGACCGGCCTCAGCGCGTCCCTACCTCGACCACGAACTGTTGATGCGGGTGCTCACCGAAGCGCGCGCGGACGCGGTGTGGGTCGGCTGGGGCTTCGTCGCCGAGGACGCCGGCTTCGCCGAGCGGGTCACCGCTGCGGGCATCACCTTCATCGGGCCGAGTGCGGACGCGATGCGCAAGCTCGGCGACAAGATCGGCTCCAAGTTGCTCGCCGAGCAGGTCGGTGTGCCGGTCGCGCCGTGGAGTGGCGGCGGCCTCGACTCCTTGGACGACGCTCTCGCAGCAGCCGAGCGGGTCGGCTACCCGCTGATGTTGAAGGCCACCGCCGGCGGTGGCGGACGCGGCATCCGACGAGTCGACTCCGCCGATGACCTCACCGACGCCTACCAACGCACCCGCGATGAGGCGCAGCGCGCCTTCGGTTCGGGGGTGGTGTTCCTGGAGAAGCTGGTCACCGGCGCCCGGCACGTCGAAGTGCAGGTGATCGCTGACGCCCACGGCACGGCCTGGGCGCTGGGCGTGCGGGACTGCACGGTGCAGCGGCGCAACCAGAAAGTAATCGAGGAGTCCGCCTCGCCGCTGCTGTCGGCCGACCAGACCGCACACCTGCGGGCCTCGGCCGAGCGGCTGGCGCTGGCGGTCGACTACGTCGGCGCGGCCACGGTCGAGTTCCTGTACCACCCCGCCGACAAGTTGTTCGCATTCCTTGAGGTCAACACCCGGCTGCAGGTCGAGCACCCGATCACCGAAGTCACCAACGACTTCGATCTGGTCAAGGCCCAGTTACACGTCGCTGCCGGCGGACGGCTGGGCGAGCGTCCGGTCGAACAAGGCCACGCCGTCGAGGCCCGGCTCAACGCCGAGGATCCCGACCGCGACTTCGCGCCGTCGGCGGGCCTGATCACCCGCTTCGACGTACCCGTCGGCCCGGGCGTGCGCGTGGACACCGGGGTCGGCGAAGGCGACACCATCCCGGCCGATTTCGACTCGATGATCGCCAAAGTGATCGCCTCCGGACGCACCCGCACCGAAGCCCTGGGACGCCTGCGTCGCGCGCTGGCTGAGACCACGGTGATCATCGAGGGCGGCGCCACCAATAAGAGCTTCGTGCTCGACCTGCTGTCGCGTGCGGAGGTCGTCGGGCCCGATGCGGACGGCGTCGGCGAGCAGGTCTGGGCCGACACCGGCTGGATCGACCGCGTCCGTGCCGACGGTGGCCTGGTCGCCGACCGGTACTCCGGGGTGGCCCTGGTCGGCGCCGCGATCAAGGCCCTCGGTGAGGTCGAGCGCCGCGAGATCGCGCACCTGCTGGAGACCGCCCACGGCGGGCGTCCGCAGGTGCAGCACAAGGTGGGGCTGGCCGTGGAGCAGAAACTGCGCGGCGCCACCTACACCCTGGTGGTCTTCCGCACTGGACCCGACCGCTACCGCGTCCGGTTCGGCGACGACGTGGTCGACGCCGAACTGACCCGGCTCGACGATGCCCACGGACGGCTGCGGATCGGCGGCGAACAGTTCCGGATCGTCACCGCGAACCATGGGCCAGTGCAGTTCATCGAGGTCAACGGCGTCGCCCACCGGGTCTCCCGGGACGAGGGCGGGGTGCTGCGCTCGCCCGCGCCGGCACTGGTGGTGGCGACCCCGGTCGCGGTTGGCGACGAGGTGGCCGCCGGGGCCCCGGTGGTGGTGCTGGAGTCGATGAAGATGGAGACCGTCATCGCGGCACCGTTCGCCGCGCGCGTCAAGGAGCTGATGGTGATCTCCGGGAGCCAGGTGGAGAGCCTGGCCCCGTTGGTGCGCCTCGAACCGCTCAGCGACGCCACCGACGAGGTGGCCGAGGCCGGCGAGATCGACCTGCCGCAGGCGACGTCCGATCCGTCAGCCCAGGAGCGCGCCGCCCGCAGGCTCGACGAGTTGAGTGCGCACCTGAAGGGCTATGACACCGACCCGGCCGCAGGCGTCCTGCCCGCCTACTTGGCCGCTCGCGACGCGGCCCGCGCCGAAGGCGTCGACGTGCTGTCCGGCGAGATCGGGCTGGTCACGCTGTTCGCCGACCTGGCCGAACTGAGCCGCAACCGGCCGGCCGACGAGCACCACTCCGAGTTGCGCATCCATTCCGACCGGGAGCTGTTCCACCGCTACCTGCAGAGCCTCGACAGCTCGCGGGCAGCGCTGCCGAGCCGCTTCGTCGACCGGCTGACCTGCGCGCTGGCCCATTACGACGTCACCGACTTGGACCGGACGCCGGGGTTGGACGAGGCCGTGTTCCGGATCTTCCTCGCCCAGCAGCGCGTGGCCGGGGACGTCCAGGTGGTGCTCGCGATCCTTGATCGCTGGATCGGTGAGACCGCGCCCGATGAGGCGCTGGCCGCGTCCGCCCGGGCCCAGCTCGAACGGCTCGTCCGGGCCACTCAGCGGCGCTTCCCCGCCGTCAGCGACGTGGCCCGCTCGGTGCGGTTCCGCTGGTTCGACCAGCCCCAGGTGGATGCCGAGCGCGAAAAGGTGCTGGCCAGGGTGGCCACCGAGGTGGCCGACCTCGCCGCCCACCCGGACGCCGCTGACTACGCCGAACGCGTTGCCGCGCTGGCCATCGTCCCCGAGCGGATGTCGCCGACGCTGGCCGCCCGGCTGGTCGATGGTGTGTGTGCACACGAGCCGCTGCTGGAGATCCTGCTGCGCAAGCACTACCGCGACTACGAGCTCACCGACGTGCGCGCCTTCAGCGTCGCGGGGCGGTCGGTGGTGGTTGCCGACTGTGTCATCGGAGACCGCCAGTTGCGGGTGATCACGGCGAACGCGGTCGCCGCCGAGCTGGACGTCGACGGCCCGGTCGCGGCGATGGTCGCCGACCAGGTGCGCAGCCGTCCGCAGGGCGCCGAGGCCGTCGTCGAGCTGTACGTCGGCTGGCCGTCCGCGTCCGACCAGGATCGGGCAATCGGGCTGCGCGAGCAGGTCCGGGGCTGGGAGCTCGCGGGGGTTCGCCGGGTGACTATTGCTGCCTGCTCGCCAGAAGGCGACGTCGACTACATCACCTTCCGTCCGGACGCGGCCGGCGAACCGGTCGAGGACGTGCGGATCCGCGGCGTCCACCCGATGGTCTTCCGGCGGCTGAACCTGTGGCGGCTCAGCGAGTTCGACGCGACCAGGCTGCCTGCCCCCCGTGGCGTGCTGCTGTTCGACTGCGTGGCCAAGTCCAACCCGGACGACCGCCGACTGGTCGCAATGGCCGAGGTCAGCCAGCTCGCCGCCGTGCGCGACTCGAACGGCCGGCTGATCGGCCTGCCGCACGCCGAGCGGGCGGTGGAGAACTGCCTGGAGTCGATCCGGAGGACGCGGGCCGCGCGCGGCTCGGCGGGTAGCCGACTGGACATGAATCACGTCTGGGTCTACGTCTGGCCCGAGATCGAACTCGATCTGCGGGACGTGATGACCCTGCAGCACAAGATCACCCCGCTGTCGGACGGCACCGGCATCGAGGAAGTGGTCGCCCAGGGCACCTTCGTCGGCCCAGACACCCCGCCCACCAAACTGGCGATCCGGTTCCATGCCAAGCCCGGGTCGGGGGTGGCCGCCTCCGTCGTGCCGCCACCCAGCGAGCCGCTGCAACCTCTCGACGACTACGCCGCGCAGGTGATTCGGGCGCGCCGGCGCGGACTGGTGTATCCCTACGAGCTGTCTGAAACCCTGGCCGGGCCGGGGGGCTCGATGGTCGAGCTCGACCTCGATCCGGACGTAACCGCGGGCGCACCCGACCGATTGGTCGAGGTGAAGCGTCGGCCGGGGCAGAACAAGGCGGGCATCATCGCCGGGCTGGTCACCACGCCGACCCCGCTGTACCCGGGCGGGATCACCAGGATCGTGCTGTCCGGCGACCCGAACCGTGGCTTGGGCGCGGTCGCCGAACCGGAGTGCCGTCGGATCATCGCCGCGCTCGACCTGGCCGCCGAGCTGCGCATCCCGATCGAGTGGTTCACGCTGTCCTCTGGGGCCCGGATCTCGATGGAATCGGGCACCGAGAACATGGACTGGGTCGGAGGGGCGCTGCGCCGGATCGTCGAGTTCACCCAGGACGGCGGCGAGATCAACATCGTGGTCGCTGGCATCAACGTGGGTGCGCAGCCTTACTGGAACGCCGAGGCGACGATGCTGATGCACACCCGCGGCATCCTGGTGATGACGCCGGATTCGGCGATGGTGCTCACCGGCAAGCAGTCGCTCGACTTCTCCGGGGGAGTCTCAGCCGAGGACAACTTCGGCATCGGCGGCTACGACCGGGTGATGGGACCGAACGGGCAGGCGCAGTACTGGGCGCCCGACTTGGCTGGGGCCTTCGGCATCTTGATGGGGCACTACGAGCAGACCTATGTGGTGCCCGGCGAGGACCGTCCGCGCCGTGCTGCGACGTCCGACCCGTCGGATCGGGACGTGTCGGACCATCCGCACGAACTGGCCGGGAGCGACTTCGCCACGGTCGGTCAGATCTTTTCGGCCACCCATAACCCCGACCGGAAGAAGGCCTTCGACATCCGGACGGTGATCGCTGCGGTCTGTGATGCCGACCACCCGCGCACCGAGCGTTGGGCGGGCATGGCTGATGCCGACACCGCCGTGGTGATCGACGCCCGGATCGGCGGCTACCCGGTGGCGGTCCTCGGCATTGAGAGTGCCCCGGTACCGCGCTCTGGGTTCCCGCCCACCGACGGCCCGGATACCTGGACGGCCGGCACCCTGTTCCCGCGGTCGAGCAAGAAGGTGGCCCGCGCGATCAACGCGGCCTCCGGCAACCGCCCCGTGGTAGTGCTGGCGAACCTGTCCGGCTTCGACGGCTCACCGGAATCGATGCGCAACCTGCAGTTGGAGTACGGCGCCGAGATCGGTCGGGCGATCGTCAACTTCCACGGCCCGATCGTGTTCGTGGTGATCAGCCGCTACCACGGCGGCGCCTTCGTGGTGTTCAGCAAGCAGTTGAACTCGAAGATGACTGTGCTGGCGATTGAGGGCTCGTTCGCGTCCGTGATCGGCGGAGCTCCGGCCGCTGCAGTGGTCTTCGCGGGTGACGTCGCCAAGCGGACCGCCGCCGACCCGCGGGTGGCCTCGATCGAGGCCCAACTGCGCACCGCACGGTCGGAGGAGCGTGCCGGCCTTCAGTTGGAGTTGGCCGACGCTCGCGCGGTCATCCGGGCTGAGAAGATCAGCGAGGTGGCTGCCGAGTTCGACGGCGTCCACGACATCCACCGCGCAGTCCGGGTGGGGTCGGTCGACAAGGTGATCAGCGCCGCCCGGCTGCGTCCGGAGATTCTCCAGGCGATCGAGGCGGGTCTGGCTCTGGGGTGAGGCCTCAGCCCGGCGGGGCGAGCCGCAGCAGCCGTCCGCCGGGAGTGTCCTCCAGCAGCCAGATGCTCCCGTCGGGAGCCTGCTCTACCTCTCGGATGCGGCAAGGTGAGTTTGCTAAGTTCATTTCGCTGCGCCGTAGGGTGAACAAACTCGACCCAGGAGGTAGAGTTTGTTTAGTTGATTTAGATGCGGGTTTGGGTTAACAAAGTGAGGAGCAGTCATGGGCAGGGGACGTCCGAGTCGGGCGACGGTGTACGCACGCCTTGGCTCCCAGCTCGTCGAGCTTCGGACCCGCTTGGGTGGTCTGCCCTCCCCGGAGGAAGCCGGGTGGGTGTGGGACGACATCTGGCACCTGGAGGCGCACCACTCCACTGCTCTGGAGGGCAACACTTTGGTCCTCCGCGAGGTGGAGGCGTTGCTCGACAAGGGCAAAGCTGTCGGGGCGAAACCGCTTAAGGAGTACATGGAGGTCAAGGGCTACGGTGATGCGGCCTCCTGGGTTTACCGCGAGGGAATGGGTGCAGGGGACAGGGACTCGGGCGTCCTGATCACGGTCCAAGAGATCCGTCACATCCACCAGCTGGCAATGTCGTTGGTGTGGCAGGTGGCGCCCCATCCCGACGCAGAAGACTCGGAATCCCCAGGCAACTTCCGGCGCCACGACATCTACCCATTCGAGGAGGGCATGACGCCCCCCACCTGGCCGCTCGTCCCGGCGGCCCTCGAAGCTTGGGTGGCTGCGATGAACGCAGCGCCTGCCCGGATTCAGGCTGGCGACAATCTGCCGGAGTTGTTGGCTGAGGGGCACGACGGGTTCGAGCGCGTCCACCCGTTCATCGACGGCAACGGACGTACAGGACGGCTGGTCCTCAACCTCGTCCTGGTCAGGCTCGGCTACCCACCGGTGGTGGTACTTAAGGAGCAGCGGTCGGCGTACCTGAGAGCAATGCGGCAGGCTGACCAAGGTGACTACGGGCCGCTAGGAGAGATCTTGGCTCGGGCCATGATCGACAACCTCAACCGGTTCATCATTCCCAGCGTTGCTGGCCCGGCCAAGCTTGTCCCGTTGGCGGCGCTAGCAGATGGCGAACTCAGCCTGGTGGCGTTGCGGGCGGCGGCCCAGCGGGGGCGTCTTGATGCCTTTCAGCGAAGTGATGGCCAATGGCTCAGCTCGCGCAAGGCCGTCGACAGCTACAAGAAGTCGCGCCGCCGCGGGTCGCGTTCCGCGGGTTGATAGACAGCCCAACGCGGCACGGGCCGAGGCGGTGCACCGCGCCAGTCGCTCAGCTGGGGCCAACGCCAGGGTGAGGGTGCGTCCCATGCACCGAGGCTACCTGTGCGAGGTGAAGTCCAGTCGTCCCTGGTGTCGTCGAGCCGGTGCAGGTGGCGGCGAGGCCAACGCGACGAGACCGTTGACTTTCGGACCGTCGCCGACACGGGGGTGGACCGTGCCTTTCGCTCAGCGGCTCACGTCCCGCTGGCATTGGGAGATCCACGTCCCAACGTCGTCCGCGACGAAGAGGCTGGATCCGCTGACGATCCAGTTCACGCTGGCGAGCCCGAGGGGCTTGAACTGCTCGGGGCTCACTCCTCCGTCGACTCCGATCGCCTCATGGCAGCGGCGTTCACGCAGTCTGGCGGCGCGATCGACGGCTCGATGGTCGAAGGGTGATCCGGCCTGCCCGGACACGACTGCCATCACGAGAACGTCGAATGATCCGGCCGGGATGAGCTCGAGGGGTGTTTCGAGGGAGATGGCCAGGGCTGGTCTGGCGCCACGGGCCTCGATTCGGCGCAGGGCTGACCAAGGGTCCCCGATCTCGAAGGGGATGGCGATGCTCGTGCAGAAGCCGGCCCATGGGTCGATGTGTTGCAGGGGCTCATTGACCATGAGGTGGGCTTCGGAGTTCATGCCGCCCACCTGTTCGAGGAGTCCCTGCGCCGCGTCGCTGCTGAAGCCGCCGGGAGCTGCGAACTGTCCGTCGGTCGAGTCCCAGTGGACCCATGCGAGACCTGCCGCTGCGGCGCGGGTGAGTGTTCTTGCTTGCTCGTCGGGGGGGATTGACCATAGCGACCCGCAGATCTTCACCTGCTGTTATCGGGGGCGGTTGTGGGCATGGCGAGGATCGACTCGGCCAGGTCGGCGTCGATCACGAGTTCGGAAATCACGCCCGCGCGGGCGAGCGCCCAGATTGCCTCGGCCTTGCTTGGGTCCGATGCGACGGCGATGACTCGGGGGACACGCGAGAGCTGTTCAGGTGTGATCGCGACGATGTGCTGGAGGAAGTCCCGGTTCGCGATCGATCCGTCCTGCCGGTAGGGGGTCCCGCAGATTTCGGCGATGGCACCGTCCGCGAGGAGGCTGTTTCGGACGGACTCTGGAAGCAGCGGCAGGAACTGGTTGTTCGAACTCCCGTCGCTAGCTGGTACGAAGCTGCCCACCGAGATGGCTGCCGTGGTCACACTCTCGAACAGTTCGAGGACCTCCGCGATGTCAGGTTGGCTGCGCATGACGCGGGCCACGTTCGGGTCATTGATATACAGCGGCGCAAGGATTGTCTTGGCGTTGTTGCCGCCGATCAGGGCGGCCTTGCGGACCAGTTCGATCGGGCTCTGGCTCAGGTTCGACCCGACCGCCCCGCTCAACTGGAGTACCTGAACGTTGGGAAGGCGCTCGATGCTCTCAATCATGTGAACCAGGGTTCGGCCCCAGCCCAGCCCCAACGTTTCATCGCTCTGGACAGCGCCGGCCAGAAGCCGACCGGCGCGAACGCCCACGATCTGGCGAACCTCCTGCGGTGTGCCGAACGCCTCGATCACGGTCGCTCGACGCAGACCCAGGTGGCGCGCGACGCGGAGGGACAGCGCATCGTCGTCCTCCCCGCCGCTGTGCAGGCTGATGGTGACCAGGCCGGTCTCCCTGGCGTCCTGGAGTAGCCGGGCGACCTTGAATCGGCTGATCTCCAGGCGCTTGCCAATGCTGACCATCGACTCGTCGTGCAGGTAATAGCGCCGACAGATCTCCAGCATCAGCCTGGACCGAGCACGTGCCGAGGCTCCCTTGTCGCTCATATGAGCATCATATGACACGATTTGGTCTCAGTGGAAGCACATTTGCTAAATCTGTGGGCCTATTCGCCGTAGGATAAGGACGTGGCACCGCAGTGTGGTGTCCGGCGGGCTCAGAGTGGAGAAGAGGAACCAGATGGGAAAGCGACGCCGGCTTCCGGAGGAGCTGGGCATCTTTGGAGTGTTGGTCCTGGTGGCCGTGGTCATGTCGTTCTTGTCCCCGGAGTTCATGACCCTCGGCAACATTCAAGTGCTGATGTTGAACGGCACGGTGGTGGCATTCCTCGCTCTCGGGCAGACCTTCGTGCTGTTGACCGGTGGCATCGACCTCTCGGTGGGGTCGAATATCGCACTCACCGGGATGATGGCCGCGCTCGCGATGCGGGCCGGGGCGCCATGGTGGTTCGCTGCGCTGGTCGCACTCGCGGCTGGGGTGGTGGTGGGCCTGGTCAACGGCGCGATCATCCATCTGGTCAAGCTGCCGCCGTTCATCGTGACGTTCTCCACGTTCGGGATTTGCGCCTCGATCCCGAAGATCCTTACGGGAGCGCAATCGATCACGGTGGCGGACCCCATGTTCGCCGTGATCGGGCGCGGGTCGCTGTTTGGGATCCCGATCCCGGTGATCCTGCTCGCCATCGTCGCGGTCATCTTCATGGTGATCCTGAAGCAGACGCCGGCCGGCGTTCACATCTACGCGGTGGGGGGCAATCAGGACGCCAGCCGACTTGCCGGGGTGAACATCGGCCGCCAAATCCTCACCGTCTATGCGATCTCCGGCCTCTGCGCTGGCATGGGCGGAATCATCACCACCAGCCGGCTCATGGTTGGCTACCCGACCGCAGGTTCGGGCAACGAGCAGTTCTACAGCATCGCCTCCGCCGTCGTGGGCGGGGTGAGCCTCTTCGGTGGGGTCGGCTCCATCTTGGGCGCTCTGCTCGGCGCGATCCTCATTGCGACTGTCTCCAACGGCATGAACGTGGTCGGTGTCGACAGCTTCTGGCAGCCGCTCGTGATCGGCGTCATCATTCTGGTCGGTGTCAGCCTCGATGCGGTGCGTCGTCGCTTCACCCTCACCGAAGGAGTCGGCCGGCTCCTGAACCTCAAAGGGGCGCGAGGAAGCAGCGCGCCACCGGTCCCAGCCGAGGCCCCGCCGCAGCCGGGGCCTGTTCCCGGCAACACCAAATAGCCATCAGCAAATCAACCAACCAAGAGGAGCAAAGATGCTGAACTGGAAGGCGACAGCAACACTGTTGTCAGTCGCAATGATCACCTTGACCACCGGATGTGGCGGTCTCAACACGGGTGCTGCGTCCAGCGCTCCGCCCGCCACCACCGGTGCCGCGTCGAAGCCGGCCTCGTGTTCGGACGCGCAGCCTTACCTCGCCGTTGCGCTGCCTAACCTGACGAATCCCTACTATGTCGCAATGAAGAAGGGCTTCGAGGAGGAAGGTGCCACCGCCGGGTTCAAAGTGGAGGTCCAGATCGCCAACGACGATGACGCCAACCAGTTGGCTCAGGTCCAGGCGATGCTGCAGAAGAAGCCGTGCGCGCTCGCGCTGAACGCAGTCAAGTCGGAGCCCGCCGCGGCCATCGTGAAGGCGGCCAACGATGCCGGCGTTCCGGTGTTCACAGTCAACGTGATCGTTGATGAGAAGGCTCTGACCGCACAGGGTGCAAGCATCATCCAGTACCTGGGCGCGGACAACAAGGCTGGCGGGACGCAGACCGGCGAGCAGGTGCTCAAGGACCTCGGCGCCGACGCCAAGCTGAACATCGGGTTCGTGACCGAGCCGGACGAACGGCCCGTGGTGATTCGCGACGAGGGCTTCGAAGGAGCCATCGCCGCCAACGCGAACGCGAAGGTCGTCGCGAAGGTAGATGGCAACGTCAAGCCAGATGACTCCCTGAAGGTCACCTCCGAGATGATGCAAGGGCACCCGGACATCAACGTGATTTTCGCCTCGACGGGCCCAGCTGCCTACGGAGCGATTCAGGCTACCCAGGGCAAGAAGGTCAAGATTTACGGGTTCTGCGCCGCTGAGCAGCCGCTCACCGATACCTACCCGGCCTGCGTTGCACAGGAACCTGAGGATTACGGCCGCCGCGTAATCCAGCAGGTCGCCAAGTGGAAGGGTGGGGAGCAGGTGGAGGCCCAGATCCTCCGTCCCCTCAAGATGTTCCTCAAGCCCGCCACTCCTGGCCCTGGCTTCGTCGGCTGATCCCAGATGACTGTCGTGGGTGAGACTGAAGGAGACATCGTGAGTGGGCAGGCATTGCGCGCCATCGGAATCAGGAAGCTGTTTGCTGGCGTTCCCGCGTTGGATGGTGTCGACCTGACCGTTCAGGCCGGTAAGGTCACCGGACTCGTCGGGCACAACGGGGCGGGCAAGTCGACGCTCCTGAAGGTCCTGTCCGGTGCCTACCAGCCCGATGGTGGGGACCTGCTCATCGGCGAGGAGAAAGTCTCCTTCAGCTCACCCGCGACAGCCATCGCCAGTGGCATCGCCACCGTGTACCAAGAGTTGTCCCTGCTACCCAACCTGACCATTGCTGAGAACGCCTTCCTCGGCCGTGAACTAGCGAAGGGCGGGCGCCTCGACAAGCGGGCCATGAACGAGGCCACGCACGAATTGATCACCAAGTTCGCGATTTCGGCAGATCCCAACCGGCGCGTCGGTGACTATCCGGTTGCCACCCGGCAACTCCTCGAGATCGCAATCGCGACCTCCCGCCAGGCCCGGTTCCTGCTGTTGGACGAACCGACAACAAGCCTCGAGGGCAGCCAAGTCGAATCCCTACTCGAAATGGTCAAGAACCTGGCCAAAGACGAGGGGTTGGGCATCGTCTTCATCAACCACAAGCTGGACGAGCTGTTCGCAGTGTCCGACGAGGTTGTCGCGCTGGTCAATGGCAAGGTCCGGATCCAGGGCCCGACCGGTCGGGTGGACCGGGCCGAGGTGATCCGGGCGATCGCTGGCAGCGACGTTGGTGAGGTGCACCCTCCGGCAAGCGGCAAGGAGGGTGGAGGGGAGCTCCCGGAGCGTCCGATCGCGCTGCGCGTCGACCACCTGCAGAGCAACGAGCTCAAGGACGTCACCCTTCAAGCCCGAGAGGGCTCGGTTCTGGGGATCTACGGGCTGGTCGGATCGGGACGGACCGAATTCCTTCGTACTCTGGTCGGGCTCCTGCGCACCCGCAACGGCGCGATGAGCCTCTATGGCTCCACCTACCAGCCGCGCGGCGTGGCCGATGCTCAACGCCAAGGCGTCGTGTACCTGACCGAGGAGCGCAAGATCGACGGCATCGTGCCCGCGCTGAACTCCATCACCAACGTGGTCCTGCCGGTCTTGCAGCAATACACCCGGCTGGGGCTCCTCGACCATCGCAAACTCCGAGCCGTCTCCACCGACCTGCTGACCCAACTCGGGATCCGTGGCGACATCCATGCCCCGGTCGTGACCCTCTCCGGCGGAAACCAACAGAAAGTCCTTCTGGCCAGAGCCCTCGCGCAACGGCCCCGCGTGCTGCTGCTCGACGAACCGACCAAAGGCGTTGACATCGGCGTCAAGAGCGAGATCCATCAGCTTCTCCGAAAGCTCGCCCACGAAACAGGCCTGGCCGTTGTCGTTGTGTCCGGCGAGGAGGAGGAGATCCTCGAGGTGGCCGACGAAGTCGTTACCTTCACACTTGGCACCTGCACTGGCCAGGCATTGCCGGCCTCACGACTCACCGTCCAGAGCCTGCGCCATGAGGCCTGGAACGCCGCCTAACCCAACCCACCAGTCGCAAGAGAGAACCCATGAACGAGCTATTCGAGTCCGCCGCGCGAGAACGAATCGCCGTCGAGGCTAGCGCCGTCGAGTCGGTGGCCACCGTGTTCGATGCAGCCACCGAGCAGATCCTCGACGTGCTCTACCAATGCGCCGGGATGGTGTTCGTCACTGGCTCGGGCACATCGGGAACCATCGCGCGACGAATGGCTCACCTCTTCTCGGTGAGCGGGACCCCGTCGGTCTTCATGCAGCCCTCCGATGCGCTTCACGGCACCATGGGAGCGCTCCGCGACAAAGACGTACTAATTGCGATCTCCAAAGGCGGACGCTCAGACGAAATCAACGACCTCTGCCGCCGCGCCAAGCAGCGCGGAGTCACTGTGATCGCGCTCACCAGCGACAACGACGCCGAGCTCGCAAATATCTCCGATCACATCCAGCTGTTCCCCATCGCTGACCAGGTCGACCCAGGCAACGTCATCGCAATGGGATCGACCTTGATGCACGCTGTGTGGGGCGACTGCCTGGCCGTAGCCCTCATGAGGATGCGCGGCTACAGCTGGGCCGACGTAGTCTTCACCCACCCACTCGGAGCTGTCGGCAAGATCGAAGACTTGCCCGGTGAGCTGCCATCACTGCCCGTCCCCGGCGCAGAGTAAGGAGAATCGTCATGCCGATCGTCGCCGGCGTGGACAGCTCCACTCAATCGTGCACGATCGAGCTCAGGGACGCCGACTCCGGGCACCTGATCGCCACCGGGCGTGCCAGCCACCAGCCAACGCACCCACCGGTCAGTGAGCAACGAACCGGTGACTGGTGGACCGCCTTCCAACAGGCCCTCCAAGGAGCTTGCGCTGCGGGCAACGTCGACCCCGCCGCCATAGCAGCGATCAGCATCGGGGCCCAATGCCACGGACTGGTCGCCCTGGGTGCTGACAATAGAGAGCTGCGACCGGTCAAGCTGTGGAACGACACCACCTCAGCTCCCGACGTCGAACGCCTGATCAGCCAGCGCTCGCAATCCTCCTGGGTGCAGGAGGTTTTGATGCCCCTCAACCCGGCGTTGACCATTGCCAAACTCGCCTGGCTATCCCAGAACGAGCCAGAGGCGCTGCATCGGATTAACAAACTGATGGTGCCCCATGACTGGCTGACCTTCCAGCTGACCGGCGAGCATGTCACTGATCGATCCGACGCGTCAGGCACAGGCTATTTCTCCGCACCCGAGGCCACGTTCCGAGCTGACCTTCTGCGAGAGCACATTGCGGCTGATGTCGACTGGGAGTCGGCATTCCCGCGCGTTCTCGGACCCGATGAACCGGCCGGAATGATCCTCCCAGCGGTGGCCAGAGGGCTCGGACTTCGGGATGACGTGATTGTCGGTCCCGGCGGGGGAGATCAGCACCTCGCAGCGATCGGCATGGGCCTGCGGCGTGGCGAGGTTGCTTTCAGCTTGGGCACCTCCGGTGTCGTATTGACTCCCGCCGACGTGCCGGCGATCCGGAACTGGAGCGTGGACTACGTCTGTGACGCGACGGGCGGCTACCTGCCACTGATCTGCACGCTCAACTGTGCGAAGGTCACCGACCGCTTCGCCTACCTTCTCGGTGTCGATCTCGGCGAACTTGATCGGTTAGCGATGCAACTCCCCCTCGGAGACGGGCCGGTCCTGCTGCCCTACCTCGACGGCGAACGCACCCCCAGCCGACCCGGGGCAGCCGGAGTCCTGGCGGGACTGCATTCCGACACGACACGAGAGGAATTTGCCAGAGCCGCTTACGACGGTGTGGTTCAGGGCATGATCCGCGGGATGGAGACCCTCCAGAGCCTCGTCGGAGAGCCAATCACGAACCGCGTCCTCGCTGTCGGCGGCGGCGCCCGTTCAACGGCCTACCGCCAGTTCATCGCTGATCGGTGCGCCCAGCCGGTCTCCACAGTGGATGCGCCCGAGGCGACCGCTCGAGGAGCCTGCATCCAGGCATCCGCAATTCTGCACGGCGCTTCGGTGGCGGCGATGAGGGACGCTTGGGCCCCAGCGACCCTATCCACGATCGAGCCGCGTGGGGCGGGCGCGCTGGGCGTAAGCCCCGACTTCACGGTTCTCTCCGACGAGTTCGACCGCTGGTACTCCTCATGCCGCTGACCTTGGGCACGCCCCGAGAGCGCCTGAGTCAAGCGCCCCGACGAGTGAGGGACTGATGGAGATCCTGTTCGACACTGCCAGCCTGGCTGTCCTCGAGGAGATGACGCCGCTTTATCCGGTGGCGGGGGTGACGACGAACCCGACGATTATCAAGGCTGAGGGTCGGATCGAGCTTTACGAGCACCTCCGGCAGATCCGGAGGATCATCGGGCCGGATCGGAGCCTGCATATTCAGGTGCTGGCCCAGGATGCGGACGGGATCGTCGCCGATGCGCATCGGTTGCTGGAGCAGGTTGATGGCGGCGTGTTCGCGAAGGTTCCGACGACTGAACAGGGGATTCGGGCCATCCGGTTGTTGAAGGATGAGGGGATCGGGGTGACTGCGACCGCGATCTACTCCAGGATTCAGGGGACCCTTGCCATCGAGGCCGGAGCAGACTACATCGCGCCCTACTTCAACCGGATGGAAGACCGGGGTATCGATGCGAGTGCGATGGTCAAATCGTTGGCCAAGATCATCGATCGGCATGGTGTGGGGTGCAAGATCCTGGCGGCCAGCTTCAAGAATGTGGCTCAGGTCAGTGCCGCTCTTGAAGCCGGGGCTGCCGCGGTCACCGTGCCGCCGGCGCTCCTGCGTGCAGCACTGGCTACTCCGGATGTGACCGAGGCTGTGAACGCTTTCACCCGGGACTGGAACGACACCTTCGGAACCACCGAGCTGCCCTGATTCAGATCGGGGGCGCTCGGCTGTCGGGCCAGCGTCAGCCGTCCAGCCGGCCGACCATGGTGGCGAGTCGGCTGTGGGCTTCGTCGAGCGGACGTTGCAGCGTCCGGATCTCGGCCCCAGGGATGCCGAGGCCGGTGGCGTGTCCCGGCCAGGTGCTGGTGGCGGTGAGGATCTCGTCCAGGATCGCGCGCTGCTCTGCAGTGGAAATGCCGAACTCCACGGCCAGTTCAGCGAGCCCCCGGGTCTCGCTGCCGGGGGAGTCCTGCCCGGCGATCTGGGTGGCCCGAGAGGTGCCGCCGACCGGGTCTGGAGTGAGGTCGAAGGCGGGGGACAGTCTCCACCCGTCGCCGTGCCACAAGATGGCGTGGTTCTTGAGGTGATCGTCGGTGTTCCGCATGGCGACGTTGAATGCTGCCCGTCGCCACAGCTGCCTCAGTGTTGCGGGCAGGTCGGCGATGTCGAGTTCGCTGAGAGCCTCGCCGATGTCGAGGTAGTCGCCGCTTGCGGCATCGACGACTTCGGCGATGGCGAAAGCCGAGAGGTAGGGCAGGCGATGCCCGCTGGTGGTGCGATCGAACCGGTCCAGCACCAGCACCGGTTGGCCGCTGATCCACAGCAGGTGGTTTTCGGGCACCGGGATGCCGGCCGTGGCCGCTAGGTCGAGGCACACCTTCTCCCAGGCGATCACCGTGATCTCGTCGCGGTGGGAGGAGAATTTGGCCACAGCCAAGCGACCCTCGTCGGTGAGCACCGACGCTTTGGGGCGCATCCCGCCCAGGCTCGCTGAGCCTCCCCCGACCAGCCGGCGGACGGCGTCCGGTTCGTCGGTGTCGGTCTCGACCTGGCTGGCGGCTTGCTGTAACTCGGCCAACTGGACGAGAGCCGGCACGCGGACCTCACCGCTCGACTCCCAATGCTCGCCGACGCGGACGCGCAGCGCTCCGATCCGCGACGTGTCGTCGACGGCGAGGAGGAGCTCAGACGGGGCCATCGCGCGGCCGCGGTTGGCGCGCAGCAGCAGGCTTCGGCCCCAGCCGTCGGGGCCAGCGTCGGCCAGTCCCCGCGGCAGTTCGGCGCTCACCCAACGGCTGTCCGAGACCGGAGTAGCCGGGTCGAGCGCCAGTCGGCCAGGGCGGGCCAGATACGCGGTGTCGTAGGTGAACTCGCAGCGCACGGTCCGTCCGGCGCGCTCGTCGACCTGGGTCTGGCCCATTCGGGTCGGCTCGCCGGCCTGGTCGAGGTAGACGTCGAAGCGGCTCATCGGCGAACCCGTTCAGGCAGGATCCGGTCGACCGATGCCCGGCCGAGGTCCGACTCGTACGGGTCGGCGGCCGTGAGGATGCGGTCGGTGATGCCGAGCACCCGGGTGACGGCCAGCACCGATCCCAGCCCCACACCGGGGTCGCCATGTTCGATCTTGGTCAGCGTTGGGGCTGAGATGCCAGCCCGCTCGGCGACCTGGGCCGCGGTGTAGCCGAGGAGCTTGCGCCACGTTCGGAGGTCGGCACCGAGGGCGGCGGCTGCCCGCGCGGTGTGCTTATCGCCAAGCTTCACGATTCGCTCCTCAATCAACTATGGCCAATAATCCTTTGCGATAAATATCTTAACACAAGCGTTCGTTTTTCTAAGTAGCCCAATATGGGGAAGTCCCGAGGCCGGTCAGGGCCCAGATGCGCGTGCCCCTCCTGGTCTGCGGCATCTACACCGCGGTCTTGGTCGTTAGCTCAGCTGGGCGGGGCGAGCCGCAGCAGCCGTCCGCCGGGAGTGTCCTCCAGCAGCCAGATGCTCCCGTCGGGAGCCTGCTCTACCTCCCGGATGCGCTGGCCCATCTCCCAGATGTCGCCCTTGGCTGCGGTGGTGCCCGACAGATCCACCCTGATCAGGGCTTGGCCCGACAAAGCGCCGATGAACGCGTCGCCCTGCCACTGCGGAAAGGCATCGCCGGTGTAGATCATCAGGCTTCCCGGCGAGATGCTCGGGTTCCAGAACGCAGCCGGGGCGGCGAACCCGTCCCCGGCGCGATGGTCAGGAATGTCGCCGCCGCCGTAGTGAGAGCCGTTGGACGCCTTCGGCCAGCCGTAGTTGCGGCCAGCCTCGATGAGGTTCAGCTCGTCGCCGCCCTGGGGACCCATCTCGGACGACCAGAGGTTGCCGGCCGGGTCGAAGGCCAGCCCGAGCGGGTTGCGGTGGCCAAGCGTCCACACCTCGGCGGTGACGCCACCTTTGTCGGCCCACGGGTTGCCGGCCGCCGGCGACCCGTCGGGGTTCAGGCGGAGGATCTTGCCCAGGTTCGTGCCGAGGTCTTGAGCCGGGTCGAACTTCTGCCGCTCACCCGAACTGACGAACAGGTACTTACCGTCGGGACTGAACGCGAGCCGATGGCCGAAGTGGCCCGAGCCGCTGGTCTTCGGCTGCTGACGCCAGATCACCCGCAGGCCGGTCAGCTCAGGCGCTGCAGAGGTGCCGGCGAGCCGCGCCCGCCCGACCACTGCGCCCGTCCCACCCTCGCCGACTTCCGCCCAGCTGAGGTACACCGTGTGGTCGGACGCGAACCCGGGCGAGGCGATGACATCGCCAAGGCCACCCTGTCCGTCGTGGACCACCTTCGGTGTGCCGCTGACCTCGACGGTGCGCCCGTCGACCTCCCGCAGGCGGAGGATCCCGCCCCGGTCGGTGATGAGTAGTTCGCCGCCGGGCAGGAAGGCCATCGCCCACGGCTCGTCGAACTTGTCCAGTTCCGCCACCACGAACGGACGGCCGTCCGGCGCAGTCCGCGGCCCGCTCGGTGAGCCCGTCGCCGGCGCGGACGTAGACGCTGGCGGTGCGGCGACTGGCACCGAGCAGCCAGCCAGCATCACCGCGGCCAGCGTCAGAGTGAGAACGCGTCCCATGCACCGAGGCTACCCGTCGTGTCGTCGGCTACCGCAAGGCTCCGGTCCAACGCAGCTGGCAGGCCGAAGTCTGCGGATTCCCTTCCGGGTACGCGCGATCAGTTAGCGGTTGACCGAACTCATGTCCGCGTAGCGATCGCCCACTGGCCGCGGCAGAGCGCTGAGGGTCGCCAACTGCTGCGGGGAAAGCTCGATTGCGTCCGCCCCGACGTTCTCCTCCAGGTAGGTGATGCGCTTCGTGCCGGGAATCGGGACGATGTCGCCGCCCTGGGCGAGCAGCCAGGCGAGAGCCACCTGTCCGGGCTTTGCATCGAGCTGGGCGGCAATGGCCACCACTTCGTCCACGATCACCTTGTTGGCATCAAGGGCGACGAAGCGCGGGTTGCTGCGCCGGAAATCGTGCTCGGCGAACTGGTCAACCGAGGTGATCGCCCCGGTGAGGAAGCCGCGACCGAGCGGCGAGTACGGCACGAAGCCGATGCCGAGTTCGCGGGTCGTTGGCAGGATCTCCGCTTCTGGGTCGCGTGACCACAGCGAGTATTCGGTTTGCAGCGCGGTCACCGGATGCACAGCATGGGCCCGGCGAATGGTGGCCGGTGCCGCCTCCGACAGACCGTAGCCGCGGATCTTGCCCTCGGCGATGAGCGCGGCCAGCTCGCCGACGGTCTCCTCGATCGGGGTGCCCGGGTCCATCCGGTGTTGGTAGTACAGGTCGATGTAGTCGGTGCCGAGTCGGCGCAGTGAGCCCTCGACCGAGGCCCGCACGTTCGCAGCGGTACCGTCCAGCCCCGGAGAGCCGTCGCCAGCATTGTGGAAGGTGCCGAACTTGGTGGCCACCACGGCATCCTCCCGGCGGCCAGTGAGCGCCTTGCCGAGCAGTTCCTCATTCAGGTGCGGTCCATACATTTCCGCTGTGTCGAGCAGGGTCACCCCGAGTTCGAGGGCGCGATGGATGGTGCGGATCGACTCGGCGTCGTCAGAGGCCGCGCCGGTGTAGAAGGCGCTCATGCCCATGAGGCCGAGGCCGATGCGTCCCACTGATGGGCCGGACGTGCCGAGGGTGGTCTTCTTCATTTGGCTGTCTCTTTCTGGTAGAGCGCGATTTTGTAGTCGATGGCCTCGAGAGCCTGGGTCATCTCTTCGAGCTGCGCCTGCACCGTGATGCGGTGCCGCTGCAGCAGTTCGAGGCGCTCAGGAGTTGTGACATTGCCAGCGCGGACGAGCTCGACGTATTCACGGACGCGGGCGATCGGCATTGAGGTCGACCGCAGTCGGGTGAGGAAGATCACCCAGCTGATGTCGGCCTCGGAGTACTCCCGGTGGGTGGAGGAGCCGCGTTCGACCGGGGTGAGCATGAGCCCAGCCCGTTCGTAGTAGCGCAGCGCGTGGGTGGATAGGCCCGTGGCTTCGGCGACGGCAGAGATTGAATGTGACATCGACCTCAGGCTAGAACTTAGAGCGCACTCGAAGTCAAGGTTAGGGGCCCACCGGATTCCCATTGCGGAGGTTGTCGACGAAGGTCAGGAGCTGTTCCTGGAGGAGCGGGAAGGCACCGTCGATCGGCGTCTCCTCACTAACGGCAGTCAGGAGTTCTTCCAGGGTTTCGTTCACGGTCGTTGCGGCCCGTCGCAGCCCCCACGCGGTGAACTCAGCTTGGAGGTCGTCGCGGGTGATGTCTGCGTGGCGATACTTGCCGTTGATTGCCAGTGCGAGCCTTCCGTCGCCCGAGGCGTGGGCTTGCGGGACGACGTCATAGGCAGGCGCGAGGGTGATGTCACCGTCGCCGGGGTGGAGCAGGCCGAGATTCTTAGTGTGGAGGTCGAGGTTGCCAATCCCGACGGCGAGAGTGACCATGCGTGCCAGGCGCCGCAGGTCCGGATCGGTGGCGTGGGCCTTCAGGGTGTCGGCGATGCGCTGGAGGCTGACGATGCCGCCGATCTCCTGATACTTCTGGTTGCGGCTGGCGCCGAGCGCCTGGCTGAAATCTTCCTGGTGGAGCCGCCCGCCGTCAGCGCGGTCGTAACGCTCGATGACGATCGCGGGCAGGCTGTCGAACTCCTCGATGGAGGCTTCGAAGTCTGCGAGTCTGAGTCGACGGGCGAGGCGGGAGCCGTACTCCTCGTCGTAGATGACGGTCGCCTGCTTGCCGGGCAGTTGGGGTTTGAGGATGTGCGTGGACGGGTAGCCGCCCAGCGCCTGCGCCCAGCCGTCCCTGGTGCGCACCAGGACGATCTTGGGCTGAACCCCACCGAGGGATGACCGGCCCGATTGAGGGTCGTTCGCCAGCGGCGAGCCGATCGGGTCCTCCAACAGCGTGCGGATCTCGGCTGGGCTGAGGTTCCTGATCGAGGGGGTTTTCGGTTCGGTCGGATCATCTAGATCCCACACCTGGAGGGCGCCAGCAACGTCCCTGCCGAAGCGCGCGAGGAACGAAGGCGTGTCGTCCCGTCGCAGGCCACCTTGCGCGAGCAGGTAGTCGTACTGGTCGCCCTCGGGAAGCAACTCAGCGAACCAGTTCCGCCGTCGGCCCGCGTGGGCACGCCGCTGCGCCGGGGCGAGCGGGATCGTGACCGAGAGCACGGTGCTGTTCGTTCCGAAGGTGTCGAGCCCGTCTTGGGTCGGGGTGAAGTCGAAGGCGCGGGCCTCGCCGGTGAGCGTCCCGATGACCGTGCCGTACAACTCAATCGCGAGGCGCATCGTCCTCCTCCCAGGTCGCGGTGAACTCCAGCCCGATGATCCGCGCGATGCTCAGCAGCCGTCGGACATAGATCGTCGCTTTGCCGGATTCAATCTCACTGATCGTGCTCTGTGGGACGTCGAGTTCGGCTGCGAGTTCGCTCTGGGACAACCCGTGCGCTAGCCGGGCTTGCTGCACCGCCAGCCCGAAGTCTCCGGGCGACCGTAGCCGTGCTGTGTGCTTCGCCATCGCGACTCCTTCGTATCGTGATTTTACGATACAGCATCAATATCGGAAAATGGCGATAGTGGTGGGATATCGGAATATTCAGATACGGCAACGCGGACGACGGTCAGGGACGCCGGAGTCAGCGCGGGTAGATGAAGAAGCCTTGCCCGGTCTTGCGGCCCAGCCAACCGGCGCGGACGTACTTGCGCAGCAGTGGGTGCGCTCGGTATTTCGAGTCGCCGGTCTCGGACTGCAGCACTTCCATGATCGCCAGCACCACGTCCAGGCCGATCAGGTCACCCAGGGCCAGCGGGCCCATCGGGTGGTTGGCGCCGAGCTTCATCGCGGTGTCGATGTCTTCTGCTGAGGCCGTCCCGGCAGCCAGCACCTCGACCGCCTCGTTGATCATTGGCACCAGAATGCGGTTCACCACGAAGCCGGCGGCCTCCTGCACCTCGACTGGGGTCTTGCCCAGAGTCAGGGCCAGCTCCTTGGTGCGGGTCACCAGTTCTGGCGGAGTCTGGGCACCGGCGATCACCTCGACCAGCTGCATCACCGGTGCGGGGTTGAAGAAGTGCATCCCGATCACCGGGTGGCTGAGGCCGCGGCCGAGTTCGGTCACCGACAGCGAGGAGGTGTTGGATGCCAGGATGGTTTCGGGGCCGCAGAGCTGGTCAAGCTGCTCGAAGATCGGACGCTTGGCATCCAGGTTTTCATAAATCGCCTCGACCACCAGTTCGCAGTCGGCCAGGTCGGCCACGGTGGCCGTGCCCAGCCGGTCCAGAATCGTCTCTGCCCCGTCCTGCTCCAACCGGCCCTTGGCCACCTGGCGAGCCAGGCCAGCAGCGATGCGGGCCCGTCCGCCCTCAGCCAGTTCGGGCGTGGCATCGGCCAGCAACACCGAGAACCCGTCGGTGCGGGCGAACACCTCGGCGATGCCGGCCCCCATCGTCCCGGCGCCTATGACTCCTACCAACATCTGAGTTCCTCCTTACGGTCTGACTACTGGTCTTGGAACGGGGCCGGACGGCGCTTCTCGACGAAAGCCCCCATCGCTTCGCGCTGGTCGGCCGATTCGAAGCAGGACGCGAACTCGGACACCTCGATCGCGATCGCGTCGTCCAGGTCAAGGTGGGCGCCGTCGGCAAGGGCGCGTTTGGTCGCGCGGACGGCGATCGGTGCCTGCCTGGCGATCTCGCCGGCTAAGCCCAGCGCAGCCTCCAGCAACTCCTCTGGGGAGTAGACCGCGTTCACCAGGCCGACGGCCAAGGCCCGGGTGGCATCAACTTTCCGTCCGGTGTAGAGCATCTCTTTGGCGATGCCGGGACCCACCAGCCGAGCCAGTCGCTGGGTGCCGCCGAAGCCGGCGGTGACGCCCAGGCCAACCTCGGGCTGGGCGAAGACCGCCTTCTGGGAAGCGAGTCGAAGGTCGCAAGCCAGCGCCAGTTCGCAGCCACCGCCAAGGGCGAAGCCGTTGACTGCGGCCACTGAGGGCATCGGCAGTGTCTCCAGCTTGCGGAAGACGCCGTTGCCGAGCTCGCTGAAGGCCTTGGCTTCGGGCCGGGTCATCGTAGACATTGCGGCCACGTCGGCCCCGGCGACGAAGGCCCGGCCCGCCCCGGTGATCACCAGGCAGCGTGCCTGGTCGGCAACGGCCTGGTCGAGAGCTGAGGAGAGTTGTTCCAGCACCTCGGCGTTCAGCGCATTGAGGGCGTGCTCGCGGGTGATGGTGACCACGGCGATGTGGTCATCGAACTTGTAGCCGATGTCGTCCATATTTGTCTCCTTGGTCAGCGGGTCGGGTTTTCGATCATGCCCGCAGTCCGAACTCTGCCAGCCGGGGCGTCGTCGGCACCGGCTTGGGTGGCGGGGCTTCAGGCCGCCGGTGGCTTGGGGGGCAGCAGTACTGCCTCGCCGGTGACCACGACGGTGCCGTCGGCCTTGGTGGCGCCGCACTCGAAGCGGACCCGACCCTTCTCCAGCTTCTCGGCCACAGTGACGGTGGCGCAGACGGTCTCGCCGAGCATGACCGGAGCTAGGAATGCCAGCGACTGGGACAAATAGATCGCCCCTGGGCCCGGTAGCTGGGTACCGAAGACGGTCGAGAACAGGCTGCCGGTGAGCATGCCGTGGGCGATGCGGCCGCCGAACCTGGTTTGTTCGGCGTAGCGCTGGTTCACATGCGCTGGATTGAAGTCGCCGATGATGCCAGCGAAGCCGTAGACATCGGATTCGGAGATGGTCTTCTCGAACGATGCGCTGTCGCCGACGCGCATTTCGTCGTAGTACATGGCAGGCCCCTTCGCCTCATCGAATATGACACCCGTGTCATGTCGAATGATAGGGCTGGCCCAGGAGGGGCTGTCAAGGACTTCACGGGCGCCGGCGGGGCCAGGAGGCATTGTCCAGGGTTGCGACAGCGGTGTCGTCAAGGGTGGTCAGGTCGCGGCAGAGGTGTTTCGGCCAAATTCCTTGTCATAGATGACAACCACGTCATATAGTCGTGCCACCCTCGGCAGGGTGCAAGAAGGCCTCCCCAGGGATGGGCACGGGCCCTGGAAGGCCCCAGCCGCGCAATGTCATCACTGTCAGGTAAGGCCTCCAACGAAGGAGAGTCACGTGGAGATACTCCAGAACAACGTCGGGATTCTGGGCTACGGCCTTTACCTGCCCGAGCACTACCTGACGGCCAGGGACATCTCGGACGCCACCGGAGGCGTCTGGTCCGAACAAGCGGTAATCGACAAGCTCGGCATCATCCGTAAGCCCGTCCCTGGCCCCGGCGACGGCACTCAGGAAATGGGTGCCCGGGCGGCCCTGGACGCGTTGGAGCGAACCGGCCTCGACCCGGCCGAGATCGACGTCATCTTGTGCGTGGGCGAGGAATGGAAGGAGTACGGCCTGACCACCTCGGCGCTCTACATCCAGGATCGAATCGGGGCCACCAACGCGTGGGGCATAGACATCGCCAACCGCTGCTGCACCACCTTGACCGCGCTGAAGATGGCCAAAGACATGCTGTTGGCCGACGACGACATCGACACCATCTTGGTGGCCGGCGGCTACCGCAATGGCGACTTTGTCGACTACACCGATTCGACGGTGTCGATGATGTTCAATCTGGGCGCCGGTGGCGGGGCCTTCATCGTCCGCAAGGGTATGGATTCCAACCTGATCCTGGGCAGCCACATCATCGCTGACGGCTCCCTGGTGCACACCGCCGGGGTGCAAATCGGCGGCATCAACGAACCGTCCACGCCCGAAAATGTTGAAGAGGGCTACCGCTCGTTGCGGCTGATGGATCCGGTAACGATGAAGGACAAGCTGAATCAGACCAGCCTGCCCAACTGGTACACCTGCATTGACGAGAGCCTGCGCAAGAGCGGCGGGCTCACCCGCGACGACATCGACTACCTCGCGATCCTGCACTTCAAGCGCAGTCAGCACCTAGCGATGCTCGCCGATCTGGGGCTCACCGAAGACCAGACGACCTACTTGGAGAACTACGGCCATCTCGGCCAGGTCGACCAAATGCTCTCCCTCCACCTCGGCCTAGAGGCCGGCAAGATCACCGATGGCTCGTTAGTGACCCTGATTGCAGCCGGCATCGGCTACGTCTGGGCCTCCACCTGCATCCGGTGGGGAAAGGCCAACTGACATGTTCGACTACCGCTCCAAGTTGATCAGCGTTGATCAAGCCCTGGCCCTGATCAACGACGGAGACAACATCACCGTCGGACTGGGTGCAAATGAGCCGCCAGCTTTACTGGGCAGCCTGCACCAGATCGCCGACCGGGTGCGCGATGTCACGATCACCAACTGCCTGGCGACCGTGCCGGGGGAGTACCTCTCGGTAGAGAACGTCACCAAAGCGTTCTGGATCGATAGCTGGTTCTCCACCCCGCAACTGCGAGCCCTTTCGGGCACCGGACGGGTCAGCTACATCCCTAACCATCTGCACCTGGCTGGCACCCGGCGGAACTTCCACAAGCGGGCCAACATCATGATCTCGCTGGCCTCAACACCGGAAGCCAGCGGACGCACCCGCTTCGCCTGTGGCAACACCTACGAGGAGAAGATCGCCAGCCAGGCCGATCTGCGAATCCTGGAGATCAGCCCGAACGCACCGCATTCCTTCGGGCAGAACTACCTCGACTGGGATCAGATCGACTACGTCATCGAATCGCAGGGTTACCCCGGCACGATCCCGGCCGCCAAGCCCAACGAAAAGGATCTGGCCATCGGACGCGCCATCGCCGATCTGGTTGAGGACGGCGACTGTGTGCAGGTCGGCATCGGGGGCATCCCGAACGCGGTGTGCAGCTACCTGTACGAAAAGCGCGACCTGGGCATTCACACCGAGATGATGACCACCGGGATCATGGACCTAATGAAGGCCGGGGTGATCACCGGAGCCCGCAAGCAGGCCGATGTGGGCAAGACGGTTTTCGCCTTCGCGCTGGGCAGCCAGGAGATGTATCAGTTCATCGATAAGAACCCCGACTGCTTCACCGGGCGCGGCGAAGAGGTCAACAACCCGTGGGTGATCGCCCGCAACGACAACCAGGTGAGCATCAACACCACCGTCGAGGTGGATCTGACCGGCCAATGCTGCTCCGAGAGCATCGGCACGCTGCAAATCTCAGGCACTGGTGGGCAATCCGATACCGCCACCGGCGCCCAGCGGTCGAAGAACGGGCGCTCGATCATCGCCTTGTACAGCACCTTGGAGAAGGTCAACAAAGAGACCGGCGAGCTGGAGACGATCTCCAAGATCGTGCCGACGCTGCGTCCGGGTGCTGCGGTTTCGCTGTCGCGCAATGACGTCGATTGGGTGGTCACCGAGTACGGCGCGGTCAACCTGCGCGGCACCAGCATCCGCGAGCGGGTGGAGCGGCTGATTTCGATCGCCCATCCCTCGATGCGTGATCAGCTGTACGCCGACGCGGTGAGGTGCGGCTACCTTCCAGTCGCAGCATCGGTGCCGCGACTGGCGGCGGGGGTGTAGGCAATGGCCACCTTTGACTTCGAGGGCATCCAGCTCAACTACGAGGACCACGGCAGTGGGGCGCCGCTGCTGATCCTCAACGGCATCTTCATGTCCTGCGCCTCCTGGGCAGGCTTCGTCGCCACCTTCAGCGAGCACAACCGGCTGTTGCTGTTGGACCTGGTCGATCAAGGTGCCAGCGCCAAGGCCGACCATGAATACACCCAAGAGCTCCAGGAGCGGGCAGTGCTGGCCTTTCTCGACCACCTTGGTTTGAGTCAGGCGAGCATCTGCGGGGTCAGCTACGGCGGCGAGGTGGCGATTCGCGTCGCGTCCCGTCACCCCGGCCGGGTGGCGAAGTTGGTGCTGGCCAACACCACTGCCTACACCTCGCGCTGGCTTCGCGACATCGGCCACTCGTGGGAACAGGCGATGAATACCCACGACGGGCATGTGTTCTTCGCGACCTGCATTCCGATCGTGTACTCCCCAGGGTTCTACGAGGCCAACTACGACTGGCTGTCGGCCCGCGAAGACATGTTCGTTGAGCACTTCACCGCTGCGGTCTATGACGCCTTCGCCCGGCTGACCCGCAGCGCCGAGACCCACGACGAGCGGGCCCAGCTGGCCCAGATCACGGCACCGACTCTGGTGATCTCGGCTGAGTTCGATTACGTCACTCCGTTGCCCAATCAGCGCGAACTCGTCGCCGGGATCCCGGCCGCAGCGCACGCCGTCATCCAGGACGCGGGGCATGCGGCGATGTATGAGAAGCCGAGCGAGTTTGCCTCCTTGGTTCTTGGCTTCGTGAACACCGACACCGCTTCGATCGCCATTTCCTAATGCCTCACCCACGCAAGGAGTCCGCCATGACTGAGATCTACATTGTTTCCGCTTGCCGCACCGCTGTGGGTAGCTTCGGCGGCAGCCTGAAGGACGTCCCCGCAGCGGAGTTGGGTGCCACGGTGATCAAGGCTGCCCTAGAGCGAGCTGGGGTGGCTCCCGAGCAAGTGGACGAGGTCTACTTCGGCTGCGTCCTCGCCGCCGGGGCGGGGCAAAACGTGGCCCGGCAAGCCTCCATCGGGGCGGGTCTGGGTGTGGCGACTCCCGCGACAACGGTGAACATGCTGTGCGGCTCGGGAATGAAGACCGTGGTCGAAGCTGCCCGAGCGATCCTGGCCGGCGATGCCCGAATCGTGGTGGCAGGTGGCACCGAGAACATGTCGGCGGCGCCCTATCTGGTGCCGTCCCAGCGGTGGGGGGCTCGGATGGGTGCGGCGACCATGGTCGATTCCATGCTCTACGACGGCCTGACCGACGTGTTCAGCAACCAGGCGATGGGGATCACTGCGGAGAATGTGGCCGACCAGTGGGGGATCACCCGCGACCAGATGGACGCGCTGGCCCTGAACTCTCAGACCAAGGCCGCCGCAGCCATCGCGGCCGACCGCTTCGCCGACGAAATCGTGCCGGTGAAAGTGAAGGTGAAGCGCGAAGAGTTCGAGTTCGCCATCGACGAATATCCGCGGGCCACCACCGCCGAAGCGCTGGCGAAACTGCGTCCGGCCTTCACCGCTGATGGCCGCGTGACGGCCGGAAATGCCTCAGGAATCAACGACGGCGCCGCAGCCATCGTGGTTGCCAGCGCCGACGCTGTTGCCGCGTTGGGTCTGAAGCCGCTGGCCAAGTTGGTCGGGTGGGGTCAGGCCGGCGTCGACCCCTCGATCATGGGGGTTGGGCCCATCGAGGCGACCCGCAGGGCCCTGGCCAAGGCTGCCTTGTCGGTCGATCAGCTTGATCTCATCGAGGCAAATGAAGCCTTCGCCGCTCAGGCTCAGGCTGTTGGCAACGACCTGGGCTGGGATTGGGACAAAGTGAACGTCAACGGCGGGGCGATCGCGCTGGGACACCCCATCGGCGCCTCCGGTGCGCGGATCATCGTGAGCCTGCTGAACGAGCTCGCCAAACGCCCAGAGGATCGCTACGGCCTGGCCACGCTGTGCATTGGTGGCGGGATGGGCATCGCGACAGTGTTCGAAGCATGCTGACCGCCGTCCGGCCCCTTTCGGTGGGCTCTGACCAGGCATGGCTGAGCGGGTGCGGAAGGGGGTGCGGCCTAGAATCACGATCGGGATAACACCTAGCTGTGCGCGTCAACGGTGCGCGCCCGCGAGATTAGCCACCACCCGGACACCTGGCGAAAGGCCGAGGCCATGCCCACTCAGACATTCCTGAACCTCCCTGCGGAGAAGCAGTCGAGGGTCCTTGCCGCGGCAATGGACGAGTTCAGCCTTCGCAATGTCGATGAAGCAAAGCTCTCCAACATCGTCCGTTCCGCAGGTATCCCCCGTGGCAGCATCTACCAGTACTTCACCGACAAGGACGACCTTTACGTCTACGTGTTTGAGACGTTGAGGGCTGAGCGGCGCGAGTTCACCACTCCGGCCTTCGAGTACTACCTAACGAGTTCGTTCCTGACCTTCTTCGAGCACTACTACGCGCTCGATTCGGAGTTCTTGATCCGGCATTCCCAGCACATCGAACTGGGCAAGATCCTTTACGGCCATGCCAGTGGGGTGTCGGTGAGCCTGATTCGCGCGATCAAGTCTCGCTACCGGGAGACCTTCTTGGTGGCAATCGAGCGCGATCAGGCCGAGGGGCGGATCCGTCCAGATGTGGACGGAGCGGTCCTCGCCGACCTCTGCGTGCACTTCATGACCGACATCTTCATTTTCCAAAACCTGACCGAACGGATGTCGCTGGCCGATGTCCGTGAGCACCTGAAGGGCACTGTGCAACTGATCCGACGCGGGATCGAATAGCGCAGCCACAGTCGTGCCCGCACCGCAGCGGGCACCAGATTCGAAGGAGACAACCATGACTTTATTGACCGGCATTACCGCCCAGCGCATCCAGACACCACGACTGGGCGCCGCCGTTTTGGGCCGCGAGGCTGACCGTGACGACACCCCGCCGGAGCGCACCGTCGTGCTGGTGCACGGCAATGTGTCCTCGGCCCTGTTCTGGCAGGAGATCATGCTGGCGCTGCCGGCTGACCTGCGGGTGCTGGCGATCGATCTTCGCGGGTTCGGTTCCTCCGATGTGCTGCCGGTGGACGCCACCCGCGGCCTGCGCGATTACAGCGACGACATCTACGCCACCCTGACCGCGATGGGCGTTCCCACCGCGCATCTGGTGGGCTGGTCGATGGGTGGTGGCGTGGTGATGCAGTACGCCCTGGACCACCCGGTGCTCAGCCTCACTTTGCAGGCTCCCGTTTCGCCCTACGGCTTTGGTGGTAGCAGGCGGGACGGCACGCCGCTCACCGACGATGATGCTGGCTGTGGTGGCGGTGGCGCGAACCCGGATTTCGTCCAGCGGCTTCGCGATCAGGACACCTCCGCCGCTGAGCAGGCCTCACCGCGCAGCGTGTTCCGCAGCGGCTACGTCTCGGCCAGCTACACCACCGACCGTGAAGACCTATGGGTGGCCTCGATGTTGACCACTGCTACCGAGCCCGGCAACTACCCTGGCGACACCGTCGCGAGCCCGAACTGGCCAGGCTTCGGCGCTGGCACTATCGGGGTACTGAACACCATGGCACCGAAGTACTGCAACGTTTCCGGCATCGTCGCGCTGGAGCCGAAGCCGCCGATTCTGTGGGTGCACGGCGACGTGGACGCGATCGTGTCGGATGCTTCCTTCTACGACCTCAACTACCTCGGTGAGCTGGGGATCATTCCGGGCTGGCCTGGCGCGGAGATCGCACCGGCCCAGCAGATGGTCAGTCAGACTCGAGACGTCCTGGCCGCCTACTCCGCAGCAGGGGGCGAGGTCACCGAGGTCGTGTTTGAGGGCGTCGGGCACGCTCCGCACCTGGAGCGGCCAGCCGAGTTCTGCACTGCTTTACTCAAAGTGATCGGCAGTGGCCGAATCGGTTGAACAGTGGGTCTTGAGTGGCAGCGGCCGCACGCGGGTCTGGAGGCCCCCCCGGTGTACCTTCCAGTCCCGCGTGCGGCTCTACCGATGGCCCAGGGCGAGCCTCATTGCTCGTCCTGGGTCACGCTCATGCCCGGCCTGCGGCGGCAAGCGGTTGCCGGGATGGCACCCGCGCCGTCCGAAGCCGCACCAGGACAGCGGCGGCGATCACAATGGCGGCCGCAACCGCAGCCGCCGCCCCGGTCAAGGCTGAAGCGGGTTCGCCCGTAAAGCGGCCAACCGCGATCCAGCCCAATCCCCACGCCATCGCTGCGGCGATGGTGAGGCGTCCCCCCATCGTGCGTGCCAGCAGGATGCCCAGTACGGCGCCGAGAGCGAGTACCGCCGGTGCCCAAGGCTCCGCATTCGACCCGACCGCTGGTAGGCCGGAGGCCACCAGTGCTGCGGTGACGTTGGCGAGGGTGGCGACACTGGTCCAACCCAGGTAGAGGCCGAAGGTGCCGTCCAGCAGGACGGCTTCTGCTCGGCTCGCGGCTGGTTTACTGGCCAGTAATCGAGCGATGATGCCGAGGGTGAACACCAGGGCGAAAATGATCACGACGCTCGCCCAGATCCAACCGGCCTGCACCACCATCAGCCAGGCGCCGTTCAGCACCATCGAGAGCGCCGCCAGCGCCGCCACTGCGTCGGTCCTCGCCGAATGCCGGGAGAACGGCAACACCTGCCAGATGGTGAAGCTGAACAGGCCCAGGTAGATGAGCGACCAGATCGAGAAGGCCGGTGTTGCGGGCGCGAGCAGGGTGGCATTGGCGGCAAGACTTCCGCCGATGCTGCTTTCCACCGGCGTGCCCAGCAGCCCGAATCCGTACAAGGTGCCGATCAGCATCACCACGGCACTGCCTACTACCAGCCATCGACGCGGATCTCGCGACATGATTGCCCCCCTAGCATTTGACAAAAGCATCGCAAGGGAGTGGCGGCTTGCCAAGTCGTGAGCGCCAAACATTAGACAGAATACGTAGCTGGCCGCCCAGGGTGAGGGTAGGGGGCATAGCATTACCCCGTCATGTTCACGATCAAAAGAGCGGCCGCGCTGACCGGCGTCCCTGAGCACACGCTTCGGGCCTGGGAGCGTCGCTATGGCCTTGTGGAACCCACCCGCACTGACGCGGGATACCGGCAGTACAGCCGAGACCAACTGACCCAAATTCAGCGCATGCGTGAACTCATCGAAGCCGGCTGGTCGACCAGGGCGGCGGCAGCCGAGGTCGCCCGCCGCCAGCAGGTGGGCGGGGTCGATGACCCCTTCGCCGAGCTGATCGCCGCCGCGGTGGCGCTTGATGCCCAGCGGGTCTCGCGGGAACTGAATGCACAGTTTGCCGGTGCCGAGTTTGAGGCGGTGGTCGACCAATGGCTGCTGCCCGCACTTACCCAACTGGGCCTGGCCTGGGCCGATGGCGCGGTCTCAGTGGCCGGGGAACACCTCGTCGCCAATCAGATGATGCGGCACATCGCGGCGGTCTACGAACAAGCCAAGCCCAGCCTTGGGGGCCCTCCGGTGCTCATCGGCGCTGCAGAGGGAGTGGACCACCAGTTGGGTGTCTTTGCTTTCGCTGCGGCCTGCCGCCGTCGGGGCCTGCCCACGATCTACCTCGGCGCGAGGGTGCCGCTGGCAAGTTGGCTGGACGCGGCGCAACGCACCCATCCCCGTGCCGTGGTCACCGCCGTCCCGCGGAATCGGGATGTCGCAAAGGTGGCTCGAATGGTGCAAGAACTCGACGCTGTCGGGGTACCGATCTTCCTTGGCGGGCGCTATCAGCACCTCGTCGAGGCGCCGGCCCGCCAACTGGGCCACCGCATCGGGGCCGCCGCGGACAGCCTCGCCGAGGGCGCCCTCGCCTTAGGCGCTTAAGAGAGGTGGTAGGCGTCGCCGTAGGTCTGCCAGTCCAGCGGCGGGTCCAGGTTGAGGTTGCCTGCGGCGAGGAACACCCGTTGTGCGCCATCGATCCGGGACGTGTCGGCGTGGGCTTCCTCGGTCTTCATTACCGCGATCCGGGCGGTGAAGAAGGCCTCCAGGTAGCGGGTCTCCTCCCCGCCCTGACTGGGGCTGGACGCCTTGGCCATTGCGGCAGCGCGGATGCCACCGAAGCTTTCCGCATCGTCTCCGGGACCATGCATGACCATTGCGTCGTAGTACGCGAACTGGCCCAGTGTGCCCAGGCCGTCAGCCTTGGCTTGCTTCACCGCCGGGTCGAAGTAGACCCGATCGCGCTCGGCGTCCTGCGCCTGCTGAAACGCCGGATCAGCGGCAGCGGCCGTCCAGGCGGCCTCGAACCCGGCTCCCAACCCAGCGTGCGATGTGGTCCCATTCACCTTCTTCAGGGCCGGGAGGTATTTCGCCAGGTTGTTCGCCACTGGGTTGGTGGCTGGCGTGGCCGCCCGGTAGGCCTCGACCACCTCCAGCATGTCGCCGGTACCGGAGCAGAACCCGATGATGCCGCCGGTATAGCCGCGCCCGTCCTTGATGTCTTCGAGGTAGGAGTACTGCGCCCGCCAATCCAGGGATGAGTTCTCCGCGCTGGAGACCAGCTTCATGGCGATCTCCTTCTTCTGCGGATCGGCCAGCCCGGCGGGAGTCGCAGCGCTCGCCGACACCCTGCCCGCGCTCGGCGTAGTCGGTGCGGTGGGCGTCGTTGGGCCGATGTCAGTCCCGCACCCCGACACCCCCAACACCGCCGCGAGGACGGCCACCATCGCGTTGCGTTCGACACCCATCTCGCTACTTCCTGCTGCTTGGTCGTGGCTTTCAGGACAATAACGGTTGGGCAACTGGCCCTGTGCGAGCGCCTCGCTCGATGGGATCTGCTAGGGGTGCACCAGTCATGGTGCTAGAACGACATTAGGCGACCTGCTAGATTGACATTAGTCGCCCTGGTGGGGCTGCGTCGGTCTGAGGAAGGCGGTTGCCGATGGGTGCGGAGAGTTCCTACGTCCCGCGCTATGTCGACCGTGCGCTGGATCTGTTGCTGGGTGAGTTGCCTGCGGTGATGCTGACCGGGCCCCGGGGCTGCGGTAAGACCACGACCGCGCTGCGGCGGGCCACCTCGGTGATGCGGCTTGATCGCCCCGAGGAAGCGGGAGCATTCCGGGCGGCTCCGGATGCCGTCCTTGGCGCCCAGCCGACGCCAGTGCTGATCGATGAGTGGCAGGCTGTTCCTGAATCGATGGGCGCCATCAAGCGAGCGGTTGATACCGGTTCTGACGCGGGCCGATTCCTGATCACCGGCAGCGTTCGCGCCCGGCTGGACCCCGCGGGCTGGCCAGCCACCGGAAGAGTCGTGCCACTGGCGATGTCGGGGCTGACTGTTGGCGAAATCGAACGCCGCGTGGGCGCCGCCGAAGTGATTGAGCAGTTGTTCGGCGACCAGGATCCAACCGTGGTCACGCTGGAACAGGTCTTCAGCCTGATCGACTACGTCGACCATGCCCTGCGAGGTGGCTTTCCCGACGCCATTGGCCTTGGCGACTTTGCGCGCGCCGCCTGGTACGACGGCTACGCCGACCAACTCGTCCGTCACGACGTCTCCGACCTGGCCGAGGTCCGCTCCCCGTCCGGCTTGGCCGCTTTGCTGCGCGCCGTTGCGCTCAACACCGCTGGCATGCCGACGCTTGCGACTCTCGCAGAGGCCGCAGGCATTGACCACCGCACCGCCAGGACATACCTCGACCTGCTCGAAGACCTCCGGATTATCGAGCGCATTCCCGCCTGGACCACAAATCGGCTCGCCCGCATGGTCAAGACCCCGAAGTACTACCTCCTCGACTCCGGGCTCGCCGCGCACCTGGCTGGCGACACCCGGGCAGGCGTGTTGAAGAGTGGAGACCGGCTCGGGCGACTTATTGACACCTTCGTGCTGGCCCAGATTCGGCCGCTGCTCAGGTTGTCCACACCCACAGTCACCGTCCACCACCTCCGAGATGGCAACCAAACCCGCGAGATCGACCTCGTCCTCGAGTCGGCTTCCGGCCAAATCGTGGGTATCGAGATCAAGGCTGCCAATACCGTGGACGCCCGCGACGCCCGGCATCTCGCCTGGCTTCGGGACCAGATCGGGGCGGCCTTCCAGCGTGGTGTCGTTCTGCACACAGGCTCGACCACTTATCCACTCGGCGAGCGGCTTTGGGCGATGCCGATCGCCGCCCTGTGGCAGGGTCGCAGCTCCCGGGACGGCTGATCCAAGCGCTGCGCGAGTCGTCGGGCTGGGTTAGTCGCCCCGGGAGAGCTACCAACACTTCTCAGTTGAACTACGCAGCGTTTTCTTGGGGACCGTTCATTATCCGTTTAGGCACGACAGGTACGCTAGCGCCGGTTCCACTGGGGGTGGATAAGGGCCTGCCGTTGGCAGGATGATCCTTCGGGAGGGATTGATGAGCGAGGACACGCCAAAGGCGCACCGCAGGAAGCTGTCGGTCGGTTTCCTGCTGGTAGGCGCTTTTTCGCTGGTGCTCGCCGGTTGCGCCAAATCGCTGCCGACCACCTACGGCACCCAGCCGAGCCCAGAACCGTCCCTGACCTTGCCCTCCCTGCCGCCGACCACTCCGACCCCGACGGCGCCCACCACTCCGGCGAAGCCTGCTGGGCCTTTTGATTCGCTCAGTGCGGCGGCGAAGAAGGAGTTCAAGGGCTGCCTGACCAAATCGCTTGGCCCCGGTTCTGGCGGCAAATGCGCCAAGCTGGTGGTGAAGAAGCTCAAGGCGGCTGGCTTCTACCCGTGGCGTGCCGCCTCCTACCTCAGCTCCACCGGCGCCAACGCGCTCCTGAACTATCAGCGCTCCCGCGGGCTGAGGGCCAACGCCATCACCACCACCGAAACCTGGGTGGCGCTGGCCACCAAAGCGCCTTCGGTACCCACTGAACTGCCAAAGAAGTGCACCACCACCAAAGGCGTGATCCTGTGTGTCGACCAGGCACACCGCAAGCTGTTCTGGATCAAGAACGGCAAGGTCGTCAAGACTTTCAAGGTTCGGCTGGGCGGCTGGAACAGCGACGCCAAGACGAAGAAGTGGAAGGTCTTCGCGACCGCTAACGGCACCTGGAAGGTGTTCGACAAGCAGGTCAGCCCCGCCTCGGAAAACTACGGCTCCGGCGCCATGCCCTACAGCACCATGTTCCATCCCGATATGTACGTGCACTACTCGCCGGGCTTCCATTCAGTTGGCTACGCCTCCTCCAGCCACGGCTGTGTGAACATCGGCAAGCTCAGCCAGGCGCAGTGGATCTTCTCCCACACCCCAATCGGTGCCACGGTCTACGTCTACTCGCTCAAGGCGCCCAAGAAGGCCCCGACCACCACGCCGTCCAGCCAGCCGACAGCTGGCAGCACTGCCGCGCCGTCGGGGACGCCCACGTCCTGAACGTGGGTTGCGCGTGGCGCAGCCCGAGCTGCATGGGAGAATTCAGCCATGGCCGACACTGTGCGCTCGCTGGCCGCGACCATCACCGGCAATGACGCGCCTGGATTGTTGACTCGGCTGATGGCGGCCATCGCCGAAATCGACGCCGAAATCCTCGACCTCGAACAGACCGTCGTGCGCGGCCAGTTGAGCATTGGGATGCTGCTGGGAGTGCCACCGGCCGGCCACGACCTACTGCAGGATCGGCTGGCCGGAGCCTGCGCCCGCCTCGGGCTGACGCTCGCCTTGGCCGAAGGCATCGGCGACAACCCACCCCGGCTCAACCGTTCGGTGGTCACGATCCTGGGACGGCCGCTGCTGAGCAGCCATGTTGCAGTCACCACCCGGGTGATCGCTGAACATGATGGCAACATCGACCGCAGCCGCCGGCTTTCCAGGACCCCGCTAACCAGCCTGGAGTTCTGGGTATCGGGCGCAGACCCAGCCGTGCTGCGGCCAGCCCTGGCCCGGGCGGCTGCCACCTCCGGATTCGACGTCTCGATTTCGCCAGCTGGCCTGGCCCGGCAGGGCCGCCGCCTGATCGTGATGGACGTGGATTCGACGCTGATCCGCGACGAAGTGATCGAGCTCCTTGCCGCCCACGCCGGCTGCGAGCTTGCCGTGCGGGAAGTGACTGAGCGGGCCATGCGCGGCGAGCTCGATTTCGCCGAAAGCCTGCGGGAACGGGTGCAACTGCTGGCCGGGCTGCCGGTGAGCGTCTTCGACGACGTGCGGGCCGCCGTCCGGTTCACTCCGGGTGCGCGCACGCTGGTGGCTACCCTGCGTGATCTGGGGCTGACGATCGGGCTGGTCTCGGGTGGGTTCATCGAAGTGGTCGCCCCACTGGCTGCCGAACTCGGCATCACTCGCGTCCACGCCAATGCCCTTGAGGTGGCCGACGGGCGGCTCACCGGACGGGTTGCTGGCGAGATCGTCGATCGGGCGGCGAAAGCCACCAAACTGCGCGAATGGGCTGGCGAGGAGCAGTTGCCAATGTCGCGCACCATCGCCATCGGTGATGGTGCCAACGATCTGGACATGCTCGCCGCCGCCGGGCTGGGCATCGCTTTCAACGCCAAACCAACCGTGCGGGCTTCGGCCGACACCGCGCTCAACCTGCCCTATTTGGATGCGGTGCTGTTCCTGTTGGGCCTGTCTCGCGAAGAGGTCGAGGACGCTGCGGCGGCCCGCGACAAGCTTGATCTGAGCGCCCGGTGAATCCCGTTTGGCGACAGCGGCTGCGCGACGCCGGCGTGCTGGGTGGCGTGGCGGTGCAGCTCCTGCTGGTGTTTCTGGGCGTCGACTTCGCGGTGGAGTTCGACGAAGACGAACCAGACACCATGATCTTCGCCTGGTGCCTGGTGGCAACGGTGTATGCCGCAGTGATGATCATTTCGCTCAGCTTCGCTGCTCGAACCTCGGCCGCCGCCAAGGAGTATCGGCCCTCCAAGCTGCAAGCCAATGCGGTGGTGCGCGTAACGGCCCTGACGTCCTCGCTGGTAGCGGGGCTCATGGGCGTTTCGGCGGCGTTCCTGGTGGTGGTGTTGCGCGATGATCCCACCGACGGCTGGTGGTACAAGGGCCTGGGAGTATGGGCAATGGTGTTGGCCTGGGGCGTGGTGCACTGGGGCTTTGCGCAGTGGTACTTCGCTCGCTATTACGCCACCGCGAACCCGCCGATGGAGTTTCCCGGGACGGCCACGCCGCATCTGGTCGACTTTGTCTACTTCTCCTACACCGTCGGCACCACCTTCGCTGCCTCCGACGTGAGCGTGCTGAGTCGGGACGTGCGTTGGCGGGTCACCTTGCATGGGGTGGTTGCTTTCTTCTTCAACAGCGCCATCGTAGTGCTGGCGCTGAGCACGCTGACCGGCTCCTGAAGTAGCCGGACGTCGGGCCAATCCCTACTATTCAGGGGCTGCGGGGGGCGTGCTTGGTTGTATCCAAACTGCGACGCAGCGGCGACAACTCTGCGATAGCGGCTCGTTAGTTTGGATGACATGAAGAATGCAACACCGGCTCGCTTGGTCGGCCGACTGCGTTGGCTGAATGTGCCGCTGGCGCTTGGCCTGGCCGCTTTGCTGATGCTGAGCGGTTGCAGCGTGGACGTGATCGCCCCCGGCCAGGGCGCTACACCTGGTCCGACCGACACCCAGCAGGCCCTGGCTGAGCCGACCGAAAGCGCTGAGCCCATCGAATCGGTCGAACCGATGAGCTCGGACCCAGCCTCACCATCGCCGAGTGTGAAGAAGCCGACCGGTCCCAACGCCAAGGCCTACCGCTCCTACTACGCCGGTGAGGTTGATGTCACCACCGGCTGCCCGGACGGGGAGATCGTCATCGATCAGTCGATGCGAACCACGGTGATCACCGAGGCCTGCGAGAAGGTCACGGTCACCGCTCCCTTCAGCAATGTGCTGGCCCAACGGGTCGGCAAGTTGGTGGTGACCTATACCGGCAGCCACAGCTATTTCCTGGTCACCGAGCTGGGCTCGGCCACCATCGAAGCCCCCTTCGACCATCTGTATTGGGACAAGGGGAATCCCAGAGTCAAGGTCTCTGGTCTGAACACCGTCGCAAAACGTAACCCAGTAAAGGAACAGCAATGAGCCAGTACCCCTACGACGCACCGACCGCCGTCCCCACCGCCTACCCCTATCAGGCGACGCCGACCGCGCCCCGCACCAATGGCATGGCGATAGCCTCTCTGGTCTTCGCGCTTCTTGGGTTCACCGTTGTCCCGGTGATCCTTGGCCATCTGGCCCTGAACTCGATCAAGAAGACGGGCGAGGGCGGCTCGGCGCTGGCAGTGATCGGGCTGGTGCTGGGCTATCTCCAGATTGCCCTGGTAGTCGTCTTCATGGCCCTTGGCTTTGCCGGGGCCTTTGATGCCTGACGCACACCACGAGGGCGATGCTGGCGGGCCGCCTCGGTTTCCGAGGCGGCCTCCGGCGTTAGGGCTGGCGCTGCCTGGTCTGCTACTTGCCCTCGTCCTCACTGGCTGCTCGGTCGAGATGGTTCGACCGGGCAGTGCCTCCTCGGCTCCGCAGGCTGGCGGGGAGGAGTCGGCGGGCGCGAATCAGGCCGACCAATCAGCCGATCCCGACGTCACCGAATCTGAAGACCCACTGCAGTACGCGCGGCGCTCCTACTATGCCGACAAGATCACTGCCACCCTCGATTGCGCGAATGGCGAGGTGGTGGTGGACAAAAGCGACCAGACCGTCCGAATCACCCGCGACTGTGCCAAAGTCATCATTCGTGCCGAATACACCGACCTGCTGGCAGAGCATGTCGATAGCTTGCTGGTCGAGGAAGCCGGTGAGTTCAGCTATGTGCTCCTGCGTAGTGCCGACACTGTGGTGGTGGCGGCCGAAGGGACCGACGTTTGGTGGGATGAGGGCAATCCAACGGTAGACGTCGCCGGATTCGGCTCGGCGGCCAACCCAAATCCGGTCAAGGAATGACCGTTATTCAGCAGCGTGCAGGAGGTTTCAATGGCTGACCCGATCAAGGTGCTCCTGGTCGACGACGAGGTGGCTATCACCTCGTCGTTGGCCCCCTTCTTGGAGCGCTCCGGTTTTGAAGTTCGGGTTGCCGTCGATGGCGTGGCGGCCCTGGCCGCGGCGGCGTCGTGGCGTCCGACGATCATCGTCTGCGACGTGTTGATGCCCCGGTTGGATGGACGCGAAGTGGTGCGGGAGTTGCGCCAGCAGGGCGACTGGACGCCGTTGATCCTGCTGACCAAGGTGGACGCCACCAGCGAGCGCTCCGCAGCCCTGGATGAGGGCGCTGATGACTACTTGAGTAAGCCGTTCGACCCCGATGAGTTGGTCTCGCGCATTCGGGCGGTGCTGCGCCGTGCCGTGCCCGGCACGCCACCGCTGAGCGCGGCCGACCGGCTGGTGGCCGGCGATCTGCTCTACGACCGGCGCTCGCGGCGGGTTTGGCTGGCAGGCCGTGAGTTGGCGCTCACCCCAAGGGCGATGCTGCTGCTGGAATACCTGATGGGTCGCCCCGGCGAGGTGCACAGCCGCGATCGGCTGCTCTCCACACTGTGGGGTTACGACTTCCCGGCCAGCACCCGTGCGGTCGATCATCGGGTCGCTGAGCTGCGCCGAGTACTGGGCGATGACGCTGGCCAGCCCCGCTTCATCGAGACCGTCCAAACGTTGGGCTATCGCTTCGTGTCAAAGGTGGCTCGCGGATGAAGAAGGCGCTGCGGGTCGTGGCGGTTGGGTTCCCGGTGGTCCTGGGGGTGATCGCGGCGGTGGCGGTGTTCTTGCTGCTTCCGGGCGTGCAGGTGCGGGTGACCACCGCGCCGGCGGTGTTGGCTCTCGGCACCGGTGCGGCCCTCTCGGCGCTCGTCGGGGGCTGGATCCTCGCCCGCCAACTGGCCGAGCGAAAGCGACGGGAGTTGCTCGATTCAGGGGCGGCCCAAGCCAGGGCCGAACACCAGGCGTTTCTGGCCCGTCTCGATCATGAGATGAAGAACCCGTTGACCGCGATCCGGGCTGCGCTGGCGGCTCACGGCACCGAGTCTTCGACGCATCTGCAGGTGGCCGACTCCCAGGTGGCTCGATTGGGCAGCCTGGTCGGTGACCTGCGCAAACTGTCGGATCTGCAGTCGCGTCCGCTGGAGGTGGAGCCAGTCGACCTCGGCCAAACCGTCGGCGAGGCCGTCCTGGCGGTGCAGACCTATTTGCTGCAGCTGGGTAGCGAGCGGCATTTTGCGGTGCACTTCCCGACCGCGCCTTGGCGGATCGCGCCAGTGCCTGGCGACTCGGATCTGCTCTACCTGGCGGTGTTCAACCTGCTGGCCAACGCCGCCAAGTTCACCCAGGACGGGGACTCAGTTGAGGTGCGAGCAGGTGAAGCTGACGGCATGGTCTGGCTGGAAGTGGCCGACACCGGCCTAGGGATTCCAGAAGCCGATCTGCCGCAGGTCTGGGACGAGCTGGCTCGCGCTACCAACGCCCGCGGTATTGCCGGCACCGGTCTTGGGCTGCCGCTGGTGAAGGTGGTCGTGGAACGCCACGGCGGCAAGGTGGGTCTGCGTTCGCGAGAGGGGGAGGGCACCAGCGTCCGCATTCAGTTGCCGGCCGCCCGCCCGCCCGCCAGGGCTCCGCAGGTCGTGAGTTGAGTAGCCAAAGCACTGCAGTATCTATTCGTTAGGTGGGTAAATGAAGCAGATAGTCGTCGCAATCGGCCTTGTGGTTAGCCTTGCGTTCTTTGCGGGCTGCAGCGTCGAGGCGGTCGGTCCGGGCAGTCCGAGCTCAGCAGGGACGCCGTCCAGCGAACCGACTGAGAGCCCCTCGACTGCCGCGTCGGAGACGACGACAGCGACGAGCACCGGCACCGACGGCGACAGCTCGACGCGGCGTTCGGCCTATGCCGACGATGTGGACGTGACCCTGAGTTGCCCGACCGGTGAGTTGGTGTTGGAAAAGACCATGACGACCACCCGGATCACTCAGGACTGCAACAAGGTCACCGTGCGGGGTTCGCTCACGGTGGTGTTGGCGGAGCGCGTCGGTACCCTCATCGTCGAGGCGGACGCGAGCAGCTCGCTGGTTCTGGTGCGCAGTGCCGATTCGGTATTGGTGGCTGGCGCGCTGGCGGATGTCTATTGGGACAAGGGCATGCCGGGGAAGGTTGAGGTCACCGGGTCGCTGGCCAGCGCCAACCCCAACCCGACACCGGAGGGCTGATCGTGCTCGGCGGTGGTGATCGGCGGTGTATCGAGACTGCGACGTCGCCGCGACAGCGCTGCGATACCGGCGGGCTAGGTTGAGGTTGTTGGGCCGATCAGCCTGTCGCTCCCCGGTGCTATGGTTCGGCGGGCAATAGGCGGAAAGGCCCCCAATCGGCTTGCCGAGGCCCGCCTCGGCATTCCCTGCTCAACTCGACGTTTGACTCAGTTTCAGGAAAGGAAACGAAAATGAAAGAACCACTGACTCGCTCCGGCAGCGACAAGATGCTCACCGGCGTCTGCGGCGGCCTGGCCCGCTCCCTGGGCATGAACGCCACCCTGGTGCGCATCCTGGTTGTGGTCCTGAGCTTCTTCATCGGCCTGCCGGTGATCGCCTACATCGTGATGTGGCTGATGCTCCCGCTGGACGCCGACGGCCCCACCGGTCTGGAAGAACTGCAGGGCGGCAAGAAGTCCTGATCTAGGACGGCTTCGAAAAGCCGGGTGGTGCTGGTGGCGGCCAGTACCACCCGGCTTTTTCGTCCCCTGGCACTGGGGGCGAATCGCAGCCGAGGCCCCTCCGGCCGCGCTGCTCCGGCTCAAGGACTCTTCATGGCTGCTTCACGCAAGCTTCATGGAGGCGGCCTTCGATGGTGGCAAGCAGAGTTGCAGCCACCTGAGAGGTCAAGATGTCCATCGCCCAAACCGACCGGCAACGTCGCCCGAGTCGAGCAATCCAGCGGTTGAGGACCATTCGCCGCACCACCTTGGCCCGTCGGGTCACCCAGCTCGGCTTCGCGATCTTCATCGTCGCGGCCGCCGCCCGGCACCAGTTCGAGAGCGAAACCGGGACGGCATCGGTCGACGCACTTTGCCCCTTCGGCGCCGTCGAAACCCTGATCACCTGGGCCACCACCGGCACGCTGATCGCCAAGGTGCACCCCTCCAACCTCATTCTCGGGGTGGCGGTGCTGGTGGCCGCACTGCTGGTGGGCAACGCCTTCTGCGGCTGGATCTGCCCGATGGGCACCGTCCAGGACGGGCTCGCCTGGGTCGCCAAGAAACTGCACCTGCCGCAATGGCAGCCCGGGCCGCGCACCGATCGGGTGCTGCGCTGGGGCCGGTTCGTGGTGCTGGGCCTGGTGATGTGGATGAGTTATGTCACCGGACGGCTGTGGTTCGCCGACTACGACCCCTACTTCACGCTCTTCTCCCTGCACTGGCTGAACCCCTGGACTGAAGCCCTGATCGTTTCGGTGGCGATCACCACGGCGATTCTGGTGGCCTCGCTGTTCGTCGAGCGGCTCTGGTGCCGCTATCTGTGCCCGCTGGGGGCGGTGTTCGCGGTGCTGGGTCGCTTCAGCTTTCTGCGGATTCGCCGGGACGCGGCCACCTGCACCGACTGCGACTTGTGTGACCGTCCCTGCCCAGTTGGGATTACGGTCTCGAAGGCCGACCCGGTGGTGAATGCCGACTGCATCGGCTGCCTGGATTGCGTGACCACCTGTCCGGTGCGAGGTGCGCTGACCATCAGCCCGCCCGGAGGTCTACCGCAGCTGCTGATCAGCGGCAAAAAGGTTGAGGCCGAAGAGCCGGCGATGAGTGGAAAGGCTGAACGATGAAGATCCGTTGGTTGCTGCCAGTGGTGTGGTTGGTGGTGCTCTTCGGCACCATCGGGGCCTCCCAAGCTGCCGGCTGGTGGGAGGTCAGCGGCCGCGAGGACGTGGTCGCTGGCACCCTCACCGTGGATGACTTGAAAGGCTGGATGAGCGTCCAACAGGCCGCAGATGGGCTGGGGGTGCCGGTCGAGGTAGTGATTGATGCCATCGGCGGCGCACCAGGAGCGGTGCAACCTGAGAACGTCTTCAAGGACGTCGAGGTGGCAGTGCCCGGCTTCAGCCTGGATGACCTGAGGGAGATTCTGCGGGTGCGGCTTAGCCCCACGCCGGCGGCCTCGCCCAGTGGTAGCCCGACGCCCTCGGCCAGCCCGTCGGTGGCGGTGCCGAGTGCTACCGCCACCCACGTGCCGCAGCCGACCGGCACCGGTGCTGGCGAGTCTTCGGTCACCGGCCAGCAGACCCTGCGCCAGGTGGCCCAGGCTGCCGGTCTCGACCTGGCCGCGCTGATCGCCGAAGCCGGGCTGCCAGCGGACGTGAACCCCGACGTAGCGCTGCGGACGCTACGCGATACCGTCCCCGGATTCGAGATGCAACAAGTGCGCGATGCGGTCGACCGGCTGAGCTGAGCCCCTCAGCCGCGCTGCCCGGCGGTCACTGGTTCGGCGACCGGCTCCAAAGCCTGGTTGGCGGCCAGGACCTCCTGGTAGGCGCGGTGGCCGGTGTAGAGCTCATCGGTCAGCGGGTTCAAACGGTCGCGGACGATGACGTAGCCCTGGTAGGCCAGAACGGCGACGTTGGCGGCCAGTGAGATCGCGGAAACGGTGAACAGAGCCACTGGGCTGTGGGAGGTATCGACCGCGAACGCTGAGCCGGTGACGAAGCCAGGAACGGCCATGGTGAACATCATCCACAGCGCCAAGGTGGCGGCGCGATGTTGCAGCCAGGCGCCCTTCTTGATGAAGAAGGCCGGAATGGTGCAGCTGATCAGCAGGGCGGCGCCGGCGTAGAAGGAGTGATCACCAACGCAGTTGTAGACGTAGGCGAAGTTCCACAGGTCGTAGGCAATAACCCAGAACCACAGCATGTCGGGCCAGATCATGTCTTTGCTGGGATCGCGGGAGATGATGATGCCGGTCCAGCCGCAGATGGTGATCAGGTTGATCAGCCCGGCCACCCCGTTCATCCAGTTCCAGGGGCCCGACAACATGAAGACCCCATCTACCAGGCCATTGGCGTTCATCGCGCCCACCTGGAAGTCGCGGACGCAGGCCTCGGCGATGTTGATCGCCAGGATCGCCGGCGGGAACAGCAGGGCCCACTTGTGGCCCGACAGCTTCGGCCAGTACCTGATCGCCATGAAGCCCAAGGTGCCGGCCAGGGCGGAGTACACCTTCACCCAATGGAACCAGGTTCCAGTGGAGGAGCCCGGCCCGGCGGTGACCGGCCAGACGAACAGGGTCAGCAGCAGGGGCAGCAGGACGAAGAAGCCCAGCCCGACCCACTTCCAGCGGCGGGTGATCTCATTTAGGCCTATCAACGCGCCCAACACCACGAACCAGGCAACCCAGGAATACCAGGGGATCGGTTGGAACAGGAACATCTCGCCACCTCCATCGACCCGGCCCGTTGATCTGCTCTGATCAGCGCGGCCACTTCTGGGTCACTCGCTTGCTGATTCGATGTTAGAAGTGCTCGAGATAGGCGAAAATAGACAATCTGGGCGATGTGTCCAGACCGATCCTGGAGGCAAAGTGAGCAGCGCAGCCGCTGACCCGCCACGGTCGAAGACCGCCTTGGCTCTCGCGCTCAAACAGGCGCTGGCCACCACACCGTTGGCGAAGGTGACCGTCTCGGGGTTGGCGGCCGCAGCTGGGGTGAATCGGCAGACCTTCTACAGCCATTTCAGTGACGTCTACGACCTGGCGCGCTGGGTGTACACCACTGAGGTGGCCAACCACATCATGGCTCACGCCAGCTATGACCAATGGGCCGACGGCTTCAGTGAACTGCTGGGCTACATGGCCGATCATCACGACCAGGCCTACGCCGTGATCCGCTCGCTGAAGCACTCGGAGTTGGAGTCGTTCTTCTACCGGTCACTGCGGGAGATGATGCGGGTGATCGTCGCGGAGTTGGAAGGTGAGCTGAAGCTCCAGCCGGCCGATCGGGAGTTCATCATCGACCATTACACCCTGGTGGTGCTGGGTCATCTGCTGCACTGGCTGGCCACCGATATGCGCGAGAACCCGTACGTCCTGACCGAGCGGCTGGAGTTCGTCCTGCACGGTGGGGTTCGGGAGTCCCTGGAGCGTTTCGCCGCTCGACGGTGAGCGCTGACCTCAGCGCTGTTCGACAGCGTCGGTGGCGAGATCGAGATAGGCGATCGCGCCTTGAGGATCAGCCCTCGCGATGGTGAAGGCGGCGATGATCAGCGCGGTGCAGGTCTGGGCCAGCCGTTCGGCGCCGGCCTCAGAGAGCTCGGGTTGGCGGGCGTCGATGCCGCTGCGCAGGGCGGTAGCGAGCTCGGCGCGGTAATCGGCGATGACCTGTTTCACGGCGGCGTCGCCGGCCAGGGTGGAGGCGGCGGTGTTGATCAGCAGGCAGCCGTCGGCGCTGGCGGCGCCGGTGCGGCCAGCAATGGCGGCGCGCAAAGTCCTGAGGTAGTCGCCGACGGCTTCGGGGGACACCGGTGCGGTGAGCAGTGGACGCAACCGCGGGCGCACCACTTCGTCGAGATAGCTGGCTACGGCAGCATCAAACAGGCCGCGCTTGTTACCGAAGGCGTGATAGATGCTGGAGCGACACAGGCCGGTGGCGGCTTCCAGCGCGGGCATCGCAGCCTCTTCGTAGCCCTGGTTCCAGAACACCTGACGGGCAGCTCGGACTGCCTCGGTGGTGTCGAACGCCTGGGGGCGACCCATCTGTGGACCTCTCGTTTTGTGTACCGGTCGATCCAGTATATATTAGAACGGTCGGTATAAAACCATCTAGACGGGCAGGCTCATGTTGCTTCTCTCGGGGCTGGTGATCGTGGGCCTCGCCGCACTGATTCACGGCTACATCTTCTATCTGGAGTCGGTCAGCTGGACCAGTGAGCGCACCCGCGCGATCTTCGGCACCTCAGTCGAGGGGGCCGCCGCCACCCGCCAGCTGGCGTTCAACCAGGGCTTTTACAACCTCTTTCTGGCGTTGCAGGTGATCGCCGGCATCGTCGTCTTCGCTCTCGGTTCTGTCCCGGTGGGGGTGGCGCTAATCCTCGCCGGAGCTGGCTCGATGGTGCTGGCCGGGATGGTGCTGATGGCGTCGGACTCGGGCAAGGCTGGCGCAGCCCTGAAGCAACTTCTACCCCCGCTGATCGGACTCATCGTCCTTGTCATCGGCCTCTTCTGAGCCGCCAACTTCACTGCATGAAAGGCAGAGCAAATGAGCAATTCGGTAATCGAGCAACTCACTCAGCGTCGATCCGTGCGCGCGTTCACCGGCGATCCGGTGCGCGTCGATCACCTGACGGCCATCCTGAGAGCCACCCAGCAGGCGCCGAGTTCGATCAACGGCCAACAGACTTCGCTAGTGGTGATTCGTGATCCCGAGCGGATCTCGCAAGTCGCCGAGATCGCCGGTGGGCAGCCGCAGGTGGCTGGCGCCGATGTGGTGGTGGTCTTCGTGATCGACTTCAACCGCACCGCTGAAGCGGCCAAGATCGCTGGCACTCAGCAGGTAGTGGAGCGCTCGGCCGAAGGCATCGTCACCGGAGCGGTGGACGCTGGCATTGCGCTGGCAACCTTCCAGGCTGCGGCGAATGCACTGGGCTACGGCACTACCCCGATCGGTGGCATTCGGCGCAATCCGACCGCGCTGATCGAACTGCTCGGGCTGCCGGCCCGCACCTACCCGGTGGTCGCGGCCACCCTCGGCGTCCCGGATTCGGCGAAGTTGGCGCAGGTTAAGCCCCGAGTGTCGCTGGAGTCCTATGCGCTGTCGGAGCGCTACGACGAGGCGAAGGTGGCTGAGGGGGTGGCCGCCTACGACGAGGTGCTGCGCACCTGGTGGGATTCCCAGGGCCTGACCCAGATGGGCACCTACTCCCATGACACCGCCAAGACCTACTCGACGGTCTACTTCCCGACGATTGCCGCGACTCTGCGCTCCCAGGGTTTCGAGTTCGCCGACGAGGCCTGAAGCCACTAGTGGTGGCGTTGGCGGCTTCGACGGGCTCAGCCAACTCGTGAAAACGGTTCCGCCCAGGCGACTTGGCGGGTAATGTACTTGAAGAAATCTTCAAGTATGGGAGTTCTGGGGTGCCGACACCGCTGCACGAGGCCAAGGCCGAGCTGTTTCGCACGCTCGGGCATCCGGTGCGAATCCGGGTGCTTGAGCTGCTCAGCGAGCGTGAGCATGCCGTGCACGAACTGTTGGCCAAGATCGACATCGAACCCAGCGCGCTCTCCCAGCAACTCGGCGTTTTGCGCCGAGCCGGGGCAGTAAGGCAGCGCCGCGTTGGTGGCGAGGTGCTCTACAGCGTCCGGACTGAGACCGTGCCCGCACTACTCGACGCGGCCCGGGCGACCCTGTCTGAGGTACTCGCCGGGCAGACCCAACTGCAAGCCGAACTGGACGACGAAGCCGGGGCCGGCAAATGAGCCTCATCCGACTGTTGTCCATGATCACCCGCACCGGCACCATGACCGAACCGGTGGCCGATGCGCCGATCGAAACCCGCGATGGGTTCGTCCCACCAGCCTGCTTGCGCGGTAGCGTCCAGGTGCGCCATGTGGACGCCGGCTCCTGCAACGGCTGCGAAATCGAGTTGGGCGCCGCCTTCGGGCCGGTGTACGACGCCGAACGATTTGGAGCCCGACTGGTCGCCTCACCTCGCCACGCCGATGTGGTCACGGTCACCGGTGTGGTCACCCAAAACATGGTCGAACCGTTGCTCAACACCATCGATGCCACCCCAAACCCGCGAGTGATCGTCTCCATCGGTGACTGCACCCGAGGCTGTGGAGTCTTCGCCGGGTCCTACGCGGTGGCCGGCTCAGTCGACGACTTCGTTGAGGTGGACGTCCATGTGCCCGGCTGCCCACCAGCACCGGAGGCCATCATCGCTGCCCTGCGGGCGGTGACCAGACGATGAACCTGGTGGACGCCGGCCTGTACGGCCTGCTCGGTTCCGCGACGGTGGCCATCGTGATGGCCATCGTGCTCACCGGACGGGTGCGCAACGTCATCGCCGGGTTGGCGGTGCTGGCTACCGGGGTGGCCGCCGCACTGACCGGCCTGGCCACCCTGCTCGGCTACAGCGGCACCGGCTTGGCCATTCCGGTGGCCCTGCCCCTGGTCGGCGACCTGGACGCGTTGGTGCTGGCCCCTGATCGCCTGGGCGGCTTCTTCATGTTGCTGGCCGGGCTGGTGATCGCGGCCAGCGCCCTGTTCGGCATCGGCTACGCCCACGGCCCGGCCGCCTCCCGGACCGGCTGGACGGGCTTCGCCGCCTTCGCCCTCGGTGTGGTGCTGGTGCCGGCCGCCGCCGACGCGATCACCTTCTTGTTGGCCTGGGAGTTGATGGCGCTGGGCTCCACGGTCCTGCTGCTGGCTGAGCACGCCACCCGCCAAGCCGTGCGGGCCGCAACGATCTGGTACGCGGTGATGACCCACCTCTCCTTCCTGTTGCTGCTGGCTGGCTTCGGCGTGCTGATCAACGCTGCCGGTGGCACCAGTTGGGCCCGGATGGTCGGCATCGCCGAGCCGACCGCAAGCCTGGCCTTCGCGCTGCTGGTCGCCGGCTTCGCCACCAAGGCCGGCCTGGTGCCGGTGCACGTCTGGCTGCCGCGGGCCCACCCTGAAGCCCCCAGTCACGCCTCGGCCGCCATGAGTGCGGCGATGGTGAAGATGGGCATCTACGGCATCCTGCTGGTCACCCTGCGGCTGCTGCCCAACGGGCCGTCGTGGTGGGCGGTAGTGCTGGTGGCGCTGGGGGCGATCTCGGCGCTCTACGGCATCCTGCAGGCCTCGGTGCAGTCCGACCTCAAACGGCTGTTGGCCTACTCCACCACCGAAAACGTCGGGCTGATCACCACCGCGATTGGGGTCGGGCTGCTGCTGCACCAATCGGGCCAGCACGCCGCCGCGGACGTGGCGCTGATCGCCGCCCTGCTGCTGGCGCTGAGCCATGCCGCCTTCAAGACCGTCCTGTTCCTTGGGGCTGGCGCGGTGCTGCACGCCACCGGTGAACGTGACCTAGACCAACTCGGCGGGTTGGCCTCCCGGATGCCGATCACCGCTCTGACCTTCGGGGTGGGCGCGCTGGGGGCGGCGGCGCTGCCGGTCACCTCGGGCTTTGTGGCCGAATGGGTGCTGCTGCAGGCGCTCATTCACGCCGACGCCAAAACCGACCGACTGCTGGCCGTGGTGATGCCGCTGACCATGGGCGTGGTGGCCCTAACCATCGGACTTGGCCTGCTCACCTTCGTCAAAGCTGCCGGCATCGGCTTCCTGGCCCGGCCCCGCAGTCAGGCGGCCAGCGAGGCCAGTGAAGTCGGCTTCAGCATGCGGTTGGCCTTGCTCGGCTCGGCCGGGCTGACCATCGGGCTAGGGCTGATTCCCGGACCGCTCTCCCAACTACTGGCCGGTGCGGTGGGGGCCAGCGGCATCGCCACCACCGGCCTGACCGGCCTGGAACTAGGTGGGCTCGGCGTAGTGGTGCTCAACCCGCTGGCGCTCACCGCCCTGACCTTGGTGTTGCTGGCCGGGGTGCTGGTCGTGAATGGGATCGCCTCCCGGCGCCACCCGCGCCGCGAAGTCGAGCTGCCCTGGGGGTGCGGCGGCGAGCGCACCAGCCCGCGGATGGAATACAACGCCACCAGCTACTCCGAGCCGCTGGCGCGGGTGTTCGGCGGGTCCTTGCACACCCGCCGCAGCGTCGAAGTGGAGCATCCCGACGACGCGCCGCTGCTGGTATCCGGCATCGAGTTCAACCAGGAGACCGTCGACCTGGTGGAACACCGGGTCTATCTGCCTGCCGCCCGGCTGGCCGAACGCTTCGGTGATTTCGCCCGCAAGCTGCAAAACGGCAGCATTCACCGCTACGTCGGCTTCTCATTCGCAGCCCTGCTGCTCGTCTTGGTGTTGGTGACGCGATGATCGATTCAGTAGTGGTGATCGTGGTTCACCTGGTCTTCGCGCTGGCGATCACCCCGGTGCTGATCGGGGTCATGCGCACCGTCCGGGCGCGCCTGGAGGGGCGGGTTGGCGGCGGCATCGTCCAGCCGTGGCGCGATGTGATCAAGCTGTTCGCCAAGGAGCCGCTGCGAGCGCCTGGCTCCAGCCCGGTGCTCACCTGGGCCCCGCTGCTGCTGATGGCCTCCTCATTGGTGCTGTGTGCGTTGATTCCCCTAGTCAGCACGCTGCCACTGGCCGGCGTGCCCGGCGAGTTGTTCGTGGTGGTCTCGGTGCTGCTGCTTGGAACCGTGGCCTTGGCCATGCTCGGCTTGGAAGCCGGCACCGCCTTCGGCGGCATGGGATCGAGCCGGCACATGGTGTTCACCGCGCTGGTGGAGCCCACGGTGCTGCTGAGCATCTACGCCCTCAGCGTGCCGGCCGGCACCTCGGCACTGGCCGCGATCGTTCGTTCGCGCCGCGATGATCTCTCCAGCCTGCTCAACCCGGTGAGCATCTTGGCGATCGCGGCCCTGATCGTGGTCGTCATCGCTGAGACCGGACGGCTGCCAGTCGACAACCCGGCCACCCATCTGGAACTCACCATGGTGCACGAGGCGATGATCCTGGAAAGTGGCGGCCGTGACCTGGGCTGGTTGGAGTTCGGCTCCTGGCTGCGCCTGACCGCCCTGCTCGGGCTGACGGTGAATCTCGCCGTGCCGTGGGCGGTAGCTGGCGATGCCAGTTGGACCGCACTGCTGGTCGGTGTCGCTGCGACCACGGTGAAGCTGGTGGCCGCGGCGGCGCTGCTGGCCGCCGTCGAAGTGTTCCTGGCCAAGCTGCGGCTGTTCCGGGTGCCGGAGTTGCTGGCCGGCTCCTTCGTGCTGGCCTTCCTTTCCGTGTCTGCCTCCTACCTGGTGTTCTGAGGAGGTTCAATGAGTCAAGAGGTCTTCCAACAGCTAGTCGCCACGACTACCGGCGTGCTACTGCTGACCGCCATTCTGCAAGTCTGGGGACGCTCGCTCGTGCGCTCCATCGGCCTGCTCGCCGTGCAGGGGGCCGCGCTGGCCGGGCTGGCATTCACCGTCGGATTCCATGCCGGAGAGCCGCAAGCGTCCCTGGTGGCACTGATCGTGTTGGTGATGAAGTCGGTGGTGCTGCCGGCGGCCCTGCTGCGCTCAGCCAGGCTCACCGGTGAGACTCGCGAACGTCCAGCTGCGCTCAACCCGGCGGTGGAACTGATCGGGGCGGCCGGGCTGACCCTGATCGCCTACATCGTCGGCACGCCGCTGGTCGGCGACAACCCTGATCCGGCCCGCCAGGCGCTGCCGGTGGGCATCTCGCTGGTGCTGCTCGGCTTCTGGCTGTTGCTGATTCGGCGCTCGGCGATCACCCAGTTGATCGGCTTCCTGGTGCTCGACAACGGCATCGCCACGGTGTCATTCCTGGCTTCAAGCGGGCTGCCGTTGACCGTTGAACTCGGGGCCTCGCTGGACGTGTTGCTGGTGGTGCTGATCCTCGGCGTGTTCGTGGTGCGGATGCAGCGCCAGCAGGGGCACTCCGATATCACCGAGTTGAAGGAGCTGCACGACTGATGGCTGCGCTCATTTTGCTCCCACTGACCCTCCCGCTGCTGATGGCCGGGATCGGCTTCCTCTTCCCCAAGGCCTACTGGACGCTGGCGCTGCCGATCATTTCCGCAGCCGCCCTGCTGGCGGTCGGGGTCGGGCTGATCATCGCGGTGCAGGCGAGCGGCCCGGTGGTGGCCGTGCCGGGTTGGCTGCGCGTAGATGCCCTGAGCGCCTGGATGCTGGCCGTGGTGGGCGCGGTAGCAGTGGTGGCGTTGTGGGGCGGCGCTCCCGTCCGGTCGAAATCGAAGGCCAGTGTGGGTTCGTTCACCGCGCTGCTGAATCTGTTCCTCGGCGCGATGAGCTTGGCCCTGGTAGCCGACAACGTCGGGCTGATGTGGGTGGCGATCGAGTTGACCACCATCACCACCGCGTTCCTGGTGGCCTCCGGGGAGGGCCGCAATTCCCTCGAAGCAGCCTGGAAATACGTCGTGTTGGGCGCGGTCGGAGTGGCCATCGCCTTCCTCGGTGTGGCGCTGCTTTCGGCGGCCAGCGGCAGCCACAGCGAAACCGGGGTCTCCTGGACGTCCCTGATGGCGCACGCCGCCACGCTCGACCCAGCCATGACCAAACTCGCCGGGGCATTGGCCGTCCTCGGCTTTGCCACCAAAGCCGGTCTGGCGCCAATGCACTCCTGGCTACCGGACGCACACAGCCAGGCGCCAGCGCCGGTGAGCGGGCTGATGTCGGGCGTGCTGCTGAGCGTCGCCTTCTACGCGATCCTGCGGATTCAAGCCGTCACCGATGCCGCCGTCGGGCCCGAGCTGATGCGCACCCTGCTGATGACGGCCGGGCTGTTGAGTTTGGCGGTCACTGCCGGGCTGGTGCTGACTCAATCCGATTACAAGCGGCTGTTGGCCTACTCCAGCATCGAGCACATGGGGCTGCTGGCCATTGGTGCAGCCATCGGCGGGGAGTTGGCGATGGCCGCGGTGCTGCTGCACATCCTTGGCCATGGGCTGATCAAGTCGACGATGTTCGTGCTGGCCGGGCGCATCTCTGATGCCAGCGGCACCCATCGCATCGACGGGGTGCAGGGGCTGCTGCGCGTCCGTCCTGATCTGGGGGCGCCGTTCCTGCTCGGCACGGCCGGGCTACTTGGCTTCCCGCCGTTCGTCACCTTCTTCACCGAAGTGGCCATCATCGTGGCCGGCTTCACCCGCGGCTTGGGCTGGCAAATGGCGCTGGCCTGCGTGCTGTTGCTGGTGGTCTTCGCTGGCATCGCCCGGCAGGTGCTGGCGATGACGCTGGGCGCTGGGGTGCGCCAGCAGGGCCGTCCGGTGTGGTGGCGGCGCTTGCCGATCGGGTTGGCGCTACTGACCAGCGCGGTGCTGGGCTTCGCCGCTTGGCCGTTGGCTGGCACGCTGCTGGCTGCCGTAGGTGCCTTGGGAGGTGTGCGATGAGGTTGCGTCCGGTAGAAGAGTTCCGCGTCGAGCGGGATCAGTTGATCGAGACCGTCGCTGCTCAGCTGGGCCTCGGACGGCGACTGGCGTTGGTGGCTGGCACCGAAGACGGCACGGCCTGCCGGGTGGTTTACGTGTTCCTCGGTAGCGCCGGGGAGCGGGCCGAGGTGAGTCTGCGGGTGCCGCGGGATGATGCCTGGGTGCCAAGCCTGGCTGGCCTTTCCTACCAGGCCGGACGGTTCGAGCGGGAACTACACGACCTCTACGGCATCGTCGCCCACGATCATCCCCAGCCCTACCGGCTGGTGCGCCACGCGCATTGGCCCACCGGGTTTTACCCGCTACTGGACGCAGCCGTCACCCCGTCCGCCTTCGATGCCAAGGTTGGCTTCCCCTTCATGGAAGTGGCTGGCAAGGGGGTCTATGAGATTCCGGTCGGGCCGGTACACGCGGGCCTGATCGAGCCGGGGCATTTCCGCTTCTCAGTGGTGGGCGAGACCATCGTGCGGATGTATCAGCGGCTGTACTTCGTCCATCGGGGCGTGGAGAAGCTGTTCATCGGCCGCGAAGTCAGCGATGGCGTCGAGTTGGCCGAGCGGATCAGCGGCGACACCGCGATCGGCCACAACCTGGCCTACCTGATGGCTGTTGAGGATGCGGTCGGCATCGAGATTGGGCCGCGCGCCGCGCTGATTCGGGCGTTGCTGTTGGAGCTGGAGCGGCTCTACAACCACATCGCCGATCTGGGTGCGCTGGCCAACGATGCCGGCTTCGGCATCGCCAATTCCCACGCCGGACGGCTGCGCGAAACACTGCTACGGCACAATGCGTTGCTCACTGGGCATCGGCTGCTGCGCGGGGCGCTCCATTTGGGCGGGGCCGAGTTGCTGGCCGAGCCGGATTTGCCACTGGTGGCCTCGGTGGCCGCTGAGGTGGCTGAGCTGGCCGAGATTGCCACCAGTCATTCGCTGGTGGCCAACCGGTTGAACACCACCGCTGTGCTGCCCACCGACCAGGCCCAACGCCTTGGCGTGCTGGGCTATGTGGCCCGGGGCAGCGGGGTGGCCATCGACGCGCGCGCCGATCAGCCGTTCGTTGATTTGGGGCCGGAGTTCCGGGTGGTAACCCGTCTGGATGGCGACGTGCGCGCCCGCTTTGACGTCCGCGCTGAAGAGGTGGCGGTCTCAGCCAAGCTGGTCGCCGACCTGGCCGGACGGATCGCCGCCGCGCCCATCGAGGCGGCCAAACGCCTGCCTCTACTGACCCACACTGTCGCTGGCCTGGGAGTGGTCGAAGCCTGGCGCGGCACCTTGGTGCACCGGGTGGAGGTTGGCCCTGGGGGAGTGCTGAAGCGGGTGAAGGTGGTCGACCCGTCGTTCCTGACCTGGCCCGGCCTACCGGTGGCGTTGAACGACGTGATCGTCCCCGACTTCCCGCTGGCCAACAAGAGCTTCAACTGCTCTTATGCCGGCAACGATCTGTAGCCCTAGCCGGTTAGCTCAGTCGGCGAAGGTGGGGTTGATGCCCCACACCGAGGAGCCGGTGCGATTGGCCCCGGCAGTGGCCGGACGAGCATCGGCCGAGGAGGCGTCGCTGGTGGCCGCGCTGTCGATGGTTCGGTAGACGATTCGGTCGCCAACGATGGTGCCGCAGTAGCGTCCCTCAGGATCAAACACCTTGCCGTTCTTGAGCTGTCCGAGGTACCGGCCTGACCGTGAATGGAGGTGAGTGCCGAACCGCTGAAGCAGCTGGCCGCTCCGGGTGTAAAGATGATCCATGCTCTATTGACTCACCTTTGCTTCACTTCGCCTAATGCGGGGTTGTGGCGGGGTTCACTCGTTGATTGCCTCGACGCCGAGGCGCCGCAACTCGGCCAGATGATCGAGCATCTTTTCGAGCACTTCGGGGTCGTGACCCTGCCAATCGAGCACCTCGCCGGCTACCCGGATCGGCGCCCTGGTGCGATAGGACCGAGTGGGGTTTCCGGGGAACTTCTTGTCGGTCAGATTGGGGTCATTCTCGATCTCGCCGGTGGGCTCAACTCGGTAGATGCGACCCGGGTCGCCGCCGACGGCCAGCTCTGCACCCCAGATGGCGGCGTCCATGGTGGCGGTCAGGTAGACGAAGTTGGCCTGGTTGCCCTCGCCGAAGTTGGAGCGGAAGCCCGGGGAGAGCAGATCGCCGACTTTCAGCTCGGCCTTGGTGCCGTGGAAGAAGGGCCCAGTGTCGAGGACGCCTGCAGGTGACGGGTGTTCCATGACTCCTCCAGCGCAATTGGGAATCGGTGCTGTCTAGTTCACCACTTGCCCGCCAGTTTTGGCAGGGGCTGAGTCGCCTGGCTTCAGTTGGCTGAGCCCCCCGACCCTTCGACAGGCTCAGGGAACTGGGGGCGGGCTTTGGGACCCTTCGACAGGCTCAGGGGTCTGTGGTCAGTTGGGTGAGCGCCCCACTAGTTAGCTGAGCGCCCCACTAGTTAGCTGAGCTCCCCACCAGTTGGCTGAGCTCCCCACCAGTTGGCTGAGCCCGTCGAAGCCCCCCGGTTACTTGCAATACAAGGTAGCCGGTAATACCATGGATTCATGGTTGCTGAACGTGGTCCATGGGCTTCGCAGTTACGCAAGGGCGTGCTGGAGTTGGCCGTCCTGGGGTTGCTCGATGCCGAGCCCAAGTATGGCTCGCAGCTGGTCGATGAGTTGGCCGTCCAGCCGGCGCTGGAGATCACCGCTGGCACGGTCTATCCGCTGTTGGCCCGGCTGGCCAAAGCCGGCCTGGTGACCACTCGCTGGCAGGAATCGCCGACCGGCCCGCCGCGCAAGTACTACGCGCTAAGCCCGGCAGGCCGTGAGCAGGTGCGCTTGCTGGCTGCGGAGTTCCGCGCGGTGGCCAAGGCAATGAACAAGGTGCTGGAAGGAATCTGATGATCACCTCACTCGATGAACTCTCCCCGGCCGCCCGTACGGTCGCGCTGCGCTTTCTTGATACGGCAGTCGCTGACACTGAGGCCGAACTGCGCGCACAGGTGGTTGAGGGGCTCACTGGCGAGTTGTGTGAGCGGCTGAGTGCCGATGCCAACCCCGAAAGTGTTGAGGCTGCAGTGCTCAGTCTCGGCCCGGTGGTCGACGAAATGGCAGATGACGCCGTCGGATTCCTGGGGCGGCTGGGTGCCGGGGTGAAGTTCGAAGATCTCGCCGGACGCATCGCTCGCACCTGGTGGAACCCGGCCGATGAGCGCTACTTCGTGCCGCGAGCTTTCGGTTGGGGCTGGGATCTGAACGTTGGGGCGGTCGCCGTCCGCTTGGGCTTGATCGAGCCGGACGCCGAAGCTGTGCCGTTCACCGCCACCCCTGATGCCGCGTTCAAGGCGGCCGCTGCCGTGCCGCTGGCTCTCGGCGCTGCGGTGGGCCTGCACTACATCGTCCGCGGCCGCAGTCTGCCGGCTCGCCTGCCCTCGCATTGGGGGCTCGATGGCCACCCGGATCGCTGGGTTTCCAAGGGTTCCGCGGCCGTCGCCGACCTGGCCATCACCAGCCTCGCCGCTGGCGCTGCGGCCTGGGCTGCCACCACTGAGGGCGAAGGCCCGCAACGGGCCGGAGTGCTCGCCGGTGCCACGATGGCTGGCGGTCTGGCCGCCTCAACCGCACTGGTGCGCGGACTGGCCAAGCCGCGTGGCTGGGCAGCGCCGCTGGGCGTCCTCGCCGCCTCGACAGCCGTAGCCGGAGTGCTCTATGGCCTAGCCAGGGCCGGTCGGGACGCCGAGATCGCCCGGGATCTGGGTTAGCGTCCACCGCGCCAACTCGGAGCTACCCGGGCCGAAGTGCTTTAGCAGCACCAGTGGCTCGTTGGTGCTGCGATTATGCACGCGCACCCCGGCCCGGGCAGCCGTCTCGGAGACGAAGAACTCATCGTCGCTGAGCTCTCCGAAGCGAATCATGGTGGCCGCGGCGGTGTGATGGACGCCGAAGCTGCCCTGGCCCTGCACCACGATCACGCCGTAGGCGTCCTCATCGGTGATGATCGCGGTCGCGCCGGGCGCCACCGTCAGCTCCTTGGCGCTGAAGGCCAGTGAGCGGTAGACGATCCACTTCTCGACGAAGTCGTGGCCACCCTCGGCCAGTGAAGCCTCGGTCTCGAACGGAATCAGTTGCCGGTTGGCCACGAAATCCGGGTCGACATTGGCCGACCAGTCGAGAAGCTCGATCAGGTAATCCAGATCGCCGACCCGATCAGCCGGGACGTCCTTCCACAACAGCTCTTCGGGCACCTCGCGGTTGTTACTCCACGACTCGCACATGCACAACACGTCGGAAGCGGCCTGCGGCTCATAAGTGCAGGCGCTGCCCGGCGCGTGCAGCACCCCGGCCGGAATGTCCCAGCCGGTGCCCAGCCGGGTGCGATAACCCAGCGACAACTCGGTGATCCGGTTGTCCCCGCCCCGGCCAAACCAGGACAGCCGCTCCAACACCTGCTCGCGGGTCACCTGCGGCTGCAACCCGAGGAAGGAGATCGGCTGCGCAGCCAGGTGGTTGTTCATCTGTGGGGAGTAGTAGTAGGCCTCCGGCTTGGCTACCTTGCCCAGCGGATGGGCGTGCTCGTCGCGGTGATGGACGTGGAAGGGCAGCGCCTGCTCATTGTCGAAGAACTTGGCGAACACTGGCCATAAGCCATGCTCAGCCCACAGGCGTTTTCCGATCAGCGCAGGCCCGTGCTCAGCGATGAACTGATCGAAGGGCAGCAGGCCACCATCCGGATCGATCACCTGGCTCAGACCCTCCAGCGGGCCGGCGTCCGGGCCGTTGTCGGCCCGAATGGGGGAGGCCAACCAGCGCTCGTCGATGCCACCGCGGTCCTTGCCATAGGCGTAGTAGTCGTCAGGGTGCAGGCGCAGCCGCCGTCCCGGGGTGGAGAAGACGCGCGGCACCCAGTTCGGCGCCAGCCGCACCACCCCAGCGCCCTGATCAAGGGCGCGATCAGCGGCGGTCGTGGTGAAGCTGACCGGGGACGGAGTTCTCATGGCGGTGATTCCTCGATTCGTCGTTGAATGAGTATGGAGTTGTCAGTCGGGCGTTGGCTGCCGGTGGGGTTAGTCGGCCAGCGTGAGTTCTTCGGCGATCAGCACCTGAGCCCCAACCTCGGCGGCGTGGTCGAGCAGTGCTTTGCTGGGACGTTTGTCGGTGACCAGCGTGGTGTTGGCGCTCAGATCGGCCACTTCGGCGAACTCGCGCTTGCCGAACTTGGTGGCATCGGCCAGCAGCAGGGTGTGGGTAGCGCAATCCATCATCGAGCGCATCATGCCCGCCTCCGGCAGGCTGGAGGTCCACACGGTGCCCTCGTCAGTCACCCCGCCGACCCCGATAATCGCCCAGTCGGCGTGGATCGAGCGCGGCACGCCAGCGCCGTCGGAGAGCACCACCGGGCCGATCGTCACCTGGGAGCGCAGCCGGTAGGCCCCGCCGATGACGTACAGCTCGCGGGCCCCGCGCGAATACATCTCCTGGGGTAGCGGCAGGCTATTGGTCACCACCGTCAGCCCGCGCTTGGTGGCCAGATGTTTGCCCAACGCCAACGTGGTGGTGCCGCCATTGATGATGACGTTTTGGCCCTCTTCGATCAGGGACGCCGCTGCGCGGGCGATCACGTCCTTGGCGGAAGCGTTGGTGTGGATGCGCTTGAAGAAGGGGATCACCGTGTTCAGGCGGTCATCGGCCGAGATCGTCACGCCACCGTGGGTGCGATCGACTGAGCCCTGGGTGGCCAGGGTCTCTACATCACGGCGGACGGTGTCATCAGACACTCCGAACTCGGTGGCCAGTTCACTGATGGAGGCCTGGCCGCGGTCTCGGAGGAAGTCGAGAATCTCCGCGCGCCGCCGGGCCGGGTACAAGCTCTCCTTGCTCACTGTTCCTCCACTGCTGCGGGTTTCTGCGGCTATCGTGCCAGAAAGTGCGCAACTGGGGCAAGAGGCCGCGGAAGTTATCAGTCTGTGACTGCAAGAAACCGCAGAAATGCCTTGACTAACCGAGGAACTCGGCGTGATCATGTTCTCGAAGGTGTCGTCGTGAGTCTCAGAGCGGAGTCTCCGCTCCTCGCGCCCACCACGCATGACAAGGGAGTGAGATGCGCAAGAAGTACCTGGCGGGGATCGCTGCGATGGCAGCGGCCGCCCTGGCTATGACTGGCTGCACCGGCGGCGGTACCGCCCCGTCCGCCAGCAACGAGGGCCCTGTGACCCTCGAATTCGCCCAGTGGTGGGAGCCGGAGCTGCCGGCCAACTCACTGCGGTCGCTAATGGATAAGTTCGAGTCGGAGAACCCGGGCATCAAGGTCAAGCTGATCAGCGGCCCCTACGCCTCCACCAAGGAACAGGTCGTCGCCGGTGCTGCCGCCGGGACCATGTCCGATGTGGTCGGCCTCGACGGAGCCTGGGTCAACGACTTCGTGAAGCAGGGATCGCTGGCGAACCTGACCGACCTGATGAAGTCGGCCAACTTCGATGAGAGCCAACTGGCTGCTCAGGTCAAGCTCGACGGCTCCACCTGGATGATCCCGGTGGCCAACTTCGTCTACCCGATGTTCGTCAATGACGACCTACTGAAGAAGGCCGGAGTCGCCGCGGTGCCGACCAACCGCACCGAGTTCGCTGCGGCTGCTGCGGCAGTTACCAAGACCGGCAAGAACACGTCCGGCTGGGTCCTGCCACTCGACACTGCCACCCCCAACGGCATCCAGAACGATGTCATGAGCTGGGTGTGGGCCTCCGGTGGCTCGATGCTCAAGGACGGTAAGCCGTACCTGGTCGGCAACACCGAGGTCAAAGACACGATGACCTTCATCAAGGGCATGTACGACGCCGGCTCCATCGCCAAGGGCTCCTTCACCATGAAGGAACAGGACAAGGTCAACGAGTTCACCAATGGCCGCGTCGGCATGATGATCGACTCCCTGGCTCACGTGAACCTGATTCGCGAAGAAAACAAGGATCTGAAGTTCTCGGTGGCGGCGATCCCGTCCGCCGATGGCTACTCAGGCAAGCGCGGCATGCCGTACGCCTCTTGGGGCATCGGTGTTGCCAACAACAGCAAGCACCAGGCCGAGGCCTTCAAGCTGGTTTCCTTCCTGATGGGCAAGGACGTCAACGCGACCCTGTGCAACTCCGCCCACGCGTTCCCTGGTAACACCCAGGCCGTGCCGGACTTCGTAAACAGCGATCCGATCTTCAAGCAGGCCTTCGAGATCTACCAGGCCGGCACTGCGACCAACGAGTTCACCGGCCTGCCGGTGGCTGAAGATCTGATGCGTTCCTTCGATGAGCAGTTCCAGAAGTACCTTGCGGGCAAGCAATCGGCTGATGATGCCTTGGCCGCATCCCAGAGTGCCTGGGAGAAGGCCTTCAGCGGCTGACCCACCCATCGCACCCGGAGTGGGGGCCGCACCGCCTCTCGGCGGCCCCCACTCCACAACCGAAAGGAGGCAGCGAAAGTGAGCACCACTTCGTTGCCGGTCACCGGAGCTGATTCGCTGGGCTCCCCAGAGCCCAGGTCAGGCAAGCCGGCAGCGCGGCTGGCTGACGCCCGCCGGGCGCTCGTACCGTACGGCTACCTCACGCCAACGATGGTGTTGCTGGTGGTCTTGATGGTGATCCCGATCGTGATGGTCATCGGCTACTCGCTGATGGACAACGTGATCATGAAGAAGAACCCCCAGTTCGTCGGGTTCAAGCACTACATCGACATCCTGACCAGCGAGTCGTTCTGGACCGCAGTCACCAACACTCTCTTCTTTACCGGCGTCAGCGTGATCGCTCACCTGCTCATCGGCCTGGCCTTCGCGATGATGCTCAACACCGGGCTGATCGGCACCCGCACCAAGGCCATCTTTCGCACCATCTACGTGCTGCCCTGGCTGTTCACCGTGGCCATCATCGCCGTGTTGTGGCGCCTGCTCCTGGAGCCCAACGGCGTCGTCAACTTCCTGCTGACCGCCAGCCACCTCACCGGCACCGAAGTCGAATGGCTGTCCTCGCCGGAGACCGCGCTATTCGCGGTCACCTTCATCAACATCTGGGCGGGCTACCCCTTCTACATGACCAGTCTGCTGGCCGGGCTGCAAGGCATTCCGGCCGACTACTACGAAGCGGCGCAAGTGGACGGGGCCAACGCCTGGCAGCGCTTCACCGCCATCACCATTCCCCAACTCAAGCCGATCATCATCTCGATGGCCCTGCTGGACTTCATCTGGACCACCCAGCAGTTCGCGCTGATCTGGATGACCACCGGCGGCGGCCCGCTGGGAACCACCGAGATGCTGAGCACGTTCACCTACAAGCTGGCCTTCAGCAAGTACCAGTTCGGGACGGCCTCAGCGTCCGCGGTGATCGTGCTGGTCATCTCGATGGTGCTCGCCTTCTTCTACGTCCGAGCGCAGAAGGCGAGGGACTGACATGGACCGCAAGCTTCGTCGCCTGCTAGGCAAGATCGCCGTGCTGATCGCCTTGGTGGTCGGTGCGCTCTTCGCCGGACTGCCGGTGCTGTGGATGCTGTCGAGCTCGTTCAAACTGAACACCGACATCTTCGCCTACCCGCCGCAGCTGATTCCGCCGAACCCCACCCTTGAGGCCTACACCGCGATCTTCACCGACCCGGTGAAGGTGCGCTTCTTCCTCAACAGCTACTTCATTTCGCTGTCGGTTACGGTCCTCACCCTGCTGGTGGCCGTCCTGGCCGCCTACGCCCTGAGCCGGTTTGAGTTCCCCTTCAAGCGGGTGCTGAATGTGGTGATCATCAGCGTCCAGGCCGTCCCGCCGATCACGCTGTTGATTCCCTACTTCGGGTTGATCATGTTCCTCGGGCTGTATAACACCTACCCAGGGCTGATTCTCACCTACATGGTGTTCACCCTGCCCTACGCGATCATCATGATGACCGGCTACTTCAACACCCTGCCCCGCGAGTTGGACGAAGCGGTGAAGGTGGACGGCGGCAGTTCCTGGACCGCGCTGTGGCGAGTGCTGGTGCCGATCTCGGTGCCCGGCCTGGTTTCGGTTGGCATCTACACCTTCATGATCGCCTGGAACGAATATCTGTTCGCCCTGACCCTGACCAAGACCCCGGAGATGCGGACGGTCCCAATCGGCATTCAGCTACTGATGGGTCAGCACTCCTATGAGTGGAACCAAATGATGTCGATGTCGATCCTGGGCTGCATCCCGATCTTGCTGCTGTTCCTGTTCTTCCAGCGCTACTTCATCGGCGGCATGACCGCCGGCGCAGTGAAGAACTGACCCCCTAGACCCACCAACAAATAGTTCAAGGAGAATGACATGCTTACCAGCGGTGACGGCGTACTGAAGGTCGCCAATGAGGCGGGCTTCGCCGTACCGGCGTTCAACATCAGCGACTATGCGATGTTCGCGGGGATCTCTGATCTCTGCGAAGAGCTGCAGGCGCCGTGGATCGTCGCTATTCATCCCGACGAATACGCCCACGTCGGCCCTGATTTTATCAAGGCCGTCATCGCCCGCGCCCACCGCTCGTCGGTGCCGATGGCGATCCATCTTGACCATGGCGGCAGCTACGAGCAGGTGATCACCTCCATTCAAAACGGTTTCACCTCGGTGATGATCGACGCCTCGATCAAGCCGTTCGCCGAGAACGTCGCGATCACCAAGAAGGTCGTCGAGGCCGCCCACGCAGTCGGCCTATCGGTTGAGGCCGAGCTGGGCACCATTGGGGCCAATGACTCCTACGGTGAGTCCGGGGCGTCCGTGGTGATTCACACCAAGCCCGAGGATGCGGTGAAGTTCGTCGAGGAGACCGGCGTGGACAGCCTGGCGATCGCCATTGGCACCTTCCACGGCCTCTACCCTGCAGGTATGAAGCCGGAGCTGAAGCTCGAACTGCTCAAGGAGATCAAGTCGGTGGTGTCGATTCCGCTGGTGTTGCACGGTGGTTCGAACAACCCCGACACCGAGATCGGTATCGCGGCCCACACCGGCATCAGCAAGATCAACATCTCCTCCGACATCAAGGTGGCCTACCACGCCAAGATGCGCGAAGTGCTCGGTGATGATCCCAAGCTGCGCGAGCCGCTGATGATCCAGCCAGCCTGTGTTGAGGCGATGAATGTGGTGGCCGCGCACAAGATCAACCTGTTCGGCGCTGCGGGCAAGGCCGCCCTCTACCGCTGAAAGTTTGGAGTTCAGCCCAGATGACCCATCAACTCCTCCTCGGTTTGGGTGGCTGCGTCGACTTCGAGATCGCCTGGGATTCAGGGGTTCTGGAAGACCTCGCTCGGCAGTACCACATCGGTATTGCCGAGCTTGACGTGGCCGTCCCGATCCGGGACGAGCGGTCGCTGGTCTGCTCGATTCTGGCCTTCGTACACAAAGGCAGCGGCGGCGAGCGGTTCATCGAGACCTCCCAGTTGGCCATCGATTTCGCCGACCGCTTCGCCGTCCGGACGAGCCTGGGTGGCACCTGCGTCCGGGCGGCGATGGCCATTGCCAAGCTGGGGGTGCCCAGCCTGGTGCACCTGGTCAGCATTGACGACAATGTGCGCCGGCTGTTGCCAGCGCAGGTGGACTACCTGTGCAGTGCCAGCGCCGACAGTCTGGATCCGCATCTGATCGTCCAGTATCCGGCCGGTGCCGTGGTGCGGTTGGACGACGGCGAGGTGCGCTCAGAGCACCCCAACCGGATCATCTACGTCAACGATCCGCCCAACCGCGATTTGGTGCTCAGCCCCGACCTGCCCGCTGCGCTCACCCAGGTGCGGGCCTTCCTGCCGGCCGGCTTCAATGTGATGCGCGACCCGGCCCTGCTGCGTCAGCGCCTGAGGCTCCTGCAAGCCGCGATGCGTCGACTGCCCCCGCAGGCGGTGGTCTTCTACGAGGACGCTGGGTTTCACGATGATGCGCTGCGGGCCATCGTCAGCCGCGAGTTCAGCGGACGCATCGACGTCCACAGTCTGAACGAGGACGAGTTGCAGACCTACCTTGGCCGCGCGATCGACCTGCTGGATGTGGTGGAGGTGAAGCAGGCTCTGGCCGATTTCTACCACCGCTTCTCGATCGCACCGACCGTGGTCGTGCACACCAAATATTGGGCGCTGGCCTTCGGTAAACAGCCCAGCCGCTATGCCGACGGACTGACCGGCGGGGTGGAGTTGGCTGGCGTCCGCTATCGCAATGGCGACGACTTCACCGTTGAAGATCTGGACGAGGTGCGCGCGCTTCCGCCGCATCCGGGCGGTCTTCACTTCGCCGAGGCGATCACCGCCGAGTTGGGTGAGTCAGTGCACTGCGTCCCCTCGAAGCTGATCGAGACTGCCAACCCGACCACGATCGGCCTGGGGGACACCTTCGTCGGGGGCTTCCTGGCCGCGCTGCTGTCCTGAGCTGCTCATATTGGGGACGGTTCCAGTGAGCAGCTCACGGGGACACACCTGGACGGGTCCGTCCCCGTGAGCTGCTCGGAGGAACCGTCCCCGGGATTGGCCAGCTGATTTGGGATACTCGCGATGAAGCGGTACTAACCGGGGAGCAGGTTAGATGCGGATCGTGGCGGCACCCGACTCGTTCAAAGAGTCGCTGACGGCAAGCGCGGCTGCGGCCGCGATGGCCGAGGGAGTGAGCCGGGTTTGGCCAGCGGCGCAGTGCGTCCAGGTGCCGTTGGCTGACGGCGGTGAGGGCACCTTGGCGGTGCTGGTCGGCGCGTTCGGCGCGCAGGTGCGCACCGTGGCTACCACTGACCCGCTGGGACGTCCGGTGCTCGCCAGCTATGGGCTGGCCGGGGACGTGGCAATCATCGAAGTCGCCACCGCCATTGGCCTGGAGCTGATCGAGCCAGAACTGCGCGATATTGAAAACGCCACCACCATCGGGGTGGCTGCACTCCTCACTGCGGCCCTTGATGCCGGCGCGACCCGGCTGATCGTCGGTATCGGCGGCACGGCTACCTGCGATGGCGGTGCTGGGCTGCTCGCCGGTTTGGGTGCCCGGCTGCTCGACGCCGACGGTGCCGAGGTGCAGCCCACTCCGGCGGGGCTGGCTCGGCTGGCTCGGGTTGAACTAGCCGGCTTGGAGCCACGCTTGGCCGGGGTGAGGATCGAGATCGCCAGCGATGTGACCAATCCGCTGCTCGGCCCCCTGGGCGCCGCCGCGGTCTTCGCCCCGCAGAAGGGTGCCAGGCCCGACCAGCTGCCGCTACTGGAGAACTCGCTGAGTCGCCTGACCGAAGCGTTGGTGGTGGCTGGGGCCACCGACGTCCAGGATGCCCCCGGATCCGGCGCGGCCGGTGGCTTGGGGGCTGCCCTGTTGACCGTCGGTGGGCGATTGCGAAGTGGAGTGGGGCTGGTCGCTGAAGCAGTTGGTCTGGCCGAGCAGATCGCCGGGGCCGACCTGGTGCTCACCGGCGAAGGAGCCCTGGACGCCCAAACCGGTTCGGGAAAAGTGGTGGCCGGAGTGGTGGCGGTGGCGGCCCGGTATCGAGTGCCGGTGATTGCCTTCGCTGGGCGGATTCCTGATCCAGAAGTGATCCAGGCCCTCGGCCTGGCCGGCGCGGTAGCGATCACCACCGCAGAGTTGCCGTTCGAGCAAGCCGTTGCGCAGGCACCAGGGCTACTAAGTGCTGCCGTGGCGTCCACTTTGGCTGCCTGGCCGAAGGGGTCAGCGTAGGCTCACGGCCATGAAAAGTCCGTTGGTGCAAGCCTGGCTCTACATAGGCGTTGGGTTGGTCGGCATAGTCGCCGCCAGCATCTACCTCTACCTCGATTCGGCTAACCCGGGCTCCAGCTGGGCGACCTTCGACTGGTTGCTGTTGGCCCTAGGGGCGTTCGGGGTGTTTCAGGGAGCCAAAGCCCTCTACAAACTGAACAAAGAGAAGCCACCTCGGCAGTAGGGAAGCTAAGAAGATCCCAAAAGGAGAACGCCGTTCTCGAAAAGAGTGCATACTGGTGCTCTGGACACGGCGAGGGAGTAGCGCATGACCGAGCAATCCGACCGAATTCGTCGGCTTCAAGCCGATCTGGTCGACCTCTCTGGACGCTTGAACACGCTTGCCAGTGACTTCCAACAGCTCGCCGCAGTGCTGCCAGCTGAGCTGAAGGCTGGCGCGGACGCGACCGCGGCTCGGCCAGTCGGTGCACCCATTCCGCAACGGTCGCAGGTGCCGGCCCCACCGGCGCCACCGGCCGCACCCCCGGTCTACGCCGCGCGCTCGTTTGCGCCGCCGCCGCCGCCGTATGTCGCCGCCCGGCCGCAGGCGCCAGCGCCGGTTCGTCCCGCTCCGGTACGGCCGCCCGCACCGCCGCGCAAGCCGCGCCGCGAGATCAACATCGCCGAGATCTTCTCCATCGTCGGTTCGGCAATCACCCTGCTCGGCGTGGCCTTCGTGCTGCTACTGCCCGCCGACGGCTTCCTCGGCCAGGACGCGCGGGCCGCGATCGGCCTAGGGCTGGCTGTGGCTGCAGTGCTGGTCGCGGTGGTTCAGCACCGCAAGGAGCCGGGCAATATCGGCTCCCAGGCGCTGATGGCTACCGGCGTCGCCTCGGCCTTCCTCACCGTCTTCGCGCTGTCGGCGCTGTTCCGCGGGGCGGACGGACGTCCGCTGCTGCCGGAGTTGGCCGGAATCGGTGCGGCCGGGCTGATCAGTCTCGGTGGAGTCGCAGTGGCCCGCTGGTGGCGCAGTCAATGGCTGGCGGTGCTGGCGGTGCTCGGCAGCTTGGTGCTGGCGCCCTATTTGGGGGGCAACAGTGCGCTGTGGCCGATGGCCTTCATGTTGGTGATGACCCTGGCCACGGCCGCCTTCCAGCACAAACTCGATTGGGTCGGCCTGCTGCTCGCCCGGGTGGTGCCAACGGCGCTCTACTTCTCCTGGGTGCTACTGCCCTTCGAGCACGTGCCGATGGTCAACCCGCTGATCGGTCTCGGCCTGGCTTTCGTGCTGGCCGCTGGCGGCCTTGGCATTGCCGTCCTGCATCAACATGGCAGCGCCACGATGCGGGCAGTGGCGGTGGGCTCACTGGTGGCACTGGCTGCGCCGATGATGTTGGCGATCTGGCTACCCGACCGGTTGCTCTCAGTCGCGCTGATTGCGGTGCTTGGCCTGATGCTGGCCGCTGCCGGGCTGATCCCGGTGGTGTTCGCTGATCAGGTGCGGGCTGCGGCGGTGCCATTGGGCGCCAGCTTCATCGCGCTGGCGGTGGTGCGCTTCACCGATGGCGACTACCTGGGCTACCTCTTCTTCGCGATGGCTGCGGCCTACTTCGCCATCGCCGCCAGCACCCGTTTCCGGCCGGTGATGGTGGTGGCCGCGGTGTTGGCCACGATCGGGGTCTGGGTGTGGCTGCCGGTCACGGTCGCCGCCTTCGCTCCGAGGACCGAGCTAGGCGTGGAGCAGACCGCTGAATCGGTGCTAGGGCTGATCGCGACCCTGTTGGCCGTCCGGGCGCTGCGGGCGTTCCGCAACGAGTGGGGCCCGGGGCTCACCTACCTCAGTTGGGCGGCCTCGGTGGGGTTCGGCTCACTGGCTGTGATTACCGGTGGTTCGGTGATCGGCACCCGCCTGGGCGATGTGTATTCGGGCTTCCAGACTGCGCACGCACTGGTCACGGTGGCCTGGCTGCTGCTGAGCGTGCTGCTGCTGCGGCGTGGGCTGCGGCGTGACCCCGACTCGGTGGTGGCGGTACGGCTGGCTATCGCTTTGGCGGTGGCCGCGGTGGCCAAGCTGTTCTTTTTCGACCTGAGCACCCTGCCCGATCTGGTGCGGGCCCTGGCTTTCCTGGCAGTCGGCCTAGTAATGCTGTTCATCGGCACCTGGTACCACAAGCAGCTGGAAAAGGGACGCCGGACGCCCCCCGCTCCGGTCGCGCCGCCCGCGCCGGTCTCGCTGAGTCCGGCGCCGACCGTCACCGCGCCAATGCCAGCGGCAGCGCCATCCGCGCCGGCGGCGATGGAGGACCACGCGAGTACGTAAGCTGCGATTGTTGGATCTATTTGTAATGACCGGTCAGTCTAACTATCCTGGTCAATGTGAGCATCCTGACTTCCGCCCAGCCCGTCGTTGAAGAGGCCAACCCGTCGTCCCCGCCCGTCATCCGCGCCAGCGGGCTTCAGCTGGACGGCAAGCGTGGCCGCATCTACGGCCCCATCGATTTGAACATCGAAGCGGGCAGCCTGAACCTGATTACCGGCCGAGCCGGTAGCGGGCGGACCTCGTTGCTCCTCACGCTGGTCGCTCGGCTCAAACCAAACCGGGGCAGCGATCTGATGGTGCTCGGCCGCAGCCTCCCCGCCCGCGCGCTCGGCGTGCAGCGGCGCACCGCCGCGGTCGGCGTCCATGGGCTGGATGATTTGGACGAAGAAGTGACTGTGGCGGCCACCATCCGCGAACGCGAAGCGTGGCTCGCGCCCTGGTACTGGATCGTCCGCACCCCCGACGATGCGCACGTCACCGAGGTCTGTGCGCCGGTATTCGGCGCCTTCCCGGCCCCCCGGGCCCACGAACTCGTCCACGAGCTGGACGAGGCCGACAACCTGCTGCTGCGGATCGCGCTGGCCATGCTCAGCGCGCCGGAGGTGATCGTCGTCGATGACATCGACTCGCTGCATGACACCGACGGTCGCCGCCGAGTGTGGGAATGCCTGCATGGCATCGCGGCCACCGGAGTGACCGTGATCGTGGCTGCCGCTACCGCCGGTGAACTGACCCGGCTGGGTTGGGCCACTTTGCCCAACCACATCGCGCTACCCAGCCCGCACTGACCCAGCGCGTCCCTGGCCTCAGACCCACCCGACCTGAACGAAGAAAGACCTCAAAGATGTTTGCCTGGACCTCCCACGGAACCGAACTCAAGCGCTTCACCCGGCAGCCAATCACCAGGGCCGCAATCGCGGTGATGCTGCTGATCCCGCTGCTCTACGGGGCCATGTATGTGTGGGCGTTTTGGGATCCGACCACCCACCTCAACGACTTGCCGGTGGCGCTGGTGAACGCCGATGTGGCCAGTACCGACGACGACGGGAAACCCCAGCACTACGGCCAGGACGTGGTCGAGGAATTGGTGGACCACAAGGACATCGGTTGGGTACTGACCGACGCAGCCAGCGCTGAAGCTGGGGTGAATGCTGGCAGGTACTACTTCACGGTGACCGTCCCAGCCGACTTCAGTGCCCGGATCAACTCGCTGGGACGCGACGACCCCAAAGCCGCCCAGATTGAGGTGAGCTACGACGATTCCAACTCCTTCCTGGCCTCGACGTTGGGCAAGTCGGCCATGTCGGAGGTGCAGAAGGCGGTGCGGGAGAAGGTGAGCAAGGAAGCGGTCGACACCTTGCTGGTGGGGGTCGGCGATGCCCGTGATGGTTTCAACAAGGCCTCGGATGGGGCGTTCACGTTGTCCGACGGGCTCACCGAGGCCGCCGATGGCTCGGACAAGCTCAACGTTGGTGCCACCCAGTTGGCCGCCGGTGCGGCCCAGCTTGCTGCTGGCAGCACTGATCTCGACCTCGGCGCCAACCAACTGACCGACAAGCTCGGCGATTACGTCACCGGAGTGAGCACGGCCGCAACCGGGGCCCAGCAAGTCAGCGACGGCGCCGCCAATCTGACCGCGCTGACCGACGGCCTGGCTCAGGCCTCCGACACGACCACGGGCGCGCCGGCTCTGGCTGCGGGGGTCGCCGAACTGAGCACCAGCCTGAACTCCCTGAGCTCAGGTGTCGCCAATTTCGCCACCGGGGCCAGCGGCTTCGCCACCGGTTCGGGCAGCTGGGTCGCCGGTGCGCAGTCGTGGCGCACCGGGGCTTATGCCGCCACCGGCGGGTCGCTCAGTGCCGCGACCAGTGAGCTGGCTGACGGCGCCTCCTCGCTGGCTGCAGCCACCTCGCCAGGCTCGGCGGTTGCGCAGAGCAATGCGGCCGTACGGGCCGGGGACGCCGCACTGGCTGGCGATCTTGGCGATATCGACGATCAGATCACCGCCGCCACCAAGCTCATCGACTCTGATCCGGAGGCGGCCAAGGCGCTCCTCGCCAAGGCCCATGCCGAGCTGGCGGGGGCCAAGACCAGCGCAACCAGCCTGGCCAGTGCCGCCGACCACGTAGGCGATGGCATCTCAGCCGCCCATTCGGGCGCGGTCGACTTGGCTGCTGGGGCCACCGCGCTGGACTCTGGTTGGGCCAGGATCCATTCAGCCCTGGCCCCCGAGGCTGACCTAGGCAAGGGGCTGGACGGACTGGCCGCCGGGCAACAGAAACTCGCGGTCGCCGCGCCTCAGCTCGCCTCCGGTGCCGCCCAACTGGCCGACCCGGCAACTACCGCCAAGGTCACCGCCCTCAACCAGGGTGCGGCCAAGCTATCGGCCGCCCTGACCACTATGAGCACCGCGGCCGCCGACCCCACCGCTGGGGTGCCAGCGCTCCAGGCTGGGGCCAGGGCATTAGCCGCCGGTTTCACCGCCGCTGACCCGGAAAAGGGCCTAGTCAGCGGGGCGAAAGCGTTGCGGGCCGGTGCAGCCACCTTGGCCGAGGGTCTGGACCAAGCCAACACCGGCGCGGCCAAGCTGAGCTCTGGTTCGGCCACCCTCGCCGCGTCCACCCCCGAGTTGGCCGCCGGCCTCAGCGATGCTCAGGCCGGTGCCGACAAGCTGGGCACCAGGCTGGCCGATGGGGCCGCCGAGATTCCCGCCGATTCGGCGACCCTACGCACCCAGCGGGCCGAGGCAGTCGCCACGCCGGTCTCGGTAGCGGCCAGCCACGTCTGGCAGGCCGATTCCTGGGGGGAGGGCTTCGCTCCCTTCTTCATCCCACTGGCGCTTTGGGTCGGGGCGCTGATCACCTGGCTGCTGCTGCGTCCGCTGCAGACCCGAGCGCTGATGACTTCAGTCAACGGCTTCCGAATGGCTTGGGGATCGCTCAACTCCGCGTTGCTGCTCTCGGTCGGCCAGGTGGTGATCATGCTCTCGGTGATGCATTTCGCCATCGGACTGAACCCGAAGAATGTGGTGGCCACCATCGCCTTCACCCTGCTCACTGCGGCTGCCTTCTTCGCCCTGCAGCAGTTCTTCCAAGTCACCCTCGGTTCGGCGGTGGGCAAGGTGGTGATCATTGTGCTGCTGATGGTCCAGTTGGCCTCGGCCGGTGGCACCTACCCGATCCAGACCACGCCGTCCTTCCTGCAGGCGATCAGCCCCTACCTGCCGATGACCTATGTGGTCAACGGGTTGCGCGAGTCGATCACCGGCGGAATCGAAACCAGGTTCTGGGTGTCGGTGGCGGTACTGCTTGCTATCTTCGTCGTGTCGCTGGCAGCCACCTCGATCGCGTCCGCTCGCAAACGGGTCTGGACCATGAGCAGGCTGCACCCGGCGCTGAGCATCTGAGGAGTCACCATGGTCACGGCACCGGTGAAGGCGGACGGGCGGGTGGCGCGCCGCCAAGGCACGCGCGAGCTGATTATGGCTGCGGCCACGGAGTTGTTCGCTGCTCGGGGAGTGACGTCCACCTCCATCGATGACATCGCCGAGGCAGCTGGCATTGCCAAAGGCTCGATCTACTACAACTTCGAATCCAAGGCCGGTCTGGTTGAAGCGATCATGGCCCGCAGCAGCGAGTTGCTGGGGGCCCGCTTGGAACGGGCAAGCGCGGGCCGAAAGGGCGCCGATCTTCAGGCAGCCGTGGTCCGGGAGCTGTTGGAGTTGTTGGGGGAGCATCCGGCTACTGCTCAAGTAATGGCGGCCGAGCTGTTCCGCACTGAGCGCAGCTGGCGGGAGTCGATCCAGACCTGGCGGGCGCTCGCCCTGGCTACCTTGATCAGTGACCTGGAGGCCGATGGGGTGGAATCCGGACGGGCCCGGCTGCGCGCTGCGGCAATCGTCGGCGCCGCCTTGACCGCTGGCTTGGAGTGGCTGGTATTCCACCCGGATTTGCCAGCCGAACAGGTCAGCGCGGCCGTCCTGGAGAGCCTCGGACTGGGCTGAGAAACCCGACCACGAGCCCCGCCCACCCCTGTTTGAAATACGCCGCGCGGTGGGGTTGGTTAGCATGTGGGTGCCCCAACCGGGTCGGCCTGGCTGACTAACGGGTGGCAATTGGGGACAAATAGGAGCGTGGCTGTGATTGGGGTCTCGGTCGGTGCCTGCACCGATGTTGGTGCCGTTCGGTCGCTCAACGAGGATCGCTATTACGTGGGCACCTACATTTGGGTGGTCGCCGACGGAATGGGCGGTCACGCGGCCGGTGAAGTTGCCAGCGAGATCGTTGTTGGCCAATTGCGCGAACTCGATTACGACCATCTGGAACGCCAAGCCGTCCTCGATTCGCTGCTGGCGGCTAACACCGCCGTGCTTGATTACGGATACCAGCATCCCGAAGCCCGCGGGCTGGGCTCCACGGTCACCGGGCTGGCCCGGATCGACATCGGTGGGGCTGAGCATTGGGCGGTGTTCAATGTCGGCGACTCGCGGGTCTATCGCTCCTACCAGGGCGTGCTTTCGCGGGCCACCTTGGACCACTCCGAGGTTGAGGAGCTGATTTTGCAGGGGGTGATCACCCCCGAACAGGCTCGCCTGCACAGCTCCCGCAGCGTCGTCACCCGCTCGATCGGCACCGATCCGGCACCCCAGGTAGACCTGTGGGTGCTGCCGCAAACCCCAGGGGAGCGCTTCGTGATCTGCTCTGACGGGCTGACCGCCGAGCTTTCCGATGACGCGATCGCGACGATTCTTGACCACTGTCACGACAGCGAAGTGGCCGCCCGTAGCCTGGTGGACGCAGCCTGGGAGGCTGGCGGTAGTGACAACATCTCGGTGCTGATCGTGGACGTGGCCGCCGACCTAACCGATTCCGACGTCGAGGAGATCACCAATCCGCGGTCGAGCCTGCGAGCGGAAGCGAGGCCGCAATGACCGGCATCCTTCGCTACGTACCCGGCGCTGCCGTCGCGGTGGTGCACGGACGAACCGCAGTGCTGCTAGACCTCGAGCCGGGCGATCCGCTGGTGGCTCGGGTTTCCGCTCTGGTCGAGGCTGGCGCTGGGGTGGACGACGTGCTCGACGCGCTGGTGACCAGTGGGCTGAAGGCACTGGCCGATTTCGGCGCTTTCGAGGTCACCGACGAAGGCGTCCGGTTGGTCGTCCGCGGCGCAGTGATGGGGAGCGTTGGTGAGCTGACTGGTCTGGCCGCCGAACGCACCATGTGGCACGACACCTGGCAGCCAGCTGCCAGCCAAGCAATGCTCGGCCTGAGTCAGACGCCCAGCGCCGCCTGGTTGCCTATCGGGTCTGGGGTGGTGCTGGCGGCCGCAGTGAGCTTCGGCCTCGCCGAGGACGCCGAGGCGACACCGGTTGAGCCTGCCGCGGTCGAGTCTCGGCCGCCTACCCCGGCGCCCGCGCCCGAGGTGGCCAGCCAACCGGCAACCGAACCGGCAACCGAACCGGCCACCGACGAACTGGCGCAGCTGTTCCTGACCAGTCAGCGGCCGGTGCCGACCCCCGAACCCGAGCCTGGGCCTGAGCCGACCGAGCCCGAAGAAGCGGCGGCACCGGTCAGCGACCCGAGCGCCACCATGGTGGCACCACTGACAATTCCCACCGCAGACCTGCCCGTCGACGTGCCACCGGCGACCCCGCCTGGCCCGACGGCGCTGATCACCGGCATGCCCTGGCTGAGCGGCGAGGCGACTGGGCCGTCGGTCGAGCCGGTGGCTCCAACCACCCCAGCGCCAGACTTCGCGCCGCCGCCACCGCGGCAACCGCCAGCCCAACAACCGCCAGCCCAACAACCGCCAGCCCAACAACCGCCAGCCCCGCCAATCGCGCCGATCAGTGAACCGCCAGCAGCACCGTCCGTCCTGGTCGCAGATCGGACGGTCAACCGCTCGGCACTGGTCGGGTTGCCGCCGGTGGTGATGGTGGTGGCCGCGCGCTGCGCGGATGGCCACCTCAGCCCGGCCTATGCCGGCAGCTGCCGGGTCTGCGGGGCGCCGATCCCGCAACAGCAGCCAACCGAGATCCCGCGTCCGGTGCTGGGCCAACTCCGGCTTTCCACCGGTGGAGTGGTGGCGCTGGACCGTCCGGTGATCTTGGGGCGCAACCCGCACATCCCGTCCGGCTATGCCGCCGAGCAGCCCAACCTGGTGCGCCTGCCTGACCCGGAGAAGGACGTTTCGGGTCAGCATCTCGAAGTGAGCCTCGACTACTGGAACGTGGTGGTTCGTGACCTCGGCTCGACCAATGGCACCGAAGTGATCCTGCCCGGTGAAATGCCAGTGGCCCTGCGGACCAACGACCCGGTGATCATCGAGCCCGGCACGCGAGTGGTGTTGGCCGGAACCATCAGCTTCACCTTCGAGGTGCTGCCTTGAGTAGGGCCGACAGCCCGCCAGACATCGCCGGGCTGACTTTCGTCCGCAAGCTCGGCAGCGGCGGTTACGCCGACGTGTTCCTCTACGACCAGGCCACCCCGCTGCGGAAGGTGGCGGTGAAGGTGCTGCGCGAGACCGGCCTCTCGGCGGTGGCGATCGGCCGGTTCACCGCCGAGGCCAATGCGATGGCCCGCCTGGAACACCCCTACATCGTGCCGGTCTACGCCACCGGCACCACTCTGGACCATCGGCCCTACATCGCGATGATGTACTACCCGAAGCCGAGTCTTGCTGAGCGGGCCCGCAGCGAGCGGCTCTCAGTGGCCAACACTTTGGTGCTGGGCATCCAGCTGGGCTCGGCGGTCGAGACTGCGCACCGGTCCGGGCTGCTGCACCGCGATATCAAACCCGCCAACGTGCTCACCAATGCCTACGGACGCCCCGGCTTGACCGACTTTGGTATCGCTGGCCGGATGGTCGACTCCGACGATGACGATGTTGGTGTTTCGGTGCCCTGGTCGCCGCCGGAAACGCTCTATGCCACCGGACCGGCGACCGTCCGCTCGGACGTCTACTCGCTGGCCGCGACCCTTTGGCAGGTGCTGGTTGGGCGCTCGCCGTTTGAGATTCCCGGCGGCGACAACGCGCCATTCGCGCTGATGCGCCGGATTCGTGACGTGCCACCGCCCACCACCGGACGCGCTGACGTGCCCGCCTCGCTGGATCGCCTTTTGCGCGCCGCGATGGCCAAGGATGCGATCCTGCGGCCAGCCAGCGCGCTGGAACTGGTCGGAGCGCTGCAGGCGATCGAACAGGAAATGCGGCTGCCGAGAACCCCGGTGGAGCTGGCCAACACTGAGGAGGCTTCGGTGCCGCGGCACCAGGGCTCGGCCGATCGCACCCAGGTGCGCTCGCCGCTGGTGATTTCGCCGGTAACTTCCCCGCCCGCCACCGTGGTTGAGCCCGGAACCGCAGCTGAGATCGGGGCCGACAAGACCCGTCGCACCAATCGCCGAGTTGCCCCAGTGGCCGAATACGACTCGAACGTGGTGGGCGCCACAGTGCTGCGGCCCGCCAACGTGAGCTCATCGCCGGAGCGGGTGGCCTCAGCCCAAACCGATGGTGGGGCTGGCAAGAGGCTGCTGGTGGTCGGGCTGGGCGTGCTGCTGGTGGGGGCGATATCGGCCATCACCTGGGCGGTGCTCACTGCTCCGACACCACCGCGACCTGATCCGACGGTGTCAGTCAGCCAGGCGCCACCGGACGTGGACCAGCCGGTGCCGGCCCCGGGACGGCCGGTGATCGCCTGCAGTCGCGCGGGGTCGGTCGTGTCCTGCGAATGGACCTACACCCACTCCCTGCCGAGTGATCAGTTCGAGTGGAAAGTGGTTGGCTCCAACCAGCAGGTCAACCACACTGATGCGCCCAAAGCCGTGATCAATAACGCCCCCTCGGGGGTCTGTGTGCAGGTGAAGGTCTTCCGGCTTGACGGCAAGGACGCACCGGCCGAATGGACGAAGGGATGTGAGCAGTGATTCCAGCAGTGGCCATCGATTTCATCGGCGAGGAGTACCAGCCCAAGCCCGAGGAGCGGTTCACCATCGGACGCGAGGGCGATCTGGTGTTGGACGAGGACAACAACTTCCTGCACCGCACTTTCCTTGCCGTCTACTACCAGGCCGATCTGTGGTGGTTGGAGAACGTCGGCTCCCAGCTTTCGGCCACCGTCGCCGACGGTTCGGGCACCTTCCAGGCGTGGCTTTCCCCGGGCGCGCGGCTGCCATTGGTGTTCCCGTCCACGGTGATTTGGTTCACTGCAGGCCCGACCACCTACGAATTCGACATCCGGGTGAGCGACGTCCCCTTCGAGCGGTTGCCGATCAGTGAATCCGCAGATGGGCAGGTCACGCTCGGCCCGGTCAGCCTGACTGGAGAACAGAAGCTGTTGCTGGTTGCGTTGTGTGAGGATCTGCTCAGTCGGCGCAAGGTTGGCGCCGGCGCCGTGCCCCAATCGGCGAAGGTCGCCAAGCGCCTCGGCTGGGCGGTCACCAAGTTCAATCGCAAGCTCGATTTGATCTGTGAGAAGTTCACCGAGGCCGGGGTGCGTGGCCTGCGAGGTGGGGTAGTCGGGGCGGCATCAAGCCGAAAAGCGCGCTTGATCGAGTACGCAATGGCGGCCCGAATCGTGACCCCAGAAGACCTAACTTTATTACCGTAGAACTGTCGGCAGAACAACCCTTTGGGTTCAACTGCGCGACCTGCCCGTGGCCGTTGTGAGCGGGTTGTGCCCACCGGTCCGACAGGTATGCTCAAAGACCACTGATCGAGGCAACTGGAGCGGGGGCGGGCGTATTGGAGCGGGGAAATTGGCTTAAAATGGCTCGTCAGGCGCCGATTGCTCTGATCGGCGTGCTGCTGCTGGCGATTCTCGCCTATGCCGTCCTCGCTAGTGGTTTCCCGGTTCGCCAGCTCGATCTGGACGATACCGGAATCTGGGTTTCCAATGATGCCGCCGGTCAATTCGGCCGGTTCAACAAAGCCGCGATTGGGCTGGACGCACGCCTGTCGCCGCCGGGTCAACGGGTGAGCCCGTTCGCCCTGGATATCTTCCAGGACGGCAACGCGGTCTTCGGCCTTGATGCCCGCAACGGGCGCCTGACCAGGATCGACACCATGGCCGGTCGGCCGATCGCCGAGCAGGCCGTCGGGATCGATGCCACTAGCTCGGTGCTGCTGCGTGGGGGCACCCTGGCGGTGATGGATCGACTGGGTCGGCTTTGGGCTGGCCGCTACGACCCGACCACTGGGGTGGCTGACCTGGGCCCGATGGACTCCGCGCTCAAACCACTGGCCGAACTCGGCCTCGCCGCAGACGCGCCAATCGGCTCGGCGGCACTGGCGGTGAGTGAGCAGGGCACGATATTCGTAGCCGGGGTTAACGGCCGCCTGATCACCGTCGAACCCAACGGGGCCGGCTTCAACCAGCCGAAAATCAGCGACGGTCGCCCGGTGCTGAAGTCGATCTCGATCACCACCGTGGCTGAAGCGGTGATCGCCCTGGACGCCACGGCCGGGCAGCTGGTACTGCCCAACCTGAAGACCGTCCAGCTTGAGGGGGATCCTCAGGCCAAGTTGCAGGCCGCCGGGGCCGATGCGGCCACGGTGTTGGTGGCCAATGCCAAGTCGTTGCTGCGGGTGAGCCTCGATTCGGGGCAGCTGGTCCAGATTGACCTGGTCGGTGGTGGCGAGCCGGCCGTCCCAGTCCATTTCGGCGGCTGTGACTTCAGTGCCTGGGCCGGTGTTGGTCGGGTGGTGCGGGCCTGCGGCAACGCAGAGCCGTCGGTGCAGCAGGTGGCCAAGGGGCTGACCCGGCCAGCCTTCCGGATAAACCGGGGGCTGATCGTGCTCAATGACCAGGCCGATGGGCTGATCTATGACCTTGATCGGCAGACCAGCATCAGCTGGCCCCAGCCTGAGGTCGAAGACAATCAGGAGCAGGAGAAGACCGACGACAGCGATCCGGTCGAGTCCAAACCGAAGGCCGTCGACGATCAGGCCTTCGTGCGCACGAATCGCACCACCGCGCTGCACCTGCTCGACAACGACCTCAACACGGTGACCGGAGTGCTCTCGATCGTCACCGTGAGCCGACCCAGCCCGGCTCAGGGCGTGTTGCTGGAGATCGCCCCGGACGGCCAAAGCGTGCTGGTTTCCTTCCCCCCAGGCGTGCCAGCTGTGCGTTTCAACTACACGATCTCTGATGGCAGTGCCAGCGATGACGGCGAGGTGGTCGTTACCGACGCCGGCACCCGCCAGACTGCGCCCGACCTGCGTCCGCACTACGTCCAGCCGGCCTATGCCGTGGCCTCCTTCGGCAATCTGACCATCCCGGTAACCAGCGAGTGGCGCGACGGCGAAGGTGACCCGGTGACCCTGCTGCGGGCCCGGGACGAGGACGGCACCGTGATCCCGGTGACCCCGGATGGGCAGATCGACTTCAGCCCCGGTGAAGCGGCGGCCGATCAGGAGCGGATGATCACCTACGAAGTCGCAGATGGCACCGACAACCAGCCGGTCTCGAAGGCGCTACGGGTGCAGGTGATCGGCAAGGATTCCTTACGGCAGTCCGCCCCGATCGCCCAGCCGGACGTGGTGCGCGGCCAGGCTGGCCGACCGATCGTGATCTCGCCGCTGGTCAATGACATCCCCGGTGCTGATCCGCGAAACCTGGCCGCCCGGCTAACCCTCAGCGGTGAGATTCCCAACCAGGCGAACCTGGCGGTGACCACCGATGAGAAGACCGGCCGGGTCACGGTGGTGCCCAAACGGGAAGGTCCCTACTTTCTCGACTACACCGTCGCCTTCGGCAGTGCCTCGCAGGCCACCGGCAGAATCCGGGTGGACGCCCTGAGAGACTCTGGTGCCGAACCGGTGGCGATGCCCGATCAGGTCTCGATGCGTGGCCGCAATCCGGTGCTGGTGGACGTGCTGGCCAACGACTACGACCCGGCCGGCAACCTGCTCAGCGTGCAGGCGGTGACCCCGGTGGACGGTGAACAGTTGCAGGCCCAGGTGATCGGCGGACGTTGGCTGCGGTTGTTGCCCCAGGTCGACCGGCTGGCCCCCAACCCGCAGGTGGTGCACTACGCGATCAGCAACGGATCACAAACCGCCGCTGGCGACGTCCTGGTAACCCAGCTTGACGACGCCGATGCTGACCGGGTGCTGGTCCGCAAGGACGCTGCGGTGGTGCGGGTCGGCGACTCGGTGCTGATCCCAGTGCTGGCCAACGACACCACCTTGTCTGGCCAGCGCCTTCGGCTGGTCACCGATGCGCTGGGCACCGATCATGACGGTGAGCTGCCGGTCTACGATCCGGCCAAGCGCGGGGACGAAGATCAAGGCGACGTGGGGCGGGCCTACGTCCGGGGCGACCAGGTGCGCTACGTCCCGCCGGTCGAGGTGAGTGCCACCCGGCAGGTGCGGATCAGCTATACCGCCGCGAACACCGACGGCGACACCGCCCAAAGCGAAGTGGTGGTGACCATCAAGGCCCAACCCGATCAGGCCAATCCCGACCGGCCGCCAGTGGCCAGCACGGTGGAGACCCGGGTCACCACGGGCAGCCGGGTACAGATTCCGGTGCCGACCTCAGGGCAGGATCCTGATGGCGATTCGGTGGTGGTGACGGGGATCGCCTCGGCCCCGTCCCTGGGACGGGTGGTCGGCTATGGCCCGACCTCGATCACCTATGAGGCTTTCCCGACCAACGGCCTGGTAGGCACCGACAGCTTCGAGTATGTAGTCACCGACGCCTTCGGCCGCAGCGGGGTGGGCAGCATCCGAGTGTCGGTGACCAGCCCGGGCCAGACCCAGCCACCGGTGGCGATCGATGACCAGTTGACCGTGGCTCCCGGCGCGGACGTGCGGCTGAATGCCCTGGGCAACGACTACTACTCCCGCGACGATGTCGTGACCATCGCTGCGCTGGAGCGGCTGAATGATCCGCTGCCAGGCGCCGCGAAGTTGGCCGCTGAAGTAGGCCCGATCACCCTCACCGGTCCCGGTGACGGTGACCAACCGGTGCTGTTGAACTACGCATTGGTCGGCAACGGCGGCACCGGCCCAGCCGCCACGGTCAAGGTCGTCTCCAAGGTTGGCTACAACAACCCGCCGAGCGTGGTGGATCAAACCGCCAAGACCGACGGCAAAGTAGGCAAAGCCGATCTGCTCACCAAGGCCTGGGATGTGGACGGCGACCTGAGCGCGCTGCGAGTCGAGCCGCTGGCTGAGGTGGCTGGCGCCACCCTGGTCGGCAGCGAATACAGCGTGCCGTTGCTGGATCACGCCCAGGTGATCCCGTTCCTGGTCACCGATGCTGCCGGTGGCCAAAGCGCTGCCGTGGTCTACGTCGGCTCGGTTGGTGCTGGCGCGCCGCAGTTGAAGGTGGGCGGCTCGATCGATCTGGCCACCAACGCCACGGCCAGCTTCAACATCGAGGACTACGTCGAATCCCCGCGCGGTCGGATCGTCCGGATCTCCTCAGCCAAGGCGGCCACCGCCCCCAGCCAGGATCTTGAGGTGAAGGTCCTCAACGCCACCAGCTTCTCCCTGACTTCGAAGAATGGCTATGTCGGGCCAGCTTCGGTGACCCTGGCCGTGATGGATTCAGCCTCCCTCACCGATGATGGGGTGCTGAGTGCGACCATTTCCATTCCGGTGCAGGTGGGGGAGCGGACGCCGGTGCTGCGTTGCCCGTCCGATCCGCAGACGGTGATTCAAGGTGGTGAGGCGAAGAACCTCGACATCACCACCTTGTGTCATGTGTGGAGCCCGGATCCAGAGACCCTTGCCGGGCTGACCTACACCGCTGACTGGGAGACCCCGATTGCCGGGGTGGACGCGACCGGTGGGGGTCACCAGATTCGGCTGCAGGCCGCCGGGGATTCGACCGGCGGAGCGATGGGCACCTTTATCGTCGGGATCGCCGGCACCGCGGCCAAGCCGGTCAAGATGTCGGTGCGGGTGGTCGCAGCACCACCGCCGAAGCTGCGCTCAGTGCGGTTCACCGACATCAAAGCCAACACGGCGGTGGTGGTGCCGATCTCGCTGACCTCACCGCTGGTGGACGCCCGCACCAAGATCATCAGCGTCACTGCCCTGGAAGGCGGCGCAGCCAGCTTCACTAATACCGACACCTCAGTCACCATCACTCCCGGCGTCGATACCTCGGGAGTGGTGAAGCTCCAAGTGGTCGCGACCGATCTGGCCGGCTCTCCGGAGCGCCAGGACCGGCACGCGGTGGGCACCATCACGCTGGTGGTCTATTCACGTCCGGAGGCGCCCAGCGCCCCCCGGACCGGCTCAACGGTTGAGTCCGCGGCCGCGATGCTGACCTGGCAACCGGGCGCGGCCAACGGTGCAGCCATCCAGGGCTACCGGGTCAAGATCGTCTCCGGCCCTGGTGCTGGGCGGACGATCGAGTGTCGCAGTACCTCCTGTCGCTTCACCGGGCTGATGAACGGCGAAGCGCACACCTTCGCAGTACAGGCGTTCAACCGGGCCGGCGACAGCGATTGGAGCCGTCGCTCGGCCGCGATCACGCCCGACACCGCGCCGGGGGCCCCGTCCTCGGTCTCGGTGAGTGATCCGCAAAACAATGCGTTGGTGGTGTCTTGGGGCGCGATCGCCAACCAGGGCTCGAAGCTGACCAAGATCTACATCACCTACGGTGGCTCCGTGGCTGAAGCCATTCCGGGGCAGTCCAGCAAGCGAATCACGGGCCTGGACAACAATCAGGTCTACACCTTCACCGTGTCAGCCCGGAATGCCTTCGCCATGGGACCGGGAGTTTCGCAGAAGGGCCAGTCCTCCGGGCGTCCGCTCGGCCTGGACGTGGCCACGCCATCTCCGCAGGATCTGGTCGGGGCGACCACCCAGGCTGACATCACTTGGAGCCTCGGTTCGGCGAACGGCCCAACGCCGGTGAGCTACGACGTAGTGCGCAGCGACGGCAAGCGAGTGTGCAGTAACGCCACCACCCGCAGTTGCACCGACGACAGCGTGACTTTCGACGGCACCAGTTACACCTATGCAGTGACCGCCACCAACGCCACCGGCGGCTCGGCGCACGCCGCCTCTGACAGCTCACCAGCCTGGCGGGCCACCGGCACCCCGGACGGCTGGGGCAGCTGGACGGCCGCAGCCACCGGCACCGACGGGCAGGCTCAGGTGAGCTACACCGTGCCCGCCTCACGTGGATCGAGTTCGACGGTGGCGGTGATGAATGGCAGCTCGGTGTTGCGGACCATCGGTGCCCAGACTGGTGGGGTGCACACCGCGACCCTCACGGGGTTGAGTGACGGTGACCCGACCGCGTTGCGAATGCGGGTGTGCAACGAAGCGGATCGGTGCTCCTACTCCGGCGCCATCGGCGTGACCACCTTCGGGGGGCTGTCGCGTCCGGCGGTGAGTGCCTCGGCCAGCGGGTCGAGTGTGCACGCCAGCGCCACCGGCAACGGCAACGGGGCGCCAGCCACCCTGACCCTCTACATCGACGGGGTCTCGGTCGGGTCGGACACCGGCACCGGTGGGCTGAGCGTTTCGGGCAACCGGACGGTGGGCTACAACCACGCCACCGCGGTGCGGGCCGAGTTGGTTACCGGTTCGACCAATCCCAGTCGGGGCGACGGTGGCACGGCTACCACCACGGCAACCACTGGGTCGCCGCCATTGTCAGTGGGCGTCACCCAGGGGTCAGACCGGATCACGACGTCCAGTTGCGAAAGTGGCTGTAACTACGTCCTGGTGACGTTGAACGGGTTTAGCGGTAGCACCCACTGCAGCATTCGCACCGACTACGGCGGCGACCACGAGTTCTCCGCCTACAACGCCTCAGGCAGTGGCACCTTCAACACCGGCGCCTACTTCGGCTACTGGGGCAACCAGGTCTGGGCAGTCTGTGATGGGGTTTCCTCCAGCCGGGTGACCTGGGTCAGATAGGGGCGCCTCAGGTGTGGTTCACCATTGTTTACCCCCGCCTTCCCCAGCCTTTGACGGAGAGAACTCCCCAAACCGTCCGCCGGGACCCTCTGGGCATTGCCTGGCGCTGAGAGAACGGTATGCTCGCAAATCGGGGATGAGTTCAGCACCGCGGGGAGTGTGGCTTGACTAGGGATATTGCGTCGCGTCTTGGTCGATTAGTGCCATTGGTACTAGTCGGCGGCTTGGTGATCGTGCTGGTGTCTTATGCGGCATTGGCGATCGGCTTTCCGGTGCGCCAGCTAGATCTGAACGACACCGGCATCTGGGTCTCCAACGACAACGCCGGCCAATTCGGGCGGGTGAACAAGGCCGCCCGGGCCCTCGATTCGCGGGTTTCCCCGCCCGGGGTGCGGGTGGCGCGTTATCAGCTCGACATCATCCAGGACGGCAATCTGGCTTTGGGCTGGGATCAGTCCAACTCGACCCTGACAGCGATCGATACCGCCCTTGGTCAGCCCCTAGCCGATCGCGCGGTTGGCCTGGACGCTTCGAATTCCGTGGTGGCCAATGGCGGCACGCTGGCAGTAATGGACCGTAGCGGACGAGTCTGGGCCACCCGGTATGACCGGCTTGCCGGTGTGGTCGACCTGGCCGCCCTGGCCGGCTCCAACCCGCCGCTGGCCAGCCTCGGTCTGGCCCCCGATGTCGAGGTTGGTAGCGCCGCGCTGACGGTGAGCGCCGAAGGCAAAATCTACCTGGCTGGCATCAACGGGCGCCTGATCTCCATTGCGCCCAAAGACGACTTCTTCGCCGCTCCCACCACCACCGATGGGTTGCCCAAGTTGCAGTCGGTCGCCATCACCGTGGTGGGTGATTCACCAGTGCTGCTGGACGCTACCGGCGGCCAGGCAGTGCTTCCCGGCGGACGGGTAGTGCCGCTGGACGGGGCCGACGCCACCACCCGACTGCAGCAGCCGGGCCCGGCCGCCGAAGCGGTGCTGGTGGCCACCACCAAAGGCCTACTCCGGCTGAGACTGGATTCGGCTCAAGTGATTCCGGTCCACACCGAGACCGCTGGTGCGCCAGCCAGCCCGGTGCGGCTGGGCGGTTGTGATTTCGGCGCTTGGGCTGGCATTGGCCGCGTCGTGCGCTCCTGCGACGGCGGCGCGGTCGAGCCGCAGTTGGTTGAGGGCGGGCTGGACCGTCCGGCCTTTCGGCAGAACCACGGCCTCATTCTGCTGAACGATCAGACTGACGGCACCACCTACGACCTGGACACTCGCAGCAGCATCGATTGGCCCCAACCCAAGCCGCCGGTGGAGCAGCAAGAAAAGGAGAAGGAGGCGGGGGCCGATACCCAGCCGAAGCCGAAGGCCAATGACGACAATCTGTGGGCCCGTCAGGACCGCACGACGGTGCTGCACGTCCTCGACAATGACACCGACACTGTCGGCGGTGTGCTGACCATCCAGTCGATCGAGCCGCGGCAGGTGCCCCAGGGCACCGAGTTGGAGGTCTCGCCCGACGGGCAGACGGTGAAGTTGTTCCTGCCCGAAGGCGCCTCGACGGTGGCCTTTGATTACACCGTCTCTGATGGCAGCGACACCGACACCGGCCATGTGGTGGTCAACGAGGCCGGCGCCCGGCAGAGCCCGCCAGCATTGCGACCCAACTACAGCGCGCCGCGCTACACCGTGCCCTCTTTCGGCACCCTGTCCATTCCGGTGGTCAGCGACTGGCGCGATCCCGAAGGCGACCCGGTGACGGTGATTGGCGCCAACGCTGGCGACGGCACGATCGTCCCGGTGACCCCGGACGGGCAGCTGAGTTACACGGCCGAAGAGACCGAGGAAGACCAGGATCAAACCCTCAGCTATGAGGTGACCGACGGCGCCGACGCCAAATCGGTGCGCAACACCTTGAAGGTGCGGGTGCTGGGCAAGAAGTCGACCACCACGGTCTCGCCAGTGGCCCAGCCCGATTCGGCTCGAGGTGAGGTGGGCAAGCCGATTTCGGTCTTTCCCTTGAACAACGACACCCCCGGCGCCGACCCGCGCAACTTGAATGCCAAGCTCACTTTGTCGGGGCAGCTCACCCAGAAGGCGCATCTCAAAGTGACCACCGATGAGAAGTCGGGACGGATCACCGTGGTCGCTGACCAGGAGGGACCCTACTTCCTGGAGTATTCGGTCAGCTTCGGCAACTCCGCGCCCGCCAAGGGATCGCTGCGCATTGATGCGCTCGCCGCAGGCAAGGCCTCCGGCCCGGTGGCGATGCCCGATCAGGCGGCGATGCGGGGGGTCAACCCGGTACTGATCGACGTGCTGGCTAACGACTACGACCCGGCTGGGAATCTGCTCACCGTGCAGGCTGCTGCCGCCGGTTCGGGAGTGCGGCTGCAGGTGCAGGTCGTCCAGGGTCGCTGGCTGCGGATTCTAGGCGGCGATCAACGAGCCAGTGGCAGCGCCCAAGCGGTGCACTACACGGTCACCAATGGGTCGCAATCCGCCGAAGGTGACGTCCTGGTGACTCAGCTCGACCCGATCGAGCAGGACGTCGCATTGCCCCGCAAGGACACCGCTGTGGTGCGGGCTGGCGATTCGGTGCTGATCCCGGTGTTGACCAACGACTCCTCACTTTCCGGGCAGCCGTTGAAGCTGGTCACCGACGGGCTAGACACTGACGCCGACGGCAAGTTGGCGGTGCTCGATCGCGCCAAGAAGGCCGACGAAGATCAAGGTGATGCTGGTTCGGCCTACGTCCGTGGTGATCAGATCCGCTATGTGGCTCCGGCGACGGTGGCGGGTTCGCGCCAGGTCGTGATTCTTTACACCGCGCAGACTGCGGCCGGTGATGCCGCCGAAAGCCAGGTGGTGGTGACCATCAAGCCTGAGCCGAGTGCCGATGATCCCGACGCCGCACCGGTGGCCAACACGGTCGAGATGCGGGTGGTTTCGGGCAGCCGGGTCCGGATTGCGATCCCCACCTCCGGTCAGGATCCCGACGGTGACACGGTGATCGTCACCGGCATCGCCTCGGCACCAGAACTCGGCCGGGTGGTGGCGATCAGCCCGAACTCGATTACCTACGAGGCCTATCCGACCGCCGGCCTGGTTGGCACCGACACCTTCCGCTATCAGGTTGCCGACAAGTACGGCCGCACCGGCATCGGCACCGTCCGGGTGGCGGTGGCCGAGCCTGGCCAAACCCAGCCGCCGGTGGCCATCGATGATGCGCTCACCACCAAACCCGGTGCTGAGGTGCAGCTGAATCTGATGGCCAACGACTTCATCGCTCGCGACGATGCGGCCACGGTGGCGCCGTTGAACCGCACCAACAATCCGGTGCCGGCCGATGCCATTCTCAGTGGTGAGCAGGGGCCGCTGCAGGTGCGGGCCCCGGAGCTAATCGAGCAGCCGGTGTTGGTGAACTACGCCCTGACTGGCAACGGCGGCACCGGACCAGTGGCCACGGTGAAGATCATGGCCAAGCAGGGCTTCAACAATCCGCCCACGGTGGTTGACCAGGTCGCCGAAATCGATGGCGCCTCCGGTAAAGCCAACCTGCTCGGCGAGGCCTGGGACGTCGACGGTCCGCTCAACGCGCTGAAACCCGCCTTGGCAGTGACGGTCGAGGGCGCCAGCCTGGTCGGCGGTGAACTGCGGGTCCCGCTGCGCGAGCGTCCCCAGGTGATTCCTTACACCGTGACCGATTCTGGTGGTGCGGTGAGCGCCGCGGTGGTCTACGTCCCGGCGGCGGGGGCGGGCGCCCCGCAGCTGAAGGTCGGCGCCAGTATTGACTTGGCCAGCAACGCCACCGCCAGCTTCGGCATCGCCGACTTTGTCGAGTCGCCACGTAGCAAAGCGGTCCGGATCGCCTCAGCCAAGGCCGAGACGGCGCCCGGGGAGTATCTCGACGGCAAGGTGGACGACTCGGGTCGGTTCACCCTCACCTCCAAGAACAATTATGTTGGCCCGGCCTCGGTGACCCTGGACGTGATGGACGGGGCCTCGCAGACCGACGACGGCGTGCTGACCGCCACCGTCACCATTCCAGTACAGGTCGGGGCGCCGACTCCGGTGCTGCGCTGCCCGGAGTTCACCCAAACCGTGGTCCAAGGTGGCGAGATCAAGAACCTCGACATCACCAGCCTTTGCCACGTGTGGAGCCCTGATCCCGAGTCCCTGGGCAACCTGACCTATGCCGCCTCCTGGGAGCAACCGATCGATCAGGTGAGCGCTACTGGCGGCGAGCATCGAGTGAAGCTCCAAGCCGCTGGCGGGGCCCCCGACGACGGTGAAGGGGTGCTGCGAATTGGCATCGAGGGCACGGCTGCGGCCACCGCCACGCTGCGGGTGAAGGTGGTTCCGGCTGACGCACCGCAGTTGCGCTCGGTGAATCTGACCGACATCAAAGCTGGCACCCCGGTGACCGTGCCGATCTCACTGATTTCGCCGTTATTGGATGCTCAGACCAAGGTGTTGGAGACCAAGCAGACCAGCGGGGGCAAGGCGAGTGTCAACATCGATCAGGCCTCGGTGACGATCACCCCGGCCGCGGATACCTCCGGCAAGTTGGTATTCAGGGTCAAGGCCACTGACCTGGCCGCGGATCCGGGTCGGGATACCCGCTGGGCCGATGGCACCATCACCATGACGGTCTACTCCCGTCCAGACGCGCCCAGTGCGCCCCGCAACGGGCCCACCGTGCAATCGCATGCCGCGACCTTGGCATGGACGCCGGGCAACGCCAATGGTGCTGCGATCGACTCCTACCAGCTGAAGATCGCCAGCGGACCGGGCAGCGGCCGGACGATTACCTGCCGCAGCGCGCCCTGCCAGGTCACCGGTTTAACCAATGGGGCCGCGGTCACCTTCCAGGTGCGGGCGCACAATAAGGCCGACTGGAGTGATTGGAGCTCGTCCTCGGCCCAAATCACCCCGGACGTGGCGCCGGGTGCGCCAGCCTGGGTGCAGGTCAGTGATCCCCAGGATCATTCGGTGCTGGTCAGCTGGGGCAAGATCGCCAATGACGGCTCCGCCATCAAGGTGATTCACGTCACGGCCGCCGGCACGACGCACCCGGTGGGTGCGGGCAAGACCAGCCTGCGGGTGAATGTGCCCAGCAACAATGATGTCTACACCTTCTCGGTGGCCGGCGAAAATGACTACGCCATTGGTCCGGCAGCCTCCGATCAGGGCCAGTCCTCCGGCAAGCCGGCCGGGCTGTCGGTAGCCGCGCCCAACCCGGGCGCAGCCGTGGGGGCCACCACCAATGTGACGGTGTCCTGGAGTCTTTCTTCGCCGGAAGGGCCAACTCCGGTCAGTTATGACGTGGCCCGCAGCGACGGCAAGAGCGTTTGCGCCAACGTCACCCGGACCAGTTGCGTGGACGACACCGTCCGCTTTGACGGCACCAGCTACACCTACCTGGTCACCGCCACCAACGCCACCGGCGGGGCCGCGCATTCGGCTAGCGCCCGCTCTTCGGCCTGGGCTGCGGTCGGTACGCCGGATAACTGGAGCCCAACTGCCATCACCGCGGCCGCGACCGGCGATGATGGCGAGGTGCGGCTCACCTATACCGTGCCGGCCTCGCGCGGTGGCACCTCGAAGCTGACCCTGCTGAGAGACGGCAGTGCCTTCAAGACGCTTACCTCCCCAGGGCCAGATGGTGGCGCGAGCAGCTATACCGCCACCGGGCTGACCGATGGCACCAGCTATTCCTACTCGTTGCGGGTCTGCAATGAGGCCAACCGTTGCAGCACTTCACCGGCAAGGTCAGCTACCTCCTTCGGCCCGCTGGCTAAGCCGAACATCACCTCGGCATATGCCAGCGGGAGCTCAGTCACAGCCAAGGGCACCGCCAATGGCAATGGGGCGAGCGCCACGTTGATTCTCTACATCGATGGCCAAGAGGAGGATCGGTCCACGGGCCGAGGATCGCTGAACGTGAGTGGTTCGCGCACCGTTGGCTATAGCAACACCGTCACGGTTCGGTTGGTGCTCAACTCCGGAACCACTACCCCGCATCGCAGTGATCCGGCCGACGACACTGCAAGCGTAAGGACCCCTGCTAGGCCAACCGTTACGCTCACCGTTGGCGAGCAACAGCGATACAACACCGGCGACCCTCAAAACCCCGAGGTGTACTACTACCCCGTCTACCTTGCCGCCCGGAACTTCGTTGGGTCCTACACCTGCCACGTGCCGGATTCGTGGCCGTATGACTCGACGCGAACCTTCTCGGGCAACGTGTCCGGGGTGACAGTGGCTCGGCTCTTTAGTTATGGCGGCCCCTACGCGACGTCCATTCGTGTTACCTGTGATGGCATCGCGTCCAACACCGTCCACTCGCCGTAGTGAGATTAGGAAGGAACAACTGTGATTACTGATGAGCAAGCTCGCTGGTTTAACCAGACGTTCGAGCAGATCGTGTCCAACGTCGAGATTGCGATCCGCGGCAAGCGGGATGTGATCCGCCTGGCGGTCAGCTGCATGCTGAGCGAGGGTCACCTGCTGCTGGAGGACAATCCCGGCACGGGCAAGACTCAGCTGGCCAAGGCGCTGGCCAACAGCGTCCAAGGCACCCACAGTCGTATTCAGTTCACCCCTGACCTGCTGCCCAGCGATGTCACCGGCGTGACGGTGTTCGACCAGGAGAAGCGGACCTTCGAGTTCCACAAGGGTCCGATCTTCGCCTCGGTGGTGCTGGCAGATGAGATCAACCGCGCCAGCCCGAAGACCCAGTCGGCGCTGCTGGAGGTGATGGAAGAGGGTCGAGTCACCATCGACGGCGTCGGCCACCCGGTCGGCAGCCCGTTCATGGTGATCGCCACCCAGAACCCGATCGAGCAGGCTGGCACCTACCGGCTGCCGGAGGCCCAGCTCGACCGCTTCCTGATGAAGACCTCCATCGGCTACCCCGATCACGAGGTGGCGATGGAGCTGATGCTGCAGGCAGCCACTCGGGATCGCTCGGCCACGGTTTCACCGGTGATCGTCTCCAGCGCGGTGCAGCAGATGGCCACCTTCGCCAACGACGTCCACGTGGAGCCGTCCATCGTGGCCTACATCTCCAACCTGGCCACTGAGTCACGCCGGCACAGCAATGTGCGGCTTGGGTTGTCGATGCGTGGCTGCTTGGCCTTCATCCGGGTGGCCAAGACCTGGGCGATCAGCAAGGGTCGCAGCCACGTGCTGCCCGACGACATCAAGGATCTGGCGGTGCCGATCATGAGCCATCGACTGCTGCTGAACGCTGAGGCGCAGTTCTCTGGAGTGACCACTGAACGAGTGATCGACGAGTTGTTGGCCAGCGTGGCCGCCCCGGTCGAGCGGGCAGTGTGAGGGACGAACGCCGTTGACCACTCAGATCAGGCCACCGAAGATCCCGGCCGCTGACCCCAGCCGTCGGGCGGCGCGGGCCAAACGTGGCCCGAAGGCGGTGCTGCGCCTAGCGTTCATCGAGGTGACGCTGCCGCTGCGCCGGGCGTGGTTCGCTACCGCGCCGATCCGTGAAGCGGTGCGTCCCTACCTGGCCAAGCTGGTCGCCGGGGTGCAGGTGGTCTCGGCTCTGGGCTGGACGATGCTCGGCGCGGCGGTGGTCTTCGCCGCCCTGGGTGCCCGATTGGGTTGGCGGGAGTTCTCCTATCTCGCGGCGGTGCTGTTCTTCCTGGTCGGCGGGGCGGCGCTGTTCGCGATCGGCCGCACCCGGCTGGAGGTCGGCTTTGACGTGGCCCCGCAGCGGATCGTCGTCGGTGACGCCGCCGCGGTGCAGTTTTCGGTGAAGAACCTCAGCTCGCTGCCGCTGTTGCCGATTGGCTTGGAGTTCCCGGTGGGGGAGGCGGTGGCTGGTTTCACCCTGCCAGCATTGGCCCCGGGCGGCAGCTTCGAAGACGTGGCAGTCGTGCCTGGTCCGCGCCGCGGGGTGATTCAGTTGGGCCCGGTCACCACCCAGCGTGGCGACCCCTTCGGGGTGGTCCGCCGTGAGGTCACCTGGACCGATCCGATCGACTTGTTCGTCCATCCGCGGACGGTGCCGCTGGAGCCGCTGGGTGCTGGTCTGCTGCGCGATTTGGAAGGTCGGACCACTCGGGACATCTCCATGAGCGACCTGGCTTTCCACACGCTGCGCGATTACGTGCCTGGTGATGACCGGCGCTATATCCATTGGCGCAGTAGCGCCAAGTATTCCGGCCTTGCTGACGGCGAGCGGTTCATGGTGCGTCAGTTTCTGGACACTCGGCGGTCCCACATTGCCGTGGTCACCGACGTCGAGCGGGCTTCCTACAACAGCGATGAGGAGTTTGAGGTGGCGCTGTCGGTGGGCGCCTCGATCGCGATTCGGGCCCTGGCCGACGAGATGGATCTCACCTTGGTCTGCGGCGAGCATGCCGCGATGCAGCCACCGCCGCATCTGGCCTTGGACACCTATTCCCGCGCTGACTACGACGGTTGGGAGTTGGCTGCGGCGACTGGGCGACTGAACCATCTGGCCCCTGATGCCTCGGTGGTCATTTTGATCACCGGCCCCAACTGCGGCTTCACCGAGTTTCAGCGGGCCCGGTCCTTCCTGCCGCGCGAGGTGGCGACTTTGGCATTGCGGGTGAACCTGGGTAGCCGGATCAGCTTGCAGGATTCGGTTGGGCTCACCCTGGTGAGCATTGGCCGCCTGGCCGATCTGCCGCGGGTGTTGGCTGGAGGTCAGCTGATATGAGAGTCGTCAACCCAGACGCGGCGGTCGAAAACAGCCGCAGTCGCACCCTGACCGAGCGGATAAAAGAGCTCAGCGTCACCTCCACCGAGTTGATCGATGCGGCCTTTGTCATGCTGCTCGGCCTGGCCGCGCTGGCCGGTTTGGTGACCACCTTCGACACCCTGCACTTCCTGCTAGTCGGTGCGCTCGGCCTGCTGCTGGGCATGCTGACCGCCCACCTGGTGCTGTCGTTGCGTTGGCATTGGGCCTGGATCCCCGTGATCCTGGTGGTCTGGTACTTCCTGGTGGGCTCGGCAGTGGCCGTTCACGAATACGCCTTCGCCGGTTTCCTGCCGACGCTAGCTTCGCTGAGCGAGTTGGCCCGAGTGGCGGTGAACGGCTGGAAGGAGCTGGTCACCACCCTGCCGCCAGTGGTCGGCGACGGCAGCTATTTGGCGCTGCCATTCCTGCTCGGCCTGCTGGCCGGCGCGCTCGGCCTGGTGGTCGCGCGCCGCTCCCGCCGGGCTGCGCCAGCGTTGATCACCCCAGTGGTATTGCTGGTCGTGGTGACCCTGCTCGGCACTCGGCAGACCCTCGCGCCGCTGATTCAGGGCCTGGGTTTGGCCGCCCTCGGCTTCGGCTGGCTGGCGGTGCGCAACCGCCGCCGCCGGCAGCTAACTGGCACTGGACGCTCGCCGCGGGCCGGCTTGCTCACTGGTGCTGGCCTGTTGGCGGCAGCCTTGGTGCTAGGCGGGCTGTTCGGCGGACTGCTACCCGGGGGCGATACGCCTCGCTGGGTGCTGCGGGAATACGTCCGTCCGCCGGTCGAAGTGAAGGACCTCAGCTCACCCCTGGTGGGCTTCCGGGTTTACTCCTCCCAGAACCTGAACCAGCTTTGGGATGCCGAACTGCTGACCGTCACTGGGGTGCCTGCCAACTCCCTACTGCGGTTTGCGGTGTTGGACGACTACACCGGGCACACCTGGAGCGCCTCGGGCGGGGCCAGCGCCGGGTCGGGTTTCCAGCGCATCGGTGCCCGGTTGCCGGGGGTGGTCGACGGAACGCCGAGTGCGGTGACCATCACCTTCGCCGCCGACTACGAGCGCACCCGCGAACTCGGCCCTTGGCTGCCATCGCTGGGCGGCAACACCGACATCGACTTCGGCGGTGCCACCACCCGAACCCATCTGAGTTCGTTGCGCTACAACCTGGCTACCGGCCAGGGGCTGCTCACCGAAGGTGACCGGTTCCGGGACGGGGACGTGGTGCAGCTCGCCTCAGTGCCGCTGACCTCCAACTTCGATGCCAACTCCCAGCCCGGCGGCCAGCCGTCGGTCAACCCGGCCAGCTACTCCTTCCTGGCCACCACCGGTCAGAAGTGGGGTGGGGCGGCCACCACCGGGGCCCAGCAGGTGCTGGAGATCGCTACGCATCTGAAGGGCGGCTACTGGAGCGACGGAACCGTGGCGGGCCAGGCCGACTACCTGCCTGGTCACAGCCAGGGGCGGTTGTCCAACTTCGTCCTCGGGGATCAACTCGTCGGCTCCGATGAGCAGTACGCGGCCACTTTCGCTCTGCTGTGCAATCAGGCCGGCTTCCCGGCGCGGGTGGTGTTTGGTGCGGTGGTTCCTGAAGGCGGGACGATCAAAGGTCAAAACGTCAGCGCCTGGGTGGAGCTGGAGACCGAGCAGGGTTGGCAGGCCATTGCGCCGCAGGTGTTCATCCCCGACCGAAACCGCACCCCCGATCAGCTGCCGCAAACCAGATCCCAAGACAAGAACGCCACCAACGTCCCCCCGCCGAACAGCTCCCGGGTGGACTCCAACCCGATGGATTCGGTCGAAAATGACCTGAACGGCACCAAGGTCACCAACAACTGGTGGGCGGGGTTCCTGAAGGTGCTGCTGGCCATCCTGCGGGTGGTCGGACCGCCATTGGCGGTGATCGTGGCGCTGCTGACCGCGATCGCGGTGGCTAAGGCGCTGCGACGGTATCGTCGGCGAACCTCGGGCACCGCCAGCAGGCGAGTGGCTGCCGCCTGGCATGACGTCTTCGACCAATGCCGCGACCTGGGCATGATCCTGTCAACCAAAGGCACCCGGCTGGAGCAGTCCGCGGCAATCGGCCAGCCAGGGGTGCGCCAGTTTGCGGTCGCGGTGAACACCGCCACCTTCGGCCCCGAAGACCCGACCCCGGCCGAAGTGACAGCGTTGTGGACGACCGCAGCCGCCACCCGCAAGCAATTGCTCGGGTCGCTGGGTCGCTGGCAGCGGCTGGTGGCGAGGTTCAACATCCGCTCGCTGCTGCCGGAGCGGTTGGCCGGGATTCGATTGCCCAGACTCAATCTGGAACGCCCCGAATGGATGTCTGGCTCGGGACGGCGAGCCGTGCCGGCGCAGTCCAACAGCTAGACCCCGAGGCGGTGGGCAGAACTCTCCTTGCCCAGCACCAGCGGTCGAGGTGAGACTGGCCGAGTTCAGCGACGGGAAGGGTCTGCGGTGAAGTGTGCTCTGTGTGCCCTTGAGCTGGACCCAGCCGCCGGGCACTGCCCGCGCTGCGGGGCGGTCGTTGGCTCGGCTGTGGCGCCCGCCGGTGATGATCGCACTCGCGACCGTTCCACGCTGTTGGCTGAGCGAGCTCCGGTTGGTTCGAGCCTGGCCGGGTTCGCCTGGGAGTCTGGGCCGCGGACGCTGGTGGCCACCCGAGGGCAGTCTTCGGGGGTGGTGCTGGCCTCGGCGGGAGTCAGGCTGGCGGCCCAGCTGATTGATGCGCTGGCTTTGGGAGCAGGCTATTTCCTGGCCATGCTCGCGCTTGGCGTGGTCACCATGGGGTTTTTCGGCGCTTCCAGGCCCGCGGTGACGGTGTTGGAGGTGTTTGGCCAGGTGCTGGCAGTGGTCGGCGCTGGGGTCTACCAGGTGGTGCTCAACGGGCACGGGCAGACCCTTGGGAAGCGCGCGCTGGGGATCGCCGTGGTGGATCGGAGCACCGGGGCGCCGGTTGGAGTGGCCCGGGCCGCGCAGCGTTACCTGATGTTGCTGGTGATGGCCCTACCTTGCGGACTGGGCCTGCTCAGCGTCCCGCTCTCGACCCAGCTGCGTGGCTGGCACGACCAAGTGGCTGACGATCTGGTGGTGGAGTTGCCGAGGCGGCGGTAGTCGCCTACCAGTTGCCCTTGATCACATCCAGATACTGCGCCCGCTCGTACACCGAGGCGCCTCGGGTGGAGCTGGCGCTCATCTTGCCTCGGGCGTCAGCCACGGAGGCGAAGTTGTGGCGCTCCAGCCAACCTGAGGTCTGCTCAAGCATCTCGGTGATGGCTCCGGCGCCGCGTTGCATCACGGCAGAGGCCGTGCAGGCAACGTCCGCGCCCACCAGCAGTGCTTTGGCCACTTCGTCGCCGCTGTGGACCCCAGAGGTGCAGGCCAGCGAGATGCCGGGCAACTGCGAACGCAGAATGCCAATCCAGCGCAGTGGTAGCCGCTGATCGGCGGGCGAGGAAAGATCTAGGGAGGCGAACAGCTCGAGGGAATCCAAGTTGATGTCGGCGGCGTAGAACTTGTTGAACACGACCAGCCCATCGGCACCGGCGTCTACGGCGCGAGCGGTGAAGGCAGAGATCGCCGAGTAGTGGGACGACAGCTTCACTGCCAGCGGGACGTCGACCACGATCTTGACCGCTTCGACGGCCGCCAGGTGATCCATCTCCACCTCAGCTGAGGCCACCGCGATATCGGCGGTGATGGTGTAAAGATTCAGCTCCAGAGCGTCCGCACCAGCGCCGACCAGTTCCTCGGCGTAGCTCTGCCAGGTGCCCGGACGGGTCGCGTTCAGGCTGGCGATCACTGGGATCTTCAGTTGGGCCTTGGCGTCTTTGACCAACTGCACTCGCTGGCTCAGCGCCTTGGAGTTGGTCGGATCGGCCAGCGCATCTTCTTCAAACAAGGACGGCAGAACAACAGCGGAGGCACCGGCCGCTTCCAGTTCGAGCATGGTGTCTACCTGCCGGGTCAACGGCGAGGATGAGGCGATGACCGGTCCGGTCAGGTCCATACCCAGGTATTTGGTCGAAAGGTCGGGCTTCGCCATCGGTCAGAGTCCTCCTTGCCGCGCATTTCTTAACGCAGCGTGTGTCGTCAATGGTGCCAGTTCCAAAGCCGCCGCGTGGCCGGGTGGGGGGCTTTCCGCAGGCGAGTCTTCGGCTGCGGGTTCAACATCGTCTGGGTCAGGTCGTGGTGGTGGCCATTCTCGGCTGCCACGACCAGGTCGGTGGGGGTGTGCAGGTGGCTGGCGCGGAGGTGTTAGGCCTACCCAGGCCCCATTTGAGCCCATCTGCGCCGGGTGCCGGTGGGCGGGGTGGGTCGAGGCGAGGGATCGCTAACGCGCGAGCCGCGAAATCCGGGCTGGTGACCGACGGGCGACGGTCTACAGAATTCTGCGTACCCCGGACGCTGCCAGCGGTTGAACAGGACTTTTGGGCCCCGCTGATGTGCCTTCGTGATTTGACGGTTGCCATTCGCTTTCGGAGGTGCTCCGGGATGGCACCACTTGGGCTGAGCGCTAGCCCGCCTAGGATTGCGCCATGTTGATCGTCACCAGTAATGACATCCCGGGCTACCGGATCGAAGCAGTCCTTGGCGAGGTCATGGGTATGACCGTGCGTTCGGCCAATATCGGGGCGAACTTTGTCGCTGGCATTCGCGCTATCGGCGGCGGCGAAGTGAACGAGTACACCAAGTTGGTTTACGAAAGCCGCCAGCAGGTGATGCAGCGCATGTGGCAGGACGCGGTGGCACGTGGCGCTAATGCGATCGTGGCGATGCGTTTCGATACCGGTGACATCGCCCAGGCTTTCAGCGAGGTGTGCGCCTACGGGACCGCGGTGATCGCCGAGCCGATTGCCGAGGGCCAGCCGGGGGCAACCAAGCAGTCGGCCTCGGTGCTGGCCCAGCAGGCTCAGCCGCCAGCCCCGCCCCAGGGGCCGCCGCAGCCGCCAGCCCCGCCGCAGTACGCCTGAGGCCACCGAAAGGGCCGGGCTGCGCTCACGCGAAGTGCTCTTGGATCCCCTTGGCGACCTCGGCGAAGCGCGATTGGTCGAGCTTGCCGGCGGTCCGGCGCACCCGGTGTGGGTCCACGCGGAGAACCCGGTTGACCCGCACCTCGCTGGGCCGCCCGGAGCGATCCCAGTCTCCGGTGCCGATGTCGACCCAGTAACGGCCTTCGCTGGCCTCCTGGGCGGCATCCAGATCGTGATCTTTGCTGGTCATCGGCAGGGCGAGTAGCCAAGCAGCGTCCCGCCCGACGATCACGACCGGGCGGTCTTTGCCCTGGGTGTGATCCTCTTCGTACGGCACCCAGGTCCAGACCACTTCGCCGGGGTCTGGCAGTTGGTCGGGATGGGGGTCATAGACGATGTCGAACCGGCCGGTGAAGTCGCCTGGATACTCCTTGGGAGCGCTCGGCTGAGGCGAGCGGGGCGAGCTGAGACGCGGCTTGATTGCCTTGGCGATGGCACGAGCGATCGCCTGCCAGCCGGACGGGTTGGGAGTCACGCGGCCACGCTACCGGCTCTTGCTGGCCTCGGAACGGGCCCACCGGAGCTGAGCGTTGTGCCGATTCCGCCGTCCACTCGTTCAGCGTCCACTTGCTCGCCGTCCAGTGGCTCGGTGGCTGGTCGTCCGGTGCCGCCGTGTTTTCGGTGGCGAACTGGTCGTCGTTGTCGGTCGAGGCGTTTTGGGGGTATTAGTTCGGGGAGGTCGTCGTCGGCTATTCGTACTTCCCATTGGTCGCGGGTGGTGAATTTGGCTGGTTTGACTAGGCCGTGGTGGTGGTGACAGAGCAGGACCAGGTTGTCTAGTGAGGTTGGGCCGCCCAGCCACCAGGGTTCGATGTGGTGGGCGTCACAGAGGGTGTCGGGCACGTCGCAGCCGGGGAAGACGCAACCATCATCGCGTTGGGTGAGTGCGGTCCGGATTGGTGGGGTTACCAGCCGGTGGTCTCGGCCGACGTCCAGGACCTCGGAGTTTGATCCGAGTACGACTGGGACCAGCTCAGCGTCGCAACAGGCTCTGCGCAGGTCACCGGCTGATAGCGGCTCGCCGCCAGCGATGAGGATCCCGGCACCGGCGGCGGCATCCTTCAGCTTGTCGTAGTCGAGCTTCACGACTATCCGCGCTACCCCCACTCCGGGCGCAGGCTTGCTTCGGCGGGCGGCTTCGAGCAGTGCGATCAGGGCATCAGCGCGGCGCTGCTCCGCCGTGGCCTCTGTTAGCGGGTCGCGGGCCTCAATAGCGGTGCGTCGCCGGGCCTCATGGTGGGCGGCAACCAAAGCGATGAACGCTTCGCCTTCAAGGCGGGGCAGCGACCCGTCGAACCTGATCGAGGCCCCGTCGTGGAAGAACCGCAACGATCGTTGCCGGTGAGCCAGTTCAGCAGCCCGCTGTAGGCGTTGACCGTCCAGCTCCTCGGCCACTACCGGAACTACTTCGGCGAGTACCCGGCCGGCTGCGCTGGCCAACTCTTGGGAATCCAGTTGGCTGGCCAAGCCCAGCATTACCTCCTCAGCGTGAGCCTGCTGGTTGGCGTCTAGTTGTGGTGCCAACTCGCCCAGCACCCGGCTGATCGCTTGGGCCTGCCCGGTGTTGATTTGGCCAGCACTGGCAGCCCGACCCACCCTGGGGTGTTCGGCCAGTGACCTGGCTCGGAGCACTGCACCGGCGGCCTCTTTGCGAGACAGGTTTTCCCCCATGCCCAGCCAAGAGGCCAACGGGGTACCAGTCGCCTGCAGCGACGCTTGGGCCAGATCAGCCTCAGCAGTCAATAACCCGGTCAACGCCTCGATTCGACTCTGGACCCGGCGAGCCAGCCGCAGCCACTCCAACCGAGTCTCCGGGGCCACATCCATACCGCGTGGCTCGACCCGATCAAGGGCGCGATCAAACTCGGCCAGGAGTACCCCGGCC